>CAVWJK010000001.1:0-700488 GCA_963755475.1 uncultured Solirubrobacteraceae bacterium
GCGGACCCCCCTACCGCGTGCTCGCGCCGCTCTACAACATGGTGGCCCCCGCCGGCATGGCGGCACAGTTCGCCTCAAACCTCACGGCGCTCGGATACACGATCTCCATCGACGGCCACGTGCGCACGATCGACGCGCTCCAGGGCGGCTACGGGCTGGAGGGCGAAGTCACCACCACGAGCGCCTCTGACTCCCAGCCGCTGTACGCCGTCGTAGCGACCCTGTGGGGCGACCCTTCCGCGCCCGTCCACGACGCCGAGCGCGGGCAATGCGCCGAAGCGCCGCCATCGACGAAAGCCGAAGGCAAGCTCACCGACTGCCCGCTGCAAGCCTCAGAAGCCCCTGAAACCGCGTTCCTGAGCATGCCGAGCCCTGCCCCGCCGAACCCCTGCTGACGACCATCGCGGTGCAGCCCTGGACCCAGCCCGGCGTGTCCTTCCCCGCCCAGTCCAGCGCGCCCGCCGTCACCGGCTGCGCCGCCATGCCGTTCCAACCCACGATCGAAGCCCAGCCCGAAAACGTGGCCGCCGGCTCGGCGAGCGGCCTGCAGTTCGACCTGCACGTCCCCCAGAACGACAGCGCCAGCCCGGGCGCCCTTGCGAGCGCGAACCTGAAGGACGCGGTCGTGACGCTGCCCGCCGGCATGAGCCTCGATCCCTCCGCCGCCGACGGCCTGGCCGGCTGCCCGCTGCTGACAGGCCTCGAAACCGAAAAAGAAGCACGCGAACTGGGCGGTGAAGAGACGGGCATCAACCTCCACTCCGGCGCGCCCGCGGACTGCCCCGACGCCTCCAAGCTCGCCACCGTCGAAGTCTCCACGCCGCTGCTGGAAGGCCCCCTGCACGGTGCGATCTACCTCGCGCAACCGGCGCGCAACCCGTTCGCCTCGCCGCTGGCGCTGTACCTCGCCCTCGAAGACGGCGAACGCGGGATCCTGATCAAGCTCGCCGGCCGCGTGGAGGTGGGGGGCCAGGAAGGCGTCACGGGCCTCGCGCCCGGCCAGATCCGTGCGAGCTTCGAAGACGCCCCGCAGCTCCCCTTCGAAGACCTCAAGGTTCACATCTTCGGCGGCCAGCGCGCGCCACTGAGCACCCCGCCAACCTGCGCCGGCCAGCTCACCAGCAGCCAGCTGACGCCGTGGTCCAGCCCCCAGGCCCCCGCCGCCACCCCCTCGAGCCCCTTCCAGGCCGGCGAAGCGGCGGGCGGCCCCGCGTGCCCGCAGACGCCCGCCGAAGAGCCCAACGACCCCACCTTGCTGGCCGGCTCGCTGAGCACGACCGCCGGCGCCTACAGCCCGTTCGTGCTGCGCCTCTCCCGCGAAGACGGCTCGCAGCCGCTGAAGGCGATCGACGTGACGCTGCCGGCGGGGCTGGCCGCGAGGATCGCCGGGATCGAACAGTGCCCGCAGGCCGCCATCGAAGCGGCCGAACGCCGCGGCGGCGAAGGAGAAGGCGCGCTCGAGCAGGCCCACCCCTCCTGCCCGCCCGCCAGCGAAATCGCGACCGTGGAGATCGCCGCCGGCGCCGGCGCCCCGATCTACCTGAAGGGTCGCGCCTACTTCGCCGGGCCGTACATGGGCGCGCCGTTCAGCCTCGCGGTCATCACGCCCGCCCTCGCGGGCGCGTTCGACCTCGGCACCGTCGTCGTGCGCGCGGGCCTGTTCGTCGACCCGCGAACCGCCCAGGTCACGGCCCGCAGCGGCAGCTGCCGGCGTTCGTGCACGGCATCCCCGTCGACCTCCGCTCGATCGAAGTTCAGACGAGCGCCGGCCAGCTCACGCTGAACCCGACCAGCTGCGAAAAGACGGCGGTGAGCGCCACCGCGTTCGGGAAGGCTCGGAAACGACGCTCTCGCAGGCGAACCTGTCGAGCCCCTTCCAGCTCGGCGGCTGCGAAAACCTGCCCTTCGAACCCTCGCTGCAGGCCTCCACCCAGGGCCAGACCAGCAGCGCCACCGGCGCCGGCCTCGATCTCAAGTGGACGCTCGCGGCGGGCGACGCCAACCTCGCCAAGCTCGCCCTCACGCTCCCGCGCCAGCTGCAGGCGCGGGCGAGCACGCTCGCCGGCGCCTGCCCGCAAGCCCAGTTCGAAGCCGACCCCGCCGGCTGCCCGCAAGCGTCGGTGATCGGCGCCGCCAACGCGACCACGCCGCTGCTGAACGCGGCGCCCGCAGGCCCGATCTACCTCGTCTCCCACGCCGGCGCGGCGCTCCCCGCCCTGCAGATCGTGCTCCAGGGCGAAGGCATCGAGACGATCCTCGAAGGCCAGCTGAACGTCGATGAAGGCGCCCTCAGTGTCACCTTCGACGCGATCCCCGACGTCCCGATCTCGACCCTCGAAGCGAGCTTCCCGCAGGGCCCAGACTCCGCTCTGCAGGCCGAACTGCCCGCCGGCGCGAACGGCAGCCTCTGCGGCAGCCGCTGAGCATCCCCACCGCGACCGCCGCCCACAACGGCGTCGTGCTCACGCAGAGCACGAATGTCACGATCGAAGGCTGCCCCGCCGCTGCGATCGCGGTCCAGGGCGCAAAAGTCACCACGCAGACGACCAAGCAGCCGACCAAGCAGCCGAAGCTCACGCGCTCCCAGCAGCTCGCGGCGGCGCTGAAGGCATGCCGCAAGCGCGACAGCGCCAAGAACAAGCATCACGCGCGCCAGCTTTGCGAAGCGCAGGCCCGCAGGCGCTACGGCCCGCCCAAGAAGAAGACGACGACCAAAGCCGCGAACAAGAAATGACCCAGAGCGATCGACAGTCACGAGTGCGCGCCGCACAGCTCGGATCCCGCGCCGACCTGCTGGCGTGTCTGTGCGCGCTGGCCGGGTTCTCGCTGGCGGCCCTGCCCCCCACCCCCGCCGACGCCGCGGGCGCCTGCCCCAACGAACAGGTGCGCGAAGAACAGTCGAGCTTCAATGGTCTGCCGCCGTTGCCTGATTGTCGTGCCTACGAACAGGTCTCCGAAGTGGAAAAGGACGGCC
The DNA here is from genome assembly GCA_963755475.1 of uncultured Solirubrobacteraceae bacterium. Classification (GTDB taxonomy): domain Bacteria; phylum Actinomycetota; class Thermoleophilia; order Solirubrobacterales; family Solirubrobacteraceae; genus Palsa-744. The sequence continues at coordinate 2,975 of CAVWJK010000001.1, forward strand.
AGGATGTGCAGGGCAAACCGGGTCTGGTGCAGGCTTCGTTGTCCGGTGATCGGGTGCGCTACTTCTCGATTAAAGGGATCAACGGATGCCCACCGGACGTGTTCGACATCTACCCCACGTACGTGAGCTCCCGCGGCGCCGCGGGCTGGGCCACGGCGTGTATCCATGAAAAGGTCGTCTTCGGCGAAGAACTGCAGCAGGCCCCCTTCGCCGAAGCGGAGAGCATCGCCGGGGTCGCCGCCGATGAAAAGCAGCTCCTCTTCCAGAGCGAACTGCGGCTGGTTGCCGGGGCGGTCGCGCAAGCCCCGAACGTCTACGAGCAGGACCTGGAAAAGCCGGCGGGCGAAAACCTCAGCCTGGTCGGGATGATCCCCGGCGAAGAACACGATCAAAGCTGCGAAGGCGCCGCGTGCGTGATCTCGCCGGGCGGCGCGCTCGCGGGCGCCGGCGCGGACGGGAACCTCAACGGCCTCAGCCAGCCGCACACCCCCTGCTGCGGCACCTACTCCCGTGGCGCGCTCTCGGCGGACGGCTCACGGGTGTTCTTCACGGCGCTGCCCTCAGAACGTGTCTATCTGCGTGAAGATGGGCAGCGCACCGTCGCGGTGTCCGCGGGCGCGGCGGTCTTTCGCGAAGCGACCCCCGACGGGTCCTTCGCCTTCTACACCGAAGGGGAAGACCTCTACCGCTTTGACGCGCACACGGGTGTTAGGGAGCCGATCGCCGTTACCGCGGCGGGGACAGGCGACCTGACCGCCGGCTCAAACGAAGTCACTGGCCTTGCCGTCTCGGCGGGGGTGTTCCATATCGGGGAAGGCGTGTTCGGGGCGGGTTTGCAGGAAGGGACGACGGTTACGGCGGTGGGCGAACACTCGCTGGGGTTGAGCTTGCCGGCGAGCGAAACGCTCGCCGACGATTCGCTGTCGGGCACGACGCCCGACGTTCTGGGTGTGCTGGGGTCCTCCGCGGACGGGTCGGCCGTGTACTTCGCGGCCGGCGGCGTGCTCGCGGAAAACACCCGCGAATACGAATACGTCAACGCGGCAGGCGAACACGAGAAAGCCAGCGAAGCGCCCGCGAGCGAACCGAAGGTCGCGAACCTGTACGAGTCCTACCAGCCACCGGCCGGGGCACCTGTGACGACGTTCATCGCAAGGCTCCTGGACGCAGGCGGCGAACGCGACGAAGGCGACGAACCGGACTGGCAGGACCGCCCCGCTGGCCCATCGCGCGAGAAAGCCTCGCGCGTGACCCCCGACGGGGAAACCGTGCTGCTCGGCTCGCGACGGCCGCTGACAGGGTATGACAATAGTGGCTGCGGCAGAGAAGGGTGCACCGAGTTCTATCGCTACCGCGCCGGGCCGGACGGTGCGGTGGGACGCCTGACCTGCGTGTCGTGTAACCCCGATCCGGCGCTGGCGCCGGTCGGGGAACCGATCCTCGTAGGCGAAAGCGGCGCCGCCTCGGGGGGCGCCGGCGAACCGATCCTGACGCGCAACCTCTCCGAAGACGGCAACAGGGCGTTCTTTCAGTCTCCCGATGTGCTGCTGTCGGGTGACACGAACGATCAGACGGATGTGTATGAGTGGGAGGCCGACGGCGAAGGCTCCTGCGACTCCGAAGCCCAGGATGAAGGCTGCCTGTATTTGATCTCCGGCGCCAGCGCAACGGGAGGGTCCTACTTCGGCGACGCGTCCGCCACCGGCGACGACGTGTTCTTCTTCACCCGCCAAGCACTCCTGCCCACGGACACCGACGAGAACGTCGATGTCTATGACGCTCACGCCGCCGCGCCCGTCTGCGAAAAGGGCGAACCGTGCGAAGAACCCGTCTGCGAAAAGGGCGAACCGTGCGAAGAACCCGTCTGCGAAAAGGGCGAACCCTGCGAAACACCCCCACCACCGGCGTCGTGTGAAAGCGCCGAAGAATGCTGGCTCCCGGGGACGCAACCGCCCGTCGAGTCGTTCCCCGCGACCGCGACCTTCTCAGGGCCGACGTTCTCTGTGCCGGAAAACCTGGCCGCGCCCTTGCTAGCGATCGAAAAGCCCCTTCTCGTTACGCCGATCGAAAAACCCTCTCCCGCGACCGCAAAACCCGCGGCCAAAATGAAGCCCACCAGGGCCCAACAGCTCGCGGCGGCGTTGAAGGCGTGCCGCAAAGCGAAGCCCAAGCGCAAACGCGCGCTCTGCGAAGCAACCGCCCGCAGGCGATACGGCGCGAAGGCCAAGCAGCCCAAGAAGCGCTGACCGCAGCGGCCCCGGGGCGCGTGGCGAATCTGAGGCGGGCTCGGCCTTAGCTGGCGCGAGCTCCTGCCCGGCTTCGTGGGGCGGGTTCGTTAGCTGCGGGTGCGGGCCGCTGTTTTCTTCAGCTGGCGGTCGATGAACTGGTCTGCAGCCCCGGTGCCGAGAAACGGGGTGAGCCAGATGTGCGCGATTGCCGGCAGCATCCGCGGTAGCTGTGCCTCGGCTTTCGCCCGGGTCTGTAGGTAGATGATCTCGAAGCCCGCGTCGATGATCGCTTCCATCGCGACACGTGAGGGTGTGGATGCTCCGGCCTGCAGGAGCCCTTCCTGCAGAAAGAACGAGAACGCGGTGTGGCTGTCTTCGATGCGCTGTACGGCGCCCGGTCCGACGGCGTAGGCCTCGACGAATCCGACGTGTGCGACCAGCGGGTTGGCGGCGAGCAGCTGCGTGAGCGCGCGGCCGGCCTCCCAGCAGCGCTCTGGCCAGCCTTCGGTGGAGAAGTAGGCTTTGCCGGTTACGTCCATGAGCTGCTGGAAGCCGAGCTCGTGGACGGCCGCGAACGCCTCCTGCTTGTCCGCGAAGTGCCTGTAGAAGGCGCGCCCGTCGACGCTTGCAGCTTTTGTGATGTCCGCCACCGTGGTGGCGGTGTAGCCCTTCTCCTCGGCGAGACGCGCGGCAGCGTACAGGATCCGCAGCCGGTGGTTTTCGGCGATCTCCTCTTCGGAGATCCGCGGGCGGCCGGGCGGCAGCACGCCTGGCATCCGCTGGATCGGGATCTCGGGCACATGCGGCGACGGCGACAGTTCAGGCCCGGGCTGTAGGCGCTGCCAGCGCCGGCGCCCGGCCGCCCGCGCGTAGGAGGCCGTCCACTCCTGCAGCTCGCTGGTCAGCCGCGCGATGCCGGTCTCGCCGCGACGCAGCCTGCTTGCTATGAGGCGGTAGAGCGCGCCGAGCAGCACCCGCGTGTCGAGGTCCGGCACGGGGGTTCGTGCGGCCGTCTGGTTCTGGTGCTCGTCGATGATCGAGGCGGCGTGTGCGATCGCCTGGTCGCGGATGTCGAGCGCGTCGCTGCCGCCAGCCATCGACTCGCCCGCGAGGAACCTTGTATTGCCAGGGCGCTCGGTGGCGTAGCCGAGCAGCGCCTCGATCGCCGCGGCGCTCGCGTCCTGTGGCGCGCGCTGCTGCACGGCCGACTCGATCTGGCTGCCCAGCTGCGCTGCGACGTCGCTGACGGCTGCCTTGAAGCAGTCGTCGCGGTCCTTGAAGTAGTCGTAGAAGGTCGGCCGGGAGACCCCGGCGTTTGTGATCACGGCCGACACGTTCGCGCCGGCGTAGCCGGCGCGGTTGACCGCCGTGATCATCCCCGCGAGGATCCGTTCCCGTTGGGTCTCCTTGCGTGCCCGCGCGGGCCTGCGCTGCTTGTTGCCGGTCGCCATCCGCCGGGAAGGTACCTGAGCCGCCGGGCCGTCAACGTTAGCCCCGGGCGCCGCTCGCTGCGCGATGCTGCCAGCCGGCCCGGCAGCAATGACCGCGGTCATGTTTACGTGGCTGGCTGTTTGTCGAGGAACAGGGCGGCGCATCTCACGTGTTGATTGTGGCCCAATACCCTTCTTAAGCCAGTCTAACACACGATTTTTACGGGATCCAACTGCCTGGGCGGCGCCCGGACAGCCTTTGCGCGCAACGCGCTCTTGACAGTTCTAGCCGCTTTGGATAAATCTATCGTTGACGTTTATGTATCTGGGGGGCTGCTCCTTATCTCTCGCCCCTCTGGCGGACCCGGGCGTCGCGGCGAGCGTTTCAGCCGCCGCGCCCGCTTCGCACCGGGCATGAGCTGATCGTGAGAGATGACTGTGAACCAGAGGCCGGTCGACTCGACGGGACGTGTGCTGCGCCCGGGCGCATGATCGGATTCCTCCTGGGATCTGGCCTGCAGGCGCGCTCCTTCGGTACGCGCCCGCGTCCCTGCTCGCAGGCTCCGGTGCGCGGTCAGTGGCTGGCGCTGAGCGGCGTCGAGCTGGCCAGTCGGTCTTCGGATGGGGTTTCCTTGGCCGCGGACGCTAGTCTCGCCGGCGAGCGCGGTGCCCGCCATTTCGTCGTCGCTGTCTTGGAGCGGCGGTGACTCGCGGGCCGGCCGAGTATCTGGTGAGCGCCGTCCGCTACAACGCGGCGGGTACCCGGGTCGAGACGCTCTGGATCCATGACGACAGGCGCCTGAACGTGGGGCCTGGGACAACGACCTCGCGCGTGCAGATGCTCGCGTGGCTTGAAACGGGGTACAGCATCTGGACTGCCACGCGCGACGGCGCGAACGGCTGGGAGCGGGGCCGGGCGGTGAAACTCGTCGAGGTGGACGGTCAGACGTTCCTCAAGACACGACCGGACGGCACGAGAGCGGACTACCTCGACCTCCCGACCTTCTAGACGACGAGCGCTTCCGAGGTGAGCTCCCTGTGCTGTTTGGCTGCCGGGCGTCAGCTGCGGGGGCGGCCGAGGCCGGCTGCGCTCCATGCGTCGTTGCGGTCGGCGTAGAGGCGTATCCCGGCGACCCGGCCGGCGTCGAAGTCGAGCACGGCGGACAATGCTGTCGCTGTAAACCCTTCTCCCGCGCCGTGCCAGCTGATCGTGCCGAGCACGAGCGCCCGGTTGCCGAGGTCGTGCTCCTCGATGAGCCGCAGGTGCACTGCTCGCCGCTGCTGCGCTTCGGCGAACAGCTCACGCGCGCCGGCGATCCCGCGACGGATCGCGGCAGCGCCGTCGCAGACCGCGCCAACCATCTCGAAGTCCTCCGTTATCAGCGTGCAGAAACTGTCTGCGTCACCGCGGTTGACCGCCGCGGTCAGGCGCGTCAGCAACTTCGCGTTCTCCTCGCTCACCGTGGCGCGGACGATACCCTATACGGACGTTTACTTGCCGCGCGAAGCTGGCGCCGGTAGGCCCGCGCATTGCGTGACGGCCTCTGCTGTCGCGGGCACCGTTCATCCGGGATGCATAAGGGGGTTGCCGTGCAGTGCGGCCACAGCGGCGGCAGGCCTGTCGACATCTTGGGCGGCGCTGGCTAAAGCTCGTGTGGCCGTTTATTATCTACGGGGCTGTTGGGCGCCCTTGCTCAACATGCTCTGATGCCCGCCGGGTGCCGCAGCGGCCGTTCGCGCGGCGGCACCCGGTCTCCCCAAACACACGAGCGTGCAGCGCATCCAGACACACGAAACGCCGCGGGTCGCCGACTCCGGTGGGCGTTCTGAGCACCGCCGGAGCTGGGGGATCTGGTGAGCGGTCCTGCGGGTGAGGCTGATGCGCTCGAGCTGCCGGTTACGCCGAGCGCTCAGCTGTCCGTGCCCGTCACTGGTGCGTCGGCGGCCCGTCGTGGCCCGTACCGTCTGCCTTTTCGTCGGTATCTGTTGGCGTGTGCGCTGGCTCGCGTGGTGTGGGGCCTGGATGTGTCTCGGATGTACTGGTGTGCCCGCCGGGTTCGGCGCCTTGAGGATGTCCGTGTCGCGGAGGTCCCCGCGCGCGCGGCTGTGGGGGCGCGCGCGCTGGGGCCGGCAGCGGACGTCGCCTATGTCGCCGGGGATCTGCAGGAGCGGGTCCTGCGGCGTGTGCGTCGGCGTGCGCGCAGGCGCGGTCTGCCACACGTGCGGACGAGGGTCGCGGACCTGTCGTGTCTGCCGTTTGCCGACGGCGAGATCGACGTGTTCTTGTGCTTCGACGGGATCCAGTGGGTCAAGGATCGTGCGGGCGCGGTCGCGGAGATCGCGCGCTGCCTTGCGCCGGGCGGCCGGCTGATCGGCACCTCGTTCTTCTCCGACATGTCCGGGCGTGGTGAGCTGCTGGCGCGCGTCGCCTCACGCTGCGGGTGCCCGGCTCCCCCGGACCGCCAGGACATGTATCTGTGGATGCGTCAGGCGGGCCTGGTGGAGGGAACGCTGAGCCACGAGGAGGGGTTCGCCGAGTTCGAAGCGCGTAAGCCGGTACCGGCTGCGCCCAAGGTGACCTCGCGGCGCTCGGCTGCTTCCCGCCGGCGCGGTTGAGCAGGCGGCGCATCGTCGCGTTCTTCCGGTGCCCCGCGTGTTTCAGCGTGTGGTGATCGTGATGGTGTTGCTCTCGCCGGCGCTGTAGGGGAACCCGGCTTGGCCGCCGAGTGCTTGCACGCGGAATGGGTAGCGTCCTTCGGCGCCCTGGAACTGGTAGCGCACATGGAAGCGTCCGGCGGGGTTGGTGTGGGGGTCGCGGAAGGGCTGCCACTGTCCGTGGTAGTGGACGAGCAGCTCGACGGTGACGCCGCCGCGAGGGAGGGGGCCGTCGACCTGTCCGCTGATGGTGATCGTGCCGGTCGGGGTGGTGTGCCGCGGCGTGACGTGCAGCGTGACGCCGGCGGCGACGCTCTCGCTGACGGTGGCCTGCGTGCTGTAGCCGGCGTCGCTGCTGTCGCTGCGGTAGCCGATCGTGAGGGTGCGTGAGGCTCCTGCGGGGAACGTGTAGCGTGAACCCGCCGCCGGCTGTGCTGCTGGCCTGCGCGACCAAGCTCACGGTGTTTGTGCCGCTCGCCCGTTCGGTTGCGGTGAGGCTGGCGTCGGCGATCGGCGTGCCGGTGGGGGTGGTGAGCTGGCCGGCGATGGTCAGTGCACGCCGTGCGTAGCTGCGGATCACCCGGGTGGGGGTGTCGAGGTGGATCTCGGCGCCTTCGTTTGCCGGGTTGCCGTTCGCGCTGGATCCCGGTGGGCTGGCGCCGAGCGCGCTCGCCGCGGGCGCGCTGCTCGTCAGCGGGCTGGCGATCGTGCTCGTGGTGTTGGCGGATCCCGCGATCAGCGGGCTTGCGTTGCTCTGCAGGCTGGTGGCGCCGTCGCTGTCGGCTGCGGTGATCAGGGCGCGGAGGGTGTGGCCGGCGTCGCTTGCGCTCGGCGTGTACGCGTTGCCTTCGGCGCCGGGGATTGCCGTGCACTCCTCGCCGCCGGGGTTGCACTGCTGCCACTGGTAGCTGTAGGTGATGGCGCCGGTGTGTTCGGGCGCCTGCCAGTCGCCGTGTTCGGCGTTGAGCGTGCCGCCGGCCGCGTCGGCGATGGTGGGCGCGGTGCTGTCCTCGGGCGCGTTGTGGGTGGTGATCGTGTTCTCGTAGACGATCGCGGTGTTGCCCGCGGGGTCGCTGATCGTGACCTCGAGCGTGTGCGCTCCGTCGCGCAGGAGCGTGGTTTCGATCGGCAGGTCGATGCTCTCGTCTGTCCTTGCAGGGCTGGGAGGCGTCGAACATCAGCGCGCCGTCGCTTTCGCCGACGGGGACGCACTGCCCGTCGTTGCTGTCGGGCGTGCCGCTGTAGAGCGTTTGCCGTTCGGCCTGGACGGTGATCTTGTAGATGCCGGGGCCTCTGCGCTCCTGCGCGATGAGCAGTAGTTCGCGCGCGCCGCGGCTCGCTTGTGAGCAGTGTGCCGGCGATCCCGGTGGCGGCTGGTAGCGCGGTGTTGGTGAGCCGCAGGTCTGCCCACCACAGCTGGACCGCTGACCAGCGTTGTCGGCGCCGCCTTCGTCGCATGCTGTGTCCGCTGGTGCCGGCGCAGCCTGCTTGCAGGTAGAGCTGGCCGCCGTGGCCGTGGGGGATGTTCGAGCTGTCCTATGTAGCTCGTTGGTTGATCCGGCGCAGGGCGTGTGTCCGGCGGCGCACTGCAGCAGGAGTCGCTGGGGTTCTGTTCGGGGGTGTAGGCGGTGGCGGTGCCCGATGCTTCGGGGCCGTAGCCCGTCGGCGTTCATGGCGAGGTCGAGCAGCCCGCCGTTGAGCGTGGATCCTGCGGGTGGCGTGTAGCGGAGTGTCTGGTAGGCGCCGACCGGCGCCGGGGCTCGCTGACAGCTGCGCGAAGGCGTAGCTGCCGGGGCCGCACTGGGTGTTTGCTTCGGAGGTTTCGGGTGCGGAGGCGAGCTGGACCAGCCGTCGCTGCCGGCTTCTGTCTGGTTGGGGTTGATGCAGGACACCTGCACCCATTCGCCGGCGTGTGCGCTGCTGACGGGCGCGAGAAGGACTCCGGCGGCGAGAGCCGCGGCGGCGAGCATGGCGGCGGCGGCGTGGGTGCCCCGGGCCGCATCGCGGCCCGGGGCACCCTGGACCGGCCGGGGTTGGGGGTTGTGATGAGCGCATCGTGCCGTTCTCTTCGTCCGTGGCCGGTCGCTGCGGGGCGTTACGTGGTTACTGACCGCCGGCTGTGCTTGGCGGCCACGGATCGCTGGATGCTCATGGGGTGAATGGCCCTCCGCCGTGCTGGTCTTCGCCGCTGCCGGATTGCCGGTGCGGGTGCTGCTGTTGTTGGGCGGCTTCTTCGGCGCCTGTCTGCTGGTCGGCGCTGGCGGCGGTGGCGGTTTGTTCTTCGGTCTGCGCCGGCGGCGCTTGGCTCGCACGGCTGGGGATGCCGAGGTAGGCGAATCCGCTTTGACTGCTGGTGCTGGAGTCGGTGCTCGTGGCTGGCGGCGGCGTGGCTGCCTGGGTGTCGCTGGCCGCCGTCTGCTGCTGGGCTTCGGCGGTGGCTGTCGCGGCGGGGAGGGTTGGCGGTGTGCGCGCCGGAGCGATCGCGGGCCGTGCGGCTGCTCGTGGTGCTGCGGCCGGTCTTCCGCTGGGGCTGGAGTGCGTTGGTGGCGCCGAGCGTGCCGCCGGCGATGACGGCGATGGTGGCTGCGCCGGCGGCGAGCTTGCCGGCGGCGCCGCCGGTCGCGAGCAGCGTGATCGCGCGTTCGCGGAGCACCCCCCCGCCGGGGGTCTGCATCGCGTGCGGGACTGTGCGCGCGGCGAGGCTGCGGGTGCGTAGCTCCAGCCGGGTGAGCCATGGCAGCCGCCGGCTGAGCAGGGGGAGTGGTGCGAGCGCGGCGGCGTGCGCCTGAAGGCCGCTTTGAGCCGCTTGGCGTTGGTGTTGTGCTGGCGCGGCAGGCGGTACAGCCGTGCAGGTGGGTGTAGGCGCGCTCGCGAGCTCCGCGGTCACCTGCTGGCCTGTCTTGATGGCGGTGATGGTCTGGGCGCGGTAGCCGCATAGCCGTCCGGAGTCGTAGAGGATCTGGAAGCGTTGGCGCTTTTGCTCGCACGAGCGGGCGGCTTTGCGCGCCTCGTTGACGTCGACGCCGAGGATCGGGGCGATCGAGCGGTAGCGCAGTCCCTCGGCGGTCAGCCAGAAGATGCGCCGCTCGAGCGCGTCGAGCTCGGCGAGGAACTCGCTGACGATGACCCGGTCACCGTCGAGCACCGCGGCGTCCTCGGGGCGACTGGTGCGGCTTGCGAGCGTCGCTGGGTCGGTTAGCTGCGGCGCATGCTCGTGAGGATCTGCAGGCGCCGACGCCGTCGCGGTGCTGGTGTAGCGCCCGGTGCTTGATGCCCCAGCGCAGCGCGTTGCGCAGGTGCTCATCGTTTGGAAGCTGCGCCGCAGAAGCGCGAGCGCGGTGTCCTGGTAGAGGTCCTCGAGCTGCTCGGGCGTCAGCCCGCGGCACTCCCCGTAGCGGCGGGCGAGCCGCAGCTCGGTGCTCTGCCATGCGCCGAGCGCGACGCCTACCTGGCCGCTGGCGAGGGCTCCGGCGGTTCCGGGCGTGGCGGTGTTGTCGTTCTGACCCGCGGGCGTGCGCGCCGTGGCGGGGTTTTTCGCCTCCATGCTTGTTTCCTCCTGTCAACCGTGACGTCGCCGAATGTCTCACAAACCCTTCTCCGCTGCAAGCGCCAGGGTCAGTGCAGCTCCTGTTGCGGTTTCTCGTTTCGTTGCATCGTTGTCGTTTACATGTGGCTTCCGATCGGCCCTTCGACCGATCGCTGGGGGCTCATCTCAAGTGCTCTGTCGGCGCCGCCGATCCGGGTCCCATGACGGCTCGACGTGGCAGCGTCGCGGATCGCCGAGCGGCGGACTATGGCCGCGGCGTCGTGCGGCGTATCGTCCTGGTGTTCGCGGCGGTGCTGCTCGTGGCGGGCGTGCTGCCTTTGACGCTGCTGGTGCTGCTTCGCTCGCGCGCCGTCTCGCCGGTCGGCCATGCGGCGCTCCTCGACGGGTTTGCTCTGGCGCTGATCGCGGCGATGCTGATCGCCAGCCGCCGCGTGGAGCGTGTGCTGCAGCGCCGTGTCCGCGGCAACGACGGCGAGCTGCACGTCGGGGAGATCCTCGAGGGCATGGCCGGCGACGGTTGGTTTGCGCTGCAGGACATCGACACGGGTGCCGGCAACGTCGACCACGTCGTGATCGGCCCGGGCGGCGTCTTCACGCTGGAGACGAAGAGCCATCGCGGCCCTGTGCGGGTGGCGCGCGTCGAGCGCCTCTGGCTGCGCCAAGCCTACGCGGAGTCCAAGCGCATCGAAGCGCTCGCCGGCGTGAGGACGCAGCCTCTGCTGGTGTTCAGCCGCGCCTACCTGGATCGCGCTCCCTCCCGCCAGCGGGGCGTGCTGCTGTTGCCGGCGCGGATGCTCGCCGGGCACCTGCGCCGCCGCCGTCCGGTCTTGACCGTCGATGAGGCGCGTGCGGTGTACGCGCGCCTGATCGAGCGGCTCGACGAGCTGGGCTGCTGAGGCGCGCTGCGGCACGGCGATCGTCTCCGTCGCTGCGGCGGCAAGCATGATCACGGCGACGGCCGCGAGCCACGTCAGCCGTGTCTGGGCGTTCAATGGCTGCTGTCGTTGCGCCAGCCAGCTCGAGTACCCGACGGCGAGTCCGGCCCACTCGAGCGGAAGCTGGGGGATGTAGCAGAGCAGCGCCGTTCCGTAGGCGCCGATCGCCGCGCCGACCGGGAGTGTGTTGGCGACCGTGCAGCCGACCAGCACGCTGTCCGCGATCGCTCGGGTTCTCCGGCCGGTCGCGGTCCCGGCGATCCCGAGCAGCAGTGGCCAGCCGGCGATCGGCAGGTTGTGTGCGGCGATCGCGACGATCCGCTCGGCGCTCGGCGCCGCGTCGGGTGTCAGCGTCAGACCGAGGAGCCGGCGGACGGCGTGCTTGGCGCCGGCGCCAGCGATCGTGACGCCTGCCGCGCCGGCGAGGGTGCTTGCCCACAGCGCGGCGTATGTGACCAGGAACGCGGCAGCGGGCCGCTGCAGCGACCGGGCCTGTGCTGGCGCCGCTTCGGTCAGCTCTGTGGAAGCCATTCGTTGACCGCCCAGCCGTGCGAGACGTGTTGTAGGTGGGCGAGCGTGACGTGGTAGCCGGCGGGGAGCCCTTCGTACTGGGCGGCGCCGGTGGTCTGCTCGCGTGTGACGATCACCCACGCGCCGGTGCTCGCGAGGTCTCGGCTGATCGCGATCACGGCGCCGCTGTTTTGGATGTGTGCGCGCTGGATCGTGCTGTCGGCGGCGCTGGTGGCGGCTGCCTGGTGCTCTGCCAGCCGGGCGGAGCCGACGGCCATGGCCGCGAGTGCCCGCTGGGTGGCTGCGAGGTTGCGGTAGTTCCAGTTGATGTACAGCCGCGCGAAGGCCTGCAGCGCGGCCTGCGGCGTGCGTTGGGGACCGGTCGGCGCCTGGCTGATCGCTGTGGGTGGCGCCGGCGCCGCGGGCTCCCCGGCGTTCTGCGCCTGGCTGGCTGTGTTGTTGTCGGCCGCGACGGGCGCGTCGGGGTTGGCGCAGCCGGCCGCGGCGAGCGTGACGGTTACCGCGAGGGCCGGAATGAGCGCGCGCCGGTGGCTCATAGTCCTGGTGGGTGCCGGACGCTCCAGCTGGCCCAGTCGGGGACGGTTTCCGAGACGCGCCAGCGGGCGCCGGGCTTGCCGGAGTTGGGGCCGCTGTCCCAGGCGGGGTCTTCGACGGTGTCGAAGCGCAGCCCGGCGACGTAGATGAACGCGTGCGCCGCGTTGGCGTAGATCGTGATGTAGCGGCCGGGGCCGGGATCCCCGTAGGCGGCGAGCTGGCTTGAGTCAAGCGCGTATTCGCCGAGTGCCCCGCCGGCGTGCAGCAGGTAGGAGACGGCCGAGGAGCAGTCGTAGGCGCCCTGCAGCGTGTTCAGGCTGACGCCGTGCCCGGCGCCGTAGTCATAGGCGGTCCCGTACAGGCGGTTGCCGGCGGCGACCATCGCCTTGACGGGGGCGGGTGCCGCTTCGCCTGCGGCGGCGAGCCCGCTGGGGAGGATCTGGGTGCGTGTGCCGGGCACGAGCGGCAGCGGGATGCTCGCCCCCGGTTCGCTCTGGCACGCTTCGCCGCCGCTGGACGGTTCGGTGCTTTCGGGTAGCTGTTCGAGCGTTGCGGCGGCCCCGCTCGCGGGGGCGAGCTGGATCTGTACGGGGCTCTTGCTGACTGCGAGCGGCTGGGCTGCCTGCCACCAGATGTCAAGCCGGTACGGTTCGCCGTTTTCGATCTGCTGGCCGGGGCCTTGCCCGTAGCCGATGTCGCGCTTGTACAGCAGCAGGGTGCGCCCGGCGTGGGTGACGCGCAGCCCGGTGAGGTAGGGGAGGTTGTCGAGCGCATCGGCGTCCTTGAAGGTGAATGTCTGTCCGTCGTCGGCGGGGTTGTGGTCGAGCAGCGACAGCTCGGCGAACGTGTCGGGGTGTGCGGGCAGGTAGGACTGGGTCGGGTCGGGGATCGAGCCGTACTCGCCCGAACTCCGGTCGCCGGGGCCGCCGTACTCGGTCGCGCCGACGAGGTAGGTCCGCCCGGGGGCGAGCTGCAGCGGCACGGCGTATTGGCCTGAGGCGATCGGCCCGCCGCCCGCGGCGGTCTCGCCGCTGACGGCCTCACAGCCGGCTGCTTCCTGTTCGCCGATGACCCCGGCGAGCGCCGCGGCGAGGATCATGGGGGTGAGCGCGAGGAGCAGCAGGGCGCTCGTGGCGAGCGTCCGCACGGTTTTGCTGCGCCCCGCCGTGTATGCGAGCTTCGCCTGGCTCATGCGCTGCCCTGCTCGTTCTGGTCTTGGCGCTGGTGGTCTTGCTCGAGCAGCGCCAGGGCCCGCCAGGGGTCTGCGTCGGCTCGCGCGAGGGCGCGCTGGCGGGTGCGCTCGTCGCGGGCGGGGTCGCTGGTTGCGATCCAGTACTCGCGGGCACCGACGCTGATCTGGATGGTGGCCTGGCCGCGGGCGCCGTTCTGCAGGTAGGCGGTCGCGTAGTCCCCGCGGCGTGTCTCGAGCTGGCTGATCGCCTCGACGGCTTGGTCTGAGAGGCCGAGTGTCTGTTTGGCGTACGCGAGCTCGCGCGGGAGCTGGCGTAGAAATAGTCGCATCGTCGCGTTCGCGAGCAGTGCCCGGCCGTGCTCGTTGTCGAAGTCTGAGAGCTGCTGGCTGATGGCGATCAGCCACAGGGCGTAGTGGCGGCTGCGGCGTGAGAACTCGTTGAACCAGCGGCCGGTGGCGGGCCGTTCGATCAGCTTCCATGCCTCGTCGATGACGAGGAAGCTGCGGCCCGCCCACTCGTGCTCGGGGCTGGCGCCGGCGAGGTGCGCCGCGCGTGTGCGGCTGATGTGTCCTTTGACGTGCTCGCAGATCGCGAACAGGGCGGCTGGTGCCTTGGCGTCGGGGATGCTGCGGGTGTCGAAGATGACGAGCGGTGCGCCGGCGGCGATCGTGGTGGGCCGGTCGCCGAGGTAGCCGTAGGGTCCGTCGTGCAGGTAGTTGTTGATGCGCATCGAGAGGTTGCGCAGCGCCTCGGCGATCCCGATCGACCCGTCGGTGCGTTCTGTCTGGTAGCGGCGCTCGAGCTCCTCCTGCAGCAGCAGCTCGCGTGGTTCCTCGCCGGTCAGCGCCGCGCGTTCGTACACGCCGCCGATCGCGAGGCCCAGGAGGTTCGCCTCGAGGTCTGTGAGCCCGTGGCTGTCGCGTCTCTGGTTGTGCTCGCCCAGCAGCAGCGCGTGCAGGGCGAGCAGGTAGTCGACCTTCTCGGCGCCGGGTGTCCGGGGGTCGCTGACGTCCCAGGGGTTGATCGCGTGCCCGTCCGCGCCGATCTGAACGGATACCGAGCCGGGGATCAGCGAGGCGAGGTAGTCGAAGTGCCCGGCGCGGTCGATGATGAACCCGGTGGCGCCGTGGGCGATCGCGCGGGCGAGCAGGATGACGGCGCTCATCGTCTTGCCGGCGCCCGACATGCCGTTGATCAGCAGCAGGTGGTTTGGGTGGCGCTCGTCGAACGGGTCCAGGCGTTGCAGGGTCCTGCCGGGTAGCGCCCAGCCGAGCGGGATCCCCGCGGGGCTTGTGCAGCTGGCCGCGGTGAGCGGGATGCTGTCGCCGACGTTGGCTGAGATGTACTTGCGGGCTCTGCCCGCGGCGTCGTGTGCGAGCGGCAGGGTGGAGCGCCACAGCGCTTCTTGAGCGAACGTGCCTGGCGCGAGCCGCGCGTCGCTTGCGCTGGTGAGCTCGCGTCCGACGGCGGCCGCCTGTTCGCGTAGGGAGTCGGGGTCGCCGTCCACTTCGCGCAGGGAGAGGTAGATGGACAGGCGGTAGATGCCTGCGCCGTTTGAGACGGTGAGCTGTTCGGTGAGCTCGGCGGCCTCCTGCTCGGCCAGGCGTGCGTCGGGGTCAAGCGGGCGTCCGCGCAGCTCCACGCCACGGTTTACGCCGTATAGCCGCTTGTAGCGGCGCTTTTGTGCGGCGCGTTCGCGGTGGCGCTCGCTTGCCTGGATGTGGACGGTGAGCGTGAACGGCAGCGGCGTCTGGGTGAGATGCATGAGCCACCCGGCCCAGGTCTGCTCGGGCGCGAGCGTGATGTGCAGCACCTGCTCGATCTCCTCCCCGATGCGGACCTGTTGTGGCTGGCTGAGGCTGATCGGGGTGCTGCAGAGCGCGCGCGTGATCGCCTCGCTGTCCGCCTGGCCGCTGATGGCGTGCGGGTTCGTGAAGCTGGCGGGTGGCGCGCCGGCTTGGCTGTGGCCGGGGTCAAGGCGGCTGTGCAGCAGGTCGAGGACGGCCGGGCCGTCGAGTGGCTTGGCGTCCAGGCCGATCGCCTGCAGGTCGCCGCGGATGCCGTCGGCGTGCCTGGCCGACTCACGGACCGCGGTCTGCTGCTCCTGGAATGTGCGCCCGTTTTTGCTGGGCCACCGGCGTGTGGGTGTTGGCGTGTAGGGGCAGATCAGCAGGTGGCGGACCTGCAGCGGACTGGTCTGCTCCGCGCTTGTCCGCAGCGACTGCTCCTGGGCGTCGCCGAGGCGCCGGATCGCCTCGGCGAGCGGGCCGTTGCCGTTGTCTTGCGCTGCGCCGGCGGCCTGCTCGCAGCGCTGCTGCTCGCGGGCGAGCAGCTCCTCGAGCCCCAGGGAGGTGGCGTGTACGTAGACCTGGAGGGTCTGGCGGTCTTGCAGGCGTGCTGCGAGCTGCGCCAGCGCGCTTGAGATCTGCTCGGCCTGGTCGCTGTCGAGGACGAGCGGGTTGACGGTCTCGCACTCCAGGTAGCGGATGAGGACGCCGTCTTGGCGGATCAGCAGCCCGTCGGGGTGGATCGCCGCGACACCGAGTAGCTCTGCGGCGCGCTGCGGGCTGTCGAGCTGCTTGGGTTTGACCCGCCAGCGCACGAGGTCGGCTAGCAGCTGGCCGATCGCGAGCCCGCCGGTCTCGGAGACGTATGTGAGCGCGGCGGGCAGCCCGATCGTGAACGTGAACAGGGTGATCGCCGGCTTGCCGGGGATGTGCGCTGCGCGGATGAGCAGCACCTCTGTGGCGGCGGCCGCGACGAGCGCTGCCCACTGGCGGACGGTGAACCCGAGCAGCTTGGGTGGCTGGTCCAGTGAGCGGAAGGTGCGGTGGATCATGGCTTGGCCGTGGGTCGTGGCTTGTGCCGGCGCAGCCGGCGTCCGCGCCCGCCGGTGTTCTTTGAGGCGGGCGCCGTCGAGCGGTCCTTGGCGGGCGCACCGCGCGGCGGTTGTGGTCGCGGCGATGGTTTGCGCTGCTGGCTGGCGGAGCGGGCGGTGTCTTGCCGTCGTGTGCTGGCGGCCGGCTTCTCGCGCGCGTGTGGCTGGGGCGCTCGCGCTGCGCCGGGTGTGTTGGGTCCCGCGTCCTGCCGGCTGGCGCTCGCGGGGCTGGTTGCGGATTCGGCTTGGCGTGCGCCTCCTCCTGTCGTCCTGGGGGCTGTGCGAGCTTGGCGTGTGTATGTCGGCCTGCCAGCAGCCGCCGGCGCCTGCGCCGGGCGCTCGCTGACGCGGGCGCCCGCTCGCTCGCTGGCGCCTGGGGGTCGTGTCTGGGAGGGTCGCTCGCTGCCCTGGTCGCGGGGTTGCCGGGATCGGGCTGCGCCGCCGCTGGGCGTGGACGCTGTGCTTGTGTGTTTGACGGGGTGCGCGGGCTGCCTCGCGCTACGCATGGCTTTCGCCGCCTGCGCGGGCGCGGCGGCGAGGATCGTGCGTGCGTCACGGATCCGCTGGCGGGCGCCGCGCCGCGGCGGCGTGGCGGCCGGCGGGCGTGGTGTGGTGTGGGAGGGGGTGCGCGCGCCGGCTGCGCCTGGCCGGGCGTGCTGTGTGATTGTGGCGGCGCGGCGTTTGAGCGCGCCGATGGGGCCGCCGGCGGGGGCGCCGAGTGCCCCTGCTGCTCCTCCGACGCTCGCGCCGAGTGCGGGCACGGCCTGAAGCCCGATCGCGCGCAGCCGTGCGTGGGCGGTTTTGACGCGGTCTGCGCCGGGCGGGGCGGGCTGGCTGCTGGTTGTGTTGGCGGTGGCTGTCCGGCTGCTGTGGCGGGCGATGATGCTGCGGATCTCGCCGACCGCGATGAACGGGAGCCGTACGGCGAGGATGAAGGTGATCAGCCCGGCGAACGCGGCGGCGACGTGTTCGGGCAGGCCGCCGCTGCCGCCGCCGAAGTTGGTGGCGTCGAGGGATAGCGCCCCGGCTGTGGCGAACAGGATCGTCCAGCCGATTGGTACGAGCGCGACGGCCAGCAGGCTGTCGGCCCAGCCGCGCGCGAGGTGCGAGAGCTCGGGGATCGCGGACAGCGCGATCAGCGGCGGGCCGATGACGCACAGCAGCGCGAGCGCGATGGTGAGCAGCACCTGGGCGGCGAACAGCCCGGCGGCGAAGACGACTCCTATGATCACGAGCAGCGCGCCGAACACGCCGCCGCCTCCGGCGAGCAGCGCGCCGCCGAACAGGACGCTGATGATCCGCGCGAGGCCTGCGGAGACGGCGGGCAGCCCGAGCAGGCCGTGGGTGAGCGTGTTGGTGGCGGCGACTGTCTGCTCGACGATCCAGCGGTAGCCGACGAGCACCCCTGTGACAAGGCCGGTGCGGGTGACGGCGGTGGCTGGGTGTGCGGCGCCTGTGAGCCCGACCAGCCAGTAGCGGGTCGCGGTGACGGCGAGCGTGACGGGTAGCAGCATCACCGCGAGGTAGGTCATCTCGCCCTGCAGGGCCTTGACGTGGCTCCATGTGCCGGGGTCGGGCAGCGCGACGAGGTGCTGGATCGTCGCGACGGTGCCGTGCCGCAGCCAGCTGGGGACGAGCGCTTCGGCGAGCGCGGTGAAGAACCCGCCGGCGATCGCCTGGATGATGCTGTGTAGCGAGGGCAGCCCGAGCAGCCCGAGCGGGACCGGCAGCGCTGCTGTCGTTGATTGGGTGGCCATGCGCGGCTCAGGCGACGATGCCGCTGATCGAGGCGAGGATCGCGAGGCCGATGAGGGTGCGGATCGCGAGGTCGTGCGCGCGCGAGTGCCCGGCCATGAACATGATCCCGACGACGGCGATGATCAGCCCCATGGCGGTGCCGCCGAGCCACACGAGGTTGCCCTTGAGCTTGCCGATGAATTCGGCGACGCCGCTGATCGCTTCGCCCTTGAACGCGCCGGCCGCCTCGAGCGCGTGCACCTGCCCTGCGGGCGCGAGCGCGAGTGCGCCGGCGCCGAGGACCGCGGCGATGATCCACCACACCTTTGGCGATCGCCACGGCGTGGCGGGCTGTCTGGATTCGCCGTCGGCTGCGGTGGGCGGGACTTTGGTGTCTTGTTGTCTGCTGGCTGTCATGGGGAGAACGGCCCTCCTGTTTCCCTCTGTGCTGGTGGTGTTGGCTGCGGCTGTTGGTCGCGTGGGCGCTGCCTGCGTCGGAGCTGGCTGTCCGCCGGCGCTCGCCCGGCTCATATCCGTGGTTTCTGCCGGCGTCTTAGCCGCCGACGGTCGTGGCGCTGGTGGTGTGGCCTGCGGCTTCGTTTGCTGCGCAGGCGTGCGCGCTGCGCCTGTTCGCTGACGGGCGGGGTGTGATGGCCGTGTGGTCGGCGCGCCGCTGGTGCGCGCGGCCGGCCGCGTGTCGGCGGGGGCGCGCGCGAACGCGACGCTGGCCCAGACGCCGACCAGCAGGACGAGGGTGACCAGCAGCACCGGATGCCTGCGAACCCATCCGAGCACGTTGTCTTTTGCCGCCGCGAGACGGTCGTCGGCCGGCGGCCGTGGTTGTGCCGATGGCCTGTGTCCGCCAAAGATCTCCCCCGCGGCGATCAGCTCCTCGTCACTGAACTCGAGCTGTCCGAACTGGAGCGCCGGGGACGCTTGCGTCGCCTCGTGCTCGTGCATGCTTGGGTCGCACTGCTGCGCGTCCGCCTCTGCTGTCTCCGCGGCCCCCTGCGGGTGCGCGGCAGACGGTTGCGTGGGCGGTGTCTGCGCGTCTATTTGCGCGGTGAAGACCTGGCTTGCGGCCAGCAGCTTCTCCTGGCTGAAGTCGAGCTGTGCGAACTGCAGTAGCGCCGCGTCCGGGCTGCTCGCGCCGGCGTGCGCATACGGCTCTTGCGTCTCATCCTCGGCGGTCGGCGCCGGCTGATCGGCGGTGTCTTCGATGGCGCGCCTGGGGGTGGGCGCCGGTGGTGTATCGACGAGGCTCGGGCTGTGCGCGAGCCGTTTCTTGCGCCGTCCGGCCGACTGCTGCTCCCGTTCAGGCTCGGCATCGGTCAAGTCGGGCTCGGCGTCAGCCCTCGGATGGCTGGTGTCTGCGGCTGCCTCGTCGTTTGGCGCCGCTTCGGCGACGCCGATGTACAGCTCGACGATCGTGTTCCGCGGCGTGCTCTCCCCGGGAGCCGGATGCTGGGCGATCACGTGTCCTTGCTGGTCGGGGTCGCACCCGAAGGACCGGCACATGCCGGGCCGCAGCCCGAGTCGTCGCACGAGCCACCCGGCCTGCTCCGCGGGGTGGCCAACGTAGTCGCCCACCTCGACCTGGCCGGACGGGGGCGTTGGAGCTGTTCCGGTGAGCGCTGGTTGGCTCATCGGGGTGTTCTGGCCTCGGCGCCCCCGGCGCGGCCAGCGAATCTTTCGGGCGGCGCCGAGGACGTCTGCAAGTTCGGCTGGCGCACCCTTCTCTCAGGCCATCTCGGTGGACAGTCCGCGTGGGCGCTGAGATGCTCTCACCTCCGAACCGCGCTTATGCGCGGTTACTCAATTTCGATTCCTCGAACTTCGTGGAGGGCGGCGGCACAATGAGTAGAACAGGCGCTTCGCTCGGCAGCTCGCTGATGCCGAGATCCTCGTCTGTCGCCGGGAACCAGCTCTCGGCTGCGACTTGACCCGTGTCCTGCTCAGGAGGGGTGCGCGGTCATCGCCCGTGTTGGCGACCGGGCACGCGGCGCATTCCATGCATTGGCGTGCCGCAGCCGTGGGAGGCGGGTCGCCCGGACCCGTCGGGCGCGCGGTGCGGCTGCTCTGCCGCTGGGCGCGCCCTCAAACTTCATCCCCGCCGGGGCCAAGCAAGTCAGGTCCTCCCCGGCACGCCGCGCCAGGCCAGGCGCCGCCGCGGGCAAGGGCGCGGGTGACGCCGTGATGATGAGACGCTGCAGGCCTCGTAGAGCGAGGAAGGTTGTTCCTTCGAGTCCGGCCGGATCCGCTCCGGGACCCTGGCGTACACCGAGCGGGCCGAGAAGCGCCCTCTCGCGCCCGCAGATCGCCAATCCGTGGCCGACTACCAGTCGCGGTCCGCAATGGCTTAGAAGTCGCTGGCCGAAAAACATCTGCTTTGCGCCCGGCTCTACCTTTGGCTAAAACGAAACCTACGTGCGTTCTGAGATCTCTACCAACGATGTAGCTTTCTATCGAACCTAGGTCATTGTTAGGATTTGCGCTATAAGATGTCCTAGGATTTAGTACTTTGACTTACGTACTTCTGTAAGCCAAGGAAAAGAAAAAGGGCCGCCGAACGGTTGCGATAACCCACCAGGTGCACGGCCATCACCCGTAGTACCTGGGCGCTCTTGGCTTTGCCTCCGAAGAGGAGGAGCCTCAGCGATCCGACGGTAATCCGAGGTTACCACCGAGCGTGACGCCGCGCACAGGTCTGGCGGCGTCTTCTTGATGCTTGCACTATTTGATCAGCGCAAGCGCAGTCGTCACGCCGACGCCGACGGCGCCGCTGATGCTGCTCTGAGCGATCTGTGTCAGCAACCACTTGGCCTTCTCACGACCAGCTCCCGTCTCATGAGCTGCCTCAAGCACCCGTTGCTGGATGGCTTCGTGGGTGATGTCCGCACGACGGTTGATCACCTGCGCCAGGTCATCGGCCGCCTCGACGTTCCATTCGCCGCCGAGACCTGCGGTGACGAGCGTGGCTAGCGCATCGAGGAGGTCATCGTTGGGCGAATCGCCTTGGATCGAGATCTGCGAACCGGTGTTCACATTGCCACCGATGCTGGCACTTGGTCCCAAATTGACCGAGTGTCTGTGATCGTTTATTGCAATTGTGACGGGGGCCTGCTCGGTTGCGAGTGTTCGACCCCCAATCGCGTCGGTGATCGCGACGGCGAGGTCCGCTCGCGTCGCGCCAATGCGCCTTAGACGATCAGCAGGGACCTTGTCGGCGAGGTGCTGTCCCTCCACCGTCCCAGTTCGCTCCACCTCATCGAGGAGGCTGGGGACCGTGCTGAGGTCATACTCCCAGCCACGTCGCTCGAACTCGGCAGCAAGGAGACGCTGCATTTCCGCGCGAGTCGCCGTGGTCATGACGTCGGCTTCTTCGGCTCGGCATTCGCGTCCTTCTGGGCCTCATCGAGCCATTTTCGGATGCTCGCACTCAGGTGCAACACGGACTCCATGGCGCGGGCATGGCGATACACCTGGCCGGCTCCCTCGCCCTTCGAGAGTTCGATAACGCCGTACTCACGGCTCATCAATCGGAGCCATCGCGAAACGGCATTTTTGCTGCTTTCGATCTCATGGGTGATCTGCTCCTGGTTCTTCTGTCCGTCCAGCGCCAGATAAATCCGTCCGATTATCGGATTGGCCTTGACGACCTTTTCAAGCTCCCCGCGCAGCTTGTCACGATCGGCGCGGGCGATCACCGTGACCTTCCCCTCTATGACATCGAGGCGAGAATAGATCGCCAGCAGCTCGCTGTGAATCTCCTCGTTGGTTGTCATGAGCCGTCGAGCTCAATCACGATCCCAAGTGACCGCAGGGGCGCGAGATGCTTTATTCGCTGACCCTCCTCGTGCGCGATGCCCAGATCGCGCCATCGTCGGGTCCAGCTCGAGAGGTTCTGGGGCGACGTGCCGACTTTCTTTGCGATGTCGCTGCTTAGCGTTTTGCCGTCGCACAGCTCATATGCCTTACGCTGCTGGGACGTGGCCAGCGTCCGTTCGATGACCGCGCGGAGCCCCGGAAGCGCTGCGGCACGTTGCCAGCGCAGCTGCTCTCCCGAGAGCGCAACGAGCTGTGCAAGCAGATCCTCGGTGGTTGGCATTCAGATCAGCCCGGTCCGCCGGTACTCCGGCCGTTTCTCCGAGCCACGGACTTCGAGGGCGCCGCGAGCGACGAGGTCCGGTAGCCGGTCACGCACGCTCCGTGTTGCTTTCTTCGTCGTCTTAGACACTGCCGACTGGAGGTCACCAGAGCCCACCCAGTCCGTGGCGTGGTCGAGGATCGCAGCAGCGACGTCATCGGCGCGCGCCGCGTCTCGCGCGTTCGTCAACTGAGGCTCGAACGCGACGCGCAGCGTGGCCTGGATGAGGTCCAGGCGGCGGAGGATCTGGTCGTCAAGATCGCTCACTGCGCTTTCCTTTCTTGAGCCGCCCCTGCGCGGCTCGGACGGTCCCGGCCGATGTACCCAACAGCTCGCTTATGCGCCCACTGCTGAAGCCCGCGTTGGTTAGCGTCTCGATTGCGTCGGCCTGGGTCTCGGCGCTCTTTCGTACGTCGATGACCAACAAGCGAACGATCTCATCGAGGAGCTCGTCTGTTCGCTCTGTCATGCCCTTTTCGTCTTTCAGGGATCTCTCTAGCGACACCACGCCCTATTTTGCTCAAGACCCTAGAGATCGAATCGGACGGACATGCTGACTAAGCGCGGGGAAGGCGCAGCTCGGGTATCGAAATGAGCAACCGCGCATAGGCGCGCTTCAGCTGCCGCCGCCCGGGCGATACGTCGCGACAGGGCGTTGTCGCGCGAACCTGGGTCCTCGAACCAGCCGGGCGCCCGCACGATCGCGGGTGGCAGGTGGCGGTAGACGAGGATTGCCCGCCCGCGGGGTATCTGTCTGACCCATGGGGTCGGTGCGGCGTCGTGGTGCGCGACGCTGGGCGTCTGTCCGCTGGTTTGCGCGACGGGCTCTTCGCCGAGCAGGCTGGTGAGGTAGCCGATGGTGGTGGGGTCCGCGAGTGGCGGGATGAACAGCTGGGCGGTTGAGGCGGCGCAGATCGCGTCGCGTGCTGGCCGGCCGTAGCGCTGGTCGATCTGCGCGATCGACTGCCAGATGGTGGCGATCAGGATGCCGTGCTCGGCGCACTGTGAAAGCCACGCGCCCAGGTTGCGTACGGGGGCGATGTTGGCGGCCTCGTCCATCAGGATGAACAGCCGCGGCTGTAGCGGCCCGTGCTCGCGTGCGCGGGTGACGGCCGTCTCGTAGATGGCGGTGAGTAGCGCAAGGATGATCGGGCGAAGCAGCTCCTGGTCGTGCCCGGCGGCGACGACGTAGATCGTGCTCGCTTCCCCGTCAGGAATGGTGTGGGTGTGAGCTCGCTGGCGGGTGTGTCTGTGAGCTGGGGGTGGCGGTAGGCGCGCAGCAGGTTCAGCGCGCTCATGACGGTCGTCTCGCGGTTTCGCTCGTCGCGGCGGTCTACGCCCTCGAGCTGGTCGCTCGCGGCGCTCGCGCCGTGTGTTTCGAGGAGGCTGATGGCGTCGCTGAAGTCTCGTGCGTCAAGCCAGCGCACGAGCGTCGGTGATCTGCAGGCGTGCGAGCGCGGCGGCGTGCAGCAGGGGTGCGAGCATGCTTGCGGCCTCCTTGTCCCAGAACTCATTCGCGGCGTTGGTCTGGTCGGGGTGCGCGGCGGACGCGAGCGCCTCGCCGGTCCGGATCGCGCCGGGCCAGCTGTCGGCGGGGACCAGCGGCGTGAACGCGGCGCTGTCGGGGTCGCCGAACGGGTCGTAGATCCAGACGCGCCCGAGTGACTCGGCGGTGTGCGACGGTCGCGTCGTAGATGTCGCGCTTGGTGGACAGCACGAGCGCGGGCCCGTCGTGGTCGAGCAGCCACGGCACGACGAACCCACTTGACTTGCCGGCGCGCGGTGGCGCGATGACCATCGGCTGCACCTCGGTCTCGGCGGCGAGCATCCGTTCTGGAAAGCGTCCGATGGTGCCGAGGTACGGTCGGCCCGAGACCGGGCCGCTCGACCCATAGCCGCCGGAGGTCGCTGGGCGCGCCCATGTGCGCTGCGCCACCCAGCCGCGGTCGAGGGCGCGCCGCGCGAGCGTGCCCTGCTGGGCCGCGAGCGGCGATATCGCCTGCCACGACAGCAGGCGTGTTCGCAGCACCCACGTGGTGCGTCCCGCCAGCGGCCGACGGCGATCACGACCAGCAGGTAGGCGCCGGTGCTCGGGCGCCTGCGCGCTCGGCTGCGGTGGGGAACGCCCGCGCCGGGTGCGTCCAGCCGCCGTGCAGCAGCAGCTGCCAGCTCGCGCGTGCGGCGTCAGCGAGCGGCAGGTGCATCGGCTATGTAGGAAGGACACGCGCGCGGCCTGGGTCCAGCACCACGCGCCCACGCCGGTGCGGATCGCGCAGATGAGGAGACGGAGCATGCCAGCGAGAGCGAGCCGCCGCCCGCGGCCCCGCCCGGTCGTGTCCGCCCTCACGCTGCCGTCCGGCGGCGCCCGCGCCAGCGGCTTGTGCTCTGGCATCTGTCACGCGTGATGGTGACCGCGGCTCGCGGCCCGCGGCCACCCCGTCTGTCGCACGTGCTGGCGGGGCGGCGCCGTGGCCGCGCCCGGGGGCTCGTGGTCAGTTACCACTGGCCGCAGGGTGTTCCTGCGGCGCGCAGCGGGTCACGGACGATGCGCCAACACACCAGCACCCGAACCGCATCCGCCCCTCTTCGGAGGCGGTGCGCGGCCGGGTCGGTGGTGCCTCGTTACTTGCCCGATTCTCGACGCCGCGCGGCGGCGTCGTGGGCTGCGCAACAACGCACCACCGACCAGCGAAGGAGACAAGTAAAGTGAATGTCAACAGGTACACGTGCACGGGCAGGCTCACGCGCAGCCCCGAGCTGCGCGAGCTCCCGTCCGGGCAACAGCGTCTGTGAGATGCGCGTCGCCGTCGAGGCGATGGGCCGCGGCGGCGAGCCGGGTTTCATCACCGTCAGCGTCTACGGCCGGCCCGGTGAGGCGGCCGCCGAGCACCTCGACAAGGGGTGGCTCGTCGCCGTCGACGGGCGCCTGGTGTTCGGCGAGTGGGAGACGAGCACGGGCGAGAAACGCCGCGAGCACGCGGTGATCGGCAACGTCGAGTTCCTCGCCGCGCCCCGCCCGACCCCGGCCGACGCAGGAGGAGCCGGCGGCGCGCTCGCGCCGCCGCGCGCCTGTCGCGGCCTGAGCAGCTCGACGCGCGCTGCAGCCGCTGCCCCCGGCTTCGCGCCGGGGGCACGCCGCGCACGACCGACAGCAACAGAGAGGACCACGTGACGTCCACAGACCAACCCGACCCGCACGAGACGCTGACCGCGTACCTGGTGGTGCTGCTCGGACCGGCCCCCGCCGGGCGCTTTCTCGACCTTCGCTGGCGCACCGTCCCCGCCACGATGCGCCGGCGCTTCCTGCCGGCGAGCACGAGCCCGGCCGCGCTGGCGCGTGTGATCTTGAATATGGGGGCCCGCAGCGACGTGTATGTCGGCGTCGCGCTGCGCGACGGTGACACCCACGGTGGCCGCGCCGCGGTCGGCGCGATGCACGTCGCCTACGTCGAGTCTGACTCTCCCGCGACCATCGCGCGCCTGGTCGCCTTCCCATTGCCGGCGAGCATGCTGATCGCGTCGGGAACCCCTGGGCATCTGCACATCTACTGGCACCTCGATGACCGCTACCCGACCAGCGAGGTCGAGACGGTCAACCGCCGTCTCGCCGCTCGCGCTCGACGGCGACCCGACCTGCGCCGACGCGGCAAGGATCCTGCGCCCGCCGGGCACGCTCAACCACAAGCACGACCCGCCGCGCCCGGTCCGGATGCTCGCGCTGCCGAGCCGACGCTCGCTACCCGCTCGCTGCTCTCGCAGCGCTGCTGCGCGAGGATCCGTGTCCAGTTGCCGCCCGCGAGCGTCAGCCGCGGCGTGAGAGAGCCACCGGGTGATCGGAGTCTGCTCGCGATCCCAGCGGTCGAGTACGTGCGGGTCCTGACGGGCCGCGTGCCGAACCGGGAGGGGAAGATCCTCTGCCCCTTCCACGACGACCACGACCCGAGCCTGCAGCTGTACCCGGACGGCGGGTTCTACTGCTTCGGCTCTGGCTGTCGCGCCGGAGGGAGCATTTTCGACTTCGCTGGGCGAGCTGTGGGGGATCACGCCGCGCGGCGCCGGCTTCATCGAGCTGAGCCGGCGCCTGACCGACCTCTTCACAGGTGAACGGGGCGTGAGTGACTGGCCGGCTGGGGAGCCGGTCTCGCCGTCGGGGTTGAGCCGCACGCCCTGAAGGCCAGCAGACCGGCGTCTGCCGGCGCGTCAAGCCCTCCGCTGCGCGGCGCCTGCGGCGCTCCCTGTCGGGAGAGGGCTTGACACGCCTCGCCGGCCCGCTCTGGCCCGGGCGTGCTCAACCCCGACCGCAAGGAGAAGAAACCGATGAGCCCGCCAACCTCTCAGGCAACCGCGCGGCAGCTTCGCTATCTGCGCGAGCTCGCCGCACGCAGCGCAACGACGTTCACCTATCCGGCAACTCGCCGCCAGGCCAGCGCTGAGATCGCGCGGCTGCGGGCCCTGCCCCGTCAGCCCCGGGAACGCTCCCGTGGCCACCACGACGGTGGCCTCGGTTATGCGACCGCGGTCCAGCCGGGCGAAGTGACCGGCTACGGCGCGTCGGCGAGCTGGGCCTCACGGGGAGGGAACGGCAGATGACCGCGCTCAGTGCTCCAGCACGTGCTCGGCCTGCTCCGCGCCGCACGTCGCTGGTCACGGTCCACCATCACGAGGCGCGAGCCGGGGAACGGCAGGGTGTCCGGCTGCTGGCGTCCTACCGCGGGCTGAGCGGCCACCGCGACGTGATCGCGTTTACTCGCTCCGACGGTTGCGCGCTCGTGCTCGACCGTGCCGCTGGGTGCGATGAGGACGCGCGGGTCGTGGGGATTCTCGCGCACGACGAGCCCGCCGGCAACGCGCAGCTGCTGTGCGCTCACTATCTGGCTGACCCGACACGCGGCCGCTGCAGGGCGATGACGCCGGATGATCTTCTCCCGGCCGAGCGCCTAGAGCCAGCGGTTGACGGGGCGCTGGACGGACCGCTCGTCGACCGCCGTGGCCGGGTCTACTTGATCGCGCCGACGCCGGGCGTGGCAGGGGTCGCCGAGCTCCGCTGGACGTGTTCGCTTGCGCCTGGCTGCGGGTCGGGGGCCCTGCCGCTGCGCGAGGTGGTGGGCGCCCTTGAGGCCTACGAGCCGGCGCGGTCGGTCACGGTGCGGGCGCTCGCCGCCGCGTCCGGGGAGCCGTTTGTGTACGTCGCGCGTCTGCGCGGCGAGCTTGAACGTCTTGACCGCAGCCCGATCGTGCTGAACCGGGGGCTGCGTGAAGCGGTGGAACGCGAGCTCGCGGCGGGAGCGAGCTTGAGCGCGATCGCCATGCGCTGCGGCCGGCACAAACGCGACCGCCGCGGCAATCCGAGTGGTGAAACGAGCTGGCTGTCGCGTCGCATCGGGCTGCTGCCGGAGGGCGGCGGCACCGAGCCGACGCCGTGGGTGCACTCCGACACGCTGGCGCTGATCGCGCGCGAGGGGCTCGCTGTGAGTCCCCGCGAGGTGGAACTGTGAGCCGCCGTGGGGCTGGTGCGGCGGCGGCGTGGCCCGCTCCCGACGCTGGCACGCCTTCGGCGCGCGGGGCGGCGGCTCCCTGCCGCTCGCGCCCGGTGAGCAGCCTCGTGGAGGAGGTGGCACTGGTGGCGAGCGCGCGGCGCGCCCTGCTGCTGCGCGCTCACCGCTTCAGGCTCCGCCATGAGGATCTCGAGGACTGCTACGGGCAGGCGACGCTCGAGTTGCTCCGTCAAGTCCGCGACGGGCGCAGCTTCGCCAACGACCGCCACCTGGCGAGCGTGCTCGAGCAGCGTTTCCTCTCGCGCATCAACGACCGCGGGCGCGCGCTCAGCGGACGCAGTCCCATGCTGGCCGCGCTCGAGGGCGCGCTACCGCTGAATGCCTCCCCCGACGAGCAGCAAGTGCAGATCAGCGACGCGCGCGCCGACGTCGAGCGGCTCGTGCTCGCGCGTGAGGACCTGCGACGCCTGCATGCACTCGCCCTGATGCTGAGCGAGGACCAGCGGCTCGTGCTCTCGAGCCAGATCGCGCAGCTCGGGTGCGCGGAGTTTTGTCGCCGTTTCGGCTGGTCGCGCGAGAAGTACCGCAAGGTCGCACAGCGCGGCCGCATGCGGCTGCGCGTCCTGCTCGAGCGCGAGGAAGTGCCAGTCCCCCGGGTGGGGGCGGCAGAAGACGTATCCCCGAATCGAAAGGAGATTGCAGAATGTCAAGCCGTAACCTGACCGAGGCTGAGCGTGCCGACCGCCGCCGAGCCGATCGTGAGCGACTGGATACCGCGGCGCGCGCCCTGTTGAGCTCGGATGGCTGGCAGCGCTGGGTGCGCGTCCGCTCGACCAACGGGCTGTCGCGCTACTCGTTCGGAAACCAGCTGCTGATCGCACTCCAGCGCCCGGACGCCACATATGTCGCGGGCTTCCGCGCGTTCCTGGAGCTGAACCGGTGCGTGCGCAAGGGCGAGCGCGCGATCCGGATCCTCGCACCGATGAGCGTCCGCACCGGTGAGCGCAGCCGCGGCGGTGACCCTGACGCGGGGGATGAGCGTCGCACCGTGTTCCGAGCGGTCTCGGTGTTCGACGTCTCCCAGACCGACCCGCTTCCCGACCGTGAGCCGGTGCCGTCGGAGGCGCCGTCGCAGCCCATCGAGGGCGACAGCCACGCTCACCTGTTG
The DNA here is from genome assembly GCA_963755475.1 of uncultured Solirubrobacteraceae bacterium. GTDB lineage: Bacteria > Actinomycetota > Thermoleophilia > Solirubrobacterales > Solirubrobacteraceae > Palsa-744. The sequence continues at coordinate 31,453 of CAVWJK010000001.1, forward strand.
AGGCCGCTTGAGGACCTCGCGATCGAGCTCGGCTTCTCTGTTAGCTATCGCGCGGTCGAGGGCTCCGGCGAGGGTTGGTGTGACACGGGCAACCGCGTGATCGTGGTCAACAGCCAACTGCCTGCGAACGCTCGCTTTCGGGTATTGGTGCACGAGACCGCGCACGCGTTGGGAGTCGGCTACCGCGAGTACGGGCGTCCCCGCGCCGAGGTACTGGTCGACACGGTTTGCTTCGTGGTATGCGCTTCGGTCGGCCTGGACACCTCCGCCTCGACCGTCCCGTATGTCGCCGGCTGGGGCGAGGACGGCGACCTTGACGCGGTCCGCACCTTCGCCGAGACGATCGACATTGTTGCGCGTAGGATCGAAGACGCGCTCCAAGTCGAGGACTCAGCGTTGCGCCCTGCTTGCGCTGAGGCGACAGTCTGACTATGCGGTCGCCTATATCGCTGCGAAGACTCGGGGCAGACGCGCTGTACGCCGTCCGGCAGCAGTCAGCCTCCGCAGACCGCGTCCGCCTCGGACAGCAGGTCGTTCGACCCGCGCGTAGTTGGTCGGCCGCACGTGGGTTCGCCGAAGACCTCTTCGATCGGGCTCGGGAGGCTGGCGCGTGCTCGACGTCGGAGATCGAGCTAGCGTCCTCCGGGGCGGCTAGAGTCGAGCCTCGAGCTGATGGCAGCGCGGCTGGGCCCGGTCACGCGCTATTGTCTCCGCGCCCTCGGTTAGGGCTAGGCGACCGAATCTATGGGATCCAAGAGCAAAGCGAAAAGCGCCTCCTCCGCCAGCATCGTCGCGCACGCGCCGGACGATGCCAGTCCGCAGCTTCGAGGACGTCCGCTCAGCGCGCAAGAGCTACGCGACCTCATGGTGGAGCTCAACAGCACTGTCGAGATCGTCAACGGGCAACAGGTTAAGTATGTCATGCTCTCCAACCGGTCTCCCGTACGCTCAGGGGCTGTTACGCGGTTCGCCCGCGCGGTCGGCCGGCCGCTAGCCTCCTAGGCCGACCTCCACAGCTCGTCGTGCTGCGGCGTCGTCGAAAAGCTCGCGGAGCTTATCGAGGATTAACGCTTCAAACGTTGGCCCCATCTCACTGTTCTCGATCTGCTGGATCCGTCCTTTTACTGCTGTCGAGAACACCTTAACCACGCCCACCGGCACGTTCGCCCACGGCTCGGCGGTCAGGACGAGGTTCATTGCGACGCAGTACCTCCATCGTCCGGAGTAGCCAGGCGTGATTTCCTGCCAGATCGTTCGCCCTTCACGGAAGGTTTTTTGCGTGATATCACCTACCTCTCGTAGTGGGGCAACGGGTGCGGTCTTCGATCTCTCCCAGATGCCCTCCGAATTGGCCCACCGGAACAGGTTTCGCGACGTTGGGCGGGGATCTCTCAGCCACACCTCGATCATCAGATCCTCGAAGTGTCTGCCACGTGGGACGCCGGTCGACTGCAGCTCATCTCTAAGGGAGCGCAGGCACTCGTGCCAGCGTCTCTGAGTCTGCTCCCGCGCATCAGCAAGGTCGCCCTCGGGCCCGTAACCGAATGCCTCCTCCCAGCGCTCCCACCACGACCAGACCCGAGCCGCGTAATCCCGGTAGTTCTCTCCCTCTACCACCCGCCTCGCGACCTCGATCAGCAGTTGCGGCACCTGACATCGAAAATCCACGACGATGGGTACGACGTCGAGGTAAAGGTAGCGGCTCGCGAGCACAGCAAGCAGCTCTCCCCGGCGACGATCCACGATCGCCGCGGCGGGCGGCATGTCATCGGAAATCGGCGACGGAAGCAACGCGAAGCGCGGGTGCTCGCCGCTCCGCGTGCGCGCGATCGCGGTCAGCAGACCTGGATCGGTCAGGCTGGTTCCGACAAGGACGACGCTCGCCTCGCTGAACATTTCTTCGAGGACCTGCAGCCGAGACGCACCATTCGCAAACGTCGGATCAACATCTGTCCCGACCAGATCGGCCTCGCCCACCATCAGCGTTCCTGGGTGCGCGCCGCTCTGCGCACCATGCAGCATTACGAGCGGGACGAGTCCATCCACGTCGTTTACACCGGGGTCGCTCGACTGGTCGTAGACGATCCGGCGTAGTCCTCCTTCTTGAGAGCGAATGATCTCGCTGGAGTGGACGAGATCGTTATCAAAATGAGCGCTTACGACTTTTACGGGCTTCCCCTGCGAGCGCAATGCGAACGCGAGCCGCGTGATCGCCGTGGCCACGAATCCTTCGTCGACGCGTTGGTGCGTGGTGTTCTGAACGACGTTATGCAGGCGCAGCTCGATGCTGTCTCTGTCCCAACCCTCTCGCTCGCTCCAGAGGCCTCGGACTATCGACCCGATGTATCCGGGTCGTGCTCCCGTCGCGCCTGGGGACCTGACGGCGCTCACCAACTCGTCCGCAGCGACGTCTCGGTCAGAAGCCTCAAGGTGCGCGAGGATCGGGTGGTCGTTCAGGCAATCACGCAGCATTGCGACCATCACGTCTCCGTGCAGCGGCGGTCCGACGTCCGCGGGGCCATCGGTGCCCGCGAAAATCGTCAAAGCCGACTGTCCGGCCAGCTGCTCGATGTACTCTCGTGTGCTATCGCGCCACCAAAGGCCGGACTCGAGATCCTCCTTCTCAAGCGGGTGATACCTCGCCTTGGACCTCCACGACGCCGCCGCGGGACTCGCGGGCGCCTCCCGCCGCCGCCTAGCTTGAGCGGCGCCGAGCTGCCCCCCGGGGTCCAGCATCCGTTCGAGTGCCTGAAGCCCGACCTTCCGACGCCCGCTTCTGTCGCCCCGGTTGTGTCGGTAGCTTTCGAGCGAACAGTTGGCCGCGGCCGCTGCCATCTGAGCACGCCGTTTCGCTGCTGGCACCCCGTCGGGAGGAAACTCGAGCGCGAGATCGATTCCCAGCGCGCGCTTGAGCTCATCCCCAAGGCTGAGCGATCCAATGGCCCCGCGCAACCGAAGCACAAGCGGCTCTGTGAGACTGCATGTAGGATCCCACCGCCCATCGCTCTCCAGGAGGGCCCGCAGCTTCGGCAGTCGTAAGGTCGGTGCGGCATAAACCCCTGCATTGTGGTTGCAGAGCCGCTGGAGCTCCCCCTCGAGCGGCCCTTTGGGCAGCCTTTTCCCCATGTGCGGCAAATCGTTGCACATCCCGTATTGGGGCCCGGGATGGGCAGCCGGCGCCGAGCGGGCCCCGTGATGGGCCGCAGAGTGGGTTTATGCACCGTCCGCGCTTGCGCTCGTAGCCTTCCTCCTCTAGCGTCGCGCTATGGCGAGGGTCGGGATCTCTATTGCCGGATGGATGCTTCCCGAGTCACACGCTTTGATTGCCGAGCGGTGGCGCGGCGCCCCGAACCAGGAGCTTCCCTTCTTCAGCACCCGCAGGCTGCACGGTGTCTGTCTAGAGCTGCGCCAAGAAGTACAGGCCCACCTTCGCGCTTCCCTCGCGGATCTGCGGCGAAGCGAGGAGGGCGCCCGTGTCGCTTCAGCGAACGCAGGGCCGGTCTTGAGGGCCGCCGAAGCGACCCGCTATGGAGCCATCTACTGGATGACCAAGCATGAGGCTCAAGCCGCGCGTCTCGACGGGACTGCTCGGGACGCGCGGTTGCTAGACGAGTACGGCGCCTGGTTCGAAGAGGGAGGACGGCTTCATGTTCTCTGGGCCGGCGCCGTGGCGAGATTCCTCCGCGACAGCGAGCGTCGACACGTCATCACGGACCGCTTCGTCCCCGTGGAAGGGTTTCAGCCTCTTGGGCAGGGAGCGGTCTGTGTGCGAGAGGCCGACCGCGATCTACTGATGGAATCTGCCGGGCTGGCCAGCGCATGCCTCGATTTGCATGACTTCGCGCATCAAGCCGCAGCGTCACTATGTCCCGAGTTATACGGGAACCGCTTTCACACTGTAGCGTTTCGGCAGCTGCCGGCTCAGCTTACTGACCTCGTCGCTGGCTTCGAGTCCTTGAGGACCCCTCAACACGCCGACGGGACGCTATTCGGCGTCTTTCTGAGCCACCTCTTTAGTTCGCTCGTTGACCTACGTGAACCCGAGCGGCTTATCGTTGATCGCCTCGCGGCAGCGATACTTCCGTACTTGCTGGGTGAAGGGCCGTTGTACGACGCGACCCGCGAGAGGTTCATATATCCATCGCGGAGTATCAACATCTACGAGCTCGCCGTTCTCGCCCAGAACAAGGCGTACGAGCTGCCAGCCAGCGAGCTGGAGCAGCTGATGTTCACCCGCGGCGGGCTCGACGGCAAGGACGACCTCGAAGGTCTCACAACAAGCGAGCGCGTTGGCGCGATCTCGTCGCTGTCTGGGCGCACGTTTCACGAGGCAAGAAACACTCTCAAGCACAGGGCGCACGCGCTTGCCTACCAGTACACGGTTGAGGAAATCTGGCGTCGCGAGACGCTCATCCAGCCCGAGCGGCAGCTCGCCGCGAGGATCTTTCGGCACCTGCGCTTTGAGGATCACCGCTGTGGTATCCGCCGTGACCTGTTCCGCGACGCGGCCACCGAGTTGCGCGATCGCCGCAACCACATCGGGGATTACCCGGAGCTCTTCGAGGGGCAGGCGGGGTGACGATCCAGACGACGCTGGGTTCTCGGTCGGACCCTTCCAGTAACGCTGAACTCGACGCTGCTCTTGAGCGGTTCTGTCGGTGCCGCACGGGAAGGGCGGAGGCGTTGGACGCGATAGCCTCGGCGACAGCAGCGATGACGCCGGCGGTGCCCGCGCTTGATTCCGTGGATCTGGTCGTGCCGGTCCTACGCGCTGGACTTTCAATGTTGCCTGCGGCAGACATTGCGTGTGGCTTTCCGGACGTCGCCTTCGCTGTCTGTCGACGGACGGCCGGTGAGGTGGTCTGCACTTGGGCTCCAGCCCAAGCCAGCGTCGGCGCCGAGCATGTGCTGATTCTCGACGTGATTCTCGCAACGGGTCGGACGCTCAAGCGTGTCATCGGTGACCTCGTCGGGCGCGCCCCGTCGCCGCGACTCATCTCGGTCCTTGTTTGCTTTGCAACACACGAGGGACTAGCGAGAGCGATCGAGGGCGCCGACGTGGAGGTCTCGGCGACCATCGGGCGCTTTTGTGAGGGCGTAGATCCCGACGGTTACGTCATCCCGCCGACCAACGGCGACGCGGGCGACAAGCTGTTCCGCTCGGCTAGAGACGCGATAAGGACTCCGAGCCCGCTCGGTGAATCAGCGACATAGTCGGCGCCGGCGTCGACGAGCACATCACGAGAGTGGTTCCCCCAGGTGACGCCGCACGTGGCGGTGCCTGCTGCCTTCCCCATCGCAACATCAAAGGCCGTGTCCCCCACTACGAGAACGCTCGTGGGGGCGAGATCGAGCCGTTTGGCGACGATGTCAACCATCTCGGGCGCGGGCTTCTTCGCTACCACGTCGTCGTCAGTCACCGTGTGGTCGAAGGGATTGGTGCTCCAGTTCCTCGCGATGAACGCCGAGGTTCCCTGTCTGGACTTGCTTGTCGCAAGCGCGGCATGCGCCCCGTGGGAACGCACTCCCGCAACGACCCTCAGTGCTCCAGGGAAGGGCCGCGACAAGCGCGCCCCGGCGTTCAAGTAGAGCCGCCGATACCGATCGGCGATCGCGCTGATCCTGGCGCTTGAAAGCCGCTCCTGACACGCCCGCTCGATTGACGCCGCGAGGTCTAGCCCGATGGTCGGGGTAATGCATGTCTCTGGCGGTACCGGTAGTCCTTCTTCGCGGAAGCTCCTTTGAAGGCAGAAGACGATCGCGTTCCTTGTATCTGCAAGTGTCCCGTCCAAGTCGAACACGACAGCCCATCGGGTCTGGCGGCGCACCCGGCGAACTCTAATCCACCCAACGGACCAACCCAACCCCTGGGCGCATCGCTTACTTAAGCCGGCTACGCAAATCGCGGCGAAATCACGCACACTGGCACGCTCTATCGGGGACCGTGTCGTGCCGCATAGGCTTAGTCGAAACGAACTCGGCAGGCGCGGGCACGGTTTAGAGGCCGGGCCGGCCCCGGCGCGGCGTCTCCAGGCTGTACGGCCCCCAACTTGCTAATCGCCTGCGAGCTGCGATCGACACCCACGTATAGATTTGCGACTCTCGTCCGGGTCCTCCGGGTTGCCCGCCGCGTCGTGTCATGCCCAGTTTCGACACCGCCGGTCTGGCGCTTCTACCACGCGAGGGGGTTTCCCTTCGCCCCTGATCGGGGCTTCGGTTCCGCGCGCCGGTTGGCGTCGCTTCAGGCCGCGTTGCTAGCAGCAACCTACCAATGGAGCCCGCGCTTGGTGCGTGAGGCTTGTGTCACGCCGCTCGCTCTTGACTGGCGGTCGAGCGGGAGCTCCTGGTTGGCAGCGTTCTGTGGACGCCCACGTCCAGCCCCATCTCGCCCTGTACGGCCTCGGCCATGCTGTCCTGGAACACGACGTAGGTGTTGCGCCCGTCGAGCTTTGCCTGATACAGCGCGATGTCCGCGTCGCGCAGCAGCTCGGCAGCGGATCCGTGGTCTGCGGCGGCGATGCCGATGCTGGCGGTGACCGTCACCGCGGTCTCCTGGCCGCCGGCGGGGATCGGCTTTCGCAGCGCGTCGAGCAGCCGCTCGGCTACCGGTTCGGCTCCGGCGAGCACCGACATGTCGCCGGCGACGACGATGAACTCATCCCCGCCGAGCCGTCCGACGGCATCCAGGTCGCGCATCAGCCCGTCGAAGCGTGCGGCGACGACCTGCAACACCTCGTCCCCGGCGATGTGCCCGAGCGTGTCGTTGATCGCCTTGAAGTTGTCGAGGTCGATGAACAGCGCGGCGACCGCCGCCTTTGTATGACGGGCGCGTAGCAGCATCTGCTGCAGCCGGTCGAGGATCAGCGCCCGGTTCGGTAGCCCGGTGAGCGTGTCGTGCGTTGCCATGAACGTCAGTTCCTCCTGGCGGCGTTTGAGCTCATGATCGGCGCGGCCGCGCTCCGCATCGAAGTAGTCGCAGAGCTGCACGAGCGTCAGCCGCAGGCTCGTCTCGAGCATCCAGCGGGCGCGTTCCAGCGCCTGCGCTCCGATCGAGTGCGCGGTGGCGGTCTCGGCGAGCACCTCGTGTGTGGCGTCGCGCCAGCGCCACACGCGCTTGGTGACCTCGGCCAGCGGCGCGGCGCGTTGTGCAGCGAGCTGCCCGAAGATCGCCCACACCTCCTGTCCGACGCTGATCGCCTCCTCGGCACTCGCGCCGGCCATCCAGCTGGCGACCGCCTCGGTCGAGATCTCGCCGATCCGCCGGAAGCGCTCCTCGACGACGGGGCTGAGCTGCAGTCCCGAGCTGTCGTTGCGTTCGATCGTCCGCGTCAGCACGACGGGGATCTGCGCCCGCAGCTGCTGCCCGAGAGCGCGCAGCTCAGCCGGCGTCTCCTCGTCCGGATCGGCCTTGAACGTGTTTGGCGTCTGCACGAACACTGGTTGGCGGTTCGGCGCCTTGCTCACGATCTGCGATAGGTCATGCATGTTGCTAGACGGATGTTTTTGCTTCTCGGTCGTCCGGCTGCAGCTCTCGCGCACTGAATATGGGATTGCAGCTGGGAATTGTCGGCGTATAGACCCGATCTCCCGGTTGACGTGCGGGCGTTCGCGCGCGTGGTCTGGGGCACCTGTGCAAGATCACTGTTCTCGTTTATCGTTTGGTCGTGACCGGCCTGGGGCCGCGGCCCGTGGGCATACGCATCGAGTTTTTAAGAGGAGCCCATGTCTGCCACCGACACCATGTCCGCCGCCGAGGCTGTGATCGCTTCGATGACCGACTCCGCAAGTAAGGAGGGCGGTTTCTCGCTGGCGCTGAGTCAGGACCAGAGGGACATTCGCGATTGGGTGCGCGGCTTCGCCGACGAGGTCGTGCGGCCAGCCGCCCACGAGTGGGATGAGCGCGAGCAGACGCCGTGGCCGATCATCCAGGAGGCCGCGAAGATCGGGCTGTATGGGTTTGAAGGGCTCGCGCAGTTCTTCGCGGACCCGACGGGCCTGACGCTGCCGCTGGTCAACGAGGAGCTGTTCTGGGGCGACGCGGGGATCGGCATGTCGATCATGGGCACGGCGCTCGCGGTCGCGGCGATCTTCGGGCAGGGCTCTGGGGAGCAGGTCGGCGAGTGGATCCCGCGCTGCTTCGGCACCCCCGACGACGTCAAGGTCGCCGCGTTCTGCGCGTCGGAGCCGAACGCCGGGTCGGACGTCTCGAACGTGCGGACCAGAGCGAAGTTCGACGAGGCGGCGGGTGAGTGGGTGATCAACGGCCAGAAGGCGTGGGCGACGAACGGCGGCATCGCCGACATACACGTCGTGATCGCGACCGTCGATCCCGAGCTCGGCGCGCGCGGCCATGGCGCGTTCGTCGTGCCGATGAGTGAAGCGAAGGGGATCTCCCAGGGAAGCAAGGTCTCTAAGCACGGGCTGCGCGCCTCGCACACAGCCGACGTGTTCCTGGACGACTGCCGCGTGCCGGCCTCCTATGTGCTCGGCGGCAGAGAGAAGCTCGAGGAGCGTCTGGCGCGTGTGCGCGAGGGCAAGAAAGCCAAGTCGCAGGCCGCGATGCAGACGTTCGAGTCCTCCCGCCCGACGGTCGGGGCGCAGGCGCTTGGCATCGCACGCGCGGCCTATGAGTACGCGCTGCAGTACGCCAAGGAGCGCGAGCAGTTCGCCCGCAAGATTGTCGAGAACCAGGCGATTGCGTTTACGCTCGCGCGCATGAAGCTCGAGATCGACGCCGCGCGCCTGCTCGTCTGGCGGGCCTCTTGGATGGGGCGCAACAATGTGCCTTTCGAGAACGCGGAGGGCTCGATGAGCAAGCTGAAGGCCGGCGAGGTCGCGGTGTGGGTGACCGAGCGGGCGATCCAGATCCTCGGCGGCAACGGCTACACGCGCGAGTTCCCGGTCGAGCGCTGGCACCGCGACGCGAAGCTCTACGACATCTTCGAGGGCACCGCGGAGATCCAGCAGCTCGTGATCGCGCGCGCGATCAGCGGCATACAGATCAAGTAGCTACGCCGCATGCAGTCTCGCAACGACCACTCCGAAGGCGCCCTGTGATGGTTCGCACGGCGCTGCGATCGCGTCCCGATGAGGATGCTGGCGCCGCTGGCGTGCCAAGCTCGCCGGCCGGACCGGCGCACGTCGGTGAGCCGCTGAGGCTCCCGCCTGCGGTGGCGCTCCCGAGGTCGCTGCAGATCCTGCGCTTCAGCAAGCGCCAGATCGAGTTCGTGTTCCGCGCCCGGCGCGAGCTCGGCGAGGTGTTCCAGATGCGCGCGGGTATCGCCGGCGGCACCGTCGTCAGCTGTCATCCGGACCATGCCCGTTCGCTGTTCACAGCGGAGCCCGAGCTCGTGCCTTCGCTGACGGCGGAGTCGCCGGTGCGGCCGATCGTCGGGCCCGAACTCTGTGTTGACCGCGAACGGCGCGCGTCACCTGCGCCAGCGCAGGCTGCTGCTGCCCGCATTCCACGGTGAGGCGATCGACCGTTACACGCAGATGATCGAGGAGGTGACCGAACGCGAGATCGACCGCTGGCCTATCGGGCGGCCGTTCGCGCTCGCCGCCGAGGATGCAGGCGATCACGCTCGAGGTGATCATGTCCGGCGATCTTCGGCGTGGATGGCCGCCGCGCGCCGGGCAGCCCCGAGCAGCGTCTGCGCTCGACGATCAAATACCTGACGGCGGCCTCGACCTCTGCGCTGGCGAAGGTCGGTGAGATCGTGAACATGGGCCGCGCGGAGCCGGTCGGCCTCGTCCGCGCCGGGCGTGCGCCAGCTCGACGCCGCGGTCTATCCGATCATCGCGGCGCGTCGCCGCGCGAGCGACCTCGGCGAGCGCGGCGACATCCTCTCGCTGCTGCTTAAGGCCCGCGATCGAGGAGGGCAAGCTGCTGTCAGATGCTGAGCTGCGCGATGAGCTGATGACACTGGTGCTCGCGGGTTTTGAGACGACCGCGAACTCGCTCGCGTGGACGTGGGAGCGGCTGCTGCGCAACCCCGACGCGCACGAGCGGCTCCTGGACGCGGTCCGTGGCGGCCGTGACGCGGAGGAACACGTCGAGGCGGCGATCATGGAGAGGATGCGCTGCCGTCCGGTGATGCCGATCATCGGCCGGCGCGTGACGGCGTCCGTGGCGGCTGGGGGACTATGTGCTGCCTGCGGGGAGCGCGGTCAGCGTCAGCATCCTGCTGCTTCACCACCGCGAGGACCTCTACCCCGACCCGTTCGCGTTCCGGCCCGAGCGCTGGCTGGACCGTAAGCCCGGCACCTATGAGTGGATCCCGTTCGGCGGCGGCACCCGCCGCTGCCTGGGCGCGACAGCTCGCGATGGCAGAGCAGCGTGTCGTGCTCGCCGCGATGGCGCGCCGGCTCGACCTGGTGGCCGAGCACCCCGAGCCCGAGCATGCGCAGCACCGCAACGTCACGATGATCCCCGCGCGTGGCACCAGCGTCCTGCTGCGCGCACGCTGCGTGTGAGGTCAGCGCTCTGCTTCGCGCTTCAGGCCTTCGACTGGACTATTCGTGAGCAGCTCTCGGACCTTGGCCTCAGCGGGTCCACGCACACCCTTGCGTAGGAGCGCGAGCGTTCGGTTTAGCCCGATCTCGAGCGAGTAGGTCGCGCGCGTCTGCCCGCCGCCAAGGTCCTCGAGCTGCCAGGCACCGGACAGCGACGTGAGGTCACCGCGCTCACGCGTCCAGCGCATGCCGGTGGGCTCGAGGTAGTCGAAGCGCAACCAGACCGTAACGCTCGCCACGATGGCATGTATGCGCGTCTCGACGAGGACCGGGTGCCCGTGAGCGTCGTATTCGACCGCGCGGGCTTGCTGCATCGCGCCCTGCCACTGTGGCGCGCGCTCGACGTCGGCGATGATCTCGAAGCAGCGCTCGATCGGCGCGTCGATATCGATCGAGCTTGATCCCTCTAGATCAGCCATCGAGACCCGATGAACCGCTCAAGCGAGTCGAGGCTCGCTTCGGGTCGTCCCTCCGTGCCCAGGGCGCAGCAGAGGCGGCTGCTGATCGCGGTGCCCGAGTCGACGAGCACGCTGTCCAGGGCCAACACGATCAGAGGGCGCTCACGTTCATCGGCATGCGAGCGGGATTGTGCCCAAGCGCTCGGCGTCCCATGTAGGCCGCCCGAGAGCCGAGGTCCTGCACGTCGCATGGCGCTCTGTGGGCTGCAACTGCCTGGCCCGCTCGGCCATTCTGCTGATCGGCTTGCTGGCGTGCTTCTCGCCTCCGGGTTGTCTGCCGCCTCGTGTCTTGCCCAGTTTCGACACCGCCGGTCTGGCGCTGCAACCCCTAAAGGGGTTCCCCTTCGCCCCTATCAGGGGCTTCGGTTCCGCGCGCCGGTCGGCGTCGCTTCGGGCGGCGTCACTAGCAGCAACCAACCAACGGAGGAACCGAAAGTGAACATCAACAAGTACATCGCCACCGGCCGGTTGACCAAGGACCCCGAACTGCGGGCTCTCCCGGGGAACGAGTGTCTGCCAGCTGCGGCTCGCGGTCGACAACATGGCTCGTGGCCGCGAGGTCGGCTTCATCAACGTGAGCGTGTACGGCAGTGGCGGCGAGGCCGCCGCCAAGTACCTGTCCAAAGGCTGGCTGGTCGCGGTCGACGGCCGCCTGGAGTACGGCGAGTGGGACGTCGACGGCACCCGACCGCCATGACTACCAGGTGGTTGGGAACGTCGAGTTCCTGTCCGCCCCGCGCACCGCCGAAGCGGAGGAGGCGAAACCCGCCCGCGCTCCTCGGAAGAAGGAGGAGCTGGCAGCTGCCTGACCGCCTGTGTGGCCCGCGCCGCCGCTCGGCGCGGGCCACTTGGTGACTTCAGCCAATGATGATGGTTTCGTTGCTTTCGTTGTTGTTCGTCGCCGGGCCGCTCGTGCCCCCGCCGCTCACGCTGCCACTTTCAGCGGTCTGTTCGTTGACCTTTTGGATATTCACAACGTTCCCGCCGCCGGCGCCGCCGCTTCCGCCCGAGCCGCCCCCGCCGCCGCCATCCCCTACGCCTCCTGAGCCGCCGCCGGCTCCGCCGCCGCCTGAGCCGCCTGTGGTGCCTCCTGAACCGCCGCCGGCTCCGCCGCCGCCTGAGCTGCCTGTGGTGCCTCCTGAACCGCCGCCGGCTCCGCCGCCGCCTGAGCTGCCTGTGGTACCTCCTGAACCGCCGCCGGCTCCGCCGCCGCCTGAGCCGCCTGTGGTACCTCCTGAACCGCCGCCGGTTCCGCCGCCGCCTGAGCTGCCTGTGGTAGCTCCTGAACCGCCGCCGGTTCCGCGGCCGCTTGAGCCGCGAGCGCCGTCGCCGCCCTTGCTGTGTGCGCCTTCCTCCTGACTGCCGACCACTCCACCGATCGGCGGCGCTGGCGACTGGGCCGACCTGGGAGCTGTCTCGACAGGAGCGTTGTTCCCAGCTGTGGACACTTGTCCTGGCCGCGGCACGGTCCTGGGCGTGCGCACCAAGTCCTCGTGCCGCCGATGACGCTTCTCCTGCCTGTTGCCCCCGTTTTTAACGGACCGCGCCTCTGCTGGTGGCGGCGAGCCGGGCACGTGCGATGGGGGCAGGCTCGCCGTCACCGCGAACAGAAACCCAGTCGCCGCGACCAGGACGGCCCCAGCTGCCATCGACCCGCGAATTCGCCGGTCGCGCGGGAACCGCTTCCAGCTTGCAAGAACCGCACCTCCGACCACGATAAGGGCAAACCCGATCCACACAGACGTCGTGCGGCCGAGGTCTGTCACAGCCGTCTCGAGGTCGCGGTAGACAGGCCCGGCAAGCTGCCACGCTTCCCTGAATGCCACCGCGCGTCCGAGTAGGACGCCGACTCCAGTGGTGGCCGCCATCAGGATTGCAACTACTGCGCCGACGTGACGACGACGCGTCTGATGTGTATGCTGCGCGCGCAAAGTCAATCTCCTTGTGAGGTTGCTGAAGGAGTCGGGGTCCAATCCCGACTCCTTCTTTATTTATTCGACCATAGGCTCGTCCTTAGGTCTCGGTCCTGCGTTATCAGTTTGTGAAGCTGGCGACCCGATTTTGCGGCTTCGCCGATGCGTCACGAAAACGCGCGGCAGCCGACCAGCACGGTCGCCGAAGGCCTGGCTGGTGGCGGTCGATGGCCGCTTGGAGTACGCCGAGTGGGACGTCGAGGGCACCCGCCGCCAGGACTACCCAGTAGTCGGGAACGTGGAGTTCCTCTCCGCCCTCCGTCCGGCTCAGCCGGCAGAGGAGTCCGAGTAGTCGCAGCACGCGCGGCCCTCCCGCAGGCGCAAGAACGGCGAACCGGTCGCTGGCTGACTGGCGTCACAACCCCGCGCCCGCAAGCCGTAACGATACCAGGGCGCGAGGCGGTCATACCGCGCGGTGACCGCCTGGAGCGGTTGGCGGAAGAAGGCGGCGCGGCCTGCCGTCCGATCACCCACGCGGCCGGGCCACAGGTCAGGTAGCCGCGTGTCCCGTCGTCACTTGTTCCCGGCCGGCCTCTTCTGACGCCCTCACACACGCCCGCGGGCAACCCTCAAGACTTCCCCTCTCGTCGCTCTCGCCCCCGCGCCACTGCTCGGGCGGGTCGCGAGCACCCCGGCGGCGATCCGGGAGTTCGCCGCGGGCTTGGAGGGCGAGGATCAGGTCGCGTTGGAGGCGAGCAGTGGCGCGACGACGATCGCGCGGCTGCTGCGAGAGAGCGCGCCCGCGCGGGTGGTGGTGTGCAACGCGGCGGATACGCGTGCGATCTCTCACGCGCGGGTGAAGTCCGACCGCTTCGACGCGGCGATGCTCGCGCGGCTGCTGGCGGCCGCGATGCTGAAGGAGGTGGGGGTGGCCGATCGGGCGACGCTCGCGCTGCGGCGGCGGGTCGCGCGCAGAGCGGCGCTGGTGCGCGCGAGGACGCGCGCCAAGAACGAGGTGCACGCGGTGCTCGCCAGGTGTCTGCTTGGTCGCCCGCCGGTGAGCGACCTGTTCGGGCGCAAGGGCCGCGTGTGGCTCGCCGGGCAGCTGCTGGCTGAGGAGGAGGCTGAGACGGTCGCGGGCTGCCTGCGCTAGGTCGATTTCCTCTCCGGCGAGATCGCCCGGATCGATCAGTGCATCGCACGAGGCGCGCTCGCCACGGCGGGCTTTCGCCGGCTGCTGACGATCCCCGGTATCGATATCGGCACCGCGGCCGCGGTCATGGCCGCGATCGGCGACGTCACACGTTTCCCGAGTGCGCGGCGGATGGTCGCCTACCTCGGCCTTGACCCGAAGGTACGCCAGTCCGGCTCAGAGCCGGCGCGCTACGGGCACATCTCAAAGCGCGGTGACCCGCAGGCGCGCTCGCTGCTGGTGGAGGCAGCGTGGGTCGCGGTCAGGACCCCCGGCCCGCTGCGCGCGTTCGCCCAGCGCGTGCGTGCACGCCGCGGCGGCCAAGTCGCGGCCGTCGCGGTCGCACGCAAGCTCAAGGTGATCTGCTGGCACCTGCTCACCAAGGAACAGGACTACGCGTTCGGCCGCCCGTCGCTCACACGCCAAAAGACGCGGCGCCTGGAACTGCTCGCCGGCGCGCCACGCCGCCCACGCCGCCACAGCGGCCCGACCCTCTCGCCGACCGGCGCCCAGCGCGCCGGTGAGCTCGAGCTGCAACGCCAAGCCGAGCTCGCCTACCAGCGGCTCGTCGCCAACTGGCGCTCAGCGGCACCAAAAGGGGGTGCGGGTGCGACACCGGGGCGCGCATCTCAAAGGCCCTCGAAGGGCAAAGCCGCGCGGCAGGCCACAAGCCCCTGACGCCTGCACTTCGCTCACGTCAGTCACCCGCACCCTCAGCACATCCTCCCACCAACACCCGCCCGGCACCAGCCACCCCCGCCACCACCGAGCACCCCCCACCACCATGCTCACCAACACCTACACACCCTCCACGCCGCAGCCCTCCAGCCCCGACGCTGACACCCCCAACCACCACCAGAACTCCCGCACAGACTAGATGCACGGCCCTGCGGGCGCTGTGCGAGAACTGTGTCGCGTCGCCTGCCCTTTGGACAATGGCGCGCCCCCGCTGCGATTGAAGCGACTCCGCCCACCGGGATGATTGATCCGGGCCGGTTTGAAGACGCAGGTTCTGATCGATTCCCGTCCGGCTCAGCTAGCCCGATGCGGCTTCGATTTCCCATTCGCGGACGCGTTGATCAACCCTTGTCCTTGAGATCGGCTTCCATATGCGCCCCCACCCGGTCAGTACACCGCCAGCGGAAACCGCTAGCCCGACTATCGTCGCAATCCACCAGGACACCCCAGCCTCCGTGACCAGAGCCGCTGCCGCGACGGCGAGGATTGCGAGCAAGGTTGCCACGACAGCGAGGTTGCGTCGCCTGCGGGCCCGCAAGTCGCGCACAGCCTCCTCGCGGGCGAAGCCGGGGCTCTTGGGATCCAAGCTGGACCGCTCTCCCGGAATCCGAAGTGGACTCAGCAGGGCCGCCACTAACGCCGCTAACGCAAAGAGACCGATTACTGCCAAGACGCGATTGTGGCCGCTTCTCGGCACGACCTGCTTGGCAGCGTGCACGAGATCAACGCTCGATCCGAGCGTCAGCAGCCCGGTGACGAGAACACCTAGCAGCGTCGTTACGACCACCGCACCGACCGCGATCACAACGAGGCTGACCGAGCGCCCCTGCCGCTGGACCTCTTCGTCGAGCGATCCCACGCGCGCGTTCAGAGTTCGCAGGTCTTCGAGGAAGCCTAGGCCTTCGCGGAACTCATCGACGCGGTCCCATACATCCTCGAATGACCGCCCCGGGGCGGTTGTCGCCGGTTGAGCGAGCCTTACGAACTGGATCGAGGCGACCCGAGTCTCCGCGGGCCGGAGTAAGACAGGTTTGTTGCCGAGATTCGCGAGCCTGAAATGCAACCGGCCATCGCCGCTCCCCCCGCGATGATAGTTAGGATCGACGATCAGACCAGTGAGCATCAGGATCCCTTTTGAGGCAAGTTCACCCTTTATCGACATGTTGCCGATTAGATTGTTCGGCAGGTTGAGCCGCTCGAATGTGCTTATCAGAGCCGTCTGACCCGGCGCCAGCAAGACCTCTGCGTGGTTAGGGGGGTCCGTGGGAAGCACGACGCGGCCGCCAGGAAGCACCATCCCCGTTGGGGCCATTCGTAGGTCGTACGCCGCACCCTTGAGGTTTTCCGGTTGAAGGTCCGCGATGAGCGGCGCCCTCCCCGGTGGTATGAGCGCCAAATCGGATAGGTCTTTTATCTCCCGGTCACAGAGGACCGCACCGACGGGCGGCGGCTGTTCAGGCCCGGTTTCCGATGCCGCCGTCATGGAGAGATGACTCGACCGGAGTTGTGAGCGGCGCAGGATCCAGCTGGCGAGACCAGTCTGCCGGTAGGCCCCGAACGCTGTCGCGCCAAAGCTCGGGATTCCCTATGCGGATAGCCGCATGCGCGAGCAGCACACGGCTGATTGCGTCTGCGAAAGGCCCACTCGTGGGAGTGTCCGTAGGTTCGACCAGGTCGAGTTCGTCGTTGCGGCGCGCGAGACTACGCAGACGCTGCTCCACCACGAGAAGGTCCTCGACTTCACCCTCGGGGTCAACGAGATCTGGAAGAGAGACAGGACTCACTCTTGACTCGATAACCTTGGTAGTAAGCGGGATCTCGTCCTCGTAGACGTGAAAGGATGTCGCGCTCCACGTGTGTGGACCTACTGGAAGGTGGAGCATCGCGGCAACCCAGGTGTGAAGCATCATGAACAGCGCGGCATCGTACGGCAGCACCATGAGCGCCGATTGTGATCGCATCGACGTGAAGCACTCCAGCCTCCCTCTGCGAATGAGGAAATGAAGGGCCATCGCACACGGCTGGTCCCGTGAGTTCGTCCCAACATCCGAGGGGTCAGCAAGCATGATGATTGCCCGCCGCGTCGTGGGATCAGCGCGTAGACGCTGGATTGCTGCGTCGAGCTGGTCGACCCCGCCGCGCATCCGTCGACCTACCGCGGCACGGAGTACCTGTCCGTCATCCGAGAAGAGCTTCCCGGAGCTGTTGTAGTAGACGATTTGATCAAGACTGTCCGTGCCCGACATGGCCCAGAGCCACTGTCCAACGACAAAGGGAAGCGACGGCTGGCGAGGAGGGCACAGGAGGAGGCACTCCCGCGGATCGGAGACGCGGAAAGCGTGTCCTGTTAGCTCCAGGCTTCCGCGCGACGCGTGACCAAACTCCGAGCCGACGGAAAGAACGTCGGTCACCGGGGCCACGCGAGTCCCCGCTTCGAGCAACGCGATGAGGCTCGCGCTATATGCGTCTGCCAATGTTCGGTGCTCGGTGGCGACCACCCCTCTACTCTAAGGACTGGACCGGCCGGCTAGGGGGTCAAGCAAGAATATGCGTCAGTGGCGATCCGACGGCGTCGCGCACGGCGCGCCCAGCGTCAGATGTCCCGTGTCGCCATCAAGGCCTGGACGCGTCGTCGACTGGGCCTCCCTGCCTGAGGAGCTCGCAGAAGTCGTCGTAGATCGGGCTCCCGGCAGCGCTCTTGAGCTTGAGGTGCAGGCACGGCACCTGGTCGCTATCCTGGCTTGAGAGGTAGGTAGCGGTGATCAGCGTGCACTCGTTGCCGACAACCGTGTAGGGCAACGTGGCGTGATCAGGTAGCACCGAGATCGTCAGCCGTTCGCGTTGCGCGGCGGTGAGTTTCGTGCGGAGGCCCCGCAGGAAATCGTGGCTTTCCTGCACCCTTCGCGTGTAGTCCGTTCGCGTGGCGAGCTTGAGGCGCTCAAGGTGCTCTGAGCCGGGGCCGAGCGTGAGCAGCTTCACCTCGCCGCCATCGCTCAGGATCCTGATGATCTGTTCGAGGAACTCTTGCCGGTGGGACTCGCCGCACCATCTCCCGAGCGAGTGTCCGGCAAGGTAGAACTCCTTTTGAGCCTTGGTGATGAGGTCCATCCACTCCTCGGGCGCGATGCTGCTTTTCGGGGCGATCCGCAGCAGCCCGGGGATCGAAGGAGGCGCCGCCGGGGCGGAGCGTAACGCCGTAAAGCCTGCCTTCGCTGTTGCGACGATGACGATCACGATCAGTCCCGCCACCACACTTATCGCCAAGGCCGAGCCGAAGGGATCGTCGCTGAGGACCAGACCAAGGCCGATTGCCGCGCCCACGGCAATGAGGCTGAGGACCACGATCGCGGCCAGACGGTTCGGTCTCATCCAGTTCAGAACAGGGCGAGCGAGTCGCCCTCGCCTGGCTTTGCGGTTTCAAGGGTCTCGAGCTGTGCTGGCCAGTCCAAGTGCAGGACCAACGCGGCGTGGTCTGAGAGCTCGGCCTCGCGCGGTGCGTGGTCGTAGCGACAGTCTTCGATCCGGTCGGCCAGCTCTACGCTGAGGAACACGTGGTCGAAGCGGTAGCCGCGACCCTCGTAATCGATCCAGCTGTGGTCCATGCCCTCAGGGTGCAGCTGGCGGTATGCGTCAAGGTAGCCTCGCACCGAGAGCTCGTCGTAGAAGCGGTACTCCCAGTCGCGGAAAACCCCGTAGTGCGGGCGGTGAGTCGACTCGATCACATTCAAGTCCCCGATTAGCACCGCGGGTCCCGGCTGGCGCGCCTTCAAGTAGGCGGAGACCGCCTCGCAAAAGCGGCGCTTTCGCCGCACCTTCTCGGGCGACTCATCTCGAGAGGGGACGTAGAGGCCGATCACCTCGAGCCCTTCGATCGCGAGCTGCTCAGCTCGCCACGGCAGGTACTCGACCACGTCTACGCAGCGAGGAGCGGCGTGCAGGCTCGTCGCGATCGCCACGCCACGCTCGCCTTCGGGCGGCTCACTCGTGCGCACGTCCCAGCCCGCGCCCGCGAGGCGTTTGAGCAGCGCGCGGGTGCCCGTACCCGTGCCGGTCTCGCTTAGCACGAGGATCTGCTCCTGACGCGCGCTCAGCCACTCAAGAAGTCGACTGGCACGGGACGCGGAAGGGTTGGCCAGGTTAAGCGTAAGGATCCCGAGCCTCATCTTTGGCCAAGGATCATCGCGGCGACGCTCGCGCCGAGCTGCTCGGCCTGCGTTTCGCTCGTGTCGATCACCGTGGCAGGCAGACCCTCGCGGGAGGCGAGCAGCTCGTCGGCCTGCGCGTACAGCTCGAGTTCGCGCTCCGCGCCCGCAGTGCGCTCGAAACGCCGGCCAGGATCGGGTGGGCGCGCGGCGAGGCGCGCGGCAAGCCGCGTCGGCCCGGCGAGCAGGCGCAGCCGCCGTGCTGGTCGTGGTATGCCGGCGTTGATCGCGAGGATGTAGTCGACCGGCACCTCGTCGAGTCGCTGCAGCACGAGCGAAGACTCCAGATAGCGATCACAGATCACCGTCACCCCGTCCGCGAGGCGTGGCGCGATCTCGTTAGCGGCCTGGTGGTGACGGTCGCCCGCGATCAGGCACGCGAGTGCGCGGCCGGCGATTGTCGCCTCAGCGGCACGGATCTCCTCCCCCAAGCGCGACGGTGAAGGCTGGTGCGTAGAGTGGACCTCGCGCCCGGATGCCCGCAGGTGTGCCGCCACGGCAGCGGCAAGTGAGGTCTTGCCGGAGCCGTTTGGCCCGTCGATCGTGATCAGCTGCCCCGGGCCGGGGGTCTCGCCAAAGACGCTCACGCTGCCGCCGCTGCGTCGGGCACCGGGCACTGCTCGCGGTCGCGTTCTCCGAGGCGCCCGCCGGCGGCGACTACGGCAGCCGGGCAGCCGCGGCCGCAGGCCCCGGAGAGGGTGCATCCGTTGCAGGTGCGATCCTCGACTTGGTTGCGGTGGTGGAGCCTGTAGCCGTCAAGCCTGGCAGCGATGTCCTTGTGCTCGAACACGTTGCCGACGATGAACTCGCCCGGGTCGTGGCGCGAACCCGGCGTGCGGGCTGCGAACACCAGGTAGGGGCAGACCGTCACCTCGCCGCGGGCGAACACGTAGATGATCGTCCCCGCCTCGCAGCCGGCGAGGGGCCGCTCCTCATTCGGGAACCGGATCCGGGCAATATCGAGTTCTGGTTCGAATACGGCGAGGCGGGCGGAAAGCGCGTGCATGAACTCATCGCTTGCGCGCAGTCGCCTAACGCCCTTCACGCCGCGTCCCATCGGCGAGAGCGGGTTCAGCAGGACGTACTCGGCCCCGCACTGGCGCGCGTACTGGCACAGTGCCTCGTACTCCTCCAGAGGCGCGAGCTGGTTTGGCGTCACCAGCACGCCCTTCAAGAGACTCCTTTCTCCCGCCGCCCGCATCGTGCTCCTTGTTATGTCGAACGAGTCCGGCGCGCCGCGGAAACGCCCGTGGCTCTCGCGCGAGAACCCGTCGAGGCTCACGTTGAGTCGAACCCCGCCGAGCACATGCAGATCGTCCAGCACTTCGGGCCGGATCAACGTGCCGTTCGTGCACAGCGTCACCGTCATTCCCAGTGCGCGCGCATCCTTTACGATCCCAAGCAGCTCCGGGTGCGCGCAGGGCTCGCCGCCGGTCAGCGTCAACCGGCGCACTCGGGCCTCGGCCAGCTGCGGCAACACGCGCTCGTGCATCAGCTCACGCGGGATGTCGGTGCCCTCCCGGATGGCCGAGACGAAGCAGTGGGCGCAGTGCAGGTTGCACCGCTCGGTAATTTGCACGAGTGCCTTCCGCTCCGGCGCCACCGTGGAGGTGCGGAAGTAGCAGGACTCGGCCACCCCGGAGGGCGCGATCACGCGCCGAGCGCTCATCGCAGCGCCTCACGGGCAGGGGTCTGCGGTGGCGCGGCGAACAGGTCTCGCGAGACTACCGGAGCGCCCGACGTGCTCCATGGCCAGCGAGGACCATGACAGCGCTCCTGCAGAGAAAGCCCGCGTCCGGTAAACGACGACCGCGTCGCGCCGCACCGCGAGGGCGGCCCGTCGCCCGCGAACTCGGATTGCTCAGCTTCAACATCGGCGCCGCGGCGCCGCAGCGTGCAGAAGAGATCCTGCGCTGGCTGCGCACCCGCATCGAGGACGTCCTCGTGCTGACCGAGACCAGCGCCGGGCCGGGGACACAGCTCCTGTCGGAGGGCTTGCGCCGCGACGGCTTCGAGGTCACGTGCGTGCGTCAACCGGGCGAGCGGGGGGTGCTCGTGGCTAGCCGCATCCGGGCGACCCGGGTGCCGCTCGCGGTGACGCTGCCGTGCCGCGCCGCGGGGGTGAGCCTCGCCCTCGGAGAGCATGTGCTGACGGTCGTAGGTACCTACGTGCCCTCGCGCGACCGTAGCGAGGCGAAGATCGCGCGTAAGGAAACGTTCGTTCGATCGCTGCTCGACGCGCTCGCAGCCTTGCCGCCTCGCTCGCGTGATCGTCTCGTGGTGGCCGGCGACTACAACGTGGTGGCGCGCGGCCACGACCCGCCGCTGCCCGGCTTCTTTCAGTGGGAGTACGACATGCATGAGGAGCTCGGCCGACTCGGGCTGCGCTCGGCGCACGAGCTGCGCGGTCTCGTTTCGCAACCCCACAGCTGGATCGGTCGTACCGGCACCGGCTACCTCTACGACTATGTGCACCTCGGCGAACGGCTGCATCATGCCGTCGCCGCGTGCCGCTACCTGCACGGCCCGCGAGAGCGGAGGCTCTCCGACCACGCCGCTGTGTCGGTCAGGCTGCATCTCAGCTGACTCCTGCCAAAGCGAGTTCCTTGACGAGCAATGAGTCGAGGCGATCGAGTTCGTTGAGATCGACACGGCCGGCGAACTGCTCGGCGACGAGCCGCCGGCCGGAGCCCTCCCGTTTGGCCTCGTTGTTCGCGGAGCCCCAGCGGGAATCGTCACGCGCGAGGCCCGGAAGCGCAAATGCGGCGACGAGCAGTGTTAGCGGCTTGTTGTAGCCGCGCGCCTGCGCCGCTTCTTCCGCCTTGAACTTGTAGATATCGTCTGCGCGAGGACCTTCGGAGCGCTCACGGATCTCTCTGAGCATCACAGCGTGATCAGGCACGAGCAGGTCCAGCGCGTATTGGTTCGCTTGACGCTCCTCTGTGTCGTTGCTTGTGTGCGGGCTCGCCACGTCTACGATTCCCACTTTGGCGACGTGGCCGAGCGCTATGTGACCGAGCTCGTGCGCAAGGGCAAACAGCCAGTAAGCGCGGTAATCAGGCGCTTCTTTGATGACCACGACCGGCTGATCGCCGATGAGCCAGGCTCCTGCCGAGAAGCCTTTGGTCGCGGCCATCGGCACCACCAGGATTCCGTGCTCCCAGCACCAGCTCAGCAGCTCCGACAACGTGACCGCGCCATGCTCGGCGATCACTTCGGCGCGTAGCACGGCCGCGTGGGCCGGAACGGTCCCGGGCGACCCACGGTAGGCCAGCACCGCACGCCGCGCGAGCGACTCCGCGAGCGCGAGCAGCGCCTTCGGGTTGTCCTTGGTGCTCTTGCGTTGCTTGAGCGTGACCGGCACCTCGAGACTCGGCTCGCCCAGGATCCCTCGGGCGACATCCTCGGCGCGCCATCCGAAGCCACGCGCTAGCACGCCACCGAGCCGATCGGGCCCGAGGCTGGCACCGAGCCGCTTAACGCAGCTCAGCCGGGATGCCGAGCGCGTCTGCCCGCTTCGCGAGCTCTTTCACCGACACCTCGGGCGCCTCGGGTCCCGCGATGTCAGTGAAGCTCGCGTTCAAGGCACGCAGGACACCGCGCAGCGTCGAGATCCGCATGTCCGTCTGGCCGCGTTCGAGCTTGGCAAGCTGTGGCGAGGACATCGCCGCTTTCGCCGCGGCATCCTTCACGGTGATTCCGCGATTCTCGCGGAGCGCTCGCAGGCGTCGGCCAATACGCCGAGCCTCCTCGGCGTCGCGGTTGCGCAGCTCGCTTGCGAACTCCGCATCCGTGTTGACGCGAATCACAGTCCAATCGAGTTCGCGCTCATCCTCAGGCGTGCGGATCAGCACAGCGGAGCCACCGTCGGCAGGCTGTGCCTCGAACTCCCGCGTGAGGCCGAGCCGTTCCGGCTCGAGGGTGACGACATCGCCGTTGGCGAACTCCACCTCGAGCAGCTCGTGACTGCGGCGCGCGGCCGTCACGTCGCCGTAGCCGGGCTGCTCCCAGCGAGCTGCAGTCATGAGTTCAGCTCCTCCCAAGCCGCCAGCAACTGCTCGTGCTTCTCGCGCATCATCTCCATCACGTCCCGCGGGATCGGCTCGCTGGCCGCAAGCGGTTCGAGCGTGACCAGGTGGACCGAGGCAATCCTCCGGCCCCTGTCCTGAACGTGCGCGTGCATGCCGTGGTGGCGCTCGCCGCGCTCGTCGCCTACGTACACGCCGAAGTTGCGGATACGGAGTACGCGACCCATTTGATTTGCAAATTGGTTAAGATGCCGCAAGGATAGCGGCGCGGCGGGCGGACTGGGCGCGACCCGCGTGAGTCCCACCTAGCGGTGAGTCCATCGAGTGCGGGCTGGTCTCGGGTAAGCGACCCGAACGGTTTCCGTCGCGAACACGCTCTTCGAGTCCTCGCTTCAAGGAGATCGGCGCCACGAAGCCAAATCCAAAGCGCGGACCGCCACCAGCCGACCCCGTCATCCAACCAGCGTTCAACGGCGCGCCGGTATCTGGACCGGGCGTCGGTGGGCTTCGCCGAACGCCGGGAAGTCTCGCGGGCCGCCTCGACCCATTCGCGGTCGATATCCCTCGTGCTGACCGCGTCGAGCATCGGTGCCGCGAAGGGCTCGGACTATGCCCGCTACCTGGAGTCGAAGACGATCGAGCCCGAGCGCGGTGACTACTACCTGAACGCGGATCGGGAGCCGACGCAGTCGCCGGGTCGCTGGCTGGCTTCGGCGCAGACGCGTGCCCGGCTTGGTCTGGCCGACGGCCCAGTGCAGGGGCGGGATTTCGTCGCGCTGATGGAGGGCCGCCATCCGGGTACGGGTGGCTGGGTGCGCGCGGCAGGTGTGACGGGTGCGCGCGGTGGCGGCATCGATTTGACGTTCAGCGCGCCGAAGACGGTGTCGGTCGTGTGGGCGTTGGGAGACCCTGGCCACCGTCGCGACATGGAGGAGGCGCACGCGGCGGCTGTCGCTGCCGCTGTCGGTTACCTGTCCCGGACCGTCCCCACTATCCGCCGCCGGGTCGATGGGATGGTGGTTGAGGAGTGCGCGGCGGATCTGGTTGCGGCCGAGTACCGCCATACGGTCGCGCGCGGCGTGCTGGCGGGTGACGCGCCTGACCCGCAGCTGCATAGCCATGTGGTCGTGACGTGCGCTGTTCGCAGCGACGGGCGGCTCGTTGCGGTTGCGTCGCGGCCGGTGTTCCGCGCGGCGCGGGAGGTCGGCGCGTTCTACCGGCTCGCGCTGGCTGACGAGCTGTCAGCGCGCGGCTACGCCATCGAGGCTGGCACCGGACGCCACGGCCGCTACTTCGAGATCGCGGGCGTGCCGCGGGGTTTGGCGGCAGCGTTCTCGGCGCGCAGTCGTGAGGTGGCGCGCGCAGCCGAGCGGTTTCGGGCGAAGTGGGGTCGTGAGCCGGCGCGCGGTGAGCTGCGGCGGCTGAAGCTCGAGAATCGCCGCGCCAAGAGGCTGCGCACTCGGGGTGATCTGCAGCGCGCGTGGGAGGAGGTCGCCGCCGGCTTTGCCATTGCGCGTGGTGGCCTGCGCGAGCACTTGGCGCTGGCGGAGGGCTCGCGGCGGGAGGGCCACCTGTCTGCTCGTGTGGAGCAGCGTCTGACCGAGCGCGCCGCGACATTTGAACCGGGTGAGTTTCGCGCGGTGCTGTTCGAGCAGGCGGTCGGTGAGCTCTCAGCCGCCGGTGCGATCGCGTTCTCCGAGCGGATGCTGACCGAGCGTCGTGTGCTGCTCCTCGATGGCGGCCTGATGACGACGCGCACGCTGCGCGAACGGGAGGAACGCATCGAGGACCGCGTGCGTCTGCTCGCTGGTGCATCTGGTCGGGACGTGGGGGAGAGGGCGCGCGCTGAGGCACGCGACCGGGTGGCCGAGCGGATCGGCGCGCCCCTGAACGCCGAGCAGGATCTGGCGCTGCGCGTGATCACGGGCGCGGAGCGCGCGGCGGCGATGATCGGCCCGGCGGGCACCGGGAAGGGCGTGGTGATCGATGCGGCCGCGCGCGCGGAGCAGTTCGCCGGCCGGGAGACGCTGGGGATCGCCGTGTCGGGTTCGACCGCGCAGCGTCTCGGGCGCGACAGTCCGGCGCTGCTCGACCGCACCCTGACCGTCGACGCGTTGATCGCGCGTATCGACAATGCCCGCCTTGACGTCGGCGAGCGCACGACGATCTACTTCGACGAGGCGGGGATGGCCGACACCGCCAGGCTCGAGCGTCTGACCGACGTGGTCACCCGCACCGGCGCGAAGCTGGTCGTGATCGGCGATGGCGAGCAGCTGCCGTCGATCGGCGCGGGCGGCATGTTCGACCGCTTGGCGATGCTTGCGCCGTGTGCGGAGCTCGCGAGCGTGCATCGCACGAAGGATCCCGCTGAGCGGCGTGCCTGGAGTGATCTGCGCGCGGGGCGCACCGACCGAGCGCTCGCGCACTATCTCGCCAACGGGCGTCTCCATGTCGGCGACATTCGCGATGAGGCGGTGGAGCTGGCGGTCCGTGACTGGGCGCGCCTGACCGAGTCGCACCCGATCAGCGAGGTGGCGTTGATCTCGGACGCGTCGAACAAGGAGATCGCTCGCCTGAACGCGCGCGCCCAGCACTACCGCGTCGAGCGCGGCGAACTGGGAAACCTGGAGGTGGACGTGCCGGGCACCCACTACGGCGTCCGCAGGGGTGACCGTGTGGCCCTGATCGACCAGCACCACGAGCCCGGCCGGCCGCGGATCGAGAACGGCAGCCAGGGCGTCGTCCTCGATGTCACCGAGTCCGGCGAGGTCCGTGTCGAGTTCGAGGTCACCGGCCAGCAGCGCACGCTCGTGGGGGAGGATCTCGCACGCCTGCGGCTGGGGTACGCGCAGCACATCCACCGCGCGCAGGGCGCGACTGTGACGCGCGCGCTGATCGTCACGGGCGGCTGGCAGACGAGCAAGGAGCCAACCTACGTGGAGGCCTCGCGTGCGCGTAACGGCACCGACTGGTATGTGAACCGTGAGGAGCTGGGCGTCGAGGGCCACGACAGCGAACGGATCGGGCGTCTGGCTGAAGGGATGCGCCGCAGTCGCCGCCAGACCCCGTCGCTCGAGTTCCGCGAGCTACACGACCCGGCCTTGGAGCTCGCCTTGGATCGTGAGCTTGTCCCTGACCGCGCCCTCGACGCCCAGCGCGCGATCGCCGAGCTTGCCGAGAGAGACCTCACGCGGGCTGGCGCGCGATGAGCCACCGTTTCCAGATCGTTCTGTCGGACCTTGTGGCGAGCCAGCTGCGCGAGCTGGCGCAGCTGTGCGGTGAACCGCCCTCGACGGTGGCAGCGCAGCTCGTGCGCAGCGGTGTGAGCGAGGCGGCGAGGCAGGGGAAGGTGCGGCGGCCGCGCCGAAGCGAGACCCTCACCTCCGGCCCGTCCGCTGTGCGGCCGCGCTGGTTTGAGCCGTACGGCGGTGACCCGGTCTGGCGGCAGCGGATGTGGGGTGCGGTCGTGGCGCTGCGTGGCCGCTACCCGCGCATGCTCGACGCCCTGAAAGACGGCTGGTGGGAGGATGAGGTGCACACGGAGATCCTGTGTGCGCTGGCGGTCTGGCGAGAGGAGATCGACGAGGCCGCCGAGAACCCGCGCGAAGAGCTCGCCTTCCACCGCCAGCTCGCAGACTACGCGCAGACGCTACGCCAGCTCGGCGGCAGCGTCACGCAGGTGTGGAAGCCGGGCGCCCCTCCACCGGAGTGGGCCGGCGAGTAGGCGCTGTTGGGTGCACCGTCCTGCCTTGCAGGCAGGTCGCACCGCTCCGCGGCCGTTACCCCGAGGGGCGATGCATACCCGGCACCAAGTCGTTGTCACAGCTCTTCTCGCGGGCCGTGATGGCTCCTTCGCGGTCTATACGCAGCGTGACTGCACGTCGTCCCCAGCCGCGTCTGTTGTTGAGCAAGCGCGACGCCGCTGCGAGTCTCGGCATGAGCGTCCGTCATTTCGAGCGCCACGTGCAGGGCGAGCTTCGCTGTGTGTACAGCGGCCAGCTCACGCTGTACCCGTTGCGTGACCTCGAACGCTGGGCTGATGACCACGCAACCGTCGGGGGTCGTGCTGCATGATTCCTCTCGGTTAGGGATGCCGGGACGTGACACGAGGACACGGTGGCAGGGGGTGTTCGCTCGCCACATGGAGCGGTGCGCCGTCTCCGCGCTTCCCGGCGCACTTGCTCCGGCTGAGGCCGCGCGCGCGTGTGACTGCGATCCCTCGTTCTACGGCCGGGTGTATGACCGTTCGCGGCGTCGCTACGTCGCTACGAGACGTTTTCCGACCCTTGCGGCCGCGCGGCAGGCCCACCGGCAACTGTTGGAGCGCGCCGCGAAGGGTGAGCTCTCCCGCGACGGGCCGCAGCGTCTGCGTGATGCGTGTGAGCGGTTCGTCGAGTCCGCGCGCTCGGGACGGGCGCTGAACAAGCACGGCCGCCCGTATCAGCGCACCGCGTGGGAGGATCTCGATGAGTGCCTGAAGAAGCACGTGATGCCGAGGCTCGGCAGGCGCCGTCTGTCTGATGTGAGGCGTGCCGATGTGCAGGCGCTCGTTGACGATCTGAGTCCGAGGCTGAGCGGCAGCCGTGTGCGTTCGATCGTCAACGCGATCCGTTCGCTGTACCGGTGGGCACAGGAGCGCGAACTGGTCGACGAGGATCCAGCCGCCGGGATCAGGCTGCCGGCGATGAACGCGGTCGCACGCGACCGGATCGCGACCCCCGCGGAGTTCGCTGCCCTGCTGGACGCGTTGGAGCTCGAGGACGCGCTGCCGTACGCGCTCGCGGCGTATGCGATGGGTCGGCGTGCGCAGATCCAGCATCTGCGCTGGCGGGAGGTCGATCTTCGGAATGGTCTTGTTGAATGGGGCGCCGAGCGTGAAGCACGCAAGTCGGCGGCCGCGCAGCGCGTGGTGCCGGCAGTGAAGCCGCTGCGCGTTCTGTTGAAACGCGCCTGGATCAGGCAGGGGCGCCCCGCCGGCGAGGCGTTGGTGTGCCCTCCGCACTACTCCACCGCCAGCGTTCTTCACACCGGTGGGTTGGCCGCGCGCGCGAAGCTCGCGTGGGAGGCGAGGGGCCTGCTCGCGATCGGTCTGCATGAGTGCCGTCACACCGCGGCCACCTGGCTGGATGCGGCGGGCGTCTCGCCGAAGGTCGCCTCGGTGCTGATGGGGCACGCGTCTCCCGATCATCAGCCGGGTGCGGCTCCGATCACGCTCGCGCGCTACACGCACGTGATGCCGGACGCGATCGAGCAGGCGCGCGTGCAGCTGGACGCGTGGCTCGCAGAGCAGCTTGAGCGCGTCGCGTCGCACGGGTGACAGAGCTGAGCAACACCCCGTGAGGCGCACTCGTACCGCGTACCGGTACCTGGTACACTGGCGTTCGTGTTGCAACCGGCTGACATCGTCGTCCTGTTTGCCCTGCTGAACGAGAGCGAGGGGTGGACCCTGCGTTCATTGGCAGATCGCCTGGGGGTCCAGCACTCGAAGGTGCAGCGGGCCCTGGAACGCCTCGCGAACGCCGGCCTGTACGACGCTGATCGACGGCAGGTGGTTCCCCACGCGGTCGAGGAGTTCGTCGACCATGCGCTTCGCTATCTGCATCCGGTGCACGAGGGAGCGCTGGTCCGCGGTGTGCCGACGGCGTGGGGCGCGGCGCCGCTCAAGGATGAGATCCTCAGCACTGAGCCTCCTCCTGTGTGGCCGGAACCGAGAGGCAAGGTTCGTGGCCAGGCCGTCGAGCCGCTGGATGCGAGGCTCCCGGCGCTTACACGCAGCTGGCCTGAGGTCGCCGAGCTTGCCGCACTCGCCGATGCGTTGCGACTCGGCGACGCCCGCACCCGTGCGGCCGCCCAGAAACATTTGCACGAGCGCATACGGCTGCGAGCGTGAGCGTCCAGCTTCTCGAGACTGCCGCTGAGGCGCTCGGGTCACTGGTTGATCGCGTGGCGTTCCTCGGCGGCGCGACGGTCGGCCTGTGGATCACGGATCCAGGTGCACGAGCTCCGCGTGTGACATACGACGTCGACGTTGTCGCTGAGGTCGTCACTCTTTTGGCTTACGAGGGGTTTTCGGAGGAGCTTCGCCGTGCGAAGTTCACAGAGGATGTCGAGAGCGGCGTGATCTGCAGGTGGCGACACATGGAGAGCGGCTTGATCCTCGATGCCGTCCCTGCCGAGCCGCGTCTGGCCGGCTTTGGCGGGCGCTGGCTGCGGCCTGCACTCGAGGCATCCGTCGAGCATCGCCTCCCGTCCCGGAGTGTGATTCGTGTCGTTCCGCCGCCGTATCTTGTGGCGACCAAGCTCGAGGCGTTTGCCGATCGTGGGAATGATGACTGCGTCGCCAGCCGGGACTTTGAGGACGTCGTCCTGCTCGTCGACGCTCGCGAGGAGCTCGCCGCGGAGTTGGACAGCGCCCCACGCGAGCTCAGCGCTTACGTCAGGGACGAGCTCAATCGCATCATGCGATTGGGCAGCTTCGAATACGGGGTTGAGGGGGCGCTCACCGGTGCTGACGCCCGGGCGCGCGCCGAGAGCGTGACGATTCCGCGTCTTCTCCTGTTAGCCGCATGAAGCTCGGGACCGCGGATTTCGGACGCCCTCGCGAAACAGGCACACCGCGTCAACGAGCGTCCACGCGCGTCCGACAGCGACCGCGCGTTCGAGAATTTCATTCCCCCAGCCATTCCCCCGGTGTCCGGCGACTCGGCGAGAACCGCCCGAACATGGCTCTGTAGAGCCATGTTCGCCGATCATGTGCGCCGGCGCGTGACGGCCTCGAAAACCGTTTCGGGGGGTTTTCCTCCGACGAGGGTTCGAATCCCTCCCCCTCCGTTTTTGTGAAGTGTCGGGACATCGGAGACAGATGTCTCGGGACATCGTAGACGCGCTCAGGCGCGTGTGAGCGGCTGGTAGGTGCGGCTCGGGTCGAGCGTGAGCTCGCGCAGGAGTTCGCCGTGGAGGTCGATTACGCGGATCTGCTGGTCGGCGATGAGGAGCTTGACTGGGCGGCCTTTGTGGGCTCTGCCGAGCGCGATTTTGTAGAGGCGGCTGTCGTAGCGCAGGATGACTTTGCCGGTGGCGTCGACCTTGTCTTGGCGTACCCGGAAGTAGGTCGCCGCGGTGGCGCCGGCGGGCCTGGCCTTCAGGCGTGTGCTGTAGGCCTGTAGCGGCGTGCGCCGGCCGAGCGCGCGGTGCGGGCGAATGTGGTTGTAGTAGTGGCGGAAGCTGTCCAGCTGGCGCTGCAGCTGCGGGAGGGTCCTGGCGGGCTTTTGTGTCGCCTATCTGCTGAAACCACACACCTCCCCCTCCGTTTTGTGAAGTCTCGCGACTCGTGAGCTGTCGAGATGCCGGACGCGGTGTTCCGAGCGCCCGACGCTTCGACATTCGCTGAAGCTGCCGCCGTGGCGTGTGGTCGCGTCAGGCCGCGTGCCCGGCCTGTCGCGACGCGCGGCGGTATAGGGGCTTCCCGAGGCGCCGGCTGAGGCCGGGCGCGCGCCGCACCGCGATGTTCCAGGCCCGCTGCGTGAGCGCCGGTGGCTCGTGCTCGAGCGGCGTCAGATCGAGCGGCAAGGGCTCGCGTGCGCCACCGTGCTCGATGGGGACGGCGGCTGCGCGGTACAGGTGCCATGCGCCGGGGACGCCCTTCAGCTCCCGCTCGCCGACGTCCTCGAACTGGATCCCAGAGCCCGCCACGAGGTCGCGAACCGTGCCAGTCGCGAGCACTTCGCCGGCGTTGGCGGCGCCGGCCACGCGCGCACCGATGTGGACAGCGATCCCGCCGATGTTGTCCCCGAGCTGCTCGCACTCCCCGGCGTGAACGCCGGCGCGGATCGGGACGCCGGCGCCGGCAAGCGTCTCCGCGAGTTTGCTCGCGCAGCGGACGGCTCGTGCAGGGCCGTCGAAGATTGCCAGGAAGCCGTCGCCGGTCGAGGCGATCTCCCTGCCGCGAAATATCGCGAGCTCGCGACGCGTCAGCTCGTTGTGGCGCTCGAGGAGCTGCCGCCAGGCTTGGTCGCCAAGCTCGACTGCGCGTTCCGTTGACCCGACCACATCGGTGAAGAGCACCGTCGCGAGCATCCGGTCGGCTGGCCGCTCCGGCCGCGTCCCAGTCACGAACTCCTGTATCGCATCGAGAGTCGCGTCCGCGTCGCCAACCCACCACCAGTGGTCCGCGCCAGGCAGTTCGACCAGTCGTGCGCCATCCACCTGCTCGGTCATGTAGCGGGCTCCCTCGATCGGGATCGGATCACCGACCCGGTGAAGGATCTGCGTCGGCGTGCGTACCGTCGGCAGAATGTCGCGCACGTCAGTGCGCACGATCGAGTCCCAAGCGGCGCGGGCCATCGCGGGGCTTGCACTGGCCCGCTCATTCATGCCGGCGAGGCGCCGCACGAGCGGCTGCCCCGCAAGCGTCGGGCTGAACAGATCCACGAGTAGCCCTCGGCCCCAGTTGTCGGTGACCGTTTTCAGGCGCCCCGCGGTGTCGATCCAGCGTGGACCGCTCGGGTTGACGGTGGCGTCGAGCATCCCCGTAGCGAACGATCCGTAGAGAACCAGGCCACGCACACTGTCCGGGTACGTGGCAGCGAACAGCAGACTGAGTGGACCTCCCTCGGATATGCCGAACAGCACCGGTCGCTCGGTCCCCGCCGCATCGAGCACGGCCCGCAGGTCCGCCATTCGCTGCTCAAGGGTCGGTATCGCGGGAACCGGGTCGGACAGACCGGTGCCGGCCTTGTCGTACATGACCACCCGGGCGAACGAGGCAAGGCGCTCATTGAAGCGTGTGATCTCGGGGTCGCCCCATTGGGTGTCGACGTTCGAGACGAAGCCCGGCACGACGACAAGGTCGACCGGGCCATCGCCGAACACCTGGTAGGCGATGTCCAATCCTCCGCTATCGACGAAACGCGTTTCGGGCTGCTCCATCGGGAAGAGAGCGTACGCGCGATTCGACCATTCCGCACGCCGACGGCGTCCACCTCGCCCCAGCGCGGGCCGGAAATCGAGTCTCCGGGATGTCAGGGCCAGCTCGCAGATCGAGACGCCGCCGCAAAAGCTGGCCGTTTCTGAAATGGTCCGCTGGCTACCCCATTTCCTACCCCACGGACCGCGCAGGGAGGCGAAAAGGCCAATAAACACGGGCGATTCCTCTGGCGTGCGGCTGCCTCGAAAACCGTTATGGGGGGTTTTTCCTCCATCCAGGGTTCGAATCCCTCCCCCTCCGTTTGCAGGAATTTTGTGCTGGCAATTCGCGGCCAAAACTGCAAACCGTTGCACTTGGTTGCGGCGTTGCGTCAGCGGCCGTCAACCGGTGCCTGCATACCCTGCTCGATGGAAGCTCATTCCCTCGCCATTCCCTCCGTGGCGGCTGCTGCGGTCGAAGATGTGTGACGAGCGCTCCGCCGGCACTCCGCTCTTTCATTCCGCGCTTTCCGGGTCTCCGGCGGGTTCGGCACAGATACCCTCTCGGGGGCGAGAGCAGGTTCGCCTCGCGCCGAGTCAACGTTGAGGCTTTACAGCCAATACCCGTGGCTGTTCTTCGTCCTCGCTGCGGCGGTAGTCGCGCCCTGGGAGTTGCTCAGGCTCGTCATCACAGGCTACGGACCGCTCGGCCATCTCGCCCGCATGCTCGCCGATGCCGACGGCATCCCGGCGTACGGGAATTCGACGCACGACTGGACTTGGGACATCCCGAGCACCCCAACCCCGAGCACCGGCGGTAGCTGCAATAAGCCGGTAGGAGGAGCAGTGTCGCGGCTTTCTCGAGACGCCTCCGCCATGGAAAGCGGACGCGGGAGCACGGTCGGACCGGGGGATATTGAGTTTCGTCCGCGGCGAGAGCGTAGATCTCGACATCGAGACGGCTGCCCTGGCCCAAATGGAGGTCCCTGCTGGGCATCTGAGCGTGACGGTCGACCAGCTCGGGCGGGGATTGGCTGCCAGAGCGGGCGTTCGTCAGCGTGGTTGCGTTTTCAGCGCCCGGCCGCCTTCCTCGACGTTGAGCCGCCGACCGAGGATCGATCCGTCGCCTTTCGGGCTGCTCGACGGCGGCGCAGGAGCGCCTCGCCGAGGATGGCGGTGCCCAGCAGGCCCCCGAGTACACCCAGCTGGCCCGGGATGTGGGTGGCGGCATATGTGATCAGAGCGGCGAGGCAGCCGATGCACGTGAGCGCGCCGGCGATCTCGGCAGTCGTGGCAAGCCTCGCGTTGGCGAGCAGACGCCAGGCGGCTAGGTTCACTGCCGCGAAGATAATCAGGAAGCCCGCCGAGCCCATCAGGCTGATCCCTTCGATGTTCACGGTGTTGACGATCACGAGCGTCCCGATCACGGTCGCGACCAGTCCGCCGATCGGCCGATCCCAGATCGGCTCGCCGAGCCCCTCGGGCAGCTCTCCGTCGCGGGCCATCAGGTACGTGAACTTGGCAGCGCCGTAGAGCGTCGCATTGATCGCGCTCGCGGTCGAGACGACGGCCGCAATGGCGATCAGCTTGAATCCCGCGGAGCCCAGGAACGGCTGCGCCGCGGCCGCCAGTGCGTAATCCCTGTCGGCGGCGATCTTCGCCGGGGCGAGGTTTCCAACGGCGACGAATGCGACGAGCACGTAGAGGCAGATCACGCTGCCGATCGCGATCAGGTACGCGCGCGGCAGCGAGCGCTCGGGGTCGCGTGCATCCTCGGAGGCGTTGGCGATCAGCTCGAACCCCTCGTACGCGAGGAAGATTAGCGTCCCGGCGTAGACGATCGACGCCACCGACGGGTATGTCGTCGGTGAGATCCGCGCGGAGCTCACGAACGCCAGACCTCCGACGCAGAAGACTACGAGGACCGCGAGCTTGAAGTACACGAGAACGGACTCGGCACGACCGACGAGCCGCGCGCCCGCGAGGTTCAGCACGGCAAACCCGACCACCACGGCGCTCGCAAAGACACGCCGCCAGCCGCCGTTGGGATCCAGGCCGAGCAAAGCGGCGAGGTAGGCGCCAAAGGCCACCGCATACAGTCCGAGCATCACGAAGTAGCTCAGCCACAGGAGCAGGTTGAGCGGCCCCGCGACGCCGATGCCGAACGCGCGGTCCAAGAACGTCGCAGTGCCGCCACGACTTCGCACGGTCACCGACAGACGCGCGTAGGAGAAGCCCGTGAGCGCGGCCACCACCGCGCCGACGAGAAAGGAGAGGTAGGCGCCCGCACCAGCCACCTGCACCGTCAGCCCGAGCACCGAGAAGATGCCGCCACCGACCATCCCGCCGATGCCAATCGCCACGAGCGGACCGACACCGAGGCTCGCCTGGGCGGGCTTCTGGGCGCTCACGCCGGTATTTCACACTATTGGCAGGGCCACGCGCGACGGCCCTCGCTCGAGTCAGCCCTACCACGGGACGTGGCGCCTCTGCCGCTGACCGCGTCCGGCCCGGGCGACGTTGGCCGAGAACCGAGCGGTCGCACGCGCGGCCTTGTCGAGGTGCTCGTCTTCAACTGCTTGACGAACATCGATTCGGCGGGGACGGCTCACTGTCGAGCGTGGTCTCCAGGTAGCGCTCGAGGGTCTCCTCGATCATGATTCGGAGCTCATGGCGCGGGCTAGCGCGGTGCCATGGCGGAAGTGGCGGCCGCCGGCCAGCGTAGCCCTGAGAGGATCACGTCTCCGGCCCGACAGGCCCCGACAGCGAGGAGAGATTGATGCCGATCCAACCAACACGCGAGCAGATCGAGCAACTGGCGGCGTCGCCGTCCGAGGAGCCGGTGGTGATGCTGAACCTTCTCAGGTTCAAAGACCACGCCGAGGGCATCGACGAGGGCGTCTCCGGCCTGCAGGCCTACCGGCGATACGCCGAGGCGGTCGCGCCGTTTCTCCGTGGCGTCGGCGGGCGCGTGCTGGTCTCCGCGCAGGCGCACGAGACCGTGATCGGCCCACAGGAAGTCGAGTGGGACATGGCGCTGATGGTCGAATACCCCTCGCGCCGCAAGTTCCTGGAGATGTCGATGGACCCGGGGTATCTGAAGATCCACGAGCATCGGGCGGCGGGCCTCGCCGACTCCCGACTCATCGCCTGCGAGTCCCTATCACCATCGGTGCGCGCGCCGCTCGCCCGGGGCTCCTAGCGGCTCCCATGCAGCCCGATCGCTCCTCGCCGGACGCTCGGATCGGGCAGCCAGATCGCCGGCACCGAGTCGCGTGACTGAGCACCTGCGTTCTCCTGCATTTCCGCGCATTCCGAGACTGTCCATTCCGACTGCAAGATGGCCGTGCTATCGCGGACGCAGGGCCGGCCGCTCTGGGTGCCCATCGGTCAGGCGCCGCCGGCCGAATCCCAATCAGCACACCATGCGTGCATGGGCGCTCATCCGCGGCGCCTACCTCACTGTCGGCGACTGGGTCGGGGATCACGCAGTGGAAATCCTGGAGGCGATCCAGTCTTGCTGATGGCACGCCTCCTGGGGCTCTCCCTGCTCGGAGCCCGCCAGGCCGGAAGCGAGCGTAACGACGATAATCGGTGCTCATCTATGCAGTCAGCGATCCGACGGACGCGAGTAACGCCTGAGAGATGCTGGCGGTGCGGGTAGCCGCCTGTGTCCTGTTGTCCGATCTCTTCGGGACGCTGGTGGCTGCGCACCGCGCCGCCAGCCGTGAGCGCCCTGCAACGTGGCCAGCCTCTTAGCCCCGGGTCTTCCGAGGAGGCTCCAGCGATCCCGCCGCAGCTGCTTGGCTGGTTGAAGGTCGTTTACGAGAAGGCGTCCGTGCGCGACGATTGGTCGCGCGCCGGGACGCCGGATGAGCGCTGGGACAGCTACTCGACCGTTCCACTGCTCTCCTGGCCCCGGTTTGACCTGATCGACTCGAGCTATGCGATCGCCGTGCTGGCCGATTTGACGCCGGCTTGGCGGGAGCTCTATGTCGAGATCCTCGATCGGCTGCTGGCTCGGTATGTGACTTGGTGGGGCGCGATCGACTGGATGACCCTGGAGGGTGCCGATCCGGAACGCGCCGCCTACCCGCAGGAGTGGAAGGGGACGCTGATCCCCGCGGAGCTGTTCGGTGACTACAACGCGCCGGGCTGGACCGGCAACGGCCTTCCGCCCTGGGGTAATCAGCGGGACCCGATCGGCGCTGAGGGGAACCTCTTCTACAAGGGGTTCCTCTCGCTGCTGCTCGGGCTCCGCGCTCGCATCAGCGGCGAGGACCGCTGGCAGGAGCCTTTCGCGGTGGTGCCCGACGCCGACGGCGGCTGGATCTACTCCCATCGCGCGGTCAACGAGACGCTTCAGGCGCAGTGGGCCGCGCGACCGGAGGGCTGTCACTGTGAGAACACCAAGATCTGGCCGTACTGTCTGAGTGCAGCAGGCCTCGGTTTGCAGCTGCGCGACGCGACATCCGCAAGCACGAGTCACTGGGTATTCGATCAGTGGTTCGACCTCGCGAAGAGGAACTACCTGACACGCGACGCCGACGGCCGCGTCGTCGACTCGATCTTCTACCGCGACCCGATCGCGGATATCTCGATGCCCGGCAACCCCGGATCCAACCTCGGGCTGGCCCTGTATCTGGCGGCGCAGCATGGCGAGGTAGCCCGAGATCTGTTCGCCTCGGTGAGCGGCCTGGTCGGCTGGTCGACTGACGGTGCAGATGTGGCCCACGTGCCGGACGAACCAAGATTCGTTGCGATCGGCCGCGTGCTCGCTCGTGAGTTCGGCGACGAGATCGCAGCGGCGCGGCTCGACGCGTTCGCGAGCAGCCTTGAACCGACGTGGACCGCCGACGGCGCGTTCTTCTATGGCTTCGGCCTGGGCGAGGCTCACCCGCGCGGGCAACCAAACGCAACGATGCTTCTCGCGGAGGCAATCGACCGTCCCGGCCGTTGGGCAGAGGCGCTCGGCCCGGTCACCGACGATCGCTTCCGGCAGCCGACCGTATGCGGCGTGGACTTCCCCACGCTTGGAGTCAACCAGGCGACCTATAGCCCAGCGTCGTCCACGCTGCTAGTCGGCACATACGCCGCCACGCCGACCGACGGAGCAACCACGACGTTTGCCATCACAGGCCTGGAGGACGCAGCAGAGTGGTCTGTCACCTGCGACGGTGCAAGCCATCCACGATCTCGTGTCGTGGACCCTGAAACGCTGTCCGTGACCTGCAGTGTCGCGGACCACCAACTCGCGATCTCACACGGAGCGCCCTAACAAGCGACTGCGACGCCGAGCTGCGGCATTCGGGCTTGCGCTGTCCGCGCTTAGCGGGGATCCAACCCGGTAACGGCGAGGACGCGTCGCGTGAGCAAAGCAGGAGGCAAGGCCCGCCAGCTCGATCGGCGGTGCGAGCCAGCCGGGCGCGTGAGAACCGGGGGCGCCCCGGGCGGGCCGCCCCCGGTGAAGCACGCTATGCCGTGGCGAACTGCGGCGCGAGCTGAGCCAGCCGCAATGAATTGCCGGACGGGTCGCGCAGCCCGCAATCGCGGCCGTAAGGCATGTCGGTCGGCGCCGTTGTGAACTCCACCCCGGCCTTGCGGAGGCGCTCGTACTCGCCGTCCACATCGTCGGTCACGAGGAACACGGTCCCGGCGAACCCCTTCGCCATCAACGAGCGGACCTGCTCGGCGGTCTCTGTGTCCATCACCGGCGGGCCCGGGATCGCCATCAGCACGACGGCGAAGTCGGGCTGGCTCGGCGGGCTTACGGTCAGCCAGCGAAAGGCACCAAGCTCGGGCATCGTGACATCGCCGCGGACCTCCCAGCCGAGCTTGCCGACGTAGAAGTCGAGCGCCTCGCGCTGGTCGTGGACCCAGAGTTGTGCGTTTTGTACCCTCATCGTTGCTCCTTTCAGTGGTGTGCTGAGCGGAAAGCTAATCTGCCGACGCCGCGTGGTCTTCTCCCTTTGTGCTGTGTTGCGGGCGGCCGTAGAGGCGCATGTAACAGGCCGGCACGATCACCTGGGCGGCGGCCGGCGGGAAGCTCGCGCGGTATTCCGTCGGCGTCTTGCCGAAGTGGCGCTTGAAGCTGGTCGTGAACGACCCCAGCCCGACCAGCCCGACGTCGAGGCAGATCTCACTCACCGACCGGTCGGTGTTGCGCAGGAGCGCGGCGGCGCGCTCGAGCCGGCGGGTCATCAGGTAGGCCTTCGGCGACTCCCCGAACGTCCGGCTGAACTCGCGGCTGAAATGTGCCCGTGACAGCCCGGCGGCAGCCGCCAGCTCGCCGACGCCGATCGGCTCGGCGTAGTGGCGATCCGCGTGATCGCGGGCCCGCAACAGATGCCTGGCAGCCGGCACCGGGGTCATGGGGCCAGGCTATTAGTAGCGCACCGTGAGCGCCGCCGACGGCGCAGATGTCGGAGGTCGAGAGGCGCGCCCGCTTGCTGTAGCGCAGCGACGACCTCGCGCACGAGAGCGCGAGGCCGCTGCGCGGCGGGCCGAGTGTGCGGGCGCCGGCAGCACTGACTTGCGGCACCTACTCCCCAGGCGCCTCCGGGCCTGACAGGGTCGCGATGGTTCGGATGGCTGGTGGCCCGACCGAGAGTCGAGCCATCAAGCCCATCGGTGCGCTACTTCGCTTCGAATTCGTTTGGCGTGATTTCGAGTTTGCCGCCGAAGATCGCCGAATAGTTCCCTGTGGCGGTGTTTTCTATCCCGCCGCCAATCCAGCTCTGGAAGTTCGCGGCCGACACGTTCAAGGCACCACCGCTGACCGAATCAGCTTCTTTGCCCTCGGCCTTGTTCTCCCAGCCGCCGCTGATCGAGTCCCACTCGCCTCTCGCTTCGCCTTTGAACCCAGCGCTGATCGAGGCAGCGAGGCCGTTGGCGATGTTTTCCTGGCCGCCGCTTACCGAGGCAGCTTCCTTGGTCTCAGCCTTGTTCCCCAGTCCGCCGCTGATGGAGTCCCACTTGCCCGTGGCTTCACCGTCGAGTCCGGCGCTGATGGAGGAGCCTTGACCGCTCGCGGTGTTGGCTTCCCCGCCGCCGACGGCGGCCGCTTCGCCGGTCTTCGCGGTGTTTTCCCTGCCGCCGCTGACGGAGGCATCCTTGCTTTCGGCGTGGTTTCTGAAGCCCGCGCCGACGGCGGCCTGCGCCCCGCTCGCGACGTTGGCTTCCCCGCCGCTGACGGCGGCCGCTTCGCCGGTCTTGGCGGTGTTTTCCCTGCCGCCGCTGACGGAGGCATCCTTGCTTTCGGCGTGGTTTCTGAAGCCCGCGCCGACGGCGGCCTGCGCCCCGCTCGCGACGTTTGCTTCCCCGCCGCTGACCGAAGCCCAGTCGCCGCTTGCGACGTTCACAACACCGCCGCTGATCGAGGCCAATTCGGCGTCGGCGTCGTTGGCGCTACCGCCGCTGACTGATGCGCCGTAGGCGCTTGCGACATTGCCGATACCCCCGGTGACCGAAGCGTACGGCGCGCCGATCGAGTTGCTGTAACCCCCGAGAATGCCCGCGTAGCTTGTAAATTCCTGGCTTTCCCCGCCAATCACCAAATTGTGTGAACCAGTCTGCGTCCTTGGCCGTTCGTCATACCCGATGACGAGGTTCCCCTTACCGTTTGTCGTAGCCGTTTTCCCTTCCCCGTTGACGATCTGCACATTCGCGTTGAAGAACTGTATCGTGGTCTCTCCGTCTACGCCTTTTTCCACGTACTTGACGTAGGGCAAGATCGCCTTCAAAGCTTCCTGTTCGGATTTCGAGAGAACCGAAAGGCCCGGTTCGCCTTTTCCCCCTTCTCGCCTTTTTCGCCCTTTTCGCCTTGCGGGCCCTGTTTACCTTCGGCGCCTTTTTCCCCTTCCGGGCCTTGCGCGCCCTGTCTTCCTTCTTCGCCCTTTTCTCCCTTTTCCCCGCGTTCGCCTTTTTCGCCCTTCGCGCCTTCTTTGCCTTCCGCTCCTAGTTCGGTGAGTTTGTAGCCTTTTTTGCAGACGCCGGCTTTCGGCGTCACGAGCGGCTTGCCTTCCTTTTCCGGTACGCACAACTTCACGCCGCCAGAAGCCATCGCCGCAGTGACTATCGCCGTCATCGAAACGGCGAGCATCAGCACCGCCATCCCGAACCGCTTCATCCCGACCTCCCTCGTTCATGCGAGCCGTTGCCCGCGGCTGACCAGATCTGGCCTCCCGATGAGCAGCCGCCCCCGGCCAAAACCGGCTCTGCGAATATCACAGCTCTCGCCTGATCGCAAGTCAGGCCGGCCTGCTGCGGCTCACGCGTCAGGCTGAGGGCGGCTGGGCGTAGATACGGGGGTAATGGAGGCCACGCTCGCACGCCGCCGTAGCCCGGCGCTCGCCGTCGACGCCCTCTCCTCGCGCAGACGCTGCTTGAGCACCACGCGCACGTTCGGCGCGTTCAACCACACGCTGATGCTGACCCACACGTCCCCCGCCGGTTGCCGGAGCAATGCGCCGGGGAGATTCTCGTAGGAGACGAACCCGCCGAGCTCGCAACGGCGGTGCGCCCCCACGTAGTGCAGGCCGTGGATGGCCTCGATCGGCACCTTCACCGACGCGTGCCCGTGGACGTCGCCGACGCTCGCGACGACGTGCACCGAGCCTTCTTCGAGTTCCGCGCGTGTCGGGTCCTTCAGCACGCGCTCGATCGGATCCATGAGTTCCCTGAACAACGTAGCTGCTCCATACGCGGCAACCACGCAAGCCGTGAACCCGACAGTGATGGAGATCATGTGATCGCGACCACCCGTCCTAGCGCTCACCTGTAAGCGTATCGCAGCCGAGAGATCGGTCGCTGTCTCGGACACTCCCGGAATGCCGGCGTCAAAGCCCTTCGCATCCTCCCATGTCGTCCCGTGAGATCACCTACCCCCGTTCCTGTGCAAGGCGTTCGGCGGCAGCAGGGGCCTCTGGCGTGTCACCGGTGGCCACCGTATGAGATGCCCTCGTCGCGTGCGCGATTTCAGATATATCCCCCAAGACGGCGCGCCTGGTGGTAGGGCAGCCTGACGGGGACTTGGCGAGTAGTCTTCGTGGGCGTGGAGATCTCGCAGGTGGGCGGACGGCACGGCGGTAGTGACGGGCGCTCTCGCGCGTGGGAGCGATATGCCTGGGCCGCGGGGATCCTGTTCGTCATCGCGCTGGTGGCCGAGATCGTCGTCGCTGTTGGAGTCGAACTGAGCCAGAACGATTCGGCCGCGAAGATCGCGAACGGCCTTCGCGCCCACGAAACGCGGCTGATCGTGATCGCGTGCCTGTCGGTCGTCTATGCGGTCATGTTCGTGATCTACCTGAGCGCGCTTCACAACCTGCTGCGCGGGGACACCAATCGCACGCGGGTCCTCGGTTCGTTGGTGCTGGTTGGAGGAGTGCTCTTCGTTACCCTCCATGCCGTCAGCGACATCGGTATCACCGGATTGATCGGAGCAAAGCTCGCCTCGTATGGGGCCCAACACGACCCGGGCTTGTCCTACACGCTGTATTTGATGACGTTCGCGCTGGAGAGCGTAGGCGATGTCTTCGGGAGCCTGTTTGCTTTCGCAGCTGGCGCGCTTGTGCTTAGGAGCGGGGCCTTGCCGCGCTGGCTCGGCTGGGTGTCGATCCTCGTCGGGAGCCTGCTCTTCCTGCAGGGGTTCGGCCTTGGCGGCGTCATCGCCTCGTTCGGGCTCGTCCTCGACCTCATCGGGTTCCTGCTCCTCCTGGTCTTTGTCCTGGTGAGCAGTGTTACCTTGGTCTTGCGTAAGGGCGCCGCCGACACCGCGGGGCCAATCACGTAGACAAGCCGCCCGTGTTTGGCTCGCGCTTGCACTGCTCGGAAGCGAGCGGCTCGCCGCGCCCCGACCTCCTCGGCTTGCGGCGAACAACGAGGTCTCTCCGAGCTTCAGCGAGCAATCGAAGCCTGCGAAGCGCGCATCCCTGACGAGACGCGCGACTCTGAGCATCCCGACCGGCCCGTTCGTGCTGGCTGCGGGCACCGCGAACCGAAGGGCGTCCATCCGCGGATACCGGTGGTCCGACTGTGCGGGCGCTGTGCCGCTAGGCTGAAGCAGCGATGGCCCTCGCGGACGAGCGATACATGCTGCTCACGACGTTCCGGCGCGACGGCACGCCGGTCGCGACGCCGGTCTGGGTCACGCCCTATGAGGAGGGCAGCGTCGCGTTCTGGACGAGCTCCGGCTCCGGGAAGGCCAAGCGCCTCGCGCACACCGAGCGCGTGACCGTGCAGCCCTCCGACGCCCGCGGACGGGTGAAGCCCGGCACCGAGCCGGTGGAGGCGACCGCGCGCGTGGTCAGCGGCGAGGAGCTCGAGGCGATCCGCAAACGGGTGATCGCC
This sequence comes from uncultured Solirubrobacteraceae bacterium, assembly GCA_963755475.1. Classification (GTDB taxonomy): domain Bacteria; phylum Actinomycetota; class Thermoleophilia; order Solirubrobacterales; family Solirubrobacteraceae; genus Palsa-744. The sequence goes on from CAVWJK010000001.1 coordinate 73,750, forward strand.
AAGTACGGCTTTCAAACGAAAATCACGAAAGTGCTCGGAATCCTGTGGGGCATCCTCAAAGGCAAACGCATCCCGTACGGGGACCGCGGTGTCATCGTGACACCCGCATCCGCCGGCGAGGCCGCACAGTCATCGTGAGGAGCTGCATCCGGCGCCGTCGCCACCCGTGAGTTAGCTCGTTTTTGCAGGTAAGCGCCGGGAGCCCACGCGCAACGAGCGCCACCTTCGCGGGCCCTCACCGGCTGTTGTACTCGTCGTGCCGGCGCAGCCAGACCTGAAAAGCCTCGCCCTCGTCGTGGCCCTTCGGCGGCCTGGTCGAGGATCGGGTAGTAGCTCATGAGGAACTCGACTCCGCGAGCGCCGGTCGAGTAGGTCTGGTAGACGACCCCGTCATCCAGGACGAACGCGCTGAAGCCGGGCCTCTCGGTCAGATAGCCGAATACGTCGGTGCCGCTTTCTGGAGCTTCTCGAGCGGCGCCTGCGAGACGAACAGCATCGTCACGTCGCGCGCGTTGAGGTGCGCGAGTACGCCGTCGACCGCGTCCGCGATCGAGGAGTTCGTCGGGCAGCCACTCGCATAGCTCGGGCCGAACATGAAGTGGCACACGAGCAGCTGACCGCGCCCGTCGAACAGCTCCGCCAGCGTGCGCGCGCCCTCGCTCGTGTCGAGCGTGTACTCCTTCTCGACGCGAACCCAGGGCAGCTCGCGCCGCCGCCGGGCGAGCTCATCGCCGACGAGGTGGCATGGCCCACGCCACCGACGGCATGCACACCGGTGGCGCGAGCCCTCAATTCGCTCGATTCGCTTATGCCGCGACAGGCTCTTCTGCCACGAGCGCCGCGTTCTGGCGCTCGAACGCCTTGGCAAAGCCATTGCGCCATCCGTCGGCCAGCGCCATTGACATGGGGTCGGGGAAGATCTCCTCATCGCCGTTCTGCACGCCGTCGAGGATGGCCGAAGCGACGGACTCCGGAGTGCTCTTCGGGATGTCGAGGAAGCGCACCATGTCCGTGTCAACTGGGCCGGGCATGACCGCGTGCACGCTCACGCCTCGTCCCGCCAGCAGGGCGCGCAGCGACTGCGTCAGCGAGAACTCGGCCGCCTTCGAGGCCGAGTAGGCCGGGACGACGGGCACCGCGGCGAACGCCGCAAGCGACACGACGTTGACGATCGCACCGCGAGACTCGCTGAGCAGCGGCACGAACGCCTGGGTCACGCCGTACGTGCCATACAGGTTGACGGCGAGGTGCGCTTCAAACGCGGCGCCGTCGCTGAGGTCATCGGGCAGCGAGATGCCGGCGTTGTTGATGAGGATGTCCAGCGACTCGACCTGCTCGACCGCGGCCCGAATCTGGGCCGGATCGGTCACGTCCAGCGCCACGGGCCTAACGCGCGGGTCGGGGTGCACGATCGGCTGGCGCGTGCCGGCATACACCAGGCTTGCGCCTCGCTCCAACGCCTCGTCGACCAGCGCGTGGCCGATGCCGCGGTTGGCCCCGCTCACCAGAATTGTCTTGCCGGTGATTGTCATGTGGTGCTCCTTGGATCTCGCGTTCTCGACGACCTGGATCGCCCTTTCGAGACCTGAGATACGGGCCGAGGCGCAAATCCATCGCTCCCCGCCAAAACTCGGCGTCCGCGAACACGGCCGGGCCGGTGGCTGATTTCGCGCACGTGGCGGCGAGGTGGCTCGGGCTGCCGGCGCGCGTGTAGCGCGCGAGCGCCCGCACACGTCGCCAACGCTCCCGGCGGAACGCTCACCCAAGGCGGCCGATCGCGTCCCGGCAACAGTGTGCCCTGCGGACGGGCCGCCGCCGACCAAGCGACTCGGCGTCCGCGATGCGCGAACCCGCGCGATGGATTTTCGCTGCTCCTCGTATCTCAATCGACGACGGGAAAGCACCAGCAACCCACCGACCGAGGAGCCACAGATGACGCCCACCGATGCACACCTCAGCCGCTCGCGCGGGGTCGCCCCGAGCGCCTCGGCCGGCGAAGGCCCGACAAGCTCTCGCGTCAACGTGCGAACGCTGGTCGCGATGCGGATGGCCGATCGCAAGCAGCTCGCGCTCGTCGCGGCGATCATGGGCTCGTTCGTCGTGGGCGTCGATGCGACCGCGGTGAACGTCGCCCTGCCGACGATCCGTGCCGACCTCGGCGGCGGGCTCGCGGGCCAACAGTGGGCTTCGAACGCCTACTTGCTCTCGCTCGGATCCCTGATCCTGGTTGGCGGCACGCTCGGCGACCTCTTTGGGGAGAGACGTGTGTTCTCGATCGGCGTCGCCGGCTTCGGCGCGGTGTCGCTGCTGTGCGCGCTCGCCCCGAGCCTCGAGGTCTTGATCGCGTGTCGCGCGATCCAGGGTGCGTTCGGAGCGCTGCTGACCCCGAGCGCGCTGGCGGTGATCGTCGCCGCCTTCTCGCGGGAGGAGCGGGGGGGCGCGATCGGCTCGTGGGCGGCGTGGTCGGGGATCGCGGCCGTCGTCGGGCCCCTGGCCGGAGGATTCCTCGTGGACACGGTCTCCTGGCGGCTGATCTTCGCGGTCAACATTCCGTTCGTTCTCATCACGCTGTTGCTCGTCGCGAAGGCGGTGCCGGGGCGTGAGCGCCGCGCCTTTCACGCCCCGGTCGACAGGCTCGGTGCGGGGCTCACGTTCCTCGGTCTGGCCGGCCCCGTGATAGCGCTGATCCGCCAGCCGATCGTCGGCTGGAGCAGTCCTCAGGTCTGGGGGCCCGGGCTCGCTGGCTTCGCGCTGCTCGCGGTGTTCGTCTGGCACGAGCGGCGCGCGCCGACGCCCATGCTGCCGTTGGGGCTCTTCAGGCGCCGCAACTTCGCCGTCGCGAACGTGCAGACGTTCTCGATGTACGGGGGGCTGGGCGCCACCTTCTTTCTGCTGGTGCTGTTCCTGCAGGAGGTGGCGGGCTACGGCGCGCTGCAGGCCGGCTTTGCCCTGCTGCCTCCGACGATCGTGATGTTCCTGCTCTCCAAGCGGATGGGCCGCCTGGCGGACCGCCTCGGCCCGCGACTGTTCATGGGGTTGGGACCGCTGCTGGCCGCCGTCGGGTTGGCGCTGCTGCTGCGGTTGGGCGCCCGCGTGGATTACTTCGTCGATCTGCTCCCGGCGTTGCTCGTGTTCTCGCTCGGGCTTGTCGCCACCGTCGCGCCGCTCACCGCCGCGGTGCTGTCCGACGCGGACGAATCCAACGCGGGTATCGCCTCGGGCGTCAACAACGCGATCGCGCGCGTGGCCAGCCTGCTGGCAATCGCGGCGGTCGGCGCGGTCGTCTCGACCCAGTTCAACTCGTCGCTGGATCAGCGACTCGTCGGCATCAAGCTTTCACCAACTGCCCAGGTGGCCGTCATCCAGGCTCGCAGTCAGACTCTCGCCCAGGTCGAGAGCTCGCGCACTGGAGGAGCGGTGGCCGCGGCCGTGCAGTCGAGCTCGATCCACTCCTTCCACATCGGCATCGGCATCTCGAGTGCGCTCGTCGCCCTCGGTGGCCTGCTGGGACTGGCCGGCATTCGCGACGGGCGCCGCGACGAGCGCCGTGTCCGATCGGGACGCGCGCGTTGGATTTCGCCGCCCGCTCGGATCTCAGTGGAAAACGCTCTAACCGAACGATGAGAGGAGAACCGAGATGGGAACGATCGTCATAAGCGAGAACGTCTCGCTCGACGGAGTGATCGAGGACCCGGCCGGCAGCGAAGGCTTCGAGCGCGGGGGCTGGGTCGGCCGTATCGGTGACCGTGGCCGCGACGAGGCGGCCAAGGTCCTGTTGGATGAGGCGCGCGGCGCCGAGGCCATGCTCCTGGGTCGGCGGAGCTACGAGTTCTTGGCCGCCCGCTGGCCCTCCCGGAGTGGCGATCTGGCGGACCGGTTGAACGGCCTGCCCAAGTACGTCGTGTCGGCGACCCTCGAGGATCCCCACTGGAGCAACACGACGGTGCTCAAAGGCGACGCGGTGAGCGAGGTCTCCAAGCTGAAGCAAGAGCTGGCTGGGGAGATCGTCATCCCCGCCAGCTTCCAGCTTTGGCACACGCTGCTGGAACACGGCCTGGTCGACGAGCTGCGCCTCATGATCTACCCGGTCGTGCTCGGGGCCGGCGCCCGCCTCTTCGGCGCGACCGGCGACAAGAGGCCGATGCGCCTCCTCGACGCCCGGACCGTCGGTGAGGATCTCGCTCTGCTCACCTACAAGCCCGTCCGCGAATGAGGGACACGCCCGACAATCGACCCCGCAGGCTCGTGCACCTCGAGTTGCATACCCACGATCTCTCGAGCGCGGGCACGTTCTATCGCGAGCTGTTTGGTTGGCGGACAGAGCGCCTGCGCTGTCGCTCGGGCACCTACCACGGTCTGGCCGTTGGCGCGCTCGATGGCGGCATCGTCGAATGCGGTGCACGGCGGCCGATCTGGCTTCCATATGTGGAGGTGCAGGAGATCGAGGCGATGACAGAGCGCGGGCGGGCACTCGGAGCAGCGGTGTTGCTCGAGCCACGCGAGGGGCCGGCGGGATGGCGCAGCGTGCTGGCCACGAGGGATGGTGGCGAGGTCGCGCTCTGGCAGCCGAAGCGTACCCTCGTGCGAGGGATCGGATGACCAGCTCCCATCTAATGGAGGCAGCCATCGGGGGCGACCAGGCGGCGTTCGCGGGGCTGGTGGAACCGCATCGGCGGCCACTTCACGCGCACTGCTATCGGATGCTCGGCTCGCTGCAGGATGCCGAGGATGCAGTGCAGGAGACGCTGCTGCGTGCGTGGCGGAGCCTGCCGTCGTTCGAGGGGCGAAGCTCGCTGCGAAGCTGGCTGTATTCGATCGCCACGAACGTTTGCCTGCGCGCGATCGAGCGCAGACCTTCGCGCGTGCTGCCGATCGACTATGGCCCGCCCGCGGATCCACACGAGCCGATCGAGGCGCCGCTGTTCGAGGCCGTGTGGATGGACCCATATCCCGACGAGAAGCTCGGCCTCGACCACGGCCTCGCCGGACCGGAGGCCCGCTACGAGCAGCGAGAGAGCATCGAGCTCGCGTTCGTCGCCGCGCTCCAGCTCCTACCGCCCCGGCAGCGGGCGGTGCTCATCCTCCGCGACGTTCTCGGTTTCTCCGGCGCGGAGGTCGCCGAGGCGCTCGAGACGACGCCGGCTTCGGTCTACAGCGCCCTGCAGCGCGCGCACGCGACGCTGGACGAGCGACGGCCGGACCGCACCCAGCAGACGACGCTGCGCTCGGTGGGCGATGAGCAGCTGAAAGCGATCGTCCAACGCTATGTCGAGGCCTGGGCGCGCAACGACGTGGACACGATCGTTGGCATGCTCACCGACACCGCGACGCTCGCGATGCCTCCGATTCCAAGCTGGTATCACGGGCGCGACGCGATCGAGAGGGTGCTGCGCAGCGCGGTGTTCGACGGCGCGCGGAGTTGGCGCATGTTGCCCACCGCAGCCAACGGGCAGCTGGCGGTCGGCGCCTACGAGCTCGACAGCTCCGGCGTCTATGCGCCACACGGGGTGACAGTCCTAACCCTCGAGGGTGAGCGAATCGACGCGATCATCCACTTCCGTACGCCGTCGATGATCGAGTCGTTCGGGCTGCCTGCCCAGGCATGATCTCGCGCCCCGATGGCTCGCGGTAGTTGGCGGGCCACCTGCATCCAGGCCTATATCGTCTTCGTGAGGAGCGGGCAGGCGATGGCTTCGATTCGCAAGGAGATCGTGATCAATGCCAGCGCTCAGTGCGTCTGGGACGCACTGCGTGACTGGGGAGGACTGCACGTGCGGCTCGTGCCCGGTTTCGCGACCGATGCCCGACTGGACGGTGAGGACCGGATCGTCACGTTCTCCAACGGCAGCGTTCTACGCGAGCAGTTGGTCGACCTCGACGACGAGGCGCGCCGGCTCGCGTGGTCGGTCGTCGACCCGCCCTACACCCATCACAACGCGTCGGCTCAGGTGCTGGCGCGCGGAGCAGACAGCAGCCTGTTCGTGTGGATCGCCGATTTTCTGCCTAACGAGCTCGCCGGTCGCGCCACGGGGCTGATGGAGCAGGCGCTGAGCGTCATCAAGCGCACGCTCGAGTCCGAGCAGGCGCGCCAATAGTCAACACGCGGACAGCTCCCCGCGGCGGCGGCGGGCGACGCCCGCGAGCAGCACCAGGGCGCCCTCGCAAATCACGAACTTCGACCGAAGGGCCTTGCGGGCCGCGCAGGCCGAACCAGCGCAACTCGCAGCCAAGCGCCTCTATCCGCCGACGATCGGCAACACCGGTCCACACGACGGCGCCTGTGCATGTGCGGGGTCGAGCGCGTTGAGCACGTCGCGGAGCGCGACGTGATCAAACGGCGTCGCGAGGTGCTCGCTTGCGTCGAGCGCGCATTGCTGTTGCAGTTCGATGTTGGCGACATCGGGCCCCGATAGGAAGGCGGAGGTATACGGCGTCACGACCTCGTCGTAGCGAGTCTCGATGACCGTGTAGCCGATCCCCCGCACGGTGTCGCCGCCCGCGTTCAGGTTGGTCAGGAACGCCGAGCCCTGGAACTGTTCTTCGCAGGACGGCCCGCAGGCGAGTTCGAGCGCGCCGCTCTCCGGGCCGCCCGGCAGCAGAGCGAGCAGGCTCATCAGACCGTCGACGGTCGTCCCGTGGTTGGACGGCGAGAGGCCGACCAGCGTGTGGACCTTTTCAGCCCCGCCCAGGAACTTCAGGTAGTAGCGCGGCATCATGCCGCCCTGGCTGTGCCCGACCAGATCCACCTTCGCGGCGCCCGTCGCGGCGAGCACGCGTCCTACGAAGGCCGCCAGTTCGGCCGCCGATGCAGCGATCGGGCCGGTGCCGTCTGGCGGCAGCGCGCCCGGGAAGCCGACCGCGCGCCCGGCTTCCTGGCCGTAGTTGAGCGCGAAGACGCAATAGCCTTCGTCGCTCAGAAGCGGCGAGAGCGTGCAGGCGCGCCCTGCTTTGGCTATTGATACCGAGGGCAGAGGGAGGGCGGGGGCGGAGAGAGACCACCTGTTGAGCTGCTCTAGAAAGGCGATGACGTGATGAGTTCGGCGACGATTGAGATCCAGACCCGCGACGGAAGCGCCGACGCCTACCTGTCGACGCCCGACGACGGAGGGAATCGGCCAGGCGTGCTGCTCCTGATGGACGCCTTCGGCGTGCGCCCACAGATCGAGCAGATGGCGGACCGGATCGCCTCGCGCGGGTACAACGTGCTGGCGCCGAACCTCTTCTACCGCGCGGGTAGGAACCCAGTCGGACCGATGCCCGACATGACCCAGGAGGGAGCTCGTGCGGAGCTCTTCCGGAAGCTCGGGCCGCTCATGGGCGAGCTGACCCCCGAGCGGATCGCCAGCGACGGCGACGCCTACCTCGGCCGGCTGGAACAGGAGAGCGACGGGCCGATCGCGATCAGCGGCTACTGCATGGGCGCCCGCGTCGGCCTGGAGATCGCGGCGGCGCACCCGGACCGCGTCCTCGCGCTGGGCGGCTTTCACGCGGGCGGGCTTGTCACGGACGCGGCGGACAGTCCGCACCGGAGCGTCGGTCAGGTCCAGGCCGAGCTGTACTTCGGCTTCGCCGACAACGACCAGAGCATGACGCCCGAGAACATCGCCGAGCTGGAGCGGGCGCTGGAGGAGGCGGGCGTCGCGTACCGGACCGAGGTCTACGAGGGCGCGGCGCACGGCTACACGATGGCCGACATGCCGGTGTACGACGAAGATGCGGCCGAGCGCCACTACGAGGAGCTCTTCGCCCTGCTGGAGCGCACGACGAAGGCGCACTCCGAGGCCGGTTAGCTCAGAGCCCGAGCCGGGGTTGCGCTGGCCGCGCGCGGGCGCTGCGCGCGTGAGGCGCTGGCCGCCGCATAGATCGCGCGGGCTTATCGCTGGTAGTCGAACTTGTCCAAGCGCCCGGCGCTGCTCTTGCCGCCTTTCGTGAGGACGGTCACCGCGACGCTTCCGGCCTTGCCGGCCGCAGGCGAGACCGCGGTCACAGAGCTCGAGGAGCCGATCTTGAACTCGCTCGCCGGGACGCTGCCGAAGTAGACCTGCGTGGTCGTGCTCAGTCCGGTCCCGGTCAGCTTCACCGCGGTGCCTCCAGCGGTCGGGCCTTTGCGCGGGGAGATGCTCGTGACCGTCGGCGGTTCGTAGAGGTTCGGGACGCCGTCGGGAGTGCCGAGCCCGGTCGGACCGTCGTAGCCGGACTCTGCGTTGCACAGGTATTCCTGCGGGGCGCATTCGCTCGTGCCGCTTTCGTCGAGCGCGTTCCAGTTGAAGCCTTCGGTCACGTCATAGAGCGCGCTCGGTTCCTCATAGAAGGCGTGCGCACCGAGCGAGCGCGCGTACGCGCTCATGTGTGCCGCGATCCCCGCCATCAGCGGAGAGGCGACGCTCGTGCCTCCGACGAGCGTCCAGGTGCCGTCGACGCGGATCGAGACCGGTGAGACGACGGCCGCCACGGCGGCGAGGTCGTTGTCGGTGCGCTTCTTGCAGCCCTTGTCGGTCTGCCAGCTCGGCTTGGCCTTCGTCGTGCAGCCGCTGCCGGTGCCCGCGTAGATGGCGGGTTCGTTCCAGACTTCCTCCAACCATCCTCGTGTCGAACCGGGGTCTTTGAACAGCGCGGTTCCCCCGACGGCGATCACGTTCGGCGATGAGGCCGGGAAGTCCGTAGTGGGGAATCCCAGTTCGAAATAGGCGTCGGCATAACCGGCGTCGCCCGATGCGACCGTGATGAGGACGCCCGGGTGCTCGTAGTCCTTTTCATACTGCGAGCAGTCCGTCTTGCCGCAGATTTCGCTCAGCGCTTCGGGGTAGCCGTAGCTGTTGCTGATCTCCGTCGCGCCGAGTTTCGCTGCCGTGTTCTCCGCCGCGCCGAGTTCGGCTGGATATTCGCCGCTGCCCTCGACCAGCAGGATGTGACACTGCGGGCACGCCGCGGAGGCCATGTCCTCGTCCAGCGCCGCCTCGATGTCCCAGCCTTCTTCTTCTTCGGGGTATTCGCCCTGCTTTCCGCTCTGGTTGACCTTCTCGAAGCAGCCGTTGGCCCTCGTGCAGGCAGGCAGCCCATAGCGTTCGCGATAGGTCGCCAGGTCGGATTCGGCATCCGGGTAACCCCAGGCGTCGACGAGAGCGATCGTCTGCGGCGATTCGACGGCGCTCGGGATCTTGTACGCGGACTGCAGGTCCTCAGGGTCCAGACCCTTGCGTTCGCCGCTGCCGTCGGCCACGATGCCCCCGTCCGCCGCCTTCGCCTTGCGGGCGGCAGCGACGATCGCGTCGCAGGCGCCGCGCGGACACGCCCAGCGGTCGCCGCTCGTGCCCGAGCCTCCGAGCACGGGCTTCTTCAGCGCGAGCCGCCCGCCGCCGGCGCCGGCGGCGCCGGCGGCGGGCGGTGAGGCGAGCGCGATGCACGCGAGGAGCAGCAGCGAAGCGAAGAGCGCGGCGCGCCCACGGCCGGCGCGCGATCTCGAGCGGACGGCACTGAAGATCATGAGACTCCCTTCCCTAGTCGGCCGCTCCGCACGGAGCCGGCTCCTCGCCGAGTCCGGCCAAGCGTAGCGTGAAGCGCCCCGAACGCCGCCTGCTAGACGATTTCCAGCGGGGTGCCGACTTCGACCATGTGCCAGAGCTGCGCGATGTCGCCGTTGCGCAGGCGGATGCAGCCGTGCGAGGGATAGCCGGGGATCAGCTGCGGTTCGTCCGTGCCGTGGATGCCGACGACGCCGCCGCCCGGCCATTCGCTGAGGGTCGGCGCGTAGGCGCTCGTGCCGAACGCGTAGGGCCCGTAGAAGGGGCCGCCGATCGCGACGAGCTTCTCGGTGATGTAGAAGTGTCCGGCGGGCGTCGGCAGGCTCGGGCGCCCGACCCCCACGGGCGCGCGCCAGATCGGGCGCCCGTCGCGGTAGAGCGTGATTTTCAGTCGCTCGCGGTCGACGCGCAGGTACTGATGCGTGACGTGCAGTTCGCCGAGCGCCCAGGAGGGGACCCAGCCCTTCCTGCCGTTCGGCCGGCCGGGGATCGGGACTTCGATCCAGGTCTGCCCGCCCTTCGTGTAGGAGCGCAGCGCCAGGTAGACTTCCGCCTGCCCGTCGGGGGTGAGGAAGTGCAGATAGCCGACGGTGCGGGCGTGCGCGTCGGGGTAGACACGCGCGGCGATGGCCGCCTGCGGGTAGGCCCAGCGCGAGAGCGTCTTGAGGTTCGAGAGCGTGGCGATGGCCGCGGTCGTCGAGCCGGTGCCCGCGCCGGAGACGCCGGTGCTGCTCGACCCGCTGGTCGCGCTCGAATCAGGCGTACCCGAGGCGCCCGCGGCGGCTGCGCCGGCAGGCGCGAGGAGCGCGAGCAGCGCGGCGATCAGCGCAGCGCAAAGAATGCCCACCATCCGTGGCGCGGCGCCGCGTGTGTCCTTTCTCACAAGGTCGGCCACCGAGGAACGCCCCTTACGATAGCTGTCGCCGCTCGTTACGACGCCAGCACGCCGAAGTCCTGCGTGTAGGTGGCGCCGGGCTGCCCTTCGGCGAAGTAGGCCGGCGCGGCGGGCGCGATGCCGACGCCCGTTTCGCGTAGTTCGCCGTTGAGGATGTTCGCGCGGTGCTCGGGCGAGTTCATCCAGGCATTCACGGTCGCTGCGGGAGTGGACAGCGAGAGCGTCGCCATGTCGATGTTCTCGGCGAGCTCGTAGGCCGCGCCGCGCGGCACGTAGCCGGTCGCGACGATGCGCGTGGAGAATTCTTCGCCGGTCGGCGTCGTGTGTTCGAAGTAGTCGCGCGCGACCATGTCTTCGGAGTGTCCCTGCGCGGCGGCGAGCAGCTTGCTGCTTTCCGCGAGCGCAAGCTCACCGTGCTGCTCGCGTTGCTCGTTGATCAGGCAGAGCGTCGCTTCGCGAACCTGCGCGATGTTCGAGCTGGACGGCACCAGTTCGGTGTTGGCGCAGGCTTCGCCGTGGGCGCCCGGCGCGTTCGCGCCGGCGGCGCTCTCGAGCGCCTGCTGGGTGGGGGCGGTTTCCGTTTCGCCGCCGCCGGCCCGCTTGTGGGTGCGGCGGTGGCGCCGGTGCGCGCGCCGCAGCCGTGCGCTCTTCACGCAGCGGCGGCGCGGGCGCGCGTGCGAGCAGCGGCGCGCGCTGCGCGCGCTGGCGGCGTGACGCTGCGTGCTGCCGGCGGGGTCGCGGCGCGCGTGCGCTTCGGTGGCTGCCGCGAGGCACACGAACAGGGCCGCGAGGACCGCGACGAGGGCGACCAGGCGCCGGCGGCTGGGGGCGAGTGAGTGAACCAAGTTTTCGGTGGGCTGTTGAGCTTTCTCGCCGTCGTCCGTCGGTGCCCGGCCGCGGCGCTCTCACCTGCGCTATCGACAAATCGACGAGGCACGAACGTCGATCGCGGGCGCGGCTGGACGAATGCATCAGGCGCGCGCCGGCTGCGCGCACGAGGAGGCGCGCGCATGCGCCAAGCAACGGATCGGGGCTGCGGGGGGCGAGCGCGCGCGCTGCGGGAAGCCCGCATAGGCTGTGCGGCAAATGCCCCCCGTCAGACGGCGCCGGCGCCGGCGCAGCGCTGCTTCGTGCTGAGCGCGCCGGGCAGCCCCACCGAGCACACGCGCGCCGCGCACGCGCGGGCGGCGCAGCAGCTGCCGTTCGAGGATCGCGAGGACTTCGAGGAGAGCCGCCGCGGGCTGCTGCGCTCAGAGCCGTCGTTACAGCTTCGCGACGGCGACGGCACGCTGGTGTGGGACATGGAGGCGTACGCGTTCGCGCGCGACACCGAGCAGCCGCCGGAGACCGTGCATCCGAGCCTGTGGCGAATGGCGCGCCTGAACACCGCGCATGGGCTCTTCGAGGTTCTGCCGGGCGTCTACCAGGTGCGCGGCTACGACATCTCGAACATGACGTTGATCGAGGGCGAGCGCGGCGTGATCGTCGTCGACCCGCTGATCTCGACGCAGTGCGCGGCGGCTGCGCTCGAGCTCTACCGGCGCGAGCGTGGCGCGCGCGAGGTGAGCGCGGTGCTCTACACGCACAGCCACGTCGATCACTTCGGGGGCGTCAAGGGCGTCGTCTCCCAGCGGGAGGTCGACTCGGGCGCGGTGCCGGTGTGGGCGCCCGAGGGCTTCCTCGCGCACGCGGTCAGCGAGAACGTGCTCGCCGGCACGGCGATGGCGCGGCGGGCCGAGTACATGTTCGGCGCGCGGCTGGAGCGCGGCCCTGCGGGGCAGCTCGACGCGGGGATCGGCAAGGCGACCTCGAGCGGCACGGTGAGCTTGATCGCACCCACGCACGAGGTGCGCGCGACCTCCCAGCGCGAGCGCATCGACGGGGTGCAGTTCGTCTTCCAACTGGTCCCCGACAGCGAGGCTCCGGCGGAGATGAACTTCCACCTGCCGCAGCTGAAAGCGCTCTGCGTGGCGGAGAACGCGACGCACAGCCTGCACAACGTTCTGACGCCCCGCGGTGCGCTCGTGCGGGACGCCCTTGCGTGGTCGAAGTACCTGGCCGAGACGGTGCAGCTGTTCGGGGGCGACTCGGAGGTCATGTTCGCCCAGCACCACTGGCCGCGCTGGGGGCGCGAGCGGCTGGTCGACTACCTGTACAGCCATCGCGACCTGTACCGCTACCTGCACGACCAGACGCTGCGCCTGGCGAACCGCGGCTACACGCCCAGCGAGATCGCGGCCGAGGTGCGCCTGCCGCCGGCGCTCGAGCGCACGTGGGCGTGCCGCGGCTACTACGGCACGGTGAGCTTCAACGTGCGCGCTGTCTACCAACGCTACCTGGGCTTCTTCGACGGCAACCCGGCGCACCTCGATGAGCTGCCGCCGGCGGAGGCGGGGCGCCGGTACGTCGAGCTGGCCGGCGGCCTGGAGGCGCTGCTCGATCGCGCCGAGCAGGCGCTCACGCGGGGCGAGTATCGCTGGTGCGCGCTGCTGGCCAGCCACGCGCTGTTTGCCGAGTCCGACTCCGAGCGCGCGCGCGAGCTGGAGGCGAGCGCGCTCGAGCAGCTGGGCTATCAGTCAGAGAGCGCCGTGTGGCGCAACATCTACCTGGTAGGCGCGAAGGAGCTGCGCGACGGGCCGCCGGCGCCGCGTCGGGCGCGCGTGGCGAGCGCGGACCTGGCGCGGACGCTGTCGGTAGAGCAGCTGTGGGACGCGATCGGCGCGCGCGTGGACGGGCCGCGGGCGTGGGAGGCGGACATCGTGACCGCCTGGGAGTTCACCGACGCGGACGAGGCCTGGGAGGTGACGCTCTCCAACGGCGCGCTGACGGCCACGCGCGACGGCGACGGCGACGGCGGTGCTCACCGCGAGGCGCATGCGCGCGTGCGCCTGACGCGGACGGCGTTCGACGCGATGCTGCTGAAAGAGAGAGACGCCGCCGAGCTGTTTGCCGCGGGCGAGCTCACACTCGAGGGCGACGGCTCCAAGCTGGCCGAGCTGTTCGGCCTGCTCGACGAGGGCGACAGCGCCTTCGCCGTCGTGACGCCGTGATCCTACGTTCTGAGCGCGCTCGAGCCGAGCTCAGAAGACGCGCGTGCTGCCGGGCATGCGCTGAAGCGTGCGCCTGTCGCGCCGGCTGCCGAGACGGCGCAGCATCTCGCGCTCGGCTTCTGCGCCTTTGCGCGTCATCGCGCCCGTGAGGTGGACGGCGCCGCGCTGGACGCTCCAGTATCCGGTGTGGGTCTGCCTGATCGTGAGCTGGTCTGTCTGCCGCATTGGATGTGTTCCTCTCCGCCTATTCGTTGGAGCCCCCCTCCCGTTTGGTGCCGTCTGAGCGTCGCCGCCAAAGAGCGAGATTAGGACAAGCGCTGCCGAAGATGGCGCAATTCGGATATTTCGTGCCTAAATTCCGCGAGTGTTCGATGCGCGCGGATGCGTTGACTGGCGAGTCATGCTATTCGCGCCGGCGCCCCGTCTGGCGGCGCAGGCGGTGCACGCGGCGCAGCTCCTCGACGGCCTCGTCGCGGCCTCCGAGCGGGCCATCGGGCCCCTCGCTGAGCAGCAGCTCGGGGTCCAGGCGCTGACGCACGAGCTCGCCGGCGATCGCGTCGACGCGCTGTGCCTGCGCGCCGGGGCGTGAGCTGACGGCACGCTCGAGTCGTTTGCCGCGGAAGAGCAGCCCGACGCCGTCGTCGAGCGCCCAGCCGCCGGGCAGGGCGCCGCTCGCGACGGCGCCGAGCCATACGGGCAGCCGCTCGGGCTCGCCGTCGGCGTGGACGGTCAGCGAGCCGTCGAGCAGGCCGAGCCCGGCGAGCGATTCGGGCGCGCCGCTGGAGCGGGTGACGCCGCCCTGAAACCAGCACATCGCGCCCGCGCTGAGGCCGGCGAGCACGGCGCCCGTCTCCCACGCCTGCACGAGCAGCCGGTCGATGCCGTGGGCGCGCCAGATGGCGAGCAGGTTGCGCATCGAGCCGCCGCCGACGTAGATGATGTCCTGCGCGAAGATGATCTCCTCGAGCGGGCGTTCGGTCTCCGAGAGGCGGAACAGCGAGAGGTGCTCGGGGACGCAGGTGCGGTTGGCGAAGCGCGCGAGGAAGGCGTTGATCTGCGCGGCGGTGTCGCCGGAGGCGGTGGGCAGGAAGAGCACGCGCGGCTCGGGCGAGCGCGTGAGCGAGAGCACGAAGTCGTCGAGCAGCGGGTTGCTGGGCTCCATCGTGAAGCCGCCGCCGCCCATCGCGAAGATCAGGCGGGCATCCTCGCGGACATTCGGCCGGGCGCTCACGCGGGCACCGCTTCGCGCGTGGCGGGGATGGTTTGGCGCGACGCGGCGCTCGTGGCGGGGCGCAGGCGCGCGGGCGCCAGCTGCTGCGCGCCGAGCGGGCTCACCTCGAGCGGCTGCTCGCGCACGCGGCCGTGCTCGAGCGCCACGTGGTAGGCGCTGGCGCCGCGGCGCGCGCTGAGGACACGGTGCAGCGCACGGCCGCGGAAGTGCAGCGCGATGCCGTCGTCGGCGGCGTAGCCGGCGCACATTCCCTGTGCGACGGCACGGTGGTACTCGGCGCGGCGCGCGGGCTCGGCATCGTAGTGCACGCAGTTGGAGTAGGGCAGCAGGCCGAGGCCGGCGACCACGCGGGCCGGTCCGTGGAAGGCGCTGAGCGCCTGCTGGAACCAGCACAGGGAGCCGGCGGAGGGGCCGCACAGCGTGATGCCGGCACGCCAGGCGCGGCGCAGCGTGCGATCGAGCCCATGTGCGCGCCAGGCGCCGATCATGCTGAGCATGTTGCCGCCGCCGACGTAGATGAGGTCCTGGGCGAGCAGGTGGCGCTCGAGGTCCTCCTCGACGCCGCCGGCGCCCTGGTCGCGGCGGAACAGGGAGACGTGGCTCGCCTCGCAGTCGGCGGCGAAGCGCCGGTAGAAGCGCACGATGTAGTGGTCGGCGTCGCCCGAGGCGGTGGGAAGGAAGCAGACGCGCGGGCGCGGACGCGCGAGCTGGGCGAGGATGTAGTCGTCGAGCAGCGTGCCGCTGCGCTCCAGCGAGAAGCCGCCCCCGCCGAGGGCGATGATCTGCGGTGGCAGCGTCGGCATCGAAGCAGATTCCTCCTTGCGCGCGCACGACTCGGCGGCGCTGTGGAAAGGATGCTCCAGACCGCGCGCGGGCAACATGGACGGCAGTCCAAGCGGGGGCTCGAGCGGACCGACAGCTGACGGACCGACAGCTGAGATAGCGCCGGCGCCGCAGGGGCGGCGCCGGGAGGGGTCGCGCGCTGTCAGTCCACCTCGACGGTGAAGTCCCAGTCGGCGATCGGTGCGGCTACCGGCTGCTGTCCGACGCGTCGAGGTCTATCCGGATCGTCAGCATCCGTCCTGAGCCGAGCGAGGAGAGGCCTCGCAGCAGGATGCCGTCGAGCCGATAGCCGGGCCTGCCGCGGCCCAGCCGGCGATGACGCTCGCGCGCGTCATCCGCGGGCATCGGGTGGGCGGTGCCCGCGCGCCATCGCATGCGCACGCCCTCGCGCAGCCGCGCGGGGCGCGCCTTGACGCGCACGCGCGGGTCGGCCTCGATGTTGCGGGCGTACTGCGCCCGCGAGCCAAGCCCTGCGATCAGCCAGAAGGTGTCGCCCTGCAGGCCGTTTGCGACCGGCACGCGCCGCGTGCGGCCCGTGCGCCGGCCGGTCGTCTCGAGCAGCGCGTAGGTGGGCGGTGCGAGCCCGCGCTCGAGCAGGAATCGCGCTGGTCGGTTGAGCAGACGGTTCTGGAGATCTAGCAGCCGCGAGCGCATCGAGCACCAACCGGGTCATACGCGTTGCCGAGCTTCGCTGCGCGAGCTTAGGGAACTTTGAGCTCGGTCACACGCTCCTCCTACAGAGCGCCTCGATGCTGTGGGGCGTGAGCTTCTCCTGGCAGACGGGATCCGCGGCGCAGCCGGCGCCGGCGCGGGCGCTGCGCCCCTCCCGGGGAGCGGCGTGGGAGCGCGCGCGCTCGCTGGTGGCGCGCGTTCCGCTGCCGGAGCTGTGGGCGCTGCTCGCTCTGAGCGCGCTGTTGAACCTGTGGGATCTCGGCCGCAACGGCTGGGCGAACGTCTACTACAGCGCGGCGGTGCGCTCGATGAGCGCCAGCTGGCACGACTTCCTGTTCGCCTCGCTGGACAAGGGCGGCGTGATGACCGTCGACAAGCCGCCGCTCGCGTTCTGGGTGCAGGCGCTCTCGGCGCGAATCTTCGGCTACGGCCCGCTGAGCATCCTCGTGCCGCAGGCGCTGATCGGCGTCGCGACGGTGGCGCTGACATACGACCTCGTGCGGCGCCGTTTCGGCCGTCTCGCCGGCCTAGCGGCGGGCCTCGCGCTCGCGCTGACGCCGATCACGGTCGCGATGTCGCGCGACAACAACCCCGATGCGCTGCTGGTGCTGTGCTGCGTGGCGGCGCTGTGGTGCACGCTGCGCGGCCTGGAGAGCGCTCGCACGCGCTGGCTCGTCGGCGCGGGCGTGTGCGTCGGTCTGGGCTTCGAGACGAAGATGGGCGTGGCGCTCGTCGTCGTGCCGGGGATCGTGGCCGCGTGGCTGTGGCTCGCGCCGGCGGCGCGTGGCCGCCTGCACGCGCTGCGCCAGTTGCTGTGGGGAGGCGCCGCGATGGTGCTCGTGGGCGGGGCATGGCCGGCGCTCGTGGAACTGACACCGGCCGCGGATCGCCCGTGGATCTCGGGCACGAGCGACAACCGCATCCTGTCGCTGATCTTCGAATACAACGGCGTGGGCCGCATCTCGGGGCAGGCCGGCGGGCCGGCCGGGCTGGGCGGGGGTGTGGACTTCGGCGGCTCGACGGGCCCGCTGCGGCTGTTGAACTCAGCGCTCGGCGGCCAGGCCTCGTGGCTGCTCGGCTTCGCGTCGGTGAGCGCGCTCGCGCTGCTGCTGGCCACGCGCCTGCGGCGCGCGGACGCGCGCAGCGGGTGGCTGCTCGCGGTGGGCGGCGCGTTCGCGACCACGGCGGTGCTCTTCAGCTTCGCGAGCGGCATCTTCCACCCCTACTACGTGTCGCTGCTCGCGCCGTTCGTGGCTGCGCTCGTGGGCGCGGGCGTCGCCGTGATGCTCGTGCGCTCGCGAGCGCGCCGGTCGAGGCTGCTGGCGGCGGGCGCGATTGCGGCCGGGGTGATCGTC
This sequence comes from uncultured Solirubrobacteraceae bacterium, assembly GCA_963755475.1. Lineage (GTDB taxonomy): Bacteria > Actinomycetota > Thermoleophilia > Solirubrobacterales > Solirubrobacteraceae > Palsa-744. Next base: position 91,317 of record CAVWJK010000001.1, read on the forward strand.
GAGCTCGTCGTGCGAGCGGACTATCCGGGGCAGCTGCAATGGCTGCCCGCGGTGCTGCTCGCGGTCGGCGTGCTCGCGATGGCGGGCCTGCTCTGGGCCGACGATCACCGCCTGCGCGTGGCGTGCGTGTGCGGCGCGCTCGCGGCATTGCTGCTCGCGCCCGCGGCATGGGCGCTCGACACGCTCGGCCACGCGACGAGCTCGACCTTCCCGGCGGGCGGCCCGCAGTTGGCGTCGCTGAACGGCCCCGGCGCGCGGCCCGCGGGAGGCTTCTTCGCGCCGGGCCGGGGCGGCGCACCCCAGGGCGGCGCACCCCAGGGCGGCGCACCCCTGTTCGGCTCCTCGGGTGAAGGGTCGGGCGCCGCGGGCGCCTCGTCGGCCGGCGCCCCACCCGGCGCAGGTAGCGAAGCCGGGCTGCCCGGCGGCGGCGGTGGCTTCGCCGGCGGGCGGGGCGCACTCGGGGCGGGCACGGGCGGCGCGGGTGGCGCGTTCGGCGCGGGCGGCGCGTTCGGCGCGAGCGGCGCGTCGCTCAAGGAAGCGCTCGCCTACGTGCGCAGCCACGGCGGCGGCACGCTCGCGGTGTCGAGCCAGTCGACGGCGGCGCAGGCGATCATCGAAGGCGACGCCGATGTCGCCGGCATCGGCGGCTTCTCTGGGCGCGAGAGCGACGTGAGCGTCTCCTGGCTTGCGCAGGAGGTGCGCAGCGGCAAGGTGCGCTGGGTGCTCGATGGCGAAGCGGGCGGCGGCGGCGGCGCGCGCGGCTTCGGCGGCTCGCTGTTCGGGACTGCCGGCACGAGCGAATTCGGGCCCGCGACGGGCTCGACGACGCCGCTCGAAGGCTCGGCGCATCCCTTTGGCGGATCAGCGGGTCCGCTCGGGCGCTCGGCCGGGCCGCTGGCCGGCGCGGGCCACAGAGGCCCCGGCGACGAAACGCGGCTCGGCTCGAAACCGGCGATGGAAGCGGTCGCGCGTGCCTGTGTGCGCGTCACGCTGGCGGGCGGCGAAAGCTCGGCGGGGAGGCTGTACGACTGCCAGGGCAGGGCGGACGCGCTGACCGCCTCATAGAGCGCGAAGATCCGCTCATGAGGATCCTGGTCGTCGACGACGACCGCGCCGTGCGGGAGGCGCTGCGCCGTGCGCTCGCGCTGGCGGGCCATGAAGTTGACGCGGTGCCCGACGGCGAGACGGCGCTCGAGCACGTGCTCGCCTCCGAGCCCGACGCCGTCGTGCTGGACGTGGCGCTCCCCGGGATCGATGGGCTCGAGGTCTGCCGGCGCCTGCGCCGCGCGGGCAGTCGCGTCCCGATCCTGCTGTTGACGGCGCGCGACGCGGTCGCCGACCGCATCGACGGGCTCGACGTGGGCGCCGACGACTACCTGGTCAAGCCGTTCGACGTCGGCGAGCTGAAGGCGCGGCTGCGCGCGCTGCTGCGCCGCGCGAGCCCCGACAGCGCCGAGGACGGCGTCGCCTTCGCCGAGCTGCGGCTCGACCCGGGCCGGCACGGCGTGCAGGTGGGGGAGCGGTTCGTGGAGCTGACGCGCACCGAGTACCAGCTGCTCGAGCTGCTGATGATGAATCCGCGGCGCGTGCTGCCGCACAGCGTGATCTACGACCGCGTATGGGGCTATGACTTCGGGCCGGCCTCGAACGCGCTGCGCGTCTACGTCGGGTACCTGCGCCGCAAGCTCGAGCAGGCGGGCGCACGCGATCTGATCCACACGGTGCGCGGCGTGGGCTACTCGCTGCGCGAGCCATGAGCGTGCGCGCCCGGATCGCCGCGGTCGCGCGGCATGGGCTCCCCGCGGCGCGAGGAATGAGCCTGCGCGCGCGGATCGCCGCGGTCGCGAGCATCTCGGTGGCGCTCGCGGTGATCGCGGCGGCGGCTGGCATGTACGTGGCGGTGCGCTCGGACCTGCGCGGGGAAATCGACAGCCAGCTGCGCCATCGCGGCGAGCTGCTGATCGGGCGAGCGGGCCAGGCTGGGCCGCAGGGCCCGGGACCGGGCGGGTTCGGCCCGGGAGCGTCGCAGGGAGGGTTCCCGCACCACGTCGAACCGCAGCCGCTCGGGGAAGCCGGGCTCGTCGAGTACCTCACGGCGAGCGGCGCGCTGCTGGTGCCCGAAGGCGAGGGCTCCCCGCCGGCGGTCCCCGTGACGAGCGCCGAGCGCCTCGTCGCCCAGCGTGGCGGCGGCGAAAGCTTCAGCGAAGCGACCGTCGAAGGCGTGAAGCTGCGCGTGCTCGCGCTCGGCAGCGGCTCGCTCGGCGCGATCGTGCTGGCGCGGCCGCTGACCGCCGTCGACCACGAGCTCGCGCACCTGCTTTGGATCCTGCTCGTTATCGGCGCCGGCGGCGTCCTGCTCGCGGCGCTGTTGGGAGTGCTCGTCGCGCGCACCGCGCTGGCGCCGATCGCGCGCTTCACCCGCCGCGCGGAGTCGCTGAGCGGGCGGCTCGACCTCTCCCAGCGCGTCGAGGCGCAAGGACGCGACGAGCTCGCGCGGCTCGCGCGCAGCTTCAACGAGACGCTCGACGCGCTCGAGCGCTCGATCGGCGCGCAGCGGCAGCTGGTCGCGGACGCCAGCCACGAGCTGCGCACGCCGCTGACCTCGCTGCGCACGAACATCCAGGTGCTCGCGGAGGGCGAGCGCCTGGCGAAGGAGGAGCAGCAGAGCCTGATCGCGGACATCCTCGCCGAGCTCGACCAGCTGACGGCGCTCGTCGCCGACGTCGTCGACCTCGCGCGCGGCGCCTCGCCGCCGTCGCACATGGATGAAGTGCGGCTCGACGAGGTGGTGCGCGCGGCCGTGGAGAACGCGCGCCGGCGCGGGGAGGTGCGCTACGAGCTCGACCTCGCGCCGACGGTCGTGGAGGGTCAGGCCGAGCGCATCGCGCGCGCGGTCTCCAACGTGATCGACAACGCGCGCAAGTGGAGCCCGCCGAGCGCGAGCGTGGAGGTGCGCCTGCGCGACGGGGTGCTCGAAGTGCGCGACCACGGACCGGGCTTCAGGCAGCAGGACCTGCCGCTCGTCTTCGATCGCTTCTATCGCGCGCGCGACGCGCGCAGCCAGCCCGGCTCGGGCCTCGGGCTGGCCATCGTGCGCCAGGCGGCCGAGGCCAGCGGCGGCTTCGCGCAGGCGCGCAACGCGCCGGGGGGCGGAGCGCTGCTGCGGGTGGGCTTCGGCGAGCCGCTCGCGCTCGAGGCACCCGAGAGCTCCGCCTGAGCGCGCGCCGAATCCCGACGACCTCGCGATTCGGCGCGGCGCACGTGGGATGAAGGAATCCGTCGATATTCGTCCAATAAGGCACCTGGTGGCGCGTCCGCGACGAGAGCGGACTAGAGTCAATTGGAACGATTCGATCCCGGGGAGGGGATGGGTTTGAGGCGCACAACTCGCATCGCACTCCTTGTCGCTCTCCTGCTCGGCCTATTCGCCGTGTTCGCGCCGGCGAGCTACGGCGCGGAATTCGGGATCAAAGATTGGTTCGCCGGCAACTGCAAACTCAACACGTGTGGCGAAGGCGGCAAACGGCCCACCACAACGGTACAGGCCAAAACGGAAGGGTTCCAGACTTCGGCAGGGGATGTCCCCTACGGTGTCACCGACTTCGTGCTGAACACAACCGGCACGTTCCCAGCAGCGAAACCGGTTGAAAATGTGAAGAACGTGCGAGTCGACGTCGCGCCAGGTGTGGTGACGAACCCGCAGGCGGTTCCCATGTGCAAGATGGCCCAGTTCGAGGGGACAAAGGTCGAATTCGGGGGCAAGATCTACTACACCGAACCCAAGTGCCAGCCCGACAGCCAAGTAGGTGTGAACAAGGTGGTCACCGAAGTAGAAGGTGCGGACGTATCACTCGAAGGTCCCGTTTACAACCTCGAACAGCCCAAAGGTCTCGCGTCCGACTTTGGCGTCGCCGTGAACGTTGGCGGCATCCTGTGGACGCACACGTTCATCGAAGGCAACGTCGAATGGGCCACCGACTACCACGACTATTTCGAAATCCATAACGTCGCGGAAGGGCTGATCGAATCGCGGCTTGAATTCTTCGGTACCGATGAAACGGTCAAAAAACTGGAAAACTATGGCTTCCTGCGCAACCCGAGCGCGTGCGTCTCGCCGAAAGAAACAGCCACCACCTTGACGGTCGAATCGTATGGAGGCCAGCGCGCAACCGAAACCGACGAAAGCCTCGTGGGCACGACCGAATGCAACGAAGAGCCGTTCGCGCCGACCTTCTCGCTGACTGCCGAAAACGCGCTGCCCGACGCCCCCGACGCCGTAACCGAGGAAGTCACGCTGCCGCACCCCGAAGCTTCCGAAACCGACAGCTCGAATCTCAAGACCGCGACGGTGACGTTGCCCGAAGGCCTCACGATGAACCCGTCCGCCGGGGCGGGACTCGAAGGCTGCACCCCCGAACAGATCGGGATCGGCACCCGCAACCCGACCAAATGCCCCTCGGGCAGCCGCATCGGGACAGTCACCCTCGAAGTGCCGACGCTGCCGCCGGGCTCGCTGCAGGGCTTCGTGTTCCTCGGCAAGCCCGCCGGCAAGCCGATCGAAGGCCCTCCCTACACGATCTACATCGACGCCGAGTCCGCGTACTACGGCGTGAAGGTGCGCCTGGAAGGCAGGGTCGAACCGAACCCGCAGACCGGGCGGCTCACTGCGGTCTTCGAAAAGAACCCCGAGCAGCCGTTCAACTCGATCGCGCTGCATTTCTCGGGAGGCGCGTTCGCGCCGCTCGCAAACCCGCTCGTGTGCGGATCTGCGTCGCTCACATCCTTCACGCCGTTCTCCGGGACGGCGGCCGTCAACGCCGAATCGCCCTTCGCGCTCGAAGGCTGCCTCGCGAACCCGCCCTTCGCGCCCACCCAGAGCACATCCAGCCTGCCGGCGAGCGGCGGCGCGAACACGAACTTCGCCTTCACGCTCACCCGTCCGGAAGGCGAGCAGTACGTCGAAAAGGTGAAGACGATCCTGCCCTCGGGGCTGGTCGGCAAGATCCCGACCGTCACGCAGTGCGCCGAAGCGGCGGCCAACGCGGGCACCTGTCCGTCGAGCAGCCTGATCGGCAGCGTCAGCGTGGCTGCGGGCTCTGGCGAACCGTTCCCGTTCAACGGCAACGTCTACCTCACCGGTCCCTACGAAGGCGCGCCGTACGGCCTGTCCTTCGTGGTCCCCGTGGTGGCCGGCCCGTTCAACCTCGGCACCGAAGTGAAGCGCGCCAAGATCGAAGTCGAACCGTACAGCGACCGTGTGATCGTGACCACGTCGCTGCCGACGATCCGCGACGGCATTCCAACGCGCATCCGCTCGTTGAACGTGTCGATCACGCGTCCCAACTACATGATCAACCCCACCAGCTGCGCGCCCGAGGAAGGCGAATCGCTGCTGCGCTCGACGCTCGGCGCCGAAACGACGGTAAAGAGCTCATTCCAGGCCGAAGGCTGTTCCGCGCTGTCGTTCAAGCCGAAGTTCACGGCCTCCACGAGCGGCCGACCCACCAAAGCAGGCGGCGCGAGCCTGCTCACCACGGTCACCCAGGGCGCAGGCCAGGCGAACATCCAGTCGGTGTTCGTCACGCTGCCGATCCAGCTGCCCTCGCGCGACTCGACGCTGAACAAGGCCTGCCTTGCGGCGACGTTCGAAGCCAACCCCGCCGGTTGCCCGAAGGGCTCGCGCGTCGGCAGCGCGACCGCCGTCACGCCGCTGCTACCCGAACCGCTGAAGGGCACCGCCTTTTACATCTCTCACGGCGGCGTGAAATTCCCCGACCTCGACGTCGTGCTCGAAGGCGACCACGGCATCCGCACGATCCTCGTCGGCAAAACGAAAATCACGAAGGGCATCACCACCACGAACTTCGCCGCCACGCCCGACGTCCCCGTAAGCAGCTTCACGCTGAACCTGCCGATGGGCCCCTATTCCGCGCTCGACTTCTACGGCAGCCTGTGCAGGCCGAAGCTGCTGATGCCGACGGTCATCACCGGGTGGAACGGCAAGCAGTTCAAGCAGAACACGCTGATCCAGCCGAGCGGCTGCGGCGTGCAGATCCTCAGCCACAAGGTGCGAGGCAACACCGCCTACGTCACGGTGAAGACATTCGCGGCGGGCCGCGTCAGCGGCAGCGGCTCGGGCCTCCACACCGTCTATCACAAGCTGAACTCGGCGAACGGCTCGTTCACGATAAAGGTGCCGCTCTCGAGTGGCGGGCTGGCGCGCCATCGCCCCTTCGATGTGCGTCTGCGCATCGGCTTCAAGGCCAGCAGGGGACACAACTCGCAGGCCTTCACGACGGTCAGGTTCGGCTGACCCGAGCAGCTGACGGCGCCGCGCGCCGCGCCGTCCGTGCCGGCTGAGACACTGGTCCCGGCGCAACTTTCGGCGCCGGCGCGAGTCCCCTGTAGGTGAGCCGGCCCGCCCGCCGGGGGCGGCCCGTAGGCTCCTCGAAGGCACCATGAGCTCGCACGTCCGCATCACGCTCCCCGCGCTGCTCGCGCTCGCGCTGGCGCTCGCCTGCAGCGCCGCGCCGGGCGCCCGCGCCGCATCCTTCGGCGTGCAGAGCTTCGAAGCCACCGTCCGCGGGCCCGGCGCCGAACTCTTCGTGCAGGCGGCCGGACACCCCGCGTCGCTCGAAGTCGAATTCAAGATGAACCGTGAAGCAGAAGCCCCCGCCGGCGAACTGCAGCGCTTCACGCTCGACGCACCGCCGGGCTTCGTCTTCGACCCGCAGGCGCCACACGCGCGCTGCGGAGCATCGGAATTCGGAGCCGATGCGGAAACGCAGTGTCCCCCCGAAAGCCAGATCGGCAGCGCAGAACTGACGCTCTACAGCGCCGTAACAGAAAAAGACGTGGGATTGCCCGGCAGCGTCTACGACCTCGTCCAGCCCCAGGGCCTACCGCTCGAGCTCGGCATCTACACCCCGGCCGCGAAAGGCCTCCCGGCGCAGCACCTGCTTCTCCAGGGCCACATCAGCCCGAGCGACCACCACGAGTACCTGCAGGCGCAGGTGCAGCTGTCCTCGGCTCTGGAGCTCGCGGCATTCACCGCCACGCTCGAAGACGTCCATGCGCCGGCGCTGCTCACGCTGCCAAGCGCCTGCTCGAGCCCTATGACATGGGCGCTCGCCGCGCAGTCGGACAGCGAAAGCAGCGAACACGCAAGCGAAGCGCACAAATGCGAGGAGGAAAAACCCGTCGCCTTCGCCCCACAGCTCGCGAGCAGCTCCCAGACGACGGCCTCAGAACAGCCCACGGGCATCAGCGTCACCGCGACGCTCAAAGAGGAATCCGAAAGCGCGTTCTCGGCGGACATCGCCGACGCGCGCATCGTGCTCCCCGCCGGCCTGACGCTCGACCCCTCCGCCCTGCAGACGCTGCAGCTCTGCACCGCCGCGCAGGCCGCGATCGCTCAGGAAGGCGCCTTCAGCTGCTCGCCCGCATCGCAGATCGGGAGCGCCGCGATCGCCACGCCAATCCTCCCCGAAGCGCTGAGCGGCGGCCTCTATCTCGCGGGCGAAGCCGCGCCGATCAGCGCCGCGCCCGGGACGCAAGCCGCCTATCCGGTCTATCTGGAGGCCGAAAACGCGCGCTACGGCACGAGCGTTCACGCACGCGCGACGCTCGAGGCCAACCGCGATAGCGGGCAGCTGGAACTGGTGTTCGACGAAGCTCCGCAGCTGCCGATCAGCGAACTCACCATCGGCCTGGGCGGACCCGCCGACGTGCTCGCCAACCCGCTCAGCTGCGCCGCCGGCAGCGTCGAAGCGGCCCTCACCCCCTACACGACACCGCTGGCCACGCCCGCGCCCGCGCTGCCCTTCAGCGCGAGCGGCTGCCCCTCGAGCATCCCCTTCGATCCCGCGCAGGGCGTATCGGACACGAGCACGCGCGCCGGCGCCGCGACCTCGTTCTCGCTCACCTTCTCGCGAGCGCCGGGCCAGCAGTACATCTCCAGCTTCCAGAGCCTGCTGCCGAAGGGCCTACTGCCGCGCCTGCCGGGCGTCGGGGTCTGCGACGCCGCGGTCGTGACCGTCCGCTTCTGCGCCGAAGGCGCCGCGATCGGAAGCGAGGTCGGCGTGGGGAGCATCGAAGCCGGCGCCGGCGGCACGCCCGTCACGCTGAGCGGGTCGCTGAACCTGACGAGCGGCTACGGCGGCGCCCCGTACGGGCTCGCGCTGATCGCTTCGGCCATCGCCGGCCCCTTGGATCTCGCCGAAGATCCGCTCGTCCACCTCTTTTCCATCCCGATCGCGCTCTCGCTGAAGACCGCGAACGGGCAGCTCGAGCTCGAGGGCTCGCTGCCGCGCGTCCTCGGCGGCGTGCCGCTGCGCGTGCGCAGCGTCAGCCTCACGTTCGACCGCGGCTCGTTCCTCTACAACCCCACCGCGTGCGCGACCTACCGCACGACCAGCACGCTCACCGGCTTCCTGCCGGGCGTCGAAGCGCAGCCCTCGCACGCGCTGTCCTCGACGAGCGCGATCTCCGACTGCGAAGCGCTCCGCTTCAAGCCCGCCGTCGCCGCCTCGAGCAACGCCAAAGCCGTCGCCGCGGGCGGAGCCAACCTCGAATCGACCATCAGCGTGCCCGCGGGCGACTCCAGCGTGCGCTCGCTGTTGCTGCAACTGCCGCGGCAGATGCAGCTGCGCCAGAGCACGCTCGCGAACGCCTGCCCGGAAGCGACCTTCCGTGCGAACTCCAACGACTGTCCCGGCGACTCGTTCGTCGGCAGCGCGAGCCTCAGCACGCCGATGCTCGCCGGCAAGCTCACGGGGCCGGCGATCCTCGTGCTGCACCCTCAGACCGACATCCCCGAGCTGTTCCTCGTGCTGCGCGACGGCGCCGTGCCGCTCGATCTGGAGGGCAGCTTCCGCGTCGCCGGCGGTCTGACGTTCGTCGCCTTCTCCGCGCCCGACATGCCGATCTCGACGCTCACGCTCGACCTGCCGAGCGGTCGCTACTCGGCGCTGTCCTTCGTCCCGCGCGGCGGCGTCTGCCCGCTGCCACTGCTAATGCCCGTCTTCCTGACGGCCTGGAACGCAAAGACCCTCAGCCTCAGGACGACCGTCCACCCGGTCGGTTGCGGCGTTCGCATCGTCGGGCACAAGGTGATCGGCGACGTCGTCTACCTCACGGTCCAGACCTTCGCCGCCGGGCGCATCAGCGGCAGCGGGCCCGATCTGCGCACGATCTACCGCCACCTGTCCTCGGCGCGCCGTGCCGTCGCGCTGCTCGTGCCGCTCAGCTCGCGCGGGCGCGGTGCGCACCGGCCGCTGCACATCCGGGTGCGGGTGGGCTTCGTGCCGACGGCCAAGGGTCCGCGTTCCTCCGCATACATCAGCGCGAAGTTCCCCTAGCGCTCCCCCTGTTCAAGATCAGCGCGAGGTTCCCGTAGCGCTCCCCCTGTTCAAGCGCGCGCGCATGGCGTAGATTTCCTTCCGTATGGAGGGGATGTCGGGTATGGATACCTCGACAGATGTTCGAACGGAGGCGGAGGAGCTGTTCGCCGGCATCCGCCGGCTGACGACGATCGCCGACAGCGCCGATGACCGCGAGGCGGTCTTCCGCGCGCTCGCGCGCGAGCTGCTCGCCTCGCCGGGCGGCGAGGAGATGCACGTCCACCACCTGGCCGGCCGCGGCGAGGACGGCGATGACCTCGTCACCGTCTACCTGCACGACGGCGACGGGCGCCTGAGCTACCTCGTGCCGCGCGGCGAGCGCCCGCCCGGCATCAGCTGGGTGGCCTCGACCGGCCGCAGCTTCCTGGCCACACGCAGCGAGGAATTCGCCGCCACCATCCCGCGCCTTGAACAGACCGGGCCCGTCAGCTGCGCGCTGCTCGTGCCGATCACCGACCGCGGCGAGGTGCAGGCCGTCGTGACGCTCGTGCGCCGCTCCTCGGGCGTGCTCAGCACGCCCGGCGTCGAGCACGCCGTCGCGCTCGTCGAGCAGGCCGCGATCGCGCTCGCGCTCGTGCGCGCACGCGCCGAGGCCGGCACCGACGCCGTCACCGGCTCGCTGAACCGCCGCGCGATGCGCCGGCGCCTGCAGGAGGAGATCGACCGCGCGCTGCGCGCCGGCGGCGGGCTCTCCTGCCTGATGATCGACCTCGACGACTTCAAGTCGGTCAACGACGTGCACGGCCACCAGGCCGGCGATGAGCTGCTGCGCGCGGTCGTCGCAGCGCTCGTCGGCGAGTTCCGCGCCTTCGACCGCGTGGCTCGCTACGGCGGCGATGAGTTCGTCGTGATCCTGCCCAACGCCGATCTCGACGCCGCCGCGGCAGCCGGCGCGCGCGCGCTCGCGCGGCTCGCCGCCGAGCGCGGCGAAGCGGCGTTCGAGGGCGGCATCGCGGCCTCGATCGGCGTCGCGCAGTGGCGCTCGCCGATGAGCGTCGAGGAGCTGCTCGAGGCGTGCGACCAGGCCCTGCTGCGCGCCAAGCGCCAGGGCAAGGGACGCGTCATGCGCTCCCGCGCACAGCCCTCGCGCTGAGCCGGCGAGCCCGCGCCCGGCCGGCGGACTCTGCGAGACTGGCACCTCCCCGACCGGGGCGCGCCACGCGCGCACCGGCAGCACCACCGACCGCAAGGGAGGTCACATGGCGAACAACAGCTTCGGCGCGAAAGACGCCCTCGCGGTCGGCGAGGGCACCTACGAGATCTTCCGCCTCGACGCGCTGCAGCAGCGCTACGACGTTGCGCGGCTGCCCTTCTCGCTGAAGGTGCTGCTCGAGAACCTGCTGCGCACCGAGGGCAACGGCTCGGTCAGCGCGCGCGACATCGAGGCGCTCGCCAGCTGGGACGCCAAGGCCGAGCCCAGCAAGGAGATCGCATTCACCCCCGCGCGCGTGCTGATGCAGGACCTCACCGGTGTGCCCGCCGTGGTCGACCTCGCCGCGATGCGCGACGCGATGGCCGAGATGGGCGGCGACAGCGCCCGCATCAACCCGCTCGCACCCGCCGAGCTCGTGATCGACCACTCCGTGCAGGTCGACGCCTACGGCAGCAAAGAGGCCTTCGCCATCAACGCCGAGCGCGAGTTCGAGCGAAACCAGGAGCGCTACACCTTCCTGCGCTGGGGGCAGGGCGCGTTCGCCGACTTCGCCGTCGTGCCGCCCGACACCGGCATCGTGCACCAGGTCAACCTCGAGTACCTGGCGCGCGTCGTCTTCACCGACGAGCGCCGCGGGCAGGCCTATCCCGACACGCTGCTCGGCACCGACTCGCACACGACGATGGTCAACGGCCTCGGCGTGCTCGGCTGGGGCGTCGGCGGCATCGAGGCCGAGGCGGCGATGCTCGGCCAGCCCGTCTCGATGCTGATCCCGCAGGTGCTCGGCTTCAGGCTGCACGGCGAGCTGCCGCCGGGCACCACCGCCACCGACCTCGTGCTCACCGTCACGCAGATGCTGCGCGAGCGCGGCGTCGTCGGCATGTTCGTCGAGTTCTTCGGCGCCGGCGTCGGCGCGCTGCCGATCGCCGACCGCGCCACGATCGGCAACATGTCGCCCGAGTTCGGCTCGACCTGCGCGATCTTCCCGATCGATTCCGAGACGCTCGCGTACCTGCGCCTGTCGGGGCGCAGCGAGCAGCGCATCGCGCTGGTCGAGGCATACGCCAAGGAACAGGGCCTCTGGCACGACGAGAGCTCCGAGCGGCCCACCTTCTCGGATGAGATCGAGCTCGATCTCGCGAGCGTCGAACCCTCGCTCGCCGGCCCCAAGCGCCCGCAGGACCGCATCCCGCTGCGCTCCGCGCAGGAGGCCTTCCGCCGGGCCCTCGGCGGCTATGTCGGCGAGGACGCGTCGCCCGGAGGCAGCCCCGGCGAAGCGGCCGGCGACGATCTCAACGGCGACGCGCAGGACGAGGCGCTCGCCGAGAGCTACCCCGCCTCCGACCCGCCCGCCAACGGCTCCTCCGGCGCCCGCGCGGGCGATCGCGAGCCGCGGCCCGCGCCGGCGCGCGCCGCCGGCAGCGGCGCGACCGCGACGCTCCAGCGCCCCCACACCCGTGTGCAGGTCTCGCTCGGCGGCGAGAGCTTCGAGCTCGACCACGGGCACGTCGTGATCGCCGCGATCACGAGCTGCACGAACACCTCCAACCCCTCCGTGATGGTCGGCGCCGGCGTGCTCGCGCGCAACGCGCGCGCGCGCGGCCTGCGCTCCAAGCCGTGGGTCAAGACCTCGCTCGCGCCGGGCTCGAAGGTCGTGACGGAGTACCTCGACCGCGCCGGGCTCACCGCGCCGCTGGAGGAGCTCGGCTTCAACCTCGTCGGCTACGGCTGCACGACCTGCATCGGCAACTCCGGCCCGCTGCCCGCCGAGATCTCCGCCGCCGTCGCGCAGGCGGACCTCGCCGTCGCGTCGGTGCTCTCCGGCAACCGCAACTTCGAGGGCCGCATCAACCCCGACGTGAAGATGAACTACCTCGCCTCGCCGCCGCTGTGCGTCGCCTACGCGCTCGCCGGCACGATGGACCTCGACATCGCCGCCGACCCGCTTGGCCAGGACTCCGAGGGCAACGAGGTCTACCTGCGCGACATCTGGCCCTCCGAGCAGGAGGTCGCCGAGATCGTCGGCGACTGCGTGCGCGCGGACATGTTCCGCCACAGCTACGGCGAGGTCTTCGAGGGCGATGAGCGCTGGCGCTCGCTGCCCGTGCCCGCCGGCGAGCGCTTCGGATGGGAGGCGAGCTCGACCTACGTGCGCCGCCCGCCCTACTTCGACGGGATGCCGCAGGAGCCCGCGCCGATCGCCGACGTCCTCGATGCGCGCGTGCTCGCGCTGCTCGGCGACAGCGTCACGACCGACCACATCTCGCCCGCCGGATCGATCAAGCGCGACAGCCCCGCCGGGCGCTACCTGCAGGAGCACGGCGTCGAGCTGCGCGACTTCAACTCCTACGGCGCGCGCCGCGGCAACCACGAGGTGATGGTGCGCGGCACCTTCGCCAACATCCGCCTGCGCAACCTGCTCGGCGGCGGCGAGGCGCTGCCCGAAGGCGGCTACACGCGCTACTTCGCGCCCGCCGGCGGCGCCGAGCAGATGACGATCTACGACGCCGCGATGCGCTACCAGGCAGACGGCACCGAGCTCGTCGTGCTCGCCGGGCGCGAGTACGGCAGCGGCTCATCGCGCGACTGGGCCGCCAAGGGCACGCGCCTGCTCGGCGTGCGCGCGGTGATCGCGCAGAGCTTCGAGCGCATACACCGCTCCAACCTGATCGGCATGGGCGTGCTGCCGCTGCAGTTCGCCGCCGGAGCGGACGCCGGCTCGCTCGCGCTCAGCGGCGAGGAGCGCTTCTCGATCACGGGCCTGGCCGACTCGCTCGGCTCGGGGGCGCCGCCCGCGAGCCTGCCCGTGCGCGCCGTGCGGCCCAGCGGCGAGACGATCTGCTTCGATGCGCGCGTGCGCATCGACACTCCGCGCGAGGCCGAGTACTTCCGCCACGGCGGCATCCTGCAGTTCGTGCTGCGCGGGCTGCTCGCGCGATGAGCCCGCCCGCCGGCGCGCGCCCGCGCCCCGCCACGCGCGCCAAAGCCCCCGCCAGGCCGGCGAAAGCGCGCGCGCGCCAGCAGGCCGCGCCGCAGCTGCTGCTCGACCTGCTCGGCGCCCGCGGCACCTCCGGTCGCGAGCAGGCGCCCGCCGAGGTCTGGCGCAGCGCGGCCCGCGAGTTCGCGCGCGTCAGCACCGACGTGGTCGGCACCCCGCTCGCGCTCGTCGCGCCCAAACGCGGCTACCAGAAGGCCGCGCGCACGCTGCTGGTGATGGGGCACATCGACGAGATCGGGCTGATGGTCACGCACATCGACGACGACGGCTTCCTCTGGTTCGGCGAGGTCGGCGGCTGGGACCCGCAGATCCTGATCGGTCAGCGCGTCGTGCTCGACACACAGGCCGGCCCGATCGCCGGCGTCATCGGCAAGAAGCCGATCCACCTGCTGCGCGAGGAGGAGCGCAAGAAGGTGCCCGAGGCGCGCGAGCTGCACATCGACATCGGCGCGCGCGACGGCGAGCAGGCCGCGCGGCTCGTGCGCGTGGGCGACGTGGGCGTGATCGACGGCCAGCCCGTCGCGCTGCCCAACGGCCGCCTCGCCTCGCGCGCGCTGGACAACCGCGTCGGCTCGTTCGTCGCGCTCGAGGCCGCGCGCCAGGTCGCCGCCGCCGGCGGCGCGCGCTGGCAGCTGGCCGCCGTCGCCGCCGCGCAGGAGGAGACCACCTTCGGCGGCTCGCGTACCACCGCCTTCGCGCTCGAGCCCGACGCCGCGATCGTCATCGACGTCACGCACGCCACCGACGTGCCCGGCATCGACGTCAAGTCCACCGGCAAGCACCCGCTCGGCTCGGGGCCCGTGATCGCGCGCGGCTCGACGCTGCACGAGGGCCTCGTGCAGGTGCTGCTGGACAGCGCCCGCAAGAACGACATTCCCTTCACGGTCGAAGCCAACGCGCGCAACACCGGCACCGACGCCGACGCCGTGCACGCCAGCCGCGCCGGCGTGCCGACGGCCGTCGTCTCGGTGCCGCTGCGCTACATGCACTCGCCGGTCGAGCTCGTGCAGGTCAGCGACATGCTCGACGCCGCGCGCCTGGTCGCGCAGTCCGCGCTCGCGCTCACGCCCCAGACGCGCTTCGCGCGCTAGGGCTCTTCGCGCGCCAGGAGCTACAGCTAGCTCGCCGCCGGCTCGAGCTCGGTCATCGGCGGGATCTCGTAGACCGCGCCCGGACAGCCGCCCATCACCAGCATGCGGATGCCCTGCGGGCCCGCGTGCACCTTGCGCTTGGAGCCCGCACCGACGCGCACCAGCGTCTCGGGCTCGAGCTCCACGCGCTCACCCTCGACGTCCATCCAGCCCGAGCCCTGCAGCGTCGCGTAGACCTCCTCCTGGCCGTCGCCCGCGTGGTCGTGCTCGGGGTAGTCGGCGTGGTCTGGCGGCAGCGCGATCACCTGCAGCCCGAACGAGCTCACGCCGAGCTCCGCGCGGGCCTTGATGAACCCGCCGCCGAAGCCCGCCTGCATCTCGCCGATGCGCTTTGCCGTGTAGCCAGCCACCGGCGCGAACACTAACCGATCATCCCAGCCGGCGCGCGAGCGCCGGCCCGCTCCAAATCAGGCCAGCAGGGCAAGCTGGCGCGACTGCGCGAGCAGCGTCCCGTCGGCCGACCAGATCTCGGCGTCCTCCTCGAAGAAGCCTTCGTGCACCAGACGCGCGCGCGAGCGAGCCAGCACGAGCTCCTGGAGCGGGCGTGCCCCCAGCGCCGTGCGGAAGTGCACCGTGATGTCGATCGTCGGCGCCGGCACGGGCGCCGAGACGCGCATGAACGGCGCCGGGATCAGCGCGTCGCAGAAGAACGCGAGCGCGGGCGCGTCGAGCGCGCGCGGCTCCACGAGGCCGATCCAGCCGCCGCTCTCCATCGGCTCGCGCGCGTCGGCGAACGGCATCCCGCCGAAGCGCCGCTGGAAGGTGATGTGACGCGCGAACTCCGGCCCGCCGCGCTCGGCCGCGATCACCGTGCCCGGCTCGCGTCCCGGGCCCGGCGGCTGCACCTCGGGCATCCGCACTTCGGAGATCTCCGGCCCCGGCCACGCCGGCGAGAAGGTCGCGAGCGCGAGCGCCATCGGCCTGCCCTGCTGCTCCATCCGCGCCGACAGGAAGCTCATGCTGCGTCCCGCGCGCTGGCACTCCGTCGTTATCGCCACCGCCCCCGGCGCCGGCGCGCTCAGGAAGTGGATCGTCAACGAGCGCGCGCTGCGCGCCGGCTCGGCCACGCTCTGCGTCAGCGCCCGCAGCAGCATCGCCGCCAGGTAGCCGCCATGCGGGCCGCGTCCGGCGCGCCAGCCCTCCGCGACCTGCGCCGAGTACTCGCGCCGTTCGCCCTCCGCGCGCTGGAGCGCCACCGCCGTCGCGCGCTCGAAGGGCCCCGCCGGCGCGCTGACCGCGGCCGTCGCCGGCTCAGCCACGCACCAGCCGCTTGTAGGTGATGCGGTGCGGGCGGTCCGCGGCGGCGCCCAGCAGCGCGCGGCGGTGCTCCTCGTAGGCCTCGAAGTTGCCCTCGAACCAGCTCACCTGTGAGTCGCCCTCGAACGCCAGCACGTGCGTCGCCACGCGGTCCAGGAACCAGCGGTCGTGCGAGATCACCATCGCGCAGCCGGGGAATTCCAGCAGCGCGTTCTCCAGCGCGCGCAGCGTGTCCACGTCGAGGTCGTTCGTCGGCTCGTCCAGCAGCAGCAGGTTGCCTTCGCTGCCGAGCACCTTCGCCAGGTGCACGCGGTTGCGCTCGCCGCCCGACAGCGTGCCCACGCGTTTCTGCTGGTCGGATCCCTTGAAGTTGAAGCCCGCCACGTACTGGCGCGAGTTGACCGTGCGCTCGCCGAGCTTCAACGTGTCCTCGCCGCCGGAGATCTCCTCCCACACCGTCCTCGAGGCCTCGAGCGTCTCGCGCGACTGGTCGACGTAGGCGAGTTTCACCGTCTCGCCGAGCTCGATGCTGCCGCTGTCGGGCTGCTCGGCGCCCGTGATCATCCTGAACAGCGTGCTCTTGCCCGCGCCGTTGGCGCCGATCACGCCGACGATCCCGGCGCGCGGCAGATCGAAGCTCAGCGACTCGATCAGCAGGCGCTCGCCGTAGGCCTTGCTCAGCTCGCTCGCGCTCAGCACGTGCTCGCCCAGGCGCGGTCCGGGCGGGATGTGGATCTGCACGTCCTCGAGCTTCACGTTGCGCTCCTGCGCGACGAGCTCCTCGTAGCGCGCCAGGCGCGCCTTCGATTTCGTGCGCCTGCCCTTGGGATTCGTGCGCACCCACTCGAGCTCCGCCGCGATCGTGCGCTGGCGCGCGCGTTCGCTGCGCTCTTCCTGCGCCAGGCGCGCCTGCTTCTGCTCCAGCCAGCTCGAGTAGTTGCCCTCGTAGGGGATGCCCCTGCCGCGGTCGAGCTCGAGGATCCAGCCCGCCACGTTGTCCAGGAAGTAGCGGTCGTGCGTGATCGCCACCACCGTGCCCGCGTACTCGGCCAGATGCTGCTCGAGCCACGCCACCGACTCTGCGTCGAGGTGGTTCGTCGGCTCGTCCAGCAGCAGCAGGTCCGGCGCGCGCAGCAGCAGCCGGCACAGCGCCACGCGCCGGCGCTCGCCGCCCGAGAGCACGCTCACGTCCGCGTCCGGCGGCGGCAGCCGCAGCGCGTCCATCGCGTATTCCAGCTGCGTGTCGAGGTTCCACGCGTCGGCCGCTTCGATCTGCGCCTGCACGCGCGCGAACTCCTGCGCGCTCTCCTCCGAGTAGTTCGCCGCCAGCTCGTTGAAGCGCTCGAGCAGCGCCTTCTTCTCGGCCACGCCCTCCTCGACGTTGCCGCGCACGTCCTTGGACTCGTCCAGCGCCGGCTCCTGCTCGAGCAGCCCCACCGTCGCGCCGGGCGCCAGCTGCGCCTGCCCGCGGTACTCCTCGTCCAGCCCCGCCATGATGCGCAGCAGCGTCGACTTGCCCGCGCCGTTGTAGCCCAGCACGCCGATCTTCGCGCCCGGAAAGAACGCCAGCGTGATGTTGTCGAGCACCGTCTTCTCAGGCGGATGCACCTTCGACAGGCGCTGCATCGTGAAGATGTACTGCGACGACATTCCCAGGCAGGATAGGCGTTGTTGGCGGGCGCTAACGTTGTTGGGTCATGCCCACAGCAGTCCTTGACGTCGAGCAGCACCTGCTGCTGCTGGAGCTCGAAGCTCCCTTCGACAAGCGCGACGTGCAGCTCGCGCGGCGGCGCATGGCCAAGCGCTGGCACCCCGACGTCGCGCCCGCCGGACGCCAGTTCGAGCACGAGCGCCACCTGAAGGCCATCAACGAGGCCGCCGATCAGCTCGAGCGCCTCGCCGAAGGCTCGCGGGGCGGGCGCGTCTCCGAGAACGCCGTCCGCGCCAGCGCCCAGGCCGCCCGCCGCGCGCGCGAGGACGCCGGCCGCCGCGCCTACGAGGCCGAGCAGCGCGCGCGCCAGCACGCCACCGAGCGCGCCAAGCACGACCCGTTCGGCAGCCGCGTCCCCGACCACTCCGTCGTGCACCGCTACGCGCGCTGCACCTCCTACCCCGAGTGGGGCGTCGGCACCGTCACCGGCATCTACTTCTCCAACGGCCCCGCCGCCAACGGCAACGGCGGCCCCCCCACCGACGTACAGCAGTGGGCGCGCGTGAAATTCAGCCACGGCGTGCGCACCGTTCCGGCCGGCAGCCTGCAGTTCGTCGACTTCTCAAGGCCCGACCCGGCCGAGCAGCGCGTCGAGCGCTTCATGCTCGCCGCCCAGCGCGCGATGGCCGAGGGCGAGTACGAGCTCGCCGCGCAGCGGCTCATCTACGCGCGCGACGCCGAGCCCCGCAACGTCGCCGTGCTGCGGCTCATGACGCTCGCCTTCTGGCAGGCCGGCAAGCTCGAGGCCGCCGCCCGCGCCGTGCGCGACTGGGCTCGCGTCGACGGGCGCCGTCCCGCGCCGCACCGCTTCGCCGCGCGCATCTACGAAGACATGGGCGCCGTCGACCTCGCCGCCGAGGCCGCCGAGCGCGCCGCCAAGCGCGGACCGCGCGACGCCGGCGCGTGGGAGCGCCTCGGCCGCCTGCGCCTGCGCCTCGCCGATCGCGAGGGCTCGCTGCGCGCGCTCGAGCGCGCGCTCGCGCTCGGCGCCGGGCAGGAGGTGCGCGAACTGCTCGCGCAGGCGCTCGCGATGGAGCCGAGCATCGCGGGATAGCGCCATCGCGCCGCGGTCGCTCACCTGGGCCAGCGAGCTGGACTCGCTCGGCCTCGACGCGCGCCTGCAGCCGCGCGAGGGGTACACCGTCGTGCGCTCGCCCGCGCGGCCCAGCTTCTACTGGGGCAACCTGCTGCTGTTCGAGCGCCCGCCGCGCGCCGGCGACGGCGAGCGCTGGGAGCGCCTCTTCGAGGCCGAGTTCGCGAGCCCGCCCGGCGTGCGCCACCGCACCTTCGCCTGGGAGTCCACCGACGGCGAGGTGGGCGCCGCCGCCGAGGAGTTCCTCGCCCGCGGCTATGACCTCGAACGCCTCGTCGGCCTCGTCGCGAGCCTCGAGCAGCTGCGCCCGCACCCGCGCGAGAACCGCGCCGTCGCGGTGCGGCGGCTGGACCCGCGCGCGGGCCGCGACGAGGAGCTCTGGCGGCAGGTCCTCGAGCTCGAGATCAGCGGGCGCGACCCGCGCATCACCGAGCACAGCATGCGCGAGCACCGCAGCGCGCGCCAGGCCGAACAGCGGGCGCTCTTCCTCGCCCGCGGCGGCGGCTGCTATGTCGCGCTCGACCCCGCCGACGGGGCCGTCCTCGCCAGCCTCGGCCTGCTCCGCGGCCCCGGCCGCGTCAGCGTCCAGGAAGTCGAGACGGTCGCCTCTCACCGGCGCAAAGGGATCTGCTCGCGCCTGCTCGTCGAGGCCGTCCGCGACCTCGCCGCGCGTGAGAGCCCGCCCGCGCAGGTCGTGATCTGCGCCGACCCCGACTACCACGCCCTCGGCCTGTATGAGTCGCTCGGCTTCGTCGCGCGCGAGCACTGCGCCGGCGTCTGCCGCCTTCCGACGCCCGCCTGAGAGGGCACAGTCGAAGGAAACGCCGAGTACGTTTGACCGAGCGGCCGGTCGGGTAGAGAGAGTCGCTGACCGCAGAGGTCAGTAGGGCTCGGCGCTCGGTGCGCACGAGGCAAGCTCCACCGTCGGAGCCCTCATTCGCGTTCATCCGTGCTCCTGGAGGCAACTTGCTGAGACACCCGAAGCTCACCGTCACGGCGCTGCTCGCGCTCGCGCTCCTCGCCCTCTCCCAGTGCGCCAGCGCGCTCGCGCTCGGCGGCGCCGCACCCGTCATCAGCCAGGGCTCGGCCGAGCTCGGCCTCGCGCAGGGTCAGAAATCGGTCCTGCTCACGCTCACGCCGCGCGACGCCGCCGGCCTCGGCGCGCTCAGCGCCGCGGCGGGCAGCGCCCCGATCGAACCCGCCCAGTTCATGGCCGACTACGCGCCCACCACGCAGACAGTCGCGGCCATCACGAACTGGGCCTCGGCGAGCGGTCTCGCGGTCGGCTCCGTCTCCGCCGACCGGCTGCTCGTCAAGCTGAGCGGCTCGGCCGCCGCGCTCGGCTCCGCGCTCGGCGTCAGCTTCGAGCGCTACCGCGCCGCGGATGGCGCCGAATACACCTCCACGTCGGGCACGGCCACGCTGCCCGCGGCGATCGCCGGCGATGTGAGCGCGATCGTCGGCCTCTCGAGCCTCGAGCGGGCGCAGGTCGAAACCGCGCATCCATCCGCCTCGGGCAGCGAAGCTCCGGGCGGCCTGGAATACCCCGCGAGCTACACCCCGCAGCAGCTGTGGGCGCACTACCACGCCTCCGCGAAGGCGACCGGCAGCGGGCAGCAAGTGTCGATCATCACGGCCGGCGATCTGAAGGGCGTCGAAACGGACCTGCGCACCTTCGAGCGCAAATTCGGGCTGGCGGCTGTGAAGTGGCGGCAGGTCCTCGTGGGGGCGCCCGGCACCGAAACCGAAGGCAACGACGAGTGGGACCTCGACAGCCAGTACTCGACCGGCTTCGCCCCCGGCGTCAAGGAGCTCAACGTCTACACCGGCACCTCGCTCGAAGACGAATCGATCATCGAGACGGTCGACCGCTGGGTCACCGAAGACAAGACCAAGCAGGCCAGCTTCTCCGCCGGCGAGTGCGAAGCGCTCGCCGACGCCGCCGGCTTCCTGGAATCGCTCGACAAGGTGCTCGCCGAGGCCGCGGCCGAGGGTCGCACGCTGTTCGCCTCCGCCGGCGACACCGGCTCGCAGTGCCCCGTCGGGGCAGGTGTCAACGGCGTCCCCGCCGGCGCGCCCGGCGTCAACTACCCGGCCTCCAGCCCGTACGCGATCGGCGTCGGCGGCACGAGCATCCTCAGCTCCGAAGAGGAAATCGGCTGGTACTCGGGCGGCGGCGGACAGGGCCTGCTCGAGGCCGCGCCCGCCTGGCAGGAAGGCGCGGGTGGCAGCTTCCTCGGCGCCACGCGCGGAGTGCCCGACGTCTCGATCGACGCCGACCCCGAGAGCGGCGTCGACGTGATCATCGAAGGCAAAGAAGAAGTGATCGGCGGGACGAGCGTCGGCGCGCCCTCCTGGCAGGGCATCTGGGCGCGCGTCCAGGGCGCGCACAAGGGCAAGCTCGGCTTCGCGGGACCCGTGATCTACAAGACCGAGCCCGAAGCGGCCTTCAAGGACATCACGCTCGGCGACAACAGCCTCTACCCGTGCACGCCGGGCTGGGACTACGTCACCGGCCGCGGCACTCCGATCATCGAAAAGCTCGTGGCGGGCGCCTAGCGTGGTGCCGCTCGATTGGGGCGAGCGTCGTTTGATGGGGGCCGAGCGTCGTTTGCCCTCGTCGCGGCGCGGGTATGGCGGTGCTGGCCCGCGCTGATGCGGACGGCGGCGTGCGAGACGTGCCCCGACCGCCCGTCGCCGCCGGGCCGTTCCCGTAGACCACGGCCCGAGAAGGGGTTATGCCAACACACCTGAAGCTCCTAGGGCCCGCGACGATCGCGGCGCTCCTCGTTCTGCTGCTCACCCAGTGCGCAAGCGCGTTCGGACTCAGCGGCAGCACCCCCGTGCTCAGCCAGGGCTCGACCGCCCTCGGCGCGGCACAGGGACAGCAGTCGGTGCTGCTGACGCTCACGCCCCGCGACGCCTCCGCGCTCGACGCGCTGAGCGCCCACGCGGCGAGCAGCCCGCTCACCGCCGCGCAGTTCATGAGCACCTACGCGCCCACGAGCGCAACCGTCGACGCGGTCACGAGCTGGGCCGAGCAGCGTGGCCTCACGGTCGGCTCCGTCTCCAGCGACCACCTGCTCGTCCGCGTCAGCGGCTCGGCGGCCGCGCTCGGATCGGCGCTCGGCACGAGCTTCGAGCGCTACCGCGCCGCCGGCGGCGGCGAATACACCTCGACGAGCGCCACCGCGTCGCTGCCCGTCGCGATCGCCCCCGACGTGGCCGCGATCACCGGGCTCTCGAGCTTGGCGCGCGCGCACGGCTCCGTCGTGCACGCGGGGGCCACCGAACTTCCGACGCAGCTCGATTACCCGTCGAGCTATGGCCCGCAGCAGCTCTGGGCCCAGTACCACGCGCCCGCGAGCGCGACCGGCTCCGGCCAGGAGCTGTCGGTGATCACCGCCGGCAACATCGCCGGCGTGGAGAGCGACCTGCGCACCTTCGAGCACAAATTCGGCCTGCCCGAAGTCGCCTGGAAGCAGATCAGCGTCGGCGCAGCCGGCACCGAAACCGAAGGCGACGACGAGTGGGATCTCGACACGCAGTACTCGACCGGCTTCGCGCCCGACGTCGCGCAGCTCAACGTGTACGTCGGCAGCTCGCTCGAAGACAGCTCGATCGTCGAAACGGTCGACCGCTGGGTGACCGAAGACGCGAGCTCGCAGGCGAGCTTCTCGGCCGGCCAGTGCGAGCTGCTGGCCGACGTCGCCGGCTTCACGACCTCGCTGGACACCGTCCTCGCCGAGGCCGCGGCCGAGGGCAGGACGCTGTTCAGCTCCGCCGGCGACACCGGCTCGCAGTGCCCGCTGCTCGTCGGCGTCAACGGCGTGCCGCTCGGCGCGCCCGGCGTCAACTACCCCGCCTCGAGCCCCTACGCGATCGGCGTGGGCGGCACCAGCATCCTCAGCCCGCAGGAGGAAATCGGCTGGTACTCCGGCGGCGGCGGGCAGAGCGTGATCGAGAGCGCGCCCGCCTGGCAGACCAAAGCCGGCGGCAGCTTCCTCGGCGCCACGCGTGGAGTGCCGGACGTCTCGATCGACGCCGACCCCGAGAGCGGCGTGAAGGTGATCGTCGGCGGCGAAGAAGAGGTGATCGGCGGGACGAGCGTCGGCGCGCCCTCCTGGCAGGGCATCTGGGCGCGCGTCGAGGGCGGCGCCGAACACAAACCCGGCTTCGCCGGGCCGGCGATCTACGAAAGCGAGCCCGAAGCCGCCTTCAAGGACATCATCATCGGCGACAACGGTCTGTATCCGTGCACGCCCGGCTGGGACTACGTCACCGGTCGCGGCACGCCCGAGATCGAAGAGCTCATCGCGGGCGCTTGAGGTGAGCGCGGAGCTGATCGTCTGAGGATCGTCTGAGCCAAGCCGAGGGTGCGTGGCCCCGCGAGGCCGCGCACCCGGCTTGGGCTCGGTAGGGCGCTCGACTCCCGGTACGGCGCTCGACTCCCGGTGCGGCGCTCTCAGAGGATGTTGACGGCGCGCGAGACGATCAGGCCGATCGTGATCAGCGAGATGATCGACTGCACGCCCATGATGCACTTGGCCATCGGGCTGAGCGGCATCGTGTCCGTCGGCGAGAACGCGGCCGCGTTGGTCAACGACAGGTACAGGTAGTCGATGAACGCCGGCCGCCAGTCGCGCGGCTCGATGCGGTCGTCGCTCATCTGCGGGAACAGGAAGTCGGGGGCGCTGTCTTCGCCGGCGGCGCGCCGACCCGGCCCCCCGCGGTCCAGCTCCCAGTACCACAGCGCGAAGATCAGGAAGTTCGTCAGCCAGATCAACAGCCCTGACACGATCAGCTCGTGGCCGCTGGTCACATTGTGGTGCAGCAGGAGATGTGTCAGCGCGCCCAGCGAGATCGCGTTGGCGAGGCTCACGAGCGCCGCGAGCGTGAGCGCCACGCGCCGGCGGCGCCTGTGCGGTCCCTCGAGCTGACGGGGCGTGGCCAGTGTCAGGCCGAGCAGCAGCGCTCCCTCGAGCGCCGGTATCAGCCACGCCGGCCCGACGCTGAGGCGCCGCGGCAGCGCGACCTGAAGGCCAATCGCGGCGAGCACCGTGAGCGCCGCCGGCCATGCCGCTTCGCGACGCGCCGGCGGAGGGTACTGCCAGCCGGCGCGTGCGATCGACTCCTCTGCCACGAGTGCAGAGCGTAAGTACGCGACCGGCGGGCTCTGCGAGCCGGCGCGCGGCGCGATGTCGCTTGGCGCGGGGCGCGTGGCGATCGCGTTGGCGCGGGGCGCGTGGCGATCGCGTGGCTGCTGCACGCGCACAGGGGACCGCGGGCGCTAGCCTGAGCCCGATGGGCATCGATAGCCCGGTCCATCTGATCTTCATCGGCGTCGTCGCGCTGCTCGTGCTCGGGCCCAAACGGCTGCCCGAAGTGGCGCGCGCGCTCGGCCATGGCCTGCGCGAGTTTCGCGAGATGATGAACATGGAGGGCCAGCCGCCGATCGAGCACCAGCCGGTCGCGAGCACGCCGGTGCCCGATCCTCAGATGCCCGCGCCGCCGTACTACCAGGCGCCGGGCGCACCGGCGGCCGCGGCGGCGAGCTCGCCGCCGGCGGCGCAGGCCCCCGCGACCGTCGAGGGCGCGCCCGCGCAGGGCGACCCGCTCGCCGAAAGCTTCGCGCGCGCCGAGACGCAGAGCGCGCAGGTGGATCCGGCGCCGGCGCTACCGTCGCCGGATGCGCCTGATCGTCGCACGGTGTGAGATCGCCTACGTCGGACGGCTCGGCACCGCGCTGCCGGCCGCGGTGCGCCTGTTGATGCTGAAGGCCGACGGCACCTTCATGGTGTTCTCGGATGGCGGCGGCTCGACGGTGAAGCCGCTGAACTGGATGTCGCCGCCGACCGAGATCGAGCAGCGCCTCGACGAGCGCGGCGCGCTGCGTGGCCTGACGATCAGGCGGCGCGGCAATGAGGAGGAGCGCCTCGATGTCTGCGTGCACGAGGTCCTCTCCGACGTAGAGCACGAGCTCGACGCACGCTCGGCGCTCGAGAAGGAGGGCGTCGAGCGCGAGCTCCAGCAGCTGCTCGCCGACGCGCCGCAGTGGTGTGGCGAGGGCCTGCGGCTGGTGCGCCGGGAGTGGCCGACGGACATCGGGCCCGTCGACCTGATGTGCCGCGACGCGCGCGAGGAGTGGGTCGCCGTCGAGGTCAAGCGCGTGGGAACGATCGACGCGATCGAGCAGCTCACGCGCTACCTGCAGCGCATCCGCGGGGATCCGGCGATGGGCAGCTGCCGCGGCGTGCTCGTCGCCGAGACGATCAAGCCCCAGGCGCGCGTGCTCGCGCGCTCGCGCGGCATCGACTGCGTGCAGGTCGACGCGCGCGTGCTGCGCGGCGAGCGCGCGCCCGAGCTGCGCCTGTTCGCGGCGTAGCCGCCGCGGCCGCCCGTTCTCCTCGTCGCGCCAGCTCTCCTCTGCGCGCGCCGGCGCCCGCGGCCCGATCGCGCTCGCACTAGTCTCTGCGACCCCAACCGAAGGAGCTGCTGCTGACATGACCGAGGATCAGAACGGCACCGCAACGCCGGTGCTCACGGAGCGGCGCGGCGGCGTGCTGCTGATCACGCTGAATCGTCCCGAGGTGCGCAACGCCGTGAACGGCGCACTCGCCGCGGGAGTCGCGGGGGCGCTCGAGCAGCTCGACGCGGACGAGACGCTGTCGGTCGGGGTGCTGACCGGCGCCGGCGGCTACTTCAGCGCCGGCATGGACCTCGGCGCGTTCGTGAGGGGCGAATCGCCGTGGTTCGGCGACCGCGGCTTCGCGGGCATCGCGCAGCGCTCCGCGCGCAAGCCCCTGATCGCCGCGATCGAGGGATTCGCGCTCGCGGGCGGCCTTGAGATCGCGCTCGCCTGCGACCTGATCGTGGCGGCCCGCGGCGCGCGCATGGGCATCCCCGAGGCGAAGCGCTCGCTCGTCGCCGCGGGTGGCGCGCTGCTGCGCATGCCGCGCCGCATGCCCTACCACGTCGTGATGGAGCTCGCGCTCACGGGCGAGCCGATGCCGGCCGAGCGCTTCGAGCAGCTGGGCCTCGTGAACCGGCTCGCCGACCCCGGCGCGGCGGTCGACGTCGCGCTCGAGCTGGCGGCGAGCATCGCGCGCAACGGGCCGCTCGCGTTGATCGCCTCCAAGCAGATCCTGCAGGAGCAGTTCGACTGGCCGAGCTCGGAGATGTGGGAGCGTCAGGGCGCGATCTCCGGACCCGTGTTCGCCTCCGAGGACGCCAAGGAGGGGGCCGCGGCGTTCAAGGACAAGCGCGAGCCGGTCTGGCAGGGCCGTTGAGGGCGAGGACGGGCGGCGCTGTCAGTAGCCGCGGCGCTTGCGCCGGCGCTGGCGCAAGATCGCGATGAAACGCCGCCACAGTGCGGCCATCAGCGCTCTCCGGGGGTCTTGTCCGGATACTGCGAGATCGGCTCGCGCAGGTCGATCGCGGTCTTCAGGATGCGGCTCTGTTCCTGCACGTGCGCGGCGGGGTAGCCCTCACCCGGGCTGGCCCGCTCGGGCCGGCCGATGTAGCCGAGGCGGATACCGGTCGGCATGATCTGCATCAGGCGCGGGAACATGTGTGCGCGCGCGCCCATGTTGCGCGGCTCCTCCTGCACCCACACGATCTCGCGCAGGTTCGGGTAGCTGCCGATCAGCGCGAGCAGCTGGCCTTCGGGGAACGGGTACAGCAGCTCCACGCGGCCGACCGCGAGGCCCACGTGCGAGGGCCGGTCCGGCTGGCCGACGAGGTCGTAGTAGATCTTGCCGGTGCACAGCACGAGTCTCGTCACCTGCTCGTTGTCGACGCCCGGCTCGGGCAGCACCGGCTGAAAGCGCGTCCCCTCGGCCATGTCGGCGAGCGCGCTGGCGGCCTGCGGCAGGCGCAGCAGCGACTTCGGCGTCATCACCACGAGCGGGCGCTGCTTTGCGATCTTCGCCTGACGGCGCAGCAGGTGGAAGTACTGGGCGGGCGTGGTCGGGCTCGCCACGCGCATGTTGCCCTCGGCGGCCGAGCGCAGGAAGCGCTCGAGGCGTGCCGAGGAATGCTCGGGACCGGAACCCTCGTAGCCATGGGGAAGCAGCAGCGTCAGGCGCGAGGTCTGGCCCCACTTGGCGAGCCCGGAGACGATGAACTGGTCGATGATCACCTGCGCCGAGTTCACGAAGTCGCCGAACTGCGCCTCCCACAGCACGAGCGTCTCCGGCGCCTCCTGGCTGTAGCCGTACTCGAAGCCGAGGCACGCGAGCTCCGACAGCGGGCTGTTGTGGAGCTCCAGCGGCGCGAGCGCGTCCGGCAGGTTCTGGATCGGGCACACCGCCTGCCCGGTCTTGGCGTCGTGCAGGACCATGTGGCGCTGGCTGAAGGTGCCGCGCTCGGTGTCCTGCCCGGTCAGGCGAATCGGCGTGCCTTCGGTCAGCAGCGCGGCGAACGCCAGCGCCTCCGCGTGCGCCCAGTCGATGCCGTGCGTCGTCGGGTCCGCCGCGGCAAGCACCTCGCGGCGGCGCTCGAGCTGTTTGACGAGCTTCGGATGCACCGTGAAGCCCTCCGGCACGCGCAGCAGCTCCTCGCCCAGCTTGCGCAGCTGATCGACCGGAACCGCGGTGTCCACTTCGGGGCTCGGCGAGCGGTCGAGCTGATACTCGCCCGTCGAGTGCGCCTCGCCCTCGGTCGCCGCGGCGATGCGCGTCTTCAGGCGCTGGTGCAGCGTCGTGAGGTTGTCCCACACCGCCTGCGCCTGCTGGTCGACCTCCTCTTTGGAGATCACGCCTTCGGCGATCAGGCGCTCGGCCCACAGCTCGCTGACGCGCTTCTTGGTCTTGATCTTCGCGTACATCTCCGGCTGCGTGTAGGCGGGCTCGTCGGACTCGTTGTGCCCGAAGCGCCGGTAGCCGATCAGGTCGATCAGCACGTCGTGGCCGAACTCCTCGCGGAAGGCGAACGCCAGGCGCACGGCGCTGATGCAGGCGGGCACGTCGTCGGCGTTGACGTGGATGATCGGCACGTCGAAGCCCTTCGCCAGATCCGACGCCCAGCGCGTCGAGCGCGCGTCGTCGGGATCGGTCGTGAAGCCGATCTGGTTGTTCATGATGATGTGGATCGTGCCGCCGACCTTGTAGCCGTCGAGCGCCTGCAGGTTGAGCGTCTCCGACACGACGCCCTGCGCCGGGAAGGAGGCGTCGCCATGGATCACGATCGGCACCGCCGCGTTGGTGTCCTGGTGGGCGTGGGGCCCCTGGCGCGCGGTCTGCGCGGCACGCGTCGCGCCCTCGACGACCGGCGATACGTACTCGAGGTGGCTCGGGTTGGACTCGAGGTTCACGCGGATCGAGCCGCCGGCGGGCAGCGCGTAGGTGCCCTGCGAGCCGTGGTGGTACTTCACGTCGCCCGTGCCGCCCTGCGGGATCGTCGTTACGGCCTCGATCGTGGAGGCGCCCTCGAACTCCGCGAAGATCGTGTCGTACGCGCGCCCGAGGTTGTGCGCGAGCACGTTCAAGCGCCCGCGGTGGGCCATGCCGATCACGACCTCCTGCCCGCCGTGCAGCGCGGACAGCTGGATCAGCTCGTCGAGCATCGGCACCGTCATGTCGAGGCCCTCGATCGAGAACTGGTGCTGGCCGAGGTAGGCCTTGTGCATGAAGCGCTCGAGCGCGTCGACCTCGACGAGCCGCTTCAGCAGCGTCTTGCGCTCCTCGGTGGTCAGCTCGTGGCGGAAGGTGCCGGACTCGATCTGCTCGCGCAGCCACACGCGCTGACGGTGCGACGCGATGTGCTCGACCTCGTAGGCGATCGTGCCGCAGTAGGTCTCTTTGAGGTGGGCCAGCGCGTCGGCCAGCGTCGCGCCCGGCACGTAGACCTGGAAGATCTTCGCGGGCAACTGCGCCTGGATCTCGAGCGTCAGCCCGAGCGCCTCCGGGTCGAGCCCCGGGTCGCCCTCGGGTTCGGAGCCGAGTGGGTCCAGATGCGCGGCGAGGTGGCCGTGGCTGCGCACGCGCGTGACGTACACGGTCCCCTGGTGCACCGCGCCGAGCAGCTCTTCGCCGGTGGCGTGGGCGCCGTCGAGCGCGCGCGCCGCGGTCGCGGCGGCGGCGGGGGCGGGCAGCGGCGGCTGCGGACCGAGCTGCGCGCCGAGCGCGTCGAAGACCTGCTCGTAGAAGCCGTGCCCGCCCTGCAGGTACTCCTCGATCAGGCCGAGGAAGCGCCCCGACTCCGCTCCCTGGATCACGCGGTGGTCGTAGGTGGAGGTCATCGTCATGACCTTCTCGGCGCCGATCATCTCGCCGATGCCCTGCAGGCCGACGGGATAGCCGATCGCGCCGCTCGCGATGATCGTGCCCTGTCCGCCCATCAGGCGCGGCACCGAGGCGTTCGTGCCGATGCCGCCGGGGTTGGTCAGCGTGATGTTCGCGCCGACCAGGTCATCGGCGCTCAGCGTGTTGGTGCGCGCGCCCTCGACGAGCGCGTCGTAGGCGGCGAGGAAGCGGTCGAACGGCAGCCTGGCGGCGTCGCGGATGACCGGCACCATCAGCGTGTGCGTGCCGTCCTTCTTCTCGACGTCGACGGCGAGCCCGAGGTTGACCGCGCCGTCGCTAACGCGCTGGGGCCTGCCGTCGAGCTCGGCGTAGTGGTCGGCCATCACACCCATCTCGCTCGCCGCCAGCGCGATCGCATAGGCGATCAGGTGGGTGAAGGAGACCTTCTGCTGGGCCGCCTTGAGTTCCCGCCGGCGCGCGTCGAGCACGGTCACGGTGATCGTGCGCAGGCTCGTCGCAGTCGGTATGGACAGCGACTCGGACATGTAGCGAGCGAGCACGGCGCTGCCGCCGCGCAGCGGCTGGGTACTCGCGCCCGCGCCGTCTGCGCTCGGGGCGCGCTCGGGCGCGGCGGCGGCCGAGAGCACGTCGGACTTCGTGATGCGACCGGCCGGTCCGCTGCCCGAGACCGCGCCGAGATCGACGCCCTCTGCGGCGGCCGCCCGCGCGGCGACCGGGGAGATGCGGACACCCTCCGGCGTGGCGGCGGCGCCATCGCTGGGGGCCTGCCTTGCAGCGGCCTGCGCGCCCGCGGCCTGCGGGCCGCCGGGCGTAGGCGCGGTCGCGCCCGTACCGCGGGCGATGCGCGCGATCACCTGGCCGACCGTCACGGTGTCGCCCTCGCTCACGAGCAGCTCGGCGAGCGTTCCGCTCGCCGGCGCCGGCAACTCCACGTCGACCTTGTCGGTCGAGATCTCTACGATCGTCTGGCCCTCGGTGATCTGCTCGCCCACGCGCGCGCGCCACTCGAGGATCGTGCCCTCACTGACCGACTCGCCCGCGGCGGGCGTGACGACGTCGATCAGCTCGGCGGCCGGCGCGCTCGCGGCGGGCGCCTTGGCGCCGTTGCTGGCGGCGCTTCGCGCGGCGGTAGGCTCGGGTGCGGCGGGCGGCTCGGCCGCGGCGGCAGGCTCGGGCGCGGCGGGAGGCCCTGCGCCATCGCCGTCCTCGCTAACAGAGATACGAGCGATGACCTGGCCGACGGTGACGGTGTCACCCTCGGCGACGAGCAGCTCGCTGACGGTGCCGCTCGCCGGCGATGGAAGCTCGACGTCGACCTTGTCGGTGGAGATCTCGACGATCGTCTCGTCGCGCGAGATCGGGTCGCCGACCTTCACGTGCCATTCGAGGATCGTCCCCTCGGTGACCGACTCGCCCGCAGCTGGGGTTACTACATCTACGGTTCGCACTCCGGTGGTGCCGGTCGCCATCAGTCTTCAACTCTAGCGTGCCGGGTTGCGCGGTGGTGAAGCCGTGGGGGCAGGAAAAAGCGGGTTTCTCACCCATTCACAGAAATCCGCTCGCGCCGGAGGACCGGCCCGGCTCACGCGTTCAGCCCGACGTCGAGGCCGGTGTTGGCGGCCAGCGCGCGCTCGCGCTGCTCGCGTAGGAACTGCACGCTGCCGAAGAACGGCGCGATCCCGCCGAGCACGGCGACCGCGACGGCCAGCCTGAGCGACACGATGCGCAGGCGCGCGGCGGTGATACACGCGATCGACATGAAGATCCACAGCAGCCCGTGGGTCATGCCGAGCACGAAGGTCAGCGGCTCGGGCTTCCCGGCCGCGAACGCGCTGATGAGCAGCGCGGTGTAGATGCAGGAGTGCGCGAAGGAGGTCCACTTCAGACGGGTGAACGTGAGCGGCCCGGCGGCGGGGCGCAGCGGCGCGCTCACTGTGTCAGCCAGCTCGCCATCCGGGGCAGCGCCTCGCCGGCCTCCGGCGGCCACCGTCCGATGTCCGAGGACCACCACTCGTAGGCGTCGTGCTCCTCGTCGGGGCGGAGCCGGTGCTCGGCGCCGTCTGCGAGCCAGGCCTGGCCGACGAACATCACGAGCCCGTGCGGCAGCTTCACGAGCGCCTCGCCGCGCACGCGCTCGGGCTCGACACCCCACTCCTCTTGCAGCTCGCGCACGAGCGTCTCCGCGGGGTTCTCACCGAGGTCGACGGCGCCGCCCGCGCCGAGCGCCCAGCGACCGGGCCACGTCGCCACCCAGGGTGCGCGGCGGCCGGCCAGCCAGCGTCCGTCGGCCGCGCGCGTGACGCACAGCGCGGCGACGCTCGAGGCGTCTTCGTCCTCGAGCAGCCGCATCGCCCAGCGCTGGGGCTGCAGCTGCAGCTCGATCCCCCGGTCGTCCTGCGAGAACCTCACCAGGCGAGCCGCGACTCCGTCGTGGCTCGGCGATCCGCGCTCGCGCAGCGCGCGGATCGCCGCGTCGGCCGCGGCGGTCTGGTCCGGCGAGGGCTCGTAGGGCTCCTCGAGCCAGCGCGCGCGAATGTCGGCGATCTCCCACGGGCCGCGAGCGAGCACGTGCGGCGGCTGGAGCTCCGCCGGATGTCCTCGCGCCGCCATCGCCCTGAGCATAGGGATGAGGCCGCGCGCGGAGCGACGGGGCGTGCACGCGTGTGGAAGAGTTAGCCGCGGGTGCGGGTGACTGACCGAGCGACGCGCAGGTGAGCGGCCGGCGCAAGCACTGGGGCTGGGGCCGCGAGGACCAGCAGCCCGATGGCGCCGCGCTCGCGGCGGCCGCGGCGCAGCTCGGAGCGCGGCTCGGGTTCGAGCTCGAGGAGGTGCGCCAGCCTGTCGCGCTCGAGCGGCTGACGCTCGCCCAGCCGCGCGTCGCCGTGCCCGCGCAGCTTGCCGGCTTCAGCTCGGCCGACGCGCACGCGCGCGCGAGCCACGCGCTCGGCAAGTCCTACCTCGACGTCGTGCGCGGCTTCAACGGGCAGTTCGCGCACCCGCCCGACTTCGTCTGCTACCCGCGCCGGGAGCACGAGCTCGAGCAGGTGCTCGAGTGGTGCGCCGCGGCGGGCGTCGCCGCGATCCCCTACGGCGGCGGCACCTCGGTGGTGGGCGGGGTCACGCCCGAAGTGCCGTCGCGCTACGACGGCGCGGTGTCGATCGACCTCGGCGCCTTCGACCGCGTGCTCGAGGTCGATGAGGTCTCGCGCGCGGCGCGGATCGGCGCCGGCGCGAGCGGGCCCGTCCTCGAGTCCGGGCTCGCCGAGCACGGCCTGACGCTGCGCCACTACCCGCAGTCGTTCGAGTACTCGACGCTCGGCGGCTGGATCGCCACGCGCGCGGGTGGGCACTTCGCGACCCTGTGGACGCACATCGAGGACATGCTCGAGGCGGTGCGCGCGATCACGCCGGCGGGCGTCTGGGAGTCGCGGCGGCTGCCGGGCTCGGGAGCTGGCGTGAGCCCCGACCGCATGCTCGCGGGATCGGAGGGGACGCTCGGCGTGATCACCGAGGCTTGGGTGAGAGTGCAGCCGCGCCCGGCGCATCGCAGCTCGCAAGGCATTCGCTTCGCGGACTTCGAGCGCGGCGTCGAGTGCGTGCGCGTGCTCTCGCAGGCGGGGCTGCACCCGTCCAACTGCCGGCTGCTCGACCCGGGCGAGGCCGAGCTCACGGGCGCGGGGGACGGCAGCCACGCGCTGCTGGTGCTCGGCTTCGAGTCGGTCGATCACCCGGTCGAGGAGTCGATGCGCCGCGCGCTCGAGATCTGCGCGGAGCACGGCGGGAGCGCAGGCGAGGGCCGGGTGGCGGGCGAGCATCGCGGCGGCTCCGGCGATGACGCGGTCGGCTCCTGGCGCAGCGCGTTCCTCGACGCGCCCTACCTGCGCGACGTGATGGTCGCGGCGGGCGTGATGGCCGAGACCTTCGAGACGGCGATCACGTGGGAGCGCTTCGGAGCTCTGCGCGAGCAGGTGCGCAGCGCCGCCGAGCAGGCGCTCGCGCAGGTCGGACCCGGCGGTGCGCGCGTGCACTGCCGCTTCACGCACGTCTATCCCGATGGCCCGGCGCCGTACTTCACGGTGATCGCTCGGGCGCGCGCCGGCGCGGAGATCGAGCAGTGGCAGGAGGTCAAGCGCGCGGTCAGCGATGCGGTCATCGCCAGTGGCGGCACGATCACCCACCACCACGCCGTCGGCCGCGACCACCGCCCGTGGTATGACCGCCAGCGCCCTGAGCCGTTTGCGCAGGCTTTGCGGGCGGCCAAGGCGGCGGTCGATCCGGCATCGATCATGAACCCCGGCGTGCTCGTCGATCCGCTGCCGTGAAGATCGCCGTGCTGGGACCGGGCGGCGTCGGCGGGCTGATCGCGGGCGCGCTCTCGCGGGCCGGTAGCGACGTGATCGTGCTCGCGCGCGAGAGCACGGCCGAGGTGATCGCTGCGCGCGGCCTGCACGTGCGCAGCGTCCTGTTCGGCGAGTTCGTCGCGCACCCGCCCGCGGTCGCGACGCTGCGCGAGCCGGTCGACGTGCTGATCGTGGCGACCAAGGCGGCCGGCCTGCAGGCGGCGCTCGCGCGCGTGCAGCGCGACCCGGGGCTCGTGCTGCCGCTGCTCAACGGTCTCGACCACCTCCAGCTGCTACGTCGGCGCTTCGGCGTCGATTCGGTGCTCGCGGGGGCGATCCGGGTGGAGGCCGACCGCCCCGCGCCCGGCGAGATCGTCCACACGAGCCCGTTCCTACTCGTCGACATGGCCGCCAGGCGGGCGAGGTGTGGGCCGGCGCTACAGCAGCTGGCGGACGAGCTGAAGCGCGCAGGGCTGTCCGTGCGCCTCGGCTACCCAATCACCGAGCGTTCCGAGGCCGACGTGATGTGGTCGAAGCTCGTGCGCCTGAACGCGCTCGCGTGCATGACGAGCGCCTACGACATGCTGCTCGGCGAGATCCGCTCGACGCCCGCGTTGCGCGCCGAGCTCGTCGCCGCGATCGAGGAGGCAGCGGCCGTTGCGCAGGTGGAGGGCGCCGACGAGGTCAACGCCGAGGCGGCGATCGCCGAGCTCGACCGCGCGCACGAGACGCTGGGAAGCTCGATGCAGCGTGATATCGCGGCAGGGCGCGAGCCCGAGCTCGATGCGATCCCGGGCGCCGTGCTGCGCGCCGCTGCGCGCCACGGCCTCTCCTGCCCCACGATCGAGCGCCTCGTGGGACTGATCAGGCAGCGCATCGCCGTCGCCGGCGCGGCCGCCGGCGGCTAGTCCTGATCGTCGCGACCGCGCTGCGGCGAGTAGACGGGAATCTGCTGGGTCGCGATCGCCTCGACCACGTCGCGCTCCTCGGCCTCGCTGTGCTGCTCGTCGTGCTCGCCGTCGCAGAGCACCCGGAAGTTGCCGCTGACGCCGCCGTCGACGTGGATCGTGATGCCCGGCAGGATCTCCTCGCCCTCGTCGAGGCCGAGCCGCTCCATGTCGAAGTGCGCGAGCCCGATGCCGTAGGCGCTATGCGTGGGGTTCTCGCGGTCGTGCGCGGCGACGCCCTGGGCAAAGCGCTCGAGGTTCTTCGCGATCTTGCTCGCGTCCGCCATCGACCTGCGCAGGAGGTTAGCGCGACGCTTGTAGATTGGGTGTTCGATGGCGGGACTCAGATCGATCGCCCAGCCGCCGTCCGCCTCGCACGACGTGGACGGGCGGCGCGACGGGGCGCGCGCGGAGGTGATCCGCACGACCGCGCTCACGAAGATCTACGCGGGCACGGACTTCAAGGCCGTCGACGGCCTCGATCTGAGCGTCTTCGCGGGTGAGATATTCGGCCTGCTCGGCCCCAACGGCGCCGGTAAGACGACGACGGCGGGAATGCTCACGACGCGCGTGGTTCCGAGCTCCGGCTCGGCCTCGGTCGGTGGGATCGACGTGGTCGCGCACCCCGCGCTGGCCAAGCAGCTGCTCGGCATCGTCTCTCAGCAGAACACGCTCGACCGCCAGCTCACGGTCTGGGAGAACCTGTACTTCCACGGCCGGCTGTTCGGGATCGGCGCCGCGCAGTCGCGCCGGGTGGCCGACCAGCTGCTCGAGCAGTTCCAGCTGGCCAAATGGGCGAAGGCGTCCGTCTACGCGCTCTCAGGCGGCATGGCCCAGCGCCTGATGGTCGCGCGCGCGATCTTTCACCGGCCCGCCGTCCTGTTCCTCGACGAGCCCACCTCAGGGCTCGATCCGCAGGGCCGCCTGGCGCTGTGGGAGATCCTCGGCGAGCTCAATCGCGAAGGCCAGACGATCCTGCTCACGACGCACTACATGGAGGAGGCCGACGCGCTGTGCGACCGCGTCGCGATCATGGACCACGGCAGGATCCTCGCGCTGGACACGCCCGATGCGCTGAAGCGGACGGTCGGCGCGGACACGATCGTCACGGTCAAGGCCGCCGGGGATCCGCAGGCGCTCGAGCGCCACCTCGCGAGCGAGCTGCGCAGCCTGACGCGCTCGCGGGTGATCGAGGGAGGCGTGGAGCTGCACTTCAAGGACGCCGAGCGGCTCGTGCCGCGCGTGGTGTCGGCCGCCGAAGAGGGCGGCTTTCCGGTCGTCGACCTGTCGGTCGCCGAGCCGACTCTGGAGGACGTCTTCATCAACCTGACCGGCAAGGAGCTGCGCGAGTGAGCGGCGCCGATACGGCAGCGGTGCCTTCGCGTATCGAGGTCGGGCCGACGCGTTCGACGCTCGCCGCATCGCGGGCGGCGTTGCGCGCGTTGATCCTGCGCGACCTCGTCGTGCTGCGCAAGAACTTCGGCGAGTTCGTGCTGCGCACGCTGATCCAGCCGTTCCTGCTGGTGTTCGTGTTCCTGTACGTGTTCCCGCGGATCGGTCAGGGGGTCGGCGGCGGTCACGGCCGCAGCTCGGAGTCCGCTTTCGCGACGGTGCTCGTGCCCGGCGTCGTCGGGATCTCGATCATGTTCCAGGGGATCCAGGCCGTCGCCCTGCAGCTGTCGACCGAGTTCGGCTACACGCGCGAGATCGAGGACCGCGTACAGGCGCCCTGCCCGATCTGGCTGGTCGCGGTCTCGAAGGTGCTCTCCGGCGCCACCCAGGGACTGCTCGCGGCGCTGATCGTCTTCCCGATCGCAGCGGTCGTCCATGCTTCGGGCGTGCACGCGCACCTGTCCGCGCACTGGTGGGTGCTGGTCACGCTGCTGCCGCTCGCGTGCGTCACGATGACCTCGCTCGGGCTGCTGCTCGGCACCGCCTTCGAGCCGCGCAACATCGGCCTGATGTTCGGCTTCGTGGTGCTGCCGCTGACGTTTCTGGGCGGCACCTACTACCAGTGGACGCGCCTGGCGCCGGTCCAGGTCGGTGGCGTGCACTGGCTGCAGATCCTCGTGCTCGTCAACCCGCTGATCTACGTCAACGAGGGGATGCGTGCCGGCCTCACGCAGGCGACGCACATGCACCTGTACATCGTCTACCCAGTGCTCACGGGCTTCTGCGCAGCCTTCCTCGCCCTCGGGCTGCGCAAGTTCCGCTCGCGTGTGCTGGCCTAGCCGCGATCGCCGCGCCGGCTCGACCACCCTCCTCGCTGCGGATCGGCGCCATCGTGCTGCAGCGCTGGCAGGCGCGCGATCTCGAGCAGCTGCAGCGCGCACTGGCCGACACGCTCGAGCACCTGGTGCCGTGGATGCCGTGGGCGGCGCACACCGATGCGGACTCGCAGGCCCGCTTCCTGGCGGAATCAGGGGCGGGCTGGGAGGCTGGCGAGCGCTTCGAGTACGCGATCCGCGACGCTGACGACGGTGCTCTGCTCGGCAGCGTCGGCCTCGTGCGCCGCATCGGGCCGCGCGGCCTGGAGATCGGATACTGGCTGCACCGGGCGCACACCGGCCGCGGGCTCGCGACGCTCGCCGCGGCGGCGCTGACGGAGGCGGCGCTCGCGCTGCCCGACGCAGACCATGTCGAGATCCACCATGACCGCGCCAACGGCGCGAGCGAACGGGTGCCGAAGCGGCTCGGCTTCCGCAAGCTCGGCTCGGCCCCGCAGGAGCCGTCGGCTCCAGGCGAGGTCGGGATCGAGGTGCGCTGGCGGATGACCGAGCGGATGTATCCGGAGAGCGCCGCCGTGAAGTTGCTCGACAGCACGCGGGCGGCGGCCGGCAACTCGCGCGCGGGCGAGCGCGCGGGGTGATAGGTATCGCGCGGGTCGATGCCGAAGATCTTCAACCTGCACGCCGACGTCTCGGACCGCGCCGAGGATCGCCCCGGCTGGCGCAGCAGGGACGCGTGGGTCGCCAGGCGCATCGGCGGCGAGCTGATCGGGGGGAGCATGTATGAGCTGGAGCCCGGCCAGCGGCTCTGGCCGTATCACGCGCACCACGCGAACGAGGAGTGGATGATCGTCGTGCGCGGCTAGCCGACGTAGCGGGCGCCCGACGGACAGCATCAGCTGCGCGAGGGCGACGTCGTGGCTTTCCCCCGCGGGCGTGCGGGGCTGCACCAGATCAGCAACCAGACGGACGCCGCGATCCGCGTGCTGATGATCTCGACGATGAACCAGCCCGAGGTCGTCGAGTACCCCGACAGCGGCAAGCTTGCGGCGAACGACGCGCGGGGTGAGACGATGCTGCTCTGCAGGCCCGGAGAGACGCTCGACTACTGGGACGGCGAGGAGTAGACGCGACGGCGAGGCCCCGGAGACTCCGAGCGCGGCCGGGGCTGTCTACAGGCGCGGCTGCTCGATCAGCTCAAACCCTGTAGCCATCGGGATACGGGCCGAGTTGCAACTCATCCGTCGCGGCACGGGGGCGATCTGTCGCTCGACCGGCTGTCGGGCGTCGAGCCTCTCTTTCGTCGCCTCTAACCCATTTCTCAGCTTGTGCCCGTTCGATGCAGGCATCACCCGCCTCGTCCTATCCCGCTTGACGCCGCTCGTTCTCGCGGCCCCGATCGCGCTCGCCGCCTGCGCGCTGCTGAGCGCCTGTGGCGATTCGAGCTCCCGCGCGAACGAACAGGCTCGGACGGAAGCGTCCAGGGAACAGCAGGCCGAAGCCAAGACCACGGCCTTCACGAGGTGCATGCGCGAACACGGCGTCGAGGTCGGAACGCCGCACACCGCAAACGGGCGGGGCGTGGTGCTGTCTGGTGTCGGCCCGGAAAGCCCGAGCTTCCGGAATGCGCAATCGAAGTGCAAGAAGCTTCTGCCGCAGGTCGGGCCGCTCTCAGGACCACGGGCGTCGGCACAGACGCTCGACAAGCTGGTCAGGATCGCGCGGTGTATGCGCGAGCACGGCATCTCCGAATTCCCCGATCCCACAACCACCCCGCCTTCTCATTCCACCCTCAACCCACGCAAGTATCGCGTGATAACCAACTACGACGGCGCGATCCTCCTGTTCCCGCGCACGCTCGATATGGAAGCGCCGGCCTACAGGGCAAGCCCTAACCGCCTGCGGGGCGCCGCCACTCGGTCTTCCCCACTGACGGGAACCGGGTTCATGCCAGCAGGGCCCTGCTCCCCCGCTGCAGCCGCAGCCGAGCGACTCGCGCAGGAACAGGCCGAGCAGAAGACCCCAACTTCTGACGCTTCTCCGCGCCGGCCTGCGGCATGGGCCGAGACCACCGCGTGTAGGGCGCCTCCTACAGGCGCGGCTGCTCGATCAGCTCGACCCGGTAGCCGTCCGGATCTTTGACGAACGTCAGGCGCGAGCCACCCTCGCGTATCGAGTAGGGCGGCTTCTCAGGCTCGATCCCTTGCTCTTTCAACTGCGCGAGCGCGGCGTCGATGTCGTTCGTCGTGATCGCGATGTGCCCGTAGCCGCTCCCCAGCTCGTAGCTGTCGACGCCGAAGTTGTAGGTGAGCTCCAGGCGCGGCATGTCGCCGTCGCCGGGCTGGTTCATGAACACGTTGACCGCCTCGTCGCGGATCGGGATTCGTCCGACCTCCTGGAAGCCGAGCGCTTCGTAGAACGCGACCGAGCGGTCGATGTCGGTGATGCGGTAGCAGGTGTGGATGAGCGCCATGCGCGCGGAGTCTAGGCGCTTCGTACGGCGAGGTCGCGCCGGCCCTACACTGCCGCGCGTGGTGCGCACACTGATAGTCGGCCACGGCGGGCGCGAGAGCGCGCTCGCGACGCGGATGTCCGAGGGCAGCGAGCTGCACGCGTTCGTCGGGCACGAGAACCCGACGATCCTCGCGTGCGTCGCCGCCTCGGGCGGATCGCATGCGATCGGCGACGTGTGCGACCCCGCTGCCGTTGCCGCGTTCGCGCGCGAGCGCGCGATCGACATCGCGATGGTCAGCGCGGACGAGCCGCTGGCGGCCGGCGTCGTGGACGCGCTCAAAGCGCAGGGCACGCGCGCGGTGGGGCCCACGCGCGCCGGCGCGGAGATCGAGTGGAACAAGGCGTTT
Source organism: uncultured Solirubrobacteraceae bacterium (assembly GCA_963755475.1). Taxonomy (GTDB): domain Bacteria; phylum Actinomycetota; class Thermoleophilia; order Solirubrobacterales; family Solirubrobacteraceae; genus Palsa-744. Next base: position 130,722 of record CAVWJK010000001.1, read on the forward strand.
GCGCGCGGGCTGCTGGCCGAGCTCGCGCCCGACACGCTGCCGCTGCTGCGGATCGCGCGCAGCGCGCGCGAGGTCGAGGACGCTTTCGAGTTCTTCGGCGAGCGGCCCGTCGCGGTGAAGCCCTCGGGCCTGACGGGCGGCAAGGGCGTGAAGGTGATGGGGCCGCATCTCGCCGACCACGACGAGGCGGCCGCCTACGCGCACGCCCTGCTGGAGCGTGGCGCCGCGGGCGAGTCGGTGCTGATCGAGGAGCGCATCGCCGGCGCGGAGTTCACGATCCAGGCGATCAGCGACGGGCGCAACGTCGTCTTCCCGCCGTCCACCTACGACTACCCCTACCGCTTCGACGGCGACCGCGGGCCGGGCACGGGCGGCATGGGCTCCCTGTCGCTGCCGAGCCCCACGCTGCCGTTCATGACGGAGGGGCACTACGTGCGCGCGTGCGAGGTGATCGCCGCCGTGATCGAGCGTCTGGCGAGCGAAGGGCGCCACTTCAGCGGCGTCATGAACAGCGGCTTCTTCGCGACCGCCGAGGGGGTGAAGGTGATCGAGTTCAACGCCCGCTTCGGCGATCCGGAGTGCATGAACATCATGAGTCTGCTGTCGGGCAGCTGGAGCACGGCGATGGAACGGATCTCAGAGCAGCGCCTGCAGGCGGCCGACGTGCCGCTGCGCGACGAGGCTTCGGTCGTGCTGTACCTCGTCTCGCCCGACTACGCGCTGCGTCCCGGCTCGCCGTGCGAGTTCACGCTCGATCGCGAGCGCATCGAAGGCGAAGGCTGCCGGGTCTTCTTCTCGGCCGCCGTCGCCGCGGGCGCCGATCGCTATCGCACGGTCGGGACCTCGCGCGTGGTGGCGCTGGCGAGCACCGGCGCGTCGCTCGAGCAGGCGCGCGCGCGGGTCGCCGACGGCGCGGCCACGGTGCCGCTGCTGGAGTGGCGGCGCGACGTGGGGCAGGAGAGTTACCTCGAGGGCCTGCGCGAGCTCGTCTTCGGCGCGGCGCGCGATGTGCAACCTGCGAGCATGCGGACCCCGTGACCCTCCACACGTCGTGATCCTCGAGCGCTCGAGCAACCCGCAGTTCGTCTCGAACACCTACCTCCTCGCCGACGGCGAGGGCGGGCCGGCCTTCTTCATCGACGCCGGCGGCCCGGTCGCGCCGCTGATCGAGTCGGCCGAGCGCCTGCAGCTGCAGCCCACGCACGTGCTGCTCACCCACCACCACTACGACCACGTCAGCGACGTGGGGGAGCTGCGCGCGCGCTGGCCGCAGCTGCGCGTGTTGGCGAGCGCGCGCGAGCGCGAGCTGCTCGGCGCCGCGTCGATCCCGGGCACCGGCGCGGTCGAGGAGCTGCAGCCCGGCGAAACGCTGCGCTTCGGCGCGCTGCAGGTGCGGGCGCTGCCGACGCCGGGGCACACCGCGGGCATGCTCTCGTTCCTCGTGCGCGCGGGCGAGGAGCCGCTCGCGGACGGCGGCGCAGGCGCGGTGTTCACCGGCGACACGCTGTTCAAGGACTCGGTCGGAGGCGTGCGCGCACCCGGGCACAGCACCTACGCGGACCTGCGCGAGTCGATCATGGACAAGCTGATGCAACTGCCGCAGGCCACCGTGATCCACCCGGGCCACGCCGAGCAGACGACGGTCGCGCGCGAGTGGGAGCAAAACCCCTTCATCCGCATCTGGCGCGGGCTCGACGCCGAGGGCGAGGAGAGCTGCACCGCGCTCGGCCAGCCGGCGCGGCTGGTGCTGCTCGCCGCCGACTACGACGGCGGCACGAAGGCATGGGTCCGCTGGCCGGACGGCAGCGACGACATCGTGCCGGGATCCCAGCTGCAGCGCGCCTGACACTCGCCGGGACGCCCGTGGGGCCCGGGTAGCATTGGTGGCGGGTGTCGCGCGAGAACGACAAGATTCCCAGCTCGCGCGCCAGACGCACGGCGACGGTGGCCACGCTCGCCGCGAGCGAGGCGGTCAAGCAGTTCGGTACACGTGCCGCCAACCTCGCGCGTGACGAGGAAGCCGCCGAGGACGCGATGGCGCGCCGCCAGCTGGAGACCGCCAAGCAGATCGTCGCGGTGCTCGGCACGATGAAGGGCGCCGCGATGAAGCTCGGCCAGGTGATGTCGTTCCTCGACGTCGGCCTGGTACCCGAGGAGCACCGCGATGAGTTCCAGCGCGAGCTCGCCAAGCTGCGCGACGCCGCGCCGACGGTGTCCTTCAAGCAGATGCGCCGCGTGATCGAGGACGACCTGGAAGCCGAGATCGGCGAGCTCTTCGCGGAGTTCGCCGAGGAGCCGATCGCGGCGGCGTCGATCGGCCAGGTCTACCGGGCGCGTCTGAAGGAGGACGGACAGGAGGTGGCCGTGAAGGTGCAGTATCCGGGCGTCGCCGCCGCCGTCAGAGCGGACATGCAGAACCTGGACATGATCATGCGGGTGCTCAAGCGCATGACGCCGGGGCTCGACGTGAAGGCGATCGCCGGGGAGATCCGCGAGCGCATCGTCGAGGAGCTCGACTATGAGCTGGAGGCGCAGAACCAGCGCTCGCTGGGGCGGATCTTCGCCGGGCACCCGTTCATCTTCATCCCGCGCGTGGTGAGCTCGCTGACGCGCGAGCGCGTGCTCGTCACCGAGTACGTCAGCGGCGTCGGCTTCGAAGAGCTGATGGGCTACCCGCAGGAGCAGCGCGACCGCATCGGCGAGATCGTCTTCCGCTTCTTCCTCGGCTGCCTGTACCGCCACCGCCAGTTCTCGGGCGACCCGCACCCGGGCAACTTCCTGCTGCTCGCGGACGGGCGCATCGCGTTCATGGACTTCGGGCTGTTCAAGCGCATGCTCGACGAGCCGGTCGAGCTCGAGCTCGCCTGCCAGCGCGCGGTCGTCGAGGGCGACGCTGCGACGCTGCACGCGCTGCTCGCCGGATCGGGCTTCCTTCCCGAGCCCGAGCGCGTCGACCCCGAGCACCTGCTGGCATTCATCAAGGACGCGATCTGGTGGTACACGACCGCCGACGAACCGGTACAGCTGACGCCCGAGATCGCCAGGCAGGTGATGGTCGAGAGCTCCGATCCACGCTCCAGCTACTTTCGCGAGATGCGCCACCAGGACATGCGGCCCGAGCATCTGTTCGGTCGGCGCATGGAGATGCTCACGCTGGCCGTGCTCTCGCAGCTGCGCGCACGCGCCAACTGGCATCGCGTCGCGCGCGAGTGGATGTACGGAGATGAGCCGGTGACCGAGCTGGGCCGTCAGGAGGCCGAGTTCTACGGCAGGCGCAGGCTCACCGCGACGAGTTGAGCGGGGTGCTCGCGCACGAGCGCCCGTCGGGGTTGCGAGCCGCGGGATAATTACGGATATGCCGAGCTGGGAAGGCGTCGCCAACATCGCCTACAACTCGGTCGTCGCGTTCGACCCCGACGACCGGATCATCGCGTGGAACCTGCGTGCGGAAGAGGTGTTCGGCATCCCGCGCGAGCAGGCGCTGGGTCGCAGTCTCGCCGAGACGGTGCTCCCCGAGCGACACCGCGCGGCCCACCGCGAGGGCCTGCGGCGCTTCCGCGAAACCGGCGAGAGCCCGCTCGTCGAGCAGCGCCTGCACCTACAGGCGCGGCGCAGCGACGGCAGCGAGCTGCCGGTCGAGATGACGATCACCACGTTCGCCGACCGCACGGGGTTCACCTATTGCGCACTGATCGCCGACCGCTCGGAGCTGCGCACCTCCGAAAGCGAGCGCGCGTGGCTGCTCGAGGAGCTGCACACGGCGCTCAGCGGCAGCGAACAGCGCTTCGCGGTCACGCTCGACGCGCTCGCCGAGGGCGTGACGATCAGGGGCGCAGCCAACCGCCTGCTGTACGCGAACAAGCCCGCGCTGGAGTCGCTCGGGATCGCCTCGGTCGAGGAGCTCCAGCGCGCCGACCCGCACGCGCTGCTGCGGCGCACGCACCACGCGACGCTGCCCGACGGCAGGCCCGTGCGCGTCGAGGACCTGCCTTCGGCGAGGGTGCTGCGCGGCGAGGAGGCCGAGCCACTGCTGCTGCGCGTGGTCGAGCACGCGACCGGCGAGGAGCGCTGGACGTTGCTGAAGGCGAGTCCGATCCGCGCGCGAGACGGCTCCGTCGAGTCGGCGGTGACGGTGATCGAGGATGTGACGGCCGAGCAGCGCGCGACCGCGCGCGCCCAGTTCCTCGCGCGCGCGAGCCAGCTGCTCGCCTCCTCGCTCGACTACGAGCAGACGCTGCGCAACGTCGCGGGCCTCGTGGTGCCCGAGCTCGCGGACTGGTGCTCGGTCGAGCTGTTCGAGGATGCCGCGTTCGGGACGCCGGTGGCGGTCGCGCATTCGGACCCGATGAAGGTCGCGCTGGCCGAACGGCTGCGCGCGCACGAGCCCGACGAGCTCGACCCGCAGTGGGGACTCGGCCTGCTCGCACGCACGGGCGAGTCGCAGCTGTTCAATGGCATCACCGACGAGATGCTCGCGCGCACGGCGATCGACGCCGAGCATCTGCGGTTGTTGCGTGAGGTAGGCGTGAGGGCCGTGACGGTCGTGCCGCTGCGCGTTCGCGGGCGCACGATCGGTGCGCTGACGCTCGTCAACTCGCAGTCGGCGCGTTTGTTCGATGCCGACGACCTCGCCTTCGCCGAGCAGCTCGCCGACCGCGCGGCATTCGCGGTCGAGAACGCGCGCCTGTTCCGCCAGCGCCACGAGCTCGCGCACACGCTGCAGCGCAGCCTTCTGCCCGACGCGCTCCCGCAGATCCCCGAGTGGGAGGTTGCGGCGCTCTACCGGCCGGCCGGCGAGAGCAGCGAGGTCGGCGGCGACTTCTATGACGTGTGGGCCGTGGAGGACGACTGGCTCGTTTTGATCGGGGACGTGACGGGCAAGGGCGTTGCCGCCGCGAGCCTCACCTCGCTCGCGCGCCACAGCGCCCGCACGGCCTCGGAATTCGACCCGCGCCCCTCGCAGGTGCTGGCGCGCATCGACCGTGCCCTGCGGCGGCGTCCCGGGCTCTCGCTGTGCACCGCGCTCTGCATGCGCATCCGCGGCGCGCGCGTCGAGCTTGCGCTCGCGGGGCATCCACTCCCGCTGCTGCTCTCGCGGGGCAGCGTGCGCGAGGTCGGACGCTCGGGCCTGCTGCTCGGCGCCGAGGAGGCGGCGCGGCGTCCGGAGGACGCGATCGAGATGCAGCCCGGAGACGCGCTCGTCGCGATCACCGACGGGATCACCGACGCCGTCGGTGAGGGAGGGGAGCGCTTCGGCGCCGTGCGCCTCAGCGAGCGCCTGCGGGCGCTGCAAGACCAGGCGCCGGGCGTGATCGTCGAGCGCCTGAGCGAGAGCGTCGAGGCCTTTCAGCGCGGCGTGCAGGCCGACGACACGGCGCTGCTGGTCGCGCGCTACGGCGGCGTGGGCGGCTCAGCGGCGCGCGCGCGCGGCACGGCAACCGTCAGCGGCGTCGGCGCCGGGGGCTGAGGAGCAGACGCCCCGCTCGTGGCTCGTCAGCAGTTTCAGATCGACAGCGAGATGCGCGGCGAGGAGGGGCGCCTGCGGCTCCTCGGCGAATTCGACCTGGCGACCGCGCCGCGCGTCGAAGACGCGGCCGAGAAGCTGATCGCCGGCGGGCTCGCGCGGCTCGTGCTCGACCTGAGCGGGCTGCGCTTCATCGACTCCTCGGGGCTGCGCGTGGTCGTCGTGCTGCACCAGCGCGCGATACGAGAGGGATGGACGCTCGAGCTGGTGCGCCCGGCGCCGCCGGTGCTGAAGGTCTTTCAGATCAGTGGGCTCGAGGACCGGCTGAACTTCCTCGGCCCGCAGCCCGGCGGCGTCGCCTGAGCGCGACTGCGCCCACGACACCGCCGGCGCTCACTTCAGCACCTGGATCTGCACGAGGCTGGTCGTGCCGGGTTTGCCGGAGGGCAGGCCGGCGGTGATCCCGACGCGCTGGCCGGGGCGGCACCAGCCGAGCTCGACGACGCGCCGCGCGGCGTCGGCGATCAGCGCCTCGGTCGTCTCGTGGCGCGGCATCGACGCGGCCTGCACGCCCCACATCAGGCTGCAGCGGCGCACCGTCTCTTTGCCGGGCGAGAGCGCGTAGATCGGCACGGTCGGGCGATGCGCGGAGACGAGCCGCGCCGAGCGCCCGGACAGCGTCGGGACCACGAGCGCGTCGAGCCGCAGCTCGCGTGCGGCGTCGCAGAGGTTGTGGGCGATCGTGTAGGCGGGGTCGGAGGAGGTGCGGCTCACGCGCGACTCGTTCCAGCGCTCATACGGCGCGATCGCCTCGACCTGCACGGCGACGGCGGCCATCATCTCGACGGCCTCGACGGGATATGCGCCGATCGCCGTCTCCTGCGAGAGCATGACCGCATCGGTGCCGTCGAGGATCGCGTTGGCGACGTCGGCGACCTCGGCGCGCGTGGGGCGCGAGGAGGCGACCATCGAGTCGAGCATCTGCGTCGCCGTGATCGAGGGGCGCGCCATCCAGCCGGCGAGCTCGAGCAGCTGCTTCTGCACGATCGGCACGCGCGCGATCGGCAGCTCGATGCCGAGGTCGCCGCGCGCGACCATCACGCAGTCGGCGGCTTTGACGATCTCCGCGGCGCGTTCGACGGCCTGCGGCTTCTCCATCTTCGCGATCAGCGGCAGGCGCGTGTGCTCGCGCACGAATTCGACGTCCTGCGGCGACTGCACGAACGACAGCGCGACCATGTCGACGCCGATCTGCTCGCCGTGGCGCAGCAGGTGCAGGTCCTCCTCGGGCAGCGCCGGCAGCGTGGCGACCGGCCCGGGGATGTTCAAGCCCTGACGCGAGGCGACGGCGCCGCCGACCTCGACCTCGGCGTCGACCTCGCCCTCGGGTACGCGCACGCCGACGACGCGCAGGCGCACCGAGCCGTCGGCGAGGTACAGGATCGAGTCGCGCTCGACCGCCTCCGGCAGGCCGGCCCAGGCGATGCTCATGTGGTGCGCGTCGCCGCTGAGCTCGCCGTCGCCGCAGCTGAACGTGAGCTGCTCGCCGGGCGTCAGCTCGACGAGTTCGTCGGCGAGCGGCCCGATGCGCAGCTTGGGACCGGGGAGGTCCTGCAGGATCGCGATCGGACGGCCGACCGCGCCGGCGGCTTCGCGCACGCGGCGCACGGTCTCGGCGTGCTCCTCGAGCGTGCCGTGCGAGTAGTTCAGGCGCGCGACGTCCATGCCCGCCTCGATCATCCGCACCAGCATCGCGGGGTCGCGCGAGGCAGGACCGATCGTGGCCACGATCTTCGTGCGTCGCATGCCTCCAAGGTATCGGGCGCGCCGGGCCTCGCCGGTGCGCGCATGGGCGGTCTGCGAAGATCGGCCGATGCTGCGACCGTCGCGCCCGCTGCCGCGCCCCGGCGCGCGTGCCCGGATCGTGCACTTCGGCGGCTTCGAGTACGCGCGCGTGGTGGCGGTGAGCGAGGAGGGGCGGCTGCTGGAGGTGCTCAGCGAGGGCGGGCAGCGGCTGCGCTTCGAGCTGAGCCGTGCGAGCGCGCGCTTCGTGGCGGCGGGCGCCGCGCATGGGCCGCGGCTGGAGCTGCTGCCCGAGCGCTAGCGGCCGGCTGCTCGCGGCGCGTACTTGAAACGAAGCCCGCGGCGCCGCCGCCGCCGCGTCCCGCTCACGGGACCTCGAGCTCGGGGAAGTGCTCGGCGCAGTGCTCGCGCAGCGTCGCGCGCACCCACGCGCGCTCCTCGCTGTCGGCCATGCGCAGCCGCGCGAGCAGCTGCTGCTGGCGCTCGAACGGCATGCCGGCGATGACCCAGCGCACGGCGAGGCGCTCGAACAGCAGCTCGAGCGCGCGCTGCCAGATGTCCTCGCGCGTGGCGGCGGCGCGCGCCGAGGCACCCGCCAGCAGCGCCGCGTAATCGCGACGAGCACCCGCGGGCAGCGAGCCGCGAAGCGTGAGGACGCTGCCCTCGGGATCGGTGTAGTCACTGGTGGGCGCCTTCAGCCGGGCCTGGCGCCCGCGCCGGCCCACTAGCGCGCTTCGGCCGCGCGATAGAGCTGGCTGCGCACGTCGCCGCTGGCCGGCTTGGCGTGTCCAGGCCAGGCGATCGCGGGGTCGAGGTCGGCGAGCTTGCGGATGCTCGCGCGCGCCTGCTCGGTGTCGTAGTTGTAGATGTCGAACGGCACGTGCGGCTCGCTGTCGCGGCCCCAGATGTCGATCGTGTCAAAGCAGTCGCTGCTCAGCGCGAGCCGATCGGAAGCGCGCCACAGGCCGATCTGGCCGGGCGCGTGCCCCGGCAGGTGCACTACCTCGAAGCCGGCGAGCTGATCGCCCTCCTCGAGCGTGCCCGCGATCTTCACGGGGCCGCCGTCCCAGGCGTAGCGGTGCAGCAGGCGGTGCAGGTGCCGGTGCGGGAAGGGGACGCGGGGCAGGTCGCTGCCCCAGTAGCGAAAGCCGCCGCTGCCTTCGGCGTCCTGCACTTCGTCGGGATGGCAGTAGACGGGGGCGCCGAGCGCGGGCGCGGTGCCGCGGTGGTCGGTGTGCGCGTGTCCGAGGACGATTCTGCGGATGCCGCCGAGCCGCGCGGCGGCGCTCGCCACGGACCGCGTCATCGTGCGCGCGCCGGCGTCGAACAGCGTGACGGCGCCGTCGTCCTCGAGCAGGTAGACGTTGCAGCGGCCGGGCTGGCCCTGCAGCACCCACACGCCCTCTGCGACGAGCCGCGGCTCGGCGCCCGCCAGCCGTCCAGTCAGACGCGTCTTGGCGTTGAAGGCAGCCGTCATGCCGCGTTCGGCGCCCGAGTCCTGCGGCGGCATCATGCCGATCGCACGCGCGAAGCTCATGCCGTCGGTGAAGGCGTCGTTGGCGTGGATCAGCTCGTCGCGGATCGTCAGCAGGTCGCATCCTTCGAGATCGATCGGCGTGCCCGTGGGGGCGATCCCGGCGAACTGGCCGGGGCCGGCGAAGGTGCCGCGCAGGCGCCACTGGACCGCGCAGCGCTCGCCCTGGGTGGTCGTCGAGAGCAGCTCGAAGCGCAGGTCGGGGATCGCGCCGAGCAGCCCGCCGATGAACTCGCGCACGCCCTCGGGCGCGAGGGCGTCGATCTGCCCGCGCACGTGCTCGCGCCCGCCGGGCGCCCAGGCGGCGACGGCGCCGTCGAGGTCGCGTGCGTTGATCGCGTCGAAGTAGCGGCGCGCGACGGCCTCGACCTTGCCGGGAGCGATCCGCCGGCGCCGGCCGGCGAGCTGCTGCATGCCGGCGGCGACCTCCTGCACCTTCGTGCTCGCCGCGCTCGCGGTCTCCTGCTCCGCCATCCCGCCTCCTTAGGAACGCCCAGAAAAGCCCGATTTCGAGAGCCGTAGTCTACGCTCCGGCGCGTGGCAGATGCGAGGCGCAGACGCGAGCCGCTCACGCACAGACGCGAGCTGGGCCGCGGTGAGCGCGTGCTGCCGGGCGTCTGGCGTCTGCGCTTGCCGCTGCCCTGGCCGGGCGTTCCGCACTGCAACGCATGGGCGGTCGCCAGCGCGGGCGGCTTCGTGCTGTTCGACACCGGCATGCACCAGCCCGACTCGCTCGAGCAGCTCGAGCGCGCGCTCGCGATGTGCCAGCTGCGCCTGGACGACGTGCGCCTGGTGGCGTGCACGCACGCGCACTCCGACCACTGCGGTCAGGCTCCCGTGATCTGCGAGCGGGCGGGCTGCGAGCTGTGGATGCACCCCAACCACGAGCTGCTGACGCGCATGGTCGAGAACCCCGAGGCGGTGTTCGCAAGGCGCCTGGAGGTGGCGCGCCAGAGCGGCGTGCCGGAGGAGCCGCTGCGCCGCTACGCGGAGGAACGCAAACCGACGAGCAGCGGCTTCGCCGGTCCGGTCCAGCCGGATCGCGAGCTGCTCGAAGGGGTCACGATCGAGACCGACCTCGGCGCGTGGGTGACCTACGAGACGCCGGGGCACGCGCCGTCACACGTGTGCTTCTTCCAGCCCGAGCGGCGGCTGCTGATCTCCGGCGACCATCTGCTGGGGCGCATCTCGCTGTACTTCGAGTACGGCTTCTCGCCGGATCCCGTGGGCGAGTTCGTCGGCTCGCTCGCGCGCGTGCAGCGCCTCGGCGCGCGCCTGTGCCTGGCGGGGCACGGGCGCACGTTCGCGGACGTGCAGGCGCACATCCGCGGCAACCGCGAGCTCGTGGACGAGCGCCTGCAGGCGGTGCGCAGGGCGCTCACGGAAGCGCAGCCGACGGCCTTCGAGGTGGTGCCGAAGCTCTACGGCGAGGCGCTGGGCGCGCACAACGCGCAGTGGCTGCTGTCGGAAATCCTCGCCTACCTGACGCATCTGGAGGCGCTGGGCGAGGCGCGTCGGATCCCCGGAGAGCCCGAGCGGTGGACTTTAATGTCGCCCTGATGCGGATCGACGAGATCATCGCGCGCGAGGAGCCCGTCTTCTCGTTCGAGTTCTTCCCGCCGAAGACGGCGCAGGGCGAGAGCAACCTGTACGCGGCGCTCGGCGAGCTCGGCGCGCTCGAGCCGTCGTTCGTGTCGGTCACCTACGGCGCCGGCGGCTCCACGCGCGCGCGCACGATCGAGATCGTGAAGAGCATCCGCGAGCGCTACGGCTTGGAGGCGATGGCGCACTTCACGTGCGTGGGGGCGACGGTCGAGGAGCTGCGCGAGACGCTCGAGGAGATGCGCGCGGCGGGCATCGACAACGTGCTCGCGCTGCGCGGCGACCCGCCCGCCGGCGAGGAGCGGTGGACGAGGACCGAGGGCGGCCTGGAGTACTCGCGCGAGCTGGTGGAGCTGATCGCGCGCGACTACCCGTTCGCGATCGGCGCGGCGTGCTTCCCGGAGACCCACATCCACGCGAGCAGCCCCGAGGATGACCTCGCGCACCTGGTCGAGAAGGTGCACGCGGGCGTGGACTTCCTGATCACACAGCTGTTCTTCGACAACGAGCGCTACTTCGAGTTCGTGCGGCGCGCGCGGGGGGCGGGCATCACCGTGCCGATCGTGCCGGGCATCATGCCGATCACGAAAGCCGGGCAGATCGAGCGGATGAGCGAGAGGTGCGGCGCATCGATCCCGCAGGCCCTGCGCGCCGAGCTGCACGCGCGTGACGAGGACGAGGAGGCGGTGGCGGAGTTCGGCGTGGCCTATGCGACGCTGCAGTGCGCGGAGCTGCTCGCGGCGGGCGCGCCGGGCATCCACTTCTACACGCTGAACCGTTCGCCGGCGACGCGCGCGATCCTGAGCGCGCTGAAGATCGCCAAGCCGTGGGAGCGAGCGGTCTACCCGAGCTCGATGTCGAGCGCCTCGGCGACGCGCGGCGAGCCGTCGGCGGCCTCGTAGCGGACGTCGACCGAGTCGTCCTGGCGGTAGGTGCCGACGCCAAAGGCGCCGAGCAGCCAGCGCCAGCCGCTGATGCGGTCCTTGCGCAGCTCGCGCTCGAACACGAGCGCGCCTTCGCGCACCGTGTAGTCGCTGCCGAGCTGCTGGCGCACGCCGTTGAGGTAGACCTCGAAGGGAGCTCGCACCTCGCGCGGGAGGGCCACCTTGCTGCGCGCCATCACAAGGCGAAAGCTTAGGCGGGCGGGACCGAGCTGCGCCGCCGGCGGGTGCGCGCATAGGCGCGCTGGCGCGCGTGCGCGGCCGCGACGATGTCACAGACCTGCTGCGGGGAGCTGGCGAGCTGCAGCAGCTGCAGGTCGTTGGGCCCGATGCGACCGTCGGCGCGCGCGTTCTCGCGCAGCCACTCGATCAGCTCGTCCCACTCGCCGTCGCCGACGAGGATCGCGGGGAAGTCTCGGATGGTTTCGGTCTGGATCAGCGTGAGCGCCTCGAACAGCTCATCGAGCGTGCCGAAGCCGCCGGGGCAGACGACGAAGGCGCTCGCGTAGCGCACGAACATGACCTTGCGCGCGAAGAAGTGGCGGAAGCGCAGGCCGATGTCGACGTAGGGGTTGAGCTGCTGCTCGTGCGGCAGCTCGATGTTGCAGCCGACCGAGAGCGCGCCGGCCTCGCGCGCGCCGCGGTTGGCGGCCTCCATGATGCCGGGGCCGCCGCCGGTGATGACGGCGTAGCCGGCGCGCCCGAGGTAGGCGGCGATCTCGCGCGCGCGCTCGTAGGCGGGGTGCCCGGGGGGCGTGCGCGCGGAGCCGAAGACGCTGACGGCGGGGCCGATGCGCGAGAGCGCGTCAAAGCCGCGGCTGAACTCGGCGGCGATGTCGCGGATGCGCTCGGCGTCGGCGGCGCGCACCTCGGCCGGCTCGTCGCCGAGCCACAGCAGCAGCTCCTCGTCGAGCGTGGGCGTGGCCGCGCGCTCCTGCTTGTCGGCGGCGTTGTGAGCGGTGTCGGCGGCGCTGTGAGCGTCGGAGCCCATCGGCGTGCAAGCGTACGCGCAACGGGGCGGCCGGCCGCTTTAGCCGCTGCGGCGCGTAGGCTGCGGGCGCGCGATGTCTGAGCTGCGGCCGCCGAGCGAGATCCCCTACAGCGTGCGCCGCTCGCGCCGCGCGCGGCGGGTGCGCGTGAACGTGCACGGCAGCGCGGCGGTCGAGGTGGTGCTCCCGGCGAGCGCGCCCGAGCGCGCGGCGGCGGCGGCGGTGAGCGAGCTGCGGCCGTGGATCGAACGGCGCGTGCGCGAGGCCAGGCGCGCGCAGGCGAGGGTCGCGGAGCGCGGCGCGACGCTGCCCTACCTGGGCGAGCCGCTTCAGCTCGTGCCGCAGGCGAGCCGCGTGCGCGTTCACCGCAGCGGCGATCGTCTGCTGGTGCCAGCCGGCGATGCGCGCGCGGCGCTCGAGCGTTTCTACCGGCGCGCGGCGCGCGCGGAGATCGCGCCGCGGCTTGACCGCGCGACTGCAGCGGCGGGCACGCGCTACCGCGCGCTGACGATCCGCGGGCAGCGCACGCGCTGGGCGTCCTGCTCGGCGGGCGGGGGGCTGAGCTTCAACTGGCGCCTGCTGCTGGGGCCCGAGCGGGTGCTCGAGTACGTGATCTGGCACGAGGTGTGCCACCTCGAGGTGCTCGACCATTCGCCGCGCTTCTGGGCGCTGCTCGAGCGCCGCTGGCCGAGCTACCGCTCAGAGCGCGAGTGGCTGCGGCGCAACGGCGCGACGCTGGTGCTCTAGGTGGGCGCTCAGCCGCGCTGCTCGACCGGCACGTAGTCGCGGTCGCGCGCGCCGGTGTAGATCTGGCGCGGACGGGCGATCTTCTGCTCGGGGTCGTCGACCATCTCCTGCCACTGGGCGATCCAGCCGCTGGTGCGGCCGATCGCGAACATCACAGGGAACATCGCGACGGGCAGGCCGAGCGCCTCGTAGATGAGACCGGAGTAGAAGTCGACGTTGGGGTAGAGCTTGCGCGAAGTGAAGTACTCGTCGTCGAGGGCGCGCTGCTCGAGCTCCGTGGCGACCTCGAGCAGGGGGCTTTTGCCGCGCACCTCGAAGACGGCGTCGAGGTGTTTGCGGATGATGCGGGCGCGTGGGTCGTAGTTCTTGTAGACGCGATGGCCGAAGCCCATGAGGCGCTCCTTGCCGGACTTCACGCCCTCCAGGAAGGCGGGGATGTTGCCGACGCTGCCGATGCGCTGCAGCATGCGCAGCGCGGCCTCGTTGGCGCCGCCGTGCAGGGGCCCGTAGAGCGCGGCGACGCCGGCGGCGATGGCGCTGTAGGGGTCGACCTGCGTGGAGCCGACGCCGCGCACGGCGCTCGTGGAGGCGTTCTGCTCGTGGTCGGCGTGGAGGATGAAGAGGACGTCGAGCGCGCGGGAGAGGCGAGGATCGGGCTCGTATTTGAGCTCGGTCATCTTGTACATCATCCCGAGGAAGTTGCTGGCGTAGTCGAGCTCGTTGTCGGGATAGACGTAGGGCTGGCCCATGTTGTGGCGGAAGGCGAAGGCGGCGAGGGTGGGCATCTTGGCGAGCAGGCGGATGATCTGCAGGTGGCGCACGTCGGCGTCGTGGATGTTGTTGGCGTCGGGGTAGAAGGTCGAGAGCGCGCCGACCGACGCGACGAGCATGCCCATCGGGTTGGCGTCGTAGCGGAAGCCCTGCATGAACTCCTTGATGTTCTCGTGCACGAAGGTGTGGATCGTGATCTGGTGGATCCACTCGGCGAGCTGATCGAGCGTGGGCAGCGCGCCGTTGATCAGCAGGTAGGCGACCTCGAGATAGCTGGAGTGCTCGCAGAGCTGCTCGATCGGGTAGCCGCGGTGCTGCAGGATGCCGGCGTCGCCGTCGATGTAGGTGATGGCGCTGCGGCAGGAGGCGGTGTTGAGGTAGGCGGGGTCGTAGGACATCAGGCCGAAGTCCTCATCGCCGGTCTTGATCTGGCGCAGGTCGATGGCGCGCACGGTGCCGTCGCTGATCGGCAGCTCGTAGGTGCGCCCGGTGCGGCTGTCGGTTGCGGTGAGCGTGCCTTCGGGGGCGGCGGGCGAGCCGGCGCCGTCGGCGCCGTGCGGCGCGGCGCCGCTGCCGTCTGATCCCGCTTCGCCGCTGGTCCGTGCGCCGGACTGGATCGTGGTTGGCTCGCTGCTCATGCTCGTCTCCCTGTCTCGAGGTCCTCCCCGATTATGCGACAGCGGCTGGGATTGCGCCGTGCAGCGGTCAGATCCGTGGCGGGCGGCGCCGTTGAGGGCCCGCGCTCCTCAGCGGTGCGGGAGGCCGCCGGCGAGGACGCGCGCGCGAACGCGCGATGGCGCGCAGGGGGCGGGGTCGCCGTGCGGCCCGCGGCGCGGCAGGCGCGGCAACGGCGCGCGGGGATGGTGGGGGTTCAGCGGTCGGGGGCGTGGCCCGGTGCCACCGCTGCCGCCGCTGGCCTCTTCGGGGGCCTGTCGAACCGCCCAGCGGATGATGAGGAAGAGCGCGACGATGGGGATCTTCAGCAGCACCATGAGCCAGATGAAGGTCCACGTGGTCACGCTGCAGCGATGTTACCCGCAACCACGACGCGTAGTTAGCCACGATGCGCAGGGACACGCTCGTGCGCTTGCGCACCTCAGGCGCGCAGCGTCAGCGGAACGGCGGTGAACTGCGTCATCGCGCGCAGTTCGTGGGCGCGCGCGACGATCTCCCTGCCGGTGAGGCTGGCGACGCGGTCGGTGCCGAACTGCTCGACGTTGAAGGAGGCGAGCACGGTGGCATAGGCCATCGCGCGGCGCAGCAGACCGTCGGAGAGCGGCTCGCCGGGGTGCGCGGCGAGGTAGCCGACGAGGCCGCCGGCGAAGCTGTCGCCGGCGCCGGTGGGGTCGATGACGGTCTCGAGCGGGTAGGCGGGCAGCGCGAAGAAGCTCTCGGCGGTGATGAGGGCGGCGCCATACTCGCCCTGCTTGGCGACGACGACGCTCGGCCCGCGGTGCGGCGAGCGCTCATCGCGCGCGCCCCGGCCGAGCAGCTCGCGGGCGGCGGCGAGAAGGTTGGGCTGGCGCGTGAGCTCGCGCAGCTCGGCGTCGTTGAGGATCACGCAGTCGACTTCGCGGATGACCTCGAGCAGCTGCTCACGCGCGTTCTCGATCCAGAGGTTCATCGAGTCGAGCGCGACGAAGCGGGCGTCGGGCAGCTGCGCGCGCACCTCGCGCTGCAGCGCGGGCTGGATGTTGGCGAGGAACAGGATCTCGCTCGAGCGCGAGCGCCCGGACAGCTTCGGTTGGAAGCCCTCGAAGACGCCGAGCTGGGTGTCGATCGTCTCGCGCGAGTTGAGGTCCCAGCCGTACTCGCCGTGCCAGAAGAAGGTGCGGCCCGGCAACCGCTCGATGTCGGAGGTGTCGATCTCGTGGCGGCGCAGCACTTGCAGCTGCTGCTCGCCGAAGTCCTCGCCGACGGGGCCGACGATACGCACCTCGTCGAAGAAGGAGGCGGCGAGCGCGAAGTGCACGGCGGCGCCGCCGAGCATGCGCTCGCGCTGGCCGAACGGCGTCTTGACGGTGTCGTAGGCGATCGATCCGACGACGGTGATCGGCATCGGCGGGTGACCTTAGAGCACGCGGGCGGCGGCTTTCCTGCGGGCGGGATAGAGCGTGCGGCGCCTGGTCGGCGCCGTGGAGGCGTTGTCGGCTGCTCAGCCGATAGCCTCGTCGGTCACGTGCGCGCGATCCAGATGACCGAATTCGGGGGGCCCGAGGTGCTGAGGCTGGCGGAGCTGCCCACGCCCCAGCCGGGGCCGGGGCAGGTGCTGATCCGGGTGAGCCGCGCGGGGCTGAACTTCGCGGACACGCACACGCGCACGAACACCTATCTACAGAAGGCGACGCTGCCGCTGGTGCCGGGCGGCGAGGTGGCGGGCGTGCGCGAGGACAGCGGCGAGCGCGTGGTGGCGCTGACGGGGGGCGACGGCGGCTACGCGGAATACGCGCTGGCGCAGGAGGAGCACACGTTCGCGCTGCCGGAGGACCTCGACGACGGCGTGGCGCTCGCGATGATCATCCAGGGGACGACAGCGTGGCACCTGTACCGCACGGCGGGGCGCGTGCAGGAGGGCGAGAGCGTCGTGGTGCACGGCGCTGCGGGCGGCGTGGGTTCGCTGGCGGTGCAGCTCGGGCGCGCCTTCGGCGCGGGCCGCGTGATCGCGACGGCGTCGAGCGCCGAGAAGCGCGCGACGGCGCTGGGGCTGGGAGCGCACGCGGCGGTCGACCCGGCGCCCGATGGACTGACCCACCGGCTGATGGACGCCAACGAGGGGCGTGAGGTCGATGTGGTGTTCGAGATGTCGGGCGGGGAGGTGTTCGACGCGTCCTACCGCGCGCTCGCGCCGTTCGGCAGGATCGTGGCCTACGGGATCGCGACGAACGTGCCGAACGAGGTGAGCACGGGCG
The DNA here is from genome assembly GCA_963755475.1 of uncultured Solirubrobacteraceae bacterium. GTDB lineage: Bacteria > Actinomycetota > Thermoleophilia > Solirubrobacterales > Solirubrobacteraceae > Palsa-744. Next base: position 147,482 of record CAVWJK010000001.1, read on the forward strand.
CGCTGCTGCGCCACTCGCGCGCGGTGGTGGGCTTCTACCTGTTCCACTGCCTGCGCCGGCCGCAGATGTTCGCGCAGGCGCTGTCGGACCTTTTCGCGCGCGCGCAGCGGGGCGAGCTGAAGGTGATCGTCGGGGCGACCTACGCGCTCGAGCAGGCAGCGCAGGCGCAGATCGACCTGCGCGAGCGACGCAGCGTGGGAAAGCTGTTGCTCGATCCGCGCGCGTAGTTTGCGAGCGTGGCGGAGATGAGCAAGACCTTCGCGGAGCTGGGCCTGTCCGAGCCGACGCTGCGGGCGCTGGCCGGGCTCGGCTACGAGTCGCCGAGCCCGATCCAGGAGCAGGCGATCCCGGCGCTGCTCCAGGGCCGCGACGTGATCGGCCAGGCGCAGACGGGGACCGGCAAGACGGCGGCGTTCGGGCTGCCGATCATGGAGTACGTCGATGCGTCCGAGCGGGTGGTGCAGGCGCTCGTGCTGACGCCGACGCGCGAGCTGTGCATCCAGGTCACGCAGGCGCTGCGCGCCTACGGCGCCCACCACGGGGTCGACGTGGTGGCGGTGTTCGGGGGTGCTCCGATCCGCACGCAGCAGGCACAGCTGCGCGCGGGCGGACACGTCGTGGTGGGCACGGTGGGCAGGGTGCTCGACCTGATCTCGCGGCACTCGCTGATGCTCCACGACTGCCGCTTCGTGGTGCTCGACGAGGCCGACGAGATGCTCGACCTGGGCTTCCTGGAGGATGTCGAGCGGATCCTCGCGCGCACGCCGTCGAGCAGGCAGACCGCGCTCTTCTCGGCGACGATCCCGCCGCCGATCCGCGAGCTGGCAGACCGCTACATGTACGACCCGCTGATCGTGCAGGTCGAGGCGGCGACGCTGACGATCGACACGGTCGCGCAGTTCCAGCTGCCGGTGGAGGCGCGCGAGAAGCCCGAGAAGCTGGTCGAGGTGCTGCGTGCGGAGGCGCCCGAGCAGGCGATCGTGTTCGTGCGCACGAAGGTGCGCTGCGAGCAGCTGTTCCGCACGCTGCGCGACCGCGGCATGAACGTGCGCGCGCTGCACGGCGACATGACGCAGGGAGCGCGCGACGGGGTGATGCTGGCGTTCAAGGCGGGCCGCGTGCCGATTCTGGTCGCGACCGACGTGGCGGCGCGTGGCCTGGACATCTCGACGGTGACGCACGTGATCAACTACGACGTGCCGACCTCGCCGGACATCTACGTGCACCGCATCGGCAGGACGGGCCGCGTGGGGCGCTCGGGGCGCGCGATCACGTTCGTGGAGCCGCGCCAGAAGCGCGAGCTGCTGGCGATCGAACGTCACATCGGTACGACGATCGCGCAGTGGGAGCAGGGTGCGCAGGCCCCGCCGACGCCGGTGCGCGAGCGCCCGCGCCGGCATTCCAAGCCGCACGTCTCGCGCCGCGACGACGGCGCCGCCTACACGAAGCTGGTGTTCGACGCCGGCCGCGCGGCGGGGCTGGCGGTGGCGGACATCGTCGGCGCGGTGACGCAGGCCACGGGTCTCGACGGCGAGGCGGTGCGCGACGTGCTGGTGCTCGAGCGATTCGCGTTCGTATCGGTGCCGGCGAGCGAGGTCGATCGCGTGATCAGCGCGCTGAACGGGCGCGAGGTGCGCGGCCGCCAGCTGGCGCTCGAGCGCGTCGGCTAGTGTGGGGGTCGATGTCGAGCGCGACGATGCAGACGACGGAGGGGCCGATCGCGCTGGATCTGTTCGACGAGGACGCGCCGAAGACGGTCGAGAACTTCCGGCGGCTGGCCGCGGAGGGCTTCTACGACGGGCTCATCTTCCACCGCGTGATCAAGGACTTCATGATCCAGGGGGGCTGCCCGCAGGGCACCGGCACGGGCGGGCCCGGCTACGCCTTCGAGGACGAGATCAACGAGCACAAGCTCGAGCGCGGCGCGCTGGCGATGGCGAACGCGGGGCCCAACACGAACGGCTCGCAGTTCTTCATCGTGACGGCCGAGAGCTGCCCGTGGCTGGACGGCAAGCACACGGTTTTCGGGCAGGTGCGCGAGGGGATGGACGTGGTGGACCGCCTCGAGGCGACGCCGACGGACCGCGGCGACCGGCCGGCGCAGCCGATCGGCATCTCCTCGATCGAGCTGTCCGACTGACACGCTCGCGATCCGGCCGGACGCGACCGCGAGCGCGGAGTAGGCTTGTGGGCAAAGCGAGCGAGCAGGGGAGAGCGAGAGAAGATGGCGACGGTCGAGCAGCAGCTGCCTGAGACCCACAACGGCGCCCTCGAGCAGGGCGCCCAGCAGATCCCGGTCGAGAACCCGGCGACCGGCGAGGTGGTCGCCTCGGTGCCCGATCTCGGGGCCGACGCTGTCGCGCAGATGGCCGCGCGCGGCCGTGCGGTGCAGCCGGAGTGGGAGAGCTACGGCTTCGATGGGCGTGCGCGCGTGATGCGCCGCGCGCAGAAGTGGGTGATGGACAACGCCGAGCGGATCGTCGAGACGATCGTCTCGGAGACGGGCAAGACCTACGAGGACGCGCAGCTGGCGGAGATCGGCTACGCGGGCAACGCGTTCGGCTTCTGGGCGAAGGAGTCCAAGGGCTACCTCGCCGACCAGCGCGTGAGGTCGAGCCAGCTGCTGGTCAAGGGCAAGAAGCTGCTCCTGCGCTACCGCCCGATCGGGCTGGTGGGCGTGATCGGACCGTGGAACTACCCGCTGACGAACTCCTTCGGCGACTGCATCCCGGCGCTGATGGCGGGCAACAGCGTGATCCTCAAGCCCTCGGAGATCACGCCGCTCACCTCGCTGCTGATGGCGGAGGGGCTGCGCGAGTGCGGGCTGCCGGAGGACGTGCTGCAGGTGGCGACCGGGCGCGGCGAGACGGGCGCGGCGCTGGTGGCGAACGTCGACATGATCATGTTCACGGGCTCGACGCGCACCGGCCGCAAGGTGGCGACGACGGCGGGCGAACGGCTGATCCCGGCCTCGCTGGAGCTGGGCGGCAAGGACCCGATGATCGTGCTCTCGGACGCCGACCTGGAGCGCGCCGCGAACTTCGCGACCTACTACTCGATGCAGAACGCGGGCCAGACGTGCATCTCGATCGAGCGCGTGTACGTCGAGGAGCCGGTGTACGACGAGTTCGTGGCGAAAGTGGCCGAGAAGGTGCGCGCGCTGCGCGTGGGCAAGCCGGAGGGCTACGGCACGGTCGAGGTGGGCGCGATCACGTTCCCGCCGCAGCTGGAGATCATCAAGGACCACGTCGCCGATGCGCGCGAGAAGGGCGCGAAGGTGCTGACGGGCGGCAACGTGGTGCAGGGCGCGGGGCGCTTCTTCGAGCCGACCGTCCTCGTCGACGTCGACCACACGATGAAGATCATGACCGAGGAGACGTTCGGACCGACGCTGCCGATCATGCGCGTGCGCGACGCGGAGGAGGCGATCGAGCTGGCGAACAACTCGCACTACGGCCTCGGCTCCTCGGTGTTCACGCGCGACGTCAAGCGCGGCGAGCAGGTCGCGCGCCGCCTGGAAGCCGGCGCGGCGAACGTCAACGACGCGATGATCAACTACACGGTGCTCGAGCTGCCGATGGGCGGCGCGAAGGCTTCGGGGCTGGGCTCGCGCCACGGGCCGGGAGGGATCCGCAAGTACTGCTCGCAGCAGGCGATCGTGGTGACGCGGCTGGGGATGAAGAAGGAACTGTTCATGTACCCCTACAAGGCGCGCACATCGCGCCTGCTGGCGCGCCTGTTCAAGCTGCTCTACGGCCGCGGCCGGCGCAGCTGACGCGAAGCTCGCGGCGGGCGCAGCTGACGCGAAGGTCGCGGCCGGAGCAGCTGACGCGAAGCTCGCGGCGGGCGGGCGTGACGCCTGCTCAGGTCTGTGCGTCGGCGTGCGGGCGTTCGCTGCGCAGCGGGATCGCGAACAGCTCTTCGAGCTCTGCGACGGTCCGCTGCGATTCGGTGTGGTGGATCGTGAGCATCCCGAGCTCGCGCGCGGGCGTGAGGTTGAACGGCAGATCGTCGACGTAGACGCAGGCGCTCGCGGGCACGCCGGCGCGCTCGGCGCCGAGTTCGTACATGCGCAGCGAGGGCTTGCGCATGCCCTCCTCGCCGGAGATGACGATGCCGTCGAAGAGGCCGTCGAACATCTCGCGCGGATAGCGGTGCACGCCCCAGGAGTTGGAGATGAGGCCCGTGCGGATGCCCGCCCGGTGTGCGCGGCGGACCGCCTCGACCATCAGCTCGTCGGAATTGACGCCGGCGAACAGACCGTCGATGAGCCCCGTAGGCTCGGCGCCGATCAGCTCGGCAAAGCTGCGCTCGAACTCCTGCTCGGGCAGCTCGCCGGTCTCGAGCGCGATCAGCAGCGCGCGCGCCTGCGGGTCGTCTTTGAAGCGGCCGACGAGCTTGCGCGGGTCGATGCCGGCGCGCAGGCAGTAGTCGTGGAAGGACACGAAGAGGTTGCTGGTGAGCACGCCGCCCCAGTCGACGAGCAGCCCGTGCGGTCGCCGGCGCTCAGGCGGGGGCGCCATGCGCCAGCTCCTCGGCCTGGCGTGCCAGCTCGAGCACGCCGTCGCCGAACGTGCGTAGGTATGGGTCGTCGGTGGTGCCGGCGAGGGCTCGCTTGTAGTTGCCCTCCATGAACACGACGCTCTTCCACAGCGCGAGCGTGGTGTACCAGCGCGCGTCGCGCATCGAGCGTCCGGAGCGCTCCTCGTAGCGCGCGATCAGCTCGGCGCGCGTCGGAAACCCCTCGGCGCGCGTGACGTTGCCGAGGTGCCCGCGAAGCCCGCCCTCGGGGTCGCCCGCCTCGGTCCACATCATGCACAGGTAGCCGATGTCGGCGAGCGGGTCGCCGATCGTCGCCATCTCCCAGTCGAGCACGGCGAGCAGCCGCGCGGGCGGCTCATCCGCGAAGATCGTGTTGCCCAGGCGATAGTCGCCGTGCACGACGGTCGCGGGGCCCGACTCGGGGAGGTGTTCGGACAGCCATTGCGCAACGCTCTCGACGGCGGGGATCTCGCGCGTCTTGTTCAGCTCCCACAGACCGCTGAAGCGCCGCAGCTGGCGTTCGAGGTAGCCGGTCGGCTTGCCGAAGCCCTCCAGGCCGACGGCGCGCCAGTCGACCGCGTGGATCTCGGCGAGCGCGTCGATCAGCTGCTCGCCGATGCGCCGGCGCTCCTCCGGGGTGTCGAGTGCGGCGGGCACGCTCGTGACGATGACCTCGCCGGGGATGTACTCCATGACGTAGAAGGGGGCGCCGATCACGGCGGTCTCCTCGCAGACGGCGAGCACGTCGGGTACGCGGGCACGCGTGCCGCGCAGCGCGCTCAGCAGGCGCGCCTCGCGCAGCACGTCGTGGGCGCTCGGGGGCAGCGGCGGGCGCGGCGGGCGGCGCAGAACGAACTCGCGCCCGCCGCGCTCGATCAGGTAGGTGACGTTCGAGTGTCCCTCGCCGACGGGGCTCGCGGCGATCGTGCCCGCGCCGAGGCCGTGCGTGTCCAGGAAGTGCGTGAGCGGCTCGAGCACGAGCAGCGGCGGGCGCGCGTTGCCCTCCCCCTCGGCGGGTGTCTCGACGATGTCATCTGGTGCGACTGGGACGCTCACGGTGTCAGCGAACGCTACAAAGACCGCAACCCTGTCTGCGCTGAGGTGTCTCTGCCACCATGCCCAGAATCCGCAAGTTCCTGCTGAGCGCGCTCGCGCTCGCCGCCGTCGCGGGCGCCCTGGCTCCGAGCGAGGCGCTCGCCTCGCATCGCCAGGTGGTCTACTTCGAGCCCGCCCAGACCGTGTTGAGCCCGGCCACGCGGGCGAAGGCCTTCGCGCAGATGGAGCATCTCGGCGTGAAAGCGCTGCGCGTCGAGCTCTACTGGGAATCGGTGGCGCCCTCGCCCAACAGCGCGACGCGGCCGAGCTTCGACGCCGAAGAACCCTCGAGCTACGACTGGAGCGCCTACGAACCGGTGCTCGCCGAAGCAAAGCGCCTCGGCTGGCCCGTGCTGCTGACCGTGACCTCGCCGGTGCCGCGCTGGGCGACGTCGAACAAGAAGGCGCCCTACGTGACGCGACCCGATGCCCAGGACTTCAAGGAATTCATGACCGCGGTGGCGCGCAAGTTCAACTCGGAGGTCGCGCTGTACGCGATCTGGAACGAGCCCAACCACCCCGCCTTCCTGCAGCCGCAGTTCAAGTCCAACGGTTCGCCGGAATCGCCGCGCATCTACCGCGGCCTCTACCAGTACGGCTACGAGGGCCTGAAGGCGGCGGGCATCGCACACCCGCGCGTGCTCTTCGGCGAAACGGCGCCGACCGGCTACGAATCGGTCAAGCAGTACCTGCGCAAGGAAAAAGCCGCGGCGCTCCTGCACCCGGTGGCGCCGCTGACCTTCCTGCGAGAAGCGCTGTGCCTGAGCTCGCACTACCGCAGGGCCGCCTCCTGCGGGGAGGTGCAGATGAGTGGCTACGCGCACCACGCCTACACGATCGCGGTGCCCCCGACCGACCGCAAGGTCGGCGCGGGGGACGTGACGATCGGCGTGCTGGGGCGCCTCGAAAGCGCTCTCAACAAAGCCGCGGCGGCCCACGCGATCCCCGCGGGGCTGCCGCTGTACCTGACGGAGTACGGCGTGCAGAGCTACCCCAACAAACAGCTCGGCGTGCCACCTTCGCTGCAGGCCGAATACGACGCGATGGCCGAACAGATCGCCTACCGCGACCCGCGCGTGGCGGCCTTCTCGCAGTACCTGCTGCGCGACGATCCGGTGGGGGGCAAGCAGGGCGCGAGCGTGCACGGCGGCACCGTCGGCTTCCAGACGGGCCTTGAGTACCTGAACGGCACGCCGAAGCCGCTGTACTACGCCTGGCCGGTGCCGCTCACCGTGACGAAGCTGCGCCACGGCGTCGCGCTGTGGGGGCTCGTGCGCCCCGCCGCGGGCTCGACGACGCTGACGGTGCTCGTCAAAGCGCGCCACGCGAGGAGGTACCGCGTGCTGCGCCGCATGAGGACGAACGCGGCCGGCTACTGGAGCTTCAGCTCGAGCGTGACGGGCGAAACCTGGCGCGTGCTCTGGAAGAGCTCGGGCGGCACAACCTACGAAGGTCCGCCGACGCACGCGCACTGACCGCGAGCGTGCGCGCCGATCGCTCCGCCTGCGCCGTCGTCAATAGCTGACTTCAAGTTCCACGCGCCGGTTCAGCTCGCGGCCGAGCCAGGTGGCATTGCTCGCGCGTGGACGTCTCTTGCCGAGGGTGCGCGTCGAGAGGGCGGCGTGCACGCCCAGCCTGCGCAGTGCCGCGCACACCGTGCGCGCGCGGCGCATCCCGAGTTCGAGGTTGTAGCCGCTGGCGCCCTCGGAGTCGGTCGAGCCGATGCAGGTGACCCGGTGCGCGTGCCGGATCTGACTGGCGACGTGGTCGACCAGCAGGCGCGCGTGGTGGGGCATCCAGGACTGCGCGATGTCGAACGGGCCGATGATCGGCAGCAGCAGCAGATGCTGCGGGTACAGGCGCGTGTGCAGTCGCGCGTGCAGTTCGTGGTAATCGAACGGCGTGCCGCGTACGAGCAGCGTGACGCCGAGGCCGCCGAGGCGCTCGCCGAGCAGCCTGCGCCCGGTCCGATTGAGTGAGATGTGCACGAGCAGTCCGGGATGGGAGGCGCTGGCGACGAGGTTCGTGGCAGTGCCGACGAGCACGGTGTGCGCGCCTTGGTGCGCGTACACCTTCACGCTGCAGGAGCGCAGGTCGCCGCTGTCGAGCTTGCAGCTGACGGTGAAGCGCCGGTTGTTCTGCACGGTCGCGCGCGTCTTGAGCCTCGCCGTCATCTGAGGACCCGGCGCCGGGCTGACGGCCGTGGTCTGTGGCGCGCTCACGAGCAGCGGCGCGGGCGCGCTGGTCGCGGACCCCGCAGGGCTGTAAAAGCGCGCGCGGTACAGGCGCCCGCTGTCGGACAGCGGCGGAGCGTTCACCGTGAGCGTGTCGGTCGTGTTGCCCGGATCGGCGGTGTCGGGCCCCCACGTGGCGCCGCCGTCGGTCGAGACTTCCCATTGCACCGAAGGAGTCGGGTTGCCTTCGGCGGCGGCGCTGAAGGTCGCGTTTTCGTCCTCCAGCACGCTCTCTCCAGCGGGGTTGGCCGTGACGCGGGGCGGCGTGAGCACCGTGAGCGTCGCCGGCGCGCTCGTCGCGCTTCCCGCGGGGTTTTTGAAGCGTGCGCGGTAGAGGCGCCCGCTGATCGAGGCCGGCACGTGCGCGACGGTCAGTTCATCGGTGCCGGCACCCGCGTCGGTCGTGTCTTCGCTCCAGGTTTTGCCGGCGTCGGTCGAGACTTCCCACTGCACGGTGGGTTCGGGGGTGCCGCTGCCGGCGGCTTTGAAGGTCGCGCTTTCGCCTTCGATCACGGTCTCGTCGACAGGGCTTTCGGTGCTGACGGGGGGCGTCTGCACGGTCAGCGTCGCGGCGGTCGTGGTCTGCGAGCCGGCGGTGTTGGTGAACTTGGCGCGGTACTGATAGCCGGACTCGAGCAGCGTCGCGACGGGGACCGTGAGCGTGTCGGTGCTGTTGCCGGGGTCGAGCAGGTCGTCGCTCCAGGTTTTGCCGGCGTCGGTCGAGACTTCCCACTGGACGGTGGGTTCGGGGGTGCCGCTGGCGGCGGCTTCGAAGGTCGCGTCTTCGCCTTCGTTGACGGTCTGGTTGGCCGGGTTCTTGCTGACGGCCGGCGCGACGTGCACGGTCAGGCTGGCGGCGGTCGTGGTCTGCGAGCCGGCGGTGTTGGTGAACTTGGCGCGGTACTGATAGCCGGACTGCGCGAGTTTGGCGTGCGCGATGGTCAGCGTGTCGGTGCTGTTGCCGGCGTCGCTGGTGTCGTTGGCCCAGGTTTTGCCGGCGTCGGTCGAGACTTCCCACTGGACGGTGGGTTCGGGGGTGCCGCTGGCGGCGGCTTCGAAGGTCGCGTCTTCGCCTTCGTTGACGGTCTGGTTGGCCGGGTTCTTGCTGACGGCCGGCGCGACGTGCACGGTCAGGCTGGCGGCGGTCGTGGTCTGCGAGCCGGCGGTGTTGGTGAACTTGGCGCGGTACTGATAGCCGGACTGCGCGAGTTTGGCGTGCGCGATGGTCAGCGTGTCGGTGCTGTTGCCGGCGTCGCTGGTGTCGTTGGCCCAGGTTTTGCCGGCGTCGGTCGAGACTTCCCACTGGACGGTGGGTTCGGGGGTGCCGCTGGCGGCGGCTTCGAAGGTCGCGTCTTCGCCTTCGTTGGCGGTCTGGTTGGCCGGGTTCTTGCTGACGGCCGGCGCGACGTGCACGGTCAGGCTGGCGGCGGTCGTGGTCTGCGAGCCGGCGGTGTTGGTGAACTTGGCGCGGTACTGATAGCCGGACTGCGCGAGTTTGGCGTGCGCGATGGTCAGCGTGTCGGTGCTGTTGCCGGCGTCGCTGGTGTCGTTGGCCCAGGTTTTGCCGGCGTCGGTCGAGACTTCCCACTGGACGGTGGGTTCGGGGGTGCCGCTGGCGGCGGCTTCGAAGGTCGCGTCTTCGCCTTCGTTGGCGGTCTGGTTGGCGGGGTTCTTGCTGACGGCCGGCGCGACGTGCACGGTCAGGCTGGCGGCGGTCGTGGTCTGCGAGCCGGCGGTGTTGGTGAACTTGGCGCGGTACTGATAGCCGGACTGCGCGAGTTTGGCGTGCGCGATGGTCAGCGTGTCGGTGCTGTTGCCGGCGTCGCTGGTGTCGTTGGCCCAGGTTTTGCCGGCGTCGGTCGAGACTTCCCACTGGACGGTGGGTTCGGGGGTGCCGCTGGCGGCGGCTTCGAAGGTCGCGTCTTCGCCTTCGTTGGCGGTCTGGTTGGCGGGGTTCTTGCTGACGGCCGGCGCGACGTGCACGGTCAGGCTGGCGGCGGTCGTGGTCTGCGAGCCGGCGGTGTTGGTGAACTTGGCGCGGTACTGATAGCCGGACTGCGCGAGTTTGGCGTGCGCGATGGTCAGCGTGTCGGTGCTGTTGCCGGCGTCGCTGGTGTCGTTGGCCCAGGTTTTGCCGGCGTCGGTCGAGACTTCCCACTGGACGGTGGGTTCGGGGGTGCCGCTGGCGGCGGCTTCGAAGGTCGCGTCTTCGCCTTCGTTGACGGTCTGGTTGGCCGGGTTCTTGCTGACGGCCGGCGCCGCTTCGACAAGCCATTTGTAGGACGGCGGGTCGGCTTCGCTGAGGTTGCCGTAGACGGCGCGCACGGAAAAGGTGTGTTCTCCGAGGGCGAGTTTTTCGTAGGTCTTCGCCGAGGTGCAGGAGGTCCACGCACCGCCGTCGATCTGGCATTCGAAGGTCGCTTCGGCGTTGGGGCTGTCGAACGCGAATTTTGCGCTCGTCGAAGTCGTGCCTTTCGCCGGCTGTTCGGTGATTTTGGTGCTCGGCGGTTCGTAGAGCGTGCTCGCTTCTTCGGTGGTCCCGGCCGCGTTCGTCGCGATCTGCACGAAGCGCAGGGCGTGCCCGCGGTCGGCGGCGGTCGTCGTATACGTCGTGCCGGTGGCACCCGAGATGTCGCTGCAGTTGCTGGTCCCCGGTTCGCACAGCTGCCACTGGTAGGTGCTCGTGACGTCCCCGCCTTCGACCCCGGCGACCGCCGTCGCGGTGGCGTGGCCGCTCGCGTTGAGCGTGAACGTGGGGAGTTTGGGGAACCGAGGGGTGAGGTCGACTTTGGCCGACCGATCGCCGTCGGCGGGATCGACGGCGGCCGTTTCGCCGGTCGGTTCGCTGTCGAACGTCAGTTCGGCGTAGCTGTCGCTCGTTTCGGGCGTGCCCGTGATGGTGTAGGTGAGTTTGCTCCCGACCGGCATTTTGTCGGTGGTGAAGTGCGGCAGGCCGCTGCCCGAGCTCGACGCGCAGGTCGCTCCACCGCTGGCGCTGCAGGTCCAGCTGGTCGCGGTGAGCGGCGTGTCGGCGGTCGTGGTGGCCGTCTCTTCCAAGCTTTCATTGGGACCCGAATTGGTGACGACCGCGGTCCACGTGATCGGTTCGCTCCTTTTGGCTCCCGCGGGTGCCGTCAGTTCGGTGCTGACTTCCGTCGGCTTGGTCACCTCGACGTTGCGGATTTCGTGGTAGTCGGTAGAGCCGCCGGTCGAGGCCACGAATCCGAACTTCAGCGAGGCCGGTGGTTTGGGGAGTTCCTTTTTGGCGACGACGGTCTCGTAGCTCCCGCTCGGGAATTTGATGTAGGCCGAGACGTACTCCTTGCCTTCGCTCGGCACGACGGAGACCGTCACGTCGCGCGCTTCGCTCTCGTTGCCGCGCAGTGCTTCCGGCGCCGTCGGCGCGCTTGCGAGGAGTTTGTATTTTTCTGCTTCCGAGCCGCGGATCGACACGTAGTTGGGGTGTGCTTCTGTGCCGTCCAGGCCGCAGATGGTGCCGAGGTTCGTGAAGTTGCCGTACTCATCGAAGCCGACGCCGATGTAGGCGTCGAAAAGCCCCGGCGAGGAGTTGCAGGATGCGTATCCGAGCGAACCGCCCGCCTGCCCGGCGCGGAATTCCGAGGAGCTCACGGCGGAGTTGTAGAGAAAGAAGGTCAGGCCGTCCGCGCCCGTCCCGCCGTAGTCGGCGTATTCGAAGCTCGCGAGGACTCCATCGGTGGAAGGAAACCCTTCGTTGTCGAAGGCATAGCCTTTCTTGGTTTCTTCCGCCTTCGTGAGGCGCAGCCAGCCGTTGCTGGCTTTCGTGGCGGTGAGTTCGGCGTCTTCGCCGAGGTGCCATTCGGCGCCGTGCGTGGTGTTGGTGAAGCTTTCCGTGATCGGGAAGGTCGCAGCGCGCACGGGCGCACTGAACCAGAGCAGGATGCAGCAGCCCAGGGATAGGGCGAAAAGCAGCAGATGTCGCAGCCCCGCGAGCACGGGAGGCTTATCGGCGGGATCGAAGGTCCTCTTGACCCGCGGATTGGGCGTTGACTAAGGCCGCCCTGATCGCCGCCCTACGATGTTCGTCGATGCCCGAGCTGCCGGAGGTCGAGATCACCGCGCGCCTGCTCGACGGCGCCCTCGCCGGCGCGCGGATCGAGTCGGCGCTGGCGCCCGGCGTAAATGCGCTGAAGACCTACGACCCGCCGCTGTCCGCGCTCGCTGGGCGCCGCATCGAGGCTGTGCGCCGGCGCGGCAAGCACCTCGTGATCGACGTCGAGCAGGGGCTTTCGCTGCTCGTGCACCTGATGTCGGCCGGACGCCTGCAGCTGTACGGCACGCGCGCGGGCGCGCGCGACCGCACGTCGAGGCTGCTCGTGCGCCTGCAGGACGGCCGCGAGCTGCGCCTGCGCGAGTTCGGCTCGCGCCAGGCGGCGTGGGTCAAGCTGCTGGGTGGCGAGGCGCTCGAGGAGGATCCGGCGCTCGCCGAGCTCGGCCCTGAGGCTTGGCCCGAGCCGCCGGAGCTCGAGCAGCTGCTCGACGTGCCGCGACCGCTGCACGCGCTGCTGCGCGACCAGCACGTGCTCGCGGGGATCGGGCGCTCGTGGGTCGATGAGATCCTCTGGCGCGCCGAACTGTCACCCTTCAAGCGTGGCTGCGATCTCGACGAGCAGGAGCGCGCGCGGCTGCGCCAGGAGATCGTCGCGACGCTCGGCGGCGCGATCGCCCATTACGAGCGCGTGCTCGCGCTTCCTATCCCGGACAAGCTGCCGATGCCGCTGCTGGTGCACCGCCACGAGGGCGAGCAGTGCCCGCGCTGCGCCTCGACGCTGCGCGCGGTGCACTTCGAGGACTACGTGATCGCCTACTGCCCGGACTGCCAGACGGACGGGCGGATCCTCAAGGACCGGCGCCTGTCGCGCCTGCTGAAGTGAACCCGTGAGCGCCGAGCCCCGGCCCCATTCCCCGGCGGACGGCGCGCGCGCGGCCGGCGCCGGCGATGCGGTCGCGCGCTACTGCGCGGCGTCATCGGCGAACGACGTCGAGGCGCTGCTCGCCACGCTCTCGCCGCAGGCCGAGGTCGTCTCGCCGCTCTCCGCGCGCGCGGTCTTCAAGGGCCGCGAGGATCTGCGACTGCTGCTGGGCGCCATCTACGGCACGCTGCGCGGCCTGAGCTGGGAGGAGCCGATCGGCGATGGCGAGCAGCGCACGGCAATCGGGCGGTGCCGCATCGGCCCGCTGCGGCTGGACGACGCGATGGTCTTCGAGCTCGGAGAGGACGGCCTCATCCGCCGCGTGCGCCCGCACCTGCGGCCGTGGCTTGCGACGAGCGCCTTCGCGCTCGTGCTGCTGCCGAAGCTCGCGCCGCACCCCGGTCTGCTGCTGCGCGCGCTGCGCGGCGGCTGACAGACCGCCCCGCTAGAGCGTGCCGATGCGGTCCACGGGCCAGTAGGTGAAGATCGCTTCGCCGATGATCCAGCTCGTCGGGACCGGCCCCCAGAAGCGGCTGTCGTCGGAGTTGCCGCGATTGTCGCCCATCATGAACCAGTGCCCTGGCGCGATCTTGATGGCGCGCAGGAAGTTGCACTCGTTGCTTTCGCTGGCGCACGCTTTGATGTAGGCGTCCTTCTCGCGCATGAAGTGCGCGCTGCCCTTGGCGCGCAGGAAGACGTGACCGCCGGCGATGTACATCTGATCCCCGGGCCCGGCGACGATGCGCTTGATGAAGGTCACGCCGGCGGCGTGCGGGTAGGTGGCGTCGCAGGGGGCTCCGCCCGGGTTGATCGTTTCGCGCCTCGGCCCGCAGAGCTGTTCTTCGGCGCCCACGGGCGGGTGGAATACGACGATGTCACCGACTTTGAGGTGCGAGCTGAGGCGGTCGACCAGGACGCGCTGGCCGACCGCGAGCGTGGGTTCCATCGAGCCGGTCGGTATGCGGTATGGCTTGACGACGAACGCCTCGACGCCGACGGCGATGCCGAGCGCGAGCCCGACCGTCAGGATCAGCTCGAGCAGCCCGTAGGCCCAATGCTTGCGACGTCTGTCGTGTCGTCTGCCCAGGCGCATCACCGATCCCCTTGAGCAAGAGACGGTAGCAGCGGTGCCCGGGAGCTACGCCGGATTGCGAACGCGCAACTCGGCCCTGGCAGGCGGGGTTCATGGGGCGTGAGGAAGCTATGCGCGCTGTTCGTCGTCTCGGGGCTCGGGCTGGCACCCGGCGCGTCGATGGCGTCCAGAGCGAGCGCTGCGAGCCCTTGCCTGGCGGCCCCGAGCCGCGGCGGGCGCGTCGTGCTCGACGGCGAAACCGCGAGCGTGCGCGTCGGCGCGCTCGTGTTCGTTCACCTCGTGGAGCCCGGACGGTTCGTCTCGGGCGCGTTTCCCCGCGGCTTTCCCTGGACGGCGCCCGCCTCCTCGGATGTGGCCATCCTGAGGCCGGTGGCGCTGTGCGCCTCGCGGCTCGTGAGCACGCTGCCGGTGCGCGTGTACGGGTACCGGGCTGTGCGCGCGGGCACGGCGCAGATCACTGCCGTGCTTGCCCCGCGCTGGGCGGCGCTGCGTGCTTCCCGCCGGCGCGGCCTGCGTCCCTTCCGGGCGATCGTCACGGTGAAGGGGAGCTTCGATCAGGCGGTCGAGGGCCTGTAGTCGAAGCGGTCGACGCGGTCGCCGTGCGCCGATGGCCGCCGGCTTGCGCGCCTGCCGCGCCTAGGAGCGCGTCTCATAGGTGGACTCGCGGTTCGCGTCGTTGAACATCTCCGAGACGATCGGCCAGGAGCCGTCGGGCTGGCGGTGAAGCACCCGCAGCGAGTAGTTGTCGCGCTCCTCGATCTCGCCGCCCCCGACGAGCTTCTGGCCGAGGACCTGCAGGTGCGCGGAGACGAGCACGACATCTGGCGTCAGCACCCTGATCGCCACCTCGGGCGGACCCTTCAGCGTGCCGGCGTTGAAGTTCTCGTCCGCGAACAGCCCGCGCAGGTAGGAGATGATCTCGGCGCTGCCCTTCCTGACGCTTCCGAAGGCGTTGACCCAGTCGGCATCGGCGCTGTAGACGCCATCGAGCATCTCGGCGTCACGCTGCTGAAAGGCGCTCCTGAGCGCAAGCAGGGTACGCCCGACCGCCTCCTGGTCGCTCTCTGAGAGCGCTGTAAGGCCGTCGATCGGTGTGCTTGACACTTCCGCCCCCTTCGGTCGGTGGGGAACAATGATCACATGCCCGGCCGCGACGGGGCGCCATGCCCGAGACGAGGCGCGAGCCAAAGGACGGATGCGCCACGAGCGGCGCGCCTAGAATCCGCTCCACACGTGGCACAACCTCTGGTAACGGAACGCCGGCGATGATCGAACCCGGCGAGATGGCGCCCGACTTCGCTCTCCCCGACCAAGACGGTCGCGAGGTCAAGCTGTCGGACTTTCGCGGCCAGCCGGTGGTCCTCTACTTCTACCCGAAGGCCGCGACCCCGGGGTGCACCGTCCAGGCATGCGGAGTCCGTGATCACGAGGCGGACTACTCGAACGCAGGCGCCAAGGTCTTAGGCGTGTCCCCCGACGCCGTGGGCAAGGTCAAGGCGTTCCACGACGAGCAGTCCCTGAACTTCACGCTCCTCGCAGACGAGGGCCATTCGACTGCCGACGCGTACGGCGTCTGGGTCGAGAAGTCGATGTATGGCAAGACGTACTTCGGCAACGAGCGAACGACCTTCATCGTCGACGGCGACGGGACGGTTGCGTTCGCGCTGGGGAAGGTCAAACCGGCCGAGCACGACGCGCTCGTTCTGGCTGCGCTGGCCCGGCTGTAGCCACATCCGCACCAGGCTCGGCCGGGAGCTCCGACTGCCAGGGCCACGCTGGCGGCCGGCGTTGAGCATCCGAGCGTGAATACGCGATGGAGTTGACGCTTGCGACGCTGTTCTCCTAAGAGAGCCCGGCCGGCGCACGGGTCTCGTGCCGCAGGTGCTGCGGGCCGTGCCCTCCGCGTCTGCGGGGCCCCTGCCCGCCCGCTCAGCGCAGGTGCTCGGCGAAGAACGACAGGATGCGTCGCCAGGCGTCCTCGGCCGAGGGATGGTGATAGCCGATGCCGCCGACGCGCAGCAGCGGCGTGAGCAGCGGCCCCGCGTTGATGCGGTTCATGAAGCTGTGGCCCGCAGCCGGATACTCCTTGACGTCGTGCGCGACGCCGGCGCTGCTGAGCGCCCCCTCGAGTCGCGCGGCGCGGCCCTTCAGCGCACGGTCGCGCCGACCGAAGCTCGCCACGATCGGGCAGGCGCCGCGCATGCGCTCGCCTGCGTCGCGCGGGACCTCGCCATAGTTGACCGCAGAGGCCTGGTAGGCGCCCGCAGGAGCGCACATCAGCGCGAAGCCGCCGCCCATGCAGAAGCCGATGATGCCGATCTTGCCCGTGCAGTCCTCGCGTGCTGCGAGGAAGTTGCGGGCGGCATCGATGTCACGGTAGGCGGGCCCCTCGCCGGAGCGCGAGGCGCGCATCGTCGCAAGCACGCAGCGCAGCCCTCGGCCGGAGTAGAGGTCGGGCGCGAAGGCCAGATAGCCGGCCGCGGCGAGCCGGTCCGCCTGCTCGCGGATGTCGTCGGAGAGCCCCAGCACGTCCTGGATCACGACCACGCCCGCGTGCGGACCCTCGGCGAGGGGCAGAGCGAGGTAGCCGCCCAGCTCGCCTGTGTGCGCGCTGAAGCGGACATCGGGCATCGCTGCGGCAGCGTATATCCTCCGCGCCGCCCCGCGGCCGACCGCCCGGTCCGCCCGCCGGCCAGGACAAGCGAGCGTACGAAATGCCAGCAGGGCTCGAGCAGGCGAGGATCGAGCGGTTTCAGGCCGCCGCCGCGACGCACGTCGGAGCCGAGCGTGTGCCGGGCCTGGTCGCGCTGCTCGCGCGTGGGGAGGACGTGCACGTCGAGGCGGTCGGCCAGCTCGCGCTGGGTGGCCGCGATGTCGCGCGCGACTCGCTGTTCCGCATCTCCTCGATGACGAAGCCGCTCACCGCGGCGGTCACGCTCGCCCTGGTCGACGAGGGGTTGATCTCGCTGGACGGCGCGATCGACGAGCTGATCCCGGAGCTCTCCGAACGGCGCGTGCTGCACCGCATCGACGGCCCGCTCGAGGCGACGACGGCGGCGTGGCGTCCGATCACGGTACGCGATCTGCTGACGTTCACGTTCGGGTTCGGGATGGCGCTCGAGATGTTCATGAGCGACGAGCCGTGGCCGATCGTGAGGGCCGAGGCGGCGCTGAGACTCGCGACGCTCGGCCCGCCCGACCCCTCCGTGCAGCCAGATCCCGATACCTGGATCGCCAACCTCGGCACGCTCCCGCTGATGGCTCAGCCGGGCGAGCGCTGGCTCTACAACACCGGCGCCTCGGTGCTGGGCGTGCTGATCGCGCGCGCCGCGGGAGAACCCTTCGCAGATGTCCTGCGAACGCGCCTGCTGCAGCCGCTCGGCATGCGCGACACGGCATTCTGGACGAGCGACACGGAGCGCCTTGCGACCGCGTACTTGCCCGCCGCCGGCGGCCTCGAGGTGTGGGATCCGCCCGCCGGCGTATGGAGTCGGCGGCCCGCCTTCTGCGACGGCGGCGCGGGCCTCCTGTCAACGGTCGTTGACCTGTTCGCGTTCTCGCGCATGATGCTCGCAGGCGGCGCCGCGCTGCTCTCGGGAGAGCTCGTCGCGCAGATGACCAGCGACCAGCTCACGCTCGAGCAGAAGCGACGCGGAGGGCTTGGGCGGAACTTCTTCGAGCGCCGTTCCTGGGGCTTCTGTCAGGCCGTCTACGAGGATGGCTGCTTCGGCTGGGACGGCGGGCTCGGCAGCTCATGGCTCATGGACCCGCGCGAGGATCTCTGCGTGATCGTGCTCACGCAGCGCCTCTTCGAGACCGCCGACGCGCCACAGGTCCACCGCGACATACAGGCGGCCGCGCGCGGCCGGTCCGCCTAGCGGCCCCGACGATTGCGCGCCCGCGGTGCGGCGGGTTGCTCGGGCCGCGCGCTACCTGACCAGGGCGTTCAGGCGGCTCGCCGTGATCGTTTCGCGCAGCGTCTGCAGGGCATCGTGGCGTGGGCGCCAGCGCAGCTCCCGGCGCGCCTTCGCCGTGCTCATGATCGCGGGCTCGCGGAAGGCCGCGATCCACTGCGCGCGTGCCGGCAGGAAGCCGAGCCGCGCGACGATCTCGGCGGCGGCGTCCACCGCGAGCTCGGGCATCGGGATCGAGTACCAGCCGAGCTCTTCGGCGAGCTGTTTGACGGTCAGCTCGCCGGGGCCGGCGAGGTTGTAGGTGCCGGCTTTGCCGCGGCCGAGGACGGCGGCGCGCATTGCGTTCGCGACGTCGTCGTGATGCACGAGCTGGAAGCTGATGCCCGGGTCGGGCAACACCGGGCGCAGGATCGGCACGCCGTCGAGCAGGGCCCGCACCGGTCCCGGTAGGCGATCGGAGATCTGCGTGTAGGGCAGGCTGTCGATCAGCAGGGGCGCCCGGGGCCCGGCGACGATGCAGGGTCTGAAGACATAGGCGTCGGTGCGGCTGGAGCGCAGCATCACATCCAGCAGCTCCTCGACCTCCGCCTTCTGGGCGGAGTAGTAATGGGCGTCCGTCCCGCGCGCCGGAACGGCCTCGGTGAGCGGCCTGGGGTTGTCGGGATGGAACCCGTAGGCGGCGACCGAGGAGGCGTACACCAGCCGGGGCGCGCGGGCGCGAACGCACGCCTCGAACACGTTGCGCGAGCCGTCGAGGTTCACGCGCCGGCTCTGCTTGGCGCCGCCCATGATCATGAACGCGAGATGCACGACGACGTCGGCGTCGCGCACGAGCTCCATGACGGCCCTGCGGTTGAGTACGTCGCCCCGCCGGTATACGACCTTCCTCCAACCCCTGCTGGAGGGGTTGAACGGCCGTCTGGCCATTCCCAGGATCTGCGTCACCTCGCGCGTGCGCTCCAGCGCATCGACGAGCGGTCCGCCGATCTCGCCGGTTGGCCCGGTGACCGCGACGATGAGGCCCTCCTCGCGCTTGGCACGCGGCATCGCACGACGTTTCTAGCGCATCGGCGGCTCGCGCGTGCGCCGGCTCGATACGGTTCGGCGGCTGCGCGCGGGGGTAACTGCGCTGGAGGTGAGCTGGCGCTTGGCGGCTGTCGTGCTGGTCGTGCCGGCGCTTGCATTCGACGCGTCGGCTGCGCACGCCGCGCTCGCGCAGACGTGGCCACCGTTCGTGCTCGTGTCCGGACTGCTCGCGGTCGGCGTGGTCGCCGACGGCGATGGGCTGTTCGATCTCGCCGCCGCGCGGCTGCAGGCGCTGCCGGGTTCGCCGCTCGTCCTGCTGCTGGCCTGTCTTGGCCTCGTCGCCGCAGTGACGGCTGTGCTCAACCTCGACACCGCCGCCGTGTTCCTGACGCCCGTGCTCATCGCGACGGCGCGCCGCCGGCGCGTGCCCGAGGGGGCCTTCCTATACGGCGTGATCTTCATGGCCAACGCCTCCTCGCTGTTCCTGCCGGGGTCCAACTTGACGAACCTGCTCCTACTCTCCGGCGAGCACATCTCCGGCGCGAGCTTTCTGGCGCGCATGTTTCCTGCCTCGCTCGCGGCACCGGTGCTCACGGCGGCGGGGCTCGTCGCGATCCACGGACGCTCGCTGCGGGCGAGAGCGCGCACGCTCGCGCACCCGGCCACGCCGCGCGTCCCTCGGCGACGTCTGGGCCTCGCCGCGACGGCGGCCGCGGCGCTGCTGATCGTCGTGCTGCACCACGCGGCGCTACCCGTGCTCGCGATCGGCGCGCTCGCGCTGGCATGGCGTGGCCTGCACGGACAGCTGGCGCTCCGCGACGCTGTCCGCGCGCTGGGACTGGACTCGCTCGTCGGGCTGTTCGGACTGGCGGTCGGGCTTGGCACGCTCGCCCGTGCGAGCACGCTGCCGGCGTCGCTGCTGCACGGCGCGGGCAGCACGGCGAGCGCGCTGATCGCGGCATTGGCCAGCGTGCTCGTGAACAACCTGCCGGCGGCGGCCGTGCTGTCGGCCCCGCGCCACCTACACAGGACGGCGCTGCTGCTCGGCTTGAACCTCGGGCCCAATCTCGCCGTGACAGGCTCGCTGGCCGTGCTGCTGTGGTGGCGTGCGGCCCGCGCCCGCGGAGCACGCCCGTCGGCGCTCAGCTATTCGCTGCAGGGGCTCCTGCTCGTGCCGCTCGCGCTGTCTGCGGCGATCGCGCTCCAGGCCTGATCGGCCCAGACGGGCGCGCTGGCGAAGGCCCTCGCGCGCTGGCGAAGACCCTCGCGCGCTAGCTAGCGAAGGCCCTCGCGCGCCTCGCGCACGAGCGTCACAGCCTCTGGGAACACGCGCGCGATGAAGCTGCGGACCTCGTCTGCCTGAGCCTCGGCGTTGCCCTGCAGGTTCACGCGCGCGATCGCCGCGACGGTCATGTCGACGGCCAGCTTGATCGCGTTGTCCGCCCAGGCCAGACGCTGGTTGCCCTGCATCTGTTCGGCGAACTCGGCCAGCCGGCGCTGCAGCTCCTCCGGGTCGCCGAAGATGTCTCCGAAGCTGCCACCCTCCATGCCCCGCATCATAGACTCCCCTATCTAATGGCCGATCGAGCCGATATCAGCAGACAGGTGCAGGCCGAGTCCCACCAGCGCGCGCGCCTGGCGGTGCCCGCCTTCGCCGGTGGCTTTCTGTACCTGCTGAGCGCAATCATCGTCTCCTCGACGCTGGACGGCGCCCCCACAGTCGGCCTCATCCAGGGGCTCAGGCCGGCGCTGTCGGGGCAAGCCAGCCCCACCGAAAGCCCGCGCACGCGCGAGGTGAAATACATCAGTCACCACGCCTTCGCGCTGCTCGCCGGCAGCGCGCTCACCGCGGTCGCGGTCCTCATCTTGATGCTGGTCCTGCTGCTGGTCGCCGACGCAACGCTCTTCCGCCGGCCCCAGACGTGGAGACTCGCGCGTCCGCTGGTGCTCTACGGCGGCATCGCCGTCGCGATCGTGACGATCGGCCACCAGGCCGTGAGCGCGGTCCTGACCCACAAATTCGCCGTCAGCAGCGATCACTCCAACAACGCGGCCGAACGCGCCCTCACCTCCGGCGCGGCCAACGGGGTCGTCGACTACGTCGACCTGCTCGCGGGCCTCGCGCTCGCGGCCGGGATGATCGGATTGATGGTCAACGCACTTCGCGTTGGCCTGTTGCCCCGCTGGCTGGGCATCCTCGGGATGTTCGCCGGACTGCTGCTGTTCCTGCCGATCGGCGGCGCCGAGCTGCAGGTCGTCCCCGCCTTCTGGCTGGTGATGATGGGGGTCCTTTACGCCGGCAAATGGCCCCGTCCGGCGGGTGCCGAGACCGGTGACCCGCCCGCCTGGGCGGCCGGCGAAGCGCGCCCCTGGCCCCCGCGCGGCGCCGCGCGGGGGCGTCCGGCAACGGGCGCGGCCGCGCTCGCGGGCGCGCCCGCCGGCGGCGATGTAGGCCCGGCGCCCGCTCCCCGCGGCTCCTCCGCCTCTTCGCGCAAGCGCCGGCGCAAACGCGGCCCCGGACCACGCTCCTGAGCGCGTGGGCGCACGATCTGAAAGGCTCGCCCTCTGATCGGCGCCGTGCTCAGACGGGGAGGAGGAGAGCAAGATGAGTGAGGAGGATCGCCTCGAGGGGGAGCAGCTCGAGGCCGAGCTGGCCCGCCTGATGGAGGTCGAGCGCTTCCCGCCGCCGCCGGAGTTCCGCGAGCACGCGGTGCTGAAAGACGGCGCCATCTACGAGCAGGCCGCCCAGGATCCAATCGCGTGGTGGGCCGCGCAGGCGGAGCGCCTGGACTGGTTTCAGAGATGGACCCGCGTGCTCGACGACGACCGCCCGCCCTCCTACAAGTGGTTCACGGGCGGCTCGCTGAACGCCTCATACAACTGCCTGGACCGGCACGTGATCGCCGGCCTGGGGGAGCGCGTCGCGCTGCACTGGCGCGGCGAGGACGGCAGCGAGCAAGCGATCACCTACGCGCAGCTGCTCGCCCGGGTCGAACGCCTCGCAAGCGCTCTGAAGCAACTCGGCGTGCAAGCCGGCGACGTCGTCGGGATCTACCTGCCGATGATCCCCGAGGTCGTCGTCTCGATGCTCGCGTGCGCGCGCATCGGCGCGCCGCACAACGTCGTCTTCGGTGGCTTCTCGGCGGAGGCGGTGCGCGAGCGCATGGAGTTCTCGCACGCGAAGCTGCTGATCACCGCGGACGGCGCCGCGCGAAAGGGCAGGACGGCCGCCGTCAAGGATCGCGTCGACGAGGCGATGGAGGGTCTGGCGACGCTCGAGAAGATCGTGGTCGTGCAGAGCAAGGGCACGCCGTGCCGGATGCGCGAGGGGCGCGACGTCTTCTACGCGGAGATCATGCAGGCGGCGGACCCGGTCTGCCCCGCAGTGCCGCTCGACGCCGAGCACCCGCTGTTCATCCTCTACACGTCGGGCTCGACGGCGAAGCCAAAGGGCATCCTGCACACGACCGGGGGCTACCTGACGGGCGTCGCGACGACCCACGCCCTCGTCTTCGACCTCAAGCCGGAGAGCGATGTCTACTGGTGCGCCGCCGACGTCGGCTGGGTCACCGGGCACTCCTACATCGTCTACGGACCGCTCTGCAACGGCGCCACCTCGGTGATGTGGGAGGGCGCGCCCGACTACCCGAACAAGGGGGTCTGGTGGGAGATCGTCGAGCGCTACCGCGTCAGCATCCTGTACTGCGCCCCGACGGCGATCCGCGCCTGCATGAAGTGGGGCGCGAGCTGGCCCAACGCCCACGACCTCTCCACCCTGCGACTGCTGGGTTCCGTCGGCGAGCCGATCAACCCGAAGGCGTGGCTGTGGTACCACAGGGTGATCGGCGGCGAACGCTGCCCGATCGTCGACACGTGGTGGCAGACCGAGACGGGGGCGATCATGATCACGCCGCTGCCGGGGATCACCGACACCAAGCCCGGATCGGCGACGACACCGTTCCCCGGCGTGTTCGCCGACGTGCTGGACGAGTCGACGGGCGAACCGGTGTCGGAGGGCCAGGGATTGCTCGTGCTCACGCGCCCGTGGCCCTCGATGCTGCGCACGCTCTACCGCGAGGAGGAGCGGTTCGTCGAGACCTACTTCCAGCGCTTCGGTCCGCAGACCTACCTCGTGGGCGACGCCGCGCGGCGCGACCGCGACGGCTACTTCTGGGTGATCGGCCGCATCGACGACGTCGTCAACGTCTCGGGCCACAGGCTCTCGACGGCCGAGGTCGAGTCGGCGATCGTCGCGCACGCGGATGTCGCCGAGGCGGCGGTGATCGGCGAGCACGACGCCGACACCGGCCAGGCGATCGTCGCGTTCGTGACCCTGGCGGGCGACCTCGAGGGCGACGAGCAGACGCTCGAGGGGATCCGCGACGCCGTCGCCGAACGGATCGGCAAGTTCGCGCGCCCCAAGCGCGTGATCTGGACGGACGACCTGCCGAAGACGCGCTCGGGCAAGATCATGCGCAGGCTGCTGCGCGACATCGCCGAGGGGCGCGCGCTCGGGGACGTGACGACGCTGCGCGACCCCGAGGTGATGCAGCGCCTGGAGCAGCAGGTGCAGACGCTGCACGCGCAGGAAGGCTGACGGCGCAGGGCGCGCCGGCGCTCAGTGCGCCGGGCGGCTCGGCGGCAGCTCACCCTCCCAGTACTCGACGCTGTCCTGCGGCATCCTCACGCGGAGCGCGAAGCCTTCCGGCCGGCGCTCGGCGACGCCCAGCTTGCGCGCGTCCGGATAGATCACCGCGTCGAGGTTGCCGGCGGGGCTGAACGACAGGAAGCGCACCCTCTCGGTGCCCCAGTTCACGAGCTGGTGCGCGCCGGCCTCGCCTGTCGGGAACGACACGACCTCTCCCGCCTGCAGCTCGCGCCAGCCCTGCGGCGTGCGCAGCGTCGGCGATCCCCCGAGAACCACGATCAGCTCCTCGTCGGCGAGGTGGAAGTGGTAGGGGTAGGCCGCCTCGCCGGGCGGCAGCTCCCACAGGCTCAGCCCGAGTCGCTTCGCGCCGGCCTGGCGCCCGAGCAGCGCGCGCGAGGCGCGAAAGCCCTCGGGCCCTTTGCGGTCCTGGTCGAAGTGGGGGTCGACGATCGATGCCATGTGGTCCTTTCGCTCGAGGTTTGGCTGGAGCGCCAATTGTGCGCGAGCGCCGCGTCGCGCGGCGGCGCGGGTTCTAATCCGATCTTTAGGGCAGACTGAGACGCTGCGAAGAGGCGATCGGTAGCGGCGCGGATCTAGCGAAAGGAGCCACGGCTTGTCGGACGGCTTGCAGCAGGGCGGCGCGGCCTCTCCTGCGGATGGGGCGCGGCCCGCGATCGAGACGCATGGCCTCAGCAAGCGCTTCGGCGCCCGCCTCGCGCTCGACGGCGTCGACCTGCTGGTGCCGCGCGGCTGCGCGTTCGGGTTCCTCGGGCCCAACGGCGCGGGGAAGACGACGATGATCCGCACCCTGCTCGGGCTCACGCACGCGAGCGCCGGCACGATGCAGCTACTCGGCCACCCGGTGCCGGCGCGGCGCTCGCTGGCGCTGCGGCGCGTGGGTGCGCTCGTCGAGGAGCCGCGCTTTCACCTGCACCTCTCGGGCCGCGAGAACCTGCGGATCATCGCCGCGGTGCGCGGCGAAGGGACCGACGCACGAATCACGCCGGCGCTCGCCCGCGTGGGGCTCGCCGAGCGCGCCAACGACAAGGTCAAGAGCTACTCGCTGGGCATGCGCCAGCGTCTGGGCGTCGCGCGCTGCCTGCTCTGCGACCCGCAGCTGCTGATCCTCGACGAGCCGACGAACGGCCTCGATCCGGGCGGCATCCAGGAGTTCCGCGAGATGATCCGCGCGATGGTCGAGCGGGAGGGACGCACGGTGTTCGTCTCCTCGCACCTGCTCGACGAGATCGAAAAGACCTGCGACGCGGCGGCGATCGTCGACCACGGCAAGGTGATCGCGCAAGGGCCGATCTCCGAGCTGGCAGCCGGCGGCACAGGTGCCCGCAGCCAGCTGATCCTCGGCGTCGAGGACACCGAGCTCGCCCTTTCGGTGCTCGGCTCGAGCGAGCTGGTGCGCGAGGCTCATCGCGCCGACGGCGCGATTCGCGTGGTGCTCGCCGGCGAGCTGCAGAGCGCCGCGGCGCTGAACGCGGCGCTGGTGCGCGCGGGCGTGGGTGTCCTGCGACTCGAGCCGGTGCGTCAGAGCCTCGAGGAGCGCTTCCTGCAGGTCACCTCGCGGCTGCACGAAGAGGCCCGGCAGGAGGTCGCGCGGTGAGCTCGGTCGCGGCGGCGATGGTGGGCGCCGACTTCCTGAAGCTGCGCAAGCGGCGCGGAACCCTCATCTGGTCGCTCGTGCTCGCGCTCGCGCCGCTGCTGATCTTCTTCATCGTGCGCGCCGCGCAGCACTCCTCCGATCCCGGCAAACCGGTGGCCGGCGGCATCGAGGGCTACCGCGACGGCCTGCGTCTGCTGGCCCTGTTCTTCGGGCCGCTCGCGGCGATCCTGATCGGCAGCGACGCCGGCGCCGGCGACCAGTCGGCGGGCGTCTTCCGCGACCTCGTCGTGACGGGCCGCTCGCGCGTGGCGCTGTTCGCCGCGCGCGTGCCGGCGGCGATCCTGACCACCTGGATCGTGATCGCGGCCGGGTTCGTGCTAACGGTCATCGGCACGTACGCCTTCGCGGACGGCACGAGCACTCCGGACGGCGCGCTGATCGGCAACGGCCTCGGGTTCGCGCTGCTCTCGACGGCGGTGATCTGCGCCATCGCCGTCGGCTTCGCCTCGCTGACCGCCTCCCGTCCCGCCGCGCTGACGGTGCTGATCGGCTGGCACCTGGTGGCAAGCCCGATCCTCGCGAGCATCAGCTCGCTGGGCAGTGCGCGCAAGGCGATCCTCAGCCAGGCGATCGCGCACTTCAGCCCCGTGCGCCTCGGCGAAGGCGGGCACGGCGTCACCGTGACGATGGGTCTCGGCCTGGCGCTGCTGGTACTGGTGCTGTGGCTTGGCGTGTTCCTCGCGCTCGGCGCGTGGCGCACCGAGACGATGGACGCTTAGCGCCGGGCGCCTCGGCGTGCGGCCCGGCTCGGGCGCCCGCTAGACCTTGTGGTGCTGCGGCATCCAGGAGCCGTCGTCCTGGCGCTCGAAGTCCTGGAAGAGTCCAGGCGCCTCCGTGAGCATCAGGCGCGCGAGCTCGTCGAAGATGAGCCGCAGTTCCTCCTCCGCGCCCGGCGCGGTGCGCATCTCGATCACGTGGCGCAGCGTGCGCACGTTGGCCGTCCAGATGATGTCGGTGCTGAGGCCCATCGGGGCGAGCCGGCGCAGCGCGGAGGTGACCTGCTTCTTGACGTGGAAGGGGACGCCCTCCCGGTCGATGCCGAGCTCGGCGGCGGCGCTCACCTGGAACTCCTCGAGCTGCTCGACGATCGCGAGCACGCGCTCGCGCAGGGGCTCGAGAGCGGGCGCCACGCGGAAGCCGATGTCGGCCAGCCGCACGTAGCGCAGGCTCTCCTGGCTGAACGCCGAGCCGGCGCGGTGCCTTACGAGCTCGTGCGTCGTCACGCGTGAGACATCGTGCAGCGCGAACGTGTAGTTGGCGTGCTCGAGCACGCTGCCGTGCGCCGAGCTCAGGATGTTCGCGAAGTACTCGCGCTGGTCGGTGCGCACCTTCGTGACGTTCGGGTTCAGGCCCGGCTCCCAGCTGCGATAACAGGCGCGCCCGGCGAACTCGACGATCAGCTCGCCGGCGTTCGGCGCGCCCTCGCTCTCCTGCACGCGGCGCTCCAGCCACGACTGCCCACCGACCGCGCGCAGGTAGTCGCCGATCGCGTCGAGATCGACCGACGGGCGCGCGATCAGGAAGATCGAGGGCTTCGTCTCGTGCATCGGGGCGGCGCATCCTACAGTCCCCCGCGGCCGCCGTCCGCGGCGTTGCGGTGCCCGTCCGGGGCCCCGCACTTTGTGACAGTCGCGTCAGCACTCTGACGAGCGCCGCGGCACCGCGCGAGGCCTCCGTACACTTCGCCAGCGCATGGGCTTCCAGAACGATGGGTCCGCAAACATCGTCGAGGCGTCCGAGCTCTATCGCCGCTACGGCGAAGGCGAAGCGGCCGTCGAGGCGCTCAGCGACGTGACCGTGGCCTTTCCCGAGGGCCGCTTCGCGGCGATCATGGGCCCGTCGGGCTCGGGCAAGTCGACGCTCATGCACATCCTCGCCGGGCTCGATCGGCCGACCTCCGGGCGCGTGAGCATCGCCGGCGTCGAACTCAACGCCCTCAACGACCGCGAGCTGACGCTGCTGCGGCGCGAGCGCGTCGGCTTCATCTTCCAGACCTTCAACCTGCTGCCCGTGCTGAGCGCCGAGGAGAACATCCTGCTGCCGCTCTCGATCGCCGGTCGCCGGCCCGACCGCGAGTGGTTCGACCGCCTGATCGACACCGTCGGGATCCGCGACCGCCTCAGCCACCGCCCCGCCGAGCTGTCCGGTGGCCAGCAGCAGCGCGTGGCCGTCGCGCGAGCGCTGATCTCGCGCCCCTCGGTGGTGTTCGCCGACGAGCCGTCGGGCAACCTCGACTCCAAATCATCCAACGACGTGCTCGCGCTGCTGCGCCAGGCCGTCGACGACTTCGGCCAGACCGTCGTGATGGTCACGCACGACGCCCACGCGGCGTCGTTCGCCGACAGGCTGCTGCTGCTCGCCGACGGACGCATCGTCCACGACGGCGACGCGGTGACCGCGGAGCAGGCGCTGGACCTGATGAAGTCGGTCGCCTGATGGGCAAGCTGGTGCTGCGCGGCTTCGCGCAGCGCAAGGTGCGGGTGCTGCTGACCGGCATCGCGATCGCGCTCGGCGTGGCGCTGATGGCCGGCACCTACATCCTCACCGACACGATCAACCACGCATTCGCGGAAGTCTTCGCGACGTCCTTCAAGAGCAAGGCCGTCGTCGTCACGCCCAAGGAAGCGCTCGGCCGCGGCAATCGCTCGCAGGCCGCGCTGATCGGTGAAGCGACGCTCGCGCGCGTGCGCGCGGTTCCGGGCGTGGCGGCGGCCTCGGGGGGCGTCCAGACGCAGGCGACGCTCCTGACGACGAGCGACAAACGGCTGACCAGCGGCGGGGCGCCGGGTCTCGTCAGCGCGCTTCAGCCGCCGCGCTTTGAGTCCTTCACCGCCGCCAAGGGGCACCTGCCCCGCGGCCCCGGCGAAGTCGCGATCGATCAGGCAACCGCGCAGCGCGAGAACCTCAAGCTCGGCCAGCGGATCGTCATCGCCGGCCGCGCGCCGGCGCGCACCTACACGCTCGCCGGGATCGCCAAGTTCGCCGGCAGCGAATCGTTCGGCGGCACGAGCGTCGCGCTGCTGATCCCCGCGCAGGCGCAGTACGTCGCCAACAAGGAGGGCCAGTACGACAGCATCAACGTCGCCACCAGCCCGGGCGTCACGCCCATCGAGCTCGCAGCGCGCGTGCGCGCTGCGCTGCCGAGCACGCTGCGGGTGCGCACCGGCGCCCAGGAAGCCGCCAACGAGACCGCGGAACTGGAAGAAGACCTCGGCTTCCTGCGGACGTTCCTGCTCGTCTTCGCCTATGTGGCGCTCGTGGTCGGCGCGTTCATCATCTTCAACACCTTCTCGATCACCGTCGCCCAGCGCACGCGCGAGTTCGGCCTGCTGCGCACGCTCGGCGCCTCGCGCGGCCAGCTGATGCGCTCGGTCGTCGAGGAAGGCGCGCTGCTCGGCGTCGGCGGCGCCGTGCTCGGCCTGTTCGCGGGCATCGGCCTCGCGCCGGCCCTCGACGGGCTGTTCAAGGCCTTCGGCGCCGATCTGCCCGACAACGGCACCGTGCTCGAGCCGCGCACCGTGATCGTCTCGCTGCTGGTGGGCATCGGGATCACGCTGCTCGCCGGCTACTTCCCGGCGATGCGCGCCACGCGCGTGCCGCCGATCGCCGCGCTGCGCGAGGGTGTCGCGATCCCGCCGCGACCGTTGCCGACGCGGCGCACGTTGATCGTTCGCTTCGTGATCGGGCTGATCGTGATCCTCGCCCTCGGCCGTCTGATCGGCAAGGGCATCGGCACGTTGCTGGTGATCGTGTGGATCGCGCGCGCCGTGAGGCTTTGGGTGCGGCTGCGCCGCGAAGGCGAGCGTCCCGCCCGCCACTACCGCGTGGTGCCGGCGCTCGCCGGCGCGATCGGCTCGCTCGTCAGCTGGCGCGGCATCACCGGGCGCCTCGCGCGCGAGAACTCGGTGCGCCAGCCCGGCCGCACGCTCGTCACGGCGCTCGCGCTCACGATCGGGCTCGGGCTCGTGGCGTTCATCTCCGTGCTCGCGGCGGGCACGAAGGCGACGATCGACAACGCCGTCCACCGCTCGTTCGCCGGCAGCCTGATCATCGACAACAGCCAGGCCAGCGGCACGATCCCGGCGGCGATCGCACCCGCCGTCCGGGCGATCCCCGGCGTCGGCGCTGTGAGCGCGGTCTCCTTCACGAAAGGGACCGTCCGCAACCCCGCCAAGGCCGGCGATCCGGTGATCGAAGAAGCGGGTCGCCTGACGGCGATCGAACCGGAATCGTTCGAGAAGATGTACAAGGTCCAGTGGAAGCAGGGCTCTGCCGCCACGCTGACCTCGCTCGGCCTCGAAGGCGTCGTGGTCTCGCAGAAGTTCGCGAGCGCCCACAAACTCAAGGTCGGACAGCGCCTGTCGGTGCTGACGCCCACCAGCCAGCTGCTCTCGTTGACCGTCCGCGGCATCGTCAAAGAAGAAGTCATCGGCCTGCTGTCGAACCTCGCGATCAGCCGCTCGCTGGCGCGCGCGGCCTTCGGGCAGCGCGAAGACGGCGTCGACTTCCTGACCTACGCCGCGGGTGCGAGCCAGGCGCAGACACGCAGCGGCATCGACGCGCTGCTGCGCCACAGCTTCCCGCAGGCGCGCTCGCAGACCGCGGCGCAGTACACCAAAGAACAGAGTGAAAAAGTCAACCAGTTCCTGCTCCTCATCTACGTGCTGCTCGCGCTGTCGGTGCTCGTGTCGCTGTTCGGGATCGTCAACACGCTGATCCTCTCGATCTACGAGCGCACGCACGAGATCGGCATGATGCGCGCGATCGGCACCACGCGCCGGCAGATCCGCCAGATGATCCGCTACGAGTCGCTGATCACGGCGATGATCGGCGGCGTGCTAGGGCTCGTCATCGGCGTCGTGGGCGGGGTCCTCGTCACCGAGCTCGCGCTGAAGGAATCCGGTTACGTGCTCACGATCCCGGTCGGGACGCTGCTGCTGCTGCTCGTGGCCGCCGCGCTGTCGGGCCTGCTCGCCGCGCAGGCGCCGGCGCGGCGCGCCGCCAAGCTCGACGTGCTCAGTGCGCTGATGAGCGAGTAGCTACGCGCGGCGCCCGTCCCGCCGCAGCGGCGCCGATGCGGCAGGCGCCCGGCTAAGCTGCGCGCAGCGATGGCCGCCGCCAGCACCCAGCAGCAGGACGCCGAGCTCGAGGCGACCGGCTGGGACCTCGAGCAGCTCGTCGACGGCGAGGGCCAGGACGGCGTGCGCCGGCGCCTGCAGAAGGCGCTCGAGCGTGCGCGCGCGTTCGCCGAGCGCTACGCCGGCACGCTCGAGGAGCTCGACAGCGACGGCCTCGCCGGGGCGATGCACGAGCTCGCGCAGATCCAGGAGCTCGTCGGACGGGCCGGCTACTACGCCGCGCTCAGCTTCTCGACCGACACCGCGGACCCCGCCCGGGGCGCGCTGCTGCAGCACGTGCAGGAGCAGGAGACCGCGATCCAGACGACGCTGCTGTTCTTCGAGCTGCAGTGGGCGGCGCTGCCCGAGGAGCGCGCCGAGCAGCTGCTCGCCGCCGAGGGCCTCGACTTCTGCCGCCACCACCTGCGCAGCGCGCGACGCTACCGCGAGCACCTGCTCTCCGAGCCCGAGGAGAAGATCCTCGCCGAGAAGGCGCTGACCGGCGCGAGCGCGTGGACGCGGCTGTTCGAGGAGCTCACCTCGGCGATCGAGGTCGAGCTCGACGCCGAGAACGG
The DNA here is from genome assembly GCA_963755475.1 of uncultured Solirubrobacteraceae bacterium. GTDB lineage: Bacteria > Actinomycetota > Thermoleophilia > Solirubrobacterales > Solirubrobacteraceae > Palsa-744. Next base: position 178,353 of record CAVWJK010000001.1, read on the forward strand.
CGCGCGCCGGAAGGTCGCGCTCGACGTCGCGCTCAGCCGGCTCTCGCTGCCAGACCGCGAGCTGCGCCGCGGCACCGCGGACGCCGTCACGGCCGCGCTCGCGCCCGGCCTGCGCACGCGCGCCTATCTCTTCAACACGCTGCTCGCCGACAAGGCGACGGACGACCGCCTGCGCCGCTACGCGCACTGGCTGGCCGCGCGCAACCTCTCAAACGAAGCCAGCGACGAGTCGGTGCGCGCGCTGATCGACGCCGTGCAAGGGCGCTATGAGATCGCGCGCTCCTGGTATCGCCTGAAGGCACGGCTGCTCGGCATCGAGCGGCTCGCCGACTACGACCGCATGGCCGCCGTCAGCGACGACGACGTCAGCTACCCCTTCGCGCAGGCACGCGAGATCGTGCTCGACTGCTACGGCTCGTTCTCGCCGGAGCTCGGCGCGCTCGCGCAGCGCTTCTTCGAGCAGCGCCACATCGACGCGCCCGTGCGCCCGGGCAAGCGCGGCGGCGCCTTCTGCGCGGCGGCGACGCCGTCGGTGTTCCCGTACGTGCTGCTCAACTACACCTCACGCCGGCGCGACGTGCTCACGCTCGCCCACGAGCTCGGCCACGGCGTGCATTTCGCGCTCGCCGCGCGTCAGGGGATCTTCCACCAGCAGACGCCGCTCACGCTCGCGGAGACGGCGTCGGTCTTCGGCGAGACGATCGTGTTCGGGCGCCTGCTCGCCGAGGACAGCTCGCCCGCCTCGCGCCTCGCGCTGCTCGCGGAGAACCTCGAGGACATGATCGCCACCGTCTTTCGGCAGGTCGCGATGAACCGCTTCGAGGATCTCGTGCACACGACCCGCCGCGAGGAGGGCGAGCTGTCGGTCGACCGCTTCGGCGAGCTGTGGTTCGAGGGCCAGCAGGAGCTGTTCGGCGACTCGGTCGAGATCACCGACGGCTACCGCGCCTGGTGGTCCTACATCCCGCACTTCATCGGCAGCCCCGGCTACGTCTACGCGTACGCCTACGGCCAGTTGCTCGCGCTGTCGGTGTACGAGCGCTACGAAGAGCTCGGCGCCGAGATGGTTCCGCGCTACCTGGATCTGCTCGCTGCAGGCGGCTCGAAAAGCCCCGAGCAGCTCGGACGGATCGTCGGCGTCGACCTCGCCGACCCCGGCTTCTGGGACGCCGGGCTGAAGCTCGTGCAACGCCGGCTCGAGCAGGCCGAAGCGGCGGCGGCGGCGTCGGGGCGCCTGTAGGCGCAAAGCGCGCCAGTTGCTCGCCGGCCGCGCAGCTATCGCGAAGGACGCGCCCGCTGGCGCTAGAGCAGCCCGCCGAGCGCGCCGCCGGCGTGGTTGACGAGCTCGAACAGCGGCTGCGGGATCACGCCGAAGAAGATCGTCGCGGCGCCCGCCAGCAGCGCGAGGAGCACGAGCTCGCCCTGCACGCGACCGGCCTGCGGCGCGGTGAGCGCGAGCTGCTCGTCGTCCAGCTCGGGCGAGCCGCCGGCCAGCGCCGGCAGCACGCCGGGCTCCGGCGTGCTAGCAGCGGGCAGTTCGCGCATCCACATCGCGGCGATGACCGGCAGGTAGTAGCCGAGCGAGATCATCGAGCCGACGACGATCACCACCGCCAGCCACGTGTAGCCGCCCGCCACGGCGGCGTCGATCAAGTAGAACTTGCCGATGAAGCCGGCCGTCGCGGGGATCCCCGCGAGCGCGAGCATCGCGATCGTCATCGGCCAGGCAAGCCACGGTCGCTCGCGGCCGAGGCCCGTCACCGCCGCGACGCTGTCGCCGAGACTCGTCTCGCGCTCGCGCGCGACGATGACCGCGAACGCGGCCATGTTCATGAACAGGTAGACGGCCAGGTAGAAGACCGTGGCGCTCACGCCGAGGCGCGTGGCGACGACGACGCCCGCGAGCATGTAGCCGACCTGCCCGACCGATGAGTAGGCGAGCATGCGCTTCAGAGAGGACTGCCCGAGCGCGCCGACGTTGCCGACGATGATCGTGATCGCCGCGAGCACGGCAAGCGCCGGGCCCCAGCTGACGTGGGCGTGCAACAGCGCGACGTCGAAGAAACGTAGGAACACGCCGAGCGCCGCGACCTTCGTGCTGACCGCCATGAACGCCGTCACCGGCGTCGGCGCCCCCTCGTAGACGTCGGGCGTCCACTGGTGGAAGGGCGCGACCGAGGACTTGAAGCAGAGGCCCGCGGCGCACAGCGCCACGCCGGTCAGCGCGAGCGGGTCGGTCGCGAGCCCGCCCTTGCCAAGCGCGCTCGCGATCGAGCTGAACTGGGTGGCGCCCGTCGCGCCATAGATCATCGCCAGGCCGTAGAGCAGCGTGGCCGAGCCGACGGAGCCGATGATCAGGTACTTCAGACCGGACTCCAGCGAGTGCTCGCGGCGCATTTCGCTCGCGCACAGCACGTACAGCGGGATCGACAGCAGCTCCAGGCCGAGGAACAGGATCACCGTGTTCTGCGCCGCCGCCAGCAGCGACATGCCGCCGACGGAGGTCAACAGCAGCGCGTGAAACTCGCCGTGCGCGGCTTCGTGCGCGGCCAGCGAGCGCCACGACAGCAACACCGCGCAGGCCGCGCCGGCGATCAGGATCAGGTTCAGGGCGAGGCCGAGATCGTCGATGCGCATCGCGCCCGAGACGATCGACTTATCGACGTGCCACTGCCAGATCGTCAGCCCCAGCGCGGCGCCGAGCGCGCCCAGCGAGAGTGCCGGAACGATCGCCGTGCGCACCCAGCGCGCGCCGAGCATGCCGACCATCAGCGCGAGGACGGCCCCGCCGAGCAGCGCGATCAGCGGCGACAGCCCCGCGAAGTCCACGTGCGGACCTTTCAGATGCGCGCTCGCGAGCACCAGTGGGCTCATCGCCCGCCTTCCGATGCGCCGCCGACCCCTTCGATCTTGACGACCTGCGCACGCGCATAGGCGTTGGCCGGCGCGTGTCCCGTGCTGAGCACCTGCGCGCTGGCGACCGCGCCGCGCACCGAGCCTTCGCTGCGGTGCAGCGCGAGCTGGGGGTACACCCCGAGGAACACGATCACGGCGATCAACGGCACGAGCACGGCGCCGTCGCGCAGCGAGATCTCGCGCGAGCTCACGTGGCTGCCGACGCGGTTGTGCATCGCGCGGATGAACAGGCGCAGCGCGTACACGCTGGCCAGCACGACGCCGGCGAACGCGATGATCGCGATCACGAGCTTCGCTTTGAAGGCGCCCAGCAGGATCAGGAACTCGCCGACGAAGTTGGCCGAGCCCGGGATCGCGAGCGTCGCCAGCGCGACGATCAGGAACAGGCTCGCGAGCACCGGCGCGCGAAAGGCGATGCCGCCCATCTCGCGGATGTCCTCGCTGCCGCCTGAGCGCCGTGCGAGCAGCGCGACGATGAACAGCAGCGGCGCCACGACCAGGCCGTGGTTGACCATCTGCAGTAGCGCACCCTGCGCGCCCTGCGGGTTCAGCGCGAAGATGCCGAGCGTGATGAAGCCGAGCTGCGCGACCGAGGAGTAGCCGGCGATCAGGCGCGCGTCGGTCTGGCTGAAGGCCTGCACGGAGCCGTACAGGATCGAGGCGAGCGCGAGCAGCAGCATCAGCGTCTGGAAGTGCACCGCCGCGCGCGGGAACAGCGGCAGCACGATCGCCAGAAAGCCATACGCGCCGACCTTCGAGAGCACGCCGGAGAAGACCATCAGCACCTCGATCGGCATCGCGCGGTAGCCGTCGGGCATCCACCCGTGCAGCGGGAAGGCCGGCATCTTCACGAGGAAAGCCGCCGCGAAGCACAGGAAGATCCACTCCTGCGAGCTCGTGCTGAGCGGCATCGCGTGCAGCGCGGAGAGCACGAACGTGATGTGGGTGCCGTGATCCTGGGAGGCGATCACGCCGGTCGCCACCGCGCCGGCGAGCATCAGCAGCGAGCCCACCAGCGTGTAGATGACGAGCTTGAGCGTCGCCCGCACGCGACCGGGCTCGCGCCCCCAGCCGCCGATCAGGAAGTAGAAGGGCACGAGCATGAGATCGAAGAACGCCACGAACAGCGCGAGGTCCTGCGCGAGGAACGCGCCGAGCACGCCGGTCTCGGCCAGCATGAAGTTGAAGTAGAAGAGGCGCGGGCGCTCCCAGGTGCGCAGGTTCGCCGCCAGCACCGCGATCGCGAACAGCAGCGTCGTCAGCCCGAGCAGGAACACGTTCAGACCGGTCAGCGCGAGCTTGTAGTGGATTCCGAGCTGCGCGATCCAGACGACGTCGGTGACGTCGCGCAGCCCGCTGCCCGGCGAGTATTCGGCGATGTAGTAGATCGAGAAGGCGAGCGCGGCGATGGCGCCGAGCAGCGCGATCGCGCCCACCGCGCTGATCCTCCGCGCCGGCGTGCTCGCGCCGTCCTGCCCTCCCCGCGCCGCGGCCGCGTCCGCGGCCGCCTCCGCCGCCGGCGGGTCCGAGGGCCTGGCGGTGAGCAGCGCGCCGAGCAGGCCGCTCGCCGCGGGGATCCAGAGCATGATCGAGAGAGGCGGCATGCGTGGCTGTCAGGTCTGCAGCAGGAAGTAGAAGCCCACGCCCGCGACGCCGAGCACCAGCAGCGCGGCGTAGTAGCGCACGAAGCCGCTCTGGATCGCGCGCACCGCCGCCGAGCCCGCGCGCACGAGTCCGGTCGTGCCGCCGACCAGCGTCTCGTCGACGAACAGGCGCTCGAAGGTCGTGCTCGCGAAGCGTCCCGCGGCGAGCGCGGGGCGCACGAACAGCGCTTCGATCAGCTCGTCGAAGTACCACTTGTTGACGAACAGCTCATACAGCGGGCGCGCGCGCTCGCGCGCGAGGGTCGCGAGTCCGGGCCGTTCGACCCACACGCGGTAGGCGATCGCGATGCCCACGAGCGCGATCACCGTTCCGAGCCCGAGGCCGAAGTACAGCAGGCCGTCGTGGGTCGGCTGTTCGTAGAGCTTCGAGGTCGCGAATGACGGCCGCAGGAAGTCGCTGATGACGGAGTCGACTTTCGGGATCTGCAGGAAGCCCGCGCCGAACGCGCCGACCGCCAGCAGCCCCATCGCCAGCTTCATCGGCAGCGCCCGTTCGGCGATCGCGTGGTGCGGGCCGGGGAAGCCGACGTCGGTGTCCTCGGCTTCGCCGTTGGCCGGGTTGAACGGCGTCTGCACGTGGTGCAGGTGTCCCGCCTGCAGTTCGCGCGCCTGCTCCACGGGCGCGCCGTGGAAGGCACGGAAGATCATGCGGAACGTGTAGACCGCAGTGAGGATCGCACCGAGGTAGCCGGCGCCGTAGAGGATCCAGTGCCAGCCGCCGCGCTCGCCCGCCTGCAGCAGGATGTCGTCCTTTGAGAAGAAGCCCGAGAACGGCGGCATGCCCGACAGCGCGAGGCCGCCGATCAAGAAGCACGCGTAGGTGAACGGCATCGCCTTGCGAAAGCCGCCCATCTTGTCGAGTGACTGCTCGCCGCCCATCGCGCCGATCAGCGAGCCCGCGGCCATGAACAGCAGCGCCTTGAAGAAGGCGTGGGTCATCAGGTGAAAGAGGCCCGCCGCGTAGGCGCCGATCGAGACGCCCATGATCATGTAGCCGATCTGCGACATCGTCGAGTAGGCGATCACGCGCTTGATGTCGGTCTGCGCCAGGCCGATCGTGCCCGCGACGAGCAGCGTCGCCGCACCGATCGCCGCGCCCACGTCCTGGGCCGCGGGAGCGAACTCGAACAGCGTGTGCATGCGCGCGATCAGGTAGACGCCCGCGGTCACCATCGTCGCCGCGTGGATCAGCGCGCTCACCGGCGTCGGGCCCTCCATCGCGTCGGGCAGCCACGTGTGCAGCGGGATCTGCGCGGACTTCGCGAAGGCGCCGACGAGCAGCAGCACGCAGCCGGCGACGAGGTCGCCCTCGTTGCGGCCGTGCCCGAACGCGCCGGCTTCGGTGGCGTGGAAGCTGCGCAGCAGGTCGAGCGTGTGCGTGTGCTTGAAGATGAAATACGTGCCGAGCACCAGCCCGACGTCGCCGACCACGTTGATCACGAATGCCTTGATGCCGGCACGCGTCGCGGTCGTGCGCCTGTACCAGAAGGAGATCAGCAGGTAGGAGGCCGCGCCGACGAACGCCCAGCCGACGATCAGCAGCAGGAAGTTGCCCGCCAGCACGAGCAGCAGCATCGAGAAGACGAAGAAGTTCAGGTACGCGAAGAAGCGCGCGTAGCCGCGGTCCTCTTCCATGTAGGAGATCGAGTAGAGGTGGATCAGCGTTGAGATGCCGCTGACGACGAGGATCATGTACACCGACAGCGGGTCCACCAGGATCGACGCCTGCGCGTCGATGCCGACGCTCGAGGCGTAGTTCCACAGCGAGGAGGTCAGCTCGCGGTGCGCGGGCGTGTGGCCCTGCAGCGCGATCAGCGCGCCGAGCGCCGCGAGGAAGGAGAGGAACACGCTGGCCGTGGCCAGCCAGCCGGCCGCGCGCGGGGAGATCGCGCTCAGCCCGCGGAAGCCGAGCGCGGTCGCGAGCATGCCCGCCAGCGGGAACGCGAGCACGAGCCAGCCGTATGTCGTCGCGCTCATCTAGCCCTGCAGCTCCCGCAGCTCGTCCACGTCGATCGGCAGCCGCCTGCGGTAGATCGCCACGATCATGCCCAGCCCGATGCAGACCTCGCAGGCGGCCACCGTCATCACGACGAGCGCGAGGATCTGCCCGTCGCCGTTGCCCCACATGCGCGAGAAGGCGATCAGCGCGAGGTTCGCGCCGTTCAGCATCAGCTCCAGGCACAGCAGCACCACCAGCGGGTTGCGGCGCACCATCACGCCCACCGCGCCGAGTGCGAACACGATCGCCGAGACCGCCAGATACCAGGCGATGCTCACGGCAGCCCTCTTGCGCCCGCTCCGCCGACCGCCTCTGCCGTCGTGCCCGTTGCGAGCGGACGGCGCAGATCCAGCGGGGTCGCCTCGTCGCGGTCGTCTCGCTCGCCCAGCCCGCCGCGCCGGCGCGCGAGCACCACGCCGCCGACCGCCGCGATCAGCAGCAGGTAGGAGGCGATCTCGAAGGCCAGCAAGAACCGCGTCAGCAGCAGGTTGCCGATGTAGGCCGGCGTGCCGAAGGTGTGCGCTTCGCTGGTCACGAGGAAGCCCGCGCCGTCGTGTTTGATGCCCGCAAGGCCGGTCCCCAGCAGCGCGATCAGCAGCTCCACCAGGAGCGCCGCGCCGAGCAGCGCGCCGCCGAGGCGCAGCCCGGAGGCGACGGGGCCGGCGGCGATCGCCGCCCCCGGGCGGCGCAGGCGCTCGCCGATCCTCTCGCCCTCGTTGCCGACGTACGCGACCACGAACACGTACAGCACCATCACTGCGCCCGCGTACACGACGACCTGCACGGCCGCCACGAACTGCGCCCGCAGCAGCAGGAACAGCACCGCCAGGCATACGAGGTGCACCACCAGCGCGAGCACGCTGTAGAAGGCGTCGCGCAGCACGACCACGCCGACCGCGCCCGCGATCACGCCGACGGCGGCGAGGAAGAAGAACGCCGTGCTCACTCGTCCTCGTTTCGCAGCGGCGTGCGCTCGAGCGGCTCGGCGAGCAGCATCTCCTTCGTGAAGATCAGGTCGTCGCGCTCGTAGTCCGACATCTCGTAGTCGTGGCCCATCGTGATCGCGTCGAACGGGCAGGCGACCTCGCAGTAGCCGCAGAATATGCAGTGGGCGAGGTTGATCTCATACACGGCCGCGTAGCGCTCGCCTGCCGATATGCGGGTGTCGGGCGTGTTCTCGGCGGCCACCACGCGAATGCAGTCCGCCGGGCAAGCGGCGGCGCACAGCGAGCAGCCGACGCACTTCTCAAGGCCGGTGTCCTCGAAGCGGTGCAGCTTGTGGCGGCCCCGGAAGCGGGGGTAGACGGGCGTCTTCTCCTCCGGATACTGCACCGTCGTCGTTCCCTCGAGGATGCGTCCGAAGGTCGTCTTCATGCCCCGCGCCGTCTCACGGAAGGTGCGCCACGTGCTGCGCAGGGCACCGGGCGCGGGCGAGCGCAGCACCTCGATCACGTCCTCGCCGGGGTTCCACGCGCCGAACCTGCGCTCGCCCGCCGGGCGAGCCTCCTGCCTCTGCGGGTCCGCGCCGGCCATCAGTGCGTGGCCACCACGACGATCGCGGTCACGAGCGCGTTCAGCGTCGCCAGCGGCAGCAGCACCTTCCACCCGAAGCTCATCAGCTGGTCATAGCGAAGCCGCGGCAGCGTCGCGCGGATCCAGATGAACAGGAACGTGAACAGCGACATCTTGAACAGCACCACGAACGGGTCGACCCAGCCCGGCGGGTGAATCCCGAACGGCAGCAGCCAGCCGCCGAAGAACACCGTCGTCACGATCCCGGAGACGACGAGCACGTTCAGGTACTCGGCGAAGTAGTAGGACGCGAAGCGCCCGCCGCCGAACTCGGTGTTGTAGCCGCCGACCAGCTCCGAGTCGGCCTCGGTGAGGTCGAACGGCGCGCGGTTGGTCTCCGCAAACCCGGCCGCGAGGAAGATCAGAAAGCCGGCGAGCTGGGGGATGAAGTACCACATGCCCGCCTGCGCATGCACGATCTGCGTCAGCGACAGCGTCTGCGCCGTGATCACGACGCCGACGAGCGCGAGGCCCTGCGAGACCTCGTAGGAGATCAGCTGCGCGGCGCCGCGCATCGCGCCGAGGAACGAGTACTTCGAGCCCGACGACCAGCCGCCGAGCATGATCCCGTAGAAGGCGATCGCGCCGAACGCGAACAGGTACAGCGGCCCGATCGAGACGTCGACGCCGTAGAGGCCGACCTTCGTGCCGAAGATGTTCTGCGCGTCGCCGAACGGGATGATCGCGAACGCGGCCACCGCGGTCAGGATCGAGATGACCGGCGCGAGGGCGAACAGGACGCCGACCGAGGTCGTCGGGCGGAACTGCTCCTTGGTCAGCAGCTTTAGGATGTCGGCGAGCGGCTGCAGCAGCCCGAACGGGCCGACGCGGTTCGGGCCGTAGCGGCTCTGGAAGCGTCCCAGCAGCTTGCGCTCGGCGATCAGCACGATCGGCACGAGCTGCAGCGCGACCGCGAAGATCACGATCGACTTGATGACCTGGATCCACCACGCTTCGTAGTAGTCGACGAGCGCGAGCGTCACACGAGCTCCCTCTGCGGGAACAGGAACTCGAGCGCCGGCGAGTGCTCGACCTCGACCGCGTCCCACAGCGAGCGATAGCCGGCGTCCTGCAGCATCCAGGCGTCATCGCCGCTCTTGGGCGCCGACGCGAGCAGCTCGAGCTCGCCCGAGGCGAGCTCGTCGGGCGCCGCCGGACAGGCGCTCGCGGCGGCGCGATCCTGCCAGCGCACGCCGCGGCCCGCGATCTCCTCGAGCGTCAGACCGGCATAGAAGGGCACGCTCTCAAACAGCTGCTCGGAGGCCGTGCGCGCGCGCGTCACCTCGAGGTCGAGCCCGAGGCGCAGCGCGAGATCGGCCAGCACGCGCCACGCGGCGCGCACCTCGCCGGGCTGCGCGATCGCCGGCCGCACGCGCTGCAGGCGCCCGTCCGGGTGCACGAGCGTGCCCTCCTTCTCGGCGTAGACCTCCGCGGGGAAGACCACGTCGGCGTGCTCGGCGACCCCCTCGGTGAGGAAGCTCGCGTGCGCGATCACGGTGCTCGCGCCGCCCAGCGCGCGCGACCACAGCTCGCCGTCGGGCAGCTCGCGCAGCGGGTCGCAGTGCAGCAGGTAGAGCGCGCTCAGCTCGCCGTCCGAGACGGCCCGCGCGATGCCGTGCGCGTCGTGGCCGATGCTCGAGCCGGCGCCGCCGTTGGCGCCCCTTCCCGGCGCCGGCGGCCAGGACAGTCCCGGCCCCGCATTGGGCAGCACGCCCGCCTCGCGCAGTCCGCGCGCGTTCGTGCCGGCGGGAACTTCGAGCAGGCCGGCGCCCTCGGTGCTCGCGAGCCCGAGCGCGCGCGCGATCTGCAAAAGCGCGCGCGCGCCCTGTGCGCCGTCGGGCCCGGCCGTGAGGCGCTCGCCCCACAGCACGACGAGCTCGCGCGCGCTGCCATCCTCGCCGGCGAGCATCGCCGCCAGCTCGCGCACCGCTTCGGCGTCGGCGCCCGCGGCCTGCGCGTGCTGCGCAAGGCGCGGCGAGCCAGTGAGCGCAGCGGCGAGCGCCGCCGCGAAGGCGGCGCCGCCGCCGGGGGCGTAGCGCACGCTCAGCGTGGCGCGCTCGGCCAGCGCACTCTTCCGCGGCGAGCCGAGCGCGAGCTGCACGCCGTTGCGGCGGATGCCCTTGCGCAGGCGCAGCTCGAGGATCGGCGCGTCGTCGAGCGGCTCGCAGTCGAGCACGAGCACGGCGTGCGCGAACTCCAGGTCGGACACGCGCGCCTGCAGCGCGGGCGCGGCGAGCGCGCGCTGCAGCTCGAGGTCCAGCGCGCCGAAGCGGCGCGAGTCCAGGTGCGGCGAGCCCAGCGCCTCGCGCGTCAGACGCGCGAGCAGCATGCCCTCCTCGTTGGTGCTCTGCCCGCCCGCGAGCGCGCCCGTGCGTGCCCCTGCGCGGCGCAGGCCGGCGGCCGCCTGCTCGAGCGCGCGCTCCCAGGGCACCGGCCGCAGCTGCCCGCCGTCGCGCAGCAGCGGCTCGGTGATGCGCTCGTCCACGTGGAAGGACTGGTAGGCGAAGCGGCCCTTGTCGCACAGCCAGCCGTCGTCGACCTCGGGGTTGATGCGCGCGAGCACGCGCAGCGCGCGCTCGTCGCGCACGGTCAGCGTCACGTTGCACTGCGACGGGCACATCGTGCAGACCGAGCCCGCGTCCTCGACGTCCCACGGGCGCGCGCGGAAGCGGTAGGGGCGCGAGGTCAGCGCGCCGACCGGGCACAGCTCGACGATGTTGCCGCTGAACGGCGCCACGTAGGGGTGCCCGTCGAAGGTCGCCACGTAGGAGTGCGCGCCGCGCTCGAGCAGCACGAGCTGGTAGTCCTCGGAGAGCTCCTGCGAGAAGCGCACGCAGCGGTAGCAGACGATGCAGCGCTCGCGGTCGATCGCGATCAGCGGCGAGAGCTCCAGCGGCTTGACGAAGTGGCGCTTGGGGTCGATGAAGCGCGAGATGCCGCCGCCCCAGCCGAACGTGATGTCCTGCAGCGGGCACTCGCCGCCCTTGTCGCACACCGGGCAGTCCAGCGGGTGGTTGATCAGCAGGAACTCCACCACCGACTGCTGCGCCGTCTTCACGCGCTCGCTCTGCGTGTACACGACCATGCCGTCCTTCACCGCCGTCGAGCAGCCCGTCTGCAGCTTCGGGATTCCCTCGATCTCGACCAGACACATGCGGCACGCGCCGACCGGTTGGCCGAGCTTCGGCTCGTAGCAGAACACCGGGATCTCGACGTCGCCGTATTTGGCCGCGTCGACGAGCATCGTGTTCTCCAGCGCGCGCACCTCGCGGCCGTCGATCGTGAGGCTGATCGTGTTGCGCTGCGGACGCGGCAAGCTAGGTGTCCCCCCGGGCGAGCGCGAGCTCGGAGGCGGCGCGGCCGCCCGCCCCGCGCGCGGCGCGCGCGCGCTCGATGTGCGCTTCGAACTCGCCGCGGAACTTCGCGATCATCGACTCGATCGGCATCGCCATCGCGTCACCGAGCACGCACAGGCAGTTGCCGATGATGTGCTCCTGCACCGAGGCCATGATCTCGAGGTCCATCGGCGTGGCCTCGCCTTCGTCGATGCGTTCGAGCATCTTCACCGTCCAGTTCGTGCCCTCGCGGCAGGGCGTGCACTTGCCGCAGGACTCGTGGCGGTAGAACTTCGCCACCTTCAGCGCGACCTCCAGGATCGGCGTGGAGTCATCGACGACGATGACCGCGCCGGAGCCCATCATCGAGCCGACCTTGGCGAGCGAGTCGAAGTCGTAGGGGACGTCGAGGTCATCGCCGGTCAGCACCGGCGCCGAGGAGCCGCCGGGGAACCAGCACTTGACCTTGCGCCCTTCGGGCGGACCGCCGGCGAGGCCGCAGATGAGCTCGCGCGAAGGGATCCCGAGCTCGATCTCGTAGTTGCCGGGCCGCTGCACGTGGCCGGACACCGACACCACCTTCGTGCCGGTCGAGCCCGGTGCGCCGAGCTTGGCGTACTGCTCGCCGCCCATCCTGATGATCGCGGGCACGGTCGAGAGCGTCTCGACGTTGTTGATCAGCGTCGGCCCCTCGTAGAGGCCCTGGTTGGCGGGGAACGGCGGCTTCAGGCGCGGGTTGCCGCGCTTGCCTTCCAGCGAGTCGAGCAGGCCCGTCTCCTCGCCGCAGATGTAGGCGCCCGCGCCGCGGTGCAGCACCAGCGAAAGCGCGTGGCCCGAACCCAGGATGTCCTCGCCGATGTAGCCGCGCTCGCGGGCTTCGGCGATCGCGCGCTCGAGCGCCTGCGCCGGCTCCACGTACTCGCCGCGGATGTAGATGAACGCGCGGCTCGTCGCCGCCGCGTAGGAGGCGATCACGATCCCCTCGATCAGCGTGTGCGGCGTCTTCTGCATCAGTTCGCGGTCCTTGAACGTCCCGGGCTCGGACTCGTCCGCGTTGCACACCAGGTAGCGCTCGATGCTGCCCTTCGGCAGGAACGAGATCTTCTTGCCCATCTGAAAGCCGGCGCCGCCGCGCCCGCGGATCTCACTCGTTTCGATGTTCGCGAGCACCTCTTCCGCGCTCATCGCGAGTGCCTTGCGCAGCGCCGAGTAGCCCCCCCGCCGTTCGTAGACCGCGAGCGTCCCCAGGCCCGGCTCGTCGATGTCCGCCAGCAGCAGCAGCGGCGGCTCCTCGCGGCCCGTGCGCTCGCTCGTCGACATCGGCTCTCCTAGCGCTCCTGGCCCGCGCCCGGCGCGGTCTCACCGTCACGCGCGCCTCCCGCGCCGAAGGCGCGCTCGCTTAAATCGTCGCGGCGCGCGCGCGGGTCGGCGACCGGCCGGCGCACGAGCTGGCGCTCGGGAAGCACCTCGCGGCCCGCGCGCACGTCTTCCAGCAGCGCCGGCACATCGGCTGGCGAGAGCGGACCCACGTAGACGCCGTCGACCGAGGCCATCGGCGCGATGTCGCACGCGCCCAGGCACTCGAAGGAGCGCACATTGAGCTCCTCGCCGGCGGCGCGCAGGAGCGCCTCGTAGAGCTCGTCGGCGCCGCGCAGCGAGCAGGAGATGTTCGTGCAGACGTACACGCTGTGTCGCGGCACCGGGCTCGTCTCGAGCATGTCGTAGAAGGTCACGATCGACTCCAGGTAGCCCGGCGTCACTCTCATCACGCACGCCACCTGCTCGATCGCCTGCGGCGAGCACCAGCCGTGCAGGCGCTGCGCCGCCTCGAGCGCCGGCAGCGCCGCCGAGTGGCGGTCCGGGTAGTCGGCCATGCGCGCCTCGATCTCCGCGCGCAGCTCGGCCGGCACCTGCACGGCGCCGGGGTCGGGGACCTCGGCGGGGTCCTTCTCGAGGTCGACGCTCTCGTCCCAGCCCGGCACGCGCGAGCCGTGCTCGTAGCGGCGCACGTGCGCCGGAGTCGGCTCGAAGCCCCGCAGCACCTCCGGCATGGAGGCGAGGGGCGGCCGCTCGCGCTCGCTCACCTGTCGACTCCCCCGAGGATCGGGTCGAGCATCGCCACCGTCGCGATCAGATCCGCTATGTAGTTGCCCTTCACCATCGGCGCGAGCGCCTGCAGGTTGACGAAGCTCGGGTCGCGCATGTGCACGCGCGCGGGCTTTGAGGAGCCGTCCGAGCGGACGTAGCAGGCCAGCTCTCCACGCGGGGACTCGATCGGGTAGTAGACCTCGCCGGGGGGCACGCGGAAGCCCTCCGTGACCAGCTTGAAGTGGTGGATCAGCGCCTCCATCGAGGTCGCGAGCTCGTGGCGCGGCGGCAGCGCGATCTTGCGGTCCTCCGTGATGTGAGGGCCTTCGGGCAGCCCGTCGAGCGCCTGCGTGACGATCTTCACCGACTCGTAGATCTCCGCGAGGCGCACGGCGAAGCGGTCGTAGTTGTCGCCCACCGTCCCGATCGGGATCTTGAAGTCGAAGTCCTCGTAGCTGCTGTAGGGATCGGCCTTGCGCAGGTCCCACGGGTTCCCCGCCGCGCGCAGCAGCGGCCCCGTCACGCCCAGTCCCAGCAGCGTCTGCTCGTCGAGCGGACACGTCCCGCGCAGGCGCTGCAAGAGGATCTCGTTGGAGTTGAGGATCGCGCCGTACTCGTCGGCGCGCCGCGGCATGATCTGCAGGAACTCGCGCACCCGCCGCTCGAACCCCTGCGGGATGTCCTCGATCACCCCGCCCACCTGGAAGTAGCGCGTGTGCATGCGCTGGCCCGAGGACATCTCGAAGAGGTCGAGGATCAGCTCGCGCTCGCGCAGGCAGTACAGGAAGATCGACACCGCGCCGAGGTCGAGCGCGCTCGTACCGAGCCAGATCAGATGGGAGGCGATGCGGTTGAGCTCGAGGTGGATCACGCGCAGGTACTGCGCGCGCCGCGGCACCTCCACCTCGGCGAGCGTCTCGACCGCGCAGCAGAACGCCATCGCGTTGAAGTAGTAAGCGAGGTAGTCCATGCGCTCGATGACCGGGATCACCTTCCAGTAGGACTTGTCCTCCGCCGTCTTTTCGATCCCGGTGTGCACGTATCCGATGATCGGTTTGAGGTCGCGCACCACCTCGCCCTGGAGAGTCACCAGCAGGCGCAGCACGCCGTGCGTCGCGGGGTGGTGGGGCCCGAAGTTCAGCGTCAGCAGCTCTTCCCGCGAGTCGGGCGTCTCGCCGTCCGGCGGCTGCTCCTCCAGGCGCGACAGCGTGACGCTCTGCTCGCGCCTGCGGTACTCGGACAGGGTCGGCGCGCCCGCCGCGCCGCTCTGCTCGCCGGCGCTCACGGGGAGCTGCCGATCGTGTCGCGCTCGCTGTAGGTGAACGTCACCGGCTCGCCGCCGACCGGGAAGTCACGTCGCTGCGGGTGTCCCTCGTAGTCCTCTGGCATCAGGATCCGCCGCAGGTCCGGGTGGCCGCGGAACACGACGCCGAACATGTCATAGACCTCGCGCTCCTGGTGGTTGGCCGTGGGCCAGCCCGGGCCGTCCTCGCCGTCGGGGTAGACCGAGTCGACCTCGGCGGCGTCGCTCGCCAACAGCAGCTTCACCGTGATCCGATCGACACGGCCCATGTCGAGCAGCTCGTAGATCACGCCCAGGCGCGGCTCATGCGGGTAGTGGTCCACGCCGTGCACGCTGCACAGCAGCGAATAGCCGCGCTCGCGCAGGCGCGCAAGCACGCCGCGCACGTGAGCCGGCTCGAGGACCAGCGTGCCGCGGCCGCGAAAGAAGATCGTCTCGATGACCGGGCTTCCGGCCGGCGCCTGCGGGCCCGCGCCGTACGCCGCACGAAGCTCCTGGGCGATCAGCTCGAGGCCGGTGGCGTCAGGCACCGGCCTCCTCTCCCTGCGCCGGCACGTTCACGGCCGGCGGCGTCGGCGAGCCGGCGTGCTGCTCGGGCAGGACCTCCTCGGTGCCGCGCGCGCCGTAACGCTCGCGCCAGCCGAGGTCCGGGTCGTCCTGGACCATCTTCCTCAGCTTCAGCACGCCGTGCATGAGGCCCTCCGGGCGCGGCGGGCAGCCTGGCACGTACACGTCGATCGGCATGAACTTGTCCGCCGGCACGAGCGCGTAGTTGTTGAACACGCCCATCGAGCTGCAGCAGGCGCCCATCGAGATCGCCCACTTCGGCTCGAGCATCTGGTCGTACAGCCGGCGGATGATCGGCGCCATCTTGATGGACACGCGCCCCGCGAGAATGATCAGGTCCGACTGGCGCGGCGAGTTCCTGAAGGCCTCGTAGCCGAAGCGCGCGATGTCCATGCGCGGCCCCGCCGCGTGGAACTGCTCCATCGCGCAGCACGCCAGGCCGAACGCGAGCGGGAAGAACGAGTTCGAGCGGGCCCACGCGACAGCTTTGTCAAGGCTCGTCGTCAGCACCCGCTCGTGCACGTAGCGTTCGAGCTCCGCCGCCTCGAGCTCGCTGCCGCTCAGATGCGCGGGGCGCGCGGGCCCCTCGAGCTCGCCACCGCGCAGCAGCTGACGGGCGTTGAGCTCGCGCACGCGCAAGGCGGCGGGATCGACGATCGCGTCGCCCACCGGCGCCAGCGGCTCGCGCCTCACCTCCAATCGAGCGCCCCCCTGCGCCATACGTATACGAACGCGACGAACAGCAGCGCGATGAACACGATCGTCTCCGCCAGCGCATAGCTGCCGTATGCGCGCAGCTCGATCGCGATCGGGTACAGGAAGATGACCTCGATGTCGAACAGGATGAACAGCATCGCGATCAGGTAGAAGCTGATCCCGAAGCGCAGTCCGCGCGTGATCTCCGAGGGCAGGCCGCACTCGTACGGATCCTGCTTGTGCCGCGCCTCGCGGCGCGGCCCGATGTAGGAGTTCAGCGCCACGAACGCCCCCCCTACGGCGCCGCCGAGCAGTAGGAACACGATCGCGGGCAGGTAGCTGCGCAGCACCGCGCGCTGTTATAGCACCCGCTTGTGGCAGCCTGTCACATAGTGACGATCGGCGCGAGATGAGCGGAGCGAAGGACGCCGTCGTGCTCGCCGCGCTCGTCGTCGCGGCGCTCAACGGCGCCGCCGGGCTGCTCGGCGCCTACCTCTGGTATCGCGGCGATCCCACCGGTCCCGCAGCCCGCGGCTTCTGGCTTTCGCTGCGCGTCGGTCAGGGCTCCGCGCTGCTGTTCGCCGTCGCGATCGGCGTCCTCGCCGCCGCCGGCAAGACCTCCAGCGAACACCTCTTCTACCTATACGCGCTGCTGCCGCTCGCGATCGCGTTCGTCGCCGAGCAGCTGCGCCTGGCCTCCGCTCAGACGATCCTCGACCAGCGCGGCCTGGAGGACTCCGCGGCGGTCGGCAGGCTGCCCGAAGCCGAGCAGCGCGAACTGCTGCTCGCCGTCGTGCGGCGCGAGATCGGCGTCATGGCGCTCTCCGCGCTCGTCGTCCTCGGCCTCATGCTGCGCGCTGCGAGCACCGCGCACGGCTTCTGAGGCCGGCTCGCGCATCTTGCGGCGCTCTTCCGAACCGCGGCGCGCTGTCCGCGGCGCGGCGCAGGCCGAGCGCTTAGCGACCGGTATATTGGCGCGCGCATGACGGCACCCCGCCCCGCGAGGCTGCTCTTCTGCGCAGCGCTGCTGCTCGGCTGTGCGCTGCTGCTGGGCGCCTGCGGCAGCGCGGGCATCAAAGTCCCCAAGGACAGCCCCTACTACACCGGTGCCGTGCTCTTCAGCGAGCACTGCGCGGGCTGCCACTCGCTCAAAGTCGTCGGCGCCGAGGGCTCCTCGACGCAGGTCCCCAACCGCCTGCGCACGCAGGGACCGAACTTCAACAAGCGCAAGGAGAAATACGAAAACGTCCTCTACGCGATCCGCAACGGCGGCTTCTCCGGCGCGATCATGCCCGAGAACGTCCTCGTCGGCAAGCAGGCCGAAGAAGTTGCGGACTTCCTCGCCCACTACGCCGGCGAGGAAGCCGAGAACGTCGTCAGCACTTCGATCAAGCTCTCCACGAAGTAGCGCCGGCGCTGTCGCGCCTGCCATCGTGAGCGCTCCTCGCCACCGATGCTCGAGCTGAGGCGCATCAGGGATGACCCCGACGCCGCGCGCGCCGCGCTCGCGCGGCGGGGCGCGCAGGCCGCGAGCGCGCTTGCGCAGGTGCTCGAGCTCGACCGCCGCCGGCGCGAGCTGCTGCCCGAGCTCGAGGGGCTGCGCGCCGAGCAGCACGAGGCGAGCGCGCGCATCAGCGCGAGCACCGAGGAGCAGCAGCGTCAGCTCGAGATCGAGGCGATGCGCGACGTCGCCGCGCGCGCGAAGGCGCTCGAGCAGCAGCTCGCCGAGGTCGAGCAGCAGCTGCAGGCGACGCTCGCGCCGCTGCCGAACCTGCCCGATCCGAGCGCCGCCGATGGCCCGGACGATGAGCTCGTGAGGCTCGTCGGCGAGCCGCGCGAGCTGGACTTCCCGCCGCGCGACCACCTCGAGCTCGCCGGTCCGCGCATCGACATCGACCATGCGGCGGCGCTATCGGGCTCGCGCTTCGCCTACCTGCGCGGCGAGCTCGTGATGCTCGAGCTCGCGCTCGTGCGCTGGGCGCTCGAGCTGCTCGCCGAGGAAGGGCTCGAAGCCGTCATCCCGCCGGTGCTCGTGCGCGAGCACGCTCTCTACGGCACCGGCTTCCTGCCCGACACCGAGCAGCAGATCTACAGCCTGCCGCAGGACGAGCTGTTCCTCGTCGGCACCTCCGAGGTCGCGCTCGCCTCCCTGCACCAGGACGAGATCCTCGAGGCCGAGGCCCTGCCGCTGCGCTACGCCGGCTTCTCGCCGTGCTTCAGGCGCGAGGCCGGTGCCGCCGGGCGCGACACGCGCGGCATCATCCGCGTGCACCAGTTCGACAAGGTCGAGATGTTCAGCTTCGTCGCGCCCGAGGACTCCTCCTCCGAGCACGAGCGCATTCTCGCGATCGAGGAGCGCATCCTCGGCGCGCTCGAGCTGCCCTACCGCGTCATGAACATCGCCGTCGGCGAGCTCGGCAACTCCGCCGCCAAGAAGTACGACTGCGAGGTGTGGCTGCCAAGCCAGGGCCGCTACCTGGAGCTCACCTCGTGCTCGAACACGACCGACTACCAGGCGCGACGCCTGGCGATCCGCCTGCGACGCGAGCGCCCCGGCGGCGCGCGCGGCGCGACGGAGATCCTGCACACCCTCAACGGCACCGCCGTCGCGGTCGGGCGCACGATCGTCGCGCTGCTCGAGAACGGCCAGCAGCCCGACGGGGCGGTCCTGCTACCGCAGGCGCTCGTCCCCTACGGCGCGCCCGCGCGGCTGCCGCCGGCAATCGCGGGCTAGCGGATCTCGAAGGCGAGCCGGACTAGCGGATCTCGAAGGCGAGCCGGGCTAGCGGATCTCGAAGGCGAGCGATACCGTCGCGCCGTGGCGCGGCTTGAGGTCGAGGCGATAGGCGCCGGGCGCGAGCGCCTCCCCGAGCGCCATGGTGTGGCTGTTGCGCCCGCGCGCGGCCTCGATCACCTGCACACGTGCCACCTTCGCCCAGCGTGCCCGTCCGTGCGAGACGCGGCGCCTGGAAACGCTCACGCGCACCCGCGTGCAGGCGCTCGCGTCGAAGCTGAACGACAGCCGCGAGAGCCCGAGTGAACCCGCGCGCGAACCGGTCGCGCTCGCCGGCGACAGACCGAGCGCGCTCAGCACGCACCTGGCGCTCCGGCGGCGCCCGCCTGAGCCTTCGCCGGCGCCCGAGGGGGGTTCCGCTTCGTTGAAGGCTTCGCCTTCCTCGCCCGGGCCGCCGTCTTCCGGCTGTCCTTCGCCGGAACCCGCGCCCGAGCCCGTTTCGTTCGGCGCAGCTTCTTCGCCGCCCGCTTCCGAGCCTTCGCCGGAGCCGCCCGTTTCGCCGGAGCCGCCCGTTTCGCCGGAGCCGCCCGTTTCGCCCGGACCCGTTTCGCCGGGGCCTTCTTCGGACGGAGTTTCTTTGGCGGCGCCCTCTTCGCCGCCGGGTGCTTCGAAGGCGCCGACGCCGTCGGGCGTGCCGAGGCCGGTGGGGCCGTCGTAGCCTTTGCCAGCGAGGCAGATCGCACGGCTCGAGCAGCTCGCGGCCTCTTCTGCGCTCGTGCAGCGCGAGAGGCCTGTGCCGGTGTTGAAGGACTTCTTGCAGGCCCCGTTGGAGCCTTCGCTCACGTCGTGCAGCGCGCTTGGGGTGCCGAGCGCGTTCGCATACAGCGTGCTCGCCGGATAGGCCACGCCACGCGCGCCGCCCGCGAGCGCGAAGGTCGCGGCGATCAGCGGCGAGGAGAGGCTCGTGCCGCCGATCGTGCACCAGTGCTCGCGGCTGGATCCGCAGAGTGTGCCGAGGCTGTCCTCGACCGCGACGCCCGTGTAGGGATCGGCGTCCGCGGAGACGTCGGCGACCGCGCGCTCCTCGCCGCAGCCCACCGCGCTCCAATTGGCCAGCTTCAGCTGCCAGCTCGGCGCGCGGAAGACCGTGCTGCAGCCGCCGCCGCCCGCGCCGTCGCCGTTCCACACCGACTCGCCCGACCACGCGCCGGCGGGCGTGAGGCTCAGGCGCGTGCCGCCCACGGCGATCACGTGCGGCGAGGAGGCTGGGAACAGTACGGCGCCAGGGTGCTGGGAGTCCCAGTTCATGTATCCGCTGTCGCCCGCCGAGGCGGTGATCACGGTCCCCGGATGGTCGAAGGGGCCGTTCTCCTCCCCAGCTTCGGTTTCGCCTTCCTCCGGGCCCGCCCACGAGTTGGAGATCTCGGTGGCGTGCAGCGCCTCGGCGCTGCGCTCCGCTTCTTCGAGGTCGTTGCCGTAGGGCTCGCTCGCCTCGACGAGCACGATCTGGCAGCTCTGGCAGATCCCGCGCGCCGTCTCGATGTCGAGCGAGATCTCGATCGCCCATTCGGTCGCTTCTTCGGCTTCTTCGACGCGTCCGGCGTCATCGCCTTCGCGCGCGCTGCCGAGTTCCGCCGCCGTCTGCGGGAACGGCAGCGGCGCGCTTTCGCCTCGCTGATTGACCTGTGCGAAGCAGCCGTTGGCGCGCGTGCACGCGGGCAGCCCGAACTCGCCGTCGTATGCGGCGAGATCTTCTTCGGCGGCGGGGTCGTTATAGGCGTCGACCAGCGCGATCGTCTGGGCGCTCGGCGCGCTCGTCGGCAGTCGGTAGGCGCTGTGCAGATCGCCTGGCGTCAGTCCGTAGTCGCCTTCCGCCGGCGACGGTTCGGCGCGCGGCGCCGCGTGCGGCATTCCCAGCGGATGCCGGTGGGCACGCGCTTCGGCGGCGAGCGGCACGAGCACCAGCGCCTGGCAGGCCGCGCGGCCCGGTCGCGCCGCACAGGCCGGACGCACTCCGTAATCGGAGCTCGGCAGCGGCGCGAGCACGGTGGGGACGCTGGGCGCGCCGGCGGGCAAGGCCTGTCCCGTGATGGCGGTCCGCGCAGCGGAGGGGGATGAGACGGCGCCAGAGGCCGGGGTTGCGGCGAGCCACGGCGCGAGCGCGACGAGCGCGAGCCGCCCAGCGTTCTTCCATGAGCATTTGACGCCAGCCCTGGCCACCGCAGCTGTTTGTCGGCGCGTGTGGCCCGTCGCTTGACGCTTTGGCGACGTTCCGGCCCGATTGCGCAGGTGCGCTGCAACCCGCCGGCCCGTAACCGGATGTTCACTGACTGGTCACGCCTGCGTCACGCGCACCGCGGCGGCGCAGCGGATCATCCAGCGCGGACACGGTGATTGGAAGCGGCGCATGGATAGGCGCACCGCGCGCCAGCTGGCCGCGCCGAGGCACCGGAACCGCAAGGGCGCATCGAACTGGGCGGGAGGCGAGTCCCGCCCAGTTCACGATTACGCTGATCGGTGCGATGTCTGCTCCGCCCAGGTTCCTGGCGTCCCCTTACCCGCCTCCGCGGCGCGCCGGCCTGCTCGCCGCGCTCGCGCTGGTGGCGCTGTGCACGCTGATCATCTACCCGCTCGCGCACCTCGTCGCGGTCGCGTCCTTGAGCGTCGTCTACCTGCCCGCGGTGCTCGTCGTGGCGATCATCTGGGGAGCGCCGCTCGGCTTTCTGGCCGCGGTGTCGAGCGCGGCAGCCTTCAACTTCTTCCACCAGCCGCCGGTCGGCCGCCTCTCGCTCGGCGACGGGAGCAGCTGGGTCGCCCTCGCCGCATTCCTCATCGTCGCCGCGATCGCGAGCTCGGTCGCGGCAGCTACCCGCGCGCGTGCGCGCGAGGCGGATGACCGCCGCCGCGAGGCGGACCTCGCCGCCGAGATGGCGCGCCTGCTGCTGCGTGGGAACAGCCTTGCCGAGGCGCTGCCCACGGCCGCTGCCCGCCTGGCGCAGACGCTCGAGCTCAGATCGGCGGCGATCGAGATGCGCGTGATCGAGCCGGATGCGCGCGAGGTCGCCTTCCCGCTGCACGAGGGGCGCCGCCAGCTGGGGACGCTGCTGGTCGGCGCCGACAGCTCCGAGCGGAGCCTGCGCCGGCTGCAGGAGCGCGTGGTGCCCGCCCTGGAGGCGCTCCTGAGCGCGGCGCTGGAGCGCGAGCGGCTGCTCGGCGGCGTCGTCGAGACCGCCGCGCTGCGGCGTGCCGACACCGTCAAGACGGCGCTGCTGCGCGCGGTCTCGCACGACCTGCGCTCTCCGCTGACGGCGATCTCCACCGCCGGCGAGGCGATCGCCTCGTCCTCGCTGTCGGCCGCCGAGCTGCACGAGTTGGCGAGCGTGATCCAGGAGGAGGCTCAACGGCTCTCGCGGCTGGTCGACAACCTGCTCGACCTCTCGCGCCTCGAAGCCGGAGCGGCAGAGCCGCGACGCGACTGGTCCTCGCTGGAGGAGCTCCTGCTCGCGGCGATCCGCGAGATCGGGGCCGAGCACGGCACCTTCAGCCTGTCGATCGACCCCGAGCTGCCGCTCGTGCGCGTCGACCCCGTGCAGATGGAGCGCGCCTTCGCCAACGTGCTCGAAAACGCGCGGCGCCACTGCGGCGGGCACCCGGTCTCGGTGCGCGCACGTGTCGTGCGCAACCCCGGTCACGGGCGCTTCCCCGCCGCGCCGGGCAGCGACCGCGTGCGCGCGCGGGGCGACCGGATCATCGTGCGTGTCGTCGATCGCGGCCCGGGGATTCCCCCCGACCAGCTCGAGCGCGTGTTCGAGCCCTTCTACCGCTCAGGCGCCTCCGCGGGCGCGCACCGCGGCTCGGGGCTCGGGCTCGCGATCGCGCGCGGCTTCACCGAGGCCAACGCCGGGACGCTGCACGTCGAGTCGCTGCCCGGACAGGGCGCGACGTTCGTCTTTCAGCTGCCGCTCGAGCAGTTCCCCGACGGGCACCCGCCGCAGCAGGAGCCCCCGGCGGCGGCGCCGCGCGAGCGGCCCGAGCCGGCGCTCGCGGCGGCAAGCGCGCACGCCGCGAGCGGTCTTGCCACAGCCGGCGGCGATCGCGCGTGAGGGCGCCGGCGCCGGTGGAGCCCGATGCGGGCTCCACCGATGTCCCGGGCGCGAGCTCGAGCTCGCGGCGCGCACGCGTGCTCGTGGTCGATGACGAGCCTCAGATCGTGCGCGCGCTGAAAGTGATGCTGCGCGAGGCGGGCTTCGAGGCGGTGGCAGCGGAAACGGCGGCGCAGGCGCTCGACCTCGCCGCGCTCACACCGCCCGAGGCCGCGATCGTCGACCTCGTGCTGCCCGACGGCGATGGGATCGAGGTGACCCGCCGACTACGCGAGTGGAGTGAGATGCCGATCCTCGTGCTCTCCGCGGTGGGCGAGGAGGAGCAGAAGGTGAGCGCGCTCGACGCCGGCGCCGACGACTACGTCACCAAGCCGTTCGGCGCGCGCGAGCTGGTGGCGCGCCTGCAGGCCGCGCTGCGCCGCAGCGGCGCGGCCGAGGAGGAGCCCGCGATCACCGTCGACGGGCTCGAAGTCGACCTCGCCGCGCGGATCGTGCGGCGCGAGCGCGAGCTCGTGCATCTGACGCCGATCGAGTTCGAGCTGCTGCGCACGCTCGTGCGCAACCGCGGGCGCCTGCTCACCCACAGGGCGCTGCTGAGCGAGGTGTGGGGGCCGCAGTACGTGAACGACATCCAGACGCTGCGCACGCACATAGCGCGGCTGCGCGCGAAGATCGAGCCGGGCGAGGGCTCGGCGCCGCGCTTCATCGTCACCGACCCTGGCGTCGGCTACCGCTTCGCGCGCTGAGCGCGGCCTCGACGCGCCGTAACGAAATCGTTACGTCGGCGCGGCGAATCGTCACGTGGGCGTCACGCAGCGCGGGGCAGAGTGGGGCGCATGGACGCAGTCGCCGTGATCCTGGCCATCGCGATGTTCGTGATCCTGCTCGCGATCATCGAGGGGATCGAGCGCATATGAGCACGCTCACGCCCGCCTTCTTCGTCGCGCACATGACCGGCGCGGACTTCTTCGGGCTGGTCGTCTCGGTGATCGTGATCGGCTACCTCTTCTACGCGCTGATCCGCGGAGAGAAGCTCTAGGAGCAGCTGGGGTGACCGTAGCCGGCTGGCTCACGATCGCGATCTTCGCGATCGTCCTGACGCTGCTCGCGCTGCCTCTCGGCAGCTACATGGCGCGCGTCTACACGGGCGAGCGCGTCTTCCTGACGCCGATCTTCGCCGGCCCCGAGCGCTTCCTGTATCGCCTGCTGCGCGTCGATCCCAACCGGGCGCAGGACTGGAAGCAGTACGCGAAAAGCCTGATCATCTTCTCGCTCGCGGGCTGGCTCCTGCTGTACCTGATCCTGCGCACACAGACGCTGTGGGACTTCACCGGGCTGAACCCGCAGGGCTACCACTCCGGGCCGTGGAACGTCACGTTCAACACGACGTCGTCGTTCATGACCAACACCAACTGGCAGTTCTACAGCGGCGAGACGACGATGAGCTACTTCAGCCAGATGGCGGGACTGACGGTGCAGAACTGGCTGTCGGCGGGCGTCGGGATCGTCGTGGCGGTCGCCTTGATCAGGGGCGTCGTCGGCCGCAGCGGCAAGAGCATCGGCAACTTCTGGCAGGACCTCGTGCGCACGATCCTCTACGTCCTCACGCCCATATGCGTGATCGGCGCCATCGTGCTCGAGTCCCAGGGGGTTATCGCGAACTTCTCCCATTACCTGACCGTCCACACGCTCACGGGCCTGCAGCAGTCGATCGCGATGGGTCCGATCGCCTCGCAGGAGGTGATCAAGGAGCTCGGCACCAACGGTGGCGGATTCCTGAACACGAACTCCGCGCACCCGTTCGAGAACCCAACGCAGTTCTCGAACTTCTTCGAGATGCTGCTCGTGCTGATCATCCCGGCCGCGCTGATCTTCACCTACGGGCGGATGACCGGCAACCGCCGCCAGGGCTACACGATCTACGCCGTAGTCATGTTCATGTTCCTGGGCGCCGCCGCTGTCGCCTACATCGCCGAGGCGCACGGCTCGCCCGCGCAGCATGCTGCGGGGCTGCACACGCACGTGATCGCCGGCTCCGGGGGCGGCAACCTGGAAGGCAAGGAGCAGCGCTTCGGGATCGCCGGCTCGGCGCTGTTCGACGTCATCACCACCGTCACCTCCTGCGGCGCCGTCAACAGCGCGATCGAGTCCTACACGGGGATCGGGGGCGCCGTGCCGATGGCCAACCTGTCAGCCAGCGAGGTGATCTTCGGCGGCGTCGGCACTGGCCTGTACTCGATCCTCCTGTACGTCCTGCTGGCCGTCTTCATCGGCGGGCTGATGGTCGGGCGCACCCCGGAGTGGCTCGGCAAGAAGCTCGAGGCGCGCGAGATCAAGCTCGCCGGGCTGGGAATCCTGATCACGCCGCTGGCGGCGCTGTTCTGTACCGCGCTCGCGGTGGCGAGCAAGTCCGGCCGCGCCTCGATCGCCGAAGTCGCGATCGCCAAGAGCGGCGCGAACACGCCGCAGGGCTTCTCCGAGACCTTCTACGCCTACCTCTCCCAGGCCAACAACAACGGGTCGGCGTTCGCCGGCTACACCGGCTTCGTCCAGCCCAACGCCGGCAGCCTGGGCTCGCACGGGGTCACCTTCGCCGACGTGCTCGGCGGCTTCGACATGATGCTCGCGCGCTATGCGCCCATCCTGTTCGCGCTCGCGGTCGCGGGCGCGCTCGCGGGCAAGCGCATAACGCCGGCCGGCCTCGGGACGATGCGAACCGACAACGGGACCTTCGCGGTGCTGCTGATCGGCGTGATCATCCTCGTCGGCGCGCTCACGTTCTTCCCCGCCCTGCTGCTCGGACCAATCGTGCAGGGCCTGACCGGACACCTGTACTGAGATGAAGCGCGACATCGTCACCTCCGCGATCGGGATCCTCGCCTTCACGCTGCTGCTGGGGATCGTCTACCCGCTGTTCATCACGGGCGTCGGACAGGTCGCCTTTCCCGGCAACGCCAACGGCCAGCAGGTGAAGATCGACGGCAAGCTCGTCGGCTCGAAGATCATCGGGCAGAACTTCGGTACGCCGGTGCACGAAAAGAACGGCAAGGTCAAGGAAGTAAAAGGCGCGGTCGTGACCGAAGCCGACCCGCGCTACTTCCAGACGCGTCCGTCGGCGACCGAAGGCGGCGCCGACAACGCCGCCGCCAGCACGTTCTCAAACCGCGGACCCAACAGCGTCAAGACCAAGGAAGCCGACGAAGAAAACATCAAGGAATACCTCGCGCAGAACAAGCCGTATGACCCGTCGCTGACCGTCGCCACGATCCCGGTCGACGCCGTCAACACCTCTGCGTCGGGAGTCGACCCGGAAATCTCAAAGGCCAACGCGTTGATCCAGGCTCACCGCGTCGCCGCCGTGCGCCAGCTCGCGCTTGCGACCGTCGATCAGATGATCGACCAGTACACGAAAGGGCGCTGGCTGGGCTTCTCCGGCGAAGAAGGCGTGAACGTGCTCGAGCTGAATCTCGCGCTCGACCGTAGGCAGGGGGTGGAAGACTGATGTCGGCGCAGGCGCCGCTGTCCGCTCAGCCCCCGGCCGCGCACGAACGCCGCGCGATCTCGCTGTTCCAGCGCGACCTCGTGCGCCACGCGCTGATCGACAGCGTCAAGAAGCTCGACCCACGCGTGCAGATCCACAACCCGGTCATGTTCGTCGTGGAGATCGGCTCGGTGATCACGACTGCCACCTGGATCAAACAGGTCCTCGGCGGCGCGCCGCTCGGCGGCGGGCACGATCCCACATGGTTCACGTTCACGATCGCTGTGTGGCTGTGGCTGACCGTGATCTTCGCCAACCTCGCCGAGGCGTTCGCCGAGGGTCGCGGCCGGGCGCAGGCCGACACGCTGCGCTCGATGCGCAAGGAGACGGTCGCGCGGATGCGCGACGGCAGCAGCATGCCGGCGGCAGAGCTTACGCGCGGCGACATAGTCGTGGTCTCGGCGGGCGAGCTGATCCCCGGCGACGGCACGGTGATCGAGGGGATCGCGACCGTCGACGAGTCGGCGATCACGGGCGAGTCAGCGCCGGTCATCCGCGAGTCCGGCGGGGACCGCAGCGCGGTCACGGGCGGCACCCGCGTGACCTCGGACGAGATCATCGTGGAAATCACGCAGGAGCCCGGGAAATCTTTCCTGGACCGCATGATCTCGCTCGTCGAGGGCGCCGAACGGCGCAAGACACCCAACGAGATCGCGCTGAACATCCTGCTCGCGGCGCTCACGCTGATCTTCATGATCGTCGTCGCCACGCTGCGGCCATTCGGGCTGTTCGCGGCCACGCCTATCTCCGAGACGAGCCTGATCGCGTTGCTGGTCGCGCTGATCCCGACGACGATCGGCGCGCTCCTGAGCGCGATCGGGATCGCGGGGATGGACCGGCTCGTACGGCGCAACGTGCTGGCGTTGTCCGGGCGCGCGGTGGAGGCCTCCGGCGACGTCGACGTGCTGCTGCTCGACAAGACGGGCACGATCACGATCGGCAACCGGCTCGCCTCGGAATTCGTGCCGATGCCGGGGGTGCCCGAGTCCGAGCTCGCCGAAGTCGCGCAGCTGTCCTCGCTCGCGGACGAGACGCCGGAGGGACGCTCGATCGTCGTGCTCGCCAAGCAGTACGGCATCCGCGAGCACGACATGACGACGCTGCACGCGGAGTTCGTGCCGTTCACCGCCCAAACCCGCATGAGCGGCGTCGATCTCGACGGCCGGCGGCTGCGCAAGGGCGCGGGCGACGCGATCATCACGCTCGTCGAAAGCGAAGGGGGTTCGCCGCCGCGGGAGCTGCAAGCCGAGCTGGACCGAATCGGCGCCGAGGGCGGCACACCGCTGGCGGTCGCACGCGATCACCAGGTGCTCGGCGTGATCTACCTGAAGGACACGATCAAGGAGGGCATGAGCGCCCGATTTGACCAGCTGCGCGCGATGGGCATCAAGACGATCATGGTCACGGGCGACAACCGCCTGACCGCGGCGAAGATCGCCGAAGAGGCCGGCGTCGACGACTTCCTCGCCGAAGCGACGCCCGAGCGCAAGCTCGCGCTGATCCGCGAGCAGCAGCAGGACGGGCGTCTCGTGGCGATGACCGGCGATGGCACCAACGACGCGCCGGCGCTGGCGCAGGCCGACGTCGGGGTGGCGATGAACACCGGCACGCAGGCCGCGCGCGAGGCCGGCAACATGGTCGACCTCGACTCCAACCCGACGAAGCTGATCGAGATCGTCGAGGTCGGCAAGCAGCTCCTGATCACGCGCGGCGCGCTCACGACGTTCTCGATCGCCAACGACGTCGCGAAGTACTTCGCGATCCTGCCCGCGATCTTCGTGACGACGTGGGCGGCGGCCGCCGGCGCAAAAAGCCCGCTGCACGTGCTCAACGTGATGAGCCTCGGCGACCCGCACTCGGCGATCGTCTCGGCGATCATCTTCAATGCGATCGTCATCCCCCTGCTGATCCCGCTGTCGTTGCGCGGCGTGCGCTACCGGCCGATCGGCGCGAGCGGGCTGCTGCGACGCAACCTGCTGCTCTACGGCTTCGGCGGTATCGTGGCGCCCTTCATCGGGATCAAGCTCATCGACCTCATCGTGCACAACCTGCTCGGGGGGTAGACCCAGAGGGCTCTCACGAACGCCAGCGACTCCCTTTCCGGCAAAGACCGCCCCGGCCACCTGAAGGTATTCATGGGAATGGCCGCGGGCGTCGGCAAGACCTACCAGATGCTGCTCGACGCGCTGGCCGAACAGGAGGCCGGGCGCGACGTCGTGATCGGGCTGCTCGAGACGCATGGGCGCGCTGAGACCGCGCGGCTCGCGCAGGACCTGCCGGCGATCCCGCGGCGGCGCATCCACTACCGCGAGACCGACATCGAGGAGATGGACGTGCCCGCGATCCTCGCGCGCGCGCCCGAACTGTGCCTGATCGACGAGCTCGCGCACAGCAACCCGCCGGGCACCGAGCACGCCAAGCGCTACGAAGACATCGAAGAGGTGCTCGAACACGGCATCGACGTGTTCTCGACGCTGAACGTCCAGCACCTCGAGTCGCTCAACGACCACGTCACAGAGCTGAGCGGCATCCGAGTGCGTGAGACGATCCCAGACGCGGTGCTGACGCGCGCCGACGAGGTCGAGCTCGTCGACCTCACACCCGAGGCGCTGCTCGAGCGCCTGCGCGCCGGCAAGGTCTACCCCCCCGAGCGCATCGACGCGGCGCTCAACAACTTCTTCAAGGTCGAGAACCTCGCCGCGCTGCGCGAGGTGGCGCTGCGGCAGGTGGCCGAGGAGGTCGGCGCCAAGCGCTTCACCAGCGAAGTCGTGCCGTCGCGCGGCGAGAGCCTCGCGGGCAGCGCCCCGCAGGCCGTCGGCGAGCGCCTGCTGGCGCTGATCGAGCCCTACCCCGGCGCCCAGCGGCTCGTGCGCCGCGCGTGGCGCTCGGCGCAGCGCCTCGGCGCCGAGCTCGACCTGCTGTGGGTGCGCGTGCCGGGCAGGGAGCTCGACGAGGAGCGCCAGCGCTCGCTCGCCGCGCTGCGCCAGCTCGCCTCGGTGCTGGGGGCGAGGATGTACGAGGAGGAGTCCGATGACCTCGCCGGCGCCGTCGCGGACTTCGCGCGCCGGCGCGGCAGCACCTACATCCTGCTCGGGCGCTCGCGCCCGGCACGCGGCCTCACGCGCCTGCGCACGCCGCTGCCGCAGCGCCTGATGCAGAACCTGCCGGGCGTCGACGTGCGCATCGTCGCCGACCGCGCGCAGCGCGGCTCAGAACACGCGCGCAACGTGCTGGAGGAACCGTGAGCGCGGGCTGGGTCGTGCTGATCGCGGCGGCCGCGGCGGCGCTCGGTATCGCCGCCGGCTACTGGCTGCCGCCGCACGGCCGCAGGCCGTCGCGCTCGAGCACGGCGCCGGTGCGGCGCATCCTGCTGCCGTTCAGCGGCGAGGCGATCTCGCGCCGCTCCTTCGAGGCCGCCGTGCGTCTGGCCAGGGCCGAGAACGCCGTGATCATGCCGGCCTTCCTGGCGACCGTGCCGATGAACCTGCCGCTGGACACGGCGCTGCCGGTGCAGAGCTCGCGCGGCATGCCACTGCTCGAGGCGATCGAACAGAGCGCCGTCTCGCAGGGCGTGCCCGTCGACTCGCGCGTCGGCCGCGGCCGCTCCGCACGCGACGCGCTGCGCCGGCTGATCGAAGCCGAGCACTTCGACCGCATCATCGTCTCGGCCGACGAAGACCCGCACTCCGGCCTCGGCTACGAGGACCTGCGCTGGCTGCTCGAGCGCGTGCCCGCCGAGATCATGATCCTGCGCCCGGCCCCCGAGGACACGCGACGGATCTCCACCGAGGGCCTGCGCGGGCACTTCTGAGAGCGGCCGCCGCGGACGCGGCGGGTATCGTTAGCGGCGGGTGAGCCGGGAAGCCTGGTCGGCAGCGCCGCACCTACATGCCCGCACGATGAGCCGCCAGCCGATCCCGCTCTCTTCAGACGCCGCGTCGCGAGCCGTCGCGCCGCCGGGAGGCGCGCCGTGAGGCCGCGCCTGGGCTGGCCCTCGGCGTGGCGCAGCGAGGCGCTGCGCACGAACCTGTGGCTGATCCCGACGCTCGAGATCGCGCTCGCCGTCGCGCTGTTCGCCGTCTCCTACGCGCTCGATCGCGCCGCCTACGAGCACTCCTGGCATCTGCCCTCGTTCCTGGTCGGCGGTGACGCCGAATCGGCGCGGCAGCTCCTGATCGGCATCGCGGCGGCGGTGATCACCGTCGTGACGCTCGTCTTCTCGATCACGATCGTCACGCTCACGCTCGCCTCGACGCAGTTCGGCCCGCGCATGCTGCGCAACTTCATCCGCGACCGCATCACGCAGGCGACGCTCGGCAGCTTCGTGGCGACGTTCGTCTACGCGATCCTCGTGCTCGTCCCGGTCGGCAAAAGCGGAGCGTACGGGCCATTCGTGCCGCACATCTCGCTGACGGTGACGATGCTGCTGGTGATCCTCGACGTCGGCGTCTTGGTGCTGTTCATCGACCACATCGCAGAGTCGATCCAGCTGCCGCAGGTGATCGCGAGCATCGCGCGGGACCTCGCGCGGGCGATAGAGACCGAAAACATGCGGCCCGAGTCTCCGCCGCGCAAGGCGGGGCCCTCGTTCGCGGAGCTGCTCGCGCGCCTGGAGGGCGACAGTCAGGTGCTGCGCGCGCCGGTCAGTGGCT
The DNA here is from genome assembly GCA_963755475.1 of uncultured Solirubrobacteraceae bacterium. GTDB lineage: Bacteria > Actinomycetota > Thermoleophilia > Solirubrobacterales > Solirubrobacteraceae > Palsa-744. The sequence goes on from CAVWJK010000001.1 coordinate 209,523, forward strand.
ATCTGCAGTACGTCAGCATCGATCGCCTCGTCAGCGTCTCCAGCCGCGCGGGCGCGGTGATGCGCCTGCTGCAACGGCCGGGGCACTTCGTCGTCGAGGGCGAGCCGCTGGCGGAGGTCTGGCCGCGCGAGGCAGCGCCGAGTGTCGCGCGCGCGATCGGCGGCGCGCACGCGACCGGGCCGCACCGCACGCTCACACAGGACCCGGCGTTCGCCGTCGACCAACTCGTGGAGATCGCGATCCGCGCGCTCTCGCCGGCGGTCAACGACACATTCACGGCGCTTGCCTGCATCGACTGGCTCGGAGACGGTCTCGGCAAGGTCGCGGCCACGTGGAGTCCCGCCAGCCTGCACCGTGACGCGCAGGGGCACCTGCGCGTGATCACGGTTCCGGTCAGCTTCCAGCGCCTCATCGAGCGCGGACACGACAAGATCCGCCAGGCCAGCCGCGGGATGCCCGCCGTGATGATCCGCCAGCTCGACGGGCTCGGCACGGTCATGCGGCGCGCGCAGAGCGCCGAGCAGCGCCGGCTGCTGCTCGAGCAGGCGCAGATGGTGCTGCGGGTCAGCGAGGAATCGGTTCCCGAGGAGGCCGACCGCGCCGATGTGCGCCAAGCCTACGAGGGCGTCGCGGCGCTCGCGGGGGGCTCGGGCCAGGCGGCGTGAGCCGGGGAGGGTCCAGCTTGTGCGGAAAGTCACGCAACGCGCAGCCGCGGCCGCAGCCGCGCGGCGGCTGCATGTCGCTCGCAGGATGGGGCAGGAGTCCTGCCGGCGGGGTCGAACCGGCGTGTTGGCGGCGTCCTTGCCACTAGTATCGCCGGGACGACGACTCGGCGGTCAGCGGCCCGCCGACCCGCAAGCCCGCTCGTCCTCCCCCCGAGAAGCAGAGGTGTGAACAGCATGACGCGACGCATCCGTGCCCCCAGACTGCTGCTGCCGGCGCTCGGCGCAACGATCCTGAGCCTGCTGCTCCTCGCCCCGGCGGCGCTCGGCGGCGCCGCCACGCGCCCGCGCGCGCACGCCGCCTCGAGCTACATGACCGGCATCAGCAACGAGGCCACCGACATGCTCACGGACCCTCTGTGGCAGCGCTTGAAGACGAAGATCGTGCGCTACATCGTCCCCTACGACGCCGCCGTGCACCCCTACTACCGCGAGTTCGCCACCGCGTTCATCCACGACGCCGAAGCCGAGCACCAGAAGGTGCTGGTCGCCTTCTACCACTCCGAGTACACGCCGACGGTCAACCCGAGCGTCTCGACCTACAAAAAGGACGTCGAAAAGTTCGTCAAGCTGTTCCCCAAGGTCAAGGAATACACCGCGTGGGACGAGGCCAACCGCGGCAACGAACTGCGCGGGCCAAGCAAGTGGCGCAGCCCCTCGGCGGAACTCAACGCGAAGTACTACCAGGCTCTGATTCGCGTCTGCCACGGCTGCACGGTCGTCGGCCTCGACGTGCTCGACCAGCAGTACATCGGGCCGACGCTCCAATTCATCGCTGAATTCAAGCGTGAGATCTATCGCCTGGAGACGATCATGCCGCACGTCTGGGGGCTGCACGACTACTCCGACGTGAACCGCTTCGAAAGCTGGCGCACGCGCGACATCGTCAAGGCGCTGGGGGGGCAGGTGTGGCTGACCGAGACCGGCGGGATCGTGAAATTCGGCGGCTCCTTCCCGAACGTGCGCGGCTCGGGGCTGCGCCGCGCGGCGAAGGTGATCCGCTTCACGTTCGGGCTCGCGAGCGCGATCCCGCGGGTCAAGCGCCTGTACCTGTACGACTGGAGCGGGGGCACCGCGACGACGACCTTCGACGCCGGCCTGACGAACGTGCACAACCAGCCGCGCGAAGGCTACCTGGTGGTCTGCAAAGAGCTGCACGCGTTCGGCTGCGCGAAAGTGAAGATCGTCGATAACTGATCGCGCGCCACGCTAGCGCGGGGACTCGCCGCTTACACTGTCCCGCGTGCGAGTCCTGGTGATCGGCGCGGGCGGGGTCGGCGCGGCGTTCGCGGCGATCGCGCAGCGGCGTTCGGTGTTCGACGAGGTGGTGCTCGCCGACGTGGCGCTCGCGCGCGCGCAGGCCGCGGCCGAGCGCCTCGGCGAAGCGCCGCGCTTCCGCGCCGAGCGCGTGGACGCCTCCAGCCGCGAGGAGCTCGCGCAGCTGATCTCGCGCGTGCGAGCAGACGCCGTCTTGAACGCGACCGACCCGCGTTTCAACGAGCCGATCTTCGACGCCTGCTACGAGGCGCGCGTGACCTACCTCGACATGGCGATGACGCTCTCCCATCCCCACGCGCAGCGTCCGCACGAGCTGCCGGGGGAGATGCTCGGCGAGCGCCAGCTGGCCCAACACGAGCGCTGGCAGCAGGCGGGCGTGCTCGCGCTCGTCGGCATCGGCGTGGAGCCGGGGCTGTCGGACGTCTTCGCGCGCTACGCCGCCGATGAGCTGTTCGAGCAGCTGGGCGAGGTCGGCGTGCGCGACGGCGCGGACCTGCGCGTCGAGGGCTATGACTTCGCGCCGACATTCTCGATCTGGACGACGATCGAGGAGTGCCTGAACCCGCCGCTGATCTGGGAGCGCGAGCGCGGCTTCTACACGACGGCGCCGTTCTCCGAGCCGGAGGTCTTCGAGTTCCCCGAGGGGATCGGCCAGATCGAATGCGTGAACGTCGAGCACGAGGAGGTGGTGCTGATCCCGCGCTGGGTGCAGTGCGAGCGCGTGACGTTCAAGTACGGCCTGGGCCAGGAGTTCATCGACGTGCTCTCGACGCTGCACAAACTCGGCCTCGATTCGACCGAGCCCGTCGAGGTGCGCGGCGCGCGCGTCTCACCCCGCGACCTCGTCGCCGCCGTGCTGCCCGATCCCGCGACGCTCGGCGAGCGCATGTCCGGACGCACATGCGCGGGCACATGGGTGCGCGGCAGCGGGCGCGACGGCAAGCCGCGTTCGACCTACCTCTACCACGTCGCCGACAACGAGGTGACGATGCGCGAGTACGCATGCCAGGCCGTCGTCTGGCAGACGGCGATCAACCCGGCTGTGGCGCTCGAGCTGCTCGAGCGCGGCGAGTGGAAGGGCACGGGCGTGCTCGGCCCGGAGGCCTTCCCGCCGCAGCCGTTCCTGGAGCTGCTGGCCGAGTACGGCGCGCCGCACGGGCAGATGGAGCTGCCGGCCGGGTAGGGGAGCGGGCCCGCCTGGAGGGCGGGCCGGAGGCGTTGCTGGTGGCGTGCGCCGCCGCGCAGAAGTGCCCCGCGACTCAGAAATCGACGGGCGCGGGCAGCGTCGCGGGCGGAGGGCGTTCGAGTATCCCCGCAGGAGCGACTTCAGGCTTGCGCGCGAAGTACTCGCGGAAGAACGGCCGTGAAACCAGCATGATCACGAAGCCCAGGATCATCCCGCCAACGCCCATGAGCAGCGGCAGCGTCACGGAAAGGCCGAAGATGTGCGCCGGCGCCGCGCTGACGTTTTCGGCGTTTTTGTAATAGAAGAACGCCTTGACGCCCACCCCCCAGAGCGCCACACCGCCGAGCAGCGGACCGAGGCCGAGGCGCAGGAAGTTCCACACGCTCTTGTGCAGCTCGCGCCGGTAGTACCAGCCACACGCCACTCCGGTGAATCCGTAGTAGAAGACAACCGCGAAGCCGGTCGCCGTGAGCGAGTCTTCGAGCACGCTGCCCTTCGCGAGCAGCAGCGGGACCGTGATCGCGACGGAGAGCAGCCCGAAGCCGAGCGTCGACACGGTCGGTGTCAAGTAGCGCTTGTGCACCCGCTGCAGCAGCGCCGTGACGGCTTTCCAATGTGCCATTGAGAGCGTCGTCCGCGCCGTCGGCAAGATCGTCGTCTGGGTCGAGGCGGACGCGGACGTGAGTACAGAGATGATCAGCAGCTTGTTCAGCGGTTCGCCGAGTACGCCCTTGCCGAGCGCATTCAGCACGTCGCCGGCGTTTTCTTCGCTCGAGAGGAACGCGGTGCCGTGGAAGGACTGGGCCGCCGCCGACACGAGCACGTAGATCACGACCAGCAGTAGCGTCGAGACCACGGCTGCCTTGCCGGGTCCCTCCGCCGGATTCTCGGACTCCTCGTTGACCGCCACGCCGGAGTCCCAGCCCCAGTAGATGAACACCGCGAGCAGCATCGCGACGAGCAGATCGCCGAAGTTCATCGCGAAGGGATTCAGCCACGACAGTGAGGGATCGATGTGGTGCGCCGGAGGGTGGCTGCCGTAGATCTTCACGAACGCCACGACGGTGAAGAGCCCCAGGATGAACACCTCCAAGGTGAGCAGCAACTGCTGGATGCGCGCGGAGAGCTCGATGCCCCGGTAGCAGATCCACGTCATCAGAGCGATCCAAACGATCGCGGCGACGATGATCGCGGCTTTCGAGTTCCCGAGTTCGGTGAAGCCGAACAGCTTGAAGGTGTAGACCGCGGCGATGTCCGACAGAGAGGCCATCACGATCACGTCGGCCAGGAAGATCGCCCAGCCGTTCATCCACCCCGTCACCGGACCGAACGCACGCGTGACCCAGGCGAAGGTCGTACCCGCGTCGGGGTCGGCCCGGTTGAAGTATTTGTACGCCGCGGCCACGAGCAGCATGGGCACGAACGCGACGAGCAACACCGCCGGCGCGTGGGTGCCGACGCCCTTGACTGCCACCACGAAGCCCAACGTCGCCGCCAGCGAATACGCGGGCGCAGTCGAGGCGACGCCGATGACGATGTTCGAGAGGTAGCCGATCGCGCCCTTTTTCAGGCCCTTGTCCATCACCCCCGAGGAGGGTTCGGCTCCCGATGGGACTTGTTGGACGGCCACTGACTGCTCCTCTCCCCGCTACCGCGCGATCGCTTGCTGCTGGCGCGTCAAAACCTACGACCCCGACCGGCGGGCGCGCAAGTGGCGCAATCCCCAACAAGTGCAGCCGGGCTTGTACGTTTCGTCCATGGGCCTGTGGCCAAATTGACCGTAGGCGTTATTGTGTCGTGTGTCATCAGCGATTAACGTTGTCCTCAGTGTCCAGCCGGGTCCCAGGGTTCGGCGCGTCCACAGGGAGATGATTTTCGTGAGCAGCCCCGTCGAAGCGAGCCAATCCAGCGCGGCGCACAGCTCCGCGGAGCAGCCGAACGGCGCCGACTCAGGCGCCACGGCGACGCCGTGGGCGCCCGGTCCGACGGGGGTGGCGGAGTTCGAGGAGCATCCCGACCGCCTGCAGCAGCTCGCGCGCAGGCACCTGTGGATGCACTTCACGCGCATGGGCTCCTACGACGAGCATCATGCCGTGCCCGTGATCGTGCGCGGCGAGGGCTGCTACGTATACGACGAGCACGGCAAGCGCTACCTCGACGGGCTCTCGGCGCTGTACTGCGTAAACGTCGGCTATGGCCGCAAGGAGCTCGTCGACGCCGCCGCCGCACAGATGAGCGAGCTGCCGTTCTATACGAACTGGAGCTACGCGCACCCGCCGGCGATCGAGCTCGCCAGCCGCATCGCGCAGCTCGCGCCCGGCAACCTGAACCGCGTGTTCCTCACATCGGGCGGCTCGGAGGCGGTCGAGACGGCGTGGAAGCTCGCGAAGGCATACCACCGCGCGCGTGGGCAAGCGACGCGCTACAAGCTGATCTCGCGCAAGCTCGCCTACCACGGCGTCTCGATGGGCGCGCTGAGCGCGACGGGGCTGACGTCTCTGCGGACCCCGTTCGAGCCGCTCACGCCGGGCGGCGTGCACGTGCCGAACACGAACTCCTACCGCTGGGAGGAGGACCGCGACCCGCTGTGGGCGGCAGACGCGATCGAGGAGGCGATCGAATTCCAGGGCCCGGAGACGGTGGCGGCGGTGATCCTCGAGCCGGTCCAGAACGGCGGCGGCTGTTTCGTGCCGCAGGAGGGCTACTTCCAGCGGGTGCGCGAGATCTGCGACCGCCACGGCGTGCTGCTGATCTCAGACGAGGTGATCTGCTCGTGGGGCCGCCTCGGGCACTGGTTCGGCTGCGAACGCTACGGCTACCAGCCGGACATGATCACGACGGCGAAGGGCATCAGCTCGGCGTACGCGCCGCTCGGCGCCGTCATCGCGGGCGACCACCTGGCAGAGCCGTTCCTGCACGGAACGGCGAGCTTCAGCCACGGCTTCACCTTCGGTGGGCACCCCGTCGCCTGCGCCGTGGGGCTGGCGAACATCGACCTGATCGAGCGCGACGAACTGCTCGCGAACGTGCTCGCGAACGAGCGCCCGTTCCGTGAGATGCTCGAGTCGCTGCGCGATCTGCCGATCGTCGGCGACGTGCGCGGCGCGGGCTACTTCCAGGCGATCGAGCTCGTGAAGGACAGGGACACGAAGGAGACCTTCGACGCGCAGGAGTCCGAGCAGCTGCTGCGCGGCTTCCTCTCAGGCGAGCTCTACAAACGCGGCCTGATCTGCCGTACCGACGACCGCGGCGACCCGATCGTGCAGCTGTCGCCGCCGCTGATCGCCGGCCCGCAGCAGTTCGAGGAGATCGAGGCGGTGCTTCGCCCGATCCTCAGCGATGCGGGTCGGCAGATGGGGCAGTGGAGCTCACGGTCGAAAGCCTGACGCGCGAGCTCGGCCTGGAGCTCGTGTCGGGCGCCGGGCGCGGACGCACCCACGTGCGCTGGGTGCACGCCACCGAGCTGGTCGATCCGACGCCGTGGCTGAAAGGCGGCGAGCTGCTGCTGAGCACCGGCGTCCAGCTGCGCGAGCCCTCCGCGCAGCGCGAGCTGATCGAGCGCCTCGCCGAGAAGCAGATCGCAGGCCTCGGCTTCGGCACGGGCTTCGCCCACAAACGCCTGCCCGCGGCGCTCGTGAAGGCCGCGCGCGGGCACGACTTCCCGCTGTTCGAGGTCCCCTACGAGCTGCCCTTCATCGCGATCACCGAGCGCGCTTTCGCGCAGCTGCTCGACGAACGCTACGAAATGCTGCAGCGCACGATGGCCGGTGACGTGCTCGCGGAGGCGCTGACCGGGCACCTCTACCCCGAGGAGGTGCAGGCTCGCCTGCGGCCGTTCGGGATCGGCCCGCACGCCGCGGTGCTGGCGTTCCGCGCGCCCGACCCGAGCAGCGCCGCCGCCGTGCTCGAACGCGCGCTGCAGCGCGAGGAGGTGCCGTGCCTGGTGGCGGTGCGCGGCGGCGTGCTGTATGCGGTGATCGACGTCGGCGAGGGTCGCGCCGCGCGCGAGCCGGTGCGGATCGCGGGCAGCCTGCGCGCCGAGCTCGCCGCGCGCTTCGGCGAGGTGTGGGCCGCGGCCAGCCGCACCTCCGCCACGCAGGCGCTGCGCACGAGCTTCCACGAGGCGCGCTGCGCCCTGGAGGCGGTGCGGCTGCGCGACGGCGAGCGCCCGGAGGTCGCGTCCTTCGAGAACCTCGGAGCCTTCCAGCTGCTGCTCTCTCTGCAAGACGAGGAGGCGCTCGGCTCCTACTGCCGCAGCGTGCTCGCGCCGCTCGAGGACGGCGAGGGCGACTACGGTGAAGAACTGGTGCGCTCGCTTGACACCTTCATCGAGCACAACGGCCACTGGGAGAAGGCCGCGAACGCGTTGTTCTGCCATCGACACACCCTGCGCTACCGAATCCGCCGCATCGAGGAGCTGACCGGCAGGGACTTCTCCAACGCGCGCGATCGGATCGAGTTCTGGCTCGCGCTGCGTGGCAGGGAGCTCGTACGGTGAGGTCGACGCCGCGCGCATCCCGACCCGGCCGGGGCCCCTCACGGCGTGGCGAAGGCCCGATCAGCTGAAAGGAGCGGCGCGCCAATGAGGATCGGCATCCCGACCGAGATCAAGACCGACGAGTACCGCATCGCGATCACGCCGGCGGGCGTGCGCGAGCTGAGCGCGCGCGGGCACGAGGTGCTGGTGCAACTGGGCGCCGGGCTCGGCAGTGCGATGAGCGATGAGCAGTTCAAGGCGCAGGGCGCGCAGATCGTGCCCGACGCCGAGGCGCTGTTCGCCGCGGCCGAGCTCGTGCTCAAGGTCAAGGAGCCGCAGCCCAGCGAGGTCGCGATGCTGAGCGAGGGACAGACGCTGTTCACCTACCTGCACCTCGCGGCCGAGCCCGAGCTCGCACGCGGTCTGATGCAGTCCGGCGCGACGTGCATCGCGTATGAGACGGTCCTCGACGGCGACGGGCGGCTGCCGCTGCTCGCACCGATGAGCGAGGTGGCCGGCAAGATCGCCACGCAGGCAGGCGCGTTCATGCTCGAGAAGCCGCTCGGCGGGCGCGGCATCCTGCTGGGCGGGGTCCCCGGCGTGGCGGCGGCGACCGTGCTCGTGATCGGCGGCGGCGTGGTCGGCATGAACGCGGCCTTCATCGCGATCGGCATGCAGGCCGACGTGTTCGTCTTCGATCGCTCGATCGACAGGCTGCGCGAGCTCGACGTCGCATTCGCGGGTCGCGCCTCGACCGTGTACTCCTCGACGCTCGCGATCGAGGAGATGCTGCCAGCCGCGGATCTCGTGATCGGCGCCGTGCTCCTCGCCGGCGGGCGCGCACCGAAGGTGATCACGCGCGCACAGCTGTCGCTGATGAAGAAGCAGGCCGTGCTCGTCGACGTCTCGATCGACCAGGGCGGCTGCTTTGAGACCTCGCGGCCGACGACGCACTCAAACCCGACCTTCGAGGTCGATGGGATCACGCACTACTGCGTCACCAACATGCCCGGCGCCGTGCCGATCACCTCGACTTACGCGCTCACCAACGCGACGCTGCCCTACGTGATCGAACTGGCTGGGCTCGGCATCGACGCCGCGCTCGAGCACAACGCCGGCCTGCGCAGCGGGCTGAATGTCCGCGCCGGGCAGATCACGCACCCCGCCGTCGCCGAGGCGCTCGAGTTGCCCGTCGCGCCGTGGGCGGAAGCCTTGACAACAGGACGCGGCACGGCGGGAGCGGCTCACGCCTAGAGAAGCGACCACAGACCCCAGAGGAGAGAGACGCAGATGGCCACGACAGCAGAGACCCTCAAGAACTTCATCGACGGCGAGCAGGCCGAGTTCGACGGCGAGACCGAAGCGGTGCTCAACCCCGCCACCGGCGAGGAGATCGCGCGCGCTCCCGTCTCGGGAGCCGAGGAGGTCGACCGCGCCGTGCGCGCCGCACGGCGGGCCTTCGACGGCTGGTCACAGACGACGCCCGCGCAGCGCGCGCAGGCGCTGCTCGGACTGGCGGAGCTGATCGAGGAGCACCGCGAGGAGATCGCGCGGCTGGAGGCGCTGAACGCCGGCAAGCCGATCGAAGCCGTGAGCAACGACGAGCTGCCGGTGATGTCCGACAACCTGCGCTTCTTCGCGGGCGCGGCGCGTTGCCTGGAGGGCCGCGCGGCGGGCGAGTACATGGAGGGCTACACCTCGTTCACGCGACGCGAACCGGTCGGCGTGATCGGCCAGGTCACGCCCTGGAACTACCCGCTGATGATGGCGGTCTGGAAGATCGGCCCGGCGCTCGCGGCCGGCAACACGGTCGTGCTCAAGCCCGCCGAGACGACCCCTGTCACGACCCTGCGCCTCGCCGAGCTCGCCGCCGAGATCCTGCCGAAGGGGGTGCTGAACGTGATCACCGGGCCGGGCCGCCCAACCGGGCAGGCGCTGCTCGAGCATCCGCAGGTCGACATGCTCGCGCTGACCGGCTCGGTGGACACCGGAAAGCTCGTGGCGCGAACCGCCGCCGAGACCCTCAAGCGCGTGCACCTCGAGCTCGGCGGCAAGGCGCCCGTCGTCGTCTTCGACGACGTCAGCCTCGAGAGCGCGCTCGAAACGATCGCCGGCACCGGCTACTACAACGCCGGCCAGGACTGCACAGCAGCGACGCGCGTGCTCGCCGCCGGCGAGGTGTACGACGACGTCGTCGCGGGGCTCGCCGAGCAGGCGAAGGGGTTCGTGATCGGCGACACGCTCTCGCCGCAGACCACGCTCGGGCCGCTGAACTCAAAGCGCCAGCGTGACCGCGTCGAGGGCTTCCTCGAGCGCCGGCCGTCGCACGCGGAGCTCGTCACGGGCGGGCGCGAGGCCGACCGGCCAGGCTTCTTCCTGGAGCCCACGGTGGTCGCTGGGCTCGAGCAGGACGACGAGATGGTCCAGCGCGAGATCTTCGGCCCGGTCATCACGGTGCAGCGCTTCAGCGACGAGCAGCAGGCGATCGAGTGGGCCAACGCGACGCGCTACGGGCTCGCCTCCTCGGTCTGGACACGCGACGTCGGGCGCGCGTTGCGCGTCTCCAAGGCGCTGCGCTTCGGCTGCGTGTGGATCAACGATCACATCCCGCTGGTCTCGGAGATGCCGCACGGTGGCTTCAAGGAGTCCGGCTACGGCAAGGACCTGAGCATCTACTCGCTCGAGGACTACACGGTCGTGAAGCACGTGATGGCGAACATCGCGTGAGCGAAGACGAGCTGCTCGCCGCGCGCGGGATCCTGCGCGTGCGCGCGCCCAATTCCGGGCCGCTGACGCTGTCGGGCACGAACACGTGGATCATCGGCCGCGGACCCGCCTGGGTCGTCGACCCGGGCCCGCTGATCGAGGGGCACCTCACCGCGCTGAGCGAGGCGCTCGAGCGGCGCGGCGGCCTCGGGGGCGTCGCGCTCACCCACGGCCACGCCGATCACGGCGAGTCGGTGCGCGCGCTGCTCGCGCGCCATCCCGCTCCGCTCGCGGCCGGCGCCGGCGAGGTCGAGGTGCGTCTTGCCGACGGCGCGCGCTTCGGGCCCTTCGAGGCGCTCGCCACACCCGGCCACGCCGAGGACCACTTCGCCTTGATCGCCGCCGACGCGTGCTTCAGCGGCGACGCGGTGCTGGGCGAGGGCAGCGTCTTCGTGAGCCCCTATCGTGGCGCCATGGCCGCGTATCTGAATGGGCTGCAGCGCCTGGCGGCGCGAGCGGACTTCACGCTGATCTGCCCCGGCCACGGCCCCGCCGTCGCCGACGGCCACGCCAAGCTCGCCGAATACCGTGCCCATCGCCTGCAGCGCGAGTCGGACCTGCTGGGCGCGCTCGCCGACGGCCGGCGCGGCGTCCAGGAGCTGCTCGACGCCGTCTGGCGGGACGTCCCGCCGGCGCTGCGCCCGGCGGCGGCGGTAACCCTGGAGGCGCATCTCGACAAGCTCGAGCAGGAGGGGCGCCTGCCGCAGGGCGTGGAGCGCCCGCGCCTGGCGGAGCTGCGGGCGGCGGGTGGTTCGGTGTGAGTACGACGCGGCGACGGCAGCCGCCGCAGGACCTCGACGGCAGGATCGAGCAGCTGGGGAACTTCACGCCGGCGACCGCTCTCACCTCCGACTTCCCCCCGATCGCGGACTACGGCTTCCTCAGCGACTGCCACACCGGCGCGCTCCTGGCCTCCGACGGCTCGATCGAGTGGATGTGCCTGCCGCACTTCGACTGCCCGTCGGTGTTCGCGGCGCTGCTCGACCGCGGAGCCGGCAGCTGGCGCGTCGGCCCCTACGGCGTGTACGTGCCCGCCGGCCGCCGCTACATCCCCGGCACCAACATGATCGAGACGACCTGGATGACGGCGCAGGGCTGGCTGCGCGTCGTCGACGCGCTCACGGTCGGCAAGTGGCACGACAACAAGGAGGGCTCCAGCCACACCCGTCCGCCGACCGACTGGGATGCCGACCATCTGCTGGTGCGGCTCGTCGAATGCACACAGGGGATGGTGCAGGTCGAGATCGTCTGCGAGCCGATGCTCGACTATGGCGCGACGATGGCGAGCTGGACGGTCGTCGAGAGCGGCGTCGAGGGCGGGCCGTGCAAGCTCGACGCGGGCATCGACACCAGCGCGTTCCGCCTGTTCAGCGACATTCGCGTCGGCATCGAGGGCAACCGCGCGCACGGACGGCACACGATGAGCGAAGGCGAAAAGGCCTACTGCGCGATGTCCTGGACCGAGGAGCGGGGTGGACCGCACAGCGCCGAGGAAGCCGAGGAATACCTCTCCCACACCCAGCACTTCTGGCGCAGCTGGGTCGCCGAAGGCAACTACCCCGACCACCCGTGGGCCACGCACCTGCAGCGCTCGGCGCTCGCGCTGAAGGGTCTCACCTTCATGCCCACCGGAGCGCTCCTGGCCGCGGCGACGACCTCGCTGCCGGAGACGCCCGGCGGCGAACGCAACTGGGACTACCGCTACTGCTGGATGCGGGACGCCACCTTCACGCTGTGGGCGTTGCACGCGCTCGGGCTCGACTGGGAGGCCGACGACTTCGTGCAGTACGTCGCCGACATGGAACGCAACAAGGATGGCTCGCTGCAGATCATGTACGGCATCAAGGGCCAGAAGGATCTGGCCGAGAAGACGCTCGACCACCTCAAGGGCTACGAAAACGCGCGTCCGGTACGCATCGGCAACGGCGCCTACAAGCAGCGCCAGAACGACGTATTCGGCGCGGTGCTCGACTCCGTCTACGTCCATTCCAAGAAGCGCGACCACATCCCCGAGCGGCTGTGGCCGGTGCTGACCGACCAGGTCAAGTGCGCCGCGGCGGTCTGGAAGCAACCCGACCAGGGCATCTGGGAGGCGCGCGGAAAGCCGCGCCACTACGTCTCCTCCAAGCTGATGTGCTGGGTCGCGCTGGATCGCGGTGCACGGCTGGCCGAACGCCGCGGCCAGCTCGAGGACGCCGCACAGTGGCAGGCGACCGCCGACGAAATCCACGCCGACATCCTCGAGCGCGGAGTCGACAAGCGCGGCGTCTTCCGCCAGCACTACGAAACCGATGCGCTCGACGCTTCGACCCTGCTGATACCGATCTTGCGCTTCCTGCCGGGCAGCGACGAGCGCGTGCGCGCAACGGTGATGGCGATTCGCGACGAACTGACCCAGGGCGGACTCGTGCTGCGCTACCGCACGCAGGAAACCGACGACGGACTGCACGGGGAGGAGGGGACGTTCCTGATCTGCTCCTTCTGGATGGTCTCGGCGCTGTCGGAAATCGGCGAGCACCGGGAGGCCGAACACCTGTGCGAGCGCCTGCTGTCCCATGGCTCGCCGCTCGGGCTGTACGCCGAGGAGCTCGAGGCATCCTCAGGCCGGCACCTCGGCAACTACCCGCAGGCGTTCACGCATCTGGCGCTGATCAACGCGGTCACGCACGTGATCCAAGCCGACGAAAGCTAGGCGCGAGGCCGCCCGCCGGGATCCTCGCCCTCGGCATCGAGCACACCGATGCCGAGCGCCTGCGCGAACTCGCCCGCGTTGGCGAGCACGTCGGACCACTCCATGCTCGCGCCCGCCAGGCACTCGAGCCCACGCAGGCCGGCGAGCTCGCAGCGGCGCAGCTCGCCGCGTCGCAGGCGCGCGCCGCGGAAGTCAGCGCGCGCGAGCTCGCAGCGCACGAAGCGAACCGACTCGAGCCGCGCCTCCAGGAAGTCGCTGTCCGCGAGCGCGCAGTCTTCGAAGCTCACGCGCTCGAGCCGGGCCCGCGCGAACGAGGCGAGGTCGATGCGGCAGTCGCGGAAGGACACGTCGCGCAGCCGCGCCTGCGCCAGCAGCACTCCCGTCAGGCGGCACGCGTGGAAGTCCGCGCGCACGACGCTCGCGCGGGCTGACTGCGCGTTCGCGAGGTCGCAGCCGCGCAGCTCGCAGTCCAGCACGCGCGCGGCCTCGAGCTGGGCGCCGGCGGCGTCGAGCTCGCGCAGCCGGCACTCCGAGAGGCTCGCTCCGCGCGCGGCGCCGCCGGCGAGCGACAGCCCGCTCAGCTCGAGCTGCGAGCAGCTCGCGTCGTGTGCTGGGCGCGCGGCGCCCGCGCGCGCGAGCTCGCGCGGAAGCTCCGGCGGCGTGGGCGCGAGCGCCTCGCTCACGCGCGGACCGGCGCCGCGCGGCGGGGACCGCTGCGGACGGCGGATACGTTCAGGCGCACGTAGTCGAGGGGAAGCCGCACGCGTTCGAGCACCGCCGCCGCGAACGGCTCACGACGCTCGGCCGGCAGGCGCTCGAGGTGGGCGGCGAGGATCGAGGTGCGCACGAACGCGCCGACATCCTCGGGGTTGGTGGGCTGGCGCTCAAGCCAGCAGCGGACGTCCGAGAAGCCGCTGCGCTGAAGGCGCGCCTCGGTCTGCGCCGGGCCGGCGAACGTCCACGGCGAGAAGCCCTCGAGCTGCGGTGCCGTCTCGCGCGCGGCCGCCGCGATCGCCTCGCGCACGCGCGCGATGTTTCCCTCCCCGCCGCACTGGATCTCCAGCCGCCCGCCCCCGCGCAGGCACGCCCCCAGGCGCCGCCACAGGCGATCGTGGTCGGTCACCCAGTGCAGCGCCGCGGTCGAGAAGACCGCGTCGACGGGGTGCTCGAGCTCCAGCGCGAGCACGTCCTCACGCCAGACACGCGCGCGCTCGCCGAGGCGCGCACGCGCCAGCTCGACCATCTCGGCGGACGCGTCGATCGCCAGCACGCGCCCCTGCGGGACGAGCTCGAGCAGCGCCTCGGTGACGCGACCGGTGCCGCAGCCGACGTCGATCACCGTCGCGTCGGCAGCGATCCCGCGCAGGCGCGCGAGCACCTCGGTGGCCCACGACTGCTGTGGCGCGCTCGTGCGGTCGTAGGTGCGCGCGTCCCACGGCGTCGCGCGCGGCGATCCGCCTGTGCGCCCGTGGGTCAATAGCCGGGGTCCCCGGGCAGCAGGATGCGCGCGACCTCGCCCTCCAGCACGACGCGCGGCTCGACCGGCTCGACGGTGCGCCCACGCGCGTAGCTGAACAGCTGCTCGACGCTGCCAAAGGCATCGAGCTGTTCGAGGTGCTTGATCGTGGGGAACACGAGCTCGAGCTCGCCCGCCCGGTGCGCCTGCAGCGCGGCCGCCGGCGCGTACCAGCGCGCGTCGACGCACTCCTCGCCGTCGACGGCCGGCTCCTGTCCGGGCGGCGCGAGCGCGAGGAAGAAGTAGGTGTCGAAGCGGATCTGCACCTGCGCCGGGGTGATCCAGCGCGAGAACGCGACGAGCGCGTCGGGGTCCTCGATCGCGATCGCCGCCTCCTCGCGCAGCTCGCGCAGCGCGGCGGCGCGCTGGCCGGCCTCGCCGGCGCCCTCGAGGGCGTCGATCGAGCCGCCCGGGAACACCCACACTCCGCCCATGAAGCGGGCCTTCGGCGTGCGCCGGACGAGCAGCACCTCGAGGCGCTCGCAGCCGCCGCGCAACAGGATCACGCTCGCGGCGGGGCGCGGCGTCACGGGCGGGCCCGGGTTGTAGGCCTCGCCCGGGCCCGCGGCCGCCGGCGCCGGGCCCGCGACAGCCGGCGCCGAGCCCGCGAGGGCCGGCGGCGAACCCGCCACGCTCGTCTCCGCGGAGGCCTCGCCCTCGCCGTGCTCGCTCGCTGCCATGTCGAACGCGGACCCTACCTCGCGGTAGTCTGTCGGGCGCACGAGACACCGAGGAGCAACACCGAATGAGCGCCACCACCGAGACAATGCAGCGCTGGATCTGCGAATCCTGCGGCTACATCTACGACCCGGAGGAAGGGGACCCGGACGGCGGCATCCCTGCCGGCACGCCGTTCGAGGAGATCCCCGACACCTGGTTCTGCCCGGTGTGCGGAGCGCGCAAGCGCGACTTCGTCCTGTACGAGGACTGACGCTCTGAGCAGCGCCGGCGCGCCGTCTGCTGTGCACGGCGAGTGGACGCGGCTGCTCGAGCTCGACCGCGAGCGTGTCTGGCATCCCTACGGCGCGCTGCCGGCAGCGCTGGCGCCGCTGGCGGTCCAGTCCGCGAGCGGCGTGCGCCTGCGCCTCGCCGACGGGCGCGAGCTGATCGACGGGATGGCCTCGTGGTGGTGCGCGATCCACGGCTACCGCCACCCCGCACTCGACCGCGCCGTGCGCGAGCAGCTGGAGCGGATGGCCCACGTGATGTTCGGCGGGCTCACGCACGAGGGCGCGGTGCGCCTGGCCGAGCGCCTGAGCGCGCTCGCGCCCGCCGGCCTGGAGCGTGTCTTCCTCGCGGACTCCGGCTCGGTCGCGGTGGAGGTCGCGATCAAGCTGTGCGTGCAGTTCCAGCGCGCGCAGGGACGGCCGGCGCGCACGCGGCTGATGACCGTGCGCGGTGGCTATCACGGCGACACGGCCGGCGCCATGGCGCTCTGCGATCCGGTCGCCGGGATGCACGCGGTGTTCCACGGTCTGCTCGCGCAGCATCTGTTCGCGGCGCGCCCGCCGGACGGTTTCGAGCGGCCGCTCGATGCAGCCTGGGCGGGGGAAGTCTCCGAGCTCGCTGCGGCGCACGCCGACGAGCTCGCCGCGATCGTCGTCGAGCCGGTCGCGCAGGGCGCCGGCGGCATGCGCTTTCACTCGCCCGAGTGCGTCGCGCATCTGCGCCGCGTCTGTGACGAGCACGGCCTGCTGCTCGTGCTCGACGAGATCGCGACGGGCTTCGGGCGGACCGGCGAGCTGTTCGCCTGCGAGCACGCGCGCATCACGCCCGACGTGATGTGCGTCGGCAAGGCGCTGAGCGGCGGCTACATGACGCTCGCGGCCACGCTCTGCACGGCCGAGGTCGCGGCGGGCGTCTCGAGCGGCGAGGGCGGCGGCGGCCTGATGCACGGGCCGACCTTCATGGCCAACCCGCTGGCCTGCGCCGTCGCGCTCGCCTCGCTGGAGCTGCTTGGCGAGGGTCGCTGGCGCGCTCAGGTGGCCGCGATCGAGCGAGCACTGCGCTCCGCGCTCGAGCCCGCGCGAACGCGGGCCGGCGTACGCGACGTGCGCGTGCTGGGCGCGATCGGGGTGATCGAGCTCGACCACCCCGTGGACATCGCCGCGGCGACCGAAGCGGCCGTGCAGGCCGGCGTGTGGCTGCGCCCCTTTCGGGAGCTGATCTACGCGATGCCGCCCTACGTGATCGAGCCGCCGGAGCTCGAGCGAGTCGGCACGGCGATGCTCGCCGCTGCCGCGGCCGGGTGATCGGGGGCGCCGCGGACGGCAAGCGGCGGCGCTAGGGGATGTCGCAGATCGTGTTGCCCCTGGTCGCCATGCCGGCGAGGACCGTCACGGGTTCTTCGGAGAAGCAGCCCCCTTCGAGCACCTCGAGCTCGTAGCTGCCGGCCGGCAGCACGAACAGATAGGCCTTGCCCGTGACGTGCTCGCTCGCGGCCGCTTCGCCGGCTTCGTCGATCGCGGCAACCGTGTAGGGGCCCGGGCGGCAGTCGAACACCCCGGGCGGCGGCCCGCCCGAGTCATAGAGGCCGCCGACGATCCAGCCATCGCCGCTGGGCACGCTCGCCGGCCGCGGCAGCGTCGGGCAGTAGCGCGGCGCCGGCCCGATCCTGACGCCGATGGGCGTGGAGTAGGAGACCACGCGCCCGCGGGCGCGCAGCGCGATCCGCAGCGTCAATCTCTGGCCCGCCGGGGGCCGCCAGCTGAGCTTGAAGGCGCCGCGCCGGACCCGCACGCGCACGACGATGCGCCAGGCGCCCGCGCGGCGGCGTTCCAGCGCGACGTGTGCGCCGGCGGGCGAGTGCAGCACGCTACCGCCGATGCTCAGGCGTTCGCCCGCGCTCAAGAGCGTCGGAACGCTCCCGTGCAGGCGCACGCTCGGCAGCGCGAATGCCGCCTTGGCCCCGCTCGCCTGCGCGATAGCCGGCGCGAACGTCGCAAGCGGCGCGAGGGACGCCAGCAGGACGAGCACGAGTCTCGCGAGCCTCGGCTCGATCGGAGCCTCCTTGCGCTTGTGCCTCACGTCAGCCACCTTCGCCAGGGGAGCGTAGCGCCCGCGCTGGCGAGCGTGCGCGGCGCCGGACCCGGCAGCGTTCCCAGCGTCGCCACCTCCACCTCGCCGAGCGCCGCGATCGTCTCGCGATTGGAGCGCTCCAGCCGCGTCGGCTTCGCCGGCCACGGCGTCAGCACCACCGCGCACACCTCCAGGCCCGCGTCGTGTGCGACGCGCAGCGTCAGCAGCGTGTGGTTGATCGTGCCGAGCCCGGGCCGCGCGACCACGACGACCGGCAGCGCGAGCGCGGCCGCGAGATCGCAGACGCTGAAGTCCTCGCGCAGCGGTACGAGCAGGCCGCCCACCCCCTCGGCGATCAGCGTCGCGCCGGTGCCCGCGCGGCGCGCCTGCTCGAGCAGGCGCCGCGGCTCGATGCGCTCGCCCGCGAGCGCGGCCGCCAGATGGGGCGAGACCGCGGGGCCGTAGCGAAGCGGCGCGACCTCTGCGGGCGTCATCCCCGCGACCGCCGCGAGCAGCTCGTGGTCGGCCGGCCAGTGCGCCGCCCCGGGCGCCTCCTCGGCGGGCGCATCCAGCCCGGTCACGGCCGGCTTGAATGCGCGCACGGGCTCGCCCGCCTCTCGGATCGCCGCGAGCAGGCACGCGCTCACGACCGTCTTGCCGACGCCGGTGTCCGTCGCGGTGACGAACAGGCCGCGCAACCGCGCGCGTCAGGCCGCGCGAGCGGGAGGCTCCGGCGCGCGCTCGAGGTCGAACGGCGCGGGGAGCGCGGGCTCGCGCTCGAGGTCGAACGGGCCCCCGTGCACGAGCGCGCCGTCGATCCGCTCGAGGTGGAACAGCCCGTCCGCAGCGGGCTCGTACCCGCTCGCCGCGGCAGTCTCTCGCGGCGGATCCGCGGGCTCGGCCACGCAGGCGCGCTCCTCGTGCGGCGAGCCCATCGCGCCGGGGTCGAGGCCGAGCGCTCGCGCGAGGTCCCCGAGCACCGCGGCGGCGCGCCGCAGCTCGGCGGGGCGATGGGATGCGAGCGCCGTCAGCCGCAGACGCGAGGTGCCCTCGGGCACGGTCGGCGGCCGGATCGCCTGCGCGAAGACGCCCGCGGCGAGCGCTTCCTCGCAGAGCGCCACCGTCGCGCGATCCTCCCCGACCACGAGCGGCACGATCTGCAGCTCGCCCTCGGCGACGGGGAATCCCTGCGCCGCGAGCGACCGGCGCAGGGCGCTCGCGTTCGCGCGCAGGCGCGCGACCCGCTCGGGCTCGCTGCGCAGAAGCTCGAGCGCGGCGTGCGCGCCGGCGACCGCCGGAGGCGCGGGCGCCGTCGAGAAGATCAGCGGGCGCGCCGTGTTGATCAGGAAGCGCACGGCCGTCTCGCTCGCGCAGGCGAACGCGCCGTAGCTGCCGAGCGCCTTGCCGAGCGTCCCCACGACCACGTCGACCTCGTCCTCGAGCCCCGCCTCGGCGACCGCGCCGCGGCCGCCCGGGCCGAGGCTGCCGAGGGCGTGTGCCTCGTCGACGACGAGCCGCGCGCCGTAGCCCGCGGCGAGTTCCACGAGCTCGACCAGCGGCGCGACGTCGCCGTCCATGGAGAAGACCGAGTCCGTCACGATCACGCCGGCGCCGGCGCCGCGCGAGGAGCCGTGGCGCTGCAGCGACCAGCGCAGATGCTCGAGGTCGCGGTGGCGGTAGATCACCACCTCGGCGCGCGACAGGCGGCACGCGTCGACGATCGAGGCGTGATTTAGCTCATCGGAGAACACCGTCGCTCCACGCCCGCTGAGCGCGCCCACGACGCCGAGGTTCGCGAGGTAGCCCGAGCCGAACAGCACGCACGACTCGCTGCCGATGAACTCCGCAAGCTGCTCCTCGAGGCGCCGGTGGATCGTCATCGTGCCGGAGATCAGCCGCGATGCGCCGGCGCCGACGCCCCAGCGCATCGCCGCCTCGGCGGCCGCCGCGCGCACCTGCGGATGGTCGGCGAGCCCCAGGTAGTTGTTGGAGCACAGCAGCAGCACGGGCTCGCCCTCGAGCAGCACCGTCGGCCCCTGCGGCCCGCTGATCAACCGCAGCCGCCGCAGCCGCCCGCGCCGCGAAAGCTCCTCGAGCCGCTCTTCGAGCAACCCCTCGAGCTCGCTCAACGTGCCAGCTCCGCGCGCGGCGGCTGCTCGGCTGGTGCGCGGTTCGGCGACCCGTCCGGGCGCGCGGGCACCGCGCGCTTGGCGCGGAAGCGCAGCTGCGTGGACGGGTCCCACAACGCCAGCGCCAGCTCCACGCGCTCCTCGCCGCAGTCCCCGTCGAGAAACTCCTGCACGACCTGCGGCGTCTCGCCGCACATGCACCCGCTGCGGTTGTCGGGTCGCGGGTTGGCCGCGTTGTCGGGCTGGCGCGCGACGTTCAACCCGAGCTCGCCGAACATCTCGCGATCCTCGCGCGGATCGTTGCCGAGCGTCGTCAGGAAGTTGCCCATCATCACACCGTTGATGCCGGCGCGAACCGCCAGGCGCTGCAGCTCGCCGAGATTCTCGACGCGCCCGCCGCAGAGCCGGAACAGCGCGTCAGGAAGGATCAGCCGGAAGATCGCGATCCACTTCACGGCCTCCCACGGGTCCATGTACTCGCGGTCGCCGAACTTCGTGCCGGGCCGCGGGTTGAGCATGTTGATCGGCACGCTCGTCGGATTGATCGCGGCCAGCTCGAAGGCCATCTCCACACGCTGCTCGCGCGTCTCGCCGAGGTTCAGGATGCCGCCGACGCAGGTCTCCAGGCCCGCCTCGCGCACCGCCGCGATCGTGCGCAGGCGCCCCTCGTAGCGCACGGTCGTCGTGACCTCCTCGTAGTAGCTGTGGGCGGTCTCGACGTTGTGGTGCACGCGCTGCACGCCGGCCTCGCGCAGCGCGCGCGCGCGCTCCAGCGAGATGTGGCCGATCGACGCGCAGCGCTTCAGGTTGGTGTGCGCGGCGACCAGCCGCACTCCGTCCAGGTATTTCTCGAAGTCGCGCTTGGACAGCCCCTGCCCCTGGGTGACCATGCAGAAGCGATGCGCGCCCGCGGCCTCCGCCGCGCGCGCGTGTTCGAGGATCTGCTCGGGCTCCATCATCGCGTGCATCGGCGTCTGCGCGTCGGCGAAGCGCGACTGCGCGCAGAATCCGCAGTCCTCGGCGCAGCCACCCGACTTCGCGTTCACCAGCGAGCACATGTCCGTGGAGTCGGCGAAGCGCTCGACGCGCGCCCGCCAGGCGCGCTCGATCAGCGCCTCGATCGCCGCGTGCTCCTCCAGCTCGCCCAGCGCGAGCGCCTCCTCGCGGGTGATCAGCGGCGGCATGCGCCGAACGGTAGGCGCCGCGGCGGACGGCTGGGGGGCGACGCGGCGGACGGCTGGGGGGCGCCGCGGCGGACGGCTCCGGGCGGCACGGCGGACGGCTCGCCGGCCTTTTCGCCGACGGCGTCCGGGCGGCTCGAACGCGGCTGCGCCGCCGGGCTCAGCCGGGCGGCCCGCTGCGCGCCTAGCGCCCCTGCCAGCGGGGCGCGCGGCGCTCGGCGAAGGCGCGCACGCCCTCGCGCATGTCCTCTGATGCGAACGAGGCGCGGCGCAGCTCGATCAGCTCGCGCTCCACGTCCTCCGGCAGCGCCCCCTCGAAGCGCAGCAGCTGCGCGATCACGCGCTTGTTGCCCGCCTGTGACAGCGGCGCGTTCGCCGCCAGCTCGCCGGCCAGCTCGAGCGCGACCGCCTCCAGGCGCTCGGCCTCGACCGCGCGGTTCACGAGGCCCCACCGCAGCGCCGTGTCCGCGTCGATCTGGCGGCCGAGCAGGAACAGCTCGCGCGTGCGCGGCGCGCCGATCGCGTCGATGAAGCGCCGCAGCCCGGTGTGCGAGTAGACGAGCCCGAGCTTCGCGGGCGGCATGCCGAGCCTGATGTCGCGCTGCGCCACGCGCAGATCGCACGCGAGCGCGAGCTCCAGCCCGCCGCCGATCGTATGGCCGGGCAGCACCGCGAGCGTCGGGAAGGGGAACGCCTCGAGCGTGTCGATCGCCTGCGTGAACGGGTGCGCCACGAGCGCCTCGGCGCGCTGCTCGAATTCCTCGGCGGGAATCTCGCCGATGTCATAGCCCGCCGAGAACATCCCGTCGGCGCCCGTGATGATCACGCAGCGCGCGCTCGCTCCGTCGGGCAGGTCCGCGAGCGTCTCGGTGATCGCGTCGAGGATCGGGTGATCCAGCGCATTGCGCTTCGCCGGGTTTGAGATCGTCAGGCGCACGACCGCCTCGGCGGGCTCGTCCACGAGCAGCTTGCCGTCGGCGAGTCGGCGTGGGGGAGAGGTCGTGTTCACTGCGCCCGGGCGCAGGCTACAGCGCGCCGCCGGCAGCTACTCGAGCACGACAAGCGTGTCGCCCTCGCTCACCGCCTGGCCCTCCTCGCAGCGGATCTCGGTCACGGTGCCGGCGTCTTCGGCCTCGACCGGCATCTCCATCTTCATCGACTCGAGGATCGCGACCGTGTCACCCTCCTCGATCGTGTCGCCGACGGCGCATTCGATTTTCCATACGGTGCCGGTGATGTGAGCCTCAACGTCAGTCATCGAATCCTCCAGCGCGCAGGTGGGAAGGAGAGCTTGCCCGCCAGCATAGATAGCGCGGCTGATGACCCGCCGGCCCGCGTCCGCGTGCTCGTCGCCGCCCGCGACGAGGCGCAGCGGATCGGCGCGACGATCGCCGCGCTGCGCCGCGCGCTTCCCGGAGCCGCGATCTTCCTCGCCGACGACTGCTCGCGCGATCGCACCGCCGAGATCGCGCGAGGTCTCGGCGCGCGCGTGATCGGCAGCGGGCGCCATCTCGGCAAGGGCGCGGCGATGAGCGCGGCCGCGGCCTGCGCGCTCACGCCGGCGCGCGCCGGCACGCACGCCGGCGCGGGCGCAGAAGAGCAGGCGATCTTCCTGCTCTGCGACGGCGACCTCGGCGAGAGCGCGCAGGAGCTCGCCGCGCTCGTGCGCGCCGTCGGGGCGGGCGAGGCCGACCTCGCCGTCGGCGTCTTCGCGCATCCCGCCGGCGGCGGCCTGGGGATCGTGCGCACCTTCGCGCGTCTGGCCCTGTGGCGCGCCTGCGGGCGGCGCATGCGCGCGCCGCTGTCGGGCCAGCGCGCGCTCACAGCCGCCGCGCTCGCGCAGCTGCTGCCGTTCTGCGCCGGCTACGGCATGGAGCTCGGCATGACGATCGACGCCGCGCGCGCGGGGCTGCGCCTCGTCGAGCTGGAGCTCGAGCTGAGCCACCGCGCCACCGGTCGCACGCCCGCCGGCTTCGCGCACCGCGCCGCGCAGCTGCTCGACCTCGCGCGCGCCTATCGCGCGCGCGGCGCGCGCGCGTAACCTTGCGCGCGCTGCGAGGTAGTCCGAAGCGGATGAGCGACCTCGCACCGATGCGCGAGCAGGTCTACTCCGACCCGCGCCCCAAGGAGCACTTCGACCGCTTCCACGAGCGCGCGCGCACGCGCCAGCCCAACTTCGTCTACGAGCTCGTGCGCATCATCACCTCCATCTACGCCTGCAGCTTCCTGCGCGCGCGCTCGATCTCCGTCGAGAACGTGCCCGGCGCGGGGCCCGTCATCCTCGCGCCCAACCACTTCTCCTTCATGGACCACTTCCTGATGGGCTGCTTCGTGCGCCGCAAGGTCCGCTTCATGGCGAAGTCGCAGCTCTTCAAAGTCCCGATGCAGTGGATCTACTCGCCCGGCGGCGTCTTCCCCGTGCGGCGTGGCGCGCGCGACGAGGAGACCTTCATCACCGCCGAGACGATCCTCGCGCAGGGCGGCGCCGTCGCGATGTACTGCGAGGGCGGGCGCTCGCGCACGGGCCGCATCGCCGAGCACGCGAAGCGCGGCATCGGGCGCCTCGCGCTCGAGACCGGAGCGCCGGTCGTGCCGATCGCGATCCACGGCTCCCAGCGCGTGCGCAACTGGAAGCGCCTGCAGTTCCCGAGCGTGACCGTGCATTACGGCGCGCCGCTCGCGTGGGATCGCGTCGAGGATTCCACGCCCGAGCAGCAGCAGCGGGTCGCCGACGAGATCCTCATCGAGATCCGCGCGCTGTACGCCGGCCTGGAGCAGCACGGGCGCCGGGGCGTGCTGCGCAAGCTGCGCGAGCGCCGGCGCGCCGAGCGCGGCGCTCCGCACAGCGGCGGCGACGTCGGCGCGCTTGCCTAGGCTCCACGCCGAGCAGCGCTGCGCAGGAGCGCCGCGCGGAGCCTTCGCCACATGACCACCCAACTCGACGTCGGCGCCGTCGTGCGCAAGGTCTTCCGCATCTACGTCGACCAGGCGCCGGTGCTGATGCCCGCCGCCGCCGTCGTGTTCATCTTCACGGGCATCATCGGCGGCGTGCTCGACGAATCCAAGAGCGCGGGCGCTGTGCTGCTCGCCGAGCTGATCGGGCTCGTCGCCACCACGCTGTTCACCGGCATGGTCGTGGAGCTCGTCGCCGACGTCGAAGCCGGCCGCGGGCAGGCCACGCCCGGGCAGCTGCTGCGCGCCGTCTCGCCCGTGCTCGGACAGCTCATCGGGGTCGGCATCCTCGCCGCGATCGGCGAGGTGATCGGCTTCATCTTCTTCGTGATCCCGTTCCTCATCCTGATCACCATCTGGTCGGTCGCGGCGCCCGTCGTCGTGCTCGAGCGCCCCGGCGTGTTCGCCGCGCTCGCGCGCAGCCGCGAGCTCGTACGCGGCAATGGGCTGCGCGTCTTCGCCGTCATCCTGCTGCTCGACGTGCTGCTCGTCGCCGTCGCCGCGGCGATCTTCGTCGCCGCGCAGTCCGCGGGCGAGGCGGCGGGCATCGTCGCGCGCGTCGTCGTCGGCGTGCTCACCGCGCCGCTGTCGGCGCTCGCCGCCGCCGTCCTGTACTTCGAACTCGGCGGGCGCGCGCCAGTCGCCAAGCCGCCCGCCGAAGAAGCGCCCGCGCCAGACCCCTTCGGCGGTCCCTGAGCGCCCGCCCTCGCGGCGTGCGCGGGGGGCTCCCGGCGTGCGCGGCCGCGCGGGCCCGATCGGCGCCCGCGAGCCGCCGGTAGTGTGCGGCGCTCCGTGCCGGGCATCACACCATCGCAGCTGCTGCGCCGCGGGCTGCTGGACGGCGTCGGCCTGCTGCTCGCGGGCGCTGCGCCGTTCTCTGCCGCGGCCGAGGAGAGCGCCGTCGGCTGCGAGCAGCTCGGCGCGCAGCTGGCGCGCGTCGCGATCGAGCCCGGTGAGGATCCCGAGCCCGCCGTGCGCGCCGCGCTCGCGCCGGCGCCCGCGCCGGACGTGCTCCTCCTCGACGCCGCCGGTCTCTTCCGCGCCGGCGGCGCCGTCGCGCGCGCGGCGATGGGCCAATGCCTGCAGCTCAGCTGGGAGCTCACCAGGGCGGTCGCCAACGCCGCCCTGCTGGAGCCCGCTCGCGGCGGGCGGATCGTCTACATCGCGCCCGCGCCGGCCGACGAGTGGGCGCGCGCCGCGCGCGCGGGTCTCGAGAACCTCGCGCGCACGCTCTCGATCGAGTTCTCCAGTCACACCGTCACGACCGTCTGCCTGGCGCCCGGCGAGCGCACGGGCGCGGACGAGCTCGCCGCCCTCGTCGGCTACCTCGCCTCGCCCGCCGGCGCCTACTTCTCCGGCTGCCTGGTCGATCTCAGCGGCAACGCATCAGCGAGCCGCGCCAGCGAGCGAGCTCGCTAACCCGTCATCCCGCCGAACAGGCCGCCCGTGACGTGCAGCGTCTGCCCGTGCACGTAGTTCGACCACGGCGAGCACAGCAAGAAGATCCCGCCCGCCGCCTCCGCCGGGCTCGCCGGGCGCCCCAGCGGGATCAGCATCGAGGCCATCTGGCGCATCTGCTCGGGGATCCCGAGCTGGATCGTCTCGCCGTGCACCTGCATCGTGTTCTCGTCGTCCTTCGCCTGCGTCAGGCGCGTGTCGATGAAGCCGAACGCGACCGCGTTCACGTTCACTTTGAACTGGCCCCACTCCTTCGCGATCGTTTTCGTCAGGCCCACCACGCCCGCCTTGCCGGATGAGTAGTTCGCCTGCCCCGCGTTGCCGAACGTGCCCGACGTCGAGGACACGTTGACGATCTTGCGGAACACCTCCTTGCCTTCCTCGCGCTCCTTCTTCGCCGGCTCGCGCAGGTGCGGCGCCGCCGCGCGGATCACCCGAAACGGCACGATCGTGTGGATGTCGAGCATCGCCTGGAAGTGCTCGTCGGACATCTTGTGGATCGGCGCGTCGATCGTGTAGCCCGCGTTGTTGACGATGATGTCGATCTTCCCGAACGAGTCGATCGCCTTCTGCACGAGCTCATCGCAGGCGCCCGGCCGCGTGAGGTCGCCCGCGAACACCGCCGTCTCGCCGTTGATCTCCTGCGCGGCCTGCTCGGCCACGTCGCCGTCGAGGTCGTTGACCAGCACCTGCGCGCCCTGCTCGCACAGCAGCTCGGCGGTCGCCCGACCGATGCCCCGCGCCGAGCCCGTCACGATCGCCGACCTGCCGTCGAGTACGCCCATAGCCAGATAGCTCCCTCTCGTCGTCGTTTCGCCAAAGGCGAGGAGTTATATCGCCGCAGCGTGTAGCCTTGGCCGGGCGGCCAGTCGCGGCCGCCGATCGGCGAAGTGAGGAGGATCACGCATGTCGGACTTCGCGCAGCTCGATGCAACCGCGCAGGCCGAGCTCGTGCGCAGCGGCCAGGTCGCCGCCGCCGAGCTCGTCGAAGACGCGCTCGCACGCCTCGACGCGCTCAACGGCCAGCTCAACGCAGTCATCACCGACCTCTCCGAGAAGGCCCTGCAGGCCGCGCGCGGCCAGCTCCCCGACGGCCCCTTTCGCGGCGTCCCCATGCTGCTCAAGGACCTCGCCTGCCACAGCGCCGGCGACCCCTTCCACGAGGGCATGGCCTTTCTCAAGCGCCTGCGCTGGGTCGAACCGGACGACCAGTACCTCGCCGCCAAGTTCCGCGCCGCCGGCTTCGTCTTCCTCGGCAAGACCAACACGCCCGAGCTCGGCATCCTGCCCACCACCGAGCCCGCCGCCTACGGCGCCACACGCAATCCCTGGGACCTGAACCGCTCCCCCGGCGGCTCGAGCGGCGGCTCCGCCGCGGCCGTCGCCTCCGGCATGGTTGCCGTCGCGCACGCCAACGACGGCGGCGGCTCGATCCGCATACCCGCCAGCCACTGCGGTCTGATCGGGCTGAAGCCCTCGCGCGGGCGCGTCTCGCTCGGCCCCGACTTCGGCGACGTCATCTCCGGGCTGCCGATCGAGCACGTGCTCACCCGCAGCGTCCGCGACAGCGCCGCGATCCTCGACCTCATCCGCGGCGCCATGCCCGGCGACCCCTACGTCGCGCCCGCGCCCGCGCGCCCCTACGCGCAGGAGCTCGACGCCGACCCGCCGCGCCTGCGCATCGGCCTCACGACCAGGCCGCCCGGCGGGCAGATCGAGTGCCATCCCGACTGCGTCGCCGCCGCCGAGGCCGCCGCGCACGCGCTCGAGGCGCTCGGCCATTCCGTCGAGCTCGCCTACCCGCCCGCGCTCGATGACCCCGACTACATCGCCTCCTTCGTGCTCCGCTGGACCGCCGGCATCGCCTGGAACCTCAAATACTGGGAAGCCAAGACCGCACAGCCGATCGGCGCGCAGGACGTCGAGCCGAGCACCTGGGCGCTCGCCGAGATGGGTCGCGCCCACAGCGCCGGCGACTACCTGCGCGCCGTCGAGCACCACCAGCACGTCAGCCGCCAGATCGCGCAGTGGTGGCAGGAGGGCTTCGACCTGCTGCTCACGCCCACCACCGCCGAGCCCGCCACCCCGCTCGGCAGCTTCGACGCGCCCGCCGACCAGCCCGCCTTCCCGATCATGCGCGCCGTCCCGCTCGCCACCTTCACCGCCGGCTTCAACAGCACGGGCCAGCCCGCGATTTCGCTGCCCGTGCACCGAACCGCGGACGGCCTACCCGTCGGCGCGCAGCTCGTCGCCGACTACGGGCGCGAGGACCTGCTCTTCGCGCTCGCCGCGCAGCTCGAGCGCGCGCAGGCCTGGACGGTCCGTCTGCCCGAGCTCGCGAACGTCTGAGCGCGCGGGCGCACCGGGGGCGCGGCGGCTCGCCGGGGCGCGGCGGCTCGCCGGGAGCTCAGCTTGCCGGCGGAGCTCCCAGTGCGACGTTCGCGCAGCGCTCGCACACCTCTGCGGGCACGATCCCGACGCGCATCAGCACGCCGAACACCGCGCACCCGAGGCACACGCCGAGCGCCGACTCGAGCAGCGCCGCCGCCACCAGCGCGCCCAGCACCGCGTAGCCCGCCGTCGCCGCGCCGGCCGCGTACAGCAGCAGCGCCGCCGCCGCGCTGAAGGCCAGGCCCATCGCCTGCGCGAAGCGCTTGGGCGGCCCCGCAACCGGCCGCGCGGCCCCCAGGCGCGGTGCGATCACGCGCGTCGCGAGCAGTCCGAACGGGTCAAAGCGCGGGCCCCACGTCACGCGCAACACGAAGCCCGCCACGAGCACGAGCGACAGCCAGCGCAGCTGCAGCGCGATCGCCAGCGCCGCCAGAACGAGCACGCACGCCGCGACCACCCGCGCTGCGAGCTCGTTCACAGGGTTCGGAAATGAGGGAGCCAGGCCGCTCACGTTCGAGGTCACGTGCTCCGGTTTAGCACGCGATCGGTGAGCTTTGCGGTGGCTCGCCGGCGCCACGCTGTCGCTGCGGCCCTGCGCGGCGCGCATCGGCTCGCCGGCGCGAGCACCGCTCGTGCTCTGTATGTTGTCCGCGGCTCCCGAGGCGGCGCAGTCGCCGTGATCTGGGTGTGTGCGCACACCGGGCGCCGGACTGGCACTCGCGCGCATGTTGGCGCGAGTCACTGACAACCCAACGGCGTAGGAGGCGGTGTGTTGAGAAGCGCTACTCGTGGGCGGATCCTGTTGGCGATCGCCTGCACCCTGACAGCAGTGATGGCCCTCGGCGCAACGAGCGCCGAAGCGGCAAAGGTGCGCCAGTTCCACCCGCGCGTGGCCAACGCGCTCGGGCTCGCACCACCGGTCAACAGCGAAGGCGAAGCCAGCACGCAGCCGACCGAGATGGGCGTGAACATCCCCGTCGTCTATCACGGCGGCCCCGTCATGAGCGGCGGCATCAAGCTGCACATCATCTTCTGGGCCAAGAAATCCGAAGGCTACGAATTCCCCCCTGCGCCCGAAAAATCCCAGAGCTACGAGAAACTGATCGAGCAGTACTTCACCGACGTCGCGGCCGAATCTGAAAAATCGACGAACATCTTCTCGACGCTCACCGCCTACGGCGAAGGCACCTCCCCGAGCAACCTCAAATCCGGGCAGTACAAAATCGAATTCAAAGCCCCGGAAGACGTCATAACCGACGAAGACGCCTACCCCAGCGGAGGGTGCACCTCGCCGCAGTCGGCAACGGCATGCTTCACCGACCAGCAGCTGCAGGAAGAGATCAACAAAGAGGCCCCCACGAGCGAACGCGGGCTTCACAACCTGTGGTTCGTGTTCCTGCCGCCCAACGTCGACGAGTGCATAATCACCGAAGTCTGCGGGACCAACGCCTTTGGCGGCTACCACTCGCTGTCCTCACTGGACCCCTCAGCGGTCACGATCTACGCACTGGCGATCGACCCGGTCATCGAGGTTGGCGCGATCTCGCCCGGCGCCGACCCCGAGGGCAACCCCTCGGCCGAGGTCGCGATCGACATCGCCGCGCATGAGACGAACGAGTCGATGACCGATCCCGAGGGAACCGGCTGGATGGACCCGGACGGCTACGAGGTGGCGGACAAGTGCGAGTTCGGCCCCCAGCACGGAACCCCGCTGGGCCTCGCCGAAGACGGCTCTGAATACAACCAGCTGATCAACGGCCACAAGTACCTCACCCAGGAGATCTGGTCAAACGACGAAAACGCCTGCGTGCAGCGCACGACGAAAACGGAAAGCCACCTGCCGCTGCCGCAGGTGAACCTGACCCAGTTCAGCTCGGAAGTCACGGGCAACATCGAGAAAAAAACAGCGAACGTCGAAGTCACCGTAAAGCTGGTACGCGCTGAAGGCGAAGAAGCGAAACCGGTCGAAGTCGGGAAAGGCAGCGCGAAAACGAACGCCGAAGGCGAATGGACGCTGCAGCTGGAAGGCGCCGGAGCCGCGCCACGCGCCGTCGGCGACGATCGCGACGAGATCGAGGTCGAATACAAAGGAGCCGGCGCGCCGACTCCCGAAAAACAGACGATCCTCACGGGCAACGGGGGCAACCCGTTCACGGAGTCCGGCTGGACCGGCTGGACCGATCTCGACAACTCGAGCTCGCTGACTGAAAACGGAGGCGAAGCGGAACTCGACGTCGGCCCGTGCTTCCAGACCGGGGTTCTGACCTACAGCGTCGAAGGCGCAGCTGGGCCTCGCCCGCTGACGGAATTCTGCAGCACCTCCCTGGACACGGCGGAAGTCAACCTGACCGAAGAACTGGGCCTCAGCGCGCTTCCGGAAGCCGGGACGATCGAGGTCAGCACCGACGACAACCGCGCTTTCGCGCCAAAAACCGAACACGGCGAAGCCAACCCCGATGGCGGCCTCGTCAAGCTCACCGTAAAGGTTGGTGAGCCTGAAGCAGTCAACCTGGTCGAAAACCTGCTTCCGGAATTCACACCGACGGGCTTTCCGACCTGCAGCGCGAACCTGGGGACCCAGACGGTGACGTGCTCGGGGCTCGTCGAAGGCGCCGAATACAAACTCAAAGACGGCGCCGAAGTGGTGGAAGCCACGGCCAACGAAGAAGGCGAAGCCTCACACGCGCTGGCGGTGAAAGGCGGGGATCTGGTCGAATTGAGCAACGCCGAAGGCGCGCTGCTGAGCACCCTCCACGTCGCGCACCTGCGTGTCGAACTGGAAGGCTCAAGCGAAAAGGTCAAGGAAGGGACCTGCAGCCCGGGCGAGTACTGGGGCGAGCCGCTGAAGGGCGAGCCCACGAACGAAGCCGCGGGCTTCCCCACCAGTGCCAAGACGAGTGGTGTGGCGCTCACCGGTCAGATCTGTCCGGAAAGCGGGAAGGCGAAGGAACTGCCGACCGCCGACATCGCACAGACCGACGAATTCAGCGGTGGCGAAACGGTCGCGCAGGTTGCGACGGTGGCCAACAGCTCGCCGGTGGAGGGAGAAACGACCTACGGCAAGTTCACGGCGCTGGCGGAAGCGAGCGAAGGCGAACCGACGATCGAACTGAGCATCGCGAAAGCCAGCGGTGGCTCGGCGGTGTTCACCTCTGCCAACGTCGACACGCCCAGCGGCGTCACCGTCGCCGGCCTCGAACCGGGCGCTTACAAGGCGACCTGGAAGGTCGTCGACGCCAACGGTGACACACGCACCGAGACGACCCGCTTCATCGAGCAGTCGGGCCTGCAGGGCGAACGGGGCGCGCAGGGCGAACGCGGTGCTCAGGGCGAACGCGGTGCCTCGGGCCCGCAGGGTCCGGCCGGCGTGCAGGGCGCGACCGGGCCGCAGGGCCCCGCCGCTCCCAAGCCGTCCATCGCGTGCAAGCTGACCGGCAAGAAGCACGACAAGATCAAGTGCACGGTCAGCTACCCGGCGACGGTGAAGGGCACGGTGCGCCTGACGCTCGGCGGCGGCAGGCACATCGCGGCGCACGGCAGCGCGAGGCTGCGCCGCGGTGTGGCACGGCTGACGATGCGCGAGCTGCGCCGGCTCAAAGCCGGACGGTTCACGCTCACAGTCGTGCTCTCAGCCCCGGCGGCGCAGGCGCGCACGAGCACCGTCACGGTGCACGTGCGTTAGGCAGATCCGGGATCCGGCGGGCGCCGAGGAGGCGCCCGCCGGGGTCCCCGGCGCTGGGTGGCGCGCGGCGCCGCAGCGACGCCGGAGCGCGTCGCCGTCAATCGCCGAGCGCGCCGAAGTCCTCGGTGTAGATCGCGCCCGCGCCGGCCGCGCCGAAGGAGGGCGGCAGCTGCGCGCAGACGCCGACGCCGCTGTCGCGGAAGCTCGCGTTGAGGATGTTCGCGCGGTGCGGCGGCGAGGCCATCCAGGCGCGCACGATCGCCGCCGGCGTCGCGTCGGCGAGGCTTCCCCACGCGATGTTCTCGCCGATCTCGTAGCTTTCCGCGCCCGTCGGGATGTAGCCGCTCGCCTCGATGCGGCTCAGCGGCGTCTGGCCGTCGGGGCTCGTATGTTCGAAGTAGCCCGCCGCGGCCATGCTCTCGCTGTGGCCCTGCGCGGCGCGCATCAGGTCGCCGTCGGCACGCAGCGGCGGCTCTCCGCTCGCCGCCCGTTCGCGGTTGACCAGACACAGCATTGCCGCCGCCGCGAGCGCCACGTTCGCCTCGCTCGGCACCGTGTTCGCGCCCGCGCACGTCGCTGAGGCGCTCTTGGAGGCGGGGACCTGCCCTGGGGCGTGCTTTCGGTGTGTTCGACGAGCGTGCCGCGCGTGCGCGCAGCGGCTCTCGCGCCTGCGCCCGCGGCGGCGCTCGTCGCGGCGCGCGCGTGCGCCACGACGCGTCCTCGCGCAGCGCGCCTGCTCGCGGTGTCCGGGCGCGTGCGCGGCCCGCGGGCGAGCGGCGCTAGCGCTCCGAGCGTGCAACCCGGCGCCCGCAGCCGTGCGCGCCGGCGCGGCGTCGGTGAGGCCGCCGGCGAGGATTGCGAGCGTGGATAGAACCGCCAGCGCAGTGGGCGCCAGCGCACGATTGCATGCCACGCGGCCTCATCGAGCGGACGGCGGGGCGCCTTTAGCTTTGCGGAGGTTTGCCCGCCCTGCGCTGCGGAGGTTTGCCCGCCCTGCGCTGCTCAGCACGCGCCTCGGCAGCTCTTGCGGCTAAAGCGAGAGCGCGCGCCCCAGGATCTCGCGCATGATCTCGTCCGAGCCGCCGCCGATCGGCCCGAGACGCGCGTCGCGCGCGGCGCGCTCGACCCAGTACTCGCGCATGTATCCGGCGCCGCCGTGGATCTGCAGGCAGGCGTCCATCAGCTCGAAGCAGGCGCGTTGCGTGAGCAGCTTCGCCATCGTCACCTCGCGCAGCGGCTCCTCGCCCGCGATGAAGCGCCGCAGCGCGTCGTAGGTCACGCAGCGGCAGGTGTACACGGAGGTCGCGAGGTCGGCGAGGCGGTGGCGGATCGCCTGGTGGCCGGACAGCGGCCTGCCGAAGGCGCTTCGCTCGCGCGCGAACGCCGCCGTGCGCTCCCACGCGAGCGCCATCGCGCCGACGGCGCCGAGCGCCATCGACAGCCGCTCCCACTGGAAGTTGGCCATGATCAGCTTGAAGCCCTCGTTGACGGCGCCCAACAGGTTCGCCTCGGGCACGAACACGTCCTGGAAGCTGATCGTCGCCGTGTCGGAGGCATGCCAGCCGAGCTTCTGCAGCGCAGCGGAGCTCACGCCCTCGCCGCGCTCGATGATCAGGAAGGAGATGCCGTGGTGACCGCCCTCGCGCGTCGTCTTGACCGCCGTCACGATGTAGTGCGCGCGCACGCCGTTGGTGATGTAGGTCTTCTCGCCGTTGACCAGGAAGCCGCCGTCGACGCGCTCGGCGCGCGTGGCGATCGACGCCACGTCCGAGCCCGCGCCGGGCTCGGTGATGCCGAGCGCCGCGATCAGCTCGCCGCGGACCGCTGGCACGAGGTAGCGCTGCTTCTGCTCCTCGCTGCCGAACTTCCACACCGGCGGCGTGGCGATCGAGATGTGCGCGCCGAGGCCCGCCGCCGTGCCGCCCGAGCCGATCCGCGCGAGCTCCTCGGCGAGCACCGCCTCGTGCAGGTAGTCGCCGCCCTGCCCTCCGTAGCGCTCCTCGTACTTCAGGCCCAGCAGACCCTGCGCGGCCATCTTCTTGAACGCCTCATCTGGGAACCAGTGCTCCTGCTCCCAGCGCTCGGCGTGCGGCGCGAGCTCGCGCTCGATGAAGCCGCGGATCGACGCGCGCAGCTCCTCGTGCTCGGCTGTGAAGGGTGGGGTGGTCGTGGTCATGTGGTCGTGGTCATGTCCTCTGTAGTGCTCCGGCGTCACCGAACGAACGTTCGTGCGGTCGCTCGATGGCTGTCGAGCTGGGTTCTACATGACCGACGGCGCCCCGTGACCGTGACCGACGGCGCCCCGCGGCGCGCACGGTGCGAGGATTCGCCCTGGGACGCCTGACGACCCCTCGACAGAAGGAGGCTATATGCCCAATCCGGTCACGCACTTCGAGGTCCTTGGCAACGACGCGGCCGCCCTGCAGCGCTTCTACGGCGAGGCCTTCGGCTGGCAGATGCAGGATGTGATGGACGGCGGCTACTACATGGCCAACCCCGGCGAGGGGCTCAACGGCGGCGTCGGTGCGAGCCAGGGCGGCGGTCCGGGGCACGTCACCTTCTACGTCGAGGTCGAGGACCCCGCGGCCGCGCTGGCGCAGATATCGGAGCTCGGGGGCCGCACCGTGCAGGAGCCGATGGACGTGCCCGGCGGGCCGACGATCGCGCTGTTCGCCGATCCCGAGGGCCACGTCGTGGGGCTCGTCAAGCGCGCCTCAGCCTGACGGCCGCGCGCGCGGGGCTAGGCCGGCGCCGGCTCGCGCACGATCAGCAGCACGCCCGCGCCGGTCGGCACGAGCGCCTCGCTGACGCGCGCGTCGGCGGCGACGAGGCGCCGGAACTCGGCGAGCTCCTCGGCGTGCGAGAGCGCGTTGTCGACGGCGAGCAGCCCGCCCGGCGCGAGCACCCGCACGAGGTCGGGCCAGTAGCCCGCATAGGCGGGGCGTTCGGCGTCCAGAAAGATCATCTGCCAGGCGCCATCGGCCGAGGCGCGCAAGGTCTCCGCCGCGTCCTGCACGCGCAGCTCGGCGACGTCGGTGAGGCTGGCTTGCTCGAGGTTGCGGGCGGCCTGCGCGCTGCGTTCGCCGTCGAGCTCGACGCTGACGAGCCGCCCGCCGACGCTGCGCGCGGCGTCTGCCAGCCACAGCGTCGAGTAGCCGTTGGAGGTGCCGAGCTCGAGGGTCGAGCGCGCGCGCGTCGCCTTCAGGAGCAGCGCGAGCAGCGCCGCGCTGTCGGGCTCGAGGTTGCGCAGACGCTGCAGGCGATCGCCTCTGGCCGCATCGTGCTCGGCGCCGTGGCGGCGCAGCGCGGCGAGCTGTGCCGCGAGCGCCTCGTTCACAGCCCGTAGGAGCGGCCGATCACGTCGAGCATGATCTCGTCGGTGCCGGCGCCGATGCGATTCAGGCGCATGTCGCGCCAGACGCGCTCGACGCCGTACTCGCGCATGTAGCCGGCGCCGCCGTGGATCTGGATGCACTCGTCGGCGACCTCACAGGCGATGCGCGCGGCGTGCAGCTTGGCCATCGAGATCTCGCGCACGGGGTACTCGCCGTTCTGGAAGCGCCACGCGGTCACGTACACCAGCTGGCGCGCGGACTCGATCTTCGTCGCCATCTCCGCGAACTTGTGGCGGATCACCTGGAACTTGCCGATTTCGCGGCCGAACGCCTTGCGCTCGTGCGCGTACTGCAGCGTGCGATCGAAGCATTTCTGCGCGCCGGCGACGCAGCCGGCGGCGCCGATCAGGCGCTCGCCCTGCAGCTCCCACATGATGTGGTAGAAGCCCTTGCCGACCTGCCCGAGCACCGCCGCGGCGGGCACGCGCACGTCCTGGAAGGCGAGCAGCGCGGTGTCCGAGGCGTGCATGCCGAGCTTCACGAGCTTCTTCTCGCGGATCACGCCGGGCAGGTCCATCGGCACGAGGAACAGCGTGAAGCCGTCATAGCCGGCATCGGGATCGGTCTTGGTGACGAGCACGATGACGTCGGCGCGGTGGCCGTTGGTGATGTATGTCTTCGAGCCGTTGATCACGTATTCCTCGCCGTCGCGCACGGCGCGCGTCTTGATGCCCGACACGTCGGAGCCGGCGTCGGGCTCGGTGATGCCCAGACAGAGGATCTTCTGTCCCTTGATCGCCGGCACGAGCCATTGCTGCTTCTGCTCGTCGCTGCCGAACTTGAGGATCGGCGGCATCGCCATGTCGGTCTGCACGGCCAGGCCCATGGCGAGGCCGCCCGAGTTGGCGTGCGTGATCTCCTCGGCGAGCACGAGGCTCGCGTAGTAGTCGCCGCCCTGGCCGCCGTAGCGCTCGGGCTTGTCGAGGCCGAGGAAGCCGAGCTCGCCCATGCGCCTGAAGACCGAGTCGGGGAACGTCGTCTCCTCCCATTCCTCGGCGTGCGGCGCGAGCTCTTTGATCGCGAAGCTGCGGATCGACTCGCGCAGCGCTTCGTGCTCGTCGGTGAAGATGAAGTGCTTGCGCGCTGCCGCGTGGTCGGGCTTGAGCACGCTCTCGGCGGTGGCGGCCATCTGGGACGGGACCTCCTGTTCTGTGGCGTCGGCGACGCGAACGTGGGGCGGGCGCCCCGGGGCGTGCGCGACGCTAACGCAGCCCCGCGCGAGAGTGAATAGTAGAGCTATTCACTTCCCGCTAGCGCGCCGCCGCGGGCCCTCGCCGTGGCGCCGCGTGCGAGCCCGCGCGCGGCCGCTCGCCCGGGGCGGGGTGAGGCTGTGGGAGAATGCCGGCGGGCGGGCGGCTTGCCGCCCGGGCAACCGAGCCGTCAGGAGGAGCCTTGGCAGAGCGCGCGTGGATGCGCCCAGCGGCGATCGTCGCGACGCTCGCGACGGCGCTGCTGATCGGGCCGGCGCGCTCGGCGCGGGCGGCCGAAATCCCGCCCGAACTGGCCGCGCTCGAGCAGCAGATGGCGCATCTGCAGGTGAGCAGCGAGCGCTTCACGTTCCAGGAGGAAGTCGCGACCAGCGAACTGCTGGGCGCGGGCATCCCGCTGGTGCTGATCGTCGCGGGCAGGGGCGAAGCGAGCGACTCGCCGCCGGAGGCGTCCTTCGAAGGCGGACTGCTCGGCACGAGCGTGGTGCGCACGGTCGTGGTCGGCGAAAAGGAATGGACCTACGAGCACGAAGCGAGTGAAGTCGACGGGGGGCGCCCGTGGGTGAGGCGCAGCCACAAGCCCTCGAGCGTGGGCAAGGGGATCGATCCCGGCGGCATCCTCGAAGACGACGAGTCGGGCAGCGAGGGGACGTTCACGCGGCTGGTCGAAGAGCTCAACGAAGCGCAGAGCGTCGTCGACTCGGGGCCCGTGACGGTCGACGACGAGCGCGTGATC
Organism: uncultured Solirubrobacteraceae bacterium; assembly: GCA_963755475.1. Lineage (GTDB taxonomy): Bacteria > Actinomycetota > Thermoleophilia > Solirubrobacterales > Solirubrobacteraceae > Palsa-744. The sequence goes on from CAVWJK010000001.1 coordinate 246,310, forward strand.
GAGTTCGACGCGAGCATCAATCCGGCGCCGCTCGTCGCGCAGCTGGAAACCGAAGCGAAGGCGAGGTCCTCGCCGGGGCACCCGCTGGACTCGCTGCTGCCCGAGCTCTCGGGCGGCTCGTCGGGACCACCGAGCGGCGGCTACCCGCCGCCTTCGCTCGGGCTCGAAGTGTTCATCGCGCCGGATGGCCTGCCGGTGCGGCTCCGCGTGACGTTCTCCTATCAGGGGGCGACGGTCGCGCTGCGCGTCGACACGCTCGCGATCAACGTGCCCGTGCAGATCGCCGCGCCGCCGGCGCCCAAGACGATCGGCGAAGCGAAGCTGCAAGCGCTGCAGCGCAGGCGCGCCGAGCGCGAGCTCAAGCGCGCGCTGCGGGCGTGCAAGCACCTGCGGGGCGCGCGCGCGAGAGAGTGCCGCGCGGCCGCGCACGGTCGGCTCTGAGCCGCGCCGCGAACGCGCCCGCGCCCGCGCCCGCGCAAGTGCGAAGTAGCGCTGCGCACTGCAGACGAGCGGCACGGAGCGGATACGATCCGCGTCGGTGGCAGAGCAGAAGGTCCTCTACGCGGTCGACGAGCGCGGCGTGGCGAGCATCACGCTGAACGACGCCGAGACGCGCAACGCGCTCTCGACGGAGCTGCTGCAGGGCCTGACGGCGGCGCTCGAGCGCGCGCGCGAGGAGCAGGGCACGCGTTGCGTGGTGCTGCGCTCCTCGCACGAGCGCACGTTCTCCTCGGGCGCGAACCTCGCGGGCTTCGCGGCGGATGCGCCGCTTGTGCACAAGCACTTCGGCTCGGATCTGTTCGTGGGCGTCTTCCGCCTGATCGGCGCGCTGGGCAAGCCGACGCTGTGCGCGGCGCGCGGACACGTGCTGGCGGGCGCGCTCGGCATCGCGCTGGCGTGCGATCTGATCGTCGCCGGCGAGGGCGCGAGCTTCGGCACGCCGGAGATCAACATCGGCGCCTTCCCGTTCATGATCATGGCGCTGATCTACCGCAACGTGCCGCGCAAGAAGGCCAACGAGCTGCTGCTGCTCGGCGAGCGCTGGGATGCCCGGCAGGCGCTGGCGGCGGGGATCGTCAACCGCGTCGTGCCGGACGCCGAGCTGGACGAGGCGGTCTCCGACTGGGCGGGCCGGCTCGCGGCGAAGTCGCCGGTGATCATGCGCCTCGGCAAGGAGGCGATGCGCCGCCAGCTCGACATGCCGCTCGAGGACGCGCTCGACTACCTGCGCGCGCAGCTGACGCTCGCGATGTCCACCGAGGACATCGTCGAGGGAGTGAGCGCGTTCTTTGAGAAGCGCGAGCCGGTGTGGAAGGGGCGATGAGCGCGCGATGACGCCGCCGCAGCGCACGCGCGCCTCGCTGCTGCGCCCGCTCGTGGAGGACCTGCAGGCGCGCCGCGCGCACATACGCCTCGGCGGCGGGGAGGAGCGGATCGAGCGCCAGCACGAGCAGGGCAAGCTGACGGCGCGCGAGCGCCTTGCGCTGCTGATCGACGCGGGCACGTTCGTGGAGATGGGGATGCACGGGCGGCCGCATTTCTCGCAGCGGGCGATGGAGGGGCGCGAGGCTCCGGCGGACGGGGTCATCACGGGCTACGGCGAGGTCGACGGGCGCATGGTCGCGGTGTGCGCGTACGACTTCACGGTGATGGCGGGGTCGATGGGGATGACGGGCGAGCTGAAGGTGGGGCGTCTGCGCGAGCTGGCGCTGACCAAGCGGATCCCGTTCATCTGGCTGCTGGACTCGGCGGGCGCGCGCATCCAGGAGGCGGTCGGCTCGCTGTTCGCGGGATCGGGGCACCTGTTCCGCGAGGAGGTGGTGATGAGCGGCGTGATCCCGCAGGTCGCGGCGCTGATGGGCCCGTGCGCGGCGGGGACGGCCTACATCCCGGGGCTGGCGGACTTCGTGCCGATGGTGAAGGGCCGCGGCTCGATGGCGCTGGCGGGGCCCCACCTGGTGCGCGCGGCGATCGGCGAGGACGTCACACAGGAGGAGCTCGGTGGCTCGCGCGTTCACTGCCGGCGCTCGGGCGTGGGAGACATGGAGGTGGCAAGCGACGAGGAGTGCATCGAGCGCGTCAAGCAGTACCTGTCCTACATGCCGCAGAACTGCGAACAGCAGCCGCCGCGGCGCCCGATCTCCGACCCGATCGAGCGCGCCGAGGAGGAGCTGCTGGACGTGCTGCCCGACTCCAACCGCAAGCCCTACGACATGTACGAGGTGATCCGGCGGATCGTCGACGACGGCGAGTACTTCGACATGAAGGGGCAGTGGGCGAAGACGATCATCACGTGCTTCGCGCGCTTCGGCGGGCGCGCGACGGGGATCGTCGCCAACCAGCCCAAGCAGCTGGGCGGCATCCTCGACAACGACTCGGCCGACAAGGCGGCGCGGTTCGTGAACCTGTGCAACGCGTTCTCGATCCCGCTCGTGTTCCTGATGGACGTGCCGGGCTTCATGGTGGGCACGAAGGTCGAGGCGCAGGGGATCATCCGCCACGGCGCGAAGATGCTCTACGCGGTCGCGAACGCGACGGTGCCGAAGGTGACGGTGATCACGCGCAAGGCCTACGGCGCGGGCTACTACGTGATGAACGGCCGCGCGTACGAGCCGGACCTGATCGTGGCGTGGCCGAGCGCGGAGATCAGCGTGATGGGCGCCGAGGGGGCGGTGGAGATCGTGATGCGCCGCCAGGTCGAGGAAGCGGAGGACCCGGAGGCCAAGAAGCGGGAACTGATCGAGGCCTACCGCAAGATCATCGACGTGTACATCGCGGCGGGCAACGACATGATCGACGACGTGATCGATCCGCGCCAGACGCGTCCGGTGATCTGCCGGGCCCTGCAGATGGCGCAGAACAAGCACATCGAGCGGCCGTGGAAGCGCCAGGGGGTGGTGCCGGTCTGAGCGCGGCGGGCCAACAGCTCGCGCGGCTCAGCGACCGCTTCTATGACCGCCTGCGCCATCCTGGCGCCTTCGCGGCCGCGCGCGGTGAGGCCGGCGCGAGGGACTTCGACGAGCTGCGCGGCCACAAGTACTGCCTGCTGGTGACCTTCCGCGGCTCGGGCAAGGCGGTGCCGACGCCCGTCTGGTTCGGGCTCGACGCGGAGGGTCGACTGTACGTGCGCACCGAGGCTGACGCCGGCAAGGTGAAACGGATCCGCGCCAATCCGCGTGTGCGCGTCGCGGCTGCGACCGCCCGCGGGAAGCCGACGAGCGCGCTTGCGGAGGGCAGCGCGCGCGTCCTCGGGCCCGAGGAGAATCAGTGCGCGGAGGCGGCTCTGCGCGCCAACTACGGGCTCGGCCGCAGACTGTACGAAGCCACGTTCGGAAGAACGGGCGTCGCGCTCGTGTATCTGGAGATCACGCCCCGCGCGCCAGCCGTGCCCGCGCCGACGGAAGCCGACGCCCAGTGAGCGTCGAGGACCCCGTCGTCATCACCTGCTCGATCTCGGGCGCGATCGCCAACCGCGAGCAGTGCCCCGCGATCCCCTACACGCCGGCGGAGTACGCGGCGGAGGCGCGCCGGATCGTGGACGAGGGCGGCGTGATGATCCACATCCACGCGCGCAAACCGGACGGCACGCCCAGCTACGAGGTCGAGGACTTCCAGGCGATCAGCGATGCGATCCGCGCGGAGGTGGGCGATGCGGTGATCGTGAACTTCTCGACGGGCACGATCGGGGTGCCGGTGGCCAAGCGGATCGAGTACCTGCGCGCATGCCGCCCGGAGGTGGCGGCGCTGAACATGGGCTCGATGAACTACGCGAAGTACTCGCGCTCGCGCAAGGCGTTCGTGTTCAGCATGGTGTTCGCGAACCCGTTCGAGGAGATCATCGAGCTGCTCGGGGCGATGAACGTGCTCGGCATCAAACCCGAGCACGAGTGCTTCGACGTCGGCCACGTGGGCAGCCTCGCGCCGCTGATCGACATGGGCGTGCTGAAAGAGCCGCTGCACGTGGACTGCGTGATGGGGGTGGTCGGCGGGATCCCGCCGAGCGCGCGCAACCTCGCGGCGATGGTCGAGAACATCCCCGCGGGCTCGCACTGGGGCGTGATCGGCATCTCGCGCGATCAGTGGATGCTCCTCGGCGCGGCGCTCAGTCTCGGCGGCTCGATCCGCGTGGGGCTCGAGGACAACCTGTACCTGCCCGACGGACGGATGGCGCGCTCCAACGGCGAGCTGATCGCGAAGGCGCGCGAGATGACTTTAAGCGTCGGACGCCGTCCGGCGTCCGTGGAGGAGGCGCGCAGGATGCTCGCGCTGCAGCTGCGCGGGGTCGGCGCCCGATGAGTTCGCTGCCTCTGACGGGCGTGCGCGTGCTCGACCTCTCGCGCCTCCTGCCCGGGGGGTTCTGCTCGCTGCTGCTGGCCGATTTCGGCGCGGAGGTGCTGAAGGTCGAGGACACGGGCATGGGCGACTACGTGCGCTGGTCGCCGCCGTTCTACGAGGGTGCGCACGAGAGCGCGCGCTCGGCGCTGTTCCTGTCGCTGAACCGCAACAAGCGCTCGATCCGCCTGGACCTCAAGCACGAGCGCGGGCGCGAGGCGCTGCTGCGGCTGGTGCGCGAGCACGACGTGCTGCTCGAATCGTTCAGGCCCGGCGTGCTCGAGCGACTGGGCCTGGGCTACGAGCGGCTGCGCGAGGAGAACCCGGGGCTGGTGTTCTGCGCGATCACGGGCTACGGCCAGGACGGGCCGAAACGCGCCGCGTCGGGCCACGACACCAACTACCTGGGGCTGATCGGCCTGCTGGGACTGACGGGCGAGCGCGGCGGGCAGCCGGTGCAGGCGGCTGGGCAGATCGCGGACATCGGCGGCGGCGCGCTGATGGCGGCCTTCGGGATCATGGCGGCGCTGCGCGAGCGCGACGGCTCGCCCGGCAATCCGGGCTCGGGCGAGGGGCAGCTGGTGGACGTGTCGATGAGCGACGGCGCGCTGTCGTGGCTTGCGATGGTCGCGTCGGCGCACTTCGCCGACGGCAGCGTGCCGCGGCGCGGCGAGCTGCCGCTGGCGGGCTCGCTGATCTGCTACCGCCCGTATGAGTGCTCGGACGGCTGGGTCTCGCTGGGGGCGCTGGAGCCGAAGTTCTGGCAGGCGTTCTGCGGCGGCGTGGGGCGCGAGGACCTGGTCGGCAGGCAGTTCGAGCACCCCGGCTCGGAGGCGCACGAGCAGGTGAAGGAGATCTTCGCGGCGCGCACGCGCGCGCAGTGGGAGGCGTTCGCGCGCGAGCACGACTGCTGCCTGGAGCCGATCCTCGAGCTCGACGAGGCGCTCGACTCCGAGCTGGTGGCGGCGCGCGGGATGGTCGTGGAGATCGAGCAGCCGGGATGCGAGCGGCCGGTGCGCCAGCTGGGTGTGCCGGTGAAGCTCGCGCGCACGCCGGGCGAGCATGCGCGCCTGCCGGGGCCGGCGCTCGGCGAGCACACCGAGGAGGTGCTGCTCGCGGCGGGCTACAGCCAGGCGGAGGTCGAGGAGCTGCTGCAGTGCGGCGCCGCCGCGGGCGCCGCGCCGGCGGCGAGCCGTGCCTGAGCAGCAGGCGCCGGCGGAGCTTCTGCGCATGCGCGAGCTGGCGCAGCGCACCGGCGTGAGCCCGGGCACGATCCGCTACTACCTGCGCGAGGGCCTGCTCGGCGAGGGCGAGGACGTGGTGCGCACGAGTCGCAACATGGCCTACTACCCGCCGAGCTACGTCGAGCGGATCGCGCTGATCAAGCGCCTGCAGGAGGAGCGCTTCCTGCCGCTGCGCGTGATCCGCGGCGCGCTGCTGGCGGAGCCGGAGCGCTTGCGCGCGCTGGTCGAGCTCGAGGACCGCATCATCGAGGGCGCGCTGGAGCGCGAGCAGGAGCGGGGAGGGCTCTCGCGGCGCGCGGTGCAGGAACGCTACGGGGTGCCGCGCAACGTGCTCGAGCGCCTGGAGCAGATCGGCGTGCTGACGCCGAGTCGCCGTGGCTACGACCGCGACGACGTGAAGATCATCGAGGCGATCGCGAGCTTCCGCGCGGGCGGCTACGACGAGACGCTGGGCTTCACGGTGTACGACACGCTGCGCTACCGGCGTGCGCTGGAGCCGCTCGTGGAGGAGGAGCTGGGCGCGCTGCTGGGGCGCCTGGCGGGCGAGGTGCAGACCGAGCGTGCGCTGCAGATCATCGCGGCGGGCGTCGAGCCGCTGCGCGAGCTGATCGGCGCGATGCACTCGAAGCTGTTGCTCTCGGCGCTGCGCCGCCATCGCGACGGGCGCACGGCGGACAGCGCGCGCGATGGCGCTCCAGCACGCCGAGCGCCTACGCGAGCGCGCGCCCGCTCGGCGGCGCAGCGTTGAGCGCGACCCCGCTCGGCGCTTCGAGTGGCGCGGGGCGCAGGTTATGCTTGGCCTCCTGAGGGTCGCCGCGGTTCAGCTCAACTCAACTGCCGATCGTACGGCCAACCTGGCAGCTGCCGACCGCCAGACGCGCGCGGCGGCGGCCGAGGGGGCGGAGCTGATCGTGCTGCCGGAGAAGTGGCCGGTGCTGGGGGACGACGAGACGATGCGCGCGGGCGCCGAAGGGCTCGATGGGCCCGCGATCGAGTGGGCGCGCGCGACGGCGCGCGAGCTCGGCGTGGAGCTCGTGGCGGGGTCGATCCTCGAGCGCGTGGAGGGCCAGGAGAAGTTCGCGAACACGTGCGTGCACGTGGACCGCGACGGCGAGGTCGCGGCGATCTACCGCAAGATCCACATGTTCGACGTGGAGGTGGGCGGGCGCTGCTATCGCGAGTCCGAGCTCGAGGAGCCGGGCGAGGAGATCGTGCTGTCGCGGACGGCGGCGGGCGTGGGCCTCGGCCTGTCGATCTGCTACGACCTGCGCTTCCCCGAGCTCTACCGCATCCTCGCCGTGCGCGGCGCGCAGCTGCTCGCGGTGCCGGCGGCGTTCACGCTGGCGACGACGCGCGAGCACTGGGAGGTGCTGCTGAGGGCGCGCGCGATCGAGGACCAGTGCTACGTGATCGCGGCCAACCAGTTCGGTCCCCACGGCGGCGGGCTTCACTCGGGCGGGCGCTCGATGATCGTCGATCCGTGGGGGATCGTGCTCGCGCAGGCGCCCGAGGGCGAATGCCATGTCGTGGCCGAGGTGAGCCTCGAGCGGCTGGACGAGGTGCGCAACGGGCTGCCCTCGCTCGCCAACCGCCAGCCGCACGCCTACCGCTGGCCGCTGCAGGCGCCGGTCGCGTGAGCAACGCACGCCCCCCGAAAGCTTCGGCCGGCGGTGCGCGCCCGCGCGCAGGCGCCTCGCGCGAGGCACGTGCGAAGGGCTCGCTGCAGAAGCGCCGCCAGATCCTGGCGGCGGCGGTGCGCGTGTTCGCGCGCCAGGGTTTTCACGCGTGCCGCGTCTCGGACATCGCCGACGAGGCGGGCGTCGCCTACGGGCTCGTCTACCACTACTTCGGCTCCAAGGAAGAGGTGCTCGACACGCTCTTCCTCGAGCGCTGGAACGTGATGCTCGAGCTGATCCGCGAGGTGGACACGGAGCTGCTGCCGGTGCGTGACAAGCTGCGCGCGATCGCCTCGTTCATCGTCGACAGCTACGAGCACGACCCGGACCTGATGAAGGTGATCATCGTCGAGGTGACGCGCGCGGCGAACTCGTTCGGGCAGACGCACCTGCCCGAGATCCGCGAAGCGTACGAGCTGATCGCGGGGATCGTGCGCAAGGCGCAGGCCGAAGGCCAGTTCCGCATGGAGATCGACGCGGACTTCGCGGCGATGGCCTTCTACGGCGCGATCGAGCAGCTGCTGACGGGCTGGATCTTCGGCCTGCTGCCGGCGGGCGGCGAGCACTTCGAGCGCGCGAAGTGGCTGCTCGTGGAGACGATCTGCGGCGGCCTGCAGACACGCACCGCGGAGCGCCTCGCCGCGCGCTAGGGCGCCGACGGCGCGCATGGCCACGACGGCCGCGGGCAATAGACTGCCCGCGGTGCAGAACGACATGGTCAAGCGGCTGATGTACTCGGGACTTCTTGCGGGCCTGGGGGCGCTGGCGAGCGTCGCTGCGAACAGGGCGGCCGCGGTCATCTGGCGGCGCGTGTTCGGCGAGGAGCCGCCCGAATGAGCGCCTACCCGCCCGCGGGCGACGGCGACGGGCGCACGCAGGAGCCTCCGCAGAACGTCGCGACCGCGATCGCCGAAGTCTCCGAGCGCGCGACGCTGCTCGTGCGCGAAGAGATCGAACTGGCCAAGGCGGAGGTATCGGAGAAGGCCTCCAAGCTCGTGCGCGGCGCGATCGTCGGCGCGGCTGCGGGGATCTTCCTCGTGAGCGCGCTGATCTTCGTGCTGATCGGCTGCGCGTGGCTGCTGTACTGGGCGCTGCCGGTCGGCACGTTCGACTACTTCTGGGGGTTCTTCGCGATGGCGGCGATCCTCGTGGTGCTCGGGGTCCTCGCCGGGCTCCTCGCGGCGCGCTTCGTGAAACGCAGCACACCGCCGGTGCCGACCATGGCGATCGAGGAGGCGCGCAAGATCCGCGAGGTCGTCTCCAGCGCGGCGCCCGACTCGCCGGAGGCGAGCATGGCGGACCGCGGCGGGCAGGCCAGCCCGCAGCCGGGGAGCGCGAGCTGATGCCGGCTCGCTCCTCGGAGGAGATCCGCAGCTCGATCGAGGCGAACCGCACCGAGCTCGCGCTGTCGGTCGATCGCCTGCGCGGCGAGGTGCAGCGCGCGACCGACTGGCGCGCCCACGTGGAGCACCACCGCCGCGAAATCGTCGCGGGTGCGGCCGTCGTGGGCTTCGTGGTGGCGGTGCGACTGTTGCGTCGCCGCCGGCGCGGCGCGGGCGGGTAAGAGCCGCTAGCCGGACAGCAGCGCGCGCGGCACGCCGCCGACGCCGATCAGCCCGGGGCCCGTGTAGGTGCCGATCACGGGCCCGACTTCGGAGGTGAACAGGGGCTCTGATCCGAACAGCTCGCGGCAGCGCTCGATCAGCCGCTCGGCTTGCTCGGGCGCCTGGATGTGCTGCACGACCCAGCCATCGGAGCCGTTCTGTTGCAGCTGCTGCGCGTAGCTGACCATGCGCTCGAAGGCGCGTCCAGCGGTGCGGACGCGCTCGACCGGCGTGATTTCGTATTCGAGCGAGAGGATCGGCTTGATCTTCAGGGTGCCGCCCAGCCAGGCCTGGGCCTTGCCGACGCGCCCGCCGCGGCGCAGGTACTCGAGGGTGTCCAGACAGAACCAGATGCGCAGCGCGGCGCGAGTCTCGTGCACGCGCTGCGCGACCGCCGCTTTGTCCGCGCCGCTGCGGGCGGCGGCGGCGGCGGCCAGCACGAGCATGCCGAGCCCGCCGCAGCCGGTTTCGCCGTCGATCACCTCGACGCGGTCGCCGAGGCCGCGCTCGACGAGCAGGCCGTGCGCCTGGCGCGCGGCCTCGAAGGTTCCAGAGATGCCGCCGGCGAGGTGGATCGAGACCACGTCGCGGCCGGACTCGATCAGCGGCTCCCAAACGGCGAGGAAGTCGCCGATCGACGGCTGCGAGGTGGTGGGCAGCTCGGGGTCTGAGCGCAGGCGGGCGTAGAAGGCGTCGAAGCCCGCCATATCGAGCTCGCGCACCGGTTCGCTCTGCCAGCCGACGTACAGGCTGACCTGCTGGATTCCGCGCTCGTCGGCGAGCGCGCGCGGGAGGTAGTGGGTGCTGTCGGTGGCGACGGCGACTTCGGTCATGCGCGCGCACGCTACCGTGCGCGCCCGGTCAGCGCGGGGCCGACGCTAGGGCAGCGCCTCCTGCAGCTCGCCCGCCTCGTACATCTCGGAAACGATGTCGCAGCCGCCGATCAGCTCGCCGTCCACGAACAGCTGGGGGATCGTCGGCCAGTTGGAGATCGCCGAGAGCTCCTGGCGGATGCGCGGGTCGGGCAGCACGTCGACGGCCGCGAACGGCGTCTGCAGCGACTGCAGGATCGCGACGGTCCGCGCCGAGAACCCGCACGCCGGCGCCTCCGGCGACCCCTTCATGAACAGGATCACCCTGTGCTCGGCGATGGCCTGCGCGATCGCCTCGCGGATCGGGTTGGAGGCGTCCTGCTCGGCGGGCGGCGCCGGCGCGGTCTGGCCCGGCGTCGGCATCATCGGTACGGGCTCGAACTGGTTCGCGGACATGGGTGTGGGACCTGCCTCTCAGGTGGTGGGGATCTTGCTGGGGATGCGCGTCTTCAGGGCGAGCGCGTGGATCGCCCCCCCGATCTCTTCGCCGAAGACCTCGTAGACCAGGCGGTGCTGCTCGATGCGGCTGAGGCCCGCGAAGGCCGCCGCGGAGACGGTGGCACGGAAGTGGTCGCCGCCCCCGGTGGTGTCCTCCACTTCGGCCTCGGCGCCGGGGATTGCGGCCTCGATCCTGGCCTTCAGCTGGAGTGCGTCTGCCATGCCTGAAGGGTAGCTATAGTTTTTGAAGTACATGATCTCGATCACCGACAAGGGCGCCGAGAAGGTCCACGAGTTCCTCGCCACGCAGCAGGGCGACGCGGCTGTGGCCGGCCTGCGCGTGGGTGTGCGGGGCGGCGGCTGCTCGGGCTTTCAGTACCAGCTCGCCTTCGATGCGCAGCGCGAGAGCGACATCGTCTTCGAGAGCCACGGCCTGAAGCTGCTCGTCGATGCCGAGAGCCTGCGCTACGTGGAGGGCTCGACGATCGACTACGAGGAAAGCCTGCAGGGCGCGGGCTTCAAGGTCGAGAACCCGAACGTCGTGGCGGCGTGCGGATGCGGCTCCTCCTTCCGCGTGGCGGAAGAGGAGCAGGTCTCGGCGCTGTAGCGCCCGCGGCACTGTCGCGTCCGCGGCGCTGTAGGGCGGGCGGCGCTGTAGAGCGGGCCGCGCTGTAGCGCCCGCGACGCTACAGAACCGGCGCTCATCGGGCTCGGTCGCGCAACGATGCCGCGATGCGGCTCGCGGCGGCGCTCGTGGCGGCGGCGGTGCTTCTCGCCTGTGCGGCGTGCGGCGCGGGCGTCGCGCATCGCGCCCGCACCGCGCGCACTCCCCTGCCCCAGCTCGAAGCGAAGGGTCCCGCGTTCGGGCTGACCGAAGACAACGCCGATCTGCTCTGGAGCCCGTCCGCCGCCCCGGACGGGCCCTTCTCGGCGGCGCGCAGCGAGCTGAGCGCGCTGCACCCTACATACCTGCGCCTGTTCGTCGACTGGGCGGCGCTTCAGCCGAGCGGGCAACGCCCGGCCGATCTGGAAGCGCCCGTCGATGGCTGCGCGCGCGAGACCGGCCCGTGCGGAGCCTACGCCGGCGTGCGAGCCGAGCTGGAAGCGATCGCCTCCCAGCAGCGAGCCCTGGGTCCCGGCGCCTTCCAGGTCGTGATCGTGATCCTCGGCGTGCCGGCGTGGGCCGCCGCCGCGCCATCGGGCTGTGAGGTCTCCGGCGCCGAGCAGCTCGCCCGGGCGCTGTCGTCATCCGCGCTGCCGAGCTACCGCGCTCTGATCGCCTCGCTGCTGAAGCTCGGTGCCCAGACGGGCGTGGCGCTGCGCTGGTGGAGCCCCTGGAACGAGCCGAACGACCCCCGCTTCATCAACCCGCAGCGGGCGAGCTGCTCGACAAACGCGCCGCCGTCCTCGGTCGCGGTATACGCGCAGCTCGCGCGTGCGATGCGCGAAGCGCTGCACGCAGCGCGCGTCGAAGCGCACATGGTCCTCGGTGAACTGCAGGGCCTGACGGTGAACTCCCCACACACAACGAGCATCCAGCAGTTCGTCGCCGACATTCCCGAAGAAGTGGCGTGCCTCGCAAGCGTATGGTCAGTGCACGCGTACGCGAGCTACGCGCCCGCAGCCGGGGCCTACGAACCCGTCGCGGCGCTTCAATCGGCACTCGATGCCCGCGGCGGCTGCGCCTCGCACAAGCCGATCTGGGTGACGGAGTCCGGCACCGGCGCGCCGCACGCCGGGGAGCAGCGCTCCCCGGGCGCGGCGGTCCAACGCGAAGGCTGCGAAGCGCTCGCGACCCAGCTCGAGCGCTGGTCGGAAGACCCGCGCATCGGCGCTGTCTTTCAGTACACGTTCCGCGAAGACCCCGATTTTCAGGTCGGCCTGCTGAGCGCCGACCTCGAACACCTCTACCCGGCCTATGGGCTGTGGCTTCGATACGCGCGGCTACACGCGGCAGGCAGGCCGCCGCCGGCCGGCCCGGCCGCCTGCGGCGCGTGAGTGCAGCCCGGCAGCCCGGGCCCGCCGATCGGCTACCGCGCCGACACGAGCGAGCTCAGCTCGGCTCGTTGCGCAGCGAGCGCCACAGGTAGCGGCAGGCAAGCGTGCGATACGGGCGCCACGGCTCCGCGAGCGCCTCCATCTCGGCCGGCGCGGGCAGCTCGGCGAGCCCCCACGCGCGCTCGATCGCGCGGCGGATCCCCAGATCGCCCGTCGGCAGGACGTCCGGGCGCTCGAGCTGGAACATCAAGAACATCTGGGCGGTCCAGATGCCGAGCCCCTTGACCGCGACGAGCTCCTCGATCACGCGGTCATCGGGCAGCCGATCGAGCCGGTCGAGCTCCAGCTCGCCCGAGATCACGTGCTCGGCCAGCGACCGCAGGTAGCTGGCCTTCGCGCGCGACAGGCCTGCGGCCAGCCGCAGCTCTTCGAGGTCCTCGGGCACGATCTCGGCGGGCGAGGGCGGGCGCCCGCCGAAGCGGTCGGTCAGTCGCGTGTAGATCGCGCGCGCCGCGTGCACCGAAACCTGCTGGCCGATGATCGAGCGCACGAGCGCGCCGTAGTGATCGTCGCGGTCGGGCCGGCCCTCGCGTGCGTTGGGCAGCCGCCCGACACGGTCTATCAGCGCGGCCAGCGCCGGGTCGGCATTGCGCAGGTGCGCGCGCCCGCTGCGCGCGCGCTTGGTGCCCGTACCTGCTGGGCGGGCACCGGCTGCGGCTCGCTGCGCGGCCACGCCCCTAGAGCGCCGCCAGCCCGGCGGCCAGCGCGACGGGCTCGCCGTCGAGCGCGTTCAGCGCCCGCTCGAGCGACATGGCGATGCACGTGAAGCTCGGCGTGTCCCTGACCGTGTAGCGCGAGGCCTCCGTCGTGCGCAGCCGCTGCACGAGGTCCAGGAACATGCCGACATCGTCGGTGTCGAACGCGACCACGAACTCCTGGTCGTCGAGCCCAAAGGAGTAGGTCGTGTGGTTGTCGACGCCGGGGTATTCGCGGCCCACGGCGATGTGGCCCTGCATGATCCGCCAGCGCTCCTGCGCCGGCAGCGCATACCACTCGCGCGACTTCACGAACGGATACACGAACACGTAGCGACCCCGGAACCCGCGCGAGACCAGGCGCTCCTCTTCGGAGTATTCGGAGCTCTTGCGCATTCCGAGGAACGAGTAGGGGATCTGCGCCCAGCGCATCAGCCCGCTCTGCAGCAGCACGACGTGGAACTCGTGGATGCGGTCGAGGTTCTCCGCCTCGGCGACGAGCAGCAGCTCGGCGTCGCCGCGCGTGCCGACAAGCGAGAAGCTCTGCAGCAGGTGCCCGTCGGCGAAGTCGTCGCACGCCGCCGCGAACTCGCGCTTGTCCTGCGCCCTCGCATCCGCGTCCCGGCGCCGCCACGCGGGGTCGAGCTTCAGGAACGTGTACTTCACGAAGTGCCGCGCGCTCACCGCACTGCGATTATCGCAGCCGCCGACGGCCGGGCGGCTGCAAGGAACAGCGCCGGCAACGGGCGGGCGGGGACGCGTGGGGTAGAGTTCGAACTCGTGCGGGTCGCGCTGCTCTCGCCGTACTCCTGGACATATCCCGGCGGGGTGACGCGTCACATCGAGGCGCTCTCGACCGAGCTCGTGGCGCAGGGACACGACGTGCGCGTGCTCGCGCCCTTCGACCCCGACGATGAGCTCTCGCGCCGCCTGCACCGCGGTGCACGCCCGCAGCCACGCCAGCCGGGGACCGAGTTCATCCCGCTCGGGCGCACGATCGGACTGCCCGCCAACGGAGCGGTCTCGAATCTGTCGTTGAGCCCCGCGGCTGTTTTCAGGATGCGGGAGGAGCTGCGCAGCGGGCGCTATGACCTGGTGCACATCCACGAGCCCGTTGTTCCGGCGCTCGGCTGGGACGCGCTGTGCTCGCTCGGCGAGCTGCCGCTCGTGGGCACCTTCCACACCTACTCGGAGAACCTGCTGACGAACGGCATCGCCGCGCTGCCGCTCGGCGGACGGCGCCGTATGAATCGGCTGCGCGTGCGCATCGCCGTCTCAGAGGCGGCGGCGTGGACGGCGCGCCACTTCTACGGCGGGCGCTACCGCATCATCCCGAACGGGGTGCAGCTGCACGACGGCGGGCGGGCGCCCGTGCCCGCCGAACCGCGCGCGCCCGAGCAGCCGTTGCGGATCCTGTTCATCGGTCAGGCCGTGGAACGCAAGGGTTTGCCGGTGCTGCTGAAGGCCTTCGAAGCGCTGCGCGAGCAGGTCCCGGCGACGCTCACGCTCGTCGGCGCCGCCGCGCAGGAGGTCTCGCCGATGGCGCTCGACGCGCGCGGCGTGTGCGCGCTCGGCAAGGTTTCCGAGCAACGCAAGCAGGCGGAGCTCGAGCGCGCCGAGGTGCTGTGCGCGCCCTCGCTCGGCGGCGAGAGCTTCGGCATGGTCCTGACGGAGGCGTTCGCCGCCGCGACCCCCGTCGTCGCCTCCGACATCCCCGGCTATCGCGATGTCGTGCGCGAGGGCACCGACGGGCTGCTGGTGCCGGCGGGCGATCCGCTCGAGCTCGCGCAGGCGCTGCGCGGGCTCGCGCTCGACCGTCCCCTGCGTGCGCGCCTGGCGCACAACGCGCGCGAGCGCGCGGACCGCTTCGCGTGGCCCGCGGTCGCCGCCGAGGTGCACGACTGCTATGAGCGCGCGCTCGCAGTCGGGCGGCCCGCGAGCGCATTCGGTCGCGGCGCCGTGCGCCACGGGCTCGCGCCCGCCGATCTCGAGCCGCGCATGCCCGCGGAGCGCTTCGAAGCGCCGGCGCCCGCGCGCCCGCGCCCGGCCGCGCGCCTTCGGCGCCCCGGCGTCGGACGGTTGCGCCGCGTGGCGCTGCTCGCGAGCTCCGGCGCAGCCGGTGCGCTCTGCTATCTGGCGCTGCAGCGCGTCGGCGTGACGCGCGTGGCTACCTCGCTGCTGACCTCAAAGCCGGGCCTGATCGCCGCGGCGCTGGGGATCATGTGCGCGGCGATGCTCGCGCGCGCGCTGGCGTGGCATGCGATCCTGCGCAGCGCGCCGCTGTGGCGTCGCGCCAAACGCCGCGACGCGATGCAGGGCACGTTCATCGGCGTGCTGATGTCTGCCACGCTGCCCGGCCGGCTCGGCGAGCCCTCGCGCGCCTTGATCCTCGCGCGTCGCGTGGGCCGCGCCCGCGAGACTCTGCCGGTCGTGACGGCGACGATCGTCTCGCAGACGATCCTGAACCTGTTCGCGGTCGCGTTGCTCGCCGGCGCCTCGCTCGCGGGACTCGACGAGGACCCGCTCGGGCGCCACCACGACCTCCTCCTCGGCATCGCCTTTGCGCCGCTCGCCGCGTTGCTGCTCGCGCTGCTCGTTCCCCTGCTGCTGCCGCCCGCTGCCCTCTCCGCGCCGGCCCGCGCGCGGCGCCTGGCGGGCGCGCTGCGACGCCCATTGGCGCGCGTGCGCGACGGGCTGAGGCTCCTCGCGCGCCCGCGCACCGCGATCCGCGCATGCGCGATCCAGCTGACGGCGTGGGGCCTTCAGCTCACCAGCTGCTGGCTGCTGCTGACGGCCTTCGGACTGCAGCACGACGGGGGCTTCGCCGCGGCCGCCGCGGTGCTGTTCGCCGTGAACGTGACGGCCGTCGTGCCGGCGACTCCCGGTAACGTCGGCGTCTTCCAGGCGGCGTGTGTGGTCGTGCTCGTCGGCGCCTACCACGTCTCGACGGCGGACGCGATCGCGTTCGGCCTCGTGCTGCAGGCGATCGAGTTCGCGACGGCGCTGATCATGGGCCTGTCCGCACTCGTCAACGAGGGCATCTCCTGGCGCGAGGTGCGCCTGCGCACGATGCATGCCTCAACGGTGAAGCTCGCCCCGCTGCCCGCCGCCGCGCGCGGCGTGGCGCGTGCGGCAGGGCGCGCCTGAGGCGAGGCGCAGTGGCGCAGGCGTGGGTCTACATGCTGCGCTGTGCCGACGGCTCGCTCTACACGGGCTGGAGCACCGACCTGACGCGGCGCCTTCGGAGCCACCGCGCCGGTCGCGCGAGCCGCTACACGGCGAGCCGGCTGCCCGTCGAGCTTGCGCTCGCGCTGCCGATGCGCGATCGCAGCAGCGCGCGTCGCGAGGAGGCGCGTATCAAAGCGCTCGATCGCCCCGCCAAGCTCGCGATCCTGCGAGCGTTCGGTCATGATGGAAGCCATGGCCTCGAGACCGCCCGGACGCAGCGTGAAGATCGGCGAGCAGGAGCGGACGGGGTGGTCCTCGGACAGGCCGCGCCGTGACGGGCCCGAGCGGCCGGCCAACCTCACCGTCAGCTGCCGTGTGCTGGCGCCGACCGAGCGGTTGCGTTACTCGCCCGGCAGCCTGCTGGTCGTCGCCTGCGCCTCTGCGCCCGAGCGCGAGCGCTTCCTGGCACGCCTGATCGACGACCGCGCGAGCATGCTCTCGCCGGCGAAGGTGCGCGGACTTCTCCGCGGCCGGGTGCCCGATGAGGAGCTCGAGGAGCGCGCGCAGGAGCTGCTGCTGGCCACGGTCGCAAAGCGCCTTCAGAACCGCGACACCGTCGTGCTCGCGCCCGATGGCCTTGAGGCTTCCGAGCGCGAGCCCTACCTGCGGATCGCCGCGGCGCAGCGGCGTCCGCGGCATCTGATCCTGCTGGAGGTGGCGCGTGAGCGGGTCGCCGACGAGGACCTGCCGGCGCTGAACGAGCTGCGGCGAGCGCTCGACGCCGGCGAGCTGGGGACGGAGGGGATCCAGACCGCGCTGCGCCTGGGTGGCGGGTCGGCCGAGGAGGTCAAGCGGATCATCTTCCGCCCGCCGCCGCGCGAGGAGGACTAGCGCGGAAGGAGCCGCCGGCTTTCCGCTCGCGCACCGCGCCCGAGACGTTTGTTCGAATATCGGTCCACAAGCTCAAGAGGAGCTGAAGCGGCCCCGATAGCGACGGCGTGCAGGCCACGTCAGCCGGGCCAAGCGAAGTCGAGACCCCGCCCGCGCCGGTCCGCGATGCGCGAAGCGTGCCGCGCGTGGCGAACGCGCGGGCTTCGGCGCGCCAGCTCGCGCGCAGCGCGTGGTTCGGCTACCTCGCCGGCATGGCGGCACTCGTCGTCGCCTACGGGCTCGCCCACCTGACCGGCCCTGCCTGGCTGCGCGGCGGGCTCGTCTTCAACCTGATCGGAGGGCTCAGCGTCGTTGCGCTGATCGTCGGCGCGCGCCGCGAATCGGGCTCGCGACGCGTGCCCCTGTACCTGTTCGCCGCCGGGCAGGTGCTGTTCGTCACCAGCGACGTGCTCTCCTACAACTACGAGCGCCTGTTCGGGACCGCGCAGCCGTTCCCGTCGGTCGCCGACCAGTTCCACCTCGCCTTCTATCCCTTCCTCGTCGGCGGCATGCTGCTGCTCGTGCGCGAACGCGGCGAGCGCCGCGACCGCGCGCCGCTGATCGACTCGTTGATCGTCACGACGGCGCTCGCGACGCTGCTGTGGGTCTACCTGATCGCGCCCTACGCGGACGTCAGCTCGATGTCGCTGCTGCGCAGGCTCGCGTCCGTCGCCTACCCGTCGATGGACATCCTCGTGCTCGGCGTCGTCGCGCGCGTGGCCGCCGGCAGCCATCGCCGTGAGCCGGCCTTCATGTTCGTGCTCGCCGGGGCGATGGTTCTGCTCGGGACCGACGCGGTGTATTGCGTCAAGCTGCTGCACGGCGGCTTTCAGACGGCGGGCGTTCTCGACGTCGGCTGGGGCGTCTTCTACGCGCTGCTCGGCACCGCCGCGCTTCACCCCTCGATGCGGCTGCTCTCGCGTCCGGGACCGGCACCCGACACGCGCCTGACGCGCCCGCGGCTTGCGCTGCTCGCGTGCGCGAGCCTCACGGTGCCGCTCGTGATCCTGGTGCGCGAGGCCCTGCACGAGCAGGTCGACATCTACGTCCTGATCGGCGCCGCGGGCGTGATGTTCGCGCTCGTGATGCTGCGTCTGGCGGGCATCGTGCACTCCAACGAGGAGGCGACGCGGCGCGAGTCGGCGCTGCGGCTGGCGGGTGAGACGCTCGTCTCGGCGGCGACGCGCGAGGAGATCTACGACGCTGCGCTGAACGGCGTACACGCGGTCGTGGAAGGGCACGTGACCGCGTGCCTGTACCTCGTCGACGAGGGCGGCGAGACGCTGAGCGCGGTCCGCTGCTCGCAGGGCGAGCTGACCGCTCTGCCGCGGATCGACCCATCCACGTTCCCCGAGGAGCTGCGCAGGGGGCGCGCGAGCAGCCGTGTGGTGATGCTCGAGCTCGCCGGCCACGAGGTCTGCCTCTCGCCGCTGCTCGTGCGCGATCACCTGCAGGGCGCGCTCGCCGTGCTCGGCGAGCATGAGCTGCGCCATAGCGCACGCGAAAGCCTCGCGACGCTCGCGAGCGAGGTGGCGCTCGCGCTGCAGAGCATCGCGCTCACCGAGGAAAGCGCGACGCAGCACGCCGAGGCGCGCCTGTCCTCGCTGATCAAGAACTCCTCCGACCTGATCTGCGTGGTCGCCGAGGACGGCACGATGCTGTATGTGAGCCCGTCGGCCGAACGGGCCTTCGGCCACAACCCCGAGGCGCTGCTGCAGCAGCACTTCGGCGAGCTGCTCGTCGCCGACGACTCGGCGCACGCGCTCGCGTTCGTCTCCTCGGTCGCGGCGCTGCCGCCGGCTCAGCCGGCGACCGCCGAGTTCCTCCTGCGCCACGCCGACGGCCGCTCGATGCACGTCGAAGCGCTCGGCTCCAACCTGCTCGCCGACGCGTCTGTGGAGGGCATCGTGCTGAACCTGCGCGACATCTCCGAGCGCAAGGCGTTCGAGGCGCAGTTGGAGCACCAGGCCTTCCACGACGTCCTCACGGGGCTTCCCAACCGCGCGCTGTTCCGCGACCGCGTCGGCCATGCGATCGCCGCGCAGCGTCGCGAGCGCCTGCCCGTCGCCGTGCTGTTCATGGACGTCGACGACTTCAAGAACGTCAACGACAGCCTCGGGCATGCGGCCGGCGACCTCGTGCTGCAGGAGGTCGGCACGCGCCTGGAGGACTGCATGCGCCCGAGCGACACCGCGGCGCGGCTCGGCGGCGACGAGTTCGCGGTCCTGATCCACGACGCGGAGACCGAGCTGCAGGCCATCGAGATCGCGCACCGCATCATGGACTCGCTGACCGCGCCGATCGCGCTCGAGAACCGCGACCTATCGATCGCGACGAGCATCGGCATCGCCTTCAGCGACCCGGCGATGGGCAGCGAGCGCGACGCCGAGGAGCTGCTGCGCAACGCCGACACCGCGATGTACATGGCCAAGGAGGGCGGCAAGGGCCACTACCAGATCTTCCAGCCGGAGATGCACGCCAAGGCGCTCGCGCGCCTGGAGCTGAAGACCGACCTGCAGCGCGCGCTCGAAGCGGGCGAGTTCACGCTGCGCTACCAGCCGATCATGGACCTGCGCCGCGGCGACATGGCCGGCATGGAGGCGCTCGTGCGCTGGGAGCACCCTTCGCGCGGGATCGTGCAGCCCGTCGACTTCATCTCGCTGCTCGAGGACACCGGCCTGATCGTGCCCGTCGGCCGCCACGTGCTGCGCGAGGCGTGCGCGTGGGCTGCGCTGATGCAGCGCGAAGTACCGCGCGACCCGCCGCTGTCGATCGCGGTCAACGTGTCCGCTCACCAGCTGCAGCGCCCGGAGTTCATCGACGAGGTGCGCAGCGCGCTGCGCGACAGCGGCATCGTTCCGAGCAGTCTCACGCTCGAGCTCACCGAGAGCGTGATGATGGAGGACCTCGAGCTGAGCCTGCTGCGGCTGAACGCGCTGCGCGCGCTCGGCGTGAAGCTGGCGATCGACGACTTCGGCACCGGCTACTCCTCGCTGAACTACATCCGCCAGTTCCCGATGGACATCCTGAAGATCGACCGCTCGTTCCTGCTCGATCCCAACCCGGAAATGGCGGGGCTCACCGAGGCGATCGTCTCGCTCGCGAAAATCTTCAAACTGAAGGCCGTCGCCGAGGGCGTGGAGACAGACGGACAGCTCGCGCGCCTGCAGGGCATCAAGTGCGACTATGGCCAGGGCTTCCGCTTCGCGAAGCCGCTCTCCGCCCAGCAGATCCTCGCGATGGCGAGCACGCAGTCGCGCGCGCCGGCCGAGGTCATCAACATCAAAGCCGCCACGCGCGTGGCGTAGGGCCCCCGCGCCGCTCGAGCCGGCCATCGCCGGCTCGTCCTCGTCCTCGGTCGCGCCATCGGGCGGCTCGGAGTCCTCGAGCTCGGCGAGCAGCGTGGGGTCGCGCGGGGAGCCGCGGATCACCTCGTCGGGCGATGCCTCGCCGGGCAGGCGGCCCTGGCGCGAGCCGAAGTAGATCGCCTGCGGGTGGTGGGAGACGAGCGCGAGCGTCGACTGCTCGGGGTCGGGCGCGTAGCCGCCGGTGAGCGAGACGCCGATTCGCGCGAGCTCGAGCAGCCGGTCGACCTTCGCGTGCTCCGACTGCTCGGGGATCGCCGGATAGCCCCACGAGTAGCGGCGGCCTTGGGTCTGCGGGATGCCGAGCATGCGCCGCACCTCCCAGTGAAGCCACTCGGCAAGGCCCTCGGCGGTCTGCACGGCGAGTCCGTGCACGAACAGCTGCTCGGCGAACAGCCCTTCGCGCTCCAGGCGCGTGATCAGCTCTGAGACCTCGGCGCCGACGGTGACGGCCTGCAGTGCGATCACGTCGAGCTCGGCGGGCGGGCCGCCGTCCGTGGCGGGGCGGAAGAAGTCCGCCAGGCAGATGCGCTCGCCGGTGGGCTGGCGCGGGCAGATCAGGCGCGTGAGCTCGCGCGTGCGGTCGTCGGGGTCGAGCACGACGATCTCGTTGCCGAGCGCGTAGCAGGGGAAGAAGCCGAGCAGCGCGCGCGGATGCAGGTAGTCCTGCTCGCGCCACATCCGCTCCAGTCGCGGGCGGAAGTCATCGCGCAGCAGCGCCTGCCACTCCTCGCCCTTGACGCCGCGCCCGCCCCAGTGCAGCTTGAAGAGCACGTGCGTGTCGAGGTGGCGGTAGAGCTCGTCGAGGTCGACGTCCAGCTCGCGCACGCCCCAGAACGGCGGCTCGGGCACGGGCGCGTCGGTGCGCGCTGCCGAGCGCACCGAGTCATCGGTGGTTGGCGGGCCCTGCTCGGGCTCGTGTGGGCGCGCGCGGTACTCGGCCGCGGCGCTGCGCAGCTTGCCCACGAGCGCGCCGCGCGCCTGCTCGTCGATCAGCTGGTCCATCACGGCGAGTCCCTCGAAGGCGTCCTTGCAGTAGAAGACGCCGGGCTCGTAGACCGCCTCGGACTCGCCGCCGGGGTACAGGGCGCGGTAGCCGAAGGCGCGGTTGATCGCGGCGCCGCCGATCAGGACGGGGAACGGAAGGCCCTTCGCGTGCAGCTCGGCGATGCAGGCGGGCATCTGCTTGGAGGTCGAGACGAGCAGTGCGGAGAGGCCGATCGCGGTCGCCCCGTGCTCCTGCGCGGCGTCGACGATCGTCTGGATCGGCACCTGCTTGCCGAGGTCGACGACGGTGTAGCCGTTGTTCGTGAGGATCGTGTTGACCAGCGACTTGCCGATGTCGTGCACGTCGCCGAATACGGTCGCGAGCACGACGGTGCCCTTCGTGTGGCCCTCGAGGCGGTCCAGGTAGCGCTCCAGGCGGGCGACCGCGCGCTTCATGACTTCGGCGGACTGCAGCACGAACGGCAGGATCAACTCGCCCGCGCCGAACTTGTCGCCGACCTCCTTCATCGCGGGCAGCAGCACCTCGTTGAGCGTCGGCACGGCGCCGATCTTCTGCACGCTCGCGTCGATCCACTCCTCAACGCCCTCCTTGCGCCGGCGCAGGATGTGGAAGTGAAGCGCCTGCTCGGGCTCCATGCCCTCGGTCGGGTTGGCGGCGGCGGCGCTCTCCTGGCCTTCCTCGCCCTTGCTCTCGAAGTGCGCGATGAAGCGCTCGAGCGCGTCCTCGCGGCGGTTGAAGACGAGCTCGTCGGCGAGCGCGCGCTCGTGCTGGGGTATCTCGGCGTAGGGGGTGATGTGGTTGGGGTTGACCATCGCGAGGTCGAGCCCGGCCTGCACGCAGTGGTGCAGGAAGACCGAGTTCAGAACGGCGCGCGCCGGCGGCGAGACGCCGAAGGAGACGTTCGAGACGCCGAGCGAGGTCTTCACGTGCGGCATCTCGCGCTTGAGCAGGCGGATGCCCTCGATCGTCTCGAGCGCCGACGGCCGCCACTCCTCGTCGCCGGTCGTGAGCGTGAACGTCAGGCAGTCGAAGATCAGCAGCTGCGGGTCGAGGCCGTGCTCGGCGCAGCACAGCTCGTGGATGCGCCGCGCGACCTCGAGCTTTCGCTGCGCGGTCTTCGCCATGCCCTGCTCGTCGATCGTGAGCGCGATCAGCGCGGCGCCATGCGCGCGCGCGAGCGGCACCACACGGTCGAGCTTCGCGCGGCCCGCCTCGAGATTCACCGAGTTGACGATCGCACGGCCGGGAATCTGCTCGAGCGCCGCCTCGATGACCTCGGGCTCGGTCGAGTCGACCTGGATCGGCGCGGGCTGCGTCAGCGAGATGCGCTTGCACACCAGGCGCATCTGCTCGTCCTCGTCGCTGCGCTCGGTGAGCGCGACGCAGATGTCGAGCACGTGCGCGCCGCCCTCGACTTGGTCCTCGGCGATCTGCACGAGGCCGTCGTAGTCGTCGGCGAGCAGGAGCTCCTTGGCGCGGCGCGATCCTTGGGAGTTGACGCGCTCGCCGACGAGCGTCGGCGGCGGGTCCTGCACGAGCGGTGTGGCGGCGATCATCGAGGACAGATGCGGTGGGCGCGGCGCTGGGCGAGGGCCGACGGGGCGGCCGGCGACCGCTTGAGCGATGGCACGAATGTGCTCGGGCGTGGTGCCGCAGCAGCCGCCGACGGCGCCGACGCCGTAACGCTCGACGAACTCCGCGAGGGCGTCGGCGAGCGGCGCGGGCTGCTCGGGGAAGATCGTCTCTCCGTTCGGCCCCTGCAGCGGCAGGCCGGCGTTGGGGATGCACGCGACCGGCACCGGGCAGAACTCGCCGAGGAAGCGGATCGCGTCGCGCATGTCCTCGGGGCCGGTCGAGCAGTTCAGCCCGATCACCTGCACGTCGAGCGCCTCGAGCGTGCACAGCACAGCCGAGATGTCGGTGCCCAGCAGCATCTTGCCGCCGTTCGGCAGCAGCGAGACGGAGGTGTGGATCGGCAGCGTCCGCCCGGTCAGCTTGAAGGCCTCGCGCGCGCCGAGCACGGCGGCCTTGACCTCGAGGATGTCCTGGGCGGTCTCGATGATCAGCAGGTCCGCGCCACCGTCGATCAGCCCGCGCGCCTGCTCGGCGAAGACCTCGGCGAGCTCGCGAAAGCGGATCCGCCCGAGCGTGGGATCTTCGGAGGCCGGCAGGTGCCCGGTCGGCCCGATCGAGCCCGCGACGAAGCGGTGCTCTCCGGCGGCGGCGCGCGCGATCTGTGCGGCGCGCGTGTTGATCTCCAGCGTGTGCTCTCCGAGCCCCCACTCATCGAGCTTGATGCGCGAGCCCTGGAAGCTGTCGGTCTCGATCACCTCCGCGCCGGCATCGAGCATCGAGGCGTGCACGCCCTCGATCACGTCGGGGCGGTGCAGCACGAGCGCCTCGTGGCACTTGCCGGGAAGGCCGCCGTAGTCGGCGCTCGAGAGCTCGAACTGCTCGAGCGTCGCGCCCATGCCGCCGTCGTAGATGACGACGCGGTTGCGCAGGGCCTGTAGGAAATCCCGCATCGAGTGAGCCTAACAACGGCGCCGAGCGCCGCTGGGCACGCGGCGGCGCCTCGCCCGGGCGTGCTCCGGCGCCCGCGCGCGGGCGTTTCCCGAAACGCCGCGGCCCGGCGCCTTCGGACGACGCGCCGTCGTCCGTTTGGTGCCGCTCGCTCCTTCAGGCGTCCAGATCTGTTCGGCCCGCGGGCCTATAGCTGCACACTCGCCGCAATCCGCCCCGGCGGCGCCGGGAGTCCTAGAGCGCAAGACGGGCGCCGGGGCGGAGCGCATATCCAAACGACGCTCGACAGAGCAAGGGGGCACGCATGACGCCTGAGCTGGCTGCGCCGGTCATCACCGCATCCGACCCGGATGTTCAGGACATCGCATCCGATCCGCACGCGCTCGTCATCCCGTTCGATCCGATACGGGCGGGGGACAGCGCCGACTCGATCCAAGAGGCAGTCGTCGCGGTCGTGGGGCTCGGTTACGTCGGATTGCCGACGGCGATCGCCCTGCGTGCCGCGGGCGCTCAGATCATCGGCATCGACATCTCGCGCGAGCGGCTCGCGTGCATCGGCGCGGGCGGCGCGGAGATCCTGCCGGCCGAGCAGGAGCAGCTCGGGGGCTTTCTGAGCGAGGAGGGCTTTCGGCTGACCGACCGCGTCGATGCGCTGCAGGCGGCGGACCTCGTGCTGATCTGCGTGCCGACGCCGGTCGACGCGAACAGGCGCCCGGACGCGAGCGCGCTGCGCGCGGCGTGCGCCGCCGTCGTCGCCAGCGCGGGCGCCGGGCAGACGATCGTGCTCACCTCGACTACCTACGTCGGCTGCACGCGCGAGCTGCTGATCGAGCCGCTCGCCGCGCGCGGCCTGAAGGCCGGGCGCGACGTGCACATCGCGTTCGCGCCGGAGCGCATCGATCCCGGCGTCGCCGAGCACAGCCAGCGCTCCACGCCACGCGTGATCGGGGCAGCGAGCGAGCGCTGCTACAGGCGCGCCGCGACGCTGCTGGAGCACACCTGCGCACACCTCCACCGAGTCTCCTCGCCGGAGGCGGCGGAGATGGTGAAGCTGTACGAGAACACCTTCCGCGCGGTCAACATCGCGCTCGCCTTCGAGATCTCCGAAGCCTGTCGCGCGCACGGCCTGGACCCGCTCGAGGTGACGAGGGGCGCCGCATCAAAGCCGTACGGCTTCCTCGCGCACTATCCCTCCGCGGGCGTCGGCGGGCACTGCATCGGCGT
Source organism: uncultured Solirubrobacteraceae bacterium (assembly GCA_963755475.1). Classification (GTDB taxonomy): domain Bacteria; phylum Actinomycetota; class Thermoleophilia; order Solirubrobacterales; family Solirubrobacteraceae; genus Palsa-744. The sequence continues at coordinate 271,448 of CAVWJK010000001.1, forward strand.
CGACCCGCACTACCTGCTTGCGCCGCTGCGCGAGCGCGGACGACCCGCGCCGGTCGCCGAGCAGGCGCTGCGCAAGCTCGCGGGGCGCCCGCGCCACATCGTCTGGCGAGCGCACGAGGCGCTCGTCGAGGAGGGGCGTACGCTGCGCGGCGCGCGCGTGCTGGTCGTCGGCGTCTCCTACAAGCCCGGCGTGAGCGACAGCCGCGAGGCGCCGGCGATCGAGATCATCCGCCGCCTGCGTGAGCAGGGCGCGGACGTGCACTTCCACGACCCCCTCGTGCCGCGCCTGCAGCTCGACGGCGGGGAGCTCGAGTCGGTCGACCCGGACCCGCGCCGCGACCCGACCGGCTTCGGCCCCGAAGACTACGAGCTCGCGATTCTCGTCACCGTCCATCCGGGCCCCGACTACGGCTGGCTGCGGCGCTGCCCGCTCGTGCTCGACTGCACCTACTCCACGCCCGCGGGCCGGCGCCGCGTCCTGCCATGAGCGTCAACCGCGCCCTGAAGGCGCTCGCCGCGATCTATCTCGTTGGCCTGATCGTCGCGGTCATGGCCTACAAGGCCGAGTTCGTCGGCCTCATGCTTTCGAGCCCGTTCTTTGGCGTCTACAGCGTCTGCGTCGCGACCTACATCCTCAGCCGCTTCATCCTGAGCCTGTTCTACCGCTCCCGGCGCGCGGCGGGCATCGAGCCGGCGATCGCGATCGTGATGCCGTCGTTCAACGAGGCCGACGCGATCGGCGACTCGCTGCGCGCGCTGCTCGAGCTCGACTACCCGCACGAGAAGCTCGAGCTGATCGCCGTCAACGACGGCTCGACCGACGACACGCTCGCCGAGATGCGGCGCGTCGCTGAGCGCTCCCAGGGCCGGGTGCGCATCATCGACTTCCCGCAGAACCGTGGCAAGCGCGCGGCGATGGCGGCGGGCATCCGCGCGAGCGAGGCCGAGGTGATCGCCTTCGTCGACTCCGACTCGGTCGTCGAGCCGGACGCGCTGCGCCACCTCGTGCAGCCGCTCGCCGACTCGCGCGTCGGCGCGGTGTGCGGGCACGCCGACGTGCTCAACCTGCGCGACAGCTGGCTCACGCGCATGCAGGCGGTGCGCTACTTCGTCGCCTTCCGCGTCGTGAAGGCCGCGGAGTCGGTCTTCGGCGCGGTCACCTGCTGCTCGGGCTGTTTCTCCGCCTACCGGCGCGTCGCGATCATGCCGCGCCTTGAGTGGTGGGAGCACCAGCGCTTCCTCGGCGTCGACTCGACCTTCGGCGATGACCGCTCGCTGACCAACTGCGTGCTGCGCGACTGGCGCATCGTCTATGAGAAGCGCGCCATCTCGCACACGATCGTGCCGCGGACCGTGCGCGGCTTTATCACCCAGCAGACGCGCTGGAAGCGCTCGTGGACGCGCGAGTCGCTGCTCGTCGCGCGCTTCATCTGGCGCAAGCACCCGGTCGCGGCGCTGTTCACCTACCTCTCGATCGTGCTGCCGCTCCTCGCGCCGGTGGCGGCCCTGCACGCGATCGTGTGGGGGCCGATCGCGCATGGCGGCACGCTGCCGCTCGTCTACGTCGCCGGCATCTACGCGCTCGCGATGGTCTACTCGCTCTACTACGTCCTCTTCCAGGACGAGTACAGCCTCGTCTGGGTCTACGGCGTCCTGTTCGTCTTCTTCTACCTCGGCGTGATGCTGTGGCAGACCTACTACGCGATCGCGACCTGCCGCACCGCGTCGTGGGGCACGCGCCCGGCGACGGCCGGCCTCGGCGCGGGCGGTGGACAATGAGCGGCGCGCCACTACCCGCGCCTGAGGCGCTGCTCGCGCGCAGGCCACTGCCGGCGCATTCGCCGCTGCCGGCGCCTTCGCCGCTGCCGGCGCCTTTGCCACTGCCGGCGCCTTTGCTGCCGCCGGCGCCTTTGCCACTGCCGGCGCGTTCGCCACTGCCGGCGAGTTCGCCGCTGCCGGCGCCTTCGCCGCGCCCCCGCCGCACGCGCCGGGCGACGGTGCGCCGCGCGCTCGCGATCGCGCTGCTGCCGGTCTCGATCGTGCCCGTGATCGTGCTCGGCCCCGGCATCGCGCATGCGCCGCAGCTCGCGCTGCACCGCACGCTCGCGCTGATCGCCCAGCTCGATGGAGGTGGGCACAGATGAGGTCGTCCGCACGAACGTTCGTACGGAGATCCTCTCGCGGCGCACGGGCAACTCGATCGTCCAGCCGGCCGCACGAACGTTCGTACGCTCCGCGTCGGGCATCTACGGCGCTCGTCGTGGCCGCGCTGGCGGCGCTCCCGACGGCGGCGGGCGCAGCGATCGCGCGCCTGCAGTCACAGCAGGCGGGGAGCGGACGCAGCGCGGCGGCCGTCGCGCGCAAGGGACTCGCGCCGCCCGTCTCCCGCGACGGCGGAGCAGCGTACGTCGCCACCAATGCTGGCGGAGACGAGACGGCGCAGCGGCACGCGCCGGCTGCCTGCGCGGCACGCGGCGTGCTCGACATCCGCCTGCGGCGGGTCGCGAGCGGGATGCACGCGCGCCTCAGCTGGAGCGCGCCGCGCGCGGGCGGTGCGGGCGTCGTCTACCGCGTGCTGCGCGAAGGGCGCACCGTCGGGCAGACGGTCTCCGATTCGATCGTGCTGGCGGTCACGCCGGGTTCGCGCACGACGTTCACGGTGCAGGCGCGCTACGAGGCGCCGACGCGCGTCTGCGCCGCGCAGCTGCGTGAGCTCGTGCCGGTGCGCCTGCCGAGCCGGGTGCTCGGCCTCGTGCTGGTCAGGCGCACGGCGTCGGGCGTGCTACTCGGCTGGCGCGCGTCGAAGCCCGGCGACGCGCCGATCGCGGGCTATCGCGTCAGCCTCGACGGCAAGGTCGCGGGCGACACGCGCGGGCGTCGCTACACGCTGATCCTGAACCTCGCGCGGACGCACCGCGTGCGCGTCGCAGCGGTCGACACGCGCGGGCGGCTTGGCGCGGCGAGCCGGGAACTGGTGATCGGCGCGAAGGGGAGACCGGCGAGCGCGAGCGCGCCGCCGAGCACGCCCGAAGGGCTCAGCGTCTCGGATGTGAGCGAAAGCGAAGCGACCGTGTGGTGGGTCGCGAGCCGGGCCGGCGGCGACGCGCTCGCCGGCTACCGCGTCTACCGCGGCGGCGAGCTCGTCGGGCAGACCTCCTCGACGAGCATGCGCCTGAAGCATCTCGCGGCGCCGCACACGTACGCGATCACGGTCAGCGCGATCGATGCGGACGGTGTCGAAAGCGCACGCAGCGCGCCGCTCGAGCTGAGCACGGCACACAGACCGCCGAGCGCCCCGTCGATGCTCGCCGCTGCGCGTGTGAGCGACACCTCGGCGACGCTCTCCTGGCAGGCGGGCAGCGCTGCCTCGGGCGCGGTCGCGGGCTACCTGCTGTTCGAGGATGGCGAGCCGGTCGGCGTCGTGCAGGGGCAGATCGTGACCGTCGCGCTGGCCTCCGAGCGGACCTACACCTTCACGGTGCGCACGATGGACTCGGCCGGCTACCTGAGCGCGCCCTCGCCCGAACTGACGGTCACGACCACGCACACGCCGCCGCGCCCGCCCGGCGGGCTGAGCGCCGCCGAGGTCGGCTGGGACACGGCGACTGTCAGCTGGTCACCGAGCACGGCGGTCAGCGGCACGATCGTCGGCTATCGCGTGTTCCGCGACGAAGTGCCCGTCGGGGAGACGACGGGCACCGAGATGACGCTCGAAGACCTGGCGCCCTCCAGCGAATACACGATCACCGTGAGCGCCGTCGATTCGCTCGGCGCGGTCAGCGAACCGAGCGCGCCGCTGGCGCTGCAGACGGCCGAACCGCCGCCGACGCACGGCAGCGTTCAGGCCTACGTGCTCGCCTCGACGGACGAAAGCTTCGAAGATCTCGAGGCGCACTACGAGCAGATCGGCGTGGTCTACCCGACCTATTACGAATGCGGCCCGGACGGCACGATCACGGGCACGGGCGACGCGCTGATCACCGACTGGGCGCTCGCGCGCAAGATCGAGGTGCTGCCGCGCATCAACTGCCTCGACGTACCCTACGAGGAAGAAGACCTGAACTCCGGGGCTCGCGAGAAGCTGTTCGAAGCCGTGCTCGCGCTGTGCCGCGAAGACCGCTACAGCGGCGTGCAGATCGACTACGAGAACGCGCCGCCCAGCGACCGCAACACGTTCACGTCGTTCATCACCGAACTCGCCGCGCGGCTGCACGCGCAGGGCGAGAAGCTCTCGACGGTCGTCACGGCGAAGTACTGGAATGTCCCGACCGGCCGCGCCGCGATGTACGACGATGCCGCCCTGTCGGTCCCCTCCGACTACATCTTCGTGCTCGACTGGGGCCTTCACTGGGTCACCTCCGCGCCGGGCTCGATCGACGAATACGGCTGGTTCAAGCGCGTCGCCGAATACACGGCGACGATGCCCAACCTGCGCAAGTTCACGCTCGGTATGCCGCTCTACGGCGTCGACTGGCCCGGCGAAGGCGGCCCGCAGCACCCGGGCAGCGCGATGGAGTACGCGGAAATCGCCGAACTCTCCTCGCAGCTCGGGATCGCGCCCGAATGGGAACCGACAGCACAGAGCCCGCACTTCTCCTACACGGACTCCGAAGGCGTTCCCCACCAGGTCTGGTACGTCGATGAGCAGTCGCTGGCCGCGCGCGCGCAGCTCGCCGACTCGCTGGGGCTGAACGTCGGCCTGTGGCGCCTCGGCCACGAGGATCAGCGCATCTGGGAACTGCCGCAGCTGGGCGGCGCGGGGTGAGCTGGGCCGCTCTGAGGACGGCGACCGCACGAACGTTCGTACGGTGCCTCCTGCGCGCCGGGCGAGAGGGCGCGCCGATCCTCGCGCTGCCGATCGCCTCGATGTTCGCGACGCTTCTGCCGGTGTGGACGGCCCCCGCACGCGCAGCCTCCGCGCGCGCGGGCGTGCAGGCGTTCCTGCTGACGGGCGCGCCCGACTCCTTCGCGGACCTGCGCGCGCACGCCTCGCAGGTGAGCGTCGTCTACCCGACCTACTACGAATGCGCCGGGGCCGCTGTAGCGGCCGGCGGCGAAGGGGCGGCCGATCGGAGCGGCGCGATCGTCGGCAGCGACGTGCCGGAAGTCGACGCGTTCGCGAGGACCCACCGGATCGCGCTGCTGCCGCGCTTCACCTGCCAGGACGGCGCGACGGTGCACGCGATCCTCACCGTGCCGGCGCTGCGCGCGCGCACGCTCGCCCGCTTGGCGGCGCTGGCGCGCAACGCGAGCTTTGCGGGGCTCTGTCTGGACCTCGAGAACGACGGCGGCGGCGATCGCGAAGCGCTCAGCTCGTTCGTGGGCGCGCTGGCGCGCGCGCTGCACGCCGAGCGCCGGCGCCTCACGGTGGTCGTCGACGGCGTCGCCTCCGAACCGCCGCCGGGCTCCTCGCTGGCCTTCTACGACGACCGCGCGATCGCGGCGGCGGCGGATGCCGTGTTCGTGCTCGCGTGGGGCACGCACTGGGAACGCTCGCCGCCGGGGCCACTGGCGCCGCTCTCCTACGTGCGCGGCGTCGCGCGCTACCTGCGGTCGCTGCCCGAGCGCAAGCGCTTCGTGCTCGGCGCGCCGATGTACGGACTCGACTGGGGCGCGCAGGACGCGGCCGCCTACCAGTACGCGGCGATCCGCCGCCTGCAGCGGCACCTCGGCGTGCGCGCGCGACGCGAAGCGGCCTCGGGCGAGCTGACGTTCACCTATACGGGCGAATCGGGCGTGGCGCACCGTGTCTGGTACATGGACGCCGCCGCGGTGCTCGACGTGCTGCGCGTTGCGCGCGAGCGCGGACTGCGCGTGGGGGTGTGGCGGCTCGGCGAGGAGGATCAGGCGATGTGGTCATCGCCCCTGATCGGCGGTTGAGCGCGCGCTGGAGCTGGACTGAAGCGCCGCCGGCTCTGCGACGAGCGCGAGCCGGCGACTACTTGATGAACAGCATCTCCGAGTACTTCGGCAGTGGCCAGAGGTCGTCGGCGACGAGCTTCTCCAGGCGGTCTGCGACCTCGCGCACGTCCTCCATCGCGGGCATCACGCGGTCGCGCATGTAGAGCGCCTCGCGCTGCGGCGTGCCGTGCGGGTGGTTTTTGCCGACGTTGGCGTCCTCGAGCTTCTGGATCGCGAAGTGCAGCTCCTTGACGACGGGCTCGAACTCGGCGATGAGCTCGTCCATCGCGCCGGCGCGGAGCTCGCCGAGCTGGCGCACGCAGGCGGGCAGCAGCATCGTGCGCGCGATCGAGGCGGCGGTCTCGGCCTCGATGTTGATCGTCGTGACGTACTGCTCGGTGAAGACCTCGAGGCGCGAGTCGAGCTCGCGTTTGGAGAGCACCTTGTACTTCTTGAAGGCGGCGACGGTCTGTTTGTCGGTCAGCCACGGCAGCGCGTCGGGCGTCGTGCGCAGGTTCGCCAGGCCGCGGCGCTCGGCCTCCTGGTGCCACTCCTCGGCGTAGTTGTTGCCGCCGAAGACGATCTGGCTGTTGGCGGCCCAGACGTCCTTGACGACGCTCGTCATCGCCTTCTCGAGGTTGGCGCCCGGTCGCTTGAGCGCGCGCTCGAGGCGGTCGGCGAGCTCGTCGACGGACTCGGCGACGATCGTGTTGAGGACGGTGTTGGGGAAGGCGGGCGAGGCGCCCGAGCCGAGCGCGCGGAACTCGAACTTGTTGCCGGTGAAGGCGAAGGGGCTCGTGCGGTTGCGGTCGCCGCCGTGCAGCGGCAGCGGTGGCAGCACGGGCGTGCCGAGGCCCAGGAAGGAGCCTGGCTTGGAGGCCTGCGCCTTGCCGGACTCGATCGCGTCGTAGACCTTCTCGAGCTCGGCGCCGAGGAAGATCGAGATGATCGCGGGCGGAGCCTCGTTGGCGCCGAGGCGGAAGTCCTGCCCGGCGCTCGCGATCGAGGCGCGCAGCAGCGCCTGGTGCTTGTTGACGGCCTGGATGACCGCCGTGCAGAAGAACAGGAACTGCAGGTTCTCGGCGGGCGTGTCGCCGGGGTCGAGCAGGTTCAGCCCGGTGTCGGTGCCCATCGACCAGTTGTTGTGCTTGCCGGAGCCGTTGACGCCGGCGAACGGCTTCTCGTGCAGCAGGCAGACGAGCCCGTAGCGCCGGGCCGTGTTCTGCATCACCTGCATCGTGATCATCTGGTGGTCGGCGCCGACGTTGGAGTTCTCGAAGATCGGCGCGATCTCGTACTGGTTGGGCGCGACCTCGTTGTGGCGCGTCTTGACGGGCACGCCGAGCTTTGCGAGCTCGAGCTCGACCTCGAGCATGTAGGCGAGGATGCGCTCGGGGATCGAGCCGAAGTAGTGGTCGTCCAGCTCGTGCCCCTTCGGTGGCTTGGCGCCGTAAAGCGTGCGCCCGGTCGTCAGCAGGTCGGGGCGTTCGAAGTAGTACTGCTCGTCGATCAGGAAGTACTCCTGCTCGCAGCCGATCGTGGTGAAGACGCGGGCCGCGTCCTCGACGCCGAGCAGCTTCAGCGCGCGCACGGCGGCGCCGGAGAGCGCGTCCATCGAGCGCAGCAGCGGGATCTTGTGGTCGAGCGCCTCGCCGGTCCAGGAGGCGAAGGCGGTCGGGATGCACAGCAGAGCGCCGTTGGGGTTCTCGAGGATGAAGGCCGGGCTGGTGGGGTCCCAGGCGGTGTAGCCGCGCGCCTCGAAGGTCGCGCGGATGCCGCCGGTGGGGAACGAGGAGGCGTCGGGCTCGCCCTGGATCAGCTCCTTGCCGGAGAAATCGGCGATCGCGGTGCCGTCGCCGGCGGGCGCGTAGAAGGAGTCGTGCTTCTCGGCGGTTGAGCCGGTCAGCGGCTGAAACCAGTGCGTGTAGTGGGTGGCGCCCTTCTCGAGCGCCCATTCCTTCATCGCCTGCGCAACCGCGTCGGCGAGCGAGGTGTCGAGCGACTCGCCGCGCGCGAGCGTGCGCTGCAGCGCCTTGTAGACGTGCTTGGGCAGGCGCACGCGCTGCACCGCCGGCGAGAAGACGTTCGCGCCGAAGACCTGGTTGCCCGCGATCGTGAGGTCGCTGGTGCCGAGCGCGCCTCCGTTGGCGCTCCACTGGGCGGCTGTGACGTTCTGCTGGCGGGGCATTGGCTTGGTCGGTCCTCTCTGTTGACAGGGCGGGTTGCGGGGGGTCGCCGCGCGGGGAGCCGAGATGCGGTCCCTGCGCGCGGCGCTAGCCGTCGTAGGACTGCACGAACTCCCAGGGGTGCGGGCGCAGGTCGATCTCCTTCGCCTCGGCGCGCTTGTAGGAGATCCACTCCTCTATCAGGTCCTGCGTGAAGACGTCACCCTCGAGCAGGAAGGCGTGGTCGGCCTGGAGCGCGTCCATCGCCTCGGCGAGCGAGCCGGGCACGTGCGCGATCTTGGCGAGCTGCTCCTCGGACAGGTCGAACAGGTCGGTGTCGACGGGCTCACCCGGCTTCAGGCCGCGTTTGATGCCGTCGAGCCCGGCCATCAGCAGCGCGGAGAAGCCGAGGTAGGGGTTCGTCAGCGGGTCCGGCGGGCGAAACTCGACGCGCTTGGCCTTCGGCGAGGAGAGATACATCGGGATGCGCACGGCCGCGGAGCGGTTGCGCTGCGAGTGCACGAGGTTCACGGGCGCCTCATAGCCGGGCACGAGGCGGCGGTAGCTGTTGTTGGAAGGCGCGAGGAACGCCATCAGGGCGCGCCCGTGCTCGAGCAGCCCGGCGACGTAGCTGAGCGCCATGTCGCTGAGCAGCGCGTAGCCGCTCTCGTCGAACATCAGCGTGCTGGCGTCCTTCCACAGCGACTGGTGCACGTGCATGCCCGAGCCGTTCTCTTCGAAGATCGGCTTCGGCAGGAAGGTCGCGCTGCGGCCGGCGGCGCGCGCGACGTTCTTGACGATGTACTTGTGCATCATCAGCGTGTCGGCCATCGCCAGCAGGGGCTGGAAGCGCAGGTCGATCTCGCCCTGGCCGGGGCCGCCGACCTCGTGGTGGTGGAACTCGCAGGGGACGCCGAGCGCCTCGAGCGTCAGGACCATCAGCCCGCGCAGGTCGCCGAGCGTGTCCTGCGGTGGCACCGGGAAGTAGCCCTCCTGCGAGCGCGGGTGATGGCCGACGTTGGGCTTTGCGCCGGGGTTGCCGAAGCCGGCGCCGCGGTTCCAGTAGGCCTCGGCGGTGTCGACCTCGAAGAAGGCTCTGTAGGTGGTCTGGTCGAAGGCGACGTGGTCGAAGACATAGAACTCGGCCTCGGGGCCGAAGAAGGCGGTGTCGGCGATGCCCGTCTCGCGCAGGTGGCGCTCGGCCTTCTGGGCGACGTAGCGGGGGTCGCGCGAGTAGGCCTCGCGCGTGATCGGGTCGATCACGTTGCAGATCAGCGACAGCGTGCGGTTGGCGTAGAAGGGGTCGATCTTGGCCGTGCTGACGTCGGGCATCAGCAGCATGTCGGACTCGGCGATCTGCTGGAAGCCGCGGATCGAGGAGCCGTCGAAGCCGAGACCCTCGCTGAAGGACTCCTCCTCGAGGGCGCTGACCGACAGCGTCATGTGCTGCCAGGTGCCGGGCACGTCGGTGAACTTGAGGTCGACCATGCGCACGCCGAGCTTCTCGGCCATCTTCAGCACGTCAGCGGCGTTTGCGTCGGGCTTGCCGGCGAACTGTTCGATCGTGAGCGGCTCGTCGCCGAGGACGAGGTCTTGGATTGCGGTCAGCTGCTCTGTCGCGGGCATTGCTCGCCTGGTCCCTTCTGAAGACGTGTTGTATCGCCCCACTGCGCACAAGCGCGGATGGCGAGCAATCGTATTCTCCAGCTTGCGCCAGCAAACCGCTCTGCTGGCGAAATCGGGCGGACGATTTTTCGACAGCGGGCCAAAGGCGGCGGTCGGCGGCGGTCCCGCCGGTGCCGTCGCGTCGGCTCGCGCTGCGCGTGTCCGTCTCTAGGAGGAGCCGCCCGGGAAGTAGGGGCCGCCGACGACCTTGCCCGTTTCGGGGTTGACGTGCGTGGCCGGCGGGGCGGGCGCGATCGAGATCGCGAAGGAGCCCTGCAGCGAGCCCTGACGGGCGACGGCCTTCGCGCCGCCGGCGAGCCCCGCGGCGAGGCGGTAGCTGACTGCGTGCCGGCCGGGCCTGACGGGGATGACCTTCCACGTGAAGGTGCGCGTCTGGCCGGAGGCGAGGCGGCCGAGCGCCCAGGTGTTCACGTAGGCCGTGGTGGCGTTGCCCGGCAGGCTGACTTCCTGCGTTTCGACGGGCGGCTGTGCGGTCGGGCCGGGCCCGCGTTCGATGGCCCAGATGGGCCGCCTGCGGTCGGCGAGCCCAGGGTAGGAGGAGAGGTAGTCGAAGGAGTCGATGGTGACGGCGACGTCGGGGACGGTGCGCGTGCCGCTGTTCTGTACTTCGAGTTCGAGCGTGGCCGGACGCGCGACGGCTTGGGTCTTCGGGAAGCTCGCCCTGAGCACGCGCATCGGGAAGCTCGCCTTCGGTTCGCCGGCGTCCTGGCGGGCGCCGCCGCCGCAGGCCGAAAGGGCGATCGCGGCGGCGAGCGCCGACAGGCACGCCAGCGGCGCGCGCGTTCGCGTGCCAGCCGGCGCCGGCCGGGCGCTGCTGCTCGGCGCGTGCTCCTCCCTCACGATTGGCACTTATACCAGCGGCTGCGCTGCGGCGGGGACAGGCCATGCCGTAGAGTTGACGGCGCAAACCAGCGGGTTCCGAGGAGGAGTGGAGAGCTAGCAGATGGTTCGCACCGTGGCCGAGCGGGCATACGTGCCGGTCAGTCATGTGCTCGAGGAATTCGGGGACATGATGATCCTGACGGCGAAGACGATCTGGTCGGCGCTGACGCCGCCCTACCCGTATGGCGGGGAGCTCGTCTCGCAGTTCCTGTTCACGCTGCGGCTGTGCTGGCTGCCGCTGCTGATCTCGACGGTCGCGATCTCCTACGGCGCGCCGGGGCTGCAGGCGGGCGACTTCCTGACGCTGTTCGGCGCGCTCGACCGGCTGGGCGGCTTCTTCGTGCTCGCGTCGATCCGCGAAATCGGGCCGCTGGTGACGTCGATCGTGCTGGCGGGCGTGGCGGGGACGGCGATCACGGCGGACCTCGGCGCGCGCAAGGTGCGCGAGGAGCTCGACGCGCTGCAGGTGCTGGGCGTGGACCCGGTCAAGAACCTCGTCGTGCCGCGCTTTTTGACGCTGATGGTCGTGACGGGCCTGTTCGACATCTACGCGGTGCTGTTCGGCCTCTTCGGCGGCCTGCTCGCGGAGCTGTATGAGGGCGGCTCGCTCGGGCCGTTCTGGAACACGTTGTTCGCGAACTCCTCGGTGACGGACCTGTGGGGCTCGGTGCTGAAGACGACGATCTTCGGCGCGATCATCGCGATCGTGTGCTGCTACAAGGGCATGACGGCGTCCGGTGGCGCCGAGGGCGTGGGGCGCGCGGTCAACGAAGCGGTCGTCGTGTCGTTCCTCGGGATCGGCGCGTTCAACTACGTGTTCACGCAGACGCTGCTGGCGACGCACCCGCAGATCCTGGTGATCAAATGAACGAACTGCTCGCGATGCCGCGCGAATGGCTCGCGGGGACGGGCGACATCGGGCGCTTCGCGTGGACGGTCGTTCGCGACGTCTACTCCGGGCGCGTATTCGGCTTCTTCGGCGAGACGCTGCGCCAGGCGGGCATCCTGATCATCTACTCGACGCTCGTGATCTGGGCGCTGGTGTTCATCACGGGCCTCGGCACGTGCGGGATCGAGGCGGCGTACTTCAACGAGGCGACCGGCACGCCGGCCTACGCGGGCGTGTTCGCGGCGTGGTGCAACCTGCGCGAGGCGGTGCCGATCGTGTTCGGCTACATGATGTCGGCGAAGGTGGGCACGGGCATCGTCGCGGAGCTCGGCGCGATGCGCATCAGCGACGAGATCGACGCGCTCGAGGTGATGGGGATCAACTCGATGACGTTCCTATGCGCGACGCGCCTGCTGGCGGCCTGGCTGGTGCTGCCGTTCATGTACATCTGCGCGGTGGGGGTGGGCTTCTTAGCCAGCTACATAGCGATCGTGCATCAGATCGGCTACGTGTCGCAGGGCGGGTATCTGCTCGTCTTCTGGCAGTTCCAGAATCCGGGCGACTACCTGTTCAGCCTGATCAAGGGCATGACGATGGCGACGTGCATCGTGCTGGTGGGTTGCTACTACGGCTATACGGCGAGCGGCGGGCCCGTGGGCGTGGGTCGCGCGACGGCGAAGTCGATGGTTTTGAACCTCGTGCTCGTTAATGTGATCGACATGTTCGGCACACAGGTGTTCTGGGGCGGCAACCCGCGCGCCCCGATCGGAGGCTAGTCGCGATGGCGACCGAGGAGCGCGCGCGATCGCAGGCCGACGGCGACGGCGACGGCGGCGGCGGCAAGGAGGAGTTCGAGTTCCACACGGGCACGATCCGCCCGTCGGGTGCGCCCGACGCGATCGAGTTCGTGGACGTGCACAAGTCGTTCGGCAAGAACCACGTGCTGCGCGGGCTGAACATGGGCCTGCCCGAGGGCAAGATCTCGATGATCATCGGCCCCTCGGGCACGGGCAAGTCGGTGTGCATCAAGCACATCGTCGGGCTGCTCTACCCGGACGAGGGCGACGTGATCGTGAAAGGACAGTCGATCCCCAACCTGTCCGACACCGAGCTGTTCACGCTGCGGCGCAAATTCGGCGTGCTGTTCCAGGACGGCGCGCTGTTCGGGTCGATCAACCTGTACGACAACGTCGCCTTCCCGCTGCGCCAGCACACCGAGAAGGGCGAGGACGAGATCGCTGAGATCGTGAACCGCAGGCTGCGCGAGGTGGGTCTCGGCGACGCGAACGAGAAGATGCCGAACGAGCTCTCGGGCGGGATGCGCAAGCGCGCGGGCTTCGCGCGCGCGCTCGTGCTGGATCCGGAGATCGTGCTCTTCGACGAGCCGGATTCGGGCCTGGACCCGGTGCGCACGGCGTTGCTGTGCGAGTTGATCAAGGAAGTGCACGCCGAGAACGGCGGCTGCTACGTGGTGATCACGCACGACATCATGAGCGCGCGGCGCGTGGCCGAGCACATCTCGGTGCTGTGGAAGGGCAGGATCGTCGAGTCGGGGCCGGCGCAGGAGCTGTTCGCCTCCGAAAACCCGTTCGTGCGCCAGTTCCTCTCCGGCGAATCGCAGGGCCCGCTGGGGATGGAGTAGCTGCGGCGTTGAGGATTTAGCGAGCGCCGCTTCGCGGCGCGGAGCCGGCCTTTCGTGACGGTGAACGCACGGCAGCAGCGAGGCGTCGAGGGCGTGCCGGGTGGGCCGCGCAGGAGCGCGGCGCGCTTCTTCGCAGCGCTCGCGGGCGCGGCGGCGGCGCGTCCGCGACTGACGCTGGCGTTGGCGCTCGTGCTGGCGGCGGGCGGCGTGGCGGGCTCGCTTCAGCTACGCACGAGCGCGGCGCCGAGCACACTCGTCTCGAGCTCGAGCGGCACCTATCGCGCGACGCAGCGCTACCAGCGCGCGTTCGGCGAAGAACCGGTGGAGGTGCTCGTGAAGGGCAACCTGCAGGACCTGGTGCTGAGCTCGGACATCGAGCGCGTGCTCGGCCTGGAGGGCTGCCTGGCGGGGAAGGTGCCCCCGAAGGCGCTGCCGGCGGAGGGCGGCGTGAACGGGCCGTGCGGCGAGATCGCGCGGGCGCACACGGTGAGGGTGGTGTTCGGGCCGGGCACGTTCATCAACGAGGCGGCGCTGGAGGTCGACCAGCAGCTGCACGCCGAGAGCGTGCACGCGCACGCGCAGGCCGCGCAGGCGGAAGCGACGGTCAGGCGCGCGGCGCGCGCGCGCGGACTGTCGGCGGCGCGGGCGCAGTCGCTCGGCGCGCAGGCGCGCAAGATCTGGACGGCGCGCTTCGAAGAGGGCCTGGTCGCGCTGGCGCTCGACTACGGCATCACGTCTCCGCCGAGTCTGCAAGACACGAACTTCGTCTCCTCGCTCGTGTTCGATCCGAGCAAGCCGGCGGGTACGCCGCGCGCGCGCTTCGCCTACCTGTTCCCGAGTCGCGATGCGGCGCTGATCTCGGTGCGCATGCGCGCGGGGCTCTCGGAATCGCAGCGCGCGCACACGATCGCGCTGATCCGCAGCGCGGTCGCGATGGCGCAGTGGCAGCCGCAGCACGGCGAGCGCTATCTGGTGAGCGGCGAGCCGGTGGTCGTGGCGGAACTGAAGAGCTCGATCACGCACTCGCTCGAGCTGCTGCTGGTGGCGGTGGCGATCGTGATGGCGGGCACGCTCGGCCTGATCTTCCGCGCGCGGCTGCGGCTGCTGCCGCTCGCGCTCGCGGCGCTCGCGGCGGCGCTCACGTTCGGGGCGCTGGCGGCGATCGGCGAGCCGCTCGCGATGGCATCGATAGCGGTGCTGCCGGTGCTCGTCGGGCTCGCGGTCGACTACGCGGTGCAGTTTCAGGCGCGGGTGGGGGAGGCGCTCGAGGAGGTCTCCGGGCGGCAGGCGCGCGCGGACGTCTCGCAGCGCGGGGATGTCCCGGTCGGCGGCGATGTGGCGGCGAGCGGCGGCGTGGCTGGCGTGATCGCGCGCGCGGCGGGGGTGGGCGCGCCGACGATCGCGACGGCGGCGGCGGCGAGCGCGGCGGCGATACTCGTGATGCTGCTCTCGCCGGTGCCGATGGTGCGCGGGTTCAGCCTGCTGCTCGTGGGCGGCCTGGCGGTCGCGCTCCTGTGCGCGTTCACTGCGGGCGCCGCCGCGCTCGCGCTCGCGGAGGAAGCGCGCGTCCGCCCGCGGCGGCGCGGCGCGCGCGTCCCGCACCCGCGGCTGGCGGCGGCCGCGCGCGCGCTCACGTCCTCCTGGCGCGGTGCGCGCGAGCTGCTGACGGACAATCCGCTGACGCGGCTGCTGGCGCGCGTCGCGCTGGTTGGCGCGGTGCGCCGCCCGGAGCGCGTGCTGTGCGTGGGCCTGGTGCTTGCGCTCGCGGGCTGGGGGGTCTCGACGCAGACGCATGTGCAGACGGACATAACGAAGCTCGTGCCACAGAGCCTGGGCTCGCTGAGCGCGCTTGCGGAGCTGGAGCGCGTGACGGGCGTGGGCGGGGAAATCGATCTGCTCGTGTCGGCGCGCGACGTGGCGAGCGCGCGCACGATCGAATGGATGAGCTCCTACGAGACGGCGGTGCTGGCGCGTTTCGGCTACAGCAGCGCGCACGGTTGCGGCAGGGCGCGGCTGTGCCCCGCGTTCTCGCTGCCGGACCTGTTCGGCAGGCTGCCTGCGCAGGCGACGGGTGCGCAGACGGGCGCGGGGAAGGTGGCACAGCCGGAGGTGAACGCGCTGCTTGCAGTGATTCCGTCGTACTTCTCGCAGGACGTGATCAGCTCCAACCGCAGCGAGGCGACGCTCGCGTTCGGCATCCGGCTGATGAGCCTCTCGGCGCAGCAGCGCGTGATCGAAGCGATGCGCTCTGAGCTGCACCCTCCGGCCGGCGTGAGCGCGACGCTCGTCGGGCTGCCGGTGCTCGCCGCTGCTTCGGGCGCGGCGGTGGCCGAACCGTGGCGGCGCCTGGAGACGCTGCTGGCGAGCCTGCTGGCGGTGGCGCTGGTGCTCGCGGTCGCGTTTCGCGGCAGTGCGCGGCGCACGCTCGTGCCGCTCGCGCCGGTCGTGCTCGCGTCCGGCTGGTCGGCGCTGATCCTGTTCGCGGTGCGCGTGCCGCTGAACCCCCTGTCGGTCACGCTGAGCGCGCTCGTGATCGCGATCTCGACGGAGTTCAGCGTGCTGCTGTCGGAGCGTCACCGCCAGGAGCGAGCGGCCGGTTACTCGATGGTCGAGGCGCTGCAGCGCAGCTACGCGCGCACGGGCGCCGCGGTGGCGGTGTCCGGCGCGACGGCGATAGCGGGCTTCGGCGTGCTGGTGCTGAGCGACATCAACATGCTGCGCCAGTTCGGGCTCGTGACGCTGATCGACCTGAGCGCGTCGCTGCTCGGCGTGCTGATAGCGCTGCCGGCGGCGCTCGTGATCTCCGAACGCGGCGCAGCACGCCGGCGCTTGGGCGCGCGCACGCTCGCGCCGACGTGGCTGCGCCTGCCGCGCCGCGCGGCGCCGGCGGCGGCCGGCGACGAGCGCGGGTAGGTCGATGGGCGAGGAGCCGCGCGAGGGGCCTGCGCGTGCGCGACGCAAGGCGCGCGCGGGGAGCCCGTCCGCCACCGAGCCCACGGGCCCGTCCGCCACCGAGCCCACGGGCCCGTCCGCCACCGAGCCCACGAGCCGGTCCGCCACCGAGCCCACGAGCCGGGGCAAGCGCGCGAGGGCCGCCCGGCATCGCCTGAGCGACGCTCACACGGGCCGCTGGGTGGGGGTGCTCGCGCTTTTGGTGGTGGTGCTCGTCGTCGTGCTGACGTTCGTGGGTGACCCTGGCGGCATCTCGGGGATCCCGCCCGGGCAGCGGCTCGCGCCGTTCGCAGTGCCGCTTGCGACGAGCACGCTGCGGGGCGATGCGAACGTCGCGACGCGCGCGCACGAGGGCGAAGCCGGCAACGTGCCGGCGTGCTCGGTGCGGCTGGCGGGTGCACTGAACATCTGCGCGCTCTACGAACGCGGCCCCGTGGTGCTCGCGTTGTTCGTCGACGGCGGGTCGTGCCCGAGTGTGCTCGCGCAGATGCAGAGGCTCGCGCCGCAGTTCGCCGGCGTGCAGTTCGCGGCGGTGGCGATCGAGGGCAATTCGGACGGGTTCGACGGGGAACGCGCGAGGTTGCGCGCGCTCGTGCGCCGCGAGGGGCTGACGCTGCCGGTGGGCATCGACGCGGATGGCGCGCTGGCGACGATCTACAAAGTCGTGAGCTGCCCGCAGCTCAACTTCGCCTATCCGGGCGGCACGGTGCAGAGCAAGGCGCTGCTCGTCGCGCCGAGCCTCCCTGAGCTGCACGCGCGAGTGGCGGCGCTGGTGGCGGCGAGCGAGGCGCGTGGCTGGCGCGCGCGGACATGAGACGGCAAGCGGACGCGGGAACGGGCGAGCAGCCGCCTGCCGGCGCGGGCGTGCAGCCGCCTGCCGGCAGGGGCGTGCAGCCGCCTGCCGGCACGGGCGTGCAGCCGCCTGCCGGCACAGTTGAGCAGGCAGCTGCCGACGGCGTGGCCTGCGAGCAGGCGCCGCGCGCGCCGCGGCTGGGCTGGCGCTCGGCGGAGGTGCAGGCCGAGGTGCCGGAGCTGCAGCTGTTGTTACTCGACGTCGAGGTGGCGCGCGAGCAGTCGCTGCTCGGCGCCTCGCCGCCCGACATCCAGCTCAGCCTGCGCGAACGCTCGAGTCGCTTTCGCGGTGCGCGCGCGGTTGGCATCCGGCGCGAGCCCGTGGCCGCCGCCTATCGCATCTTCTTCCGGCACATCGGGCTCGACCCGGACATCCAACGCACGCCGATCGAGGCGATCGTGCTCGAGCGCATGCTGCGAGGCGGCTTCCTCAGCGGCGGCCTGCTCGCCGACGTTCTGCTGCTCGCGCTGGCCGACACGAGCGTGCCGGTGTGGGCGCTCGACGCGGACACGCTGCGCGGGCAGCCGGGCGTCCGCCCGAGCGGCGAAGCGGAGCCGCTCGGCCGGGCTGCGGCGGCGCTGCCGCTGCCGGCGGGGCGTCTCGTCGTTGCCGACGCGGCCGGGGCGCTGGCGCCGCTGTTCGGGGAGCCCGCCGCGCCCCACGCGCCGGCTTCGCGCAGCAGGCGGCTGACGCTATATGCGGTGCAGGTCCAGGGCGTGCCGACCCTGTACGCCGAAGAGGCGCTGTGGCACGCGGCGAACGCGCTCGAAGTGCGATAGCGCGCCCGCGGCCACTGTTAGAATCGCCGCCGAGGCGAGTCCGAAGGAGACCGAGCGGTGCAGGGCGAGCAGCGGCTACTGGAGCGAGGCGCGCCGGCCGGCGATGTCGAGCTTCAGCGCGCGGCGCGTGTGACGCTGAAGCGCCAGATCGCGCGGCTCGAGCGTGAGCTCTCGGGGATGGTTGCCGACCGCTTTCCTTTCCTGCCGGCGCCGCAGGAGACCGCGCAGGCGCGTGGCGGCGGGCCGCGCCTGCCCGACCTCGGCGAGCTCGAGCGCGAGCGCGACGGCCTGGTGACGCGGCTGCAGGAGCTGCGCGGCGTGGCGCGCGCGCGCAGCGAGCACGAGCGGAGCGCGCGCGAGCAGCTCGAGCGCATGCGACTCGAACCGGCGCGCTACAAGTTCGCGCGGCTGCCCGTGCGAGATCTCGGGCAGCCGGGATGCGGCGTCTGGAAGGTTCGCCCGCGGCTCGGCCTGATCGGCATGCTCGCGGGCTGGTGGCAGCTCACGCTGTCCTCTGGGTGTCCGTTAGCCAGGGGGCCGCGCCCCACGCGCGGCCCCTCTCGCCTTCGGCCAGCATCGCCGCGAGGCGCTGGCGCTGACGGTCGGTCATCGAGCCGATCGTCTTGTTCTCCGACAGCGGCACCATCGCGAGGAACTTGCGGCAACGAGTGTGACCCCAGCGATGCTGGCTCGTCAGCAGGTCGGCGATCGCCATACTCCCGGCCTCCCATGGGCACTCGAGGATCACGCTGGCGACGTCGATTTCGCCTACGGCGACGCGCCGCTTGAGCTCGGCGCGCGCGAGGCGAACCTTGTTGGCGCGCTCGAGTGCTCGCATGTGCTGGGGGCCCTGAGGGCTGAGAGGGCTGGCAGGGGCAAGGGTCGCTGTCGCGTTCATGGGCACACTCCCCGTCGCCCTCTGGGGCGGGCGACGTGCTCGTCGGTTGTAGAAGTTCGTGGCGCTTAGAAAAGCCAGCACGACGTCATCCGCGAGCGAGCGCGGAGTCCGCCTCCATGTTCCCCCCGCTCCAACCCGCCTGGAGGAGAGGCCCTTAGATCAGCCATCCAGAGCGCATCGCGAAGCTACGTCAGGAGCCTGCGCGCGGTCAACTGAGAGGCGGGGCCTTCATGCGCTAGAAGCGGGCTTTTTTTATGTGCCCGATATTTGTGAAGATTTGGACAAGTCGGCGTGCCGGCTCGGGCACCCCGTCGGACCGGCATCTGGCGACCGCGAGCCGCATCGAGTCCGCGCCGCGGGTCGCCTTACGTCGCCGCCGCGGGCCGCCTTCACCCTCCGCGCGAGCGGCCTTTAGTGCGCACCGGGGCTCGGCAGGGGACCGTGCTGGGCCTCGAAATCGCGCTTCACGAGCGCGAAGATCTCGAGCGCACGGTCGAGCGTGGGGCCGTCGTGGGTGGCCATCACGCTCGTGCGCAGCAGAGCTCCGCCCGGCGGCACCGCGGGATGCAGGGCTGTGTTGACGAACACGCCGGCGTCGTAAAGAGCGCGCCACAGCAGCGCCGCCTTCCAGTCGTCGCCAACGAGCAGCGAGATGATCGGTGTGACGATCTGCGCGCCCGCGTCGGGCGTCCTGCGGACGCCGGGCGCATGCGGCTGCACGCCCTCGGACGGCAGCGCCTGCGGCGCGGGGACGGCGAAGCCGAGCTCCAGCAGCCCGTCGTGCAGGCGCCAGGCGTTCTCGAGCACGCGCTCCAGCAGCGCAGGTCCCTGCTCGCTGCGCAGCACGCGCAGCGCGGCGAGCGCCGCGCCGACCGCCGCGGGCACGGCCGAGGCGGTGAACAGGAAGGCGCGCGAGGAGAAGCGCAGGTAGTCGATCACCTCGTGAGAGCCCGCGACGAAGCCGCCGCACGACGCGAGCGACTTCGAGAACGTGCCCATCCGCAGATCCACGCGCTCGGTGACTCCGAGCAGTTCGCTCGCGCCGGCGCCGCGCACGCCGAGCACGCCCGCGCCGTGCGCCTCGTCGACCATCAGCCTGGCGCCGTAGCGCTCGCACAGCTCGCAGATCTGCGCCAGCGGCGCGATGTCGCCCTCCATCGAGAAGACGCCGTCGACGACGACGAGCACCCCGCCGCCGTCGGCGCTCGCGCGCTCGAGCATCTTCTCGAGCTTGTCCAGGCGGTTGTGGCGGAAGGCGCGCAGCTTCGCGCGCGAGAGCAGGCAGCCGTCGAGGATCGAGGCGTGGTCGCCGGAGTCGACGACGACCGTGTCCTGCGGCCCGAGCAGCGTGCCGAGCGTGCCGACGTTCGCCTGGTGGCCGGTGCTGAACACGAGCGCCTCCTCGGCGTCGAGCCACTCGGCGATCTCGCGCTCCAGCTCAAGGTGCAGCGGGATCGTCCCGTTCAGCAGGCGCGAGCCGGTGAGGCCCGTTCCGAAGCGATGCAGCGCGCTCTCGGCGCCGGCCAGGACGCGCTCGTCGCCGGTCAGGCCGAGGTAGTTGTTGGAGCCCAGCATGATCCGCTCGGCGCCCTCCATCTGCACGACCGGCATCGCCGGCGAGGTCAGCACATGGAAGTAGGGGAGCACGTCGGCCTCGCGCGCCGCCGCGAGCTGTGCTGAGCGCTCGTGGCCGCGCACCTTGGCGAACACGTCGGTGTGTGTCTGCATGTACCCTGGCGAGCCCGTGGCGGTCGAAATCCGAGAGGTCAGCGGCCGGCGCGGCCTGAAAGCATTCATCGACCTCCCGTACCGGGTGCATGCTAACCGCCCGCAGTGGGTGCCGCCCCTGCGGCTCGAGCGCTGGCTTTTCCTGAGCCGCCGCTTCAACGCCTTCTTCGCCCATGGCGAGGCGCAGTACTTCCTCGCGCTGCGCGACGGTGCCGTCGTCGGGCGCGCCAGCGCGCAGATCAACCACGCCTTCAACGAGGCGCAGGGCAACCGCTGGGGGTGGTTCGGCTTCTTCGAGCTGGAGGACGACCAGGAGGCCGCCGACGCACTGCTCGACGCCGCCGCGTCGTGGCTGCGCGCGCGCGGGATGGAACGGATGGTCGGGCCCGCGGACTTCACGATGAACGACGAGAGCGGCGTGTTGGTCGAGGGCTATGAGCAGAGCCCGATCATCCGGCAGCCATGGCAGCCGCCCTACTACCGCGAGCTGCTCGAGCGCGCGGGCATGACGAAGGCGATGGACCTGCTGATGTGGAATCTCGAGGTCTCCGACCGCACCCGCGTGCTGCCGGTGATCTTCGAGCTTGCGGACAAGGTCGAAAGCGAGCACGGCATACGCGTGCGCCCGATGCGGAGGCTGCAGCTGCGTAAAGACCTCGACGCGTTCGCGCAGATCTACAACGCCGCGTGGGCAGAGAACTGGGACTTCGTGCCGTACTCCAAGAAGGACCTCGACGCGCTCGCGCAGGAGCTGCAGCTGGTGTTCGACAAGCACTGGGCGTTCATCGCCGAACGCCGCGACACGGGCGAGGTCGTGGCGATCGCGATGACATTCCCGGACATCAACCAGGTGCTGGCGAAGATGAAAGGGCGCCTGCTGCCGTTCGGCTGGTGGTACTTCCTGCGCAAGGGCAGGATCACGACGCGCGTGCGCGTCGGCTGGCTCGGCGTGAAGCCGGAGTACCAGCACACCGGCGTGGCGGCGAAGCTGTATGTCGAACACTTCAACGCCGCCGCGGTTCGCCCGCAGTCGGGCGGCGAGATGGGCTGGATCCTCGAGACGAACACGGCGATGAACCGTGGCATGGAAGCGATGGGCGGGCGCATCGTGAAGCGCTACCGAATCTACGAGCGCGAGCTGTAGCGCCTGCGCGCGGGCTCCGCACGGCCCTTTAGACTCCTTGCCGTGAGCGCCGCCTTCGGACACGCTGCCAGCGCCGAGGAGCCCATCCGGGTGCCGGCGGGCGAGGACGAGCCGGACGAGCTGCGGGGCGGCGAGGCCGAGGTCGTCGACGCGGTGCCCGTGCTCGAGGAGCGCCGCGCGGGGATCGGAGCGCTGGCCGCGCGCCTCTCATCCGAGCCGGTGCTGCGGCGTGCCACGGCGCAGAGCCCGGTCGTGCAGGCCGCCGCCGCAGCCGCGGGCGGCTTCGTCGCCGGCGCAGCGGTGCTCGGTCTGGTGCAGCGCCGCCAGCGCCGTGCCGCGGCGCTCGCCCGCCCCCAGAGGCGTTCGCGCACGCTCGGCCGCGGCGGTGCCCAGACAGGCGCAAGCGGCGCGGGCGAGCTGCTCCAGATCGTCGCCTCGCGCTCGCTGCTGCTCGACGTGCACCTGCTGGGGACCTCGTCCCCGCAGAACCCGCGCTAGTCGCGGCGTGGTCGCCCTCGCCGAGCTGCACGCGGAGGTCGCGCCCGCCAGCCCGTTCCGCCTGCCGCGGATGTGCGGCATGGACGGGCTGCTGCGACGCCGCCGCGGCACGCTCGAGCGGCTGCTGCACGACGGCGAGGAGCCCGTGCTCGTGCGCGTGCGGCAGCCCGAGCCCGGGCGCGTGTGCTTCGAGGCGCGTTCGCGCAGCCGCGCCGCCGCTCTGCATGGCATCGCGCGCATGCGCTTCGCGCTCGGCGTCGACGAGGACCTGACGCCCTTCCTGCGCGCCTTCGCGCGCGACCCGCTGGTCGGGCGCTCACTGCGTGCGCGCCCCTGGCTGCGCGTCACGCGCCGGCCCGAGCCCTTCGAGGCGCTCGCGTGGGCGATCTGCGAGCAGCTGATCGAATACGAGCGCGCCGCCGCGATCGAGCGTCGCATCATCGCGCGGCTCGGCCGCCGCTGGCCACACGACGCCGCCGCGGTGGCGGCGCGCCCGCCGGCGCGCCCGCGAACGCTCGCGCGCCGCACGCCCGCGTTGCGCGACTCCCCACAGGCGTGCGTGCTCGCGGCGACCGCGCCGGCTTTGCTGCAGTCCCTCGACCTCTCGGCGGGACGCGCCCTGGCCCTCGTCCGCGCGGCGCGTGAGGTCGCGCGCGGGCGCCTTGACCTGCATGCGAGCGAGCACGAGCACGGCTGGCGCCGGCTGCGTCAGATTCCGGGCATCGGCAGCTGGACGGTCGAGATGCTCGCGCTGCGCGGTCAGGGCCGCTACGACCAGCTGCCCGCGGGCGATCTCGGGCTGCTCAAGCTTGCCGGGCGCGTGCTCAGCGGCGGCGACCCGCGGGCGCTCGCGCAGGAGCACGAGGTGCGCGCGCTGTTCGCAAGCTACGGCGAGTGGGCCGCGCTCGCGGCCGCGCACGTGTGGGACTCGCCCGCGCTGTCAGCGCCCGCGCCGCGCTAAGCGGGCCGGCTCGCGCTGGAGTATCAGCGCCAGCGTCGGACAGGCGCGGACGGCGCGCTGCGCGTGCGCGAGCGCCTCGCCGGCGAGTGGGCGCCCGTCGACGATCGGATAGCCCCACTCGTCGAGCGTGATGCGCTCGGGCAAGAGCTCGGCGCAGATGCCGTGCGCCTGGCAAGCGATCGGGTTGACGCGCACGCTGCGGCTCGCCACACGCCCGGCGACCGGGTCGACTCGCGGGCCGGGGCTCACGGCGCGGTCCTCGCGTGCAGCTGCATCGCGGCGGACGCAGCGGCCCGGCGCGGCAGCTCGAGCTCCGGCGCGCGGCCGCAGCGAGCGCACGCGCCGAGGCGCATGTGCTCGAGAAACGGCCGCTCGAAGGCGCGCAGCGCGCTCGCGACCGTGTTGACGGCGAGATCCGGGTGCGCGCATGCGCCGCGCCGCGCGATCAGCGAGGCGAGCTGCGCGATCCGACGCGGCTCATGGCCGTCGCCGGTGCCGTCGGCGGCGTGCTCCACGGTCGCGGCGAGACTCGCCAGCCCGAACGTGCACGGGCCGCACTGGCGCGCGCTCTCGCCGGCGAGCCAGCGGGCCAGGCGCGCCGTTTCGCGCACCGGGCATGCGTGCGCCGACAGCAGCGCAACCAAGCCCGCGCCGAGACTCGCGCCGAACGACGCGAGCGCGTCGTTGCTGAGCGCGAGCTGATCCAGTCGCGGCGCGGCGACCCACGTGCCGCCATAGCCGCCGAGCAGTGCGCCCGCGAGCTCCCCCGCCTCGACGCCGCCGGCCGAAGCGAGCAGCGAGCGCAGTGACGCACCAGTCTCGATCTCGTAGACGCCGGGACGTGCGACAGGGCCGCAAAGCGTGACGAGCGTCGAGCCCGGCTGGGTGGACACGCCGAGCTCGCGAAACCAGGGCGCGCCATGGCGTGCGATCAGGGCGAGGTGCGCGAGCGTCTCGGCATTGCTGACGAGCGTCGGGCGCCGGCGCACGCCGCGCTCGGACGGCCGCGGCGGCGTGAACGTCGGCTTGGCTGCTCCGCCGTTGAGGTGGTTCACGAGCGCGGACTCCTGTCCGGCGATGTAGCGCGCGGGCGCCCGGGCGAGCGTCAGGCGCGTAGCCGCGCCGTCGCGTTCGGCGATCGCGCGCTGCATCCGCACACTCGCGAGCCCCGCCTGCTCGCCCACGGCGATGATCGTCTCGGGCGCGCGCAGCGCTTCCGCCGCGAGAACCGCGCCATCGAGCACGAGATGCGGCAGCGACTCGAGCAGCACGCGATCCTTGGCGCTCGCGGGCTCGGCCTCGACGGCGTTGACCAGCACGATCGGCCTGCCGCGAGCCTCGGCAACGGCCCGCAGCTTCGCGGCGGTGGGAAAGCCGGCGCCGCCGCGACCTGTCAGGCCGGCCCGTGCGACCTCCGCGATCAGCATCGCGGCGCGCTCGCGCGAGCGTCCGCGCGAGCCGCTGCGCACGCGCGGCAGCGACCCGTGCAGCGCCTCGTGCTCGCGTAGCTCGAGCGCACGGTCGGGCCGCATCCCGCTCAGCAGCCGCGGCAGCGTGGCCGGGGGCTGCGCAAGCCTGCGCGCGGCGCGGCGTCCGGAGGGAACTGGTGTGCGCGCGCTCATCGGCGGCTCGCGCTCAGCCTGACATGCGGCAGCAGCTTCGCCGGCGTGCCCGCGCGGCGCGCCCATTCCGCGCCCAGCGGTCCGAGCGGAAGCCAGACCGCCATGAACACCACGAAGGCGCCGACGCTGCCCGCCAGCGCGCCGCGCACGCGCAGGCTCGCGGCGGAGCCGACGATCACGCGCGCGGCGAGCGCGGCGAGCACGAGCGCCGCGCACACGATCGTGAGCAGCTGAAGCCAGGCCGTTTTCACGTCGCTGCCGGTGCCGTAGGCATGTACCAGCGCGATCGGCCAGCTCGCGTAGGCCAGCCAGTGCAACGCGCGCCAGCTCCGATAGCCGATGCGCGCGCGCAGCGCGCTCGTGAGGATGACCGCGGCGAAGAGGTCGAATGCAACCGCTCCGAGCCCCAGCCAGAGCGGCCGATAGGAGCCCACGAACGGCACGACCGCGTCGATCAGCGAGATCGAGGCGTAGCCGTCGAGCACGGACGTGAGGATGTGGATCACGAGGAAGACGAGCGCCAGCAGCGAGACATTGCGGTGCAGCGAGCCGATCAAGAAGCGTGGCCAACGCTCGCTCTGCACGCGCCGCACGTCGGCGATTCCGAGCACGACCGCCAGCGTCAGCAGCAGCAGCGCAACGGCCCCGGTGGAGCGCGTCAGGTACCAGTACGCGGTCGGCCCCGTGCTCGCGAGCGCGGTGGCGCTCATGCCGGCCAGCCCGCCACGTTGATGACTGTGCCGTTCCAGTCGAGGAGGCGTGCGGGCAGAGCTTCGAGCTCCAGCCAAGCCGGTGCGCGCTCGCAGCGCACGATCGCAGCCGTCGCCGCGATGTTCGCGTCGCTGCAGCTGCCGGCCGCGACGCTGACGGTGCGCCAGTGCTCGCGCGCGGGCAGCCCGCTGGCCGGGTCGAGGATGTGATGCATCGTGCGGCCGCCATGACGCCAGCGACGCACGGCGGTGCTCGACGTCGCCAGCCCGCCCGAGTCGATCGCGACGGTCTGGCCCGGCGCCGACGGATCGCTGCGGTGATCGTCGGTGACGTGTATGCGCCAGCCGTCCGCGGGCGCCTCACCGCCCGTCGCGATGTCGCCCCCGAGGCCGACGAGCACGCCGCAGCCGGTCGCCTCGGCGGCCGCCCGGGCCGAGCGGTCTGCCGCCCACGCTTTGGCGCTCGCGCCGAGATCGAGGGCGATGCCGCGCGGCACCCGCACGCTGCGCGTGCGCTGCTCGAGCTCGACGGTCCGCCAACCGCTGAGCATGCGCACGGTTACGCGTTGCGGCGCGGCGGGCATGGGTTGCGGCGCGGCGGACATGCGCTCCCACCCGGCCGGTGGGGGCACGGGCGCGCGCGAGTCCTGCTGCGCAGGCGCCTCCCACGCGTCTTGCGGCACGGGCTCGAGCAGCCGCCAGTCGCGGTCGTAGCCCGCAAGCTCGAGCGCGCTCCCCAGCGTCGGATCGACGTCCCCCTCGCTCAGCTCGGCGGCGCGCAGCGCGGCGAGCAGCGCCTCGAAGAGCAGCGGACTGACCTGCGTTGGCCATCCAGCGCGCGCGTTCAGCCGCACGAGCTCGGAGTCCGCGCGGAAGCGGCTGCACGCCCGATCGATCGCGGCGAGCTCGCGCTCGACCTCGTGGCGTGCGTCGCCGAGCGCCGCCGGCTCGGTCACGCGCAGCACGACGCTGCTGCCGAGTGCCTCCCAGCGCGCGATCGAGCCCCGCTCCGCGCCGGCCTCGGGATTCGCGAGCGTCCCGATCACGAGCCGCCCGAGACGACTGCTTCAGAGGATTCGCTGCTGCTGCTTGAGGATTCGCTCGCGCTTTCGCTGCTCGAGCCGCTCGAGCTCGGTTCCGCGCCTGCGCTGCTGGAAGTCGACTGCGAGCCCGAGGACGAGGCGCCCGACGAGCTGCTCGTGGCGTTCGCTTCGCCGCTCGAGTCGGAACTGCCTTCACCGCTACCCGAGCCTTCCGTGGCGCCATCTGAGCTGTCGCTGCCGCTTCCGGAGGAGCTGCTCGACCGCGGTGCGCTGGAAGGCGGCGTGAGCCTGCTCGCGCTGCCCTTGCTCGAGCCGGCGCGCCTGCGCTTGGCAACCCCGGCGCTCGCGGAGCCTTTCAGCGTCCTGCCGCCGAAGGCGCTCGCCGCGGCGTCCGTGAGGACGCCCGTCAACACCACGCTCACCGCGATCATCCACCTGTTGGCGCGGCGCAGCCGGCGCAGCGCCGCATCGCGCGTTTGGCTCGTATGCGTCCGCATCGCGGCCAGTGTGCGCACGCAGGCTAAGACGAGCCTAATCGCGCGATGAGAGAACTCCGGGAGTTCGCTGGGAGCGCGGCAGGCGTCCGGCGGCGTTTAGAGCACGATCACCGCCGCCCCCCGGAAGCGGCCGTGTCGCAGGTCGTCGAGCGCGTCGTTGACGCGCTCCAGCGGATAGGTGCTGACGTGCGTCTGCACGCCCGCCTGCGGTGCGATCTCCAGGAGCTCGCGCCCGTCGGCGCGCGTCAAGTTCGCGACCGAGCGCAGCATGCGCTCCTCCCACAGGATCTCGTAGGGGAAGGAGGGGATGTCGCTCATGTGGATCCCGCCGCACACGACGACCCCGCCCGGCGCGAGCGCGCGCAGCGCCATTGGCACGAGCGCTCCGACCGGCGCGAAGATGATCGCCGCGTCCAGCCGCGCGGGCGGCATCTCGTCCGAGCCTCCGGCCCATACCGCGCCCAGCTCGCGCGCGAAGGCCTGCGTCGCCCCGTCGCCGGGGCTCGTGAAGGCGTACACCTCGCGCCCCTGCCAGCGCGCCACCTGCGCGAGAATGTGAGCCGAGGCGCCGAAGCCGTAAAAGCCCAGCCGGCGCGCCTCGCCGCACATCCGCAGCGCGCGGTAGCCGATCAGCCCCGCGCACAGCAGCGGCGCGAGCTGCTCGTCGGAATGGCCGTCCGGCAGCGCAAAGCAGTAGCGCGCGTCGGCGACCGTGTACTCGGCGTAGCCGCCGTCGATGTCGCGGCCCGTGAAGCGGGCGTTGGGACACAGGTTCTCGCGCCCGCTGCGGCAGTACTCGCAGACGCCGTCCGTCCAGCCCAGCCACGGCACGCCGACGCGCTGGCCCTCCCAGTGTCGCGGCGAGTCGGGCACGGGCGCCTGGACCGTCGCGACGATCTGATGACCCAGGATGCGAGGCGGCGACGCGATCGAGACCTCGCCGTCGAGCAGGTGCAGATCCGTGCGGCACACACCGCACGCGTGCACCTTCAGCAGCAGCTGGCCCTCGCCCGCCACCGGCAACGGGCGCTCGAGCAGGCGCAACGACTCGCCGACCCGCTCGAAGACCATCGCGCGCATCGTGCCGTCGCTCGCCGCTTGCGCCATATTCCCTGGTCAGTGAAGCACGAAGCGACAGCGGCGCCGACGTGAGCGGGCTCTACTTCAGCCACCCCGCATGCCTCGAGCACGACCCTCGCGTGCACTCGCCCGGGCATCCCGACACGCCCGAGCGCCTAATAGTGCTCGAGCGGGCGCTCGCGAGCCGTGGCTGGCTCGGCTGGGAGCGGCGTGAGGCTCCGGCGTGCACGGTCGAGCGACTCGAGCTCGCCCACAGCGCAGCGCACGTGCGCTTCATCCGCGATCTGTGCGCACGGGGCGGCGGCGCGATCGATCCCGATACGTTCGTCGGCGAGCGCTCCTACCGTGCCGCGCTGCACGCCGCGGGCGGCGCCTGCGCGATGGTCGAGACGCTGCTGAGCGGCGAGGCCGATCTCGGCTTCTGCGGCGTGCGCCCGTCCGGCCACCACGCCGAGCGCGACCGCGCGATGGGCTTCTGCCTGTTCGACAACATCGCCGTCGCCGCCGCCGCGGCGATCGCCGAGCACTCGCTTTCGCGTGTGTTCGTACTCGACTGGGACGTTCACCACGGGAACGGCACCGCGGAGATCTTCCGTCGGCGCGCCGACGTGCTGTTCGCGAGCATCCACCAGTGGCCGCTGTACCCAGGCACCGGCCCGCTGTCTGACAGCGGGTCCGGCGAGGGCGAGGGATACACGCTCAACCTGCCCGTCCCGCCAGGCTCGCGCGAGCCTCTCTGGCTCGCGTTGCTCGAGCGCGTCGTGCTCCCCGCCGCCGCGGCGTTCGAGCCGCAACTCGTGCTCGTCTCCGCAGGCTTCGACGCGCACGCCGAGGACCCGCTCGCGGAATGCCGGCTGCAAACGGCCTCGTTCGCCGAGATCGCCGTACGCGTGCGCGACTTCGCGCGCTCGATGCGCGCTCCGCTCGGCCTCGTCCTCGAGGGCGGCTACAACCACGCCGTGCTCGCGGACTGCGTCTGCGCAACGCTCCCCGCGCTGGATGGCGAGGCTACGCCGAGCGCCTATCAGGAGGACGCCGCCGAGCGGGAGATATGCGCGCGCGCGGCCGCCCAGGTCGGCCGCTACTGGCGACTGTGAGCGCGCCCCGCTGGCGCTGGACACGCGCAGGGCCGCGCTCTAGGCTGCCTCGGCAGGAAACAGTTCAAGCGACCAGGGAGGCTGGGGATGACACGGGTCAGGTGCTTGCTCGCAGTGATCACGCTGGCGTTCGCGGCAAGCATGCTGAGCGTCGCGGGAACGGGTATGGCGCTGGCCAAGGAAGGCGAAAAGTGCGGCAGGGAATGCAAAGAAGAAAGGCGCGCCAAGGAGAAGGAAGAACTAGAAACAGCCAAGACGAAGTACGAAGAAGCCAAGGAAACCGCCCAATCGAAGTACGAAGGGCAGAAGGAAAAAATCGAAGAAAGGTACGCATGTCCGGAAACCGAACCGGAATGCAAGCTCTCGCCCAAGAACAGGCAGAAGAGGAAGGAAGCGCTCTCGGCAGCCAAGACGGCTGAGAAGCAGAAGATCGAAAAGGTCAGACTGAAGTACGTCGAGACCGTCCAGCGCATCAAGGCGAAGTACGGGCAGGGCAAAACGAAGAGCAGCAAGAAGAAGAAGACGAAGGGTCCATGACCC
Organism: uncultured Solirubrobacteraceae bacterium; assembly: GCA_963755475.1. Lineage (GTDB taxonomy): Bacteria > Actinomycetota > Thermoleophilia > Solirubrobacterales > Solirubrobacteraceae > Palsa-744. Next base: position 301,015 of record CAVWJK010000001.1, read on the forward strand.
GGACGCTTCATGGCCTGCGACGGGCACTCGCAGCGTCCCGCGTGCTCTGCCGCCAGGCGCCGAGTCCGCAGTCCGGTGCGACCGCGTAGAGGGGATCGCCGCCTCGATGCGGCATCGCCTGCGTGACCGTCAGCGGCCGCTGCCGGCGCCAGCCGGCCGCCGGGTCGCGGGTGGCCTGCGCGCCGCCCCGATACGGTGCGCATGGCGTTGGACATCTCGCCGCGCAGCGACTACGCTAGGCCAACGAGGTCGAAGGTCGGAGAGTCGATTCTGAGAGGGGTCGGGATGAGTCGTGTGAAGCTGCTGCTGGTCTTCGCGGTGCTTGCGCTGATGGTTACCGGGCTGGGCGTGGCGGGCTCGGGTGTCGCCTTTGGGAAGGAAAAAACGAAAAAAACCCACGAAAAAACCGAGCAGGAAGAAATCAAGAAAGCCAGAGAAAAATACACCGAGGAAAAGAGCAGAGACAGGGACAAAGAAATAGAAGAAGTGATAACCGCCGAGGAAGAATACTGCCCCGAAGGCGAAGAAAAGTGCCCGTCGGAAAACCGGAGGAAGCTCAAAGCAGCGGAGCGGAAGGCCAAATACAAATACAAAGAACGGGCCGCGACTGCCAAGGAAAAGTACGAAGAACGGAAGAAAGAGATCGAAGAAGAGCACGCGCCGCCTGAAGAAAAGTTCACTATCGGGAAGGAACAGGAAGTCGGCGGCTCCGACGCGGGCTTCACGAAGGAAAAACTCGAATCCGAAGTCGGCAAGACGATCGACTACAAGATCACGGTCGCGAACACAGGCAACACGACGCTCAGATTCGGTGCGCTGAGCGACTCGAACTGCACGAACATCACCCCAATCGGTGAAATCGAACTCGGAGCCGGCAAGTCGCAGACATACACCTGCGAACATGAACTCACGACGGCCAACTCAACCGAAAACGGCGGAATCTACGACAACACGGCCAAGATCAAAGCCGGCGCCACAGAAGAGACGTCCAACACGGTCGAAGCGAAGGTGAACACCTAGCGCGGCGCGACCGCGCACGGCTGAACTGCGGACGAGGGCCGCGCTCCCGGCGGGAGGGGCGCGGCCCTCAGCTCTTCACCGCGCGGGAGGGGCGCGGCCCTCAGCTCTTCACCGCGCGGCTGGAAGGCCTAGCCGAAGAACAGCTCCGCCGTCTCGTACAGTCCCGGGTCGAGCAGCTTCGGCTCGCGCAGCGCCTCCTCGAGCGCCACCTCCACGATCCGCCCCGCCGCGAGCGCGACCATCACGCCACGGCGCCCCGCGAGCGCCGCCTGGCACGCGGCGACGCCGAAACGCGTCGCGAGCACGCGGTCATACGCCACAGGCGTGCCGCCGCGCTGCACATGGCCGAGGATCGTGACGCGCGTCTCGTAGCCGGTGCGCCGCTCGATCTCGCCCTCGAGCAGAACGCCGATCCCGCCCAGGCGCGGGTGCCCGAAGGCGTCCGTCGAGCTGCCCTCGCGCACCTCCAGCGTGCCCTGCAGCGGCGCCGCGCCCTCCGCGACCACGACGATCGAGAAGTTGCGCCCACGGGCGTGGCGCGCGCGCAGGTGCGCGCACACCTCCTCGATGTCGAATGCCCGCTCCGGCACGAGGATCGCGTCGGCGCCACCCGCGATGCCGGCGTGCGTGGCGATCCAGCCCGCGTGGCGGCCCATCACCTCGACGACCATCACGCGGTCGTGCGACTCGGCGGTCGTGTGCAGCCGGTCGATCGCGTCGGTCACGATCTGGACCGCCGTCTGGAAGCCCAACGTCGCATCGGTGCCACCCAGGTCGTTGTCGATCGTCTTCGGCACCCCCACGATCGGCACGCCGTCGCCGTGCAGGTGCAGTGCCACGCCCAGCGTGTCCTCGCCGCCGATCGGGATCAGCGCATCCACCCCCAGGCGCTCGAGCGTCGCCCTCACCGCCGCCGTGCCGTCCGCGCCGCCCTTGTACGGGTTCGTGCGCGAGGTGCCGAGGATCGTGCCGCCGCGCGGCAGGATGCCGACCGTGCTCTGCATCGTCAGCTCGAGCGCGTTGCCCGAAAGCACGCCGCCCCAGCCGCCGCGAAAGCCCGTGAAGGTGTGCTCGCCGGCCGCGATGCCGCTGCGCACGATCGCCCGGATCACGGCATTCAGCCCGGGGCAATCGCCCCCACCGGTGAGCAGGCCGATGCGCACGCGCCGGTGGCCTAGATGCCCTGCCCCGGCAGGTACTCGTTCGTGTACGGCGGCAGTCCGCGGCCGGGAGCGTGCTCGAGCAGCCCGTGCGCGTACATCCAGCGGGCGAACGTGTTCCACGCCGACGGTTCCTGCCAACCGAACGGCGCGCCCACCCTCGCGGGCATCGCCGCCGGCAGCGTCTGCTCGATCGATTCGAGCTGCAGCCGCTTTTCGAGCGACGGGTTCGCCTGCTCGATCAGCGTCGCCGCCGCCTTCGGGTCCTCGCGCACGCTGCGCTCGCCCTCGGCCAGCGCCTGCATGAACGCGCGCAGGTCCTGGCCGCGCGAGCGCGCCTCCTGTTCGCGCACCACGAGCACGAGCTCATCATAAGTGGGGACGCCCACCTGATCGATGGGGATCACCGTCGGGTGGCGGTGCTGCAGGCGCAGCTGGATCGCCTCGTAGTTCCAGTAGCCGCCGAGCGTCGCCTGCACCTTTTCGGAGAGCATCGCCGGCACCAGGTTGAAGCCCACGTTCACTTCCTTGACGCTCGACGCCGTCACGCCTCCGTTCTGCAGCGCGGTGCGGAGCATCGCCGCCTGGTAGGGGATGCCCGCGGTGCCCACCGTCTTGCCGCGCAGGTCGCGCACGCTCCTGACGTTTTGGTTGCCGAGCGCGATGATCGACGTCAGCGGTCGCTGCACGAGCGCGCCGATCGACACCACGTGCATGCCCTGATCGCGCGCCAGCAGCAGCTGCGGCTCGTAGGAGATCGCCATGTCGACCTTGCCCGCCGCCAGCAGCTTCAGCGGTTCGGCCGTTTCCGCCGGCACGACCGGCTGCACGTCCAGGCCGACCGCGCGGAAGTCGCCGTGCGCGATCGCCGCATACAGCGGCGCGTGGTCGGCGTTCGGGAACCAGTCGAGCATCACCGTGAAGGGCGTGGCCGAGCGCGCGCTCAGCACGTCGTGCTCGGCGCCGCAGCCCGCCAGCGCGAGCGCGAGCGCCGCGAGTGCGGCCGCTGCTCGTCTCACGCCGCGCCCTCGCGCGCTTGCGCGCTCCAGGGCGCCAGGCGCCGCTCGGCCAGCGCGAGGCTGTAGAAGCATGCGATCGCGAACACGAACAGCAGCACCGTCGCCGCGTAGGCGCGCGCCGTCTGAAAACCGCCCGCGTCGACCACGATCTCCCGCCCCAGGCCCGCATACGCTTCCGCCGTCGGCGTGCTCGTCTCGGCGATGAACGCGCCGATCACGCCCACTGCCAGCGCGATGCGCGCACCGCTCAGCGCCGCCGGCAGCGCGGCCGGCAGCTCGCCGAAGCGGAACGCCTGCCAGCGCGAGGCGTCGAGCGTGCGCAGCAGCTTGCGCTGCTCGGGGTCCACCGAGGCCAGGCCGTCGACCGTCGTCACCAGCACCGGGAAGAAGCAGATCAGCGCGATGACGACGAGCTTCGGGAACAGGCCGAAACCCCACCAGAACACGAGCAGCACGCCGATCACCGGGATCGGCACCGCCTGCGAGCCCACCGCGAGCGGATAGAACGCGCGGCGCAGAATCGGCGCGAGGTGGATCGCGCTCGCCAGCAGAAGACCCGCCGCGAGCGCGAGCGCGAGCCCCAGCACGACCTGCTCGGCCGTCACCGCGAAGTTGTGTGCGAGCAGCCCCCGGTTCTGCCAGAAGGCGCTGGCCACCGCGTGCGGCGCCGGCAGCAGCACGCTCTGCACGCCCGAGAAGTCCGCGTAGAGCTCCCACGCGCCCAGCAGCGCGAGCGCAAGCAGCGCCGCCGGCGCCGCGCGCCGAGCGCGCGCGCCGAGCGCACCGCGCGTGCGCGCGCCGAGCGCACCGCGCGCGCGCGTGCCCGCCGCGACGCCCCTGCGCCGGGCCGCTCCGCCGCGCGTGCCGCCCGCCACGCCGCGCCCGGCGCTCACCGCGCCGCCCCGTCTTCCAGCGCGCGCAGCGCTGCCTCGCGCAGCGCTACCACGCCGGCCTCGGACGGCAGCCGCGGGCGCGCGAGGGCAACCTCGAGCTCGGCCACCACGCGACCCGGACGTGGCGAGAGCACCAACACGCGATCGGCCAGCAGCACCGCCTCCTCGACGTCGTGCGTCACCAGCACCACCGTGTGCGGCTCGCGCTCGAGCGCGCCTGCGAGCCAGCGCTGCATCTCCGCACGCGTGATCGCGTCGAGCGCGCCGAACGGCTCGTCCAGGCACAGCAGCGGCTTGCCCGCGAGCAGCGTGCGCGCGAACGCCACGCGCTGGCGCATGCCGCCCGACAGCTCGCGCGGGCGTGCGCGCGCGAAACCCTCCAGGCCCAGCTCCGCGAACAGCGACAGCGCCAGCTCGCGCGCCGCCGCGCGCGCCGTGCCCGCGATGCGCAGCCCGAGCGCCGCGTTGTCGAGCGCGTCGAGCCACGGCAGCAGCAGATCCGACTGTGGCATCAGCACCGCCGGCGGCGCGCTCACCTCGCCGCACTCGGCTGCGCGCAGCCCACACAGCAGCTCGAGCAGCGTGCTCTTTCCGCACCCGCTCGGTCCCACGACCGCCACCAGCTCGCCCTCCCACGCGCGCATCGAGAGGCCCGCGAGCGCCTGCACGCGCCCGCCGCGCTCGGCGCGATAGGACAGCTCCACCTCGCGCACCAGCACGCACGGCTCCGCGCGCTGCGGCGTCGCCAACAGCTCGGTCGCTGCGGGTGAGTCGAGTCTTGTAGCCACTGGCGCTCCCTTCGCGGGCATTACCCCACAGGTTCAAAGGGTCCCGCGCGGCAGGACTGGAGCTTCCTGTGCGCGATCTCAGCCGGCCTACCCGCCAGCGCCCCTGGTATCGAAGAGCTGCCCGGATGCTATCGCTCGGCTGCCGTCCAGCGACGCGGCGAGCGCAGGCCGGTGCCCGGCGGCGCGGCGAGCGCGGGGGAGCGCGCAGGCCGGCGCCCGGCGGCGCGGCGAGCGCGGGGGAGCGCGCAGGCCGGCGCCCGGCGGCGCGGCGAGCGCGGCGAGCGCTGCGAGTGCCGCGAGCGCGCAGGCTAGCGCCCGGCGGCGATCACCGGCCGCGTCAGCGCGCGCACGAAATCCTCAAGCTGCGACGTCGTCCAGCACTCGAACGCCGTGCAGTACTGCTCGTAGGCCGCGATCACCGAGTCGCCGTAGTTCCAGTACAGCCGCGGCTCCGGGTTCAGCCAGAACGTGCGCCCCGCACGCGAGGCGATCCGCGCGAACACGTCGGCGCGCGGATCGCGCCCGTTCGTGCGCGCGTCGCCCAGCACGATCACCGTCGCGCGCGGGTGCAGGTCGTCCTCGACCAGCTCCAGCAGCTCCGTCCAAACGCGCCCGTAGTCGGTGTAACCGGAGATGTCCGCCACCCCCGCGTCGGCGGAGATGCGCTCGCTCACCGCTTTGAAGTTGCGCTCGCGTTCGAAGATGTCGGTCACCTCGGAGATCCGCTCGATGAACACGAACGAGCGCATCTTGCGGAAGGTGTCGTGCAGCGCGTGCAGCACCGACAGGAAGAAGACCGACGCCGAGGTCACGCTCGTCGACACGTCGCACAGCACGTAGATCTCCGGCCGGCGCGGGCGCCGCGGGCGGAACTTCAGCTCGACCGGCACGCCTCCCGTCTGCAGCGACGCGCGCATCGTGCGGCGCACGTCCACGTGCGCGTGGCGGCGGTGCCCGCGCGCCTGCTGACCCTGCGTCGCAAGCCGCCGGCGCAGCTGCGCCACCACGCGGTGCACCGCAGCCAGGTCCGCCAGCGGCCCCGACGGCAGCGCGCGGTCGAGCTCGCCCAGCGGCCGCGCCGGCGGCAACGTGCCCGTGCGCTCGATCTGCGCGCGCTCCAGCTCGCGCCGCAGCAGCGCCTCGAAGCGCCGCAGCGCCTCGCGCGGCAGGCCATCGCGGAGCGGATCATCCGGCGGCAGCTGCGGCTGCGCTTCCGAGCGCAATCCGAGCGCGCGGCGGATCCGCTGCACGTCCACGCCGATCACGCCCGAGCCCTCGCTGCGCCGCGCAAATGCGGCGATAGCCATACGCGCGAGGTCGCGCATCGCGCCCTCCTCGCCGGCGCGAAGCGCCGCCGCTATCTGAGCTCGCAGCTCATCGAGCTCCTCCTCGGATAGATCCTCGAGCCCCGCAAGCTCTTCCTCGCGCACACCCTCGCGCCGCGCCGCCACCTCCACCGCGCGGAAGAAGAAGCGCTCGAACACCAGCTCGAAGATGCGCCGATCCTCCTGGCTCTTGGCCAGCGTCGCCGCGAGCGCCTCGCGGAAGTCATCCTGCGAGCGCCAGCTGATCTCGCGCAGCACCGCGAACGCGTCCAGCAGCTCCGAGGTGCCGACCGCCACGCCTTCGCGGCGCAGCTCCTCACCCAGCTCGAGTATCCGCGCGGGCAGGCCGCCGTGCGTCTCAGCCGACATCAGCCGGCGAGCGCAGCTTCAGGCCCACGCGCTCGGCCACCACGTCCATGTCCGTGCGGTGCTTGACGATCACCGACATCGTCTCGGTGAACGTCTCGGCGTCGATCTCGGAGGCTCCCAGCAGCAGCAGCGCGCGCGCCCAGTCGATCGACTCCGCGATCGACGGCGGCTTCTTCAGGTCGAGCTCGCGCACCATCCCCACGACCTCCACGAGCCGCCGCGCCACCGTCTCCTGCAGGCCCGGCACGTGCAGGCGCACGATCTCGAGCTCATGCTCGAGAGCCGGATAGTCCAGCCACAGGTACAGGCAGCGACGCTTCAGCGCCTCCGTCAGCTCGCGCGAGTTGTTGCTCGTCAGCAGCACCACCGGGTGCGTGCGCGCCTGCACGCGCCCGAGCTCCGGGATCGAGATCTGGAAGTCCGACAGCACCTCCAGCAGCATCGCCTCGAACTCCTGGTCGGTCTTGTCGATCTCGTCGATCAGCAGAACCACCGGCTGCTCGGAGGAGATCGCGCTCAGCAGCGGCCGCGCCAGCAGGAACTCCTCGCCGAAGATGTCCTCCTGCACCTCCTCCCAGCCCGCCCCCGACTGCTCGGTCTGGATGCGCAGCAGCTGCTTGCGGTAGTTCCACTCGTACAGCGCCTTCGCCTCATCCAGGCCCTCGTAGCACTGCAGCCGCACGAGCTCGCGCTGCAGGTACGCCGCGAGCGCCTTCGCGAGCTCGGTCTTGCCCACGCCCGCGGGGCCCTCCACCAGCACCGGCTTACCGAGCTTCGTCGCCAGGTAGGCCACCAGTGCCGTCGAGGAGCCCGGCAGGTAGCCCACCGAGCGCAGGCCCGCGGCGATCTCCTCCACCGAGGCCGGTCCCCGCAGATCCGTCGCGGCCATCTCCACGGCGTGATGATAGGCGCGCGCGCAGGGCCGGCACCCGGCGCCTACGCCGCCGGGCTTCCGCCCGTCTCCGGCGGCTTGCCGCGCGCGCCGCCCCGTTCGCGCTTCTTGGGCGCCACCACGATCGTCCCCGTCGTGCTCGCGCGGTTGCCCGCGAGGTCGGTCGCCGTCACGCTCGCGCTGAACTTGCCGCCCTTCGACGGCGTCACCCACAGCAGGCGCGGATCGCCGCTTTCCACCGTCGCCGCCACCTGGCGCACCACGTGAGCGCCTTCGCTGATCGTCAGCTGCACCGTCGCGACCTTCGACAGCGAGATCTGCACGCCCGCGCGCGTGCCGCCGCGCAGCGTCCTTGAGACGAGCGCCACGACCGGCGGCGCGTGCAGGTCCGCGCTGAACTGTGCCGCGGTCGTGCAGTAGAGGGCGTCCGCGCCGATCTCACCCGTCGGGTCGAGCGGCGCCCCGCGGCGCGTGCGTTCGCACAGGTGCTGCAGGAATTCCGTGAGCAGCTCGTGGTAGTTGAGGTCCGATTCGCCGAACTGGTCATACCTCGACCACGCGCCCGTGTTGTACTGCGGCACCAGCGCGCGCGCCTCCGCGTCGCCGGCTTCGAACAGCTGCGCGCCCGCCGCTTCCTTGACGATCGACGCGTAGTCGTAGAGGCCCACGAGCGCCTGGATGAACCCGTTCAGGATGCGGTCGGAGGGCGCGAACGTGTACTCCGCGTACAGCGAGCCCGCCGGCATCGCCACGCGCACGCCCTGCGGCGGCGGCGCCTGAAACAGCGCCAGTGCCTGCTGCGCGGCCTGAAGGTAGGCGGGTTCCCCCAGGCGCTGCCACGCGCGCGCCAGCAGCTGCAGCGCGGTTCCCTGCGAGAGCCCGCTCGTCCACGGCGGCGCTCCGCCGTCGAACTGGAAGGTGTACTCCCACGCGATCCCGCCCGCCCGCTGCGCCGCCAGCGGGATCACTTCGGCCAGCAGCGCCCGCAGCTGGCTGTTCTCGTGGTTGGCCCAGTAGGCGTTTCCCTCGCCGAACGTCGCGAGCCACTGGATCTGCACCCCCTGGCCCCCGTAGTACTCCCACACCAGCTCGCTGCCCGGGAACGTCACGTGCGAGCCGGGCGCCGGCAGCGTCGCGCCGCTCCACACTTCGCGGTTGCGCGCGATCGTCAGGAACGTCTGCGCAAGGCGCGAGGCGCTCAGCTCGCCGCTCGCCGCCATCGCCTGCGTGTTCGCCAGCACCGCCGCCAGTTCCGTGTGCCGCACGCCCTTCACGCGTGCCAGCGTCTGCCGCGCCGCGACGTAGCTCGACTCGTCCGACTGGTAGGTCGCCTCGCCGACCCGCCCCGCCCGCAGCAGTCCCTGCAGCGCCGCCGTGACCGTCGGCTGGCTGGCCGCCGCTCGCCGCGCGCCGCGCGCCGCCGACGCGTGCGCCGGTGCCGGCGCGAGCATCGCGATCGCGAGCGCGCCGAGCGGCAGCGCTGCGGGGAGCTTCACGCGCACCCCGCCCATGGTACGCACACCCATCGCGCTTCTGCGCGGCTACCGGCGCACCGCCTGTGCGCCGGTACCGGCGGGCGCGGCGTCGCGCGCGGGCCCTATTCGGCTTCGAGGTCGACGGCGTCGAGGTCTTCCTCGCCGTCGCCGAGATCTTCCTCGTCTTCCTCCTCGTCCTCGTCGATGTCGTCGAGGTCGACGTCCGCGTCCTCCTTGGCGAGCATCTCGCCCGCCTGCTGGTGAGCCAGCTGGAAGCGCTCGACCAGGTCGTCGCGGCGGCTCTCATCGACCGGGATGTCCTCCGCGATCAGCACCCACTCGTCGCTGTCGAACTCGTCCATGTCGAACAGCTCGTGGTCCACCTCGGGCGAGTCGTCTACCACGATCATGATCTCCGTCTGCGGGTTGAAGTAGGTCCCCGGCCGCAGCGTGAGCTCATCCAGCTGGAAGCGCCGAGCATTCGTCATGTGGCGTTTTATACCCGACTCGATGGGCTGCAGAGGAGCGCACAAAACCCGCTCGTTGCGCGCTCGGCGCCCGCTGCGCGACACGTCGCAGCTCGCGCGTGCCTCATGGGTCGAGCTCGGCGAGCGTGCGCTTGACCTCGCTCTCGACGTCGAGCGCGCTCATCCCCTGTCGCAGCCGGCGTTCGTTGCGCGCCAGCACCAGTTGCCGCACCTCCTCGACGAGCGCCGCGTCGTGCCCTCCCGTGCGCTCCCGCTGGCCCTCGAGCAGCCGCGCCACCTCCGCCTCGATGTCGAGCGGCGCCTCGCCGCGGCGCACCAGGCGCTCGTTGCGCGCAGCGAGCATCTGGCGTATCTCGCGCTCCTGCTCGGCGCGTCCCGCCGCGCTGTCCGGCGCCGCCGCCAGCTGCCCGCCGCCGCCCGGACCTTCGCCTTCGCGAGAGATCCCCCCCTGGCCGATCTGGTCATACAGGCTGTCGTTGCCGCCCGTCACGAGGAACAGCACCCCCACGATCAGCGAGAACGCGACCGTCCCGACGACCACGAACGTCAGCCCGTCATCTGCGAAGCCGAGCGCGAGCATTGCCGGGCAGGCGAGCACCGGCTGATTGTTGCTCATGGCCGGACGCTCCGCTACTCTGCCTCGTAGGCGTTGACTGACTAGTCAATCTATTTTGGGCAGCAGGACCGTTAGGAGACGAGCAATGGTCGATTTCACGCTCACCGACGAGCAGAAGAACCTGCGCGAGATGGCGCACGACTTCGCCGTCAAGGAGATCCGCCCCGTCGCATGGGAGTACGACAAGGACGGAACCTGGCCGCAGGACATCATCGAGAAGGCCTGGGAGATCGGCCTCATGAACTCCCACATCCCCGAGGAGTACGGCGGCTCCGGCGCCGGCTACCTCGATGGCTGCCTGATCGAGGAGGAGCTCTCGTGGGGCTGCTCGGGCATCCAGACGACGCTCGGCTGCAACGGCCTGGCGACCGCGCCGATCATGCTCGGCGGCTCCGAGGAGACCAAGAAGAAGTACCTCGGCATGCTCACCGAGGCGCCCAAGCTCGCCTCCTTCTGCCTCACCGAGCCCGACGCCGGCTCCGACGTCTCGGGCATGCGCACCACCGCCGTGCGCAAGGGCGACAAGTACCTCATCAACGGCTCGAAGTGCTTCATCACCAACGGCGGCTACGCCGACTACTACACCGTCTATGCCAAGACCGACAAGGACGCCGGGCACCGCGGCATCTCGGCCTTCGTCGTCGAGCGCGACTGGGGCGTCGTCGTCGACAAGAAGGAGGACAAGCTCGGCCAGCGCGCCTCGAACACCGCGACGATCTCCTTCAACGACGTCGAGGTGCCGGCCGAGAACCTGCTCGGCGAGGAAAACCACGGCTTCAAGCTCGCGATGATGACGCTCGACCGCACACGCCCGGGCGTCGCGGCGATGGCCACCGGCATCGCGCGCGCCGCCTTCGAATTCGCCTGCGACTACGCGCGCGAACGCGTCCAGTTCGGCGTCCCGATCGCGATGCACCAGGCGATCCAGTTCATGATCGCCGACATGGCCACCGACATCGAGGCCGCGCGGCTGCTCACCTGGAAGTCGGCAGCGATGCTCGACTCCGGCGAACGCAACACGCTCATCTCCTCGCACGCCAAGCGCTTCGCGGCGGACACCGCGATGAAAGTCGCCACCGACGCCGTGCAGATCTACGGCGGCTACGGTTTCATCAAGGAGTACCCAGTCGAGAAGCTCTTCCGCGACGCCAAGATCATGCAGCTCTACGAGGGCACCTCACAGATCCAGCGGCTCGTGATCGCGCGCGAAACGTTGCTGCCGCGGCGCGTCGAGGAGCCCCAGGCCGTCGCGGCCTAGCCCGGAGGCGATCGAATGTTCGTCTTCAAGGCGGCGGTCGTCGGCGCCGGCACGATGGGCGGCCAGATCGCGCAGACGATCGCCGCGGCCGGCACCCCCGTGGTGCTCAAGGACATCGACGAGCAGCTCGTGCAGGCGGGCCTGCAGGAGGCGCGCAACGTCACCAGCGGGCAGCTCTCCAAACTCGTCGAGAAGGGGCGCCTCAGCGAGGAGCAGGCCGAGCAGCAGCTGCAAGCGGTGCTCGCGCGAATCGAGGGCACGACCGCCTACGCGCCGTTCGGCGACGTCGACTTCGTGATCGAGGCCGTGCCCGAGCGCATGCAGATCAAGCAGGCGGTCTTCGCCGAGCTCGACGCGTGTACCCCCGGCCACGCGATCCTGGCCTCCAACACCTCCTCGCTGTCGATCAGCGAGATCGCGGAGGCCACGCTGCGCCCCGACAAGGTCCTCGGCTTTCACTACTTCTATCCCGCCTCGGTGATGCCGCTGATCGAGATCGTCGAGGGCGAGGAGACCTCGGCGGAGACCGTCACCGCGGCCGTCACCTTCGCCCAGGCGATCCGCAAGCAGTCGATCACCTGCGCCGAGGTCCCCGGCTTCGTCGTCAACCGGATCCTCAACTCCGGCGTCTCCGAGGTCTGGCGCGAGCAGGAGGACAAGGGGCTCTCGATCAAGCAGATCGACGAGGGCATCGGCGCGGCGGGCGTCGTCCCGATGGGGCCCTACTTCCTCGTCAGCCTGCTCGGTCTCGACACCGTCCTGCACGTCGCCGAGCACCTCGTCGAGTCCTACGGCGAGGAACGCTTCTACGCGCCCAAGAGCATGCAGAGGCTCGTCGCCGATGGCAAGCTCGGAGCGAAGACCGGCGGCGAGGGCTTCTACAGCTCGACCGGCGAGCCGAACGTGCCGGGCGACGCCGCCCCCGACATCGACGAGCTCGTCGAGCTGCTGTCGCTGAAGACCTTCCTCGAGGCGTGCCTCGTGCTCGAGGAGGGCGTCGCCAGCCACCGCGACATCGACTTCGGCATGATGGCCGGCGCCGGCCTGGACCCCCGCCGCGGTCTTCTGCCCCCGTTCATGAGAGCCGACACGGACGGGCTCGACAGCGTGCTCGAGCGGCTCGAGAGCGCGCAGGAGCGCTACGGCGAGCGCTTCGCGCCGCCCACGATCCTGCGCCGCCTCGTCGCCCAGGGTCGCCTCGGCCAGAAGAGCGGCCAGGGCTTCTACGCCTACCCGCGGCCCGACGCCGAGCAGCCCGGTGAGCTCGTCAAGCTCGAGACGCGCGAGGACGGCGTCGCGATCGCCTGGCTCGCCAACGGCCAGATGAACTCGGTATCTCCCCAGGTCATCGAGGATCTCGGCAAGCTCTGGAACAAGGTCAAGGACAGCGGCGTGCGCGCGCTCGTGATCGCCTCCTCGAATCCGCTGCTCTACAGCGCCGGCGCCGACATCAAGTCCTTCACCTCGATGGACGAGAGCGCCGGGCGCGAGCTGATCGAGAAGGGTCACGCGCTGCTGCGCGAGCTCGGCACGAGCCGCATCGCCACGATCGCCGCCGTCAACGGCATCGCCTACGGCGGCGGCTGCGAGCTGGCGATGGCCTGCGACGTGCGCATCGCGGCGCGCTCGGCGATCTTCGGCCAGCCCGAGATCCGGCTCGGCATCCTGCCCGGCTTCGGCGGCACGCAGCGGCTGGCGCGCCTCATCGGTGCCGGCCGCGCGCTCGAGATGAACATCGTCGGCGACCCGATTCTCGGCGACGAGGCGTTCGAGCTCGGCCTCGCCAACCGGCTGGTCGAGGATCACGAGCTGCTCGACACCGCGCTGCAGTGGGCGCGCAAGCTCGCCGGCCAGGCGCCGCTCGCGCTCGAACGCATCAAGCGCGTCTCCGACGCCGGCGACATCGACGCGGGGATCGAGGCAGAGAAGCGCGCCTTCGCCGAGGTCTTCCAGAGCGAGGACGCCGGCGAGGGCATCGCCGCCTTCCTGGCCAAACGCGCGCCGCACTTCAAGGGCGGCTGAGCGCGCCGTCAGTCCGCGCCGGCTGCGAAGACCTCCACCAGGCTGTAGACGTTGGCGTGCGTATGGGCGATCGCGCGGGCCGCGCGAAAGGCGCCCCGTGCTTCCTCGCGGTCCATCAGCTGCTGGCGCTCGTGCGCCGTGCCCATGCGCACGATCACCACGACCACGCCGCCGTCGATGCTCTGGAAGATTTCGCTCGATTCGAATCCCCGCTGCTGCGCGGCGACCGTGCGGAGATCCTCGGTGAGACGATCGATCAGCTCATCGCGGCGGCTGGGATCGACCGTCCAGACGTCGATCAGGATCGGTGATTCGGTGCCCTGCGCCATCGCCGCTGCATCGTGTCAGCTCGCGCGCGAGCGCGCCGCTGTGCTGTCATTGTCCGCCGTGAGCAGCGCCCGCCACGCTGAGATCGAGCGGCTCGCGCGCCTCGTGCAAGGCGCGCGCTCGGTTGTCGCGCTGACCGGTGCGGGCATCTCCGTGCCCTCCGGCATACCCGACTTCCGCAGCCCGCAGACAGGGTTGTGGTCACAGGTCGATCCGATGGAGATCGCCCACATCGACGCCTTACGGCGCGATCCCGTTCGCTTCTGGAGCTTCTACGGCGCGCGCTTCGCGGCGCTCGAAGGCAAGCGCCCAAACGGGGCGCACCGGGCGCTCGCCGCGATGGAGCGAGCCGGCCTGCTCGACGCCGTGATCACGCAGAACATCGACATGCTGCACCGCGCCGCGGGCACGCGCGAGCTGCTCGAGGTTCACGGCAGCATCGCGAGCTGCTCGTGCTGTGAGTGCCGCGCGAGCGAGCCGCTTGCGAATGTGCGCGAACGGCTCGCCGCCGCAGTCGACGGCGTGCCGCGCTGCGAGCGCTGCGGCGCGGCGATGCGCCCCGACGTCGTGCTGTTCGGCGAGCTGCTGCCGAGCGGCGCCTTCGCGCGCGCCAGCAAGCTCTGCGAGGCGGCCGACCTGCTGCTGTGCATCGGCTCCTCGCTGGAGGTGCACCCCGTCGCCGGCCTGCCCTCGCTGTGCGTTCAGCGCGGAGGGCGCATCGCGATCCTCACCGAGGGGCCGACGCCGCTCGATGCCCTGGCCGCGCTACGCATCGGCGGCGACGTCGAGCTCGGCCTCGGCGCGCTCGTGCGCGAGCTCGAGCTCGAGCTGGAGGTGCCCGCGCCGTGACTCACCCGGCGCTATGAGCCCGCCTGCCACAGCCGGCCATCTGGCCCGGGATCGGGCGCCGCGGGCTAGCCCGGGCGTGCGCCTGGCAGCAGCCACAGCAGCGTTGCGCGCGGGAGCCCCGCCTGTGCGGAGACGTTGCGCCCGTGCGCGACGATCCAGCGCGCGGCCGGCGAGCAGTCGGCGTTTTCGCGCGGGGTCGCCGGCCCGCAGATCTCGTTGATCACCGCGTAGCGCACGCGCCCCGCGGCGATCAGCCGCCGCAGCCGCGACAGCGGCGTGACGCGCTGGGAGTCGACGGTGTCGAGCACGAGCACCGGCCGCGCATCGTGCACGACGAGTTCGCCCATCTTGCTCGCCGAGTCGTAGGCGACCTCGTAGTAGGCCGAGCCCTGGTGGGCGCGCAGGAAGCGGCTGAGCGGATCCAGCACGCCCGGCGCGAGCACGCCCAGGCGGTTGGTATCGCTCGCGTTGCGTTCGACCGCGCGCACCGAGCCCCACAGCGGGATCGCGAGCACGCTCAGGAGCGCGAGCGAGAGCGCACCCGCGCTCAGCACGCGCAGACGCGAGCGCCGCTCGACCGGCGCGACGCCATCTTTGCCCGCGAGCGCAGCCGCGAGTGCCAGTGCCAGTGCGGCGAGCGCGCAGCCGGCGAGCGTCCACCAGACCGCCGTCGTCCCGAACAGCAACTGCTCGCCGTAGATCGCCAGCAGGAGGAGCGCGAGCGCGAGCACGGCCAGCCGCAGCGCCCCGCGGCGTTCGGTCGCCCACGCCAGGCCGATGCCCACGGCCGCCGCCACCGCCGGCACGAAGCCCTCGGCGTAGCGGGGGTGCAGGTGCACCATCTGGCTGAAGAGCACGGTGCCCGTGATCAGCCACAGGACGATGCCCGCGAGTCCCGCGCGCCTGATCGTCGCCTGCCGGCCGGCGGCGCGCGCGCGGGCCGAATGCCCGTCCACATCGCCCTCGTCGGGATCGCCGGGAGAGCGTGCGCGCGCCAGCCCGCCGGCGAGCTCCCAGCCGAGCGCGGGCAGGCCGAGCAGCAGCGCGGCGAGCACCAGAAAGCCAAGGCGCTCGCCGGACAGCGGCCCGACGCGATCGAGCAGCCGCCCGAGCGCCGGCGCACGCAGCGGCACGTCTTCGCGCTCGCTCTGGGTGAGGCTCGCGTAGCGCGCAGGCGTTGGCGTGCCGGGCGCGTTGTACGGTTCCGCGCTCTGTCCCGGCTCGGCCTTGTTCTCGAGGCGGTCGAGCCCGTTGAAGACGAGCGCGGCGTCCCACGCGCTGCCGTCGTCCGAGCCGTAGGCGAAGGGCCGTTCGGAGGCGGGGAAGGCGAGCGTCGCGAGCAGCCAGGCGAGCGCGACCAGCACGTACACGGCCGCCGCCGCCGACAGCCGCCGAGCGCGGCGCGCGAGCGGTCCGGGGAGCGCGAGCAGAGCGAACAACGCAAGGCCCGGCAGCGCGACGAGCGACTCCGTCAGCTTCACGTCGAAGGCGAGCCCCAGCGCGGCTGCCGCGAGCAGCAGCCAGACGAGGCGATCGGTCTGTGCGGCGCGCGCGATCCACAGCAGCGCGAGCACGGTCAGCGCCATCATCACCGCGTCCATCGTGTCGCTGCGCGAGGTGATCACCTCGATCGGCAGCAACGCGAGCGCAAGCGCGGCGGCGATCCCCGCGCCGGTGCTCCAGATGCGCCGCACGGCCGCGAACAGCAGCGGCACCGAGGCCGTCCCGATCAGCGCCTCGGGCAGCATCAGGCCGGTCGTGCCGAAACCGACGAGCTTCGTGCTCAGCACCTGCAGCCACAGGTCCACGGGCGGCTTGTCGATCGCGACGCTCCCGCCCGGCTCCATCGCGCCGAAGAAGAAGTTGTGCAGCGACAGCGACATGCTGCGCACCGCCGCGTCGTAGAAGGGATCGAGCAGCACGCGGTCGATGCGGTACAGGCGCAGCGCGCCCGCCGCGAGCGTGATCAGCGCCACGAGCGCCCACGCGAGCGCGGTGCGCGAGCGGGGCGCGGCGGTCGGGGCCTCGGCGGCGGCGCGCGGCGGGCTCGGCGGCCGCGGGGCACGCGCGAGAGCCCCGCTTGCCGGTCGCTCGAGCATCAGGCGCCGGGCGCCCGCCTAGCGGGCGGCTGCCAGTTCGCTTCTGACGAGGTCGCGCTCGGGTGCGATCCCGCGGCGCGAGGCGAGCGCGCGCAGCTCGTCGCTGAGCGCCCAGCGGTCCGGCAGCTCAGGACCCTCGTGTTCGCCCGAGGCCCCCTTCAGCGCCATGCAGCCCCGATTCTCGCCGAGCTCGCGGATCGCCCGGAGCTCGTCGGGGGACAGGCGCAGCGTCGGGTCGAGCGCCGCGAGCTCGGCGCGCTTGTCCTCGATGGGCCGCGCGTGCGGCCCCGGCTCCTGGATCAGCGTCGGAGCGACGCAGCGCACCGCGGGCTGGGAGAGGTTCCACGCGCACGCCAGCTGCAGCATCGTCAGGCCGTTGCGCTCGGCGTAGGGGCGCATCAGATCGAGCTTGCGCCGCCCCTCCTCGACCCACCCCTCGGGCCGGAAGCGGCGGTGGTCATAGCGCGGGAAATCGTGCCCGCCCAGCACGTCGTCGTGGAAGACGCCGCCGTAGTCCACGACGCGCGTGATCACGCCGACCGAGCCTTCCTCGGCGGCGCCGAGCACGAGCTCGCCGGGCCACGGCTCGAGCGGGTTGAGGATGATCATCGCCCAGTCGATCGTGTCGCGAAAGCGCTCCAGGCAGTCGATCAAATCGAGCGTGAAGCCGTTCGCGGGGCCGGGCGCGACGCCGAGCAGGCGCGTCAGCCCCGCCTCGCGCAGCGCCTGCATGCCCTCCCAGACGGCCTCGCTGGTGTAACCCGTGCGGTCGGGGTTGTGCAGCAGGAGCAGGTCGAAGTGCTCGGCCCCCACGCGCTGCAGGCTGCGCTCGGTCGCCATGCGCAGGTAGGCGGCGTATCCGTCGGCGCCCCGCAGACGCAGGTCGGTGAAGCGCGGATAGCCCTTCGCGCCGTCGCGCTCACCCTCGTAGAAGTCGTGTCCGACCGCGCCGATCAGGCAGTAGCTCCCGCGATCGATGCCGCGCAGCGCGCGGCCGAGCACGCGATCGGCCTCGCCGCTGCCGTACACGTCGGCGGTGATCACGCTGTCGATGCCCTCGCCGGGTCGCAGCAGCCCGACCAGGCGCTCCTCCTCGAGCGGCTCGCCGAAGTGCATGAAGCGCCCGCCGCTCCAGGTGCCGATCGCGCTGTGCGTGGGATCCATGCTCGTCCTCAGACTAACCCGCGCGCCGCCTTGAGACGGGGTTGGCGCTGCGCGCCCGCAGCGCGGCCTCCAGGCGCGCCAGCGGATGCTCCAGCGCGTCCCCGTCGAGCGCCTCGCGCGAGCGCGCCTGGGCCTCCACGCCGGGCTGCAGCCGCTGGAGCTCGTCGATGCGCAGCGCGAGGTCCTCGCGCTGCTCGCGCCGCAGCTCCTCGACGGCGGACGCGAGCGCGGAGCTGAGCTCGAGCGCCGCGAGGGCAAGCCGTCCCTGGTCGAGGTCGAGCCGGGCGCGCAGCGCGAGCTCCTCGGTGAGCAGCGTCGGCACGCGCGCTCCCAGCAGCGCCGCGAAGCGCTCCTGCGAGGCCAGCGCGGACGCCCGCTCGCGCCGGCGCCCGCCGCGCAACAGTCCCCGCCGCTTGCCCGCCTGGCGTCCCGCCGGCAGCTCCTGCGCGTGCTCGTAGCGGCCCGCCGCGAGCTGTTCGCCGCTTCCCCAGCCCGCCCTGATCGCCCGCGCCTGCGTCGCGCCAACCTCGCGCACGTACGGATCGGCGCTCGCGATCCTGTGCAGGTAGAGCACGCGATTGAGCACCGCGAGCGCGTCCTCGATCGTGCGTCTGCGGTCGTTCTCGACATCGGCCAGCCAGGCGCGCGCCTGGTGCTCGGCCGGCAGCGAGACAGGGTCGATGAGCGTCATGCGGCTGCCGGAGGCGCCGTCCAGCTCGACCGTTTGCAGCACCAACACGCGCTCGGGCTCGCCCCCGGGCTCCGTGCGCAGCAGGTAGCGCCCGTCGGTGGGGCCGAGCGCCCACGGGAACTCGAATTGCACGAACACGAAGAGCGGGTCGGGCATCGGCGCAGAGGCACCGTATCCTTCTCGCGGTGCCTGATCGCGAGAGTGTTGGACGCAGCCTGCGCGAGCGCATCGGCGTCAACGCCGAGGAGCGGCTGGGCAAGGCGCTCACCGAACTGCTCGAAAGCCCGCTGTTCACGAGCGCGGTCGGCCACGCGTTCGACGCGCGCGAGAAGGCCGCCCAGGCCCAGGAGCTCGCGCTGGGCGCGCTGAACCTCCCCTCGGCCGCCGACATCGAACGTCTCACGCGGCGGCTGCGCTCGGTGACGCACCGGCTCGAGGGGATCGAGGAGGGCGTCGACCGGCTCGACAGCTCGCTCTCCGGCCAATCGGTCGAGGCGCGCCTTGCGGCGATCGAGCAGAAGCTGCAGGCGCTGATCGACAAGCTCGACGGGCTTCTGGACTCGACGGGACGCGGCGCGGCGAGCGCGCCGGCGCAGCCCGAGGCGCCCGCGGAGAGCTCGGCGAAGGGCGCCAAGGCGCGCCGCGCGCCCAAACGCGCGGCCGCCTGAAGGCGCGCGGCCGGGCCGCCTCAAGCTCCGGCGCGGTCGCCGGACTGCAGCGCGACGCAGGCCGCGAGCGCCGCGACCGCGGCGCTCGCCATCGTTTCGGAGCTCTCGAGCAGGGCGTGGTCGGCGATGCGCTGCCGCGCTCCGGCGGGCCCCGTGAAGGTGTCCGAGACAGCCAGCACGCACGCCACCCGGATGCCCGCGCGCCGGCCGAGCGCGAACAGCGTGCCCGTCTCCATCTCGACCGCGAGAGCGTCGGCGTGGTCGCTCGCGCGCGCCGCCGCGCGGACCTCGTTGCCCGCCCCGGCCGCGGCGTCCTCCTCGTAGAACAGGTCGACGCTGACGACGGCGCCGGCGTGCGCGCCCGGCGCGGCCCCTTCGAGCTCGCGCCGAAGCTCCTCGTCGGCGGTGACGCGCTCGCCGGCGCCGAGCGCGCGCGAGGTGCCGTCCGCGCAGATCGCCTCGCGCGCGATCACGAGCTCGCCGAGCTGCAGTTGCGGCGCGAGCGCTCCGCAGCTGCCGACCCTGATCGCGGCGCGCGCCCCGAGCGCGATCAGCTCGTGCAGCACGATCGCGGCCGAGGGCCCGCCCATGCCCGTCGCCTGGATCGTGAGCGCGAGCCCGTCGGCGGTGAGGCCCGTGTAGCCCCACAGGCCGCGGTGGTGGTTGAACATGCGCGGCTCGGCCAGCAGCGCCTGCGCAAGCGCCAGCGCGCGCCCGGGGTCGCCTGGCAGCAGCACCTGCGGGGCGAGCGCGGCGGTCGGCCGCACGTGCAGCGTCGTCGCACCATCGGCCACGGTGAGCTCCGACAATAAACTGCAGATCTATGGGAACGCCAGTGCCCCCGCTCGCAGACGGAGCGGGCGGGACCGGAGATGACCCTTTGGAGACACACGAAGAGCTGACGCTCGGTGAGGTCGCCGCCCACGCGGGGGTATCGCCAGGCACCGTGCGGCGCTGGGTGCAGATCGGCCTCGTGCCCGGCTACAAGGGCCGCTGGACGCTGCAGGCCGCGGCGTACGTGCGCGTCGTCGCGCGGCTGCGCGGCCGCGGGCACAGGCTCCAGGACATCAAGCGCGCGAGCGATCGCGGCCAGCTGGCCGTGGGGCCGATCGAGAACCTGCTGAGGGGATCGAAGGGCCGCTACTCGATTCGCGAGGCGGCGCGCGCGACGGGGCTGCAGGCGTCGATGATCGAGCGCATCCTCGGTGCGCTCGGCGTCGCCGAGCTGACGAAGGAGCCGATGTCCGACGAGGACGTGGAGGTCCTCAAATACGTGGCGACGATGCTCGACGTGGGACTGCCGCCGGTCGCCTTCCTGCAGCTCGCGCGGGTCTACGCGCAGGCGGTCGGTCAGATCGCCGACGCCGAGGTCCGCCTGGTGCATCTGTACGTGCACGAGCCGCTGATGCGCGCGGGCATCTCCAGCGCGGAGATCGGCGATGAGATGGAAGAGCTCGTGCGCGAGCTGATGCCGTTCGTGGTGCCGCTGCTCGCCTACGTCCACGACCGCTTCCTCGGGCACTTCATCGAGCAGGACCTGATCGGGCACATGGAGGCGAACCTCGGCGACGGCGCCTCGGAGGAGGGTCGCCTGCGCGTCGCGATCGCGTTCGCGGACCTGGCGGGCTACGCGCGCCTGACCGTCGAGCGCGGCGACGAGGCGGCGGTCCAGACGGTCGAGCGCTTCCTGGAGGCCGTCGCGAACAACCTGCCGGCGGACGCGCGCGTGATCAAGACGCTCGGCGACGAGGTGATGGTGATCGGCACCGACCCGCTGGCCCTGACCGGCTGGGCCGTCGAGCTTCAAGAGGACGTCGCGCCCGAGGAGCCGGCGCCGCGGATCGGCATCCACTACGGCGAGGTGCTCTACCGCGACGGCGACTACTACGGGCGCGAGGTCAACCAGGCGGCGCGCGTGGTGGCGCGCGCGAGCGGCGGCGAGGTGCTCGTGACCCGGCCGGTGGCGGACACGGCGGCGGGCTTCGATGGCCTGCAGTTCCGGCGCATCGGCGAGGTCGGCCTGAAGGGCTTCTCCGAGCCGACAGAGCTGTTCGCGGTCGTCGCCGGCGAGGACTAGCGGCGGGGCACCGGCATGTGCGTGGCGGAGCTGCGCGAGCAGGTACGCGCGGGCGGGCTGCTGGCGCGCGCGCGGGCGCTCGTGGTGATGCTCTCGGGCGGGCGCGACTCGACCTGCCTGCTCGACGTGGCCTGCGCGCTGCTCGGCGCCGAGCGAGTGCGCGCGGTGCACGTGAACTACGGCCTGCGCGAGCGCGCATGCGCGGAGGAGGCGCGCTGCGTGGAGCTGTGCGAGAGCCTCGGCGTGCGGCTGGAGCTCGTGCGTGCGCAGGGCCGGCCCGCCGGCGCAGGCAACATGCAGGCCTGGGCACGCGCGCTGCGCTATGACTCCGCGCGCGAGCTGGCGGCCCGCGAGGACGCGCTGATCGCCACGGGCCACACCGCGAGCGACCAGGTCGAGACGATCCTCTATCGACTCGCGGCCTCGCCCGGACGTCGCGCGCTGCTCGGCATGCCGCGCGCCGAGGGCGCGCTGATCCGCCCGCTGCTGGGCCTTTGGCGTGAGCAGACGGCGGAGTACTGCGTCGCTCGCGGCCTCGCCTTCTGCGAGGACGAAACCAACGAGGACGAGCAGTACGCGCGCGTGCGCGTGCGCAGGCGCGTGGTGCCGGCGCTGCGCGCCGTGCACCCGGCGGCGGAGCGCAACGTGCTGAGGACCGCCGAGCTGCTGCGCGAGGAGACCGAGCTGCTCGACGGGCTCGTCGCGGCCGAGCTGCAGGGCCGCGACGGCATCGCGCTGCAGCGCCTCGGCGAGCTGCCCGCGGCGCTCGCGCGCATGGTCGTCGTGCGGCTCGCGGAGGCCGCCAGCGGCGCCTACGTGCCGCAGGCCGGCGAGCGCGTGGAGGAGATCCTCGCGCTGGGCCGCCGCGGCGGGCGCGCCGAGCTGCACGTCGGCGGCCAGGCGGGCGCGGTGATCAGCGACGGCGTGCTGCAGATGGTGCGGCTGCCGCCGCGCGGCGAATAGACTCAGCTGCCTTGGAGACAGCGACCGGCGCCCGCGCCGCAGGCGAGCCCGCCCTCGGGGAGACGCTCGTGAGCGCGAAGGAGCTGCAGCATCGCGTGGCCGAGTTGGGCGCGCAGATCACGCGCGACTACGCGGGCCGGCGCCTGCTGCTGATCGGTGTGCTCAAGGGCGCTGTGTTCTTCCTGAGCGACCTGATGCGCTGCATCGAGATCCCGGTCGAGCTGGACTTCATGGCGGTCGCCTCCTACGGCTCGGCGACGGACGCCTCGGGCGTCGTGCGGATCCTCAAGGATCTCGACGCCGCGATCGAAGGGCGCGACGTGCTGATCGTGGAGGACATCGTCGACTCGGGCCTGACGCTGCAGTACCTGCTGCGCAACCTCGGCTCGCGCAACCCGCGCACGCTCGAGGTCTGCGCGCTGCTGACCAAGCCCGCGCGGCGCAAGGTGGACCTGCCGACGCGCTACGTGGGCTTCGAGATCCCCGACCGCTTCGTGGTCGGCTACGGGCTGGACCACGCCGAGCTGTACCGCAACCTGCCGTTCGTCGCGGCGCTTGCGGAGTGACGCCGGCCGGCCCGCGAAGGCTCGCACCAAGGCCGCCGCGGAGCCATCGCACGGCCAGAAATGCGGGCTTTCCATGGTACCCTGGGAGGCCGGTGACGATTAGAACTGGCGGCGCCGGAACACCAATAGGAACCGCAGCATGAGCCGTTTCTTCAAGAGCGCCGCGTTCCCGATCCTGATCGTGGTGGTGCTGGCCTTCCTGGCCGTGAAACTGGTCAACCCAGGCCAGTCCAGTCACCGTACCCACAGCTACGAGACGCTGGTCACCAAAGAACTGCCGAACGGCGAAGTCAAGTCGGTGGTGCTCAAGAACAAGGGCAAAGCCCTTGAAGTGAAGCTGAAAAACGGCGAAAACTGGGAAGGCGGCTACAGCGAACAGGCCGCACCCGAACTGCTGAAGGAACTGCGCTCAGACGGCGTCGCGTACAACGTCGAAGCGGAAAAGAGCAGCGCGCTGCTGTCGCTGCTGACGTACATCATCCCGTTCGTCCTGTTCTTCGGCTTCTGGATCTTCCTGATGAACCAGGTGCAGGGCGGCGGCTCGAAAGTGATGTCGTTCGGCAAGTCGCGCGCGAAGCGCATGTCGGCGGACTCGCCGAAGATCACCTTCCGCGACGTCGCGGGCGTCGACGAGGCGGTCGAGGAGCTCCACGAGATCAAGGAATTCCTCGAGAACCCGAAGAAGTTCCAGGCGCTGGGCGCGCGAATACCCACGGGCGTGCTGCTGTACGGCCCGCCCGGGACGGGCAAGACGCTGCTCGCGCGCGCAGTCGCCGGCGAGGCGGGCGTGCCGTTCTTCTCGATCTCCGGCTCTGACTTCGTGGAGATGTTCGTCGGCGTCGGCGCCTCGCGCGTGCGCGACCTCTTCGAGCAGGCCAAGCAGAACAGCCCGTGCATCATCTTCATGGACGAGATCGACGCGGTCGGGCGTCACCGCGGCGCGGGTCTCGGCGGCGGCCACGACGAGCGCGAGCAGACACTCAACCAGCTGCTCGTCGAGATGGACGGCTTCGAGGCCAAGGACAACATCATCATGATCGCCGCCACGAACCGGCCGGACATCCTCGACCCGGCGCTGCTGCGCCCGGGGCGCTTCGACCGCCAGATCGCGGTCGACCGTCCCGATCGCAAGGGCCGCGCGAAGATCCTCGAGGTGCACACGCGCGGCAAGCCGCTGGCGAAGGCGATCGACATCGACTCGCTGGCGGGCCAGACGCCGGGCTTCACCGGCGCCGATCTGTCGAACCTGATCAACGAGGCGGCGCTGTTGAGTGCGCGCACGGGCAAGCGCGAAATCGGACAGGAAGAGCTCGAGGAGGGGATCATGCGCGTGATCGCGGGCCCCGAGAAGAAGACGCGCGTGATGAGCGAGAAAGAGCGCCTGATCACGGCCTACCACGAGATGGGCCACGCGCTGGTCGGGCATTTCCTCGAGCACTCCGACCCGGTGCACAAGATCTCGGTGATCTCGCGTGGCCAGGCGCTCGGCTACACGATCTCGATGCCGCAGGAGGACCGCTTCCTGACGACGCGGGCGGAGCTCGAAGACGCGATGGCGATGACGCTCGGTGGACGCGCCGCGGAGGAGATCACCTTCGGCGAGATCACCACGGGCGCCTCCAACGACATCGAGAAGGTGACGGCGACGGCGAAGCAGATGGTGATGCGCTTCGGGATGAGCCAGAAGCTCGGGCCGCGCGTGTTCGGCCACGACCACGGCCAGCCGTTCCTGGGGCGCGAGTTCTCGACGGAGCCCGACTACTCGGACGAGATCGCGCGCGAGATCGACGACGAGGTGCGGCGCATCATCGAGGCGGCGCACAAACGCGCGCGCAGCATCCTCACCGAGCACCAGCACGATCTCGAGAACATCTCGACGATCCTCGTCAAGCGCGAGACGATCGAGAAGGAGGAGTTCCTCGCGCTGCTCGACGGCAAGAGCGAGGAGGAGGTCTTCGGCATCGAAGAGGGCGTGCGCACGCCGGAGCTGCCGCCCGCGCCGCCGGCCCCCGCGGGCAGGCCCGAGCGCGAAACGCCGCGCACGCTGCCCCGTCCCGGCCTCGCGGGCGGGACGGCGGAGATGCGGGCCGGCGAGCAGCAGCGTCCCACGCCGCTGTAGGCGGCGCGCACGCGCGTGGGTGACGCGCCTGCACCGGATGGACGATCTGACTCCAGCGCGCTGGAGTCCGTTCAGGCGAAGCCGGATCTCGGCGGGAGCTCGGACCGGTGGACCGCCGCGCCCTACGACCTGATGGGGATCGTCAACGTGACGCCCGACTCGTTCTCGGACGGCGGCCAGCTGCTGGACCCCGAGGCGGCGCTCGCCCACTGCCGCGAGCTCGTCGCGCAGGGCGCGGGCATCCTCGACGTCGGCGGCGAGTCGACGCGTCCGGGAGCGCCGCCGGTCGACGCTCGCGAGGAGCTCGCGCGCGTGCTGCCGCTGCTCGAGCGCGTGCAGCAAGCGCGGCTGGCAGCGCTGGTGTCGATCGACACCTCGAAGGCGACCGTCGCACGCGCGGCGATCGCGGCGGGCGCGGGGATGGTGAACGACGTGACCGCGCTGCGCGGCGACGCCGACATGGCCGCCCTGGTCGCGGACAGTGGCGTGGAGTGTTGCCTGATGCACATGCAGGGTGAGCCACGCACGATGCAGCGCGAACCCCAATACGGCGACGTGGTCGACGAGGTGCGGGCGTTCCTGGAGGAGCGGCTCGGCTTCGCCGTGGCCGCGGGCGTGGCCGAGGAGCGCATCGTGCTCGACCCGGGCATCGGCTTCGGCAAGACGCTCGAGCACAACCTCGAGCTGCTGCGGCGCCTGGACGAGCTGACGAGCATCGGGCGCCCGCTGCTCGTGGGCACCTCGCGCAAGGGCTTCCTCGGCGTGCTGGTCGCGCGCGCGCGCGGGCTCGGGCAGCCGCCGGAGCCGCAGCTGCGGCTCGCAGGCACGATCGCGAGCTGCGTGCTGGCACTCGAGCGCGGGGCGCGCATCTTCCGCGTGCACGAGGTCGGGCCGGTCGCCGATGCGCTGGCCGTGGCGGCTGCTACCTTGCGCCTCGAGAGCTGATGGACGGCGAGGAGCGCGGCGAAGACTCTGACGAGCTGGACGACGAGGACTCCGAGGAGCTCGACGGGGAGCGCGAGGACGCCGGCGAGTCGGTAACGATCGAAATCAGCGGCCTCTCGCTGTACACCCACCACGGCGCCACAGCTGCCGAGCGCGAGGTCGGACAGCGCCTGATGCTGGACCTGCGCCTGGACATCGGGCAGAGCGACGCGACCGCGACCGACTCGATCGAGGACACGGTCGACTACGGCGAGGTGTGCAACATGGTCGCGCTGCTAGCTCAGCAGCGCTCGCACAAGACGCTGGAGCGCCTGTGCAGCGTGATCGCCGACAGGCTCCTGAACGAATACGAGCTCGAGGGCGTGTGGGTGAAGGCCTCGAAGCCCGAGCCGCCGATCGCGCTCAGCGTCGACGAGGTATCGGTCGAGGTGTGGCGCGAAGCCGAATGAGTGGGCTGTCCGCGGTCAGCGCCCACTGAGCTCGCCGGGCTCGCCGGCCAACGGCCGAGTCGGGTGAGCACCCGTCCGAGGTGATAGATCGGCGGCCATGACCGCTCGCAGCGATCGCCTGGGGCTGCTGGGGCTTGGCTCGAACGTCGGCGAGCGCAGAGCGAACCTGCAGGCGGCCGTCGACGCCATGCCGCGCGCGGGCGTGCGCGTGCTCGCCTGCTCCTCGACCTATGACACCGACCCGGTCGGCGAGGTGCTCGACCAGCCGAGCTTCTTGAACGCGTGCGCGCGAGTCGCGACCGCGCTCGAACCGCTCGAGCTGCTCGATGCGGTCAAGCAGCTCGAGCGCGAGCTCGGCCGAGCGCCGGGTGGCCGGCGCCACGGCCCGCGTGCGATCGACATCGACGTGCTGATGCTCGATGGCGTGCAGCTGCGCGACGAGCGCATGACGCTGCCGCACGAGCAGCTGCTGAGCCGCCGCTTCGTGCTCGTTCCGGCGCTCGAGCTCGACCTGGAGCTCACGACGCCGGATGGCAGACGCCTGTCCGACGCACTGCAAACGCTCCCCACCGACGAGGGCGTGCGATGGGCCGGCCCGCCGCTGTCGGTCGCCACGGCGCGCTGAGCTCACGCGCCGGGAGGGCACTGGAGGCTGTCCGAAGCTCGTGCTCGCGAGAGCGGCTAGAGCCACTCGGCGGGCAGAGCGCCCGCGGGCACTTCTCCGACCAGTGGCGGGAAGTAGCGCGTGAGCGAGAGCGCGTCGTGCTCCTGCAGCAGCGGGCGCACGTCGGCGATGCTCGCCAGCAGGCGGATCGTCGCGCCGAGCTGCAGGTCGGCGGCGTTCGGCTGCTCGCCGCCGATCAGGCCCTCCTCGATCCAGCTGTCGATGCGCTGAAGCTGGCGCGGCAGGCCCGCGAGGTCCTCGCGCGCATTGGCATCGGTCGCGCGGTTGCGCAGCGCCATCAGCCGCGCGACCACAGGCGCCGAGGGCGCGAGCAGCGCGACGGGCACCGGCAGCTTCGCCTCGGCGGCGTAGCTCAGCATCGCGCGCGGGGAGCGCAGGAAGGCAGCGTCGATCAGGCGGCGCGGGACCGGCTGGAAGACCTCATCGCCC
This sequence comes from uncultured Solirubrobacteraceae bacterium, assembly GCA_963755475.1. GTDB lineage: Bacteria > Actinomycetota > Thermoleophilia > Solirubrobacterales > Solirubrobacteraceae > Palsa-744. The sequence continues at coordinate 328,371 of CAVWJK010000001.1, forward strand.
CAGCGCTCGGCCTCGAGCACACGCGCGTAGGTCGCCTCACCGGGCGCGGGTAGCAGCGGCGGCTCGGGCTTGATGCGGTCGAGTCTGCGCATGATCGCGCGCGAGCCGACGATCCGCTCGCCGTCGATGCGCATACCGGGCACGGTTGCGCCCCCATACAGCAGTGGCCCGAGCAGCAGCTGTGTGAGCGGCACCAGCTCGACGCGGCGATAGGGAAGTCCCTTCAGCTCGAGCGCGGCGAGGACCGCGTCGCAGGGATGCGAGGCGGGGAGCGTGTAGAGCTTCGGCTGCGCACTCGCCATTTCGCAGCCGAGCATAATCTCCGGCGATGCTGCTCGCGGTCGACGTCGGCAACACGCAGACACACTTCGGCACCTTCGAGGGCGAGCAGCTGCGCGAGCACTGGCGCTTTGCGACCGTGCGCCAGTCGACGGCCGACGAGCTGGGTGCCGCGCTGCGCAGCCTGCTCGCGCTGCGCGGCTACTCCTTCGAGGAGCTGGGCTCCTCGATCGTCTCCTCTACGGTGCCCCAGCTCGAGCCGGAGTGGAGCGCGATGGCGCGCCGCTATCTCGGCCACGAGACGCAGGTCGTGGGCCCCGGCACGCGCACCGGCATGGCGATCCGCTACGACAACCCGCGCGAGATCGGCGCCGACCGGCTCGTGAACGCCGTCGCGATCCGCGCCCGCTTCGGCGGCTGCGCAGTCTGCGTGGACTTCGGCACGGCAACGACGTTCGACGTCGTCTCCGGCGAGGGGGAGTACCTCGGCGGTGCGCTCATGACCGGTATCGAGATCTCGCTCGAAGCTCTCTCGGAGCGCGGCGCGCGCCTGCCGAAGGTAGACCTCGCTCCGCCGCGCAGCGTGATCGGCAAGAACACGATCGACGCGATCCGCTCGGGCGTGGTGTTCGGCTACGCCGGCGCGATCGACGCGATCCTGCGCCGCCTGTACGACGAGCTCGGAGAGCGACCAGACGTGATCGCGACCGGCGGCCTCGCTCAGTTGGTCGTGCCGTTCACGGAGGAGATCGAGCAGGTCGACGAGCTGCTCACGCTCACGGGGCTGCGTCTGCTTCACGAGCGCAACGCCTAGGACCGCCGAAGAGCAACACGCGCCGTGCCGCGGCCGACCGATCGGCCCGCAGCCCGCGAAACAAAAAGATCACCCGGTACCCTGAAGGGGCAGCCCTTCGCGCCCGACCCATCGGGAGACGGCGAGAGGGGCGTTGAACCAGATGGCATCCGACGGCACCACCAAGCACTCGGTCCCGGGCATCACGCCGGGCGTCTTCTTCGGCCCCGCCGCGGCGCTCCCGCGCGGCCCCTACGCGCTGCCGCGCGCGGACGTGCTCGCCGAGCAGCGCGAGCGGCTGATGGCGGCGGTCACGGAGCTGATCGCCGCGGGGGGCTACGGCGGCGTGACGATCGGGGCACTCGCGAGCCGCGCGAAGGTCTCGCGCAGCGCCTTCTACCAGTGCTTCGAGAACAAGGAGGCGTGCGCCTTTGCCGCCTACGACCGTTTCATCGAAGTCTTGCTGGGAGCGCTCGCCGAGGGAGCCGGCCAGGCGGCGAACATCGACGAGATGATCGTCCAGATGCTCGACGGCTACTTCTCGACGCTCGAGCGAGACCTCGTCGCAACGCGTGCGTTCCTCGTCGAGTTCGACGCCCTGGGCCCGCCCGCGCGCGAGTGCCGGCGCGCTGCGCTGCGAAGCATCGCGGGCTACGTGCGGCTCACGCACGGCAAGTTCACCGCCTCGGATCCGACGCTGGCGGCGGTCTTCGATGAGGAAATCTATTTGGGCATCGTCTACATCGCGCGCCAGCTGGCATGCGATGCGCTCGACGAACAGCTCACGCCCGACCTGCGGGCGATCGGGCACACGGTCGCGCCGTGGCTCTCCTCCGCGTTCCACGCGGGCAGCGCTGCGCAACCCGCCCCCGATCTGATCGAGTCCTCGCGCTAGGCGCACTCCGCGGCGGCCAGGGCTCCCTCGAGTCGCCACAATGACGGGGATGGCCGACGACGCTCCCGCGAGATTCCCGGCGATGAGCGACGACGCCGCGGGGCAGTCGCTGCGCTCTCCCTGGCGGCTCGGGCAGCTCGAGGTGCCCAACCGGGTCATGCTTGCCCCCCTCGCGGGCATCGGCAACTGGTTCGTGCGCCTGCAGGCCAAGCGCCACGGCGCCGGCATGGCGATCTCGGAGATGGTCTCCTCCCACGCGGTCCACTACGGCAACCGCAAGACCTGCACCGAGCTGCTGCGCATCGACGCGCGCGAGCGCGCCGGCGGGCCCGTCTCTGTCCAGCTGTTCGGCGAGGAGCCCGCGATCATGCGCTCGGCCGCAGCGCGCGTCGTGCGCGCGGGCGCCGATGCGATCGACATCAACATGGGCTGCCCGGTGCCGAAGGTCGCGCGCACGGGCGCCGGCGCGGCTCTGCTCGATGACCACGAGCGTGCTCTCGCGCTTGCGCGCGCCGCCGTCGAGGGTGCGAGCCGCGCGCGCGATGGCGTGCCCGTCACCGTCAAGCTGCGCTCCGGTCTGCGTGCCGGCGAGCGCAGCGGGCTGGAGCTCGCGCGCCGGCTCGTCGCCGAGGCCGGCGTCGCTGCGATCGCGCTGCACCCGCGCGCCGCCTCCGCGCACCACAAGGGAAGCCCCGACTACGAGCTCGTGCGCGAGCTCGTGCGCACGCTGCCGGTCCCGGTGATCGTGAGCGGCGGGCTCTACGACGCCGCGCGAGTGCGCGAGGTGCTCTGCTACACCGAAGCCACCGCGGCGATGCTGGCGCGCGGCTCGCTCGGCAATCCCTGGCTCTTCGAGCAGCTGCTCGGCCGCCGCAGCGAGCCGGCCGCGCCGGAGGAGGCGCTCGGCGAGCTGCATTGGACGATCGCGCGCGCCGCCGAGCACCTCGGAGAGGCGCGCGCAGCGCGCTACCTGCGCAAGTTCTACCCGTGGTACGTGCCGCGCCTGGGCCTCGCGGCGCCTGCTGCGCGCGAACTGCTCGAGGCGCTACAGAGCAGCTGCTCGCTCACACACGCGCGCGCTCTGCTAGCCGGCGTCGAGCGCCCGCAGGCGGCCGCTGCGTGACGGCCGAGCGCCGCTCCGCCGCCGCCGCCGGCGCCCCAGACTGAGCGCTCTTCGCGGCGCCGGGCGCGCCCCAGGAGCGGCTTTTGCTGGCGCTATACTGCTGCGCCGCTGCGAGCAGGTGGCCAGCGCTTCTCCCCGCTCCACAAGGCGGGGTTTTTGTGTGGCTCGCAGCGGTCAGACATCACCGCGCACGAACACCAGAGGGTCACTTTGCCGAAGGACGTCATCCTCACTCCCGAAGGACTACAGAAGCTCAAGGACGAACTGGAGCTGCTCTCCACTGAGAAGCGCCGCGAGGTCGCGGAGCGCATCAAGGAGGCGCGCGAGTTCGGCGACATCGCCGAGAACTCCGAGTACGACGACGCCAAGAACGAGCAGGCGATGATCGAGAGCCGGATCGCCCAGCTGCAGGAGAAGCTGCGCATGGCGACCGTGATCGAGGCCAAGGACCTCTCCACCGACGTCGTGCAGGTCGGCTCGGTCGTGCACGTCAAGGACGAGAAGACGGGCAAGTCGGTCAAGTACACGATCGTCGGGTCGGCCGAGGCCAAGCCCGACCAGCACAAGCTCTCCAACGAGTCGCCGGTCGGCCGCGCGCTGCTCGGCCGCAGGCGCAACGAGACCGTTGCCGTGAAGGTGCCGCGCGGGCCGGCGCGCAAGCTCAAGATCACGAAGATCGACGTCGGCCTCGAGTAGGCTCGTCGGCGCGATGGACGCGACCGAGCGCGGGGCCGCCGCCGGCGAGCCCGGTAGGCACGGGCTGCACGAGCTCATCTCCGAGCGCCGCGCCAAGGCGGCTCGCCTACGCGAGAGCGACCCGAGCGCGTTCCCCTACTCGTTTCCCGAAGTCGAGCCGATCGCGCGGGTCGTGGACGCCTACGCGCATCTGCAGGCCGGCGAGGAGACCGACGAGCACCACCGTCTCGCAGGGCGCATCCTGTCGCTGCGCAACGTCGGGCGCATGGCCTTCATCGACCTCGTCGACCGCACGGGCAGGATCCAGCTGTACGCGCGTGCCGACGTGCTCGGAGAGCAGGCGTTCGAGCGCTTGGTGACGCTCGACGCCGGCGATCTGCTCGGCGTCGACGGCGCGCCTCTGCGCAGCCGCCGCGGCGAGCTCAGCCTGCGCGTGGACGGCTACCAGCTACTCGCGAAGGCGCTGCGCCCGCCGCCGGACAAGCACCACGGGCTCAGCGACGTCGAGACGCGCTACCGGCGGCGCGAGCTGGATCTGATCGCGAGCGCCGAGGCGCGCGAGCTGTTCATCACACGCGCGCGCATCATCGCCGCCGTGCGCCGCTACCTCGACGAGGAGGGCTTCGTCGAGGTCGAGACGCCCGTGCTGCAGCCCCTCTACGGCGGCGCCATGGCCCGACCGTTCACGACCCACCACAACGCGCTCGACCGCGACCTCTACCTGAGGATCGCCACCGAGCTGTACCTCAAGCGGCTGATCGTCGGCGGCCTCGAGCGCGTCTACGAGCTCGGCAAGGACTTCCGCAACGAGGGCGTCTCGCACAAGCACAACCCCGAGTTCACGATGGTCGAGTGGTATGAGGCCTACGCCGACTACGACGTCGAGGCGGCCCGCCTCGAAGCCGTCGTGCGAGCCGCCGCGCAGGCCGCGCGTTACGAGGGCGAGCTCGACTTCTCGGCTCCGTGGCCCCGCGTGGCGTTCGTCGAGGCGATCGCGGGCGCGACCGGCATCGACCTGACCGCGCATCCGAGCGCCGAGCAGCTCGCCGCGCAGATACACGCGAAGGGGCTCGAGGTGCCGACCGCCGTGCCCTGGTTCGCGATGGCCGACGACCTGCTCTCCAAGTACGTGGAGCCGAACCTGCTGCAGCCGACGTTCGTGGTCGACTATCCGCTCGAGATCTCGCCGCTGGCGCGTGAGCACCGCTCAAAGCCCGGCTTGGTCGAGCGCTGGGAGGCCTTCGCCGGAGGAATCGAGATCGCCAACGCCTTCAGCGAGTTGGTCGATCCGGACGCACAACGCGCGCGTCTGGCGGCCCAGCAGCGCCTGGCGGTCCTCGCGGAGCACCCCGAGGCGATGCCCTACGACGAGGCGTTCGTCGAGGCGCTCGAGCAGGGCATGCCCCCGAGCGGCGGCGTCGGCCTCGGCATCGATCGGCTCGTCATGCTGCTTACCGGGCGCAGCTCGATCCGCGAGGTAGTCCTGTTCCCCGCGATGCGCGACTGACGCCGCGACGAGGACGTCGCTCAGGGGCCGGAGGAGCAAGGCTCACGGCCCCGCCTCGATCGCCGCTTGGACCGCCGCAAGGCGCGGCTGGCGCCCGAAGCCCGTGAGCATCCACGTCGCGCCCGCCCGCTCCCAGGGCTCCGCCTCCTCGCCCTGGCTCACCTCCACGACGACATCCGCGCGGCTCGCCTGCGCGGGCCGCCCAGCCTCCATCTCCCGCACGATCTCCACAAGCGCCTGCGGCCCCGGCAGTTCGATCGGGAACACCCCCTCGAAGCGTGCCGCGCGCGCGAGCGGCCGGCGGTGCGGCCAGCGGGCCGCCACCCAGATCGGGACGCGCGGGCGCTGCAGCGGGCGCGGCTCGAAGCCCCCGCCCCACAACTCGAGCAGGCGCTCAAGGCGCTCGTCCAGCAGCCGCGCGCGCTCGCGCGGGTCAGCCGTCTCGCCGAACGGCTCGAGCTCGCCCGTGTTCGATGCGCCCAGCCCCACGCCCAGCGTCAGGCGCCCGCCGCTCAGGCGGTCAAGCGTCACCGTCTCGCGCGCCAGCTTCTGCACGCGCCGGCGCGAGAGTGGCGTCACGAGCGGGCCGAGCCGCATCTTCGAGGTGCTCGTCGCGATCGCCGCCAGCGCCACCCAAGGGTCGCTGATCGCCCGCACCGGCGCGCGGTAGGCCACGTGATCCCACAGGAAGAAGCCCTGCCAGCCGCGCTCCTCGGCGCGCGTCGCGAGCTCCGCCAACAGCGCCGGCTCGCACAGCTCGTCGAAGGGCGCAAGGAAGATGCCCCGCCGCGCGCTCACGCCTTCCCGTTGCCCCCTGTCAGGCGCTCGCGCGCGGCCCGCAGCAGCGCCTCGATCAGCGCGTGCGCGCCCCTGCTCTCGGAGCTGCCGACCTGTGGCTGGAACGCGGTTGCCAGGAAGAAGCGCTGCGAGGGCAGCTCAACGGCCTCCAGTTGCACGCCCGCGCCGGTCGCGCACACCGCGTCGACCTCGCGGTGTGTCAGGAACGCAGGATCGCGGTCGCCGAGCGCGAACAGCCGCACGCCCGCATGCTAGAGCCGGAGGCAACGGCGCTCTCGGCCCTGCCGCCACGCGCCGGAGGGTCCGATGGGCGTCCAGATCACGAAATCAAGCGCTTTGCAGGGCCTGCCGATGTACCCGAAAAGGCTGTTACGACGGTTGGTAGACTGCCTTTCAGGAGGCATCATCTAGGACCACTCTCGCGTGAGACGCCGCTGCAGCGGGAAGGAATCACAGCATGTTCGAGCGATTCACAGAACGGGCCCGGCAAGTGGTCGTCCTCGCGCAAGAGGAGGCCCGGACCCTCAAGCACAACTACATCGGCACTGAGCACATCCTGCTCGGACTGCTGCGCGAGGAGGAGGGCCTCGCTGCACGCGTGCTCGAGAGCCTCGACATCACCGTGGAGCGCGTGCGCGCGCAGGTCGTGCGCATCGTCGGCTCCGGCGAGGAGGTCACCTCCGGCCAGATCCCGTTCACGCCGCGCGCCAAGAAGGTCCTCGAGCTCGCGCTGCGCGAGGCGCTCAGCCTCGGGCACAACTACATCGGCACGGAGCACATCCTGCTCGGCCTCGTGCGCGAGAACGAGGGCGTCGCCGCGCGCATCCTGCTCGACTTCGACGCTGACTCCGAGAAGATCCGCAACGAGGTAATCCGCATGCTCTCAGGGCCCGGCGGCCGCCGCCAGGGCCAGACCAGCGGCGCCGGCGCCGGCGCCGGTTCGGGGCCCGGCGAGGGCAAGAAGTCCTCCAAGCTGCTCGACCAGTTCGGGCGCAACCTCACCAAGCTCGCCGCGGAATCGAAGCTCGACCCCTGCGTCGGGCGCGAGACGGAGATCGAGCGGATCATGCAGATCCTCTCGCGGCGCACCAAGAACAACCCCGTGCTCGTCGGCGAGCCCGGCGTCGGCAAGACGGCTGTCGTCGAGGGCCTCGCACAGCGCATCACGAGCTCCGAGGTGCCCGAGCTGCTGAAGAACAAGCAGATCTACACGCTCGATCTCGCCGCCCTCGTCGCCGGCTCCAAGTACCGCGGCGAGTTCGAGGAGCGACTTAAGAAGGTGATGAAGGAGATCACCCAGCGCGGCGACATCATCCTGTTCATCGACGAGCTTCACAACCTCGTCGGCGCCGGCGCCGCCGAGGGCGCGATCGACGCCGCCTCGATCCTCAAGCCCGCGCTCGCGCGCGGCGAGCTGCAGACGATCGGCGCGACCACGCTCGATGAGTACCGCAAGTACCTGGAGCGCGACTCGGCGCTGGAGCGGCGCTTCCAGCAGATCCGCGTCGACGAGCCAACGATCGACCAGACCGTCGAGATCCTGCGCGGCCTGCGCGACCGCTACGAGCAGCACCACAAGGTGCAGATCACCGACGAGGCGCTGCGCGCCGCCGGCGAACTCGCGAGCCGCTACATCTCCGACCGCTTCCTGCCCGACAAGGCGATCGACCTGATCGACGAGGCCGCCTCGCGCATGCGCATCAAGTCGATGACCTCACCGCCCGCCAACCGCGAGCTCGAGAGCGAAGTCGAAACCACGCGGCGCGAGAAGGAGGCCGCGATCGAGGCGCAGGAGTTCGAGAAGGCCGCGGCGCTGCGCGACAAGGAGCGCAAGCTCACGAACAAGAAACGCGAGCTCGAGCAGGCCTGGGAAGCGGGCGAGTCCGGCGAGCGCCCCTCGATCGGCGAGGAGGAGATCGCCGACATCGTCTCGATGTGGACCGGCATACCCGTCTTCAAGCTGACGGAGGCCGAGACGCAGAAGCTGATGCGCATGGAGGACGAACTGCACAAGCGCGTGATCGGACAGCACCCCGCCATCGAGGTCATCTCGAAGGCGATCCGGCGCTCGCGCGCGGGCCTGAAGGACCCCAAGCGGCCCACCGGCTCGTTCATCTTCCTCGGCCCCTCCGGCGTCGGCAAGACGGAGCTCGCGCGCACGCTCGCCGAGTTCCTGTTCGGCGACGACGAGGCACTGATCCGCATCGACATGTCCGAGTACATGGAGAAGCACGCGGTCTCGCGCCTGGTCGGATCGCCGCCCGGCTACATCGGCTACGACGAGGGCGGCCAGCTGACCGAGGCCGTGCGCCGCAAGCCCTACAGCGTGCTGCTGCTGGACGAGATCGAGAAGGCGCATCCCGACGTCTTCAACATCCTGTTGCAGATCCTCGAGGACGGCCGCCTCACCGACGCCCAGGGTCGCACGGTCGACTTCCGCCACGCGATCGTGATCATGACCTCGAACATCGGCGCGTCGGAGATCGCGCGCAACACGCCGCTCGGCTTTGCCGTCTCCGACGACGAGACCGGCATCACCTACGAGGACATGAAGAACCGCATCATGGGCGAGCTGAAGAAAGTCTTCCGCCCGGAGTTCCTCAACAGGATCGACGACGTCATCGTCTTCCACAAGCTCCAGCGCGAGGAGATCAAGCAGATCGTCGAGCTTCTGCTGCTGCGCATCCGCGCGTCGATGGCCGAGCGCGAGCTTCAGCTGGAGCTCACGGAGCCCGCCAAGGACCTGCTCGTCGAAAAGGGCTGGGACCCCGCGATGGGCGCCCGCCCGCTGCGGCGCGCAATCCAGCGCTACATCGAGGACCCGCTCGCCGACTTCGTGCTGCGCGAGGAGCTCACGCCCGGGGCCACCGTCGTCGTCAACCCCGCCGACGGCGCCGACGAGGGGGAGGTGCGCCTCTCGATCGTGCTGCCCAAGAAGCAGAAGACACCCGTCGGCGTCGGCGCCGAGGGCGGGTCCCCGCCCGAGGAGATCACCGAGGGCGACGCCGCGCCGCCGCCCGACGCCGCTCCCGAGGAGCACTAGACCCCAGCGCAGACTGACGTCCCCGGCGGCACGTAGCCTTCGCTGGCAGGTGCCCCGGATGACCGTCTACGTCTGCTCGCAATGCGGCTTCAAGGCCGCGCAGTGGCGCGGCCAGTGCGCCGGCTGTGAAGCGTGGAACACGCTCGAGGAGGAGCGCGTGCGCGCGTCTGGGCGCCCGGCCGCCCGTGCCGTCGGCCTCGATGCGGCGCGGCGGGTGGGCGCGCAGCGGCGCGGCGCCGTGCGGCCGTTGCGCGAGATCGGCTCGAGCGCACCGGTGCGCATGTCCAGCGGCATCGGCGAGCTCGACCGCGTGCTCGGCGGCGGGCTCGTGCCGGGCTCGCTGGTGCTACTCGGCGGCGCACCCGGGATCGGCAAGTCGACGCTCACGAACATGGTGCTCGCGCACGTGCAGCAGGCGGGACGCAGCACGCTCTACGTGAGCGGCGAGGAGTCGGCCGAGCAGGTGAGACTACGCGCCGAGCGGCTGCTGCTGCCCGGCGTCCGCGACGGCGCCGCGGCTCGCGGCGCCGCGCTCGCGGTGCCGGTGCTCGCCGAGACCGACCTCGACAGCGTGCTGCTCGCGCTCGCCGACGAGGCGCCCGCGGCGTGCGTGATCGACTCCGTGCAGACGCTCTGCGCCGCCGAGCTCGCCGGCGCCCCCGGCTCCGTCGGGCAGGTGCGCGAGGTCGCCGCGCGCATCATGCAGCTCGCCAAGGCGCAGGGCACCGCCGTCATCCTCGTCGGCCACCTCACGAAGGATGGCTCGCTTGCGGGCCCGCGCGTGCTCGAACACATGGTCGACTGCGTGCTGCATTTCGAAGGCGAGCGGGAGCGCCCCTACCGCGAGCTGCGCGCGCTGAAGAACCGCTTCGGCTCGACCAACGAGGCGGGCCTGTTCGAGATGCGCCAGGGCGGTCTGGTCGAGGTGCTCGACGCCTCCGGGCGCTTCGTCGCCGCGGCTACGCGCGCGCCCGGCAGCGTGATCGCAGCGGCGATGGAGGGCTCGCGGCCGCTGCTCGTCGAGGTGCAGGCGCTCGTTGCCCCGTCGGAGCTCGAGCAGCCGCGGCGCGTCGTCTCCGGCCTCGACCGTAACCGCCTCGCGCTGGTGCTCGCGATCCTCGCGCGTCACGGCAACGTGCGCACCGGCAACTGCGACGTGTTCGTCAACGTCGTCGGCGGCGTGCGCCTGGATGAGCCCGGCAGCGATCTCGCCGTCGCACTCGCCGTCGCGAGCGCCAGCCGCGGACTCGCTCTGCGAGACACGCCGCGCGCCTGCTTCGGCGAGCTCGGCCTGACCGGCGAGCTGCGCTGGGTGGGCCATCCCGAGCGTCGCCTGCAGGAGGCCGCCAAGCACTCGCTGCGCGGCGTTATCGCGCCGCCGGGCAGCGGCGCCGCCTGCGAGGTCGCGACGTTGCGCGAGGCGCTCGCCGCCGCGCTGCCCGGCGCGCGCACGAGCGCTGGCGCCGGCGGGCACGAGCGCCCGACGGGCGGCGAACCGGCGCTCGCCGCATAGCTGGCGATAACCGCTTGGGCGCGCGCGCATGCCCCAGAAGGGCTCTGTTGTGCGGTTCCGGCCGCTAAGGAAATGCTAAATGCCCTAAAATGTGAAAGCGTGGCACCTCGTTCCGGCGAAGATCTCGACAACGAAGTCAGACCGGATCCGGGGTTGATGCGGGCTCTGGAGATGATCGCGCCCGGCACGGCGCTCAGGGAGGGCATCGAGAGCATCCTGCACGCGCGCACCGGTGGGCTGATCGTGATCGGTGAGCCCGAAGAGCTCAGCTTCCTCAATTCGGGCGGGATCAAGCTCGACATCGACTACACGCCCGCCTTCCTCTACCAGCTCGCGAAGATGGACGGCGCGATCATCCTCAATGCGAACGCCACGAAGGTCACGATGGCCAACGTGCAGCTGATGCCCGACCCGACGATCCTCTCGCACGAGACGGGCACCCGTCATCGCACGGCTGAGCGCGTCTCCAAGCAGACCGACGCGCTCGTGATCGCGATCTCCCAACGGCGCGAGGTCGTCTCGGTCTACGTCGATGGCGTCAAGTACATCCTCGAGGACATCCCCGTCGTGCTCGCCAAGGCCAACCAGGCGCTCGCCACGCTCGACAAGTTCCGCACGCGCCTTGACCAGGTGTCCACGCGCCTGACCGCCTTGGAGTTCGAGGGCGGCACCACGCTGCATGACGTGCTCACCGTTCTGCAGCGTTCGGAGCTCGTCACGCGCATGGCCGTCGAGATCGAGCGCTACATCGTCGAGCTCGGGACCGAGGGGCGTCTGATCGAGATGCAGCTCGAGGAGACGATGGTCGGCGCCGCGGCCGAGAAGTCGGCGCTCGTGCGCGACTATCTCGCCGTCGACTCCGACGAGGCGTTCGCGCTCGCGCTCGAGGAGATCGGCCGGCTGGCCCACCAGGACCTGCTCGACTTCGGCCGCCTCGCCGAGCTGCTCGGCTACGACCGCAAGCTGAACACGCTCGACTACCCGGTTTCGCCGCGTGGTTACCGCGTGCTCGGGCGCATCCCGCGCCTGCCCAAGCTCGTCGTCACGAGCATCGTGGGCGAGTTCGGCGGACTCGACGAGCTGCTCGCCGCCAGCGACAGCGAGCTCGAGGGCGTCGAGGGGGTCGGCGAGATCCGTGCGAAAGACATCCGCGAGGGCCTGCGCAGGCTGCAGGAGCTCAACCTCGTGGACCGCTACCTGCAGACTTGAATCAAGGGCGCCGCGCAGCATCGGCGCCGCGGACAAAGGAGACAGCAATTCCTGAACGAGCAAACGACGAAGCAGTGTTGGCGGAGGAGGATCTCGAGGAGACTCGCGAGGTCGAGTTCATCGAGTTCGAGCTCGGGGACCACGTCGTCTACCCCCACCATGGTGCGGGCAAGGTGCTGAAGAAGGAAGAGATGGAGATACTCGGCGAACGCCGCGAGTACCTCACGATCAAGATCCTTCACAACGACATGACCGTGCGCGTGCCAACCGAGAACGCGGCCCTCGCGGGCCTGCGTCGGGTGATCGACGAAGAGACGGTCAAGAAAGTTCTCGACGTGCTCCGCGACGAGGTCTCGGAGATGCCGAAGAACTGGAACCGCCGCTTCAAGCACAACCGCGACAAGATCAAGACCGGAGACATCTACGAGCTCGCCGAGGTCGTACGCAACCTCTCCCTGCGGGAGAGCGAGAAGGGTCTGTCCACCGGTGAGAAGCAGATGTTCACGCGCACCAAGAAGATCCTCGCCTCCGAGCTGATGTACGCGCTCGACAAGGACGAGGAGGACGCCGAGGCCTACCTCGACGAGCTGCTCGCGGACTCGGCAAGCCAGCAGCTGGCAGTCGCCGGCAAGTAGCAGTGCGAGGCTCTCACGCACGCGGCAGCGCGATCTGCCGCGTGCGCGACAGCCCCCGCTGATGGCCGTCGCGCTGATCCTCGCCGCCGGCAGCGGAGAGCGCCTCGGCGCGGCGCGCCCGAAGGCGTTCGTCGAGCTCGCCGGCCGACCGCTCATGCAGTGGAGCATCGACGCGCTGCGCGAGGTCGAGGAGATCGAGCGGATCGTGCTCGCGCTGCCGCCCGGCAGTCCCACGACGGCGGGCCTGATCGCCGTCGAGGGCGGCCGCGTGCGTTCCGAGTCGGTTCGCCGCGCGCTCGCTGCCGCGCCCGAGTCAGAGCTCGTGCTCGTGCACGATGCGGCGCGCCCGTTGCTCGACCCAAGGCTTGCGCGTGAGGTGCTCGCGGCGCTGCGCGGTGACCCGGAGGCGGCAGGGGCGATCGCCGCGGCGCCCGTGACCGACACGATCAAGCGCGCCGACGAGCGGCGCGTCGTCAGCGACACCCTCGATCGTGCAAGCCTGTGGGCGGTGCAGACGCCGCAGGCCTTTCGCCGCTCAGCGCTCGAGCGCGCGCTCGCGGTCTCCGCCGAGGAGCTCGCGCGCGCGACCGACGACGCCTTTCTGGTCGAGCGCGCAGGCGGGCGCATCATCGTCGTGCCCTCCGACCCGCACAACATCAAGGTGACGACCGCCTTCGATCTGCGCCTGGCCGAGCTGCTGCTCGCCGAGCGCGAGCGCGCGGCCGGCGCGGGCGCTGCTGTTTGAATCGGCGCCCCCGCCGCGGACGAGATGCTCACTGACCTGCACGTGCACCTGCGCCCCGACGATCGCGACGCCGCCGCCGCGAGCTACCTTACCGTGCAGAACGCCGCCCGCTACCGCGCGGCCGCGCGCGAGCACGGCATCGACGAGCTTGGCGTCTCCGAACACATCTACCGCTTCCGCCAGGCGCTCGACATCTGGCGGCACCCCTTCTGGGAGGGCTACGCATCCGACGACCTCGACGAGTACTGCGAGTTCGTGCGTGCGCGAACCGACCTGCGGCTCGGCATCGAGGCCGATTATGTGCCGGGCGCGGAGGAGCGCACGCGCGCGCTGCTCGGCGCACGCGAGTTCGACTACGTGGTCGGCTCGGTGCACTTCCTGCGCGAGGGCGCCGTCGACATGCAGGAGTACAGCGTGTGGGACGTGCGCGCGCGCAGCGCCGAGGATGTCTGGCAGGCCTACTTCGAGGCGATCGCCGCGAGCGCGCGCAGCGGTCTGTTCGACGTGATCGCGCACCCCGACCTCGTCAAGTACTGGGGCACGCCGGCGCGCACGCCGCCGGGAGGGCTGCGCCGCTACTACGAGCCGGCCGTCGCGGCGATCGCGCAGGCGGGCGTCGCCGTCGAGCTCTCCACCGCAGGGCTGCGCAAGCCCGCCGGCGAGCTGTACCCGGCGCCCGAGTTCCTGAAGCTGTGCGTCGCCGCGAACGTGCCGGTCGTGCTCTCCAGCGACGCCCACCGACCGGAGGATCTCGGTGCGGGCTACGAGCGCGCGCTCGCGTTGCTCGACTCGCTCGGCGTGCGGGAGCTCGCGACCTTCGAGCGGCGTGCGCGCGAGATGCGAGCGATCGGCCCGGCCGTGCCGGAGGCGGACCGGGCGTGAGCCACGTCGGCATCGGCTATGACTGCCATCGCCTCGCGCCCGGGCGCCGGCTCGTGATCGGCGGCGTCGAGATCCCGTACGAGCTCGGCTTGGAGGGGCACTCCGATGCGGACGTGCTCGTGCACGCGATCATCGACGCGCTGCTGGGCGCAGCCGGCCTCGGCGACATCGGCGAGCATTTCCCCGACAGCGAGGAGCGCTATCGCGACGCGGACTCGATCGAGCTGCTCGCGCTCGTGCTCGCGCTGCTCGAAAGCCGCTCGCTGCGGCCCGCGCACGTCGACTGCACCGTCATCCTCGAGCGCCCGAGGCTCGGCGCGCACCGCGCGCAGATCCGCGCGCGCCTGGCGCAGGCGCTCGGCCTCGAGCGGGGGCGCGTCAACGTGAAGGCCACCACCTCGGAGGGGATCGGCTTCATCGGGCGCGGCGAGGGCGCCGCCGCGCTCGCGGTCGCGAGCCTCGAACAGGCCCGCGCCGACGGCTAGGGTTGCTCGCTGCAGATGCGCGAGATCCTGTTGACCGACAGCGTCAGCGGCGCCCTGCAGCCGCTGCGCCCGCACGAGGGCCGGCGCGTGGGCATCTACACGTGCGGCCCGACCGTCTACGGGCGCATCCACATCGGCAACGCGCGGCCGTTTGTGCTGTTCAGCCTGCTCAGGCGCTTTCTCGTGCACGAGGGCTATGACGTGACGCTCGTGATCAACATCACCGACGTCAACGACAAGATCTACGACGCCGCGAGCGCCGCCGGAGTTCCGAGCGCCGAGCTCGCGGCGCAGATGATCGCCGACTATCGGGCCGACACCGACGCGCTCGGACTCGGGCGCCCCGACGCCGAGCCACTGGCGTCGGAGACGATGCAGCCGATCATCGACTACATCGTTGCGCTGATCGAGCGCGGCCACGCGTATGAGTCGGCCGGCGACGTCTACTTCCGCGTGCGCTCCGACGAGCGCTACGGCAGCCTCTCGCACCGTCGCCTGCAGGACATGGACCAGGGCGAGGGGCTCGAGGGGGCCGCTCGCAAGCACGACCCGCTCGACTTCGCGCTGTGGAAGCGTCACAAGGAGGGGGAGGACACGAGCTGGCCCTCGCCGTGGGGCGAGGGCAGGCCCGGCTGGCACATCGAGTGCTCGGCGATGGCCGAACAGCGCCTCGGCGCCGAATTCGAGATTCACGGCGGCGGCTCGGACCTGCTCTTCCCCCACCACGAGAACGAGGCCTCACAGACTCGCTCGGCGCGCGGTCACGAGCTCGCGAAGCTGTGGATGCACAACGGCATGGTGCAGCTCACCGGCGAGAAGATGGCCAAGTCTGCCGGCAACATCGCGCCGCTGCACGAGGTGCTCGCCGCGAACGGCGCCCCCGCCACGGTGATGTACCTGATCTCCGGCCACTGGCGCCAGCCGCTCGCCTTCGGGCAAGCCGAGCTCGACGACGCCGGCGCGCGCATCCAGCGCATCCGCGAGGCGCTGCGCAGGCTCACGCCAGGTGCGCCCAGCCCGCCCGAGATGGCCGTGCACGTCGAGGCTTTCTTCGGTGCGCTCGCCAGCGACTTCAACACGGCCGCGGCGCTTGCGGCGATGTTCGAGTGGATCCGCGAGGCCAATCGTCGCGCCCCCGGTGCGGGCGACGCCCAGCTGCGGGAGATGCTTGGCGTCCTGGGGCTCGGAGAGCTTCAACCGCTGCGCGTCGAGGCGGACCTCGCCGCGCGCGACCCGGAGGCGTACGCGCTGCTCGAGCAGCGCGAGGCGGCCCGCCGCGCGCGCGACTTCGAGACCGCCGACCGCGTGCGCGAGCAGCTGCGCGAGCGTGGCTGGGAGCTGCGCGACGGCCCCGAAGGCCCAGAGCTGATCGCCGTCTTCGACGAGCGTTGATCATCTATGGACGCAACCCCGTCAGGGAGGCGCTGCGGGGGCGCCGCCGGGCGAGCGCGGGGGAGGTGTGGGCGAGCGCCGGCGCCGCGCGCGAGCCGTGGCTGCAAGGCGTGCGCGTCCGCGTCGCAAGCGCAGAGGAAATCGAGCGCCGCTGCGGCTCGCCCGCGCACCAGGGCATGTGCGCACGCGTGGGCCCATACCCGTACGCCGACGCACATCAGCTGCTCGGGCGCCCGCAGCCGCTGCTGGTAGCGCTCGACCAAGTCCAGGACCCGCAGAATCTGGGCTCGATCTGTCGCACCGCCGAGTGCGCCGGCGCCGATGGCGTCGTGATCCCCGAGCGCAGGTCCGCCGAGGTCACCCCGGCGGTCTGCAAGGCCTCCGCCGGCGCCGTCGAGCACCTCGCGCTCGCGCGCGTGCGCAATCTCGCCGACTTCCTGCAGCAGGCGCGCGAGGCGGGATGCTGGTGCTACGGCGCGAGCGCCGGCGCGGGGTCGGACGGCCGCGAGCCGCGACCGTACGACGAGCCCGACTACGGCGAGGGCGGCGTCGTGCTGGTGCTCGGCAGCGAGGGCTCGGGGCTGCGTCCGCGTGTCGCAAAGGCGTGCGATGAGCTGATCGCGCTGCCGCTGCGCGGGCGCATCGGGTCGCTCGGCGTCGGCGCGGCGGCCGCCGCGCTGCTGTACGGGATCTTGCAGGATCGCGGCGCAAGGGTTGACAAGGCTCCATAACTGTGCGAATCTGCACAGCCATAACCTTGAACCTAAGGTTGAGACCTTAGGCAAAGACAAGTTTGGCGCCAGGGGAGGAGTGCGCCACTGAGCCTTTCCGGGAGCTGGCGTTTGCCGGTGCTTCCGGGGAAAGGGAGTGCTCGTGGCCAGATTTTCCCCTCAACGCAACACTGAACCTAAGGTCGAGGATGAGTTTCTGATCGCCTTGGCCAAGCAGGGGGACCGCAACGCGTACGAGCGCCTCGTGCGCCGCTACCACGGCTTCGTGCGCCTGAAGGCCTCCTCGTACTTCCTCGCCGGCGGCGACTCCGAAGACCTCATCCAGGAGGGCCTCGTCGGCTTCTACAAGGCGATTCGCGACTTCCGCACCGACCGCGAGTCGAGCTTCCGCAACTTCGCCGAGCTGTGCATCACGCGACAAATCATCACCGCCGTGAAGACCGCGACGCGCAACAAGCACAGCCCCCTGAACCAGTACGTCTCGTTCTCCTCGACCCCCGCGGGCAGCGGCGAAGAGGTCCCGACGCTCGACCAGATGCTGCCCGGCCCCACCGTGCACGACCCCGTCAACCAGGTGATCTCCTCGGAGGAGCTGCGCTCGCTCGTCGGCTGCCTGTCCTCCGCACTCTCCGAGCTCGAGAGCCGCGTACTCGCGCTGTACCTCGACGGCTACTCCTACGAGCAGGCCGGCGAACGCCTCTCCTGCGACACGAAGACCGTCGACAACGCCCTGCAACGGGTGAAGCGCAAGGTCGGCGCCCACCTGCAGGCCCGCGCCGTCGCGGCCTGAGGGGGAGCCCCTAGGAGCTCTGCCGTCGCCCGCTCGCCGGCGCACCAGCGCGGCGCGCGCGCGCGCCCCGACCGTCGGGGCGCGCGCGCCGCTGCGCGCGGCACGGGATCAGGCGTTGCCTTCGTTTGGCAGCGGCGGCTGCAGGCCCGGCCCGAGCACCGACGGAGGCGCCGGCGTCACTTCCACGGTGAACGGCGCGCTCGCGATGCCCTGGTTGGCGGGATCGCCGGGCACCTTGATGCGGTAGGTCTGCTTGCCGACGCCGAACATCGTGCGGCTGATCGTGTACGTCGCCGGTCCTCCCGCGATCGTCGAGGCGCTCAGCGGCGCGACGGCGACTGCGTGGAAGGGACCGGAGCCCGCGCTGCTCTCGCGCTCCAGGTAGACCATGTGGCCTGCCAGGTAGGGCGTGACCGTGCCGGTCACGGTCAGCACCTGGCCGTCCTGCAGCGTGCTCGTCGACGGCGCCGCCGTCAGCACGTAGCGAACGCCCTCGAACAGGATCCTCGAGTGGCTGCCCGTGGCCGACAGCACCTTGTAGGCGGTCGACTCCGCGGGCGTCTGCGTGAAGCCGTAGTGGCCGCTGGAGCTCGCCGTCTGGCTGGCGACCGTCACCCATCCGATGCCGCCCCTGGTGTGCGCGGCGAGCGTCACCTGCTTGCCCGCGCCGCCCGCGACGGTGCCTTCAAGCGCGACCGACTGCCCGTAGGAGATCTGGTTGTGCTGCGCGCCGCCGATCGTCGCGAACAGCGTCAGCAGCGGGTTCTGCGCCTGCGAGATCACGTAGGAGATCGGGCTCGAGGCGCCAGCGACCGTGTAGATCCCGTGCGCGCGCACGAGCACGCGGATGTTGGCGTCCCCCGGCTCCACGAAGGTGTGCACGAGGCTGTAGACGCCGCCCGGCAACACGACGCCGAACTGGATCGTGAACCATTCTTCATAGGCCGTCGAGGACTCGCGCTGCAGCCGGACGAGCGCGCCCGCGTCCGCCGGGCTGACGGTGCCCGAGAACGCCACGCGGTTATGGAAGCCGGTGTACAGCGCCTTCGATTCCGACGGCCCGCTCAGCGTCACCTGCGGCGCGACGCGTACCGCACGTCCGAGGCTCGTCACGGTGCCCACCGCCGCGTAGTAGATCGTGTTGCTCGTCGGCGCCGGCGCGACGAAGCTGTAGTAGCCGCCGGTCGTCGTCGTCGTGGTGCCGAGCACCGTCTTGGCGAGCCGGCCCGGAGCGCGCTCGTAGATCGTCACGGGCTGGCCCGCGGTTTCGACAGCGCGCCCGCAGATCAGCCTGCCGAACAGCTGGGGCGTTTCGTCGCCCGCGGTGATCCGGCGCGGTTCGGCGAGCAGGGTGAGACGGCACGACGAGGGCACGCCCGTCGTCGGGCGCCGCCGCAGGCGCGCAGCGCCCGCGAGCGACGGCGCTGCCATCAGCAGCGCAGTGGCGGCCGCCAGGGCCGCGACCAGCCTTCTCGAGGTCATCTTGGGTCCTTCTCCTTGTCTTCGCGGGGGATGTCTGAGCGCGGCGCGACGGTGTGTCATTGCACTGCTGCAAACCCCCCGCGCCCGGGAACGTTGCGGTTGTCGCGAGCGCGCGCCGCCCGCTGCGCCGGGATCCGCGCAGCCCGGCGCGCCCCTCGGCTCCCCGAGCCCGGGCTCGGCTCGAGCACGCCTGGTCGCTTGCGGTCGGCTGGTTCTCCGCACGTTGCGGCTTCGCTGACATTTTGTGTTTGGATCTGTGCCCAACGGGGTAGACGCAAGTACGTTCAAGATCAGAGAGGTACGGGGATGGGGGAGAGGAACGTCTCGTCGTGGGGGTTGGGGGCACTTTCCGTGGCTGCGCTTGCGCTCGCCACGCTCACGCTCGCCGCGCCCGCTGCTTCATACGCGGCCGTGTCCACGAGTGGGCCTCCACACGCGCACAAGCGCCCGAAGATCAGCGGCGCGGCCGAAGATGGACGCGTTCTGAGCGTCAGCGAAGGCACGTGGAGGGGCAGCACGCCGATCGCCCTCTCCTACAAATGGGAGCTCTGCGAACACGGCCGCGCCTCCTGCGCGCCGATCGCGGGGGCTGAAAGCTCGAGCTACCGCGTCATCAGTCAGGACGTCCGCCACAAGCTCGCCGTGCTCGTCACAGCCACGAACTCGATGGGCGCCGTGGCCGTCACCTCGCCGCTGTCGAAGAAGGTCAAAGAAGGCTCGCCGCTCAACCTGAGCCCGCCGGAAATCACGGGCAGCCTGCTCGAAGGGGCCAAGCTGACCGCCAGCGCCGGCACTTGGGTCGGGACGGCGCCGTTCCACTACACCTACCAGTGGGAGCGCTGCAGCGTGCTCGCCAGCGGCTGCGAAGCGATCGAAGGTGCCACCGAACCGAGCTACACGCCCGCGCCGGCGGACCTTGACAGCCGGCTCGCAGTTACGGTGAGCGCGCAGAACGCGCTCGGCAAAGCGAGCGCGACATCGGCCGAAACGCTGCCCGTCGAAGCGGTCCTGCCAGCGAACATCATCCTGCCGACGATCACCGGGCTGCTGAAGGACGGCGGGCTGCTGGCGGTCGAACCCGGCACGTGGGCCGGCTCCGAACCGATCTCCTACAGCTACGTTTGGCAGCTCTGCGACTCAGCGGGCGAAGACTGCTCGAAAATCCAGGAAGCGACCGAACCGACCCTGAAATTGCTCGACGGCTACGTCGGCGATTCGGTCGATGTGATCGTCACCGCCAAAAACGCGGCCGGCTCGACCTCGGTGACCAGTTCGCCGACGAGCCTGATCGCGGGCCTTCTGCCCACCAACCTCGTTGCGCCTTCGATCACGGGGAGCCTGCTCGAAGGCGAGATCCTCTCGCTCGCGCACGGCGAATGGAGCGGCAGCGAACCGATCTCCTACTCCTATGCCTGGGAGCTGTGCGACGCGCTCGGGCAGTCCTGCAAAGAAATCTCGGGCCAGGCGGGTCCGACGCTCGAACTGCTCACCTCCTACATCGGCGACACGATCGCCGGGATCGTCACCGCGAAGAACGCAGCCGGCGAAGAATCGGCGACGAGCTCGCTGACGGGCCTGATCAAAGGGATCGTGCCGGCGAACACGGCGCTGCCGTCGATCAGCGGTGGCCTGCTGGAAGGTGATCTGCTGAAACTGAGCGACGGCAGCTGGTCGGGCAGCGAACCGATCTCTTACTCCTACGCCTGGGAACTGTGCAATTCGACGGGTGGGGTGTGCAAAGAAATCTCGGGGCAGGCCGGCTCGACGCTCGAACTGCTCACGGGCTACATCGGCGACACGATCAAGGGTGTCGTCACGGCCACGAACGTCGCCGGCGAAGCGAGCGCGACGAGCTCGCTGACGGGTCTCATCAAAGGGATCGTGCCGGCGAACACGGCGCTGCCGTCGATCAGCGGTGGCCTGCTGGAAGGTGATCTGCTGAAACTGAGCGACGGCAGCTGGTCGGGCAGCGAACCGATCTCTTACTCCTACGCCTGGGAACTGTGCAATTCGACGGGTGGGGTGTGCAAAGAAATCTCGGGGCAGGCCGGCTCGACGCTCGAACTGCTCACGGGCTACATCGGCGACACGATCAAGGGTGTCGTCACGGCCACGAACGTCGCCGGCGAAGCGAGCGCGACGAGCTCGCTGACGGGCCTGATCAAAGGGATCGTGCCGGCGAACACGGCGCTGCCGTCGATCAGCGGTGGCCTGCTCGAAGGTGACGAACTGAAATTGAGCGAAGGGAAATGGTCGGGGGCCGAGCCGATCGGCTACTCCTACGCCTGGGAACTGTGTAACGCGACGGGTGGGGCGTGCAGAGAAATCTCCGGGCAGGCCGGCTCGACGCTCGAACTGCTCACGGGCTACATCGGCGACACGATCAAGGGTGTCGTCACGGCCAAGAACGTCGCCGGTGAAACGAGCGCGACGAGCTCGCTGACGGGCCTGATCAAAGGGATCCTGCCGGCGAACACGGCTCTGCCCTCGATCAGCGGCGGGCTGCTGGAAGGCGACGAACTGAAATTGAGCGAAGGAAAATGGTCGGGCACCGAGCCGATCTCCTACTCGTATGCGTGGGAGAAATGCAACGCGCTCGGCGAGTCGTGCAGCGAAATCAAAGGCCAGAGCGGCTCGGCGCTGAAACTGATCACCGAATACATCGGCGCCACGATCGAGGGTGTCGTCACGGCCAAGAACATCGCCGGAGAAGCCAGCAGGGCGAGCGCAGTCACGGAACTGATCAAAGGCATCGCCCCCGTCAACCAGACGCTGCCGTCGATCCTCGGCAAACCGATCGAGGGCGAACTGCTGAAGGCCAGCACCGGCACCTGGAGCGGCACCGAACCGATCACCTACGAATTCCAGTGGCAGTTGTGCGAAGTGATCAGCAAAGCCTGCTCGAACCTCAAAGGCGCAACCAAAGAAACGCTCACGCTCGGCGTCGAAGATCTCGGCAAACTGATCGGCCTGGTCGTCACAGCCAAGAACGTGGCTGGGTCGACCTCTGCAACCAGCGCGCTCTTCGGCGATGGCGACGGCATCAAAACGCCCGCCGAAGCCGAAGAAGAAGCTCGCGAAGAAGAAGCCAGAGGCGCCGAAGAAGAAAGCTAGTGCTGCCCTGCGGACTCGAGCCGCGAACCTAGGGCGCCGCCGCTGGCAGCATGCCTCTCCGCACCGTGTTCGTGGGCGCCGCCGAGCACAGGCCTGCCCGCCGCGCAGGCGCACAGCGCAAGCACGAGCAGCACGACCAGGGCCCAACAGGCGAGCCCGAGCGCGAGCACGAGCTCTGCGCTCATCGCTGCAAGCCAGACGGCAGCGAGCGCGGGCGCGCAGCCGAGTACCGCGACGCGGCCGGCCGTCGCGATGACCGTAGGAGGGCTCCTGGCGGGCCAGGCAGGGCCTGGCCCGCCAGGAGACGAGGGAAGCTCCGACGGTGAGGGATAGTCGCCGCCGGACTGGAGGGGATGGTTGCTCCTCTGACACTCCCATCCGCCGCCTCGCTGGCCGGACGCTTAGCGCACCGGGCTCCCGAAGCCCCTGGGGGCGGGGGGACGAGAACGGCGACGCGGTGGACGGTCATGTGCTGAACAAAAGCTATCAGCTTTATGAGGAATGTCAAGGCCCAATGACGACGCCTTGGTCCAGAGGCGCCACCGAAGGCCTTAGCGGCCAACCGCCGCGGGGCTCAATCTCCCCTGCGCTCGCTGCCGAGCGAGATGCGCCCGAGCGTCGCGCCGCCGTCGATGATTATCGACTGGCCCGTGATCTGCGCGGCATCCTCGCCGGCCAGGAAAGCGACGAGGGCGGCGACCTCCGCTGGATCGATCGGCCGCCCCGTCGGCAGCTCGGCGAGCACGCGCTCGCGCACCGTCGCGGGCATCGCGAGCACCTGCTCGGTCGCCACCAGGCCCGGCAGGATCGCGTTCGCCGTGATTCCGAGCGGCGCGTTCTCGGCGGCGAGCGTGCGCACCATGCCGAGCTGGCCCGCCTTCGAGGCCGCATAGGCCACCTGGCCCGGCAGACCGCCCGTCGCGGCGACGCTCGAGATCACCACGATGCGCCCGTGGCGGCGCTCGCGCATGCCCGGCAGGCACGCCTGGATCGTGCGGAAGGCGCCCGTCAGGTTCACGTCGAGATCGCGCTGCCACTGCTCCGCCGTCATGTGGTGCGCCGCCGCGATGGTGGTCGTGATGCCGGCATTGGCGACGCACACGTCGATGTCCGGCAGCGGCGGGAACTCGTCCCGAGCCACATCGAGCTGCAACTCGCACCCCGGCAGCAGATCGGCGCTCAGCACCCGCAGGCCGTCCGCGGCCAGGCGCGCGGCGACCGCCGCGCCGATGCCGCGAGCCGCGCCCGTGATGAGTGCCCGCCGGCGCTCGGTCACAATAAGCCTCCGATCATCTGGGAAGGAGGCACGATGACAGACCGCTGGTTCTCCGAGCAGGAGCTGCGCGAGCTCTCGCGCCCGACGATGGATCGCGCGATCGAGGCGATCGATCGCGGCGACCTCGAGCAGGCGCGCCGGCTATGCGCCGAGATGAAGCACGAGTGGCAGATGCTGCACGACCTGATGGCCTCGGGCGTGCTGGACCTCGTCTCCTTCATCCAGCAGCGCCTCGGCGAGGAGGGCGTCGCCGAAGCCTGGGCGGAGAGCATGAGCCGCGGCTGGCGCCGCCACCACGACGCGATCGTCGCGCTCGAGCGTCGCGACCTCGTACCGCTGCTCGCCGCGACCTGGCGCGCACACTCCTGCTCGGGCGTCGGCCCCAGCCCGGGCGCGTTCACGATCAGCGAGGACGAGGAGAAGGTGACCTTCTCGATGCACCCCTGCGGCTCGGGCCAGCGGCTCGTGCTCAACGGCGCCTACGACGGGCTGCCCGACGGCGGGCGCACTCGCGCCGCCCACGACTGGTCCTTCGACCGCGAGGGCTTCCCCCTCTACTGCACCCACTGCAGCTTCATGAACGAGTCGCTGCCGATCCAGTGGTCCGGCCACCCGCTGTACCCCTGCGACCCGCCCGGCGACTACAGCAGCGATCCATGCGTCTGGTACTGGTACAAGGACCCGGACAAGATCCCGGAGCGACACTACGCGCGCTACGGGACCGTCAAGGCGGCGCGGAGAGAGACCGGCTGAGAGCGTCAGGATCGGCCGTCAACAGGGCGGTGAGATGGTGCGCAGCTCGACGGAGCCGCGCGCACGGAGACGTCCCTGGCTGCGGCATCCCCGGCTATGGCTCGATGACGTTGCCCGGGTCCGGCTTTTCGGCTGCGTCGGCCTGGCTGTAGTCGCCGAACGGCCCGTCGCGCTGCGCGATCGCCTCGGCCACGCCCTCGCGCTCGGCGAGCTCGATGAACTCACGCGCCTGCGGCGTGTTGCGCATCAGCCCGTCGAGGATCGGCCCGAGCAGCTGCGTGGAGTGCAGTCCCATGTTCTCGAAGGTCTGGTTCACGATCAGCTTCATCGCCGCCAGCTGCGAGGCGGGGATCGCCGCAAGTCGCTGCGCCTGCGCGCGCACCTCGTCCTCCAGGCGCTCGAACGGCACGGCCGTGTTGATCAGCCCGAGCTGCGCCGCCTCGCCGCCCGACAGCGGACGCCCGCTCAGCGCCAGCTCCTTGGCCCGCGTCAAGCCCAGGCGATAGATCCACATGCCGCTCAGGTA
Organism: uncultured Solirubrobacteraceae bacterium; assembly: GCA_963755475.1. Taxonomy (GTDB): domain Bacteria; phylum Actinomycetota; class Thermoleophilia; order Solirubrobacterales; family Solirubrobacteraceae; genus Palsa-744. The sequence goes on from CAVWJK010000001.1 coordinate 353,038, forward strand.
GCAGCCCCACACGCGCGAGTAGGGCGTGCCGATGCGCGCGTCCTCGCTCGCGATCACGAGGTCCGCGCAAAGCGCCATGTCGCTGCCGCCCCCCACGCACCAGCCGTGCACCTGCGCGATCACCGGCTTCGGCGTGCGCCACATGCTCATGAACTTCGGCACCGGCCCCCCACCCGGCCAGCTGGCCATCTGGAAGTCCTTACCCGGGTCCCACGCGCCGTCCGTCGTCAGCCCCTCGTCCCACTCGTGAAAGCCGCCACCGAAGTCAAAGCCCGCGCAGAAGGAGCGCCCCACGCCGCGCAGCACGATCACCCTCACCCGCGGCTCGCGCGTCGCCTCCGCGACCGCCGCCTCGAGCTCATCCGGCATCGGCGGCACGATCGTGTTCAGGCGCTCCGGGCGGTTCAGCGATATCCACGCGACCGCTCCCTCGCGCTCGTAAAGCAGTGTCTCGTAGCTCATCTCTCGCCAGCCTCCTCGTCGTTCACGACGCACGCCTCGGCGGCCGCCGGCAGGCGCGCCGCCCGCTCAATCTATGCCCGCCCGCTCAGCGAGTCGAGCACGCGCGCCAGGCGCGAGGGCTCCTCGCCGCGCCGCTCGGCACGATCTGCCGCGCGGTAGAGCGCGTACATGCCGCGGATCCCCGCCCAGCGCAGCGGCTCGGGCTCCCACGAGCGCGGGCGCTGACAGACCCACGGCAGCCGCGCCAGCGCACCGTCGCGCTGCAGCAGCAGCTCGCACACGATGCGCGCCGCGAGGTTGGACGCCGCGACGCCCTCGCCGACGTAGCCGCCCGCCCACGCAAGGCCGCTACCGGCATGCGCGCACACCGACGGGCACCAGTCGCGCGGCACGCCGAGCACGCCCGACCACGCGTGCGCAAGCGGCGCCCCGCGCGCGTCCGGGAACAGCGCCAGCAGCTTCGCGTGCAGGCCGCGCACCGTGCGCGCCGCCGTCGCCCCCGCGCCGTCCGTGCGCGAGCCGAAGCGGTACGGCACGCCGCGCCCGCCGATCGCGATGCGCCCGTCGGCCGTGCGCTGCAGGTAGGCGTACACGTGCGCCGCGTCGCTGAGCGCCTGCGACTGCTCCCAGCCGATCCGCGACCACTGCTCGCCGCTCAGCGGCGCCGTCACGATCATCGAGCTGTTCAGCGGCGCCAGACGGCGCTTCAGGCCGCGCAGCGACGCCGTGTAGCCCTCCGTCGCGCGCAGCACCCAGCGCGCGCGCACAGCGCCCGCCGGCGTCAGCGCCTCGTGCGCGCGGATCTCGCTGACCGGCGTCTGCTCGTAGATCGCAACCCCCATCTGCTCCACGACCTCGGCCAGCGCGCGCAGCAGCTTCGCCGGCTGCACGCGCGCCGCGTGCGGCGAGAACAGCGCGCCGCGCGCACCCGCGACGCGCACCAGCTGCGCGAGCTCGCCGGCCGACAGCTCGCGCAGGTCCTGCTCCGCGAGGCCGCGCTCGCGCGCCGCCGACACGCGCTCGCGCACGCGCGCCAGCTGCGGCTGGTTCAGCGCCACCTCGACGAGCCCTCCCTTCACGAAGTCCGCCTCGCGCCCGTGCGCTGCGAGGAAGGCGCCCACCTCATCGACCGTCGCGAACATCGCACGCTGCAGCGCGATCAGGCCGGCGCGGCCCGCACGCGTTTCGTAGGCGCGCGCCGCGCCCGCGAAGAAGCCCGAAACCCAGCCCCCATTGCGGGCCGACGCGCCGAAGCCCGCGACCTCGCGCTCGAGCACGACGATGCGCAGCGCGGGCTCCGCGCGCTTGAGGTAATACGCGCTCCAAAGCCCCGTGTAGCCGGCGCCCACGATCGCCACGTCGACCTCCGCCGGTCCCGCCAGTGCCGCACGCGGCGCGCGCGGACCGCCGAGCGAGCGCCACCAGAATCCGAGCTCGCCGCTGCGCATGCCGACGCTCTCGGGGTCCCAGCCGGGCACGCGCAGTGCTCGCACGCTCACCGCCGGTGTGCCGAGGAGGCGCGCGGCGGCTGCCTGCCGGCGCGCGCCTGGGAGGAGGCGATGACGCGGCTCGACAGCTCTGCCAGCCGGCGCCGCTGCGCCGGCGAGAGCTCTTGCACGAGCGCCGCGAGCTCGTCGGAGACCTGCTGCGCGAAACGGTTCGTCAGCCTGCGCCCGGTCGGCGTCAGCAGCACCCGGATCGCGCGGCCGTCGCTGCCCTTCGCCGCCGCGCGCGCGACCAGCCCGCGGCTCTGCGCGCGGTCGACGAGACCGCTCACGCTGGACTTGTCGAGGTTCAGCATCTCGGCGAGCTCGACGATGCCCGGCTCGCGATCGCGCAGGATGCCGAGCAGGCGAACCTGGATCAGGGACACCTCGTGCTCGCTCGCCAAGCGCGCGAGCATCGCCTGGATCAGGAACGAGAGCTCGACGAGCGCGTCCCTCAGGCTCGGCGTCTGGCGCCCCTCGTTCACGGGCGCATACTAGCTTGACATGGTACGTAGCACCAACTACAGTAGTTGGTAGCACAAACTAGTCTCCCAGGAGCCGTCATGAGCGCAGAGGCCACGATGCGGGCCGCAGTCGTCCGCTCATTCGCCGCGCCGCCCCGCTACGAGGCGTTCCCGATGCCCGAGCCCAGGGGCGAGCACGAGCTCGCCGTCGACGTGCTCGCAGCGGCGCTTCATCCGCGCGTGCGCTCCGGCGCCGGAGGCACCCACTACAGCAGCGACGACGCCCTGCCGCTGATACCAGGCGTCGACGGCGTCGGCCGCTCAGCCGACGGCCAGCTGTTCTACTTCGTCGCGCTCGAGCCGCCCTTCGGCACGATGGCCGAGCGCACCGTGATCGACCGCCGGCGCGCGATCGCCCTGCCCGCAGACGCCGACGTGCGGGCAATCGCCGCGGGTCTGAATCCGGCCATGTCCTCGTGGCTCGCGCTCCGCCGGCGCGTCGCGTTCGAGCCCGGGCAGAAGGTGCTCATCCTCGGCGCAACCGGAAACGCCGGGCAGCTCGCCGTGCAGATCGCCAAGCTCTTCGGCGCCGGTCGCGTGACCGCAGCAGGACGCAACCGCGAGCAGCTGCAACGGCTCGAGGGCCTCGGCGCCGACGAGACCGTCGCCCTCTGCGGCGAGCCGCGCCAGGACGCCGACGCGCTCGCGGCCGCGGGCGCCGACGCCGACGTCGTGCTCGACTACCTGTGGGGCGCCGCCGCCGAGCCCGCGATCCCGGCGCTCGTGCGGGCGCGCGCCGATCCCAGCAAGCCGCTGCACTGGATCGAGATCGGCTCGATGGCGGGCTCGACGATCACGCTGGCCTCGGCCGCGCTGCGCGCCGCCAACCTGCAGCTGCTCGGCAGCGGCCAGGGCTCGCTCGCGACCCCGACGATCCTCGCCGAGCTCCCCGCGCTCGCACGCGAGATCACCTGCGGCCGGCTCCTCGTGAACGCCCTCGCGCTGCCCCTCAGCGAGGTCGAGGCCGCCTGGCAGGCCCCGAGCGTCCCCGGGCAGCGCATCGTCCTCATGACGTGAGGCGCACAGTCCCGATACGAGTATGATCGCCCGGAGGGCGGCGCCGCGCAGCCGACGCGGTACGGCCTCGCGAGGAGGAGCCAGGAAGATGCACGCGGCAGTCACCGATTCAACCCGCAAGGGCCTAGCGGTCGGCGCGCCCACGCTCGCGCACGCCTTCCGCATCACCGCCGCCGAGCGCTCGGGCGAGATCGCGATCCGCACCAAGCAGGACGCCTTCACGATCACCTGGGGCCAGCTGCGCGAGCGCGTCGACGCGCTCGCCGGCGGACTCGCGCGCCTCGGCCTCCAGCGCGGGCAGACGCTCGCCCTCCTGATGGGCAACAGGCCCGAGTTCCACGTCTGCGACCTCGCCGGCCTGATGCTCGGCGCCACGCCCTTCTCGATCTACAGCACCTACACCGCCGAGCAGATCGAGTACCTCATGCGCGACGCCGAAGCGCGCATCATCATCTGCGAGCAGCAGTTCCTATCGCGCGTGCTCGAGGCGCGCGCCGAGCTGCCCCTGCTCGAGCACGTGATCGTCGTCGACGGCGAGGCGCCCGAGGGCACGCTCGCGCTCGCCGACGTCGAGGCCTCCAACCCCGACTTCGACGTCGAGGCCTCCGTCGCGCAGATCAAGCCCGACGACGTGCTCACGCTGATCTACACCTCGGGCACCACCGGGCCGCCGAAGGGCGTCCAGCTCGTGCACCGCAACCTGCTCGCCGCCGTGCGCGGCTTCGAGGAGCTGATCGGCTTCCCCGAGGACGGCAGCGTGATCTCGTGGCTGCCGAGCGCCCACATCGCCGAGCGCGCCGCCCATCACTACATACCGATCGTCTTCGGGCTGCAGATCACCTGCTGCGATGACCCGCGCGAGGTGCTCTCCTATCTGCCCGAAGTCCGGCCCAGCTGGTTCTTCGCCGTGCCGCGCATCTGGGAGAAGCTGAAGGCCGGCCTGGAAACGATGCTCGCCGCCCAGCCCGAGGAGCAGGCGCAGGTCGTGCGCGACGCGCTCGAGGCCGCCATCCGCAAGCTGCGCCTGGAGCAGCGCGGTGAAGAGGTGCCCGCGGAGCTCGCCGAGCGCGTCGAGCAGGCCGACCGTGAGATCTTCGCCGGCCTGCGCGCGATGCTCGGCCTCGACCGCGTCGAGGCGATCAACGTCGGCGCCGCCCCCACGCCCGTCGAGGTGCTCGAGTTCTTCCACGCGATCGGCCTGCCGCTCGCCGAGCTATGGGGCATGAGCGAGACCTGCGGCGCCGGCTCCGTCAACCCGCCTGGCAAGATCAAGATCGGCACCGTCGGCCCGCCGGCGCCCGGCGTCGAACTGAAGCTCGACAGCGACGGCGAGGTGCTCGTCAAATCCGAAGTCGTCATGCTCGGCTATCGCAACCTGCCCGAGAAGACGCGCGAGTCCTTCACCGAGGACGGCTGGCTGCGCACCGGCGACATCGGCGTCTTCGACGAGGACGGCTACCTCTCGATCATCGACCGCAAGAAGGAGCTGATCATCAGCGCCGCCGGCAAGAACATGTCGCCCGCCAACATCGAGGCGACGCTCAAGAGCAGCTCGCCGCTGATCGGCCAGGCCTGCTGCATCGGCGACCGCCGTCACTTCAACAGCGCGCTGATCGTGCTCGACGCCGACTTCGCCCCCGCCTGGGCCGGCAAGGAGGGCTTCGAGGACGTCTCGTTGGAGACGCTCTCGCGCGAGCCGCGCGTGCGCGCCGCCGTGCAGAAGGGCGTCGACGCCGCCAACGCCAAGCTCGCGAAAGTCGAACAGATCAAGAAGTTCACGATCGTCGAGGGCGACTGGCTGCCGGGCGGCGACGAGCTCACGCCGACGATGAAGCTCAAGCGCAAGCCGATCGCCGAGAAGTACGCCCAGGCGATCGAGGCGATGTACGCCTGATGCGCGAGCACCTTCGACTGCGCTCCTGACCCTCAGGGAGACTGCTCCGGCCGGGGCGCTCGGAGCCCCCGGCCGGGGCGCGCGCGCACCTGGCGGCGAGGTCGCCGGTGAGAGCGCGCGGCCGCGCCGCCAGCAACGCGTCACGCCGCAGCAACGCGTTAACAACGTGAACGGCGCGAGCGCGTAGCTTCCCTGCCGCAGCCACAGGCGGCTCCGTGAGAGGGCCGCGTCGCTGCCGCCCACGGTACGGAGGCCTACCTGGAGGAGTGGAATCGGAGAGCCCGGCCCACGCCGGGCTTTGGGCGTTCTAACGCGCCCACTCCGCCGGCGAGCGTGCGCGCGCGGCGCCGCCGCGCGGCCCGCGCGGCCCGCGCGGCGCGCCAACCGGCTGCAGCCGCGCGCTCGCTGATTCGCAAAGGCCCGCCGGTGTGCTACACGTGCACGGTTCGCCGAAAAGACCGACCAGCGCCCGGGGAGCCCATGGCCAGGAGGGCCATCGGGGACAGACAAGGAGAGGGATGCAGTTCTCAACGCACGCACGCGTCGTCGCCCTGACCGCAGCGCTGCTCGCCGCCACCGTCGCGCTGCCCGCGTCGAACGCCGCCGCCACCCCGGCGCCGCGCGGCGCCTACCGCGTGGAAAAGCCCGGCTGCGCCACCGCCCGCACCCGGCGCGGCACCGTCTGCGAGGCGCTCAGGCTCGTGCCGCTGGAGCCCGCCGGCGCGCGCGTGGGCTCGCCAGGGCGCGCGCGCGCCGCCACGCCGCTGAAAGCACGCGGCTACGAGTTCGGGCTCACGCCGCAGCAGCTGCACGCCGCCTACGAGCTGCCCGCCGAAACGCCGCTCTCGGGCGCGCAGACGATCGCGCTCGTCGATCCCTTCAAAGATTCCACCGTCGAATCGGACCTTGCCCTCTATGACAAGCAGTTCGGCCTGCCCGAATGCACGAAGGTCAACGGATGCCTGCGCGTGATCAACGAAGAAGGCGCCGAAAGCCCGCTGCCCGCGAACAACGGCGGTTGGGCCGTCGAGATCACGATCGACGTGCAGATGGCGCACGCGATCTGCCAGAGCTGCCACATCCTGCTCGTCGAGGCCGACTACAGCAGCGCCGAAGACCTCGGCGCCGGCGTCAAGGCGGCCGTCGCCGCCGGCGCGACCGAGATCAGCAATTCGTATGGCAGCGCGCTGGAAACCGAATACCCCGACGAAGAGCGGGCGCTCGCCGCCGACTACTACGATCATCCCGGAACCGTCATCACCGCCGCCGCCGGCGACTGCGGCTACCGCGACCAGAACGACCCCGGCAGCTTCGAAGAAAACTGCCCGCCTGGAGAACCCTCTGACGTCGAATTCCCGGCCGCATCGCCCGACGTCCTCGCCGTCGGCGGCACCACGCTCACCGAAGGCGAAGACGGCTGGCAGAGCACGGTGTGGGGCGAGACCGGCGGCGGCTGCGCGTCGGCATTCAGCGCCCAGGCGTGGCAGACGGCAGTCTCGAACTGGTCGCGCACCGGCTGTGGCAGCGAGCGCCTGAGCGCCGATGTCGCGGCGGAGGGCGACCCGGACACCGGCGTCGCGGTGGTCGACGACAAGAAATGGGGCGTCTACGGCGGCACCTCGGTCGCATCGCCGATCATCGCCGCCGAGTTCGCGCTCGCCGGCGGCGCACGCGGCGTCTCCTACCCCGCCCAGACGCTCTACCGCCACCTCGGCCAGGCGAGCGCGCTGTACGACGTGAGCTCCGGCGCAAACGGCGCCTGCGGCACGCTCGCCTGCGAAGCAGCGGTCGGCTACGACGGTCCCTCCGGCGTCGGCAGCCCGCTCGGCCTCGCAGCGTTCGCGCCCTCGAGCGCGACGCCCGCCAACACGACCGCGCCGTCGATCGCCGGCACGGCGGAAGTCGGCGAGACACTCGAGGTGACGCCCGGCGTCTGGACGAACAGCCCGAGCTCGGTGATCTACCAATGGCAGACCTGCGACAGCGCCGGCGGGAAATGCCTGCCGATCCAGGGCGCAACCGCGCAGAGCTACAAGCTCGTGCCCGACGACGCCGGCTTCACGATCCGCGTGATGGAAACGGCGAGCAACGCCGAAGGCTTCGGCCCGCCGGCGCTCTCGCGCGCGACCACGGAGATCCCGGCCGCCGCGCCGGCCCCGACGATCACCGGCCTCTCGCCGAAAAGCGGCTACGCCGACACCAAGGTCACGATCAGCGGCACCAGCTTCGTCGACGTCGAATCAGTCAGCTTCGGCACGCAGGCCGCGAGGAACGTCGACGTGATCTCCGAAGACGAAATCACGGCCGAAGCGCCCGAAGGGTCGGGCACCGTGCTCGTCACCGTGACCACGAGCAGCGGCGCCAGCACCGAGAAGCACAAGGGCAAGGCCGAGTTCAAATACAAGAAGCCCAAGAAATAGCGCCCGGCAGGCGGCCCTCGGTCCTGCGCTCACCGGCGCAATCACCTCGTCGAGCCCGAAGGCGCCTGCAGCGCCGACGCCCGCTCGCCGGCCGTGGTGCGCCGGCGCATCGCGCCGAGCGTCGCCAGGCACAGCGCCGCCACACAGGCCGCGGGCAGCTCGTCACCGGTGCGGCTCGCGAGCCCGCCTCCCGCCGCCGAGCCGACGACCTGGCCCGCGGCCCAAGCCAGGTTCATCAGCGCGGCCGCGAGGCCCTGGTCCAGGCGCTGGCCTTCCGCGGCGTCCGACATCCACGCCATCGCCGGTGCCCAGAACGATCCCAGCGACGTGTCGACCGCGACGACCAGCAGCCCCAGCAGGACCACGCTGTCGGGCAACGCGAAGCAGGCCAGCAGTAGCGCCGTGAGCACGAGGCCCGCGCGCAGCGGCAGCAGTCGCCCGCGGCGGTCTGAGAGGCTTCCCACCGCCGGGCTCACCCCCGCCTCCGCCGCCGCCGCGAGCAGGAAGATCGCACCGATCGCGCCGGCACCCGCTCCGAATGCGTGCAGACGCAGCGGCGCGAGCACCGTGATCACGCCGGAGGCGATCGCGGGCAGCGCGATCAGCCACATCCCGAGCGCGATCCCGTGTCCGCGCAGGGAGCGCAGCACGTCGCGCATCCCCTGCTCGGTCGCCGTGTGCGCGTGGGACAGTCGCAGCGAGGCGGCAATCAGGATCGCGGCGATGACGCTGACCGCTGCGAACGCCGGTGGGCGCCCCACCGCACTGGCGATCGTGCCGATGACCGGCCCGAACAAGGCGCCCGCCACAGCGGCCGCGAGCACGCGCCCCATCAGCGCGCCGCGGCGCTCGGCGGACGCGCCGCTGGCGACCCACGCGATCCCGCCGGCCCACGAGCAGGCACCGCCCACACCCTCCGCGAAGCGCGCGGCGTCCAGCGCCCCGGCGCTGTGCAGCAGCGCGAACGCGGTCGTCGAGCCGGCGAGCAGCGTGAGGCCCGACAGAACCGCGGCGCGCGGCCCGAGCCGCGCGGCGAGCACGCCGCCCGGCAGTGCGCCGATCAGCGTCCCCAGCGGGTAGCTCGCGGTCAGCACGCCGGCCGAGAGCTTCGAGAGGTGCAGTTCGTGCACGAGTTGCGGAAGCAGCGGCGCGATCACCGCGTAGAACAGGGTGTCGACGAACACCACGGCGCCGATAACGAGGACGAGCGCACGTTCGGAGGGCTTGCTCGCGGCCATCGCTTGCACCCTAGCCAGCGCGCCGTGCGGCGCTATCGTGCGCTGCGGCTTGGCTTCCGAAGCCGACACGACGGAGCTCTCGCGCGAGAACGCGCTCGCGCTGCTGGAGCGGTGGGTGCAGTCGGACTCGCTGCGCCGCCACTGCCTCGCCGTCGAGGCCGCGATGCGCGCGCAGGCGCGCGAGCGCGGCGCCGATGAGCTGCTGTGGGGCCTCACGGGGCTGCTGCACGATCTCGACTACGACCGCTACCCCGACCTCGAGACGGGACATCCGCGCCTGGCGATGGCCGAGCTCGAGCGGCTCGGCTACCCACCCGAGCTCGTGCGCGCCGTCGGCTCGCACGCGAGCTACATGGCGATCGAACGCCTCAGCGAGATGGAGCGCGCGCTCGCGGCCGTCGATGAGCTGAGCGGCTTCGTGCTCGCGTGCGCCTACGTACGCCCCGAAGGCATCAGCGGGCTGCGCGCCAAGTCGGTGCGCAAGAAGCTCAGGCAGCCGAGCTTCGCGGCCGCCGTCAGCCGCGATGACATCACGCGCGGCGCGGCCGAGCTCGGAGTGGAGCTCGACGAGCTGATCGAAGCCGTCATCGGAGCGCTCGAGCCGCACGCCGAGCAGCTCGGCCTCGTGCGCCCGGCGGCCGTCGAGCAAACCCAAATGGACGCTTGATCTAGCCCGACGATCTAGCCGGGCGGTCGAGCGCTCGGGGCGCTCGCTAATCGGCTCGCGCGCGTGATCCGTCACAGCGCACATGACCACGCCACGCATCCGGTTCACGCCCGGCCCGAGGACGCTCGCCCTCTGCCTGCCGCGCCGCCGCGGCGCGCTCGCAGTGCTCGCCTGCTGTGCGGCGTGCGCCGCGCTCGCCTGTGGAGCCGCTGCCGCGCGCGCGGCCAACCCGCCCGAAAACCTTCCGCTTCCCAGCCGTCCAGCCGCCTGCGCGGCGGAAAGCTCGGTCGAATGCGAGCGCTGGATGGTCGCCCAGCTCGACGCCGCGCATAGCAAGCTGGGACTGCCCAGCTACGCGCTGCCCTCCGACTTCCTCGCGCTCTCCCCCGACAAGCAGATCTTCATCCTCGCCGACCTCGATCGCACGGCATACGGCTACGCGCCGATCTCCGGCCTGAACTCGGCGCTCGACGCCGCCGCGAAAACCGGCGTCGAGATCGAAGACGACCCGCGCCCGCCGAGCATCGAAACGCCCTGGCAGGGCTTCGGCTCAGACTGGGCCGACACCGGCGCGCTGCGTTCCTACTACCTGTGGATGTACGACGACGGCTGGCAGAGCCCGAACCTCGACTGCACCAGCCCCACCGCGCCGGGCTGCTGGGGCCACCGTCATGTGATCCTCGGCGAAGGCCTGGACCTGCCCCAGCCCGAGGTGCTCGGCGCGGCGACCGGTGAGAGCGATGGCGGCGAACCCGGCACTGCGCTGATCGTGAGCAGCCATCCCGATGCCCAGACCTACTACACGTGGACGCAGGCCCAGAGCGAAGGGGCCGGAACCGGGGGCGAAGGGGGTGAACACAAAAGCGAAGAAGGCTCCAAAAGTGGCGAAGGCTCCAAAAGTGAAGAAGGCTCCAAAAGTGGCGAAGGCTCCAAAAGTGAAGAAGGCTCCAAAAGCGGAGAAGGCTCCAAAAGCGGCGAAGGCTCCAAAGGCGAAGAAGGGTCCAAAAGCGGAGAAGGGTCGAAGAGCGAAGAAGGATCGAAAAGCAAAGAAGGGTCAAAAGAAGGCGGCGAAAGCTCGAAAGGGAAAGAAGGCTCGAAAGAAGACCCGGGAGGCGAAGAAGGCACGACGCCGGCGCTCGCGTGCAAGCTCCTCGGCAGCGGACCGATCGGGCCGTCGGGCAACGTGAGCGGCTACATCTACGAGCAGCTGAGCACGCCCAAGACGGGGAGTGAGCGGCTGGAGGGCATGATCCGCACGCTCTCGCGCTGGCGCTGGCTGCGGCTCACGGATCTCACATCCGCCGCGTGCCAGGCGACGCACAGCGGCTACGAACTCCGCGGCCAGGGCACGGGGACCCTCGGCGGAGTGGGCGGATACCGCATCTCGTTCAGCTTCCTGCTGACCAGGTCGACCGTCGCCATCAGCCTCGAAGTCGCTGGCGAAAGCGGGCCTGTCTTCAAGCTCACCGACGCTTCGATGGGCGCGTTCGCGAGCGAGCGTCTGTCGGTCGTTTCACACGACGAAATGTTCGACCGTCACGCGCTCCTGGTCGATCGTCACGATGCCCATCGTGTTCTGCGGGGCGCGCCGGCGCTCCGTCGGGCTTCCCGGGTTAAAGATCTGAAAGCCGGTCGCCGTCGTCTCGTGAAGAGGGAGGTGCGAGTGGCCAAAGACCACGAGCGCCGCTGAAGGGAAGCGCTCTCTGAGACGTCCGAGCCGCCCGCGCGCGGGGCCTGCGTCGTGGAGCATCGCAACCTGCACGCCGTCCAGCTCGAGCGTGAGCACTGCCGGCAGCGCGCGCACGAGCTCGGGTTCGTCGACGTTCCCGTGGACCGCGTGCACCGGCGGGCCCAGCGTGGCGAGCTCGCTCAGCGCGGCCGCCGTCGAGATGTCGCCCGCGTGTAGCAGCAGCTCGCTGGCGCGTATCTGCTGCAGGCAGCGCGCGGAGAGCCCGCGCCGCGCGCGCGGCAGATGGGTGTCGGAGATCACCGCGACGCGCATCGGAATCGCCATCATGAGCGATCCCGCGTGAGCGCATAGACTGCGCGCGATGAGCGGCCCCGACGATGACCTGTTCGGCCCCGAGCATGTACGCGTCTACCGCGAAACCGGCGGCGAGCACGGCTATGACTGGCGCGGGAGCACGGTCCTGCTGCTCACCACGCAGGGACGCAGGTCCGGAGAGCCAAGGACGATGCCCCTGATCCACCGCGCCGACGGCGATCGCTGGGTCGTCGTCGCCTCGAAGGGGGGCGCGCCGCGCAATCCGCTCTGGTTCGAAAACCTCGTGAGCAACCCCGACGCGACGATCCAGGTGCGCGACGAGGTGATCCCCGTGCACGCGAGCGTCGCGGGCGGTGAGGAGCGCGTCAGGCTGTGGTCACTGATGACCGAGGCCTGGCCCGCCTACGAGGACTACCAGAGGAAGACCGAGCGGGAGATCCCGGTCGTCGTGCTGACGCGCCGCTAGAGCCCGTCCCTCACCCCGCGCGCGCAGCCGGCGCGCGTGCCGTCAGCGCTCACCCAGGGCGCGCACCGCTCAGCCAGGGCGCGCAAGCTCACACAGAACACGCAGCATCGCCTCCGAGGCGGGGCTCGTGTGACGGCCCGAGAGGCGCGCGACGTAGACGCTTCTCGTCGGCGCGGCCTCGCCCAACGGGGCGACGACGACGTCCCGGTGGCGGGCGCCGAGCGCCAGCCCGGGCAGCAGCGTCACGCCCGAGCCGTTGGCGATCAGCGCCTGGCTCGTCGCGATCTCGTCGATTTCGAAGGCGACGTGCGGCTCGAAGCCGGCCTGCCGGCAGGCGCCGAGGATGATCCGGTGACAGAGGTCGCGCTCGGTCGTATTGATCCAGGTGTCCTCGGCGAGCTCGCCGAGCGTGATCCGCTGCCTGCTCGCGAGCCGGTGCGTGCCCGGGATGACCGCCGTATAGCGATCATCGAACAGGTAGGTGAGCTCGAGCTCCCCGCCCAGCGCGCCCGATGGGGGATCGAGGTCGTAGACGACCGCGAGATCCAGCTCGCGGCTTTCCAGTCGCGCCGCGGCCTCCTCGGGCTCCATCTGCACGACGTTCAGCTCGATCTCCGGGTGGCGGGAGTGAAAGCTCTCGACAGCGCCCGGGATCAGCGTCGCACCGGCGCTCTCGAACGCGGCCAGGCGCAGCCGGCCGAAGCGCGCGTCCCGGTAGGCGGCGAGGTCCTGTTCGGCGCGCGCGATCCGGCCGAGGATCGCCTCGGCGTGCGCGAGCAGGATCTCGCCCGCCTCGGTGAGCCGCGCGCCCTTGCGGTCGCGTTCGATCAGCGCCGTTCCCGCTTCGCGCTCGAGCGCCGAGATCTGTTGGCTGACCGCGGACTGCGTGTAAGAGAGCGCGTCGGCTGCGGCGGTGAACGAGCGGAGCTCAGCGAGCCGGCGAAGGACGGCGAGTCGCTTGGGACTCAGCATTAGTGAAGCTTATCGATCCACAACTAGATTTGCTTGCGCTAATGCTGTCTCCACGTCACGCTGTCACACATGAGCTCTTCAACGATCCAAGACATCAATGCAGCGGGCATACCCAACGGGTCGCGACCCGTCCCTGACGAGGTCATCGACAATCTCGACGTTCACATCGCCGGGGCCGACGAGTACGACGCGCTGTCCGAGCTCGCCGAGCGCGCCGGCGCGCGTCGCCCGGCGGGTGCGCTGATGGTCGGCTCGATCGACGGGTCGCCGCTCGCGGCCGTTTCGATGACGAGCGGCGAGGCGATCGAGGAGCCGACGCCGGCGGGTGCCGCGGCGGCGGCCGTCGTTCGTTACACCGTTGCTCGCGTCAGCCGGCGCCACGGCGGCTCCGGCCGGGCGCGCACAGCCATCGCCGCCTAGCGCGAGAACGCTCCCCGGAACTCTGTCCGGGGAGCGGGCAGGTAGGGTGCCACAGCTGTGTCAGCGGTCTACGTGGGCTCGGACACAGGCGCAGGAACCGATCACACGGCGCGCCTGCTGATCTCCTGCCCGGACGGGCCGGGGATCGTCGCCGCGGTGTCACAGTTCCTCTATGAACGGGGCGCCAACATCGTCAGCTACGACCAGTACTCCACGCACCCCGAGCATGGGACGTTCTTCATGCGCTCCACCTTCTTCTTGCCCGCCATCGAGGACGACCGACGGGCCTTCGAGGCGGACTTCGACGGGCTTGCGCAGCGCCTGCGGATGCAGTGGCGGATCTCCTATGCGCGCGACCGCCGCCGCGTCGCGTTGATGGCCTCGCGCGAGAACCACTGCCTGCTCGACCTGCTGTGGCGCCGCCGGCAGGGAGAGCTCGACATGGACGTCGTGTGCGTGATCTCAAATCACGAGGACGCGCGCGCCGACGTCGAGGCGCTCGGGGTTCGCTTCGTGCATGTCCCCGTCACGCGCGAGAGCAAGCCACAGGCCGAGGCGCGCGTCCTCGAGGAGCTCGCGGGGCGCGCCGGCCTGCTGGTGCTCGCGCGCTACATGCAGATTCTCTCGGCTGATTTCCTGCGGCGGATCGGCTGCCCGGTGATCAACATCCACCACTCGTTCCTGCCAGCGTTCGCCGGAGCGCGGCCCTACCAGCAGGCCTACGAGCGAGGGGTGAAGCTGATCGGCGCCACCGCGCACTACGTGACCGAGCAGCTCGACGAGGGCCCGATCATCGAGCAGGACGTGATGCGAGTGGGCCACCGCTTCACGGCCGATGACCTCGAGCGCATGGGACGCGACCTCGAGCGCATCGTGCTCGCGCGCGCGGTCCGCAGCGAGCTCGACGACCGCGTGCTCCTGCACGAGGGGCGGACGATCGTCTTCTAGATGCCATGCCGGTGCGTTTGCCGGCGTTGCGCCCCTCAGGTTCCGCTCGCGGGATCGCGATCGCGCGCGCGTGCTCGGCGATCGCATTCGGTTCCTCCGAGCCGGCGGTTAGCGTAACTTGCACGGGGCCCTGGCCCACACAGCGAGGAGGAGGTAACCGTGGCGTATCCGGCGTCGTTCGAAGCGGACTATTCGAAGCGGCACAGCCGTCTGACAACGTTCTTTCGCCTGCTCCTCGCGATCCCGCTGGCGCTCTGGCTCTACGTGTACGCGATCGTGGCCTACGTGGCGATCGTGATCGCCTGGTTCGCGATCATCATCACGGGACGGTATCCGCGCGGCCTGTACAAGTTCGTCGCCGGGTTCGTCCGTTTCCTTGCGCGCTTCACCGCCTACGCGGCGCTGTTGTGTGACGCGTATCCCTCCTTCACCGGGTCGCCCGACCCGGCATATCCAATCCGGATGGACTTCGACGGGCCGCTCGCGCGCTACAGCCGATTGAAGACGCTGTTTCGAATCATCCTTGCGATTCCGATTCTCATCATGCGCTATGTGATGCAGCTCCTGCTCGAGATCGGCGGAGTCGCTGCATGGGTCGTGATCGTGCTCACGGGGAGGCTGCCGCGCGGACTGTTTGACCCGATGGTGCTCGCCAACTCCTATATGGCGCGCTCTGACGCCTACCTCGCCCTCCTCACGGAGACCTACCCGCCGTTCCAGGACGAGCAGACGCGATCGGCGGGCACGAGCGCGAGCGCGGAGAGCTGAGCTTAGGCTGCGCCCATGAGCCAACTCGCCACCGGCCGTCCCGGCCGGCCGGCAGCGTCCACGCGCGAGGCGGCGCTCGAGCTGGCGACCAAGCGCTTCCAGGCGGGAGAACGCGTGGACGTACAGGCGCTCGCGCGCGAGCTCGGGCTCGCGCGGGCGACGATGCACCGCTGGTTTCAGACGCGCGACCTGCTCCTCGGGGAGCTGCTCGCGACGCTCGCCGAGAGGCGCCTCGCGGCGATCCGCGTCGAGGTCGGCGGCAGCGGGGCGCGCGCGCTGCTCAAGACGCTCGAGCGCTTCAACCGCGAGATCGCCGAGAATCGCGGCATGCGCGCGCTGCTCGCGAGCGAGCCCGAGCGGGCGCTGCGCATCCTCACCTCCGGCGATGGAACCGTGCAGCCGCGGGTCGTCGCCGCGATGCAGCGGCTGATCGAGGAGGAGGTCCGCGCCGGCAGCTTCGTCGCGCCGATCCTCCCCAGCCTGCTCGCCTATGCGACCGTGCGCCTCGGCGAGGCGTTCATTTACAACGACGCGCTCACCGGCATCCGCGGCGACGTCGAGCGTTTGAACCACGTGGAGGCGGCGCTGTTCGGCGTCCCGCACCCGGGCTAGCGGTTGGCGGCCGGGGGGGCTCGCGCATCGGCCCGCGGTGCGGCGCTTGGGCGCCTGCCGGCCTGGACTTAGATTTGGACTCCTCAGCGCATATGTCTAAAATAGCTCGGCGCGGCACAGCATGGGGCGAGCCGCAAGAGAAAGGGGAGAGGGATGCATCACGGAGGTAGCACCGCTCGGGCTCGAAGGGTGGCGCGCTACGCGCGCATGCTCCCGCTCGCGGGCCTGCTGATGACGTTCGGCGTGCTTGGCTTCGCCGCGACCCCGTCGTTGGCCATGAAGCCGAAGAAGGAAAGGACCACGTGGCTGTGCAGGCCGCACAAGGAAGACACGGTGGTCGAACAAGTCGACGGAAAAGACGAATCGAAAACGGTCGCGGATCCCTGCGAATACTCGCGCACGGCGACGGTCTTGAAGCAGGGCGGCGAAACCGCTGAAGAAGTGGCGACGAAGGTCAAGAAACCGCCGATCGACTGCTTCTACGTGTACCCGACCGTCAGCAGCCAAGAAGGCGAAAACGCGACCACGACGATCGAAGAAGAAGAGCGCGTGATCGCGATCGACCAGGTCTCGCGCTTCTCGCAGGTGTGCAGGGTGTACGCGCCGATGTACCCCCAGCTCACGCTCGGGGCGATCAAACACACCGTCACCAAAGCCGGGGACGAAAAGGCGTTCTTCGGAGTTCTGAACGCGTTCGAGGAATACATGGCCAAATACAACAAGGGCAGGCCGTTCGTGCTGATCGGCCATTCCCAGGGATCGCTGATGCTCGAGGCGCTGATCTCGCTGTACATCGAAGCGTTCCACCCCGAATACCTCAAGCAGATGGTCTCGGCGTTGCTGATGGGCGGCAACGTGCTCGTCCCCGAAGGCCAGCTCGTGGGCGGCACCTTCAAGAGAGTTCCAGCCTGCCAGGCAGTCGACGAGACCGGGTGTGTGGTCGCCTACTCGACGTTCCTCAAAGAACCGCCCGAAGACTCCTACTTCGGACGCGAGAACAGCCCGCTGCTGGAAGGCACCCACACCGGCGAAGAAGTCGTGTGCGTGAATCCGACGATCGCCGAGCAGAACGGCGAAGCCGGCGCGCTCAGGCCGTATGCGTCGACGGAACCATTCCCGACGAAGAATGGCCTCAGCGAGGTCACGCCGCTGCCGGAAGTCTCGACACCTTGGGCCACGGCGCCCGGGCTGTACAGCGCCCAGTGCCACAAAGAAAACGGCGCGAGCTGGCTACAGGTGAACCAGGTCGGCACGCTGCCCGCCAAAATCGCACCCGTCGAAGAACAGCTCGGCCCCGAATGGGGGCTGCACCTCTACGACATCAACATCGCCCTCGGCAACCTCGTCGAGGACGTCGCCCTGCAGGCAACCGCCTACGGGTTCGAACACTAGTCGCGCGCCCGCCGGGCGCGAGCGCGTCGTGCGCTCGCGCCCAGCGGGTCGACAGGCGGCCGCTCCCTGAGCCCTGGCGCATCACCACCGCCGGGACGCCGGGCGTGCGGCGCGCCGCCTGCGCGGGCAAGCGGCCGGATAGCTGCGGCGCGCGTGGACTCGCTCGAACTGGCCGAGCGCAGCTGGCGGCTGCTGCGGCGCGCGATGGCCACACGCGCAAGGTCTCGACGTCGCGGATGCTCGCGAACGTGGGTCTTGACACCCCCAGCGTTTTCCTCGATCGTGCAAAATCAGGCCCCGCAGCGGGTGTGGGCGCACGATATGAGTGCCGGGCAACCCGTTCTTCGCGCTCTGGCGCGTCGTCGGCGAGCCTCTCACAGAAACGAACACGAAGGGGGTTTGTCATGCGTGTCCGGGTTACATACGCGAACGTCGCGGCGACGGTCGCGCTCGTCCTCTCGATGGGCGCGAGCGCCGTCGCTGCGCAGCACTATCTGATCACGAGCACCAGGCAGATCAAGCCCAGTGTTCTGCGGCAGCTACGTGGCGCGCGGGGTCCGGCGGGGCCTCAAGGTCCAGCAGGCGTCGCGGGGGCCGCAGGAGCGGTAGGCGCGCAGGGGCCGGTCGATACCGCGGCCGCGGCTGCCGGTGAAAGGGCACTGAGCAAAGTCCGGTCGCTTTGCGAGGATCTCCAGCATGAACTCGAACAGACGACGGGCTACACCCATGAACTACTGAGCTTGTTTTATGGGTCCTTGGAGTGCATCGAACTTTGAGCATGCGCGACCGCCGGCAAGCCGTGTTTCGCGCTGCTAGCCGTGCCGACGTCGGCGGCTGTGCGTCCGGTGAGCGCTCGGGGGCAGCGCACCCTCTGATTCCGCGGCTTTGGGGGTCGCTCGCTGCAGGGCTGTGACTGGGCAGGGCGCAGTGGTCACCGGCGATGTACCGGCGAGCAGCGGCTGCCATGAATACACGCTTCCGTAATCCGGCGCCCCCGGGCACGACTCGAAATCACTGTTGGCATCGATGGGGCTCAGAGCCAGCATGTCGCCATCCGGTGCCCACACGCTCGGCCAACAGTCCTGAACGAAGCGCAGTCGCGGTGATTCTGGTTCGACTTCGCGTTCGTCGGGCGGGAGCGCCTTGCAAAGCGAGACCGCCAAGGTTCTGCCGTCCGGCGACCAGTCGGGCCACAGGTCTGTAGCGATGTTCACGGTGAGTAGCTGGCGTGCGCGAAGGCTCGGAAGTGTGAGGATGTCGAGCTCGCTCTGGCGCGCAGTGCTTTCGTGGCTCGCATAGGGGCTGCGGCAGGCCCGCGCGCCGCGCCTGAGCAGCGGCTGCGCTTCCTGCTCTCCGAGACCGGGCGGCAGACACGTAATTAGTTCGTGCCAGGTATCGGTTCGCTCGAACGCGATCGACCCTTTCGAGCTCCACTGAGGCTCGCGGTCTCCGGGATGATTGGTGATCTGCCGCACCGGCGAGCCCGGTGTGGTACCCGTCACGAACAGGCCGCCGGCGCGTACGAAGACGATCTGGCGGCCGCTGGGAGAGAAGGCCGGCTGGCTGCCTGCGACGAGAGGCGTCGCGTCCGAGCCATCGGCGTTGGCGAGGTAGACCGTGACGCTCCCGCCCGCGCCACGCTGGAACGCAAGAATGTCTCCCGACGGTGAGAACGCCGGCGCGGAGCCGCTCGTGAGCCTGAGCTGGTCTCCGTTCGCGGGATCGACCGCCCAGATGCTCCCTTCGGCCGTGTAGGCCATCACACCATCTGCGCCCGGGAACGATCCAAGCGCCACGCTCGGTGCAAGCGCCAAAGCTACTGCGGCCACGATCGCTGTCAGCCAGAGCCTCACGGACCACCGATGCGTCGGCACTCGCCGACTCTACCTCGTCCTTCAGCCCGTGCGCCGCCGACGGCGCGGCGGGGTCGGCCACGCCGACACGCTCGAGCCGCTCGCCGCGCGGGCCGCCGAACCGGAATCGCGCGGCTCCCGTAGACTTCATGCCCTGTCATGGGGGCGTAGATGGACGCGAGCGACAGCCAAACGGGCGACGAGCAGCAACCGGCACAGGCCACCGCGGCCGCGCCGCTGAGCGTGTTTATCAACTATCGGCGCAGCGACACCGGTGAAGTGGGCAGACTCTGCGACAGGCTCAAGGCGAGATTCGGCGCCGAGAACGTGTTCATGGATGTCGAAAACCTCGAGCCCGGCCAGGTGTGGCCGAAGGAGCTGAGGGCGCGCAGCTCATCGTGCGCTGCATTCCTCGCGGTGATCGGACCCAAGTGGCTGGACATCGTCCAGGAACGCGAGCACAAGAAGGTCGATCCGAAAGAAGATCAGGTCGAACTGGAGATCGTCTCCGCGCTCAGAGAGAAAAGACCCATCTTCCCGGTGCTGATGGGCCGCGCCACGATGCCCGATACGGCCGGGCTGCCGAGGTCGATCAAGGGGCTTACGGCCTTCAATGCCCAGCGCATACGAACCGAGCTCTTCGACCGTGACGTTCAAGAACTGATCGCCGCGCTGGAGAAGCTCGACAGCGACGCGCCTGAGAGCGTCGACGAGCCTGCCGCGGCGCTGCGCGAGCGCATCACCCCGCACGCCGCAGAGCTCTCCGCGCCCCAGCCGGTCGGCGCCGTGCAGGAGCAGTCGACGCCGACCCCGCGAGAGCCGAACCGCCCATCTCCCGCCCAGCCCGGGGGGCTCGAGGTCGCCATCAACCGGGACGCGCCGGCACCGGAGCAGGCCCACTATGACGAGGTCGTGCGTGAAATGCTCGAATATGGGAACGTCGTGCCGCTGCTCGGCTCTCGCGTCAACGGCGCGTTCCCGGACGCAGCCGATCTCGCAGCCGATCTCGCACGTCGGTTCGAAAGGAGTGGTGAACCCGAACCGCGCGATCTCGCGGAGATCGCGCAGTATGTCTCGGTGACGAGGGGCAGCCCCGACCTCAACACGGCCCTCAGAGAGGCGCTGGCGGCCGAGGTGAAGCCACGGGCGCTCCATCACTTCCTTGCAAGCTTTCCCGGAAGGGCGAGGGAACTCGGGCGCGAGCATTACCAGATGCTCGTTACCACCAACTATGACAACGCCCTGGAGGAGGCGTTCAAGGAGCAGGACGAGCCCTACGATCTGGCGATCTACATGGCGAGCGGGAAGGACAAGGGCAAGTTCGTCCACTTCCCTTCCGACACGCGCACTCCCGAACCGATCGAGAAGCCCAACGAGTACGTCGGCTTTCCGATGCACGACTCCGGCGAGCTCTGGCGAACGCTGATCGTGAAGATCCACGGGACCGTCGACGGCGCCGAAGGGAGCTACCGCTGGAGCAACAACTACGTGATAACGGAGGACCACTACATCGACTACCTGCGAGGAAGCGCGATCGAGGGGCTCGTCCCCTTCCAGATCCTCGACAAGCTGACGAGCAGCCACTGTCTGTTCCTCGGCTACAGCATGCGCGATTGGATCCTGCGCGTGTTCCTCAAGAGGATCTGGAGCGGAGAACGGCTGGAGGCGACGTCCTGGGCGATCGAGCAGAACCCCGACCGGCTGGAGGCGAGGTTCTGGAAAGCATTCGATGTCGAGTTGTTCGCGACGCCGCTGGATGACTACGTGCAGGAGCTCTCGCGGAGCCTCGGCGCCTGCGCGACGCCGACGTAGGCCATGAGCGTCGTCGAGACGCCTCCTGCCCAGCAGGCTGCGCGCGAGAGCCCCTACGTCGGGCTCGGCTTCTACACTGAGGAGTACGCGCAATGGTTCTTCGGGCGCGACGCCGAGCGCCGCAGGGTCATCGGCAATCTGCGCGCCTCGCGGCTGACGTTGCTTTACGCCGAGAGCGGCGTCGGCAAGAGCTCGCTGTTGCGCGCGGGCGTGGCCGCGCGCCTTGGAGAGCTCGCGCGCGAGCGCGCCGCCAGGCAGGGCAGCCCCGGCTTCATACCGGTGATTCTCAGCACGTGGGGAGACGAGCCCACCGAACAGCTGATCAGCGAAATCGAAGGGGCGATTGCGCCCTTCGCTCCCGCGGCGCAGGGCCCGCTTCCGCGCGCAGGCGGGCTGGAGCCGGCGATCGAGGCCGCGACCGCTGCGACCAACGCGACGTTGCTGCTGATCCTCGACCAGTTCGAGGAGTACTTCCTATACGGCTCGCGCGAGCGAAGCGAGGGCCGGTTCGCGGGTGAGCTCTCCCGCTGCGTTGGCCGCACGGATCTGCGCGTGAACTCCCTGATCGCGCTGCGCGAGGACGCCTACGCCGGGCTCGGAGACCGCTTCAAGGGCAAGATCGCGAACGTCTACGGAAACTACCTTCACCTCGAGCGTCTCGACCGCAAGGCCGCACGCGAAGCGGTGGAGGGGCCGCTCGAGCTGTTCAACGCGACGCACGAGGGCGAGCAACCAGTCTCGATCGAGCCCGAGCTCGTCGAGGCGGTGCTCGATCAGGTGCGAGCCGGCGAGGTCGGCCGCAAGGGCGGCGGCCTCGGGGGCGTCCCGGGCCGCGACGGGGTATCCAGCTCGGCGGAGCGCTTCGAGACCCCGTACCTGCAACTGGTCATGAGCAGGCTGTGGGAGCGAGAGCGCGAGCGCGGATCAAATGTGCTGCGCCTGCAGACGCTGCAGGAGCTCGGTGGCGCGGAGGAGATCGTAAAGCGGCATCTCGACGATGCGCTTGCGAGCCTCACCGAGCAGGAGCGCGAAACGGCGATCGACGTCTTCCATTACCTCGTCACGCCCTCGGGGACGAAGATCGCTCACGCGATCAAGGACCTCCCCGAGTACACCAAACACTCACCCGCGGAAGTCAATGCGCTGATCGAGAAGCTTCAGAGCGGCGAGCAGCGCGTCCTGCGCCAGGTCGCCGCGCCACCGGGATCCTCCGAGGGACCCCGCGTGGAGATCTTCCACGACGTCCTCGCGGACGCGATCCTGGACTGGCGAAACCGCCAGATCCCCGCACGGCTCGAGCGCGAGAAGCGCGCGGCCGAAGAAAAGAAGCGCGCCGCCGAAGAGCGAGCACGCAGGGACCGCAGGCGCTCGCTCGTCCTGATGGCCCTGCTCGCGCTCGTCATCGTGCTCGGCGTCGGCGCCCTTTCCTTCTGGCGCTCCGCCGTGGCAGCACGCAACACCGCCCAGTCGCGCCAGCTTGCTGCAAGCGCCGTCGCGAACCTCGCGCGCGACCCTGAACTGAGCACGCTGCTCGCGCTCAGCGCGCTGCAGAAGAGCCGCACCTCGCAGGCCGAAGAAGCTCTTCGCAAAGCGCTCCCGCTGCTGCAGCTGCGCCGCACGCTCGTGCCGGGCGCGAACATCACGGCCGCCGGCTACAGCCGCGACGGGAGGCTGATCGCCACGGCCGAAAGCGACGGACTGGCAAGGATCTGGGACGCGGCGAGCCACCAGCAGCTCGCCGTCCTGGGGCAGGCGGGACCGCCCTTGACCGGACTCGCATTCAGCCCGGACGGAAAGCTTCTCGCCACCGCCGGGGCAGATGGGACGGCGCGCCTGTGGAGCGTCAGCACACACCGGCAGGTGGGCGCGACGATCGCCGAGCCGGGCTACAAGCCGCTCCACAGCGTCGCCTTCAGCCCCGACGGCACGCGACTGCTGACGGCCTCCGAAGACGGCACGGCGCGAATCTGGGATGTCACGCAAGCCGGCCACGGCCAACTGGGCGTCATCGCACCGCCCGGCAGTGAAATCTCGATCAGCGATGCCCAGTTCAGCCCCGACGGGTCCCAGATCGTCGCGGCGGCGAGCGACGGCACGGCGCAGGTCTGGGATGCGCCCGCCGGGCAGCGGCCTCGCCACGCCTACACAATTCCGGCGCCCAATGAAGACGAACCCCTCTCGAGCGCCTCCTTCAGCCCCGACGGCAGGTTGATCGTGACCAGCGGCCTCTGGGGCAGCGCTCGCATATTTCACGCGCTGTCCTCGCCGCGCACGCCGGCGGCGCTCGCCATCCCGCTTCCGCGCGAACATGCCTTCGGCGCAGCCGACAGCGCCGCCTTCTCGCCAGACTCGAAGCTGGTGGTGATCGCCGGAAGCGCCGGCGCCTGGGTCTTCGAAACGCGCTCGCTCAAGCGCGTGGGAAGGCTGGCGCCAGACGGCGCCCTCGCGACCAACACAGCGGCATTCGCACCCGACGGAAGGCACATCCTGACCGCGGGCGCCGACGGGAAGGCGCGGATCTGGGGTGCGTCGGGAGCGCTCGGCGCAGGCGCTTCTCGCTGGAGCGAAGCCGGACGCCCGCTCGCGGGAAACGGCAGCGACGGCTTGCGGCCCGCCGCCTTCAGCGCGGACGGCAAGCTGATCGCAGCCGCCGGGCAGGGTGGCACCGTGAGCATCTGGGAAACGGCGAGCGGCCGACGCGTGGGTGTCATAGCGGAGCCGGGTGCCGCCTCCATCAACGCGCTTGCCTTCGACCCCCGCGACTCCCACCTCCTGCTCACGGCGAGCGAAGATGGGTCCGTAGTCCTGTGGAACACGACCACCGGTGGCGGCAGCGAAGTCGACAACCTGACTGGCGACCCCGATGCCGTCGCGTTCACTCCAAACGGAGAACGCTTCCTCGTGGCGTCTGGCGACACCGCATGGCTCTACGACACGAGGACCGAAACGGAGATCGCGGAATTCGACGAATCGCTGCGGCAGTCGATCGCCGAAGTCGCGTTCAACGCGGACGGGAGCAAATTCGTCACGGCAGGGCCCCTCGGCGCATATATATGGAACCTCGACGACAGGTCAAAGCCGATTGGGGAGATCCGGGGCGCGCTGGAAACCGCGCGTTTCAGCGCTGACGGCACGGTGATCGTGACCGCCGGCGACGATGGCACCGTCCGCGAGTGGAACCTCGCCGGGCTCACCCCCAGAGGGACGCCGATGACCCAGACCGGCTACGCGATCGCGCGAGATGCTGAATTCAGTCCGGACGGCTCGCGGATCCTCACCGCGAGCACGGACGGCGTCGCGAGGATCTGGGACGCCAGCAGCCAGCGGCTGCTGAGCTCGCTCGCCGGCCACAGCGGGCGCATCATCACGGCCGCGTTCAGCCCCGCTCCGGGGGCGAACCTCATCGCCACCTCGAGCTCCGACGGGAGCGTCAAGCTGTGGTTCGCGCTGCCGCGCGAGCAGCGCGGAGCGACGTTGCTATCGGGAGCTGGCTATCCCGACGGCGCCTCCTTCAGCCCGGCCGGTAGCGACATCGTGACCGCGGGGAGCGACGGCGTCGCGAGGATCTGGGACACTGCCGACGATCACCAGCTCGCTGCAGTTGGAAAGCGCGGAGAAGCATCGCTGAAGAGCGCGGCGTTCAGCGCCGACGGCAAGCTCATCGTCACCGCCGGCGAAGACGGTGACGCGCGAATATGGAACCTCGAAGGCGGCAGGGAGCTCAGAGAACTACGCGTAAGCCCCCACACGCCGCTGGACGGCGCGGCGTTCAGCCCTCGCGACAGCCAGCTCGTCCTCACCTTGAGCCGCAACGGCGAAACCGCCGTCTGGAACGGCAGGATCAAGGAAGGCGTGATTCGCGAAGCCGGCGAACACGACCTGACGAGCGCCTCCTTCAGCCCCAACGGTCAGCAAATCCTCACCACGAGCTCCGACGGCATGGCTCGGATCTGGTCAAACTGGCAGAATCATCACAGCCCCAGAGAGGATGCGGTGCTGAGCGAGCCCGGCAGCGACAACCTCAACGACGGCGCGTTCAGTTCCGACGGCAAGCTCGTGGTCACAGCCTCCAACGACGGCACCGCCCGTGTATGGAACGCGAGCACGGGCGCTCAGGAAGCGGTGCTGAGCGAGCCCGGGGCCGCGGCGGTCGAGACGGTACAGTTCAGCCCCGATGACAGCGAGGTCCTGACGGGCAGCGTAGATGGCACGGTGCGGATCTGGGCATGGAAGAGCGAGCGCATCCTGACGGAATTTTCCGTTGGTGACCGCGTCCTGGACGCGAGCTTCGCGCCGCGCGGCAACGAGGTCGTGACCGCGTCGCAAGCCGGAGCGCAGGTGTGGTCCACGGAGCTGGCGGCTCCGATCGAAACACTCGAACGGATCGCCAGGCAGCGCGTCACGCGCTCGCTGACGGCTGGCGAGCGTGCGAGCTTCGGGCTCGGCTGAGAGCGGCGCTCGTGCATCGGAGGCTCGTGAAGCTCAACTGCACGCTCGCTGCGATCATGATCGCGTCGGCGCTTGCGCCAGCGGCCGCGCTCGGATCCTTCTCGGGGGGAGACGGGGTGATCGCGTACACAGCCGAAGGCAAGATCTGGGCCGTGAATCCCTACACGGAAGAGGGGCGGCTGCTCAGCTCGGGCCCCGACGACTCCGCTCCCTCGTTCTCGCCGTCGGGGAACAGGCTGGCGTTCCAGCGCGGCGCCGGTGCGAAAGCCACGGTGTATCTCGCGAAGGCCGATGGCTCGGATGCACGGCCGCTCGTCCAAGGCAGCGAACCCGCGTTCTCCCCTAGCGGCTCACAGATCGTTTTCGTGCGCCCCGGTGGCCTGTTCGTGGCGGGGGTGGCGCCGGGCTCACCGGTGCGCCAGATCACCAATCACCCAGGGGATGGGGAGCCCCAGTGGAGCTCGAGGGGCTCGATCGTGTTCGAGCGAACCGACACCCGGCTCGTGAGCAGCGACGGGCGCATCGAACGACGCGTCGTGAGCGAGCTCGATCTGATCACCCCTCCCCGACACCACGTCCGACAGATCTTGACCTACGAAGCCAGCAGGGACATGTGGCCCACCTGGTCGCCGGACGGCAGGACGGTGACGGTCACCCTCTGCAAAGAACCGCCTCGCCAGGAACCAGAAGCTGAACCAGAATTACCGAAGTTGGAATACCTCGGCGTCTGCGGCGCGAGCGCATGGGCACCCGCAGGTCATTGGACGCCCGAACATGGCCACGCCTATGAAGAATCACGCGGTCAGGTTACCCTCGTGGACCGCCGCCTCGCCGAGTTCCCCGACGCCTTCTACGTGGCGCAACACGTCGGTGCAGCCTGTCCGGCCACCTGGGGTGGTGGGGGTGGGATCTCATGGCAGCCGCTCCATGCTGGGACGATGCGGGTCGCCACGTCGCCCTGCGATTACAGCGGATTCCGATACGGCGCCTCCCCTTCCAGCGAAGACAGCCACGAAGCGGAGCCTCATCGCACGAGGAGCTGCCGCCACCGTCAGCACTGCAGACGCTGACGATTCACCTGGGCTTGGCCTCGGAAGTGAAGTCGGACTCTACGCTTGCGTCTACTCGCTAGGCGATCGTGACGTGCGGATCGATTCGCAGCGAAGGGAGGTTGCGCAGCGCGGCGCTAGCGACCAAGTCCTCCGCGATCTCGCCCTCACCCTGTCCTCCGATAACCAGCACTATCGCCTGGTCGCCGGTCGAGGCCAGCTCGGTGGCCCGGTCGAGGAAAGCCGCGTTGGCGCGTAGATACGCCTCGTGGCCGTTCTCCAGAGCGAGCGACTGAACGCTACCGCGCTGACGTACCTGCTCGAGCACGCGGTCGAATCTCTCACGCCAGCTCGGTGCGACCGACTCCACCCGGAAGACCTCCTCGAGCGTCGGAAGAATCACCTCCAGTCGCGGGCCATCAGCGATGCCGAGCGCCGCCTCGGCCACCAACAGGTCAGCGCCGTCGGCGAGCGCGCCGATCAGGGCACTCGGGCGAAGCGCCGTCAGCACGCTGTGAATCCGCAACGCAACTGCTTGAAGGTCGCCGTCGAGGGAGTGGGCGCGACGTCCGGCGTACGCGATGACCATGCGCGGTTCAAAATCCCTCGAAGTGCTCCGCGACGACCTGAGTCGCGACGCGCTCTCCGACTTGGGCGAGTTCGTCCATGTGGGCGGTCGAGTCGAGCCGCTGGACGTCCCGTGCGTTGATGTGACCGAGTTCGTTGGACGCCAGCCACTCGGGCGTGAGCTCGGCGTTGTAGCGAACGTAGGTGAATAGCTTCGGGTCGGCCGGTCCCCTGGCGCCGATCAGAGTCCCTACCTCGCGGTCCAGTTCGGCGCCGTAGCGGCAGTCACCGAACATCCGGCACAGGAGGTCTTGCTCGTTCAGGGCCGCGAGCATCAATGCCGACGGAATGGAGGTCGCGTTGAAGATGACGTTCATGTCGTCCGCTGCGAGATCCTGGTTGGCCTTGGGACTGGTACCTGTGCCGATCGAGACGAGGAGCATGTTGGCGGTGCCAGTGGGCCAGCACAGGCGGTAGGGCTCGGCCGTGGCCATCAGGAACAGCATGAAAGCTGGGTTGTTGTAGGTGGTGACGCCGCCATCAACCATTACGAACGGCTTCGGCCCGCCCGCGTCGATTTCCTCCGGCGGGAAGAACAGCGGCGCCGCGGTGCTGGCGCGCACCAGTTGCCAGAGCGGCAGATCCAGGTTGCAGGCCTTGCCTTCTTCCGTGCGCGACCGCAGGTTGAACAGTGCCTTCGGATTGTTCGAGATCGGCCAGGGAGAGTCGGTGCTGGCATTGCGCATCACCATCATCAGCAACGTGCGTACACGCTCGCCCCCGAGCGTCGTATCCTCTCCGAACGCACTCTTGAGCTTTTCAGCCAAGTTCTTGTCCTCGTACTTTGCACGGATGCGACGGCTCAACCTGGCCTTGTCGAACATGGCCGTCCCACTGTCGCGGTAGAACGCGCGGATCTGATCGACGCGAAGACCGATCGCGATACAGGCCGCCAGGATCGCGCCCGTGCTTGTTCCTGCAACGTAGTCGAATGCGTCCGCGAGGACGAAGTCACCGCCGCGATCCTGTTGGAGCTGTGCCTCCAGCTTGGAGAGCACCTCTACCGCTATCAGGCCCCGCATACCTCCACCGTCGAGCGCGAGTAGTTTGCGCGGGCCGACTCGCTCCAGTATCTCCGGTATTGCCATGGATTCCCCCGGGTTACCCAGTCGCCTCGAGCGTCGCCCCGGGCGCGCATAATGCGGGCTCGTGGCGCGCATAATCTAGCCGTCACGACGCTCGGGCGCGCACGTGCAGCATCTGAGCCCACGTCCTGGTTTCGCGATCACCGTGCCCGTGGTGTCGGCGAGCGCACCCGGCATGGCCCAGTCGCGTAGCGTCCGCGAGCGATGAGCGAGCAGCAGATCTCGCAAGCGTCCTCAGCGGATGCCTTTCCTGCGATCCTGACCTGCGCGGACGGATCCTCCACGCGCGCCCAACGGAATTTCCTGCTCATCATTGCTGCGAGCCTCGCGCTCGACGTCGTAGCCGCGAGCATGGGTGCGGTGGACGCGAGCTGGGCAAGCTGGGTTGGTGCCGGCGCTTTCATGAGTGCGTTGTCGCTTGGGGCGCTCGCCGTCACGCGAAACCTCGAGCGCACCTGGTATGACGGGCGGGCGCTCGCTGAGTCCGCCACGTCACTGACGTGGCTCTACGTGGCGCGCGGCGGGCTCTTCAGCGCCATCGGCCCCGAGACCGACGGGGCCTACAAGGCGCGACTGCGTTCACTGCGTGACGAGCTGCGAGCGCTCGACGTCGTGTCGGCGAGCGACGGCGCGGACATCACCGCCGGCATGCGCTCACTACGCGAGGCTCCGCTCGAGCGCCGCCGCGATCGCTATCTGCGCGAGCGCCTCGGCGACCAGATCAGCTACTACCGCCGACGCGCCGCGGACCACAAGCGCCAAGCAAGACGCTTCGGCCTAGCGACGTGGCTTGCGCAGGGCGTCGGTCTCGTCGGCGCGCTCCTCAGGGCGACGGCCGTCGTCGACGTCGACCTGCTCGGCATCGGAGCCGCCTGCGCGGCGGGGTTGACGGCATGGCTTCAGACGCGCGATCACGTCATGCTCGCCCGCGCATACGAACTGACCGCGGACGATCTCGCCCGGATCAGCCAAGAGGGGCCTCCCCGTGGCGATGAGGTCTGCTGGGCCAGCTACGTCGCAGATGCCGAGGCGGCGATGTCACGAGAGCACGCGATGTGGATCGCCCGGCGCGGACGCGTCCGGCCAGGTGAGGATTAGAGCTGGTCACTACCGGGGCAGGGCGATGCACGAGGCCCGTCAGCCGTGTGACGGGCGGCGCGGGCGCCGGTTAGGATGTGCGAGGTGGTTGGGCTGCCCTGGGGTCGCGGTTTCGGTCAACTGTGCCGTACTCTGCCGACGCTGATACTCGTCGGGCTGCTCACGCCGGCAGGCGCGTCCGGATCGTTTCGCGGTGGAAACGGCGTGATCGCCTACGCGGCCGAACAAAGTATTTGGGCTGTGAACCCCGGGACGGGCGACGAGTCGCGGCTCACGTCGGGCCACGACGACACGTGGCCGGCCTTCTCCCCATCGGGTCGCATGCTCGCATTTCAGCGTCGAGTGGCTGGACGGGTCATGGTCTACCTCGCCGATGCGGACGGCTCTACAGCCAGGCCACTCGTCGAAGGCAGCGAGCCCGCCTTCTCGCCCAGTGGACTGCGGGTCGTGTTCGTACGCGCCACTGGCCTGTTCATAGCGGGCACCGGTCCGGACTCGCGCGTTCGGCAGATCACCGACCATCCTGGAGATCGCGATCCTCAGTGGAGCTCGACAGGGACGATCGTGTTCGAACGAACCGACAGCTGGTCCGAAGTCATAACGTGCATTCCCGCCGGCGCGTCCTATCAAGAAGCACGCCGCCTGGCTGAGGGCGGCGATCACGTGTGCAAAGCCGACGTCGCTCATGAACGCATCGAGGCGCGCCAGACAGAGCTCGATCTCATTACGCCCCCGAGCCGCAACGTACGCCGGATCCTGGCGGTGAAGGGGGAGCCCTTATACCCGGCGCCGGACATGTGGCCTGAATGGTCTCCGCGTGGCAAGACCGTCGTGGTTTCCACCTGTAGGTGGCTGCCCCCCGACGAAGCTGGACGGGAACCCGAAGAACCGACGCTCCGCTACGCCGGAAGCTGCGCCGACTCGAACGTCCTGTGGGCGCCCACAGGACACACCTTCGAGGATCCGAGCTACCTGCCGCACAGCCTGTTCTTCTCCTGCCCCGCCGCGCCGGAAGCAGGCAGCGAGCTCTCTTGGCAGCCGCTTGTCCGCGGTACGGTCCAGGTACCTACGATGCCCTGCGCGGTGACGTCCCCTCGGCCATTCGACCTACTCGTTGAAGGTGCGCCGTCGGAGGAACCTCCACCACGGGCTCATCGGACCAAAAGCCACTCTCACCATCACCACCATGGCTAGCGCCGTACCGTGTGTCCCTCCCGGCGATCAGAGCGGCGTCGGGACCGCTCACGGACGTTGCCGCTTCTTGGCGGGCCTTTGCCGCGTTCTCGCTTGCTCGAGCGCGGCTTTGACTTCGCCGGCCAGCTTCTTGGCGGCAACAGCAAGTCCGTCGGGCGTCGCCTCATAGCGAACGCAGCGGTAGGCGTGGACGTCGAACGGGAGCTCGGTCGCCTCGTTGGCGAGGTAGATGACCGGCTTACCGAGGGCCACCGCGTAGCCGGCCTCGTAGAACACGTTCGGGTTGAGCGCGCTGATCTCGGCGATCAGCAGGTCCGCATCGTCGATGTCAGTTTCGATCTGGTCGGTGATCTTGCCCGGGCCCGCCTTCGTGTCTCCCCGGATCGGGTTCGCGAGCTGCTTTTCGATCGGCTTGATCACCTTCTCGTAGATGTCATCGTGGCCCTTGAACGGGATCGCGACGAACGCTTCGGCCGGCTCACGCGCGATCCGCAGGTCTTCGAACACGATCCGCGCGTCCCCCCATGCGAACAGTCCGAGCTGGTGGGCCCGGCTGAGCCGGTAGGGAATCTCGCGTGAGATCACCGGGACGCCGTTGACGTCCATGGTGAGCATGCGGCTCTGCACCGTGACGGAAAGCCGCTGGTCCGGCGGCCACTCGTCTAGGAGCGAGCGCGCGAGCTCGATCGGGCGCTGATGGTTGTGCTCGGGTTCCCACGCCTCGAGAACATAAGAGACGCCGTAGCCGCCGATCCCGACCGTGATGTACGCGCCGTCTTTGTCGCGACCGAGGAGCAGCCGGGCCTGGGCTTCCCTGGCGGAGGGCTCGAGTTTAATCGTCACGCTCACCTCGCCGCGGCTGAGCCACAGGTCGGCCGGGGCGATGATGATCCCCGCGTCGCGGCTGCCCTCCTGCGGTCCGAGGTAGGTGATCCGTCCGTCCTCGTCGCGGTCCCATTTCGCGTGCCACGGCAGCCAGGTGGTGAAGTCGGCGACGGTAACAGCGTTGTCCACCCCTGCTCCCCTTGCTCGCTTGACAGCCATCGTTCGTGTGTGCCCAGCGTCACTCTACGCCGTCGAGCGCCGCGGTGACTGCGTGCTCACCAGCGTCACACGGCGGTCTCCGGCGCCCCCGCAGGCGCCATCTCACGCGGGACCGCGCACGCTCGGGCGCGGGGACCGTCGGGTCGGCAGCGGACGGTGTTTGCTGGATGGCCGCGCCCTTTAGCTCGCCCTCCCGACGGCACAGCCCGCCAGCGGATAGATTTTCGATCATGGCTAGTGGACGCGGACGCGGTGGCCCAATCCGATAGACACATCGCCGAGAAGGACCGATGCCGCGCGTGCAAGGGTGCGGGCTGGACGTGGTGGTCTGCCGACGCGGAGGCCGACGGCAGGTGGATCATCTGCCGCGAGTGCATAGGCACGGGGCGCACTGACCAGAAGGGTCGGAAGCGCCAGAGGCCCGAAGACTCTCCCAGCGGCTAGGTCGGTTTGCCCGAACGCGCGGCTCGTGGGCTGCAACGCGCGATCGGAGGGCTACCGCGCTGATCTCGTCCTAACCGCGTGCACACCCCTCGCGACGCTGTCGGTGTGCGAGCTCGATTGGACTTACGCAGAAGCGGCATCGCTGAGATCCGCCAGTTCATCCTCGCTCACACCCTGATCGGCTTCCAGCACTTCGCGCGCTCGGACGAGATCCTGCTCCTCTACGTACACATCGCGCGCACCAGACACACCCCATTGTGGCCCGCCGATGCTGCGCTGGGAGATCGCCTGGATGCCGGCTTCCGATAGGCGCGCGGAGACCAGTGCCGCCTCTGGCTCGCTGCTTACCGAGGTGACCACCTTGAGCACGTCCGAAGCGTAGCGCGGGGCGAACTTTGCTTTCCAGCAGCCGCTTCCAGACCCGTTCTCATTCGACGGGTACCGCTTGCAGCCCAACGGAAGCGCGATCTCGGGGTCAGGAGCGTCTGGCCACGCACGCACGGCGGCCTCACGGACGTCTCGGCGCGCTGCGAGCATGAGCGGGTAGATTGCTGCCATGAGTGCCCTCGGGCGAGTGCTCGAAGTCCACCAGCTGCTGTACGAGCGCAGTGATGGTCGCGTCGGGCATCACCTGCTGGGCACGCCGACGCTGCTGCTGCGCACGACGGGGCGCCGCAGCGGCGCAACGCGCACGAACGCGCTCGTGTACCTCGCCGACGACGGCCGGTACGTCGTGGTTGCCTCCAAGGGCGGCGATGACCGCCCGCCTGGCTGGCTGCTGAACCTCACGGCGGAGCCGAACGTCGAAGTGCAGCTGGGCCGCGAGCGGCGGCCGGCGACCGCGCGCGTGCTTCAGAAGGACGACCCCGACTACGAGCGGCTGTGGCGGCTCGTCAACGAGAACAACGGCGGTCGCTACGACCGCTACCAGGCGAGGACGACACGGCCCATTCCGCTCGTCATCCTCACCCCGCGCTGAGGCGCCGATCGCAATCCCGCGGCGTTCCCCTCCGAACCGGTGACCGTTTGCGCCCCGTGACGGCCCACCCTTGACTCAGGGCTGGAATAAGGACCGGAGCCGGCTTCTGCTCTGACTGAACATCAACCAAGGCGCACCCCGGCTTTCGCGGCTCGTCCCTTGCGTACGCGACGCTGAGGCTCGCCGGCGCTCGCACTGCTCTGCGAGCAGGCGCGCCGGTGTGCGGGCCCTCTGTGCGAGGCATCGGTCCCCGCACACAACGCTGCTCGACCCGGACGAGGTGTACCGGCGTCGCTCCCGCCGGTGCGCGCGGAGGAGGTTGTCGTGTTGTTCAATTCTCTGCCTGACGACGTGAACCGCACGTGACGCCGAACCGAAGATCGGAGTAGGCTCGCCGCTAGGTCAATTATCCGCCGCACCGAGCCTGGAGGATCTGCGATGAGTACACGAACGATGATCGCGAGCGATGAGCTCTTCATCGGGGGTGAGTGGATCGCGCCGCAGGGCTCAGGCCGCATATCCGTGTTTGCCGCGAGCACGGAGGAGCCCGTCGGGTCGGTGCCCGACGGGACGAACGCCGATATCGACGCGGGCGTGCGCGCGGCGCGTGCCGCGTTCGAGGACCCCAGCGGGTGGTCGTCGTGGTCGAGTGAGGATCGCGCGCAGGCGCTCGAGCGGCTGGCCGGCGCGCTCGGGAGCCGCGGCGAGGAGATCGCTCACCGCGTGTCGCTTCAGAACGGAATGCCCATCTCCTTCGCGCTGCAGATCGAGGCCGTGTTCCCGTCGGTGCTGGCGCAGTACTACGCGGGGCTGATCCGTCAGACCGCCCTTGAGGAAGATCGTCAGGGCCTGCTCGGGGGCACGATTCACGTGCTGCGCAAGCCAGTCGGCGTCGTCGGGGCGATCGTGCCGTGGAACTACCCGCAGACGCTTGCCATGTTCAAGCTGGCACCGCTGCTCGCGGCGGGCTGCACGGTCGTGATGAAGCCGAGCCCGGAGACCGTGCTCGACAGCCTCTTGCTCGCCGAGGCGATCACTGAGGCGGGGATCCCCGCCGGCGTGGTGAACATCGTGCCCGCCGGTCGCGAGGTGGGGGCATATCTCGTCGAACATCCGGACGTCGACAAGATCGCCTTCACCGGCTCGAGCGCATCGGGTCGCCTGATCGCGCGGCGCTGTGGAGAGCTGCTGCGCCCGGTCACCTTGGAGCTCGGCGGCAAGTCCGCGGCGATCGTCCTCGACGACGCCGACCTCGCCGGAGCCACCGAAGCCCTCTTCAGCGCCACGATGATGAACAACGGCCAGACATGCAACATCGGAACGAGAGTGCTCGCCCCGCGCTCGCGCTATGACGAGGTCCTGCAAGTCTTCAGCGGCCTCGCGAAAGCGCTAGTCGTCGGTGACTCACTCGACCCGGCCACGCAGATCGGGCCGCTGGCGAGCGCTCGCCAGCGCGACCGCGTCGAGGGCTACATCCAGACGGGCCGCGCCGAGGGCGCGCGCGTCGTCGCGGGCGGCGGTCGCCCGCCCGAGCAGGAGCGCGGCTGGTTCGTGCAGCCGACGATCTTCGCGGACGTTGACAACGGCGACACGATTGCGCGCGAGGAGATCTTCGGCCCAGTGCTCGCGGTGATCCCCTACGACGGCGTCGATCAGGCAGTAGCGATCGCCAACGACTCCGAATTCGGACTCGGCGGCAGCGTGTGGAGCCGCGACGTCGAGCGTGCCAACGACGTGGCGAAGCGGGTGCAGACCGGCAGCATCGGGATCAACCACTACATGATCGATCCAGCGGCGCCGTTCGGTGGCGTGAAGGCGAGCGGCATCGGTCGCGAGCTCGGCCCCGAGGGCCTTGCCGCCTACCTGCAGCTGCAGTCGATTTACGAGGCCGCCCCTACCGCAGAGCCGACGCCGTAGCGGAACAGGCAAGCAAACCCGAGATCACGAGGTGTCCACATGAAGTACCTCATCAGCACCAGCCCCGGCCCCATGCCGCCGACGCCTGAGCAGTTCGATGAGGCGATGGCTTGGCTCGAGGCAAAGGCCGACGACGGGACGTTTGATTGCATTTTCGGATTCCTCGAGGGGGGCGGTTTCAGCGTCACGAATGCCGGCTCCCATCGCGAGGTTCTGGACTTGATGGCTGATTACCCGCTGTTCGGGTTGGTCACCTGGGATGTTCGCCCGGTGCTCGCCTTCAAGGAGGGGACCGACACGATCCGCGCGAAGCTGGCCGAGGCCCAGGCGGCCATGGCCGCCGGCTAAGGCGCGGGCCTCGGTCTCGGCGTGGGCTCGGTACCCAGCAGAACGCAGGCCAGACGATCCTCACGGTCCCCGCCGAGAGCGTTCCAACGACCGTGGCGCGCACTCGCCTTGCCCCGGTCGAGCAATAGCACAGTGCGAGAGGCGGTCTCTACGCTTCGGCTTCGACGACTTCTCCCGAGGAGAAGAACGCGAATTTGCCGGCCAACTTCCCGCTACCCGGACACAGACGCGAGCTGTCCTTCCTGTTGAGCGAGAACGGTTGCCCGCCCGCGTCCAGGACGAGCGGTCCTGCCGGCACGAAGGGGCCTGCGACTTTGACTTTCGAGGTTTCATAGATGCACGAACCCTGTTGGGATCCCTCGGTGAACGTCGCCCTAAATGTCGCCTTCCGGTTGGCTTTGACCTTCACCCGTCCTTGCGCCCCGAGTTCGACGGTCCACGGGAAGTTCAGGACTTCCACCACGGCGGCCCCATAGCGGCTTGTCGTTGGGCACGGGCTACCTTCCACGCTGCCGCTGAGGCTGCCGGCCGAGAAGGACATCGTGTCCCTCGGTGAGCCATTGCTCGTGAGGACGCCGGTCAGGTTGACGATGTCGCATTCGAGCGCGCCGCCGCCGCCGCTCGAAATGAACTTGAAGTTGCTGCTGCTCGCAACGAGCGGCGCACCTGCGGCGAGGGTGCCGCTGGCCGTCTTGAGAGTAAGCGTCGTCGCGCCGGAGGCGCTCGCAGCGGCGAGCACGCCCGCGCCGAGCGTCCCGACGAGGCACATGCTGAGCTTGCGTCCACTGCCCATGTTGGCGCCCCCTGTTGAACCGATCTGCAATCCCGGACTCATAGGCCGATAACGCTCGGCCGTGTCACCCGGGACCCTAACGGCGCCAAATTCGCAGTACCGAAGATTGGGCTAAGAATGGCTGGTGCACCTGGCCGTGCTGGGCAGCGCCGAGCGCGCAGCCGCTCGAAATCACGCTGCCGGCACAGACGTGGGGGCCCGGTGGGCACACGGACCAGATTGGCGCTAGTATCCGCGACGAGATTGGGTAGTGTCGCCGAAGGGCGTCTCGGACGCCGGAGGCGCCACCGGGAGAGGGAGGCAACAGATGGGGGCTCACCTGCGGACTGCCTTGGCGAGTGCGCTGCTGGCGCTCATCGTCGTGCCTTGCGCGCTCGCGAATGCCGCGCCGGCGCGTTCAGGAGCGCGCCGCGCCTCCTCGGAGGCGCTGCCGTCCATCGAAATCAAAGAAGGCTGCGATTTCATCGCCGAGCCCGAAAACCACGTCTGCATGCTGCCCTTCCCGGACGACTACTACACGGTCGCCGACCCGAGCAGCGCCACGGGCCGCAGGATGAACTTCAAAACCGAAGCGATGCCGGCAAACGGCCACGGCGAACACGTCGAAGCCGAACCCTACGATGCCTCCGACGGGTTCAGCCCCGGGTCGACGATCCTGCTGAAGGTGCCCGGCGTCAACAAGGACGGCGAGCTGCGAGCGATGAAAACCGTCCCCATCAACAAGATTGGCGAGTACGCACTGCCCGAAGCGCCCGTAGTCGTGATCGATGCGCAGACCGGCGCGCGTTGGCCGATCTGGGTTGAAGTCGACTCGCACCCGTCGGACCGCTCCGAAGCACTGCTGGAGATCCATCCGGCCGTCAACTTCACCGCGGGGCAGCGGTACATCGTCGCGCTGCGCAACCTCAGCGTCCACCACAAACCCCTCGAAGCGCCGGCCGCTTTCCGCTACTACCGCGACGACGTTCCCTCCGATCAGGAAGCCATCAACGCGCGCCGTCCGGAATACGAAGAAATCTTCTCCACGCTCGAAACGGCCGGCATCGCCCGCAGCAGCCTGTATCTCGCGTGGGCCTTCACCGTGGCAAGCGATGCCAACAACACCGGGCGCGAGCTCTACATGCGCAACGACGCCTTCGCTCAGCTCGGGGACACGGACCTTGCGAACGGCAAACCGGAAGGGGTATCCCCCGGTTTTGCCGTGACCAGCGTCGAAAACGAACCCTACCCGGGGGAAGTCGCCCGCATCGTGAAGGGCACCTTCGAAGTGCCCTGCTTCCTGTTCCCCTCCTGCGAACCGGGGGGCAGGATGGTGCTGAACTCAGAAGGAGACCCGGAACAGAGCGGCACCTGGACGGCGAACTTCGAGTGCATTATCCCCCTCTCGGTGACCACGGGGCCCGCTGAAGCGGCGCGGCCTTCGCTGTACGGGCACGGACTGCTGGGCAGCGACTCGGAGGTGGAAGCGAGTCCTCAGCGCAGCCTCTCGCAGGAATACAAGATCGTCCAATGTGCCACCGACGAGATAGGCATGTCGGAATCGGACGTACCGATCGTCATCGAAGCGTTGGAAAACCTCTCGAAGTTCCCGGCGATCCCCGACCGGCTCCAGCAGGGTCTGCTCGACGAGCTCTACCTGGGCCGCGCGATGATCAGCCCATCCGGCTTCACCACGAACCCTGCCTTCCACCAGGACGGCACGCTCTCCACCGGCTCGGTGCTGAACACGAGCCACCTGTTCTACAACGGCAACAGCCAAGGCGGGATCATGGGCGGCGCGCTGACGGCGGTCGCGACCGACTTCACGCGGGCATCGCTGGGGGTGGGAGCGATGAACTACTCCGTCCTGATTCCACGCTCGGTCGACTTCGACGAATTCGAAGAGCTGTTCAACTTCACCTACCCGGAACGCGGCCTACATCCCCTCCTGTTCGACCTGATGCAGATGCTCTGGGACCGCGGCGAGCCGGACGGGTATGCCGATCGGATGACCTCCGACCCGCTGCCCGACACGCCTGCGCACCAAGTGCTGATGAACCAGGCCTTCGGCGATCACCAGGTGAGCAACTACCAGTCAGAAGTCGAGGCGCGAACGATCGGCGCCTCAGCTCACGCGCCAGCCCTCTACAAGGGCCGTTGGAAGCACACCGAAGTGCTCTGGAACGTCCCCGCGATCGGGAGCTATCCCTTCACGGGCTCGGCGATCTACTACTGGGACATCGGCCCCATTCGCGAAACCTCGCCGGGATCAGGCCATTTCATCGGAGTTGAACCGCCTCCCTACGAAAACGTCCCGGATACGAGTGGCGAAGACCCCCACTCGGCGCCCAGGGGAGCCCCCAAGACCGAGGAGAAACTCGTATCTGACTTCTTCGAAGGGTCGATCTCCGAAAGCGACGACTGCGAAGGCAGGCCCTGCTACGCAGGAGGATTCACGGGCCCTGCGAAGGAACAGGAAGAGATAGAAAAGAAAGAAGAGAAAGAAAAGAGAGAAAAAGAAAAAGAAGAAAAAAAACACAAATGACGGTGTGGCGCGTGACGCAGCTGGTCGCGAGCTAACACGTCGAAGTGGGGCGGGGCCCTCAGGGGTTAGGCGAGCGCCGCTGAGCCCAAGGGAAAGCGAACCTGGAGGGCAGGCTTGGCCGCGTGGCTTGTGCTGGGCGGCGACTTGGGCTGCGTGGCCTCGAGCAAGACGGTTACGCCGCACTGGAGGCGCTGATCGCCGACTACCTCCAACAAGCCCGGCAGCTCGACCACGTCCCGATGGCCACCAGCATCCAGCGCGCGACCCTCGACGCAGAAGCCGCCTAAAGCAATGCTGTCTACTGATGGGTGGAGCCGGCTTCCGCGCTGGGTGCAAAGGCGTAGCCAACCCCAGAGGTGGGGCCCGGCTTTCGCAGCTCGTATCACGGATCACGCCCGCGCCCGCGCTCGCCCTGGCGAGGCGGGGGCGTCTGCTCTGGTCCAGCGCGGGTCCGCGCTCAGCTTCGCAAAGCGGTGGCTACAGGACGTGTGATACTTCGCTGCCGGATGCCCGACCCCCCGACCCGTGATGCCGAGGGAGCGGCCATGACAGCTAGTCGGGAGATAGCGACGGCGTTCGTCGAGGGCTATGGCAGAACGTGGGCGAGTTGGGATTTCGACGGTTTCGTTGACCTGTTCAAGGACGATGTCGTCTATGTGGAGCACCCCGTCAACGAGACCGTTGTCGGACGGGAGGCGATGGAACGCTACATCCGTCGGGAGCAAGCCGAGGCGGGCACCGTTCGCGTCCGCATGGGCAAGCCGATCACCGACGGGGATCGGGTCGCGGCCGAGTTCTGGACCGCAATGTCCAACCGTGATGGAGAGCCGGAGGAAACGCTCGCCGGATGCTTTATCGCACGGCTGGACGCGACGGACGGACGATGCACCCACTTTCGCCAATACTTTTCCGAATTTGAGGGACACCCCAGTCCCTTCGAGGGATGGGGCGAGTGAGCACCGAATAGCGGTCAGGTGCCGGTGCGGGTGTGAGGTCGAGGTCCGCTAAACGGACGACACGAGTGCTTTGTGATGGATGCGAGCGTGCCCGTGGCGACCGTCGAGACTGCTGAGATGGACGCGCGAGGTGAGCGTCGCCGTGCCGCCGGGATCTTGATCTCGTTCCATCGACGGCGAGATGATTTGCGAGAGATGATTTGAGCGGAGGAATCCCGTGCAGGTGCTGCTGCGGCCCGCTGCCGGCTCGTCTTGTGCTCGTCACCTGAAGCGACTATGGTTGCGCCATGGGGCTCATAACTGCGTACGCGCAGCGGGGGGGCTGGCGAACGCGCTCTCCGTCGGCGAGAGTCGTCGACACAAGGCACCCCGTCGCAAGAGAGGCAGCGCGCGCGCAGGTTGCTCGATGACACTCGGCAGCCGAGTCAACAGAGCTTTGGTGCGCCGAGTCTCCGCGCTGTGGCTATGCGGGGCATGTGTGCTGCTGGTCGTCGGCGCGTCGTCTGTCAGGGCCGCGACGCCCCATGCTCGCGTGGCAGCAGGGGGCCCGGTGTGCTGCTTCAGGCTGTCCATCTACGACGACGAGCTCGTGCACGCGTACTACAACCTGAATCAGGGCAACGGTGTGACGATTACTGGAGGTTGGACGTTCGCTGTCGACGGTACGGCGTACGGTCTCGCCGAACTAGAGTCCTACGGGGGCCTTCTGTCAAA
This sequence comes from uncultured Solirubrobacteraceae bacterium, assembly GCA_963755475.1. Classification (GTDB taxonomy): domain Bacteria; phylum Actinomycetota; class Thermoleophilia; order Solirubrobacterales; family Solirubrobacteraceae; genus Palsa-744. The sequence goes on from CAVWJK010000001.1 coordinate 393,216, forward strand.
TCATGGGGGAGTTGCGACCGGCGACATTTTTGAGACAAACGAAGTGATCTATCATTCCAACGTGACTGAACCCTTTGGCTGCACCCAAGGCTTCAGCGGCTACCATTCGCTTGGCTTGGGCGAGCCTTTCCAGCGAGCAGACGAGCCTTATCCCGAATATACTCCGCCAGCTCATGGCGGTAGCGGAGCGTTTGACTTCGGCCTACCGTTCGACCACTGGGGGGGAAGCGAATGCCCCGGTGAGTTCAGTACCGCAGAAACGCAGATCAAAAAAATAATCGGTTCGCGGTGCAGCAACTTGGATTTGCTATCGAACCCTAGTCCCTTCGCTGGGGCGCCGATCTGCGGTTCCAACCTGAACCCCTCCGAGGCGTTGCGAAGGGGCGAGCATCAGGTGAGAATCAAGTGCACCGAGAACGTGAGCGGCGAAAAAGAAGGCTACACACTCCAAGCCCACGTGGCGATCGTCATCGTCATCGTGCACGTAGCGCGCGCCGAACGCAAGCAGCAGGAAGACACGCTCAGGAAGTTCATCGGGAAGCTTCCGCCGTCGGCCCGCAACGTTGCTGAACGTGAACTCCAGGAATTGGAGGTTAAGCCGCCGCGGTTCGGATCCGGTCAGCTCCTGTGCGGGTCCAGCAGCTAGTAGATCCCGGCTCGCGTCGGTGCCGCTTCACCATGGACCGCGTCAACAGATGGGCTTAGTGACGAACCGAGGCCGCTAGCGGCGTTGCGGTTGACGCGACCGTGGAGTTTGTCGAGGACTTCCGCGACGGCAAGATGTGGCGCGTCCGGGGCTTCCTCGATCACGACGAGGCATTGCGGGCGACCGCCCTGGAGTAGGGGTCCGGTGCCGCTGCCCGGTGTGAGGCCGAGGTTGGCGAACGCCCCTCACGAGTGCTTCGTCATGGATGCGAGCGCGTGAGTGAAGCCCGCCGAAACTGCTGAGATGGACGATGTGCACTCGTCCGACTACCGGCTCGGCGGACGTCTGCTTTCGCCATCGAAGCGAGCGCTGCCCAGCCGGCGCAGACGCTCGGATGCTGCGCGGAGCGCAAGTGGTCCGTCGGCTTGTAGAAGCCCGGGGCCGAAGGTCTATCGCGTCTTCTTTACGATCCGCGAGTGGCGAATCTCAATGATCCCGAGTTCGACGAGCAGCGCGAACACCGTGGCTTTAAATGTCGCCGCGCGCGCCTCGGCCGCCAGGTGGGCGCTGAGCGCCTTGGCCTCAGCCTGTGGGAGATCGCCCCAGGACAGGCAGCCTATCCGTATCACTACCACCTGTGCGAGGAGGAGCTGATCGTGATCCTCTCCGGCCAGCTCAGCTTGCGCGGATCCCAAGGCTGGCGTGAGCTGCAGGAGGGAGAGATCGTCTCATTTCTCGTCGGCGAGGTGGGAGCCCACCAGATAGTCAACCGCTCCGATGAGCCGGGCTCGCATGCTCGCGTTCAGCACAAGCGGCGCACCGGACATCGTCATCCGACCCGACTCGAGCACAATCGGTGTGTTTGAGCGCCGACCTGAGGGCGGCGGCCTTTACAGCCACTTTCGCGCTCACGACGCCGTCAACTACTTCGAGGGCGAGCAGCCTCCCGAGCCCACCTAGGGCCCGACCGGTTTGGACCGCCGATCGGCTCAGTGGGCAGCGCGGGCCCGCCAGCGAGACGATCGCTTACGCCCGGGCGAAGCAGGCGCGTCGCGAGCGCCGGACGAGACGCGTGCGGCTCGTCCACAGCGAGCGTGAGCGGAACCATCGCTGAGACGCCCGCTCAGCCCGCGAAGCACTAGCGCGGCAAGACTGGGGAGCACGCAGGCATCAAAGCTGCGCCTGCGTGTTCCGAGCGTGACGAGTTGCGCCGACGATGTTCGCCTGCTGGCACCCCCACAATCCCTCAATAAACCTATCCGCTCTCAGCGGCTACGAGCAAACCACCCCTCGGCACTGTTCTTTGGTCCCGTTGCCCATCGCCGTGTTGGATCCGCCGTCGATCTGAGGGCTGATTGCGTCGATCCCCAGTTCGTCGTTGTAGTTGGCGGTATTGCCGGTCAGCGTCTGGATCGTCCCTTCGGCGACGATCCCATCCCCGGTGTTGCCGTTGGCGACGTTGTCGAGAAGTTTGTCGCCAGAGGTTTCCTCCACGGCAAGACCGATGCCTTCGTTGTTCAGCAGGTGATCGGACTGGGCCGTGTCGCTGTTCGCCTCGAGTGCCATGCCGATCCGGAAGTTCTCCGCCGCCGTGTCGCTGGTCGCCTTGTCACCGTTTCCTAGGAGGATGAAACCGAGGGTCCTGCTTCCAGTCGCCTGCACGTTGGTTATCGCGTCGGTTGCGCCGCTGGCGACGACGCCGTACTCGAAGCCGACGATGTAGCCGTTCTCGATCGTGTCTTTCGCAGATGATCGGTCCCACACCCCGACGGTCCCATCTTCTTGGTTGTTCGAGCCGATGATGAAATGGCCGTTGAGGTTGAGCACGATTCCATTGGCGCCGAGCATCAGGCCGTTGTCACCAGCGCAGTTGAGGTCGGCGGTGAGCGTCGTGCTCGCCGTGAGCGTCTGCCCGCAGGACACGGTCGCGGGGCTATCGCCCACGATCGCTGACGCCTGCGGCCCCGCCTCCGACCTCAAGCTTGCCTGAACCGCCGCTGCTGCATGCTTGAGCGACAGCCGCTTCGGCACCGCCGCAAGCCTCGCGACTGCTGCCAGCTTCGAGGCTTCCGTCCCACTCGCACTCGCCTGCACCACCACGACGGCTAGTGTGGCTGCGGCGAACAACCCCGCCAATACCATGCCCGCACGTCCACGGGCCGAACCCATCCCAAACATAACGTCCCCCAATCGCTCAAAGTGCTGTTGTGTGCTCTGCGCCCCTGTTGAACGCACAGGCGGGCGGATCATCCCACCGGCCGGAACCGAACGCGATAAAGCCAAAGGCACAGGTTCGAGCGGATGTCACACGTGCACGATGCGGATACCCTTGCCGGCTACTGCTTATCGGACGCAAGCGAGCGCCCGCAGGCCCCACCTCAACGCAGCCCCCTTGGACGAACAGCGAGAGCCCGGTGCAGTCGTAGGTCGCTCCTGCTTCCGTCCAGCAGCGGCAGCGGCGTTCGTGTGTCAGTGAGACAGGGCGCCGCTCGTGCACAGCGCAGGCAAGGGCCCAGGCGTCATCGAGACTCCTGTTCGCTGGCGCAGCGCGTCGGAGGAAATGGCGGATTCTGTTAGCGGTGGGATAGCCAGGCGAACTGGTCGGACCAGCTGATCTCGCCGAAAAAGCTCTGCCAGTCGTTTGGCGTGAACAGGGGCGAGGCGATCCGGACAGGCTTGCTGGAAAGCGTCGGGAGGAGCCACAGTGCGTCGTTTGCCACGTACATCAGACTCTTGCCGTCGGTCGACCACGTTGGCGTGGAGGCTCCACCGGTGCCTGGGATCTCGTATGCCGTGGTGCCTCCTTGCCGGAGGATCCACAGCGAGTGCGTCGCATACCAGCGCTTGACTGTCGCTTGGAAGAAGTTCGTCGCCGAGCTGGCGGGAGCCACGTCGAAGGCGAGCTCTTTGCCGTTCGGGGACCAGGCTGGATCGAAGGAGAGCTCGCCGTGGGCTGTGGGTACGGGCGTGCACAGTGTGGTCGTTGCCGAGCATGTCTCGACGGACTTCGTCAGCCACGCATAGCGGTTCCCGCCGTTTGTGATCGCGAACGTGCCGTTCGCTCCAATCGCGATCGGGAGATCGACGGTCACGCCGATCTGTTGCGGTCGAGCACCGGGCACGCGGATCTCGTAGAGCTTGAGGCCGTCGGCTGGCAGGTCGTTCGACTGATCGGGATCCAACTGGAAGAGGATGCCCTCGCGAGTTGGCAGGACAACGGCGTCGAAGAGAAAGTTGCCCTGCAGTCCGGACTGGGGTGTAAACGAAACCTTCCCTGTGTACCAGCTTGTGCGCTTTCCGTTCAGTGAGCTGGAGACCTCCAGGCCCTGCGTGCCGGTGGATGCTTTGGTGGTCGATCCCAAGCTGCCGGAGAAAAACACGTAGCGCCCGCCGTCAGGTGACCATGCCGCGAGACCGCGTGGCACCGTTCCGACTCGCGTGACGATCCCGGCCGAAGAGACCTGCCACAGCCCGGAGCCGGCAACGAGCCGATCATCCGCAAGCCAGCCGCTGACGGCGTCAGCGGATGTGACGTGCCTGGGCAAGTCGCCGTCGGAGCGCGCCACCCAGAGCTGGCTCGAGTCGACCAGATAGCTGAGCCAGTGGCCGTTCGGCGAGAACTGCGGATCGGCTGCCTGTTGTGAGCGGCGGCTCACGCGAGTGAGCTTGCCTGTGTCGCCGTCAAGGACCCAGAGCTGTCCCTTGGACACGAACGCGAGGTCGCCCTGGTGCGAGAACGCAGCTCGGTTGACCGCGGGCAGCGGCGTCGACAACAGAGCCGTCCTCGCCTGCCCGCTGAAACCGAGCTCGTACACGAGCAGCCCGACCACGCAGATCGTCACGACGACGCCAAGCCGGATGAGGCGGCGCCGTCGCTCACGTTGCCTTGCCTCCTTGAAAAGCGCCTCCGCGTCGGCGGAAACATCGCCGACGACGGGAGGAGGCTCGGCTACTGCAGGCCGCTTCGTGTGCTGGAACGCCATCGCTTGAGCCCCTATCGAATGCCTTGCATCAACGCGATGAGCTCATCGCGTTGATAGCCGCGTTGGCGGGCGAATCGAATCAGCTCCTTGGCATGGATCAACACGGCGCTCTTCTCCGGCGTCCCGGTGACGATCGTGTCGCGACCACGACGCAACTCCAACAAGCCCTCGTCGCGCAGCACGCGCAGCGCTCGAAGAACAGTGTTCGTGTTGACACCGAGCACCGCCGCTAGGTCCTTCGCCTGCGGAATCCGAGCCCCGGGCGCGGCCTCTCCGTCCGCGATCGCTCGGCGGATCTCAGCGGCCACCTGCTCGTGTAGGGGAGTCGGGTCCACGCGGTCTACCCGCCACGTCTGCTTACCCGCCGTCTTCGATGCGTTGTCTCGATCCCCGGAAGCAGCACCCATAACGCTAGTAATACTAGCGTTGGCCAACGAGGAAAGTCAACACTCCCCACTGCCTCGCAAGGCGCGCCCATTGCGTCCCTCGCGTGCGCGCGAGGTGCCCAAGAGGCGGTCTGAGCTGGAAGCGCGCCGGATTCCCGATGGTCCCGTCCTGCTCACCGCACGCGATGCTGCCCTACTACTCGGGCTCCGCGAGTCCACGCTCAGGGATCACACTCGCTGCGGGCTGGTTCCGCACCTCCGCATAGGTCGGCTGTTGCGCTACCGAGAAGCCGATCTGCTCGCCTGGCTGGACGAGCTGAGCCAGCCCCTACACCGCGCCTGAATCCTAGTTTGGTGTACGTCGGTGGTGTACAGCACGGGCACGGCCATCCTGCGCGTGGACCAGCCTCCCGAACAGCCGAAAGTCCCAGTGTTTATGAGCTAGTTCGCCAAAGCCGGAGAGCGGATTCGAACCGCTGACCCCCTGTTTACAAGACAGGCGCTCTACCAGCTGAGCTACTCCGGCGGCAAAGAGGTGCGGCGGCACGGCAGCACCACGCGCACCACTGTAACCGCGCTCTTGCGCGAAGGCGGCTGGAGCGCAGCGCGAGCACAGGGGCGCCGGTTCGCGCCATCCTCGGGCGCATCTCGCCGATCAACGAACGGCCAGACGGACTCGATGCGCTAATCGGGGGCCTGCTCGGCGTCGATTTGCTGGGCAAAAGCTGCTCAGGGCAAACCCGTCGAGAGGCGGGGACGCAAAGCAAGAGGTCTCGTTCGCTCTAGAGATGGCTCGGCTGCCAGCACGACAACCAGGAGGCTGTCTTGCCTGATCAGTCAGTTGTAGACCTCCCCGCAGGCCGCGAGGCGTGCGGACGCCACCGCGATGAGCACGGAGGGTCCGCGCCAGAGCGCTCGGCACTGCTCGGAGGTCCAGCGCCCGACCGCGCCTCCGAGCCGGTGGCGTCGGCGAGTGAGGCGCCCGAACCGGGCACGCTCGCGTTCCTGCCGCACGCGCTCGTCGCGACGGCGCTGATCGCACTCCTGCCGACGTTTCTCGTCTGGTGGCTGCGATCCGCGGGTCTCCTCAGCTCTTATCCACTGAGTCTCGCGCTCGCGCTGCTGAGCTCGCTCGCGGCCGGCTACGCGGGAGCCCTCTTCTGGCAGCGACGGGCAGCCTCGCGAGACCTTCTGTTCGGGGACCTGATGATCTGGCGCTACGCGATGCGCTGCCGCCGCGAGCGGCAGCTGCGCTCGGCGCGCGCGATCCTCGGCATAGACGGCAGGGCGCAGCTGCGACCGACGGGGGGACTGACCGCTCAACGGCAGCTCGAGCTCTTCGAAGGTCTGGCGGCGGCGCTCGACGCACGCGACCCGAACACGCATGGCCACTCGCGCCGCGTCGCCCACTACGCATGGGCGATCGCCAGCCGGATGGGTCTGCCGGCCGAGCAGGTCACGCGCATCCGCACGGCCGCCGCGATGCATGACGTCGGCAAGGTGCACACGCCGCGCGCGATCCTGCGCAAGCCCGGGAAGCTCACCGACGCCGAGTACGAGGTGATGAAGCGGCATCCGGCCGACGGGGCGCAGATGGTCGAGGTGCTGCAGGACAAGCAGCTCAGCTCGATCGTCAGGCATCACCACGAGCGACTCGACGGAACCGGTTACCCGGACCGTCTGCGCGGCGAGGACATCCCGCTCGGAGCGCGCATCATCGCGGTGGCGGACACCTTCGACGCGATGACGGCGAGCCGACCCTACCGCTCGGCTCGCGCTCACAGGGAGGCGCTCGAGGTCCTTGCGCGCGAGGCAGGCACGAAGCTCGACGCGGAAGTGGTCAGCGCGTTCAGTCGCCATTACAGCGGGCGCCGCTCGATTGCGCTGTGGTCCTCGCTCTCGACGCTCCCCACGCGCATAGCGTCGCTGCTCAACCCCGGCGCAGCCGGCCTTGGCTCGGCCGCAAGGACGGCGGCGGCGCTGGCAGTCGTGGGCGGCGCCGCGGTCGCCGCGAGCACGCCCGCGAGATCGACGACCCACAGGCCCTCTGCCGCGCGTCGCGTCGCGGCGCGCGCCGCCGACCCGCTTGGTCCCGCCGCCCTCGGCGACACGGCTGCGACGGGCCGCTCCACCGCAGGGCGAACGCCTCTGCGCGGGGGCCGCAGGCTCGGCGTCGGCGCGCATCCCGAGACGACGGGGCTGCGCCCGGTCGTCTCCGCGAAGAGCCCTGGCGCAACGCCGGCAGCGTCGCCGGCGACGGCTGCGGGCGCGCCGGTCGCGCAGACCCCGTCGGACACCGCGCCGGCGGGGACGACTGCCAGCCGTGAAGGCATCCTGCAGCACATCGTGGAAGCCGCGACGGGCTCAGCCCGGACCGCGACACAAGCCCCCGAAGCGGTGGCCAAGAGCGCCGGAGAAGCCGTCAAGCGGACTTCTGAACCGGTTCAAGCGGTGACCGAAAACGTCAAACAGGCGGCCGACGAAACGGCAACGCAGGTCAAAGAAACGGTCACGCAGGGCGTCGAAAAGGTCACCTCGACCGTCGAAGAAACAAACGCAAAGGTGCTCGAAACGGTGAAAGCGCTCGGCGGCGATGTGACCAGCAAACTCGGACTGGGCGGCGTCTGAGAGCGCTGGCGCAGGCGATGCCGCGCCGGTTGCCTGCCGGCATCGTGGACAGCGGGCCCGCGCCCAGGGCGCCTCGACGTTCGCGTGTTCTTGCACGCGCTCGAGGGAGTTCGGGATCTCGCGTCGCCAGACCGGGCCGTCCAGACGCGCTGGACGGCCCAGCGCGCGTGCGCTCCGCCGCTGCCGAGCGGCGTTTTTGCCCGCAACGGCCTCTGCGTGCCCGCAACGGCCCCGCAGCCGCTCGCAGCCGGCGCCGTGCCGCTCCCGCTGAGAGCGCGCGCGCCCATGCAAAAAAGGCTCACGCATGACGCGGTTTCTACCGATGAGCGACTGATGGCGATCAGTTTCGGCTTGCCGCGCGAAGATCACCGACCGTCAGCGAGCAGCGCGCGCCGCACTCGGATGCTGTGGCCGCTCTACACCGTGCTCGGTGGGCTGCTGGTCGCGTACCTCGTGTACCTGCTGAGCACGAGCACGCAATCCGAACTCGTCGACGGCTGGATGGCGAGCGGCTTCGAGGCGGTCATGGCGCTGCTCTGCATCGCCGCCTCGTTCGGCACGGCGCGGCGCCGCAAGGTTCCGCTGATCCTCGGATGCGCGACGCTGTTTTGGTCGATCGGCGACTTCTGTCTGACGGCCGAGTCGATGCACGGGGCCACGCCGCCGATCCCCTCGCTCGCCGACGGTTTCTATCTGAGCTTCTTCCCGCTCGCGTGTGCGGGGATCGTGATGTTCATGCGCGGCGAGGTCAGGCGGCTGAACAATCCCAGCTGGCTCGACAGCTCCATCGCGGCGATGGGCGCCGCGGCGGTGTGCTCGGCGTTCGCCTTTCACAGCGTCTTGAACAGCGCCGGCGGCAGCAGGCTGGCTGTCGCGACAAACCTCGCATACCCGATCGGCGACCTGCTGCTGCTCGGGCTGGTCGTCGGCGGCACCGCGATGCTCGCCGGACGCAGCCGGCTGCCATGGCTGCTGCTCGGCGGCGGAATGGCGATCAACACCGTCGGTGACACCTTCAACCTCTTCTCCTCGAGCGTCGGCGCCAGTCACGTCGGGCTGATCTTCAACAGCATCGCGTGGCCCACCTCGATCTTCATGATCTCGCTGGCGATGTGGCTCCCGCCCGGAGCGGCTGACCCGCTCGCATTGCAGAGGCCGCCGGGCTTCGCGCTGCCCAGCTGCGCGGCGCTGGCCGCTCTCATCGTCCTGATCATCGGTGCTTTTCACCACCCGGGTCCGGTGGCGGTCGCCCTTTCGGCGGCGACGCTGTTCCTGGTTGGCATCCGGCTGACAAAACTCATGCACAGCCTGCGCGCCTTGACGTTCAAGCGCTATCAGCAGGCCGTGACGGATCAGCTGACGGGTCTCGGCAACAGGCGAGCCCTCTTCGACGCGCTGCACGCCTGGTTCGCCGACGAGTCCGAAGACGAGCAAGGCGCGCGCACGCTCTCGTTCCTGTTCATCGACCTCGATCGCTTCAAGGAGATCAATGACTCCTTCGGCCACCCGGTCGGAGATGAGCTGCTGCGGCTCGTGGGGGACCGTCTGAAGGGTGCGTTGCGCGACGGCGACACGCTCATGCGCCTGGGCGGCGACGAGTTCGCGGCGCTGCTGCTCGGCGCCGGCGTCGAGCAGACCAGATCGGTGGCCCACCGTTTGAGCGACGCGCTCCAGCAGCCATTCCTGCTGGAGAGCGTGAGCGTACAGGTCGGCGCGAGCGTCGGGATCGCACACGCGCCGGCGGATGCCGAGGATCCGGACACGCTCGTGTCGCGTGCCGACCTGGCCATGTACCGAGCCAAGCTGACCGGCGAGGCGTGGATCTCCTACGACCCGGAGGTCGACGAGCACGGCAACCTCCTGCGTCTCGCCGATGAGCTGCGCTCCGCGATCTCAGGCGATGAGCTGATACTCCGCTACCAACCGCAGCTGGATCTGCGCACGGGTGCCGTGCGCGCCGTCGAGGCGCTGCTGCGCTGGGCTCATCCCGAACACGGAGAGATCCCGCCGATGCGGTTCATCTCGATCGCCGAGCAGGCAGGTTTGATGGGTCCCCTGACCGAGTGGGTGCTCGATCATGCGGTCGGCCAGTGTGCGACCTGGCTGGCGGAAGGCAGCGAGATCATCGTGTCGGTGAACATCTCTCCGACGAACCTCCTGGACCCGGAGTTTCCGATGCTGGTCGAGAGCGTCCTCGACAGGCACCAGGTGCCGGCGCGCTGCCTGGTGCTCGAGATCACCGAGCACTGCGTCATCAGAGAGTTCGAGCGATCCAAGGGCGTGGTCGAACGCCTGCGGACGAGCGGGGTCGTCGTCTCGATCGACGACTTCGGCAGCGGTTTCACCTCGCTGGCCTATCTCAGCGGCCTCGCCGTCGGCCAGCTCAAGCTCGACCGCGGCTTCGTGACGAGGCTCGCCACGATCAGGCACGAGCGTGACCTCCAGCTCGTGAGGTCCACGATCGACCTCGGACATGCGCTCGACATGCACGTCGTGGCAGAGGGCATCGAGGATCGCGAGACGCTGGACCTCCTGCGCGAGCTGGGCTGCGATGTGGCTCAGGGCTTCCTGATCGGCCACCCCGCGCCCGCCGAGAGCTTCTCGCTTCTGGGAGGGCACGGGCGCGCGCCTCAGGTGAAGGCGTCCCGCGGCCCAGAGCAGGCGCCGCGAAGCCTCGAGTCGCGCGGCGATCCAGTCCCGCGCGCCTCCTGACGCGGCGACGGCGCAGGCGCAGGCGCCCGGGCGGCGCAGCAGTGGGCGCGCCGCGGCGTCAAGCGGCGGTCGACGGGTACCCCGGGGACTCTTCCTGCGGGCGCCGACCATCCGCCGAAACCCTCGCGCGCGCCGGGCCCCGCGCTGTAACGGCGCGCGTGGGAGCGGTGTATCAGAGGCATGTCCAGCGCGCCCGAGCAGCCAGCCATGCGAGGCCCGGAAGAGTCCGGCCACGCCCCGGGCGAGACGGGCGTCGACCTCACGCGATTCCGTGAGCGCTCCCTGCAGAAGGGGGTCAACCCGGTGGTCTATCGGATCATCCGCAGTCTTTTCGTCCCCTTCTTCCTCATCTACCTGCGGATGCAGCGGATCGGCCGCGAGCATCTGCCCAAGAGCGGGCCGCTGCTGCTCGCCGCAAACCACCGCAGCTTCCTGGATCCGTTCCTGATCGGCACGCTGGTGCGACGTCCGGTCTACTACATGGCCAAGCGCGAGCTGTTCGAAAGGCGCTGGCAGGCCTGGGTTCTGAACGCGCTGGGCGCGTTCCCGGTGGACCGCGGAGCCGGCGACGGGGATGCGCTTGAGACCGCTCGCGCGATCCTCGCCCGCGGCGACGTGGTGGTCGTCTTCCCGGAGGGCACGCGCATCCGCACCGGCCCGCTCGCCAGGCCGCACCGGGGGATCGGTCGCCTCGCACTGGAAACGGGCGTGCCCGTCGCGCCGGTCGCGGTGTTCGGCAGCGAGCACGTTCGCAGGGGCTGGCGCATCAGGCCGCGCAAGGTCCGTGTGCGCGCCGGCGCGCCGATGCTGTTCCCGAGGCTCCAGTGCTGCTCGCCCGAGGACGCGGCGGCGGTGACGGCGCGCGTGTGGACGTGCGTGAACCTGCAGTGGGAGTGGCTTGGCGGACAGCGGTTGGGGAAGCCGCTGCGCCAGCCCGGCGCGCCGCTGCGAGAGGCCTCGCGCGCTGCCTAGCGCCGGAACTGTCCGAGCAGACTGCCGAGAGTAGGGTGCGATGAGTGCCGGAGCCGAGCAGCCACAAGACCAAGGCGCAGCTCGACGCGGAGTTCGCGGAGCTCTATCGCGCGCACCTGCGCGACGTCTACAGCTACGCCTACTACCGGGTCGGCGACCACCACGACGCGGAGGACCTCACCGAGCAGACCTTCCTGCAGGCCTATCGGCACTTCGAGCGCGCGCAGCGCGAGTCGCACGGGCGGCCGCTGAGACCATGGCTGATCCGCATCGCGCACAACCTTGCGGCGAATCTCTACCGCGATCGCTCACGCCGGCCGGCGTCGCCGATCGACGACACGACGAACCTGATGGCGCCGCACACCACAGAGCAGCTGGTGGAGGGTCGCGACGAGCTGAGCAGGGTGCTCGACGGCGTACGCCAGCTGCCCGACGACCGCCGCGAGGCGCTGATCATGCGCTTCGCGCTCGGCATGGACAACCGCGAGATCGCGCGTGCGCTGGGGCGCTCGGATGGTGCGACGAAGGTGCTGATCCACCGCGCGATCAGGCAGCTGGAGCAGATCGTCGGCGAGGATGGCGCGACGACCGCGACCGCGACCGCGACGGCGGCCGGCAGCGACGGCGCCACGGCGGAGCGAGCGGATGACTGAGGCCGCCTCGAGCTTTGAGATGCTGCTGCGCGAAGCGCTGGCACCGGTCGAGCCGCCGGCGGAACTGGCGCAGCGCCTGGAGGACACGCTGCTGAGCATCACCGAGATGGCAGCTGACGAGCTCGATGCGTGGGAGCTCGGCGCGATGCGCGACCCGCGCAACTGGGTGCGCCCGGCGGCGGCGATCGTCGCGGGCGGCGCGGCGGGCAGCGCGCTGCTGCTGCTGCGCGCGCGCCGGCGTGCACAGGAGCGCTCGCCGAGCCTCGAGAGCCTGCGCGAAGCGGGGGAGCGCGCGCTGCGCGACCTCACGCGCGAGACGCGCAAGCTGCTCGACTAGCTGCTCACTCGCCGCGCACTCGGCCGCGTGGCGCTGCGCACGCACCGCCGGGAGGCCGCGTCGCGCCGCACAGCTAGGCTCTTCCCAGCCCCCCGAATGGCTACCTGTTACCGACACCCCTCGCAGGAGACGGGCGTGTCGTGCTCCAACTGCGGCCGGCCGATCTGCCCGGACTGCATGACGAGCACGCCCGTCGGCATGCGCTGCCCGGAGTGCGCCAGACAGCGCACGCGCGTGGTGCGCCTTCGTCAGGCGCGCACGGTGCCGCGCCTGACCTACGCGCTGATCGCGATCAACGTGATCGTCTTCATCGCGGAGGGCAAGGGCGTGTTCACGCTGGGCGGCACAGGCTCCGGCAAACTGATCACGAAAGGCGCGCTGTTGGGGTCCAGCGAAAGCCCCTTCCTGGTAGGGCAGGGCGTGGCGCACGGGCAGCTGTGGCGGATCGTGACGTCGGGCTTCCTGCACGAGAACCTCCTGCACATCGGGTTCAACATGTGGGTGCTCTACTACCTCGGCACGATGCTCGAGCCGGCGCTCGGGTCCTTCCGGGTCGGGTTGCTGTACTTCGTGTCGCTGCTGTGCGGCTCGTTCGGCGCGCTGCTGATCTCGCCTCACGAACTGACGGTGGGCGCGTCGGGGGCGATCTTCGGGTTGATGGGCGCGGCGGCGGTGGAGATGCGTGCGCGCCAGATCCCGCTGTTGCAAAGCGGCGTGGGCGGGCTGATCGTGATCAACCTGATCATCAGCTTCACGATTCCGGGGATCTCCTACGGCGGGCACATCGGCGGGCTGATCGGCGGCGCGCTCGCGGCGCTGCTGCTGCGCGCGGGCGACGTGCGCCGCATGCCGGCGCTCGTCACGACCGCAGCCTGCGTGGTGCTCGCTGCGGCGGCGTTCGCGGGCTCGGTGGCGATGGCGCACTCGAGCGAGGTCGAAACGGCGGCGATCCGCGTGCCGGCGGGTCTCAGCGGCAGCGAACCGTAGCGAGCTCGAGCGGGCGCGCGCGCGCGGGCGGAGCTGGCACGCGGTCGGGGTGCAGGATGTGGGCCAGCAGCTCGAGGCCCTCGACCAGGCGCGGGCCGGGGCGCGAGAAGTAGGAGGCGGCGTCGACTGCGACGGTGCGGCGCGCGCCCAGCGCGGCGAGGCGGCCGGCGTAGGCGAGCGCCTCCTCGTGGGAGCGCTCGGCGTCGTAGCCGCAGGGCATGACGAGCACGACCTCGGGCGCGGCGGCGGCGAGCTGCTCCCAGGTGATCGTCTCGGAGGGCTCGCCTGCCAGGCCGCTGATGTCCTCGCCGCCGGCGTAGTCGATCATCTGCGGGGTCCAGTGACCGGCGGCGTAGGGCGGCTCGAGCCACTCGAGCGCGGCGGTGCGCACGCGCGGAGCGCCGCGCACGGCGAGGCGCACGCGGTCGATGCGCCGCGCGCTGCGCGCGATCAGCTCGACGCCGGCGCTGCGCCGGCCGGTGGCCCGCGCGAGCGTGCGCACGTCGTCGAGGGTCTCGCCGAGCGTCTTGGGGTCGAGGGCGATCACGCGCGGCTGCGAGGGCAGCTCCCGCGCGAGTGCGCGCACGTCCTCGTAGGAGACGGCGCAGACGGGGCACAGCGCCTGCGTGACGATCAGCTCGGGCTCGAGCTCGGCGAGCGCGTCGCGGTCGAGCTCGTAGATGGACTCGCCGGCGAGCGTGCGCTCGCGCACGGCGGCGTCGATCTCGCCGGCGCTCATGCCGGCGGGCAGCGCGTCACGCGTGAGCCGCGGCAGCTCGCGCGCGTCTGGCGGGTAGTCGCACTCGTGTGTGACGCCGAGCACGTCGCGGCCGGCGCCGAGCGCGAAGAGCAACTCGGTGGCGTGCGGCACGAGGCTGACTATGCGCACGCTCCTCACGTTATAGCTCTCGGCGCTGTAGGCTCGGCGAGCGAGGCGAGATGGCGAGGCTGAGTGAGGGCGAGATCGAGCAGTGCCTGCAGCGGGCGGGCGGCTGGCGGCTGGCGGGCGACTCGATCGAGCGCGAGTGGAAGCTGGCGAACTTCAAGGAGGCGATCGAGTTCGTCAACGAGGTCGCGCGCGCGGCGGAGGACGCGAACCATCACCCGGACATTCGCGTGCACGGCTGGAACAGGGTGGCGCTGACGCTGTCGACCCACTCCGAGGGCGGGCTGACGGACGCCGACTTCGAGCTCGCGCGCCGCATCGACGCGCTCGCGGCTTGACGCGCCCGAGCGCCGAGACGCGAATGTTCCGCCGCGGAGCCTTGCTACGGTTCTGAGGTCGACGAGCGCGATGAACGACGAAGAAGAACCTTCACGAAGTAGCGGCGCCTCGACCGCGCTCGCGCGCGCCGCTCGAGGCCCTCGCGACACCGCGATTCTCACCGGGCCGATCGCCGACGGCGTGTGAACGGTCTGAAGCTGATCCTCGCGGCCGTGCTCGTGGCCGTGAATGCGTTCTTCGTGATCGCGGAGTACGCGCTCGTGCGCTCGCGGCGCTCGCGGCTGGAGGTGATGCGCGAGCAGCGCGCGCGTGGGGCGGCGCTCGCGCTGGCGCAGATCGAGCGCGTGAACGAATACATCTCGGCGGTGCAGATCGGCGTGACGCTGTGCTCGATCGGCATCGGCGCGCTGGGCGAGCCGGCGCTTGCCTCGCTGCTGAAAGGCGCGCTCGGCGGCGCGCTGAGCCACGGGCTCGCGGTGGTGCTCTGCGCGGCGGTGGCGTTCGTGCTGATCAGCTTCGTGCAGCTGGTGGGGGGCGAGATGGTGCCGAAGTTCTACGCGGTCGACCGCGCGGAGGCGGTGGCGCGGCGCGTGGCGCGCCCGCTGCAGGCGTTCAGCGTGGCGTTCCGCCCGTTCATCGTGCTCCTGACCGCCGTCGCGGACCGCATCCTGCGGCTGCTCGGCGTGGACATGAACACCGAACGCCGCGGTGACTCCAGCGCGGAGCTGAAGCTGCTGATCGCCGAGTCCGAGGCGGGCGGCCAGATCGACGAGGGCGAGGCCGACATGTTGAGCGGCGTCTTTCACCTGCACGAACAGGAGGCGCGCCAGGTGATGACGCCGATCCCGGCGGTCGTGACTGTGGACGTCTCCCAGGACGTGGAGACGGCGCTTCAGCTGTGCATCTCGAGTGGGCATACGCGTCTGCTGGTGACCGAAGACGAAGACCGCGACCGTGTGCGCGGGCTGGTGCACGCCAGCGAGCTGGCGCGCGAGTTCATGCAGCGTGGCGCGCAGGCGCCGCTGGCGCCGATCGTGCATGACGCGCTGATCGT
Source organism: uncultured Solirubrobacteraceae bacterium (assembly GCA_963755475.1). GTDB lineage: Bacteria > Actinomycetota > Thermoleophilia > Solirubrobacterales > Solirubrobacteraceae > Palsa-744. The sequence goes on from CAVWJK010000001.1 coordinate 408,799, forward strand.
GCCCGAGACCAAGCCGCTCGATGACCTGCTCGCGGATCTGCAGCGCCGGCGCGCGTCGATGGCGGTGGTCGTCGACGAGTACGGCCGGGTGGTGGGCGTGGTGACGGTCGAGGACATCATCGAGGAGGTGGTGGGGGAGATCAGCGACGAGACGGACGCGAGCACGGGCGAGGTGCGCCGTCTGGCGAACGGCGACTGGTTCGTGCGTGGGCACGTGGCGCTCGCGGACCTCGCCGACTATGGCCTGAGGCTGCCGGAGGACAGCGACGCGTACAACTCGATCGGCGGTTATGTGTTCGGGGAGCTCGGCCGCCTGCCGCGGCGCGGTGACACGGTGACGGCGGACGGCTACTCGATCCGCGTGGAGTCGGTGCGCGACAACCGCATCGAGGCCGTACGCATCCGCGAGCGCGGTCGGCCGGCGGCGCGGCGCGAGCAGCGCGAGTCCTCCTGACGCGCGCGCGCCGTCGAGGAGCGCAGCGCCTCGCCGCGGCCACACGAACAGGGGCGCCTCGCCGCAGCCACACGAACAGGGGCCCCTCGCCGCGGCGACACCGACCGAGGCCGGCGGCGCAGCCGCCCCCTCCCATCAGGTGCGCCTCCCATTACACGTCCGGCCCGCGGGGGGAGCGGGCCGGACAGTGCGCACTGGGAGGAGGCGGGTGTGCGTTGCGACCTCGCGGCCGCAGATAACCAGTATCTGCGGGTTGATGAATGACAGCTAAAACTCGTTTCAGCGCGCCTAAAAGTTCACGAAAGCTACGCAAAGCGCACGATCGCGCCGGGCGGGCGATGCGCGCCTCGCGGCGGGCTGCGATCGGCGGCAGCGGTCGATCAGCGGTAGTGATGAAAGCCACGGCCGCTCTTGCGCCCGAGCGCGCCGGCGGCGATGAGCTCGCGCACGCGGGTGGGGACCTCGTGGCCGATCGTCTCGCCGATCGCGCTGGCGACGTCGAGGCCGACGAGGTCGAGCAGCTCGAGCGGACCCATCGGGTGGGCGGCGCCGAGGCGCATGCACTTGTCGACGTCGGCCGGGTCCATGGCGGTCTCTTCGAGCAGGCGGACGGCGCTGAAGAGGTAGGGGAAGAGCAGGCGGTTGACGACGAAGCCGGCTATGTCGGGCACCTCGACGGGGACCTTCTCGAAGCCGGCGCAGAGGGCGAGCGCGAGCTCGCGCGTGCGCTCGCTGGCGGCGTCGGGGAAGACGAGCTCGACGAGCGGCATCTTGGTGACGGGATTGAAGACGTGCAGGCCTAGGAAGCGGTCGGCGCGGCCGCTGGCGCGCGCGAGCGCCTGGACGGAGAGCGAGGAAGTGGTGGTGGCGAGGATGGCGTGCTCGTCGAGCAGCTCGCCGAGCTCCGAAAGCAGATGCGCCTTGACGTCGAAGTCCTCGACGACGGCCTCGACGACGAAGCCGGCGTGGGCGAGGGCGCGCGGGTCGGTGACGACGCGGACGTGCTGCGGGTCGACCTCGGCGCCGAGCCGTGCAAGCGTTTTGCGCACGCTCGCGCGAGCGCGTTGCGCGGAGCTCTGCGAGCGCGCGAGCAGCAGCACCGGGCCGTGGTGGGCAGCGGTGGCGGCTAGGCCGCAGGCGATGGCGCCGCTGCCGGCGATCGCGAGGCGCGTGCTCAAGGGACGCTCATCGCCGGCGCCCGCGCGACGCCGCGCGCGGCACTGGTTGACTGGCCAGTCAACCAGGAAGGGCGGAGACTGTAGAGTGGAGGGCGCAGGGTCCGGCATTCTGGCAGCGTGGGCGCGCGTGCGCGATCTGAAGCGGCGTGCCTTCGGCGAGAAGCGCGCGAGCGAGCTTGGCTACGAGACAGGAGAGTGTTGAGGAATGAGGCAGCTAGAGGGTCGCGAAGTCGTGATCGTGGAGGCGGTGCGGACGCCGATCGGGCGAGGGCACCGCGAGAAGGGCTACTACAAGGACACCCATCCGAACACGCTGCTGGCGAAGTGCTACACGGAGGTGATCGAGCGCGCGGGGATCGATCCGATCGAGGTCGAGGACGCGATCGCGGGCTGCGTGCAGCAGTTCGGCGAGCAGGGCTTCAACATCGCGCGCAACGCGTGGCTGCAGGCGGGGCTGCCGATCGAGACGCCCGGGACGACGGTTGACCGCCAGTGCGGCTCGGCCCAGCAGGCGGTGAACTTCTCGGCGGCGCTGATCGCGGCCGGCGTGCACGACGCGATGATCGGCTCGGGCGTCGAGCACATGGGCCATCTGCCGTTCGCGGCGGGGATGAAGACGCAGGAGGACTTCGGCTACGCCTTCACGCCGGAGCTGATGGCGAAGCACAACATCGTGGGCCAGGGCCTCGGGGCGGAGATGATCGCCGATCAGTGGGAGATTCCGCGCTCGGAGCTGGATGAGCTCGCGCTGCGCTCGCACCGGCTTGCCCACCAGGCGACCGAGGAGGGCCGCTTCGAGCGCGAGGTGGTGCCGATGAGCGTCAACGGCGAGACGCTCCTGATCGACCAGGGGATTCGTCCGGACACGAGCCTGGAGGCGCTGGCGCAGCTGAAGCCGGCGTTCAAGCCCGACGGCAAGATCACGGCGGGCAACAGCTCGCAGATCTCCGACGGCGCGGCGGCGGTGCTGCTGATGAGCGCGGAGAAGGCGAAGGCGCTCGGCTTGAGGGCGCGGGCACGGATCGTGGACCAGACGACGGTGGGCACCGATCCGGTCAAAATGCTCGAGGGCCCGATCCCGGCCACGCGCAAGATCCTCAAGCGCAACGGGATGAAGATCGACGACATCGACCTGATCGAGATCAACGAGGCGTTCGCGCCGGTGGTGGCCGCGTGGCGGCGCGAGCTGGAGCCGGACATGGACCGCGTGAACGTGAATGGCGGGGCGATGGCGCTCGGTCATCCGCTGGGCTCGACCGGCGCGCGCCTGATCACGACGCTGCTGCACGAGCTGGAGCGCTCCGACAAGGCGGTCGGATTCGTGACGATGTGCTGTGGCGGCGGGCTGGGAACGGCGACGCTGATCGAGCGGGTTTAGCGAGAAGGGATAGCGGGCGACCGCTGTCGCGGTCGCGGGTGGGCCGCGTAGCTCCGATCGGGGGCGCGCGGCCTACACCGGCGCGAGCGCGACGGCGGCCCTAGCCGCCGGCCGGGCCGGCGCCGGTCCAGCTGACCGGGACGGGCGTGAGCGCGAGCAGCGCCTGCCAGGTCGCGGCTTCGACGATGCCGCTGGCGGGGATGTCGTGCGCCGTCTGGAAGGCCTCGACGTTGGCGAGGGTCGAGGAGTTGAAGGTGCCGGTGGTTTCCTGGTCGGGCTCGGCGGCGGCGAGGTGCTCCTGCATCCAGAGCACGGGGTCGCCCTTGCCACCCTCGGAGAGTTCCATGTAGGCGGGGCTGGGCGTGACGGAGGTGAGCGGCTGCAGCGGTGAGGCGAGCGCGCTCCAACCCGTCGAGTTGGTTTCCTGCCAGTCCCAGAAGGAGATGCCGCTGGCGCCGTAGTCGCCGGCCTCCTCGCGGAAGCGCACGAGTTCTTCGCTCGAGAGGTGGCCGTAGGTCTGCCCGAGCGGGAAGACGGGACGGTCGTAGATGCGGTTGTCGATGAAGGTGTCCGCGTAGACGGTGTCGATCGAGTTGCCGATGTCCTTCCAGTACATCTGCGGAAGGTTGAACTGCGCGCCGCCGGGGCCGAGGAAGACGGAGTAGGGGAACTTGAGGTGGTCGAAGACGTAGGGGAAGGACGTGAGCGCGACGGGGAAGCTCGCGCCGATTTTCGCGCGCAGTTCGTCGATGTAGGTCTGCGCGGCGGCGTAGCGGCCTTCGTATTCGCTCTCGGCGTCGATGACGAGGCAGTCGGCGCCATCGGCGACGGCCTCGGCGCCGAGCCTGGCCTCGCCGACGGGTTCGCTGCCGTAGACGAACTGCCAGGCGCAGACCTTCAGTCCGGCGGCGTGCAGTTCGGCGACGAGCTGGGGCGTGAACTGGCTCCAGAAGTTGTCGGGGCCGTCGGAGCTCTTGATGTAGAGGGTGCTGATGTCGGCCGCGTGGGCCTGGGCGACGATCGAGGCGATGCTGCCGCCGTCGGAGGCGCTGAGGTACCAGATCCACATGCCCTGCCCTTCCAGCGCGGTCGCGGCGGCGGGGTCGCTGGGCGCTGGCGGCGGGGCCGGCTTCGGCGCGGGCGGGTGCAGGGCGTGTGCGAAGACGGTGATGGGGCCATAGGGGCTCGTGTGGCGGCCGCTGCCGACCAGCACGATGATGTCGCCCGAGTGCGCGTTGGGGGGGACGCTCACGACCAGCTCAGATCCGCTCGTGCGCAGGCGCGCGGAGGGCGTGTAGCTGCTGACGCGCGCGCTCGGGGCGGCGCCGTAGGCGCGCGGGAAGGCGACGATCATGCCGGCCTTCAGCCCGATGCCGGCGATCAGCAGCGTGCCGCGCTGGGAGACGTGGCGCGGGTTGGTGTCGCACTTGGAGGAGGGCGTGCAGCTGACGTGTGTGACGCGCGCGGAGGGGGCCTTCGGGGCGCGCTTGGCGTGGCTCGTCTTGGCGGCGGGGTGCGTCGTGGTCGCGGCGCCCGGCTTGCTCGTGGAGCCGGCGTGCGTGTCGCCGGCGTCGCTCGTGCCGCCGGCGGGCGTGCCGGCGCTGGCGCCGCCCGTGGAGGAGCTGGAGCCGTGGCCGGCGGAGGTGCCGCCGGGGTCGGCCGCGCGCGCGCGCTGGGCTAAGAGCGCGAAGAGCGCCAGCGCGAGCAGCGCGAGCGTTGCCGCGGCGAAGAGTCTGCGTCGTTTGTCGGCGCGCGCGCTCGCCAAGATCGATAACCCCCTGTGGTGCGAGGACGGGGTTGGGGTTGGCGCATCCCGCCGCTCTCGCGTTCGAGCGCGAGGACGTGCAACGGGCTCGAAGTTACACGACTTTGATCGCGCAAACCGCGGCGGCAACCAGAAGTTGCGTTTCGGAGGCCCAGCTGGGATGAAACTTGCGTGGCGCCATTTCCCGGAAATTGCGCGCTTTCGGCGGTGCCCGTTTCCGACGATGGCGCGCGGCGAGCCGGACGCTCGCGCGGCCCTGCGCGCACCTCGGCGTGCGTCGCCGGCGCGGCTCAGCCCCACCGAAACCCGCTCGCCGAGGGCGCCGGTGCAAGCGGGCTCCTCGGCAGTCCGGGCGCGGGGTCGGGCAGGTTGTAGCCGGTGGGCGCGACGTCGTTGGGCGCGTCGGCGTGGAACAGCGAGGCGAGGTACTGGTTCTGCCCGCGCCCGACGCCGAGCTCGAACTGGCCGCCGCCGTAGTTGCCGATCGCGTGCTCGCGGCAGTAGTCGTAGGTGTCGAGCAGGCTCTGCAGGCCGCCGAGCCGCGAGGGCTTGATGTTGACCATGCGCGGCGGGTAGGGCAGCGCCTCGATGTCGGCGGTCGAGTGGATCGGGGCATCCCAGGAGAAACGCTCGCGGTAGGGCGCGAGCACGGCGTCGGTTTGGGGCGTGAGCGCGGGATCCTCGATCCAGGCGTTGGGGAAGGCCTCGGCGACGCGCCGGTAGAGCTCGGGGTCGGCGGGCTGGTCGACGATCGAGCCGACGTAGAGCCCCTTGAAGTCGACCGTCTCGATGGCGCCGGTGGCGACGAGTTCGGAGATGAGCTGCTCGTTCCAGGAGCTCGTCGGGTCGAGCTTGAAGTGAAGGTCGGGATAGAGCTCCAGGCGGCGGCGCAGCGGCTCGAACGTGGGCGGCTCGCCGAGGCGCAGCGAGACGACGAAGCGCACGGGCGCGGGCTCGCGCGCCAGTGCGTCGTGCAGCGTGAGGCGGGCCTGGCGCAGCGCGAGATCGAGCGCGGCGGACTCGTACGCCCAGGTGCGGTAGAGCTGAGAGACCTCTCTGGCGGGCGGCTCGGGGAACAGCGAGAGCGTCGCGAGGTGCTCGCTGAAGCTCTGCAGCGTGAACTGCCCGGCGAGCGCGAGCACGGGCCCGGCGGCCTGCATGATCTCGTGGTCGCGCGCGTCGTAGCTGACGTCCTCGCCGAGCCCCTCCTCGCCGGCGCCGCGCAGGTGGATGACGGTGCTCTTGCGCTCGAAGTCGCTGGAGACGTTCGACTGCAGCGGCTCGAGCTCGTAGGAGTCGATCTGCAGCTGCAGCGGCGCGAGCCGCAGCCAGCTGCTCACGCGCCCGCCGCGCCTTCGAGGCGGCTGACGAGCTCGTCGAGGCGAAGCTCCTCGAGCGCGCTGCCGACGGCGCTGAGTTCGCGCGCGCAGAGCTCGATCAGGCTCTTGCCCTCGCCGAGCAGCGCGAGCGTCTCGTCGAGGCTCGCCTGGCCGGAGTCGAGCAGCCGGATGATCTCCTCGACGCGCGCGCTGGCGGCCTCATAGCCGAGCTCGCCCTCGCGACGCTCCGCGCCGGGCTGGGCGTGCGCGCCGGGCTCTCGGCCTGCCTGCTCGCCCGGTTCGCCTCCGGCACCGGGCTGCCCGCCGCCGTTGCTCATCGCTCGCGGACCGTGCTCTCGATCGCGCCGTCGGCGAAGCGCAGGCGCAGCTCACCGGCGGCACGGGCCTGCTCGGCGGAGGTGACGGCGTGCGCGCCGTCGAGCGACTCCGCGAGTGCGTAGCCGCGTTCGAGCGTGCGCTGGGGGTCGTGGCCGGCGAGCGCGAGCGCGAGCTGTTCGAGCTCGCGCGGGCGCCGCTCGCGGCAATCGAGCAGCGTGGATGCGGCCTTGCGCTCGAGCACGAGCGCGCGGCGGCAGGCCAGCTCGAGCTCGCTGCGGACGCGGCGGCGCGAGCCGGCGCGCATCTCGCGCAGCTGCTGGTGCAAGCGCGCGCGCTGGCGCTCCAGGCGCGCGGCGGGGGCGCGCGAGAGCAGCGCGAGGTGGCGTGCGCGCGAGACGACGGCGCGGCGGCCGTGCTCGCGCAGGCGCAGCGCCGCCTGCAGCTGCTCGCTGCGGGCGCGCGCGCAGTCGATGCCGACGGCGGCCTCGGCGGCGTGGGTCGGGGTCGAGCAGCTGCGCGCCGCCACGTCGTCGAGCAGCGTGCGGTCGGTGTGGTGGCCGACCGACGCGATGACGGGCACGCTGAGGAGCGCGACGGTGCGGCACAGCGTCTCGTCGCTGAAGGCGAGCAGGTCGGCCTGCGAGCCGCCGCCGCGCGCGATGACGACGACGTCGACCTGTGCGAGCGCGGCGAGGTCGGCGAGCGCGCGGCAGATCTGCGGCGCGGCGTGGCGGTCCTGCACGGGCGTGAACGCCCACACCAGGCGTCCGGCCCAGCCGCGGCGCGTGAGCCCCGCGAGCACGTCGTCGCGCGCCTTGCCGCCCTCGCCGGTGATCACGCCGATGCTGCGCGGCAGCAGCGGCAGCGCCAGCGCCGCCTGACGCTCGAGGAGCCCCTCCGCGGCGAGCTGGCGGCGCAGGCGCTCGATGCGGGCGAGCAGGTCGCCCTCGCCGGCGATGCGCATGTCGTGCACGGCGAAGCTGAAGCCGGGCGAGGAGGTCGCGCTGCCCGGGTAGTAGTCGCAGCCGCCGGCGAGCACGAGCTGCATGCCGTCCTCGGGAACGGCGCCGGCGCGCGCGCTCATCGCTTCCCAGTCCTGGCGCCAGGCGCTGCACGGGATCGCGCCGTGGGCGTCGCGCAGCTCGAAGTAGGCGCGTGCGCGCGCGAGGCGCAGGTTGCCGAGCTCGCCGATGATCTGCACACGCGCGAACTGGCGCAGCTTGCTGCGCAGCGCGGCGGCGTACTCGCCGACGGGGTAAGGGCCGGGGAGCTCGCTGTCGGGAATGCCCGCCGCACCCGCGCCGGCGGGCTCGGCGGGGGCCGGAAACGCTGACATCCACCAGAGGATAGGCGCTACCATCGACGCTCAAATGCGGCGCCGCGGAGCCCGGCATGCCTGACCGACCGGTCGTCTCCAAGCGCAGCGGCGGCAGGCGTGGGCGCGCGCGCAAGCACCGCCCGCAGGCGGGGGCTCCTCCAGCGCCGGCGCCGACGCGGGCTGTCGCACGTCACGGTGCGCCGCGCCGTGCGGCCAACGGCGATCCGCGTGCGCGTCCGCAGGCGCCGTGGCACCCGCTGCCGCTGTCGGAGCTGCTGATCCTCGTCGGTGCCGTGGCCGCGATCATCGCCTTCACGCGCAAACCGCTCGACCCCGCGCTGCTCATCGTCGGGCTCGCGGCGGTCGCGGTCGGGACGCTCGAGGTGACGCTTCGCGAGCACCTCGGTGGCTTCCGCTCCCACACGCTGCTGCTCGCGCTGATCCCGCCGATCGTTTTTCACTCGGCCGTGATCTTCGGCCTTGCGTACTTCATGCGCGTGCCGCGCTGGCTGAGCCTGCCCCTGCTGGTGCCCGACGTGGCGCTGTTCGCGCTGCTGTTCAACTATCTGCGCCGGCGCTATCTCGACGCCAGCCGCGCACGCGCTTTCGCGCTGGGCCGTTAGCGCCCGCGCTTTCGCGCGGGGCCGTTAGCGCCCGCGCTGTCGCGCGGGGCCGTTAGCGCCCGAGCTGTCGCGCCGGGCAGCTGGCGCACGCGCTGTCGCGCCTGGCCGTCAGTCGCCGGCGATCGGCGCGGCGAGGTCGAGCGACGGCAGCGGCCGCTCGCCCTCGACGAGGCCCTCGCCGCGCGTCTCGCCGCTGATGCCGAGGCGCTCCAGCCGGGTGATCTCGCGTTCGCCTTCCAGGCGCGCGGGGTGCTCTGGCGGCAGGTCGGCGATCAGGCTCGCGATGCGGTTGCGCAGCTGCAGCGCGAAGTGCGGCGTCGAGGCGCCCATCAGTTGGCGCACGTCCTCGACGCTGACCTCTTTGGTTGCGCGCTTGCGCGCCAGCCGGCGCGGGTCCTCTGCCTGACTCAAAGCTTCGTCTCCGTTTGCCGACCTCAGCCGACCTGTTCGCTGTAAGCCTGTTCGCCGTTCTGGCTGCTGGGGGTGATCTCGAGCAGGGAGTCCAGTTCGGCTTGAGTGACGGCTGAGATGGCGCGTTCATCGCCGATCAGCCAGCCGTGATTGTAGACGCCCCGCACGGGGCGGTAGGCGGGCTGGGACGTGTAGGCGGGCTCGATGTCGCTGAGGTAGGTGGACAGCGAGGACGGGATGCTGTGCGCGCTTTCGAGCAGCAGCAGCGGGCCGTAGTCGGCGCTCGCGGACAACAGCGCGGCCGCGGGCGCGTCGAGGGGACGCGTCTCGCTGGCGAACACGAGGCCGTGCCCCGGTTCTTTGATGCCCCAGCCGAAGCTGCCGTCGGTGTAGCGCGCGATCGCGATCGCGTTCGCGACCGGGCTCGCGCCTTCGGCCGCGCCGATCGTCGTGACGCGCCCGTAGCGCCGCAGCACGTTCATCGCCGCGGAGCCGACGGCGGCGGGGTCGGCGACATAGATCGAGGGGCCCTTCAGGCCGCCCAGCACGTGCAGCGTCGCCGGCGGCACGACGGAGCCGCCCGTATAGAGGATCGGGGCGGCGCTCTCGGCGGCGAGGCCCGCGACGGGCATCGTCATCGCGCGTGGCGCCTGTTCGGGCACGACGATCACCTGCTTGGCGCCGACTCCGCCGGAGGCTTCGCGCAGCAGTTCGGCGACCTCGGCCGCCACCGTCGCCGGAGCGCCCGCGGGCAGGGTGCGCGTCGAGAGGCCGCGCGCCGTGCTGGCGTGGCTGCCCACGCGGATCACCTGGGTGCCGCCGAGCGCGGAGAGGCCGTGCGGGCGCAGCGCTTCGATCGCTTCGACGGTGATTTCGGGCAGGCTCGTGCGTCCGCCGTAGAGGATCGGTGCGCCCACCGCGCCGCCCGCCAGGGAGGACGCGGCGAGCGCCGCCGGCCAGTCGCTCACGTCCACGATCACGACGGCGTCGGGCCGCGTCGCGGCTGTGAGGCCCGGAAAGACCGCGCGCGCGACCGCGGCGGCGTCGGTGGCGGGGTCGGCACCGCCGATGCGGCTCGTGTTGCGCGTGACGACGCTCACCGCGCCCTGCCTGGCGACGGGCACGATCGCCTGTGCGTTGCGCGCCGGCGGCGAGCTCTTGCCGCAGCCGGCGAGTGGGAGGCAGACGGAGAGCGCGAGTGCGAGCAGCGCGGCGCTGTGGCGTGAGCGGCGCATGGCGCTGGGACAGTAGCGCCCCCGGCAGAGCCCGCGTGCAGGGCGGGGACGGGCTGCGTGGGCGCTGGCGGGCGAGGTCGTCATGCAATCGTCTTTGCCGTTTGCTAGCGTGCTGCGCGTTCTGCCGAATCCTCGGCTGGGTGTCGAGGACCGGGGGACCCAAGTTGTTGGGGCGAACCTCGTGGTCAAACCTCGAGGGGCGCAGGCTCTTTCAGCGCTAGCCCGTCAGCTAACCCCGGAGGCCGACGAAAGAGGTGTTCCCCCGTTGCGTATCCGGACAGCTAGCGCCGTTCTAGTCAGCCTCATTCCCGTAGCCGCCGTGAGCGCAAGCGCCATGGCCGCGACCGACCCCGGCGGCGCCGCCCCCACGGCCGCGCCTCCGACCTCCAGCAGCAGCAGCTCGGTCGCCGGCGGCTCCTCGCCGAGCACGACCTCCTCGGCGCCGAAGGTTCCCACCGGCGCCGCGCCGATCACCGCGCGCTCGCGCAGCGTCGCCTACCACGGCCCCGTCTACGAGGAGACGCCGACCGGCGAAGTGGTCCCCTACCAGCCGCTGACGGAGGCCGCGCCGGAGAGCGCGCTCACCGGCGGCAGCCCGGTCGGGCAGATCGCGAGCACCAAGCCCGAGCTGCTCGTCCCGGGCAAGCTCGCGCATTACGTCGAAGGCCTCGCCGCGGCGCCGATCAACGCGCCGGCGGTCGTGCAGCAGATCATCTGGGCCGCCAACGATCTGATCGGACTGCCCTACATCTACGGCGGCGGGCACAACGCGAGCTTCACCTCGCCGGGCTATGACTGCTCGGGAACCGTCTCGTTCGCGCTGCACGGCGGCGGTCTGCTGAAGATGCCCGAGGACTCCTCCGAATTCGAACACTACGGCGCCAGCGGCGAGGGCCGGTGGGTGACGATCTTCGCGAACCCCGGACACGCCTACATGACGGTCGCCGGCCTGCGGCTCGACACGAGCGCCGCCGACGATCCGTCCAACGAGCAGGGTCCGCGTTGGCGCCCGCTGCGGCCCGGGAACGCCGGCTACGTGCTGCGCCACCCCGCCGGGCTATAGCGGGCGCGTGCGTCGGCTACGCTTGGAGTGCAGGCCGGCATCGGGTCGGTCACTCTAGCCTTGACACGTAACAGGAGGATCAGATGGCCGGGCTGACCGGGCGCATGTCAACCGTCGTGAAGGCGAAGGTCTCGAAGCTGCTCGATCGCGCCGAAGATCCCGCCGAGACCCTCGACTACAGCTACCAGAAGCAGGTCGAACAGCTGCAGAACGTCAAGAAGGGGATCGCCGACGTGGTGACCGCCAAGAAGCGCCTGCAGATGCAGGAGAGCTCGCTGCAGCAGAGCGTCGTGAAGCTCGACACGCAGGCCCGCCAGGCGCTCGCGGCCGGCCAGGAAGACCTCGCGCGCACGGCGCTGGAACGCAAGAACGTCGCGCAGACCGAGCTGCAGTCGCTCGACACGCAGGTCAACGAACTCGAAGAGCAGCAGCAGAAGCTCACCGACTCCGAGCAGAAACTGCGCGCGAAGATCGAAGCCTTCCGCACCAAGAAGGAGGTCATCAAGGCGCAGTACTCGGCGGCGGAGGCGCAGGTGCGCATCTCCGAGGCGGCGACGGGCGTGGGCGAGCAGATGGCAGACGTCGGCCTCGCGATGCAGCGCGCGGTCGACAAGACCGAAAACATGAAGGCGCGCGCCGACGCCGTCTCCGAGCTCGAACAGGCTGGCACCTTCGAAGACGTGAGCCAGCTGGGCACCGGCGAAGACGACATCGACCGCCAGCTGAAGCAGCTCTCCAGTGCGCCCGCGGTCGAAGAGGACCTCGCCAAGATGAAGGCCGAACTCGGCCAGCCGGCGAGCGCGCAGGCGCCCCAGATCGCCGAGGGCACGCCCGAGCCGCAGCCGGAGCCCGCCCAGGAACAGCAGCAATGATCGTCCGCATCTCCGGCGAGGACCAGTACCGCCTCGACGACGGCGAGCGCGAAAAGCTCGATCAGCTCGAGGGCCGCGTCGCCGGGATCGTCGAAGGCGGCAGCGAAGACGGCTTCCGCGACGCGCTCGCGACGTTGCTGGACTTCGTGCGCGACAACGGTCAGCTCGTCGCCGACGACGAGCTCGTGACCTCCGACGTGATCCTGCCGCCCGCCGACGCGACCTTCCAGGAGGCCCGCACCGAGTTCACGGGCGAGGGCCTGATCCCCGATTAGCTAGATCGGGATCCCCCACAGCGGGAACCAGCGCTCGAGTTCGGGCTCGATCGGCAGTTCGGAGCCGATCTGTGCCTTCAGCTGCAGCTCGCGCTCGGTCGAGCGCTGCTCGGCGGCGCCCGCCTGCGGCACGAACGGATACCAGTAGCCGCGCTTGTAGTTGTAGATGAAGTAGATCGGCGCCCCCCCGGTGCCCGCGGACGCGCGCGCGTTGTCCGTGAAGGCGAACACGGCGCACAGCAGCCGCTCGCCGTAGCCCGCGGTCTCGATCGAGCTCGAGACCGCGTTGATGCCCACTGCGAGGTCTTCCACGCTCGGCGCGCCCGCCGGGTTGCTGAGGACCATCCAGCGGTAGCCGTACTGGTCGTCCTTGGTGGCGACCGTCGTGCCGCTATCGCCGCCCGTCGCGCGCACCACCTCTTCCATGTCCTTCAGCGTGGATTCGAAGTCGCTCGTCGAGAGCGCCTGGAAGACGATCGCCGCCTTGCCCGCCGGCACCACTTCGTGCTCGGACTCGAGCGTGATGTAGGACGTCGTGATCGCGAACAGCCGGTCGTGCGCCGCCGGCCCCTTGACCTGATGGCGGCCGGTCAGGATGTCGCGCAGGCCCACGGCTCAGACGGCGCTCTGCTGCAGCTGCGACTCGAGCCGCTGGAGCGCCGCCAGGCGCTGCTCGAGCGGCGGGTGGTCGGAGAAGATGTTCATCAGCGAGCGCTTGGTGCGCGCCGGCACGATGAAGAACGCGCTCATGCCTTCCGCCCTGCGCAGGTCTTCGCTCGGCACTCGCTCCATCGTGCCGCTGATCTTGATCAGCGCCGATGCGAGCGCGCTCGGGCGGCCCGTCAGCACCGCCGAGCCGCGGTCCGCCGCGAACTCGCGATAGCGCGAGAGCGCCCTCAGCAACAGGAAGGAGATCGCGTACACGAGCGCCGCCACGAGGATCACCAGCAGGATGTCCTCCTCCTCCTGGCCGCCGCCGCGGCCGCGCCCGTAGCCGCCGCCGAAGCCGCCGCCGAAGAAGAACGCGAACTGCACGATGATCGAGGCCAGCGTCGCGAAGAAGCTCGCGATCGTCATCACCATCACGTCGCGGTTGATCACGTGCGTGAGCTCGTGGCCCATCACTCCTTCGAGCTCGGCGGGGTTGAGCATCTGCAGGATGCCGCGGGTCGCGCACACCGTGGTGCTCTTCTGCGAGCGTCCCATCGCGAACGCGTTGGGCATCGAGGTCTCCATCACGCACACGCGCGGCTTCGGGATGTCCGCCTGCACGCACAGCCGTTCGATGACCCCGTGCAGTTCCGGCTCCTGCGCGGGCGTGACCTCTTTCACGCCCAGCGTCGCCATCGCGATCTTGTCCGAGGCGAACAGCTGCAACAGCAGCAGCACCACCGCCACGACCACGATCAGCGCCGCGCCGGCGCCCGCGGCGAAGAGCACGCCGATGAAGACGACGTAGACGACCGTCAGCAGGAACATCGTCAGCAACATGCGTGCCTGCAGCCCGGCGTCTTTACCGAATTTCGACTTCTTTTGAGCCACGCACTTATTGTGGCAGAAGGACCTTACGGCCAGGCTAAGGCGCGGCCCGCGCGTCGGCGCCTGGGGAGGGCGCGCGTGCAGCCCGAAATCCATCTTCTCGGCCTTGACATAAAGACCTTCGGCGTCGCCTTCGCGCTCGCCTTCCTGATCTGCGGCGCGCTGCTGTGGAAGCGCCTGGGCGAGCTGCGCCTGCCGGTCGACTGGTCCTATGAGCTGATCTTCGCGGCGCTGCTCGGCGGCTTGGTGGGTGCACGCGTGTACTACCTGGTGCAGAACTACGCCGAGGTCCGCCACGAACTGGTCGCCGGCCTGTTCGCCGGCGGCGGGCTCGTCTGGTACGGCGGCCTGCTCGGCGGCGCGCTCGGCGTGTTGGCATGGATGCGCTGGCGCGGCGCGTTGCGGCTCGCGCTGCTCGACATGTGTGCGACCGGGCTCGCGCTCGGCTACGGCATCGGGCGCATCGGCTGCCAGCTGTCCGGCGACGGGGACTACGGAATCCGCTCGAGCCTGCCCTGGGCGATGGGCTATCCGCACGGAACGCTGCCCACTCCGGCGGGGGTGCGCGTGCAGCCGACGCCGATCTACGAGACGGTGGCGATGTGCCTGCTGGCGCTCGCGCTGTGGCAACTGCGCGATCGCGTGCGCCCGGGCGTCGTGCTGGCGCTGTACATGCTCGGCGCCGGCCTCGAGCGCTTCCTCGTGGAGTTCGTGCGCCGTAACCGCGAGGTGCTGGCGGGGCTCACCGCGGCCCAGATCGAGAGCCTCCTGCTGCTCGCCGCGGGCGGCGCGTATCTGGCCGCGCTGCAGCTGCGCGGCGGGCTCGCCGCGGTTGCGCCGCGGCCCGCGCGCGCCGGCTGAGAGAGCGGCCGCCTCACGGCGTCCACGATAATCAGGCTGCGATGGCCACCCAGACGACGTTGTCCGACGTGTTCCCGCTGGGCAGTCGCCTGGACGAGCGCGGGCGCCTGGAGGTGGGCGGCTGCGACGCGCTCGAGTTGGCGCGCGAGTTCGGCACGCCCGCATATGTGGTCGTCGAGGACGATCTCAGGGCCCGCGCGCGGGCCTTCGTGCAGGCCGGCCGCGATGCGGGCCACGAGGACCTGCACGTCGTGTTCGCATCCAAGGCGTTTCCGTGCAGCGCCGTGCTCGAACTGTTCGCGAGCGAGGGTCTGCACTGCGACGTGGCCTCCGCCGGGGAGCTCCACCTCGCGCTGTCGGCCGGCTTCGACGCGCAGCGCCTGCTGCTGCACGGCAACGCCAAGTCCGAGGCCGAGCTGCGCGCGGCGCTCGAGCGGCGCATCGGCGCGATCGTGATCGACAACTTCGACGAGATCGCGCGCCTGGAGCGCTTGCCGCGCCCGGCGCAGGGTCAGCCGGTGCTCGTGCGCGTCACCCCCGACGTCGCCCCCGACACGCACGCCAAGATCTCCACCGGACAGGCCGACTCGAAGTTCGGCTTTGCGATGGAGCAGGCGCCGGAGGCGATAGCGCGCGTCTCGCAGGTGGACGGGCTCGAGCTGCTCGGATTGCACGCGCACGTCGGCTCGCAGCTGCTCAGCCTCGAGCCGTTCGTGCGCGCAGCCGAGGCGCTGGCCGCGCTTGGCGACTTCCCCGTGTGGGATCTCGGCGGCGGCCTCGGTGTGCGCTACACCGAGCAGCAGCCGGCGCCGCCGACGATCGAGGAGTACGTCGCGTCGATCGTGCGCGCCGGCGCGGGACGCGCCCGGCGCCTGATGATCGAGCCGGGCCGCGCGCTGTGCGCCAACTCGACGGTCACGCTGTACACGGTCGAGAGCGTCAAGCAGAACGTCTCGCGCTGGGTCGCTGTCGACGGCGGCATGTCTGACAACCTCCGCCCGATGCTCTACGGCGCGCGCTACGAGGCTTACGTCGCCGACCGCTTCGGCGGCTCGACCCGCTGCGTGCTCGCCGGCAAGCACTGCGAGTCCGGCGATGTGATCGTGCGCGAGGCGCTGCTCGACGATCCGCGTCAGGGCGACGTGATCGTCACGCCCGCGACGGGCGCCTACGGCTACGCGATGGCGAACAACTACAACGGCGTGCCGCGCGCGCCGGTCATCTTCTGCCGTGACGGCGACGCGCGCGTGGTCGTGCGGCGCGAGCGGCTCGAGGAGCTCGCCGCGCGCGACGTGCGCGCCTCATGAGCGCGCCCGCGCCCGCAGGAGCGCCGCACGAGAAGGTGGCCGAGCCGTTCGCGATCGGGCTGCTCGGCCGCGGCAACGTGGGCGCCGCGCTCGAGCTTCTGCTCAGCGAACGCGCGGCGGACATCGCTGCGCGCACCGGCCGCGAGGTGCGCCTCGCAGGCGTGCTCACGCGCGAGCGCGGCGACTTCGAGCAGATCCTCCAGGGCAGCAGCCTGATCGTGGAGCTGATCGGTGGCATCGAGCCGGCGCGCGAGTACGTGCTGCGCGCGATGCGCGCCGGCCGCGACGTCGTGACGGCCAACAAGCAGCTGCTCTCCCAGCACGGCGAGGAGCTCTTCAGCGCGGCGCGCGAGGAGGGCGTGCAGCTGCGCTTCGAGGGCGCGGTCGCCGGTGTGATCCCCGTCGTGCGCGTGCTCGACGAGTCGCTCGCCGGCACCCACATCGAGCGCGTGCACGGGATCGTCAACGGCACGACCAACTTCATCCTGACCGAGATGGCGCGCGGGCTCTCATACGAGGAGGCCCTGCGCGCCGCGCAGCAGGCCGGCTACGCGGAGGCCGATCCCAGCGAGGACGTGAGCGGCCGCGACGCGGCAGCCAAGATGGCGATCCTCGCGCGCCTGGCATTCGGCACGCCGGTGCGGCTCGAGCAGGTGCGCTACGAGGGCATCGAGCACCTGCAGAGCGACGATCTGGAGTACGCGCGCGAGCTGGGCCTCGGGCTCAAGCTGATCGGCACCGCCGAGCGGCGCGATGGCGGCCTGTCGGTGCGCGTGCACCCCGCCTTCTTGTACGCCGGACACCCGCTCGCCTCGGTCTCGGGCCCCTTCAACGCGATCACGGTGGAGTCCGAGGCGATCACCGAGATCACGATGTCCGGCCCGGGAGCGGGCGGGCGCCAGACGGCGAGCGCGGTGCTCGGGGATATCGTCAGCGCGATGTTGGCCCCCGCAAGCGCGCCCGCGCCGCTCTCGCACCTGCCGCTGGTGGAAGACTTCGAGAGCGCCTTCTACCTGCACCTCGAGGTCGCGGACCGTCCCGGCGTGCTCGCCGCGGTCACGCAGGTGCTGGGCGAGCACGGCGTCTCGATCAAGTCTGTCGTGCAGCGCGGGATGGGTGAGCGCGCGCGGCTGGTGATGGTGACCCACCCGGTCACCGAGTCGAGCCTGCGCAGCGCGATGGAGCGCGTCGGACAGTTCGACTTCCTGCGCTCGCGCCCGCGCACGATCCGCGTGATCGAAGAGGAGTTCATGTGAGCATCGAGGGCGCCGCGCTCGGCAGCCGGCACACACCGCTGATCGAGCGCTTCCGCGAGCGCCTGCCGTTCGCGCGCGAGGATCCCGTCGTGACGCTGCAGGAGGGCTCGACGCCGCTCGTGGCCGCGCCCGTGCTCTCGCAGATGCTCGGCACCTCGGTGTACCTGAAGCTCGAGGGCGCCAACCCGACCGGCTCCTTCAAGGACCGCGGCATGACGTGCGCTGTCTCGGCGGCCGTGCGCGACGGCGCGAAGGCGGTGATCTGCGCGTCCACCGGCAACACCGCCGCGAGCGCCGCGGCGTACGCCGCGCGCGCCGCCATCACATGCGCGGTGATCGTCCCCGAGGGGCGCATAGCGCAGGGCAAGATGGCGCAGACCCTGATGCACGGGGCGCGCGTGATCTCGCTGCAGGGGAACTTCGACCAGGCGCTCGAGCTCGTGCGCGAGCTCACCCAGACACACGCGATCGTGCTCGTCAACTCCGTCAACGAGTTCCGCATCGAAGGCCAGAAGACGGCCGCCTTCGAGCTCGACGAGGACCTACAGGGCGAGCTCGAGCTGCTCTGCATCCCGGTCGGAAACGCCGGCAACATCACCGCCTACTGGCGCGGCTTCAAGGAGCTCGGCGCGGCGCCGCGCATGTTCGGCTTCCAGGCCGAGGGCGCGGCGCCGCTCGTGCTCGGCCACGCGGTCGCCAACCCCGAAACGCTCGCCACGGCGATCAGGATCGGCAACCCCGTGCGCAGGGAGGACGCGATGGCCGCGATGGTCGAGTCGCGCGGCGCGATCCGCGCCGTCAGCGACGAGGAGATCCTCGCCGCCTACCGCCTGCTCGCCTCGAGGGAAGGGATGTTCGTCGAGCCCGCCTCCGCCGCCTGCGTCGCGGGTCTGCTGCGCTACGGCGCCGACGGCGCCCGCGTGGTCGCGTGCGTGCTCACAGGGCGCGGCCTGAAGGACCCCGAGACGGCGATCGCCTACCACGACGGGCACGTGATCCAGTGCGTCGCCGAGCGCGCCGCGATCGAAGAGGCGGTGCTCGGTGATCCCTAGGCGGATTGGGTGATCCGCCGGCGCGTCGTGCGCGTGCCGGCCTCCTCGGCGAACCTCGGGCCCGGCTTCGACTGCATGGCGGCAGCGCTTTCGCTCGCGCTCGAGCTCGAGGTGGCCGAGACGGGCCGCTTCGCGGTCCACACCGACCTCGCGGTCTCGAGGGGACGCGAGAACCTGTGCGTGCGCGCCTTCGAGCACCTGCACTCGGCCGAGGACTTCAGCTTCACGATCCGCTCGCAGATCCCGCTGTCGGGCGGTCTCGGCTCGAGCGCAGCGGCGATCCTCGCCGGCATGATGGCCGCCGACCACCTGTTCGAGCTGGACGCCGACCTGCTCGCGGAGGCGACCGCGTTCGAGGGGCACCCCGACAACGTCGGCGCGGCGCTGCGCGGAGGGGTCGTGATCTGCGCCGACGGCGAGGTCACGCGGATCGAGCCGCCCACGGGTCTGGAGGCGCTCGCCGTCGTTCCCGCGCGCGCCGTGCGCACGCACGCCGCGCGCGCGGCGTTGCCGGCCGAGGTGCCGATCGGCCAGGCGGTCTTCAACGTCGCGCACGCGGCACTGCTGACGTTGGGGATCGCGCGCGGGGACTGGGAGCTGCTCGCGCGCGGGCTGCACGACCAGCTGCACCAGGAGCGCCGCGCCCACCTGTTCCCGCGCTCCTTTCAGCTCGCCACCCGCGCGGCCGATCTGGGCGCGCTCGGCGCGACGATCTCCGGCGCCGGGCCGACGGTGCTCGTGTGGTGCTTCTACGAGCAGACCGGCGCGGTCGCCGAGGCGCTGGAGCGCGAGATCGAGGGTTGGGCCGAGCTCGTGCGCGCCCCGTTCGAGCCGCAGGGGGCCTACGTCGGCGAGCTCTAGGCCGCGCTCAGCGCGCTGAGGCGCTCGCGCGCGCCGTCCATCTCGGGCAGGCGCTCGAGCAGTTCGCTCGTCAGCCGCACGTAGTCGGCGCCCAGATCGGGGCGGTGGTCGAGGATCGAGCGCGCGCGCTCGGACGATTCGGCGTAGGCGATCGAAGCGCGGATCACGGTCCCGAAGACCGCCTCGCCAAAGCGCTCCTGCAGCGAGGCGAGCGCATCGCGTGAGTGGACCGTGCGCATGTCGGCGAGGTTCAGCAGCACGCCCAGCAGCGACAGCTGGGGGTTCAGGCTGTCGCGCGCGAGCTCGACCACTTCCATCGCCTGCTCGACGCCCTGCAGCGCGAAGTACTGTGCCTCGGCCGTGATCAGCGCCTTGTCCGCCGCCACGAGCGCGTTCACGGTGAGCAGCCCGAGCGAGGGCGGGCAGTCGATCAGGACCACGTCGTAGCCGTCGGAGATCCCCTCCAGCGCGCGCCGCAGCGACAGCTCGCGACCCATCTTGCCGCCGAGCATCAACTCCGTCTCGGCGAGCGCCAGGTTGGCGGGGATGATGTCCTCGTGCACCGCCTCCGACGGCTGTGCGCGACCGGAGAGCACGTCGGCGATCGTCGGCTCGATGTCCGGCGCCAGGTCGAAGTACTCGGACAGGTTGCCCTGCGGGTCGAGGTCGACGGCCAGCGTGCGCACGCCGCAGCGGCGCAGCACGTCGGTGAGCGTGCGCACCGTCGTCGTCTTGCCCGTCCCGCCCTTCTGGGAGAGCACCGCGATCGTCTCGGTCATAGAGCCGATCCTACGAAGCCGCGCGCCTGCGTGTCGCCGTCCGGCACATGCTCCCGCGCGCAGTCCGCGCGAGGTCTCGGGCCGGCGGGCCGCTGCTTGCCGAGCCGGCTCAGCCGACCTGCAGCTCGGTAGTCTCGGCGTCCGTCTCGCCCTCGTCCTCGCCGTCGGGCAGGACCGTCAGGAAGGTGAGGCGGTAGCGACCGACGATGATCTCGTCGCCGTCCTGCAGCGTGCGGCCGTCGACGCGCGTGCCGTTCACGAACACCCCGTTGAGGCTGCGGTCGTCGAGCAGGCGCACGCCGTCGGGCTGGCGCACGATCAGCGCGTGCCGTCGCGAGACGGTGGGATCGTCGAAGCGCACGTCCGCGGCGAGGCTGCGGCCCACGCGCGTCCACTCGCGCGTGAGCGGGATCGTGCGCAGCTCCTCGCCCTCCTCGTAGACGAGGTACTCGCCGGGCTGCTCGATGCGCTCGCGCGCCGCCGCGATCTGGTCGTCGCGGTCCTCGGCGGCGGGGCGCAGCAGGTGCGCGCGCGCGCCTTCGGGCGTCGTCGCCGACGGCAGGCGCTCGGTCGAGAACAGCGAGGCCCGCGCGAATTCGGCGGCGCCGCAGCGCGGGCAGTCCGTCAGAAGGTCCGAGCTCTCGAGCGCGAGCGTGTAACCGCAGCTGGTGCAGCGGAACGAGCCCGCTCCGACGAAGGTGCCTGACTTCAATGAGTCCATGCTCTGCTCCTCCCTCTCTCTTCTCACTCCTAAGGGGGCGCTCCTTCGCCGGATACTCGTGCGGATCATAACAAGACCTCTATAGCGCTCGACTCGTCCCAAATACCCGAAAGTGCGCCTTCGCAGGATACGCGTCGCGCGCCAACCGGACGTCGTGGTTTCTTACGAACTGGACGTCGTGGTTTCCTACCCCCCCTGTCTGAGAAGGCAAACCGTGGCTGTCAGAGTGCTCAAAGATGGAGCATCGGCGGCGTGTCGGCAGGAGCCCGCGCGCGAACGACGAAAGCCACCGATCATGGCCTCTGCAAGCGCCGACGCCCAGCACCTCGAGCGGATCCTGCTGCAGCGCGGGATCGGCACGCTCGAGGCCGAGCGCACCCGCTGCGCGGACTGTGGGCGCACGCCGCTGTTCGGCGAGGTCGTCCATCTGTACGACGGGCGCAGGCCGCGCCTGGTCTGCGAGCTGTGCCGGCCGCTGCGCCGGGAGGCTCCCGTCGCGACCCAGCCGGTGCGCCACGCGGCGCACGGCAACACCGTCCGCATCACCGCACGAGCCGTCCGCTAGCGCGGCGGCGGGCCCCCGGCGCGGGCGCGCGCAATAAACTGCCGCTCGCCTTGGGCCCACTGCGCAGTTCGATCGTCGTCTCCGCTCCGCGCGAGCAGGTTTTCGACTACCTGCAGGACATCGCCAATCACGCCGAGTTCACCGACCACTACCTGGTCGACTGGCACCTCACGCGCATCGACTCCGTCGGCCTCGGCGCGGGCGCGCGCTTTCGCGTGAAGATGCCGCTGAACCGCTTCAACTGGGCCGACGTCACGTTCGTCGAGATCGAGCGACCGCGCCGCATCGCCGAGGTCGGCCGGACGGGCAAGAACAACCGCATCCGCACCGTCGGCGAGTACGAGCTGCTGCCAGCGGCCGGTGGCAGCACCCGCGTCACGTTCACCTTCCAGACCCAGCCCGCGACGTTCGCCGACCGCCTGCTCGAGGGCTTCGGCGCTCGCTCCTGGCTGAGACGCAAGAACGAGCGCGCGTTGCATCGGCTGCGCTCGATCCTCGAGCTGGGCGAGGACCGCGGTCGCAGAGTGACCGTGGCCGGAGGCTAGACTCTCGCGCGCATGAGCCTGATGCGGCCGCGCAAGCTCCGTCTCGCCGCGCTCGCGGTGCTGCTCCCTCTCGCGCTGATCACGAGCGCGTGCGGGGACTCGCACACGCGCGTGACGAAGGGCACCTACGCCGGCGAATCGGGTGCCAACGCGCCCTACCTGAACGTCGGGCCTCTGATCTACGAGGTCCAGCTCTCGCGCGAGCTGAACCCGTTCAACAGCGAAGACGCCCAGTACCTGCAGGGCCTGGAAGGCCGCGAAGCCAAGCTCGAACCGGGCCAGGAGTGGTTCGCGGTGTTCCTGCAGGTCTACAACAACGGCAACCAGGAACTGAGCGCCTCAAACGACATCTCGATCTATGACACGCAGGGCAACACCTACACGCCGATCGTCCCCAACGACACGAACGAGTTCGCCTATCGCGGCGGCACGGTGCCGGCGAAAAGCCAGCTGCCGGTGCCGGGTACGGTTGCCGACCAGGTCGGCAGCCAGGGCCAGGTGCTGCTCTTCAAGATCGAGGTCGTCTCGCTCGACAACCGCCCGATCAAGCTCAAGATCGTCGATCCCGAAGAACCGCGGCAGTTCGCGCTGGCCACGCTCGACGTCTAGAGGCCCGCGCGCAGCGCGGCTTCGATCACCTCGCGCGCGACGGGCGCCGCAGTGGCCCCGCCGGCGCCGTCTTTGACGAGCAGCACGCCCACCACGATGCGCGGCGTGAGGGCAGGCGCGAACGCGGCGAACCAGGCGTCGGTGTTCGCGTTCTGCGCTTCGGGACTCTTGCACGCGGCAGACGTTTCAGCCCCCTTGGCCGGCGCGCTGCCGCCTTCCGATGGCGCGCACGGCCCACCAAGTTCCGCGGTGCCGGTCTTGCCCGCGACGGTCACCCCGGGGATCGCCGCGGCCGTGCCGGTGCCTTCGCGCACGACCCCCTCCATCAGGCCGCGTACCTCGTGCGCGACGTGCACCCCGAGGGCGCGCGGGCCGGGCGCGGCGCCCAGCAGGAAGCTCGGCTGCGGCCGGCGGCCCCCGTCGGCGATCGTCGCCGCCACCGTCGCCATCGCGAGCGGGCTCGCGAGCACCCTTCCCTGCCCGATCGCCGTCGAGCCGAGCTCCAGTTCGCCTTCGATTTCGCGCGCCGCGGGCAGCGTGCTCTCGGCGGCGCCCGTGATGGGCGGCTGATGGTTGAAGCCGAACGCTTCGGCCATCCCCACCAGTCGCGTCGCGCCGAGCTTCACGCCCAGCGGCGCGAACACCGAGTTGCATGACACGGCGAACGCCAGTTCGAGCGTTCCGCCGCATTCCTCGCCGTTGGCGTTTTCGAGCTTCACGCCGTCGAGCAGCGTGTGGGTCGCGTACGCGAAGACGGTCTGCGGGGTGGCGAGGTGGTCGCTCAGGACAGCCGAGACGGTGACCATCTTGAACGTCGAGCCCGGCGGCTGGAGGCCGTCGAGGCCGATCCCCGCGACGCCGAGGATCTGGCCGCTTTCGGGCAGCATCGCGACGACCCCGCCGTATTGGCCGCCGAGCGCTTCGACCGCGGCGCTCTGCACGGCGGGGGAGATCGAGGTGCGCAGCGGCGGCGCCGGGCGCGCGCTGGCGCGCGCCAGCACGCGTGTGCCCGCGAGCAGTTCTCCGCCGGGGCGTCCGCGAAGGCGTTCGTCGAGCGCCAGCTCCATGCCGCTCACGCCGACCGGCCCCTGCGGCGGGAGGCCCTGCGCTTCGAGCTGCGAGCGGCTTTCCGGCGGTAGCGGGCCGACGCTGCCGAGCACCGCGCTCGCGAGGCTCCCCAACGGCGAGACGGGCGTCGCTTCCGCGCCGGCGGGAGCTTCGGCGAGCACGTCGCCTTCGCGCGAGAGCAGCGTCGCGCGGCGCGGAAGGTAGGTCCGGCGCGTGAGGCGCTCGCCCGCCAGCAGGCCGGGGAACTCGAGCGCCGCCGAGAAGTGCACGCGCGCCCCTTCTGAGCCTTCGCGCACGGCGACGCGGTAGGGCAGCCTCAGCGCGCCGAACAGCGAGGTGTCGACCCGCACCGGCACCGCGAACTGCCCGGCCCGCAGCGTGCGGGCGCGGCCGAGAACGAGCGCCGTCGTCGCCGTCGCCGTGCGCCGAGCCGCAGCGAGCTCCTGCGCGAAGCCGGCCGGCGAGAGGGCGCGGCGCGAGGCGAGGTCCAGCTGGGCGTACATGGCGCCGTAGTCGCCGCGCGTCCACTCCCGCACGAAGCGTTCGGACAGCGCGGAGCCGGCCGGCGCCCCGCTCGAGGCGCCCACCACGGCGCCGAGCGCGAAGGCCGCCAGCGCCAGCGCGAGCGCGCCCGCAAGCCGGCGGCGGTGCAGCCTAGCGTTCGGGTCCACCGAGCTTGTAGAACATTGCGGATGACACTGCTGGACTGGCTAATTGTGGCCTTCGCGGCTGTCCTTGCCATGTTCGGCTACCGCCAGGGCTTCATCGTCGGCGCGCTGTCCTTCGGCGGCTTCGTGCTCGGCGCCTTCATCGGCACCCGCGTCGGGCCGCTGTTGCTGCCGAAAGGGTCGAGCTCGCCGTACGCGCCGGCCTTCGGCCTCGTCGGCGCGCTGCTCGCCGGCGCGATCCTCGCGAGCGGCTTCGAGGGCTTCGGCTTTCGGCTGCGACGCCGGATCGTGCTGCCGGGCATCGGCGTGCTCGACGGTGCGCTCGGCGCGCTGCTCGGTGTAGTCCTCGGCCTCGCGATCGTGTGGATCGCCGCCGCGGTCGCCGCGCAGAGCCCCGGGGAGACGCAGCTGCGGGCGGACATCCAGCGCTCGGTGATCCTGCGCAAGCTCAACGAAGTCCTGCCTCCCTCCGGGCCGATCTTGAACGCGCTCGCGCGGCTGGACCCGATCCCGTCGATCACGGGCCCGGCGCCGCAGGTCGCCGCCCCCGAGCCGCAGATAGCGCACGCGCCGGGCGTCAGCCGGGATTCGCGCAGCGTCGTGCGCGTGATCGGATCCGCGTGCGGGCTCGCGATCGAGGGCTCCGGCTGGGTGGCGGGCCCCGAAACGGTCGTCACGAACGCCCACGTGGTGGCCGGCGAGAGCGACACGACCGTCGAGGTCGGCGGCGAACCGCCGCAGCTGGAAGCGCAGGCCGTCGCGTTCGACCCCAACGAGGACGTCGCCGTCCTGCACGTTCCGGGACTGTCGCTGCCCGCGCTGACGCTGGCCTCCCACCCCGTGGCGGGCACCGCCGGGGCGATCCTCGGCTATCCCGAAAACGGCTCGTTCAACGTCCAGCCGGGGCGCATCGGGCGCACCCAGAGCGTGATCACCCAGAACGCCTACGGCGAAGGGCCGATCTCGCGCGAGCTGACGCCATTGCGCGGGCTGGTGCGCCCAGGCAACTCGGGCGGCCCGCTCGTCGGGGCCCAGGGGCTCGTGCTCACGACGATCTTCGCGGCGACCGTCGCGGCGAGCCCACACGGTGGCTACGGCGTCGCCAACGAAACGGTCGCCGCCGAGCTGCAGCTCGCGCGAACGCGCGAGCAGGCCGACGAAGTCGTCGGCACCGGCCACTGCACCGCCGGTTAGCGCGCCCGGCCAGGCGCTACGCTGGTGCGCCATGTCGAAGACGCTGCTCGTCGCCGAGAAGCCATCTGTCGGGCAGGACCTCGCCCGCGTGCTGCCGGGGCCCTTCAAGAAGCACGAGGGCTATCTGGAGGGGCCCGAGGATGTGATCACCTGGGCAGTCGGGCACCTCGTGCAGCTGGCCGAACCGGAAGCGTATGACCCCAAGTACAAGAGCTGGCGAATGGGCGATCTGCCGATCGTGCCCGAGCGCTTCAAACTCGTCGTCCGCGACGAGCGCTCGCGCAAGCAGATGTCGGTCGTCACGCGCCAACTGCAGCGCGAAGACATCGACGAGGTCGTCAACGGCTGCGACGCCGGTCGCGAGGGGGAGCTGATCTTCGCCTATCTGTACGAGCAGGCGAAGGCGAAGAAGCCCGTCAAAAGGCTCTGGCTGAACTCGATGACGAGCGCTGCGATGAAGAGCGCGCTCGCCGCGCTGCGCCCCGCCGAGGAGTTCGATCGCCTCGAGCAGGCCGCGCGCTCGCGCTCGGAGGCCGATTGGATCGTCGGGATGAACGCAACCCGCGCGGCCACGATCCGCCTGCGCAGCTCCTTCGACGGCGCCGTCTCGCTGGGCCGCGTGCAGACGCCGACGCTCGCGCTCGTGGCGCGGCGCGAGGAGGAGATACGTGCCTTCAAGCCCGAGCCGTACTGGCTCGTGGACGCCACCTTCGCCGCGCCCCCGCTCGCGGAGGACGGCGATGCCGAGCGCTCCTATCTCGGCCACTACCACGCCCCCGCCGGCGGCGAGAAGGGGGACGCCAGGGGACCGCGGATCGCGACCGAGCAGCTCGCCGCGGCGATCGTCAGCGCGTGCGAGGGACGACCCGGGACGATCACCAAGCTCGAGAAGAAGGAGCAGCGCGAGCGCGCGCCGATGCTCTACGACCTCACCTCGCTACAGCGCGAGGCCAACACGCGCTACGGCTTCTCGGCCAAGCGCACGCTGGCGGCGGCGCAGCGCCTGTACGAGGAGCACAAGGCGCTCACCTATCCGCGCACCAGCTCGCGCTACCTGACCACCGACATGATCCCCGAGATCAAGCCGATCGCCGAGCTCGTGGGCTCGCATGAGCCCTACCGCCGCGGCGCCGAGTACGTGACCTCGCTGGACGTGCTGCCGCTCGCGCGCGTCGTCGATGACGCGAAGGTCACAGATCACCACGCGATCATCCCCACGCGCTCGGAGCACAACCTCGAGAAGATGAGCTCCGACGATCAACGCATCTTCGACATGGCGGCGCGGCGCTTCCTCGCCGTCTTTCACCCCGAGGCCGTGTTCGAGAACACGCGCGTGGAGACCACGATCGAGGTGCAGGGCGGCGAGCGCGGCGGTGCACGGCACACCTTCCGCACGCGCGGCAGGCTGCTGCTCATGCCCGGCTGGCGGGGCGTCTACGACGAGATAGCCGCCGATGCGCGCGCCGAGGACGCGCGCGAGGAGGAAGAGGACGCCGAGCAGCAGCTGCCGCGCCTGATCGACGGCGAGCAGGTGCAGACGCGCGAGATCGCGAGCGTGCGCAAGGAGACCAAACCGCCGCGCCGCTACAGCGACGCCTCGCTGCTCGCCGCGATGGAGACCGCCGGCAAGCTCGTCGACGACGACGAGCTGCGCGAGGCGATGAAGGACTCGGGCATCGGCACGCCGGCCACCCGCTCGGCGATCATCGAGCGGCTGATCGCGGTCGGCTACATCGAGCGCGACGGGCGCGCGCTCGTGGCGACCGAGAAGGGCATGAACGTGATCAGGCTGCTCGGCGAGCACGCGCTCACCTCGCCGGGGCTCACCGGCAGCTGGGAGCAGCGACTCGGCAAGATCGAGCGTGGCGAGGACTCGCGCAAGCAGTTCATGC
Source organism: uncultured Solirubrobacteraceae bacterium (assembly GCA_963755475.1). Classification (GTDB taxonomy): domain Bacteria; phylum Actinomycetota; class Thermoleophilia; order Solirubrobacterales; family Solirubrobacteraceae; genus Palsa-744. The sequence goes on from CAVWJK010000001.1 coordinate 435,946, forward strand.
GCGACATCGCGGGCTTCGCCGAGGAGACCGTCAAGGAGCTCGACGAGAGCCTCAAAGACGTGCGCATCCCGCGCGCACGGCTCGGGCCCTGCCCGGTCTGCGGCCACGACATCGTCGAGAACCGCAAGGGCTACTCGTGCTGGTCGCGCGAGGATCCCGGCTGTGGCTTCGTGATCTGGAAGGCCAAAGCCGGCAAGCAGCTGCCGCTCGCGGTCGCGCGCGAGCTGATCAAGACCGGCTACACCGCGCAGCCGGTGACCGGCTTCAGGGGCCGCAGCGGGCGCAGCTTCCGCGCGCGCCTCGCGCTACAGCAGACCGACGAGGGCAAATGGCGCGTCGAGTTCGACGAGCCATGGGCGCGCGAGGGAGCCAAGGCGCCGGAGGTCGAGGCGGACCACGACGGCGAGGCGGCTGCTTCCGCCAAACCCGCTCGCCAGACGCGCGCGGCGGCCTGAGGGCAAAGCCGCGCGGCGACGCGCGCGAGCGACGATTCCCGCGCGCTCCTGCGAGCGCCGCCCGCCACGAAGCGGCCGCGCTCCGTGCGGTGACGGGCGCGGCCGCGGTTCGCTGCCATCCGGGGATGCTTCAGGCGGCGATCGGTGCCAGCGGGGCGTGGCGGCGGATCTGGCTGGCGCGGACGGCGAGGCCGACGGTGCGGGCCATCGTCATCGTGACGGCCATGATGATGAGCGTGTCGGTGATCGCGGCGCCGGTGAGGTGGTTGTTGGCCATCCACACCGCGAGCGGGTGCTTGAACCAGTGGACAGCGCCGATCGAGAAGCAGCTTCGCAGGGCGATCACGGCGATCCACAGCGCCGCGTAAGCGGCCCCCGCGCTTGTCAGGAGCCGCCCGGTCGCCGGCTCGCGCCGGACGCTGATCAGGCTGGCGGCGGTCAGCCCGAGCAGCAGGCCGCCGGCGCCGCCGGCGATCTCGAGCGCGAGACCGGTGCCGTGCGTGGCGAGTGCCTGGAGGAACAGCGGCACGATCGAGGCGGACAACAGCAGGGGCCGCAGCAGCCGGAAGCGGCTGAGCCTGCGGGCGGGGCCGAGGTCTGACTCGAGCACGGCGAAGAGCACGAGTCCGTTGACGATGAGGGCGTTGGTGAGCACTGTCTTCTCGCTTTCGGAGGGGTTGCGGTGTGCCCTCAATGCTGCTCGGCGAGCGGCGGTCTGTCATCGCCGCACGGGCTGGCTTTAGGGCTGATCCCGGGTTGACGTCGAGGCCGATCTCACCCTGCTCTCAAACTCCGCTCTCACTCCGAAATCAACCGCCAGATCAAGCCGCAGGGCGATGTGCGCGAGCCCGCGCGACCGTAGCGTCAGGGACCGTAAATCGATCCACGAAGGAGGTCTGGAATGTCTCTTCTGACAGTGCTGGTGGTAATCGGAATCGTCGTCTACGTGATCGGGCAGCAGCTGGTCGGCGGTGCGCTGAGCGGCAAGCGCCTGGTCGTGCTGCCCGCGGTCCTGACCGCGATCGGGATCCTCGACATCAGCAGCCACCACTCGCACCCGCACGCGACGGATATCGTGCTGCTGGCCGTGAGCGCGGCAATCGCCATCGCGACTGGCGCAGGCCTCGGCGCGATGACTCGCCTCGAGCGCCGCGACGGATATCTCTGGGCGCAGCTCTCCAAGCGGGGACTGTGGCTATGGGGCGCGCTGATCGTCAGCCGCCTGCTGATCACCGTCATCGCCCACGCGTCCGGCGCCCACCTCGCCGCCGGGACCACCGCGATCGTGCTGATGCTCGGTTTCAACCGTGCCGCTCAGGCGCTGGTGGTCGTTCCCCGCGCGATCGCTGCCGGAATCCCGTTCGCACCCGAGAAGGACGGCACCGTGTTCGGCGCCAGCTGGTTCTCCCGTCCCAGCGGACGTGAGGGCTGAGCGGGCGGTGTCCAGCTGGTTGAAACGCTCAGATCGTGAGGCCGTGGCGCTGCTGGCGGCGTGGGCGTGGTGGCTGCGGGCGGCCGTGTTCGTGCTCGTCGCCGCGGTCGTGCTCAGCGCCCACGGAAGTCTCGCCGCCGCCGTCGCGGAGCTGACGATCGCGGCGGCGGCGCTGATCGGCTGGTGGGCAGGCGCCCGCCTGCCAACGCCCTGGGCGCAGCGCTCGCGCTTTGTCTGCCTGACGGTGATCACCGCCGTCGGCGGCTTCGCCGCCAGCTCCCATCACGACACCAGCGTGCTGGCGCTGGCGATCGTCAGCATGCTCGCCGCCGGCGTCGATCTGCCGCTCGCCGAGCTGCTGGTCGCGTTCCTAGCCGGTGTGCTCGCCGTCGAGATCGGCGCAGCCAACTACGGCGACACGGACCTCGGAACGGTGCTCGGGTATCCCGCGCTGCTGGCGGGCCTCGTGGTGGCCGGCCGCTACCGGCGCGCGTACCGGATCCAGACCGAGCAGGCCGAGGCGCTGCTCGCCGAGACGCGCCGCGCGCGGCTCGAGGCCGAGCGTGCCGCCGCGCTGACGGAGCGCTCGCGGATCGCTCGCGAGATCCACGACGTGCTCGCCCACTCGCTCGGCGCGCTCGGGGTCCAGCTGCAGGCCGCCGAGGCCGTGCTGTCCGAGCGCCATGACATCGATCGCGCGCTGCGCTCGCTGGCCAGCGCGCGGCGGCTCGTCGACGAGGGCCTGAGCGAGACCCGTCGCGCCGTGCGGGCGCTGCGCGTCGACGCGCCGCCGCTGCCGCAGGCGCTTGCCGCGCTGGTGGACGACCGCCCGGGTGCGTTGACCGTCAGCGGCGAGCCCTATGCGCTCGGCCCGGCCGCCGGTCTCGCGCTCGTGCGCGTCGCCCAGGAGGCGGTGACCAACGCCGCCAAGCACGCCGACGGCAAGCCGGCGACGATCGCGCTCGACTACACCGAGTCGGGCGTGGAGCTGCGCGTCGAGAACGCGCTCCCGGACGCCGTGGCGCTCGAACACCGCGCCGCCGGCGGCTACGGTCTTGCCGGCATGCACGAGCGGCTGCGACTGATCGATGGCGAGCTCCACGCCGGCCCGGTGGGTGACCGCTGGGTGGTGCACGCTCGGGTGACGCGGTGAGCCAGGCGGACCCGTCACGCCCGGACCGCCTGCGAATCGTGATCGCGGACGATCAGACGGTCGTCCGCGAGGGGCTGCAGATGATGCTCGACCTGCTGCCCGACCTCGAGGTCGTCGCCGCCGTCGCCGACGGTGAGCAGGCGCTCGCCGCCGTCGCCGAGCACCAGCCCGACGCGATCCTGCTCGACCTCCACATGCCTGTGCTAGACGGTGTCGGCGCGACTGAGCGACTGAGCCGCGAGCATCCGCAGGTGGCGATCGTCGTGCTCACCACCCACGCCGACGACGACACGATCATCGCCGCGTTGCGGGCCGGAGCCCGCGGCTACCTGACCAAGAACGCAGACCGCCGCGATATCTCCCAAGCGCTGCACGGCGCGGCGACCGGCCACACGATCCTTCCACCCGAGGTCACTGCGATGCTGCTCACCGGCGCCGCCTCCGCCCAGCAAGCCAAGCGGCCGATCCCGCTTGAACTGCCCGACGATCTGACCCCGCGCGAGGCCGAGGTGCTCAAGCTGCTGGCTGCCGGCCTCTCCAACGGCGAGATCGCACGCGAGCTGATCATCAGCGAACACACCGTCAAGACCCACATCAACCACGTGTTCGCCAAGACCCGCTCGCGCGACCGCGCCCAGGCGATCCACTATGCGCATGAACACCAGCTTGCGTAGGCGATCCTCCGCACGACGTGGCTAGAGAGCGGCTACGCAGCCGCTGAGGCGGGCCGTCGTCCGTCTCAGGGACGATTGCCGTTGGTGAAGCGACGATGGCGATAACCCTGATCAGCGGGCCGGCGAACGCCGGCAAGGCAAAGCTCGTCTTCGAGCGGCTGCGCGGCCACCTCGCGCGCGGGGAGGAGCCGCTGCTCGTCCTGCCGACGCGCGCCGACGCCGACCTCTACACGCGCGAGCTCGCCGGCGAGGGCGCGGTGATGGGGTTGCGCGTGATGCGCTTCGACGGGCTCATCCGCGAGATCTCCCAGCGCGCGGGCGTCGGCGGCGAGACCCTCTCCGAGCTCGCACAGCAGCGACTGCTCGCGCGCCTCGCCCTGAGCAGCGGGCTCGCCGGCGAGCCCGCACACGCGCCCGGCGGCGGACTGCTGCGCGCGCTCACGGATCTCATCGGCGAGCTCGAGCTGCGCCGTGTGAGCCCGCAGAGGCTGCGGCGCGCGTTCGCGCAGTGGGCCGACGCCGGCGGAAAGCCGCGCCGCGCCGAGGCGCTGGCCGATCTCTACGACGGCTACGGTAAGGCGCTCACGCGCATGGGGCGGCTCGATCGCCGCGAGCAGGCGCTGCGCGCGCTCGACACGCTGCGCACGACGCCCGCGCTGTGGCGCGGCTCGCCCGTGCTGCTGTACGGGTTCGACTCGCTCGGGGATCTGCAGCTCGACGTCATCGAGACGCTCGGAAGGCTCGTCGACGCGAGCGTCACGGTCTCGCTCGCGTACGAGCCCGGCCGCGTCGCGTTCGCCGGTCGCGCCCGCACGTTCGCCGCGCTCGAGCCGCTCGCCGCCGAGCACCGCGCGCTCCCGGCGCGCGGCGACTACTACGCGCCGTCGGCCCGCCACGCGCTCAGCCACCTGGAGCGGAGCCTGTTCGAGCTCGACCCCTGCGCCGTCGATCCCGGCGAGTCGCTGCGCCTGCTCCAGGCGCCGGGCGAGCGCGCCGAGCTCGAGCTGATCGCGCGCGAGATCCGCGCGCTGATCGACGCTGGCATGGCGCCCGGTGAGATCGCGCTCGCGACGCGCTCGCCCGAGGCGCTCGCCGACCTGCTCGAAGAGGTACTCGCCGCGCACGCCATCCCGTTCTCGCTGCAGCGCCGCCGGAGCCTCGCTTGCAGCAGCGTGGGCTGCGCACTCATCGCGCTGCTGCGCTGCGTGCCGCGCGCCGGCCGCGACAGCGAAGCCACACTCGAGGACCTGCTCACCTGGCTGCGCGCGCCGGGAATGCTCGAGCGGCCCCAGCTGGCCGATGCGCTCGAGCTCAGCGCACGGCGCGCGGGCATGCGCAGCGCGCAGGCCGCACGCGCTCTCTGGGAAGAGCGCAACTGGCCGCTCGACCGCCTCGAGCGCATGCACGAGGCCCAGCGCGCGGGGCAGGCGGCGCTGCTCGAGCGCGCGGCGCGCGAGCTGGAGCTGCTGTTCAGCGCGCCGCGGCGCCGCGGCGCCGAGATCCTCCATGCAGAGGAGCTCGACGACGCCGCGGCGCTCGCCGCGGCGCGCGCCGCGCTCGATGAGCTCGAGCAGCTGCTCGTCCTCGCGCCGCAGCTGGTGCCGAACGAGGCCGCTGCTCTGGCGGATGTGCTCGGGGGTGTCGAGTACATCGGTGGGCGCGCTCCGGAGCCCGACGCCGTCGCCGTGCTCGACCCGCTCGCGCTGCGCGCGCGGCGCGTACGCGCGCTGTTCCTGTGCGGGCTGCAGGAAGGCGCCTTCCCCGCGCGGGCGCACCCGCACGCACTGCTCGACGCGGACGAGCGGCGCAGCCTCGCCGAAGCCTCCGGGCTGCTGCTCGGCGAGCCCGAGGACGCCCTCGCCGCCGAGCGCTACCTGCTCTACGCCGCCGTCTCGCGCCCCGAGGAGCGCCTCACGCTGAGCTGGCACAGCGCCGACGACGACGGCATGCCGACGCCGCGCTCACTGTTCGTCGAGGACGTCTGCGACCTCTTCGACGCCTCCCTGCAGGAACGCTCGGACGGCGGCGAGGCATTGCCCGCCGTCGCAGCCGCGCCGGCCACTGAGGGCGCGCAACGCGAGCAGGAGCGGTTGCGCCTGCGCGAGGAGCACGTGCTCGCGGAGCTGCGCGCACGACCGTGGTCGGCCTCCTCGATCGAGACCTGGCTCGGCTGCCCGATGCGCTGGTTCGTCCAGCGCATCCTCGCGCCGCGCCAGCTCGACGCCGACGAGGAGGTGCTCGTCCGCGGCGCGCTCGCGCACGCCGCCCTCGCGCAGACCTTCGAGCAGCTGCGCGAGCGCACCGGCTCGGCGCGGATGCAGCCCGCGAAGCTCGATCTCGCGCGCAGCCTGCTGCGTGAGGCGCTCGAGCAGCTCGAGCCGGCCCACCCGCTGTCGCTCGCGCCGGAGCGCCTGCCCGGCGCGCGCCGGCGCCTGCACCTCGACCTCGAGCGCTACCTGGCGCACGCCGCCGCCGCCGCCAGCCCGCTCGAGCCCGAGGAGCTCGAGCTTGGCTTCGGCTTCGCCGAGGAGGGCTCGCTGCCCGCATTCGAGCTCGCGGAGGGCGTTCCGCTGCGCGGTCGGATCGACCGTATCGACATCTCGGGCGCGGGCGACGCGGTCGTCTACGACTACAAGAGCAGCATCGCCCCCGCCGCCGCCCGCTGGCTCCCCGAGCACAGCGTGCAGGTCGCGCTGTACATGCTCGCCGTCGAAGGCCTGCTGAGGCGCAGCGTCGCCGGCGGCTTCTACCAGCCGCTCGCCGGCCAGAACCTGCGCGCGCGGGGCGTGCTCGACGCCTCGAGCGGGATCGAGCTCGAGGACGCTGTGCGCACCGATCTTCGCGAGCCCGAGGAGCTGCGCGAGCTGCTCGAGCAGGCGCGCGAGCTCGCGCTCACGGCCGTCGCCGAGGCGCGCGCCGGAGCGCTGCAGGCGCGGCCCGACAGCTGCGCGTTCCAGGGCGGCTGCATGTTCCCCGCGATCTGCCGGAGCGCGCAGTGAGCAGCGACTGCGCCATGCCAGCGGCCGAGCAGGCCGCGCCGCCCCGGGGCGGGGCGCCGCAGGGCGGGGCGCCGCAGGGCGGGGCGCCGCAGGGCGGGGCGCCGCAGGGCGGGGCGCCGCAGGGCGGGGCGCCGCAGGGCGGGGCGCCGCAGCTCACCGACGAGCAGCTGCTGGTCGTGGCCCGCCGGCACGGGGCGCTCGCTTTGTCGGCGGCCGCCGGCAGCGGCAAGACCTCCGTGCTCGTCGAGCGCTTCGTCGCCGCCGTCCGCGAGGACGGGCTCGCGCCCGCGCGGATCCTCGCGATCACCTTCACCGACCGGGCCGCCGGCGAGCTGCGCGAGCGGGTGCGCGCGCGCTTCCTCGAGCTCGGCGAGCGCGCCGCCGCGCGCGACACCGAGGCCGCGTTCGTGAGCACCTTCCACGGCTTCTGCGCGCGGCTGCTGCGCACCCACGCGCTCGAGGCGGCGCTCGACCCCGAGTTCGAGATCCTCGACGATGGCACCGCCGGGGTCCTGCGTGCCCGCTCCTTCTCACGCGCGCTCGGCGTGTTCGTCGCGGGCGCTGCCGAAGCGGTCGATCTCGCCGCCGCCTATGGCCCCGAGCGGCTGCGCGCGATGATCGAGGCGGTCTACGCCGAGCTGCGCAGCCGCGGCGAGCTGCGCCCGCGACTGCCGCTGCCCACGAGCGGCGCCGCCGCGGCGCTCGCCGCCTGCGCGCAGCTCGATCGCCTGCTCGTCGCGTTCGGCGCCAGCTACGAGCAGGCCAAGCGCGCCCGCGGCGCACTCGACTTCGATGACCTCGAGCTGCTCGCGCGCGCGCTGCTCGCCGGCGAGGAGTCGATCCGCCGCACGTGGTCGGAGCGCTTCGAGCTGCTGATGGTCGACGAGTTCCAGGACACCAACCGCCGCCAGCTCGACATCCTCGACGCGCTCGCGCGCGAGAACCTGTTCACCGTCGGGGACGCGCGCCAGGCGATCTACGGCTTTCGCCACGCCGACGTGCGCCTCTTCCGCGCGCGCAACGAGGCGCTCGCGCCCGCCGGCGCCGCGCTGGAGCTCACGCGCAACTTCCGCAGCCGCCCCGCGGTGCTCGACCTCGTCGGCGCGGTCTTCGCCGAGCGCTTCGAGGGCTTCCCCGCGCCGGCGCCCGCGCGAATCCAACAGGGGCCCGGACCGGACGTCGAGCTGCTGCTCACCGACAAGTGCGGTTGGAGCGAGCGGCCCGAGCTCGCGAGCCAGCTCGCCGCCGGGCTGCCGCGTGCCGCCATCTGGCGCCAGGCCGAGGCGCGCGTGCTCGCGACGCGGCTCGCGCGCCTGGTCGGCGAACGCGCCGTGCGCGCGGGCGAGATCGCCGTGCTGCTGCGCGCACTCGGCGACATCCACGTCTACGAGCGCGCGCTGCAGCTCGCGGGGCTGCGCACGATCGCGGCCGCCGGCGCGTTCTGGGAGCACCAGCAGGTCGAGGACCTGCTCGCCTATCTGCGCGCGCTCGCCAACCCCCTCGACGAGGTCGCGCTGTACGGCGCGCTCGCCTCGCCGCTCGCCGCCGAAGCCGCCGCGCCGCTCGCCGCCGAAGCCGCCGCGCCGCTCGCCGCCGAAGCCGCCGAAGCCGCCGAAGCCGCCGAAGCCGCCGAAGCCGCCGATGCCGGCGAAGCCGCCGATGCCGGCGAAGCCGCCGAAGCCGCCGACGCCGGCGATGCCGCCGAAGCGCGCCGTGGCGGCCTCCCCATGGATGCGCTCGCGCTGCTCGCGCGAGCCGCGCGCGCGTCCGGCGCCAGCGCCTTCGAGGCGGGCCTCGAGGACGTCCGCCTCGAGGAGCTCGCCCCCGCCGACCGGCACGCGATCCATCGTTTCTGCACGCGACTGCGCGCGGAGCGGCAAGCGCTCTCGCGCCGCTCGCTCTCCGAGCTGCTCGAGCGCGCGCTCGCGTTCAGCGGCTACCGCCGGCGGCTGCTCGCGAGCGATCAAGGAGCGCGCGGCATCGCCAACCTCAACAAGCTGCTGCGACTCGCACGCCGCTTCGAAGCGCGCGAGGGCCGCGACCTGCGCGCGTTCCTCGAGCACGTCGCGTACCTGCGGCACGCAATACGCGGCGGCGAGTCCGAGGCACCGATCGCGGACGCCGAGCCCGACGCCGTCAGGCTCATGAGCATCCACGCAGCCAAGGGGCTCGAGTTCGCCGTCGTCTGCGTCGCCGACCTCGGCCGCGGCCCCAACCTGCGCACGCCCGACCTGCTGCTCGACGGCCAGCGCCTGGGCCTCAGCCTCGCGAGCCTCGACGGCGCCCCCCCGGTGCCCATGCTCGACTACGAGCAGCTCGTCGCCGAGCGCCGCGAGCGCGAAGAAGAAGAGGAGGACCGCATCGCCTACGTCGCCATGACGCGCGCGCGCGAGCTGCTGCTCCTGAGCGGCGCGATCGACCTCGAGCGCTGGCCCGAGGGCAAGCAGGGCGCCTCGGCGATCGCCTGGATAGGACCCGCGCTGCATCCCGAGCTGCCCACGCTCGCGCTCGCCGCGCGCGACGCCGCACGCAGCGAGCTCACCCTCGATGTCGGCGCCCGCCCCACGAGCGTGCTCGTACACCTCGCGAGCCCGGAGGCGCCCAGGCTGTTCACCCCGCCCGCCGCCGCCGAGCCCGCGGCGGAGGGCCCGCAGACGGTCGGGCGAGAGGAGGAGCCAGCCGGTCGAGACGCGGGGCCGGCGGAGCGAGAGGAGGAGCCGGTCGGGCGAGCGGAGGAGCCGGCCGGGCGAGAGGCGGAACCGGCCGGGCGAGAGGAGGAGCCCGCGGAGCGAGAGGCGCAGCCGTTACGCGCGCACGAGCAGCTTGCGCTGAACTTCGCCGAGGCGGCGCTCGCCTCGGCCGGCGCCGCGTCCGCCGCTGCGCAGGGGTCCGGGCCCGGCGGCGACACCGGTCGCGAGCCGCCGGCACCCGTCCCGGCGCGCGCCGCCGCCGCGCCGCCGGCGCGCGGCGAGGGACCCGCGCCGATCGAGCTCCCCGCCACGCTCAGCTACAGCTCGCTCAGCGACCTCGAGCGCTGCGGCTACCGCTACTACCTCGAACGCGTGCTGCGCCTGCCCGAGCGCGCGGAGGCCCGCGCCAGCGCCGCCGGCGCACGGCAGCCGCGCCTCAGCGCCCGCGAGCGCGGCACGCTCGCGCACCTGCTGCTCGAGCGCATCGACTTCGCGCGCCCCGTCGCGCCGAGCGCGCAGCGCGTGCTCGAGCTCGCCGCCGAGCTCGCGCTGGCGCCCGCGCCCGCGGAGGCCGAGCAGCTCGCGCAGCTGATCGCGGCCGCGCTCGCCGCGCAGCCGAGCCGCCGCGCCGGCGCGGCGCGCCAGCTGCGGCGCGAGTACCCGTTCGCCTTCTCGCTCGGCCCCCGCCAGCCGCTCGTCGGCGGCGTCATCGACCTGCTCGCGATCGAGCCCGACGGCGGCGCGCTGGTGCTCGACTACAAGACCGACGCGCTCGCCGCCGGCGAGGACCTCGAGGCGCTCGTCGAGCGCGACTACTCGCTGCAGCGCGAGCTCTACGCGCTCGCCGTGCTGCTCGCCGGCGCGCCGCGCGTCGAGGTCGTGCACTGGTTCCTCGAGCGCCCGAACGACCACGTCGCGGCCCGCTACGCCGAGCGACAGCGAGGCTCGCTCAAAAGCAGTCTCGACGCGCGACTGCGGAGCGTCCAGGCGAGCGGCTTCGCTGTCAGCGCGCTGCCGCACCGCGGTCTCTGCAGCGGCTGCCCGGGGCGCGCCGCGCTGTGCTCATGGAGCGAGGAGCAGACCGGCAGAGAGCTGCCCGCGAGCGCATAAAAATCCGCCTGGGCGCCATGTTTCTGCGCCTTTTTCGCTGCTACGCTTCCGGGTCCACACCTCAGGTTTCCGCACGCCAGCGCGCCGCAGGACAGGCCCCTCCAGGCGCATCCGACGCCGCTGGGACGTACGGCCCCACGAGAGCACTTCACATGAACTCGCACGACTTTCAGCCGCGCCGGGCGGTCGGACTCTACGACCCCCGCTTCGAGCATGACGCCTGCGGCGTCGGCATGGTCGCGCGCCTTGACAACGTGCCCACGCACGAGGTCATCGTGCGCTCGATCACCGCGCTGGAGAACCTCGAGCACCGCGGCGCCACCGGCGCCGACGAGAGCACCGGCGACGGCGCCGGCATCCTCATGCAGATGCCCGACGAGCTCTTCCGCTCGACGGTCGACTTCGAGCTGCCGCCGCCCGGCGCCTACGGCGTGCTGATGTGCTTCCTCACCAACGACGAGGACGCTCGCGCAAGCTGGGTCGCATGCCTCGAGGCAGCCGTCGCCGAGATGGGCCAGCGCGTGCTCGGCTGGCGCGAGGTGCCCGTGCGTCCCGAGCACACCGGCCGCGTCGCCGCCGGCTGCCGGCCGCTGATCCGCCAGCTCTTCGTCGGCGCCCAGGGGCCCTGCCTGGAGGACCGCGACGCCTTCGAGCGCAAGCTCTACGTGATCCGGCGCATGAGCGAGCTCAGCGGGATCGAACGCGGCTACATCGCCTCCAGCTCCTCGCGCACCATCAACTACAAGGGCATGCTCATCAGCTACCAGCTCGCCGCCTTCTACGAGGACCTGCGCGACGAGCGCACCAAGAGCGCGCTCGCGCTCGTGCACTCGCGTTTCTCCACCAACACCTTCCCCAGCTGGGAGCTCGCGCACCCCTACCGCGTCATCTGCCACAACGGCGAGATCAACACCGTCATGGGCAACGTCAACTGGATGCGCGCACGCGAGAGCGAGCTGCGCTCCGAGCTCTTCGGCGAGGACCTGCAGCGCATCCTGCCCGTCGTCAGCCGCGGCAACTCCGACTCCGCCACCTTCGACAACGTGCTCGAGCTGCTGATGCTCGGCGGCCGCTCGCTGCCGCACGCCGCGATGATGATGATCCCCGAGGCCTGGCGCGACCGCGACGACCTGCCCGAGTACCTGAAGGGCTTCTACGCCTTCCACTCCTGCCTCATGGAGCCCTGGGACGGCCCCGCGTCGGTCGCCTTCACCGACGGCCGGCTCGTCGGCGCCACGCTCGACCGCAACGGCCTGCGCCCCGGCCGCTGGATCGAGACGCTCGACGGCTACGTCGTGCTCGGCTCGGAGTCCGGCCTGCTCGAGATCCCGCCCGCCAACGTCAAGCGCCTCGGCCGCCTGCAGCCCGGCAAGCTGTTCCTCGTCGACCTCGAGCGCGGGCGCATCGTCGAGGACGAGGAGGTCAAGCGCGAGGTCGCCTGCGCGCAGCCCTACGGCGAGTGGTACGCGCGCAACGCCGTCCCCTTCTCCTCGCTTCCGCCCTCCAGCGAAAAGACGATCTCCGACCAGCCGCTGCGCCTGCGCCAGCGCGCCTTCGGCTACACGCAGGAGGACCTGCGCGTGCTGCTGGCGCCGATGGCGATCGAAGCGCAGGAGCCCGTCGGCTCGATGGGCAACGACCTCGCGCTCGCCGTCCTCTCAGACCAGGCGCCGCCGCTGTTCTCCTACTTCAAGCAGCTCTTCGCGCAGGTCACCAACCCGCCGATCGACCCGATCCGCGAGGAGCTCGTCATGAGCCTCGCCACCAGCCTCGGCACCGAGCGCAGCCTCTTCGAGGAGAGCCCCGAGCACGCGCACAAGCTCACGCTCTCCCAGCCGATCCTGCTCAACCGCGAGCTCGAGACGATCCGCCACGTCCAGCACGACGTCTACAAGGCCGAGACGATCCACACCACCTGGCCCGTCGCGGACGGCGCCGCCGGCATGCGCACCGCGATCCAGCGCATCTGCCGCGAAGCGCACGACGCGATCGGGCAGGGCATCAACATCATCATCCTCTCGGACCGCCTCATCGGCCCGAGCAGGGCGCCGATCCCGGCGCTGCTCGCGCTCGCCGCCGTGCACCACCACCTCGTGCTCGAGGGAACGCGCCTGCGCGCCGGCATCGTCGTGGAGTCCGGCGAGCCGCGCGAGGTGCACCACTTCGCGACGCTCATCGGCTACGGCGCGAGCGCGATCAACCCCTACCTGCTGCTCGAGACGCTCGACCAGCTCGTGCTCGAAGGGCGCATCGTGCGCAGCGCCCCATCCGGCGCCGGCGCCGGCGCAAACGGCTCCGCGACCGAGCCGATCGGCCCCGAGGACGCCGCGCAGAACCTCGTCAAAGCGATCGACAAAGGCCTGCTCAAGACGATCTCCAAGATGGGCATCTCCACGATCCAGTCCTACCGCGCCGCGCAGATCTTCGAGGCCGTCGGGCTCGACCGCGAGATCATCGACACGCACTTCACCGGCACCGCCTCGCGCATCGGCGGCATCGGCGTCGAGGAGCTCGCCGCCGAGGCGCTCGAGCGCCACGCGCGCGCCTACCCCGCGCCGAAGGACGACCTGCTGCCCGTCGGCGGCGTCTACTACTGGCGGCGCGACGGCGAGCACCACATCTGGAACCCCGAGACGATCGCGCTCGTGCAGCAGGCCGTGCGCTCCGTCAACGGCGAGGTGCCCGCCGCGATCGCCGGCGAGCCCGACGCGCTCGCGCACGTGCGCGCCAGCGACGCCTTCGCCAAGTACCGCGAGTACGCGCGCGCCGTCAACGACGACGCCTCGCGGCGCGCCACGCTGCGCGGCCTGCTGCGGATCCGCACCGACGCGCCCGGCGTGCAGCCGATCGCGCTCGAGCAGGTCGAGCCCGCCAGCGCCATCGTGCGCCGCTTCTGCACGGGCGCGATGAGCCTCGGCTCGATCTCGCGCGAGGCGCACGAGACGCTCGCGATCGCGATGAACCGGCTCGGCGGGCGCTCCAACACCGGCGAGGGCGGCGAGGACCCCGTGCGCTTCGCACCCGACCCCAACGGCGACCGCCGCCGCTCGGCGATCAAGCAGGTCGCCTCCGGGCGCTTCGGCGTCACGATCCACTACCTCGTGAACGCCGACGAGCTGCAGATCAAGATGGCCCAGGGCGCCAAGCCCGGAGAGGGCGGCCAGCTGCCCGGCCACAAGGTCGACGAGTACATCGGCTCGATCCGCAACACGACGCCCGGCGTCGGCCTCATCTCGCCGCCGCCGCACCACGACATCTACTCGATCGAGGACCTCAAGCAGCTCATCTACGACCTGCGCTGCGCCAACCCGCAGGCGCAGGTGTCCGTCAAGCTCGTCGCCGAGGTCGGCGTCGGCACCGTCGCCGCCGGCGTCTCCAAGGCCAACGCCGACCGCGTGCTGATCTCCGGCCACGACGGCGGCACCGGCGCGTCGCCGCTCTCCTCGATCCAGGCCGCCGGCGTGCCGTGGGAGATCGGCCTCGCCGAGACCCAGCAGACGCTGCTGCTCAACGACCTGCGCTCGCGCATCGTCGTGCAGACCGACGGCCAGCTGAAGACCGGCCGCGACGTGGTCGTCGCCGCGCTGCTCGGCGCCGACGAGATGGGCTTCTCGACCGGGCCGCTGATCGCGACGGGCTGCATCATGATGCGCGCCTGCCACCTGAACACGTGCCCCGTCGGCATCGCCACGCAGGACCCCGAGCTGCGCAAGCGCTTCAAGGGCACGCCCGAGCACGTCGTCAACTTCTTCTTCTTCGTCGCCGAGGAAGTGCGCGAGATCCTCGCCTCGCTCGGCCTGCGCTCACTCGATGAGGCGATCGGGCGCGTCGAGCTGCTCGCCGCCGAGGAGGCGATCGAGCACTGGAAGGCGCGCGGCGTCGACCTCTCGCAGATCCTCAAGCGCATCGACGTCGAGGACGGCGCGCCGCTGCGGCGCACCGAGCCGCCGCCGCAGGTGCTCGCCGACGCGCTCGACTGGCAGATCGTCAAGGACGCCGCGCCCGCGCTCGAGCGCGCGGAGCCCGTGCGCCTGAAGCTCGCGATCCGCAACCGCAGCCGCTGCGTCGGCGGCATCCTCTCGAGCCACATCGCGCGCGCGCACGGCGCCACGGGCCTGCCCGCCGACACGATCTGCGTCGACTTCGAGGGCTCCGCCGGCCAGAGCTTCGGCGGCTGGCTCGCGCCCGGCGTCACCTTCACGCTGTGGGGCGAGGCGCAGGACTACGCCGGCAAGGGGCTCTCCGGCGGCGTCTGCGCGCTGCGCCCGCGCGAGGGCCTGCCGCAGTCCTTCAAGGCCGAGCAGAACGTGATCGTCGGCAACACCGTGCTCTATGGCGCCACGGCCGGGCGCGCCTTCTTCCGGGGCCTCGCCGGTGAGCGCTTCGCGGTGCGCAACTCCGGCGCCGACGCCGTCGTGGAGGGCGTCGGCGACCACGGCTGCGAGTACATGACCGGCGGCCGCGTCGTCGTGCTCGGACCCACCGGGCGCAACTTCGCCGCCGGCATGAGCGGCGGCGTCGCCTACGTGCTCGACGAGCAGCGCGACTTCGCGGCGCGCTGCAACATGGGCATGGTCGGCTTCGAAGAACCCTCCGAGCAGGACGCGCACGAGCTGCGCGCGCTGATCGCCGAGCACCGCCAGCGCACCGGCTCCTCCGTCGCCGCGTCGGTGCTCGAGCGCTTCGGCGAGCTGCTCGCCGCCGGCGCCTTCGTGAAGGTCATGCCGCACGACTACAAGCGCGTGCTGCGCGAGCGCGCCGAGCAGGCCGCGCGCGGCGACGACTCCTCCGGCGCCTCGCAGGTCGAGCTCGTCGGCGGGCGATGACGGCCGGCAACGGGTCCTGATGGGCAAGCTCGGCGGCTTTCTGAAGATCGAGCGCGCGGGCGTCCCCTACCGCGATCCCGACCAGCGCGCGCACGACTACCGCGAGTTCATGCTGACGCGCCCCGTGCCCGAGCTGCAGGCGCAGGGCGCGCGCTGCATGGACTGCGGCGTGCCCTTCTGCCACAACGGCTGCCCGCTCGGCAACCTGATCCCGGACTGGAACGACCTCGTCTACCGCGACCGCTTCAAGGACGCGATCGCGCAGCTGCACGCGACGAACAACTTCCCCGAGTTCACCGGACGGCTGTGCCCGGCGCCGTGCGAGGCCGCCTGCGTGCTCGAGATCCGCGAGGGCGACGCGGTGACGATCAAACAGATCGAGCTCGCGATCATCAACCGCGCCTTCGAAGAGGGCTGGGTGCGCCCGCAGCCGCCGCCGCGGCGGCTGCTCACGGGCAGGCGCGTGGCGGTCGTCGGCGCGGGCCCCGCGGGCATGGCCGCCGCGCAGCAGCTGCGCCGCGCCGGCCACGAGGTGACGCTGTTCGAGCGCGACGAGGCGGCGGGCGGCCTGGTGCGCTTCGGCGTGCCCGACTTCAAGATCGAAAAGTGGATCGTGCAGCGCCGCGTCGAGCAGCTCGTCGCGGAGGGCGTGCAGCTGCGCTGCGGCGTCGACGTCGGCGTCGACGTCAGCGCGCGCCAGCTGCGCGAGGCCTATGACGCGATCGTGATCGCGACGGGCTCGAGGATCGCGCGCGAGCTGCAGGTGCCCGGGCGCGAGCTCGAGGGCGTGCATCCGGCGATGGACTACCTCTATCAGCGCAACCGCTGGGCCGCGCGCACCTACGGGCCCGAGCCCGAGCGGCCGGCGCCCGACCTCGCGCGCGGGATCAGCGCGGCGGGCAAGGACGTCGTCGTGATCGGCGGCGGCGACACCGGCGCGGACTGCGTCGGCAACGCGCTGCGCGAGGGCGCGCGCTCGATCGTGCAGCTCGAGCTCCTGCCGCGCCCGCCGGAGCACCGCCCCGACGAGCGCACGCCGTGGCCGCTGTGGCCGGCGAAGTACCGCCTCAGCTATGCGATGGAGGAGGCTACGGTTGAGGGCGTGGGCGAGCAGGACTACTCGGTGACGACGAGCGCGTTCAGCGACGACGGCAGCGGAGCCGTGGCGGCGCTGCGCATCGCGCGCGCCGCCGACGAGCCGCCGTTCGCGCCCGTGCCGGGAAGCGAGCGCGAGCTGCCCGCGCAGCTCGTGCTGCTGGCGATGGGCTTCGTCGGGCCCGAGACGCGCCTGCTCGACGAGCTCGGCCTGCAGCGCGAGGAGCGCGGCGGCACGGTCACGGTGAGCGCGCCCTACACGACGCCCCTGCCCGGCATCTTCGCGGCGGGCGACGCGCGTCGCGGGCAGTCGCTGATCGTGTGGGCGATCAACGAGGGCCGCCAGTGCGCGCGCATGGTCGACCGCTACCTCTCCACGCTCGAGCGCGCCTCCGGGGACGGGAGAGCGGGGCCGGCTGACGCCGGCCGGGATGATGGGCTTGCCGGTCACGCAGACGCCGACGCCGGGCCCGAGGGCCCGCCCCAGCACGTCGGTCCGGGCGTGGGTGCGGGCCAGTGAGCGCCGAGCTGGACGCGGCGGCGGGTGCGCCGGCGCGCGAGACGGCGCGCGCGTGCGTGATCGGCGCGGGCTCCTCCGGGATCGCCGCGGCGAAGGCGCTGCACGAGCGCGGCATCGCGTTCGACTGCTTCGAGAAGTCGGACCGCGTCGGCGGCAACTGGGTCTTCGAAAACCGCAACGGCATGTCGGCTGCCTACCGCGACCTGTTCATCAACACCTCGCGGCCGCGCATGGAGTACTCGGACTTCCCGATGCCCCAGAGCTATCCCGACTTCCCGCACCACACGCAGATCGCGCGCTACTTCGAGGACTACGTCGAGCACTTCGGGCTGCGCGAGCTGATCAGCTTCGAGACCGGCGTCGAGCACGCCGCGCGCGCGCGGGACGGCAGCTGGACGGTCGAGCTCGAGACGGGTGAGAGCCGCACCTACGGCGCGCTGGTGGTCGCCAACGGCCACCACTGGGACCCGCGCTGGCCGGAACCGCCGTTCCCCGGCGCCGCGGAGTTCGCGGGCACCCAGCTGCACGCGCACTCCTACGTCGAGAACTCGATCTTCGCGGGCCGGCGCGTCGTGGTCCTCGGCATGGGCAACTCGGCGATGGACATCGCGGTCGAGTCCTCCTACGTCGCCGAGCGCACCTTCCTGGCGGCGCGCCGGGGCGCCTGGATCATCCCCAAGTACATCTACGGCAAACCGATCGACCAGATGCGCACCGACCCGCGCATCCCGTTCAAGGTGCGCCAGGCGATGCTGCACCAGATGATCAAGAGCTACCAGGGCACGCCCGAGCGCTACGGGCTGCCCAAGCCCGATCACCGCATCGGCGAGGCGCACCCGACCGTCTCCGGGCGGATCCTCGACCGCATCCAGCACGGCACGGTCACGCCCAAGCCGAACATCGCGGCGCTCGAAGGCGATCGCGTGCGCTTCGAGGACGGCAGCGTCGAGCAGGTCGACGTGATCGTCTACTGCACGGGCTACAAGATCAGCTTCCCGTTCTTCGAGGAGGGCCTCATCTCCGCGCCCGAGAATCACATCGAGCTGTTCCGGCGCGTCTTTCACCCCGACATCCCGAACGTCTTCTTCATCGGCCTGCTGCAGCCGCTCGGCGCGATCATGCCGCTCGCCGAGGCCCAGGGCGAGTGGGTCGGCGACTACCTGCTCGGCGACTACGCGCTGCCGCCGCGCGATCAGCTGCTCGCGGACATCGCCGCCGAACAGTCGGCGATGCGCACGCGCTACGTGGCCTCCAAGCGCCACACGATCCAGGTCGACTACGACGACTACCTCTACGAACTCGCCAAGGAGCGGCGCGCGGGGGCGCGGCGCGCGCGCGCGCTGGGCTACGCGCCGCCGGCCCGATGCCTACCTTCTGCCGCCACAACCGCTTCATAGAGCGCTGTCCGATCTGCAGGGGCGAGTTGCCGGACACCGCGCCCGCGGGGACGCGGGCCAAGGCGTCGGGGCGCGCGGGGCGCGCGGGGCGCGCCGGCGGCGGTTCGGCGGAGCGCGGGCGGGCGCGGCGCGAGCGCGGCGGCGCGCCGCGCTCAGAGCACGTGCGTGTGCGCCGCGAGGAGCGCGCGCTCTCGGACGGCTACGCCTCGCCGCTGCTGCCCGGCGTGCACTCCAGCGCGGACGCGTGGCGGCTGGCGCAGGAGATCGCCTTCGCCAACGGACGACTGCTCGCGCTCGCGGCCGATCCGCCGGGCCTCTACGGCGAGCTGCGCGCGCTGGCCGCGCGCGATCTCGAGCGCGCCACGTGGGGCTGCTTCTTGGCCGTATACATATCGCCCCTGGAGGCGCCCGCCGATCCGTTCGCCTCGCCGCTGGAGGCGCCCGCCTTCGATCCGTTCGCGTCGATCCGCGTCGCACTCGCGGCGGAGGTGCCGCGCGAGCTGCCGCGGCTGGATGGCCTGCAGCTCGGCCCACGCAGCTCCTACGAGCCGGCGCGCGGCTCCGAGACGCTCGCCGCGTACGTGCAGTGGGCGCAGCGCGCGGGCGCCGACGGGGAGGCGGGCGACTGGCTGACGATGCACCAGGCGGAGGCCTTCCGCGGCGACTCGGCATGGACGCCCGAGCGGCGCTTTCAGCGCCTGCACGAACGCCTCGCGCTGCCGGGCTTCGCGCGCGCGGGGCGCTACGAGCTGCTCGTGCTGCTCGGCCGCCTCGGGCTGTATGAGCTGCGCGCGGACTCGCTCGCGCTCGCCGGCGCGCGCGGCTACAGCGGCGATGACCTCACGGCGCAGGCCGCCAAGCGCGTCTTCGCGATCGGCGATCCGCTGCTGCTCGAGCGGCGCGCGCTCGCGCTGGCGCAGGCGGCGGGACTGCCCGTGGAAGCGCTCGATCTGGCGCTCGCGAACTGGGGCGCGGCGCAGCGCGCGCACCTGGGCGTGCCCGAGGAGGCGCTCGATCAGGAGACGCTCGAGCGCGCGGCGCGGGCGCTCGGGCTGTAGGCCGCGGCTCCCGAGCAGGGGCGGCTCCCGAGCTCCGCTCGGCTAGCGGTGCGCGCGCCGGCGCGAGCGGCGCGAGGAGGGGCGCCCTCTGGAGAGCGCTTCGCGCGCCGCGCGTTCGGCGGCGCGCCGGTCCAGGCGTGAGAACGGTTCCAACTGACCCGGGCGGCCGGGCGCGCGCAGGCGTTCGCCGAAGACGATGCCCGTGCAGCCCGACGAGCGCTTGGCGGGCCGCGCCGCGACGTACTCCGTACAGCCTGCGGAGGAGCGCTGCGAGCACGGCGAGGTGGGGGAGCGCGGGCTGCGCTTGACGAGCGCGACCGGCAGCGCGCAGCCCTGCACGCAGCCTGAGACCGAGGAGCAGGCGCTGCTCGCATCGAGCGTGGCGCGGTGCGCCGGGGCGCTGTGGCGCGGGGAGGCGCGGTGCGCCGGGGCGCGGTGGCGCGGGGAGGCGCCCGCCAGCGTGACGCCGCCGGCGGCGAGCGCCGCGGCGCCGAGGACGGCCCCGGATGCGAGCAGGACCCGCATGCCCGCGCAGCGTAGCCGCGAGCGATAAAGGGCACGTGAACGCGTGCGCGCGCGGTAGCGCGCGGGAGCAGAATTGCCGTCCACACGGCGTCCTACAGTCCGTCAGCAGCGATCTGCCTTTCGACCACCGGGAGTCGTTGATGCCACTCTGTTTCATCGAGCCGCAGGACGCGATCCGCGTGATCGCCGAGTCGCTCGGCCGGGAGGCGCGCCGTCAGCTCGTCGGCGAGGTGGTGCGCGCGTGGGTCGACGACATCCCCGACCAGGAACTGTCGATGCACTACGCGAAGGCGGTGGCCGACCTCGACGAGCAGGATCTGCACCTGCTGGCCGCCTGGCACGCCTCGCTGGAGGTGGGCCAGCCGATCCCCAACACCGACTTCCTCGTCGGCGTCTTCCCGAGCCTCGGCGATAACCGCCGCGAGGCGCTGAAGATCGCGGCGGGCTTCCGCGGCGAGGAAGCGTTCGAGGCCGGCGTCGCCGAGGACCAGGCGCTCGACACGGTGCTGCCGCGGCTCTCGCGCGAGCGCGCGATCGAGCTCGCCAACGAGTGCATCCGGCTGTACATGTGGGATCGCCTCGGCTGCGAGAACTGACGACCCGACCGCTCGCCGGCCGAGCGTCGCGCGGGCAATAGACTCATCTCGATGAGCCAGGAGGGACAGCCGACGCCGGCGCAGGACTCGCTGTCCGCTCAGCAACCCGCGCCGGCAGAGCGCAGCGCGGGCCCGACGCCCGAGCCCGACGCGAGCCCGGTGCCCGAGGCCAACGCGAGCCCGGTGCCCGAGGCCAACGCGAGCCCGACGCCCGAGCCCAACGCGAGCCCGACGCCCGCTGGCGGGGCGCCCGGCCTGAGCGAGGAGGACGTGATGGACGCGCTGTCGAACGTGATCGACCCGGAGCTCGGCCTGGACTTCGTCGAACTCGGCCTGATCTACGGGGTCGAGATCGAGCAGGGCGAGGTGCACGTGACGTTCACGCTCACGACGCCCGGCTGCCCGATCGGCCCGCACGTCAACGAACAGATCGAGGAGTTCGTAGGCGAACTCGAGGGCGTGCGCTCGATCACGAGCGAGATGGTGTTCACGCCGCCGTGGTCGCCGGAGATGATGAGCGAGGATGCGAAGTTCGCGCTCGGCTTCTGAGGCGCAGTACCAAGCGCGAGGAGTCTCAGTTCCAAACAACGCGAAGGGAGCCCGCAGTGACGATCACCGCGAACAGACTGTCCGAAGTGAGCCTCGTGGCCGTGCCCACGGCAGACCAGGACCGCTCGCTCGACTTCTACGTCGGCATCCTCGGCTTCGAGAAGCGGACCGACACCGCCTTCGGCAACGGCTACCGCTGGATCGAGGTGTACCCGCCGAACGGCAGCACCGGCATCGCGCTCACGCCGCCGCCGCCGGATGACCCCGCCGAGGTCGGCGGGCGCACGGGGATCATCCTCACCACCGACGAGATCGACGCCACGCACGCCGAGATGAAAGACGCCGGCGTCGACGTGGACGCCGAGGTCGCGCGCATGGGCGCCCCGGTGCCGCCGATGTTCTGGTTCCGCGACCCGGACAAGAACACGCTGCTCATCGTGCAGAGCCAGGCCTGAGCGCGGTCCCCGCAGCGCCACCGGAAGCAGCTGCGGTCTGGGCGCGGCGGGCCGCGGCGCCTCAGACCGCGGCGGTCTCGGCGTCGCGCGCGAGCGCGATCAGCGTCTGCAGTTCCTCGTCGATGCTCTCGGCGAAGCCGTCGAGGTCGGGAAGCGCGTCGAAATCGGCCAGCAGCCCGAAGTTCATATGGCCGTTGTAGGACATGATCGCGATCGCGAGCGCGTGGTTTTCCGGTAGGAACGCGACGGGGAAGGCCTGCAGCATCTCGCGACCGAGCACGTACAGCGGGAACTGGATCCCGGGGATGTTCGTGATGATCAGGTTGAACAGGCGCGTGGAGAAGTTCAGCCGCGAGGCCTGCGCGAGGATCGTGGGGGGCGCGAACGCCTGTGCGCCGGCGATCACCTCGGCGCCGAGGGCCTGCTTGGACTCCTTCAGGCCGGCCATCGCGTTGCTCACGAAGCGCAGCCGGTTCAGCGGATCGGAGATGTAGACGGGCAGCGGCCCGCGCATCACCACGATGCGGTTGCCGCCGGTGTTGTGCTCGTCCTCGGCGC
This sequence comes from uncultured Solirubrobacteraceae bacterium, assembly GCA_963755475.1. GTDB lineage: Bacteria > Actinomycetota > Thermoleophilia > Solirubrobacterales > Solirubrobacteraceae > Palsa-744. The sequence goes on from CAVWJK010000001.1 coordinate 458,038, forward strand.
GCACCGAGACCGGCACGAGCGCGCGCATCTCGACGCCCTCGGTGTGCCTGCCGCGGGCGATCAGGAACTTGCGCAGCGCGCCCGCGACGACCGCGAGCACGACGTCGTTGACGGTGCCGCCGAAGGCGTTCTTGACGGCCTTGAAGTCCTCGAGCTCGTTGCTCAGCGCGATGAACCGCCGGTGCGGCCCGATCGGGACGTTCAGCGGCGTCTCCGGCGCCGGGTTGAGCCCCGCCCAGATGATCTCGCCGATGCCCTCGGCGGCTTCGCGCGCGCGGTCGAGCGCGCGCTCGGGGTGCGTGAGCGCCGCGACGAGGCCCTCGGCGAGCGCGACGCCGGTGCGCAGCGCCCCCGTCGCACCGGCCGCGAGCAGCTGGGCGGTGCCCGGCTCGGGGCGCGGCTGCCAGGGCTTGCCGTTGATCGGCAGCGCCGGCGGCTCGGGGGAGAGGTCGAACAGCACGGTCGCGAGGTCCACGCCGGCGATGCCGTCGATCAGCGAGTGGTGGGTCTTCGTGATCAGAGCGAACTGGTCCTCCTCGAGGCCCTCGATCAGCCACATCTCCCACAGCGGCTTTGAGCGGTCCAGCTGCTGGGAGAAGATCCGCGCCGTGAGGTCCTGCAGCTGCTCGCGCGTGCCGGGCGCGGGCAGCGCGGTGTGGCGCACGTGGTACTCGAGGTTGAAGCTCGGATCGTCGATCCACACCGGCCGGCCGCTGTCCAGCGCGGTGTGCGCGAGCTTGTGGCGGTAGCGCGGCACGAGATGCAGCCGGCGGCGGATCTGTTCGAGGAACTCCTCCATCGATGGCGGCGGCCCCTCGAGGATCGTTAGCCCGCCGATGTGCATGTGCGAGTTGGGGCTCTCCTGGTGCAGGAAGGAGGCGTCGACGGGCGTGAGACGGTCGAGGTGGCGCTGCGCCATTCGGACTAGGGTACCTGGCCGGCGCCTACAATGGGCGCCGTGGCGAACACCGTCGAGAAGCTGCTGCTCGCGGCGCCGCGCGGTTACTGCGCGGGCGTCGATCGGGCGGTGCAGACCGTCGAACGCGCGCTCGAGATCCACGGCGCGCCGGTGTACGTGCGCAAGGAGATCGTGCACAACAAGCACGTCGTGGAGACGCTGCGCGCTCGCGGTGCGATCTTCGTCGAGGAGCACACCGAAGTGCCGGAGGGCGCGATCTGCGTCTTCTCCGCGCACGGCATCGCGCCGAGCGTGCGCGACGGCGCGGCCGAACGCAAGCTGCGCACGATCGACGCCACCTGTCCGCTGGTGACCAAGGTCCACCGCGAGGCGGTGCGCTTCGCGCAGGAGGGCTACACGATCGTGCTCGTCGGCCACGACGGCCACGAGGAGGTCGAAGGCACGATGGGCGAGGCGCCGGAGCGGATCGTGCTCGTGCAGAACGAGCGCGACGTGGAGGAGCTCGAGATCGAGAACTCCGAGCGGATCGCCTACATCACCCAGACGACCCTGGCCGTCGATGAAACGAGCGCGATCCTCGCGCGCCTGCGCGAGCGCTTCCCGCACATCGTCGGCCCGCGCAAGGACGACATCTGCTACGCGACGACGAACCGCCAGGCGGCGGTCAAGCAGATGGCCGCACGCTGCGACCTGATGCTCGTGATCGGCTCCCAGAACTCCTCCAACTCCAAGCGACTGGTCGAGGTCGCACGCGACTGCGGCGCCGACGCCTTCCTGATCGACACCGTGCGCGAGGTGCAGGAGTCCTGGCTTCAGGGCCGGCGCGTGGTGGGCGTCTCCTCCGGCGCGAGCGCGCCCGAGAACCTCGTCTCAGAGCTCGTCGAGTTCTTCTGGGAGCGGGGCGTGCGCGACATCTCCGAATTCGAAGTCACGCGCGAGGACGTGCGCTTCATGCTGCCCAAGCAGATCCGCCGCCAGCGCGAGCTGAGCGGCGCGCAGTAGCGCGGCAGAGCGAGCTGATTGTGTGTCCGCCCGCTCCACGGGCGGCGAGCGGGTACGCGCTGGCCGAGGCTACGCGCTGGCCGAGAAGCTCGTGCTGCCCCCGCATTCGCCGGATTCGGTCTTGATCGTTCCTTTCACGTGGCCGCCGGAGAAGTGCCCGGAGACGATCTGTTTGACCGACGGTTCGCCGCCGTGCGGCTTCTCGAACCACACGCCCACGGAGGCCTTGAAGGATCCGCTCCCGGAGATGCTGGCCGCCTTGGTTTTCTGGGTGTACAGGTGCGAGCGCGTGTTGCAGTACAGGATCACGTAGCTCGAGGGGAAGCTGACCTTGACGGACTTGCCGTTGGAGGAGACCGCCAGGTGGATCGCGGTGCTGCCGCGGAAGGTGTAGTGGTGGCCGAGCACGCTGGTGCCGGACGCCGCGGCCGAGCCCTTGTAGGTCTTGCCCTTCAGGACGCCGGCGAGCGCGGCAGCCGAGATCGCGAGCGTGAGCGCGACTGTGAGGGCGATGATCCGTCGGGGCATTGAGTTGATCCTTTCCAGCGTCCAGTGGCTTTGCCAGCGGGCGATTATCGCAGAGGCATCGAGGGTGTGAGCCGGTTGCACGAGCTCTCTCAGTGAGCGCTGCGAGCCCCCCGGGCACGGCGCGAGCGCAGCATGATGGCGCCGCGCGAGGCGTACGTCAAGCGACCCTTGGTATCGACTTCGGATGCCCTCTTGCAAGACGCGTTTGTCCTCTTCCATAGCCAGCCAGTCGAGGCTATAGTCGGCCGCCCCTAAATGACCCGCGGTCGGCGCCGGATGCCCGAGCCCCGGGACGAACGCAACCTGGCGGGTGGCAAACATTTTGGCGAAATCGCGATGGAGTGCGCGCAGTGGGCTCGTAGTTACGATGCTCGCGCTCGCGCTGGCGCTTCTTGCGGTGCCGGCGTCGGCCAGCGCGCTGGGACTCGCGATCACATCGCCCGAAGCCGGGGCGACTGTTGGCAAGCTGCCGACCTTCAGCGGGGGAGACCTGCTGTGCCTGGGCGGCGAAGTGACCGTCAAGATCTACGAAGGCGCCTCGAAGGAAGAGCCGTTGGCCGCCACGGCGAAAGGCGCGTGCGGGTTGAGCTGGAGCGCGACGAGCACCACGGCGCTCTCCAAGCAGGAATACACCGCGGTCGCAACCGAAGGGCCCGGCGAAGAATCGGCACCGGTCTCCTTCCTGGTGGACCCAAACCCGCCCACGGTCGTACTGGACGACCTCGAACATCCCAAGTATGGGGATCAGACGCCGTCGTTCGAGGGAAGCGCCAGCGAAGGCGGAACGGTCACGGTCACCGTAGAGAAAGGCACGACCGAAATGGCCAGGATCACCGCCGAAGCGCCCGAAGGCGGCGGTGAATGGTCGACCGCGGCGCTCGGCACGACCCTGGACCAGGGCGAATACACGGCGAGCGCGAGCGAGGAAAGCTTGCTCGGCAACGGTCCCGGCAGCAGCAAAGCGATCGACTTTACGGTGGATACGGAAAAGCCGGCGTTGGTGCTCGAACAGCTTGCGCGGTCGAGGGACACGACGCCGACGTTCACCGGTACTACGAGCGAAGGGGAAACGGAACCGGTCGTCGTGAAGATCTACGAAGGCTCCGAAGGCGCACTCGGTACATACGTCGAGACAGTCGAATCCGGGGCGCCGTCTGGCGGTGCTTGGTCGGCTGGTCCGGCTGGGGCGCTTGTGAGCGGGACCTATACGGCGGTGGCGACGGAGAAGAGCTCGCTGGGCAACGGCGAAGGCAATGCCGAAATGACCTTCGTGGTCGATGCTGAAGCGCCGAAGCTGGCGATCACTCAGCTGGCGCGCTCCAAGGACACGACGCCGATGTTCAAAGGCAGCACGACCGAAGGGGAATCGGAATCGGTGGTCGTGAAGATCTACGAAGGCTCGAAAGGTGCCGGGGGGGCGTTCAAGGAGGAAGTGTCCTCGGGCGCGCCGTCTGGGGGCGGTTGGTCGGCTGGTCCGGCTGGGGCGCTTGTGAGCGGCACGTATACGGCGGTTGCGAAAGAGAAGAGCTCGCTGGGCAATGGTGAAGGCAAGGCCGAAATGGTCTTCGTGGTCGATACCGAAGCGCCGCAGTTGGCGATCACTCAGCTGGCGCGCTCCAAGGACACGACGCCGATGTTCAAAGGCAGCACGACCGAAGGGGAATCGGAATCGGTGGTCGTGAAGGTCTACGAAGGCTCGAAAGGTGCCGGGGGGGCGTTCAAGGAGGAAGTGTCCTCGGGCGCGCCGTCTGGGGGCGGTTGGTCGGCTGGTCCGGCTGGGGCGCTTGTGAGCGGCACGTATACGGCGGTTGCGAAAGAGAAGAGCTCGCTGGGCAATGGCGAAGGCAAGGCCGAAATGGTCTTCGTGGTCGATACCGAAGCGCCGCAGCTGGTGGTCGATCAGCTGGTGCGCTCCAAGGACACGACGCCGATGTTCAAAGGCAGCACGACCGAAGGGGAATCGGAATCGGTGGTCGTGAAGGTCTACGAAGGCTCGAAAGGTGCCGCGGGGGCGTTCAAGGAGGAAGTGTCCTCGGGTGCGCCGTCTGGGGGCGGTTGGTCGGCTGGTCCGGCTGGGGCGCTTGTGAGCGGGACCTATACGGCGGTTGCGAAAGAGAAGAGCTCGCTGGGCAATGGTGAAGGCAAGGCTGAAATGGTCTTCGTGGTCGATGCTGAAGCGCCGCAGTTGGCGATCACTCAGCTGGCGCGCTCCAAGGACACGACGCCGACGTTCAAAGGCACGACGAGCGAAGGGGAAACGGAACCGGTCGTCGTGAAGATCTACGAAGGCGCCGAAGGCGCAGTCGGTACATACGTCGAGACGGTCGAATCGGGCGCGCCGGCGGGCGAAGCTTGGTCGGCTGGTCCGGCTGGGGCGCTTGTGAGCGGTACGTATACGGCGGTTGCGAAAGAGAAGAGCTCGCTGGGCAATGGCGAAGGCAAGGCCGAAATGGTCTTCGTGGTCGATGCTGTAGCGCCGCAGCTGGCGATCACTCAGCTGGCGCGCTCCAAGGACACGACGCCGACGTTCAAAGGCACGACGACCGAAGGGGAATCGGAATCGGTGGTCGTGAAGATCTATGAAGGCTCGAAAGGTGCCGCGGGGGCCTTCAAGGAGGAAGTGTCCTCGGGCGCGCCGTCCGGCGGCGCTTGGTCGACGGGGGCGGCTGGGGCGCTTGTGAGCGGCACCTATACGGCGGTTGCGAAAGAGAAGAGCTCGCTGGGCAATGGCGAAGGCAAGGCCGAAATGGTCTTCGTGGTTGATACCGAAGCGCCGCAGCTGGTGGTCGATCAGCTGGTGCGCTCCAAAGACACGACGCCGACGTTCAAAGGCAGCACGACCGAAGGGGAAACAGAAGCGGTCGTCTTGAAGATCTACGAAGGCTCGAAAGGTGCCGCGGGGGCGTTCAAGGAGGAAGTGTCCTCGGGCGCGCCGTCTGGCGGCGCTTGGTCGACGGGGGCGGCTGGGGCGCTTGTGAGCGGTACCTATACGGCGGTTGCGAAAGAGAAGAGCTCGCTGGGCAATGGCGAAGGCAAGGCCGAAATGGTCTTCGTGGTCGATACCGAAGCGCCGCAGTTGGCGATCACTCAGCTCGTGCGCTCCAAGGACACGACGCCGACGTTCAAAGGCAGCACGACCGAAGGGGAATCGGAATCGGTGGTCGTGAAGGTCTACGAAGGCTCGAAAGGTGCCGCGGGGGCGTTCAAGGAGGAAGTGTCCTCGGGCGCGCCGTCTGGCGGCGCTTGGTCGGCTGGTCCGGCTGGGGCGCTTGTGAGCGGGACCTATACGGCGGTTGCGAAAGAGAAGAGCTCGCTGGGCAATGGCGAAGGCAAGGCCGAAATGGTCTTCGTGGTCGATACCGAAGCGCCGCAGCTGGTGGTCGATCAGCTGGTGCGCTCCAAGGACACGACGCCGACGTTCAAAGGCAGCACGACCGAAGGGGAAACAGAAGCGGTGGTCGTGAAGGTCTACGAAGGCTCGAAAGGTGCCGCGGGGGCCTTCAAGGAGGAAGTGTCCTCGGGTGCGCCGTCCGGGGGCGGTTGGTCGGCTGGTCCGGCTGGGGCGCTTGTGAGCGGGACCTATACGGCGGTTGCGAAAGAGAAGAGCTCGCTGGGCAATGGCGAAGGCAAGGCCGAAATGGTCTTCGTGGTCGATACCGAAGCGCCGCAGTTGGCGATCACTCAGCTGGCGCGCTCCAAGGACACGACGCCGACGTTCAAAGGCAGCACGAGCGAAGGGGAAACAGAACCGGTCGTCGTGAAGATCTACGAAGGCGCCGAAGGCGCAGTCGGTACATACGTCGAGACGGTCGAATCCGGGGCGCCGGCGAGCGAAGCATGGTCGGCCGGTCCGGCTGGGGCGCTCGTGAGCGGCACGTATACGGCGGTTGCGACTGAGAAGAGCTCACTCAGCAATGGAGTCGGCGAAGCGTCGATGGTGTTCGTGGTCGACAGCGAAAAGCCCCAGCTCACGATCACGAACCTTGGACGCTCCAATCACACCGAGCCGACGTTCAGTGGGACGACGAACGAAAAAACGCCGGTCACCGTCGAAATCTACAAGGCGACCACTCCGAGGACCTTCGTCGAGAGTGTCACGGGCAATCCGAGCAGCGGATCCTGGTCCGCCGGACCCCCGACGAAAGCGCTGCTAAACGCAAGCTATGTGGCGGTCGCCAAGGAGAACAGCGAACTCGGCAACTCGCCCGCCGAACTCGAAATGGACTTCGAAGTCTCCACGACACCGCCAGAAGTAACTTTGGAACAGCCTCCCGAACGCTCAAACGACACCCAGCCGACGTTCGAAGGAGCCGTCAGCGAATCGGGATCCGTGATCGTCACCGTCTACGACGGCACGAAAGCCGAAGGGACGGTCGCGGCCACGGTCGAAGCGCACCCGGCCGAAGTCGAATGGTCAGCCACGCTCAAAGCGCCGCTGGCGAGCGGCACTTACACCGCAGTCGCAACCGAGAAAAGCGCGATTGGAAACGAACCGGGACACAGCGTACCCAGGACGTTCGTGGTCGATACCGAACCGCCGGAAGTTTCGGTCGCGCAGCTGGAACGGTCGAGTAACACGAAGCCGTCGTTCAGCGGGACTGCGAGCGAATCGGAACCGGTCGAAGTGAAGGTGCATGAAGGTTCGGGGAAGTTGGGGACGGTGGTCGACACGATCAAGTCCTCAGCGCCGGTCGGGAAGGCGTGGTCGACGGGTCAGGTCTCGACGGCGTTGAAAAGCGGTACGTACACGGCGGTGGCGACGGAGAAGAGCTCGCTATCGGGGAACAAAGAAGGCGAAGCGTCGATGACGTTTGTGGTTGATACCGAACCGCCGGAAGTTTCGGTCGCGCAGCTGGAACGGTCGAGTAACACGAAGCCGTCGTTCAGCGGGACTGCGAGCGAATCGGAACCGGTCGAAGTGAAGGTGCATGAAGGTTCGGGGAAGTTGGGGACGGTGGTCGACACGATCAAGTCCTCAGCGCCGGTCGGGAAGGCGTGGTCGACGGGTCAGGTCTCGACCGCGTTGAAAAGCGGTACGTACACGGCGGTGGCGACGGAGAAGAGCTCGCTATCGGGGAACAAAGAAGGCGAAGCGTCGATGACGTTTGTGGTCGATACCGAACCGCCGGAAGTTTCGGTCGCGCAGCTGGAACGGTCGAGTAACACGAAGCCGTCGTTCAGCGGGACCGCGAGCGAATCGGAACCGGTCGAAGTGAAGGTGTACGAAGGTTCTGTGAAGTCGGGTTCCCCGGTTGACACGATGAGGTCTTCGGCGCCGGTTGGGAAGGCGTGGTCGACGGGGCAGGTGTCGACGGCGTTGAAGAGCGGTACGTATACGGCGGTGGCGACGGAGAAGAGCTCGCTATCGGGGAACAAGGAAGGCGAAGCGTCGATGACGTTTGTGGTCGATACCGAACCGCCGGAAGTTTCGGTCGTGCAGCTGGAACGGTCGAGTAACACGAAGCCGTCGTTCAGCGGGACCGCGAGCGAATCGGAACTGGTCGAAGTCACCGTGCATGAAGGTTCGGGGAAGTTGGGGACGGTGGTCGACACGATCAAGTCTTCGGCGCCGGTTGGGAAGGCGTGGTCGACGGGTCAGGTCTCGACGGCGTTGAAGAGCGGTACGTATACGGCGGTGGCGACGGAGAAGAGCTCGCTATCGGGGAACAAGGAAGGCGAAGCGTCGATGACGTTTGTGGTTGATACCGAACCGCCGGAAGTCTCGATCGTGCAGCTGGAACGCTCGCGCGATACGAAGCCTTCGTTCAGCGGGACCGCGAGCGAATCGGAACCGGTCGAAGTCACCGTGCATGAAGGTTCGGGGAAGTTGGGGACGGTGGTCGACACGATCAAGTCTTCGGCGCCCGTTGGGAAGGCGTGGTCGACGGGTCAGGTCTCGACGGCGTTGAAGAGCGGTACGTATACGGCGGTGGCGACGGAGAAGAGCTCGCTGTCCGGGAACAAGGAAGGCGAAGCGTCGATGACCTTCGTGATCGACACCGAACCGCCGACATTGACGGTTGAACAGTTGGCGCGGTCGAAGGACGCGACTCCGACGTTCATAGGCACGACGACCGACGGCGAAACCGAACCGGTGGTCGTGAAGATCTATGAAGGCTCAAAAGGCGTCTTGGGCACGTTCAAGGAGGAAGTGTCCTCGGGTGCGCCGTCTGGCGGCGCGTGGTCGGCTGGTCCGGCTGGGGCGCTCGTGAGCGGCACCTATACAGCGGTAGCGACGGAGAAGAGCTCGCTGTCAGGGAATGGCGAAGGCAAGGCCGAAATGACCTTCGTGGTGGACACCGGACCGCCGGCGATCGTCGTTGAACAGTTGACGCGCTCGAAGAACACGACGCCGACGTTCAAAGGCACGACGACCGACGGGGAAACTGAACCGGTGGTCGTGAAGATCTATGAAGGCTCGAAAGGCGCCTTGGGGGCATTCAAGGAGGAAGTGTCCTCGGGTGCGCCGTCTGGCGGCGCGTGGTCGGCTGGTCCGGCTGGGGCGCTCGTGAGCGGCACCTATACAGCGGTGGCGACGGAGAAGAGCTCGCTCGGCAACGTGCCTGGCGAAGCGTCCATGGTGTTCGTGGTCGACACCGAAAAGCCGCAGCTCACGATCACTGACCTTGGACGCTCCAAGCAGACGGAGCCGACGTTCAGCGGGGCGACGAACGAAAAAACGGCGGTCACCGTCGAAATCTACAAGGCCACCAGCCCCAGGACCTTCGTCGAGAGCGTCACCGGCAACCCGAGCAACGGCGCCTGGTCCGCCGGACCTGTTGCGAAAGCGCTGCTCAACGCGAGCTATGTGGCCGTCGCCAAGGAGAACAGCGAACTCGGAAACTCGCCCGCCGAAGTCGAAATGGACTTCGAAGTCTTTACGACGCCGCCGGAAGTAAGTTTGGAACAGCCTCCCGAACGTTCGAACGTAACCCAGCCGACGTTCAAAGGGACGGTCAGCGAATCGGGGACCGTGACAGTTACGGTCTACGACGGCACGAAGGCCGAAGGGACCGTCGCGGCGAGCGTTGAAGCGCACGCGACCGAAGTGGAATGGTCAGCCGCGCTGCTAAAAACGTCGCTCGTCAGCGGCACGTATACCGCAATCGCAGTCGAGAAAAGCTCGATTGGAAATGAACCGGGGCACAGCGCGCCACGCACGTTCGTGGTGGATACCGAACCGCCGGAAGTCTCGATTGTGCAGCTCGAACGCTCCAGTGGCACGACTCCGGGGTTCAGCGGCACCGCGAGCGAATCGGAACCGGTTGAAGTGAAGGTGTACGAAGGCTCTACGAAGTCGGGTTCTCCGGTCGACACGGTCAGGTCTTCGGCGCCGGTTGGGAAGGCGTGGTCGACGGGGCCGGTGTCGAGTGCCTTGAAGAGCGGTACGTATACGGCGGTGGCGACGGAGAAGAGCTCGCTGTCCGGGAACAAGGAAGGCGAAGCGTCGATGACGTTCGTGATCGACACGGGACCGCCGGAAGTCTCGATCGCGCAGCTGGAACGCTCGAGCGTGACCAAGCCTTCCTTTAGTGGTGCGACGACCGAAGCGGAACATGAACCGGTTGAAGTGAAGGTGTATGAGGGTTCTACGAAGTCGGGTTCTCCGGTTGACACGGTCAAGTCATCGGCGCCGGTTGGGAAGGCGTGGTCGACGGGGCCGGTGTCGAGTGCCTTGGGGAGCGGTACGTATACGGCGGTGGCGACGGAGAAGAGCTCGCTGTCGGGGAACAAGGAAGGCGAAGCGTCGATGACGTTCGTGGTGGATACCGAACCGCCGGAAGTCTCGATCGTGCAGCTGGAACGCTCGCGCGATACGAAGCCTTCGTTCAGCGGGACCGCGAGCGAATCGGAACCGGTCGAAGTGAAGGTGTATGAAGGTTCGGCGAAATCTGGTTCTCCGGTTGACACGGTCAAGTCTTCGGCGCCGGTTGGAAAGGCGTGGTCGACGGGGCCGGTCTCGAGTGCGTTGAAGAGCGGTACGTACACGGCGGTTGCGACCGAGAAGAGCTCGCTGTCGGGGAACAAGGAAGGCGAAGCGTCGATGACCTTCGTGGTCGACACCGAACCGCCGACGTTGACCTTGGAGAAGGAAGGCCCGCCAAACGAACGCGAACCGGTGTTCAAGGGAAGCACCAACGAAGCCGGCACCGTCGTCGTACACGTGGACTCGGGCAGCACCGAAGTGGGTTCCATCTCAATCGAAGTCACAAAGGCGGGCTCGTGGACGAGCGCGCCGTTCAAACCGCAGCTACAGAGCGGCGATTACACCGCGCATGCGACCCAGGTGAGCGGTCTTGGCAACGGCACCGGCGCGAGCACACAAGTGCCGTTCGAAGTCAGAACGGGACCCCCGAGCGTGACCCTAAGAACTGAATCTACGCTCTCCGACGACGCCACGCCGTCGTTCAACGGCACATCGAGCGAAGCGGGCGAACCCGTCGTCGTCCACGTCTACTCGGGGAGCACAGCTGCAGGGGAAGAAGTCGCAAAAGCCGAGGCCGAGGTCGAAAGCCAGACGGGAGACTGGGCTTCCGGTGCGGTGTCGCCCGCGCTATCCACGGGCACCTACACCGCCGTGGCTACGCAGTTGAGCTCGCTTGGAAATGGGACCGGGAAGAGCGAAGAAGTCCACTTCGAAATCGTCGCCGGTGCGCCGAATGTGACGCTTGCGCAGCCCGAAAGCCCCTCCAAAAACACGAAACCGACGTTCAAGGGGACGGCGAGCGAACCTGAAGAGGAAGTAGAAGTGCAGATATATGAAGGCACAAGCGCCAGCGGTGCGCAGCAGATCGCGACGGCGAAGGGCACGGTTTCCGGCCACGAATGGCACTCGGGTATTCCGACGCCTGAACTGAAACTCCCAAAGGGCAGCGGCACGTTCACGGCGATCGCGACGGAGAAAAGTCGCGTCAAGGGAGTTCCGGCTGGCGTGAGCGGACCCCAGCACTTCTTTATCGACACGCTGCCGCCCAAGGTCACACTCGAAGCACCGAAATCGCCGTCAAACGATGTCAAACCTCTGTTCGGCGGCAAGCGCAGCGAAGGCACGCGCGTAACCATCGAAATCTACGAAGGCAGCAGTCCCGGTGGTAAGCCAATCGCCACGGCGGTTGCCGCCACCGGCGCTGTCGGAGAATGGGTCTCAGGGGAAGCCTCGCCGGCGCTCCCCGCGGGTCAGCACTCCTTCACGGCGGTCGCACACGAGCAGAGCGCGATCGGCAACCCGGAAGGCGAGAGCGAAGAAGTCCACTTCGACGTGGACACGAACCCCCCTGAAGTCACGCTCGCCGAACCACCGGCGACGACTTCCGAAGCGGAACTGTCGTTCAGCGGGAAGGCGAGCGGGCCCGACCCCGTCACGGTCGATGTCTACTCGGGAGAAGGCGCGGAAGGCACGCCGGTCGCCTCAGTCGAAGGCGAAGTCGAAGCGGAAACCTTCACGACGGCGAAAGTCAGCCCAGCGCTAGCCAACGGTCCGTACACCGCGGTTGCCGAGGAGCGCAGCGCGCTGGGCAACCCGGACGGGGTCAGCGAAGAAGTCCACTTCAAGATCGAATCGCTTCCCCCGTCGGTCGCCACCGAAGCAGCGTCGCCAGTCGATTCCGGCTCATCCTGGGTCTACGGCTCGATCGATCCAAACGGCGGGGCCGTCACCTCCTGCAACTTCGAATACGGCGTCACGACCGCGTATGGCAAGAAGGTGCCGTGCGCGTTCAACAACGCCGCCGGCAAGGGCTGCGGCTTCGGCTCGGGCAAAGCCGAATGCACATTCCCGTCGGGCGAGACGCCAGCCGCGGTGTACGCGCGCATCTACAGCCTGCAGGCGTCCACCACGTACCATTTCCGGCTCGTCGCGTCTCACGAGGGGCACCTAGGCTACGGCGCCGACATGACCTTCAGAACGCCAGTGCAGCCCAAGATCGAAGAAGGCCAGGACGGCAGTACAGGAGTCTCCTCGTCGCTCACGCACTCCTCCCTCACGGCGGCGCAGCTGAAGGCGCTCCTCAAGCAGTTGGCTGCTGCGGGCCGCAAGGGCACTCTGCGGGCGCTTCTGTCCAAGCGCGGCTTCAAAGAGAAGCTCACGGCACCCGAGGCAGGGACGGCCATCGTCGACTGGTATTACCAAGCGCCCAAGGCGAAGGGCAAGAAGGCCAAGCCCAAGCCGGTTTTGGTCGCCTCCGGCAAGCTCATCTTCAAGGCGGCTGGGAGCAGCTCGCTCGTGATCCACGTCACGCCCGCAGGCAAGCGCCTGCTTGCCCGTATGCGCTCCGCCAGGCTCACCGTCGCTCTCAGCTTCACGCCGGGCGGCGGCGTCCTCGCCAAAGCCTCTGAGACCGTCAGCGTCCTGCGCTGAGGCGCGCCGCGCTGATCGGCCCAAATCGCGGGTCAGGCGCCCCGTTGATGGGCCCGAAAGCGACCGCGATGAACCCTGCAGAAACGTTTGCAAAGCACCCACGTCTGCGGTAGAAAATGTCGCAATTTGCGGCTTTTTCGCTGGACTTCGTCCGCCGGAGATGGTATTCACTCAAGCGCAGACCCGCGGGGGTTTCGCGCCCAGGTGGGTGGGTGCTCTCGAATCTGATTTCGGATCACCGGAAACAGCGGGTATCAAGAGACAAAGTCCACTGGAGGATGTCATGGAGAGACGTAACCTATTGGCAGGGGTCGTAGTTCTGGTCCTCAGCGTGTTCATGCTGGCTGGAACTGCGTCAGCCCACAAGGGCGCAAAGCCCGCGGTCAAGGGCGAACCGAAAGGGTGTGTAGTCAACACGCTTCCGACGTTCACCGACCAGGGCATTGAAGAAGAACACTCGAGCGTCGCCGACATTGTCGAAGTCGAGTGTGAAGGCAGCGGCAAACTGCAGTACGACGGCAAGCTCATCATTTCGGACGTAGAGCTCTACGACCGTTGTGGCAAAAAAATGAGCTGGCTGCCGGTTGAAGGCGAAGAACTCGAACTCAAAGAAGGACCGTCGGTTGAAGTGAAGCTCGACGACGACGGCAACGCGACAGCAGTGCTTTGGGCGGGTCCGGGCTGTAAGCCGGGCGAATCCCAGATCATGGTCGACGAGAAGGAATTCCCGAACGAAACCTACACGGAACCCTTCAGCGTTGTGCCGCCTAACGAAACCGAAGAAGGCGTCTTCGCGATGCCCGAAAAGAAGGTCGAGGACGACATCTACAGCCGCGTGGCGACGATCATCCAGGTCGAGTACCCTGGCATCGCCGAGGCGAAGGTGGCGCTCAACGCCGAACAGCTGTACCTGCGCTGCAAGAAGGAACCGCACATCAAATTCTACGGCTCGAACGAGAAAGAAATCGAACCGGTCGCCGAAACGGGTCGTATCGAAGGGGAAACGAACCCCCTCGAAACGGACGATGACGGCAACGTGTTCGTCGTCGCGGTCGGCACGAAGTCGTGCCAGCCGGGCAAGGTGGACATCGAAGCGAGCCTCGAAGAAACAGAATCGTTCAACACCCTGAACGGTAACTTCGAACTCGTCGCTCCGAAACCGACTCTGGTTGAAGGGGAAGTAATAAAACCGTAGTCAGCGTATGTAAATCCTTCGGGGAAACCCGGAGGATGCGAGAGAAAGAGGGCCCCGGGGACACCCCCGGGGCCCTCTTCGTATGAAGGGCTGTACACATAGCCCGTGGTCGCAGCTCGCTGAGAGTGGACGTCGCCCCAACGCGTGCGAGGTCGTGCGGAGAGGCTCTGCAGCGGACGAGAACCCATTGCCGGCAAGGGGCGGAATACACCATCACACCCCAGCCGCGTGATTATGTAATCCAGCAGCGATTTCCGCGTTACCAAAAATCCTCTGAAACCGGTTTATTTGCTTGACTGACGGTCGTGCCTCTGGTAGCGTCCCGGTGGGGCTGTGAGCGCTCACAATGGGATGGAGCGCGCGGACGCCGCGTAAAAGTGAGGTAGATCATGGACGATGTGCGACGGAGGCTTGCTGTGCTGATCGTCGCTGCTCTTGGCGTCCTCGCGGTGGTGCAGCCAGCGACCGCGTCGGCGAAGGGTGGCGCCAAGCCGGCTGTCGCGGCGCCCCCGACCAACCAGTGCATCGTCCATTCGCTCCCGGCGTTCATGGACCAGGGCATCGAAAAGGATGCTTCGAGTGTCGCCGACATCGTGGAAGTCGAGTGCGACCCGTTTGAATACGACGGCAAGGTCAAGATCTCGGACGTCGAGCTCTACGACCGCTGCGGCCGGAACATGAGCTGGTCGCCCACCTACGAATTCAAATCCACCGTTGGGCCGTCGACCGAAGCGCAGCTCGACGACGACGGCAATGCGACGGTCGTGCTCTGGGCCGGACCCGAATGCAAGCCCGGCGAATCCCAGGTCGTCGTCGACGAGGTGGCGTACCCGAACGAAACGTACATGACGCCGTTCAGCGTCCTGCCGCCGGAAGAAACCCCGGAAGGTGTGTTCGCTCTACCCTCGCGACAGGTCGAGGACGAGATCCACAGCAGCGTCGCGACGATCCTCGAGGTCGAGTTCCCAGCGGTCGCCGAGCACAAGGTCGCGATCGACGCCGAACAGATGTACGACCGCTGCGGCAAGGGCCCGCATGCGATCTGGATCGGGCCTAACGAGGAACCGATCAAGGCCGAAGGCCGACTCGAAGGCGAAAGCGCAATTGAAACAGACGACGACGGCAACGCCTTCGTAGTCCTACTCGGGGCCCGCTCCTGCCAGCCGGGGAAGGTCGTCATCGCGGCAAGCCTTGAAGAAAGTCCGTTCACGACGGTCGACACAACTTTCACGATCGAATCGCCGCGGCCGACGGTCGAAGAAGCCTTCACCGTCGAAAAGGAACAGAAGATCGGAGCCGGCGGCTACACGAAGGCCAAGGTGCACGGCAAGCCCGGCGAAGTCGTCGACTACAAGATCATCGTCACGAACACGGGCGGGGAAGTCCTGGACCTCAGCAGCATCACCGACCCGAACTGCACCAACATCAAAGGCCCCTCGAAAGCCGAACTTGCGCCGGGAGAACAAGCCGAATACACCTGCGAACACGAACTCGGCGCCGAAGGCACGTGGGTCAACGTCGCAACCGTAGAAACGAGCACCCACCGCACCGAAAAGTCCAACGAAGTCGAAGCCGAAGTCGAAGTCCCCAACTTCGTCGTCGAAAAGGAACAGAAGGTCGGAGCGGGCTTGTACACGAAGGAAAAGCTGGTCGCGAAAGTCGGCGAAGTCGTCCGCTACCGGATCGTCGTCACGAACACCGGCAACACGTCGATCACGCTCGCGAACATCACCGACCCGAACTGCGGGGCGATGATGGGGCCCTCACAGAGCACCCTTGCGCCCAAGGAACACGCCGAATACACCTGTGAACACGAACTGACCAGCGAAGGGGCGTGGCACAACGTCGCGACCGTCGAAGACACGGGCGGCCTACACAAGGAATCCAACGAAGTCGAAGTCGAAGCCAAGGCGCCCTTGTTGAAGGTCGAAAAGGAACAGCAGATCGGCGCGGGCAGCTACACCAGGGAACGGATCGAAGGCAAGCTGGGCGAAGTCGTCCACTACAAGATCATCGTCACGAACAACGGCGCGGTCGCCGTGACGCTCAGAGCCATCAGCGATCCTAACTGCGAAAACATGAGCGCACCGACCAAGTCCACCCTCGGCCCCGGCGAATCCGCGGAATACACCTGCGAACACGCACTCACGAGCGTAGGGGTGTGGCTCAACACGGCCGAAGTCGAAACGACGACCCACGTCGTTGCAAAGTCGAACACGGTCGAAGCCGAAGTGCCCGAACCCGGCGCGCCTGAAGAATTCAGCGTGGTGAAGGAGCAGAGGCTTGCGACCGGCAGCTACACGACGAGCAGGCTCGTCGGAAAAGTCGGCGAAACGGTCTTCTATCTGATCAAGGTCACGAACACCGGCAAGAGTCAGGTCCACCTCACGGCGATCAGCGACCCGAACTGCACCAACATCGTTGGACCGGGGAAAGCCGAACTGGGCCTGGGCGAAAGCACGGAATACACTTGCGAACACACGCTTACCGGAACGCAGCCCTGGATCAACGTGGCGACAGTGGAAAGTACGCACGTGAGCGAAAAGTCGAACCAGGTGGAATCCGAAGCGACGGAGTTTGCGCCTGTGCAGGAACTCACGGTGGAGAAGGAACAGAGGATCGGCGCCGGTGCCTACACGAAGACGCGGCTCTCGGGCAAGCCCGGGGAAGTCATCTACTACAGGATCGTCGTCACCAACACGGGCAACGTCGCGACCACCCCGAATGTCAGTGACCCGGGATGCACGAACCTGAAGGCGGTCGGCAAGACCGAACTGCAGCCGACAGAAAGCGCCGAATACACCTGCGAACACGCGATCGCTGCGGAATCGAGCTGGACGAACCTCGCGAAGGCCGAAACGCCGGGCGGCAAATCGACGCCGTCGAACGAAGTCGAAGCGGTGGTCG
The DNA here is from genome assembly GCA_963755475.1 of uncultured Solirubrobacteraceae bacterium. Lineage (GTDB taxonomy): Bacteria > Actinomycetota > Thermoleophilia > Solirubrobacterales > Solirubrobacteraceae > Palsa-744. The sequence continues at coordinate 474,946 of CAVWJK010000001.1, forward strand.
CGAAGCAGGCGGAAAAGGGTGTATGCACCCTGGAGGCGTCGAAGATCACGCTCGCCGGCGGCTCGGGGGTCAAGCGCAAGCCATTCAAGGTGAGCATCAGCGCAGTCGGGATCGCGAAGGCGCTGTTCTACATCGACGGACGGCACATCAAGACGCTGAAGGCCTCACAGGCGAGGCACGGGCGCTTCACGATCACGATCGACCCTGGCAAGCTGGGCCACGGCGGACACAAAATCGTCGTCAAGGCGGACCCGGTCAACACTTTGTGCAAGACGATCGCGCGCACCGCCGTGTTCGTACACCCGAAGTCCTCGCACGTAGCGCCGGCGTTCACGGGCTAGCCAGCTGCTCGCCCGCCTGCACGCGCACCGGGCCGGCAGGGACCGCGAGGGGGGCGCCTCCCGGCGCGACGCGGCATGCCCTTGGCCGGCCCTTCGTGGACAGGGATCTCGTCCTGAGCGAAACCTAGCATCGGCGGCCGTGGGCCGCCTCTGTCGCCTTTTGACATGGCGCCGCGCAGGCGGTAACTTCAACGTTCGGGTGGCGCCCGCCGCCTGGTGGTGATGGTTTCAAGGAGGACACTTGTTGGCGTCTAGGATTGCGCGCGCCACCTCAAGGCGCTTTTTCCGTGCCCGGCTGTTGCCGGCTCTCATCGTGTGCGCGCTCGCGGCGTTCGTTGCCCCGAGCGGAGCGTCGGCCGGCGAACTTCAGGCGACGAGAGCCCCCGAAGTGGTCGGGCCGCACGACGAAGAGATCGTGGAAGCGACTCCCGGTGAGAGGATCGTGTGCAGTGGTGGCACGTGGCGGGGTGAGCCAAAACTCGAATATGAATGGATCGTCAACGGGGTGACGGTGCAGGGGCCGTTGACGGCCAATGCGGGAGGCGAGCTGTACCTAGTCACGGTGAAAGGGGGAGGAGAAGAACAGGAAATCTCGTGCAATGTCCTGGCCCGGCAAAACGCCGAACAAGAAGAAGAAGAAAGCAGCAACACCGTGATAGTGCATGGGAAAAAAGTCGTGAAAGAATACCCTCCCGTGAATGAAGTTGCGCCCAAGATCACTCCGGAAACGGCGAAAGTGGGACAGACGCTGACGTGCGAACCTGGCAAGTGGAGCGAGAGCCCATCGAGCTACCGCTTTACATGGCTGCGGGGAGGGAGCCCGATCTCGGGCGCCACTGAAAGCGCCTACAAGGTCGCGACCGCCGACGAAGGGCATTCGCTGTCGTGCGCTGTGGTCGCTGTCAACAAAATCGGCAGCTCAGAAAGCAAGCTGAGCAGCAATAGCGTTGCGATCGCGGCGCTGAAGATACCCGAAGGTCCGGCTCCGGAAGTGATCGGGACGCTCGAAGTCGGCAAGACGCTGACCTGTGTGCATGGGGAATGGACGGGGGAACCCACGTTCGCCTACCAGTGGGTGCGGGAAGGGAACAAGATCTCGGGGGCGACCGGAAGCACGCACGTCATCGAAAGTGAAGACCAGACCCACCGGCTTGCGTGCGAACTGACGGCGACGAACGCGGCTGGACATGTCACCAAGTCGAGCAAAGAAACCGCGGAAGTGCCGGGGAGCGCGCCGGTCGATCTGAAGCGGCCTGAAATCAGCGGGACGCCGAAGGCCGGCGAAATGCTGACGTGCTCCAAGGGCGAATGGTCGGGCGTTCCTGCACCAACGTTCACGTACCAGTGGCTCGTCGGAAACGTTGCTATTGCGAAAGCTACGAGCGCGACCTACACGGTCCCGGCCGAAGATCGCGGAAAGACGCTGACGTGTGAAGTCAAAGCGAAAAGCAGCGCAGGGTCCGCTGACGCGTTGAGCAACTCCGTTGTGATACCCGAAGAAAAAAACGGGGAAAAGCCGGTCGACGAAGTCCCGCCGGAAGTGCACGGAACGGGGGCCGTTGGTGGGAAGCTCGAATGCGCAACGGGAACGTGGCGAGGGACTCCGACGCCGCAGTACGCGTATGAGTGGGTGCGAAATCTCGGCGAAAGCGGTGAAGCTGTAATCTCGGGAGCGACGAGCAGCTCTTACACGGTCCGCGAAGCAGATGAGGGGTCCAAGATCTCGTGCGAGGTGACCGCGAGCAACTCTGAAGGCAGCACGACGAAGGCGAGCAGCAACAGGATCACAGTCGCGGGGGCAGGACCCACGGAGCTGGCGCCGCCGGAGATCTTCCCGGGCGGGGAAGTGCAGGCGGGTGAAACCTTGACGTGCTCGGCGGGGGAATGGAGCGGCCATCCCACGCCGACGTTCGAATATCAATGGCTGAGACATGGTGGCGCGATCGGCTCGGCGACCGGCTACAGCTACACGGTCGTCGAAGGTGACCGTGGCGAAAACCTTGAATGTGAAGTGACGGCGAAGAACAGCGCCGGCGACGCCAGCGCACGGAGCGAAGCCGTCCACGTCGAGGGTTCCCCACCCTACGATCGCACTCAGCCAAGCGTGGCGCCCGAAAGCCCGAAGGCGGGAGAAACCATCAGGTGCGAACCGGGAGAATGGGAAGGTACGCCGAAACCGACATTCGCCTACCACTGGCAGATCAACGGCGAAGACATTGCGCCCGACACCGAACACGAAGACGAATACACGGTTCTCAACAAGAACCGGGGGCGTTCGATCCGCTGCCAGGTGACCGCGAAGAATGCCGAAGGCGAAGGCACGGGGTACAGCAAATCCGTGGTAGTGGCCGGCTCTGCACCGGAACCGCCGGAAGGCGGAGTCCAGCTGAGCGGCAGTCCGGCCGTCGGCAATGCGCTCACCTGCACGATCGGCGAATGGTCCGGCAAGCCCACCCCCAGCTTCTCGATACAGTGGCTGCTCGACGGGACGCCGATCGCCGGAGCGACCGGCACGACTTACACGGTCCCGCTCGCCGACGAGAACCACTTCATCTCCTGCGAAGTCGCCGGAACAAACGAGTATGGCTCCGAAACCGCGACCAGCAGCAGCGTCTACATCTCAACCGTGAGCAAAGTCACCTCCAAAGGCGAAGTATCGAAAACGCCGACGGAAGGCGAAGGAGAATCCACCAGCAAACCGGTGAGCGCCGCAGAGATCCTGTCTCGCCTGAACAACGAACTTCTGCGGCTGCAGCACGCGGTCCGGCTGAGGGGGCTGCGAAAGCACCGCACGTACGCGTTCAGCTTCAACTCGCCGACCGGTGGGACGCTCGAATACTCCTGGTATCTCGCCCGCAAGGGAGCGGCCCTCTCGAAGGCGGGTGCGAAGAAGCCGCTGCTGGTGGCGCGCGCGACGGCGTCCTTTACGGGCCCCGCGAAGAAAACGATCGTGCTGCACCTCACGAGCGCGGGCCTGCGTCTGCTTAGGACGAGCCAGACGGTCAGGCTGACAGGCAAGGGCGTCTTTCTGCGTAGCGGGCTGAAACCCGTGAGCTGGCTGAAGACGTTCGAGCTGAAGTCGTAAGCGCAGCTTCGGAGCGCGTGCGGCGGAGCGCGACCGTGGCCCCGGTCGTCTGCCCGCCGGCGCTCATGCGCGCGATCGTGACGCTCACGCGCAGCCTTCGGTGGCGTGCGAGAAGCTGGCGCTCCCGGCGCCGTGGGGCGATCCGCACGACGATTCTCGCCCGGCAGCCTGTCATCTGTTCGGCTTCTCAGCGCATCGCGGCGAAGAGCCACCCTCGCTGGCTGAAGACGTTCGAGCTGAAGTCGTAAGCGCAGCTTCGGGGAGCTCGCGATGGCTAAAGGTTGCGCGCGATCTGGGCATGGCAGGCGACCGGCGATCTGCGCGGGGCAAGGCGCGGGGCATCGGCCACCCGGCGACGTGGGCCGCATGCGGCCGTCGCGCCCGCAACGAGGTTTGCCGCCGTCGGGATGCGAGCGCTCAGCGCGCGCGACGGAGGGTGACCGTGGCCTCGGTCGTCTGCCCGCCGGCGCTCATGCTCGCGATCGCGACGCTCACGCGCAGCTTTCGGTGGCGTGCGAGAAGCTGGCGCTCCCGCGGCGAGAGCCGCAGGCGCACGCGAACGAGCTTCCCCGTCGCGAGCGAAAGCATCGCCCCAGCCAGGACGGCGCCGTGGGGGGCGATGCGCACGACGATTCTCGCCGGGCAGCTCGTCACCTGCTCGGCCTCGCAGCGCACCGCGGCGAAGAACACCCCCGCTCTGCTTGCGCTGAGCGATGCGCTCGCGAGCTCCACCCGGACCGGCAACGGGGATTCCGAACCGCCCGTGAGCGGCGACAGCGGGCCGTCACCACCCGCAGGCGGTTCGAGCAGGCCAGAGCCTTCCGACGACTGCTCGGACGTCGACGACGACCTCGCCGTCGAGGTCGTGAACGTCCGGATCGCTCCATAGCTTTGGCCTCCGGCGTTTTCAGCGATGACGCGGTAGCTGTAGCTGTGGCCAGGTGCGAGGCCCGAGAGACTCGCAGAGACGGCCGTGGCGCCCGCGCCTTCGGAAGGAGCGCCAGCGCACGGCACGGTGCCTGAGAGGGTCGACCCGGCGCCATACTGAAACTCGCAGCTGGTCACGGAGGCGCCGTTCCCGTTGACCGTCGCGTGCAGAGTCGCGGAGTCTTCTGTCAGCTGTCCAGCGGCTTCTGTGGTGAGGGTCGGCGCGTCAGGCAGCGAGACGAGGTGCTTCGTTTCGCCCTCGCTCCTAACGCCTTCGCGTTCGGCGACGATCCGGTAGGAGTATTCGACATCGGGGCTGAGGCCCGAGATTGCGGCCTCTACCGGCGTTGGTGAGTCTCCGCTTCCCGGCGCCGGCGTGCACGGCTCTTTCGAGCTGGGCGCTCCGCTGGTCGAGAGTTCGAAGAAGCAGGCACTGACTTCTTCGCCTTCCGGGTCCACCGTCCCGTTCAGCGTCGCAGAGGTCTGGGTGATCGCGCTTGCGGTCCCGGTCGAAGCGCTTGGGGGCGGTGCGGAGTTCGTCTTGAAGGCTTCGACGCTGCCGTCTGTGCTTTCGTGGTGGAAGGCGAGCGCGATGCGGTACGTGTATGGCGTGTCGGGTTTGAGACTGCTCACGCCTGCGGTCACAGCCGTGGCCGCCGTGCCATGGGGCGTAGTCGAACACGGTGCGTGGTCCGAGTACATGGACGAGCCGGCTTCGCCGTATTCGAATTCGCATCTTTCAAGTTCGGCTCCCTCCGGGTTCACCGTCGCCGTGAGCGTCGCGGAGTGGGTTTCGACATCTTGGGGCGCTTCGGTTTTCGCGCTCGGCGGCGGCACGGTCGGAACGCCGTGCAGGCTACCGAGGCCGGTTGGACCGTCGTATTCGTAATCGGCACCGGCTTCACATAGGTAGGCGGGGGCGCATTTGCCGTTTTTGCCAGCCACGAAGTTGAACGCGGACGGGTCCAGTTCGTGATCCAGATAGAGTGCGGCCGCGCCGTCGAAGGATTTCGTGTAGGCGTTCGCGAGTGCCATCGCCGCGGCGACGATCGGTGCCGAGACGCTCGTCCCGCCGACGTCCAACCAGTGCCGTGTTTCTTCGCTGTCGTATGCAGACACGGGCGTGTTCGGGTCGCCAACGGCCGCCACGTCGTTGATCGTGCGATATGGGCAGCCGGTGTCCTTCTGCCAAGAGGGCTTCGGTTCTTCGCTGCAGCCGCTCCCAGTCCCCGATTCCCTCCCATCGCTCTTCGTGAACCAGACTTCTTCGGTCCACCCACGGGAGTTCGAGGCGGGAAGCAGCGACGTCCCGCCCACGGCGATCACATTGGGGTCGGCTGCCGGCGATTCGACTCCTGCGGCGTATGCGTCATCGCCGCCGGCTGCGGTGATCGGTATCCCCGGGTGATCGTAGGCCGAGTTGATTTCGGGTGGCTCGGACGCTTCGGGGATGTCGTAGCTGTTGCTGATCTCCGTTGCTCCCGCCTTGACCGCCTCGTTCTCGGCCGCCGCAAGGTTCGATGCTTCTTCGTTCTCGGCCTCCACGAGCAGGATGTGGCAGTTGGGGCAGATCGCGGAGACCATGTCGAGGTCGAGCGAGATCTCCTTCGTCCACGTCGCTTCCTGGCGAAGCCGCGTGGTGCTCCCGCCGCTCTGGCTGATCTTGCGAAAGCAGCCGCCTGCTTCGCTGCATTCGGGAAGCTTGTAGTGGGAGCGGTATGCGCTCAGATCGGATTCGGCGTTGCGATCGTCATAGGCGTCGACGACGGCGACGGTCTGGCCGTAGCCCGAGGATTCCGAGGGAAACCCGTACGCTTCTTGCAGCTGCTGCGGGCTGTAGCCCCCTTCCATCCCGTTCCCGTCAAAGGCGGGGCTCGCTTCGAGCTCGGGGCCCTGCGTGATCGCGCCCGCGCGCACCTGCCCGGCCGTGTCGGTTCCGCGGGTGGGATCCTCTATGAGGGCGCAGTGGGCGTGCTGCGGTCTCGCCGGGCAGGCGAAGTATGGCTCCGTCGCGGATGGCTCGAGCGCGACCCGCCTCCAGTCCGCGTGGGCCTGGGGCGCGAGCGCCGCGGCGATCGAGCACATGGCCAGCGCGACTAGCGCTGCACGGCGCGTCAAGGCGCCCGCGCTTGCCGGTGCCGTGCGGCAACAGTCCGTAGCGAGCTGCGCGAGTGTTGACTTGCCTGCCATCCCTGACGATCCTCCGCCCTCCGCTAGGCGTCTCTCACGGCGACACGCCCAACTCGAGGTTTCGAGGTCGACGGCCGGCCCGAGGTTAGCATCGGGGCTGTACGCTCCCAAGCCGCTGTGGGCGCGCCAACGAGCCCCTGCCACTGCCCCGATTGCTCGGCCGGCGGGCAGTCGCAGGGTCGCGCACGGCGCTCAGTTGATCTCGATGAAGAAGCCCATGTTCTCGAACTTCACCTGGTTCGCTTCCGTGGTCTTCGTGATGAACGTTTCGACCGTGATCTGCGTTTCGCCGGGGCAGCCGGTGCCCGCCACGACTCCCAGCGCAGCGCGGATCCCGGTCGGGTTCACGGGAGATTCGTTGTCGTCCACCGTCGCCTGCACGTTCTGCAGCTGTTCGGCGGCTGTGCCCGTGAGCCCGTAGATGCAGTAGACGCCTGCTTCGGGTTCGTGTTTTCCGCTCGGTTCTTTCGGGTCGGCTTCGACTTTCGCACCAGCGAAGCTTGCGCTCTCGGATCCGAGCGTGCCGCTTTCGCTGACGTGCGCGAACCCGAGCACACCCGACGTGCCCGCTTTGCCTTCTTTGCCTTCTTTTCCTTCTTTGCCTTCTTTGCCTTCCTTGCCTTCCGCGCCGTTGGTGCCGCTGGTCCCCGCCGTGCCTTCTTTGCCTTCCTTCGCCACGTATTCCCAGTATTCGCCTTCGGCGGGAGTCTCGCCTTTGGATTCCTTCTTCGCCGTCCAGCTCGAGCCGGCGTAGTAGACGACTTCCTTCGCTTTGTAGGTCGTGCTCGCGCTGTAGGCGCCGCGCCAGGCCAGTTCGCCCGGGGCGCCCGCTTTGCCTTCTTTGCCTTCTTTGCCTTCTTTGCCGTTGGTGCCGTTGATGCCAGGGATCCCTGGAGGCCCTTCCTTGCCTTCCTTGCCTTCGAGGCCGCGCGCACCCGTCCCGCCCGTCGTGCCCGTCGCGCCTTTCGCACCCGCCGCGCCCGTCGCGCCGTGCAGCTTCCTGAGGACGCTTGGTTTGATCTGCTTGGTCGAGGTGATGATGTAGTGCGTCGCGGCCATGCTGGTGCCGCCCATGGCCACGAACAGCGCCAGCCACGCCACGATGTTGTGGCGAACCGACGCGACGATGCGAGAAAACATGTGCTCCCTGCCTCCTGGTTGGCTTCCCTGTCTCTTGAAAGTAAAGGGCTTTTCTGGCCGAATGTCGAGTCCTGACCGCGCTCTCGCAGACGCGTCCGGATGCGGGCGCGCCCACGGCTAGCCTTGCAGCGCATCGTGCGCACGCTCGTCATCTCAGATCTGCACCTGGGCAGCCTCAGCGGCAGCGGCCTGCTCTCGCGGCGCGAGCTGCGCGAGGTGCTGTTCGCCGCGCTGGCGGACGTCGAGCGCCTCGTGCTGCTCGGCGACGTGCTGGAGCTGCGTCACGGGCCGCTGCGCGACGCGATGAGCGACGCAAAGCCCTTCTTCGAGGAGCTCGGCGCGGCGTTCTCCGGCCGCGAGATACTCATCACCGCCGGCAACCACGATCACGCGCTGCTCGAACCCTGGCTCGCGCGGCGCGGCGAAGAAGCCGAGCCGCCGCCACTCGGCCCCGAGCAGCTGATCGAGCCCGCCGAGGCCTCGCCCGCACTCGAGCGGATCGCCGCCTGGGCGGCGCCGGCGCGCATGCGCGTCGCCTATCCCGGCGTCTGGTTGCGCCCCGACGTGTACGCCACCCACGGGCACTACCTGGACTGCCACCTGACGATTCCCACGCTCGAGCGCCTCAGCATGGGCGCGATGTTGCGACTGCTGCGGCGCACACCCGCCGACCTGCACGGCGCCGGCGATCACGAGGCGATCTGCGCTCCCGTCTTTGCCTGGCGCGACGCCGTCGCGCGCGATGCGCGCACCGGCTCGGCGCTCAACGGCCTGGCCACCGTCGCCGCCTGGCGCGCGCTCGGCGGCGGGGGCGGCACGGGCGACCTCTCCGGTGCGGCGCGCAGCGCACGTGCCCGCGCGCTCGCGCGGCGCGGCGTCCGCGCACGCGCGCTCGCCGCCGGCTTCCCGCTCGCTGTCGCCGCGCTGAACGCCGCGGGGCTCGGGCCGCTGCGCCGCGACATCTCAAGCGAAGAGCTGCGCCGCGCCGGGCTGCGCGCGATGGGCGACGTCGCCGACAGCCTCGGCCTCGGCGACGCGCACGTGATCTTCGGGCACACCCATCGCACCGGCCCGCTGCCGGGCGACGACGGCGCCGAGTGGCAGAGCGCCGGCGGCGCGCGGCTCCACAACACCGGCAGCTGGACCTACGCCGGCATCTTCCTCACCGACACGCCCGGCGAGAGTCCGTACTGGCCGGGCGGCGCCGTGCTCGTCGAGGACGAGGGCGCACCCGTCGTGGTGCGCCTGCTGCAGGACCGCGCGCGGCAGGAGCTGCGCCCGGCGCCGCTGCGCCCCGCCGCCGGCGCGCGCGAGCAGGTCCGCGCGCCAAGCTAGCGCGCGAGACCCGGCGTGAAGCACGTCGCCACGCAGCGCAGCCGACCGCGCAGCGTGAGCTCGAGCACGCCGTCGGTGTGGCGCTCGTGCTCGATCAGCGCGTACGCGCCGGGCTCGCTGACGGTGAGCTCGCGCCCGCCGCGCGCGCGTCCGCCGTTGACGATCACGCTGCCGGCGCCGTCGAGCACCGCCCAAACGCCGCCCGCCTCGTACGGTCCGCTGTAGGCGCCCGGCTGATCCTGGGTCTGCGGCGCGAGCACCGCGCCCGGCGCGTCCTCGGGGCGCAGCGCCAAAAGCGGCTCGCGCCGCACGCCCACGAGCTCCTGGATCGCGAGCTCGGTCTCCTCGTAGGCGCCCTCGCCGAAGTGGTAGTGGAACAGGCGTGCGCGGCCATCGAAGAGGTAGCGCGCGGGCCAGCCCTCGTTCTCGTACTCCTGCCACAGCTCGAGCTCGCCGTCGATCGCCACCGCGTGGGCGATCTGCAGGCGCGCGACCGCCGCGCGCACCGCGGCCGGCGCGCGCGACGCGTCAAAGCCGGGGCTGTGCACGCCGATCACGCGCAGGCCGTGCTCGGCGTAGCGCTCGTGCCACGCCTTCACGTAGGGCAGCGTGCGCATCGAGTTGGGCCGGCAGAAGTCCCAGAACTCGATCAGCATCGGGCGCCCGCGCTGGAGCACGCTGAGCGCGCGCGGCGCGTTGACCCACTCGAGGCTCGCCGGGAACAGCGGTGCTGCGATCGAGTCGTTGGGCGCGCGCAAGGACGGTGCTCTGGCGCCCGGCGCCCGGGCGCGGCCTAGCCGATGCTGCCGACCATCTCCAGCTGGATCAGCCGGTTCAGCTCGACCGCGTACTCCATCGGCAGCTCCTTCGTGACCGGCTCGATGAAGCCGTTGACGATCATCGCCGCCGCCTCGTCCTCGGTGAAGCCGCGCGAGCCCATGTAGAAGAGCTGGTCGTCGGAGATGCGCCCGACCGTCGCCTCGTGCGCGACCGTCACATGCGGGTTCTGGATCTGGATGTCAGGCCAGGTGTCAGAGCGCGAGCGCCCGTCCATCATCAGCCCGTCGCACTGCACGCGCGCCTTGGAGCCCGCCGAGCGCGTGCCCATCTTCACGAGGCCGCGGTAGCCCATGATGCCGCCGTCCTTGGAGATGGACTTCGCGAGGATGTTCGAGGTCGTGTTCGGCGCGAGGTGCACGACCTTCGCGCCCGTGTCCTTGTGCACGCCCTTGCCCGCGACGCCCACGTTCAGATGGTCCGCGCGCGCGCCCTCGCCCATCAGGAAGGAGCCCGGGTAGAGCATCACGTACTTGGCGCCCATCGAGCCGCCGACCCACTCGACCGTGCCGTGCGCGTCGACGATCGCGCGCTTGGTGTTCAGGTTGTAGACGTCCTTGGACCAGTTCTGCACGGTCGTGTAGCGCGCCTTCGCGCCCTCGTGCACGAAGATCTCGACGACCGCCGAGTGCATCGAGTTGACGCTGTAGGTCTGGGCTGTGCAGCCCTCGATGTAGTTCACGTCCGACCCCTCGTCGGCGATGATCAGCGTGTGCTCGAAGGTGCCCTCGCCGGCGCCCTCCATGCGGAAGTAGGCCTGCAGCGGCAGGTCGACCTTCACGCCCTTGGGCACGTACAGGAACGAGCCGCCCGACCAGACCGCGCCGTGCAGCGCCGAGAACTTGTTGTCCTGCGGCGGCACGCATTTGTTCATGAAGTACTTCTGCACGAGCTCCGGGTACTCGCTGATCGCCGTGTCCATCGAGCAGAAGAGGATCCCCAGCTTGCGGTACTCCTCCTTCAGGCCCTCGTACACCGGCTCCTGGCGCCACACGCCGACGACGCCCGCGAGATGCTCGCGCTCGGCCTGCGGGATGCCGAGGTCCTCGTAGGTCTGCTTCATCTCCGCGGGGACCTCGTCCCAGCTGTTGTAGCGGCCCGCCGTCGGCGGCGAGTACAGCACGAGCTCGTCGAGGTTCAGGCCGCTCAGGTCGACGCTCCACGTGGGAAGCGGCTTGCGCTCGAAGATCTCCAGCGAGTTCAGCCTTTTCTCGGCCATCCAATCCGGCTCGCCCTTGACCTTCGAGAGCTCGCGCACGACCTCGCGCGAGATCCCCTGGCGTGCGCGCAGCTGACCCTGCTCGTCCTCGACGATGGGGCTCTGTTTGACGATGTTCGGGCGCTCGGTGGTTGCCATGTCAGATCCTCGCTCGGCCTCGCTTTTGAAATCCTGTGCTCTGAGGTAGGAATTCTATCGCCGCCTGCGGGCTCACCCGCAGTTAGCCGTTGCCCAAAGCGCGCAGGCAGCGCCGTCGGGTGTGCGACGCGCGGCCGTGAGCGCCGCGGCGAGCAGGCCGCTTGCGCCCCTTGCGCTGCGCGCCGGCGTCCGTACACTGCGCGCAGCGGCCGCGTTGCGCCATGCACGCCCGGCCGCGACTGAGCGGCAGCGACCAGGGAGGGCCCGGAGGGCGGCAAGCATGCAACGGCGAATCGCGCTCACTCTGCGATCCCGCGGCGCATCGGCGTTCGGGCCGCAACGTTCGCGGCCCTCGCGTTTGCGGCCGCCTCTGCTGCGCCGATGCTCGCGCCCGCCGCGGCGAGCGCGCGCAGCCGCGCCGCCGGCGCCGACGGCCCGCTTTCGCTCGCCGCCCACGGCTCGCTCGCGCTCGCGCAGCGGGGAGCGCGCTGGGCGTGCCCGACGGGCCGCTGCGAGGCGCTCGTGCTCGCCCGCCCGCGCCGCGTCGCCGACGGCTGGCAGTCCGCCGGGCGCGCGGCGACGCTGCTGCAGGGCAGCGGCGCGCTTGGCGGCTTCGACCCGAAGGACCTGCAGTCGGCCTACAGCATCCCGACGAGCCTCGGCGCGCCGCAGACCGTCGCGGTGATCGACGCCTTCGGCTATCCCGACGCCGAATCGGACCTCGCGAGCTACCGCGAGCGCTACGACCTGCCGGCCTGCACGAAAGCGAACGGCTGCCTGAAGAAGGTCAACGGCGCCGGCACGGAAGGCAGCTACCCGGCGACCGAAGAGGGCTGGGATGAAGAGGCGGCGCTCGACGTCGACATGGTCTCCGCAGCCTGCTCGCAGTGCCACATCCTGATGGTGGAGGCCGCCAACGAAAGCGTCGAAGCGCTCGCGCAGGCGGACGCGGTCGCGGCGCGCCTCGGCGCGAACGAGGTCAGCAACAGCTGGGGCGAGGCCGAAAGCGAATGCGGCAAAGCGTGCGCCGCCCACGAGGCCGACTTCGAACACGCCGGCGTGCTGACGACCGCCGCGGCCGGCGACGAAGGCTACGAAGACCTCTACGCGAACTCAGAGAAAGAGCCCCTCTCGCCCGAATTTCCGGCCGATCTTCCAGGCGTCGTCGCGGTCGGCGGCACTGCGCTCTTCAAGGACTCCGCGGTCTCGCGCGGCTGGCGCGAGACGGTCTGGAACGAACCGGAATACGAACTGGAAGGCGCCGAAGGGATCGGCACCGGCAGCGGCTGCAGCGCCTTCCTGAAGATCGCCAAGCCGAGCTGGCAGAGCGACGCGGGCTGCGCATACCGCACCGACGATGACGTCGCGGCCGTCGCGGCGACCGAGACGCCCCTGTCAGTGCGCATCGACGGGCGCTGGGAACTCTTCGGCGGCACGAGCGCCTCGACGCCGCTGATCGCCGCGATCGAGGCGCACGCGAGCGCCTACGTGCGCTCGCTCGGGCCGCGCGCCTTCTACGAAGACCCCTCCTCGCTCTACGACGTGCTCGAAGGCTTCAACTACCTCCCGGGCCCGAGCCCGTGCGCGCCCGAGGAATACCTCTGCAACGCGCAAGTGGGCTATGACGCGCCGACCGGTCTCGGCAGCCCCGACGGCGTGCCCGTGCTCCCCGAAGCCGCGCCCGAAGCGAGCATCTCCGAAGCGGGCGAACTGACCGCGACCACCGCGCGCCTGCACGGCGCCGTCAACCCGCGCGGCGCGACGGTCGGCGAATGCAAGTTCGAATACGGCACGAGCACGAAATACGGGAAAACGGCGGCGTGCGGCCCCGCGCCCGGCTCCGGCACGAGCGCGGTCGCCGTGTCCGCCGCGCTGTCGGGGCTGAAGGCGGGCAGCACCTACGACGTCAGGCTCTTCGCGCAGAGCACCGCCGGAGCGGACAGGAGCGTGAACGAGAGCTTCAAGATGCCGCTGCTGCCGACCGCCGCGACCGCGGCCGCGAGCGAACTCAGCGCGGGCTCCGCGCGGCTGCAGGGCAAGGTCAACCCCGAGGGCCTGCCGCTGCTCGAATGCGCCTTCGAATACGGCACGAGCACCAAATACGGTTCGAGCGTGCCCTGCGCGAGCAGGCCCGAAGGCAGCCTCGCGCTCCCCGTCTCGGCGCCGATCTCGAGCCTGAAGTCCTCCACCAGCTATGACTTCAGGCTGCTCGTGCGGACCTCCGCCGGCGCCGCCAAGAGCTCCAACAGGATGCTCAAAACGCTCAAATAGCGCGCTGCGCCTACGCCGGCCAGGCGTCCTCGCCCGTGACCGCGCCGCGCACGACCTTCAGGCTGAGCAGCGCGCACTTGCGTCGCGTGGCGGAGATCGGGATGCCGAGCAGCTCCAGCAGCCAGTCGGCGCCGAGCTCGCCGACCTCGCCGAGCGCCATGCCCGTGAGCTCCTCGGAGGCGATCGACGCGGCCGCCTGCGAGATCGCGCAGCCCTGGCCGTGGAAGCGCAGCTCCTCGATGCGGTCGTCCTTCACGCGGATGTGCACGCCCAGGTCGTCGCCGCACAGCGGGTTGTGCTCGTGCGCCTCGAGGTCATGCGGCTGCAGCTCGCCGAAGTTGCGCGGGCGCTTGTAGTGCTCGAGGATGTAGTCGCGGTACAGGTCGTCCATCGCCGCCGCCAGGTCTAGGCGCTCGCCAGCGCGAACAGCTCGCGCGCACCGTGCAGCGCCGCCACGAGCGCCTCGATGTCGGCGCGCTCGTTGTAGACGCCCACGCTCGCGCGCGCCGTCGCGGGCACGCCGAGGCAGCGCATCAGCGGCTGCGCGCAGTGATGGCCCGCGCGGATGCACACGCCCGCGCGGCCGGCGATCTCGGCGACGTCGTGCGGGTGCACGCCGTCCAGCGTGAAGGAGACCAACCCGCCGCGGCGCTCCGCCTCGGGCGGCCCCACGACGCGCAGACCCGGCACCTCCGCCAGGCGCTCCAGCGCGAACGCCGTCAACGCGAGCTCATGCGAGCGCACGCTATCCATCCCCAGCGCGGCCAGGTAGTCGACCGCGGCCGCCAGCCCGACCGCCTCGGCGATCGGCGGCGTGCCCGCTTCGAACTTCCACGGCAGCTCGTTCCAGCTGGAGGTCTGCAGGTCGACCGAGGAGATCATGTCGCCGCCGGTCAGGAACGGCTCCATGCGCTCGAGCACCTCGCGGCGCCCGTGCAGCACGCCGACGCCGGTCGGCCCCAGCGCCTTGTGGCCCGTCCACGCGTAGAAGTCCGCGCCGATTCGCTCGACGTCGACCGGCAGCTGCGGGACGGCCTGCGCGCCGTCGATGAGGGATAGCGCGCCCGCTTCGCGGGCGAGGGCCGCCATCCGCTCGACCGGGTTGATGGTGCCGAGCACGTTCGAGACGTGTGTGAAGGCGACCAGGCGCACGTTCCCGCGCGCGAGCTCGGCCTCGACCGCCTGCAGCGAGAGCTCGCCGCGCTCGTCGACCTCCAGGTAGCGCAGCTGCGCGCCGACGCGCCGGCAGAGCACCTGCCAGGGCACGATGTTCGCGTGGTGCTCCATCTGCGTGATCAGCACCGCGTCGCCCGCGCCCACGTGTTCGCGCCCCCACGCGTAGGCGACGAGGTTGATCGCCTCGGTCACGTTCTTCGTGAAGATCGTGCAGCGCTCGGCGTCCGCGCCGGCGAAGCGCGCGATCCGCTCGCGCGCGCCCTCGAACGCCGCGTCGGCCTCCTGCGCCAGCGCATACACGCCGCGGTGCACGTTCGCGTTGTGCTCGAGCAGGTGCGCGCTCTGCGCCTGCACCACGCTGCGCGGCTTCTGCGAGGTCGCGCTCGAGTCCAGGTAGGTCAGCGGGCGCCCGTCGAAGCGACGCGCGAAGATCGGGAAGTCGTCCTTCGGCGCGAGCGGGCTCTCAGCGGCTGGTCGCATACGCCTCGATGTCCTCGCGCGCCGCCGCGAGCTTCGCCGCGATCTTCGCGCGCACGAGCCCCTGCAGCGGCTCGTCGCGCAGCTCGTCGATCAGCGGCTCGAAGAAGCCCTCCACGATCACGCGCACCGCCGTCGCGCGATCCAGGCCCCGGCTCTGCATGTAGAAGATCGCGCTCTCATCGAGCTCGCCCACCGTGCCGCCGTGCGAGGCAGACACGTCGTCGGCGGACACCAGCACCGACGGGATCGCGTCGATCCGCGCGCGCGGCGAGAGCATCATCGAGTGGATCTGCAGGTAGGTGTGCGTCTGCTGGGAGCCCGGGTCGATTTTGATCAGCCCCTCGAAGCTCGCGCGGCTGGAGCCCGTCGCGATGCCGCGCCAGTGCACGTCGCCCTCGGAGGGCCCCGTCTCGTGCAGGTCGACCGCGAACACGTCCAGGTGCTCTGACTCCTCCGCGAAGAAGATGCCGCGGAAGGCCATCTCGCCGCCCTTCTCGGACACCGCGAGCTCGAGGTGCTGGCGCACCAGGTGCCCGCCCAGCAGCGACGGCAGCCAGTGGCAGTACGCGTCGCGCCCCACGCCGACGAAGCGCGTCGAGACGTCGAAGACCTCGCCCGCGCCCCAGTCCTGCACCTGCGCCAGCCGGCAGCGCGCGCCGTCCTTCAGGTACAGCTCGAACGCGCCCGCGTGCAGCGCCTGACGCCTCGCGCCCGCGCCGCTCTCGCCGTCCTCGGACTCGAACTCCTCCGCGAGCTCGTACTCGTGCACGCGGAACTCGCTCGACTCATCGCCCACGACGAGCGTGCGCCCGAACTGTGCGACGCCCGGCCGCTCGATCGCGTAGACGATCTCGAACGGATCCTCGACGGTCAGGCCGGGCGGCACGTACAGGAACGCGCCGCCGCGCCAGAAGGCCGCGTTCGCCGCCTCGAGCTTGTGGCGGTCGATCGGCAGCCGCTTGGAGTAGTACTCGCGCGCGATCTCGCCGTGGCGCTCGAAGGCCTCCTCCAGCGAGCACAGGATCACGCCGCGCTCGCGCAGCTGCTCGTCGAGCTGCACGTGCACCGCGCCGTCGGCCGTGTTGACGATCCGCCCGGCCCGCGCTCGCTCCGGCAGCGTGCGGGCGAGGACCGCGGGAAGCGTGGAAGGGGAGCGCTCGCCGTCGCCCGCTCCGTGGCCGGCGGGGAACTCGAGGCGCTCCAGCTCGAGGCTCTCGAGGCTCGTCGTCCAGAAGCCCGAGCGGCGCCACACCGGCAGCTCCAGGCGCTCGTAGGCCTCGCGCGCCGCCGCGCGCAGCTGCTCGAGCGTGCGCCCGTCGCCCGCACCCGCCCCGGACAGCGCGAAGTTCAGCGTCGCCTCGCGGTGACGCCCGGCCTTGACGCTCACCGACGGCTCGAGGCCGCCGAGCGCGCCGTTGCCCGCCGCCTGCTGCTCAGCGTCGCCCACGGCCGCTCACTCCTCGGGCGTAGCGCCGTTGGAGCCGTCCGAGCCGTGCTGGCGGCGGATCTCGTCGTAGCCCTCGCGCTCGAGCCGCTCCACGAGCTCCACGCCGCCCTCGAGCACGATGCGCCCGTCCATCATGATGTGCACGAAGCGCGGCGCCACGTAGTGCAGGATGCGCTGGTAGTGCGTGATGATCAGCGCGCCGAGCCCCTGCTCGTCGTGCAGCCTCTGCACGCCCTCCGCGACCGTGCGCAACGCGTCGATGTCCAGGCCCGAGTCGGTCTCGTCGAGGATCGCCACGTCCGGCATCAGCATCGCCATCTGCAGGATCTCCGCGCGCTTCTTCTCGCCGCCCGAGAAGCCGTCGTTGAGGTGGCGCGAGGTGAACTCGCGGTCCACGTCGAGCAGCTCGATCGCGTGCTGCAGCTGGGTGCGGAACTCCTTGACCTGGATCGGCTCCTCGCGTTTGGCGTTGATCGCCATGCGCAGGAAGTTCGCGACCGACACGCCCGGGATCGCGACCGGGTACTGGAAGGCGAGGAACAGTCCCGCCTTCGCGCGCTCGTGCGGCTCGGCCTCCGTGATGTCCTCGCCCTTGAACGTGATCGTGCCCTGCGTGATCTCGTAGGAGGGATGCCCGAGCAGCGTGTTCGCGAGCGTCGACTTGCCCGAGCCGTTCGGCCCCATCAACGCGTGTATCTCGCCGCGGTCGATCGCGAGGTCCACGCCGCGCAGGATCTCGCGCTCCTCCGTGCGCACGTGCAGGTCCTTGATCTCCAGGTCCGCCATCTGAGTGCTGCTGCCTCCTTGGTTCGGTTCGGGTGTCGGTTACGGCCCGCTCGCCAGCGCTTCGCCGCCCGCCGCGAGCGGCGCGATCTGCAGCGGCGCCGGCGCAAGCGCCTGCGCGCCCGGCGAGCTCGTCGCGAGCAGGTCCGCGAGCGTCGTCTCGCGCAGCGTGCGCACGATCGAGAAGCGCACGCGCGTCCACAAGAGCTTCGTCGGGCAGGCGTGCGAGGGGTCGGACTCGCGCGAGCACACGATCGAGCCGTCAGGCGCCTGCGAGATGCACTCGATCGGCGCGATCGCGCCCTCCAGCGCCTCGACGACCTCCGCCATCGTGATCTCGCGCGCGTCGCGCGCGAGCAGGTAGCCACCGCGCGATCCGCGCCGCGAGGCGACGAGCCCCGCCTTGCGCAGGCGCGCCGCGAGGTGCTCGAGGTAGGCGAGCGGCAGGCCTTCGGCCGCCGCGATCTCCGCGAGCGGGATCGGCGCCTCTTGGTCGCGGCGCGCCAGCTCCACCATCACGCGGATGCCGTACTCAGCCTTTGTCGAGAACATCATCGGACGATTTCCTACCTGCGGGCTAGGGTATCAACGGGTCTCGCTCGGCCCGTGTCACGCGGCGCGCGCGCTCGGCGGCGCCGGCGGCTCTGTAGTGCCTCGCGGCCTGTGCTTCGCTGCTTCGCGGCCTGTGCTTCGCGGCCTGTGCTTCGCGGCTGTGCTTCGCGGCCTGTGCTTCGCGGCCTGTGCTTCGCGGCGCCGTCGCGCGCGCGACCGTACGAACGTTCGTGCGGACGGCTATTCGGCTTCGAGCTTGCGCACGTCGTGGGAGAGGGCTTCGGGTGTGAGCTCTTCGGTCTCGAACAGGTCACGCTCGACGCCGGCGCGGTCGATCAGCATCACGCCCGCGTAGCTCGAGAACTGCGCCGCGCCCGCACTCGCCGGCCGTACGTGAAAGGCGCGCCAGATCGGCTGTAGCTGCGCGCGCGTGCCGCCGAGGTAGAGCGCGCGTCCGTCCAGCTGCACCTGCGCGAGGAAGCGGCGCACGTTCGCGGCCGAGTCGGCGGCCGGTTCGGCGCTCACGATCAGGACCGGCACGGGCCTTTCCAGTTCGTCCAGTGCGCCGCGGATCTGCTCGGCGATCAGCACGCAGACCGAGCCGCACGTGGGATACAGGAAGGAGACGATCACGACCCGGCCGCGGTAGCGCGAGAGCGAGACGCGCGCGCCGGACTGGTCGGTCAACGTGAAGTCGCGCGTCGGGCCGCGCGCCGGCAGCGCCGCGCCGTCGAAGCCGTTGTTCGTGTCCGACGCCGCCGTGCTGCTCGATGCCGGCGCGCCGCCGCAGGAGCACAGCGCGAGCGCGAGGGCGAAAGGGCCAGCGAGGCGCGTCGTGAAGCGGCGTCGCTGTAGGTTTGACGGGAGCCTGCGAGGCACGCGCGGAGCCTACGCGAGCCCTTCAAACGTCGGATACTCGGCGCTACACTTTTTGAAGTCCATGAATCCCGACCGTGGTTTAGGAGTTTTGCGATGAGCACCTCTGGGGCGGAGCTTCTCCGCCGCGTCAAGTCACAGATCCGGGAGGTCGATCCGGCGGAGGTCAAGGAGCTGCTGCAGGAGGGCGTGACGATCCTCGACGTGCGCGGCAGCGAAGAGTTCGCGACCGGCCATCTGCCCGGCGCCAAGAGCATCCCGCGCGGGCACCTGGAGTCGCGCGTCGAGAGCCTCGCGCCCGATCGCTCCGCGGACCTGATCGTCTACTGCGCCTCCGGCGCGCGCTCGGCCTACGCCGTGCGCACGCTGCAGGAGGACCTCGGCTACGAGCACGTGCGCTCGATGACGGGCGGGATCACGCTCTGGAAGGACCGCGGCTACGAGGTCGAGGTGCCGCGTGCGCTCACCGCCGAGCAGCGCGAGCGCTACTCGCGCCACCTGCTGATCCCGGAGATCGGCGCGGAGGGACAGCAGAAGCTGCTCGACGCGAAGGTGCTGCTGCTGGGCGCGGGCGGCCTCGGCTCGCCGACGGCGCTCTATCTCGCGGCCGCCGGCGTGGGCACGCTCGGGATCGTCGACGACGACGACGTCGACCTCTCCAACCTGCAGCGCCAGGTGATCCACAGCAACCAGCGCATCGGCATCCCCAAGGTGGACTCCGCCGAGGAGTCGATCCACGCGCTCAACCCCGAGGTCAACGTCGTCAAGTACAAGACGCGCATCGGCGCCTCCAACATCATGGAGATCATCGACGGCTACGACGTGATCGTCGACGGCGTCGACAACTTCCCCACGCGCTACCTGCTCAACGACGCGAGCGTGCGTCTGCGCATCCCCGTCGTATCGGCCTCGATCCTCGGCTTCGACGGGCAGCTCTCGGTGTTCAAACCCTACGACGGTCCGTGCTACCGCTGCCTCTTCCGCGAGCCGCCGCCCGCCGAGCTCGCGCCGTCCTGCGGCGCCAACGGCGTGCTCGGCGTGCTGCCCGGCACGATGGGCCTGCTGCAGGCGACAGAGGTCGTGAAGCTGATCCTCGGCATCGGCGAGCCCGCGATCGGGCGCCTGCTGCTGTACGACGCGCTGGGCGCGACGCTCACCGAGGTCAAGGTCCACCGCGACCCCGAGTGCCCGATCTGCTCGCGACAGCCGAGCGAGATCTCCGACGAGGAGATGGGCGTCTTTCCGGACTACGAGGCATTCTGCGCCGCGGCCGGCTAGCCTGAGCGCCGATGGCCACCGTGAAGATCCCGCCGGTTCTGCGCGCCTCCGTGGGCGGCGAGAAGGAGGTGGGCGCCGCCGGCGCGAGCGTCGGCGAGGTGCTGCACGACCTCGCCACCAACCACCCGGCGACCCAGAGCCAGCTGTTCTCGCCCGACGGTGAGCTCAACCGCTACGTCAACGTGTACCTCAACGACGAGGACGTTCGCGTGCTGGGCGGCTTGGAGACGCCCGTCGGCGAGGGCGACACGCTCGTGATCCTGCCGGCCATGGCCGGCGGCAACCGCTAGCCGCGCCCGCGCGCGCTGCTCGCGCGGCGCGGTTTCCGCCGCCGGCGCGCCTACGATCCTTGGCCAGTGAACCGTGGCGAACGGGGCAGCCGGCGATTTGCTGTGTCTGTTCGGATGGGCATCGCATCAGGCGACAGACAACGGCTCCCCGCACGCGCGGGGAGGGGGCGACGCGGACCGCGTACCGCAGGCCTCGGCCTCGCGCTTGCGCTGCTCGCGCCACTGGTCCTCCTCGCCGCCTTCCCGACGGGCGCCGGCGCCTGGGAAACGGGCTACCAGCTGAAGGTGGTCGAGGGCGAGAGCACGCTGCCCGAATACGAATCGATTGCGTCAACGAGCGCCAGCGTGCCCTCCCACGCGCAGGCCGTCCTCTCGATCGTGCGCGACGGCACGACGATCTACCGCACGATCGGCGAAGGCGGCGCCTGGCTGCCGCAGGTTCCGCAGACCGGCGAAACCGTCACGCTGGAATCGCCGGCCGGCACCCCGATCGCCGCGCTCGTCTACGACGGCAAGCCGGCGCTGTCGAGTAGCGTGTGCGCGGGCTCGGCCGACTTCGCCGGCGAAAGCACCGCGGGCGACACCGTCGAAGGGTTCTATGAGAGGCAGGCGCTGCAGCGCGACCCCTACGGCCGTGTCGTCGGGACCGAACGCGTGCAGTACGGCGAAGCACAGGTGAAAACGCTGTCGGCAGGCGTCTTCGGCGGCGACTTCCTGCAGCCGCTCGAACTGGGCCAGGACGTCGGGGCGATCGAGTCGATCAAGACGCTGCTCGGCAACGGCCAGACGTTCACCTACACCAGCGAATTCGAGCGGCCCGTCGGAGCGTGCCCGCCGCCGCCGCCGCCGCCCATCGCGCCGGCGCCGGCGCCCGCGCCGCTGCTACACGGGACGCTCACGCTGGATCCGGTCACGATCGCAAGGCTGCTGCGCTCCGGCTGGCGTGACCAGGTCAGCATCAACCAGCCCGGCACGGTCCTGCAGGCGCTCTACCTGCAGGACGGCGCGCTGCCCGCCCAGGCGGCACGCGTCTCGCGCAAGCACCACCGCAAACAGCACGCGGCGATCCTGCTCGCAACGGGCAAGGCGCAGGCCAGCACGCCCGCGACCGTGACGGTGGTGCTGCACCTCAGCAGCCGCGGCCGCCACCTGCTCGCCTCGATGAAGGGCGCGCGCGTGGTCCTCCTGACGACGCTGCACAGCACGAGCGGCGCGACGCAGACCCTCGCCCGCCGCCCCGTCTGGCTCAATCGCTAGCCGCTCCGCACTGGCTCGCAGGATCCCCGGGCTGCTCGTGGGCGCGATCGTGTGGATCGCGCCGCCGGCGGTGTTGCCGACGCCCTCGCGCAGCGGCGAAGAAGGCCCGCCGCGACCGCTCGGGCGTGAGCCGCCGCTCGGGCCGCCGCTGCGAGCGGGCCCGCCGATCGTCGACGCCCAGAACCGCGCGATGCTCGACGGTCCGTTCCCTTCGGGGAAGCTCGCGCGCGGCGTCTCGGAAGGCACGCTGCTGCTGGACGCCGGCGAGGCCACGCGCGAGCTCGCGCTCGCGCGCATCCGCGAAGCGGGCGCGAGCGTCGTGCGCATCCCGGTCGACTGGCGCGAAGTCGCGCCGGCGGCACCGACGGCGCAGTTCCGCGCGCGCGACCCGGGCGACCCCGCATACGACTTCGGCGCGCTCGACGCCGCCGTCCGTGACGCGGTCGCCGCCGGGCTTCGCCCGCTGCTCGTCGTCTCGCACGCGCCCGCGTTCGCCGAAGCGCGACCCCGCTGGCCATACGCATTCGCCGGAAGCTGGGACCCCAGCCCGCAGGCGCTCGAAGAATTCGCCGCCGCGCTCGCGAGCCGCTACGACGGCGCCTTCCCGGACCCGCAGCGGCCCGGGCGTGCGCTCCCGCGCGTGCGCCTCTTCCAGGCCTGGAACGAGCCGAACCTGGCGCGCTACCTCGAGCCGCAGTGGGTCGTGCGCGACGGACGCTGGAGCGCCTTCTCGCCGCTGCTCTACCGGCAGCTGCTGAACGCCTTCTACCGCGGCGTGAAGTCGGTCGCGGCGGCCGACGTCGTCGCCGCCGCCGGCGTGGCGCCCAACGGCGAACGCGCCGGCGCGGGCCGCATCGCGCCCGTGAGCTTCCTCAGCGCGCTGCTGTGCCTCGACGAAGGCGCACGCGCACGTGCGGGCGGCTGCCCCGAAGCGCCCCACTTCGACGCGCTCGCCTTCCACCCGCTGTCGGTGGGCGATCCCGACGTCGCCGCCGGGCGCGCGCTCGACGTCTCGATCGCCGACGCCGGCAAGGTCGTGCGGGTGCTGCGCGCCGCCGAGCGGCTCGGCACGGCGCTGCCGGCGGGCGCCAAGGCGCTGTGGGTGACCGAGCTCAACTGGGAAAGCGCGCCTGCCGCCGCCGACGGCGTGCCGGAAGCCCTGCAGGCGCGCTGGCTCTCGCGCGCATTTCATCGCCTGTGGATCGCCGGCGTCTCGCTCGTTGCCTGGCAGTTCCTCGTCGACCCCTATCCGCGGCTGAAGCTCGCGACCGCGACCGCCGGCAGCCGCGAACTGCAGCGCCCGGCGGGCCTCTACTCAGCCGGCCCCGGAGGCGAACTCACCGGTGCGCGGCCGAAGGCGTTCCTGCAGGGCTTCCGCCTGCCCTTCGATCCGCTGCGCGTCAACGCCCGCATCGTGCGCGTGTGGGCGCTGGCGCTCGGAGCGCGCGCGCCCGTGCGCCTCGAGCGCCTCCTCGAGGGCCGCTGGCGGCCGATCGCGCGTCTGCACACCGACCCGGCCGGCGTGCTCAACGCGCTCATCGCGCTGCGCGGCAGGGCGCTGCTGCGCGTGCAGAGCGGCTCGCTCACGAGCGCGCCGGCCCCCGTCCAGACCCTCGCCGCCGGCTAGCGCACGACGCGCACGCGTACCTGCCACAGCACGATGTACAGTGGGCAGGCGACCGGCCCGCGCCTGCACAGCGGCCTCTCGGCGGATCGCAGCACCGCGGTCCCGGGGGCGAGCGCTCGGTAGTAGGCCTCCGCCGCGGCGCCGCTGCGCGAGCGGGCCAGCGTCTGCAGCGCCTTCGCGCCCGACTGCGTCGGCTCCGAGAAGGAGCGTCCGGCGGCTCGTAGCTCGAGCGTGAAGCTCGCTCCGACGTGCACGGTGATCGTGCGACCCTCGTCGGCGACGGTGATACAGAGGGTATGCGCGTGCGGGGCGCACGCGTTCGCGCCGGAGTGCGCGACCGGAGCGCCGCCGGCGCCCGTGCCCGTTGCGCCGCCGTCGGGTGCGGGGGCGGAGCTGGACGCGGAGCTCGCGCCGGAGGGGCCTTTCGATGCGCTGGCGGAACCGTGCGCCTGCCCGCAGCCGCCCGCGAGCAGACTCAGCGCGACGGCGGCAGCGATGCTCGGGAGGCGGCGCACCCGGCGCGATCGTAGCGCCGCGCTCGCCGCCCGCGCGCCCGTAGCGTCGACCGAATGTCCAAGCTCTGCGGCGGCCGCTCAAGCGCGCGCGAGCGCGACACGAAGATCGGCGTAAGGAAACGTCGCTCAGGGCAAACCCGTCGCGAGGCGGGGGCGCAAAGCCAGGGGTCTCTCCGAGACGGCCCAGCTGCCGACCCAGATAGCCGTCTGCAGCGCGCCGTATCGGGTCTTCCAAGTGTCCCTCACAACGCTTCCGAGAAAAGTCGACAGCACCGGCCCAGCGCCTCGCGAGCGGCCGGACGCCGCCGCCGCGGTCACGGTCGTGGAACAGCCGAAGGCGCGGCCCTCCGCGAGCGACCCGAAGGCGCAGCCCTCCGCGAGCGACCCGAAGGCGCAGCCCTCCGCGAGCGCGCCCGCCACGGCAGCCGGCGCGCGCCGGCACCTCGTTCCATCGGCGATGCAGATAGCGCTGGTGATCTTCGCGACGGTGGTGGTCGTGGGGTCCCCCGTCGCGCTCGTCTGGTGGGAGCGCGCCTCGGGGCGCGTCTCGTCGATCTGGCTCGGGTTCCTGATCGGCATGCTCTGCTCGCTGGTCGTCTCGCTGCTGGGGCGCCTCGTGTGGGAGGCGCTGCCCGGACACGAGGATCTCCTGTTCAGCGAGCTGATGGTCTGGGGCTACCTGCGCCGCCTGGCCGCGCAGCGGCGGCTCGGCTCGGCGCTCGACATGGTCGGGCCGATGAGCGAGGGACGCCCGCACGTCGAGGGCCTCAGCGGCAGGGAGCGAGCGAAGCTGCTGGAGGAGCTCGTGTCGGGGATCGAGACGAGCGACCCCTATCTGCAAGGCCACTCCAGGCGAGTCGCCCGCCATGCCTGGATGATCGCCAAGCGGATGGGCCTCTCGCCCGAGGAAGTCGCGCGCATCCGCACCGCGGCGGCGATTCACGACGTCGGCAAGATCCACACCCCCAAAGCGATCCTGCACAAGCCCGACCGGCTGAGCGACGAAGAGTACGACGTCATCAAGCAGCACCCGGGCGACGGGGCGCTGATGGCCGAGGTCCTGCGCGATGAGGCGCTGACCTCGATCGTCCGCCACCACCACGAGCGCCTGGACGGCACGGGTTATCCCGACGCGCTGTGCGGATATCAGATACCGCTCGGGGCGCGGATCATCGCGGTCGCCGACACCTTCGACGCGATCACCTCCGAGCGGCCCTACCGATCCGCGAGTCCCCACAAGAAGGCGATCAGCATCCTCATGGGAGAGGCGGGAACCCGCCTCGACCCCGATGTCGTGCATGCGTTCTGCAGCCACTACGCCGGCAGGACGCCGATCGCGCTGACGTGGTTTCTCACCGCGCTTCCCGAACGCGCGCTGGCTTGGTTCTCGGGAGGCATCGGCACCGTCGCGACGGCCGCCAAGGTCGCGGCCGTCGCCGCGATCGTCGGAGGCGCCGCGCTCGCGTCCTCGACCGTGCATCCGCAAGCTCCGCGCCGCCACGCGCCGGCGCGCCGCGCGCTGGCGAGGCTCAGCGACGCATCGCGCGAGCACACCGAGCTGGCGCTGACGAGCACCAGCCGGCACCGGACACTCGAGGCGGTCGACCGCCGCGCGCGCGGCGGCGTCCACAAACGCATATCCGCCGTCGGCACCGCTCTGACGCTGTCAGCCCCCACGACGAGCACGACTACGAGCACGACGGTCACGCCCGCGGCCAGCACCAGCACGCCGGCCTCCTCGCCGACCACGGCCGTCTCCACCAGCTCCGTTCAGTCCAGCGGCGAAGCCGCGAGCCCCGGCCAGAGCACCGCGCCACCGGTGAGCGTCACGCCTCCCTCGAGCGGCACCTCCGGCACGAAGGGCAAAGAACCCACCGGAGGCGGTGGCACGAGCGGCGGCAAAGCTCGGGAACGGAACGGCAACCTCGAAGCGGCGCGCGCGGCCGTCGAACAGCGGCGCGGCGCGGTCGCCGAAGCCAAGGCGGCGCTCGCCGAAGGACACGCCCAGCTCGAAGATCTCCAGGTGGCGCTCACCGAATCTCGCGCAGCGCTGCAGGCCGCGCTCGCGAGGGGCGCGGAACATCCGCGCCGGCTCGAAGCCGCCCTCGCCAGAGCCGAAGAACACCTCGCCAGGCAGCAGCAAGCGATCGCGGCCGACCAGGAACGCCTCGCGGCGCTCGAAGCCGATCTGGCCAGGAGCGAAGAACATCTCGCCAGCCTTGAAGCCGCCGCCGGTGCTTCCCAGGAAGAAGTCAAGGGCGGCGGGCACTAGCGGCCGCGCGGGCAGGCCGCCGGCGCCGCTGCGAGGCTCGAGGGCCGCGCCGGACGCGCGTCGCGCCGGCGCTCGCCGGGGCGCGTCAGCGAAGCCGTCCGAGGACCCTCCCACCCGGGCCTGTGACCGCTGCGACCAGGCGCTCGGCACTCGCTATATTCCGTGAAGTAATGGCGGTGGAGAGGCTCAGGAACCGTCCCTGCGGCGGCCGCTACGCGGACCTCGTGCAGTCGATCGGCAATACGCCGCTGGTCGAGCTGCCGCGCCTCTCGCCCAAGCCAGGAGTGCGCGTGTGGGCGAAGCTCGAGTCGCGCAACCCGACCGGCTCGGTGAAGGACCGCGTCGCGCGCGCGCTGATCGAGGACGCCGAGGAGAAAGGCGCGATCTCGCCCGGGCAGACGATCCTCGAACCGACCTCGGGCAACACCGGCATCTCGCTCGCGATGATCTGCGCGCGCAAGGGCTACCGCCTGAAGTGCGTGATGCCGGAGAACGTCACGCCGGAGCGCACGCAGCTGCTGCGCATGTTCGGCGCGGAGATCGTCTACTCGCAGGGCGAGCTGGGCTCCAACGGCGCCGTCGCGATGGCGCTCGAAATGGCCGCCGCGGACCCCTCCTGCTACATGCCCTACCAGTACGGCAACCCCGCCAACCCCGCCGCGCACTACAACGGCACGGCGGTCGAGATCCTCGAAGAGCTCGACGAGGTGAGCGCGTTCGTCGCCGGCCTCGGCACCGGCGGCACGCTGATGGGCAACGGCAGGCGCCTGAAGGAGGAGCTCGGGGACGCGGTCAAGATCGTCGCCGCCGAGCCGATGCAGGGCGAGCCGGTGCAGGGGCTGCGCTCCCTCGATGACGGCTTCATCCCGCCGATCATCGACCTGTCGCTGCTCGACCGCAAGATCTTCGTGACCAACCGCGATGCGATCGTCTGGACGCGACGGCTGCTCGACGAGGAAGGGCTCTTCGCCGGCGTCTCCACGGGCGCGATCGCGAGCATCGCGGTGCGCATCGCCGGCGAGCTCGAGGAGGGGAACGTCGTGTTCGTCGTCTGCGACGACGGCTGGCGCTACCTCTCCAGCGGCATCTACACGCTGCCCGTGGAGGAGATCGAGAACCTCGACTCCACCCTGTGGTGGTAGGCGCGCGGCGCGCCGCCACCGCCGCTTCGCGCCGGTGCTGATCGCAGCCGACCTGCTCGCCGACGTCGTCGCGCACGCACGCCAGGAATACGACGCGGAGTGCTGCGGGATGATCGCCTACGCGCCCGCCGCCGATGGACTCGCCTCGCCCGAGAGCGGCGCGCGCGCCGTGCGCGTGCACAGGGCGAGGAACGTCTACGCCTCGCGCAAGCGCTTCGAGATCGACGGCAAAGAACTGCTGCGCACGCTCGAGGACTTCGAAGAGCGCGGCTGGGAGCTCGGCGCGATCTACCACTCGCACACCCACACCGAGCCGTATCCCTCGCAGACCGACATCAACTTCGCCGCCAACTGGCCCGGCCTGGAGTGGGTGATCGTCGGGCTCGCCGGCGAGCAGCCTGAGGTACGGTGCTACTTGATCGACGACGGTGCCGTGCGCGAAGTGCCCCTGGAGGTGCGCTGATGCCCTACGAGCTGCCCTACGACGAGCTGCCCGACGAACTGGAGTGCCCGAGCTGCGGTCGCGTCCGGCCGGCCAGCGAGCGCTTCTGCGAGTCCTGCAGGATGCCCCTCGTGCGCCCCCGGTTCAGCGAGCAGCACGTCAGCGAGCGCCAGCGCAAGGTCCGCAAGATCGAGCCGCAGTACACCGCCGGCGAGCTCGTCAAGGTCGCGAGCGCCAGCGGCGCCGCGCAGGCGGAGTTCATAGCCGGTCTGCTGCTGGAGGAGGGCATCCCCAGCATCATCGAGCCCGCCGCGGGCGGCCCCTACGCGCCCATCATGGGCGTGCGCAGCGTGCTCGTGCCCGAGTCGGCGGTGCAACGCGCGCGCGAAGCGCTCTCCTACGAGCGGCGCGGCTAGACGAGGACCGGCTGGCCCGCGTCGCTGGCGATCGCGCGAATCTCCTCGCTGGCGCGTTCGAACTCCGCGTCGGCGAGCACGGGCGTGCCCTCGAAGGGCAGTTCGCGCTGCAGTTCGATCCAGGCGTTCGGGCCGCCGTACTCTTCCTTGACCTTCACCGTGACCGGCCGCGGTATGCGGTAGGTGCGCAGCAGCAGCACGTGCAGCGGCTCGCGCCCGCGCCAGCCCAGGCGCCGCTGCGCGTAGTCGGAGGTCCACACGCAGAACGGCGACAGCGCGTCGACACAGCGCGGATCGCTGATCGTGAAGTGCTCGGTCGCCTCCGCCCATGCGCGGATGCGCACGCGGTCGGGCTGCTGCACCGGCGCGCCCGAGACGAACGTGCTCAGCGGCGGCTCGCCGTCGCTCCAGACGCCCTCCTCCAGCGCCCGCCTCAGCTCCGGCTGGTGGGACTCGCGCACCAGGTCGCCCGCCTGGTGGGTGAACGTGGGATACAGGAAGAAGCGCTCGTGCGCGAGGCGAAAAGGCCGATCGGACAGCGGCAGCGCGCCCTTGCGCAACGTCAGCAACTGCTCGCCTTCGGCGAGGGCGCGGACCGTCACGGCCCATTCCTTGAAAGCAATTGGCATGAGGGGGATAACCTCGGAACGACGTTTGAGCTTCTACGCGCCCGAGCGCGCTCCTCAAACGGATCCCGCGCCCCAGTGCGCGCTAAAAGATACGAAACCTAGGCGAAAATCCCAAATCCCCTGCAAAGCAGCACAATAAATTGCACCTAAGAAGGGGGCTCTGTGACGACTGTTTACAGGCCGCGGCTGGCAAGACCCTCGACCGCCTCGATGATCGCGGCGTAGTCCTGCTCGCCGAGGCCGCGGCCAACCGTAGCAACCAGCACGTCGCGCGCGTGAGAGGCGGACGGAAAGGGGATGCCGGCCGCTTGGGCTTCCTCCAGGCATAGCCGCACGTCCTTGAGCATGTGCTCGGTCTTGAACAGCGTCGTGTAGTCGTGTGCGCGCATCGGGCCCGACTTCAGGGCGAGCTGGGCGGAGGCCGCCGACCCCGCCGCCATCACCGCAAGCAGCGCGTCGAGGTCGATCCCCTCGGCCGCGCCCAGCACGAGCGCCTCCGCGAGCGCCGTCGCGTTCGCCGCCCCGAGCGCGTTGTTGATCAGCTTCGCCGCCTGCCCCTGGCCGAGCGCGCCGACGTGCACGATCGTGGTCCCGAGCGCCTCGAGCACGCTGTGTGCGCGCTCGTAATCCGCCGGCTCGCCACCGACCATGATCGTGAGCGTTCCCTCCTCGGCTCGCGGCGAGGAGCCGGTCACGGGCGCGTCGAGCATCTGCACCTCGCGTGCCGCGAGCGCGGCCGCGATGCGCCGCGTCTGCACGGGGGCGATCGTCGACATGTCGATGCACAGCAGCGTCTCGTGGGCTGACTCGATCACGCCCCCCTCGCCGAGCAGCACCGCGGCGACCTGCTCGCCGTCGACGACCATGCTGATCACGATGTCGCTCGCGGAGGCGACCGCGGCTGGTGTCGCGTGCGCGGCGGCGTCGTGCTGCACGGCCCACGATGCCGCCTTGCCCTCGGTGTGCGTCCAGACGTTCAGCTCATAGCCGGCGCGCGCGAGGTTGGCGGCCATGCGCGAGCCCATGATCCCGAGCCCGAGGAAGCCGATGCGCTCAGCGCGTGTCACCGGCCGAATCCTCCACCACCAGGCGTTTCGATGCGCAGCCGCTGGCCGGCCTGCAGCTCGCCCGTGCTCTTGCCCGGCAGCGGCGAGCCGTCGAGCAGATCGCGCCCGGGCGTGCCCGTGCCGCCTCCGTCGGCCCCGCGCGGGCCGTGGCGGCGGCGCTCGCCGATCAGCGAGAAGCGCATCGGCTCGAGCGACTGCAGCTCCCTGATCACCCCGTCTCCGCCGCGGTGCGCGCCCGCGCCGCCGGAGCCGCGTCGCAGCGCATACTCGAGCACGCGCAGCGGGAATTCGCGCTCGAGCGCCTCGATCGGCGTGTTCAGCGTGTTGCTCATGGCGACGTGCACGGCGCTCGGCCCGTCGGCGTCCGCGCACGCTCCCTGGCCGCCGCCGAGCGTCTCGTAGTAGGAGAAGCGCTCGTTGCCGAGCGTGAGGTTGTTCATCGTGCCCTGCCCCTGCGCGCGTCCGAAGGCGCTCAGCACGAGGTCCGCGACGCGCGAGGAGGTCTCGACGTTGCCCGCCGCGACCGCCGCGCCCGGCAGCGCGTTGAGGATGCTGCCGGAGGGTGCGATCAGCTCGAGCGGGCGATAGGCGCCGGCCGTCGGCGGAATGTCCGGATCGGTCAGCACGCGCAGCGCGAACAGGCACGCCGAGCGCGTGACCGCCAGCGGGCAGTTGAGATTGCCGCTGTGCTGCGGGGCGCTGCCGCTGAAGTCGAGCAGCAGCCGCTCGTCGGCCACGCGCGCGCGCAGGCACAGTCGCAGGTCGCCCTCGCGCGCCTCGAGCACGTCCTCGATCTGCACCTCGCCGGCGGGCAGCGCCGCGAGCGCGGCGCGCGTGCGCCGCTCGCAGTAATCGAGTACCGCCGCGCCCGCCGCGCGCAGCCGATCTGCGCCGAGTGCCCCGGCCAGCTCGGACAGGCGGGCGGCGCCGATCTCGTTGGCTGCCAGCTGCGCGCGCAGGTCGGCGCGCCGCTCGCCGGGCTGGCGCATCGCGCTCGTCAGCGCGGCCAGGGCGCGCTCGTCGAGCACCTGCGGCGCGATCACGACGCCCTCTTCGCGCAGGCTCGTGCTGTCCGCCGGCATCGAGCCGGGGACACGCCCGCCGACGTCGGCGTGGTGCGCGCGGCTCGCGGCGAAGCCGATCAGCTGCGCGCGCGAGAAGGCCGGCGTGATCACCGTGATGTCCGGCAGGTGCGTGCCGCCGCTGAAGGGGTCGTTGAGGATCCACGAGACGCCGGCGCGGTGGCGCTCGCCGATCACCGCTGCGAGCGCTGCGGGCATCGCGCCGAGGTGCACAGGGATCGCCTCGGCCTGCATCAGCATCTCCCCGGCGGCGTCGAACAGCCCCGTCGAGGCGTCCCGGCGCTCCTTGATGTTCGAGGAGTGCGCGGAGCGCACCAGCGCGGCCAGCATCTCCGCGCACGCGGCGCGCAGCGCGCCCGTGAACAGCTGCAGCTCGATCGCGTCGAGCTTCCGCTCGGCGCTCACGCCGAGCCTCCCTCGAGCACGATGCTGCCGTACGCGTCCACCTCACCGCGCCAGCCGGGCGGCACGAGCAGCGTCGCCTGCGGCAGCGCCCACAGCGCCGGGCCCTCCAGCGCCATGTCGGGCAGCGGCTCGCCGCGCAGGGTCAATGTCTCGACGGCCCTCCCGTCGAATACGACCGCGCGCATCTGGCGCCCCGGCAGGGCGCCGCGCGGCGCGCGCGGCGAGAGCTCGGGCGCCGGGCCCCATGCGGAGGCGCGCAGCGTCACGAGCTCGACCTCGCCGTCCGCGTCGCTGTAGCCGTAGCGCTGCTCGTGCGCTCGCGCGAACGCCGCGCGCAGCGCATCGGGGTCGAGCGGCACGCCCGCGCCGAGCTCCTCGTCGATCGCCAGCTCGAACGCCTGGCCGCCGTAGCGCAGCTCGTGGCGCACGCGCATGCGTGCCGGGCGCAGACCCAGGCGCGCCGCCGCCTCGTGCGCGACGCGCGCGCGCTCGCGCTCCAGGCTGGTGGCCGTGAGCGACGGCCCGCGCAGCAGCACGCTGCGCGAGACGTCCACGCGCGGCGGCGCCGCGGCCAGGCCGAGCGCGGACAGCACGCCCGAGGCGCGCGGGCACAGGACGCGCGCGATGCCGAGCTCGCGCGCCAGCGCCACCGCGTGCAGCGGCCCCGCGCCGCCGAAGGCCAGCAGCGCGAAGCGGCGCGGGTCGACTCCGCGCTCGAGCGTCATCACTCGCAGCGCGCCGAGCATCTCCGACTCCGCTACGCGCACGATCCCTTCCGCGCACGCGATCGTGTCGAGCCCGAGCTGGCCGGCCAGCCGCGCGACGGCGCGCTGGGCCGCCTCGCGCCGCAGACGCACGCCGCCCGCCAGCGGCGCATCCTCGAGCAGCCGCCCGAGCATCAGGTTCGCGTCGGTCACCGTGGGCTCGGTGCCGCCCAGGCCGTAGGAGGCCGGGCCGGGCCGCGCGCCCGCCGAGGCCGGGCCGACGCGCAGCGCGCCGCCCGCGTCGCGCCAGGCGATCGAGCCGCCGCCCGCGCCGACCGTGTGGATGTCGAGCGCGGGCAGCGCCAGCGGACGCCCGCCGATCACGCGTTCTGCGGTCTCGCGCACGCCGCCCTCGTCGATCACGCACACATCGCACGAGGTCCCGCCCATGTCCAGGCAGAGCGTGCGCGGCTCGCCCGCCAGCCGCGCCAGCAGCGAGGCCCCGGCGACACCGCCGGCGGGGCCCGAGAGCACCGTCAGCGCGGCGTGTGAGCCCGCCTGCGCCGCGTCGGCGAGACCTCCCGAGGACTGCATGATCTGCGGCGCGGGAAGCGCGAGCGCGCGTGCGCGCCGTACGAGCGCCGCGAGGTAGGAGGACAGCAGTGGCGAGAGCGCCGCGTCGAGGACGGTCGTCGCCGTACGTTCGTACTCGCGGAACGTGCCGACGAGCTCGCTGGAGAGCGACAGTGCGGCATCCGGCAGTAGCTCGCGCACCAGCTCGCCGAGCGCGAGCTCGTGCGCGGGTCGGGCGTAGGAATGAAGCAGGCACACCGCGACCGCCTCGGGCCCGGCGGCGCATACGCCCTGCACGAGCTCGCGTGCGCGCGCCGGCTGCAGCGGCTCGAGCGTCTCGGTCGCGCTCACGCGCTCCGGCGCGCCGAAGCGCAACTGCGGCGGGACCAGCGGCGGCGGCGCCGCGTCGCACAGCCGGTAGAGGTGGCTGCGCGTCTGACGCCCGAGCTCGAGCACGTCGGTGAAGCCCGCAGTCGCGATCAACGCGGTTCGCGCGGTGCGCCCCTCGAGCAGCGCGTTCGTGGCGACCGTCATGCCGTGCGCGAAGCGCTCGACCTCCTCCGCCGGTCGCCCGGCCGCGCCGAGCACCAAGCGCACGCATTCGATCACCGCCTCCGACTGCTCGGCGGGAGTCGTCGGCACCTTCGCCGTGTAGAGCGCGTCCTCACCGGCGAGCAGCACGGCGTCGGTGAAGGTGCCGCCGACGTCGACGCCCAGGAGCATGCGCGCAGACTAGGGCGCCACGGGCGGCGAGCGCCCGGCGGCGCGGGCGTCCTGTAGCTCGTGCGGCTGGCCCGCTACGCGGCGGCCAGCTCGCGGTCCTCGGTGTCCGCGAGGTGCTGATGCGATGGGCAGTAGCCGTTGCGCGGCAGTGGCGTGCGCTGGCACGCCGAGCCCTTGCGCGTCGTCGCGCGGCACTGCGGCGGCGCGCCGCGCACGGCGGCGTAGCCCTCGTGCGGGTGTTCGATCAGGAACCGCTGGGCGAAGCCCATGTAGCAGTTGACCACGCTGTGGACGCGCGCCTGGTCGCACATCGAGAAATAGCTGCGGATGTCGTAGAACAGCGTGCGCGCGGGCCGCGCGAAGTAGTGCCGTTCGGTCGCCAGCCGCGTGATGACCTCCTCACACGCGCTGAGCACGGCGGTGTGGTTGCTCGTCGGCGATGCCCCGGGGGGCGGTGGGACGATCCGCGGAGCCAACTCCCGGTAGATCGCCCGACTGAACTGATACATCTGGGCTCCTCACCCTTTCGAGAGACTTCTGTGGTTAGGAGCACACCCGCCCGACACACTCCCGGCCGCATTTCGACCCTTTCCCTACCTGACTCCCCGAACACCCAGTTTCTTCGAAAAGATCGTGAAATCCCCCGCGCTGGGCGCATTTCTTATGTAGAGGAGTCCGAGTTCTTACATCGGCGCAGGCGCGGGCGCCAACCGGTCATTCCCAGGTCTGCCACTCCTGATCGCCGCGGGCGTCGACGACGACGTGGTGCAGGTCGAGCGCGGAGTCGCGTTCGGGATAGTCCTCCCGCAGGTGCGCGCCCCTGCTCTCGCGGCGCGCGAGCGCGCACAGCGCGATCAGCCGCGCGAGCGGGTGCTTCTGCTCGAGCAGCCTCCTGAGCCCCGATTCCTCGCGCACGATCCCGGCGTCGCGCCACAGCGCCTCGCGGGTGCCCGCGTCGGCAGCCGCCGGCGCAGGCGCCGCCAGCAATGCGGCGCGCTCGCGCTCGCTGGGCTCTGCCGGCCCGTCGGCGGGCCGCGCGAGCGCGTCCTCGACCGCGCGCCTGGCGAACACGAAGCACTCGCTGAGCGAGTTGGAGGCGAGCCGATTGGCGCCGTGCAGGCCCGTGCACGAGGCCTCGCCGATCGCATAGAGGCCGGGCACCGTCGAGCGCGCCTGCAGATCCGTCGCGATGCCGCCCATCATGTAGTGCGCGGCCGGCGCGACCGGCACGAGCTCGCGCGTCGCGTCGAGGCCGGCCTCGCGCAGCGCGCCGAAGACGTTCGGGAAGTGGGCCTCTTCGACGCCCCGCATGTCGAGCCACACCGAACGCTCGCCCGTCGCGCGCAGGCGCAGGAGGATCGCGCGCGCGACCTCGTCGCGTGGCGCGAGCTCGTCCACGAATCGATCGCCCGCGGCGTCGAGCAGCGTCGCGCCCTCGCCGCGGATCGCCTCGGTCACGAGGAACCCTTCGCGCCCGCGCACGCCGATCACGGCGGTCGGGTGGAACTGCAGCAGCTCGAGGTCCGCGAGCGCTGCGCCCGCGGCGTGCGCGAGCAGCAGGCCCGCGCCCTGCGAGCCGGGCGGGTTCGTGGTGCGCGCCCAGAGCGCGGCTGCGCCGCCCGTGGCGAGGATCACCGCGCGTGCGCTGACGATGCTGGCGTCGTCGCAGGCGACGCCGCGGCAGCGATCCCCCTCGCGCCACAGCGCCCGCGCGCGGACGCCCTCGAGCACGGCGACGTTGGGGTCCTCGGCCGCGAGCGCGGACAGCTGGCGCACCACGCGCCGGCCCGTCGCGCTGCCGCCGGCGTGCACCACGCGGCGCACGGAGTGTCCGCCCTCCAGCCCCAGCGCGAGCTGGCCGAACCGGTCGGCGTCGAAGCGCACGCCCAGCGCCTGCAGGTCGCGCACGCGCTCGGGAGCTTCGCGCACGAGGATCTCCGCTGCCGAGGTGCGCACGAGCCCGCGCCCCGCGCGCTCGGTGTCGGCGAGATGAAGCTCGAAGCTGTCATCGGCGGCAAGCGCGGCCGCCAGGCCGCCCTGCGCCCAGTAGCTGGCCGTCTGCGCGAGGGGTGTCGCCGAGACGAGCGCGACGCTCGCGCCCGCGCGCGACGCGCACAGCGCCGCGTACAACCCGGCGGCGCCGGCGCCCAGCACCGCTATGTCCGCGCGCCGGGTCTTCCCCGTGAGCTGCGCCCCCATCGCGCGTTCCGGGGCTCAGCGTGCGGGGGAGCTCGCGCCCGGTGTAGCTGCGCCGGGCGTCGTCGCTGTAGCGCCCGTCGCGGCGCCCGTCGTCGTGATCGTCGTGGTGATCGGCGCCGGTGCCGGGCCCGAGCCGCGCGCGAGCTTCACCAGCGACCCCGCGAGCACCGCCACGCAGAGCGCCGCGACGATCAGCAGCACCACCAGCGGCGTCTGCCAGCGCGGCGTGGACGCCACGCGTGTGCGCGCGGCGGCGCCGCAGCGGAGGCACCAATCCTGATCGACGGCCAGCGGCGCCCCGCATAGCGGGCAGCTTTCGCCGCTCCTCGGCGTCACTGACCCGTCGCCGACGGGCGCATGATCACCGTCTGTTCTGCGTCGTCCGTGCTCGCCGCTTCCGAGTCTGCCGGCTCGGCCTCCGGCGCGGCGGCGGCCTTGCGCTGGCGCGGCGGTGTCCGCGCCCTGCCGGCGGCTTTGGCGCCCTTATCGGACTTGGGCTCGCGCGCGGGCGCTGAAGGCTTCTCCAGGAGCGCCGCCTCCGGCGCGTCGGTCTCCTCGGCTGCGGGCGCGGGCTCCTCGGCTGCGGGCGCGGGCTCCTCGGCGGCGAGCGCGGGCTCCTCGGCGGCGGGCGCGGGCTCCTCGGCGGCGGGCGCCGGCGAGGGTGGGGGTGCCTCCTGCGGCGCCCGCGCGGGCGCCTGCTCGGGGGACGGCGAAGTCGCCGGGATGGGCGGCGCCTCTTCGGCGGCGGGCGGCCCAACGGGAGCGCGCTGCGCCTCTTCGGGGGCCTGCTCGGTGCTCTCCGGCACGTGCACGGGGACGCTCGGGCGCAGGCCCGCCGGGTGCTCGGCGTGCGGGCCGAGCGCGAGGCCGCAGTTCGGGCAGTAGCGGTCTTCGCTGGAGTGGATCGCCGCGCAGCGCGGGCAGGCGGTGATGCCGGCCTCGCGCAGCACCGTGAACGGCTCGCGCTCGCCGAGCGAGGCTTCGAGCGCGCGCAGCTCGCGGTCGATGTTCTCGACCGTCGTCAGCTTCGCCAGCACGAGCGCGTCGTTGCGCTGGCCGAAGCGGTGCAGGTTGTAGACGAGCCCGCCGAGATCGCGGTAGGCGAGCTCGCGGGCCTTGCGCAGAAAGCGCACGCGCCGGCGCGCACGCCCGCGCGCGGCGAACGAAGCGCGCTCGCGGTCCTCGGGGGGGCTGCTACCTGCGGGCTGGCCTTGCTCGGACGGCGCGCGTTCCGCAGCATCGCCGGCAGATGTGCCAGTTGTGTGCTCCACGGGAGACCTCATGCTACCCGGCGCGCCGCCGGCAGCTTCACAAGTGCGGTCTGCCACGCATCCCGCACGCGTTCGGCCATCGCCCGCGCGGAGTAGCGCTCGGCGCGGGCGCGTCCATCGATGCGCGGGTCGGGCGCCCGCAGCACGTCGGCAAGCGCCTCGCGCCAGCGCTCGAGCTCGAATGGCGCACACAGCGTGCCCGGCACCTCGGCGAGCGCCTCGGCGTGGATGCCGACGGGCGTCGCGAGCACGGGCACGTCGCACGCGAGCGCCTCGAGCACCGCCAGGCCGAACCCCTCGCGCTCGGAGGGCACGACGACGGCGTCCGCCGCGTTGACCCACTGCGGCACGCGATCGGGCGCGACGTCCCCGAGCGTGAGCAGCTGCGCGCCCAGCGCATCGGCGAGCGCCCGCGCGCGGTCGGCCCGCTTCTCCGGCCGCGCCGGATCGGCCGGGAGCAGCAGCAGGCGCCCGTTCGCGGGCAGGCCGAGCTGCGCGCGCGCCTGCGCTCGCGGCAGCGGCACGAAGCGCCCGGTGTCGACGCCGCACGGAAGCGTCTGCGCGCGCTCGCGAGCCGGGCGCGTGGGCAGCTCGCGTACGAGCGCCGGCGAGGCCGCCGCGAGCAGGTCGATCAGCGGCAGCACGGCGCGCGTCGCCAGGCGCGTGCGCGGATGCGCGAGGTCGGTGCCGTGGACCGTCAGCGCGCGCACGCGCGCCGGCACCAAGAGTGCCGGCCACGCGCTCAGGCCGAAGTGCGCGTGCACCACGTCGAAGGGGCGCGAGCCCGGCCTGCGGCTCAGCGTCGTCGGGCCGCCGTAGCGCCGGCGCAGCTCGAGCGCCGCGCGCGCGAGCGCCCGCGGGCCGGGCGCGAACTCGTGCAGCTGCACCTCCGCGCCGCCGAGCGCGCGCAGCGCATCCACCTGGTCGCGCACGAAGCTGCCGCGCGCCGGGTGCGCCGCGTCGGCCAGCATGTTGGAGACGACCAGCGCGCGCACCGCGGGGCGCACGCTAGCGCTCTGAAATGATGGCGCGCGTGCCCGAGACGTCCTCGCGAAGCGCCGGCCGTGCGACCGACGAGCTGCGGCCCGTCGAGATCGAGCCCGGGTTCGTGCGCACCGCCACCGGCTCGGCGCTCATCTCCGCGGGCGAGACGCGCGTCATCTGCACCGCCTCCGCGCAGGAGGGCGTGCCGCGCTGGATGGCCGGACGGGGGCGCGGCTGGGTCACCGCCGAGTACGCGATGCTCCCCGCCTCGACGGGCGAGCGCAAGCAGCGCGACGTCACACGCGGGCGCCCGGACGGCCGCACCGTCGAGATCCAGCGCCTGATCGGCCGCTCGCTGCGCGGCACGGTCGACTTCGCCGCGCTCGGAGAGCGCACGATCTACCTCGACTGCGACGTGCTGCAGGCCGACGGCGGCACGCGCTGCGCGTCGATCACCGGCGCCTACGTCGCGCTCGCGCTCGCCTGCGCGAAGCTGCTCGCGGACGGCGCGCTCGAGCGCACGCCGCTCACCGGCTCGGTCGCCGCGGTCTCCTGCGGGATCGTCCACGGGCTGCCGATGCTCGACCTCGACTACGGCGAGGACTCAGCCGCGGAGGTCGACGCCAACGTCGTGATGACCGGTGGAGGCGGGCTGATCGAGGTGCAGGCGACCGCCGAGCGCACGCCGCTCTCGCGCGCGCATCTCGACGAGCTGCTCGCGCTCGCCGCCGGCGGGATCGAGCGCCTGCGCGCCTTCCAGGAGCGCGCGCTCGCGCCGTGAGGCTGCTGCTCGCGACGCACAACGAGCACAAGCGGCGCGAGTTCGAGCGCCTGCTCGGCGACGGCGAGCTCGGCGTCGAGGCGCTCGGCGAGGAGGTGCGGCTGCCGCCCGAGGACGGCGCGACGTTCAGCGAGAACGCCTTCGGCAAGGCGCGCGCCGCGGCCCGCGCGAGCGGAGGCGCCAGCATCGCCGACGACTCCGGCATCTGCGCCGACGCGCTCGGCGGCGCGCCCGGCGTGCGCTCGGCGCGCTACGCCGGCGAGCACGCCAGCGACCGCGAGAACCTCGAGAAGCTGCTGCGCGAGGCGCCGCCGGGAAGCGGCCTCGAATATGTCTGCGTGATCGCCTACGTGGACCCCGCCGCCGGCGTCGAGCGCGCCTTCGAGGGGCGCTGCCGCGGGCGTCTGGCGAGCGAGCCGCGCGGCGAGCGCGGCTTCGGCTATGACCCCGCCTTCGAAGCCGACGACGGGCCGCCGGGGCTCACGATGGCCGAGCTCAGCGACGCGCAGAAGGACGCGATCAGCCACCGCGGGCGCGCCGCACGGGCGCTGGCGCAGTGGCTCGCAGCGCAGCCGCCGCACGCTGCGGGGCAGTAAGCGCTGCTCGGTCGCGAGGTCCCTAGACCAAGTTGATCGCCGCCGCGATCGCCACCGCCAGGCCGAGCGCCGCGTAGCCGTCGTAGCCGGACAGCAGCAGCAGCAGCGCCGTCAGCAGCGCGACGAATACGGTGATCAGCCATGCGAGGCGTCCGACGGGCACGCGCGGATTCTCGCCCGTGCCGGCGACGGCGCGTCGCGCGCCTGTAAAGGGCCGTCCGAACGAACGTCGCCCGTGGTGGGTTGGCAGCGCCCGGGGAGCCGTCCGACCGCGCTGCTAGCTTGCCCGACCGCCTTTCTGTCTGAAGGGCGCATTTGCTGAGCGAGAGGAGGCCAAGTGACGAAGTCTGAGCTGGTCGAACAGGTTGCGGACCGCGCAGAGCTCACGAAAGGGGACGCCTCGCGCGCCGTTGAGGCGGTGCTCGCCACGGTCGAGGACGCGCTCCGTCGCGGCAGCGACGTTACGGTATCGGGATTCGGCAAGTTCCACGTCAGCCAACGGGGAGCGCGGGCGGGCATCAACCCCCGCACGGGCGAGCGGATCCACATCGCCGCTGCGCGCGTTCCGCGCTTCACGGCGGGCAGCGGGCTGAAGACAGCGGTGAGAGGTCACTGACAGCGCAAGGGGGCTTCGGCGACATCCTCGCGGAGCGCGTAGTCGAGCGCTCCTCCCAGCTGGTACTCGGGATCGACCCCGATCCGCGGGCGCTGTGGCCCGGGAGCTACGAGCAGCTCCCCGCCGGGCTTCCGTCACAGGGGGCCGTCGGGGGCGCGGTGCTCGAGCACTGCCGCGCCCTCATCGACGCCACCGCCGCGGCGTGCGTGGCCGCCAAGTTCCAGCTCGCGCGCTTCGAGGTGCTCGGCGCGAGCGGCTGGGCGATCCTCGCCGAGCTCGCCGCTCACGCCCGCGAGCACGGGCTGCTCGTGATCATGGACGGCAAGCGCGGTGACATCGACGTCAGCGCCGCCGCCTACGCCGCGGCGCTGTTCGGCGGCCTCGACACGCCCGCCGGTCCGCTGCCCGGCCTCGGTGCGGACCTCGCGACCGTCAACCCGCTGATGGGCACCGACGCGGTGCAGCCCTTCATCGACGCCGCGCGCGGCGCCGGCGCCGGCGTGCTGGTGCTCGTGCGCACCTCCAACCGCGGCGCGCGCGACGTAGAGGATCTGCCGCTGGCGGCCGGCCAGGCGCGCGAGCGGACCGTCTGGGAGCGCCTCGCGCGAATGACCGACGAGCTCGGCGCCGGCGGCGTCGGCGAGCGCGGGATCAGCGATGTCGGCGCCGTCATGGGCGCGACCGAGCCGCGCCACCTCGAGCGCGCGCGCGAACTGATGGCGCATGCGCCCTTCCTGCTCCCCGGCGTCGGCGCGCAGGGCGGGCGCGTCGCCGAGCTGCGCGCCGCATTCGCGCCCGGCCCCGCGGGAGGGCTGATCAGCGCCTCCCGCAGCATCGCCGACGCCTACCGCGAGACGGGCGGCGAGCCTCGAATCGCCGCGCGCGAGCACGCCGAACGCCTGCGCGAGCAGGCGTTCTCGCTCTCTTAGCAAACGCCTCGAGAGGCCGCCCGCCGCTCAGCTAGCCTGTGGGCGGTGGGTCGCGGCTTGGTTCCCCACTCAGCCGGGTAGGCAGCAGCACGATGATCATCACCGTCACGCTCAACGCGGCGATCGACAAGTCGCTCGCCGTCCCGAACTTCCAGCTCGGCCGGCGCCACCGCACCGTCGAACAGCGCACGATGGCCGGCGGCAAGGGGGTCAACATCGCGCGCACGCTCAAGGCGCTCGGCCAGCCGGTCATCGCGACCGGCTTCGCCGGCGGCCCGACGGGCACGCACATCGTCGAGCAGCTCACGGAGGAGTCGATCCTCAACGACTTCGTGCGCATCCGCGACGAGTCGCGCACCAACACCTCCGTGCTCGACCCGACCACGGGCCAGCAGACCGAGATCAACGAACGCGGGCCCGCCGTCTCGGCGCGCGAGGTCGAGCTGTTCCGCGACAAGCTGCTGTATCTCGCCCGCGGCGCGGCGATTGTCGTCTTCGCCGGCTCGCTGCCGCGCGGCGTCGAGCCCGACCTGTACGCGACGCTCGTGCGCGAACTGCAGCGCCTCGACGTGGTCACCGTCGTCGACACCGACGGCGAGCCGCTGCGCCAGGCCGTGCGCGCCGAACCGGACCTCGTCTCGCCCAACGTGCTCGAGGCCGAGGAGCTCGTCGGGCACGAGTTCGGCTCCGAGGAGGAGCTCGCACGCGCCGTCGTCGAGGTCGCCGAGCACGGTCCGCGCGACGCGATCATCACGCTGCCCGACGGCGCCTTCGCGCAGTTGCACGTCGACGGCCAGGTGCGCGTCAAGCGCGCGCGCGTGCAGACGCGCGAGCCCGTCGGCAAGACCGGCTCCGGCGACGCCTTCCTCGCGGGCTACCTCGCGGCCCGCTACGAAGGCCGCGCGCCCGACCAGTGCCTGCGCTTCGGCGTGGCCTGCGGCGCCGACTCCACGGCGCGCCTCGGTGCCGGCCTGATCGACGCGCGCGAGGCGCGCCGGCTGATGGGCGACGTCGAGCTGACCGTGCTCGAGCTGCCCGCCGAGGCCGAGGTCGGCTGAAGCGCGCGCCGTCCCTAGCCGCCGGCGACGTCGCGGCGCAGGAACACGAGGTAGGCCACGAACAGCGCCGGCAGCGCGTACAGCGCGCACAGCCACGCCGAATGCGTGATGGGCGTCCAGTCCGTCGGCGTGCGCAGCAGGCCCTGCCAGGCCTCGAACTGCTGCGTCAGCAGGTAGGGCCTCGCGCCTTCCAGTCCCGGGATGCCCGAGATGATGTCCAGCAGGATCACCGAGCCGATCGTGGCGACGACCGCGGCCGCGCTGTTGCGCGTCACCGCGCTGAGCAGCAGGCCGATGCACACGACCGCGAGCAGCGGGATCAGATAGAAGGCGTTGGAGGCGAAGATCAGCGCGAGCGCTTCCCCGGGCGAGACGACCGTGCCCGAGAGGCTCGTCACCGGGTGAAAGCCCCACGAGGCGACGCCCGCCACGGTCGACACCGCCGCCGAGAGGAACACCGCGAACGTCGCGTACGTGAAGGCCGCCGCGAGCTTTGCCGCGAGCACCTGCCCGCGGTTCACCGAGCGCGTGAGGATCGTCTTCAGCGTGCCGTTGCCGTCCTCGTTGGCCACGATGTCGCCCGCCACCAGCGCGCTCACGAGCGGCAGCATGAACAGCGACAGGAACGTCAGCATCAGCACCGGCGTCGCGAGCCCCGACTGCGTGATCTGCGCCGCGAAGATGCTCTGCGCGCCGTGGCCGCGGTGCTGGCGCGCGTTCTGGAAGATCACGAAGAACAGCGGCAGGATCACGATCAGCCCGAGCCCCAGGTAGGTGCGCTTCTGCGAGACGAGCTTGCGCAGCTCCCAGCGGTAGATCGTGAGCGTCGAGGGCCGCCGGCCCTGCCGCGCCGGCGCCGAGGCGTGCGGGACCGCGACCGAGGCGCTGCTCATCGGAGCTCGAGCTCGCGCCGGCTCGGCTCGGCGCGCGCGGCCGGCGCGCCTGCGGCGCTGCTCGCGCCCGCCGCGGCGGCGCTGCCCTCGCGCGCATCCGTGGCCGCCGGCGCGGCGCCGCCCCCCTCGAGCCCCTCGGTCAGGCGGAAGAACAGGTCCTCGAGGCTCGCGAGCTCCGGCGTCAGCGCGAGGATGCCGATGCCGGCGCGCGCGAGCGCCAGCGAGAGCGCGCCGACGTCGCCCTCCTCCGCCTTGAACAGCAGCCCCTGCTCGCCCGCCGCGGCGTCGTGGATGCCGGCCTGCGCGCCGAGCAGCGCGAGCGCGCTGTGATCGTCGGTGGTGCGCAGCCTGTAGCTCGCGCCGCCCTGCCTGCGCAGGTCCGCGAGCGCGCCCTCGTAGACGACGCGGCCCGTGTCGACGATCGCCACGCGGTCGCACAGTTCCTGCACCTCGGGCAGCTGGTGGCTGGAGAGCAGGATCGTGATGCCCTCCCGCGCGAGGCGCCTGATCAGTTCGCGCATGTCGCGCATGCCGGCCGGGTCGAGCCCCGTCGCCGGCTCGTCGAGGATCAGCAGGCGCGGGCGCCGCAGCAGCGCCGCCGCGATGCCCAGGCGCTGGCGCATGCCGTGCGAGTAGCCGCCGACCTTGTCCTTCGCGCGCGGCGCGAGCTCGACGACCGCGAGAACCTGCTCGATCCGCTCGCGCGCGCCGTCGCCGTCGAAGGCGGCCAGCAGCTCGAGGTTCTTGCGTCCCGTCAGATACGGGTAGAAGCGCGGCGCCTCCACGAAGCCCGCCACGCCCTCGAGCGCCGCGGCGCCCTCGCGCATCGGGTCGCGACCGAACAGCTGCACGGCGCCCTCGCTCGGCGTGATCAAGCCCAGCGCCATCCGCAGCGTCGTCGTCTTGCCCGCGCCGTTGGGCCCGAGGAAGCCGTAGACGTCGCCGACGCGCACGTCCAGGTCGATGTGGTCGACCGCGAGGAGCTCGCCGTAGCGCTTGACGAGCCCGCGCGCGCGAACCGGCTGCGCGCCCGTTGTGCCGGCCACGCTAGAGGCCACTCGCGAGAGCCTGCAGCGGGCCCGGCTTCACCGAGCCGGCGAGCAGGTAGCTGACGCCGCCGCGCTCGAAGCTCAGGAGCGTGCCGAGCGCGGTGCGCAGCTCGCTCGCCTTCACGCCGTTGATCTTCACCTGCGGCAGGCCGTGCAGCGCTTCGCTTGCGCCCTTGCGCGAGGCCTTCGATTCCATGACGAGAATCGCGCCCGGCCCGCGGCCGTGCACGGTCAGGTGCGTGGCGGCGTTCGTGCCGGCGCGCGGCGCGCGCGGCGTGCGGCGCGCGTGCGGCCGCAGCGTCTTGATCTGCTTGACCTTCGCGCTCGCCGGCGGGCT
Source organism: uncultured Solirubrobacteraceae bacterium (assembly GCA_963755475.1). GTDB lineage: Bacteria > Actinomycetota > Thermoleophilia > Solirubrobacterales > Solirubrobacteraceae > Palsa-744. The sequence continues at coordinate 518,878 of CAVWJK010000001.1, forward strand.
CAGCTGGAAGACGGACGCTTCGACGGGCCCGAAGGAGATTTCGCTGGCCGCGAGTTCGAGCACCGCCGAGGGGCTCGCGGTCGAGTACACCGCCGCGCGCAGCGGCACGCCGTTCTCGGAGTCGAAGGCGAGCTGCACGTTCGCGAGCAGGCTGCCCGCCTGCTTCGGCGCGAGGCTCACGCTGTAGGCGGGCTCGCCGCCGACGTCTGTGGGGCTCGCTTCGGAGATCGCGGCGTGCCGGCGCGCGTGCGCGATCGCTTCTTCGATCTTCGCCACGCTCGGCACTTCGCGCGATTCGCGCGATTCGTGCGATTCGGAGCCCCCTTCGGCGCCTTCGCCCGCGTGTTCGTGTGCAGGCGGCGTGTAGCGGTAGATGGTGTTCTGCGCGGCGTCGTAGAGCTCGAGCGAGTGGCCGTCCCAGACGATCTCGGTGTCGCCGCTTTCGGACTGCAGCTCGAGGCGGAACTCGCCGCTCTTGGCGACCCAGACGCGTCCCGAGCCGCCCTTCACGAGCGGGTCCGAGAGCAGCCCGCCGGCGCCTTCTCCGCCGACTTCACCAGCGAGGCTCGCGCCTTCGAGCAGGTTGTTCGTGAGCTGCACGTTCGCGCTGAAGCCCGCGGGCTGCGGACCCGACAGCGCGTCGTGGATCGCGTCTGCCAGCGAGCGCGCGGGCGGCGTCGGGCCGCTGTCCAGCGCGAAGGCGAGCGCGGTCGCGCCGATGCCGACCGCGAGCGCCGCGCCGCAGCCCAGCAGCAGCCGATATATCGGTAGACGGCGGAAGATGTTCACGATTGCGGCCTCGCAGCCTCCTTTGGCCAGCTTAGCGCCGCGCCTTAGGAGTCCATAAGCGGGTAAGCGCTTCTGGTCGCTCAGCCGGTAAGGTGCTGCCCGCGCATGGTCTATGTCGTGATAGCGCTGTGGGTGCTGCTCGCGCTCGGCGTCTTCTTCATCGCGATGCGCGGCGGCCCGCGCGGCGCGCGCGCGCGCGCCGAGCGCGGCGAAGCGGTCGCCGAATCGAAGGCCGGCCAGCGCGCGATCATGCTCGGCGTCGCGGTCCTCGTCGCCTTCGGGCTGGTCGTGCCCGCGTTCGTGCTCGCGCACAACGGCGACGACAAGGCCAGCGAGGCGATCGGCGGCGTGCATCTGACCGGGGCTCAGACCGAGGGGCGCGAACTGTTCGCCCAGAAGTGCGTCTACTGTCACACGCTCGCGGCCGTGAAGTCCGTGGGGCGCATCGGCCCCGACCTCGACGTCCACGTCGGCGATGACATCTCGACCTACGCCGGGCGCCGCGCGCTCGTGCTCAGCGCGATTCTCGAAGGCCGCGCGCGGGGCAGGGGCGACATGCCCGCGCTGCTCTACGAGGGCCGCGAAGCAGAAGACGTCGCCGACTTCGTCGCAGCCGTCGCCGGGCGCTAGCCCCGAGCGCAGCGCGCGGCCGCGGCGCCGCGCGGCCTCACGCTCGGTCTGATCTCCCGCCCCTTCTCATTTGGCCAGTCGTCGATAGCGGCGCGCCGGCGCCATCGGCTAGGGTCCGCGTCCAGCGATGCCAGCGCCGCAGCCGCAGACGCCGGAGGACGTGAAGGCGCTCGTGAAGGAGCGCGAGATCCGCTTCATCCGCCTCTGGTTCACGGACATCCTCGGGCAGCTGAAGTCGTTCTCGATCAACGCCGCCGAGCTCGACGACGCCTTCGAAGCGGGCATGGGCTTCGACGGCTCCTCGATCACGGGCTTCAACGCGATCGAGGAGTCCGACATGATCGCGATGCCCGACGCGGGCACGTTCGCGGTGCTGCCGTGGCGTCCGGAGGAGCAGGGCGTTGGGCGGATGTTCTGCGACGTGATCACGCCGGAGCGCACGCCGTACGAGGGCGACCCGCGCCACGTGCTGCGCCGCGCGATCGAGCGCGCGCGGCGGATGGGCTTCGACACCTTCAACGTCGGCCCCGAGCTGGAGTACTTCCTGTTCCGCGACGCGCGCTCGACCGAGGTGCTCGACGAGGGCGGCTACTTCGACCTGACGACGCTCGACGCGGGCTCCGACGTGCGGCGCGAGACGGTGCTCGCGCTCGAAGAGCTCGGCATCCACGTCGAGTACACCCACCACGAGGTGGGCCCCTCCCAGCACGAGATCGACATGCGCTACGCCGGCGCGCTGAAGATGGCCGATGACTGCATGACCTACCGCATCACGGTCAAGGAGTACGCGATGAAGTACGGCTGGCACGCGACGTTCATGCCCAAGCCGCTGTACGGCGAGAACGGCTCGGGCATGCACACCCACCAGTCGCTGTTCAACGAGGGCAAGAACGCCTTCTACGACCCCGAGGACCAGTACTTCCTGTCGGACGTGGCGAAGGCGTTCATCGCCGGCCAGCTCAAGCACGCGCGCGAGATCTGCTCGATCTTCGCGCAGTGGGTGAACTCCTACAAGCGCCTGGTGCCGGGCTTTGAGGCGCCGACGTACGTGGCCTGGTCGCGCCGCAACCGCTCGGCGCTCGTGCGCGTGCCGATGTATCACCCGGGACGCGAGCAGGCGACGCGCATGGAGCTGCGCTGCCCGGACCCCGCGTGCAACCCCTACCTCACGTTCGCGGCGCTGCTGCAGGCGGGCCTGGAGGGGATCGAGAAGGGCTACGAGCTGCCCGAGCCGATGGAGAAGAACCTCTACCACCTGTCCGCCGACGAGCGCCGGCGCCTGGGCGTCGAGCAGCTGCCGGAGAGCCTCGGCGAGGCGATCGAGATCACGGCGCAGTCCGAGCTCGTGCTGCGCACGCTCGGCGAGCACATGTTCAACCGCTACATCGAGATCAAGCGCCAGGAGTGGGACGACTACCGCGTGCAGGTGACGCGCTGGGAGCTCGACCGCTACCTGGCGATCCTGTAGGGGGAGCGCGGCCGCTGAGGCGGCCGGATGCGTGCGCCGCTAAGGGACGGCGGGCGGCGCCGGCGCTGCCGATGAGGGCAGCGCCGGGACCGGGCAGGCAAGCGCCCGTGCGGGCGCAAAGCGCCAGTGCAGCGCCTGCAGCGTGTGCCCGAAGGCGGCCGGCAGGCGCACGGCGAGCTCGTGCGTGAGCGCCAGCGCGCCGAGCGCGTGGCGTTCGTAGACCTCCTCGCCGCTCAGCTGCGAGAGGCGCAGCAGCCCCAGCGCGGCGCTCGAGCTGCCGGAGGGAAGGGGGGAGTCCTCGAGGTCTCGGCGGCGCGTGATCAGCTCTTCGCCGTCGCGCGCGGTCGCGAAGAAGCCGCCGCCGCGCTCGTCGGCGAAGCGCTCGATGAGCGTGTCCGCGAGCGCGCGCGCCTCCGTGTAGTAGCGCTCCTCGCAGCTGGCTTCGAAGAGCGCGATCAGCGCCTCGAGCAGCAGCGCGTGGTCCTCCAGGAACGCGCCGATGCGCGCCTGCCCGTCGTTGTAGGTGCGCAACAGGCGTCCCTGTCCGTCGCGCATCTGCGAGAGCAGGAACTCCGCACAGACGCGGGCGGCGTCGAGGTAGCGCTCCTGTGCGAGCACCGCGCCGGCGTCGGCGAGCGCGCTCACCATCAGGGCGTTCCAGCCGGTCAGGCGCTTTGAGTCGAGCGCCGGGGGGACGCGCTCGGAGCGCGCCTGCAGCAGTCGCTCGCGGATCCGCCGCGCGGCATCGGGCGGCGGAGGCTCGCCGCGCGCGCTCAGCACGTTCAGCCCGGGCGCGGGGTGGTGGGGGTCCTGGAAGTTGCCCTGCCGGCTGACGCCGAGCCAGGCGATCGCCGCCGGCGCGTCCGCCCCGAGCACCTCCTGCAGCTCGGCGCGCGTGAACACGTAGTAGCGGCCCTCGACGCCCTCGGAGTCGGCGTCGAGCGCGCTGTAGAAGCCGCCCTCGGGCCCGCGCATCTCGCGCAGCGCCCACTCGAGCGTGTCGGTGCACACCTCGCGCAGGCGCTCCTCGCCCCAGGCGCTGAAGCCGTGCAGGTAGGCGCGCGCGAGCAGCGCGTTGTCGTAGAGCATCTTCTCGAAGTGCGGCACCGTCCAGGCGGCGTCCACGCTGTAGCGGTGAAAGCCGCCGCCGAGCTGGTCGTGGATGCCGCCCGCGGCCATCGCGTCGAGCGTGTGCCGCGCCATCTCGCGCTCGCCGCGCAGCATCAGGAACTCCAGCACCGAGGCCTGCGGGAACTTGGGCGCGCCGCCGAAGCCGCCGTTGACGGCGTCGTAGCCGGCGCGCAGGTTCTCGACGGCGCGCGCGAGCTCGGCTTCGGCGGGCGCGCTCTGCGCCGGCGGCGGGAGCGCGCCGCGCTGCAGGTGCTCGAGCAGGCGCTCGCCGCCGGCGCGCGCCTCCTGCGGGCTCTCGCGCCACAGCTCGGCGATGGCGCGCAGCACCTCGCTCCAGGTGGGCATGCCGTGGCGCGCGCTCGGCGGGAAGTAGGTGCCGCCGTAGAAGGGCAGCTGCTCGGGCGTGAGGAAGACGTGCAGCGGCCAGCCGCCGTGCCCGGTCATCGCCTGCACGGCCTCCATGTAGAGCGCGTCGACGTCGGGGCGCTCCTCGCGGTCGACCTTCACGCACACGAAGTTCTCGTTCATGAGCTGCGCGATCCGCTCGTCGCAGAAGCTCTCGCGCTCCATCACGTGGCACCAGTGGCAGGCCGAGTAGCCGATCGACACGAGCAGCGGCGCCTGTCGCGCGCGGGCCCGGGCGAACGCCTCCTCGCCCCAGGGCAGCCAGTCGACCGGGTTGTCCGCGTGCTGGCGCAGGTAGGGCGAGCTCTCCAGCGCGAGCGCGTTGGCCATCTACGGCTTCGGTCGCAGCAGCGGCTTCAGGCTCGCGAGCGAGGGCCATTCGGGCGCCGCGCCGCCGGCGCGCGCGAGGTGCACGCGCGCCAGCAGGAGGTCGAAGTGCCGGCCGCCGAGCATGCCGGCGACGCGCTTGGAGCCCTGAAGCAGCGTCACCGCGCCGCGCGCGGCGAGGGCGCCGCCGACGCGGATCGTCACGCTGCCGGCGGAGCTCGCGCGAACCGGCAGCGCGCCTGACAGCGTGACGCCGGGCACGAAGGAGAAGGAGTGCAGCATCGCCGCGGAGGAGTTCAGGCGCGCGTAGCCGCCGCGCAGCCCGCCGAAGCTCGAGCCGCTCGGCAGTTCGGCGTCGGCCTCGATCGTCGCGCCGACGATCTGGCGGTCGAGATCCAGCAGCGTGTCGAGCACCGCGACGAGCGTCCGGCCGGGCCGCCCGGCGAGCCCGTGGGGCGGCTGCACGGCGGACAGCTTCGCCGGCGTGATCGGCGTCGGTGCGAACGGGTCGCTCGTGGGTTCACACGGCTGCACCTTCGCGCCCGAGAAGAACTGCTCGAGCGCTTCGCCCGCGCAGGCGCTGAGGTCGCTGCCGATCACGGAGTGACCCGTGTAGGGAACGACGACGAGCTGCGCGCCGGGGATGCGCGCGGCGACGGCGCGCGCGTCGGAGGTGGGCGTGCGCAGGTCCTGCCCGCCGGAGAAGATCAGCGTCGGCACGGCCGGCAGCGCGCCCGTCGCGGGCGGCCCCGCCGAGACGTTGGGCCACTGCCAGCAGAGGTTCGCGAGGCTGTTTTCGTAGGCGGTGCTCGCTTCGAAGGGATAGAAGTCGCTGCCCGGCCGTGAGCGAACGAAGGCGATCGCTCCTTCGCGCCGCGCCGAGGCGGCCGCGTCGCGCTGCCAGGGAAACAGCGTGTCTTCGCAGGTCGTCGTCGCGAACAGCGCTTCGTCGAGCTCCACGGGGCTTTCGCCCGGCGCGCTTTCGCGCGGCAGCGACGGGATCAGGCCCTCGGAGAGCAGGTGCAGGCGCAGCAGCGGATCGGGGTCGTTGCGCAGCGCCGACTGCACGGCCGCCGGCAGCAGCGCGCGCAGCGCCGGGTTCAGGTCGCCCGCCTCGAGGATCTGCATCAGGCCGAGCTGGTCGAGCGTGCTCGCGTGACGGTGCCCGGAGCCGTCGAACACCGAGCCGCTGAGCGCGCGCTTGTGCAGCTCGGCGCTCAGGCGCGCGACGTCGCCGGCGGCGTTGGCGGTGATCCCGGCGCACGCCCGCTGCGAGCACAGTTCGCCGAGCACGCGCGGGATCGCCTGGAAGCTGGGGATGTAGAACGGTTCGGGGCCGTCGCTCGGCACGACCGAGTCGAGCACGAGCGATTCGACGTGCGCCGGGTAGCGTTCGGCGTACTCGAGCGCGACCTTCGTGCCGTAGGAGGTGCCGTAGAGCACGAGCTTTTCGTAGCCGAGCGCTTCGCGCAGCGACTCGATGTCTTCGACGGATTCGGCCGTCGTGAACGAGCCCCGCGCCGCGCCGATCTGCAGCGCGCACTGTTCGAAGAGATCCGACACCGGGCCGCTGCCGAAGCCTTCCAGGGCGCTGCAGCCGAGCGGATCGGAGGTGCCGGTGCCGCGCTGGTCGAACACGATCAGATCGCGCGTGCCGAGCGCCGAGCCGATCGCCTGGGCGATGAATTCCGCCAGCGGGATCGCCGCCTGGCCCGGCCCGCCGGCGAGCGCGACGACGGCGCTGCGGCTGGGAGTCGTCCCTGCCAGGCGCCGCTCGACGCTCAGCGCGATCTGGCCCGGAACGGCTCCCGTGCGCGCCAGCGGCACCGCCAGCGAGGCGCACTGAAAGCCGCTCTGCTGCGGGCAGGGGACGAAGCCGAGCTGGCCCGCGGCGCTGGCCGGCAGGGCCAGCGCAAACGCGCCGAGCGCGAGCGAGATCGCCAGCGCCGAGGGGAGAGCGCGTCTGCGCATCGCCCCGACGATAGCGGTTAGGGTGCCGTCAAAGATGGGCTCTCAGCGGGATGTCGTGAGCGCCAGCGACGCGCCGGCGGCGATCGGTCCCTACAGCCATGCGGTGCGCTTCGGCGGGCTGCTGTTCTGCTCGGGGCAGATCCCGCTGGAGCCCGCCTCCGGCGAGCTCGTGGGCGACAGCGCGGGCGAGCAGGCAGAGCGCTGCCTGGCCAACCTGCAGGCGGTGTGCGAGGCCGCGGGCACCTCGCTGCAGCGCGCGCTGCGGCTGACCGTCTACATGACCGAGCTCGGCGCCTTCGCCGAGGTCAACGAGCGCTACGCGCGCTTCTTCGACAGCGAGCCGCCGGCGCGTGTGGCGGTCGGCGTCGCCGCTCTGCCGCGCGGCGCGCAGGTCGAGATCGACGCGATCGTCGCGCTCTAGACCGGCGGCTGCCCGCGCAGCTGCGCGCGCCTGATCTTGCCGCTGGAGGTCTTCGGCAGCTCCTTCGCGAACTCGATGATGCGCGGGTACTTGTAGGGCGCGGTCTCGCGCTTGACGTGCTCCTGCAGCTCGCGCACGAGCTCGGGGGTCCCCTCGCGCGCGTGGTCTGCCAGCACGACGACGGCGCGCACGACCGCGCCGCGCTCCTCGTCGGGCGCCGCGACGGCGGCCGCCTCCGCCACGGCCGGGTGCGCGACGAGCGCCGACTCGACCTCGAAGGGCCCGATGCGGTAGCCGGCTGAGACGATCACGTCATCGGCGCGCGCCTCGAAGTACAGCCAGCCGTCCTCGTCGCGGCGCACCCTGTCGCCGGTCGCCCACTCGCTGCCGAGCGCGCGATCCTGTACGCGCCACTCCCCGCGCTCGCCGCGCAGCACCTGCTCGCCGAGGTAGCCGAGGAAGAAGGTCGGCACGCTGCGCGGCGCCGCGATGAGCTCGCCCTCGCGCACCTGCAGCTGCACGCCGGGCAGCGCCCTGCCCATCGAGCCCGGCCGCGCCGGCTCGCCGGCGGGGGTCGCGGTCATCTGCCCGGTCTCGGTCTGCCCGTAGCCGTCGCGGATCTGAAGGCCGGTCGCCTCCTGCCAGGCGCGCAGCACCTCGGGGTTCAGCGCCTCGCCGGCGGCGACCATGCCGCGCAGGTGCTCGAGCGGGCGCAGCGTCGCGCGCTTGGCGATCACGCGGTACTCGGTGGGCGCCATGCAGAGCACGTTCACACGCTCGCGCTGCAGCAGCTCGAGGCGCTCGTGCGGGTCAAAGCGCGCGTCGTGCAGGAGCGCCGCGGCGCCGCGAAGCCACGGCGCGATGAAGACGTTGCGCGCCGACTTCGACCAGCCGCTCGCGGCGGTGCACCACACGAGCTCGCCGGCGCGCGGAGCGAGCCAGTGCTCGGCCTGCAGGCGCTGGCCCGCGAGGTAGCGCTGTGCGTGCACGACGGCCTTCGGCTCGCCCGCCGTGCCGCTGGTGAACGTGATCAGGCACGGGTCTCTCGGGGAGAGCTCGGCCGCGGGCGCGGGCTCACAGGCGAACGCCGCCTCGTCGGGCAGCAGCATCACCGCCGGCGCGCTCCCCTCGCCCGCGCCCGCGCCGACGCCGGCGCCGGCGCGTTCGAGCTCTGCGCGGTCGCGCTCGTCGGCGAGGATCAGCGCCGGCTGCGCCACCGCGATCCGCAGCGCGAGGTCCTTGGCGCGCAGCTGCTCGGTGCACGGCAGCACGACGGCGCCGATGCGGAAGCAGGCGAGCATCGCCAGCACCCACTCGGGGCGGTTGCCGATCAGCGTCATCACGACCTCGCCGCGCTGCACGCCGCGCGCCTGCAGCGAGCCGGCGAGCCGGCCCGCGGCCTCGGCGAGCTCGCCGTAGCTCCACTCGCGACGGCCGCCCGCGCGCGAGATCTCCAGCAGCGCGAGCGCGTCGGCGGGTGCGCGCTCCAGGACGTCCGTCGTGAAGTTCACAGAGGTATTCTCTAGTCCAGCCGCGCAAACCGACCTGGGAGCCCAGACGAGAGATGGCCATCGCGCCCGAGAAGTACAGCGAGAAGACCGAGGAGCAGCGGGCGATCACCGACATGGTCCACCAGTTCGTGGACGAGCAGATCCTGCCCAACGCCGAGCACTACGACCACGAGGACAGCTTCCCGGAGCCGATCGTCGAGCAGATGAAGGAGCTCGGTCTGTTCGGCGTGACGATCCCCGAGGAGTACGGCGGGATGGGGCTCGACCTGACGACCTACTCGATGATCGTGGAAGAGCTCTCGCGCGGCTGGATCTCGATCTCGGGCGTCATCAACACGCACTTCATCGGCTCCTACCTGCTGATGAAGTTCGGCAACGAGGAACAGCGGCAGCGCTATCTGCCGCGCATGGCGACCGGCGAGATCCGCGCCGCCTTCTCGCTGTCGGAGCCCGAGCTCGGCTCCGACGTGCAGGCCATCAAAACGGCGGCGAAGAAGCTCGACGACGGCAGCTATGAGATCAACGGGCAGAAGATGTGGGTCACCAACGGCCTGCTGTCCTCGCTCGTGTTCGTGCTCGTCAAGACGGACCCGCAGGCCGAGCCGCGCCACCGCGGCTTCACCTGCTTCATCGCCGAAAAAGAGCCGGGCGCGAGCGAGAACACCGGTGACTTCAAGGGCCTGAACGTGCCGCCCAAGATCAAGAAGCTCGGCTACAAGGGCGTCGAGTCGACCGAGCTCGTCTTCGACGGCTACCGCTGCCCGGCGGAGAACATCCTCGGCGGCGAGCAGGAGGGGCTGAACAAGGGCTTCGCGCAGATGATGGACGCGCTCGAGGTGGGACGCGTGAACGTCGCCGCGCGTGGCGTGGGCATCGCGCAGCGCGCGCTCGAGCTGGCGCTGCGCTACTCGCAGGAGCGCAAGGCGTTCGGCAAGCCGATCGCCGAACACCAGGCGATCCAGTTCAAGCTCGCCGACATGGGCACGCAGGTCGAGGCGGCGCGCCTGCTGACGCTGCGCGCCGCGCGCCTGAAGGACGCCGGCGAGCGCTCGGACCTGGAGGCGGGGATGGCGAAGCTGTTCGCATCGGAGGCCGGGCGCTTCTGCGTGGAGGAGTCGTTCCGCATCCACGGCGGCTACGGCTACTCCAAGGAGTACGAGATCGAGCGCCTGTACCGCGACGCGCCGCTGCTGCTGATCGGCGAGGGCACCTCGGAGATCCAGCGCATGGTGATCGGGCGCAAGCTGCTGCAGCGACACAAGATCTGACCTTGTCGGAGGACGCGAAGGCGCTGATCGAACTCGCCGCGCGGCGCTTCCTGAGCGAAGTGCCGGCGCTGGAGCCGCTGAAGCTCGTCGTCGGCGTCGAGCTGCGCGGGCGCGGCGACACGCAGGAGTTCCGGCTGCAGATGCCGGGCGTGCAGGTCACCAAGGGCGCCGCGCACGACGCGCGCGTGCGCGTGGACATGCGGCGCGAGTTCTTCAACGTGATGGCGCGCGAGGCGAAGATCCCCGACTGGGTCGAGGCGTTCACCTACGGGCAGGCCAAGGCGTCGGGCCCCGAGCAGTTCCTGCGCCTGATCATCAACGTCGTCGAGCGCCAGCTCGAGCGCGAACGCACGCCGAAGGCGCGCCGGCAGAGCTGAAGGGCGGGAGCGCGCGTGCGCGCGTGCGCTTCAGTGGTAGGCGGTCAGCTGCTCGGCCAGGAAAGCCAGCGAGGCGAGCAGGAAGAAGCACATCACGATCAGTGAGAAGTTCTCGTTCATTTCTGGCCGTGTTTGCGCATGTTACGCCGTTACGCCGAGTGGTGCATTTGCAGGGCTTTTAGGGGTTCGCACGGGCCGCCGGCAACGGCCCGTGCCGCCCGGTTCGCTGACATCGTGACAGCCAGCCGCAAACGGGGAAGCGCACTATCAAGCGCCCACGATTCTGAGCTACGAGGCTGAGCGCAGCACCGCCATCTCGTCCGCGTTGAACGCGTCGAGGTCCGTGTCGCCGACCTTGGCGATGTCATCCGCTCCAAGGAGGCCGCCGGACGACCAAGCGACGTCCAGGTTCTGCCTGCTCTTTACCGACATCAAGCCGTAACGGAAGCGCGCGGCCAGGGATGCTCAACCGGTGAAGCGTGGTCTGACCGCCGGCGATTTCGGGTGTACAAACACGGCTGAGCGGGCGATCGCGGCGCACGCGCTGTCGCTCATCTGCGTTCTTACCGACACTCGGTGCGCGCCATACGAGAGCTTGCGCGGGTTGATTTCGATCTTGAACTCGCCGTTCTTGGCCTGCGAAGACTTGAGCGTCTTGATCCTCTTCCCGTCGAGATAGAACGTGATTTCCTTGATCCCGAGCGAGGAGATGTGTACAGCGAACGGCTTGCGCTTGCTGCCCAGCACGCCGTGCAACACGATCAGCGACTCCGAAATCGCGCACTTCGCTTTGGCGACCTGCGCGGGAAGTACGGGCTGCAAGGGCGCCGGCACGTTCACGACGACTTCGTTCGACGGCTTCGTTTTGCCGGCGCCTTCGATCGCGGCCTCATTGGTCCAGCTGCCCGAACTCGCGAGTGCGTGTTCACACATGAATTCCTCCGACCCGCCAACCGGCACTTCAGTCGCGCCCGAAGGCGAAATGCTCGAGCAGTTCTTGTCAATGAGCGGAGCGAACTTGATTGCCACGTTGCCCGTGTTTCTCACGATCACGCGGTAGTCCACCACCTGACCGAGCTCGCCCGTTAGTTCGCTCTTCGTCAAGCCACCACCCGAGCCCTGGATTTCCTGGAGCTTTTCGATCGTGAATTCAGGCTCTTCAGGCACGTTTACGATCACTTCGTTTGAAGGCTTGTGTTTGCCGGCGCCTTCAATTTCGGCTTCGTTGATCCACTTGCCGACAGTCGTGAGCGTGTGTTCGCACGTGAACGTCTCCGAATGGCCGACAGCCAGTTCGGTAACACCCGAAGGCGAGATGTTCGTGCAGTTGGGGTCACTCAGCGGCGAGAACACGATCGCGACGTTGCCCGTGTTGGCGACCACGATCTGGTAGTCCACGATCTGGCCCAGTTTCCCGGTCAGTTCGCTCTTCGTAAAGCCACCACCCGAGGCGCTGATTTCCTGGAGCTTTTCGATCGTGAATTCGGGCTCTTCAGGCACGTTTACGATCACTTCGTTTGAAGGCTTGTGTTTGCCGGCGCCTTCAATTTCGGCTTCGTTGATCCACTTGCCGACAGTCGTGAGCGTGTGTTCGCACGTGAACGTCTCCGAATGGCCGACAGCCAGTTCGGTAACACCCGAAGGCGAGATGTTCGTGCAGTTGGGGTCACTCAGCGGCGAAAACACGATCGCGACGTTGCCCGTGTTGGCGACCACGATCTGGTAGTCCACGATCTGGCCCAGTTTCCCGGTCAGTTCGCTCTTCGTAAAGCCACCACCCGAGGCGCTGATTTCCTGGAGCTTTTCGATCGTGAATTCGGGCTCTTCAGGCACGTTTACGATCACTTCGTTCGAAGGCGTGTGTTTGCCGGCGCCTTCAATTTCGGCTTCGTTGATCCACTTGCCGACAGTCGTGAGCGTGTGTTCGCACGTGAACGTCTCCGAATGGCCGACAGCCAGTTCGGTAACGCCCGAAGGCGAGATGTTCGTGCAGTTGGGGTCACTCAGCGGCGAGAACACGATCGCGACGTTGCCCGTGTTGGCGACCACGATCTGGTAGTCCACGATCTGGCCCAGTTTCCCGGTCAGTTCGCTCTTCGTAAAGCCACCACCCGAGGCGCTGATTTCCTGGAGCTTTTCGATCGTGAATTCGGGCTCTTCAATTTCGCGGAATTCGGCGGATGCCTGCACGGTGGTGGTCAGGGTGGCTGTCGCGGCCAGGATGAGGCTCTGGGCTTCATTGACCTTGCTTTTTTTGTCATACAGGTAGACGTTGCCGCTGGGCACGGTGGCCGGCGCCGTGGCTTCCAGGACGGCACTGCCTGGACCCGCCGTGGATCGAAGCCAGACCTGCTGGCCGGACGGTACCGTCGCCCCATCGGATATCGGCACTGTGCCCGCCGCGTCGGAGAACATGTTCGCGCCCGTCACGGCGACAACGGCCTGGCCCGCGCCGGAGCTGACCGTGAACGGGCCGAGCACGCCCCCCGGGGATCCGCTCGCGTGTGAGGGCGTGATAGTGAGGTTGGGCGGAGCAGGTTCCGCCAGCGGTCCCTGCGCTATGACCTGGTTGACGATGGCGACAGTCGCGGCATACACCTGGTCGGACGTGCTCACGACATAGCGGTCGCTGAAGAACCAGATCGCGGCCTGCACCGCGGCGGCCTTCTCGTCAGAGCCGGTAAGCGAGACCGGCTGTTCGGTGTTGGGGTAGTACTCGTTCAACAGCCGGGCGATGTAGCCCTCGTTGGGGACGTTGGCGGCGTTCCATGTACCAAGCCCGTAGCCGAGGCCGGTCGACGTCGCGGTCGTGAGGTCGATGCAGTACAGGTCCAGCAGAGGACCGCCACCCACCGGCATAGCGTGGATGATGCCCGCGAAGGCCACGTTCCTCGGCGTAAAGCCCATGGTCGGGTTGCTCGCAGGGTAGCCTTCAAGGACCGGTTCGAACGGGTTGGAGGCTTCGGCGATGAAGCCATGAACCGATTCGCCCGGCCCGGAGCCGCCCTCCGTGATTTCGGTGTGCACCGGACTCGACGCGGGCAGCAGCGTGGCCGGCTTGCTGTCAACCGCTGCTCCAGCGGACGCAACGTGCAGCATCAAGCCGGTAAGCACCGCGGGAACCCAAACAAGCCGAGCCTGGCGAAACATCGACACGACACCAAACCTACCGGTATACGCGCGCGCGTGTTGCGAAGGGCCGTCGGCGCTGAGGAGCCACTCGGGGGTCGCGTCCGCGAACACGGCGCCGGTTCGCGTCATCCCGGCACCTGCTGCGGAAGATAGTGCACGCGCGCGCCAAACGGCAGCGAGTGCAGGAGCTTTCAGACGAGCACGCTGGCGGCGTCGTAGAGCTTGATGATCCTGACCGCGCCGGGGGGAGAGGCGTCGAGGCACAGCCGGCACAGCACGCACTCGTCGAGGTTCTCCTGCACGACCTCGAGCGTCCCGTTCTGGGCCTGGGCGAAGATGTCGACGGGGCAGGCCTCGGTGAGCGCGGCCGCGAGCTGCGTGTCGGCGGCCGCGGCGTCGTCGACTTCGACCGCGATGAAGATGCCGTCGCCCCTCATGCGGGGCTCGCCGCCATCCGCTCGCCGATCATCGCGGGGATGTCCTCGATGCGCTCGGCCACGGCGATGCCCGCGTCGGCCAGGCGCGCGATCTTCTCGGCGGCGGTGTCCTCGCGCCCTTCGACGATCGTGCCCGCGTGGCCGAAGCTCATACCCGGCATCTCGTCCATGAAGCGCCCTGCCATGAACGCGACGATCGGCAGCTCGCGCGCGCCCGCGCCGTCGCTGCGCCGGTCGCTCACCCAGCGCGCGAGCTCCGCCTCCATGCGCCCGCCGGGCTCGGTGTAGATCACGATCCCCCGCGTCTGCTCGTCGGCTGCGAACAGCGGCATCAGCTCCGCGTAGCTCGAGCCGATGATCGCGTCGCCGCCGATCGAGACCGCCGTCGACTGGCCGAGGCCGGCGGCGGTTAGCGTCGATGACATCTCGGTGGTCATGCCGCCGGAGCGCGAGATCACGCCGATCGGCCCGGGCGCGTAGGCCTGGGCGGCGTTGCGCGCCGGGCCACCGATGCCGCCCATCTTGATCACATCCGGCACGATGATGCCGAGGCAGTTGGGGCCGATGATGCGCGCGCCGCGCAGCGCCGCGAGCTCGACCATCGCCGCCACGTCGCGCCGGGGGATGCGCTCGGTGACGATCACGATCAGCTTGATGTCGTTCTCGATCGCCTCGAAGACGGCGTCCTTCGTGAAGGCGGGCGGGACGGTGACGACCGACCCGTCGATCGCTGCGCCGTGGTGGGCGACCGCCTGCGCGACCGTGTCGAAGACGGGGACGCCGTGCACCTCGCGCCCGAGTCTGCCCGGCGTGACGCCGCCGACGACCCTCGCGCCGGCGCCGTAGTCCAGACACTCGCGCGTCAGGTTGACCGCCTCGCGGCCGGTGATGCCCTGCACGATGAAGCTCGTGTCGGCGTCGATGAGGATCGACATCAGCCGGCGTCCCGTGCCGCGGCGGCCGGCTCGCTCGTGCTCGCGCTCTGGATCTTCTCGACCGCCCGCCGCGCGGCGTCGTTCAGCGAGACGCTGCGGTCGGCGTAGTCGACGCCGTACTTCTCGAGGATCTTGAAGCCCTCCTCCTCCCACGCGCCGGGGATGCGGAAGATCGCGATCTTCTCCGCCGGCTCGAAGCCGAGCTCCAGGCAGGCTTTGATGACGCCGCGCGCGACGATGTCCACGCGCGTGTTGGAGACGATCGACATCATCACCGCGATCTTGTCCACGCCGGGCTTGCCGAGGACGAGCTTGGCCAGCCCGCACGTCTTGGCGACCGACGGGTTGCCGCCGATCTCGCAGTAGTTGGCGGGGTGCCCCCCATGGGCACGCACCGCGTCGAACAGCGTCAGCGAGCCGCCGCCGGCGCCGATCACGAGCCCGAGGTCGCCGTCGAACTCGGTCACGTTGCCCGCCACGCCGCGGTGGTCCTGGGCGTCGACCTGCTCGCCGGCGATCTCGAAGGGCGTGGGCTCGCGCGCCTGGCGCGTCTCCTCCTCGCCGACGCCGAGTTCCTCGAGCAGCTTCCTGTGGCGGCCGCGGGCCTCGTTCTCCATGTCCATGTGCGCGTCGAGCGCGACGAAGGAGCCGTCGTGCAGGCGTCCGAGCGGGTTGATCTCGGCGAGCACCATGTCGTTCTCCACGAACAGCCGTGCGAGCTTCGTCACGATCGGCACGAGCTTGTTGAGCGTCGATCCGCTGACGCCGCTCGCGCTGATCGCCTCCTTGGCGATGAACTCGCTGAAGGGGAGGATGTTCGAGAAGTGGCGGCGGCCGACCTTGTCGGGCTGCTCGACGGCGAGCAGCTCGATGTCGATGCCGCCGACGGGCGAGAAGATGATCACCGGCTGCTTGCGCGTGCCGTCCCAGACGACGCCCGCGTAGTACTCCTGCTCGACCTGCGCGCGCGGGTCGACGAGCACGCCGCGCGGCATCTGCCCGTTGATCTCGAGCGCGAGGATCTCGCGCGCATGCGCTTCGGCCTGCTCGGGCGTGTCGGCGAACTTCACGCCGCCGGCCTTCATGCGCCCGCCGCTGAGGACCTGCGACTTGATCACCGCCGGGCCGCCGATGCGCCGCGCGATCTCGCCCGCCTCGGCTGGATCCCTGGTGAATCCGTAGTCGGTCACGGGGATCCCGGCGCGGCGCACGAGCTCGCGCGCCTCGTACTCGAAGAACCTCATGCGGCGCGGAAGCCTACACGGCGCCAACGGGCGCGAACCCGTAGGCCTCGGCCAGCTCCGGGTCCTTGCGCGCGAGCATTTCCGCCAGCCCGACCATCACCTTGCACTGCTTCCAGGTGGCGTCGTCCTGCATCTTGCCCTCGATCATGTGCACCCCGCGCCCGTCGGGGATCGCCTCGAGCACGCGCTTTGCGAAGGCGACCTCGGCCGGGTCGGGCGAGAAGATGCGCTTGGCGATCGCGATCTGCGCGGGGTGCAGCGACCAGGCGCCGACGCAGCCCAGCAGGAAGGCGGCGCGGAACTGCGTTTCGCAGCCCTCGAGGTCGCGGATGTCGCCGTAGGGACCGTAGAAGGGAAGCGCGCCGACGGAGGTGCAGGCGTCGACCATGCGCGCGATCGAGTAGTGCCACGGGTCCTGCTGGTAGCTCGGTCGCTCCGCGTCGGGGTTCTCGGGGTCGGGGTCGGCGATCGTGCGGTAGCCGGGGTGCCCGCCGCCGACGCGTGTGGTCTTCATCCGGCGCGAGGCGGCGAGGTCGGCCGGGCCGAAGCTCATGCCCTGCACGCGCGGCGAGGCGCTCGCGATGGCCTCCAGGTTGGCGACGCCGAGCGCGGTCTCGAGGATCGCGTGGATCAGGATCGGGCGCTCGAGTTCGGCCTTCGCCTCGAGCTGCGCGAGCAGGCGGTCGACGTAGTGGATGTCCCACGGGCCCTCGACCTTGGGGATCATCATGACCTCCAGGCGGTCGCCGATCTCCATCACCACTTCGGTGATGTCGTCGAGCACCCACGGCGAGGCGAGCTCGTTGACGCGCGTCCACAGGGCCGTGTCGCCGAGCTCGACTTCGCGCCCCACGCGGATCAAGCCGGCGCGCGCGGCCTCCTTGCGGTCGACCGGCACCGCGTCCTCGAGGTTGCCCAGCAGGATGTCCACGGTCGGCGCGATCTCGGGCACCTTGGCCACCATCTTCTCGTTGGAGAAGTCCAGGAAATGGATCATGCGCGAGGGCTTGAACGGGATCTCGCGCACCGGCTCGGGGGCTCCGATCGCGAGGGGCTTGAAGAAGTCGCGGGGGTTGCGCAAGGTCGCTCCTTGGGTGTCTGGCGCGGCCTGCGGCGCTCGGCAGCCGGCTCGCGTCTGGGGTGATCCTGCTAGGAAGTATCGACGATGCGCCAAGTGCTCACCCTGCTGGCGGCGCTCGCGGCCTGCACGGCGCTGCTGGGCCTGGGCTCGCTCGCGCACACGGCGACGTCCGCAGGCGCGCACGCGCCGGCGCCCCGGCGCAGCCGGACGGTGACGCTCTCGCCGGCGGTCGATGACCTCTCGCTGGCGCAGTTGAGCTTCCCGCGGGCGGCGCGCCGCGCGCGCCTGGCAGGCGGCGCGCTGCGCGTGAGCGCGCTCGCGCCGTTCGGCGACGACTACATGGTCGCGGGCGCCGTGCAGGGCCTGCACGCGCGCGTCGCGCGCGTGCTCGTGCTCGTCGCGAACCGCCCCAGCGCGCTGCTGGATCCCGTGCACGTCAAGCTGCGCGCGAGCGCGGCGATGGCGCTGGGGGCGCCGCGCGTCATGCGCGCGGGCGACCCCTTCACGCATCCCGCCGCCAAACGCCCGGCGCTCTGCCGGCTGGCGCTGCACGGCGATGCGCTGACCGCCGCGCGGCTGCACGTGCTCGGGACGCGTGGCGCGCTGCCGGCCGGGCTCGGCGCCGCGGCGGCGCTCGCCGACGCCTACGACGTCGTCTGCGGTCTGCTGCCCGCAGCCGAACTCTCGACGCTGAGGAGCGCACTCTTCTCGGCGCCGACCCCTCCCCACAGCCCGGCGCCGGGGCCGGGGCCGGTACCGCAGCCGGAACCCACGCCGACGCCGCCCGGCTGCGCCCCGTGCACGCCCGCGCCGGGCTTCGCGTGCCCGCTCGTGCGGCCCGACGTATGCGTGACCGAGCCGCGCGCGCCGGCGATCGCGGCGGGCGCCCACTAGAGTTCAGCTTCGATGAGCGATACGCAGGCTGTCCCCACAGAGCAGCTCGCCGCTGCAAGCGCTACGAGCAACGGCGCGCAGGCGCGCGGCGTCGAGACCGACCAGGCGGTGCGCGAGGCCAGCGGCGCGCACCCCTACGGGCGCTACCTCGAGGAGTTCGAGGTGGGCGCCGTCTACAAGCACTGGCCCGCCAAGACCGTGACCGAGGCCGACGACCACCTCTTCTGCCTGCTGACGATGAACCACCACCCGCTGCACATCAACGACGTCTACGCCAAGGCCTCCCAGCAGGGGCGCAACGTCGTCGTCGGGCCGCTCGTCTACTCGCTCGCGCTCGGCATGTCGGTCAGCGACGTGAGCGGCAAGGCGATCGCGAACCTCGCGACCGAAGAGCTCAAGCACCCCGCGCCGGTGTTCCACGGCGACACGCTGTTCTGCGAGTCGGAGGTGCTCGAGAAGAAGGAGTCGCGCTCCAAGCCCGACCGCGGAACGGTCAAGGTGCACACGCGCGTGCTGAACCAGGACGGCGTGCTGGTCGCCGAGTTCAAGCGCCTCGTGCTGGTGCCGCGCCGCGATCCCGCGCCGGCAGAGGCAGCCGAGTCCTGAGCCGACATCGGTCCGTTTTCCGGGCGCCGGATACGGACAACCACGGATTGCGCAAGGGGGGCTTGCGGTAACCTTCGGGCATCGCCCGCAAGGGCGTTAGCTGTCTGCGGGACGATGAACGGCCCGACAGCGGCCGGTGCGTGAGGGCGCGCCGCCCGGGCAGCCGACCATCAGGAGCCGCCGCAGAATGAGCACCACCGTTCCCGCCCCCACCACCAACGAGCGCCTGCTGGCGTGGGTCGACGAGATGGCGGCGATGACCGAACCGGACGAGATCTATTGGTGCGACGGGTCGGCGGAGGAGTACGAGCGCCTGTGCCGCGAGCTCGTCGAGGCGGGCACGTTCGAGCAGCTCTCTGACGCCAAGCGCCCCAACTCCTATCTCGCGCTGTCCGATCCCGGCGACGTCGCGCGCGTCGAGGACCGGACCTTCATCTGCACGGCCCACGAGGACGAAGCGGGGCCGACCAACAACTGGCGAGATCCCGAGGAGATGCGCGAAGCGCTGAGCGAGCTGTTCACCGGCTCGATGCGGGGGCGCACGATGTACGTCGTCCCCTTCTCGATGGGCCCGCTGGGCTCCGACAAGAGCCACATCGGCGTGCAGCTGACCGACTCGACCTACGTCGCGGTGAGCATGCGGATCATGACGCGGATGGGCGAGCGCGCGCTCGAGGTGCTGGGCAGCGGCGGCGAGTTCGTGCCCTGCCTGCACTCCGTCGGCATGCCGCTCGCGGATGGCGCGCAGGACGTTCCGTGGCCCTGCAACTCCGAGAACAAGTACATCGTGCACTTCCCCGAGACGCGCGAGATCTGGTCGTTCGGCTCCGGCTACGGCGGCAACGCGCTGCTCGGCAAGAAGTGCTTCGCGCTGCGCATCGCGTCGGTGATGGCGCGCGACGAGGGCTGGATGGCCGAGCACATGCTGATCCTCAAGCTGACCTCGCCCGCGGGCGAGACGAAGTACTTCGCGGGCGCGTTCCCGAGCGCGTGCGGCAAGACGAACCTCGCGATGATGATCCCGACGCTCGAGGGCTGGAAGGTCGAGACGATCGGCGACGACATCGCGTGGATGAAGTTCGGCGCCGACGGGCGCCTGTACGCGGTCAACCCCGAGGCCGGCCTGTTCGGCGTCGCCCCGGGGACCGGCGAGCGCACCAATCCCAACGCGGTGCGCATGACCTCGCACGACGCGATCTTCACCAACTGCGCCAAAACCGAGGACGGCGACATCTGGTGGGAGGGACTCACCGCCGAGCCGCCGGCGCACCTGATCGACTGGCGCGGCAACGATTGGACGCCCGGCTCCGACACGCCCGCGGCGCATCCCAACGCACGCTTCACCGTCGCCGCCTCGCAGACGCCGGCGATCGCGCCCGAGTGGGAGGACCCCGCGGGCGTGCCGATCGACGCCTTCCTGTTCGGCGGGCGCCGCTCGACGGTCGTGCCATTGGTGGCCGAGGCCTTCGACTGGGAGCACGGCGTGTTCCTCGGCTCGGTGATGTGCTCAGAGAAGACGGCGGCCGCCGCCGGCACGGTCGGCGAACTGCGCTTTGACCCGTTCGCGATGCTGCCCTTCTGCGGCTACAACATGGCCGACTACTTCGGGCACTGGCTGCGGCTGGGGCGCACGCCCGGCGCGAAGCTGCCGAAGATCTTCTACGTGAACTGGTTCCGAAAGGACGCCGACGGGCGCTTTCTGTGGCCGGGCTTCGGCGAGAACTCGCGCGTGCTCGCGTGGGTGTTCGCGCGCTGCGCGGGGCGCGGCGCGGCCGAGCAGACGCCGATCGGCCTGCTGCCGCCGGCCGGGCCCGAGGGCATCGACACGTGCGGCCTGGCGGTCACCGAGGAGCACCTGGCCGAGCTGCTGTGCGTGGACGCCGCGGAGTGGCGGACGCAGCTGCCGCAGTTCCACGAGCACTACGCGAAGTTCGACCGGCTTCCGCGCGAGCTGCACGAGCAACTGAAGGCGCTCGAAGAGCGCCTTCAGGCCTGACCCGAAGAGCGCCTTCGGGCCTGACACGATCGCCCCGGGCGCCGCGAGGCGCGCCGGACGGCGGCCGTGCTCGTCCTACTCGTGTCCGTGCTCGCCGCCGGTCGCCGCGGGCGGGCGCGACTCCTCGGCCAGCGAGGTGATCGTGAGCGCGCCGCGCGCCGCCGACTCGAGCACCTCGGTGGCCTCCTCCAGCGAGCGCGCGTACAGCTCGACGAGCAGGTGCACGATGATCCGCGAGTCGTCCTCGTGCTTGTGGAAGCGCACGTGGGTGAAGAACTCGCGCACGCCGTGGTCGCCGAAGGCGGCGTAGGAGAGCGCATCGCCCGCCTCCGGGCCGGAGCAGCTCTCGACGTCGTCGGCGTCGACGGTGACGGTGCAGGAGGCGACCCACGGAGTGCCGGCGATCATCCGTTCCCAACGGTCCTCGATGGGCTCGACGCGGCCGTTGCTGAAGCCGAGGTGGGGCTGGTCGTGCATGCAGTCCAGGCACTGCACGACGGCCTCCTGCAGCTCGTCGACGACTTCCGCGCGCTCGCCCGTGTCGGGGTCGATCTTGTGGATGCCCTCGTAGTGGACCTGCACCTCCAGGTCGCGCGACCAGCAGCGATAGCAGCGCAGCCAGCTGCGCGCACTCGTCTCGGCCATCGAGCCCTCCATGCGATGGATTGTAGGCGCGCCGCGTGCGGGTCCGGTGCGCCGCGCGCCGCGGCGCGCGCTAGCCGAACGTGAACGCGTAGCCCGTCACGCCGGGCGCGAAGCGCAGCGACAGGTGGTGCTGCTGGTCGCTCGGCAGCGAGACGAGCGAGTACAGCCGCTGGCGGCGCACGGTCACCACGCCGTCGTGCACGTCGGCGCCCGCCTCGGCGTTGGGGATCGGCCGTCCGTCGAGCAGCACGCGCACCTGCAGCGGGCGTTCTTCCTTGGAGCTCAGCACGAGGTAGACGCGCTTGGCCTCGAACTCGAGGTCGATACCGGCGTTGGCGAGGGCTTCGGCGGGCTGCGCGTCGATCACCCACGTGCCGCTGTAGGCGAGGTCGTTGAGCGCGAGCGGGGCGCTCGGCGGCGGGCCGTAGTCGTGCAGCCCGGTGTGCGGCCCGTTGATCCAGCCTTCCGCGCGCGCGGTGCCGAGGTAGGTCTCCGGCGTGGCCTCCTGCGTCGGGACCACGACATCCAGGGGATGGCTGTGGCCCCCGACCTGCGCGCCCGCTTCGGCCAGAAGCGCGCGGATCGCCGTTTCGGTGCGCCCGTAGTCGCCCTCGCCGAAGGCCGTGTAGCGCACGTTCCCGTTCTTGTCGATCAGGTAGTCGGCGGGCCAGTATTCGTTGGCGTAGGCGTCCCAGGTGCCCTCGTCGTTGTCCTGCACGACGGGGTAGCGGATGCCGAACTGCCCGATCGCGTCGCGCACGTTGCTCGCCTCCTTCTCGAAGGCGAACTCGGGCGTCTCCACGCCGACGATCGTCAGACCGTCCTTGTGGTAGCTCGCATACCAGGCCTTCAGGTAGGGCAGCGTGCGGACGCAGTTGATGCACGTGTAGGTCCAGAAGTCGACCAGCACGACGTGCCCGCGCAGCCCGGCGAGCGTCAAGGGCTGCCCGCCCGGCGTGTTGAACCAGTCCTCTGTGTCCGTGAATTCCGGCGCGTTTCCGAGGTCGGGCAGTTGCATCGCGTCGGCCAGCAGCGTCGCCTGGCTCGCGTCGGCCACGGCGACGTGCAGCTTCGTCGAGGAGCCGCCGCAGGAGGAGGTGCCGTTGGCGGCCTTGAAGCGCTGCTTGCGGCCGGTGATCTCGTGCAGACGCCCGGTCACCGTGCTCGAGCACTCGAGCGTCGAGGTGAGGTTCACGTCGGGGATGTGCTGGGCGACGAACTGGTCGAAGTTGACGTCGAGGTTGGTGAGGATCGCGACCGCGGTGAGCACCATGATCGCGCCGAGCACTCGCTGCAGCGTCGGGCCGCGGCCGGCGCGCCGCACCCGCTCGAGCAGCCTGCGCCCGCCGAGCGAGAGCACCAGCAGCACGACCGCGGAGCCGAGCGCGTAGGCGAGCGCGATTGTGATCGTCCTGCCGGTCGCGGCGCTGACGGAGATCACGGCTGCGAGGATCGGGCTCGCGCACGGGGTGTAGACGAAGCCGAGCGCGCCGCCCACGAGCAGCCCCGACTTGAAGCCGCTGCCGGTGCTGCGCGGTCCGAAGCGTGCCAGGCGCGAGAGTGGGGCCTCGATCCGCGCCGCGACCTCCGGCGCGAGCAGCGCGACGCCGAACACGAGCAGCACGACGATCGCGACATCGCGCAGCGGATCGCTCCCGAGCCCGACGCCGTCGACGACGTTCGCGAGCCCGACGATCGTGATCGTGAAGGTGATCGAGAGGCCGAGCACGATGCCGAGCGGCCGGCGCCGCCCGCCGACGCTGCCCGCCGACAGCAGCGCAGGCAGTACGGGCAGCACGCACGGGGAGAGGGCCGTGCCGGCCCCCGCCAGGACAGCGAACGTCAGCAGAATGATCATCTGGTCTTCGCAGCCTCAGTCTGACGCGTCGCCCAGGCGTTACACGCCGGTCAGTGGCGCAGGATCAGATAGACGACGCTGGCCGCGAGCGCCATCTGTCCGAACGCGAGCGCGGTGCCGAGGTTGGCGGCGCCGAGCAGCCCCGCGAGCGCGCTCGCCGCGACGAATGCGCCCAGCGCGATCAGCACCTCGCGCCCGAGCCCGCGCCTCACGCCGCGTCCGAGGGCCTCGCCGGCTCGCCGCCGTCCGCGGCGCTTTCGAGCGCCGCGACGAGCGCCGGCACCTCGAGCTCGCCGGGGAGGCTCGCGAGCAGCGCCTGCGCGCCCGCGCTGCCGCCCAGCGCGCGCAGCCCGCGCGCGCCGTGCTCGGCGGCGAACTCGCTGAGCGCCGCGGCACGACGCCCGCGCGCGCGCCGCTCGGCGATGCCGGCGCGCGCACGGTGCTCCTCGAGCGCGTCGGCGAGCTCCTGCACGCCGCTCGGCGGAGCCAGCGCGGAGACCGCCAGCACCTTCGTCTGCGTCGCGCCGAGTGAGCGCAGCGCGGCGCCGAGGTCGCGGATCGTGCTGTCGGCGAGGCTGCCCAGGTCGGCCTTGCTGACGACGAGCACATCCGGGATCTCCATGATGCCCGCCTTCAGGAACTGCAGCACGTCGCCGCCGCCCGGCTGCACGACGACCGCCACCGTGTCCGCGGCATCGGCGACGTCGGTCTCGCTCTGGCCCACGCCGACGGTCTCGATGACGACCACGTCGAAGGCTGCCGCCAGCGCCTGCGCCGCGGTCCCGGTCGCCGGCGCGATCCCGCCGAGCCGGCCGCCGGCGGCCGTCGAGCGGATCAGCACGCCGCCGTCGGCGGGGTCGAACTGGATGCGGGCGCGGTCGCCGAGCAGCGAGCCGCCCGAGCGCCGCGAGCTCGGGTCGACGGCGAGGATCGCGACGGTGAGCCCGCGCTCGCGCCAGCCCGCGAGCAACGCCGAGAGCAGCGTCGACTTGCCCACGCCGGGGGGGCCGGTGACGCCGATCACGTGTCCGGGTGCCTCGCCGCCGAGCGCGCGCGGCGCGAGCGCGGCGAGCAGCGCGCGGGCCTGCGCGCGGTCCTGCGTGGTGCTGCTCTCGAGCAGGTTCAGCGCTTGCGGGGCGGCACCGAGGTCGTGCTCGCGCAGGCGCCGTCCGAGCGCCGCCCCGTCGGCGCTCACGCGCCGCTGGCGGCGCCCGCGCGCCCGGCGCCGATCGGCGGCGCCTCGGCAGCCGCGGCCAGCAGCGCCACGATGTCGCCCACGATGCGCGTCAGATCGAAGTCCTTCGGCGTGTAGATCGCGGCCACGCCCGCCTCGCGCAGCTCGGGCACGTCCTGCTCGGGGATGATGCCGCCGACCACGACCGGCGCATCGACGCCGGCCTCGCGCAGCGCATCCATCACCGCGGGGATCAGCTCGCGATGGGAGCCGGAGAGGATCGACAGGCCGATCACGTGCACGCCCTCCTGCAGCGCCGAGTTGGCGATCTGGGCGGGCGTCAGGCGGATGCCTTCGTAGACGACGTCCATGCCGGCATCGCGCGCGCGCAGCGCGATCTGCTCGGCGCCGTTTGAGTGGCCGTCGAGGCCGGGCTTGGCGATCAGGATCTTCGGGCGGCGCCCGAGCGTGTCCTGCAGGCGTGCGACCTCCGCGCGCAGCTCGGAGAGCTCGTGCTCGCCGAGCACGGAGGCGGCCTCGCCGATGCCGGTGGGCGCGCGGTAGGCGCCGAACACCTCGCGCAGGGTGCGCGCCCACTCCCCGGTCGTAGCGCCGGCGCGCGCCGCCTCGATCGTCGGCACCATCAGGTTCTCGGCTGCGCCCTGCTCTTCGCGCGCGCAGCGCGCGAGCGCCCGCAGAGCAGCGTCCACGGCCGCCTGGTCGCGCTCGCTGCGCCAGCGGCGCACAGCCTCGATCTGCTCGGCTTCGAGGGCGGGGTCGACGACGAGGATGCCGCCCTCGCCGTCGGCGGTGAGCGGCGAGGGCTCCGTCTCGCTGAAGCGGTTCTGGCCGACGACCACCTGCTCGCCCGTCTCGATCCGCCGCAGGCGCTCGCGGTGGGAGTCGACGAGCGCCGCCTTCATGTAGTCGACGGCCTGCACGGCGCCGCCGCGCTCGGCGACGACCGCCATCTCCGCGCGCGCGCCGTCGAGCAGCTCGTGCACGAGCGCGTCCATCACCTTGGAGCCCTCGAAGATGTCGGGGTACTCGAGCACGTCGGTCTCGTAGGCGAGCACCTGCTGGATGCGCAGCGACCACTGCTGGTCCCACGGACGCGGCAGCCCGAGCGCCTCGTTCCAGGCGGGCAGCTGGATCGCGCGTGCGCGCGCGTCGCGGCCGAGCGTCACGGCGAGCGCCTCGAGCACGATCCGCTGCACGTTGTTCTCCGGCTGCATCTCGGTGAGCCCGAGCGAGTTCACCTGCACGCCGTAGCGGAAGCGCAGCTGGCGCGGGTCCTCCACGCCGTAGCGCGAGCGGCCGATCTCCTCCCACAGCAGCGACATCGCGCGCAGCTTGGCGTGCTCCTCGATGAAGCGCACGCCGGCGTTGACGAAGAACGAGATGCGCCCGAAGAGCGCTTCCAGGCGCTCCGACGGCACGCGCTCGCTCGCGGCGTCGAGCACGGCGATCGCGTTGCTCATCGCGTAGGCGATCTCCTGCACCGGCGTGGCGCCGGCCTCCTGCAGGTGATAGGAGCAGATGTTGATCGGGTTCCACTTGGGCACGTGCTCGACGGTGTAGGCGATCATGTCGGCGATCAGCCGCATCGAGGGGGCCGGCGGGAAGGCGTAGGTGCCGCGCGCGAGGAACTCCTTGATGATGTCGTTCTGGGTGGTCCCCTGCAGCTGCTCGGGCGCGACGCCGTGCTGCTCGGCGGTGACGATGTAGAGCGCGAGCAGCCATGCAGCGGTCGCGTTGATCGTCATCGAGGTGTTCATCTCGGCGAGCGGGATGCCCTCCATCAGTGCCGCCATGTCGCCGCGGTGGGCGACGGGCACACCGACCTTGCCGACCTCGCCGCGCGCGAGCTCGTCGTCGGGGTCATAGCCTGTCTGCGTCGGCAGATCGAAGGCGATCGACAGCCCCGTCTGGCCCTTGGCGAGGTTGCGCCGGTACAGCTCGTTGGACGCCTTCGCCGTGGAGTGGCCGGCGTAGGTGCGCATCATCCACGGCCGGTCGCGCTCGGGCAGGCGGGGATTCTGCTCCTCGCTCATGCGCGCATTGTACGGTCGCGCGATGGTCTTTATCCTGCCCGGGCATGAGCGACACGATCACACGGCCGCGCCCCGCAGGGCCCGGCAGCGGCCTCGGCGGGCCCTGGCGGGTGATCGTCTGCAACGACGACCACAACACCTTCGAGCACGTCGCGCGCACGCTCGCGCGCTACATCCCGGGGATCTCGCACGCGCGCGGGCTCGAGATCGCGAACGTGATCCACGGCAGCGGCCGCGCGACCGTCTACAGCGGCCTGCAGGAGCCGTGCGAGCTCTACTGGGAGCAGCTGAACGGCGCCGGCCTGACGATGGCGCCGCTGCAGCAGGGCTAATCGCGCTCTCCAGCGTGTCGCGGCGGACGATCAGGGCGTCGATCGCGCCGAGATAGTCAAGGACCGTGAGTTGCGCGGCACGGTCAGCAAGCTGCAGGCCCCCGAGCCATTCGCGGTGACGGGCGCTCCAGTTCTGGCCGACCCCGTCGTAGGTGACGTCGTGCCGCAAAAGCAGCTTGCTCATGCGGTGGCGGGCGCGCATCAAATCACCGCGGATGTCCTCGCGGGCTCTGACGAGGTCCCGCAGCGCCTCCTCCTCCCTGGTGGGAACCCTGACCGGGTGCAGACCGTCGACCATCAGCAGCCGCACGAGTCGCTCCGCGTCACGACGGTCGGTCTTCACCCGATCCTGCGCTGGACGCTCGATCTTCCCCGGTGCCGCGATCACGCAGTCGACTCCTGCACGCTCGAGCGCCCTGGCGAGCGTGAAACCCGTCGGACCCGCCTCGTAGGCGACCCGCGTCGGGCCGGGCAGCCCAGCGCAGAACTCCACCACCGCACCCGTTCTGCCCGACAGCCGCCGCGAGCGCAGCTCACCCGACTCGCTGTCGACCGTCACCGCCAACACCTTCGCCGCGTGCACATCCAACCCAGCCCAACTGCGAATCTTTGCCACGGTCGGCACCTCCATGATTGCGGTCGGCGCCCAGGCCACTCCTGGACGCTCAACCCGCGCACCTCATGCGCGGGTGCCGACCCTCACACCAACACTGGACGGAGACCGGCCGTCCATAGGGTCTAGTCGCGCGCGATCACGAGCTTGGTCGCCGGCTCGAGCATCGCCTCGGGCGCGTCCTCCCAGGCCGCCGTTGCACTCGTGATCAGCTGCGGGCGCAGCCGCCCCGCGGCGACGAGCGCGAGGATCGGCGGGATCGCGGCACGCGCCATCGCGCGGCCGATGTGCAGGTGCACTCCGCGGCTGTACATCTCCAGCAGCGGCAGCGGCGCCTCGGGCGCGAGCTGCGCTACGGAGGTGCAGCGCCCGCCCCACTCGGTGAGGCGCAGCGTGGCGATGAGGCCCTCGGGCGTGCCGGTGCCGTCGACGGTGATCGCGAAGGAGCCGAGCGAGCGTTCGGGCGCGCCCTCGATGGCGTCGGCGCCGAGCTCGCGCGCGACACGCAGGCGATCCGGGTCGGTGTCGAGGTAGGTGACCGACGCGGCGCCCAGCGCGAGCGCGGCGTCGACGGCGTACAGCGGGATCGAGCGCCCGGCGCCGCCGCTGACGATCAGCACCTCCGCCGCGGGGCGCTCGGCGAGCGCCGGCGCGACCGTGCGCCAGCCGTCGGCGATGTTGTCCGCGGCGCTCGCGACGAGCGCCGGATCGACGCCGGCGGGCAGCCGCACGAGCATCGCGTCGGCGTAGGGCACGAGCGCGAGGTCGCTGAGCATCCCGCCCCAGTCGCCGCCGAAGGCGCCGAAGCCGTACATCGAGAGCGGCGCGACGGCAGCGCAGTTGCCCGTCATCCCGCGCCGGCAGGGCTCACAGCTGCCGCAGGAGATCTGGAACGGCACGACCACGCGCTCGCCGGGGGCGAACCCCTCGTGCGCCTGCACGATCTCGGCCACGCACTCGTGACCGAGCGCGATCGGGAACGGGAACGGCGTCTGGCCGAGGACGGTCGGATGGTCGAGGTCGCAGCGCGCCACAGCCAGCGGGCGCACGATCGCCTCGCGCTCCTGACGGCGCTCGGGCGGCGGCGCCTCCCGCCAGCTCAGCCGGCCGGGGCCCTCCAGCACGAGCGAGCGCATCAGGCGGTCTGGGCCGCCGCGAGCATCTTGCCCATCGCCTCGGCGAGCGCGATCGCCCCCGAGAGTGGACGCACCATCACGACGAACTCGTCGATCAGCCCGCGCTCGTCGAGGTGCAGGAAGTCAGCGCCCTCCACGTGCTTCTCGCCGACGCGCGCCTGAAAGACGAACGCGTGATCGCGCCCGCCGGGCTCGCCGATCTCGCGCGTGTAGGAGAAGTCCTCGAACACCTGCGATACCGCCGTGAGCAGGGCGCGCACGGCGTCGCGGCCGTGGTAGGGCTTGAACACGACGGGGCTGCGGAACACGACCTCGTCGGATAGGAGGGCGGTCACTGCGTCGAGGTCCCGTGCTTCGATAGCGGCTCGGAAGGGGTGCATCTCTTGACCTCCTTATACTCAACAAGTTGAATAAGTGCCGGCGACAGTATCACTTCTCATGAGGGCGGCGTAGATGGCGCTGCGCCACGCGGTGCTGGCCGCGCTGCTCGAGGGCGAGGCCTCGGGCTATGAGCTATCGAAGCGTTTCGACGTGACGGTCGCCAACTTCTGGTCGGCGACCCCGCAGCAGCTCTACCGCGAGCTGGAGCGCATGGCGGCGGACGGCATGGTCCGGGCGCGGCTGGTCGAGCAGCGCCGGCGCCCGAACAAGCGCGTCTTCTCGCTCACCGACGCGGGCCGCCAGGAGCTACACGACTTCACGGCCCAACCGGCGCGGCCCTCGGCGTGGCGCGACGACCTCGCCGTGAAACTACAGGTGATCGACGTGGGCGACTTCGACGCTGTCCGCGAGGCGGTCGGCGCGCGCCTGGAGCACGCGCGCGCGAAGCTCGAGCTGTACGGACGCCTGCACGCGGACCTGCTCGGCGGCCGCTCAGAGGCGGAGTTCCTCGCGCGCGCCGAGCGGGTCGGGCCCTACCTCACGCTGCTGGGCGGGCGCATGTACGAACAGCTGAACATCCGCTGGTGCGAGGAGGTTCTGGCGATCCTCGCCCAGCGTGCGCAGGGCGAACGCGGTGCCGATCGACCGGGCCCGGCGTCGTCGGTGAGCTCGCCAGTCAGCTGACGTCGCCGACGCGGTGGCCGTTGCCGGCGCCGTTGCCCGCGCCCGGGAGCTCGCGATCGGTGACCGCGCCGCTGCTCGACAGATCCCACCAGCCGTAGAGCACGGGGATCTGGTACCAGCTCGAGTGGCTGGCGCGGAAGTAGATCATCTCGGGCCCGTCCCAATAGCGTTCCCAGTCGATGTGCTCGGCGAAGGCGGCGAACTGCTGGAAGCGGTAGCGGTCATCGCGCGAGCGGTAGACGGCGTGAGAGCTCGCGCCGTAGCGCAGCGCGGCGGCGGCGACCTCGGAGAGGTCGTGCTCGAACTGATCGGCGCGGAAGCCGGTCGCGTACCACGGCACGATCACGGTGCCGGCCATCAGGCGCCCACCTCGGCGTGGATGGCGCCGGGGCCCTCGGCGCTCTTGCCTTCGCCCTCGCGCTCGGCGCCGACGAGGATCGAGATCTTGCCGAGGTGCTTGTTCTCGAGCATCAGCTGGTGAGCCTCGGCGACGCCCTCGAAGCCGAGCGTGCGCCACAGCACGGGACGTATCTGCCCGCTTTCGATCAGCTGATTCGCCTTGTTGCACTCGTAGGCGTTGGCGAAGTGCGAGCCGAGGATCTCCTTCTGGCGCATCCACAGGTAGGCGACGTTGAAGTCGACGTCGATGCCGGTGGTGCCCGCGCAGATGACGACTTTGCCGAACGTCTTGACGGTGAACACCGACGTCGGGAAGGTCGCTTTGCCGACGTGCTCGAAGACGATGTCGGGCGCGTCGCCGAGGATGTCCTTGACGCGCTTGGCGAACGCGCGTGAGACCTTGAAGCGCTCGGCCTCCTCCGCCTCGGTCTCGCCGCCGCGGCGCATCATGCCCGCGAACTCGTTGCGGTCGATGTAGTCCTCCGCGCCGAGCCGCTTGACGAGCTCGCCCTTCTCGGCGGTCGAGACGACGCCGACGCAGTGGGCGCCCGCGGCCTTGCAGAGCTGCGTGGCGAACACGCCGAGCCCGCCGGCGGCGCCCCAGATCAGCACGTTGTGGCCGGCCTGCAGTTTGCAGCGCGTGAGCAGCATGCGGTACGCGGTGAAGTACACGAGCCCGTAGGAGGCGGCCTCCTCCCACGTCAGCGCGGGCGGCTTGTGCAGCAGCTGCTGGGCCTGCACCTTGGTGAACTGCGCGAAGGAGCCCCACGTGGTCTCGTAGCCCCAGATCATCTGCGAGGGCGCCGCCATCGGGTCGAGCCCGTGCACCTCGGGGTCCTCGTATGAGGCCTGGTTGCAGTGCACGACGACCTCATCGCCCGGCTTCCAGCGCGTGACGCCCGCGCCGACCTTCCAGACGATCCCCGAGGCGTCCGAGCCGCCGATGTGGTGGCCGTGCTGCGGGTGGTCGCCGTAGCGCATGACCGAGACGGGCTTGCCGAGCGCGGCCCAGACGTTGTTGTAGTTGACGCCGGCGGCCATCACGCGGACGATCACCTCGAAGGCGCCCGGCTCGGGCACCTCGATCTCCTCGATCTGGAAGGCGTCCTTCGGCTCGCCGAAGCGCTCCTCCCTGATCACCCATGCGGCCATCGTGGCCGGCAGGGTGCCCGGTTCGGTCTCGACGGCTGCGACTTGCTGCAGATCGATTGCCACGCGCTTGCTCCACCTCGTCTGTCGGGGATCCGTTGGCGGGCATCCTACCCGGCGAACGGCAGCGCCACGAGCTCTGCGCTGTTGCCCTCCGGGCCCACGAGCAGGCGCGCGCCGGGCTGCGCCTCGCGCCGCACGAGCGCGAGCGCGATCGGGCCGAAGGTGGGGGAGACCGTACAGCTCGCCAGGCGCCCGACGACGCGCTCGTCGAGGCGCAGCTCCTGGCCGGGGTGCGCCGGCTCGGCGAGGCGCAGCCCGCGCAGGTGGCGGTTGGGGCGGCCCCTGTAGTACAGGCGCGCGACCGTCTCCTGGCCCACGTAGCAGCCCTTCGTGAAGCTGACGGCGCGCTCGTTCAGCCCGGCCTCCTGGGGGATCACGCTGTCGTCGAGGTCGATGCCGTAGCGCGGGCGCCCGCGCTCGATGCGAAGGCACTCGGCGGCCGCCTCGCTGACGGGCTGGGCGCCGCGCTCGCGCAGCTCCCGCTCGAGCGCCTCCTTCTCGCGGGCCTCTGCGAACAGGTCGACGCCGACGTCGGTTCGCACGGCCAGCGCGCGCACGCCCGCCAGCTCGAGCTCGCGGTTGGAGTGCTCCTCGGGCGCGAGATCGCGCGCGCCGGCGAGCTCGGCCGAGAGCGGGCCGATCAGCGACAGCAGAGCGAGCTCGAGCGTGCGCTTGTGCAGCTCGACGTCGTAGCCGACCTTGGAGCGGTGGATCATGTCGAACAGCGCCTGCAGCGCGACGCGCTCGCTGTCGAGCAGCAGCTCGCTCGGCTCGCCGCCGCAGGCGGCGCCGCGCGCGATCACGCGCAGGTCGCCGAGCATGTGGCCCTTGTGCGTGAGGAAGGCGGCGTAGCGCCCTTCGCCGGCGCGCAGGCCGGCGAGCTCGTTGGTGAGCTGGCCGTTGAGGAACTCGAGCGCGCCGGCGCCCGTGAGCGCGAGCTTGCCGCGCTCGGAGCGATCGAGCAGGCCGGCGCCATCGAGCAGCACGCGGTGCTCGTCGGCGGTGCTGATAACGGCGGCGTCGGACACCTGGGGTCGAGAATAGCCGCGGTAGGCTTGCGCGCTAGATGGGCCTCGCCGACAGCTTCCAGGAGATCGTCGACGGTCTGCCCGAGGACTGGACCGACCTCGAGCTCGACCTGCGGATCGCCGACGAGACGCGCTACGTCGAAGCGGCGCTGTACCTGGCGACGTGCAACGCGCGGCCCTACTCGCACTACGAGTGGCACTGGCGGCTGCTCGTGGCCCACAACTTCGGCCATGCCGCGTCGGCGCCGACCGTGCACGGGGCGCTGAAGCTGCTCGACGAAGCGGGCGTCGAGGGCGAGATGGCCGTGCGCGAGACGCGCAGCGGACGCGTCGAGGTGACGCAGATGTGGGGCCGCCCGGAGTCCGCGCGCGAGACGTTCAGGCGGCTGCGCTCGCAGTGAGCCGATGGCGCGGGTGCTGGTGCTCACGGCGGACCTGCTGTTCGGCTCGCGCGTGCAGAGCCAGCTGCAGGCGGCGGGCGATCAGGTCGAGCTCGTAGGCCAGGCGGCGCGCGTGCGCGCGCTGCTGGCCGAGGATCCGCAGGCGCTGCTCGTGGTCGACCTCACCGACCCGCAGCTGGAGGGCATCGATCTGGTCGCCTCGCTGCAGCCGCGGCGCGGGGTGCGGGCGCTCGGCTTCTACGCGCACGTCGAGGCCGACGTGCGCGAGCGCGCCGAGCGGGCGGGCTTCGACCTCGTCGTGGCGCGCTCGCGCTTCGCGCGCGAAGGGGCGGCGCTGGTGGCTCGCCTGGCGGCGGAGGCGGCGGACCGCTGACGCGGCGGCGCGTGCGCGCGGGAGCCCGATGAGCAGCCTGGTCGCACAGATGCGCGGCCGGTCGCGCACGCGAGCACCGGTTGCGTCATCCTGCGCGCCTGGATGAGGCACTACTCCGTGGCCGAGCTCGACGTGACAGATCCAGGGTGGGTGGCCGACTACGTCGCGGAGGTCTCGCCGATGGTCGAACGCCACGGCGGTCGCTACCTGGCGCGCACCTCCAAGGTGCAGCGCATCGAGGGCGAGCGCGATCCGCGCGGGACGTTGCTGATAATCGAGTGGCCGTCGCGGGAGGCGGCGCAGGCGTTCTACGAGAGCGAGGAGTACCGGCCGTTCCGCGAGGCGCGCCTGCAGGGATCGGACGGCGAGTTCTTCCTGGTCGCGGGCGAGGACAGCGCGCGCCGCTAGCGCCGTCAGCCCGGCAGCATCTCATGCTTGTCGGCGTCGCTGCGCACGAACGTTCGTACGGACTCCTCGCGCGCGAGCGGATCGAGCGGCACGAGGGCGGCGTTGGCGACGCGCTCGACGCGCTCGAGCTCGGCGGGGGCGCGGCTGCGCAGCGCGGCGCGGATGACCATGCCGTGGCAGACGACGAGCACGGGCGGCTCGCCGCCCGCTTCGATGTCGGCGAGCGCGGCGCTCACGCGCACCTGCTGCGCGGCGAAGGACTCGCCGCCGGGGAAGGCGAAGGGCGGTTCGCCGGCGACGAAGGCGTCGAAGGCCTCGGGGTCTTCGGCGCGGACCTCGGCGAAGCTGCGGTTCGTCCAGTCGCCGGCGTCGGTCTCCATGAGGCGCGCGTCCTCGCGCACCTGCAGGCCGAGGCGCGCGGCGAGGATGTCCGCGGTTTCGCGCGCGCGCGCCAGCGGGCTCGACCACAGCGCGCGGAAGCCGTAGGGGAGCGCGCGCTCGGCGAGCTCGGCGGCCTGCGCGCGCCCGACGTCGTCGAGCGGGACCGGCAGCTGGCCCTGGAAGCGCCCTTCGTGGTTGTAGGCGGTGCGCCCGTGGCGCGCGAGGTAGATGAGCGGCTTGGCGGGCGCGGGCGCGGGCACGGACACGGCGGCTGAGGATAGACGGCGCGAGAGCCTCATAGACTCCAGTCGATGCGCCGTCGCGTCACCTACTCGCGCAACCTGACGCTGTCGCTGTCGCGCACGTGCCGGTGCTACTGCAAGTACTGCTCGTTCGCGACGCACGCGGCGCACCTGTACTCGCCGGAGGAGGTGCTCGAGCAGCTCGAGGGCGCGCGACGCAGCCGCGCCAAGGAGCTGCTGGTGCTGACGGGCGAGCGCCCGGAGGTGAACGCGCAGGTGCGCGAGCGCCTGCGCTCCTACGGCCACGATGACTTCACCTCCTACGTGGTGTGGGTGTGCGAGCGCGCGCTCGAGCGCGGGCTGCTGGCGCACACGAACCTCGGCGTGCTGGCGCGCGAGGACCTCGAGCGGCTGCGCGCGGTGACGGCCTCACAGGGGCTGATGCTCGAGTCGATCAGCGAGCGGCTGATGCAGACCGTGCATGCGGGCTCGCCGAGCAAGCACCCGGCGGCGCGCCTACAGACGATCGAAGCGGCGGGCGAGCTGAGGATCCCATTCACGAGCGGGATCCTGGTGGGGATCGGCGAGCGCGAGGAGGAGCGTTTCGCTTCGCTCGAGGCGATCGCGGCCTCGCACGCGCGCCATGGCCACATCCAGGAGGTGATCCTGCAGAACTACGTGCCGCACGAGCGCTACTACGGGCGCGAGCCGGCGCAGATCGCGCAGGCGGCGGCGCGCGCGTACTGGCGCACGGGCGTGGCGCCCGAGGGCGGCTGGCCGGAGCTCGAGCCCCCGCCGTGGGCGTGCCCGGTGAGCGTGCAGGACATGCGCCGGCTCGTGCAGCAGGCGCGCCGGCTGATGCCGGACGTGGGCATCCAGGTGCCGCCGAACCTGGCCGAGTGGTGGCCGGAGCTGGTGGCGGCGGGCGCGAGCGACCTCGGCGGCCTGAGCGCCAACGGCGATCACATCTCGCCCGAGCACCCGTTCCCCTCGCCCGCGAAGGTGCGCGCGCGCCTGCGCGAGGACGGCTTCGCGCTGAGCGAGCGGCTGTGCGTGTACCCGCGCTACATCGACCCCGACTGGCTCTCGCGGACCGTGATGGACACGATCAAGGAGCACTACTGGAGCTTCATCCCGCGACGCGGCTCCGGTCGCGGCGAGCCGCCGGCGCCGATCCGCCGCGAGCTGTTGCCGGGCGCGATCGAGCGCGCGCGCGACGGGCGGCCGCTGAGCGCGGCCGAGCTGACGGCGATGTTCGGGGAGACGCGCGCGGAGGCGATCGAGGACATGCGCCAGGCGGCCGATGAGCTGCGCGCGGAGCTGGCGGGCGAGACGGTGACGTTCGTGGTGAACCGCAACATCAACGTGTCGAACATCTGCACGGTGGGGTGCGCGTTCTGCGGCTTCGGCCAGGGCAGGCACTCGCCGCAGGCCTACGAACACGACGAGGCGGACTTCGTGCGCCGGATCGAGGAGGCCCTGCAGTTCGGCGCGACCGAGCTGTGCATCCAGTCGGGCATCCACCCGGAGTGGATGCTCGAGAGCTACCTCGGCTGGCTGCGCCTGGCGAAGGCGACGGCGCCGCAGCTGCACCTGCACGCCTACAGCCCGATGGAGATCGCGCACATGTGCGACATCTCGGGCGAGCCGCCGGCGCGCGTGTTCGCGGCGCTGCGCGAGGCCGGCCTCGGCTCCACGCCGGGGACGGCGGCGGAGGTGCTGCACGATGGGGTGCGCGAGCGGATCTCGCCCAACAAGCTGCCGGTGGCGCGCTGGGTGGAGATCATCGAGGCCTCCCACCGCGCGGGGCTGCGCTCGACGGCGACGGTGATGTTCGGCCACATCGAGGAGCCGTGGGAGCTGGCCGAGCACATGCGGGTGGTGCGCGAGGTGCAGGAGCGCACGGGCGGGATCACGGAGTTCGTGCCGCTGTCGTTCATCCCGTTCCAGACGCTGCTGGGGCGGACGCACGGCGTGGAGGAGATCACGCCGCAGGAGAACCTCAAGCACACGGCGGTCTTCCGCCTGGCGCTCGGTCGCAGCGTGCGCAACGTGCAGGCGAGCTGGGTGAAGATGGGTCTGGAGGCGGCGACGGAGTCGCTGCGCTGGGGCGTGAACGACCTCGGCGGCACGCTGATGGAGGAGTCGATCAGCCGGATGGCGGGCAGCTACCACGGCACGCGCCTGGAGCCCGCGGAGCTGGTCGGCGCGGCGCACGCGGCGGGGCGCCCGGCGGCCGAGCGCACGACGCTGTACGAGTTGCGCCGCCACTACCCGCTGGCGGACATGGCAGAGGTGCCCGCGCCGGCGTGATGGCCGGGAGAGCGGCCGGCTCGGCCTGACGGCCGGCCGGCGAGGCGTTCGCGCTGCTGCGGCCGCGCGCGGCGCTCAGCGCGGGCGTGGCTCCGGCGCAGCTCGCCGCAGCCACCACGTGGGTGGCCCGCCGGCGAGCGGGACGCGTCTGGATTCGACGAAGCCGCGCGCTTCATAGAAGCGCCGGTTCGCGTCGGTGGAGGTCTCCAGACAGCAGGCGAGACCGTCGCGGTCGGCGCGCTCGAGCGCCGGCGCGAGGACGGCGCTCGCAAGGCCCTCGCGCCGGCGCGCGGGATGCGTCGCGAGCACGCCGAGATACCAGAACGGCTCGGCCGGCGCGAGCGCGTCGAGCGCCTGGTTGTAGGCGGCCAGCCGCGTCCACGCCTCTTCGCCGGCGTCCCGGCGGAAGCGATCCCAGAGGGCCTCGCGATCGACGCTGGAGTCGCTCTCGCCCCGCGGTGGCTCCCACATCGCGACCGTGGCGAGGTCATCGCTGACCCACACGCTGCCGCGGCCGAGCCTGAGCTCCAAGAGGGTCGCGACGAAACGCGGGGCGAGCCGCTCGTACTCGCCGGCCAGCAGGAACCTCCACGCGGGGTCCTCTCTGAAGGCGGCCGCGACCGTCGCGACGAGCGCGTCGCGGTCGGCCGGCAGTGCTCGCCTTATCCGTGGCTCGGGCATCGCGCGGGATCATCTCAGCGCGCGCCGCGATGGCCGTGCGAGCGTGCAGGGAGCGGCCGCCCGCCAGGCGGTCGCTAGCCGGCGCGCGCGAACTGCCCGTGGAAGCCGAAGGGGATGTGGTGCGGGACCTGCGCTCGCGCGAGCTCGCGCAGGTCGTGCGCGTCGAGCACGAGCAGCGTCGAGGTGCCCTCGCGCGCGTCGAGCACGACCGACAGCAGCACGCCGTCGTCCTCGCCCTCGGCGTCCGGGCGCGCGACGAAGACCGGCTCGCCGGGGTAGCAGCCGGGCTGCGCGAACTCGCGCTCGCTGCGCTCCTCGATGTCGACCTTGACGATCCGCTCGATGAAGCCGCTCGCGCCGAGTCCGTTGCCCCAGACGTAGCGGTAGGGGCGCTCGTTGCAGCGCCCGTAGTTGATGCGCGGCAGCTCGAGGTCGCCCTCGGCGAGGCGCTCGCGCGCGACCCCGCGCCCTTGGAGGTCGAGCGTGAAGCGCGTGAGCGCGGCGGGCGCGATCGGCTTGCCGGCGCGCAGGCGGTCGAGGTAGAGGTCGTCGATCACCCGCGCGTCGGGGTAGGCGCACAGGTCGACGACGACCTCGCCGTCGCGCTCGAACGAGTTGACGTGGTGAAAGCAGAAGCAGGCGTCGGTGCGGAAGCCGCCGAGTGCCCTGCCGCTCGAGCGCTCGATCAGCGTGAAGCGCGTGCCGCGCTCGGGCTGCCAGCGATAGTTCTCGATGTACGGGCGCCCGGCGAGCGCGAGCCGCAGCGGGTTGACGAGGAGCGGGAACTGGGCGAGCACGATGTAGCGCTCGGTCAGGCCGAAGGAGTGCATGTAGGCCGGTTCGCGCACCGGCAGCGAGGCGAGCACGCGCGGGCGGGCGCCCGCCTCTGGAGCGACCGTGTAGAAGCGGTAGCTCGAGCGCGCGCCGAGCTTGGCGGCGTAGTTGAGCATGCCCCCGCTCGCGCGGTCGAGGTGAGGATGGGCGCTGGCGAGCTGGCCCGGGCCCTTCAGCTCGGGCACGCGCGCGGACTCGAGCGTCGCCGCGTCGAACTGCACGGGAATCGGCGTCTCGGTCATCGCGACATAGCGCTCGGCGAGGCGCGCGACGTTCACGTTGGCGTTGTCGGTGATCGTGCTGCCCGGTGCAAACAGCGTCTGCACGCGCCTGAACAGCGAGCGGCAGGGGTCGGTCGCGAACTCCGCGAGGGCGATCTCGCCGCGCTCCTGCGCGCCGCGCCAGGCGCGGCTGTGCAGGTAGCGGTTGCCGTAGGAGACGCGGCCCTCTTGGATGCTGAAGCGATGGAGCATCGCGAGCCCGTCGAACCAGTGGCGCATGCGCTGTGAGCCGACCTCGAAGCGCGCGGGGCCGGTGCGCAGCAGCGAGCCGCTCAGCCACGCGGGCAGCTCGCCCGAGAGCTCGAGCTCGTCGATCACCGCCTCCCGCTCGAGGGTCGAGAAGCCGAGCGTGGGCGCGGCGAGGGCGGGGGCGGCGGCGGACATTTGATCCTCCTCGGCAATAGTGCGGACCGAACCATTCGGACCGTACGCTACTGTGTCGCCGATGTCAAGCCCGCGCCTCAGCGACACGTCCTTCGTGGTGCTCGGCCTGATCGAGCGCGCGCAGCCGGCGACCCCTTATGACCTCAAGCGGCTGGCGGCGATCAGCACGAGCCACTTCTGGTCGCTGCCGCACACGCAGCTCTACACGGAGTGCGCGCGGCTCGCGGGGGAGGGGCTGCTGCAGGAGCGGCGCGAGCGGGAGGGCAGACGCAGGCGGACCTACACGCTCACGCGCGCCGGTCGCGAGGCGCTCGAGCGCTGGCGCTCGCAGCCGCCGACGGCGCTGTACGAGCTGCGCGACCCGGGCCTTCTGAAGCTGTTCTTCGGGGCCGACCCGGCGGCGCTGGCGAGCGGCCAGCTCGAGGCCCACGAACGCCGGCTTGCGAGCTACGAGGAGCTGCGCAACGCCGCGAAGGCCAGCGCCGCCGGCGGCGCCGGCGGCGAGGAGGCGCACGGAGCGCTGCTCGCCCTCGATGCGGGCATCGGCCACGAGCGCGAGTTCGTCCGCTTCTGGCGCCGCGTGCGCGACCGCGGCTAGCGAGCGGACAGCCCGGCGTGTGGCCTAGCGCGGCGCGCGGCGCGGCGCGGCGCGACGTGCGCCGGCGAGCTCGGCGAGCGCGCGCGGCCCTCAGCGGAACAGATCCTCCTCGAGCGGCCGCAGCAGCGGCGCGACGCCGGGGCCGTCGTCGGCGGTGACGAAGCGCTCGAGCCCCTCGAACAGCACGACGGGCTCGCGCGAGTCCTTCGCGCGTGCGAGGTCGGCGGCGGCGGCCGCGGCGTCGGCGACGGCGAGCCAGGTGGCGCGCAGCTCAAGGCCCCGCGAGTCGCGCCGCCCGCGCCAGTCGTCGAGCGGCTGAAGGCCCGCCAGGCCGATCGCGATATCGAGCTGGCCGTTGCGCCAGGCGCGGCCGAAGCTGTCGCTGATCAGCACCGCCGGCGAGCGGCCGCTGAGCTCGCGCAGGCGCGCGCGCAGCGCGCGCGCGGAGGCGTCGGGGTCGCGCGGCAGCAGCACGACCGTGTCGTCGGACGGCGAGTTGGACGCATCGACGCCGGCGTTGGCGCACACGAAGCCGTGTCGCGTGCGGCAGATCAGCACGCCGCGCTCGGCGCGCAGCAGATCGCTGCTCTCGTCGAGCACGACCTGCACCGCGCGCGGGTCCTTCTGCTGCTGGGCGGCGAGCTCGCGTGCGCGCGGGCTCGGCTCGACGTCGGCGAGCGTCACGAGGGCGCCCTCGGCCTTGGAGACGACCTTGTGCGCGAGCGCCAGCAAATGTCCGTCGCTGAGCGGCTGCTCGCCGAGCGCGTCGAGGATCAGCTGTGCGAGGTCATCGCCGGGGCGCACCTCCGGCAGCTGCGCGAGTGCGAGCGCCGAGAACGCGCTCACCGTGCGCCGCCCGCGACGGGCGCCTGCGCGAGCAGCTCGCGCGTGCGCCGCGCGTAGGGGCCCGCCTCGTGCAGGCGCCGGCGCAGCTCCTGCAGGTCGGCGCCCGTGTCGATGTCGAGCAGCAGCGAGGCGGGGCGCTCGACGCGCACCGCGAGCCCCGCGGCGAGCGCCGCGCCGCGGTGGCGCTCGAAGCTGTCCGGGCCGAAGCTCGGCTCGATCGCGTCGGGCGGCGCGAGCAGCAGCCCGTTGGTGCCGCTGCCGTGACGGTCGGGCACGATCACGGCCTCCTCGCGCGCAGGGGACTGCAGGAGCGCTGCGAGCTCGGTCGGGTCGAGCGCGGGGCAGTCGCCGGGGACGCACAGCACGCGCTCGAAGCCGAGCTCGAGCGCGCGGCCGACGCCGCGCAGCACGGCAGCCGACTGCCCGGAATCCGAGCGGTCCTCGACGACCTCGGCGCGCTGCGTGCGCCCAGCCTCGGCGACGTCGCGCTGGCCCGTCACGAGGATCGTCAGCTCGAGCCCGCGGCTGAGCGCCAGCGCGTCGAGCACGTCCGCGACCATCGCGCGCGCGAGCCGCAGGCGCAGCTCGTCCGGCACGCTGCGACCGAGCCGCTGCTTGGCGGCGCTGAAGCGCTTGACGGGCAGGATCGCGGCGGTGCGCATCGCGCTCACGAGCACAGCCGCTCGGCGAAGGCGACGGTCTGCTCGGCCACGCGCCGGCGCGCCTCGGGCGTGTCGAGCAGGGTGTCGATGCGCAGGCTCGGCAGCCCCGGCACCGCTTCGTCGGCGACGATGCCGTCGAGCAGCGCGCCGTAGTAGGCGGCGACGCCGGCGGCGCTGCAGTCCTTGCCGGCGAAGCGCATGAACGCCGCCGTCGGCCCCTTGAGCACCTCGCCGCCGACGATCGGGCTCACCGCCACGACGGGCGCGTCCGCGCGCGCGATCGCCTCTCGCATGCCGTCCACGGCGAGGATCGGCGCGATCGAGATGAGCGGGTTGGAAGGCCCGAGGACCACGCAGCGCGCGCCCGCCAGCGCGTCGAGCACCGGCGCGCTCGGCTTCGCGTCCTGCGCGCCGCGAAACTCCAGCCCGTCGAGCGTGCCCTGCGCGCGCGCCGCGATCATGAAGCGCTGGAACTCGCTCCAGCCAGCCTCGCGCGTGCTGATCCATGTGCGCACGGGCTCGTCGCACATCGGCAGCACGCGCGCGCGCACGTCGATCGAGCTGTTCAGGCGCGCGAGCGCATCGGTCGGCGTCACGCCTTGCGCGAGCAGCTCGGCGCGGCGAAGGCACCACGCGAGGTCGCGGTCGCCGAGGTTGAACCACACATCGACGCCGAGCTCGCGCAGCGCGTCCATCACCGCGAAGCTGTCGTCGCGGAGGCCCCAGCCGCGCTCGTCGATCACGTCGGCGAGCCAGAACGACACGAGGTCGGGGTCGGGCGAGACGTAGGCGCCGTAGATCTCGATGTC
Organism: uncultured Solirubrobacteraceae bacterium; assembly: GCA_963755475.1. Taxonomy (GTDB): domain Bacteria; phylum Actinomycetota; class Thermoleophilia; order Solirubrobacterales; family Solirubrobacteraceae; genus Palsa-744. The sequence continues at coordinate 560,230 of CAVWJK010000001.1, forward strand.
ATCGCCCGTGTTGGCGATCGCGGCGAGCCGCTGCGGCCCGACCACGTCGGCGAGGCCGCGTGCGAGCCTGGCGCCGCCGGTGCCGCCGCACAGCACGACTATCTCGCTCGTGCTCACTCCCACAGGCGCTCTGGCAGCCGCGTGATGCGCAGGCCCGCGTGGATCTTGTAGCGGGCGTTGATCGCGATCAGCAGCGCCGTCAAAGACTCGGTCGTGCGCGACATCTCCAGGCGCCCGCAGTCGACGCAGCGCAGCCCCTCGATGCGTTCGATCAGCGACGCCGCCGCGCGCTTGTCCTCGCGCGAGTCCCCGCAGACGAGCACGTCCTGTTCGAGCGGGTCGGAGAGGTCGTGCAGCGACGCGGCGCTGATCGTGTGCAACGCAGAGACGACGCGCACGCCATCCGGCACCATCTCGAGCGTCTGCTGGGCCGCGGAGCCCTGCCAGACGCCGAGCATCCGCGTGGCCTTGCCGGCCACGGCGGCCGCGAGCGGCACCGTCGCGTCGATGAACAGCTGCCCGGGCCGCAGCGCGCTCGAGATGTTCGCGAGCGTCTCGGCCTGGTTGCGGAACGGCACGCTGAGGATCACCGTCGCGCCGGCGCGCGCGGCGCCGGCGTTGTCGAGACCCTCGAAGGAGCCAGAAGGAACGACCGCAGCCGCCCGCCGCGCCGTTTCCGCGGCGCGGCTCTCCTCGCGCGAGCCGATCACGATCGGCACGCCCGCCAGTCCAAGGCGCACCGCGACGCCAAAGCCGAGCGCGCCGGAGGCGCCGATCACAGCGACCAAGTCTGTGCTCGTCTCCGGCACGCGCGCCGAGTATATGGTGGTCGCAGATGATGCCCGAGCGGAGCTTCGCCTCGCAGGCCGGCTTCGCCGGAGCGCTTCCGGCGCGCGTGCTGATCAGAGAGGTCGGGCCGCGCGACGGCTTCCAGAACGAGCCCGAGGTGATCCCGACCGACGCCAAGGTCGAGCTGATCGAGGCGCTCGCGGGAACCGGTCTGCGGCGCTTGGAGGTGACGAGCTTCGTGCGGCCCGACGTGATCCCGCAGCTCGCCGACGCCGAGCAGGTGCTCGCGCGCGCGCGGATCCCAGCCGGGGTGAGCGTCTCCGTGCTGATCCCCAACGAGCGCGGACTCGAGCGCGCGCTGCGCCAGCGCGAGCGCTTCCAGGAGATCAACGTCTTCCTGTCCGCCTCCGAGACGCACAACCGCCGCAACGTCAACCGCTCGGTCGCGGAGTCGCTGCAGGGCGTGAGCGCCGTGCTCGCGCACGCGCGCGCTGAGGGGCTCGACTGCGAGGGCGTCATCTCCACCTCGTTCGGCTGTCCCTACGAGGGCCACGTTCCACCGCAGCGCGTGCTCGACATCGCCGCGAGCCTGCGCGACGCGGGCGCCCAGGAGATCGGCTTCGGCGACACGACCGGCATGGCCAACCCGCGCCAGGTGCGCGAGTTCTTCGTGGCCGCGCGCGAACGGCTCGGCGAGGAGGTGCTGCTGACAGCGCACTTCCACAACACGCGCGGACAGGGGCTCGCGAACGCGCTCGCAGCGCTGCAGGGGGGCGTCGAGAGCTTCGAGTCGAGCTTCGGCGAGCTCGGCGGCTGCCCGGTGCCGCCCGGCGCGACGGGCAACGTCGCCACGGAGGACCTCGTCTCGATGCTGGAGGAGATGGGCATCGGCACCGGCGTCGACCTCGGCGCGCTGCTCGCCTGCTCGCGCCGCGCCCAGGAGATCCTCGGGCGGCCGCTCGGCAGCCACACGCTCGTCGCCGGTCCGATCGACTGGCGCGCGTAGCGGCGCGCGAGGTGGAAGGATGCAGCGCAGGGGAGCGAGCCAGAAAGGGGACCCAGATGTATGACTACGTGATCGTCGGCGCCGGCTCGGCGGGCTGCGTGCTCGCCGCGCGACTATCGGAGGAGGAGGACGCGCGCGTCCTGGTGCTGGAGGCGGGCCCACCCGACACCAACGACCTGATCCACATCCCGGCCGCCTTCAGCGCGCTGTTCCGCAGCGAATTCGACTGGGACCACTCGACGGTATGGGAGACGCAGCTGCACAACCGCCGTGTCTATCTGCCGCGCGGCAGGATGCTCGGCGGCTCCTCCTCGCTGAACGCGATGATCTACATCCGCGGCAACCGCGCCGACTACGACGAATGGCGCGACGAGCTCGACTGCCCAGGCTGGGGCTTCGAGGAAATGCTGCCCTACTTCCGTCGCGCCGAGAAAAACGAGCGCGGCGCGGACGAGCTACACGGCGCCGACGGTCCGCTGTCGGTGATCGAGGGACGCGCGCGCACGCCGATGTCCGCGCTCTTCCTCGAGGCCGCGAACGCTGCCGGGCTGCGCTCCAACGAGGACTTCAACGGCGCCTTCCAGGACGGCGTCGGCCGTTACCAGTGCACGCACATCGCCGGCGCGCGCGGCAGCGCCGCCGTCTGCTACCTGCATCCCGTCGAGGACCGGGCGAATCTCGAGGTGCGCACCCGCCACCACGCGCTCAAGCTGCTCTTCGACGGCGCGCGCGCCAGCGGCGTGAGCGGCATCACAGGCGCCGGCGAGCCGTTCGAGGTGCGCGCCGAGCGCGAGGTGATCGTCGCGTGCGGCGCGTACGACTCGCCGAAGCTGCTGATGCTCTCCGGCGTCGGCCGCGCAGAAGAACTCGAGCTGCTCCAGATCCCGCTCGTCGCGGAGTCGCCCGAGATCGGCACCAACCTGCAGGATCACCCCAACGCCGGCTGCGTCTGGCTGACCGACCGCGAAGACAGCCTCTTCGGCGCGCTCAACGAGGAGAACCTCGCGCTCTTTGAGCAGGGCGAAGGACCGCTGACCTCGACCGTCGCCGAGGTCGGCGGCTTTGCGCGCACGCGCGAGGGGCTGCCCGCGCCCGACATCCAGCTGCACTTCGCCCCCGCCATGTTCGCCGGCGAGGGCCTCGTACCCGGCGACGCCCATGGCCTCGCCTGCGGCGCCTGCGTGCTCAAGCCGCGCAGCCGCGGCTACGTCGCGATCGGCTCGCCGGAGCCGACCGCCAAGCCGATCATCGTGCACAACTACTACGACGATCCCGAGGACATGCGCACGGCGGTCGGCGGCGTGCGCCTGGTCATGGAGATCGCACGCCACAGCCCGCTCGCCGAGTGCATCCGCGAAGCTCGCTTCGCGCCCGCCTCGGACAGCGACGAGGACATCGAAGCGCACATCCGCCTGACCACGCAGACGCTCTACCACCCGGTCGGCACCTGCCGCATGGGCGCCGACTCGACGTCCGTGGTCGACACCGAGCTGCGCGTGCGCGGCGTGGAGGGGCTGCGCGTCGTCGACGCCTCGGTGATGCCGACCGTGCCGCGCGGCAACACCAACGCGCCCACGATCGCGATCGCAGAGCGCGCCTCCGACCTGATCCGCGGGCGCGAGCCGCTCGCGCCGGCCGCGCGGGAGGTCGCCGCCGCAGGCGCGTGAGCCGACGCGCCTACGCGAGTTGGCGCGCCTTCGCGAGTTCGCGCGCCTTCGCGAGCCGACGCGCCTACGCGAGTTGACGCGCCTTCGCGAGTTCGCGCGCCTTCGCGAGTTGGCGCGCCTTCGCGAGTTGGCGCGCCGTCAGCTGGTGACGTAGCGGCGGCGTTCGTGCTGCAGCGAGCGCTCGCCGTTCGCTTCACCCTCGCCGTCGCCGCTCGCGGGAGCGGCCGTCGCTGCCGGCACCGGCGCAGTCGGCGTAGCGGCCGGGGAGCGCGGCATCGGGCTGGCCGGTTCAGAGGGCGCCGTCGGGCTTGGAGGCGCAGAGAACGGCGACGGGCGGGCCGGCGCGGACGGCGGCGACGCCTGCGGGGACGCGGGCGCAGAGTACGGCGACGGGCGGGACGGCGCGGACGGCGGCGACGCCTGCGGGGACGCGGGCGCAGAGTACGGCGACGGGCGGGCCGGCGCGGACGGCGGCGACGCCTGCGCGGAGGCGGGCGCAGGCGAGTGCTCGACCGGCGTCGCGGCGTGAGGCTGCGGCGCGAGCGGGGAGTCTGCCCCTCCCCGAGCCGCGGCCGCGGCTGCGCGCGCCGCGCCCACCAGGAACTCCTGCACCGCGATCTCCATCTCCAGCGTCTGCGCCAGCGCCGGGCGCGCCGAGGCGTCGATCACCCGCTTCGCGCGGCCCACCGCGAGGTGCGAGTTCGCGAGCAGCTCATCCACCAACGCGCTCGTCGCCTGCGCGAGCTCGTGCGCCGCCACCACGCGGTTCACCAGCCCGATGCGCTCCGCCTCCGGCGCGTCGATCGTGCGCGCCGTCATGATCAGCTCCTTCGCGCGCCCCAGGCCGACGACCGCGGGCAGCCGCGTCGAGCCGCCCACGTCGGGGATGATCCCGAAGCGCACCTCCGGCAGCCCCAGCTGGCTGTCGCTCGACGCGATCCGCAGATCGCAGCCCAGCGCCACCTCCAGCGCGCCGCCAAGGCACGCGCGCTGGATCTGGCACACCACCGGCTTGGCCATCTCTTCGCACAGATTCGCGCAGTCGAGGAACACCTCGCGAAAGGGCCGCAGCATTCCCGACCTGCCCGTGGAGGCGCCGAGCTCGTTCAGGTCCACGCCCGCCGAGAACACCGGTCCCTCGCCGCGCAGCACCACGCAGTGCACCGCTTCGTCGGCCGCCGCCTCGCGCAGCGCCTCGCGCAGCGCGCGCAGCAGCTCCTGGTTCATCGCGTTGCGCTTCTCGGGCCTGTTCAGCACGACGTGGCGAGCCGCGCCGTGGTCCTCCGTGAAGACGATGCTCATTCGGGTGCCTCCTCCCGTCCTTGTCAGCTGAGGTCGAGCACCGGCGTCGGCGGCTCGATCTCGGCATCATGACCCTCCCGCGGCACGATTGCCGTGCCGACCGCGAAGAACTCGATCGTGTGGCTGCCCCAGCCGTGGCTCTTCTCCTGCAGCGACACCCCCACGATCCCCTCCGCGCTCAGCTCCTGCGCCTCGCTCTGCATCCGCTCCATCGCCAGCTCGCGCGCGTCATACAGCGCCTGCGTGAAGTTCGGCAGCTCCACGTTGCGGCCCGTCTGCGCGAGGCTCTGCAGCATCCCGCGGTGCGCCACGTGGTACACGCAGCTGCCCATCACCAGGCCCACCGGACGATGCCCCGTGCGCAGCAGCGTCCAGAAGTCCTGGCCCGAGAGATCGCTCGTGAACGGCCTGCCGTTCGGCGCGCGATGCAGCACCCCGCCGCGGTGCTTCACCGCCGTGCCGATCGCGATGAACTCCGCCATGTCCTGACCCCACTCGTAGCGGCCGATGTCCAGCCGCACGCCCACCACGCCGTCCGCGCCGAGCTGATCGGCCTCCTCCTCCATCCGCGTCATCGCGAGCTCCCGCGCCCCGTACATCGCCTGCGAGAGCACCGTCATCTCCTGGCTTTTGCGCCAGCCCGCGATCTGGATCCCGATGTGGTAGATCGAGCTGCCCACCACCAGGCCAACCGGATCGAAGCCCGCCTGCTTGACCAGCAGGAACTCGTTCACCGTCAGGTCCGACGTGAACAGGCCCGCGCGGTTCTGCGCCAGACGCTCGCGCCCCGCCTGCGGCACCCCCTCCAGCGAGGTCGGGTCGTACGTCTGCCCGCTCGACTCTGCGTCACTCATCCGCCTGCAGCTCCTCTCGTGTGTTCAATCCGCCCGCTGCTCCGCTCGTCTGGCCGGGCCCGCCGCGTCGCCGCCGGATCGCCTGCGCTTCGCCTCACCGCCGGATCGCCTGCGCTTCGCCTCACCGCCGGATCGCCTGCGCTTCGCCTCACCGCCGGATCGCCTGCGCTTCGCCTCACCGCCGGATCGCCCGCGCTTCGCCTCACCGCCGGATCGCCCGCGCGTCGCCTCGCCGCCGCACTCATGTCGTCACGTCCACCGTCGTCATCGGCTCCGGCACCGCGTGCCCCGGCTCAGCTTCGCGGATCGCCGTGCCGATCGCGTGGAAGCTCACCATCAGCCCGCCGCGTTCGACGCGCCCGCCGCCCATCGAGACAGGCCGCATCTGATGCTCGATGCGCGCGCCCAGCACGCCGCTCGCGCCCAGCCGCGCCGCCTGCTCGGTCATCCGCGCCACCACCGTCTCGCGCGCGCCGTAGATGCCCTGCGTGAACTCCGGCAGCTCCTGGTTCTGCATGTAGCCGAAGCCGCCCGTGCGCATCTGCGTCTGAAACGACGCCGCCACGAAGAACACCGACGTCCACGCCACGAAGCCCAGCGGCGCGATCCCCGCCCACGCGAGCTTCGCGTAGTCCGCCACCGACAGCTCCGTCAGCACCGGCGCCGCGCCCCGCGCGTGCCGCGCGTGCTGCACCCCCGCCGCCCCGTCCGCGCGCTCCTGGCGCACCGCCGTGCCCACCACCATGAACTCGATCGAGTTTTCCGCCCATTCGTAGCGGCCCGCGCGCAGCTCCACGCCGATCACCGCGTCCGCCCCCACCAGCGCCGCCTCCTGCGCCAGGCGCCCCAGCGCGCGCGAGCGCACCTCGTTCCACGCCTCCGACAGCGTCTGCATCTCGAACAGCAGCCCGCCGCCCATCCCGTAGGAGCCCCACGGCGCCGCCTGGTAGCCGATCTGGTAGATCGAGCTGCCCATCACCTGCGCAAGCGGCCGCAGGCCCAGGCGCTGGCACAGCGCGAAGTCCGCCACCGACAGGTCCGACGTGAACGCGCCGCCGCGCTCGCCCAGCTCGCGCAGCCGCCGCTCCGCCTGCACCGGAATGCCGCCGCGCTCGAGCCGCGCGATCGACTCCTCTTCCACGCGCTCGGACTCCGCTTCGGCGCGCTCCGCCGCCTGCCGCTCCGCCTGCCTGTCCTGCTCGCCCGCGTCCTTCGCCACTTTCCGCTCCTCGCGCGCTCGCGCAGCCGCTGCGCCCTCAGCCCAGCAGGCGCGCCAGCGCCTCGCGCGCCTCGCTCGAGCGCTGCGCCTCCTCCTGAAGGTCAGCCGTCAGCGCCTCGATCCAGCGCGCCGCATCCATCGACTCGCGCTTGATCGCGATCCCGCGCACCTGCTTGCCGCGAAAGCCCTCCACGCGCTCGCCCTCGATCTGCAGCTCGTACTCGCAGCCGCCCAGCTCCACGCGCAGCGCGCGCACCCGCTTGTCGCCCCTCCCCAGCAGACCGCCACCGCCGCGCCGCACGCTCACGCGCCCCGGCAGCGCCTGCTCGAGCTTACGCGCCAGCACCTCCGCCGAGCCCGCCACGTCCCCGCCGTCGAGCCGCAGGCCCGCCGCCGCCAGATCGAACTCGTCGCCGTTCGGCTGCCCGCTCACCCAACGCAGGCTACCGCTCGCGCCCGCGCGCCCGCACCCAGCGATGCTCACTAGGCTGTGGCTCGCTCCGGCGCGCGCTGAGGCCGGTCACAGCAGCCGTCGAACGGGCGCCACGCGCGCTCGCCTCCCAACAAAAACCCGACTCAAGGAGAGCAATGGCGCAGCAGATCGAGAAGGTGGGCGTCCTCGGCGCCGGGCTCATGGGGCACGGCATCGCGCAGGTCGCCGCGCAGGCCGGCTACGACGTCGTCGTGCGCGAGCTCGACGAGGCCACGCTCGCCAAGGGGCTCGCGCGCATCGACTCGCAGCTCGCGCGCGCCGTCGAGAAGGGAAAGGCGAGCCAGCAGGATGCCGACGCCGTGCGCGCGCGCATCCACGGCACCATCCACTATCGCGAGCTCGCCGACCGCGACCTCGTCATCGAGGCGATCACCGAGAGCCTGCCGCTGAAGCTCGAGATGTGGCGCGAGATCGACGAGATCGTCAAGCCCGACGCCATCTTCGCCTCCAACACCTCCTCGCTCGCCGTCGTCGACCAGGCCGCCGTCACCTCGCGCCCGCAGCAGTTCGTCGGGCTGCACTACTTCAACCCCGCCCAGGTCATGAAGCTCGTCGAGGTCGTCCGCTGCCTCACCACCTCCGATGACACCTTCGAGGCCGCGCTGCAGTTCGCGCGCGCACAGGACAAGCTCGCGATCGCCACCCGCGACACCGCCGGCTTCATCGTCAACCGGCTGCTCGTCCCCTACCTGCTCGACGCCATCCGCGCCTACGAAGAGGGCGTCGGCTCCGTCGCCGAGGTCGACGACGCCATGAAGGCCGGCGCCGGCCATCCCATGGGCCCGCTCACCCTCGCCGACTTCGTCGGCCTGGACACGCTCGGCTCGATCTGCGACGTCCTCTTCGAGGAGTTCCGCGAGCGCCGCTTCGCGCAGCCGCCCACGCTGCGCAAGATGCTCAGCGCCGGCTGGTACGGGCGCAAGAGCGGCATGGGCTTCTATGACTACTCCGCCGACCCGCCGCAGCCCAATGCGGCCTTCGCCTGAGCGCGCCACGTGACCGACCCCGCGAGCGTGCGTGCCGGCGACTCCGAGCGCGAGGCGCTCGCCCAGGAGCTGCGCGAACACATGCTCGCCGGCCGCCTGGACTCCGCCGAGTTCGAGGAGCGTCTCGGGCGCGCCTACGCCGCGCGCACCCGCGGCGAGCTCGACGCGCTCAAGAGCGACCTGCCGCTCAGCCCCGCCACCTTGGGCGCCGAGCTCGTCCGCCGCAAGGCGCAGCTGCGCCGCCGCCTGCTGCAGGAGTCCTCCGGCGGGCTCACCGCGTCGGGCATCTGCGTCGCCATCTGGCTCGCCAGCGGCGCCAGCGGCAGCTTCTGGCCGATCTGGGTCATCATCTTCACGCTGCTGCCCGCCGTGCGCAACCTCGCCAAACTGCTCGGCCCCGAACCCGACCTCGCCTCCATCGAAGCCAAGCTCAACGCCCGCCGCGCCAGAGCCCTCGCGCGCGAACGCCGCCGCGCGCGCCTCACGCGATGAGCGCCGTCGGCATGCGCGCGGCGGCGCACCGGCGCGCACGATGAGCACGCTCGAGGACGCGCAGGCCCGCGCGCTCGCCGGCGGGCCCGCCCGGCACCGCGAGAAGGCCCTCGAGCAGCGCAAGCTGCCCGTGCGCGAGCGCGTCGCGCTGCTGCTCGACGACGGCAGCTTCGACGAGGAGGCGCTGCTCGCCAACTGGCAGCAGGACGGCCTCGGCGCCGACGGCGTGCTCACCGGCCTCGGCCGCATCGACGCGCGCCCCCTCGCGCTGATGGCCAACGACCCCACCGTCAAGGCCGGCTCCTGGGGCCCCAAGACCGTCGAGAAGATCCTGCGCCTGCAGGAGCGCGCGCTCGCCCTGCGCATCCCGCTCGTCTACCTCGTCGACTCCGCCGGCGCCCGCATCACCGAGCAGGTGCAGATGTTCCCCGGACGGCGCGGCGCCGGGCGCATCTTCTACAACCAGGTCCGCCTCTCGGGCCTCGTCCCGCAGCTCTGCGTGCTCTTCGGCCCGAGCGCCGCCGGCGGCGCCTACATCCCCGCCTTCTGCGACCTCGTCATCATGCGCGACGCAAACGCCTCGATGTACCTCGGCTCGCCGCGCATGGCCGAGATGGTCATCGGCGAGCACGTCAGCCTCGAGGAGATGGGCGGCGCGCGCATGCACACCGGCGTCTCCGGCTGCGCCCACCAGCTCGTCGCCAGCGACGAGGAGGGTATCGCGCTCGCCCGCCGCTACCTCTCCTACCTGCCCTCCAGCTGGCGCGACTCGCCGCCCCGCGCCGAGGCGCGCGCGCCCGCCGGCGCCGTCCAGGCGGGGCGCGAGGGGGAACCCGAGGGCGAGCTCGAGGGGGAGGGCGAGGGTGGGGGTGTTCCCTCTCGCGCCGCGAAGGCGACCGAACGAACGTTCGTACGGAAGGGCGCAACGCCCAGAGAGTTGGCCGAGACCACCAGCGCCGAGCCCGCGGACCCGATCGCCGCGCTCATCCCCGCCGACGAGAACAAGCCCTTCGACATGCAGCTGCTCATCGCCGCGCTGATCGACGAGGGCTCGCTGTTCGAGATCCACCCGCGCTGGGCGCGCGAGATCATCGTCGGCTTCGCCCGCCTCGACGGCGAGACGATCGGCATCGTCGCCAACCAGCCCAAGCAGAAGGGCGGCGTGCTCTTCGTCGACTCCGCCGACAAGGCCGCACGCTTCATCTGGACCTGCAACGCCTTCAACGTGCCGCTGCTCTTCCTCGCCGACGTGCCGGGCTTCATGATCGGCACGCAGGTCGAGCGCGCTGGCATCATCCGCCACGGCGCCAAGATGATCAGCGCCGTCAGCGAAGCCACCGTGCCGAAGATCTCCGTGATCGTGCGCAAGGCGTACGGCGCCGGGCTCTACGCGATGGCCGGTCCCGCCTTCGAGCCCGACTGCTGCATCGCGCTGCCCAGCGCCTCGATCGCCGTCATGGGACCACAGGCCGCGATCAACGCCGTCTACTACAACCAGCTGCAGGCGATCGAGGACGATGCCGAGCGCGCCGTCCGCACCGAGCAGCTTCGCGCCGAGTACGCGCAGGACATCGACATCCTGCACCTCGCCTCCGAGCTCGTCGTGGACGCCGTCATCGAGCCGCGCGCGCTGCGCGCCGAGCTGATCCGCCGCTTCGAACACGCGCAGCGCAAGCTGCGCGACTGGCCCGCCAGGCGCAACCCCGTCACCCCCGTCTAGATTTCGCTGCGCGCATGGACTCCAGCGAGCTCGCCCACGCAGGCATCGCCACACAGGCGCAGCTCATCCGCTCCGGCGAGCTCTCCTCGGCCGAGCTCGTCGAGCTCTACCTCGAGCGCATCGTGCGCCTGGAGCCGCAGCTGAACTGCTTCCGCGTCGTCTACGGCGAGCGCGTGCGCATCGAAGCCCAGCAGGCCGACGCGCGCCGCGCCGCCGGCGAGGAGCGCCCGCTGCTCGGCGTCCCGATCGCCGTCAAGGAAGACATGGACCTCGCCGGCGAGCGCACCACGCTCGGCACCAACGCCGTCGAGCGCGCCGCGCTCGCCGACTGCGAGGTCGTGCGCCGCCTGCGCGAGGCCGGCGCGCTCATCATCGGCAAGACCAACGTCCCCGAGCTCACCCAGTGGCCCTTCACCGAGACCGCCACCTACGGCGTCACGCGCAACCCCTGGGACCTGCAGCGCAGCCCCGGCGGCTCGAGCGGAGGCAGCGCCGCCGCCGTCGCCGCCGGCCTCGTCGGCGCCGCGCTCGGCTCCGACGGCGCCGGCTCGATCCGCATACCCGCCGCCTGGTGCGGCCTCTTCGGACTGAAGCCCCAGCGCGGGCGCGTCTCGCTCGCGCCGCTCGCGCGCGGCTGGCATGGCCTCACCGTGTACGGCCTCCTCGCTCGCCACGTCGCCGACGTCGCGCTCTTCCACGACGTCGCCTCCGGTTCCAGCCCGCTCGACGCCGACAGCGCGCCCGCGCCCGCCGAGCCCTTCGCCGAGGCTGCCGCGCGGCCGCCCGGCCGCCTGCGCATCGCCTACTCCACGCGCATCCCGCCCGGCCTCATCACCCGCCTCGACCCCGACGCCGAGCGCGCGTTCGCCGACACCGTCGAGCTGCTGCGCTCGCTCGGTCACGAGCTCGTCGAGCGCGATCCCGGCTATGACCTCTCCGACATCCCCGCCGTGCTCGCGCGCTACCTGCGCGGCATCCACGACGTCGGCTCCGCACTCGAGCACCCCGAGCGCCTGGAACGCCGCACGCGCGCGATGGTGCGCATCGGCGGACTCATCTCCGACGCGCTGCTGCAGCGCGCGCTCGCGCGCGAGCCCGCCGTCGCCGAGCGGCTCGGGCGCACCTTCGAGCAGCACGACGTCCTGCTCACGCCCGCCACCGCCAGCCCCCCGCCGCGCATCGGCCGGCTGCAGGCGCGCGGCGCGCTCTGGACGCTCAACACCGTCGGCGGCTGGGTCCCCTACAACGGCGTCTGGAACCTCACCGGTCAGCCCGCCGCCTCCGTCCCCGCCGGCTTCGGCGCCGACGGCCTGCCGCGCGCCGTGCAGATCGTCGCGCGCCCCGCCGGTGAGGCCACGCTGCTCTCGCTCGCCGCGCAGCTGCAGACCGAGCGGGGCTGGCACGAGCAGCGTCCGCCCGGGTTCGAGTGAGCACCCAGCCGCTCGCCGGCGCGCTCGCGGAGCTCGCGGCCGACGCCGCGCGCATGGCCGGCCAGCTGCTGCTCGAGCGCGTCGCCGCCGGCGCCGAGCGCGACATCAGCTCCAAGAGCACGCCCACCGACCTCGTCAGCGAGGCCGACCGCGCCTCCGAGCGAGCCATCCGCGAGCTGCTCGCCGCCCGTCGCCCGCACGACGGCTTCGTCGGCGAGGAGGGCACGAGCGAGCCCGGCTCAAGCGGCCTGCGCTGGGTCGTCGACCCGCTCGACGGCACGATCAACTTCCTCTTCTCGATCCCCCAGTGGTCGGTCAGCGTCGCCGTGCGCGACGAGACAGGCGTGCTCGCGGGCGCCGTCTTCGACCCCAACCGCGACGAGCTCTTCAGCGCCGTGCGCGGCGGCGGAGCAGCCGTCTCTCAGCATGGCCGCCCGGCCGACACGATCAAGCTCGACCGCCGCCGCGCCCAGCTCGTGCGCGCCGACATCCCGCGCGCGATGCTCGCCACCGGCCTCGCGTACGACGCGCACGTGCGCGCCGCGCAGGCGCGCGTGCTGGCGCGCGTCATCCCGCGCGTGCGCGACATCCGCCGCTTCGGCAGCGCCGCGCTCGACCTCTGCTGGACCGCGCTCGGCCGCTACGACGCCTACTTCGAGCGCTCCGTCAAGCAGTGGGACATCGCCGCCGGCGCGCTCGTCTGTGAAGAGGCCGGCCTGCGCGTGCTCGAGCTGCCCGTCCACGAGCAGCTTCCCTGGGGCGTCCTCGCCGCGCCGCCCGCCCTCGCCGAGCCGCTGCTCGAGCTCGTCGGCGCGCCCTAGACTTGCTGCTCGGCAAGCGGCGGTGGCGAAACTGGCAGACGCGCCGGATTCAAGTCCCGGTGTCCGAGAGGATGTGTGGGTTCGACTCCCACCCGCCGCATCGCCGCTGCGCCGCAGCCGCATCGCCGCTGCGCGCGCCGGCGGCGCCGTCTGTCGCTGCGCCGCGCCGTGCTGCCCGCCGCGCCGCGCCGTGCTGCTCAGGCCGGGTAGGGCGGCGGCTCGGCGTAAGGGTCCGGGCGATAGCTCGGGTCGCGCCGCTCGAGCTCCACGTTCCAGCCCTGGTTGAACCCGCGCATCGCGAACACGACCAGCAGCAGCTGCACCGGCGCGACCAGGAACGTGATCGCGCCCAGCAGCCCCGCGCTCAGCGCCGGCTGCGCGAAGCCCGTTTTGTCGCGATCGAACCACGCCGGCCCCGCCACCAGCGCGAAGATCGCGAGGATCACCGCGAGCGCCGCCCCCACCGGCAGCACGCCGCGGTTCCAGCGCGCCGCGAAGAACGCCATCGTCAGATACACCGCGATGTAGCCGATCTGCACCCACACCGCCCCCTCGAGCACATCCCAGCCGCCCGCCGTCACCACCAGCACCAAGCCCGCGCTGACGAGCAGCAGGAGCACCACGATCGCGCGCGTCGCCTGAACCGCAGGCTTATCGCGGTTGGGATGCGTGATGATCACGCCCCGCGTGGGCTCGCTGCGCTCCTCCGCGCTCACGCCCAGACGATACAGCCAATCAGCGGGCCGGGTGCGCCGAGCGGCGCCGCGCGATACGCGTGCCGCAGCAGGCGCGTCGCGCGCGCGAAGCTAGCCTTCGCTCCGAAGTCCGACGCGGGCGTGGTGGAATTGGCAGACACGCCGGCCTTAGGAGCCGGTGGGGGAGAGCCCTTGGAGGTTCGAGTCCTCTCGCCCGCATCGAAGAAAAGCCCTGCAAATAGATAGCTATTGAACCTCGGGCGCCGCCGACGGCCACAGCGGCTAATCGCCGTGGGTAACACTCGTGGGTAACAAACGGCGGAGCTATTGCAGACGCTGCGCGTCCGCGTCGTCGAGCAGTTGAGCTTCGATCTTCGGCCTGATGTAGAGCCTGCGGCGGCCGATCTTGACGCTCGGGAGCAGGCCTCGCCGGCCCCAGTCCGCGATCGTCGAGACCGGCACGTGCAGGAGGTCTGAGACCTCGCTGACGGTCATCACGTCGGTGGCGGTGAGGCGCAGTCGCCCAGACGGCTCAGGATGCCGGGTTTCTCGTGGTTGGGCGCTCATCGCTCGGGTCCTGGCGCGTCGCGGGCGGGCTGTCTGTCGAGGTGTCGGGCTGCTCTGGCGAGCGCGTGGAGCGGGGAGGGGATGAGCCGGTGTGTGGGGTGGTATCCGGGTCCCCAGTCGGGGTCCGCCAGCTCTCGGTGGGCGAGGGATGGTGTTTGCCGGCGGCTGATGCGGAGTTGTTGTGCGAGGCGCATGACGCGCCGGTCGTCTTGGCCGTCGATGCCGAGCTCGTCGCGGGCGAGGAACCACTCGGTCGCGTCCCGCGCCCGGGTTGCTTGGACGTAGGCGCTCTCCTTGCTGGTCTGCCAGCCACCGGTCAGCACGACGGACCGGTCGACGGTCGCGCCTTGCTGGCGGTAGACGTGCTGGGCGTAGGCGAGACGGACGTTCTCCAGGTCTTTGCCGGCGAGCTGCAGCTCGCGGCCGGACCCGTCCAGCATCAAGGTCAGGTCGTTGTTCTCGCCGATCTTGGTGACCTCGGCGCGGGTGCCGTTCTCGACCCGCGGCTGCCCTGGTTGGCGGTGCTGGGCGGTGAAGGTGATGAGGTCGCCCTCGCGCAGCCCGTAGTGCTGGTGGGGCAGCTGGACCTCTGCGCGCCCGAGTTCGCCGCGCTCGGCCCGAGGTGTTGGGCGCGGGCGTTGAGCCGGTCGATCTCCACGTTCGAGCTGTCGGCGATCAGCGCGACGCTGCGGATGTCGCGGTTCTTGGTGAGCTCTGCCCACCGCTGGACGGCGGCCTCGCCTGCCTGCTCGCGGGTGTCGTTGAAGAACAGCTCGCCCGCGTGCCTGGTAGTGCGCCATCGCCTTCTCGGGCTCCCCGCGTCGCAGGGCGGCCCATGCCTGGCGCTCGTCGGGGTCGCTGGTGCGGTGGATGTCTGCGAGCTCTGCCGACCGGGCGTGGGTGGTGAGGCGGTCGAACATGCCGCCGGGGCCGATCGAGGGGAGCTGCTTGCCGTCACCGACCGCGACCAGCTTCGCCCCGGACTCCTCGATGAGCCGGGTGAGGGCGTCCAGGCGTCGGTGGTCTGCCATCCCGGCCTCGTCCAGGAACACCGTGGTGTTCGGGCCGATCTTCACGGTCCCGGCGTCCGCCCTGGCGATCAGAGCGTCGATCGTGGACGTGCGGCCCGCAAGCGCGGGGGTGGTTTCTCCGAGGCGCTCTGCTGTTGAGCCGGACACGGCGACGCCGATCGTGTGGTGGCCGGCGTGTTTCTCCGCCCGGGCGGCCATGTCGATGACGACGCCCTTCCCGGTGCCGGCGGGGCCGACGAGCACCGCGAGGCGCTCATCACCCGTGATCGCTCTGAGGGCCGCGGTCTGCTCCGGGGTGGGCGGTGCGGCGAGCTGCTCTGCGACCTCGCTGATCGCCCGTGTGCGTGCGTGCTCGCCGACGTCCCTGCCGCCGGGTGCGGCGAGCTGCTGGGCGCGGCGTTCGATCGCCTGCTCCTGCGCCCGGACAGCCAGCGTCGTCATCCGTCCGCCCTCCAACGTCAGGACACGCCGGTCACGGACCATCGCCTTCGCGACCTGGAGTGCCTGCTCGGGGGACATCTCGCCGGCGGCCTGCTCGAACACGACCGTCCGCAGGTCCTTCGCGTCGAACACCGCGTGGTGCTCGACCAGCCGTGCCTCGACGCGATCCTCGATCGCCCGCTCGGGCTTGGGGCGCTCGGGGCCGGCGAGGAGCTGCAGCGCCTCCCCCGGCGCCGAACCCGTGCTCACGGCCCGTCTCGCGCCACACCCGCTCCAAGTCGCGTCGGGTCGTGAGGGTCTTCGCTCGCCGGTTCTCCAACGCGAGGTCGCGTAGCTCGCCGCGCTTGGGCTCACGTCCCGTCCTTGCTCGGAAACGCTCGGCGGCCCTTGCGACCTCGCGGGAGCGGCCGGAGAACGCCTCACGCAAACCCTCGGGGACTCCGGCGAGCTCGAAGTATTTGCCGTCCTTGCCGGTGGCCTGCTGGATCTCATAGCCGCGCTCGGCGAGCTCGTGCGCGAGCGCAGCACGGTAGTGCGCACCCAGCTCACGAGCCGAGCGGAACACCGGGCGTGACCATGTCGCGACGAGACGGTCATCCTCACGGACGACACCGGTGATCACGACATGGCTGTGCAGCTGCGGATCAGGTGCCTTCCCGCCGGCCACGCCGCGGGCGGTGGTGTGCTGGTACTCCGCGGCGATCAGATCCTTCGCGGGCTCCTCAACCACCTGGCCGCTGTACCGGCGGCGGACCACCGGGACGTGCTCGCGCATATAGCCCACGGTCTGCTCGACCGCAGTGGCGTGGGCGGCTTCGATTTCCTGGCGCTGCCACGGTTCCGCCAGCGCCCACACGGTCGAGACGGACTTCGGGGCGCTGAACGTCACATCGATCCCGCCGCCCCGACCACCGCCCGCGCCCTCGGGCCGCAGGAACCTGCCCGGTCCCGGGGTGCCGGCCCTCCATCAGCGAGATGAAATCCCCGCCGGCCACCGGACCGTCCGGGTCGATCCCGAGCCGGTCGAGTGTCTCGGGGTCGGCGAGCCAGCGGCCCGGAGCCTGCGTCGAGCTCGCCGTCGGGGGTCAGGTAGTAGTCGCCGCGCTCGGGCGCGATCGGTCTTGGCCTCCAGATACCTGGCGTACCCGCCGCCCTTGGCGGCACCGATGCTCGACGCGCTCACCACACCGGTTAATGAGCGCGAACGCCCGGTCGCGGCCAACAAATCTCAGATCTGCGTCTCTCCACACCGGTTCATGACCCCAAACACCCCAAACCGGCCACGAACTTCACCGCCGCCCGCGCCAAACGACCCCCGCCACGGCCGCCCGACCACCGCCAAGACCACCGACCGAAGCCTCACCACGACAGCCCACCCCGACGCAACGAGCCAACAGCAACAGCGAACAGCCCAGGCAGACCAGATACACGGCACACCCATCGGTACCTTTCAGGTCCCTCCGGGCGGCCGTAACCGGGCCATGAGCCGCGTGTTCCTGCGGTTCCTCCACCGGCGGGAGACCCGCAGCCGTCGAATACGACGCCGGGCGCCAGCGTGTGGTGGTAGAGCGCGGCGACTATCCGTTTCGCTGATGGGAGGAGAACCCATGACCGTGCTCATCTATGCTCGATTCCGCTGGGCGGCGTCGTTCGCCCGCAACGCTCCCGGGATTTCACGCCGGGCGTGCGCCTCGCAACAAGGGGATGCGCTACCCAGCGGATCCGCCGACCGTCGAGGAGATCATCTGCGTGATGCGTCATGTGGGCGATAACGCGCACGGGTGGCGGCTGCGCGCCATGATCGTGATGCTCTGGCGCGGCGGGCTGCGCGTCCATGAGGCCCTCGCGCTCACAGAGCACGATCTCGACCCACAGCGCGGGTCCGTGCTCGTTCGCCACGGCAAGGGCGGACGCCGACGCGAGGTCGGGATGGACTCCTGGGGCTGGGAGCAGCTGCGGCCGTGGCTCGCCAAGCGCCTTGAGATGCCGGTCGGCCCGCTGCTGTGCGTCATCGACGGTCCCACCCGCGGGCGAGCGTGGTCAGCATCATCGGTCCGCGGCGAGCTTCGCCGGCACGCCGCCGAGGCGGGCGTCCGCCGACGTTTCGCACCGCACCAGCTGCGCCACGCACACGCCGTCGAGCTCGCCCGCGAGGGCGTCTCGCTGAACGTCATCCAGCGCCAGCTCGGGCACTCCAACCTCGGCACCACCAGCATCTACCTACAAGGCATCGACATCGAGGAGATCATCTCGACCGTCCACGCACGCCGAGCACCGATGATGTCCGCTACAGCGGGCCTACAGCTCTGAAGAACCCGGGCGCCCCATGGCGCGGGCACCGACAAAGGATGCTCACGCCACAGGCGCCCGGCTTCCGCTTTCTCGACGCAAACGCTCGTCGAATCGGGCTTCTGCCGGGACTTCAGCATGCCCACAGATCATCCAGTGCGGGTTCGGCCTCGCTCCGAACAGCCGCTACCGGGGAAAGCAGGAGCGCCAAGCGGGTCAGGCGAGAGTGCTGCTAATCGTCCAACTCAGCCGTCTCGCTGGCTATGTGCGGGCGCCTGCTTTCCGCGCGCAGGAGGGCGCGGTCGAGTGGGCTGCGTGATGCATGCCGCAAAGTGGAAGCGGGGCTGCGCGCATAGCGCCCGATGGTCGCGCCGCGGATTGATAGCTGGACGATTCCGGGCGGAGCCGCGCGGACACATGGTCTGGATATCGCGGCGTGGTATTCGGCGAGTCGCTCTCGGCGGCGGCCAAACGCCTTGGAGGCACCATAGGGACCGATGAGCCGCGATCCGACGACAGGTTCCTCACCTTCCCCGGCGACACCGCGACCAGCATCGCAGGATCACTGCGATCCGAAGTCGTAGGCGGCACCCGTTCCCTAACTCGGTCGGGGCCAACGGTCGGCAGCTTTTCCAGCGTCTCGGCCCGGATCAGGTATCCCCGCGGCACCTTCGTCGGCGAGTCGCTCGCCCGCTTCAAGCGAGTGCTCGGACACGGCGCGCGTCCCGAACGTCGCGAGCACAACGCGGCGATCGGCTACTACCTCGTCGGCCCGCAAGGCCGGACCCTCTGGGGATACGGCACGTTGCAGAATGGTGTTCTCGCCATCGGGCTGGCCGAGTCGCTCACCGGCGCTCGGATCGACTGGAGCAATGAAGGCTGAGAATCGCGCCGGGGTCAGTGCGAGCCATCGTTTCTAGCCCTGGCCACGCGCAGCCGGCGAGTCGGTGCCGATTGTCCTCCTTACCACCGGCTCGGCTCGGGGACCTCAGCAAGTTGGCGCGCCTCCCTTCCCAACGTGACGCATTCGATTCGCGCTACGGCGCCGGTTGAGACGCCGTAAGCGGGCCTCGAGTTCGAAGAACCTCAGCAGCAGCGCGAATCCCAGCCGGGTCGCGCCGCTCTTGTTGAGCACGAGCGCCCAATCAGCGTCCACGCCGAGAGGAGATCCTCAGGCTCCCAGTGCTGGCGCATGGCCGCAGCATCTCGGCGGCCGGGCCTCGTCCGCAACCCCGCACAACAGACAGATGTCGGAACGTCCGGGCAAACCGGCAACGCCCGCAACCAGCTTCTCACTGAGAAACGTCAGGAGAGCCCGAAAGTTGCTCCAGGCGCGGCTGAGTCTGGGTGATTACCGCAACTGGAGCGAGCGTCTCATAGGGACGCGGCGTTTGAGACGCCGTTGCTGCCTGGGTTCCTCGTGATTCAGCGTAATCCGACTACGACGCGGCGTTAAATCGCACGACGTTTCCGCGACTGCTGCAGCGAACGTGGGTGCGGTGATCGCCGCTAGAGACCGGAGCCGCCGCCCACTTCGTTACCACGCAGGTCCAATTACGACCGCCTACTCGCGTCTGCACCGCCTTGACATCGAAATGGGCGCGCTGGGCCACCTTGCGGGCGGTATTGCAGCCAACGCCTTCGGCGCGCACGTCCGTCACGTACAGGCCGTTCCAAGCGCTGTAGCCGCTCCCACAAGCGCTGGCGGCATAGGCGGGGGACGCTGTAGCCGTAAACATGACGACAGCCAGGGCGCTGGTCGCCGTCAGCGCGATCCAACGGACAGGGATACGTAGCATCTCGCGGACTATAGGCGCTGCGCCGGGGTGACGGCAAGGTCGCCGAACCTCTGCTCGGCGCTCAGGGCCGCCGACCAAAGCTTCTCGTCTCTTTTCGAAGCTGTGGGGACTTCAACGACCACGGGCGCGTAGGCGCAGTCAGCGACGAGCCACGATGACGCTCGGCCCGCGACTGCATCTAAGGCCGGGGCCGGTGGCGGGCGCGCCACACTGCCATCCCTTGGGGTTACCCCCGCCACTGAGGCTGAGGCCTTGGCTCAGCACGCGACGGGCAGTCGTGCAACTGACACCGCCGGAGGCGACGGTCACCACCCACCGTGCCGAGCCGCCAGCGTGGTTGGTTGTCGTTATCACGCCACAGCGGCGAGTGCGCGCCTGAGCGTCGACGGTCGGAAGGGAAGCGATTGCCGCAGCGGCGACCAACCCAATCGTAAAGGCTTTCATGGCAACGATGCTAGTTGAGACGACGACACGTTGTGGAGTTCCATCCCGCATTGATCCTGCGCTGCACCGAACCGTCGGGTTGCGCCTTGCTCGTCAGCAAGCTTATCCAGCAACCAGCGCGGCGGGCCTCCCGGACCATGGGGTCCCAAGGACATGTGCGGAAGGTAGCAAGTGTTCCCGCCAACCTCCATCAGATTTCCGACGCACACGGAGCCCGAACGCAGACAGGCCGGCGTCAGCAGGTAACACCTGCGCTGTGAACACCGGAGTCCGGGCCCGCTCATCCCAATGTGGGAATCGCGGTAACGCGAGCGGCCGCGATCAGGGCATTCCCTGACAGCAGCCGAACAGCGACCCGGGCCTGATGAAGACCCTCGGCCGGGCCGCGGCGTCAACGGACGCGCAATTCGCCAAGAGCAAGGGAGGCGCATCGCGCCCGCTCTCGCGGCTGAGCGAGCGTCTGAGCTGAGTCCTCCCTGACGCTCGCTGCGGACGAGGAGGAGCAGCGCTGGGCAACACCTCGTCGGCTACTGCTTCGAGCCCGATTGCGGGCGTGTCCGTGTCGAGGGGGCGTAGTCGCTCCCACGGCGCTGCGCGATCACCCCGTGGGCTCGAGTCGGACACTCCTGCCTTCGCTCCACGACGGTGTTGCGCCGGATCCGCGCGGTGGTGTCAGGCCGGGCGTGCGGCGGCGAGCTCGAGCGGCACGACATAGTCGCCGCCCCGCCGATGAAGCCCACGACGCAGCCTGCGGTTCACGCTGTCGAGATCGGTGTGGCGTAGGCCGCCCTCCTGCGCAATGAGGTGCTGCGCTTCGAACATCATCTCGTTCATGTGGCCAAGCACGCTGCGACTCGCGGTCCTTGCGACCAACACACCGGACGGGTCCACCGGGCCGAGTGTCGTGCCGGCGAGCCCCTCAGAGGCGAGCGCATCGACGACGAGCGTCGCGACGCAAAGGCCGAGATCATCCAGCTGCGCTACGCGGACGTCGGTGTCGAGGACGGAGAACAGCGTGTCCGCATGGACGAGCAGCAGGCACTTGCGCCGCTCGATGACGAACACGTTGGCATACCAGTCATCGATGCCCGGCTCGGCCTCAACGAGCGTCCCGGCCCGGTCACCGACCAGCTTTAGGAATCCTCTGGTGCATCGCAGCAGCACGGGGGTCACGGTATCCCCATGGGAGCGACGCCGACGCGCGTCCTGCCTGCGTGGCTCAGTGGGCTGCCCGGCGGAGCAGGTAGTCACGGAACCTGGGCGCGGTGTAGGCGTACTCGCCCTTGCGGATTCGGTAGAGCGCTCCGGCATCGACGAGGCGGCCGAGCAGGACGTTTACGTTTCCGGGCGTCTTCTCGGATGCGCTGCTGAGCTCGGCCGAGCGCAGCGGGGGATAGGGACACGCGGCGGAGGATGCAAGGAGGTCCTGCTCCGCGGGCGTTAGCGTTGCGATGCGCGGCTCGTAGAAGTCGCGGTCGAGGCGCCCGTAGATGTCGGGGTGGGTGGCGACGAGCAGCTTGCTGGTGAAACGATCCACGCCGGCGAGGTCCGCCGCCTCCCACAGCTCCGATCCCCACAGCTGGAGGAAGTAGGGGTAGCCCTCGACCTCCTTCGCGACCATCTCTGCAAGCTTTGCGTCGGCTCTGCGCGTGGTCTGCTCGAGTGGCCGGGTGAAGGCCTGGATCGCCTCCTCGGGTGCGAGCGAGTCGATGTCCTCGCCGCGAAAGAGCCGCTCGCTGTAGGAGCGGGCCTTCTGCAGGTTGCCGGTCAGGGTCGGCAGGCCGCAGAGGACCAGGGCGAGCGGCAGCTCTGCCCGTTGCAGCGCGACCACCGGCGCTATCAGGAGCGACAATGGGTGCTCGCCGTGGCGGTCGCGCTCGTCGCGCACAAGCTGAGCCTCGTCCAGCAGCAAGACGACTCCGGCCCGGCCCTTGGCGCGCGCCAGCTCGACCGTGGCGAACAGGTCGCGCGCGAGGTCCTCCTCACGCTGTGACCCGAAGGCGATCCCGAGCGAGACGTCTTCCCAGGTGAAGGACAGGCTCGCCGCCCGCAGCGCACGACCGGCAGCCGAACGCAGCCGCTCGCGGCGCGAGAGGCGCTGGCGCGTGCGCTCGAGCAGCGCCCCGAGCACCGCCGTCAGGGCCTCATCGGTGTTGTGTGACGGTTGCAGCTCAAGGAGCGCCGGTTCCCAGTCAAGCTCCTGTGCATCGTCAGCGAACTCCTCCAACAGGACGGACTTGCCCACGCCACGCAGACCGGTCACCCGCATGCTCGCCTGCTGCTCGGGCGCCGCGCGCAGCATCGCAGCGAAGCGTCGCAGGGGCGCCTCGCGACCAGCCAGATACAGAGGGCGCACGCCGACGCCCGGCCGGTAGGGGTTCTTTCCCGAAACCTGAGTCATTACAAGCTATCTGTAATGTAGCGCAATCATTACAACAACGCCGTAATGAGCCGTGGACCGGGCTGCGACGGTCGGCCGCAAACCTTGGGCGAACGCGAAGTCGGTCGCGTTCGTGGTCACGGATCGACGGTAGCCACCGGCGCGCCCGGGTGAGGAACGTCCTCCAGCGATGTCGGTCTCGACTCAAACGCGCGCGTGAAGACCTGGGCCTGCTCTGAGGCCGGCCGTGCGTGCAGGTAGATCGAGGTGGTGGCCAGCGCACTGTGCCCCATCGCGGCTTGGATCGTCACGAGATCCACACCGGCGGCTGCGAGCAGCGACCCGTACGTGTGCCGCAGATCATGCAGTCGCAGCGGGCGCAGGCTCGCCGCGTCGCGCGCACGCTTGAAGCGGCTCCGCAGCGCCCAGCTATCAAGAGTCCGTCCGAGCTCGTTCACGAACACGAGGTCTTCCGGCGCCGTGAAGTGCTGTCGCCGGCTGAGCCTGTCGAGCGCGGCGGCTGCCTGGTCCGCGAGCGGGACGCGGCGGATCTTTCCCGACTTCGTCGAGGACTCGACACCCGCGCTCATGGCGCGTTCGATGGTCAGCGCGTGTCCGGCGAAGTCGACGTCGCGCCAGCGCAGCGCAAGCAGCTCGCCAAGTCGCAGGCCGGCATAGCTCGCGACGCGCACCAGCTCGGCGTCCTGGTGGTCCTGAGCCTGTCGTTGTGTCGGCTCGGCAACGATGGCGTTGCTCGCGCCGCGGGTTGCCGGCCGCGACGGTGCGCGATGAAGTCCCGCTGAGAGCGCGCGGGCGAGCGCCTCGATCTCGGCGGGCGAGTAATAGTTCAGTGCGCCGCGGTGAGGCTCGCGGCGCTTGTCGGCGCCTCGCACAGGGTTCGCCGCCAGGTTGAAGGTGGTGGACCTCTGGCCGTATCCGAACACCGCGCTGATCACTGCCCTGTACTTGTTGACTGTGCGCGCGGACGCCCCCGCAGCCACTTCCGTGAGCAGGTCCTCGATCTCCGCGGTCGTGATCTTCGCGGCCGGGCGATCGCCGATTGCACTGAGGACTCGGCCGTTGGGCCCGAGCACGTAGCCGTGATCGCGCAGGGTGCTGGGCTTGGCTCCCCTGACGTCAGCGAGCCACCGCAGATACCTGGCGGCGACGGCGGCGAACGTCACGCCGCGTTCGCGTCGCTCCTTACCGAGGCGCTCATGTTCGGCTGCCTCCGCCGCGTGCGCGCCCACGAGTGCAGCGGCTGCGACGTGAGCACGCGCCTCGTCGTAGTGGCCGGGCGCGACGCGGCCGCGTCGGGGTAGATCCCACTTTCCAGTGCGCGGGTTCCGCGTCAGCCACGCCGGGCCTATGCGGCGCTTGACCAGGAGCCCGTCCTGACGCCACATCGCCTCGAAGAACGGGCGCTCTTTGTGGACACGAACCGTGAGCGCGGCCGTGGGCAGATCGGGCGTCACGGGGGCATCGTATCACCGTGGGTAACACGTGGGTAGCAGCAAGCCGTGGGTAACACTTTGGGTAACAAACTGACCCGAATCTAGCTCCAATAGAGGGATTGGGGCCTATTGAATCGCCCGTATCTATTGGCCTCGGCGCCTCTCAGGCGGCCTTAGACGCCGGCGAGCTCGCGGTAGGTGATCGCGGTGCGGCGCGGCGCCGCGCGCCCCAGGACCCACTCGAGCGCCATCATGTGGCGCGGATGGCGCAGGTCGGCCGGGTGCAGGTCTACGCGCAGTGTGCTGGTGGGCAACAGGGAGCCTGCACGCAGCAGCGGCGGCGAGAGCACGCGCCCGAGCCGGCCCGACGTGGCCAGACTCCAGGCAGGCGCGAGCTGGCGCTCATGCGCCGCTCGCTCGTCATCGTCGCCGGCGTGCTGCAGCTGCGACGGGGCCCGGTGCACCTGCCAGAGCCCCGCCCACCAATGAAACCGCTGTGCCAGCGCCTGGCGCAGCGCGGTCGTGTACGAGTAGGCGGGCGCGACGAAGCCGTCGGGCTCGATGCCGGCGAGCTTGAGCAAACGCCAGCCAGCGTGGACCGCGCGGCGGGTCTCGTCGGCGTCCAAGCCCACGAACTCACCCAGCTGATGGCCGTGCAGCTGCGCGAGCAGCTGCCGCGGCGACGCGCCCCTGTACGCACGCGTGTGCTGAAAGCCATGTTGAGCGATCGAGTCCCCTGCGCTTGCGCGTTCGCGCAACCAGCGCACCATCTCGGGCGAGCGCGCGCCGACCGGGTGTAGGTCGCGCGCGGGGATGACCAGCAGCGTGACGCGGTTCACGCCGTGGTCGTCGAGCCAGTCGCGGATCAGCGCGCAGGGCTCGAACGTGGCGGGCTCGATCCCGTGCAACGCGACCGCGATCGTCGGGGTCGGGCGTGTTGGCTGCCTGGAGCGCATGAGCGGCATCAGTTTGAACGCACGCGCCGGCGCCTCACGCGACGCGGCTGCTCGCCCCCATGCCGAGCCGATCTTGGCGCCGCTCGTCGTTTCTGTCCCGGCCGGCGAGCGCCCGCTCATAGCCGCGGCCCAGCAGCGCAAGGGCCTGCTCCCAGGTCCGCTCACGCACGCGGCGTAGTGCGGCGCGCGACAGATGCTCACGCAGCAGCGGCGAGCGGGCCAGCTCGACAACGGCGTCCGCCAGCTGCCGTGCATCGGCGTCGCACAGCAGGCCGTTGACACGGTGCTCGATCAGCGACAGCGGGCCGCCCTTGGCCACGGCGATCGTCGGCAGGCCGCTGGCCTGGGCCTCGAGGATCACCTGGCCAAAGGTGTCTGTGGCGCTCGCGAACAGGAAGATGTCGGCGCTGGCGTAGGCGCGCGCGAGCTCGGCGCTCTCCAGCCACCCGAGGAACGTGGCTCTGTCGCCCAGGCGCTCGCGCAGGCGCTCCTGCTCGGGCCCGCCGCCGGCGAGCACCAGGTGCAGGTTCTGGCCGGTCTGCGCCAGGGCGCGCTCACGCGCGAGCAGGAACGCGTCGGCCAGCAGGTCGGCGCCCTTCTCGCGGGTTATGCGACCCGAGTACATCACGTTGACCGCGCCCGGCAGCAGCGACTCGTCGCGCAGGCTCGGATCGAAGCGCTGTGTGTCGACTCCGCGGTCCCAGCGCAGGACCCGTTCGGCCGGCACGGCGAGCGCCGCGAGGGCCTGGTCGGCGGCGGGGCTGGGGGAGAGGACCACGTCGCAGGCGTTGTAGAAGGTGCTCATGGCCAGATCCATCGTCTGCGCCAGGCGCCGCTCGCCGGAGCGCAGGTCCGCATAGGCGGTCAGCTCGGTGTGGTAGCTGCCCACCAGCGGCAGCGCCAACGCGCGCGCCAATAGGGCGCCGGCGATCCCGGCGGGTCCCGGCGAGCACACGTGGATCGCGTCGAAGCCCTCTCCGTCGAGCCCGGCGAGCGTGTGCACGGCGGAGGGCAGGCTGGGGATGCCGATTTTCAGCCCGGGGTAGAAGGGGACGTCTATCTCGGCGACCGCAGGCAGGCGCCGGTCGACCTCTGGGTCGGTGCCGACGACCTCGATCTCAAAGCCGGCTACGCCACGCTGGCGGATCTCCTCGATTGTGCGCGTGACGCCGTGCGTTGAGCCGATGCCGTCTGCGAGGATCGCCACCCGGGGCCGTTCACAGTCATCGCCGCGTGCGCCCGCGCGGCGGGATGGGCCGGGAGCGGGCATTGCTGTGTAGGGGATCGCGGCGAGCTTGTTCTGCTCGTTGGCAAGGAACGCCGTGGCGGGCGCATAGGGGATCGCGGCGATGCATGCCTGGAAGACGCTCTGGGCGGCTGCCGGCACGTCAGCCTGGCCGCTGGCAGCGCGCACGGCTACATCCACTGCCGCGCGCAGCTTGCGCTCATGCGCGCGGCAGGCTCGCCGGTACAGGTCTGAGTGGCTGAAGTCGTCCTGCTGCATGTACGCGATCAGCCCGCGCTCATCGAGGTGGTCGAGCCCGACCGCGGCGAGCCATGCCCGCAGCAGGCAGCGGGCGTCATCGGAGGACACGCTCCCGTCGCCGCTGAGCGTGCCCTGGCGCGCGTCGGCCTCGCGCAACAGCCGCTGGACCATGCCCATCACACGGGTCGGGTCCGGGCGCCCCCCAGCGTCGTGGTCTGCGCTCGCCGGGCCTCGCCCCAGCGAGCGGGCGGCCAGCGCGATCGCCGCGTGTGCCCACTTGGCCGCGCTGCCCTGCGCGCCGCGCGCGATCGCGTTGCCGGCGCACACGTGTGCGAGGAACTCCGCGGAGGTGTGGGCGCACGGGGTTTCCGTGTAGGTGCGCCCGATGTCCACACCGGCGTGGTCGTCGCTGCCACCGATGCCTACGCTGTCGCGCGTGGCCACATAGGTAGCGGCCGGCCGGTTGAGCTCGGGCGCGCGCGCGCCGTTGCGGGTCTCCCAGATTCCGAACAGCTCGGCCAGCCGGCGGCGGTGGCGCGCGCTCAGCGGCGCGGCGACCGTGTAGTAGGGGTGGGCCAGGGCGCACGTGATCTCCCGCTCGCACAGGTAGGCAGCGCACAGCTCGACGTCTGAGCGATGGGCCTGCAGCCATTCGTGATCGTCGGGGGTGATGCCGTAGCAGAGGATGTGCACAGCCTGGGGCTCGCCGCGAAAGGCGGCGGTGAGCTCGACCGACACGAACACGTCGGGATAGTGGGCGATCTCGAGCACGCCGGCGATCGTGTCGTGGTCGGTGATCGTCACGAAATCCATACCCCGGCGCTTGGCCAGCTCGTAGACCTCGGCTGGGGGCGTCGCGCACTCCGGCAGCCCTGCGGCGCGCTGCACGCCCAGGCGCGACACCTGAGAGGCGGTGGAGTGACAATGCATGTCCACCCGGGCGCATTCCTGCCATGTGATCGCCGTGGATGAAGTCGTTCCCTGACTGTCCATACCACACAGAGTTCTACGCAAAATGCGGATTTTTGTGACCAAGCGGGAACGATCGTGTGAACGGACGGTGAAGTCAGCGCGGGATCGGTGCGCCGAGCAGCGCGGCGACCACGCCTGCGCAACCGGCTGCCAGGAGCGTGATCACGACGCCAAGGCGTAGCACCAGCAGCGCGATCGCCCCAGCGGCGAGCACGGCGTACTGCCAGCCCGCGCCAAGCGCGGCGGTGAGCGGCACGGCGGCGCCAACGATGGCGCCGGCCGCCGCCGGGCCGGCGCCGGCGAGGAACGCGAGCACGCGCTCGTTGGCGAGCAGTCGCTCGAAGCGCCCGGCGCCGAGCAGGATGAATGAGAACGAGGGCGCGAAGGCGATCAGCGCGGCCAGCAGTCCGTCGGGCAGGCCTCCGGCGCTGTAGCCGACGACAGCCACCGTCAGCACGACCGGGCCGGGGGTGATCTGCCCGAGCGCGACGGCGTTGAGGAACTGTCCGTGGGTCATCCAGTGGTAGGTGCCGACCGCGTCCGATTGCATCAGCGGCACGATCACGAAGCCCCCGCCGAAGGCCAGCGCACCGACCTTCAAGGCGCTCCAGGCCAGCGCGAGCGTGCCGCCGGGGTCGCTGCTTGCGCCAAGCAGCCAGAGGGCCTGCGCGCCCGTCCACGAGCCGCCCGCGGCCAGGCGCCGGCGGGCCAGCTCGACAAGGCCACAGGCGAGCAGCACGAGCACCAGCCAGGGGCCGGCAAGCGCTGCGGCTATCGCGCCGGCGAGCCCGTAGCTAAGCACGCGCGCGCGACCGACGCCGCCTGCGCGCTCGCAGATCGGCGCGGCCACGCCCAGCCCGGCACGCACTGCCACGGCGGCCACCGCGGCGCCCGCGCCCAGCCCGGCGCCGTGTACCCACGCGGGTGGCGAGCCCGACAGGAACAGCACGGCCAGCGCCAGGATCGCGACGAGCCCGGGCGCGATGAAGCACAGGCCGCCCAGCAGCGCGCCCGCGGCTCCGCGCAGTCGCCACGCGCAGTAGATGGCGAGCTGTGTGGACGCGGGGCCGGGGAGCAGGTTGACGGCCGCCAGCGCGCGCTCGAACTCGGGGTCGGTCAGCCAGCGCCTCCGCGTCACGCACAGGTCGCGCAGCAGCGCGATATGCGCCGGCGGGCCGCCGAAGCCGATGCAGCCGATTCGTCCCCACTCGCGCGCGATCTCCGTGAAGGCAGGCTGTGCGTGGCGATCCCCCGCGGGCATCGGCATGAGGGTAGGGACTGCGCGTGGCGCTGGCCGGCCCAATAAGCTCTCGCAGTCTCGTGTCGGCTCTGTTGACAACGATGCCCCTGGCGTCGGCGCTCAGCTACTTCCAGGCGATCGTGCTCGGCTTGCTGCAGGGCGTGACCGAGCTGTTCCCGATCTCGAGCCTCGGGCACACGGTGCTGTTCCCCACGCTGTTCGGCTGGAACGAGCTGGTCAAGGCCCAGTCGCAGTCCGAGTCCTTCTGGCTGGCGTTCGTCGTGATGCTGCACGTCGGCAGCGCGCTCGGCCTGCTGGTCTACTTCTGGCGCGACTGGGTCGAGATCGTCCGCGCGTTCTTCCGCACGCTCGCGCACGCGGCGGGTCGAGACCGCCGACCGAGCGCCTCGCCTGGCTGATCGTCGTCGCGAGCATCCCGGCGGGCATAATCGGCCTCGTGTTCGAGCACCAGCTGCGCACGCTGACCGCCAAGCCGGAAGTGGCGGCGATCTTCCTGATGGTCAACGGCTTCATGCTGTTCGGCGCCGAGCGCTTCCGCCGCCGCGCGGAGGTGCGCGAACTGGCGATCCGCGAGGGCGCAAAGCCCGACGGCGGCGCGCGAGCTGGACACGCTCGAGTACCGCGAGGCGTTCGTGGTCGGCGTCGCCCAGTCGACCGCGCTGGTCGCGGGCATCAGCCGCGACGGCGTGACGATGGGGGCGGGCCTGGCGCGCGGCCTCGACCACAGCGACTCGGCGCGGTTCGCGTTCCTGCTGGCCACGCCGATCATCCTCGCCGCGGGCATCTTCAAGCTCCCCGACCTGCTCGGCCATCTCGGCAACGGCATCCGCGGCCAGGCGCTGGTCGCGTGCGCGGTGGCGGCGGTGACGGCGGTCTTCACGGTGCGCTTCCTGGTTGGCTACTTCAAGACCAAGACGCTGACGCCCGTTCGCCATCTACTGCCTGCTGTTCGGTCTGGCGATGGTGATCTACACGCAGACCTGAGCGCGCTTCGCCGCGCCCGCGGCTGCTCGGCCGCCGCGTCGGGGCGGCCGCCACCGCCCGGTCCGCGGGACGGCGCGCCGCGGCCCGCGGAGCGCGGCCGATGCACCATCATGGGCGGCGATGCCCGTTCCGAGGACGCCTCCGAAGATGTTCGAGACGCGCAGCCACGCCTGGCAGGAGGTCGGCCTGCTGCGGCAGATCAGCCCGCGCGTGGTCAAGCGGGCGCGCCTGGAGGCGCTCGTGCTGCTGCCGCTGTTCGTGGGCGTGGTGCTGTTCTACGACAATCGCGTGAGCCTGCTCGGCACGACGGTCGCGGCGAGGCGCGGACCGCATGGCGAACCGATACCGGCACACAAGGTCCTGGAATCGGCGCTGGAAGCGCCCGTGCGGGTGGTCACGGTGATCGCGCTGGTGATCCTTGGCTGGGCGATCGCGCGCGACATCGGACGTGGCCTGGGCCCAGCGCTGTTCCGGCGCCTGGAGCCGGCGACGGCGGGCACGGTCGGGTTCGTGATCCGGCTGGTGACGCTCGCGCTCGCGCTGGTGGTGGCGCTACGGGTGGCGGGCATCGAAGCGAAAACGCTGGCGCTGGGCACCGCGTTCACGGCGGTGATCTTCGGGCTGGCGGCGCAGCAGACGCTCGGGAACCTGATCGCGGGCACGGTCCTGTTGAGCGCCCGCCCGTTTCGCGTAGGCGAGCGTGTGCGGCTCCAGGGGGGGCCGCTGGCAGGACAGATCGAGGGAACGGTCAGCTCGCTGGGCCTGCTGTACACGACGTTCGCCACGGGCGAAGACTCGATGATGGTGCCCAACAGCGTGGTTCTCAACGTTGCGGTGCTGCCGCTGCGCGAGCCCGAGGCGGTCAAACTGCGCGCTCGCCTGCGCGCGGGCATGACGCCGGGCGACCTGCAGGAGATCCTGGAGAAGTCGCTGCAGACGCCCCTGCGCGACGCCCCGCGCATAACGCTCGAGGAGCTCGACGGCGAAGAGGTGGTGGTGCTGATCAGCGCCACACCGCGCGTGGCCAGCCAGGGCCGCCATCTGGCCAGCGAGCTGTTGAACATCGTCTCGCGCGAGACGCGCGCTCACGCACAGACGCCGTAGCCTGAGAGCGCGTCAGCACTGGCGGGCGACGCCATAACGCAGGAACAGATGGGAGTCGCGGTGCAGCGCTCCCAGCAACTGCAGGTCGATCGGCGGGTGCAGCTGGGTCCCGGCGAGGATGCGCAGCGCCTGCGCGTCGGCCCGCGGGTCCCCGGCGAGCGTGGGCGAGAGAGACAGAAACAGCTCGTCGACGAGGCCGGCCGCGAACAGTTCGCCGGCCAGGTGGGGACCTCCCTCGCACAGCAGGGTGCGCACGTCAAAGCGCTCGCGCAACTGTGCGAGCGCTGCGGGCAGGTCCAGCAGTCCGTCGTCGCGCCGGCGCGCACGTACTCGAGCTGCGCCGGCCGCCCTCAGGCAGGCTATCGCTGGAGCCGGTGACGATCGCGACCCGCGCGTCAGGGTCGGCCAGTAGGGGAATGTCGGCTCCCAGCGCCACGCGTCCGGAGACAATGCAGGCGAGCGGTTGGGCGGGCAGGCCCCGCGCTCGGCGCGCCTGGCGGCTGGCGTCGTCGCGCACGATTGGCCCATAGCGCTCTGTGCGGACCGTGCCCGCGCCCACAAGGACGGCGTCGACAGGCATGCGCAGGGCGTGGAAGAGCGCCCGATCGGCGCTGGAGCTGAGCGGCGCCCGAGCGCCCGTCCAGGCTGGCGCGCCCGTCGACCGTGCTGACCATGTTGAGCATCACGCGGGGGCGCCAGAATGCGAGTCGTCGCGCCGCCACAGCCCCCAATCCTCGACGACCTGCTCGGCCCCGGCCGCAGGGCCGGGGGGCAGCAACCGCGCCAGCGCGGGCGACGCGTGCGCGGTCGGCTGCGGGGTCGGGCTGCGCTGCCGTGCCCATCGCCTGGCAGCCTAGCTGTCGCGGATGGCGCCACAGGCGCCCGATCGACGGCTTGGCGGCGTAAACATCTCGACAACACGCAGTCACGACGGACTGCTACGGTCGTGCGTGTCTGGCCGGAGAATAAACCGGCGAAAGCAGTGCAAGCGCTCGCAGGTCGAAGCTCTGAGCAGCATCCTCCGCGCAGCAGCACGCACAAACCGTGGAGGAATTCCCACATGCCAACTGGCACAGTAAAGTGGTTCAGCGACGACAAGGGTTTTGGTTTCATAACCCCTGACGACGGTGACAAGGACCTGTTCGTTCATCACACCGGGATCAACGGCGAGGGTTATCGCTCGTTGCAGGAGGGGGCAAAGGTCTCTTACGACCCGGAGCAGGGCGACAAGGGCCCCAAGGCCGTCAACGTGACGGCGATCTGAGCATCCGGCGGAGATCCACTTTCGAGGGCTCGCTTCGGCGAGCCCTCTGTATGTGCTGAGGGATAATCGTGGCGATCTCCGGCATGCCAGGCGACGCCACGACATTTCCCTTTCGCGACGGCGCGGTGAGCGGCGGCCCGACGCGCGCGGGCCGGCGGGTCGCGGGCAGGGGCGAGGGTGAGCTCGCGCTGACGGGTTCGGGCGTGCGCGCGGGCGCGCTGGGTCTGGCGGTGATCGTTGCGCTGAGCGCGTTGCTGGTGGTGCTGGCGGCAGACCGGCCGAGCATCCTGTCGGCGACGACACACATCGGCTACTTTCCACACTGGATGGCCGGTCCGCTGGGCGGGCTGGCGCCTGGGCTGCCGCGTGGCACGACCGCCCTGAAGTACATATTCACGGGAGCGGTCGTGGCGATGTTTGTCGGCTACCTGGTCGTGCTGGCACACGCGCGGCGGCTGCCCGCGCCCTGGGTGGTTGGGGCGATCGTGGCGGTCCACGTGATCTTCTTCCTGTCGCCGCCGCTGGCGCTCACGGACATCTTCAACTACGTCAACTACGGGCGCATGGAGGTAGTGCACCACCTGAACCCATACACCACCATCCCGATCTTCGAGCCGCACAGCGATCCGAGCTATGCGCTGAGCAACTGGCACGAGCTGCTGAGCCCCTACGGGCCCCTGTTCACGCTGTTGACCTTCGCGGTGGTGCCGCTCGGCGTGGCGGCGTCCTTCTGGGCGCTGAAGGCGGTGCTGGCGCTGACCAGCCTGGCGACAATCGCGCTGGTGTGGAAGTGCGCGCGGCTGCTGGGCCGCGACCCGTTGGCGGCGGTCGTGCTCGTGGGCCTGAACCCGGTCGTGCTGGTGTGGGGCCTGGGAGGCGACCACAACGACTTCCTGATGGTCTTCTTCATCATGCTCGGCTTCTACCTGCTGCTGCTCGCAAGGGCGCGCGCCGAGCGGGAGCCAGACGCGCGTCTGTGGGCGCCGCTGCTGGGTGTGGGCATCGCGCTGGCGATCGCGGTGGGCGTCAAGGCGTCGGCGGCGATACTGGTCCCGATTGTGCTGGCGAGCCTGCTACGGGACGGGCGCATGGTGATGCGGGTGGTGCTGGGCCTGATCGTCGGCGGGGCCCTGGTGGGAGCGGCCAGCGTGCTCGCGTTCGGGCTGCACATACCGGACCTCAGCACCCAGAGCAAGCTGGTGACCAGCGAGAGCGTGCCCAACCTGATCGGCCTCGCGCTGGGCTCCGGCGGAGAGAGCGAAACTCTGCACAAGGTCATGGACGCGGTCCTCGTGGTGTGCGTGCTGTTGTGCTGCTGGCAGGCGTTCAGCCGCCGCTGGCCGGCCTCCGACAGGATGTTCACGGCGGCTGGCTGGGCGAGCGTGGCGCTGCTGGTGACGCTTAGCTGGGTGCTGCCCTGGTATGTGCTGTGGGCGTTGCCGCTGGCTGCCCTGTCAAGCTCGCGCAGGCTGCGCTCGGTCGCGCTCCTGCTGAGCGTGTACCTGATCGTCGCCTGGGCGCCTGCGTCGGGGCTGCTGTGGAACGCGATCGACTTCCATCCGGAAACCACGCCGCTGGGGCGTCTGCACCATCGCTATGTCAAGGAGCTTTTGAACTGAGGTCGTGCACCGCTTTGACGCGCTGCTCCTCGCCCGGGGGCGCCTGACCGTCGCGGCCGATGTAGCCGTCCTTGCCGCCGGCGCAAAGGTAGACGGCATCCACGTCGCCGACGTTGCGAATCTTGCGCACGGTGGCTGCGTCGACTCGCGCCATGCCGCCCTCGTGCAGACGCTGCACAGAGCCGTCTCCGAACTCCATCTCGATCGCGCCGCGGTGGACGAAGTACAGCTCCTCCTGCAGGTCGTGGTAGTGAAAACCGGTTTCGACGCCGGGCGGAAGTACGATCGCGTTGACGCCGAACGCGGTCACGCCGAGGCCCTTGCGGACCTTACGAAAACCGGGGCCGTCGCCCAGATCCTCCAGGTGCGCCACGGCATAGCCCGCGCCGCTCCTGACGCCCGGATAGTCGCTGCCCGCTGCCTCCATTCTGCCCGCCTCCTGTATTCGATGTGTTCGCTTACGATGTGTGTATAACGATGGCGCACGTCGGGCGCAAACGGACATTCCCCCGGCGGCTCCCCGTCGCAGGCGGCGGCTCGCGGCGTAGGCGTGAGCGCGCTCGGCTAGTGCTCAGCCACGAAGCCGTCCTTGGGTGTCAGCGGGCGGCCCTCGTCGGCCCAGCGCACCAGCCCCCCGGTCAGGGTGTAGGCCTCGACGCCCGCCGCACGCAGCGCTTGGGCGGCCATCAGCGAGCGCGACCCCAAGCGGCAGTAGAAGACGACCGGTCGCTCGCGATCGAGCGTGGCGGCCTCGGCTGGCACGTCTGACAAGGGAATATGCCGCGAGCCGGCGATATGCCCGGCCTCTCGCTCATACGGCTCGCGCACGTCGACCACCTGCAGGACGGAGTCCTCGTCGATCCATTCGGCCAGGCGCGCGGGCTCGAGCTCGATCGCTGCGGTGTCGCGTGTGCTCATCTGCCCAGAGCGTAGCGGTGGCCGGCTGATGGACGAGCGAGGCTCAGCGCAGCGGCGGTTCGTCGTATGGGTCGCGTTCGACCACGCGCTCGCGCACGGCGCGGCGGCGCGGACCCCATGCGGTCATGTACAGCAGCGACAGCAGCAGACCGGCGATTCCGACGAGCATGAGGATCAGCCCGACGGTCGGCAGTGAGATGCCCGATGCAGTCGCGGTGACTGCGTATCGCAGGATGGCACCAATGGCGATGAGGAAGATGGAGGTTCCAAGGGGCATGTCGCCTTGTTACCCCTCGTGGACACCGCCAAACGTCTCGGTACCGTCGCCGTTGGTCACAGGCTCAGCGTCCTGCTCGCCGTCGAGCCGTTCCAGGCGTTGGTCTGCGCGGTGTGTGAGCACCCGCGCGGGTGGGCTGACGACTGTGGCCCCAGCGGGTACGTCATGGGTGACGATGGCGCCGGCGCCGATACGGGCGGCGCGGCCGATGCGCAGGTCCTTGCCGATGGGCGTAACGATGATCGCGTGCGCGCCGATCTTGACGTCTTCTTCGATGATCAGTTTGGCGGGTGCGCCCGCATGCCCGCGGACGGTCAGCGTGACGTGATGCCACATGCTCACACGCGGCCCGATCACAACGTTGTCGTGCACCATCACGCCGAAGGAGTGATGCTCGAAGTTGATGTCGGGCGCGACGGACGCGTTGATCGAGAGAGAGTTGTGGTAAAGCAGCGCGTTGACGCGCTTGACCAGGAGGGCCAGTCGGCGATGCCCGCGCTGGCGCAGCGAGATCGACAGCAGCCACAGCCTTGCGGGGCTGAGCAGGCCAACTCGCTTTCTCTTGACCCGCGGGGCCATGACGACAACGTACCACCGGTAGCATCACGGCCATGGAGGCGGTGAACGACCTGTACACGATCCCCCGCGAGCACGTGGACCTGTGCGCGACGATCGGGCAGATCGCCAGGGAGAAGATCGCGCCGCGCTCGAGCGAGATCGATGAGCGCGCGGAATACCCATGGGACATCCGCAAGGTGCTGGCCGAGCAGGATGTGCTCGGCCTGCCCTTCCCGGTCGAGTACGGGGGCACGGGCACGGGCACGCTGATGCTGAACATGGCGGTGGAGGAGATCGCCAAGGTGGATGCGTCGTGTGCGCTGATGCTGATGGTGCAGGACCTGGGCACGCTGCCGATCCAGCTGTTCGGCACCGACGAGCTCAAGGAGCGCTTCCTGCCCAGGTGCGCCTCGGGCGAGTGGTCGCCGGCATTCGCGCTGTCTGAGCCGGAGGCGGGCTCAGACCCGGCGGGCATGCGCACGACGGCGGTGCGGGACGGCGATGAGTGGGTGATCAACGGCACGAAGAACTGGATCAGCAACCTGGGGATCGCGGACTTCTATGTGGTGTTCGCGGTGTCTGACCGCGAGAACAGGCGCATGACGGCGTTCGTGGTGGAGGCTGATCGCCCGGGCTTCAGCGTTGGCAAGCTCGAGCACAAGCTGGGGATCCGGGCGTCGCCGACGGGACAGCCGATATTCGAGGACGTGCGTGTGCCGGCAGCGAACGTGATCGGCGAGGTGGGCAAGGGTCTGTCGGTGGCACTTGGCACGCTCGAGCGCACGCGCCTGGGTGCTGCGGCCCAGGCGGTGGGCATTGCGCAGGGGGCGACCGACTATGCGGTGGCGTACGCGCGGGAGCGCAGGCAGTTCGGCAAGCCGATCAACGAGTTCCAGGCGATCCAGTTCAAGCTGGCGGACATGGAGACACGGACGGCGGCGGCGCGCGAGCTGTTGTACAAGGCGTGCGCGCTGGCCGATCGCCAGGATCCACAGCGCGGGAAGTATTCGTCGATGGCGAAGGTCTTCTGTTCAGACACCGCGATGGCGGTGACGGTCGAGGCGGTGCAGGTGCTGGGCGGCTACGGTTACGTCAAGGAGTACCCGGTGGAGCGCATGATGCGAGACGCGAAGATCACCCAGATCTATGAGGGCACGAACGAGATCCAGCGTCTCGTGATCGGCCGCACTCTCAAATAGGACCGCCGCCTGCCATGCGCGAGCCCTCGTCACGTGCATCCCAGCAGCTCCGGCGCGTGGGCGTGGCTGCGCTGATCGCGATGTCGGTCGGCCTGGTGGCGCTGGTGGTGGGGCAGGGCTTCAGCTCGATCGGCGTGGTCAGGGCGTTGGAGGACATTGCGCTGGGCGTGATCGTGGCGGCGGCGCTGATGGGCGGAGTTGCGTTCCTGGCGGTGCGCATGGCCGGCTGGCGCGACCCGGAGTCCGAGAGCGAGTTCGAGGAAATCGTCCGTCACACTGAGGAACTGGCGCGCGAAGGCCTGGCGG
Source organism: uncultured Solirubrobacteraceae bacterium (assembly GCA_963755475.1). Taxonomy (GTDB): domain Bacteria; phylum Actinomycetota; class Thermoleophilia; order Solirubrobacterales; family Solirubrobacteraceae; genus Palsa-744. The sequence continues at coordinate 597,013 of CAVWJK010000001.1, forward strand.
CGGATCCCGAAGAACGCCAGTTCATGGAGCTGGACCCGCTGGACGACCAGGACTTCGAGGAGCTCGTGCGCGACGCGCTGGACGACCTACCCGACCTGCTGCGCAACGCGCTGGCGCACGTGGCGGTTGTAATCTCAGACGGCGGGCGCCGCGCGGGCGCGTATGGCCTCTATCAGGGGGACGGGGCGACCCGCGACAACACTCACGACCGCATCGTGGTCTTCCGCGACACGCTGCGGCGCGACTTCGGCCACGACCCGGAGTTGCTGCGCGACCAGGTCACGCGCACGGTGCGCCACGAGCTGGCCCACCACGTGGGCTTTGACGAGTTGGGCGTCAGCCGCCTTGATCTCTAGCTCGCCGCGCGAGCGACACCTTTGTGCGGCGCTTCGCGGCCGGCCTGGCGAGCGCGGCGATCTATAGTTCGTAAGGTATCCAACAAACCAAGGAGAGGCCAGCATGCCGGAAGCAGTGATCGTGGATGCGATCCGCACGCCGATTGGACGCGCGGTGAAGGGCTCGTTGAGGGCGGTGCGCCCGGATGACCTGGCGGCGATCCCGCTGAAGGCGCTGATGGAGCGCAACCCGCAGGTGGACTTCTCGACGGTGGGCGACGTGATGATGGGCTGCGGCTACGGCCAGGGCGAGTCGGGCTACAACGTGGGTCGCGTGGCGTCGCTGCTGGCGGGCATCGATTACCACGTGCCGGCGTGCACGGTCAACCGCTTCTGCGCGTCGTCGCTGCAGACCACGCGGATGGCTTTCCATGCGATCAAGGTTGGCGAGGGCGACATGTACATCGCGGCGGGCGTGGAGTCGGTGAGCCGGGTGGGGCGCAGCCAGCCGCCGGAGCTAAACCACAAGGTGGACGGCTCGGAGGGCGCGCTGTACGACGTGTACATCCCAATGGGGATGACGGCTGAGAACGTGACGGAGCGCTGCAACGTAAGCCGCGAGGCACAGGACGAGTGGGCGGTGATCTCCCAGAACCGCGCGGTGGAGGCAGTCCAGTCGGGGCACTTCGACAGGGAAATCGTGCCAGTGACTGTGCCGGCGCACAAAGAGACCGACAAGGACGGCAACGAGGTGTCCTTCGACGAGGCGATCGTGACCAGGGACGACGGTCCGCGGCCGGGCACAACGATGGAGGTGCTGGCCAAGCTCAAGCCTGTGTTCAAGGAGGGCGGCTCGGTGACGGCGGGCAACTCGTGCCCGCTCAACGACGGCGCGGCTGCGCTGTTGATCATGAGCGACGAGAAGGCAAGCGAGCTCGGCCTCAAACCGCGTGCGCGGATCGTGGCATCGACGGTGGCGGCGATCCGCCCGGAGATCATGGGCCTGGGGCCGATACCGGCGATCCAGAAACTGCTGGCCAATACGGGTATGACGATGGACGACATCGACGTGGTGGAGATCAACGAGGCGTTCGCGGCGCAGATCGTGCCGTGCAAAGAGGAACTCGGCATCTCCGATGAGAAGCTCAACCCGTTCGGCGGTGCGATCGCGTTGGGGCACCCCTTCGGAATGACGGGCGCGCGCATCATGACGACGCTGCTCAACGACCTGGAGACGCTTGACAAGACCTACGGCATCGAGTCGATGTGCGTGGCGGGCGGCCAGGGCATGGCGATGCTGGTGGAACGGCTGTAGATCGATGTCTCAGCTATCGAGTCCAGGGATCGGCTCTATGGGGAGCTCTCCATGGATCCTTGTCAAGCCGATCAAGTCATTTCGATCTTGGGGCCGGTCGGCGAGGCGCTTGAAGCCGACGATGCTGCGCAAGCTGGCGACAAGAAAACTCGCCCCGCCGTAATCGGCGTGTATCGCGCGTTTAGCGACGGTCTCATAGTCGAGTGGGGGCAGTCCACTGCGCATGATGTCAATCACGCCGGCGCTCGTCTTTGCTCGTAGGTGCGTCTGGTCTAGCAGGTGATCGAGGCGAAGCGGTGCCTCGTCGCGCAGGCGTACACCATTGAGCTCGATGAGTGCTCCAAACACACGGCGGTCGTTCTCGGTGTCATCAGGAACGAGGAAATCAATGTCCTCGGTCGCTCGAATGAAGCGGTTGGCGATAACTGCGAATCCGCCGATCACGACGAAGCGGGCATCCTCGGCGACCATGGCCGCGACGGCAACGTCGAGCTCAGGGTCGAGGACGGCCATCGGCTTGCTCGACGGCTTGCAGCAGCTTCGCCGCCTGGGCCGAGAGATGCTGGCCGCGCCGCAGTAGCTCGCCGACGGGAGTGTCGGGCGGGGGGGTCAAAGCACGGCGCTTTTCCTCGTTGAGAGCGGCCCACTCCGCCTCATGGCCGGGCTCAAAGAGTGTGGCGCGGGGATGAACGCCCATGGTCATATTGTACTCCATCGAACACCGAATGCAGCCTATTGTCTGCGCTGCCTCGGGATCTCTCGAAGACGGTCGTGCGGTGCTCAGCGCGGGGGCATCCGCAGCGCCCCGTCGAGCCTGACGGTCTCGCCGTTGAGCATGCGGTTCTCGACCATGTGGCAGGCGAGTTGGGCATACTCGGCGGGCTGGCCGAGGCGCTGTGGGAAGGGGACGCCGGCGCCGAGCTTCTGACGGGCCTCCTCGGGCAGGGCGGCGAGCAGCGGCGTGTCGAACAGCCCGGGGGCGATCGTGTTGACGCGGATGCCGTATTGGGACAGGTCGCGGGCGGCGGGAAGGGTCATGCCGACGACGCCGCCCTTGGAGGCGGAGTAGGCGATCTGGCCGACCTGGCCGTCGAAGGCGGCGATCGAGGCCGTGTTGACGCACACGCCGCGTTCGCCGTCCTCGAGTGGGTCGTTGGCGATCATCGCGCTGGCGGCGAAGCGCAGCAGGTTGAAGGTGCCGATCAGGTTTATCTGGATGATCGTCGCGAACGGCAACAGTGGATGCGGCCCCTTGGAGCCGGCGACCTTCTGCGCCCAGCCGGTGCCGGCGCAGGCGACCGCGATGCGCAGTCCTCCGTCGGATGCAGCGGCCTTCTCCACAGCCGCCTGGACCTGCTCCTCCTGGCGCACGTCGCAGGCGACGAACTCCAGCCCCAGCTCCGATGCCAGGGCAGCCCCCTTCTCGGCGTTGACGTCGGCGATGGTGACGCGCGCGCCGCGCGCGTGCAACTCGCGGACGGTCGCCTCACCGAGGCCAGACGCGCCTCCGGACACGATCGCTGCTGAGCCGTCGATGTTCACAGGGCGGAGCCTATTGAATCGCTTCGTCGTGTATTGCTCAGCTTCAGATCACATGGCGGATGCGGTTGTGCAGCGCGTCGTCATCGGAGTACTCGCAGAGCAGCTCCGAGAGGGTGCTCACCCATAGCGGGATAGCGGCCTTGGTGCGTGGCATTGTCTCGTCGAATGTGAAGATCATCCCGTGATGCTCGTCGCCGGCGGCGAGGAACAGATCGTGGATTGCCTGAAAGTCGGCGATGTCGTTGGTCACGATCGTCCGCGGCTCGAGAACCATCTGCCGGACCAGCTCTAGGTCGGAGATGCTCAGCAGGTCGTCTCTGTCCCACTTGATCGCCTGTACATCGTGCCCCGCTTGTCGCAACCCTCGCGCTATCTGGGGCGGAATCATCTCGTCGAGAAGCAGCCTCACCCGAGCGCCTGTTGCTGACGCTGCCAGCGCGCGCGTTCGCGTTCCGCGAGTGCGGTCACGCGCTCAATCCAGGTATCGATCTCATCCTTATGATCGGCGTAGTAACGCACGCATGCATCTACATGTGCCGCGGGGATCTCGAGCAACTTGGCCACCTCCTCGACGGAGTTGCCGTTCTGGCGTATCGTCGTGATCACCTGCGCCACATCCAGCCGTGTTCCAAACAGGGCCGGACGTCGTCCCGCGGCGCCCTCCCTGAAGTAGATAAGCGGGTGTTCGTCGTGGCGTATGCCCTCCTCGATGTATCGCTCCGCGAGGGTCGTCTGGGGCATGTGGGTGTCCTGCGCACGCTGGCGCAGCCTCTCCAGCGTCTCGGCCCTAAAGCGAAATGCGACGCTCTGCTTTGTCTTTGGAATGTCCATGTCAATAGCATAGCGCTGTATTGCAGCGTATTGCGCATGGTCGGGTGAGTCTAGCTCACAGGTCGCACCCGCGACAGCGTCAACGCGAACAGCCCGTCCGGATCGGTCAGCCAGCGCACGAGCTCCAGGCCAGCGGCGGACAGGTCGCCTTCCAAGCGCTCGGGCGTGAACTTGGCGCTGATCTCCGTGCGGATCTCCTCGCCCGCGTCGAAGTGCACTGGCAGATCCAGCCCGCGCACGAGCGTGGTGTGCTCGCGGCGCGCGCGCAGGCGCATCTCGATCCACTCGTGCTCGCGGTCAAACAGGGCCACGTGCTCGAAGTCGTCTGGGTCGAAGTCGGCCTGCAGCTCGCGGTTGAGCACGCGCAGCACGTTGCGGTTGAACTCGGCGGTGACGCCCTGGGCGTCGTCGTAGGCGGCCTCGAGCACCTGCGGGTCCTTGACCAGGTCGGTGCCCATCAGCAGATGGTCCCCGGGTGCAGCAGCCCGGCGATCTGGCGCAGCACGCGCCGGCGGCTGCCCGGCGGGAAGTTGCCGATCGTGCCGCCCAGGAATGCGACGATGCGGGGCCCGGCGGCAGGCGGCACGCGGTCGAGGTGGCGCTCGAAGTCGCCGATCACGCCGTGTACGCGCAGGCCGGGGTACTCGTCGGTGAGCATCGTGCGCGCATTCGCGCACCATGCTCTCGGTCACGTCGACGGGCACGTAGCGATACAGCGTGCCGGCCGCATGCAGGGCGTCGAGCAGCACACGCGTCTTGGCGGCCGTTCCCGATCCCAGCTCGACCAGTTCCACCGCGCCGGTCAGTTGCGGCGATCTCCTGCGCGCTGTCTTCGAGGATCGCCCGCTCGGCGCGCGTGGGGTAGTACTCGGGCAGCTCGCAGATGCGGTCGAACAGCTGCGCGCCGCGGGCGTCGTAGAAGTGCTTGGGCGGAAGCTCCTTGAACGGGCGTGTCAGCCCGTCCAGCGCGTCGTCGGCGAGCGAGCGTTCGTGCGTGCCGTCCAGGTGCGAGTCGATCTGAATGGCGTCCTCGAGCAGCGGCTCGGGTGGCGTAGAGGGCTCCATCACGCTGCGTCTCTGGCCAGGCGCAGGCCCGCGAAGATCTGCCGTCGCTCGGGCAGGTCCCAGTTGCGGAACGTGCGCGTGGCCACGCGCGGGTGCGTCGCCCACGAGCCGCCCCGCAGCACCTTGTAGCCCTCGCCGAAGAACACCTCGGAATACTCGCGATAGGGGTATGCGACGAAGCCGGGATAGCCGCCGAAGGACGACGCTGTCCACTCCCACACCTGCCCGACGGCCGCGAGCCCCTCGTCGCCGTCCCTGCCTCCAGGTCGCCGCCTTCTCCCACTCGGCCTCGGTGGGCAGCCGCGCGTCGCAGCTGCGGGCGAAGGCGTCGGCCTCGAACCAGGAGATGTGACAGACGGGGAATTGAAGCCCGCCCGCCCCGCCCGCGGCGATGGCGCGATGATGGGTGATGTCGTACTGCTCCTTCCAAGCCCAGCCCTCCTGCGACCACCACTCGCGTCGTTCATAGCCGCCACCCTCGCTGAAGCGCATCCAGCTGGCGTTGCTGACCGGTCGCCGGGCGATGCGGAAGGGGGGCAACTCAACGGCGTGTCGCGGACGCTCGTTGTCATAGGCAAAGCCCTCGGCCGAGGCCCCCATGGCGAACTGCCCCGCGGGCATCTCCAGCCAATCCTCCTCACCGTCCATGGCAGCCAGCGCAGGCTCGCCTGCCGGCAGCAGCCCAGCGATGGCCATCGTCTGGCGCATCGTCTCGGTGTGCTGGAGCTCATGGCGCAGGACCATCTCGCAGATCGCGCCGTCGCCAACCCCACGGCTGGCTAGCACCGCGGATGTGCGCTCGCGCACATCCTCCAGGTAGGTGCGCGCGTCGTCCGGGCCGAGCATCTCGATGTCTGCGCGGACCGCGCGCGGCGTCTCGAAGGCGTCGTATGCGTCCGCCAGGTCGGGGCGCAGCAGCTCAAGGCCACCGTGGCGCCGGGCCAGCCACAGGTCCTCGTAGGCAGCGATGTGCCCAAGGTCCCAGACGAGCGGGCTCATCAGTGGCGAATGGCTGCGCTGCAGGTCCTCGTCGTCGATCCCCGACACGAGCGCAAACGTCCGCTCGCGCGCCGACACCATGGCCTGGAGCGTCTGCTCGGCGTCGGGGGAGACGGGGTTGGTCTTTTCCGCGCTGACTGCCATGGCTGACTGTGGGGCCTCACCTTAGAAGGTTCCACCGTGTCGATGCTGCAACTTCCTCGATCTTGCATGTCTGTCTCGGATGGGGGCGCGGCCGTTACACGCTGCTTGCGCCCGTGTCGTTCCAGCGAGCCAGCACGGCCGTGTCGCGCTCGTAGCCGAGCACGCAGATCGCCGCCGTGGACAGGCCCAGTCGCGCGCCCTGCGCGGGGTCCAGCGCGACCCAGCGGGCGCCGAACACGCGCAGCATATGGCCGTGGGAGAAGACGGCGACGTCGCCGTCGATGCCTGCCAGTTCGGCGATCATCCGGTCGGCCCGCGCGCCCACCTGCGCGGCACTCTCGCCGCCGGGACAGCCGTCGCGCCACAAATCCCAACCGGGCCGAGTGGCCAGGATCTGTGGGGTGGTGAGGCCATCGTAGTCGCCGTAGTCCCACTCCATCAGCTCGGAGCGCTCCTGTGCGTGCGCGCCCAGCCCGCACAGGTCGCAGGTTTCGCGCGCGCGCGTCAACGGACTGACGAGCACGAGCGCAAAGCGCCGCGAGCCCAGGCGCTCGGCCAGTGCGGTGGCCCGGGCCTGTCCGCCGTCGGTGAGCGGGATGTCGGTGCGCCCGGTGTGCCTGCCATCCCTGCTCCACTCGGTCTCCGCGTGGCGGACGAGCACGATCTCGCGATCTCTCGCGGCGCGATCGGGTTGCTTGGATGGCTCCTGCTGGCTCACCTCGCGGGGCCGCCTGGGGCGGCGGCGTCGTCGACGATCACGGTCAGCCGCTCGCGTCGCAGCAGGCTGGCGGGCACGTGGCGGCTGGGCTGGGCGAGCATCGCGGCGACAGCGTCGGCCTTGCCCGCGCCGGTGGCCAGTAGCAGGCAGCCGCGCGCGGCGCGCAGCACGCCCAGGCTGAGCGTGATGCGCTCGGGGGGCGGCTTGGGCGAGTCGCGCACGCCCAAGCACACGGCGTCATCGCCCGCGTCCAGCGTGTTCGCACCGGGAAACAGCGACGCGACGTGGCCGTCGGGCCCGATACCCAGCACAACCACGTCGAGCGCCGGCGGGCCCGACGATTCGGCGTGCTCGCTTGGCACGCGCTCGCACAGCTCTAGCGCGTAGCGCCGCGCTCCCTCCTCGGGGCCGAGCTCTCCCTCCATGCGGTGCACCAGCTCGGCTGGGACCTTGGCGGGCGTCAGCAGCGCCTGGTCTGCCAGGCGGTAGTTGCTCTGCTCGTCTTGTGGCCCCACGCAGCGCTCGTCGGCGAACCAGACCTCCGTGCCGGCCAGGTCCTGCGGCGCAGCCGCCAGCAGCTCGTAGGTGCGTCCCGGCGTGGTCCCGCCGCTGAGCGCCAGGTGCGCCACGCCGCGCTAGCTCGCGGGCCTCTGCCAGCTGGCGCGCGATGTGCGCAGCGGCGCGCTGCGCGACCGTCTCGGCGTCGGGGCAGCTGGTCAGGCGCGTCACGGCAGGCTCGCCGAGCAGGTCGGGGAGCGGACGATCACGACGGCGCCAGGAGGTCGCTCACGACACCATCGCCCGGGCCGCGGTCAGGGCTGGCACATACGTGGGGTCGCGCAGCAGCGCCTGGCGGATGCCCTCACCGAGCACGCCGATCTCCCCGCGCGAAGCGCCCGGGATCGTCCACTCGCTCTCGTGTCCGCGCGGGTCGTGCGAGCGTGCGTGCAGGCCGCCCGGTCCGCGGTCCAGTCGCAGGCAGCGCCCGGACGCTGTCTGCAGGGTGAGCCCCTCCAGGCCGCGCACCTGCAGCTCGGGGGCGGACTGCAGGCGCAGCGAGACCTGCTGGCGGGGGGCGTGGGCCTTGCCCAGCAGTGCGTCGCCCTGAGTGGCGAGCGCGGAGATGCTCCAGTCCAGCCGCGAAGCGAGCCAACCGACGAACAGCATCGCCGCGGCGGTCGAGTCCGGATGGTGACGCACGATTACCTCGGCGATGCTGCGCAGGTCGCCGCGCAGGTATGGGGGGTCGAACGCGGCGGCCACGCGCTCGCGCCAGGGGGTGGAGCGCAGCCACGCGAGGTCCACCACGTAGGCCTGTCGCGCGAGCGAGCACGCGCGCTGCAGCGCGTCGGCGGGCAGCGGCTCGTCGACCGAGTCCAGCAGCACGGCCTGTGAGAGCGCCAGCAGTTGCTCGACCACGTCGTGGTGGCCGTGCGGCGACCACAGCAGCGTGGGGAGGTCGCTGACGACCAGCGGGTCGGCGATCGTGACCAGGTCGTCGAGGTGGCGGTCGCCGATCTCCACGACGACCGTCTCGTGCAGCAGCGCCACTTCGTCTCCGGTCGGCTCGTCGTCTGAGACGATGCTCACACGCGCGTCCAGGCGCTCGCGATGTGGCTCGTAGGAGAGCACGAGCAGGCGCGAGGCGTGATAGCGCCCCACCCCGCGCAGGCGATTTGCGATCTCGCCGCTCCACTCGCGGTCGACGAACGCGATCATGTTGAGCACGCGCGCGGGCACCAGCCGCTCGTCTTCTGCGTGGCGCTGCACGAGCAGCTCGCGCAGGGCGCCTTCAATCGCGTCCGGAGTGGTGCCCTGTTCGTTCCAGACCGCGTCGCTGCGCGCCATCAGATCGCGCGCCAGCTGTCGCCGTCGCGCAGCAGCCCGTTTGCCTCCGCGGGTCCCTGCGAGCCGGCTTCGTATTTAGGCAGGGGAGCCTTTGACTCAGACCACGCCGAGACGATCGGATCGCAGATGCGCCACTGCGCCTCGACCTCGTCGTTGCGGGTGAACAGCGTGGCGTCGCCGCGCATCGCGTCGGTGATCAGCCGCTCGTACGCCTCGGGCGACTGCGACAAGAACGACGTGCCGTAGAGGAACTCCATCCTGACCGGGCGGATGATCATGCGCGTGCCCGGGATCTTGGCGCCGAGGCGCAGCGACACTCCCTCGTTGGGCTGCAGCGTGAGCACCAGCTGGTTGGGGTGTACGCCCAGCGAGCCCTGCTGGCTGAAGGCCAGATGCGGGACCGGCTTGAGCGTGACTGCGATCTCGGTGATCTTGCGAGCCAGGCGCTTGCCGGTGCGCAGATAGAAGGGAACGCCCGCCCAGCGCCAGTTGTCCACTTCCAGGCGCAGCGCGGCGTAGGTCTCGGTGACCGAGTCCTCGGACACGCCCTCCTCTTGCAGGTAGCCGGGCACGTCCTCTCCGCCGACATGCCCGTGGCCGTACTGCGCGTGCACGGCCATCTGCGGGATCGTCTCGGCGCTCGGCTGGGGGATCGCCTGCAGGACCTTGACCTTCTCGTTGCGGACCTCTTCGGCGGTGAAGCTGACGGGCGGCTCCATGGCAACGTGGCACAGCAGCTGCAGCATGTGGTTCTGGATCAGGTCACGCAGCGCGCCTGAGGACTCGTAGTAATCGGCGCGGGTGCCGATACCGAGCTCCTCGGCGGCGGTGATCTGGACGCTGTCGATGTAGTTGCGGTTCCACAGCGGCTCGAACATGCCGTTGGCGAACCGGAACGCCATCATGTTCTGCACCGTCTCCTTGCCCAGGTAGTGATCGATGCGAAAGACCTGGGGCTCGTCGAAGATCGCGAGCACGCGGCGGTTGAGCTCGCGCGCCTGCGCCAGGGTGGTGCCGAACGGCTTCTCGATGATCACGCGCACCTCGGCGCCTTCGTGGCTGGCCAGCTGCGAGCGCCCGAGCGCCTCGATGATCACAGGGAAGAAGCCGGGGGCGGTCGACAGATAGAAGGCGCGGTTGATCGGTTCGTGCGCCTGGAGCTCGAAGCTATCGAGCGCAGCTTTGAGCTGGGCATACACGGCGTCGTCGTCGAAGGTGCCGGGAATGTACTTGACGTGTTCGAGCAGGCTCTTGAGGACGTCCTCGTCGGGCTGTCGGCGCGAGAAGCGGCGGATCGCCTGCTCGCATTCGGCGCGGAAGTCCTCGTGTGCCATGTCTTTGCGCGACACGCCCACCAAGTGAAAGCGCCCGGGCAGGGCGCCCTCGTGGGCGAGGTTGTACAGGGCGGGCAGCAGTTTGCGCCTGGCCAGGTCACCGGTCGCGCCGAAGATGACCAGCGTGGTTGGCGCTACCGGTAGGCGCTCGAGCCCGGCCGTGAGCGGATTCTCGGCCTCGACGTCGGCGGTCGGCTGGCCCGCGAGCACCGCCACGGTCAGTCGCCCCCGCCGGGGCCCTTGGCGGCTGGCTTTGCGGCCTTGACGGCGTGCCCGCCGAACTGGTTACGCAGAGCGGCCAGCATGCGATCGGCGAAGTCGCCGTTGCCGCGCGAGCGAAGGCGCGCATACAGCGACGCGGTGATCACGGGCGTGGGCACGTCGTGGGCGGTCGCGTCGGCGATCGTCCAGCGCCCCTCGCCCGAGTCCTCTGTGTAGCCCTCGATCGCTTCCAGGTCATTGCCGTCGGCCTCGAACGCGCGCGCGGCCAGTTCGCACAGCCACGAGCGCACGACCGAGCCCTGTCCCCACAGGTGCGCGATCTTGGCGTTGTCGAGCTGATACTCGCACTTGTCGAACACGTCAAAGCCCTCGGCATAGGCCTGCATCAGCCCGTACTCGACGCCGTTGTGCACCATCTTCACGTAGTGGCCGGCGCCCGACGGGCCGAAGTGCAGCCACCCGCGCTCGCCGATCGACGTGCGGCTCTGCTCGTTGGTCTCGGGCGCGAGCACATCGAGTATCGGCGCCAGGCGTTTGACCGCTTTGGGCGGCCCGCCGACCATCATGCAGTAGCCGACTTCCAGGCCCCACACACCGCCTGACGTGCCCACGTCGATGTATTCGACCCCGCTGGCTTTGAGTTGCTGTGCGCGACGCTTGTCGTCTGTCCACTTGGAGTTGCCCCCGTCGACGATCACATCGCCGCGGTCGAGCAGCTTGGCCAGCTTGTCGACGGTCTGCTGGGTGGGGTCGCCCGCGGGCACCATGATCCAGACGATCCGCGGTGCCTGCAGCTTCTTGACGAGCTCTTTGAGCGAGCTCGCGCCGGCGGCGCCGTTCTTGACGGCCAGCTTGACGGCCTTCTCGTCGAAGTCGAACGCCACCACCTCGTGCTCTGAGTCGCGGCGAATGCGGTGAACCATGTTGCCGCCCATCTTGCCCAGCCCGACGAAGCCGATCTGCGTCATGTCCAGCTCACCTTTCTCGGTCGGTCAAGCCACGATCGTAATGGCAGGCGCCCTGGTATAGGTTTCTCGCGTCTTGAGCGCACAGCAATCCCGTCAACTGCCCGACCGTAACCTCGCCTTGGAGCTCGTTCGCGTGACCGAGGCGGCCGCGCTGGCATGCGCGCCGCTGGTGGGCCGGGGCGACAAGGAGGCCGCCGACCAGGCCGCGGTCGATGGCATGCGCCACATGCTCCACTCCATTCAGATGGACGGCGTGGTGGTGATCGGCGAGGGCGAGAAGGACGAGGCGCCGATGCTCTACAACGGCGAGCCGATCGGTGACGGCTCCCCGCCGCAGGTGGACATCGCGGTGGACCCGCTCGAGGGCACCACGCTGGCCGCCCACGGCATGCCCAGCGCTCTGGCCGTGATCGCGCTGTCGGCGCGCGGGACGATGTTCGACCCAGGCCCGTGCGTGTACATGGAGAAGATGGCCGGTGCACCCGAGATCGCAGACCTGCTCGATCTTGACCGCCCGCTGGGAGAGACCGTCAAGCTGGTGGCCGAGCGCAAGGGCCGCCCCGTCAGCGACGTGATGGTCGTCACGCTCGACCGCCCGCGCCACGAGCAGGGCATCGCGGCGATCCGCGCGGCCGGCGCGCGCGTGCGCCTGATTGCCCACGGCGACGTGTCCGCGGCTCTGCTCGCGGTAACCGAGCGGGCGCCCGTCGATCTGCTGTGGGGGATCGGCGGCACGCCCGAGGGCGTCATCTCGGCGGCCGCCGTCAAGTGCCTCGGCGGGCAGCTGCTCGGACGGCTGTGGCCGCGCGACGAGCAGGAGCGCGCAGCAGCGCTGGAGGCCGGCTACGACCTGCAGCAGGTGCTCGACCGCGACGACCTGGTCGCCGGCGACGACGTATTCTTCTCCGCCACCGGCGTCACTGACGGCGACGTGCTGCAGGGCGTGCGCTATCCGAGCGCCGGCGGCGCCACCACCGAATCCCTGGTCACGCGCTCGCGCTCGGGAACGATCAGGCGCATCCGCGCAACCCACGACCGCGCCAAGCTGAGGGCGGTCGGCGGCGAGCGCTATTAGGCTCGACGACCGGCGCTGAGCCCACCCCGGTGGGGGTGCCGACGAGCGAGCCGTCGCTCTTCAGTGCTGCTCTTGCAACCCATTTGCGGGTTTCTACTTACGTAGGTCCCCACATTTGATTTCGAGGCGGTTGCGCCCGGTTTGACGGGCTCGAGCGTGGTGTTTTCCCAACTGTTGCTCGGTACCGAAAAGCTCACTGGATATGGCAGCGAATGTCAGGTGCCACGCCTAAAGGAATCGGGCGCTGAGTCGATCGTATTGGTTCCAACGATTTGACTTCCAGCTCGAGCCGCGATCCGCAACGCTCGCGCTGGACTCGAATTTGAAATAGATCAAAGTTCCCAAATGCGCGCACGCTCCCAACGCTCACTTATCGTCGTGCTCGCCGTTGTCTGCTCTGCCGGCGCAGTAGCGCTGCTCGCCGGTCGCGAGCCAACCGTATCCGCCAAGCGCGGTCAGCGGGCAACGCTTCTGGCTATCAGCGCCCCTCCGGGCTCAACTGCGCGGGTGGGCTTGGGCCGGCATGGTGTGACAAGGCATCACCCCGGTTCGCACCGGTCGGTCAGAACGCACTGGCTGGAGAGATCTTCCGGTCCAGCAGGTCCTGTCGGGCCGCAGGGCACACCGGGCCCCAGGGGCGCTAGCGGCTCTGCGGGCGGTGCTCGAGGCCCAATTGGCCTGCCCGGTGCCGATGGCCCGATGGGAGCAAGGGGTCCTCCAGGCGCCAAGGGCGCTACAGGTGCAAACGGCGCAGCAGGCGCCACCGGGGCCAATGGCAAGGAAGGCCCGCAGGGTGCAACCGGTCTCGCAGGCCCGCAGGGAATCCAAGGCGAAAAAGGAGCGAGCGGCGCGCAGGGGGTCAAAGGAGAAACCGGCGCCGCTGGCCCTGAAGGCAAGGAAGGGCTGCAGGGTGCCATCGGTCCGCTGGGACCCATAGGTGAAGCCGGCGCTGCCGGCCCCGAAGGCGCGCGGGGGGCGACCGGCGCGCAGGGTCCGGAAGGCGAGCAAGGGCCGCAAGGTGCGATCGGTCCGCAGGGTCTGAGAGGTGAAACGGGGGCGGCGGGTCCGGAAGGTAAACAAGGGAAAGAAGGCCCACAAGGTGCGGCTGGTCCGCAGGGTCCGACGGGCGCGACAGGCGTGGAAGGCAAAGAAGGTGCGGCGGGCGCGGCCGGCCCGCAAGGCATGGAAGGAGAAGGCAAAGAAGGCCTAGAAGGCCTAGAAGGCCTGCAGGGCCCGATTGGCCCGCAGGGACCCAAAGGCGAAGCGGGTGCAGCCGGTCCCGAAGGCAAAGAAGGTGCTAAAGGTGCTACTGGCGCGGCTGGTGCCAAAGGAGAAAAAGGCGCAGAAGGTGCTAAAGGTGCTACCGGGGCTACCGGCGCGGCTGGTGCCAAAAAAGGAGAAAAAGGAGAAAAAGGCGCAGAAGGCGCCAAAGGCGCTACAGGTGCTACTGGTGCTACCGGCGCGGCTGGTGCCAAAGGAGAAAAAGGAGAAAAAGGCGCAGAAGGCGCTAAAGGCGCTACAGGGGCTACCGGCGCGGCTGGTGCCAAAGGAGAAAAAGGAGAAAAAGGGGAAAAAGGAGAATCGGGTACCATAGGCGCAGAATCCGTCGTTACAGGCGATCTCGCAAAAGAAGCAGTCACCGCGACTAAGATCGGGGGGGAAGCGGTGGAAACAACAAAGATCAAGCTCTTGGCTGTCACCGAAGTGCTGCTGGGGCCAGAAGCCGTCAGCGAAGTGAAGCTTAAGACGGAAGCTGTCAGCGAAGCGAAGATCAAAAAAGAAGCAGTATCCGTTACCAAGCTTGCGCCACCAAGCGCGAAGCCCGGGAAACCCGCAGAAGGGGCGATCACGGTCGCTGCTGCTTCCCCAGCGCGCAAGGTGTCGGCGGCCCTCGTCGGTAACGGCGTGAAAAAAGAATGGGTGATCGAACACAAACTCGAAACTCGGCTTGTCGAGGTCACCGTGCAAACGAGCGAAGGCGAAGAACCGGCCGAAGTGGAATCCAGCGCCAACTACAAAGTCAAGGCAGTGTCCGCGAAATCCGTGGAAATCGTCTTCTCGGTGGCTCCTGCGGCGAAAGCGCTCCTGTACGTGACGATCATGGGATAAAGGCGATGTATCCGTCCTGTGCGCCGGGCCGCCTGCGCCTGCCCGATGCTCGGGCGTCCCGACCTCGGCCTGAGGGTCGGATCGCCGGGTCACGCGCGGTCCAGCTTCCCCACCTTCGACTCCGCCAGATCGAGTCGCGCGAGAGAGCGCAGGAAGCCGTAGGTAACGATCACGTGGATACGAGACTGCGTGGCGTTGTATAGGCGCCGGCTGAGCTCGGAGGCGATCGACGGGTAGAAGTTGGCGACCTCCACCTCCACGTGCAGGCGCACGTGCTCGGGGTCGTCGCCAGGGCTGCGGCGCACTTCGATCTGCAGGTAGCCGCGCCGTTGTGTCTGCGCCTGGACACGAGCAGACCTCGCTCGATGCGCCAACGCACGACGCCGCGCGCGGCGTCCATCTCATATCGGGGCGCCTGGAAGGTCAGCAGCTTGAGCGCGGGCGCGAGCAGGATCACCGAGCGTTCGTCCTCGCCGTAGCTGACGCGGACAAGCCCAAGCGTGATGCGCGTGAGGAAGCGCCAGTAGGTGCGCGCGAGGCGCTCGAGATGCGCGGGCGTCCAGATCTCGCCCAGCGCGTCCGCCTCGATCACCAGGTCGGCCTTCTGGACCGAGCGCACGGCGCCCGTATCACGGTCGAGCGCGGTGGAGTCGTCGAGGTCTACGATCACGGCTCGTGCGGAGCGAGCCGATCGCCTGCGCCCGCGCAGGGTGGCCGCGAGGGCGGTCAGGGCGGCCACCGCGAGCGCTGCGGCGATCCAGACTGTCATTTGCGCGTCACCGCTCTGCACAAGTTTCTCAGGCTATATGCGGGGCGCGCTCGCGATGGCGTCCTCGGTTGGTGATATGCACACTGACATGAGCGAGCCTCAGCCGCCGATCACCCCGCGGGCGCGACCGGTCGCCGACCTGCCGCTTGACGCGCTCGTCGCGCGTGACGAGGAGATGGCCAGGCGCTGGGCGATGACGCTGCTGATCGGTCGCCCACTCGATCGCATGAGCGAGGTGCCCCTCGAGGAACTGGCCTGGGAGGGACCCGAGCTGTGCGCGCAGGCGATCCGAGCCCTCGCATCTGACCTGGAGCTCGACCGCCTGACGGGCGCCGTCACGCCGAGCGGTCGAGGGGCGTCCGCTCCGGCCCGGCGGTTGGCTGTCATCGCTGGCGTGCACGATGTGGGAGAGGTCGTGGTCGCGGTCGAGGCGCTGCGCGGTGTCCTTTGGGAGGCAATGCTCGAAGAGTTGCGCCCCGGTCAGTTGGGATGGGCGTCCCCGATTCTGGACAGCTCGCCCGCGCGTCGACTAGCAGATCTCGCCGACCGGCTTGCCTGCGTGTGCGCGAGCTTGGTCGCCGTGGCTGTTGCGGCGTGTCGACCGAGCGCGACGCGATGGCTCGCGGGGACGCCGCGATCCTCAGCGCCGCGCGAGAGTGCGCCCCGCGACCGTGATCGCGCTGCGCGCGAGCGCGATCCCGTGCCGGACTCAGGCGGCGAGACGGTGATAGTGGACGAACGCTCACGGGTGCCGGTTTCAGAGGGTCGAGGTCGCGTTCGCGCGCTCTCGGACGGCGCCCAAGGGCGCCCTCGCCGACGCGCGTCCACTCTCCTGGGACGAGTCTCCGCCCGTGCCGCCGCGTGCTCGGGACGGGGAGATCGAGATCCGCGATGAACGGCGCGAGCAGGGCCCGCGGCGTGGATCGGCTCGATCGGTCGTCAGCTCGAGCGCTTCGAGCGCGGATGGCCTGCCCTTTGCTGTGCTGCTGGTCGAGCTGGTCGACATCGAGCGCATGAGTCGCCACGAACCCGGGACGCTGACGCTGCTGGCAGCCACGATCGAGCAGGCCGCTGGTGGGCGAGCTGCAAACGCAGCCGGGCCCCGTCGGCGCGGGGTCGAGCGTCGCTCACACGCGAGAGGCCCGGCAGGTACTGGCTGCTCGCGCCTGAAACCGATCGGCATGGCGCCGAGCGCCTGGCCGAGCGCCTGGCGCGGCGCGGCTCGCTGCGCGACGCGTCGGCGTGGGCCCCGCTGGAGGTCGCGATCGGCAGCGCCGTGTGCCCCGAGGACGGACGCGAGGCCGCTGCGCTGGCCGCGCATGCCGACGTCGGGCTGTACGCCGCCCGCTCGGCTGCGCGAGCGGCAGCCGGTCGTCCGGCGGCCTCGGTGGACGAGCCGGCGCTGAGCCGCCATCGGCGGCGACGGGCGCGCCGGCGGCGACGCCACCGGCGAGGGTTTCGCTCGTGCGCGCCGGCGGGCAGCCCAGCGTGGGTGTGTTGGGTGCTGCCGACCACGCGCGTGCCGATGCGGACCGTCTCGGTGATGCCGAGCGCTTCCGCCGCGCCGGCGGTCAGGTCCCAGTCGGCGCCGATGTGGCTGTAGGGCCCGCGGTCGAGCACCGGCACGGTCAGCGCTGCGGCCGGCGTAGCTGACCTTGATCAGCGTGCCGCAGGGGAGCGTGCGGTTGGCGACGCCGACAACGCTCGGGGTGAGGGTCTGTCCGCAGGCGGTCTGCTTGCCGTAGAAGCCGGGGCCGAACCAGGTCGCGATCCCGGTCGTGTGGACCTTGCGCGTGCCGGGCGCGCTGCGGCGGCTGCGGCGCGCCGCCGGTGCCGGCCGCGAGGCGCTGGCGGCCGCGCATCGCCAGGAGCCCAGGCGGCGGCTCGCGATCAGGGCGAGCAGGAGCTGTGGTGTCTTGATGCGCGATTCGCATCGTCGTCGGCGCCTACGGGGTGAGCTGACGGGCTCGCGCGGCATCTGATGTGCGGCGCTACGGCCCTGATCGGACCGATTCGCCCCAGCGGATCGAGCTCGATCCGCATTGGGTCCCCCGCCTGCCGCGACCTGGGCCACGGCAGCTCGGCGTGGCGCGGCAGTATACATATCGCCAGCCGATCGGACGCCGGCGCGGCTGGCGCTCAGGGGAGCGGCAGGCGCGAGAGCACGTCTTTGAGCAGGCGCTCGCCGCGTGGACAGGCCGGCCTTGGCGAGCTCGCCGACGATCTCCACGGCGGAGGCAACGAGCTCGGCGCCGCCGGGCGGCTGCACGGGCCCGCTGCGCGCGGTCGCTCTCGCACTCGAAACCCTGCGTGGGCACCGCGCTCGGCGGCGCGCTGCGCGGCGCCGGCCTGGCGCGCGCGGGCGCGCGTGCGCTGGGCTTGCGCGCGCTGCGGGGCTGTCGCAGCGCTTGCGGCCTGCGCTTTGCGCGCGCTCGCCCTGGAGCGGCTGAGCTGGCGCGCTCGGCCTTCGCGGAGCGCCGCGTGTGCGCGGTCGCGCGCCTGCGTGGCGGCTCGCGGTCTCGGCAGCGGCTGTCGCGCGCGGCGCGCCCTGCGCGGGCTCGACCGCTGCGGGCGCGTCCGCGGAAGGTTCGCGAGCACGCCTCGCGTCTGCCGGCGGGCCGCTCGGGCCGCGCCTGCGCCCTCGTTCGGAGTCGCTCATCGCGCACATCATTGCTTAACGGCGTCGGGCGGCGGACCTGCAAGCAGATCGCGCAAGATCGTCCGATATTCGCTGCGACGCGTTAGCATGAGCGCAAGGAGAACCGAGTCGAGTCTGTAACGTCGGCAGGGCTGCGGCCGTATGTCTGACGGCGTAGCGTTCCTGAGCCATAATCTTGCAGGGTCCCCAGCGCGTCGTCTGCGGGCTGTCGATCGACGGAAGAAATGGAAACACGAATGTCAGTAGTCGAGCTGCAGGAGCTGGACGAGGTCAAGGGTCTGCTGGCCAAGGGGCAGCAGGTGGGCGTTCTCTCCTACGCGG
Source organism: uncultured Solirubrobacteraceae bacterium (assembly GCA_963755475.1). GTDB lineage: Bacteria > Actinomycetota > Thermoleophilia > Solirubrobacterales > Solirubrobacteraceae > Palsa-744. Next base: position 615,267 of record CAVWJK010000001.1, read on the forward strand.
AGATAACCAAGGCGATGTCCGAGCTCGATCTCGACGAGTCGGACGTCGAAGAGCTGCACGGGTTCTTCGAGCGCTCCGAGATCGAGCTCGTCGAGGACATCGACCCGGCGATCGCCGCCGTCCTCGCAGGTCGAGCGCGCGCCGGACAAGCGCGGCCGGCGCAAAGCCAAAACCGCGCTCGACCTCAAGCCGGACATGACGACCGACTCGCTGCAGCTGTTCCTCAAGGACATCGGCAAGGTGCGCCTGCTGACCGCCCAGGAGGAGGTCGACCTGGCCAAGCGGATCGAGCGCGGCGACCTCGACGCCAAGCAGAAGATGGTCGAGTCGAACCTGCGCCTGGTCGTGTCGATCGCCAAGAACTACCGCAACCAGGGCCTGCCGTTCCTCGACCTGATCCAGGAGGGCACGCTCGGCCTGGTGCGGGCCGCCGAGAAGTTCGACTACCGCAAGGGCTTCAAGTTCTCGACCTACGCCACCTGGTGGATCCGCCAGGCGATCGCGCGGGCGCTCGCCGACAAGGCGCGCACGATCCGCATCCCCGTGCACGTCGTCGAGAAGCTCAACAAGATCGGCCGCGCCGAGCGCAAGCTGGTGACCGAGCTCGGCCGCGAGCCGACCGCCGACGAGATCGCCGAGGTCACCGGGCATCGACCCCGAGGAGGTCGACTCGATCAAGCGCTCCGCGCAGGCGCCGGTCTCGCTGGAGAAGCCGGTCGGCGACGAGGAGGAGTCGGAGTTCGGCCAGTTCATCGCCGACGAGCGCGCCGAGTCTCCCTACGAGCGCGCCGCCGAGATCCTCACCAAGGAGGCGCTGCGCGAGGCGCTCGAGAACCTCTCCTACCGCGAACGTCGCGTGCTCGAGCTGCGCTACGGGCTCGGCGGCGAGCATCCGCGCACGCTCGACGAGGTCGGGCGCACGTTCAACGTCACGCGCGAGCGCATCCGCCAGATCGAGAACCAGTCGCTGAAGAAGCTGCAGAGCCTGGCCGAGGCGCAGAAGCTCCGCGACGTCGCCTGACGCATCCAGCCGCGCGCGTCGTCGCTCGCGGCGCCTGCAGGCGTGCTCGCAGCGCCGTCCGAGCCGCGGCGGCGTCCAGGCGCGTCGCGCATTCAAGGCGGCGGCCGATGCCGATCAGGGGGCATGTTCGACGTCAAGGCGGCCCTGCGCGAGCTGGTGGAGAAAGAGGGCTCGGATCTCCACCTGAAGGTCGGCTCGGCGCCGCTGTACCGCGTCCACGGCGAGCTGACGCTCGACGAGCGCGTCGAGCCGTGCTGACCGCCGCGGACACCGAGGGCGCGCTGCAGGACGCTGCTCAGCGACGAGGCCAAGCTCGAAGAGTTCGCCCACGACCACGAGGTCGACTTCTCCTTCGAAATCCAGGGCGTGGCGCGCTTCCGGATCAACGCCTTCCGCCAGCGCGGCCTGATCTCGATGGTCTGCCGCGCGATCCCCCACCGCATCAGCACGATCGAGGAGCTCGCGCTGCCCGACGTCGTGCGCGAACTGGCCGAGGAGGAGCGCGGGCATCGTGCTGCTCACCGGCACCACCGGCTCGGGCAAGTCGACGACGCTCGCGGCGATGATCGACCACATGAACCAGACGATGAGCAAGCACATCGTCACGATCGAGGACCCGATCGAGTTCGTGCACGAAGACAAGCGCTCGGCGATCAACCAGCGCGAAGTCGGCATGGACACGGCCTCCTTCAAGCGCGCGCTGCGGCGGGTGCTGCGCCAGGACCCCGACGTGATCCTGGTCGGAGAGATGCGCGACGAGGAGACCGTCCAGACGGCGCTGTCGGCGGCCGAGACCGGGCACCTCGTGCTCTCCACGATCCACACCGTCGACGCGACCGAGTCGATCAACCGCATGCTCGACTTCTTCCCGCCCCACCAGCACGGCCAGGCGCGCAGCATGATCGCGGGCACCGTCAAGGGCGTGATCTCCCAGCGACTGGTGCCCGGCGCCGACGGCGGCCGCGTGGCGGTCTGCGAGATCCTGCGCATGACCGGCCGCGTGCGCGACATGATCGTCGACCCCGCGCAGACGGGCAAGCTCGTCGAGGTGATCACCACCGGCGGCTACTACGGCATGCAGACCTTCGACCAGGCGCTGTTCGGCCACGTCAAGGCCGGCCGGGTGACCTTCGAGGACGCGATGCACGTGGCCTCCAGCCCGCACGACTTCAAGCTGCTGATGCAGGCCGACGGGCGCCGGGGCACGACGATGGAGGACGTCGCCGCGGCCGAGGCCAAGCGCGACGCGGACTCCCGGCCCGTCGGCTGAACCGACCGCTCACGCCGGCCTAGGCGCGCCCTGCGCGGCACCGCGCCCGCCGACACTTCAGTTGGTAAAGTAACGGTTGAAATGGCCGTAGACGAGACCTGCCCGGTGTGCATGACCGCGGAGATCGTGTGCGGCAAGTGGACGCTGCTGCTCGTGCGCGACCTGGCCGAGGGCTGCTCGCGCTTCTGCGAGCTCGAACGCTCGCTCGCGGGCATCAGCCCGCGCACGCTGTCGCTGCGCCTGCGCGCGCTCGAGGAGGAGGGCGATCGTCGAGCGCCACACCTTCCCCGAGGTGCCGCCGCGCGTGGAGTACGCGCTCACCGAGAAGGGCCGGGCGCTGCTGCCGATCATCGACGACATGCGCGCCTACGGCGAAGACTGGCTCGGTGCGGAGTGCGCCGAGCGCACCGCCGAGACGCTCGTCGTCGCCTGAGGCCCCTTACAGCAGTGGCGCGACGATCACCGGCGTGCGCGTCGGTGCGGGGCTGCCGCCGCGCGGCTCTGAGGTGACGAGGACGGCCATCGCGCCGCGCACGTCGCCAGGCACCGCCACAGTGGCGCTGCCGCGGTCTGTGACGGTGAACAGCGCATTGGTGGGCAGCAGCGCGCCGCCGCGTTTGATCCACACCTCATACACGCGATTGGGCGCCGACTGAGGCATGCCGAGGACTTCCAGTTCGGCGTGCCCGCCGCTCACGCGCAGTACGGCGCTCGCGCGCGGGGTGGTCGTCACCGGGACACGGATCACGCGCACGCGGCTGCTGTTGGACCCGGTCGCCAGCGCGAGAACCGCACGGCCGTCAGGCCGGAGGCGACCGCTGCCGAGGCGAGGGCCGATCGCCAGCGATGGGGAGCGAGGGCGAGTCGTCGCAGGAGGCCGCCGGGGCCATCGGCTCTCTGCGCGCGGGCGTTCGCGTACACGCTCGACATGACCCGCCCGCGCAGCGTGCCTGGAGCCGCCAGCGGTGTCGCCGCGCTGGCCAGCGCGTCTGTGGTTCGCTGCATGGCGGCGACCGCGTCGCGACACATGTCGCAAGAGCCCATGTGGCGCTCGAACTCGGCGCGCTCGTCGGGCGGGAGCGCACCCAACACGTACGCCGCAGCCTCGCCGGACCAGCCATCCGGGTCGATGTGGGACGCGTCTGCGCCGTTCATGGGGCGATCTCAGCAGGGTTGCTTATGGTCGTGCGCAGCTTGGCCAGGCCAAGGCGCATGCGACCCTTGATCGTGCCGACCGGCATGTCCAGCATGGAAGCGATCTGGACATGCGTCAGACCGCCGAAGTAGGCGAGCTCGATTACACGGCTCTGCTCGTCGGGCAACTGATCGAGCGCCTGACGGACCAGGCGCGCGTCCTCGCGACGCGCGAACTCGAGATCGGTGCGTTCGGGCGCCACCAGGCGCTCCTGCAGTCCCGCATCGTCTACGCGGCCGCGGTCCCCCACTGATCGCTGGCGGATGGCGTCGATCGCGCGGTTGCGCACAGTGCCCAAGATCCACGTGCGCACGCTGCCGCGGGTTGCGGTCGTAGCGAGCTCTGGTGCGCCACAGCGACAGGAAACGCCTCCTGCACGACGTCTTCGGCGAGCGCGCGCTGGCCGCAGATGCGGAACGGCGAGCGAGAAAGCCGCATCGACGTGGCGGTCATAGATCACCTCGAACGCGGCTGGCTTGCTCTGATAGGTGAGCGCCGCTCAGCTCCTCGTCGGCGAGCAGTCGCAGGCTTTCGGCCGAGTCGTCTCCACCAACAAAGCGCAACGGCTTGGGCATCCTGGCTATTCTTACGAGCCAGGCAGACATTCGGATCACTGGACACAGTTCGCCCAGCGGTCAACCGGACGGCAGAGCGCCAATGCAGCGGCCGATCACGACGGTCGCCAGTCATACCCCTTACTACGGGTGGGGCTCGGATTCGGATCATCGGGAGCGACGAGATGATGCGCCCGTACGGCCACGTGATCCACATGCTGGCGACGTCCGTATTTAGAGTCGATGTCCGATGTGTCTCGTCAGCTGGCGCGGTGGCTGCGCGGAGCGAGCGGCTCCTCGCACACAGGCGGTGCGCCTGAGGGCCTGCGCCGACGTGTGCTCGCGTCGGTCTACGCGGAAGCCGAGCGAGAATCGCCCGAGCCGCAGCCGTGTGCGCCTGCAAGACCCGGTGCGCCCGGCAGGAGCGCGTGAGCTGAGCGCGAACTCAGCGCACCATGCGCTCACTGCAGCTGCAGGCGGCACTGACGGAGTTCATCGAGGCAGCCGCGGCGCAGCTGCACGCAGAGGTGCTGGCGGGCGCCGAGGTGCCGTTCGAGCTCGAGCCGCGGATGGGGCGTCGCGGCTCGATGGGCACCGCGCTGTATTGCTATCGCGCGCTGACCGGCGAGTTCATCGCGCGAGCGGAGCAGGCGCTGGCGGGCTTGCCCGGTTACAGGATGCGCCGAGGCTGCTCGCAGGCTTCGACGGCCTCGAACGTTATCTGGCGTCTGTCCGTATCGAGTTGGCGCCGGCGAGCGCCCGAGCACGTGCTGCCGCGGCTGTCCGCGCCTGCTCGACGACGTGTTCGCCGAACAGAGCGACTTCGAGTTGCGCCCCGAGCGACTGCACGCGGCGCTCGCGCGCCTCGAGCAAGCGGCCCAGGGCAGCCCGCGCGAGCTCAGCTGGTCGCCACGCCTGCACGGGCTCGTCCTCGCCTCGGCCGAGCTGGCGCTGACCAGGGGCCTGACGATCGCCCATCCCGATGCGCTGGAGGGCCTGCCCGACGGCTTGCGCGGCGACCGTCGAGGGCAGGGCGGCGAGCACCTGATCGTGGTGCTCAGCCGCCGAGGACGACGACCCGCGCGCGGCCGTCGCGCGTGGGCGTGCGGTGCTCGAGGACCTGTTGCGCGCGCTTCGGCTGTTCGGCGACGGGCGAGTACGCTCGGCGCCATGGCGTGGGCGCGCATCGGCGCGGGCGCCTGGGCTCCGCTGGCGCTCGGGGCCGGCGGCCGGCCGCAGGGGATGCTCGTGGTCACCGCCGAGCAGGAGGACGAGCTGCGCGCGTTCTGCAACCTTGTCTCTCGTCGGGCGCCAGACGGCAACGAGCTGGCGTGGGCGCTACAGCGCTTCGAGCTGGGCTGCGAGCGCGACGGCCCCTACAAGGGCTCACCGATCACCTGCTTGCCCTGCGCGCGTTGCTGGAGCCGGAGGGCCCCGGCAGCGGGCTGCTGGCCGGGCGCCTGGCCGCGCTGTGCGCCACCCCCGGCGAGCGGCCCGAGCTGACCGAGCGGATCGTGCAGGCGCTCGCGCTGGAGCACGCGATCGTGGCGGGCAGCGCGGTCGAGCACGCCGGGGGCCACGCGCTCGCCAGGGACATCGCCGATCACCTGCGGGCGCTGCTGCGCGACGTCATCTGCGGGCACCTGTCTGGCGACCTGGTCGCTCTCGCCGACGAGCTGCTGGCGCGCGAGGCGGCCGATGGCGGCGAGATCGCGCACGCGCCCGTGCTGGCGGATGAGGGCGAGATCGCATGTGCGCCGATGCCGGAGTGCGTGGCGGTGGACGGCGGCGTGATCGCAGACGCAGTCGCGGTCACGGTCACGGTCACGGAGGAGTCTCAGCCGAGCAGGTGCTCGGCGATGCGGGCCAGGCCGTGGAGATCCTGGACCTCTTCATCTAGATGCGGGACGAGGATCGGCCGGCGCGTCGTGCAGCGGCGCTGACAGGCGCGCAACCGTCGCCCGATCGCGCTGCACGAACACGTCGAAGTCGGCGAGGTTTCTCGCCACCCGCGACGCCAGGCTCTCGCCCAGCTGCTTGCCGAGCAGCGCGCCGACCTGCTCGGTTGTGTGGTCGCCCAGGCCGTCGAGATGCATGCGGTTGACGATCAGCCGGCCCGCGGCATGCCCAGCGCGTCCAGACGCTCGGCCAGGAACACCGCCTCCGCGCGCGGGCTCGGGCTCGGGCGAGGTCACGATCAGGAACGCGCGTCTCGGGTCGCGCATCAGCTGCGCCACGCCGCGTGTGCGCTCGCCAAAGCCGTCGATCACGCCCCACCAGCGAGCGAAAGAACGTCGACAGATCGCTCAGCATGTCGACCCGGTGACGCGCGCGAAGATCGCGAAGACCAAGCCGGTGCCGCGGCCGAACAGCCGCGCGGTCAGCCCGCCGGGCGCGAGGAACACCTGCAGGGCACGGCCTTCCAGGAAGCCGAGCAGGCGCGTGGGGGCGTTGAGGAAGTCCAGCGCGTTGCGCGACGGCGGCGTATCGAGCACGATCACGTCGAAGTCGTGCTCCTCGTGCAGCTCGTACAGCTTGGCGATCGCGCTCAGCTCGTGCGAGCCGGCGACCGCGCCCGACAGCTCCCGATATACGGGATTGGCGAGGATCTCCTCGCGTGCTGTCGCGTCGGGCTCCAACCGCGTGACGATCTCATCCAACGTGCGCTTGGCGTCGAGCATCATCGCCCACAGCTCGCCCGCCATCTCCACGCCCTGAGCTGCAAATGCCTGCGGGTCGATCCGGCTGGGCTCGTCTGAGCAGCCGCGCCAGGCCGAGCGCGCAGGCCAGGCGCTTGGCGGGGTCGATCGTCACCACCGCCACCTTGCGCCCGCGCGCGGCCAGGCCGAGTGCGAGCGCCGCCGAGGTTGTTGTCTTGCCCACGCCGCCCGCGCCAACGCAGATCAGCACCCGCTTGTCCTTCAGTCGCGCGAGCAGGCTCGGCGGGATGGGCGGGCTCTGATCGCCGCGCGCGCTCATGCCCCGATCGTAGTTGCCATGCAGGAATCGCCGCTGACCATGCGAATACCCACCGGACGGCTTTCCAGCAACCGAGCATCGGAGCCACCGTGCAGGACAAGGCCAAGGTCATCGCGTTCGCCAACCAGAAGGGCGGGGTGGCCAAGACGACCACCACGCTCAACCTGGCCGCCGCATTCGCGGAGGAGGGACATCGCGTTCTGTGCGTCGACATGGATCCCCAGGGCAACCTGACGATGTCCCAGGGCATCGACCCGGACACGCTCGAGCAGTCGATGTACGACGTGCTGGTGCACAAGACCTCGATCCGCGAGGTAATCCGCAAGCGCGAGATCGATGTGGCGTGCGCCTCGATCGACCTCGCTGGAGCGGAGATCGCGATGTCGACCATGATCGGCCGCGAGCGCTCGCTGCAGAAGGCCTTCGAGCCGATCCTCGCCGACTACGACTTCATCTGCATCGACACGCCGCCCAGCCTGGGCCTGTTGACGATCAACGCGCTGACCGCAGCCGACAAGGTGATCGTGCCCGTGCAGTGCGAGTATCTGTCGATGCGCGGGCTCATCCAACTGCAGAACACGCTCGCGATGATCCGCGAGAACCTCAATCCGGGCGTTGACATCGAGGGTATCCTCCCGACGTTGGTGGATTCGCGCACCATTCACGCCAAGGAGGCGATCGAGATCCTCGAGGAAAACTTTGGCGATCGTGTGTTTGCGTCGCGCATCCGCAAGACGGTGCGCTTCGCAGAGGCCCCCGTCAAGGGCATGTCGGTGCTCAAGTACGAGCCCGATGGCGTGGCCGCCCAGTCCTACCGGCAACTCGCGCAGGAGGTTTTGACAAATGGCCAACGCTAAACGTGCGAGCATGCGCGAAGGGCCCCTTGCGGCGCTGTTTCGCAAGACCGACAGCCCCGAGGAGGAGCAGCCCGGCGTTGGCGGCGCGCCGGCGCGCCAGGACAACGCTCAGCCGCGCCAGGACAGCGCTCTGCCGCACCCCGCCCTCGGCGCGCCGCCCGACACGCTCGCAACCCATGAGCAGAATGCATACGAGGCGCGCGTCCCCAGCCCGCAGGAGCGCCTGCGCAACGCCTTCTCGTCTGACATCCCCGAGAGCCTGATGGAGCGGCCCGAGGCTGCCGGAGGTAGCCCAGAGCCCGATACAGACGGCCAGTTGGGCGGGCGCACACCCGCTGCACGACTACGCCGACGAGCAGCCGACACCCGCGCGGGTCGCGGCGCAGGCCGGGCAGCCGATCATCCGCGTGGTCGGTGTGGGCGGTGGCGGCGTCAACGCGGTCAACCGCATGGTCGAGGCAGAGGTCGAGGGGATCGAGTTCGTTGCCGTCAACACCGACGTGCAGTCCCTGCAGCAGTCCACGGCCGACATCACCCTGCACATCGGCTCTGAGCTGACCCGCGGGCTGGGCTCGGGGTCGGATCCCAACGTGGGACGCCAGGCGGCGATGGAGGACTACGACCGCGTCAAGGCCCTGCTGAAGGGCTCGGACATGATCTTCATCACAGCCGGCGCGGGCGGCGGGACCGGCACGGGCGCAGCGCCGGTCGTGGCGCGCATCTCGCGCGAAATCGGCGCGCTGACGGTCGCGATCGTGACAAAGCCGTTCGGCTTTGAGGGCTCGCGCCGCGGCGAGCAGGCCGAGCGCGGCGTGGAGGCGCTGGCCGACGAAGTCGACACGCTGATCGTCGTGCCCAACAACCGGCTGCTGACGGTGCTCGACAAGCAGACATCGATGGTCGACGCCTTCCGCGTGGCCGACGACGTTCTGCGCCAGGGCGTGCAGGGAGTCTCAGACCTCGTCACGCTGCCCGGCCTGATCAACCTCGACTTCGCCGACGTGCGCACGATCATGAGCGAAGCCGGCAACGCGTTGCTGGGAATCGGCATGGGCACCGGCGAGAATCGGGCGACCGACGCGGCCCAGCAGGCCGTCTCATCGCCGCTGCTGGAAACTTCGATGGACGGCGCGCGCTCGATCTTGCTGTCAATCACGGGCGGCAACAACCTGTCGCTGTGGGAGGTCAACGAGGCCGCCAAGTCCGTCTCCGAGGCTGCCCATCCGGACGCCAACATCATCTTCGGGGCGATGGTCGACGAGAAGCTCGACGACGAGGTCTGGGTGACCGTGGTGGCGACCGGCTACGGCGATCAGGGCCGGCGCAGACGGGCTGAGCAGCTCAAAGAGCCGGTCGCTGGCGAGGTGCGCGTGCAGCGCGCCGGCGCCCGGAGTCCCACTCGGCGCGAACGCCCGCAGGTCGCCAGCGCCGCCGCCGCAGGCGGTTCTCGCCGTCGCGGCCTGAGCGTGGACGAGCTAGACGTCCCAGAGTTCCTCCCGAACTTCTGAGCGCGCCCTGTGCTAAGGCTCAGCGATGAGCCGATCCGAGCACGGCGTTGTGGCAGCCGGTCATCCGCTGACCGCGCAGGCCGGCGCGGACGTGCTGCGCGAAGGCGGCAACGCGGTCGATGCCGCGTTGGGCGCGATGCTCGTCTCGTTCGTCGCCGAGCCGCTGCTGACCGGCCTGGGCGCGGGCGGGTACATGCTCGTCGCCGGCCGCGGCGCGCAGCCTGCGCTGCTGGATTTTTTCGTGGCCGCGCCTTCTGACCAGCGCCCGGAGGGCGACGATGGCGGTGGCTCGCGCGCCCAGCTGCGCGCGATCGACGTGTCCTTCGGCGACGCCGCTCAGGTCTTTCACATCGGGCCCGCGTCGTGCGGGGTCTATGGCGCGCCGGCCGGCGTGTGCGAGGCGGCGCGGCTGTGGGGCAGCGTGCCCCTGGAGGACCTCGTGGCTCCCGCCGCGCGCCTGGCGCGCGATGGGGTTGTGCTCAACCACGGCCAGGCCTACGTTGCCAGGATCCTCACCGATCTGCTCACGTCAACCCCCGAGTGCGCCGCCCTGTGGGCGCCCAAGGGCCGCATCCTGCGCGAGGGCGAGCTGCTGCGCAACCCGGAGCTCGGCGACGCGCTCACGCGCCTGGCCAAAGACGGCCCGCGACCGTTCTACCGGGGTGACATAGCGTCTGCGGTGTGTGAGTGGCTGGCGGCGCGCGGCGGCTCGCTGAGCGGCGAGGATCTTGCGGACTATGAGGCGATCGAGCGCCGGCCCGTACGCATCGGCTATCGCGGGCGTGAGATCCTCACCAACCCGCCCCCCTCGGCCGGGGGGACGCTGCTCGCCTACGCGCTGTTGCTGCTCGACCGCCGGCCCGCGCCGCCGCGGCTGGACGACGTGGTTGACGCGATGGCCGCCGCGCAGGCTGAGCGCACCCCCGAGTTCGTCGAGGGCCTCGACCAGGACGGCTTTCTCGAGCGCTTCCTGTCAACCCGACTTGGTGCGACGACGCACATATCGGTGATGGACGCGCACGGCACGGCGTGCAGTGCGACTTGCACCAACGGCGAGGGCTCGGGGGTTGTGGTCCCGGGCACGGGGATCCACCTCAACAACGTGATGGGCGAGGAGGACCTTAATCCCCTTGGCTTTCACCGGCATCCCGCCGGGCGGCGGATGCCGAGCATGATGGCCCCCTCGGTGGTCATGCGCGGCGAGGAGGTCGAGCTGGCGCTGGGCAGCGCCGGTTCCAACCGCATTCGCTCGGCGCTGTTGCAGACGATCGTCAACGTGGTCGACCGCGAGATGCAGGTGGGCGATGCGGTGGCCGCGCCGCGCGTGCACTACGAGGACGGCGTGCTCTTCGCCGAGCCGGGCATCGACATGCGCAAGCTGCATGGGCCGCACGGCTCTGCAACCGAGGTGGTGTCTTTCGCCGAGCTCAACCTGTTCTTCGGCGGCGTGCAGGCGGTCCACAGGCTGGGCGACGAGCTGTGCGGCGCCGGCGATCCACGGCGCGGCGGCGTGGCGGTACAGGTGTGATGGCGCCTGTCTCGCGCGTCCTGGTGTGCGTGCTGGCCGGAGTAGGGTTGCTGGTGGCGGGATGCGGCGGGGGGGTCCAGGCCGCCGACCTGTTCATCGTCGATCGCAGCGGCTCGGCGCCGCAGACGCGCCTGACGCTGCTGGTCAACGAAGAAGGCAAGGTCAACTGCAATGGCGGACCGACGCACGAGCTAAGCGACCCGCAGATCGTCAAGGCTCGGGCGATCCAGGAAGAACTGCAAAAGCCGGCATCCGAACACGTCTCGCTGCCGGCCCGAGCAGGGTCCGTGTTCAGCTACTACATGCGCGATGAAAACGGGACGCTGCGTTTCGCCGACAACTCCGCCGGACAGTCGAAGTGGATGCGCGAACTGCAGCTGTTCGTGACAGAGACAGCCCAGCAGGTCTGCCACATCGGCGGCTAGGTTCTTCAGGCCGGGCATGTGCGCGCCCGCTGGGTCGTTGCCTAGCCAGGCTTGCGCGCTGCGAGCATCAGGTTGTAGAAGACCGCCGCCGGCAGGCGCGACTCCAGCAGCCTGCGGTCGAGCTCCTGCAACAGCAGGTAGCCGCGGTAGGCATACAGGCGCCACGCCCAGGGCACCTGCTCGGGAGCGGCGGTCGCCTCCAGCGTGCGATTGGTCCAGCCAAACCAGTTGGCCAGCAGCTCCTCTCCGCGCACGTGCACCTGCTCGAACCCCGCCCCGCGGGCTGCCCGCAGGAGCTCTGCGGGGGCGAACGCGTGGACGTCCACGACGGCCTCCAGGGCCGCGTCGGGCACGCTCGCGTCCATGCCGCCTGCTGGGTCTGCGCCGATCGCCCGACGCCACAGCGGGGCGACGGCCGTGGCAAAGCGCTTGGGCACGTTTGCCAGGCGGTCGCCGTAGCGCGACGGCTCGCCGGCGAACAGCACCGTGCCGCCCGGCGCGAGCACGCGCTCGAACTCGCCGAATGCGCGCTCGAGATCGGGGATGTGGTGGAGCACGGCATGGCCCAACACGAGGTCGAAGCTGTTGTCTGCGAACGGCAGCCGCTCGGCGTTGGCGGGCTCGGTGTGCACGGTCAGGCCCAGGCGCTGAGCGTTTGCCTGCAGCGCATCGAGCATGCCCGGCGAGATGTCGCTGCAGGTCGCCTGGCCGATCAGGCCGGCGCGCAGCAGGTTCAGCGTGAAGTACCCCGTGCCGGCCCCGATCTCCAGCGAGCGGGCGTAGTGTGCGGGTGCCTGCCCGAGAGCCTTGCCCACCTTGGCCGTGACCTGGGCCAGGCCGAGATCGCCGAAGTCGATGCCCCACTTGGCGTCGTAGTGGCCGGCTGCCACGTCGTGGTAGCGCGTGTTGGCCAGACGGATCTCCTCGGCGCTGAGGGCGGGCGGCACCGCGCCACCTTATACTCGCGCCCGCGTCCACGGCAGCATCGCCGGACCTGACTGTTCGACCCCGCGCATCTTTTGACACCAACCCTGCACGTGCAGCGCGACCAGCCCAAGGGGGTCCCGCCGCTCGCGTTGACGGGCGAGCGCACGCTGCCGAACGTGCCCGAGGAGAACTACTGGTTTCGCCGCCATCTGGTGGTCTATGAGTGGATCGCCAGCCAGGTGGCGGGGATGCGCGTGATCGACATGGCCTGCGGCGAGGGCTATGGCTCAGACGTCCTCGCGGCGAGCGCGGCGAGCGTGGTGGGGGTGGACGCCAACCCGGAGGCCCACGAGCACGCGCGGCTGCGCTACCGACGGGCGAACCTGCGCTTCGAGCGCGAGCTCGTCGACGCCTTCTCAGAGCAGGCTGACGCGGTGGTCTTCCTGCAGACGATCGAGCACCTGGAAGATCCCGGCGCCGTGCTCGAGCACTTTCGCTCGCTGCTCGCGTCCGCGGCGCGGGGTGGGGGCGTGGTGTTCGTGTCCACGCCCAACGTGCTCACGCTCGCGCCCAAGGGCGCGTCGCGCTCGGACAACCCCTGGCACGTGCACGAGTACCGGGCCGAGGAGTTCGAGCGCCTGTGCCGCGAGCATTTCCCCGTGGTCGAGCTGCGCGGCCTCTACCACGCGCGCAAGTTGCGCGCGCACGAGCTCGCCCTGCGCCTGGGCTGGGATCGCGTGCATGGCGCCCTGGGCCTCACGCGGGGCTTCTATGACCGTTTCACCCCCGCGATCGCCTGCTCTGACTTTGCGCTGCGTGGTGCCCGCGAGGCCGACCTCGAGCGCGCGCTTGACTTCGTCGCGGTGTGCCGACCGTGAGTCGGCGAAGCCAGCGAGGCGCGCTGGCGATCGTCCTGCATACCCATATGCCCTACGTGGAGGGCTTTGGCACGTGGCCCTTCGGCGAGGAGTGGCTGTGGGAGGCCATGGCCAGCTGCTACTTGCCGCTGACGGACCTGCTCGACGAGGGCGCGCCGGTGACGCTGTCGCTGACCCCCGTGCTGTGCGACCAGCTGGAGGCGCCCGAGGTGTCCGAGCGCTTCGCTGCCTTCGTGCAGGAGGTACGCAGCTGGACGCACGAGGAGGACGCCGCGGGGCTGCGCGCGGCTGGCCACGAGCAGCTGGCCTGCGAGTTGGAACGCTCGTGGCGCGACTACGCGCAGGCGCTGGAGCGCCTGCAGGGTCGCGGCGGAGACTTGCTGGCGGCGCTCGCCCCACACGCCCAATGGACCTCCGCGGCCACTCACTCGGTGCTGCCCCTAGTGGCGACCGACGCGGGCGTCGGCCTGCAGGTGCAGGCCGGGATCAGCGCCCACCGCCGCCGCTTCGGCGAGGGCTGGCGCGGAGGCCTGTGGCTGCCCGAGTGCGCGTACGCGCCGTGGTTGGCGCGCACGCTCGAGGAGGCCGGCGTGCGTGCGGTTTGCGTCGAGCTGACCAACAGCTTGGGCCTCGGCGCCGTCGAGCACCTGCGGCCGATCGTCAGCGACAGCGGCGTGGTGCTCGTACCGATCGACCGCGCCACCATCTCGCTGGTGTGGAGCGACGGCGGCTATCCGGCCGCGGGCGCCTATCGCGACTATCACCACCACACCGTCCACCATCACAACCCCTGGAACAACGACGGGGATGCCTATGACCGCGACGCCGCGCTCGCGCTCGCACGCGAGCATGCGGTGGACTTCGTCGCCCGGACGATTGCACGGCTGCGCAGCGCCAACGAGGCCTGCGCGGATGCGGGCACGGCGCTGCCGGGCGGCGGGTTGGTCGTGTGCGCGCTCGACACAGAGCTGCTCGGTCACTGGTGGTATGAGGGCCCGCACTGGCTGCGCGCGGTCATCGAGGAGTGCGCCCGCCAGGGCCTGGAGCTTGTGCGCCTCGACGACGCGCTGGCAGGCAGCGAGCCAGAGGAGCTGGGGAGCGGCGTGCCCGCGGCGATTGACCGTGGCGTGCTTGCGGGGCCGGGATTTGGCGACTCGGCGGCGGAGGTCGGCAGCTGGGGTACCGACGGCAACCTGTCGACCTGGTCGGGCCCAGCGGTCGCCGATATGGCCTTTGCCATGCGCGCCGCCGAGCTGGAGGTCCTGGCCGCAGGCGAGCTGGCGGGCGAGGCCGCCGTGCGCGAGCTGTTGGCGCTGCAGGCCAGCGACTGGCCGTTCATGGTCTCTCGCGGCATCGCCGTCCCGTATGCGCACGAGCGCTTCGACGGCCACCGACTGGCGCTCGCGCAGGCTCTCGCTGCCGGCCCGGACGCCGACCTGGCGGGGCTGCGCAACCTCGCGTGCGACGCCGAGCCTGCCTCGTTGCTCGTTCCCGTCTGATCACTCCCAACGCATGGAGCGGGGCGCGTCGCGCATGCGGATGAGGCTCGCGGGAACGCCTCCGAGCACCGAGTTGGCGGGGAAGGTCTTGGTAACGACCGCGCTGGTGCCGACGATGCTGTTGTCGCCGATGCTCACGCCGCGTAGCACGCATGCGCCGTAGCCCATCCACACGTTGTGGCCCACACACACGTCGCGCTTGTAGATGCCCTGCGCCCGGATCGGCCGCTCGACCTCGGTCACTCCGTGGTCGAAGTCGATCAACATGACGCGGTCGGCGATGATGCACTCGCGCCCGATCGACACGTGCTGGTAGGCCGAGATCGTGGCCTCCTGGCCGATCACTGTCTTTGCGCCGATGCTCACTTCGCCCTCGTGCACGCGGATCTTGCAGCCGTGCCCGAGCCACGCCCAACGGCCTATCCGTAGCGTGGCCCGGCGGCCGATCTCCAAGTTGACCCCCGGGCAGATGAAGCAGATGCCGTCGGTCTGCAGGCGCCCGCGATAGCGCAGCCTCACGAGCGCATAGCGGGCCAGCAGGCGCGCATAGTGCAGGTTGAGCATGTGGTGGGCTCGCATGAAGCGCCAGAGCGCCAGCGCGCCGCCCCGTCGCGGCTCGGGCGCGCGGCGCAGGGCGCCGGCGAGCTCCTCGCTCGAAGTCGCGCTGCGTGGATCGGCAACCAGCCCCATGGCGCTGCAAATCGTAAGCGACACGGGCCGCGGCGCGGCACTGCGCGAGCGGGCGGGCACGCGTTTCGGGCTGCCGGGCGTGGCCCCCTGCGATGATGGCGCGCGCTGATGGCCGACACCAGTCTCGCCCAACGCCTGCTTGACGGCGATCGCCGGGCGCTCGCGCGCGCGATCACGCTCGTCGAGGACAACACGCCCGAGGGGTGGGAGCTGGTGCGTGAGGTCTACCCGCACACCGGCCACGCGGAGGTGGTCGGCTTCACCGGCCCCCCGGGCGCGGGCAAGTCGACGCTGATCGGAGCGCTGACAAAGGCGCGACGCCAGGCGGGGCGTACGGTAGGGGTGCTGTCGGTCGATCCGTCGTCGCCGTTCACGCAGGGCGCGCTGCTGGGCGATCGCATCCGCCTGTCCGAGCACTTCCTCGACCAGGGCGTGTTCATCCGTTCGATGGCCAACCGCGGCGCTCTCGGCGGGCTGTCGGAGGCCGCGCTGCAGGCCGCGCTGTTGCTCGACGCGGCCGGTCGCCAGGACGTATACGTGGAGACGGTCGGCGTGGGCCAGGCGGAGATCGACATCATCGACCACGCCGACACGATCGTGCTCGTGCTGATGCCCGGCTCGGGCGATTCGATCCAGGCGCTCAAGGCCGGAGTGATGGAGATCCCGGATGTGATCGTGGTCAACAAGGCCGATCATCCCCTGACCGACACGATGGTTCGCGAGATTCGCGGCGTGCTGTCGCTGGCGAACCTCGACCGCACCCCAGAGGAGGTGCGCGCCAGCTGGCGGGTGCCGATCGTCAAGACCGAGGCCACGCGCGGTAAGGGGGTGGACGAGCTGGTGGCGCGCCTAGACGAGCACCGCGCCCACATCGTGGCCGCCGGCCAACTGGAGCAGCGGCGCGCGCGCAACCTGCGCAGCGAGGTGCTCGCGATCGCGACCGCACGCATGCGCAAGCGTCTGGAGGACGAGCTGAGCGAGGATCCCGAGTTCAAGCGCCTGCTCGACGAGGTGGTTGCTCGTCGCCTGGACCCGGCGAGCGCGGCCGCGGCGCTGCTCGAGCGCGCTCCGCAGCAAGGCCGTTAGTCGGGTCCGGCGCTCGCGAGGCCACCGGTTGGCGTGATGAAACCCGGGGCAGCCCGTCTGGCGTGCATTCAGGGCTCTGCGTGCAGCGAGCGCGCCGTGAGCGAGCGTTCGACCGCGCGCTGGTCGGCCAGGGTGCCGATCACGCGGTCGCCGACCGTGGAGGTGACGCCGAACCAGTAGCGCTCGTTCTTGTAATGGTGCAGGCGGTGGTTTCGCCAGATGGCCTTGAAGTAGCGTCTGCGGGGCCGGTAGGGGGTGTGGATCAGGAAGTGCGTCCACTCATAGGCAGTCAGGATCGTGAAGCTGACCACGATCCCGCTGGTCATCCACGCCAGGCGCTGGCCCCCGAGGACGAGCGCCAGCGGAAAGGACAGCGCCCAGTCGGTCAGCGCGATAGCCGCCAGGAAGATCACAACTGCATACACGGGGATCAGCACTCCCTCCAGCACGGCGGGCGCTTCGTGGTGGGCGCGGTGCTCGCGTGCGCTGAGCATCTCGACCCTGCGCCCGAACAGGTCGAACGGTCGCGCGTGCAGCAGGTAGACATGGATGAGCCACTCCACGAACGGTGTCACGAGCAGCAGGCCGCATGGCATCACCAGGTCGCGCCAGCTCCACGCTCCTTGGGCCACGCGCAGCGCGACCGCCAGCGCGACCG
Source organism: uncultured Solirubrobacteraceae bacterium (assembly GCA_963755475.1). Classification (GTDB taxonomy): domain Bacteria; phylum Actinomycetota; class Thermoleophilia; order Solirubrobacterales; family Solirubrobacteraceae; genus Palsa-744. The sequence goes on from CAVWJK010000001.1 coordinate 632,342, forward strand.
CGCCTATCAGCAGCGGGGGAGAGGGCTGGCGCGCGAACACGCGAGCGCAGTCGCGCAGGGACGGTCCGCGGACGCTCGTGCTGGGCACTGACTCCGCGGGCGCGGCCAGGCGGTCTTCTGCGGTCAGTTCCGACATGCGGGAACGATGCTAGCCGGTGCACAGCCCTTTGGGTTGTGCGCAGTCAGCGGACGAGAGATGGCGTGGCTGGCGTCTAGACTTGGCATCGTGAGTGCAGCAAACGATCACATTGGTCACGAGTTGGTGGTGGCCTCCGATGGGAGCATCCCCGCCGATCAACTAGCGCGCCTGGGTGTAGCGCCTGGTTCGCACCTACGTGTCGTGGAGACCACTCCAGTCGTGTCGGTTGACGCTCTCGCGGGATCGCTTTCGGATTTCCCGGACCTGACGTGGGAGGACTTCGAGCGTGCCAGCGAGCTCGCTCAGCACGATCTCCCCTCCGCGTGAGAGTCCTCGCTGACTCCCACGCTGTCGTATGGCACCTACAAGGTTCCGCCAGGCTGTCAGCCACCGCTGCGAGTGCGCTTACCGAAGCAGAAAGCACGGATGGCATCGTTGTTTCGGTCGCCACCCTGGTCGACTTGTGGTACGTCACCCAAACGACCAAAAAGTTGACCGACGCCAACCTTGCCGAACTACGAGGCACGCTCGCTTCCTCGCCCGCGCTGGTCCTCCAACCGATCGACGTTGATGTGGTTGATGCCACCATCTCGATCTCACGCGATTTGCTCACAGACCCGTGGGACCGGTTCATCGTGGGGACTGCCCGAGTATTGGGTGTGCCGCTGGTCACCAGGGATCAGGCCATCCGCGATAGCGGGCTCGTGCCGACTGTCTGGTGAGCGCCCTCGAATGACGCGCCACCTCACGCCCCCAGCGCCCGCGCGATCACCATCTGCTGCACCTCGTCGGTGCCCTCGCCAATGGTGAGGATCTTGGCGTCGCGGTAGAAGCGGCAGACGGGGTACTCCTCGATGTAGCCGTAGCCGCCGTGTATCTGCACGGCCTCCTCGGCACAGCGCACGGCCAGCCGCCCCGTCTTCAGCTTGGCCTGGGCGGCGGTCAGCGTGAAGTTGCGCCCGTGGTCCTTCTCGCGGGCAGCCTTGTAGACGAGCAGCCGTGCGGCGGCGATCTCGGTGGACATGTCTGCGAGCTTGCCCTGGATCGCCTGGAACTTGGAGATCGGCTTGCCGAACGCCTTGCGCTGCTTGGCGTAGGCGAGCGCCTGGTCGAGCGCGCCCTGCGCGAGGCCCACGCCCATCGCTGCCACGCCGATGCGCCCGATGTCGAGGATGTGCAGGAACTGCTTAAAGCCCGCCCCGCGCGGCCCCAGCAGGTTGTCCTCGGGGACGCGACAGTCGCTGAAGGACAGCGGGCGGGTGTCCGATGCGTGCCAGCCCATCTTGCGGTAGGGCTCGCCCTGCTCATAGCCGGCTGTCCCGTTGGGCACGATCAGATTTGAGATTTCGGTTGTCGCGTTGCTGGGATCGCCGTTGGCGGTCTGGCCGGTGACGGCCGTGATGCAGACCACGCCCGAGATGTCCGTGCCGGCGTTGGTGATGAACTGCTTGGCGCCGTCGATCACCCATTCGCCGTCTGACAGGCGCGCACGCGTGCGCGTGTTGCCCGCGTCAGAGCCCGCCTCCGGCTCGGTCAGCCCGAACGCGCCCAGCCGCTCACCAGAGCACAGGCGCGGCAACCACTCGCGCTTTTGCTCCTCTGAGCCGAACAGGTAGATCGGCTGGGTGCCCAGCGATGTGTGCGCGCACAGGGTGATCGCCACCGAGGAGTCCACACGCGTGAGCTCCTCCACCGCCAGCGCGTACGCGAGCGTGTCCCCACCGCCCCCGCCGTACTCCTCGGGAAACGGGATGCCCATCAGGTTGAGCTTGCCCAGCTTGGCGACGATGTCATACGGGAACGACTTGGTCCGGTCGAGCTCCTCGGCCACGGGCGCCACCTCGCCCTGGGCGAAGTCGCGCACGGTGGCGCGGATCAGCTCGTGGTCGGCAGACAGGTCGAAGTCCACGTGCGCATTCTCACAGCTCGCGCGCTCAGGGCAACGACCCGGCCACCTCACCCCGCCGCCTGTCGTGACGTGGGTCCCTAGCATGCCCGCGATGGCCAGCGCGCGCCTGATCGCGGAAATGCTGCTGCGGCGGGGGCGCACGGTCACCTACGGCCCCGACCCCTCCCAGTGCGCCGACCTCAACCTGCCAGCCGGCCCGGGACCTCATCCGGTGATGGTCCTGCTGCACGGCGGCTCCTGGCGGTCGAAGTACAGCAAGCGGGTGATGCGCGGGCTGGTCGGCGATCTGCTCGCGCGCGGCTGGGCGACCTGGAACGTGGAGTACCGGCGCGTCGGCAACGGCGGCGGCTGGCCCGAGACGTTCCTCGACGTGGCCGGCGCGATCGACCACCTGCCGCAGCTGGACGCCGCGCTGGACCTCGATCGCGTCAGCCTGCTGGGGCACTCCGCGGGCGGTCATCTGGCGCTGTGGGCGGCCGGGCGCGGGCGACTGGCGCCAGGCGCGCCGGGCGCGTTCGACGCGCAGCCGCCTGTGCGCCTGCGCGCGGCCATCTCCCAGGCGGGGGTATGCGACCTGTCTACATCGGCGCGACGAGTCCCCGGCGGAGCCGCCGCCACGCTGATGGGGGGCGGCCCCGACGAGCTCCCCGAGCGCTACGCCGCCGCCGATCCAATGCTCCTGCTGCCGACCGGCGTGCCCGTGCTGCTCGTCCACGGGACCGCCGACCAGACGGTGTCGGTGGACTACAGCCGCAACTACGAGCGGGCCGCGCGGGCCAGCGGCGGGGAGGTCGAGCTGGTCGAGATTGCCGGCCCCGAAGGCCAGCACCGGCGCCACATCGACCCCCGCGGCGAGGCCTGGAGCGCCGTCACTCGCTCGCTGCGAGCGTCCGTGGACGCGTGACTTCGCATCAACGCGGCCAACCCCGAGGAGTGGCTATAAAGCGGCGCCCATGTACTGGCCGATGATTGAGCATGAGCCACGTACGCATCCACTGCTGGAGTTGCGCGCAAAGCGTGCAGGTGGACGAGCAAGACGCCGCCGGCGGCCTCGCCGCGGCCGGCTGGGTGCTCTCGCACGGCGAGACCTACTGCCCTGACTGCGCTGGCGCGCGGGGGCTTGCTAGCGCGCCGTCCAGCGCGGGTGAGTCCCCGTCGCCCGCCGCGCCAGCAGGCGGCTTTCCCTCCGAGACGGATTTGCAGCCGTTTCCGGTCAGCCCCTACGGCGGGGGCGAGTCACGTTTCGCACGGTCGGTGCGGATGCTCTCCGCCAGCTGGCGCGTGCTGCGCGAGAACCCCGGTCTGATGGTCTTCCCTGTCATCTCCGTCGTGCTGAGCATCGTCGTGGGCGCCGTCTGCTACGGCACTTGGAAGCCGCCCAGCGGTCAGGGTACGGCGGCGACGCGCGACGCGTTGCTAGTGCCGTCGCTGATCGCCGCCTACCCGTTGACTTTCATCTCGGCGTACTTCTCGGTGGCGCTCGCGGAGGTGCTGGGTGGGCGTTTGGATGGTAGGCACACGACCACCGCGGAAGGCTTCTCGCTGGCCAACCGGCGCATCGGCTTGATCGCCGCGTGGAGTTTGCTGGCGTGCACCATCGGCCTGGCTCTGCGGCTGCTGGAGGAGCGGCTGCCGCTCGCCGGGCGGATAGCTGCCAGCGTGTTCGGGATGGCGTGGTCGTTGCTGACGCTGTTCGCGATCCCGGTGCTCGCCTACGAGGGCCTTGGGCCGGTGAGCACCATCGAGCGTTCGGCGCAGATCTTTAAGCGCCGCTGGGGTGCGCAGATCGGCGGCTCGATCGGCATCGGCTTTGCCGCCGTCGTGCTCGCCGTCCCGCTGGTTGTGCTGCTGGTCGTCGGGGTCGGCACGCCCGGCGCCAGCGGCACGGCGCTCGTCGTCCTCGCCGGCGGTGGCCTGTTCGCGCTCGGCGCCGCCGTCGCCGCGATGGAGCAGATCTACCGCGTGTTCGTCTATCGCAGCGCCGTCGGGCTTGACACGTCGGCTGGACCGTTTGACCCCAGCGACCTGCGCCGCCGCTCGTGCGCCGCCGCGGCCGCTGACCGCGCCAAGCCTGGCGAGGCTAACCGGCGAAGCCGCGCGCGAGCTCGACCAGCAGGCGCACGCCGTAGCCGGAGGCGCCCTTGCCCACGTACGCGCGATCGAGCTCCCACGCCGAGCCCGCGATATCCAGGTGTGCCCACGGCGTGTCGCCGACGAAGTTCGACAGGAACGTCGCGCCGACGATCGTGCCCGCCTTGCGCGCCTTCCGGCGCGTTGTCGAGGTCCGCGTATTTGCCCTTCGATCAGCTCCTCGTACTCCTCGTGCAGCGGCAGCCGCCAGACGATCTCGCCCGTGCGCTCGCCCGCCGGCGAGATCCGCGCGGCGAGCTCGTCGTCGTTGCTCATCAGCCCCGCGTACGTGGAGCCCAGCGCGACGATCACCGCGCCCGTCAGCGTCGCCAGGTCGACCATCCGCTCCGCGCCCTGCGCACCGCGTGGCACAGGCAGTCCGCCAGCACCAGGCGGCCCTCCGCGTCGGTGTTGTTGACCTCGATCGTCTTGCCGTTGGATGCCGTCACGATGTCGCCCGGCTTGATCGAGCGCCCGCTCGGCAGGTTCTCTGTCGCGCCCACCACCGCCACGAGCTCACCGGCAGCTGCAGGCGCGCGATCGCGCCGACCGCCTCGATCACCGCCGCGCCGCCGGACATGTCGAACTTCATCTCCGCCATTTTCGCGCCCCGGCTTCAGCGAGATGCCGCCGCTGTCGAACGTCACCGCCTTGCCCACTAGGCCGAGCGTCGGCGCCGCTGCGCCTCGGGCCGGCCTCGTAGCGCAGCGTGATCAGCGCCGGCTCCTCGTCGGAGCCCTGGGCGACCGCCGCGAACGCGCCCATCCTGCGGGCCACGATCCCGTCGCGTCCCTCGACCTCGCACCGATCAGGCCCTCGATCTCGTCGCCGAGCGCCTTGGCGTAGTCGGCCAGCGCCGTCGGCGTGAGGTCGTTGCCGGGGCGGTTCTGCAGGTCGCGCGCGCGGTTGACCGCCTCGGCCACCAGCGCCGCCTCGGCGACCGTCGCCTCGCAGATCCGCAGGCGCCGACACGATCAGCCGCTCGAGTGCTCGGTGGCGTCGCCGCTCCGTCGCCGCTCCGCGGGCGCGCGACTTGTGGCGCTCGAAGCGGTAGTCGCTGAGGATCGTGCCCTCCACCAGCGCCGCAGCGACCGCCGTCATCGCCGCCCGCGGCAGCTCCCAGCACAGCGTGCGCGTGGATAGCTCGCGCGCCCGCTCGCGCACCGCCGCGGCCGCCACGCGCGCGCGCTCGGGCGTGAAGTCGCCGCGCGCGCCGAGGCCCACCAGCAGCCAGCGCTTGCCTTCGGCGTGCGTCAGCGCGAGCGCCTTGAAGGATGTGCGCGCCTCGCCCGAGGCGAGCAGCTCGCGCAAGCTGCGCGGGCGCCTGCCGGCGGGCTCCGCGCCCTCGAATACGCCCACCGCGACCGTGTCGGCGTCGTTCGTGCCGGCGGCCTGGCTGAATGCATGGTCGCGCATCCGCCTGCGCGATCTCGCGCCGCGCACGCATATCCAGCCTCGTCGGCTGCGCCCGTCGCAGCCGAGGGGAGTGCGCGAGCGGTCCACTACCATTCTCGCTCTCCGTCCTCTCACACCGACCTACAGGAGAGAGCCGCTTCCATGCCCAAGACCGTGATCCTCGGCGCCGCGCGCACCCCCATCGGCAAGATGGGCGGCGGCCTGTCCACGCTCGACGCGACCGAGCTCGGCGGCGCTGGCCATCAGCGCCGCGCTCGAGCGCGCCGGCGTCGAGCCCGAGCAGGTCGAGCACGTCGTCATGGGTCAGGTGCTGCAGGCCGGCCAGGGGCAGATTCCCTCGCGCCAGGCGCAGATCAAGGCCGGCATCCCCAAGGAGGTCTCCTCGGAGACGATCAACAAGGTCTGCGCGTCCGGGCTGCGCGCGTCGGTCATCCTCGACCAGGCCGATCCGCGCCGGCGACATGCAGGTCGGCGTCGGAGGCGGCATGGAGTCGATGTCCAAGGCCCCCTACCTGCTGCCCCAGGCGCGCTTCGGCTATCGCATGGGCGACGCCAAGATGCTCGACGCGATGGTCCACGACGGGCTCACCAACCCGTTCTCCGGCAAGCAGATGTTCGTCGAGGCCACCGAGGTCGGCGACGAGCTGGAGATGACCCGCGCCGACCTCGACCGCTGGGCGCTGCGCTCGCACGAGCTCGCGCTGCAAGGCGATCGACGAGGGTCGCATGTCCGAGGAGATCGTGTCGGTCACCGTCAACGGGCGCAAGCAGAGCACCGTCGTCGAGATCGACGAGGGCCCGCGCCGCGACACCTCGCTGGAGAAGCTCGCCGCGCTGCCCGGCCTCGTCGGCAAGGACGGCTCGCACACCGCCGGCAACTCGCCCGGCGTCAACGACGGCGGCGGCGCGCTCGTGCTCGCCTCCGACGAGTGGGCGGCCGCCAACGGCAAGGAGGCGCTCGCCGAGATCGTCGCCCACGCGCAGAGCGCCAACGACTTCGCCTACCTGGCCACCACGCCCGCCAGCGCCGCCAAGAAGGCGCTCGAGAAGGCCGGCCTGCAGCCCGGCGACATCGACCTGTGGGAGATCAACGAGGCGTTCGCCTCGGTCACGCTCAACTCGATCCGCATGCTCGGCATCGACGAGGACCGCGTCAACGTCAACGGCGGCGCGGTCGCCCTCGGCCACCCCATCGGCGCCTCCGGCGCGCGCATCCTCGGCAGCCCTCGTGCACGAGCTGCGCCGCCGCGGCGGCGGCCTGGGCTGCGCCGCCATCTGCTCCGGCGGGGGGCAGGGCGACGCGGTGATCCTGAAGGTCTGAGAGTGCAAGACGGCGCCGGCGGCAACGTTGAGAGCGCCTATGTAGAAGGCGCGGCGGGAACGGGCGCCAGCGGCAACGGGCGGGTGAGCGGCGCCGCGCCGCGTTCTTCGACCTGGACAAGACGCTGATGGCAGGCTCGTCGGGCATTCACTTCGCGCGCGCGGCCTACGAGAGCGGGATGATCTCGCGCCGGCGGCTGGCACGCGACGTGTACGAGAACCTGCGCTTTCGCCTGCGCGGGTCGACCGACGAACGCGCCGACGACGTGCGCGAACGCGTCGGCAAGATGATCGCGGGCGTGCGCGTGCGCGACCTCGAGCGCCTCTCCCCGCGTGTGCTCAGCGGCGTGCTGCCGCGGCTGTACCCGCAGATGCTCGCGCGCGCCTACGCCCACCAGGACGCCGGCGAGCCCGTCTACATCCTCACCGCCGCCTCCCAGGAGATGGCCGATCTGCTCGCCCGCGTGCTCGCCTTCGACGGCGGCCTGGGCTCGCGCTCGGAGATCGTCGACGGCCGCTACACCGGCCGTCCGGCGCGGCCCCTTCAACTACCGCGAGGGCAAGGTCGCTGTCGATGCGCGAGCTGGCCGAGCAGGAGGGCATCGACCTGGCCGCCTCCTACGCTTACTCGGACTCCGAGTCCGACCTGCCGATGCTGCGCGCCGTGCGCCACGCGGTCGTCGTCAACCCCGACCGCACGCTGCGCCGGATCGCCGCTGCAGGAGGGCTGGGAGGTGGTCGAGCTTGACCGCCTCGGCCGGCGCCTGAAGCTGCTCGCCGCGCTCGCGCGGCGTCAGCGCCGCCGGCGGCTGGGCCGTCCTGGCGTCTGGCCGCGGGTCGCCTGCGTCGAGCACCATATGCTTGCGCCGATGCCAGCCGCCTCGCCAACCCAGAGCAAGATCCGCGTGGTCGTCGCCAAGCCCGGTCTCGACGGCCACGACCGTGGCGCCAAGATCATCGCGCGGGCGCTGCGCGACGCTGGCATGGAGGTCATCTACACGGGTCTGCACCAGACGCCCGAGCAGATCGTCGAGACGGTCATCCAGGAGGATGCCGACGCGGTCGGCCTATCGATCTTGTCCGGCGCGCACATGACGCTCGTGCCGCGCGTCGTTGCGCTGCTGCGCGAGCAGGGCGTCGATGACGTGCTCATCACCGTCGGCGGCACGATCCCCGCCGAGGACATCCCCGAGCTCAAGCAGCTGGGCGTTGCCGAGGTGTTCACGCCCGGCGCGCCCACCCAGGCGATCGTCGATTTCATCCGCGAGAGCGTTGGCGGCCGTCCGTCCGGCGCTTCCGCCCCGCCCGACCGCGCGTCGGGTGCTGATTGACTCGTCAGTCAATCGCGCGAACAGGTAGGATTCTTCCAGCAACAGACCCCAAGGAGCCAACCGAGAATGAAGATATGCGTCCTGGTGAAGGAGGTCCCGGACGCCGCCGTCGAAAAGAAGCTCGACCCTTCGACGGGGCGCATGGACCGCAGCGGGGAGAAGAACCTCAACCCGTATGACACCCACGCCATCGAGGCGGCGATGCAGATCAAGGAGGGCGGCGCGGTGCCGGTCGAGGAGATCGTCGCCGTGACGATGGGCCCCGACAGCGCCGTGCGCGCGCTGCACAAGGCCGTCTCGCTCGGCGCCGACCGCTCGGTCCACCTCGTCAGACCCCGCGGTCGCGGGCTCCGACGTGGCTGCCACCGGCTACGCGCTGGCCAAGACGCTGCAGCGCGAGAGCCCCGACCTGGTGCTGCTCGGCCAGCAGTCCGACGACGGCGAGTGCTACACGATCGGCGCGGTCGTCGCCGAGCACCTGGGCATGCCCTCGCTCACCCAGGTGATCAAGATGGACGTCGAGGCGGGATCCGGATCCCTGCGCTGCGAGCGCCAGGCCGAGTACGGCTACGACACCGTCCAGGTCAAGCTGCCCGCGGTGATCTCCGTCGGCGACGCGATCAACGAGCCGCGCTACCCGTCGCTGAAGGCGATCATGGGCGCCAAGAAGAAGCCGCTGGACACCGTCACCGCCGGCGACGTGGAGATCGACGCCTCCAAAGTCGGCGGCGAGAACTCGGCCGCGCAGTGGGTCGCCGCCAAGGCGCCGCCCGCCAAGGCCGCCGGCGAGATCATCGAAGACGAGGACACCGGCGAGACCGTCGAAAAAATCGTCGCCTGGCTCGACGAGAGGAAGCTGATCTAGATGGCGAACATCCTGGTCTACGCGCTGCACTACGAAGGCGCGATCAACAAGAACTCACTCGGCGCCGTGTCCGAGGGCGCCAAGCTCGCCGCCGAGCTCGGCGGCGAGGCGCACGCGATCCTGCTCGGCGAGAACGTCCCGCAGGACCTGGCCGCCTCGCTGGGCAAATACGGCGCCAAGAAGGTGCTCGTGGCCGAGGGTCCCGAGGGGCTCGCCCAGCCGCTCGTCGACGCGATGGCCGCGGCGATCTCCGGCGGCGACTACTCCTACGCGCTGTTCGGCGGCGGTCTGCTCGGCTTCGAGATCGGCGCCGGCCTGGCCGCGCGGCTCGGCGCCGGCGTGGTGATGGAGGTCACCACCGTGCGCGCCGAGGACGGCGAGCTGATCGCCGAGCGCCCGATCCTCGGCGACTCGGCGATCTCCGAAATCAAATACCGCTCCGACGTCGGCATCATCATCGGCCGTCTCAACGCGTTCGAGATCAAGCAGACGCGGCGACGGCGACGCGGCCGTCGAGCAGCTCAGCTTCGAGCTGAGCCCGCAGGCCCAGCAGGCGACGATGGTCACGCGCGGCGAACAGCGCGGCGCGGACGTCGACATCGAGGGCGCCGACATCCTCATCGCCGGCGGGCGCGGCCTGGGCAAGCCCGAGGGCTTCCAGCTCGCCGAGGACCTCGCCAAGGCGTTCGGCGGCAACAGCGCCGTCGCCGCCACCCGCGCGGTCGTCGACGCCGGCTGGTACCCGTACGCGGCCCAGATCGGCCAGACCGGCAAGACCGTCTCGCCGAAGCTGTACCTCGCCGCGGGCATCTCCGGCGCGATCCAGCACAAGGTCGGCATGCAGAGCTCGGAGAACATCGTCGCGATCAACAAGGACGCCAACGCGCCGATCTTCGAATTCTCCGACCTCGGCATCGTCGGCGACCTCAACAAGATCCTGCCCAAGCTCACCGAAGCGGTGAAGGCCAAGAAGGGCAAGCTGAGAGTGAGCGCCCACGGCTCCAGCAACGGGAAGGTCGCACCCGCGGCCTTCCCGCCGCCGGTCGACTCGCGCAAGGAGTTCATCAAGCGCGGGCTCGACGCCGAGGACGAGCTGATCGAGGTCGGCGTGGCGATCGTCGGCGGCGGCACCGCCGGGCTGGCCTGCGCCAACCGGCTGCTGCAGCTGCTCGCCGACGATCCACGAGACGATGGAGCGCCTCGGCGAAGTGCCGGTGGCGGTGATCGAGAAGGCCAAGACCTGCGGCGGGCACAACCTGTCGGGCGCGGTCATGCGCCCCGGGCCGCTGCAGGAGCTGTTCCCCGAGATGACCCGCGAGGACTGGCGCAAGGAGGGCTTCGCCTTCGGCGAGGTCACCAAGGAGGCGGTCTACCTGATGCCCACCGCCAAGACCAAGATCCGCATCCCCACGCCGCCGCAACTTCAAGAACCACGGCAACGAGGTCATCTCGGTCTCGGCCATGGCGCGCTACCAGCAGCGCCAGGCCGAGGAGGCCGGCGCCTACGTGCTCACCGAGACCGCCGCCACCCAGCTGATCGTCGAGGACGGCCGCGTGGTCGGCGTGCGCTCCGGCGACAAGGGCCGCGGCAAGGACGGCGAGCCGCTCGGCAACTTCGAGCCCGGCACCGACATCAAGGCGCAGGCGACCGTGCTGGCCGAGGGCTGCTGGGGCCATCTGACGGGCGCCGCGATCAAGGAGTTCGACCTGGCCGAGGGCCGCGAGCCGCAGGTGTGGGAGCTCGGCGTCAAGGAGGTCTGGAAGGTCCCCAAGCCGCTCGACCGCGTGATCCACACGATCGGACCGTGGCCGCTGAAGCTGTCGGCCAAGTACGGCCAGATCGGCGGCACCTGGCTGTACCCGATGAAGGACGAGAAGACCGGCGATGACCTCGTCTCGATCGGCTTCGTCGTCGACCTCGAGTACGCCGACGCGACCACCTCCGCGCACGACCTGCTGCAGCAGTTCAAGACTGCACCCGCTCGTCAAGGGCATCCTCGAGGGCGGCGAGCGCGTCGCCTGGGGCGCCAAGGCGCTGCCCGGCGGCGGCTACTGGTCGATGCCGAAGCTGCCGATGCCCGGCGCGGTGCTCGTCGGCGACGCCGGCGGGATGGTCGACACGGTCGGCGCTGAAGGGCGTGCACCACTGCGTCATGTCGGGCAAGCTCGCCGCCGAGTCGATCTACGCGGCGCTCGTGCGCGGCGAGAGCTCGCTTCGAGTCCTACGAGCAGGCGATCGAGGACTCCAGCGTCGGCAAGGAGCTGTACCAGGTGCGCAACACGCGCCAGCCCTTCCAGAAAGGCTTCCTGCTGGGCGCGCCCGCTGGTCAACCTCGCGATCGCCACCAAGGGCAAGCTGCCGCCCGGGCGCCTGGCCTGGCACCGCAACGACGCAGCAGCCGATGTTCATCGGCAACACCAAGGACCGCTACCCCAAGCCCGACGGCAAATACACCTTCGACAAGCTCTCCTCGGTGTTCATCACCGGCAACGCCACGCGCGACGACGCGCCCAACCACATCCGCGTGCACAAGCACGTCCCGCGCGAGATCGCCGAGACCTGGCGCTGGATGTGCCCGGCGGGCGTCTACGAGATCCCCGAGGACGCGCCCGAGCACGGCGAGGTGGACGTGATCGTCAACTACACCAACTGCGTGCAGTGCGGCGCGATCACCGCCAAGGGCGGCCGCCTGACGACCCCCGAGGGCGGCGACGGCCCGCTGTACCAGATCACCTGAGCCGCGCGCGCCGGCCGCGCGCGGTCACGCGCGAGTGCGAAACCTGTGCACGTGACGCGTGTTAGGTGAGAGTGTCAGGTGACTGCAGACGTCTCCCCGCACGCCGCCTCAGTGCCGCGCCGCGGCGCCCTGCGCCTGCTCGCGGCGGCTCGGCTGTGCGCTCGCGCTGCTCGGCGCAGCGCCAGGCGCGCGCCGACGTCCAGCAGCACGGGCGGCAGCCAGACGCCCGCCTCGGCGGCCCGGCCCGACCGTCCAGTCGCGGCGTCTCGGCCACGCTCGAACAGTGCCTGACCGCCGCTCGCCCAGAGCGAACGCTCGGCCACCTTCGCGGGCGAAATGACCGGCGATCCCCGGCACGCGCGCGCATGGAGATGCGCATCGACGTGCGACGAGCGCCTGCCCGGCGAACACGCGCTTTCACACCGTTCACCGCCCCCGGCCTGGGCGTGTGGCGCTCGTCCGGCGCCGGGCGTCAAGATCCTACAAGCTACCTCAAGCAGGTCACCAACCTGTCCGCGCCCGCCTACTACCGCGCGCGCGTGCGCTTTCGCTGGCTCAACGCCAAGGGCCGCCTGATCAAGGCCCCGGAACTGCGCACGCCCGCGCTGCGAACAGCCGGCGCCGCTGACCGGCGAAGGCGCAGGCCGAATCGCCGCCGGCCACGAGCCACGCCCGCCGCGCCATCCGCGACGACCGCCAGCTCCGGTTCGCCGGCCTTGATCGCCGGCTGATCCGGCCCGCTAGAATCGAGTCGACGATGAAGACCAAGATCCACCCCAGCTACGTCGCAGGCGCACGTGCGCTGCACGTGCGGCAACGAGTTCATCACGCGCGCGACGCGGGAGGAGCTCCACGTCGAGGTCTGCTCGAACTGCCACCCGTTCTACACGGGACGCCAGAAGCTGGTGGACACCGGTGGACGCGTCGAGCGCTTCCAGCGCCGGGTCGCCAAGGGCCGCCTGCACACGGCGCAAGCCCGGTCCGCTCAGTAGCGCCGATGTCCGCGCGTCCGGCGTGCTGCTGCGCCGCCGACGCCGCGTCGAGCCGCGACACGTCGCTCGCGCTCGATGCGACGCCGACGGCCAAGGTCAGCTGAGCGCCCAGCGCGACGCGCCGCTCGGCGGCCAGGCCGTGCTCGAGGGCGTGATGATGCGCGGCGTCTCCAACTGGGCCGTCGCCGTGCGCAAGCCCGACCGCCGAGCAGCTGCCGCCGAGCGGCGAGCGCTCGCGGCCGAGGAGGCGGCGCTCGGGCGAGATCGAGGTCAGCACGTTCCCGCTGGACTCCGCGATGCAGCCGCCACCGCCTGCTGCGCCTGCCGATCGTGCGCGGCGTGGTCGCGCTGGGCGGCTCGATGGCGATCGGCTTCCGTGCGCTCGAGGTCTCGGCCAACGCGCAGCTGCCCGCCGGCGAGGCGCGAGGAGCCGAGGAAGAGATCCCCAAGGGCGTCTGGGCGGGCACCGTCGTCGTCGCGGTGGCGCTCGCGATCGTGCTGTTCTTCCTGGTGCCCGTCGGCCTCACCAGCCTGATCAAGGACCAGCTCGGCTCCTCGTTCTGTTCTGGCTGGTCGAGGGCGTCGTGCGCACGACGCTGTTCCTCGGCTACATGCTGCTGCTCTCGCGCGTGCGCGACCTGCGGCGCGTGTTCGAGTACCACGGCGCCGAGCACAAGACGATCTCCTGCTTCGAGGCCGGCCTGCCGCTCACGCCGGCCAACGCGCAGCGCTTCTCGCGGCTGCACCCGCGCTGCGGCACGAGCTTCCTGCTGGTGGTCATGATCGTCGCGATCTTCGTGTTCGCGCCGCATCGGCCTGCCCGCCTGGTACTGGCTGATGGCCACCCGCATCCTCGGCGTGCCGCGTGATCGCGGGCATCTCCTTCGAGCTGATCAAGTTCGCCGGGCGCAACCGCAGCCGGCGCTGGGTGCAGGCCGTGATGTGGCCCGGCCTGAAGCTGCAGCTGCTGACCACGCGCGAGCCCGACCTGCGACCAGCTGGCGGTGGCGATCGCCGCGCTGCAGGCCGTGCTCGAGCGCGAGACGCCCGGCGAGCTGTCCGCCGAGGACCTGGTCGGCGTCGAGGTCGTCGCCTAGCGTCCGACCGGCCGGCGCAACTCTCCCGCCCGCCGCCTTCGCCCGCTTCGCCGAGCGCACCGCTTGTACGTGTGCGCAAGGACGCCGCGTGCGCTCATCTTCCTGTTCACAGCTGACGATAAGGATCGGTGACGATGTCTGTTGTCACCGTCCCGAGGAGGGGGCGCGGTCCGCATCGGCGGGCTGTGGGGACTCGACGTGCCGCCGGGGCGCTTGCCTGCGTGTGCCTATGCTGGTGGGGGTTGGCAGCGCATGCGATCGATGCCCATGCCGCCACCACATACGTCGGCGAGTACGTCGGCCAGTACAGCTTCAGCTTCGATCAGGCCGGCCTGACACCCGGGCACGAATACAGCGACCAGGCGCAAGAGAACTTCTCCTGGGACGTCCGCTTCGGCGGCTCGGCCGGTGGGCCGGACGGCGTCCGCTGCACAGCCTGCTCGCGCGAGCATCGCCGCGAATGGAACCGACCGCTTCGTTCGCGCCGGCCACATCGAAGATCCCGAAACGGTCGCCTGCACGATCACCCCGAGCGCCTCGCCGCAGCTGGGGTCGCAGTACTTCGACGTGCAGGCGGGCGCCGTCGCGGGCACGGTCGACGTGCGCGCCATCATCCCCATCTTCACCGGGGCGTCCGGGCAGGTGAGCGTGGCGCCCGCGGCCGACAGCGTCTGCGCGGACCTCGACGCCACCGGGGCCTCCGTCAGCTGCGACCCGTTCGGCTGCGGCTGGGAGTGCGTCGCCTTCGCAGCTCAACCGGCCTTCGACGGAGCCTGGGCGATCGCTCTGAACAACGCGCCCATCGCCTCCTTCCCACGCAGCTTCCAGGCCTCCGAGACGATGACGCCGTGCTCGGACCCAACCGTCTCCTACTCGGCGCAGCGATCGCTCACCGCCACCCTCAGCGTCGTCGCCGCCGATCCGCCGGGCGCGTCGTCGGCCAAGCCGGCGCGCCGGCCCGCGCCGCGCGCTCGTGCGCGGCAACGCCGCAAGCGTCGCCACCGTCGCGCCCTACACTCGCCGGGCGATGATCGAAGAGCTCGTCAAGCAGATCGAGACGCGCTTCGCCGAGCTCGGGCGAGCAGATGACCGACCCCGAGGTGATCTCCGACCGCGAGCGCTACGCGGCGGTCGGGCGCGCCTACCGCCAGCTCGAGCCCGCGGCCAAGCTCGCCGCCGAGTGGCGCCGTGGCGCAGGACGACGCGGCGGGCGCCGAGGAGCTGCTGGCCGAGGAGGGCGAGGACGCGGAGATGCGCGAGGTGCTCGGCCGGCGCGCGGCGAGCGCATCGAGGAGCTCGAGGAGGAGATCCGCCTGGCGATGGTCGAGCGCGACCCCAACGACGACAAGAGCGTGATCGTCGAAGATCCAGGGCGGCGCCGGCGGCGACGAGGCCGGGCTGTGGGCGGGCGACCTCTACCGGATGCTCAGCCCGCTACGCCGAGCGCTGCGGCTTCCAGACCGAGCCGATGGACATCGGCGACGGCAAGTACACGTTCGCCATCAAGGGCGACGGCGCCTACTCGGTGTTCAAGTTCGAGGGCGGCACGCACCGCGTGCAGCGCGTCCCGCAGACCGAGTCCCAGGGCCGCATCCACACCTCGACGGCGACCGTCGCGGTGCTGCCCGAGGCCGAGGACGTCGACGTGCAGATCGACCCGGCGACCTGCAGATCGACGTCTACCGCTCGTCGGGGCCCGGCGGGCAGTCGGTCAACACGACCGACTCGGCGGTGCGCATCACGCACAAGCCGTCGGGCATCGTCGTCTCGATGCAGGACGAGAAGTCACAGCTGCAGAACCGCGAGAAGGCGCTGCGCGTGCTGCGCGCGCGCCTGTACGAGCGCGCGCTCGCCGAGCAGCAGGCCGAGCTCGCCGGCCGACCGCCGCTCGCAGGTCGGCACCGGCGACCGCGCCGAGAAGATCCGCACCTACAACTACGGCGAGCGGCGCGTCACCGACCACCGCATCAAGCTGACCGTGCACAACCTCGACCAGGTGCTCGAAGGCGAGCTCGACGAGCTCACCGCCGCGCTGCAGGCCGACGAGAAGCGCCGGCGGCTGCAGGCGCAGGCGGCCGCGTGAGCGCGCGTGCCGCCGGCCGGCACGCCGGCGCGCGACGCGCTCGACGGCGCGATCACCGCGATCGCGCGCCGCCGGCTGCGAGACGCCGCGGCTGGACGCCGAACTGCTGCTCGCGCACGTGCTCGGCGTCGCGCCGCGAGCGGCTGCTGACCGACCGCGAGCTGCGCGTCGCAGGGCCCGGCCGTGCGCGCCTTCCAGGACGCCGTGCGCCGCCGCGCGGTCGAGCGCGAGCCGGTCGCCTACATCCTCGGGCGCCGCGGCTTTCGCCGCCTCGAGCTGGCCGTCGACCCGCGCGCGCTGATCCCGCGCCCGGAGACCGAGCTGCTCGTCGAGGTCGGCCTCGCGCTGCCCGCGCGGGCGCGCGCGTGCTCGACCTCGGCACCGGCAGCGGCGCGGTCGCGCTCGCGCTCAAGGACGAGCGCCCCGACCTGCGACGTGAGCGGCAGCGACGTCAGCGAGGCGGCGCTCGCGCTCGCGCGCGCGAACGGGCGGCGGCTCGGGCTGGAGGTGCGCTGGCTGCACGCCGACCTGCTCGACGGGCGTGCCCGACGAGTTCGACGCGGTCGCTCGCCAACCCGCCCTACGTCGCCGAGCGGCGAGCGCGGCGCGCTCGCGCCCGAGATCATCCGCCACGAGCCGCCCGGGGCGCTGTTCGCCGGCGCCGACGGGCTCGACGTGATCCGTGCGCTGCTCGGCCGAGCTGCGCCGAGCGCGGCCGCGTCGCGCCTGCTGGCGCTCGAGGTCGGCGCGGGCCAGGCGCCGCGCGGTCGGCCGAGCTGATCGCGCGGCGGGCTTCGACGCGATGCGGTTCGGCGCGACCTGGCGCGGCATCGAGCGGGTCGTGATCGCGAGCGCACGCGGATGACTGCGCAGCGCGTCGAGCGCGAGCGGACGCGCGACGCGACGCCTGCAGCGAGTGCATCGCCGGCGGCGGCGTGGCGGTGTTGCCGACCGACACCGTCTACGGCGTCTGCTGCGACCCCGACGAACGGCGCGGCCGCACGGCGCCTGTACGCGCTCAAGGGCCGCCCGCCGGCGCGCCCCGCGGCGGTCATGTTCTTCGCGCTCGAGCCCGCGCTGGCGATGCTCCGCGAGCTCGCGCGACGACGAGCGCGCGGCGCTTGCAGGCGCTGCTGCCCGGGGCCGGTCACGCTGCTGCTCGCCAACCCCGCGCCGCGCTTCGCGCCCGCCTGCCGGACCGATCCCGCGACGCTCGGGCTGCGCGTCCCGCGGCTGCCCGAGCGCTTGCCGCGCTGGGCTCGCTGGCCATGCCGGTGATGCAGTCGAGCGCCAACCTCTCCGGCGAGCCCGACGCGCGGACGCTCGCGCGAGGTGCCCGAGCAGCATGCGCGACGGCGCCGACCTGGTGCTCGACGGCGGCGAGCTGCCCGGGCACGCCCTCGACGGTGGTCGACCTGCGCGACTACGCCGCCGCGGGCGCTGGCACGTGCTGCGCGAGGGCGCGCTGCCGCGCAGCGCGCGTGCGCGAGCGGCGCTGGCGCGCGGTCGCCTGAGCCGGCGGCGTCCGCGGCACCGCGCGCGCGTGCTAGCCTCGTCACAGCTGCCGCGACTGGCGCCCTGAGGTGGAATCGACCACCGGGAAGCGGTCAGCCATCACGCCGCGCGCCTGGGCACCAAAGTCGTCGTCGCCTGCCAAGGAGAGCGCCGTGTCCGCAGCTGAGCCCCGACTACTTCAACCGCCCGCTCGCCGAGGTCGATCCCGAGATCGCCGAGGTGCTGCGCGGCGAGCTCGAGCGCCAGCAGCGCACGCTGGAGATGATCGCCTCGGAGAACTTCGTGCCCGCGGCGGTGCTCGAGTGCCAGGGCTCGGTGCTGACCAACAAGTACGCCGAGGGCTATCCGGGGCGGCGCTACTACGGCGGCTGCGAGTGGGTCGACATCTCCGAGCAGCTCGCGATCGACCGCGCCAAGGCGCTGTTCGGGGCCGAGCACGCCAACGTCCAGCCGCACTCCGGCGCGCAGGCCAACACCGCCGTCTATCACGCGCTGCTGAAGCCCGGCGACACGATCATGGGCCTCTCGCTGGCCCACGGCGGCCACCTGACCCACGGCATGAAGCTCAACGTGTCGGGGCGCCTGTACGACATCGTCGCCTACGAGGTCGACCGCGAGACGCAGCCTGATCGACATGGACGAGGTCGCGCGGCATCGCGCGCGAGCACCGCCCGAAGCTGCTGCTCGCCGGCTGGTCGGCCTACCCGCGGCAGCTCGACTTCGCGCGCTTCCGCGAGATCGCCGACGAGGTCGGCGCGCTGCTGATGGTCGACATGGCCCACTTCGCGGGCCTCGTCGCCGCCGGGCTGCACCCCAGCCCGGTCGACCACGCGCCGACGTGGTCACCACGACGACCCACAAGACGCTCGGCGGCCCGCGCGCGGGCATGATCCTGTGCGGCGCGAGCACGCCAAGAAGATCGACTCGGCGGTCTTCCCCGGCCAGCAGGGCGGGCCGCTGGAGCACGTGATCGCGGCCAAGGCCGTGGCGCTGCAGGATCGCCGCGAGCGAGCTGTTCCGCGAGCGCCAGCGAGCGCACGCTCGCGGGCGCGCGGGCGCTCGCCGACGAGCTGCTCGAGGCCGGGCACGGCGTCACCGTGCTGACCGGCGGCACCGACGTGCACCTGGTGCTCGTCGACCTGCGCGAGAGCGGCCGAGCTCAGCGGCAAGCAGGCCGAGGACCGCCTGCACGAGATCCAGATCACCGTCAACCGCAACGCCGTGCCGTTCGACCCGCGCCCGCCGATGGTGGCCTCGGGCCTGCGCATCGGCACGCCCGCGCTGGCCACGCGCGGGCTGCAGCGCGAGGACTTCGCCGAGGTCGGCGAGATCCTCGGCGATCGCGCTGACGCCCGGAGTACCGAGGCGCGCGCGGCCGAGCTGACCGAGCGCGTCGGCGCGATCGTCGAGCGCTATCCGCTGTATGAGGAGCTGCTGCGCGCCAGCCTGCTGCCCGCGCTGTAGGCCAGCTCGCGAAAGCGCTCGAGCTGCTCTTCGCCGAACGGCCGCTCGGCGGCGATGCGTCCGCGCGCACGATCCGCCGCTCCTGGCCTGAGGAGAACAGGACCACGCCACCGGGATTGCTCGCCAGCGCGTCTGCCAGCAGCAGGTCCGCGAGCGTCTCAGTCGACGCGACGTCCACGCCCAACGCGCGCGACCACGACGCCGCCACCTCGGGCCTGCCCGCGACCTGCTCGCCCAACAATGCCAGCGCGCCGCTCAGCGGTGCGAATGTCACCGTCAGCGACCCCGCAGCCTGCATCTCGGCCACCGGCCCGGGCGCGGGCGTGCAGGAGTCAAACTGCGCCACCGGCGCGGCCTGCCCGCGGGCAAGCATCTCCACGGTGGCCGCCTGGGAGGTCGCCGTCCCGAACGTGCGCACGAGGCCGGTCGCGACGAGCTCTTCAAGCACGGCGCGCAGCTGCGGCGTCGCCCCAGTCCTCTGGCGTGCAGTCGTGCAGAAGGTAGGCGTCCACCCACTCCACCCCCAACTCGCGCAGACTCGTGCGCAGGCTCGCGCGAGCGTTCTCCGGCGAGAAGTCGCCGCGGCTGACCGTGTCGGCCCGCGTGCCTGCGCGCCGCGCCCAGCAAGCGCTGCGAGCGGCGCGTGGCAAGGCGCACGGCCCGCTTGGCCACGCTGGTCAGCGGCGAGCGACGCAGTGGGTGGATGCCGAACTTCGTTGTGATCGTCAGCTGCTCTTGGCGTCCGCGGACGAACTCGCCGACCACGCTCTCGGCATCGCCTGTGCCGTACACACGCGCCACGTCGAAGTGGCGCACGCCCGCGTCCGCCGCCGCTGCCAGCAGCCGCAGCGCCTCGCGTCGCGTGCGTCCGCCCACCAGCGCGCTGGTGCCATAGCCCAGCGGGCCGGCAAGCAGCGGTCGCTGTGCCAGGGGGCCGCCGGTCGGCTGCTCGTAGGGCACGCTACCCCGCGCCTGCCGTGCCCGACACAGACCCTCCTCGCCCGGTCGTCACGCCGCGCAACTGGTCGGCGAGCCGGATCGCCAGTGCGACGATCGTGAGCGTCGGGTTGGACGTGCCACCCGTGGGAAAGACCGACGAGGAGATTACGAACAGGTTCTCCGCGCCGAACACGCGGCAGTCGGGGTCGACCACGCCGTCTTCGGGACCCAGCGCCATGCGCGTCGTTCCCATGTGGTGTCCCGCGTCCACGAGCGCCCCCGACAGCGCCGTCGGGTCGTCCAGCGGCGGTGCCGCGTCAACGTCCACCGTGGCCAGGCCCGCGTCCTCCAGACGGCCTGCCAGCACCTCAGCCAGGCGCGCAAGGCCTTGGTGTCGAGCTGGCTCAGGCGCCAGTCGACCACCAGCCTGCGCATGCCCAGCTCGTCGCGCTGCTCGCCCAGCGACACCCGCGACTCGGGGTTTGGCACCTGCTCGGTGCTGAGCGTCAGGTGGGGTATCGAGGCGCTCTCCTGGGCCGGTCGGCGCAGCAGGAAGTGGCGCGTCGCCGCCCGGAGCAGCGGCCCAGGCTGACGTAGGGCGATGCGCGCGTTGCGCGGCGCTTGCGCACGCCGGCTGGGGTCGCCGATCGCACGAAAGAGGGCCTTGCCGGCGACCAGCGCGGCCGGCTGCTCGAAGCGGATCGTCGCGTTGGCGCCCGGTAGCCCGCGCGAGCGCTGCAGCGCCGGGCTGGCTCGCAGGTAGGGCTGGCGGGTGACACCGTCCAGGCGGCGAAGGCCGAGCGACGCGCCCAGCCCGCGCGCGTCGTACCTGGCCAGCGGCACCGAGATCCCGCCGTGCTCTTGAAAGAAGCGCCCGACCAGGTCGTTGCCGAGGCCTGCCGACAGCAGGATGCGCGCGCTCTCCAGGCCGCCTGCGCACAGCGCGAAGCTGGCCGCCTCGACGTGTGCCTGCTCGCCCTCGCCGCCGCGCACGCGCACCTGCTCGATCGCGCCGGAGCGGTCGCTGAGCAGCTCGGTGGCGCTCGCGTCCAGCAGGAGGTCGATCGTGCTCGCGTCGGCCAGCGCGCGATGATGCAGGCGCGCCAGGTCCGGCTTGGCCATGAACAGCGAGCAGTAGCCCTCGAGCTCCTCGCCGGTCAGTCGCTCGATCGACGGCATCTCGCGCGGCCAGGGCGGGCGAACGCCCTGTGGGAAGGGGGTAGTGCCCAGCGACGCGGACGCGCGCGTGTAGTACGGAGCCAGCTCCGCCAACGACAGCGGCCAGCCGCTGTGGGGCACCCACTCCCGCGCTGCGAAGTCCTCCTCGACGAGTGGCAGCAGCTGGCCGGCCCACCTGCGCGTACTGCCTCCGAAGACACGAAAGCGCAGATCGTCGGCGCCGGACATGTGCAGGCCGGCCATCTCGGTTTGATAGAGGGCTTGCGCCCGCGCCGTCACCTGCTCGGGTCCGCCGCACAGCACGATCACGCGCAGGCCGCTGTCGCGCAGCTCGCTCGCCAGCGTCAGCCCGGCTGCCCCGCTGCCGATGATGCAGATGTCGCCAGCCAGGCGCTCGCCGTCCAGGTCAGAGATCGATCTGATCAAGTAGGCGAGCGTACGACAGCCGTCCCTGCCATGCTGTGTCAGAGTCGATGGCGCATCCGAACGAGCTCGACGCGCTGTACGCGTTCCTGGTCGCCGCGGCCGTGACCGCGCTGCTGACCCCGCTCACGATGCGCCTGGCGCGGGCGATCGGCGCGATCGACGAGCCGCGCGAGCGGGGCCTATCCGAGCGCCCCACACCGCTGCTGGGGGGCCTTGCGATCTTCGCCGGAGCGCTCGCCGCCGCGCTGATCTGGCTGCCGGCCGGCTACTTCACCCAACACGAGCTGTGGCACGGCGTGCTGCTCGCCGCGGCCGTGATCACGCTGGTGGGGGCGCTCGACGATCGCTTCGACCTGCCGCCGGGCGTCAAGCTCGCCGGCCAGATCGCCGCGGCCGTGATCGTCGTGCACTTCGGCGTGGCCGTCAAGGCGATCACGCTGCCGTTCATCGGCAAACTGGACTTCCCCAACGCGGGCGTCACCAACGCCGGGCCTGTACTCACGCGTCATCGGCCTGGTGGCCATGATGAACGTGGTCAACTTCTCCGACGGCGTGGACGGCCTGGCGGCTGGCGTGTGCGTGATCATCGCCGCGACCATGGCGGTCATCGCCTTCGACCTCGATCGCCAGCAGCCGGGCGTGCTCGCGGCGCTGACCGCGGGCGCGGCGCTCGGCTTCCTGTTCTACAACTTCCCGCCCGCGTCCAGCTTCATGGGCGACTGCGGCGCCAACCTGCTCGGGCCTGCTGATGGGCGTGATCACCGTCGAGGCGGCCGTCAAGACGGCCGCCGTGGTCTCCTTCGTGCTGCCGCTGATACTGCTCGCCGTGCCGTTCCTGGACACCACCTTCGTGGTGCTCAAGCGACTGAAGTACCGCCAGCCGATTTACCGATCCGACAGCGAGCACTTCCATCACCGGATGGCGCGCATCGGCTTCTCCAGCCGGCGCACGATCGCCTATCTGTACGCCTGGACGCTGATGCTCGCGGGCCTCGCGCTGGCGCTGCGCTTCATCCCCTACAGCGATCACAAAGGCCACCTGCACACCGGCTGGACGCTCGTGCTGGTCGGCCTCGGGCTGATCGTGGTTGCCGCCAGCGTGTACCTGGTCTACGTGCTGGAGATCCTCAAGTTCAGGCGCCTGGACGCGATCCGCCTGCGGCGGCTGCGCCCGACGGCCTCACCAGCGGAGATCGACCTTGACGTCGCCAAGCATCTGGAAACCGGTGAGTTCCAGGCGGTGTCGCCAGGCCGGGGACGCGGACGAGCGTGTGCCGCGGGGCGCGAGCGGCGGACGGGCTGAGCAGCGGGTCGGCGAGCGGCAGGTGGATGAGGACCGCATACGCGCAGAACAGCGAGCGTGGCGGCGCGCAGGCGCCGGTCGCCGCTGACGGCCGCTAGCGGCAGCGGCCAGATCGCATACCACGGCAGCAGCCACGCGGTCGACAACAGCAGCGCGAGCGTCGTCCAGCCGGCCGCCACGCGCCAGTCGGCGCCGCGCGTCGGTGCGCCACAGCGCGTACGCAGAGCACCACCAGCGAAGCCCGCCAGGAACAGGTGGCGCCACCAGCCGGGGGTGCCGCTCAGCCCCACCAGCCGCGCGGTCTCGGCGGGCACGCTGTGCGTGGCCACCAGCTGCTGCTGTTCGCCGACCGCGCCGAGGAAGCCGAACGCGTGCGATGCCGAAGCCGACCACGCCCGACGCAGCGCGACCGCCAGCAGGCCGAGCGCCGCGCTCGCCGCCGCGCGCCCTGCGCTCGCGCCAGCGCGACGGCGCGAGCACCAGGAAGGGCAGCGCAAGCCCGGCCGTGACCTTCACGCCCACGCCCGCCGCCAAAGCGCCGCCGCGCCCGCGCGCATGCGCGCGCTGGCTCCGGCGGTCAGCGCCAGCGCGCCCGCCAGCGCCAGCAGCAGCAGCGTGTCGTTGTGCGCGCCGCCCGACGGCCAGCACCAGCAGCACGGGGTTGAGGCCCACGAACGCGGCCGCCCAGCGCGCCGAGCGGCCCGACGCGGCGCGGCCGCGCGCGCGATCAGCGCGACCGCGCCGAGGCTCGACGCGACCGCGATCGCCTTGAACGCCCACAGGCCGCCGGCGAGCCCCAGCGGCGCGGTCGCATAGCTGGCAAGCGTGAACAGCGGGCCGTAGGGCGAGTGCAGGAAAGGCCAGCCGACGAACTGGAACACCGGGTCGCGCGGGCGCTTCGGCGGCGAAGTGCGTGTACGGGTCCAGGCCGTGCAGCGCGCCCATGCGCGCGAACGCCAGGTAGCCGAACACGTCCTGGGAGATCAGCGGCGGGCCCGAGCAGCAGGCCACGTGCGCGAGCACGATCGCGCCCGCCAGCAGCGCGCGCATGCGGCAGCGCGCGCGCGGCCAGCGAGCACGAGCAGCGTAGCTCGCGCACATGATCGACAGCGTCAGCGTCTGGAAGCTGTGCGCTGCCCAGGCCCACGCCCAGGCCCGCGCAGCGGGCCGGCCAGCCAGCCGGGCCAGCCGCCGCTGCGCGCGGGCACGTACTGCGACGGCGGTGGCGCGGCGCCCGCGCTCGAGCAGGAACGCGCTCGCCAGCACGCCGAGCAGGCCCGAGCGCGCCAAGCGCGCGCATGGCGCGCCCGCGGGCGCGCGCGCGCCCGCGGCGCGGCGCCCGCTCGGGCCTCGCGTGGCGACCGCGCACGCGGGTGTGGGCGTCGGCGGCCTCGATCGCCCATTGTTGCGTCTGCCGCGGGCGCAGGCGTCCAACGTGCCCGGTACGCTGTCGTGCTGGCAGCCTGTCCGCGCCCGGCCGGCGGGCGTGCCGGCGCAGGTGCTCGTGCCTGCACACAGCCGCCCTGAGCGCGGGCGGGCGAAGCTCCCATATGCGACGTCGCAAACGCACCAACGCACCAGACCGCCGGGCTTCGGATCGCCTCCGCGCGCCGCGCCGCGTCCTGATCCTGTCCGCCGACGTCGGCGAGGGCCACGCCGCGGCCGCGCGCGCCCTGGCCGAGCAGCTCGAGGCTCGCCGCAGCACGCCGAGGTGACGGTCATCGACGGCCTCGCCGCGATGGGCCGCTGCTGCGCCCGGTCGTCGAGGACGGCTACCGCGTGCAGCTGCGCTTCTTCCCGTGGACCTACACGGTCGTCTACTGGCTGCTCGAGCAGGTCGCGCCCGTGCGCGTGCTCGTGCGCCGGCTGCTGTGCCTGTTCGGCTCGCGCCCGCTGGCGCGCGACGATCGCCGCGCACGAGCCCGACGTCGTCGTCTCCACGTATCCGGCGGTCACCGTCGTGCTCGCGCGCCTGCGCCGCACGGGCGCGGTGCGCTGTCCGACGGTCGCCACGATCACCGACCTGACCGGCCTGTTCTTCTGGGCGCAGCCGGGCATCGACATGCACCTGGTCATGTACGGCGAGTCGATGCAGCTCGGTCGAGCGCATCGCCGGGCGCGGCAGCGTGCAGCCTCGTGCGCCCGCTGATCTCCGCCGAGTTCCTGCAGCCGCGCTGCCCGCTCGAGCGCGCGCCGCGCGCTCGGGCCTGCCCGAGGACGGGCGCATGGTCGTCGTCTCCGGCGGCGGCTGGGGGGTGGGCGACATCGCGGGCGCCGTGCGCGAGTTCACCACGCGTGCCCGAGGTCAGCAGCATCGTCTGCCTGGCCGGGCGCAACGAGCCGCTCGCGGCGAAGCTGCGCAGCGCCTTCGCCCACGAGCCGCGCGTGCACGTGTACGGCTTCACCGACAAGATGCCCGAGCTGCTGGCGGCCGCCGACGTGCTCGTGCACTCCACCGGCGGCGTCACCTGCCTGGAGGCCAGGGCCGCGGGCACGCCGGTCGTCTCCTACGGCCTGCCCGTCGGCCACGCGCGCCTGAACACGCGCGCGATGGCCGCGCTCGACCTGCTGCGCCTGGCCAACGACACCGACGAGCTGCGCGAGCACGTGCAGGCGAGCTTCGCGGCGAGCGAGCCGCGCGTGCCGCGACAGGCGCGCGCCGCGGCATCGTCGGCGCCGGCGAACGTCGCCCGCCGCCGCGGTCGACGTCGTGCTGGACGCGCCGCGGCGCGTGCGCCCGATCCCGCGCTGGCGGCTGCGGCGGTGGCGCTCGCCACGCAGCTGGCGCTGCTGCTGGCGCTGGGCGACGTGGATGATGTCCACCGACGAGGTCACCGCGCTCGCCGACAAGGTGCTGCACGTCCATCCGCTCGACGCATGTCGCGACCACGCAGCCCGACGTCGGCGTGATCGTGCACGCGCCCGCGCCCGACATCGCGCCGTGTCGCCGGCGCAGCTGGCCGAGGCGCGGCATCCACGTGTCCTTCGCCGACGACGCGCGCGTGCCCTCGCAGGCGCAGATCGCGCGGCTGCGCGCGCTCGGCGACGAGCTGCTGCCCGAAGTGCCCGGCTCGGCGCCGTTGCGCTGGGTGCGCACGCGCAGCACGCTGCGCTCGCAGGCGCGCGCGCTGGGCCTGCGCCACCACTTCTACTACCTGCAGCCGCGCGGCGGGCTGTCGGTCGGTCAGCTCGTGCTCGCGCGCACCGCCGGCGCGATGCCGGTGAGGGCGCGCTGCGCCTGAGCGCGACCAGCCGCTGCCTCAGCGCCCGATGCGCGCCGGCGACGTGCTCGTCGTCGAGCTCGACGGCTCGCCCGCGTCGGTGCTCGGGCTGGAGCGGATCGTCTCCTGGCTGGGCTCCGACGGCTGGGCGTCGAGCCGCTGGCGTGGCTCACCGGCTCGCCGTTCCATCAGCGGGGCACCGCCCAGCAGGCGCAGCAGCGGCGAGCGCGCGAGCAGCGCCGCGCCGGCGACCAGCAGCGCCAGCGAGACGCACCAGCGGCACGCCGCCGAGCGGCGTCGTCGCCGAAGCGCTCGCCGAACAGCAGCGGCGCGAGCACCACCGGCACGACCGTCTGAGTCACGAACACCACCGGCGCCACCTGGATCGCCGGGCGCGCCTGCAGCGCGCTCATCTCGCTGAGCACGCCGACGCGCCGAGGCGGCGGCCGTGGACAGCGCCCACACGGCCGGCCACCAGCAGATGGTGTCCCGAGGCGAGGTCGTCGGAGGCGAGCTTGGTCGCCACCCCGCTCCAGCCGAAGGCGAGGCCGGCGCCGATCATCGTGACGCTCAGCCGTGCGGGCGGCCGAGCGCGCGCAGCAGGTAGGGAAGCAGGCTCGCGAGCGCCAGGCCGACGGAGCACCAGCGTGATCGTCAGGTCCTCGGACGTGTGCGTGGTCGCTGCGCGGCGGAGCGGACAGCGCCGCGCCGACCACGCCGAGCACGATCGCGCACATCGCCACGTGCTCGTAGCGCCCGGCGTGCTCGCCGAGCATGCGCTCGGCCGAGCAGCAGCAGCACGAGCAGCCCGGCGGCGAGCGCCGGCTGCACGACCACCAGCGGGGCCAGCAGCAGCGCGACGACCTGCAGCGGCCAGCCGAGGATCGACAGCGCCCGTGCCGAGCAGCCAGCGCGCCGCGTCTGAGCAGGCCGCCAGCACGAGCGCCAGGCGCAGGTGCTCCTCGTGCGGGCGCCTCCTTGGCGTCCATCGCCTGCAGCGCGATCCCTAGGCTGTAGAGGGTCGACGCCCCGACCGCCGCCGCGATTCCCAGCACGAGATCGACCATGTCCGCACACGATCATCGCATTCCCCGCGGCGCCGGTCGCGGGCGCCGCTCGCCGGCGCGGCGCTGGTGCGGCTACATGCTGCCCGCGCCTCGCCGGCGCGTGGCCCGCGCTGCGCCGGCCGCTGGGGATCGAGGACCGCACGGCCAGCGGGCGCGGCTACGCGCTGACCTTCGACGACGGGCCGCACCCGCAGGGCACGCCGGCGGTGCTCGAGATCCTCGCGCGCGCGGGCGTCGCGCGCGACGTTCTTCCTCGTCGGCGAGCAGGTGCTGCGCGCGCCCGGCGCTCGCCCGCGAGATCGCAGACGCCGGCCACGGGATCGGCCTGCACTGCCACCGCCACCGCAACCTGCTGCGCCTGACCCCGTGGCAGGTGCGCGAGGACATCGCCCGCGCGCACGAGGCGATCGCGACGAGCACCGGGCGCGCCGCCGCGCTGTACCGCCCGCCCTACGGCGTCCTCAACGCGTCCGCGCTGCGGCCTGCGCGCGCGCGCGGCTGGCGCACGCTGCTGTGGAGCCACTGGGGCCGGGACTGGGAGGCGCGCGCGACGCCCGAGTCGATCGCCGCGCGCGTGACCGCGGGCGTCGGCGCGGGCGCGGTGCTGCTGCTGCACGACGCCGACGACTACTCCGCGCCGGGCTCCTGGAGGCGCACCGCCGCAGCGCTGCCGCGCGTGCTCGACACGCTCGCCGCGCGGGGCCTGCAGCCGGCCGCTCCGTGACGCGCGTCGCCGTCGCGGTCGCTGGCATAACATCGGTTGCTTGTCCACGCGCCGTCTCGATCGACAGCGGCGCGCCCGGCGCCGCGCAGTTTGCCACCGGCTGACGCGCGCGGCGCAGACGCACGACGCGCACGCGCTGGTGGGTCGAGGCGCTGGCGGTCGCGTGGCTGTGCTGGGTCTATGACGCGATCACCAACCTGGCGCCGCTGCGCCTGCACGCTCGCGCTTGCGCCACGCCGGCGACATCCTCAGCGCTCGAGCGGTCGCTGCACATCGACCCCGAGCGCTCGCTCGACCGCTGGCTGGCCGGGCACCACACGCTCGGGCTGCTGGTCTCCGACTACTACGACAACGCTCACTTCATCGTCACGCTCGGCCTGCTCGGCTGGCTGTGGTGGCGGCGCGCGGACATCTACCGGCCGCTGCGCAACACGCTCGTGCTGGTCAACGTGCTCGCGTTCGCCGTCTTCTGGCGCTACCCGGTCGCCCCGCCGCGGATGCTGCCCGGGCTTCGTCGACGTGGTCGCCGCCACGCACGCGATCGGCTCCTGGCACACCGGCGCGCTGGCCTCGCAGCGCCAACCAGCTCGCGGCGATGCCCTCGCTGCACATCGCCTGGGCGGTGTGGTGCACGCTCGTCATGTGGCGGATTCAGCCCGCGCGCGTGGGTGCGCGCGCTCGGCGGTGATCTACCCGTTCGTGACCGCGCTTCGCTGTGCTCGTCGACGGGCAACCACTACGTGCTGGACATGCTCGGCGGGCTGGCGACGATCGCTGCGTCGCGCTGATCTGCCGCTGCGGATCGCTCGGCGCTGGGCGCGCGCGCTGACGCCGTTCTCGACCCGCGTAGCCCGTCGATGTCACAAACTTGTTACGAAGTCCAAGACCAGATAGACTAAGCGCGCCGCCGCAGTCGACGGTTGAGGGACCGGTCGACGGCTCCGCCGCAAAGCGCGGGGTCATTCTCGTCTGTAGGGTGGCCCTACGCAGATGCCAGATTTCGACGCCAACGACGATCTCACGCGCCTGCCCGCGTGCCGGGAGCCGTCGCCGCAGCGTCGCTCGCGTCGCCAATCTCGACGTCGTGCTCGTCGTCGTGGCGGCGCCGGTGGCGCTGGCGCTCGGCGCGCCCGTGCTCGGCTACACGTCGGCCGCGGGCGCATGGCTGGCGCAGCGCGTGCTCGCCCACGCTGGACAGGCGCTGGATCCAAGCACGCGCGACCCGAGCAGCGCAGATGGGCCTCGAACCTGTTCGAGGCGTTCGGGCGCATCTGGCTGCTGGCCGGGGCGATCGTCGCTCGCGGGCCTGATCGGCGGCCGCGCCGACGGTCTGACCGCGGCGCTGGTGGTCTTCGTCGCCTACTCGGTCGCCTTCGCCATGCGCGTGATCGACGGCCGTCCGCAGGGCGGTGTCGAGCTGATGAGCGCGGTCGCGCAGCAGCCCCGCCGATCGCCCCCGACATGCGGCGAGGCCAGCCGAGAAGCACGGGATGAGCAAGGCCGCAAGATCCTCTACTCGGTTCTGGGCGTATGGATCGGCGGGATCGTCGTGTTCGTGATCCTGTTCGGCCTCAACGCGCACAAGGCGCCGGCGGTGGCCAGCGAACGTCTTCTCGCCGACCGACGAGTTCAAACTCGACACCTGGTTCAAGCTCGGGCCGATCGCATTCAACAAGGGCGTCCTGTACCTGCTGCTGACCGTCGGGATCACGCTCGGGGTGATGCTCTACATCGCCAGGCGCACTGCAGCAGCGCCCCGGCCGCCTGCAGGTGGCGGTGGAGATGTTCTACGACTTCATACGCGGCATGTCGCAAGGAAAACCTCGACGACGAGCATGGAGCGCAAGTACTTCCCGCTGATCGCGACGATCTTCGTGTTCATCCTCGTCACCAACCTGATCGGCTACATCCCGCTGCCGGTCGACTCCGGCGAGACGTTCAGGGTGTTCGGCGCGCACATCCCGTCGTTGCAGATCTACGCGGCCGACACCAACGTCGCCTTCCCGCTGATCCTCGCGCTGGGCGTGTTCGTCCTGTTCAACTACGAGGGGGTCAAGCACCACGGCCCGATCGGCTACCTCAAAAGCCTGATGCCCGGCGGCGTCAAAGGCCCGATCGTGGGCGCTCATATTCCCGATCGAGATCCTCTCGAACTTCCTGCGCCTGGTCTCGCTGACCGTGCGTCTGTGGGCCAACCTGCTGGCGGGCCACCTGCTGATCGCGTTCATGGGCGGCGAGCTCGGCGTGCTCGTCGGGCTGCCGGTCGTGTCCTGGTTGCTGCTGCCGGTCGGGATCGCGATCTTCCTGTTCGAGGCCGTCCTGATCGCCGGCCTGCAGGCGTTCATCTTTTCCATCTTGACCGCCATCTATCTCGGTAGCGCGGTCTCCGAGCCACTAACAACACACAAGGGAGCTATCGAGCGATGCAGTTTCTCCATCTTTTCAGTGCTATCCACCCACTGATCCTGACCGTGGAACCGATCATCAAGCAGAGCCAGGACGCCGGTCGCGCGATCGCGCTCGGCGTCGGCGCCGGTGGCGGCGCCGCGGGCGCCGGCGCAGGCATCGGCGCGGTGTTCAACGCCTCGATCCAAGCCAAGACCCGCCAGCCCGAGATGCGCGCCGAGGTCGAGCGCGACCAGTGGCTCGGCTTCGCGCTGACAGAGGCGTGCTTCTTCTACGGCCTGGTCGGCGGCTTCATCGCCTTCTTCCTGTAGGCCGATGCGCGTCCTCGCCAGCATCTACGCCACGCCGCTCGCCTCAGCGGCTCGTTCCTGATCACCCCCAACGTGGGGCTGATGGTCTGGACGATCGTCGTGTTCGTGATCTCGCTGTTCGTCCTGCGCAAGTGGGTGTTCCCGCGGATCGGCGAAGCCCTGGACAACGCGCGCGAAGGCGATCGAGGGCGACATCGACGCCGCCGAGCGCAGCTGCGCCAGGAGGCCGACAAGGTGCTCGCCGAATACCGCGAGCGCCTGAAGGAGGCGCGCGCCCAGTCCGAGGAGATCGTCCAGCGCGCGCGCCAGACGGCCGAGTCGCACGAGCACGAGGCGCGCGAGCGCGGGCAAGGAGATGCTCGCCGAGGCCGCCAAGCGCGCCGAGCGCGACATCGAGGCCGCCACCAAGCGCGCGCTCGACGACATCCGCAGGGAGGTCGCCGACCTGACGATCATGGCCACCGAGAAGGTCACGCGCAAGACGCTCAACGACGCCGACCAGCGGCGCCTGGTCGAGGAGGCGCTCGGCGAACTGGACTTCTCCGGCTTCTCCGCCGGACGCGCAGAACAACTGATGGAGGAGCTCGCCCAGGTATATGCCCGCTCGCTGTTCGAGGTGGCCCGCGAGCAGGGCAAGCTGGACGTGCTGCGCGAGCAGCTCGGGCAGTTCGCCGACGCGCTGGACGAGCAACCGCGAGCTGGCCGTGTTCTTCTTCTCGCCCTACTTCTCCACGCAAGGAGAAGCAGGAGGCGCTGGAGCGCCTGCTCGACGGCGCCGACGAGGTCCTCCTGAACTTCCTCGGCGCTGCTGATCGAAAACCACCGCATGCCCGTCATCTTCCGCATCCGCCACGAGTACGAGCGGCTGTGGGACGAGGAGAACAAGACGCTGCCCGTGGAGATCACGAGCGCGATCGCGCTCGACGAGGCGACCACCGAGAGCCTCGGCGAGACGATCGGCGAGCGCACCGGACGCAAGGTCACGCTCGCCGCGCGCGTGGACCCCGACATCCTCGGCGGCATCGTCGTCAGGGTCGGCAACTCGATCCTCGATGCCTCTATCCGCAACCGACTGGAGCAGCTGCGCAGGCACGTTGCCCAAGGAGCCTCATAGAGCGGCCGACCGGCAGACGCCGCAGGCCGGCGAGCCGGGCGGGCGGGACCTCATCCCCAATTAGGAGAACGACATGCAGATCAACCCAGACGAGATCACAAGCATCCTCAAGAGCCGCATCGAGGGCCTGGACAGCGGCACGGCCGAGCTGACCGAGGTGGGCACCGTGCTGTCGGTGGCCGACGGCATCGCGCGCCTGCACGGCCTGGAGAACTGCATGTCCTTCGAGATGCTCGAGCTGCCCCACGGCGTCACCGGCCTGGCGCTGAACCTCGAGTCCGACAACGTCGGCGCGGTGCTGTTCGGCGAGTGGGAGCACGTCTCCGAGGGCGACACGGTCAGGCGCACCGGCGCGCTGCTGGAGATCCCCGTCGGCGAGGCAGCTGCTCGGGCGCATCGTCGATCCGCTCGGGCGCCCGCTGGACGGCAAGGGCGACATATCCGTCGAGCAGACGCGCCCGGCCGAGTTCAAGGCGCCCGGCGTCGTCCAGCGCCAGCCGGTCAAGGAGCCGATGCAGACCGGCCTGAAGGCGATCGACGCGATGATCCCGATCGGCCGCGGCCAGCGCGAGCTGATCATCGGCGACCGCCAGACGGGCAAGACGGCGATCGCGATCGACACGATCATCAACAACAAGGACACCGGCGTGGTGTCGGTGTACGTGGCGATCGGCCAGCGCATGTCGACGGTCGTGGCGCTCGCGCAGACGCTCGAGGAATACGGCGCGCTGGAGAACACGATCATCGTCGCCGCGCCCGCCGACGAGGCCGCGCCGATCAAGTTCATGGCCCCCTACGCCGGCTGCGCGATGGGCGAGCACTTCCTCTACAACGGCGAGCACGCGCTGTGCGTGTACGACGACCTGACCAAGCACGCCTACGCCTACCGCCAGATGTCGCTGCTGCTGCGCCGCCCGCCGGGCCGCGAGGCCTACCCCGGCGACGTCTTCTACCTGCACTCGCGCCTGCTCGAGCGCGCGGTCAAGCTCAACGACGAGCTCGGCGGCGGCTCGCTGACGGCGCTGCCGATCATCGAGACGCAGGCGGGCGACGTCTCGGCGTACATCCCCACCAACGTGATCTCGATCACCGACGGGCAGATCTTCCTCGAGTCGAAACTGTTCAACTCGGGCGTGCGTCCGGCGATCAACGTCGGCATCTCGGTCTCGCGCGTCGGCGGCAACGCGCAGATCGGCCCGATGAAGAAGGTCGCCGGGCGCATCAAGCTCGAGCTCTCCCAGTACCGCGACCTCGAGGCCTTCGCGCAGTTCGGCTCCGACCTCGACGCCGACACCCAGCGCACGCTCGCGCGCGGCGAGCGCCTGGTGGCGACGCTCAACCAGCACGAGCGCGCGCCGCTGGCGGTCGAGGACCAGACGGTGCAGATCTTCGCCGCCACCAACGGCTATCCTCGACCGCCTGAACGTCGAGCGCGTGCCCGAGTTCCTGCTCGGCGCTGACCGAACGCACTGCACTCCCAGCACGCCGACCTGCGCGCGAAGATCGACGGCGGCGACTGGTCGGAGGAGACCCAGAAGGAGGTGCGCGACGCCGTCGAGGCGTTCGCCGCAGGACTTCGGCTACGACCTCGACGAGGAGGGCCAGCCGCTGGAGGACGAGCAGGTCGCCGCGCCGGGCGGGCGGGCTCGAGACGAGCAGGAGGCCCCCGCGGCGGCCTAGCGCCGCCCGGAGCACACTGCCATGGCCTCTCAGCGCGACGTCAAGAACAAGATCGCCTCGGTGAAGAACATCCAGAAGATCACGCGCGCGATGGAGATGGTCGCCGCCGCGCGCCTGCGCCGCGCCGAGCAGCGCATCGCCGCGCTGCGCCCCTACGCCGACGCGATCGGGCGCATGACCCGCCAGGCGGCGCAGGCGGCGGGCGCGGAGGCCGCGCGCCTGCCGCTGCTGCGCGAGCACGAGTCCCAGAGCGAACGCTGGGCTGCTGCTGGTCACCGGCGACCGCGGCCTGGCGGGCGGCTTCAACTCGCAGATCATCCGCGCCGGCGTGCGCCTGTCGGCCGAGCTGGCCGAGCAGGGACTGCAGCAGCAGCTGGTATGCGACCGGGCGCCGCGGCGTCTCCTCGCTGGCCTTCCGCGGGCACGAGCTCAGCGGCAGCTACACCGGCTTCGCCGACCGACCCGCCTACGCCGACGCGCGCACGATCGCCGACGACCTGATCGCAGGCCTACGTCGACGGGCAGCGTCGACCGCGTGGAGATGGTCTACAACTCCTACGTCTCGCCGCTCACCCAGCACGTCACGCGCCAGACGCTGCTGCCGCTCACCGCATGACGCGATCGCCGGCGAGCACGACAGGGCCCGGGCAGCCGATCGGCGGGGCCGCAGCGGCGCCGGCCGCGGGCGCCCGTCGACTACGAGCCCGACCCGGAGAAGATCCTCCGGCGGCTGGTCCCCGACTACATCGAGATCTCGATCTACCGGGCGCTGGTGGAGTCCGCCGCGGGCTTCTTCGGCGCGCAGATGACCGCGATGCGCAGCGCGTCGGAGAACGCCGGCGAAATCATCACCGACTACACGCTGCAGATGAACCGCGCCCGCCAGGCCGAGATCACCCAGGAGATCATGGAGGTCGTCGCGGGCGCAGAGGGACTCAGCTAGGCCGGTGGTCTCGTCGTGAGGCTGCGATCATCGAACAGAACTTGAACGGATAGACAGGAGAGCACAGACACAATGGAGGCCAGCATCGCCACAGAGCCAACACCGACCGCCGCCGTCGCCAACGGCGGCGCCGCCGAGCGCAACGTCGGGCGCATCGAGGAGATCCAGGGCGTCGTGATCGAGGCCGTCTTCCCCGACCGCCTGCCCGAGATCAACCACGCGATCACGATCGCCCGGCCCGCGGCCGGCGCGAGGAGGAGGCGCCCGGCATCAGCGCCGGAGCCGGGGAGGAGCGTGCTCGTGTGCGAGGTCCAGCAGCACCTCGGCGACGACCGCGTGCGCGCGGTCGCGATGGACACGACCGACGGCCTGGCGCGCGGCGTCGGAGGTGATCGACACCGGCGCGCCCGATCACGGTCCCGGTCGGCGAGGCGACGCTCGGGCGCATCTTCAACCTGCTCGGCGAGCCGATCGACCTCGGCGAGGATCTGCCCGAGGACGTCGAGCGCCGCGGGATCCACCAGGACGCGCCGCGCGTCGAGGACCTGACGCCGACCACCGAGATGTTCGAGACGGGCATCAAGGTCATCGACCTGCTCGCGCCCTACGCCAAGGGCGGCAAGGTCGGGCTGTTCGGCGGCGCGGGCGTCGGCAAGACCGTGCTGATCCAGGAGCTGATCCACAACCTCGCCAAGGAGCACGGCGGGCTGTCGGCGTTCTGCGGCGTGGGCGAGCGCTCGCGCGAGGGCAACGACCTGTGGCTGGAGATGAAGGAGTCGGGCGTGCTCGACAAGACGATGCTCGTCTTCGGGCAGATGAACGAGCCGCCCGGAGCCCGCATGCGGGTGGCGCTGTCGGGCCTGACGATGGCCGAATACTTCCGCGACCAGGGCCAGGACGTGCTGCTGTTCATCGACAACATCTTCCGCTTCGTGCAGGCCGGCTCCGAGGTCTCGGCGCTGCTCGGGCGGATGCCCTCGCAGGTCGGCTACCAGCCGACGCTGGAGACCGAGATGGGCCAGCTGCAGGAGCGCATCACCTCGACCAAGCGCGGCTCGGTCACCTCGATCCAGGCGATCTACGTGCCCGCCGACGACTTCACCGACCCGGCCCCGGCGTCGGTGTTCGCGCACCTCAACGCGACCACCGCGCTGTCGCGGGCGATCTCCGAAAAAGGCATCTACCCGGCGGTCGACCCGCTCGACTCGACCTCGACGATCCTCAAGGCGGACATCCTCGGCGAGGACCACTTCCGCGTGGCCAACCGCGTCAAGGAGATCCTGCAGCGCTACAAGGAGCTGCAGGACATCATCGCGATCCTCGGCATCGACGAGCTCTCCGACGAGGACAAGCTGACCGTGCAGCGCGCGCGCAGGATCGAGCGCTTCCTCTCCCAGCCGTTCTTCGTCGCCGAACAGTTCACCGGCACGCCCGGCGCCTACGTGCCGATCGCGGAGACGATCAGGGGCTTCGAGGAGATCATCGACGGCAAGCACGACGAGGTGCCCGAGAGCGCGTTCTTCCTGAAGGGCACGATCGACGAGGTCGTCGAGGCGGCCAAGAAATGAGGCCGAGGCCATGTCAGGACGCCTGCGTCCATCGTGACCGCGGGGCGATGCGCGGACTGAATGGCCACACCAAGTTCCCGGTCGAAGTGCTCACGCCCGAGGGCGAGGTGTTCTCCGAGGAGGTCGAGATGCTCTCCACGGTCACGACCGTGGGCTCGATCGGCATCCTCGCCAACCACGAGCCGGTGCTGGCGAGCTGGAGCCGACCGAGCTGCGCCTGTACCGCTCGGAGGCGGAGATCGTGCGCTTCGCGCAGGCCGAGGGCTATCTGCAGTTCGCCGAGAACCGCGCGCTGGTGCTCGTCGAGGAGGCGATCGCGCCCGAGGAGCATCGACCGCGCGACGTTCGAGGCCAAGCTCGCCGAAGCGCGCGCCGCGGCCGAGCGCGCCGAGGACGGCAGCGAGGAGCAGGCGCGGGCGCTGCGCGACATCCGCCGCTACGAGGCGTTCCTGGCGGTCGGGCAGTAGGCAGTGTCCAGCGTCAGGCCTCGCCGCGATCCCGCGTCCCACCAGCTAGCCTTCCCGCCTCGATGAGCGCATCGCACGCGAGCCAATCGGAGTGATCGGCACCGGCTACGTCGGGCTGGTCACCGCTGCCGGCTTCGCCGAGCTCGGCAGCGAGGTGTGGTGCGTGGACATCGACGCCGCGAAGATCGAGCGCCTGCGCCGCGGCGAGGTGCCGATCTACGAGCCGGGCCTGGAGGAGCTGCTGCGCGCGCAACGCCGAGCGGCTGCACTTCTCCACCGAGCTCGCCGACGCGCTCGAGCACGCGCGGCTGCTGTTCGTCGCGGTGGGCACGCCGCCGACCTACTCCGGCGACGCCGACCTGTCGGCGGTGCACGCGGTCGTCGACGCGATCCCCGCCTCCGAGCGAGCACGCGCTGGTGATGAAGTCGACCGTGCCGTGCGGCACCGGCGCGTCGCTGCAGCGCGTCTTCGGCGAGCAGGGCAAGGACGGCCTCGCGCTACGTCTCCTGCCCGGAGTTCCTCAAGGAGGGCTCGGCGGTCGAGGACTTCCTGCACCCCGACCGGGTCGTCGTCGGCGACGACGGCGACTGGGCGGGCGACGCCGTGGTCGAGCTCTACGCGCCGCTGCGAGGCGCCGCTGGTGCGCACCGACGTCGCCAGCGCGGAGATGGTCAAGCTCGCCTCCAACGCCTTCCTGGCGACGAAGATCTCGTTCATCAACGAGATCGCCAACGTCTGCGAGGAGACCGGCGCCGACGTCGTCGAGGTCGCGCGCGGGATGGGCCTGGACGACCGCATCGGCCCGAAGTTCCTGCAGGCGGGGATCGGCTTCGGCGGCAGCTGCTTCCCCAAGGACGTCGACGCGCTCAAGCAGCTGGCGGGCAACTCCGGCTACCACTTCCAGCTGCTGACGGCGGTGATCGAGGTCAACGAACTGCAGAAGCGCCGCGTGATCGGCAAGCTGCAGAAGCACCTCGGCGGCCTCGCCGGCAAGCGCGTGGCGCTGCTCGGGCCTGGCGTTCAAGCCCAACACCGACGACATGCGCGAGGCCTCCTCGCTGGTGCTCTCCGCGCGGCTGCAGGCCGACGGCGCCGCGGTCAGCGCCTATGACCCGGTCGCCGAGGAGCAGGCGCGCAAGCTGGTCACCGGGATCGACTTCGCCGACTCGCGCGCTGGACGCGGTCGCGGACGCCGACGCGGTGGTGCTCGTGACCGAGTGGCGCGAGCTGCGTGCGACCTCGACTGGGAGGCAGGTCGCCGCAGGCGATGGCGGGCAACCTCGTGATCGACGGGCGCAACGCCCTGGACCGGCGAGGCCGTGCGCGGCCGCGGGGCTTGATCGTACGAGGGGATCGGCAGGCGGTGAGCGCGATGCAGGCGGTGATCCTCGTCGGCGGGCAGGGCACGCGCCTGCGCCCGCTGACCTCGACGGTGCCCAAGCCGGTCGTGCCGCTCGTCGACCGGCCGTTCATCTCCTTCATGCTCGAGTGGCTGCGCGGGCACGGGGTCGAGGACGTGATCATGTCGTGCGGCTTCCTCGCCGACGAGCGTGCGCGAGCGTGCTCGGCGACGGCTCGGAGCTGGGCATCCGCCTGCGCTTCGTCGAGGAGCCCGAGCCGCGCGGCACCGCCGGGCGCGCTGAAGCTGGCCGAGCCGATGCTCGACGAGCGCTTCCTGATGCTCAACGGCGACGTGCTCACCGACATCGACCTGACCGCGCAGATCGCCCAGCACGAGCGCGACCGGCGCGCGCGCGACGCTCGCGCTGGTGCCGGTCGCCGACCCGAGCGCCTACGGCCTGGTGATGCTCGAGGAGGACCGCTCGGTGCAGGGACTTCGTCGAGAAGCCGAGCGCCGACAGGATCGACGACCAACCTGATCAGCGCCGGCGCCTACGTGCTCGAGCGCGAGATCCTCGAGCTGGTGCCCGCCCGAGCGCAACGTCTCGATCGAGCGCGAGGTGTGGCCGCGGCTGATCGGCAACGGGCCTCTACGGCTTCCCCTCGGAGAGCTACTGGCTGGACATCGGCACCCCCGAGCGCTACCTGCAGGGCACCTTCGACATCATCGAGGGCAACGTCGCACACGGCCGGTGCGCGAGCGCCTCGGCGAGCGACTGGCTGGCGATCGACGAGGACGCGCGAGGTGCACGGCCGCGTGATCCCGCCGGCGGTGCTCGAGCGCGGCGTGCGGGTCGCGGCGGGCGCGCACGTCGGCAGCCTGGTGGTGCTCGGCCGAGGACGTCTCGGTCGGCGCCGGCGCAGCACCGTCGAGCGCGCGGTGGTGCTCGACGGGACGCGAGATCGGCGAGGGCTGCGAGCTGCGCGACTGCATCGTCGCCGCCGGCTGCCGCGTCGGCGCGGGCACGCCGGATCACCGGCGGGGCGGTGCTCGGCGAGGGCGTGAGCGTGGGGGCGGACAACGTGATCACCCGCGGGGCGCGTATCTTCCCTGGTGTCGAGCTGCCCGACGGGGCGATCGAGTTCTAGCGCGATGCCCCGCCGCGAGCACCGACTGCGACGATTTCACGGCGCATACCACATCGCCACCCGAGTCCCACAGGAGGCGAGCAGCAGATGAGCGAAGGCGGCGCGACCGCGACACCCACCGCGGAGGAGCTCTCGCGCGCGGCGATCGCCCGAGGTCGACCCGTCCGACCAGCTGGGCGACGTGCTGGCGCTGCCCGAGCACCTGCGCGACGCGCTGTGGCGCGTGGAGTCGGCGATCATGCAGGACTGGGACACCCCCGCCGGGCTCGTCGTCGCGGGCATGGGCGGCTCGGCGATCGGCGGCGCGCTCGCGCGCGCGGCGCTCGGCGACCACGCCTCGCGGCCGATCTTCGTCACCCGCGCCTACGGCCTGCCGACGTGGACCACGCCCGACACGATGGTGCTGTGCGCGAGCTACTCCGGCGACACCGAGGAGACGCTCGCCTGCTACGAGTCCGCGGGCGCGCTCGGCGCCAAGCGCACCGTCGTCACCACCGGCGGGCGCCTGGCCGAGATGGCCCGCGCGGACGGCGTGCCCGTGATCCCGCTGCCCGGCGGCTTTCAGCCGCGCGCGGCGGTCGCCTACATGATCGTCGCCGCGCTCGAGGTCGCGGCGCTGTGCGGCGCCGGCCCGCGCCTGACCTCGGAGATCGACGTCGCCGCCTCGCACACCGAGCAGCTGGTCGCCGAGTGGGGCCCGGACGCGCCGAGGACTCGCTGGCCAAGGAAGTCGCCCGCGGCCTGCTCGGCACGATCCCGGTGGTCGCCGGCGCCGGGCTGACCACGCCGATCGCCTACCGCTGGAAGACGCAGATCAACGAGAACGCCAAGCAGCCGTGCTTCTGGAACGAACTGCCCGAGCTCGACCACAACGAGATCGCCGGCTGGGAGGGCGCGCGGGACCTCGGGCGCTTCTCGGCCGTGTTCCTCGACGACTCCGACGCGCACCCGCGCGTGAAGGAGCGGATGGACCTGACCGAGCGCCTGATCGCCGAGCAACGCCGCCGCCAGCTTCCGCCTGGAGACGCGCGGGCAGACGGCGATCGAGCGCGTGATCTCGCTGGTGCTGCTCGGCGATCTCGTCTCGATCTACCTCGCCGCCCTGCGCGGCGTCGATCCCGGGCCGGTGAAGGTGATCGAGGAGCTCAAGGCCGCGCTGGCGGCTAGATCGCCCGGTGTCATGTGATACCTTCCGGCGCGGCCGAGGAGCGCTGCGACGGGCTCCGATCCGCCACGCTCGGCCATTCCTCTGCAGCAAGGGCGCTCACCTGACCGGACAGGAGGACTCGTCATGTCAGCAATGACCCCCACCGCCACCGCCACCGACCGACTTCAAGGTCGCCGACCTCTCGCTCGCGGAGTTCGGCCGCAAGGAGATCACGCTCGCCGAGCACGAGATGCCCGGCCTGATGGCGATCCGCGCGCGAGTACGCCGACGCGCAGCCGCTGAAGGGCGCGCGCATCACCGGCTCGCTGCACATGACGATCCAGACGGCCGTGCTGATCGAGACGCTCACGGCGCTCGGCGCCGAGGTGCGCTGGTGCAGCTGCAACATCTTCTCCACCCAGGACCACGCCGCGGCGGCGGTCGCGGTCGGTCCCGACGGCACGCCCGAGGACCCCCGCGGGCGTGCCCGTGTACGCGTGGAAGGGCGAGACGCTCGAGGAGTACTGGTGGTGCACCGAGCAGGTGCTGCGCTGGCCCGAGGGCGAGGACGGCTCGGCCGGCCCGAACATGATCCTCGACGACGGCGGCGACGCGACGCTGCTCGTGCACAAGGGCACCGAGTACGAGGCGCGCCGGCGCGGTGCCCGACTCCGGCGGAGCGCCGACTCCGAGGAGTTCAGCGTGATCCTCGTCGCTGCTGACGCGCTCGCTCGAGCGAGGACCCGCAGCGCTGGACGCGCATCGGCGAGGGCATCAAAGGCGTGACCGAGGAGACGACCACCGGCGTGCACCGGCTCTACGAGATGGTCGAGACCGGCGAGCTGCTGTTCCCGGCGATCAACGTCAACGACTCCGTCACGAAGTCCAAGTTCGACAACCTCTACGGCTGCCGGCACTCGCTGATCGACGGCATCAACCGCGCGACCGACGTGATGATCGGCGGCAAGGTCGCGGTCGTGTGCGGCTTCGGCGACGTCGGCAAGGGCTGCGCGGAATCGCTGCGCGGCCAGGGCGCGCGCGTGGTCATCACCGAGATCGACCCGATCTGCGCGCTGCAGGCGGCGATGCAGGGCTACGAGGTCAAGACGCTCGAGGAAGTGCTCGACAGCGGCCGACATCTTCATCACCACGACCGGCAACAAGGACATCATCACGCGCGGCCGACATGGCAGCGCATGAAGCACCAGGCGATCGTCGGCAACATCGGCCACTTCGACAACGAGATCGACATCGCGGGCCTCGCGCGCGATCGCGGGCATCGAGCGCGTCAACATCAAGCCGCAGGTCGACAAGTGGGTGTTCCCCGACGGCCACGCGATCATCATGCTCTCCGAGGGCCGCCTGCTGAACCTCGGCAACGCGACCGGCCACCCGAGCTTCGTGATGAGCAACTCGTTCTCCAACCAGACGATCGCCCAGATCGAGCTGTTCACCAAGAACGACGAGTACGAGAAGCAGGTCTACGTGCTGCCCAAGCACCTCGACGAGAAGGTCGCGCGCCTGCACCTCGACGCGCTCGGCGTGAGGCTGACCGAGCTCACCGCCGAGCAGGCCGCCTACATCGGCGTGCCCGTCGACGGGCCCGTACAAGCCCGACCACTACCGCTACTAGGTCGCCGGACGCACCGATGAGAGGCGATGGTCCTCGCGGCGGGGCTGGGCACGCGCCTGCGCCCGCTGACCTACGAGATCACCAAGCCGATGGTGCCGGTGCTCGACCGGCCGGTGATGGAGCACATCCTCGACCTGCTCGACGCGCCACGGCTTCGACAGGTGATCGCCAACCTGCACTACTTCCCGGACTCGATCCGCGAGTACTTCGGCGACGCGCCTCGAGCTACCGCTTCGAGGAGGAGCTGCTGGGCACCGCCGGCGGCGTGCGCGCGCTGCGCGGAGTTCTTCGGCGAGGAGCCGTTCCTGGTGATCTCCGGCGACGCGCTCACCGACATCGACCTGGGCGCGCTCGCCGCCCGGCACGCCGAGACCGGCGGGATCGCGACGCTGGCCGTCAAGAAGGTCCCCGACACGCGCGAGTACGGCGTGGTGCTGCACGACCGCGACGGGCGCATCACGGGCTTTCAGGAGAAGCCCGAGCCCGAGGAGGCGCTGTCGGACCTCGGCAACTGCGGCATCTACATGTTCGACCCGGAGATCTTCGACTACTTCCCCGAGCGGCCGTTCGTCGGACTGGGCCCAGGACGTGTTCCCGGTGCTGCTCGAGAACGACGTCCCGTTCCACATCCACGAGGTGCGCGAGTACTGGAACGACGTCGGCTCGCTCGGCGAGCTCCGCCAGGGCACCTTCGACGCGCTGCGCGGCGAGCTGCGCCTCGAGGTCGAGGGCGAGGAGGTCAGCCCCGGCGTGATCGTCGCCGGCGCGCGCGGCGCTGCCCGAGGACACCGAGATCGAGGGGCCCGCGTGGATCGGGCGCGACGTGCAGATCGGCGCGGGCGTGCGCCTGATGGGGCCGATCGTGCTCGGCGACGGCGCGAGCATCGGCGACGGCGCGCAGCTGCGCGCGAGCATCGTCTTCCCCGGCACCGAGGTCGCCGCGCGACTCGATCCTGATCGGCGCGATCGCCGGCCACGGCGGGATCCTGCAGAGCCTGCGCCGCACGCCGCCGGCCTAGCGCTCCGCTGGCTCAGGCACGAGTTCGTAGCGCTCGCGGCGC
Source organism: uncultured Solirubrobacteraceae bacterium (assembly GCA_963755475.1). Taxonomy (GTDB): domain Bacteria; phylum Actinomycetota; class Thermoleophilia; order Solirubrobacterales; family Solirubrobacteraceae; genus Palsa-744. Next base: position 675,021 of record CAVWJK010000001.1, read on the forward strand.
TGCTGCGCGCGCTCGGACTCGCTGAGCGCGCGCACGAACAGCACCACCAGCGCGATGCCCATCACGAGCGACTGCTCCACCGCCATGATCAGGCCCGCGATCGACTGGTCGTCGATCGCCGAGATGCCCCACACGCGGGCGTGGTGGACGTAGTAGGGGTACAGCGCGGACGGGCGCGAACGCGAGCCCCATGCCGAGCGCCCCCACGAACAGCTTGGTCGATCGCCATGTAGACGACCGGCCCAAGCCCGTCCAGGCGCATGCGCGCGCGGATCGGCGAGAGCAGATGCCACCAGTAGAGCGAGCCGGCGATCACGAAGCTGGTGTGCTCGAGCACGTGCACGACCGGGTGCGTGCACCGCGAGGTCGTAGGCGGCCGGGATGTGCCAGGCCCAGATCACGCCCACGTACAGGATCACCGCGAAGGCGGGGTGCGCGAGCGGCCCGGCGCGGCGCTCGAGGTCGTGCACCGAGCGGGTGACCGGCCGCAGGATCACCTTGGTGAGGCCGAGGATCGCGAGGATCGGGACGACGTCGAGCAGCAGCATGTGCTGGATCATGTGCATGAAGAACAGCTGGTCGGCGAGCGCGTCGAGCGGCGAGATCGAGCGCGATCAGCGCGGCGAGCGACCGACGCCCATGAAGCAGCACAGCCGCCACACCGGCGCCTCGCTGGTGCGCCGCGGCGAGCGGCCGCGGCGCACCTGCGCGCCAGCGTTTGACGTAGACGCCGCCGACGAGCGCCGCGCCGATCAGCACGCCCGGGCTGAGCGACCAGGAGAGGTGCGGGCTCATCCGCCGCGATTGTCCCACTCGGCGCTCGCAACTCGCCGCAGCGGTCCGCACGCTGCGGTGCGCCGCAGAGCGTCGTGCCGCACATCGGTCGAGCGCCATTTACATCCGCCGTCAAGCGGGCGTAGCATCGATGTACACGCCACGACAAGGCCGACCGAAGGGAGCCTCCGATGCAGATCGACATCAAGGGTCGAAACGTCCCGGTCACCGACGAGATCTGCGTACGCACGCGGAGCGCCGGCTGACCAAGGTCGCGCGGCAGGTCTCAGACCTGGCCCGCCTGGAGATCGAGATCTTCAAGGAGCCCAACCCGCGCGGTCGCCGACTGCCAGGTCGCGGAGGGCACGCTGTACCTGAAGGGCGTCACGCTGCGCGCCCGCGACGCCTCGCCCGGAGATGCTGCACTCGCTGAACCTGATGGTCGACGAGCTCGCCCGCCAGGTCAAGCGCCACCGCGACAAACTGCGCCACCGCCGCGAGGCCCACGCGGCGGCCGCGCGAGGCCGCGCGCGCTGCGCGGCAGCGCGGCCTGCCGCGTCGCTCTGAGCCGCAGCCCGGCGGCGCCGCGGCGAGGCCGGCGCAGCTGGCCCGCGCGCGGCGCGCTGCCGGGCTGACGCGGCTCCGGCGGCGCAGCGCCGGGAGCTATCCTTGGCGCATGCCCTCCCTGCTCGATCGCGCGCTCAACGTCGGCGAGGCGAAGAAGTTCAAGACCTACCAGAAGCGCGTGGCGCTGATCGGCGCCTTCGAGGCCGAGCTCGAGCACGACAGCGACGCCGAGCTGCGCGAGCGGATGGACGCGCTGCGCGAGCGCGCGCGCCGAGGGCGAGTACCTCGACGCGCTGCTGCCGGAGTGCTTCGCGATCGTCCGCGAGACCGGCAAGCGCACGATGGGCATGCGCCACTTCGACGTCCAGCTGATCGGCGGCGATGGCCCTGCACGACGGCCAGATCGCCGAGATGAAGACGGGCGAGGGCAAGACGCTGACGGCGACGCTGGCGGTGGTGCTCAACTCGCTCGCCGTGCGCGAGCCGTCCAAGCGGGCGCGCAGACGCCGAGGACGCCGCCCGCGAGCGCAGGGGCGTGCACGTGGTCACCGTCAACGACTACCTCGCCCGCCGCGACGCGGAATGGATGAGCCCGATCTACGACGCGCTCGGCGTGACGCGTGGGCGTGCTGCAGAACATGCAGGCCTACGAGGACAAGCAGCGCGCCTACGCCTGCGACGTCGTCTACGGCACCAACTCGGAGTTCGGCTTCGACTACCTGCGCGACAACATGGCCAAGGACCTCAGCGAAAAGGTCCAGCGCGGGCACTACTTCGCGGTCGTGGACGAGGTCGACAACATCCTCATCGACGAGGCGCGCACGCCGCTGATCATCTCCGGCGCGCCCGAACAGGCGGCCGACCTGTACGTCAAGTTCGCGCGCCTGGCGCCGCGGATGGTCGCTGGGCAAGACGCCCGAAGGCATGGACCCGCGGCATGAAGAAGCAGTTCATGGCGGACTTCGACTACGAGATCGACGAGAAGCACAAGACCGTCTCGATCACCGAGCAGGGCGTCGCCAAGGCCGAGCGCTTCCTCGGGCATCGACCACCTCTACCGCGCCGAGAACGGGCACCTGGTCAACCACCTGATCCAGGCGCTGCGCGCGGAGGCGCTGTACAAGCGCGACGTGGACTACGCGGTGATCGACGGCGAGGTCAAGATCATCGACGAGTTCACCGGGCGCATCCTCGACGGCAGGCGCTGGTCGGAGGGGCTGCACCAGGCGGTCGAGGCGAAGGAGGGCGTGTCGATCCAGGAGGAGAACCAGACCCTCGCGACGATCACCTACCAGAACTACTTCCGCCTCTACGACAAGCTCGCGGGCATGACCGGCACCGCGCTGACCGAGGCGACCGAGTTCATGAAGATCTACGAGCTGCCGGTCGTGCAGGTCCCGACGAACAGGCGATGGTCCGCGAGGACCGCAACGATCAGGTCTACAAGACCAAGGAGGGCAAGTGGAACGCGGTCGTCAAAGAGATCGCCGCGCGCCACGAGAACGGCCAGCCGGTGCTCGTCGGAACGATCTCGGTGGAGGTCTCCGAGCTGCTGGCCGAGCGGCTGACCAAGCGCGGGATCAAGCACACGGTGCTCAACGCCAAGCCCGAGCACGCGGCGCGCGAGGCCGACATCGTCGCCGAGGCCGGGCCAGCCGGGCGCGGTCACGATCGCCACCAACATGGCGGGCCGCGGCGTGGACATCAAGCTCGGCGGCAACGCCGAGCACCTGGCCCACCAGCAGCTGGCGCGCGAGGGCGTCGACGCCGAGGACGCCGAGGAGTACGAGCGGCGCATGAAGGAGATCCTGCCCCGAGCTCGAGCGCGAGGTGGAGGCAGAACCGCGAGCGGGTGATGGCGGCGGGCGGCCTGTTCATCTGCGGCACCGAGCGCCACGAGTCGCGGCGCATCGACAACCAGCTGCGCGGGCGCGCGGGCCGCCAGGGCGACCCGGGCGAGTCGCGCTTCTTCCTGTCCGCCGAGGACGACCTCGTGCGCCTGTTCGCGGGCGACCGCATCTACCGGATCCTCGACAAACTCGGCGGCGTCGACGAGGAGGGCAACGAGGAACCGATCGAGGCGGGCATGCTCTCCAAACAGATCGAGAAAGCGCAGAAGAAGGTCGAGGAGCAGAACTTCCTGATCCGCAAACGCGTGCTCGAGTACGACGACGTGATGAACGAGCAGCGCCGCGTGATCTACGCCTACCGCGACGAGGTGCTGGAAGGCAAGAGCATCGGCGAGGAGGCGCGCCGCGAGGTCGCGAGCGTGATCGAGCGCACGATCGACCAGTACACGCGGCGGGCGACTTCATCGAGGACTGGGACCTCGACGGCCTGTTCGACCGCGCTCGGCCAGTTCTTCCCGCTGGATCTGGGCGGCGAGGAGCTCGACCCGACGAGGGTCGACCAGCGCGTCATTGCGCGAACGCATCGTAGAAGAGGCGATGGAGCGCTACAACGCCCGCGAGCAGGCGCTGGGCGAGGAGCTGATGGGCGCGCTCGAGCGCTTCCTGCTGCTGCAGATCGATCGACGAACGCTGGCGCGAGCACCTGTTCGACATGGACTACCTGCGCGAGGGCATCCACCTGCGCGGCTTCGCCCAGATCGACCCGCTGGTGGCGTACAAGAACGAGGCGTTCACGCTGTTCGGCGACCTGATGAACAGCGTGTGGTCGGACTACGCGCGCATGATCTTCAACGTCCAGGTCAACGTCGAAGGCGAGAACGGCGGGGGTGGGGCGGGTGGGCATCCATCACCGTTCGCGGCGGCAGGCAACTCCACACGCGCGGGGCGCGTGTCCTACTCGGGCGGCCACAGCGCTGCCGGCGCCGGCGCGATGGCTGCTGCGGCGGCTGCCGCGGGCGCTGGCGGAGGCGTCGCCTACGCCGACGACGGCCAGGAGGCCGAAGCGATGCCGGTGGTCGAGCAGCGCGTGCTCGACGACGAGCACCAGGTCGGGCGCAACGATCCTTGCTGGTGCGGGTCGGGTAAGAAGTTCAAGAAGTGCCACGGCCGCTAGACGACCGTGGGCCGGCGCGGAGCGTTGTCCTCCCCCTCCGGGGACAGGCGGCCGCTCGTGTGCAAAGCACACCACGCGGGTGGGCGGGCATCGATCCTAGCTCCGCTTGGTCCACGGTCGTCTAAGGGCCTGCGCGCTCGCTGTGCACGCAGGCCCGATCTCGCTTTGGTCACAGGTCTTTGATCATCGCGGTCGACCTATCTGAGAAGCGGACGTCAGCAGACCCGTTGGGAAGAGAGACGACGCTCTCATCTGGCTCGGGCGTCAGCAAGTCCGTAGCGCCTGCCTCCTTCAACGCGCGATGGATGACGCGCGATCCGGGGATCACCGCGCAGTCGTGTCCTCGCCTCTTGCACAGGGCGCTGCGGAATGCGATCACCGCCACCCCGGTTGAATCGATCTCGTCGAGTCGACGAAGGTCGAGCGTGAGGTTCGTGACGCCTTCTTGACAAAGGCACTCGATCTCATCTTCCAGCTCCGGAGCGGAGCGATAGTCCAATTTGCCTGTCAGGATCAGTGTGTGTCTCCAGATGCGCGCGCTCGCGAGCGTCAGGCGTGGCCGGGTGTGCGCGGCCCGTGACAGGCTGGTTTCACCGTCGCTGGCGCTGGTTCGATCCACGATCGCTTGCGCCGCGCCGACCTGACTGCGTGCGTGCCAGCCCGTCGTCGACAGTGTCAGATGACGTTTCATATCTATACAGCTCCTTTCAACATATCTTCGAACTGGTAGCCAACTTGGCCTGGACCAGGTGATCCAGACCGACGTAGAGAGACCGGGAAGGAGCTAGTCCGGTCGCTCAGGAATCAGAACGAAGAACGACGTGCGCCACGACTGCTGCGAGAGGCGCAACCGCCGCATCGCGCGCGGCTCTGCTTGAAGAAGAACACCCGCGAGCGTGAAAGATGCCGACAAGGCGGAGCCAGGGCTGCCCCCCGCGGCCGCTGCGCCGCCTGCTCCGCCGGGCCCAGGTCCGGGGGAGGGGGCGGGGGGGTGGTTTTCAACCGCAGAACCGCCGCCTTGGCTGCCGTCAGGCGCGCCTGACGTGGTCGCGGTCCGCGACGCGGCCGCAATGGCGAAGGGAGAGGGCAAGTCCGACGAAGCTGTCGAGATTTCCAACCAGTCGCCGGCGTGGCCTACCGTTATCCCTCCTCCGATCCCGGCAAGCTCACAGGTCGCCTGCCCGGCGCGGCGTATCGAGATCTCGCGCGGCCCCTGCGCGAGAGACGACTGGCTCTGCGCGGGCGACGTCAAGCTTTCAGGCAGGACGCCGGGGGCGGCAGAGGTCGTCACGGCAGTCGAGGCCCCTGCCGCGACTTCGCCTGCCGTGTATTCCGCGCTCGGCCGCGAAGCGACTGCGGACACCTGCGAGTTTCCCCCCGTATCTTCGCTGGCGGCCTTGTCGGAGCTCGCTTCCGCGGTGACCTCTTTCACGTTTCCATCTTCGACCGCAGGAGGGACTTCTGAGGTCGTGGGTGGGGTCGGTGGGGGTGTGGGTTCTTCCGCTGGGGGTGGGGTTTGTTCGGCTGGCGGCTGGGCTTGTTCGGCTGAGGGTGTGGGTTCTTCGGCTGGCGGCTGGTCTTGTTCGGCTGCCGGCTGGGCTTGTTCGGCGGGAGGTGTGGGTTCTTCGGCTGGGGGTGTGGGTTCTTCGGCTGGGGGTGGGGTTTGTTCGGCTGCCGGCGGTTCGGCTGGGGGTGTGGGTTCTTCGGCTGGGGGTGTGGGTTCTTCGGCTGGCGGCTGGTCTTGTTCGGCTGGCGGCTGGGCTTGTTCGGCTGGGGGTGTGGGTTCTTCGGCTGGCGGCTGGGCTTGTTCTGCGGGCGCGCCGCCCCCTGTTGTCCCTTCGCCGCTCGATGTCTCGGCAGCTCGCTTGGGCGCGTTTGTCCCGTGCGCTTGGGCATCTGGGGCGACGAGGAGCGCCGCGAACGCGAGCGACACAGCAAGCCAAGCAGCAAGGCAGCCCTTGGAGAGGACCCGCGTAGAAGGACTCTTGACCGTCTCGATCATGCGTGCTCGATCACAAGATACGTGCTTTGGCCTTTGGGCTCCAGATCGTCATTCAGCGCTAAGCTCAGTTCAGCCAGTTGAGAGGTTTGCAGGATAAATCGTCGCTCCAAGTCGGCCGGGAACGGTCGCTTTGACAACCAAGATCGAATCGCTATCCGGGCGGGGGCAGGAACTCCGGTCGGGTCGAGGAACTGAGGCCCGTGCTCGTCCTGACGCGGAAGACCAGACAGAGCATCATGATCGGCGATGACATCGAGGTCACCGTCCTGTCGAGCGATGGCACAAAGGTGCGCCTCGGTATCCAGGCGCCCTCGAATGTGTCGGTCCACCGAACGGAGATATATCTCGAGATCCGGGCGCACGACCAAGAGAGCGCCGGCTCCGAGCAGGCCGATCTACCGCACGAGCGCCAAGGGCGGGCAAGGCGAAGCCTTTAAGGAGGCGCCGGTAGCCTGGAGCGTGGTGAGTACCCCTTGGGACGCGCGCACGTATGACCGCACGAGCGAGCCGCAGCAGGCGTGGGCCTCGGAGGTCCTCGCACGATTGGAGGGCATCGCGCCAGACGCGATCGTGCTGGACGTCGGCTGCGGAACGGGCCGCGTGACAGAGGCCTTGCTGGAGCTCGTGCCAGGTGGCCGCGTGCTCGCTGTGGACGCGTCGGCGGACATGGTGAGACTCGCTCGCGCGCGGCTCGGTGAGCGCGCGCAGGTGTGGTGCGAAGACGCGCTCGATCTCGACTTGGACGAGCCGGTCGACGCGATCGTGTCGACGGCCGCGCTGCACTGGGTCCCCGACCACGATCGCCTGTGGGCGCGGTTGGCGCAGGCGCTGCGCCCGGGCGGCGTGCTGGAGATCCAGTGCGGGGGAGAAGGCAACATCGACGGCGTCCGCGCGGTCATCGACGCGGTCGCCCGTGATGGCGCTCCGGAGCTCGTCGGCTTCTCGCCGTGGGTCTTCGCGGGGCCTGGGGAGACGGAGATCCGGCTGCAGGCGGCCGGCTTCACCGCGACGCGATGCTGGCTGGAGGAGCGCCCGACATATCCGCAGGACGTGAACGCGTTCGTACGCACGTCGATCCTCGCGGCGCATCTGGAGCGCCTGCCCGAGCAGCGGCGCGAGCCGTTTGCGGCCGCGGTTGTGGCGGGGGTGCACTTGCCGCTGGATTATGTGCGTCTCAATGTCTCAGCCGTCCGTGCCTGACCCCGCTCGCTGATAGCGTGGGGCCATGGCCACAGCCGCCCCTAGCGAGTCCACGCCCCAGCGCTTGGCTGCCATCCGCGAGCAGATGAAGCTGCTCTCGGACTATCTTTGACCCGGCTGGGCTGGCCGAGCGCGTGGCGGCGCTCGAGGGCGAGATGGGGGCGGAGGGCTTCTGGGACGACTCCGAGCGCGCGGCGGCGGTGTCGGCCGAGCATGCGCGCGCGTCACGGCGCTTGGAGATGTTCACGGCGCTGCGGAGCAGACGTGGAGGACCTCGACGGCCTCGCGGAGATGGCCGCGGAGGAAGCGTCGCTGCAGGAGGAGGTGGACGAGCAGATAGCGTCGGTCGAGGAGCGCCTGGCGGCGCTCGAGGAGCAGCGGCTGTTCTCGGGGCCGCTATGACTCGGGCGACGCGCTGGTGACGGTGAACGCGGGCGCGGGGGGGACCGACGCGCAGGACTGGGCGGAGATGGTGCTGCGGATGCTGATGCGCTGGGCCGAGCGTCGCGGCTTTCGAGGTCGAGCTGCTGGAGGCGAGCGCGGGCGAGGAAGCGGGGATCAAGTCGGCGACGTTCCGCGCCGACGGCGAGAACGCCTACGGGCTGTTCGGCGCCGAGCGCGGCGTGCACCGGCTGGTGCGCCTGTCGCCGTTCGACTCGGCCCACCGCCGCCAGACGAGCTTCGCGGGCGTGGAGGTCGCGCCGGTGGTGCAAGGACACGGGCGAGATCGAGATCAACGAGGACGACCTGCAGGTGGACACCTACCGCGCCTCGGGCGCGGGCGGCCAGCACGTCAACAAGACCGACTCGGCGGTGCGCATCACCCACCGCCCGACGGGCATCGTGGTGCAGTGCCAGAACGAGCGCTCGCAGTCCTCCAACCGCGCGACCGCGATGGCGATGCTGCGCGCGAAGCTGCTCGAGCGCGCCGAGCGCGAACGCCAGGAGGAGATCGCGCGCGAGAAGGGCGAGGCGCAGGACGTCAACTTCGGCTCGCAGATCCGCTCCTACGTGCTGCACCCGTACACGCTCGTCAAGGACCACCGCACGGGCCACGAGATGGGCGACGTGCAGCGCGTGCTCGATGGAGATCTTGATGGGTTCGTGCGTGCGTACCTGCTCTCCAGCGCGGCGTCGCAGGGATAGCGGTAGCTGCCTGCGCCCGGCGTCGCCGTGTGGGGCGGCCCAGGCTGCGGCCCGCCCGCGCTGAGGCGCGGGCGGTTGGCGACCCGGCTCGATCTGCCCGCGCTAAGGTGCGGGCGGGTCAGCGACCCGCCTGGATCTGCTCGCGCTCGGCCAGCCGGTTGCGGCGGCGCAGCTGGGCCTCGCTCTCGCGGCGGCAGCTCCTCCTCGCTTGCGACCAGCAGCGGCGGCACTGGCACGGGGTTGCCTTGCTCGTCGACGGCGACCATCGTCAGGTAGGCGCTGTTGCTGTGCCGGCGCTCGCCCGTGCGGGGGTTCTCGGTGTCGACGCGCACCCCGACCTCCATCGAGGTGTGCCAGACGGCGTTGACGCTCGCCTGGAAGCTGACCAGCTCGCCGACATGGATGGGGACCATGAACGTCATGCGATCCATGCTCGCGGTGACCACCCGCCGGCGGCAGTGTTTGACGGCGGCCAGGCCGGCGGCCTCGTCGCACAGCTTCATGACCGTGCCGCCGTGCACGAAGCCGGCGCCGTTGGCGTCCAGCGGCCCCATCCAGTGGGCGAGCGTGGCGTGCGAGTCGGCGGCTGGGCGCGCGTCCATGCGCCTGATCCTATGCTGAAGCGCAGTGAGCTCCACCCTGGACGCTGCGACCGCTGAGCTCGTGCGCGCGGCGCTCGAGGAGGACATCGGCAGCGGGCGACGTGACCACGCACGCGACGGTCGCCCGAGCAGGCGCGCGCTCGCGCGCTGATCACGCAGAAGGCGCCGGGCGTCGATCTACGGCCTGGAGCTCGCTGAGGCGGCGTTCGCGCTGCTCGACCCGGAGGCGCAGCTTCGAGCGGCTGGTGGGCGAGGGGGAGTGGCGCGAGGACGGCGGGCCGGTGCTGTCGGTCGGAGGTCGCGCGCGCGCGCTGCTGAGCGCGCGAGCGCACTGCGCTGAACTTCCTCGCGCACCTGTCGGGCGTGGCGACGATGGCCGCGCGCGCGCGCGCGCGAGGTGCAGGGCACGGGCGCGACGGGTGCTCGACACGCGCAAGACCACCCCGGGCCTGCGCGCGCTGGAGAAGGCGGCGGTGGCGGCGGGCGGCGCGACGCAACCACCGCGCGGGGCTGTACGACGCGATCCTGATCAAGGAGAACCACATCGCGGCCGCGGGCGGGATCGCCCAGGCGGTCGAGCGCGCGCGCGCGGCGGCGCCCGAGCTGGCGGGCACGCTCGAGGTCGAGGTGCGCGACCCGCGAGGAGATCGAGCAGGCGCTCGCGGCGGGCGCGCCGCGCCTGCTGCTGGACAACATGGACGACGCGCAGCTGCGCGCGGCGGTCGCCCAGGTGGCCGGCCGCGCGCGAGCTGGAGGCCAGCGGCGGCGTCACGCTCGCAGACGCTCCGGGCGCTGGCGGAGACGGGGGTAGAATGGATCTCGATGGGCGCGCTGACCCACTCGGCGCCCGCCCTGGATCTCTCCCTGATCATGGAGGCGCTGCCATGAACCTCCCGATGGCCCCCACGCTGCCGATGGCCCCGTCACACGCCGGCGGCCGGCTCTCGTCGCCGCAGGAGATCGCAGAGCTGCAGGAGGAGGTGCGCGCGCTGGCGGCCGAGCGCCACGCGGTGATCCTCGCCCACAACTACCAGCTGCCCGAGGTGCAGGACGTGGCCGACTACGTCGGCGACTCGCTCGGCCTCTCGCGCCGCGGCGGCCGCGGCGGAGGCGCGAGGCGATCGTGTTCTGCGGCGTGCACTTCATGGCCGAGACCGCGTCGATCCTGTGCCCCGAGAAGACCGTGCTGATCCCCGACCTGGACGCGGGCTGCTCGCTGGCGGCGTCGATCGACGCCGAGCAGCTCGCCGCGTGGCGGGCGACGTACCCGCAGGGCGTGGTGGTGATGTACGTGAACACCACCGCCGAGGTGAAGGCGCTGACCGACTACTGCTGCACGTCCGCCAACGCGGTCGACGTGGTGCGCCACATCTACGACACGCACGGCGCCGACACCGAGATCCTGTTCGGCCCCGACATGTGGCTGGGCGCGTACGTGGAGAAGCGAGCTCGGCAAGCGCATGCACGTGTGGGACGGCGAGTGCCACGTGCACGCCGGCATCCGCCCGTCGGACATCGACGCCACGCGCGCCGCGCACCCCGGCGCCGACTTCCTGATCCACCCCGAGTGCGGCTGCTCGACCAGCGTGATGGAGTACGTGGCCGCCGGCGACGTGTCGGCGCGAGGGCGTGCACATGCTCTCGACCGGCGGCATGCTGAAGTACGCCAAGGAGGCCGAGCGCGAAGTGCCGCGCAGAGGCCGCGGCCGGGCGCACGCCGACGCCGGACATGACGCGAGTGGCTGCCACGCGGCCAAGCGCCGCGAGGCGGTCGTGGCGACGGAGATCGGCATGCTCTACCCGCTGCAGATGGCCGCGCCGGACGTCGAGTTCATCCCCGCCAACGCGGAGGCCTCGTGCATGTACATGAAGATGATCACGCTGCCCAAGCTGCGCGACGCGCTGCGCGACATGAAGTTCGAGGTGCGCGTGCCCGAGGACATCGCCGAGCGGGCGCGCGTGCCGATCGACCGCATGGTCGCGCTCGGGTAGATCGTTAGCGTATCACGCCAACTGGATAGCGCTTGCTAAATTAGTTAGCGGAAGTGCTATGATAGTCTGTATGCCTGGTGACCGAACGATCGTGTTGCCGCCGACCTGATCGCCCAGATCCGACGCACCGTCCGGCTGACGCCAGGCCGAGCTCGCGCGCCGCTCCGGGCTTCAGTCGCTCGGTGCTGAGCGCCTACGAGCACGGTCGCCGCCAGCCGTCGGTGTCGGCGCTCGCCCGCATCGCGCGCGCGGCCGGGCTGCGAGCTGGACCGTCTCGCCGCTCACGGACGCCGCCGCGCTCGAGCGATGCCGGCAGCGTCCTGCTCGAGGTGCTCGAGCTCGCTGACCGCCTGCCCTCGCGGCCGCGCGGCGAGCTCGACCTATCCGCCGCTGATCCGGCTTGGCGTCGTGAGCGGCGTCGCCGACCGTATGCTCGCCGTCCACGACGCGCTGCGGCGAGGCCGGCATTCCCCACGCGATCGGCGGCGCGATCGCGCTCGGGTACTGCACGCTCGAAGCCGCGCGGCACGCAGGACGTCGACGTCAACGTGTTCGTCTCGCCCGAGCGCGACGCGCGAAGTGCTCGCGGCGCTGCCCGAGGGAGTCGGGTGAGCGGCAAGGGACCTCGAGCGGCCGAACGCGACGGTCAGGTGCGCGCTGATGCTGGGACGCGACCCGATCGACCTGTTCTTCAGCGTGCTGCCGTTCCACGACGAGGTCCAGCGCACGTCCGCCACGTCTCCTTCGGAGAGCGCACGATCCCGGTCCTCGACTGCACGGGCCTGGCCGTCTTCAAGGCGATGTTCGCGCGGCCGCGCGACTGGGTCGACATCGAAGCGATGGTCGAGGCCCGCTCGCTCGACGTCGACGAGGCGATCCGCTGGATCCGCGAGATGGTCGGGGACGATCGACGCGGGTCGAGCAGCTGGACGCGCTGCGCGACGAGCGTCGCTCTCAGGGCGAGCCGCCGCCGCTGCGCCCGGCGGACGGCACCGCCGAGGACGAGTCCGGCCTAGAACTCCTCGGCCGCGTGCGGGCCCACGCAGGCGACCGCGAGGTTGTCGGCGACGCCCGCGGCGACCTCGCGAACCTCGCTCGAAGGTGACCGCGTCGAGCGCCGCGATCGCCGCGTCCGGGTCGATGTCCTGGCCGAACACGATCGCTCTGGTTGGCGGCGTAGCGGGCGACGGCGCCGGTGTTCTCGAACGCCGAGCACCAGGCGCCCGGCGGCGTAGGCGCGCGCCCGCTGCGACCTCCTCCTCGGTGGGGCCGTCCGTCGCGCAGCTCGTCGACGATCTCGCGCATGCGCGTGTACGCCTCGACGCACTTCGCCGACTCCAGGCCCGAGCCCAGCTGCAGGATCGGCACGTCGGCGAACGCGTGGTCGAGCGCGTACACCGAGTAGCACAGGCCCGCGCTTCTCGCGGATCTCCTCGAACAGGCGCGAGCCCATCGAGCCGCCGAGCAGCGTCGAGTAGATCGACAGCGCCGCGCGCTCGCGCACGTCCGCGACGGCGATGCCGGGCGGTAGATCATGCGCAGGTGCGACTGGTTGGTGTCGCGCTCCTCGACGAGCGTCTGCGGCGCGAACGTCGGGCGCCGGCACGATAGGGCTCGGGTCGCCGGCAGCGCGGGGAAGCGCGCGAAGCGCTCCTGCAGCTCGTCCTCGCGGCGGCAGGTGCTCGACGTTGCCGACCAGGAACGCGCCGCCGCGCGCGCCCGCCCAGCGGCGCTCGCGGAACGCGACGATCCCCTCGCGCGTGAAGCTGCGCAGGTTCTCCTCGGGGCCGAGCACGGTGCGCCCCAGCGGGTGCTCGCCGAACGCGGCCCGGTCGATCAGGTACTCGGCGACCATCGACGGCTGGTCGTAGGCGCGGTTGATCTCCTGGATCACGACGCCGCGCTCGCGGTCGAGCTCCTCGCGCGTCCAGGCGCGGGCGGCCCGACGAAGTCGGTCAGCAGGTCGATCGCCTGCGGCGCGCTCTCGCGCGCGCACGGTGATGTGGAAGGCGACGAGGTCGTGGCTGGTGTACGCGTTGAGCACGCCGCCGAGGCGCTCGGCGGTCTCGTTGACGTCCTTGTAGGTCGGGTAGCTTCTCGCCGCCCTTGAACACCAGGTGCTCGAGGAAGTGCGCCATGCCGTTCTCCTCGGGGCGCTCGTTGCGCGCGCCCGCGTCGAAGGCGACGAGCACCGTCAGCGCGCGCGTGCCGGGCAGCGCGATCCGGTGGATCGGCAGGCCGTTGGCGGCGCACGGTGCTGGTCGCTCACGCTCGCCATGCGCCCACCCTAGAACGTTCGCGTGCCGGCGCCGGCTGCGCGCGGCGCTGCAGCTGCCTGCGGCGGCCGTGCCTGACTACGCTTCGTCGCGCCCATGTCCCCTCCGCGACAGCCGCTGACCGTCGTGCTCGCGGTGCTGCTGCCGGTCCTGCTCGATCGCGGGCGTGTGGCTGGGCGGGCATCCGGAAGACCTGCCCGGCTTCCTGCGCAGCGCCTTCGTCGCCAACCAGCAGACGCGCGTGGTCGACGAAGCGATCGAGCGGATCGCGAGCGACTACTACCGGCCGATCTCCGCCAGCCAGCTCTCCAACGCGTCGATCTCCGGCGCTGGTCGCGAGCCTCGACGACCGCTTCTCGCACTACCTGACCCCCAGCGAATTCCACGAATTCGACTCGCCGCCGCACTTCACCGGCATCGGCGTGTCGCCGTCGGCGCCGCAACGCCGCGGCCTGCTGATCGCGCGCGTGTTCGACTCCTCGCCCGCCGCGCGCGCGGGGCTGAAGCCCGGCGACGTGATCGTCGCGGTCGACGGGCGCAAGCTCGGCGGGCGTGTCCGCCGACAACGGCCACCGCGCTGATCAAGGGGCTGCCCGGGCACCGACGTCGCGCTGCAGGATCGAAGGCGCCGCCCGCGCCGCACGCAGCGCCACGGCGCGCTGCGCACGGTCAAGATCACGCGCGCGATCGATCTCAGAGCCGGTCGTCGCGTCCGTGACCAAGACGGTCCACGGCGTCAAGCTCGGCGTGGTCGCGCTCGCGAGCTTCAGCCCCGGCGCGCACGCGCGAAGTGCGCGAAGCGGTCGAACACGAGCTGCACGCGGGCGCGCGCGGGCTCGTGCTCGACCTGCGCGGCAACGGCGGCGGGCTGGTCGAGGAGGCGCAGCTGATCGCCAGCATCTTCATCCCCAAGGGCACGATCGTCACCACGCGCGGGCGCACCCAGCCGAGCGCAGACGCTGACGCGCGACCGGCGACGCGATCCGCCAGTCGATCCCGATGGTCGTGCTGGTCGACTCGCAACACCGCCTCGGCCGCGGAGATCGTCACGGCGGCGCTGCAGGACCATCGCCGCGCGACGGTCGTCGGCACCCACACGTTCGGCAAGGGCGTCTTCCAGGAGGAGCAGCCGCTGTCCAACGGCGGCGCGCTCGACATCACCGTCGGCGAGTACTTCACGCCCAACGGGCGCAACCTCGGCGGCGGCGGCGTCAAACAGGGCGCCGGCATCACCCCCGAAGTGCTCGTGCCCGCACGGCGTCGACACCGAACACGGCCTCGCCGTCGCGCTGAGCACGCTCGCCGCCAAAGTCAGGTGAGCGCCAGGCGGGCCCTCGGCGCGCGGCTCCGGGCCGCCGTCGCCGGGCGCGCTCGTGGCGGTGCTCGAGCGCCGCGGGCGCTTCCTGACCGCCGAGCCGCTGTTCCCGCAGCGACGCGACGGCGCCGCCGGCCGGGCGCTCGCGCGCGCGGCGCTGCAGGCGCGCGTGGTCGCTCGGGATCGCGCGCGCGGCTCGGGCGGCGGGTCGGCAGCGCGCGCGCGCGCCGGGCGACCTCGTGCTCGTGCAGGTCGCCGCCGCGGCGCTCGGCGACGCGCGCATCCTGCGCGTGCTCGGCCGCCCCGACGTCGCCGCGCGACGTGATCGAGGCGCTGATGCTCGACCGCGGCCTCGCGCCGCGGCTTCGATCCGGCGCGTCGAGCGCGAGGCGCGCGCGGCCGGCGAGCGCGTGACGCGCTCGCCGAGCGCCGACGGCGCGACCTGCGCGAGCTGGCGACGTTCACGATCGACCCGGCCAGCGCGCGCGACTTCGACGACGCGATCTCCGCCGAAGCGACTCAGGCGACGGGCGCGACGCGCGTGTGGGTGCACATCGCCGACGTCGCCGCGCACGTGCCCGAGGGCTCGCCGCTCGACCGCGAGGCGCGCAGGCGCGCGACCAGCGTGTACGTGCCCGGCGCGGTCGAGCCGATGCTGCCGCACGCGCTCTCCAGCGACGCCTGCTCGCTGGTGCCCGGCGAGGAGCGCGCGGCGGTCACCGTCGAGCTCGAGCTGCGCGGCGCGAGCGTCGACGCGCGCCGCCTTCTACCGCTCGCTGATCCGCTCGGACGCGCGCCTGGACTACGAGCGCGTCGATCGCATCTTCGCCGGCGCCGAGCCGCGCCGCCGAGCCGTGGGGCGGAGCCGCTGCGCGGCCGCGCGCGCGGTCGCGGCGCGCGCTGCGAGCGCAAGCGCGAGCGCAGCGGCGCGCTCGTGGTCGACTCCGAGGAGCCCGAGTTCGACTTCGACGAGCACGGCAACGTGAGCGACGATCGCGCGCGCGCGTCGCAGACCGAGTCCCACCGCCTGATCGAGCACCTGATGATCGCCGCCAACGAGGCGGTCGCGCGCGCTGCTCGCCGAGCGCGGCGTGCCGTGCCTGTACCGCGTGCACGAGCGCCCCGAGCCCGAGCGCATCGAGCGCCTGGTCGACCAGCTCGCCTCGCTCGAGGTGCCGACGCCGCCGCTGCCCGAGCGCATGTCCGCCGACGCAGGCCGCCGAGCTGCTGGGCGAGATCTCCAGGCGCGTCGAGCGAGCACGTGCGCCGCACCGGGCGCGGGCGGATGCGCGCTCGGCTCGCTCGTGCTGCGCTCGCTCAAGCAGGCCTACTACTCGCCCGCCAACCTCGGCCACGCGGGCCTGCACTCGAGCGCGCTACTGCCATTTCACCTCGCCGATCCGCCGCTATCCCGATCTCGTCTGCCACCGCGCGCTGCTCTCGGCGGTCGGCGGCGGCGAGCGCGCGCCGCGCGCCGGCGAGCTGGCGGAGCTCGGCGCGTGGACCTCCGAACGCGAGCGCGAGGCGATGATGATCGAGCGCGACGCCGACGACGTCGCCGCGCTGCTTCGCGCTCGAGCGGGTGCTGCGCGAGCGGGGCTGCGAGCAGGTGTTCGCGGGCGAGGTCGCGGGCTGATCTCGGCGGGCGCGTTCGTCGCCTTCGTCCGCCGACGTGGCAGGGCGCCCGCGCAGGCCCGCCCCGCTCGCGCCAGCCGCATGCGGCGCAGCGGCGACGAGGCCGCGCCGTCGCCACGACGGGCAGCCGCTCGCGCCGTTCGAGGGGATGCTGCCGGTGCGGCGCATGCGCAGCGACTCGGGCGGCCGCGCGAGTGGTGGGAGCTCAACGAGCAGGGCACGATCCTGCGCGGCGAGCGCACCGGCGCGACGCTGCGCCTGGGCGACCGCGTCGAGGTGCGCGTCGCGCGCGTGGACGCGATCCGCGGGCGCGTCGACCTGACGCCCGCGCCTGACGCCGACCGCTGAACGTCCGGCGGAGCCCGGCAGGGCGAACCATAACCTCACCGACCGGCTAGGCTCGAACGCATGGCCAAGGGCAAGGGCAAGCGCAAGATCGGCGCGGGCGACGTCGCGTCCAACCGCTACGCGTCCCATCGCTACGAGCTGATCGAGCGGCTCGAGTGCGGGATCGTGCTCGAGGGCACCGAGGTCAAGGCGCTGCGCACCTCCGGCGCGCAGCTGAAGGACGGCTACGCGGCGATCCGCGACGGCGAGCTGTGGCTGCACTCCGTCCACATCCCGCCCTACGGGCCCGCCTCGCGCGAAAACCACGACCCCGAGCGCCCGCGCAAGCTGCTGCTGCACCGGCGCGAGCTCGACCGCATCGCCGCGCGCGCGGACGAGCGCGGGCTCACGCTGGTGCCCACGCGCATCTACTTCTCCGGCGCCACACGCCAAGGTCGAGATCGCGCTCGCCCGCGGCAAGGACCTCTACGACAAGCGCCAGGCGCATCCGCGAGCGCGAGACCAAGCGCGACATGGAACGGGCGGTGCGCGAAGCGCGCCGCTAACGACGCGCGCTGCTAGATCGAGCGGAAGCTGTGGCCGGCCGCTCGACGAGGATGTGCGCCTCGGGCATCCCGAGCGCCAGCAGCGACGATCAGCCCGATGTAGACCGCGCCCACGAGCAGCCGTGCTGCGCGGCGAGACGCGGTAGTAGGCGGCCTGCTCGAGCGAGCGCGTGCCGCGCAGCTTCCAGCGCCGCCAGGTCTCCATGCCGCCGAACAGCACGAAGATCAACAGGAACGGGTTGCGGGAACACGAGCGCCAGCGCGACCATCGCGCCGAGGCCGAGGAACCACATCCACGGCGCCATCGCGGCCATCGCGCGGCCGCCGTCGAGCGGCACCACCGGGAGCAGGTTGAACAGGTTCAGGAAGAAGCCGACGTAGGCGAGCGCGCGCAGCATGTCGCTGTCGGTCGCTTCGGCGATCACCAGGCAGACGGCTGGCGCCGATGCGTGCCGAGGACGGGCCCGGCGAGCCCCACGCGCGCCTCCGCCAGCGCGTTCTCGCCGAGCGACTTGGCCGATGATCAGCCGCGCCCAGGAACGGCACGAACATCGGCGCGCTCGCCTTGATGCCCCTCGCGGCGCAGCTGGATCACGTGGCCCATCTCGTGCACGAACAGCAGCACCACGAAGCCCGCCGCGAACGCCCAGCCCCAGAACAGCGAGTAGGCGGCGACCGAGACCAGCGCCGTGCCGGCGGTCGTCAGCAGCTTGAGCTTGGGCAGCAGCAGCAGGCAGCGCCTTTGATCGCCGCGAAGAACTTCGCGAACAGCGCCGCGATCGCCGCCAGCGCGCTGCCGATGCGCTTGCGCAGCGCTGCGCCGCGCGCCGCTGTGCGGCGCGGCTGCGCTGCGCCGAACGGGTTCTCCGTGCTCGTCGGGTGCCGCCGTGCGCCAGAGGGGCCGGCGGGCCCGTCAGCGCGGCCGCGCGCCGGCGACAGCCGCCGAACCCGTCGGTGCGTGCAGCGAGAAGCTCGCCATTGTCCATGCATCCATTGTGCGCACGCTCCATAAGCGCTTCCTAACGTCTGCCAAGCGATCGCTCGCGACGCCGCGCTGGTCTCTCAGTTTTTTCCGGAAGATGCGGGAACACCCGTCCAACAGGGGTTGCACCCGTCTCAGCGCGGCCGGGCTAGGTTGAATCCAGACGCGGAACCGAGCCGCAAAGAGCGAGGCCACCGAGGTGTGAGGCCGCGCCACCCAAACAGGAAGGCTCTCAGGGCCCGACGGGACGGGTTCCTCAAGCGGCTTGGGACCGCGTCGCTTTTGTTCTCTGGCGTCGCTACCAGTAGCCGCGCGGCCCAGCGCGCGGCTAGACTGGGATGCAGTACATTCCCGGGGACGACAGGCTTCGACGCGGTCGGTTCGTGGGGATGGTCGCGAGTCGAGGTCCCGGGCGGCCTCGTAAAACACCCGGGAAAAAACATAAGTGCGGACTCTCACGAGTTCGCCCTCGCCGCTTAGTCAATAGCTAAGCCGTGAGGTCTCGGGCCCCGCTCGCCTGCGGCGGGGAAGGCCGGGATCAGAAAGCAGGCTCACCCGGCGAGGTCCGCCTCCGCCAAGCCGGGGACAACTCAGGAGGCTGGTCCCCCGCAACCCCGCCGGCGAGGCGAGCGGGGGATGAGATCAGAGCGCCGGCTACGCTCGTAGAAGCCATTCTCACGCGATCGCGGACGTGGGTTCGATTCCCACCGTCTCCACTTTTTCGGACGTTGCGCAAGCCCCGGCGTGGCGACTTGGTCTATCGCTACCCCATGGTGAGCTGTGAGCGAAGCGCCCGCCGGACCGCCCGCTCGACCGTGTCGAACAGGTCCGGCTCGCCTCCGAGGTGCTCTGCCATCTCTGCATCCCACCCGGCGCGCCACTGCGAGACGCGCTTGTTGAATCGCTCCGGGAACCTCGAGGGGTCGATCTGCTTATGCCGGGCCTTGCGTTCAAAGCTTGGCCAGACTTCCTCGGCCGTGACCTCGTTGACTACGAACAGCTCGTTGAGGTCGAACAGGTCCCGGGCTTGCAGCCGTTGGATCACGCAGCGGAGCTTCTCCGCTGCGATCTCCCGGAGTGTGTAGACCTCGATCTCCGTAGTGTCCTGATCCCCGTACCGCGGGAGCAACGCACGAGATTCGGACTCTTCGACGAGCTCATCGGTCGCGATGTCGAGCTTTATCCGACGGCGCTTGCCGAGCGGGCCCTCATACTCGATTCCTTTGCTGTCGTCCGTGAGAGCGAGGTAGGGAAGAGCAATTTGGTCGGCCACGGATGCGAGCGCCTGTGAGACCGACTTCAGCGCTGTCTTCGGGTCACCGTCTGCCAGCAGGCTGTAGTCGAGGTCCGCCGAGTAACGGTAGTCCTCGAAATAGCACAACCGCAGAGCGGTTCCGCCCTTGAACACCAAGCCCTGATTCGCGCTGTGACTGCCGATTGCTGCAACGACATGGGTGAGGACGTAATCGCGCTCCACGGTCTTCGCGTCTACCTCATGCTCGTCCGCGATTCGTGTGAACTGGCTGCGGGGTATCACGCTGCGATCAGCTCGCGCCCCTCACGTCGGGAAACCGGCCACCTGACACGCCAGCGTCGGTCGGTCCAGGGGTCTTCTGCTGGCGCGCGTGGGTCAAGCGCGAGCAAGCTCGCGTCCTCGGCTGGCGGGACGATGCTGTCGGCGATGCGATCGAGGCTGAGCACCTCACTGACGGAGGCGATACGGCGCAGGGCCGGATCGGCATTGAGATCGCGTGCGAGTCTGCTCAGCTTTAGCGGGTCGACGTCAGCTTGCGCGAGCGCGCTGGCCAGGACCGTCCAACCGCCGACGAGCGAGGGACGCGCCGCGCCCTCCAGCAGGGCTCGCTCGACGCTGGATACCCTCGCGCCCGCGCCGGCTTGTTCGCTGCCCACCCTGACCGTTGCGGCTGGCTCGTGGATCGCTTGCAGGCGGCGACCGCTAATGCGCTGGAGTTTGACCCGCCTCGGCATCGCGACCTGAATTGTTCGCGCAGGGTGAGCAAGCAACCCATGATGATCCAGCGCGGACCGGTACGCGATGCGATGTGGCTCTGCCGAGAACGCTGCAGCGACGGCGATCGTGATGTCCTGGGAGGCGGCGCGGGTGCCTAGTTCCCCCAGCGGTCTGGGGGCGTATGCGCCGCGCGCGACACGATCGAGAAGCCCGGCGTCGACGAGCCTTCTCATCAGGTTCGAGGCGGACTGCTCGGACATTGTGAGGTGTTCGCGCACCTCGGCTGTCGTTATGCGATCACGCTCATTGGCGGCGAGATTGTCGAGCAGATCCAATACATCTTGACGCATCTAGTGCTCCTCAATACATCTTCAGCGTGTAATAACGTACATCATAGCACGATATCATGATGCAACGTACGCTAATACACCTCCACCGTGTAATATCGTACATCTGGATAGCGCCCTTGAGGTTTCGCTACCGCGAGCAGCGCATCAGCCGAGTTCGAGTCTCGGCGCGCCCACTAGCGCGGGGGTTTGCGCAACGTACGGCCTCTTCATTTTCCTGACGTTGCGCGATCCCCAGGCGCGGGGACGCAGGAGGTCGGTTAGTGTCGCGCCATGCCCACGGCGAGGCAAGCTCTCGGCAAACGAGGCGAGAAGGCAGTCGCCGAGAGGGTGCCTTGTCCGCGCTGCAATAAGCCCAGACACCTGACCAGACTTCAGGCCAACTTTCAGTGCGCGGACCTTATTTGCAAGTTCTGCGGGTTCCTTGCACAGGTCAAGACGACGACGCTCGCCGATGGGTCGGAGGATCTGCCCAAGAAGATTCTTGGTGCTGCGTGGGGTCCGCAGCACGAGCAGATCATGGCTGGGATCTACCACGGCCTCTTCCTTGTCGGATATTCGCGGCGAGGGTCGCTGAGGAGGATCGACTACGTACCCGCTCACATCCTCCAAACCGCGCCCGAGGTGTTCGAACCTCGAAGTCCTCTGAGCGTCAAAGCCAAGAGAGCTGGCTGGCGTGGATTCAACTACAACCTCGAAAAGATCCCGCCGATTGGGATTAAGCGCGTTTATCCGCCTAACGCATCTTAGACGCCCCCGACGAGCCGCTCGATCGCGATTGTGGCGCGATACCCGGCATACTGAGCATTGCCAGCGGAAAGCCAGATGGCCGCCCGATGCTCTATGCAAGCCGCAGTCGCGGTGCCCTTGCGACTATCGGGTTTGCGCAACGTACGGCCCTCTCCATTGACAGTTGTCTGCGAGCACCGGCTCGCAGCCGATCGCGGCGGTCAGATCAGCGATGAACGAAGCGTGAGGCCGGCTCGAAGTCGCCGTGCAACACGAGGGGGTCGAGGTCCGCGCCGTTGGGCCACACCACGGTCCCCAGTTCGTTGTCTACGCGAACCTGCGCAAAGAAGTCAGGATCGGCAAGTGGCTCGAACACAGGGCCGTGCAACTCTCCTGTGAGATCGACATCACGTGAGCTGCCATCGCTGAAGCCGACCCTTAGCCGATAGTGGCCCAGCACTTGCGCGGTGGTGACCCTCACGAAGTCCATCGCATCATTTTACGGCAGCGGGTCGATCGGCTCGGGGGTGCCGCCACCCTTTGCGCGCACCCAGTCTACTTCGAGCTCATCGCGGTGCAGAGCGGCCCACTCTGCGACGAGTTTGAGCGCGCGAGACGGCAGATCACCGACCAGCACCTCGCCGCTACCGATCGCGATCACCGCATGGTGCTCGGCGTATTGGGCATGGAAATGCGGCGGTTCGTGATCGTAGAAGTACATCGTGACCGCGATGCCGTAGAAGAAGCTGATCCTGGGCACATCGCCATGATGACCGGCGCTTGGGATGGCTCAGTAGGACCAGGTCATCCAGAAAGACCAGCAGACGAATGTCTACCATGGTGGTCGTATGGCAAATCACAAGCGAGGGCGACCCAAGCAGCGTCGCGCCGGCTGTCTTCTGTGCAAGCCGCACAAGCTGTCGTCCGTGAAGCAGGCCGAGCGCAGACGGGGCCGTCGCGACGCGATGCTGCATGAGCTGCGTGCCACGCACGACGCTCGGTAGGCGCAGAGTCAGCATGCCGATACGGTTCGGAAATGCTTCGCGCCGACAACAAAGCGCAGCTCGTCAAGCTTCCCTGGACGCTGGGCCGGATAATCTCGGGTCGCCGGTACGCCGTGCAGTCCGGGCGCAAGTGGCCGGCGCGCTTCTTGACGGGATAGGCTTGCGGCGCGGAGGTCGGGCTGAAGGTCCAGGCCACGCACTACCAAGGGGGCATGGACATGAGCGAGCGCATCGTCGTGCTCGGCGCAGGCTTCGGCGGCCTGGAGCTTGCCACAACGCTCTCGGAGACGCTCGGCGAGGACGCGCAGCGTCACGCTGATCGACAAGTCCGACGCGTTCGTGTTCGGGTTCTCCAAGCTCGACATCATGTTCCGCGGCGCCGCGCCGGATTCGGTGCGCATGTACTACCGCGATATCGCCAAGCCCGGGGTGCGGGTGCTGCGCGAGACGATCACCGCGATCGACCCTGAGGCGCGAACGGTGGTCACCGACGCGGGGATGCACGAGGCGGACGTGCTCGTGATCGCGCTTGGCGCCGACTACGACATGGACTCGACTCCCGGCCTCGCGGAGGCCGGCAACGAGTTCTACTCGGTGGCCGGCGCCGAACGGCTCGCCGGGATCATCCCGTCGTTCTCGCGCGGTCATGCCGTGATCGGGATATGCGGCGCTCCTTTCAAGTGCCCGCCGGCTCCCAGCGAGTGCGCGCTCATGCTGGACGACGAGCTGACCGCGCGCGGGGTGCGGGACGCCTGCGAGATCTCGATCGTGATGCCGCTGGGCACTCCCGTGCCGCCGTCACCGGAGACCTCGGCGGCGCTGGAACAGGAGTTCGCCGCTCGCGACATCAATCTGCTCAGCGGGCGGCGGGTGGCCGCGCTCGACCGCTCGCGCAGCGTGGCCGTGCTCGACGACGACAGCGAGCTGCCCTTCGACCTCTTCCTCGGCGTTCCAAGGCATCGTGCGCCCGGACGTGGTGATCTCGAGCGGCATGACCGAGGATGGCTACATACCCGTCGACTCCGCCACCCTGGCGACGCGGTATCCGGGCGTGTACGCCGTGGGGGACGTGGCGACCGCGGGAGTGCCGAAGGCCGGCGTCTTCGCGGAGGGCGCGGCTCGGGTCGTCGCGCAGACGATCGCCTACCAGCTGAGAGGCGGCCAACCGCCCGATCGTCACCTCGGGCGAGGCACCTGCTACATCGAGTTCGGTCACGGGACGTATCGGCAGCGTCGACATCGACTTCCTGTCCGGTCCGACCAAAACGGGCACGTTCAACGCGCCTTCAGCGGAGCAGATGGCACGAAAGGAGCGATTTGGCTCGAGCCGCCGCGCTCGCTGGTTCGGCGCGTGACAACGAACTCGACCATCCGGCTACGCTCTGCGCATGGCCACGGTGTCGGAACGATCGGCGAGGCGATGAGAGCGATCCAGTTCGACAGCTTCGGCGGGCCGGAGGTGCTCGTGTCCGTTCACGTAGCCGAGCCACATGCGGGCGCTGACCAGATTCGCGTGGCCGTCAAGGCCGTCGGCGTCAACCCCGTCGACTGGAAGATTCGCCGGGCCTGATGGGGGGAGATCTGCCTCGGGGCGGCGGTCTGGAGGTCGCCGGCGTCGTCGACGAGCTTGGCGACGGCGTCAGCGGCGTGAACGTCGGCGATGAGGTCTTCGGCTCTGTGGTGGGGGGCAATGGTGCTGCTGATTTCGCCCTGCTCGAGCACTACGCACGCATCCCGCCGTCACTGGACTTCGCTGGCGCCGCGGCGCTGACGGTGGCGGTCGAGACGGCCGCGCGCACGCTCGACCTGCTGGACGTCGGCGAGGGACAGACCGTGCTCGTCAACGGTGCCGCGGGCGCCGTTGGAATAAGCACCGTGCAGCTCGCGCGCGAGCGCGGGCGGCGAAGGTGATCGGTACAGCCAGCAGCGCCAACCACGATTACCTGCGGTCCTTCGGCGCCGAACCGACCACCTACGGCGACGGGTTGGTGCAGCGAGTCCGCGCGCTGGCGCCCGACGGGGTGGACCGGGCGATCGACGACGCCGGCGGCCGAGCGCTGCCGGCGCTGGTCGAGCTGGCCGGCGGCCCCGAGCATGTCGTGACGATTGCCGACTATCAGGGCGCACAGGAGACGGGGGTGAGGATGACCGGCGGCCCGGACTCCAAGCGCGCCTGGTATGCCCTTGGAGAGATAGGCGAGTTGATCGAGGCTGGGCGATTCTCACTGCCGGTCGCGCGCACTTTCTCGCTGGAGCAGATCGCCGAGGCACACAGGCTCAGCGAAGGCGGCCACGGGCGTGGCAAGGTCGTGCTGCTCATCAACTGACCTGAACCAGCCGCATGTCCACTGCTGCGCCGCGATGACCTTGCCGCTGAAGCGGGCCGGACGCACTAGAGTCATCGTGCTGGCTATCTCGGAGTTGACGCCCCAGCGAGGCTAGCACGGGAGGCCACCGCCCACCTCAAGGCCAGTAGGAGCACGCAACCAGCTCGCGCGGCGCCGGCTCAGCCAGTGAAAGGAAAGGCCATGACTCTCTATTCCTGTCGATGCCTCGGGTCGTCGTCCAGGCCACGCGAGCAATCGGGTCGTCGCGATGATCGGCTCAGGGCAAATCAGCGGAGCTCAAGGCGAGCTCTGCTCCCACCACAAGCGCTCCCGGCTCTACCCGGCAAAGACGCCGGCTCACGCCTGACGAGCCGGCCCCGCCTGCGGAACTCGAGCGCAGGCACAAAGGGGCTGAGGCGCGCCTGCGTTCCGCAGAGCGGGAGAACACGACGATGAACACCCCTGAGTCTCGTCGGAGCCCCCTCGCCTCGATTCGACATTCAGTCAAGCTCCCCTTGCCTCCACCACAATCCCCTAGGCCCTTCTTCCGTCCACCACCATCATCGGAATTGATCATCCACAACCATGTGTGTGTGTGTGTGTGTGTGTGTGTGTGTGTGTGTGTGTGTGTGTGTGTGTGTGTGTGTGTGTGTGTGTGTGTGTGTGTGTGTGTGTGGAAAT
>CAVWJK010000002.1:0-5850 GCA_963755475.1 uncultured Solirubrobacteraceae bacterium
CGACGAAGCCCAGCAGGCCGACGCGCGCCGCGCCGCCGGCGAGGAGCGCCCGCTGCTCGGCGTCCCGATCGCCGTCAAGGAAGACATGGACCTCGCCGGCGAGCGCACCACGCTCGGCACCAACGCCGTCGAGCGCGCCGCGCTCGCCGACTGCGAGGTCGTGCGCCGCCTGCGCGAGGCCGGCGCGCTCATCATCGGCAAGACCAACGTCCCCGAGCTCACCCAGTGGCCCTTCACCGAGACCGCCACCTACGGCGTCACGCGCAACCCCTGGGACCTGCAGCGCAGCCCCGGCGGCTCGAGCGGAGGCAGCGCCGCCGCCGTCGCCGCCGGCCTCGTCGGCGCCGCGCTCGGCTCCGACGGCGCCGGCTCGATCCGCATACCCGCCGCCTGGTGCGGCCTCTTCGGACTGAAGCCCCAGCGCGGGCGCGTCTCGCTCGCGCCGCTCGCGCGCGGCTGGCATGGCCTCACCGTGTACGGCCTCCTCGCTCGCCACGTCGCCGACGTCGCGCTCTTCCACGACGTCGCCTCCGGTTCCAGCCCGCTCGACGCCGACAGCGCGCCCGCGCCCGCCGAGCCCTTCGCCGAGGCTGCCGCGCGGCCGCCCGGCCGCCTGCGCATCGCCTACTCCACGCGCATCCCGCCCGGCCTCATCACCCGCCTCGACCCCGACGCCGAGCGCGCGTTCGCCGACACCGTCGAGCTGCTGCGCTCGCTCGGTCACGAGCTCGTCGAGCGCGATCCCGGCTATGACCTCTCCGACATCCCCGCCGTGCTCGCGCGCTACCTGCGCGGCATCCACGACGTCGGCTCCGCACTCGAGCACCCCGAGCGCCTGGAACGCCGCACGCGCGCGATGGTGCGCATCGGCGGACTCATCTCCGACGCGCTGCTGCAGCGCGCGCTCGCGCGCGAGCCCGCCGTCGCCGAGCGGCTCGGGCGCACCTTCGAGCAGCACGACGTCCTGCTCACGCCCGCCACCGCCAGCCCCCCGCCGCGCATCGGCCGGCTGCAGGCGCGCGGCGCGCTCTGGACGCTCAACACCGTCGGCGGCTGGGTCCCCTACAACGGCGTCTGGAACCTCACCGGTCAGCCCGCCGCCTCCGTCCCCGCCGGCTTCGGCGCCGACGGCCTGCCGCGCGCCGTGCAGATCGTCGCGCGCCCCGCCGGTGAGGCCACGCTGCTCTCGCTCGCCGCGCAGCTGCAGACCGAGCGGGGCTGGCACGAGCAGCGTCCGCCCGGGTTCGAGTGAGCACCCAGCCGCTCGCCGGCGCGCTCGCGGAGCTCGCGGCCGACGCCGCGCGCATGGCCGGCCAGCTGCTGCTCGAGCGCGTCGCCGCCGGCGCCGAGCGCGACATCAGCTCCAAGAGCACGCCCACCGACCTCGTCAGCGAGGCCGACCGCGCCTCCGAGCGAGCCATCCGCGAGCTGCTCGCCGCCCGTCGCCCGCACGACGGCTTCGTCGGCGAGGAGGGCACGAGCGAGCCCGGCTCAAGCGGCCTGCGCTGGGTCGTCGACCCGCTCGACGGCACGATCAACTTCCTCTTCTCGATCCCCCAGTGGTCGGTCAGCGTCGCCGTGCGCGACGAGACAGGCGTGCTCGCGGGCGCCGTCTTCGACCCCAACCGCGACGAGCTCTTCAGCGCCGTGCGCGGCGGCGGAGCAGCCGTCTCTCAGCATGGCCGCCCGGCCGACACGATCAAGCTCGACCGCCGCCGCGCCCAGCTCGTGCGCGCCGACATCCCGCGCGCGATGCTCGCCACCGGCCTCGCGTACGACGCGCACGTGCGCGCCGCGCAGGCGCGCGTGCTGGCGCGCGTCATCCCGCGCGTGCGCGACATCCGCCGCTTCGGCAGCGCCGCGCTCGACCTCTGCTGGACCGCGCTCGGCCGCTACGACGCCTACTTCGAGCGCTCCGTCAAGCAGTGGGACATCGCCGCCGGCGCGCTCGTCTGTGAAGAGGCCGGCCTGCGCGTGCTCGAGCTGCCCGTCCACGAGCAGCTTCCCTGGGGCGTCCTCGCCGCGCCGCCCGCCCTCGCCGAGCCGCTGCTCGAGCTCGTCGGCGCGCCCTAGACTTGCTGCTCGGCAAGCGGCGGTGGCGAAACTGGCAGACGCGCCGGATTCAAGTCCCGGTGTCCGAGAGGATGTGTGGGTTCGACTCCCACCCGCCGCATCGCCGCTGCGCCGCAGCCGCATCGCCGCTGCGCGCGCCGGCGGCGCCGTCTGTCGCTGCGCCGCGCCGTGCTGCCCGCCGCGCCGCGCCGTGCTGCTCAGGCCGGGTAGGGCGGCGGCTCGGCGTAAGGGTCCGGGCGATAGCTCGGGTCGCGCCGCTCGAGCTCCACGTTCCAGCCCTGGTTGAACCCGCGCATCGCGAACACGACCAGCAGCAGCTGCACCGGCGCGACCAGGAACGTGATCGCGCCCAGCAGCCCCGCGCTCAGCGCCGGCTGCGCGAAGCCCGTTTTGTCGCGATCGAACCACGCCGGCCCCGCCACCAGCGCGAAGATCGCGAGGATCACCGCGAGCGCCGCCCCCACCGGCAGCACGCCGCGGTTCCAGCGCGCCGCGAAGAACGCCATCGTCAGATACACCGCGATGTAGCCGATCTGCACCCACACCGCCCCCTCGAGCACATCCCAGCCGCCCGCCGTCACCACCAGCACCAAGCCCGCGCTGACGAGCAGCAGGAGCACCACGATCGCGCGCGTCGCCTGAACCGCAGGCTTATCGCGGTTGGGATGCGTGATGATCACGCCCCGCGTGGGCTCGCTGCGCTCCTCCGCGCTCACGCCCAGACGATACAGCCAATCAGCGGGCCGGGTGCGCCGAGCGGCGCCGCGCGATACGCGTGCCGCAGCAGGCGCGTCGCGCGCGCGAAGCTAGCCTTCGCTCCGAAGTCCGACGCGGGCGTGGTGGAATTGGCAGACACGCCGGCCTTAGGAGCCGGTGGGCGAAAGCCCTTGGGAGTTCGAGTCTCCCCGCCCGCATGGCACGAACGCCCGGCAAATCGGCTCTGTTTCCGGAGAGGCATCTGATTGCATCATCGTCGGGGCGCCGCTTGGGTAGCAGTGCAGATCCGCGTGCTCTACGCGTACGGCAGACATACCGGCGGCCTGCCGTTCTACATCAACGGCGCGCATCTTCTCGTGGGCACACGAACGATCAGGATGGGCTAGGGCGGACACCGGCGTTCGAACACGCCGGCCGACCCGTGGCTACTGGATGAGGTGCTCTTCTCGTCGTGTTCCGTCGGGAGCCGTCCAGTTCACGCTTGTCGGCTTCGGGTCAAGGACGGCACCGACTGTGTTGTTGACGATGTTCAACGGCACGGTCCCGGCCGGCGTGCGGACCGCGATGTTCGATACGCCGTTGGGGACGAGGCAGTCGAGCAACACGCCGCCGTTGCGTTCGGGTGCTTCTATGGTTCCGCACTGAAGCGTTGCCGCGCTTGCGGCTGTCGTCTCTGGACCACAGCCGCCGCCGGCGGCAAGCCGCGGCTCGCGCTCGACGAGGCACACTTCCGTCGAGTTGCCAAACACGATCACTTCAAAGTGCGCGTTGCTCTGGGCGACGCGGTATGACGACGGATCGACCACGTCGCTGGCACGCCGGGTAGCGAGCTCCCTTGTCACCTTGATCACTGCGGGCGAGGGTCGCACGCCAGTTGCGTCGAATACGCTGAATGCGCTGCGCGCCGCCGAACTGAGGCTGGGCGTCGGACCCATCGATGCACCGCCCGATGCCACGCCGGACACAACGACCGCGGCGGCGCACGCCGCTGCGCACGCCGCTGCGCCCGCCGCAAGTGCGAGCCCGATGAACGGTCGGTGCAGCCGCGAGCCATGCTTGGCAAGTCGGGGCTGCGTCCAGGGATAGCTGGCCAGCGGGGCCGGGGGCACCTCCCTCAGGGCCGCGAGGATTCGCCGCAGTCGAGGGTCAGATGGATGCGTCGGCATGGACATGTGGTGTTTCCTCCTCGACAGTCGTCTGTTCCATCAGCTCGCAGGCGCGGGCGAGACGCTCACTTGCTCGCTGCAGGCGCTTGCGTAATGCCGCTGGCTTCAAGCCGGCGATCTGCGCGAGTTCGGCGCCGTCGAAGCCGTGCACGTAACGCAGCACGAACAAGCTTCTGTCAGTCGGACGCAACGTGCGGACCAGTAGGTCGCGCATCGCGAGTGCCTCGCCTTGAGCCTCCAGCGGCCCCTCGTGCGCTGAGCGGCTCACGAGGCGGCTGAGCGCGAGTGCTCCGCGTCGCTCGCGACGTAGTGCATTGAGCGCTCGGTTGCGTGCGACTCCGAACACCCACGCGCGCTGCTGTGTCGCATCCGCCGGCATTCGTGAGCGTTCGCGCCACGCAACAAGGAACGTCTCCTGCATCAGATCGGCTGCCAGTGACCGATCAGAAGTCATCTGCGCGATAAACGCGCCAATGGGACGCTCTAGATCCCGAACGAGCTCGACAAAGTCCGAGTCAGCCGAGAGATTAGCCCGAGCTCCCACATGACTCCAAGTGCCGCACGAGCGAAGATCGTGACATCCGCACCCGCGACGGTGATCAGCCCTGTGGCGAACGCGCTGGGCTCGATCCCAGCAGAGGATGTTTGTCAAGGGGAAGCAACCTGTGGCCGCCGGGCGTGCGCGCCGCGAGTAGGTGCGGTTGCCGCTCAGGCGGGTCCTTCGGCTTCGCCTTCGCAGGTTTCTCGTTGTTCGCGGGCTCGGCTGCTCATCGGTTCGGTGTAGATCGTCTTTCCGCTGGGGTCGCGGATCACGAGTTCGGCCTCGGCCGGCAGCGAGATCTCCGCGGACGTCAGGGCGGTCAGCGACACGACCGCTGAGCCTAGCCCCGTTGGTCCCTCAGCCCGACCCGTGCCTCGTTCGAGGATCGGGACACGGGACACCCGTTTCCGGTGCGGGGCGAGCACCAAGCCGGCGACGTAAGCGGTCCCGCAACGCGCGGACGGGAGGGACGCCGTCCCGCCTCGCGGCCTCGCGTCGCGAGGCTTTCTGCGGATCGCGTGATGCGTAGGACCGCGCGTTAGGGTTGGTTAGCCGCGTGACAGGCGGACCTGCCGCGGCAGGAAGAGCCAACTATGAGCGCCCTCCAGTGTTTGAGTTCGGTGCCCCGGATGATGCCGTCAGGCTGGTCGTGCAAGCCGACCTTCACGCCGGTCGCGACGAGCTGGTTGTGAGCCTCGAGGCGGCGAGCATCAATCCGTCCGACCTGCATCTGATTGGCGGGTTCTACGGAGTCCGTCCAGCGTTGCCGGCGCCGCTGGGCGTGGAAGGCGTGGGCAGGGTCATCGAGGCGGGGCTGGGCGTCGAGCCAGACATGGTCGGTCGTCGCATCGTGATCCTTCCCGGCAATGATCGGGGCAGCTGGGCGGAGGAGGTGGTTGTCGCCGTGCGAGACGTGCTGCTCGTCAGCGATGAGGCCGACGCGCTGCAGCTCGCAATGGCCGGCGGCAACCCGACTGTCGCGCTGTTATTGCTCCGCGCGGAGACGCTGACGCCGGGTGATTAGGTCGCGCAGACTGCAGCAAACTCAGCCGTGGGCCAGTACGTCATCAAGCTCGCCAAGCGCGCCGGCCTGCACACGCTCAATGTTGTGCGCCGTGAGGCAGCAGCGAAGCAGGTCATCGACGCCGGGGGCGATCGCGTGATCGTCGATGGCGAGGGTCTGCCGCTGATGCTCGACGCCGCGATCGGTGACCAGCAGCTCGCGATCGTCCTCGACTCGGTCGGTGGACCGGTGGTCACC
The DNA here is from genome assembly GCA_963755475.1 of uncultured Solirubrobacteraceae bacterium. Taxonomy (GTDB): domain Bacteria; phylum Actinomycetota; class Thermoleophilia; order Solirubrobacterales; family Solirubrobacteraceae; genus Palsa-744. The sequence goes on from CAVWJK010000002.1 coordinate 5,759, forward strand.
GAGCTCGCGCACAGACTCCGCTTCGGGGGAAAGGTTGTGAGTTTCGGTGCCCTTGGTGGGCTGCCGACCGCGTCGTCGGTTCGCGACGACCT
>CAVWJK010000003.1:0-1938098 GCA_963755475.1 uncultured Solirubrobacteraceae bacterium
CATCGCGTGAAGGTCTATCTTTCGGGCGACCTCGCGATGCCCGACTACAACAATCACAAGATGCCGCCCGACCTGTGAAGGCCGGGTGCAAACAGCAACATCGGTAAAACTCAGAGAGGAGAACAGAAAATGAAAAGAAAAGCCCTGGCACTTTTGCTCATCATGGGGTTGTGCGTTGGAACCGCTTCGGCGCAATTCGGATTCGGGATTGTTTACGACCCCACAAATTACGCGAACGCGTTGCTCCGCTATGCCGAACTTCAACAACAACTCGTTCAATTGAAGAACAGCTACACCCAACTCATTACTCAGTACAACCTGGCTTTGCAAATGTCCCGCAACCTCCAAAACATGCCTGCTCGTTATCAGGCCCAGTTCTCGCAATGGAGGAACACTCTCGCGGGGAATACGTACCAAAATACAGGAACTTGGGTGACCGGGATCAACTCCGGCCTGTTTCCCACCGTAACCACAGGCTACCAGCAAGCCACAACCCAACTACTCCAATACAGCCCCGACCACATCTCCGGCATGACCGACGATGAACAGGCACGAGTGAAATCCCAGTATGCGTCCGTTGAACTCGCTGACGGCGCAAACACCACGGCGATGGCCGCTATCGGATCAATCCGTGGGAACGCTCAGAATGTTCAAACGCAGATTGCGAACCTTGAACAGGATTCGTTGTCTGCGGACCCAAATCTGAACACCGAAGTCTCCGTCCTGAACAAGATCAATGCGGCCGGAGTATTGACGCTCCGCACGCTTCAGGACTCAAACAAGCTCCTCGCGTCGCTTCTCGAACAGCAAACCATTATCGCGAAGCAGCAACGCGAGGCCACGACCAATGCCATCAACACCGACATCTCGCGACGTGCCAACCTTGCCGGAAATATGGCTCAAGTGAACGGCACGTTGACAGAGTCTCTACAGAACTTTCGGATGCCTTAGAAGGAATTGCTCATACCCGGCGCGTCGAAGGAGCCACTACGATGGACTACCTCCAATTCATCTTTCAGGCCATCAACAATCTGCTCACGCAGAACCTTGGCTTCTTCGACGCAATGGGCCAGAACCTATTCCGATCCTTTGCCACAATCCTGGTGGTTTGGTATGGCGTGAAATCGGCACTCTCCGCCGCTGGCGGGCGGCACATGTTTAACTTCGACAACTTCGCAAGCCTGCTCCTGACCATCGCCTTCGGTTTTGCAATGGTGAATTACTACAGCACCCCGATTCCGGGCATGGGCGCAAGCTTTCATAACCTCATCACCGACGAGTCGCAGTTTCTCGCAAATAAAATCAATCAGACCGAACTCCAAACTGTCGAAGAGAGAATCGCCGATTACGAGACACGCATGGATTCGCCGGGCATCACGGACATCCTTGGAACGATCATTTATGTCGTCATCATTATTTTGCTCGCTGCCGCCCAGGCCATCGCGATTGTCGTAATCGCCTTCGGATTCATCGCCACTGCCGTGTGCGTGCTCGTAGGACCTATATTCATACCCTTCTTCATCGTCCCGAAATTGGAATGGCTGTTTTGGGGTTGGTTCAAATGCTTCATCCAATATGCTTTTTACCAGGTCATCGCAGCGGCGGTTGTCTACGTAATTGCGAACCTCATCTTGGGCATCTTCGATCTTCAGCCCACAGGGACTATCTCGACCGTCCAGCTCATTGAGGCGTTTCCGGTCCTCTTCATCACTTTTCTCGCGTCGATCTATACGCTTCTGAAAATTCCGGCGCTTACCAACCACATCTTTAGCGGAACGGCGGGAGGGTCTTCTGCCGGAATTCTGGAGAGGGTCTTCGGATGAACAACGACGCGACCTTTCAAAATGCGAAACGACTCTATCTCGAACAGTATGGCGATCCGATGGTGACCAACACCTATCTGAAAATCGCGCTGGTCCTCGTCTCTCTTGTAGCCATCGGACTCGCCCTTGTGGACCTGAGAACGATTCGCACCTTTCAGAACTTCCGTCCCCTCGTCATTCGAATTGACGACTTGGGCCGGGCTGAAGCCATCAATTATCACAACTTCGAGTACAAGCCCCAGGATGCGGAGGCCAAGTATTTCCTTTCACAGTTCTGCGCGCTCTATTACCGCCGCAACCGCTACACGATCCAGGATGACTTTTCGAAGTCTCTCTATTTCCTGGACGGCAAGCTTGCGGACGGCATCATCGACGCCTACCGCAAGGACGATGTCATTAAGAAGTTCATCACGAATACCTCCGTTCCCGAAATCGACATTGATGTGAAGAAAGTCGCTCTCGAAGACATGCAGTCCCCGCCCTACAAGGCGCGTGTGGACTTTTACATGGTCTATTACTCGCCCTCGGATCACAGCGAGATCAAGCGTGACCTCTATACGGCGAATTTCGTGTTTGTTTTTAAGAGCAACGTTCCGAACGAGCTTATTCCGATCAATCCGTTGGGCCTTGCGATCACGTATTTCCGCGAGGACCAAGCCTTCAAGTGAGCACCTATGGTTGCGAACGCACTCATGCTGACCATCGCCATCGTCCTGGGACTTGGCTTCTGGTGTATGCAGACGCTGACCTACTTCATTTCCTATAAGAGCGTCTTGTTCCGGTTCTATGGCACGCCAATCTTGATCTACTGTGCGGTTCTCTTTATCAACGTCTTCGCGCTCGCCTTCGCTTTGAACCGCAAATTCTTCCTCAAAGACACCGGCAGAAAACTCTCGCATCTCGACAAGCAGCTACATGTCGGGCAGACGGAAGTGACCGCTCCATCCCTCGAAGAGGAGGTGGACTAGCGTGTCTCGCGATTACGCGCCTGAATCCGTCGATCCCAGAGACGCCGGACCCGAGCCGGTTTCCGGTGCCCGCCAAACGGGTCGCTCCGACTCCTCGTTGGAACAGGGACCTGGCAGTGACGCGCAGGATGATGCTCGGCTGGCACCCGAACGCGGACCAAAAGCGGAAACGGAGCGCCCTGTCGAACCGCGCAAGGCGTACGAATTTCGCGGCAGAACGTATGCCGTCCGAACTTCTGAAATTGAGAGTCTCACTGAGATTGGCAAGTTCCGTGCCGTCGCGAGCGAGGATCTTGAAGAGTTCCAGTATCACGGTGACAAGGACCGCATGAGACCGGATGTAGCAAGCCTCATCCGGCAAGGTCTCATTGTTGAGAAGAGCATCCCACACTCTGATACCGCTCCTCGCCGACTGCTAACTTTAACCAAAAAGGGCCATCAATTTCTCCGGTCAACCGGAACGGTCCCGCCAAATCAAGCCACCTATTACGGCTTCACGAAACCCCGCGAAGCGCACCACGACGCCGACCTCTATCGCCTCTATCACAAGGCCGTCGAAGAGATTGAGCGGCAGGGCGGCAAGAATCCGCGCGTTGTCCTCGACTTCGAATTAAAGAAGCGCGTTTTTCACGACTTGGCGAAGCTCGGCCCAGAAAAACATTCCGCCGAGAGCAAGAGAGAGATAGCGGAGAAACACGGCCTACAGCTTGTTCGCGGGAAGATTCCGCTCCCCGACCTTCGGATCGAGTACGAAGGCCGTGATGGCGATATGGCTCGCGTGGACCTTGAGCTTGCTACCGAGCACTACCGGGGGAGCAATCTAGCAGAAAAGGTGCGTGCTGGATTCTCTCTTTATGCCCGCGCACAAGACGCCCCTGGCCTGCGTCGTGTTCTAGACCAGAAAGAACTGACAGCGGAGATTCTCTCCCTATGAACATCCAGGCTAACCAAATCGAGCGAATCAAAGAACTCGGCTACACCGAAGCGGAGGCTCGCTTCATTTATATAGTCGCGATCCACTCAGGCTACTTCACGCTGCGGCAGTTCCTCAATTTCACGCAGGCCAAGCGCGGTAAGCGGTCGAATGCCTTTGCCCAGAAACTCCTGAAGCATGGGCACGCCACCATGCGCGACTATATGGGCGCAGGGTCTGTCTTTCATCTATTTTCCAGGACCATTTACGGCCAGATCGAGAAAGACAACCTCCGCAACCGCCGCCAACATTCGTTTGATTTCATCCGTACGCGCCTCGTCCTTTTGGACTTCATCCTGAACAATCAGGACCTCGCGTATTTTGAAACCGAGCAAGACAAGGTGAGCTTTTTCTGCGAGACAATTAGAGATTTCCAAGGACCTCCTTCCCGCCAAGGTTTACGAAGGCGCTTCAGGTAGCCGTCCTACGATTCGTTATTTTGTAGATAAATTTCCGCTCTTCCTTGCCCCGCCTCTCCCAGGGGCTCCCGCTGTGGTCACGCTGAGCTTTGTGGATTCGGGGTTCGAAACGCCTTCCAGCTTCACAGGTCACGTCAACGCCTATCAGGGGTTGTTCCGGCAGCTAAAAACTTTTCGCTTTCTATACATCGCACCAAAGGACGCCCATTTCCGAACGGCTGAAGACCGCTTCCGCGCCTTGGTAAAAAGGCCGCTTGAATCGGACGTTTCGAGTGAAGTCCTCCGCTACTTCCAGGTTCGCAGGAAGTGGGACAACCGCGAGTATGTCGTGCCGGTAACCGAGGATTTTGAGTTCCTGAATGATGCGCGGCGGCGGTTTCACGGGGAGCGGTTTGAGAGCCTGTACGAAGCATGGCGCACCGGAGAGCTAAAAGAGCGCGATCTGCGGAGGGAATTCTCCCAACTGACTCCCGATAGAACTGTGTTCTTCGATACCTATCTGGTGAAAGGCCATTGGTCTCCCGTTTCTGAGGACCGCAATGACGGTGAACGGTGCATGAAAGACACAGATCACCACCCCGTTCACCGTTCCGTTCACCCGGATGGTGAACGGAAGTTAGTGGGAGCGTAGAGGATGCGCATGGCGCGGCAGTCAATTTTGGACGCGGGCAAAACACCGAGTTGGGCTGGAGCGACCCCACTTTTGGGAGCCTTCGGCTGCCCAAAGAATCATGGGGGTCGCTCCAGCCCAGGGAACGGAATGCGCGTTCCCTTTACAACGTGTTTTGCCCGCGTCCAGGGAAGCAGATAACTCACAAGGAGGAAGGATATGTCGATCATCAACAAACGACCGGAACTCGTTAAGAGGGAGTACGAGCTGGAGGATATTGTCGTCTCGACCGTCGAAAAGTACGCAACGTTCATCGAAAGCACGCCGGATCATGTCGTGAATTCGGCGCTGAAAATCCTGTTATTCAAGGACAAGCAGTTCATGAACTGGAGAAAGCAGCAACAGACGGCTGGGAAGAAGGACGGGAACGCGGTTGCAAGAGCGGCAGCAAAATGATGCAGAAAATCCTTAACTCGAAGAACTTCGTCGCCTGCTTGCTGGCGGCGGCTACGGGCATGACCCTCTATTTTCGGGTGCCGTTTCCCGAAGAAAATGTCTTCCTGCAGGTCATGGCTCTGCGGTCGCCGTCAATCTTCTACTTCGTCAAATACTCTTACACGCTCTTCCTCTTCTCGACCCCCTACATCGGCTATTCCATGGTGCTCTCCGGCGTTTACATTTTTACTCTTAAAGCAGGCCGCCGAATTCGCGCGGGCCGATTGCCTCTCTTTCCTGACCCTCGCAAGAGGGACGAACTCTTCCTCGTCCTCGGGGAGATTCACAATCCTCGTAAGCAGGCACCCGCAGAAAATCCACAGTGGCTCGTCATCCCGGAAAGAGGTCTTTTCACGGGCATCGCAATTCTCGGCGCAATCGGCACCGGAAAGACAAGCTGCTGCATGTACCCATACGCAGACCAGATTCTTGGGTACCGGGCAGGAGATAAAGATAAGAGGATCGGAGGCCTCGTTCTCGAAGTGAAGGGCGACTTCTGCCACAGGGTTAGAGAAATCCTGGAGCGCCACGGGAGGGCTGAAGACTATATCGAAATCAGCCTCGATTCTGAATATCGCTACAACCCGCTTCACAACGACCTCGACGCATATGCCTTGGCATACAACATCGCGTCGCTGCTAAACAACCTCTTCGGGCGGGGTAAGGAACCTTTCTGGCAGCAGGCATACACGAACCTGGTCAAGTTCATCATCCTTCTCCATAAGGTAGCGTTCGACTACGTAACATTGTTCGATGTCTACGAATGCGCGATTGACCCCGCCACGCTCGAAAAGAAAATCAACGAAGCAGAGCGCAGACTCACGGAGACGGATTCAGTGCTGGTTTCGGAGGAGGAATATCTCAAGCATCCCCGCGAGCTTGAGCCGTTCAAATTCCGGCTGGACGAAGAATCGAAGAGTTATGTGGCGACTCTGACGCCCGGCCTTGCCGCTGTGTTGAAAGACAAGGCGATTCAATGGGAAGCGGAGAATGTCGGCGGACGCAAGCCGGTTTCACCAGAAAAGAAAGAGCAGCTCGAAGCAGTCAAGCGTTGGTTCAATCACGATTGGCGACGGATTGAGCCAAAGTTGCGCACATCAATCGTCGAAGGGATTTCAGTATTTCTTTCGCTGTTCGACGACAACCCTGCCGTGAAGCGGACGTTCTGCCCACCGGCGCAATGCTACGACCCCCAGGCAAATGCCGACTTCAAATACGGCAAGCCACTGCCTTCATTCAGATGGCTCATCGAGAACGGCAAAGTCTGCGCGCTGAACTTTCCGATTGGGATGAACGCAGGTCTGGCAAAGGCTATCGGCGTAATGATGAAACTCGACTTCGAACGAGCAGTCTTGAACCGTGTCCCGGAAATGGAAGCAAACCGCGACCGCCATTTCCGTGAGGTTCTATTCATGTGTGACGAGTACCAGCATTTTGCCACCGTTGGTGAAAGCGAGCCAACGGGCGACGAGAAGTTCTTCAGCCTCTCCCGACAGCCGAAGTGCATTCCAATTGTCGCCACTCAAAGCATCAGTTCTCTCAAGTCCGCTCTGCCCGGTGAAACTTGGCGCACACTCTTGCAGACTTTCCGCACGAAGATATTCCTCGCACTCTCGGATGATTTCTCCGCCAGAACCGCCAGCGAGCTGTGCGGACGCGAAGACAAGCTCAAGGTCAGTTACAACCTCTCCGAAAGTGGGCACGACGCCCGTGTAAGCCTGCTCACAGGAAAAGCGCTCTCGCACAAGTCCAACATTACGGCCTCGAAGAGCTACAACACACAGGTCGATTTTCGGTTCGACATGAAGACCTTCACGGAACTCCGCAACGCGCAATCCGTGACTATCGCGTATGACGGCACGAATCCTATGCCGCCGATGTTCTGTTATTTGAAGCCGTACTTCAACGACACGAACAAATCCTACTTCCGGCAGCTCGCAGACGGAGAACTCTGATGAACGGATTCGAGACGATCCTTCCATTCCTGAAGCCCATCGAGCACTTGATCCTGGACGACTCAATCAGCGAGGTCATGGTGAACGGGCGCAGACCGTGTGTTCGTCGAGAAGGCCGGTTTCGTCGAGGAAGTCCACGGGCTCTCGATTGGGGAGAAATCCCTGATGGTCGCGGTAAAGAATATCGCTCGCCGTCTTGGGCGACGATATTTCGGAGTCTAAGCCGATTCTCGACTCACGCCTGCCTGACGGCAGCCGCGTCGCGGCTGTAATTCCCCCGTGCAGCTTGAACGGGGTAACACTCACCATTCGCAAATTCAATTCCCGCCACTTTGGGATCGAGGACCTAATTAAGGTGGGCACGATTGAAAGATCACTCGCGAACCAGCTTGAGAACTTTGTCCTGGCCCGCAAGAACATTCTCATTACGGGCGGGACCGGCACGGGTAAAACGACCCTCGTAAATATCCTCGGAAAATTCATTCCCCCCGACGAGAGAATTCTTCTAATCGAAGACACGTCCGAAATTCAGATGGATCAGGACAATCTCGTTCGTTTCGAGGCGCGCCAGCCACAGAACGGCCTGCCGGCAGTGAGCATCCGCGACCTGCTGAAGGCAGCCCTCCGCCACCGCCCGGACCGGATCATTCTTGGTGAGATACGGGGCGGCGAGGCGTTCGATCTCTTGCAGCTTCTCAATACAGGTCACTCTGGCAGTCTCTCGACCGTCCATGCAACGTCTGCCAAGCAAGGTCTCGCCCGGTTTACGAGCTGCGTCCTCCAGAGTGGGGTTGAACTCCCGTATCGGGCCATCAAGAGCAATATCGGCGATTCTCTTAACGTTGTAGTGCAACTCGAACGGCGGCCCGGCAGGCGCTTTATTTCTGAGGTGCTCGAAATCCATCGGTATGACCCCGACGCCGACGAATACGAATTCTCCGCCATCTACCAGAAGCGTGAGGAACCTCGATGAACGAAACCGAAAATGCCAAAACGTTTTCCCCATCGGCGTCGGAGTACATCAACGACAACTTCAAGCCTTCCGAGCGAATCGCCGTTCTTGTTCTGAATCGGTCTCTGCGCGAGACGACACAGCGGATCACGACTGCACAGAAAGCGGCCAGCCCCGAATTCCAGGCATGGCTCCGCTACAAGAACGCGAACGGGGCTGACATCTATGTTGGCATGAACCCGCTGAAGCAGGATGCATCGACTCGCACAAAAGACGACATCGAGACAATCCGCCATCTTTACATTGATCTGGACCACGGCGGGTCCGCCGCTCTCGACGCAATTAAGAACTCCGATCTAGTTCCGCAACCAAACTACGTACTGAACACATCGCCAGACAAATTCCAAGTCGTATGGAAGGTTGAGGGAATCACGCCCGAAGAGGCGGAGGCGTTGCAGCATGGGATGGTCAGAGAGTTCGGGGGCGATCCGGCAGCAACGGACTCTACACGCGTCCTGCGATTGCCTGGCTTCGCTAACAAGAAATACGATCAAGATTTCTATGTGCAGGCACGTTTCGAATCAACGCAGACATACCACCTTCGCGATTTCAAGGTTCCCATTGATTCACAGGAAGCTCCCCGACACCACAATGAAGAGACAGTGCGCAGCCATCGCGATCCCGGTGCCACGCTGAGCCAATCGGAGCACGATTGGGCCTATGCCAAACGCGCCGTGGCTCGCGGCGACGAACCCGAAGAAATAATTCGAAGGATTGCCGACTTTCGCGCAGGAGACAAGTCCGACCCAGAATATTACGCGCGTCACACGGTCGCCAAGGCGCAAGCGGAGTTAGAACGGAAGACCGCCCCTACCTCCGAAAGTGGACAGGGACAATTGGGCGAAAGCGAGAGGAACTACTGATTCGCATTGCGACATGGTAGTCGCGACCGAGAATTACCCTTCCGGGGAATTTCGTAACGCTGCCATGTTACCCAAAACTCTTTGAAGTGGAGTCGATTCAAATGCACGCATCCGATGACGATCTACTTACAGTCCAAGACGTAGCCGAAATCTTGCGAGTGCCGACTTCCTGGGTCTACGAACGCACCAGGCGGCGATCTGCGGACCGCATTCCAGGTTTCAGGATAGGGAAATACTGGCGCTTCCGGCTAGGGGATATCAAGGGCTGGTTAGAGGAGAATCGCCATGTCGAGCTTACAAACGCTTGACTGTGAAGTTAGAATAGACGGCGATGCGCGAAAGACTGGACGGGCCAACGGAAAGGTCAATATGGCTCGTCGCAGGCATCAGATTGGATGTTTGTTTGTTCGCGGTAAACGCCCAAAGGTTTGGGTTGCACGCTGGAGAGAGCGAGTGCTGACTTCAAGAGGCAGCATGAGCACGATTCTCCGTTCCGAGGTCTTGGGAACGGTGAGCGAACTTTCAAAGCGCGAAGCTCAGAATCTACTGGAAGACCGACTTCGCCCGGTGAATAGAGGCCGGGCGGTACCTCGGTCCAACATTACCTTCCGGCGGTTCGTGGAAGACGAGTTTAGACCTCTCGTGCTTCCAACATTGAAGTTTGCCACGCGGGAAATCTACACCCTCCTGCTCGACAAACACTTGTTGCCTCGTTTTGGCGAGGAGTGCATAGCGGATATAGCTACACCGGAGGTTCAGCGGTTTGTTCTCGAAAAGCTGAAGCAGGGATACGCATGGGAGACGGCTAGCCACATGCGACATCTACTCAGCAAAGTGCTCGGCACCGCCAAAGACTGGCGGTACCTGGCAGATAATCCTGTTTTGGGCGTGGAAATGCCGGAACGAATACTCAAACGTCCACACAGGGCTCTTTCGATTGAGGAGGTTCGAATGCTCCTCTCTAAAATGAATGAACCCGAACGAACCATCACAATCGTTGCAACACTGGCCGGTCTACGAATCGGAGAAATACTTGGGCTTCGCTGGGGCAGAGTTCATCTCGACCAATGCACTTTAGAGGTCGAGGAAACCTGCTACAAAGGGGTCTTCGGTACTCCGAAAAGTAAGGCCAGCCGCAGGGGGACACCGCTCGCACCCGTTGTTGTCCAGGCTCTTGATGCCCACCGCTTGCGGTGTATGGACACTTCGGCTAACGCGCTAGTGTTCTCCAAAGGTGACAACGAACCGCTATCAGCCGACAACTTGCGGAAGAAGCGTCTGGCTTCTGCATGTCGGCGGGCAGGGCTGCGCCGGATTGATTGGCACACGCTCCGCCACACGTACAGCACTCTCCTCCACGATCTGGGAACTCCAATAAGAGTTCAGCAAACCTTGCTGGGGCACTCCAGCGCGGCAACAACAATGGACGTTTACACACACCCTGTTTCAGCTTCCGAACGCGATGCGGTCTCAAGATTGGGCGAGGTTTTGTTCCCAACTGTTCCCAACTTGCACCACAATGCAGCAGGCACGGAAACGGGCAGCACGCTAACTCAATGATTCTGTTTGGAGATTTGGTCGGGGCGTGCGGATTTGAACCGCAGGCCTCCTGCGCCCAAGGCAGGCGCGCTACCAGGCTGCGCTACGCCCCGACATGAAGTACGTAAAGATTATAAAGGACTTCCCAACAGAACTGTTGCTCCATCTGACCAATTTCGCCTCCAACTGTGCCAAAACTGTGCCAAATAGATTTCACTGAACCATCGCTGTGCCAGAATCCAACGGCATTTCATTGGCCTGGCGGTTGATTTTCTCCAGAGCTTCTCTCTTCATTTGCAGTTTCATTTGCGAGTAGCGTTTGAAGACCTGAGAGTCCCCTTGGCGAAGCAATTGTGTCACCCACTCGTCGGCTACGCCGCCCGCACTGAGGCGAGTGGCATACGTGGATCGCAAATCGTAAATCCGAAAGTAAGGAACCTTCGCTCGTCGGAGAGTCTTTTGCCAAACGGTCCTCAATGCTACCTGGTGTCCGGTCGAATTCAAATCGCTGGGGAATAGAAACGGTCCATCTCCCGCGATTGCCAGTTGATCTCGGAATGCACTAATGGCAAGAGGCGTGAGTGGTACCTCAGCGATTCCGTTCGGAGTCTTGGAGTCCGGTATCCAAACAACCGCGTTTGGAAGGTCTAGTTGGTCTTTCTTCATGGACATCAGTTCCTTGTAGACCCTAAGACCCGTCTCCGTGATGATCCGAACGATATTCCGCAAGTGTGGTTGGGCGTGAAATTCAATTTGTTTCTGTTCTGACCAACTGACGTAATGCGGTCGGAACAGACCCTTCACACGAACGGGAAATTCGACACCCGAACATGGGTTAGCGGGGAGCAGTCTCTTCCTCACGGCAACGTTCAACACGCGCCTGAGGACGCGAAACTCCTGGTGCACCGTCGCGGGCTGCAAAACTCCTTTCTCTCTGAATCCAAGGGAAGACTTAATTCGGACTCGCTGGCGGAGACGATCTCGCAAGTAGAGTTCTATGTGGTCGGCAGTAAGATCCACCAAACTGTTCGACGAAAAAGCACCTTTGAGGTGCTTCACGGCACGTAGATTTATCTCGTGAGTCTTCTCAGCTCGCATGGGTGGCTTCGAATAGGTTTCCAAAAAGAAGTCAGCCCATTGTCCAAAACTCAAGGATTCCCCTTTCTTTACGACATCCAGTACGTTGTTGTCTCTGGCCTGAAGCCTGTCTCTGAGTCTCTTCTGAGCTTCATTCCAGTCTTCGGTGAGTGTTGACTCTCTTCGACGAACGCCGTTCCGGTCGCGATAACGAATCCACCAGACCCGGCTTTCCTTTCTCCGAAAGACAACACCGTCGTGCACTCGTGATCTAGGCATTCTCCATCTCCTGTCTGAAGGATGCGCGGAACGAGTCCAAATCCGATTTCAAGAATCGAATGTTGCGACCCATCACGCGGAGATGGGGAATCTGCTTTCGCTCAACCCAAAGATACACCGTCTGCGGACTGACGCCAAGATAGCGAGCAGCTTCCTTCACGTTTAGAGGGATTTCACTGGATACAAACGCAGTCGTTGGCGCGTCTTGAAGAGATGATTGAGTCATGGCAATTCTTCCTTTAGAGAGTGCGGGATCGATTTCTCGTCGTAGACCGGATTGAATTCGTATTGGTCGCGCTCGGCATTGAAAGCTCGGACTTCGAGAATCTGCGAAACGTATCGTCTTCCTGGGCGGCGTTCGAGCTGGATGATGACGTTGAGCGAGTCGCCGATGTTGGTCTTGATAGCGCGATAGGGCAATTCGACGCCGCTTTGGAGAACGCAGCTCGTGAATCTCGATATTGCTTGCTGCGCGGAACTGGCGTGGACGGTTGATAGCGTTCCTGAGTGGCCGGTATTGAGGAGTTGAAGCAAATCGAACGCCTCACCTCCGCGAATCTCACCGAGAATGATTCGGTCGGGCCGATGTCGAAGTGATGCCTTCAATAAGTCGCGGATCGCGACAGCCGGAAGGCCTGCCTGTGCCTGACGAGCTTCAAAACGGACGAGGTTTGGCTTTTCGAGCTGAATCTCGGACGTGTCTTCGATTAGGAGAATCCGGTCGTCGTCCGAAATGAGCTTTCCCAAGGCGTTCAAGAGCGTTGTTTTGCCGGTGCCGGTTCCGCCGCTGATGAGAATGTTCTGCCGTCTCTCGACGTAGTTTTTCAGCCGTTCAACAAGAGTTGCATCAAGGCTTCCGCATTTCACCAGGTCTTCAATCGTGAAGTGGCGACCGTTGAACTTTCGAATTGTGAGCGTCACGCCGTGAATGCTGCACGGCGGGATCACGGCGGCGACGCGGCTACCGTCAGGCAGCCGGGAGTCGAGGATGGGTTTCTGCTCAGAGATGTCGTCGCCAAGTCGCCGGGCGATGTTCTTGACGGCGACCATCAAAGATTTCTCGCTCAAGGTGAGGTCAGGCACTTCTTGAAGTACGCCAGCCCGTTCAATAAAGACGTGAGCCGAGCCGTTGACCATGATTTCGCTTATGGAGTCGTCGCGGATCAGGTGCTCGATGGGCCGCAAGAATGGGAGGATGGTTTCAAAACCGAGCATTAGATTTCTCCGCTGGCGAGCTGCTCGAAATACGAGCGGTTCACGTCGTTGTAGTAGGGCTTCAGATAGCAGAACATCGGCGGCATTGGATTCAGGCCGTCATACGCGATGGCGATTGCCTGTGCGTTCTTCAGTTCCGTGAAGGTCTTCATGTCAAAGCGGTAGTCCGTGCGGGTGTTGTAGCTCTTCGATGCCGTTACGTTGGCGCGGTTCGAAATAGCCTTGCCTGAGAGAAAGCTCACACGGGCATCGTGGCCGCTTTCGGAGAAGTTGTAGCTGACCTTGAGGCGGTCTTCTTTCCCGCACAACTCGCTTGCCGTTTGTGCGGAGAAGTCATCCGACAGTGCCAGAAATATCTTGGTGCGGAAGGTCTGGAGCAACGAGCGCCAGGTGTCTCCGGGCAACGAGGACTTGAGCGAACTGATGCTCTGCGTGGCCACGATGGGAATGCACCTCGGTTGTCGCGAGAGGCTGAAGAACTTTTCATCGCCCGTGGGCTCGTTCTCTCCGACGGTGGCAAAGTGCTGGTACTCATCGCAGATGAAGAAGACTTGGCGGAAGTAGCGCTCTCGGTGCGCTTCCATCTCTGGGACGCGATTGAGGACAGCCCTTTGAAAATCCAATTTCATCATCACGCCTAGAGCCTTGGCGAGACCGGCGTTCATGCCGATGGGAAAATTGAGGGCGCAGACTTTGCCAGTCTCAACGAGCCATGTAAACGAAGGCAGAGGCTTCCCGTATCGGTGATCTGCATTGGCTACCGGGTCATAGCACTCGACGGGAGGACAGAACGTCCTCTTCACGTCGGGGTTGTCATCGAACAGAGAAAGAAAGACGGAGATGCCTTCCACAATCGAGGTGCGCAGCTTGGGCTCGATCCGTTTCCAGTCGTAATGAAACCAGCGCTTCACGGCTTCGAGCTGCTCCCACTTGCGAAAGTCTCGGTCACTGGATGAATCTGCATTGAACTGGAATGGAATCTTCTTGTTTCGCAGAATGTCGCACAGTTCGGTGATGGCCTTGGCCCGATAAACATTGTTCGGTTTGTCGAGTTCGAACGAGAATGCCTTTCAGGTCGCTCACCCATGCCGTGTAGGTCTCCGGCGTCACTTCGATGAAGAACTTCGATAGCTTCTTCTCCGCTTCCTCGATCCGCTTTTCCAGAACTTCGGGTGAGATCGCGCATTCGTACACGTCGAAGAGCGTTACGTAGTCGTAGGCGACTTTGTGAAGCAGGATGATGAACTTCACGAGGTTCGTGTAGGCCTGCTGCCAGAATGGTTCTTTGCCCTTGCCGAAAAGGTTGTTCAGAAGAGCCGCGATGCTGTAGGCCAGGGCATACGCGTCCAGATCGTTGTGCAGGGGGTTGTAGCGGTACTCGGAGTGCAGGCTGACTTCGATGTAGTCTTCGGCTCTCTGATACCTTTCCAGGATTCCTCTGACCTTGTGGCAGAAGTCGCCTTTGACTTCGAGTACGAGGCCGCCTATACGCTTCGCTTCGTCCTGGGCTTTGTAGGCGATGAGCTGCTCGGCGAAGGGGTACATGCAGCAACTCGTCTTGCCGGTGCCCACTGCTCCCAAGATTGCGATGCCGGTGTAGAGGCCACGCTCCGGGATCGTAAGCCAGTGAGGGTTCTCAGCCGGGACCGGCTTGCGCGGGTCGTGAACCTCGCCGACGACGAGGAAGAGCTTGTCCCGGTGTTGTGCGTCAGGATAGGCAGGCAATCGTGCCGGAGAAACTCGCTTACGGATCTTCAGGGTGAAGATGTACAAGCCGGAAAGAAGAATCGAAAGGATGATGTAGGGCGTCGTGAAGAGCATCGCGGTGTAGCTGTATTTCGCGCCCGAATAGACGAGCGGGGCCTTGACGGCGATCAGCCGCAAGAAGAGGTTCCCCTCTGGGAACGGCAACAGGAAGTAGAGAGTCATCCCTGTTGCCGAGGCGAGGACGAACGCAATGAAGTTCTTCGAGTTGAGGATGCGTTGAATCACGACTTCTTCGCTGTGCGAGGCGTCGCTTGGGAGTCAGATGAGTTTTGTGAACGGAGCCAACGCTTGAAGTCGTAATCCTTCTTGAAGACGAGCCGGAGAGCGGACGCGACGATGTGCTCTCGGCTCGTCTCGATGAATTCCGCATAGCGGTCGAGTGTGTCGAGAATGGGTTGTTCAATCTGGACTTCGAGCGAGACGATTTTGGGTGGCTCGGCTGGCTTTTTGATGATGGACATCGTTGATCTCCTTTGCTGGATTGTTTCCGAACGATTCGAGGGACGCGGGCAAAAGCTTTGAGCGAAATGGAGAAAGGGCGGGAGCGACCCCCGAAGCCCGAAGGGACCAGGGCCGCGAAGCGGTCCGTCAGGTGGGGTCGCTCCCGCCCTTTCCGCGATTTTGCCCGCGTCCCGTTTTCGGTCTCGGGACTTTGTATCTCGCTGGTTGTTCGGGTCTTAGGATTGGCGGGTGCGGAAAACCGAAAGGAAAACCGTGAGGAAAACCGTTTTCAGCACGGTTTTCCAGTGACTTTCGAGTTCTGCCCGAACGAAGAATAGTCACGAGGAAGCAGGCAGGTCTTGAATTGCACTTCCTGCCTGTGAGACGGACGGCTCTCGATTTCCGCAACCAATTGCTTTTCGCTGATCTGGCCCGTCTGCCATTTCTTGTATGCGGACTCGAACGGCTCGCCTGGAAAGCACTGCTTCGCGTGATTCAGAAATTCGAGGTCGCTGTTGGTCAGCGTTTCATATCGTTTTGCTTCCCACGCGGCGCGTAGAGCGAAGTAGCGGGCAAGCTGCGAGGAGAGCTTCCCGGTCTGAGGGTCGAGCGTTCCCCTGAAGAGAGCCTCTGCTTTTGAAAAGAATGCCGTGCGCGGTCCTGCATAGACGAATGCAAAGAGTGGCAATCGTTTCAGGAAGCCCGAGTAGGTTTCAAGGTGCGTATTGAAATCTGAAAGATGGCCGATGCCTGGGTCAACGTAGGTCAGCGTGGGCACAGCCTCTCCGGTGCGAGCCTCGTCGAGGAACATTGGGAACTTGTCCACGAAGTAGCGAATCGTATCTGGGACGCGATTCGCTCCGGCATAGGTCTTTCCGGGCATCTCTTGAGGGCGGATTTGAAAGTGATCCTGAAAGTACTGGACCTTGTCGGCTTCGCCCTCAAAGTAATCATGGTGAGGATGGGCAATGATGAAATCCAGGCAAGCGAGCTTGGTCTTGATGAAATCAAACGAGTGCTCGCGGCGATTCCGAATGTTCGCCCGCCCGATGGCCGCGTACATCGGCTTGTAGGTCAGTTGATAGACGCGAGCGTTGTTCTGATGCTTGCTCTCTTTAACATGCTCTTGTTCGAGAGCTCTCTTGATGAATGCGCGGACAGTGCGGCCTGACCTGTTGCCGCTGAACTGCCGCAAATGTGCCTGCGTGAAATAGCCCGAATGGATCGCTACCGATGTAGAGGAAGCGGGCTTCGCGCTCCGTATATCCGAAGCTCTTGATGGCGGTGAGGTGTTCCTGTTGGATTTTCATAGCGAGAGGATCTCCGAAATGAGGTGTGGGTCTTGCGCGGCGGCACGCACGCGAGAGGCGTCGTCTGCCGGTGCGTAGATCGAAAAGCCTGCCTTGCCCTTTTCTGCGAGGTGATGCCCGCGATAGTCTCGCGTGGCAAGTTCCAAATCGACGCGGGACTGCTCGTGGTCTCGCGTCTCGTATTCGATCCTCAGATCGGGCAGCGGAATCTTGCCGTCTACAACTTTCAGTCCGTGCTCCTGGGCGATTTGTTCCCGCCTTGCTTCTTGCTCCGACTGTGGCAATGACTTGAGCTTTGCCAGCTCTCGATAGAGGTCGCGTTTCAGTTCATAGTCGAGGACAACCCTGAGATTCGTGCCGCCGTCCTTTTCAATCTTTTCCGATGCCTTCTGATACAAACGATAGAGCGTGGCATCGTGCCGGGCTTCACGGGGTTTGACGAAGCCGTGATGCAGGGATTGATTCGCGGCAAGTCCCTGGGGTCGGTTACGGTTCAGGAATGCATGCGCTGATCGGGTGACTGTTAGAATCTGTTCTTTCTCCGTCCCCGACAGGGTTCTTCGCTGGATGAGTCCCTGGGCGGTGAGGTTTCTGAGGTCTTGTGTGGCCTGATCCGCGTTGCCTTGGTATTGAATCTCTACGAGGTCGTCAGTCTTCACGCTGCGGAACTTGGCAATTTCAATAAGGGCAGCGACCTCCGAGTCACGCAAGTTGTATTCCCTGTCTCGATCCTGACGTGGGCGACGATTCCCGCGCTCGATGTTTCTAGGGCGTTCGGCGCGGTTTCTCGATTCCGGTTGTTCGCCGCCACTAGCACCGCCTCTGCCGGGCTCCGGCTTGGCATCCTCAGGCTTGCGTTCCGACTCTTGTTTCGCCGGTGGATCGGGAGCGCGGTAGTCTTCTGGATCGAAGTCGTAGCGGGACATTGTTCAGGTTCTCTCGTCGTAATCTGAGTCTGCGGGCAGATTCACGTTTCCAACATGAAACTGCTTGTCGATGTGGGACAGCTTCCGGCCAGTGTCTTTGAGGAAGGACTTGCGAATGAGGACGAACGCGCCCGCGAAGATGTTGAGAAACAGTACTCCCGAAAAAGACGGCGAGTGCCCAGCCGTACTCGCGGAAAAGGAACGCCCGATAAGGGATTAGGAACTTCAGCTCGCCCATGAGATAGAAGGCGATGGCGAGCAGGAGGGCGAGTGACAGAAGAAGAGCGTTGGCGACCATTGCATGAACCTCTGTAATTGGGTGACGAGGCAAGCTGAAGCGAATACGCATCGAGAGGCAGGTTAGCGGTCGTGACGTCTGATGAATACTGGAGCATTCGATGAGTACTAGTACTCGCTTCGGCCTGAAATTCGATCTGACGCTGGAATACAAGCGAGTATTATGGACCAGCAGCCTCATGATGAAGTACCATCGAAGACGTCTGCTGAAGATCACTTGAGGCGGCGCATCGAGACGTCACGATCTAGCCGAAGTATTGGCAGGCGAGTCTGCACTCCATGTCAAGAGTCTTGAATCTGCCGACAGTGAGGACTTCGAGCGTCATTCGTCGAAACGTTTATGCTGTGTTGCCGCATGAGAGACTGCATCAGATCGGCGGCGAGCACGAAGCATGCTGAGTTCTCTGAATGTCCGATGCCAATCATATGAAGACTGCTGGCCAGATAGCGTTGCATCTTCAGGAAAGGACGCCGACGGACTTCGTCGCGTCCGATTGGCAGCTTGAAAACAGTCTTCCTGTGGAATACGTTGCATGGCAAGCGGCACCTCGCTTGTTGGACTCAAAAGTCATGCCCACTTGCTTCCGAAGCTTGTTCCGCCGTGGATCGGGAATACACGCTGAATTATCTGTTTCGTCACGGCCAAATCAAGAATGGAATCGATGAGTCGAATGGCAGCAAGCTAGTACAGATTCTCGAAGGTTTCGTTTTATCTGGTCGCTCAGTGCGCCGCTATTCTCAGTCAAGGCCGAAGAATTGCTAACGCACATGCGACCGATTCGAATGGGACACTCTCTGCGCTGACAGATCGTAGACAACTTGTGATAGGCGCTTGCCAACATGGAACGCGGCGAATCGACTGCCCACAGACGAAAGCCGCATGCAATGCCGTCCAGTTGCTGCTCGATGACTTAGCTTCGCGAAACTGCGTTGCCAGGCTAATCGGGTTCGATCGTATCGTCTGCTGAGAACGCTTGCTTTTTCGAGCATCGCAAACGAACTTCGTGAAGCCTGTAGCGCCATAGCGTTGCGTATCTCGCTCTGCGGCTTCAAATGCGATAGTTATCTGGTAGCGACTACAGCCACTAAGTATTACGCTGCGTACGGACAGATTCAATCGGCAGAGCGATTCACTTGAAGGCTTCGTCTTCGCGGAAATACGTGATGGCAAGGCCGAGCGGATTGATGGGAATGAGTTCGTTCGGGACGTTGGTCTTGAAGACGAAGACGAAATTGGCCGTGTAGAGCGTGCGCTTCAGTTCGCTGTGGTCGGCTGCCGAGTAGTACACCATGTCGAAGTCCACGCGGGCCTTGTAGGGCGAGGTCTGCATCCCTTCGAGGGCGACGTTCTTCACTTCGATGTCGATCTCAGGTTGTGAAGGGTCCGTCAGGAAGCTCTTGATGACACCGTTCTTTTTGTACGCATCAATGATGTCGCTGGCCAGCTTGCCGTCGAGGAAGTACAGGGACTTCGAGAAATCGTCATTCATGGTGTAGCGGTTGCGACGGTAGTAGAGCGCGCAGAACTGCGACAGGAAGTATTTCGCCTCGGCGTCCTGGGGCTTGTACTCGAAATTGGCATAGCTGAGCGCTTCCGCCCGCCCAAGCTGGTCGATGCGGATCACCAAGGGGCGAAAGTTTTGAAACGTGCGGATCGTTCTCATGTCGATCAGTCCGAGGGCGACCGCAACGAAGGCAAGAAGGACGAGCGCAATCTTGAGATAGGTGTTGGTGACCATAGGATCGCCGTATTGCTCCAGGTAGAGTCGCTTCGCGTCGTGAAAACTCGAATCGTTGTTCATGGCTTCATGCCCCCAATATGCCGGCGGAAGACCCGCCGGAGCTGCCGCTGAAGATGTGGTTGGTAAGAGCGGGAATTTTCAAGAGGGCGTAGATGGACGCCAAGAACGTAATGAAGAGGACGGGAAAGAATTCGAGGAGTTGTGTCGTCGAGATTGTTCCGTTCGGCTGGAGATTCATCGTGCCGAGAATGAGATTGGCGATGATGAACACGACGGCTGCGGCGATGACCTGGTAGAAGGCATATTGGATGAACGCCTTGAACCATCCCCAGAAGATCCATTCGAGTTGTGGAACGATGAAGAACGGTATGAAGATCGGGCCGACTAGGACGCACACCGCCGTGGCGATAAACCCATAGGCGATGACAACAATGGCGATGGCCTGAGCAGCGGCAAGAAGAATAGTGACAGCCGTATAGATCAGCGTGCCGAGGAAATCGCCGAACCCCGGTGAATCCATGCGGGATTCAAAGTCAGCGACTCGCTCTATGACAACCTGCAACTGCGTTTGCGTGATCCTGTTGGCCAGGAACTGCGATTCATCCGTGATGAGATTGTGAAAGCTCGTCCCCATTCCGGGGATCGGATTGCTGTAGTAATTGACCATCGCAAATCCAAAGCTGATGGTGAGAAGCAGACTGGCGAAGTTCTCAAAGTGGAAGCCGCCTCTGCCACTGGAGGCGGATAGCGCGGACTTGATGCCAAACCAAGCGACGAGAATGGTCGCGAACATCCGAAATAGATTTTGGCCCATCGCGTCGAAGAAGCCGAGGTTCTGCGTGAGCAGATTGTTGATGGCCTGAAAAATGAATTGCAGATAGTCGGTCTGCATTGGGTCTCCTTCGACGCGGCGGGGATAGGGTTACGTCTGATTACGGCATGCGGAAGTTCTGGAGCGAGTTGTTCAGCGTGCTGGTGACCTGTGCCAGATTGCCTGCCAACGTCGCTTGGCGGGCGATGTCGGTGTTGATGGAGTTGGCGGTTGTTTCCCGCTGTTGCTTGGCGGCGATTACGTTCTGTTCAAGCAACGAGAGCAGGAGCTTGTTCGAGTCTTGCAGCGTGCGAAGGGTGAGGACGTTCGCGGCATTGATCTTGTTGAGGACGGAGACTTCGGTGTTGAGGTTCGGATCGTTGGAGAGCGAATCCTGTTCGAGGTTGTTGATCTGGTTCTGGATGGTCTGGGCGTTGTCGCGGATCGCGCCGATTGCGGCCATTGCGGTCACATTAGCGCCGTCGGACAGTTCAACCGATGCGTACTGAGACTTCACGCGGTTGAGGTCGTCGGGAGTCATGCCGGAGAGCACTTGGCCGTTGTATTGGAGCAGTGGGGTGGTGGCCAACTGATAGCCGGTGTTGACCGTGTTCGGAAGGCCGGTATTCATGCCGTTGACCCACGTTCCTGTGTTGCCGTAGGTGTTGGGCGCGACGACATTCCGCCACTGCGAGAACTGCGCCTGGTAACGTGCGGGCATGTTCTGAAGGTTCCGGGCCATCTGAACGGCCAGGTTGTACTGCTGCACGATTTGCGTGTAGGTTTGCCGGAGTTGGTTGAGTTGCTGTACGAGTTGGCTGTAGCGAAGCACAGCATTGGCGTAGTTGGTCGGGTCGTAGACAATCCCGAAACCGAACTGCGCGGAGGCAGTGCCGACGCACAAGCCCATGACGAGCAAGACTGCAAGGACTTTCCTTTTCATCGTGAGTTCTCCTTTCGTGAGTTTGTAAATCTTAGTGGTTGCCGCTAAGGGCTACAGGTCTGAGGGCATTTTGTGGTTTGCGTAATCGGGAACCGCGAGGTCGCCTGAGAGATAAATCTTCACTCGGTGGCCTTCGCGAATTGTTACGGTGGGCAAAATGTTCAGGAATTTATCGAGAATGCGCTGTGACGTTTGGCCGAGACTCTCGCCAACGCCTTGTTGAATGCTTTGGGTGCCGGATTGAGTAAGAACACCCCCTGAGCCCGCTTCGGCAATCCCGCCTATCGCGCCAACTGCGAGCGAAGCACCGAAGATTTTGAGGTAGTGGTTGTTGACCTGATCGCGGAGCCCGGTGTCTCCGATCTGATTCATTCCTTTGAACTGGTCGAGGCTGACGGAATAACCGTCAGGCATGATGAGCCGGTGGAACGCGACGGCGAGTCGCGTTTGACCGAACGTGTCCACGCGCTTTGCTTCTCCCAGAACCTTCGTGCCTGACGGGATAAGAAGGTGCTGGCGGTCATGGGAGTAGATGTCACTGGTGACGAGGCATTCGACAGGGCCAATGAACTGCCCGTCGAGCCGGTTTAGCAGTACGGTTTCGAGGATCGTTCCTTCAAAGATGACGTAGTTTTTCCCCTCTGCGGCGTTGAGTGCAGATGGATTTGGTGAAGTTTGCTTCGAGGAACTCTCGGCGGCTTTCCTTTCTGCATCTTCGGCTGTGGTTGTGCCCGCCTGGGGCGCGTTGCTAGCGGCAGGCGGTGCCGGTGGAATTAGTTGAGGTGCTGGCGGTAGCCCTTGAAGGATCTGAGCGAGCTGCTGGTTAAAGGTCGGTTCTTGCGCTGGCAGACCCGGCAAGCCAAACGGATTGTTCGTGGGCGAGGCCGTGCCCGGAGCCAATTCCGGCTGTGCTAGGTCCTTCCTGTAGCTCAAAGCGACATTCGAAGAAAACAGTGAGACGTATGCTCTTTTCTTCCGTTCGTCCTGAATCGGATCGGCTGGCGTAGCTGGTGGCGGCTGCGCCGTGCCCGCAACTTGAGCGGGCGTGGCGGTCTGGCTCTCGGACTGTATTGCGCCGAAGAACTTGTTCTGTTGATTTAGCGCAACCTGTTGCTCGCGCTGAAGCTCCTGAATCCGGTTCTGTAGCTCGGCGATCTTGCCCTCGTTGACTTCGAGTGGGGCAGGAGTTTGAACGGCAGACGTTCCAGATTTGGGCAACGTCTGGGGTTTCTTCCCGCCCGTGAGCCACATGATGCTGACCATCAATACGGCCAGGCCAAGCATGGCCCACGTCTGTACGTTCTTCGGCATGAGGCCGGGCGGCTTCGGTGCTTTGTCTTGGATAGGCTGAGTGGCCGGAGAATTAACTGATTCTGTCATGGGCTCCTCTCATTCGGCGGAAAGTGTTCTGCGGGTCTGCTTCTTACTGGTGGCGGGAAAAGGCGAGTTTCTTCTTGCCGATGGCGAGATAGCCAGTGTCCACGATTTTCGGGACGATGTAGACGCCGTTCTGGAGTTCGAAGTTGATGAGATTCGGTTTGCCGTCTTTGATTTCGTAAATGGCCGGTTTTTCGGAAGCCGCGCACTTGATGTAGGTGAATGTGTCGTCGTGATAGATCGCTGAGACTAGGAACGGTTTTCCTGCACCCTTCGAGTCGAACTGGTAGTCGAATTGGAGCTTTGTCGAATACTCGGAACGGAATTTCTGCATCTGCTGTTGGGCGCTCGCCTGAGCGGTTTGAACCTGGGCATTGGCTTGTTCGCGGATCGTCTGAATCTCCCGCTTGTAGGCTTCCGCTTCCGTCGCGGGGACATAGCCTTGCGCGAAAGCGCCGGTTCCGATGCCGGATTCCTCCTTCGGCTCAATGACGACTTTCAAGTCCGGGTCGGCGTTCGGGTCGCTGCTGATCTCGGAGAGCAGGAACGAATAAACGTGACCGCTCGCCGTGATTAAATTCAGATTGCTGCGAATCCCGGCCTGTGCCGGATGGATGTAGCAGAGGTTATGCGCGCCGTTGATGATCCAGAATTCTTTGTCGCCGGTCGTGAAGTCGAGAATCTCTTCCTTTTCGGGCAGGATGATGAGCGTTGAATAGCGCAGTTTGGCTTTTATCGGAACGATGTCGTTCTGCGCATATTTCACGACGCGAGCGGTGTCAGTGGCGGCGTGAATCGGCAACTCGGAAAGACCAAACACAAAAAACAAAGCAAGAAGCGCAGCTGATTTCACCAAATAGAGCGATTTAATTCGTAATGCGGTTTTCATTTCTCTTCTCCTTGATCGAAAGGTTTATGGGGTGGTTCAGGCTTGGACGGCTTTGTGTCTGACTCGGGCAAAAAGGAAATCAGGGTCATGGCCAGATACAGAAGCGCGGTGATTGAGACAATAAGTGCCGACCAAACATTCGCAGCGCTTTGAAAAATGAAGTCTGGCAACTTGATCGGCACAGGGAAAACGGGTGTCATTGCTCCCCTCCCGCTAGGATTTCGAGGCCCTTTTCAAAGCCGTAGGTCTCGAATGCCTCTCGCCGCTTCCGGTTGTCGAAGGGATCGTTCGTGTAGAGCCAGTAGCTCTTCCGGTCCACTTCGAGATTGGCAACCTTGGCCAGTTCCGGCGTCTTAATGAGTAGCTGTTGCTTTGGTCGGAGAGTGGAGATGAGTTCGACTTCGCTCTCGTTCAAGTTGAACTGACGGCGGTAAAGGTCCCGGTCCATGTCCGGGTTGGCCAGGAAAATCTTGGTCGGGCAGCTTTCGATGATGATGTCGAGGATTTCCGACTTCCTAAGCTCGTCCAGCGATTGAGTCGAGAGAATCATTGCGGCGTTCTGTTTCCGCCAAGTCTTGAGTGCCTCGATGATGTAGCTCTTGATGCTCGGGTTCTTCAGAAACAGCCAAGCCTCGTCAATGAAAAATGCTTTGAAGACGTGGCTGATCTTCGGATCGCAGATCGCGGTGTTTGCCCGGTGCAGGATGTAAAAGAGAAGCGGCTCCAGCACTTCGGGATATTGATTCATCCCCTGAAAGTCGAAACACTGGAAACGGGAGAACGTAATCGTGTCTTCAGCGTTATCGAAGACGAAATCGAATTGTCCGCCAGTGGTCCACTTTGCGAGCCTGTCAGAGAGACGCCGGTCGAGCGTATTCGAGAGAACGCTCAGCGTGCGAAGTGTTGGCTCGATTTCGTACAGATTCTCAATCTGGTGGTAAAGATCGCGTTCCTCTGTGGGCGTCAGTTCCAACGGTGACGCTCCCTGAATGAGGACTTTTACAAACAGCGCGAGGAAGTCGAGGTTCTCCTTCGTCGGCGGAACCGAGAAAGGGTTGATTTTGAAGCCTGGCGAGTTCAATCCAACGCGGGAATACGAGCCGCCAAACAGTCTTCATCGAGCTAGCGCCTTATCGAGCGCGTCGAGCAGGCGCCGCGCGCTCGCGCGCGGGGGGATCGTGATGCGCACGTGCCGCTGCTCGCCGAGCGCGTCGCCGGCGGCGATCAGGATGCCGCTCTGCGCGAGGCGCGCGGCGAGCTCCGCGCCACGCACGTCGGGGTGCGCGGCCCACACGAAGTTGGCCTGGCTGTCGACGATCTGCAGGCCGCGCGCGCGCAGCGCGGCGATCAGCTGCGGGCGCTCCTGGCAGACGACCTGCGCGCGCCGCTCGACCAGCTCGGAGAGGCTCAGCGCCTCGAGCGCGCCCGCCTGAGAGAGTTCAGAGACGCCGAGGTCGGGGTCCAGCTCGGCGAGCAGCTGCTCAGACCCCGGGCCGCCGATCGCGTAGCCGATGCGCAGCCCCGCAAGGCCCCAGGCCTTGGAGAACGTCCTGAACACGAGCAGCTGCGCGTGCTCCTGCAGCAGCGCGAGCGAGGCCCCGTGCGGCTGCGCGTCGGAGTAGTCGACGAGCGCCTCGTCGAGCAGGACCGCGACGCCCTGCGGGAGACCCTCGAGCAGCCGCCGTAGCTCGCCGGTCGCGAGCAGCTCGCCCGTCGGGTCGTTCGGGCTGGCGAGCGCGATCACCCGCACCGCCGGATCCTGCGCGGCCGCCAGCAGCGCGTCGACGCCGCCCCGCACGCGTTCCGCGCGCGCGTGCGCTCGGCGTGCCATCAGCGGGTACAAGGGGTAGGACGGCCACAGCGTCAGCAGCTGCTGGCCCGGCTCGATCAGCGCCCGCGTCGCGGCGCCCAGCAGCTCGGCCGCGCCGTTGCCGAGGATCAGCCGCTCGCTGCTTACGCCGTGACGCTCCGCGAGCGCGTTGCGCAGCTCCGAGCCGCGCAGGTGCGGGTAGCGGTACAGGCCGCGGCGCGCCACATAGGTGATCGCGCCGACGATGCGCGGATGGGGCAGCTCGTGCCAGGTCGTCTGCGATAGGTCGAGCGTCTCCAGGCGAGCCAGCTCGAGCCGTTTGCGCTCGGCCGCGCGCTCGCGCAGTCCGCGGTTGACCTCCTCCTCGGACATCCCTTCGAACTGCTTGTAGTAGTCGAGAATGCCCACGTCCAAGCCGTTCTAGCAGTGCGTGCGCGCTCGGCGCCGGTCCCGGATCGGGGCTGCCGCGGCTTCGCCGGTTTCTAGGAGCTGCGTTCGAGCATGCTGAAACCCGGTCCCTGGATCACCACGAACCACACCAGGAAGGCGAGTGCGCACACGACGGCGGTGGTGCCGAACACGCGGCCGAGCGCCCCTTTTCGCTGGTCGTGGCCGGCGGCGCGCCGGACGAGGATCCACATGCGGTCGATGTGGCGCAGCAGCGACAGCGCGCCGAACAGCAGCACGAACAGCCCGACGAACGACATGAAGATGCCGAGGCTGACGCTGTTGGAGAGGTAGTCGATCTGCGAGCCGATCCACAGGCACGCCAGCGGGATCGGCCCCCAGCAGAGCAGCGACAGAACGGTCATCGCCACCAGCAGCATGTTCGCGAAGGAGCCGTCGGCGCGCTGCCGGCGCTCGCTGCCGCGTTTGGGCGGCGTGCGAAAGCGGATCGGCGCGGTGCCCGGCCTGCGGCCAACGAACAGGCCGCCGTTTTCTGTCGGATCGGTGCGCAGCTTGTGCCCCTCGGCCGGCTTGTCCTAGCCCTCGTAGAGCGAGTCGAAGATGTCCGCGTACTTCTGGTTGACGACGTTTCGCTTCACCTTCAGCGTGGGCGTCAGCTCGCCGGTCGGCTGCGAGAGGTCGTGGTCGAGGATCGCGAACTTCTTGACCTGCTCCACCTGGGCGTATTTCGCGTTCACGCGGTCGACTTCTTGCTGGATCAGCTCGCGGATCGCCGGCTCGCGCGAGAGCGCCGCGATGTCCTCCGGCAGGCCGTGTTCGCGCGCGTACTGCACGATCTCCTCCTCGTCGAGCGTGACCAGGACGACCGGGTAGGGACGCTGGTCGCCGTGCATCACGGCCTGCGAGATCCAGCGCGACTGCTTCAGCTCGTTCTCGATGTTGGCCGGCGTGAGGTTCTTGCCGCCGGCCGTGATGATGATGTCCTTCTTGCGCCCGGTGATCGACAGGTAGCCGTCCTCGTCGATAGAGCCGAGGTCACCGGTGTGAAGCCAGCCGTCCTCGACGGCGCCGAAGCTGGTTTCGGCCTGGTTGTAGTAGCCGTGGAAGATGTTCGCGCCCTTGATCAGGATCTCCCCGTCGTCGGCGATCTTCAGCTCCACGCCCGGCAGCGCGCGCCCGACGGTGCCGAAGCGATGGTTCTCGGGGGTCGAGAACGTCGCCGCCGTCGAGGTCTCGGTCATCCCGTAGCCCTCGAGCACGGGCACGCCGCACGCGAAGAAGAACTCGAGGATCTCACGCGCGATCGGCGCGGCGCCGCTGGTGGCCTGGCGAACATGTCCGCCGAAGATCTGGCGCACGTTTTTGAAGAGCTCCTCGTCGGCGGCTTCGAATGCGGCGCGCTGCTCGGCGGGGACCTCTTCGCCGTGCAGCATTTTTTCGCGAACGTCGAAGCCCAGCTTGATGGCCTGCCTGGCCTTATCCTGCTCCGCCGGCGGTTTGGCTTCGATCGCCCCCTGGGCGAGCGTGTAGATCTTCTCGAAGATGCGCGGCACGGACGGCAGGTAGCTCGGCTTCGTCTCCATCAGCTCGGGCACGATCTGCTTGGTGTCCCCGCCGAAGTAGGCGAGCGTCCCGCCGAGCTCGAACGTCAGCAGCTGGATCAGCAGCGCGTAGGAGTGCGCGAGCGGCAGGTACAGGTAGCAGACCTCGCTGTCCTGGATGCCGCCGGCCGTGCGCAGCATGTCGATCATCGCCCGGTAGTTGCCGTGCGTCAGCACGCAACCCTTCGGCGGCCCGGTCGTCCCCGAGGTGTAGATGAACGTGAAGGAGTCCTCGGGCCGCACGCCGGCGCGGCGCTGTGCGAGCTCCTCCGGGGCGCGAGCGCGACCTCGCTCGCGAACTTCCTCGAGCGTGATCGCGCCGAGCGGGCGCTCGCTCGAAGTCGCGCCGCCGCCGTTGGGAGAGCCGGCGCCGCCCGCGAGCTCGTCCATCACGATCACCGTTCGCAGGTTTGGCACGCTGTCGCGGATCGCGACGATCTTCGCGAGCTGCTCGTCGTTCTCGCAGATGATCGCGCACGCGCCCGAGTCCGAGATCACCCACAGGCACTCTTCGGGCGAGTTGGTCTGATAGATCGGAACGACGACGGCGCCCGCCGAGGTCGCGCCCATGTCGGCGTAGGACCACTCGGGGCGCGTGTTGGCGAGGATGCACACGCGCTCGCCCGGTTCGATCCCAACGTCGATGAGCCCCAGCCCCACCTCCTGCACGATGTCCGCCAGCTGGCCGTAGCCGACGTCATGCCAGGCTCCGTCGCGCTTGTAGCGCACGGCGATGCGCTCCGCATGCTCGGCCGCGGTGCGCGGAATCAGGTCGGCGATCGTCTGCGAACCTGTCGCCGCGGCGGTGGCGGTGGCCTCCATAGAGCTCTCTCTCCCTCCTCTGGGAAACGACGGAAACGACGTGCAGTTGGATGTTAGCCCGTGGGCCCTGCGCGGAACCGCGCGGCGGCGGGTGTACGGGTGTGCCTCAGAGCGGGTTCGGAACGTCCAGGAACACGTGCGCGAGCCCGAATCGCTCGGCGAGGTGCTCGCCGAGTCGCTGCACGCCGAACGTCTCCGTCGCGTAGTGGCCAGCGCCGAACAGGTGCAGGCCGAGCTCGCGAGCCTCCGCCATCGCGCGCTCGGGCAGCTCGCCGGTGAGCAGCGCGTCGGCACGCGCGGCGTGCGCCTGCCCCAGATAGTCGGCGCCGGCGCCGCTGACAACCGCGATGCGCTTGATGTGGGCTGGCCCGAAATCGAAGGCGAGCGGCTCACGGCCGGTGGCCGACTGGATCGCCCGCCCGAGCGCCGCCGGCGCGACGCCCTCGTCCGGCAGCTGCGCGATGAAGCCGATCGTCTCGCCATGGTGGGGCGCGAACGGCTCGAGCTGCTCGCCGCCGAGCGCGCGCGCCAGCACGGCGTTGTTGCCCAGCTGCGGGTGTGCGTCGAGCGGCAGGTGGTAGGCGGCAAGCGCGATGTCGCTGTCGAAGAGCATCCGCAGGCGGCGCTTCAGAGGCGGGTCGATGCGCCGCACACCCGCGCCCCAGAAGAGGCCGTGGTGCACGATCAGCAGCTGCGCGCGCGCCTCGACGGCGCGTTCGAAGAGCTCCAGGTTGGCCGAGACGCCGCTCGCGAGCGTGCTCACGCGCGAGGCGCCCGGAACCTGCAGCCCGTTCACACAGTAGTCCTCGAAGCGCTCCGGCTGCAGGACCCGCGCCGCCTCCTCGAGCACATCGTCGACCGCCGCTGACATGGCGCAGCGACGATAGCGCCACGGGCGTGTGTGATACTGCTCGCGTGCCTCGGGGCGTGGCGCAGCTTGGTAGCGCGCACCGTTCGGGTCGGTGAGGTCCCCGGTTCAAATCCGGGCGCCCCGATAAAGCACACCTTCGTGGTGAGCGAATAAGCGGCACGAGGCGCGTCAAGGAGCCTGTTGCGCTGCCGTCGATGTCGGCAACCAGACGAGGTCTGGGCCCGGCGCGAGGTTGGTGAGACGACGCGGGCGCCCGCCGGTGGCGGGAACGACATACAGACGTTCGTAGAACGTCATCGGATACGCGGGTTCGTCGAGTTGCGCCCCGTCGCGCGCCTCTTCTCGCCTGCACTGGGCCTTGCCGCCAGCGTCATAGTCGGCCGGATATGCGATCAACCTGCCATCGGGCGACCACACGGGCGGCCCGGCGTACAGAGCTTCCGGCGTCAATCGACGACGGTTTCCGCCGTCTGCGGCGATCGCGAAGATGGCGTACGTCGACTCGCAGCTGGAACGCCGCGCACGGAAGTCCAGGAACGCGATCCGCTTGCCATCCGGGGACCAGACCGGGTATTCGCCTTCGGTTAGGCGGTGCAGTCGGGTGCCATCCTCGCGGGCGACGTAGACGTTGTGCCCGCGCACGAACGCGAGCTCCTGGCTGTTCGGTGACCAGGCCGGCGCTCCGGCGGACAATGGAACGTTCGGGAACCCCACGGCCCCGGGCAGCTGCGCGACGCGCCGCAGCCCGCTTCCGTCGGCGTTCACTACGTACAGCGCCAGTGGCGAATGGTCCGATCCGACCGCGAGCCACTCGCCATTGGGCGACCAGATCGGTTCGCCTTCGATCCCCCACGCAGTCAGGCGACGCAGACCCGCTCCGCTCTGCTCGACCACGAACACCGCACAGCGCTCGGAAGATGCGGTCACCGCTTCGCAGTAGGGGAAGGCGATCTGGCTTCCGTCCGGGGACCACACCGGTTCACCGACCGGTCCGCTGAAGTCGCGACCCGGGCCCCAGGGGCCCAAGCGGTGCAGGCCGCTCCCGTTGGGCTGCACCTCGAAGACTGCGCACCTTTCACTTCTCGAGGACACGGTTTCGCGTTCGCAATTGATGAACGCGATCTCGCTGCCGTCCGGCGACCACGCCGGGAAGTAGCCGATGCCCTGGCTGAGGCGAAGCAGCCCGGCTCCGTTGACGTCAACGACGTAGACGCTTTCGGTCGTCCTCGTTCCGGCTGCGCATTCGCCTCCTTCCCGCCAGAACGCGACCTGCCGGCCGTCCGGAGACCAGCGGAAGTCGCCGTCCGTCGCGCAGACAGTCAGTGCATGCAGGAGACTGCCGCGGGGCGAGACCTCATAGACGGTGTAATTGACGCCGGTGAACGAGATCGGGCCGTTACGCGGGCGATTGCCGATGCCCGCGGACCCTCCGGCTGCAGCGGCCAGCATCAGACCCAGGAGACCCGTTACCGCCGCTGCACTTAGGCAACCTAGACGTCGCACGGAGCACACACGCGCGCCCCGATGCTATCTGCGCGCGCAAGCGTACGGACGTTCACGATGGCATACACAGGTTTTGCGAGCGACTGAGGCCCGGTTTCGTGCCGGCACGCGGGGCGCAGATGGGACGCAGGGCGACCAAACACCCCGTATCTACCCGTTTTGAAAGTGATCGCCCCGATTTTTGCCTGCAGATCCGCCAGTTCTCGTAGTGAGTAGCGGTATGCCGGTCGTCGCGGAAGGTGGATGCGGTTCTTGGGTCGAGTCGAGCGAGCTGCAGAAGTCCCCGCAAAGGCTCGGGTGGGCCGATTAGCTCGGCCCCCGGGGCCGGTCTGAAATCGCATGGAGACAAAGAACCTCGACATCTACGGTCATGCGCCGATCCCGTGGACCCGCGCCCGCGAGGCCTTGGCGGCGAGCCGCGGCCCTGGATTCACGTTCTTCCTGGGCACCGTGCGCCCGGACGCGACGCCTCACGCCGCCGGGATAGGCGGGGTCTGGGCGGAGGACACACTGTGGTTCGTGACCGGCTCTCGGACCCGCAAGGCGCGTAACCTCGCCGCCAACCCCGCGTGCACGATCACGTCCCGGCTACCTGGGATCGACCTCGTGCTCGAAGGCCACGCCGAGCGGGTCACCGACGCCAGCACGCTCGAGCGACTCGCCGCCTGCTACCGCGAGGCCGGCTGGCCGGCGGCGGTCGAGGGCGACGCATTCGCGGCGCCCTACAGCGCGCCGAGCGCGGGGCCGCCACCGTGGCACCTATGCCGGTTCGTGTTCCACACCGCGTTCGGCGTCGCTACCGCCGAGCCCCCCGGGGCGTCGCGCTGGCGCTTCGATACCTAGCAGTCGATTGGCGGGAGGAGGTGGCAGGACGCCGCCGGTGGTGTGCTCTCAATTCGGGTCGGTGAGAGCCCTGTTTCAAGCCCGGGCGCCCCGACTCAGAAACGGGGTTCCAGATCCGCGGGTTTTCACCGAGCCGGTCGAGGCGACCGCGCTCTTGGTCAGCGGCGAGGAGCTCGAGGCGATCCGCAGACGGGTGATCGCCAAGTATGGCTTTCAGACGAAATCATCAAACTGCTCGCATCCATGTGGGGCACCGTCAATGGCAAACGCATCGCCTATGGCGACCGCGCGGTCATCGTCACACCCGTATCGGCTAGCGCGAGCGCGGGGTCACCGTGAGCGCCCGGTGAGTTCCACAGCTAGGGACGTTCATAAGGCCATCTGGAATTGCAGCGATGCTGACGGCTCAGGACCCCGACCTAGCCAAGAACTCCTAGGTTGAGAAGGGGGGACTCCAGCCGCTCAAGTCCCGCTTCTCGAGGCGAGGGATGGCCACTTGTGAGCCCCACCAGCGCGCCTCGCTGACGCCCCGCTAGGCGCCCGTGAACCGATACTCGGTCTGCCAGGCGTCCTTCGAGTCGGTGTGGGCGGTCCAGAAGAGCTCCGCGATGTTGTCCGGATCGAAGTCCGTCCCGGCCTTGACGGCGCCGGCGATCGTGACGGTCGCGGCGTGGATGCCGTCCTCGCGGACGCCGGCCGCGATCAACGTCTGCGCCGAGCGCAGGGCGGCCTTGCCCATCGAGAGGCTCGCCAGTGCGGGTACAGGATTGTCGGCGAAGCCGCCGCTGGTGACCCAGCAGGGTGCCACCGCCAGCTGCCCGCAGGATGGGCGTGGCTACCTGCGCCGCCACGACCGCACCGAGGACGTCGACGTCGTGGGCCGTTCGGAGCCGCTCGACGGTGGTGTCGAGGATCTCGCCTGGATCTGGCAGAGCAGCGTTGTACACGACGACACCGGGGGCCCCCGGGGCGCTGAAGATCCGCTCGAGCGTCTCGCGGTAGCCGTCCAGATCCTCGATATCCGCAGCGATCGCCTCGACCTCAAGACCGCCGCTGCGCAGTTCAGGAGCGAGCTGGTCGAGCGTTTCCCTGCGGGAGATGAGTGTGCTGCGGAAGCCCTCGCGGCCAAAGCGCCGAACCACGCCGGCGCCGACTCCCGGTCCGGCCCCGATCAGCAGGAGATGATGGGGGTCAACGGGCTCGGGCATAGATCACCCCCGGGTAGAGCCTTAGAGCGGCTGTCGGCCTCGGCCGCCTTCCATGGTGTCGAATCACCAGACGAACATTACGCGCACCTGCACGAGCATTGGTCCCCTGAGCTCTTCGCGCGCGCCAAGAGCGCTCAGCTTCGCCTCGCGGCCCGCCAGCGCGCGCTGCAGGTACACGGCAAGCGATCGACCGTCGCCAATGTCCTGGTCGCGCGCGAGCTCCGCGGCTTCATCTGGGCGGCGACGATCGACCAAGCCGTCAACCGCACAGGTCTCCCGCTGAAAACAACGATTTGGAAGGGGGCGGCCAGCGCTGTCCGATTCTAAGACGCCATCATCGCTCCCGTCCGGTCCCAACCGTTCCGAACGCGCTGAGCGCATACCGATGACCGCCGAAGGAGGAGTTCCGATGATCAAGCTCGTGTTCATGATCCGCCGTCGCGAGGGAGTGACGCGGGAGGAGTTCCATCGCTACTGGAGGGAGGAGCACGCCCAACTGGTCAAGCGCCACGCTGACGTTCTCGGCATCCGGCGCTACGTGCAAACCCACGCGCTTGAAACGAGCTTGGACGATGCGCTCGCCGGCTCGCGCGGCAGCTCACCTCGGCAATACGATGGCGTCGCCGAGCTCTGGTGGGACAGCATCGATGAGCTTGTGCGGGCCGCTCTTAGCGAGGACGGGCAGGTCGCCCAGCAGGAGTTGCTCGACGACGAGCGCCGTTTCATCGACGTCGCGAACTCACCGATCTGGCTTGGCGAGGAGATCGCAGTGATCGGAATGCCATAGCTGTGATCGGCCTCGGCGGGACGGCGGTGTC
Organism: uncultured Solirubrobacteraceae bacterium; assembly: GCA_963755475.1. GTDB lineage: Bacteria > Actinomycetota > Thermoleophilia > Solirubrobacterales > Solirubrobacteraceae > Palsa-744. The sequence goes on from CAVWJK010000003.1 coordinate 33,616, forward strand.
AGACGGCCTACACCTGCTCTGCGGCTGCGCCACTGGCGCTCCAGGCCGATCAGATCGCAGCACGTTCCCCTTCTCGCCTACCCTTTGGCGGGTCGCCTCCAAGCGTCTACGAGGCGAGCCATCTCGGCGGCCTTGACTTTCACAGCGCCGCGTTGGAGAGTCCGGAAACACCCAAAGGGGGCCTCCTCGAGCTGGGGCTGCCAGGGGTGACCAGGAAAGAGCTCGTGCCGATTTTCTCCGCAGCGCAAGCCCGCAGTACGGCTGGCTGCTGCAGGAGATCAAGACGCGGCTCCCCGGCCGCTGAGAGGAGAGGACCCATGGCGACGACGTATGAGTCTGTGGAAGACCTCGCGGAGGCGCTCAGGCGCGCCGAGGCGGCGCACGGCGAGCACGAGCAGCGAATCGGGCACGAGGACCCGGACTGGCCGGACTGGTATGCGCTCTACATGGTGCGCGAGCGCGCCGGCGAGGAGTTGCCGAGATGAGCGACTAGGACGTGATCGTGCTCGGCGCCGGCTCGCCCGGAGAGCACTGCGCGGGCGCCATGGCGGCGGGCGGCGTGGCCCTGGCCACGGTCGAGCGCGAGCTCGTCGGCGGCGAGCGGAGAGGTGGACGTCGAGGCGAGGCCCCTGGGAGCGTGGTTTCAGCGGGCGTGGCGGTGGTCGTAGCGGTGTCTGGCCCACAGGTAGGAGGCGATGGCGATACCGAGGCTCCACGCGATCGCGCCAATCGCGTTGCCGCCGATCGAGGTGCCGGTGAGCAGCCCACGCGGGTGGATGCTGGTTACACGAGTGGGATGCCTCTGCACTTGTGGCGAACGTAACAAGAGACCCGCCGGGGAGTAAGTTGCCTTTGAGGGTTGCGCTCGGTGGCAAGCAAAGTGATCGGAGACCGGAGTGGCGAGCACCGATTTAGCTGGCGCTGACTCAACGCCCACGCGTGGCGACGCTCGGAGCCCAGCGCCGAATGAGGTTCGGGCGCTCGGTGCCCTGGCGTTTGACGAGCTGCGGCGTTTCCCCGGCGCGATCCGCGACATGCATCTCGGGATCGCCGAGCGCGCCTTCCGCGGCGTGGGCTCGGCCGCCATGCCGGTGAAGCTCATCCACGACGAGCTCTCGAACCGCGCGTACGGCGCGATTGGGGCAGGCGCCGCGGGACTCGGGAAGGTCACCGACGCGGTGATGGAGCGGCGAGGCATCGGCGACGGCGTTTCGCTGTCCGACACCCAGGGGGGGAGTTTCGGCCTGGCTGTGCTCAACGGCCTCATCGGGGACCGCTTGGAGCGCGAGGGGAGCGCGCTCGCCCAGAAGGCCTCCGTGCGCATCGACGGAGAGCGGATTGGCCTCGATGAGGCCTCGCTGTGTGACGCCTTCCCCGGGGCCAGTCCCCGGCTGGTCGTCTTCATGCACGGGCTGACAGGGGATGAGTTCTGCTGGTCCTGGGGTGGCCGCGATGCCTACGGGTCACGGCTGGCCGCCGACCTCGGCTGGACGGCGGTGTATCTGCGCTACAACAGCGGGCTGCACATCTCAGAGAACGGGCGCGAGGTGGGGGCGCTGCTCGCGCAGCTCGTTGCGGCGTGGCCGGTCGAGGTTCAGCAGATCGCGCTCGTCGGCCACTCGATGGGTGGTCTGGTGGCGCGCAGCGCCGCGCATCAGGCCGATCAGCACGAACGGGCGTGGGTCAAGCACGTTCGGCAGATCATCTCGTTGGGGACGCCACACTTGGGAGCCCCCCTTGAGCAGGGAGCGCACGTGGCCGCGGTGGCGCTGGGCAAGCTGCCTGAGACGCGAATGCTGAGCAGCTTCCTGCGGCGGCGCAGCGCCGGCATTCGTGACCTGCGCCACGGCTCGCTCGTGGATGAGGATTGGCGGGGCCGTGATCCCGAGGCTCTCCATGCGGTCGCCTGCAAGGAGGTGCCACTGCTGCCGTGGGCAACCCACTACTTCGTCTCGGCCAGCGTCACGCGCAACCCGAGCCACCCGCTCGGGCGCCTGCTCGGCGACATCCTCGTGCTGGTGCCGAGCGCCCGCGGTCGGGGTCGCAGCCGCCGCATCGCCTTCCGCGAAGAGCACGGCCACCATGTGGGTGGCACTCACCACCTTGCGCTGCTGAACCACCCGGAGGTCTATCACCGCCTCCACGGCTGGCTGGCAACGACCGGGGCCAAGCCGCCCGCCGGGGCCTAGGGAGGCCAGTGCCGCGTGAGGCGGCAGGAGAGTGGACGCATGCTCGAGCGGGCCGAGCTGGAGCGACGGCCGCTGGGGTTGGCGCGGTGGTGCGGCCACGGTGTGCGTTGGGATAGCCTGGCTAGCCCCGTGCCCGCATCGCCGCCGATCCCACCGCCTGGCACGCTTCGCGCCAGGGTCGTCAATGCGTTCACGCACGCGAATGTGACGCTGTACCGGCGCTCGGGCGGGCGCTTGGGCAACACCGTGAAGGGCGCCCCCGTGCTGCTGCTGGACCATGTCGGCCGCAAGTCAGGACGGGCGCGGACCGCGCCAGTGCTGTACATGCACAACGGCGAGGACCTCGTGATCGTGGCCTCCCGCGGGGGATCGGACGCGACGCCGGCGTGGTGGCTGAACCTGCAGGCGAACCCGACGACGACCGTGCAGATCGGGACCGAGCGCAGGCGGGTGATTGCACGCCAGGCGAGCGCCGCGGAGAAGGCCGAGCTGTGGCCGCGCCTGGTCGAGATGTACGGCGACTACGAGGTCTATCAGCGCCGCACCGAGCGCGAGATCCCGGTCGTGATCCTGAGTCCGGCCGCGTAGCGCTCCGCGCAAGCCCCGCGCACACGCCGCCGGCGCCAGCGCGGGTTGGCGCTCTGATCCTCTGCGCGAGGGGGGAGCTGGTCGACGCGGGTCAGGTCGCCTGGGGGATCGCCGATGCCGCAGTCGCGAGCGCCGTGGGCCGTTCGGCGGGCTCCCACGCGAACCCGTCGGGGTCGGTGAAGGGCCCGGCATCGCTGTCGATGGCGATCCGGTGCGAGCCGGTGCCCTCCGGTGAGACGCCGGCGTCCTTGGCGAGGGCACGGCGCTTGTAGAGCGCCAGCTTGATGTGCGTCGAAGGGGCGGCGAACTCGACGTACGAGCGGGCGAAGCTCCTCGCTACCTCGAGGCCGCGATCAGCGTAGAAGCGCTTGCTCGCCGGCACGTCCGCGGCGCCGAGCAGGAGCACGATCTGGTCGACCTGCCCGGTCGCCGGGCCGGTGTTCTTCTTCGCCGAGGTTGCGACCTTCCAGATCGCCCCGTCCGGAGCCTGCACGACGCCGCCGTAGCCCCACAGCGACTTCGCGACCGGCTTCAGCGGCGCCGCGCCGGCCTCGAGGGCGGCGCCCACGAGCCCGTCGACGATGGCCGGCTGGGAGACCACCAGCGACAGCGTAAAACCGCGAAAGCCGGTCGTGGGCGCATTTGAGGCTCGCACTCCGAGCTTGGTGCCCAAGCCGAAGGCGGCGGTGTAGAAGGCCTCAGCGGCCGAGGGGTCGTCGACTTCGAGGGTGATGGATTCGATGCAGGTCACCGCAGGTCCTTTCTTGGGGCGGGCTTGTCGCTCTGCCCGCGGTCGTGGGTTCGAGGCTCAGCTCACGGCTTTCTTGACGAGCGCGCTGATCCTCGCCTCCTCTTTGGCGGTCAGCCGCTCGAGCGCGAAGCTGACCGGCCACATGGAGCCGTCGTCGAGGTTCGCGTTCTCGCTGAACCCGAATGTCGCGTACCTCGTCTTGAACTTCTGCGCGCTCTGGAAGAAGCAGACGACCTTGCCCTCCTTGGCATACGCGGGCATGCCGTACCAGGTTCGCGCCGAGAGGGCCGGCGCACTGGCTTTGACGATCGCATGCAAGCGCTCGGCCATTGCGCGATCCGGTTCCCGCATCTCCGCGATCTTGGAGAGCACGTCGCTCTCGCTGTCCACTTGGCCCGTCTTCGCGCGCTTGAGCTCTCGAGTGCGCTCCTTCATCGCGGCCCGCTCCTCGGGGGTGAAGCCATTCGAGCTCTTGCTGCTCGCGGCGGCGCCCTTGGCGGATGACCGCGTGCCTGCCTTTGCGGATTTGCTCTCAGCCATTGCGAAGCCCCTCCTTGTTCATCGACCCGTTAGAAGCTGGTTGCTGACCATAATAGAATAGACCAAGCATCTCTGTCAACCATGATGGATGGTCACCATGAAGCTGCTAGGCTATCGGCGTGGCAGACCCCTCCTCAACCGAAGTCGAGGTGGCTGAGTTCGCCGGCCAGCTCTTCTTCCGGCTTTGGCGCGCGTCGCATACGCGCACGGCCGAGACGCTGAAGACGATCGACCTCACGACCGCGACGTTCGGCGTGCTCAATGTCCTCGGCGCTCGTGACGGGGCGATCCAGCAGCAGCTCAGCGCAGACATGGGTATCGACCCGAGCGCCATGGTCACCCTGATCGACGAGCTCGAAAGCAGGGGCTTGGCCGAACGCCGGCGGCGCCCGGGCGACCGCCGCGCCTGGGAGGTCGCGATCACTCCTAGAGGCCGCCGAACGCTACAGCGCGCGAAACGGCTCGCAGCACAAGTGGAAGACGAGGTGCTCGGGGGGCTCACGGCGGCCGAGCGCGGCGGGTTGCTGACGCTTCTTCGCCGCGCGGTCCTCTCGGCGCCACCGCCGCCGGCGTGGCGCTCCGAGGAGAGCGACTAGCCCGACGACCGCGAGGGACGGCTGCTCCGCCTCGACGAAATCAGGACCCCCGCGCCTGCGCGGCGCGGGGTCCACCCCGCCAGTCCATCCGTAGGCGACCATCCGTGGCCCAGCCGGTTTCTATCCGCCCCAGCGAAGTCGGATGTGACGCGCTTGTGTTCGCCGGCGCCTACGCGCAGGCCGAGCAAGCACCATGCAGCACGACCTCGTGCTCTGAGACCTCCAACGGGACGCGCTCGGAGAGGCGCTTGATGGCCCGCTCGAGGCCCTCGTCGGCGAACGGCTCCAAGCGCCCGCAGCGATCGCAGACCAGATGATGGTGATGGCCGCGCCCGTGGCGGACGGCCTCGAACCGGCTCACGCCGTCCCCGACGTCGACACGTTGCACGACGCCGATCCGCTCGAGCTCCTCGAGGATGCGGTAGACGCTCGCCCTCGATACGCGCCTGTCGCCGCCCGCCAGCGCCCCTTCGATCTCGAGCGCCGACAGGGCGCAGCGCTGGGCGCTCATCAGCTGTAGGACCTCGCGACGGGCACCGCCGCGGCGGTAGCCCGCGTCGGCGAGTTTCTCGAGCGCCCGCTCCGTCCATCGTTGTGCCTCGCCGATCATCTGCTCCGTTCCATGATTGTAAGCCGGGGTCTGCTGCAAAACCGAGGCCCGCTCTGACTTTGAGCGGCGGCCATCGCTGCGAGCGCTCACGACGCCGGCACGGCGACAGGCGCGCGTCCGCGTGTCGGCCCGCGACGCTGATGGACCTCAGCCCAAACTCTTGCGAGAACGAACTGGGTGGCGCTGATCGTGCCCACGAAGAAGCCGATCGGATAGTTGGTCTTGTAGGAGATCGCGATCGCCGCCCAGACGTTGACCAATGCGAACGCGACAGACAGACCCATCGCCAAGACCGGCCGGCTGGTGAACGAGCGCGCGGCCGCGGGCGGACCGATCATGAGACTGAAAATCAACAGCGTGCCCACGACGGGCACGGTCATCGTCGTCGCGAGCGCGACGATGAGCAGGAAGCAGAGTTCGATCCTGGCGGCGCTGATCCCGCGTGCCTCGGCGACATCGCTGAGCACCGAGGACAACATCAGCGGTCGAAAGAGCAGCGCGATCGCAAGCACGCAGACGGCGGCGAGTGCGATCGTGGGCGCCAGCTCCGCGGTGCTGATCCCGAGCACCTCACCAAAGAGCAGCGAGAAGATCTCCGGCGCATACTCGACGGTCATGCTCAGGAACAGCGCGCCGAGACCGAGCATGAAGACGAGGACCAGCGCGGTCGCGACGTCGTGGCGGCCGCGGCGAGAAACCGACGCGACCCCGAGTGCTCCGAGCACCGCGAAGACGCCGAGGCCGACGATCGTGTTGATGCCGAGGAGCGCCGCGCCGGCTGCACCCGCGAACGCTCCGTTGGGGATCGCATGCGCCACGAACGCCGAGCCACGCAGTACGACGAAGAAGCCGACGACCCCCGCGACGACCGCGACGATGCTCGCCACGATCCAGGCGTTGACCATGAAACCCTGGAACATCTCGCTCCGCTAGGCCGCCAGCTCCGCCGCGCCGCCGCGGCCCTTGCGCTCGATGCCGCGAGCGCGAGCCCTGAACAGCTCGGGCAAGCCGGCGAGCAGATAGAAGAGGAGCACGAGCGTCACGACGAAGAAGCTGACGGGCCAGCCATAGCCGGCGGGCGGCCAACGGAAGCTGTCGTAGGCGAGCACGACCCCGATCCATGTCGCGGCGATTCCGAGCAGACCCGCTGCGAGCATCGCGCGGCCAGGGCTCCTTGTCAGACGCAACGCGGTGGCGGCGGGGCCGATCAGCAGCGCGGTCGACAGGATCGCGCCGATCGTGATCGCCGCGAGCGCGACCGCGAGCGCCAGCGAGACCAAATACAGTCCGCCCACGAGCCGGACCGGGATCCCCCGGGCGGCGGCAAGCTCCGGGCTGATCGAGCTGAGCAGCAGCGGTCGGTACAGCACCGCGACGGCCGCGACCGACACCGCGCCGAGCAGTATCACGACCGGGATGGTGGAGCTCGTGACCGCGAAAATCGATCCGAACAGGATCGTGATCGTCGCGCCCGTCGTGCTGCTGGAGGTGCTGTCCAGATACAGGAACAGCGCCGAGAGCCCGAGCGCCGCGCCGAGCACGATCCCCGTCGCCAGGTCCCGGCCCCGGGCGCGCTGCACCCCGGTTGCCTCCAGCGCCGCCGCGCCCGCAAGCCCGGCGATCACAAAGCCCCATAGCGGCCCGATCCCGACCAGATAGGCCCATGACCCGCCTGTCGTCCCGATGTCGCCGAAGGCGTGTCCGGCAAACGCCTGGCCACGCAGGACGGTGAACACCCCAACCACGCCCGAGACGATGGCCACCAGCGCGCCGACGACGATCGCGACGGCGACCTGGGAGCTGTGAAAGAACCCGGGGGCGAAGAGCGGCGCCAGAAAGTCGCTCACGAGACGATCTCCATCGATCGCCGCGCGCCATCCGCGCCGCCGTTTGCCTCGCTCGCGCCGGCGACGACCAGCACGCGGCCGTGGACGTGCAGCACATCGACATGGTGCCCGTAGAGATCCGAGAGCACCTCGCTGCAGACGACCTCCTCGGTCGCCCCGCTGGCGGCCCGCCCGGCGGCCATGTAAACGATGCGGTCCATCACCGGCAGGAGAGGGTTCATCTCGTGTGCGGAGATCAGCACCGCGATCTGCTGCTCGCGGGAGATGCGAGACAGCAACGCCACGATCTCCTGGCCGCTGGCGAGATCGAGGTTTGCCAACGGCTCGTCCAGCAGCAGCAGCCGCGGTCGACCGACGAGCGCGTGCGCGATCAGCACCCGCTGCTGCTCGCCCCCCGAGAGCTGTCCGACACGCGCGCCTGCGAACGAGTGCGCGTCGACCGCCTCGAGCATCTGGTCGATCAGGGCGGCGCGACGCCGCGAGGGGAGGGCGAACCCGATCCGCTGGGCGTCGAGACCGAGGCCGACGAGGTCACGTGCACGCAATGGCGCGTCCGGGTCGAGCAGAAACTTCTGCGGGACATACCCGATCAGCCGATTGCCGCGTGAGCGCGGGCGCCCCGCGATGAGCACCAATCCGGCGGTCGATGACTGCAACCCGAGGATCACTCGAAGCAGCGTGGTCTTACCTGCACCGTTTGAGCCGATCAGCCCGGTGAACTCGCCCGCGCGGACGCGGAAGCTGACGTCGCGAAGGATCTCGCGCCCCGACAAGCGCACGTGGACGCCATCAACCTCGAGGATGTCCTGGGCCTCGCCAGCCGCCGCTGTCTCACTCATGGCACGAGTTTCTGCGTGGAGACCTTCTCCTTGACGGCCTTTTCCAGCGCCTGTACCTCGGCAAGCATCCACGACTGGTAGTCATAACCTGGGACGGGCATCGTCTCGTAGACCCCGACGACCGGGATGCCTTCCTTCAGCGCCAGTTCTCTGAAGGAATTCGTCAGGGTGTCGGTCACCTGTTGGTTGTAAACGAACGCCTTGACCTTGTGCTGCGTGAACAGGCCGTTCTGGAGCGCCACATTCTGGGGTGCGGGGTCGGTTCCGTTCATGATTGCCGCCTGGAGCGTGAACGGCGTCATGTTCTTCGTGCCGGTAGCTTCGAGCATGTAGTCGCCGACTGGCTCGGTCGTCGCGACCGGCGTGTTCGGGTAGGCGGCCTTGAACTTCGCGATCGCCGCGTACCAGGGCTTCAGCGATTCTTCGAACCTTTTGGCGTTCTCCTCGAAGTACGCCGCGTGCGTGGGCGTTAGCGCCGAGAGATCGCTGACCAGCGCCCTGGCGACCGCCGGCATCGTGTCCGGTTTGTACCAGAGGTGCGGGTTCGGGGTGGAGTCCGGGAGGTCGAGGAGGTGCTGGACGTTGATGACCTTTCGCGAAGAGTTGGGCGAGGCCGACTCGATCTTTTCCATATAGGTGTCATAGCCAACGCCGTTTTCGATGACTAGGCTCGCAGCGCTGACCGCCTCGGCGACGCTCGGGCTGGCCTCGAAGGTATGCGGGTCGGTGTTCGGGTTGCTCTCGATCGCGCTGACCTTCACGTACTTGCCGCCAATCTGTTCAATCACGTTCGCGTACTCGTTCTCGGCGCCCACCGCAGCGATCGGACTCGAGGAGGACGAAGCGGGGTTGCCCGACGAAACGCTGCCGCAGCCCGCCAGCGCGCCGGCTGCGAGCGCGGACAGCAGCAGCGCTATTGCCGAACGGGGAAAGCGCGCGAGGCGGGGCGGGGCGGCAGCGAGCATCGGCAACCTCACATGTCGTGATCTTTGGGCGGCCACGGCGGCCGCGCGGCTCATCCTAGCGTAGACGGGACTGAGTCTCATTCTGATTATCGCTGCGGCTACGAGGGACGAGGCCGCCGTCGCTGCCGTCGTTTAGCCGGGAGCCCATCTCATCTCGAGCACCCTCGCGCTGCCCGCCGTCCGGCGGCGGGGCGCCTGCGCAGCCGCAGTCGGCCCTAGAGGTGGCTACGGGCCGCTCGCGGGTCGGGCTCGAGCATCTCGACGATCAGCGAGGACCAGCTGAAGTTCGTCGCGCCCATCCCGCCTCCGGTATAGGGCTCGTAATACTCGCGCAGGCCGGCAGCCGCGACAGCGGCGCCCAAGCGAATTGCCAGTTCCCGCGCTTGCGCGGAGTAGCCGAGGCGTACCAGTCCCAGCCACAGCAGCCAGGCTGCGTTGATCCACGTGGGACCGCGCCAGTACCGCCTGATCCCGAGCGTCGATTCGCGGCACGAGAACGAGGGCTCGTTGGCCGCGACCGACGGCGGCGGAAAGGGCAGCCAGAACCGTGCGCCATCGAGCAGATGCTCCTCGACCAGCCTTCTGCCGATCGCCTCCGGGAGATCGGGCAGGGCGAGCGGTGAGAGCGCCGCCCAGGTCACCACAGGCGGCGTTGGCGGTTCGGGCCTCGCGATCGATCTGAAAAGGCCTGCCCGCTCGTCGTACATGCGCTCAACGATCGTGCTCGTGAGCGAGGGCTGTCCCAGCGCCAGGAGCGAGAGCCCGTACAGAACATTGGTCATCACCTCGCAACACACCGGCCCGCCGTCGTCGGCGATGCGCCGCAGGTCGTATCCCTGCTCGCGGTTGCGGCGCACCAACGTCAGGAATCGCGGCCGGCCATCGGCGTGACCTTTCCAGATCGCGTCGAACGCCGGCGATGCGTCGAGCCCCGACTCGTCGGGCTGCACGATCCAGATAAGCCGGTCACCATCGAGGTCGCGATTCTGCGAGAGCCACTCATGATGACGGCGGATCCCCTGGACTCTCGACGGATCGCCAACCGCGATCCGCCACGCCCACGCGAGCGCCGGCGGCTGGATGCTCGCCGTCATCGGCGCGTCGGGCGACAGGATGTTGTACGTGAGGCGCTGGCGCTCGTTCAGCGGCGTGTCCCAAAAGATCGTATGCCCGATGAAGCCGTCCTCGCGCTGTGCGGCCAGGAGCGTCTCGAGCTCGGCGCGCGCGCGTGCCGCGTCAAAACGCCGCCATACGATCGACGAGAAGCACGAGTCCCAGAACCACTGGAACGGGTAGTGGCCCGGGCTCGGCCGCGTGTAGGCGAACGCAGCGCCGTCCTCGCGCCGCACTCCTTCGCGCCAGTTCTGTGCGAGCGTCTGCTCGCAGAGCGAGCGGACTTCGCGGGGTTCGCGCTGCGCCACGGACACGGGCGAGCATGATGACCGTTCGGGCGAGCCCCGCGGGTCACGCGCGAGCGTGTACGTTTCCCCTTCGGCGCCCGCGCAGCCGCGACCGCGACGCCGGAAAGCCTCGCATCGGCGGCGCCGGGCCCGCGGTTCACTCGCCGGTGCGCGCGCGGTCGGCAGCGGCGAGCTTGAGCGGAACGACGCCGTAGGGGTCGATGCGGTAGACCAGCGAGACGCGGTGAAAGCCGTCGGCGATGTCGGCGACGCCGGAGCCGTTGACGAGCAGCACGGGGCTCAGTGCCTTGCCCTCGATCACCTTGATGAGGTCCTTCACGACTCCCGGGTCGTCGAGCGCCGCGGCCGCGAGCCCGGCGGCGCGCAGGATGTCGTTGGCGCGCCGCGCGGTCAGCTTGGCCTTGCGCAGGCGCGCAACCGCCTTGTCGGCCTGCGCGTCGGTGAGCTTCAGCGACAGGTAGGCGCGTGCGGCGGCGTAGTCGTGTTCGGCCACGTCTTCGCCCCACTTGATCGCTACCTGCCCGAGCTCGGGCTTGCCGGCTGTGTCCTTCGGCATCTCCTAGTCCGCCATCGCGTCGGGGTGCCTGGAGGGTAGCTCGCCGGAGGTTAGTTCGCCGAGCCGTCCGATCGCCGCTGCACGCGCCGCCTCGTCGCCGCCCGAGCCGCGCAGGATCCAGGCGCAGCCGACCGCGATCGCCGCTCCGATCAAGGGCCCGGCGACGTATGCCCAGTACGCGCTCCAGTCGCCGGAGACGAGCGCCGGCCCGAACGAGCGGGCCGGGTTCATCGAGGTGCCGCTCACGGGTGCCGCCCACAGCCCGGCGAGTGCGACGTAGGCGCCCACGCCAAAGGCGCCGATCGTTCCCACGTTCTGCGCCGCCGAGGCGGTCCCGAGGACGACGCTGACGAGTCCTCCAGTCAGTAGGACCTCCATCGAGAACGCCTGCCAGGCGTGATAGCCGGGTCCGGGAAGCGTCGCGCCGAGGTGCTCGACGTTGCCGAAGACGCCTAGCAGGAACAGGCATGCGAGCGTCGCTCCCAGCAGCTGCGCGAGCACGTACGAGGGCACTCGCCGCCAGGGAAAATCGCCCCGCAGCGCGAACGCCATCGACACCACCGGGTTGAGATGGGCGCCGGAGACCGCGCCCATGAACAGGATGATCGCCATCACCGTCAGCCCGGGGGCGACCACGGCGGCCGACAAGCTGACCTGGCCTTTGGCGTGGAGCAAACCGCCCCCGGCGGCCGCGGCCACGAGCAGGAACGTTCCGAGCATCTCGGAAAACAGCCTCCGGTAGGTGAACCGCGGGTCCTGGAACTCGGCCGGCGAGCCGAATGCCAGCCACAGCCGGTAGCCAGCGCGCGCCGCGTGGGTGCCCTGCGCCGTCGGTTGCGGTCCAGCCATTCTCTCGGAGTTCGGCAAACGCCGATCGGTCCCTCTGGGGACGTCCGCGCCGCACGCTGTGAACCGCTGCGCCGCTCGGCGATCGAGCCGGTCGTTACGATGCTCGTACCACTCGACGGCCGGCGCACCCATGAGTGACTACAGCCCGATGAAGCCGGTCCTGATCGATCGGCCGTTTTCGGATCCGAACTGGATCTTCGAGCGCAAGCTCGACGGCGAGCGCTGCGGCGCGCTGCGCGAAAAGGGGCGCGTGCGACTGCTCTCGCGCACCGGCAAGGTCCTGGATCCTGCCTATCCGGAGATCGTCGAAGCGCTGTCGGTCGCTGGCCCTGACCTGCTCGCGGACGGAGAGATAGTCGCCTTCGCGCGCGGGCGAACCAGCTTCGAGCGTCTGCAGCGACGCATGCAGATCGCCGATCCAGCGGCGGCGCGCCGTACCGGTGTCGCCGTCTACTACTACGTGTTCGATCTGCTCGCGCTCGACGGGCATGATCTGCGCGGCCTGCCGCTGCTCGCTCGGAAGGCGAAGCTGCGCGCGAGCGTGTCCTTCCGCGGTTGCCTGCGCTACACGAACCACCGTCGAAGGGATGGCGAGACGGCGTTCCGCCTCGCCTGCCAGCGCGGCTGGGAGGGCGTCGTCGCCAAGCGCGCCGATAGCCCGTATGTACCCGCGCGCTCGCGCGACTGGCTGAAGGTGAAGTGTGCGCACGGGCAGGAGCTCGTGATCGGCGGATGGACCGCGCCGAAGGGCGCGCGCGCGCGCTTCGGCGCGCTGCTCGTCGGCTATTACACCGACGATGGCCGACTTCGCTATGCCGGCAAGGTCGGGACGGGGTTCGACCGCCAGACCCTCGAGCGCCTGGGCGACGCGCTCGCGCGGCGCGAGCAGGACACCTCGCCCTTCGAGGCTGGCCAACCGCCGCACGAGGCGCACTGGGCGCGCCCCGAGCTGGTCGCCGAGATCGCCTTCGAGGAGTGGACTCGTGACGGCAAGCTGCGCCAGCCGCGCTACCAGGGCCTGCGCGATGACAAGCTGGCGCGCGAGGTCATCAGGGAGCGGCCCTCGTGAGGGCGACGGTGCGCGCCGGGCGGCGCGAGATCGTGATCAACAACGCGGACAAGCAGCTGTTCCCGTCGGGCATCAGCAAGGGCGAGCTCGCCGCCTACTACGAGCAGGTCGCGGAGGCGATGCTCCGCCACCTCGTGCGCCGGCCGCTGAACCTCGAGCGCTACCCCGACGGAATCGGCGGCCCGCGCATCATCCAGCAGCGCGCGAGTCCGCACTTCCCGGCTTGGATCCGGCGCGTGGAGGTGCCCGCGCGCAAGGGCACGGTCGCGCATGTCACGGCGGGCGACGCGGCGACGCTCGTGTATCTGGCCGGCCAGGCGTGCGTCACCTTTCACCGCTGGCTCAGTCGCGCCGACAGGCTCGAGCAGCCCGACCTGCTGGTCGTCGACCTCGATCCCTCGGTTCCCGACCCTTCCGGCGTGCGCGCGGCGGCGCGGATCTTCGGGGCGCTGCTGCGCGAGCTCGGGCTACGGCCCTGGGCGATGACGACGGGCTCGCGCGGATACCACGTGGTCGTCGCGCTGCAGCGACGCGCCGACTTTGAGAGCACGCGCGATTTCGGTCATGCGCTCGCGAGGCTCGCGGCTGCGAGAGAGCCGCGGCTGCTCACGAACGAGCAGCGCAAGGCCAAGCGTGAAGGCAGGATCCTGATCGATGTCATGCGCAACGGCTACGCGCAGACATCGGTGGCGCCATACGCGGTTCGCGCGCGTCCCGCCGCACCGGTAGCGACTCCGTTGTATTGGGAGGAGCTCGAGGACCCGAAGACCACGGCTGATCGCTGGACGCTCGCCTCCGTTCCGCGCCGGCTGCAGCGCGACGGCGACCCCTGGCAGGCAATCGCCGAGAGCGCCCAAACGCTGACGCGGGCGCGGCGCGCGCTCGACCAGGCGCTCGCCGAGCTCCGCGTCCCGGCCTGAGCCCGGCGCGGCCGGGGCCCCTGCGGCCCACCGCGCGCACCTACTGGCCTCGTCACGCGCTCTCGTGCTGCCAAGAACGTAATCTGTGGCTATGGAGCCAGAGCGTGCGCGCGAACTGCTTGCCGTGGAGCGGGATCGGATCGAGCGCGAGCTTGCCGCGCTCGGACGCGGCGGTCCGCTGGAGGGCGACTCGCAAAGGGAGCCGGGTGATCGCGACTCCGAGGATCTCTACGAGGACGAGCTGGACGAGGGTCGGCGTGAGGAACTCGGCGCCGCGCTCGACGCGCTCGCGCGGGCCGAAGGCAGGCTCGCCGCCGGGACCTTCGGGCTCTCGGTCGAGAGCGGTGCGCCGATCCCGGACGAGCGCCTTGAGGTGCTGCCTACCGCCGAGCGCACGGTCGAGGAGGAGCGACGCTATCGGCGCGCGTAAAGCCGCGCGTGCGGTGGCGCGAGCCGCAGCGGCTGCGGGCGACCGCGAGCGGCGGGCCAAGCAGGTGGCGAGCCGGCTGAAGAGGCCCCCGAGCGCCGACGCGCCGGCGCGCGCCCACTAGGGCGACGGCGAACCATGGCGGACCGCGCCAGCCGACGCGGGCCGCGCGCTGGCCGAGCACAGCGCGATGAGCCCCGCCGCGGCGATCAGCACGGCGAATGCGAGGAGCGTCGCGCTCGTGCCGGCGGTGCTGTGCAATGGACCCGCTGCGGCGGCGCCGAGCGCGGCGGCAGCGAGGTTCAGGCTGGTGATCGTCGAGAAGATCTGCGCGCGCAGGTGTGCCGGTGCCAGACGCTGGCGCGCGCTCAGCAGGGCGACGAGACTGGGGCCCTCGAGTAGGCCGGTGAGCGCAACGAGGGCGATCCCGCCGGTGAGGCCGCTCGCGAGCGGCCAGGCGGCGACCGAGACGGCCATCGCGAGGAAGGAGCCCGCGAGCAGGGCGCGATCGCTGATCCGCCGTGTGCGCGCGCGCAGCGCGAACGCGCTCACCATCGAGCCGAGCGAGATAGCGGCCCACATGTAGCCGGCCGCGTGCGCCCCCGCGTGCAGGCTCAGCGCGTAGGCGGGGAACCCCACGTTGAGCGTGCCCCATGCCATCACGTAGATAAGGCTCGTCAGCGCATTCCAGCGCAGTGGCCTCACTCGCCACAGGCTGCGCAGGCCCTCGATTGCCGCAGCGCTGACGCGCCGCGCGCCGCTCGCGGCGCCCGCCGGGCGCAGCTCGAACGTGCGATCGGTGAGGATCAGGAGGGTGAGCACGGCGCCGAGGCCGATCTGCGTCTCGATCGCGCCGGCCGCGCCGACGGCGCCGGCGATGATGCCCGCGAGTGCGGGGCCGACGATGAACGCCACGTTGATGCTCGTCGCTTCGAAGGTGTAGGCGACGTCGATCAGCTCCCGACCGGCCACCTCGGGCATGACGCTGGCGAACGCCCCCGCCGACAGCGGCGAGGTGACTCCGTAGGCCAGCGCGATCAGCGGCAGCAGCCAGTGCGGTGCGTGTCCGGCGAGTGCGAGCAGCGCCAGCAACGCGCCCAGCGTCACGAGGCGGTCGAGCGCGAGCAGCCGGCGCCGGCTCGCGGTCACGTCGAGCCAGGCGCCGAGCAGCGGGCCCGTCAAGGCTCCGGGCAGGATCGAGGCGGCGACCACCAGTCCGGCGAGCGTGAGGTCGTGCGTTCGCTCCAGGACGAGCAGCACGCCCGAGACGCCGAACATCGTTCCGGTCGCACGCGACGCGGCGACCGTCGTGAAGTAGCGCGCGAAGCCGGGACGGCGCAACAGCTGGAGAGTGTCGGGCGCCGGCATCGGTTCGCATCGTCGCAGCGGCTCACGCAGCTGCCGGGGCCAAAGCGCTCGCGTCGCACCTCCTACGATCCGCCGCATGCGCCAGGTCCTCCTCTTGCGGGGTGTCAACATCGGCTCGCGCAACCGGATCGCGATGGACGCGCTGCGCGAGGTGCTCACCGCCGCCGGCTTCGGCGAGGTGCGCACATACCTGCAGAGCGGCAACGTCGCGTTGTCGAGCGACGCGCCGCCGGAGACACTCGCCCGCGACGCCGAACGGCTGATCAGTGAGAGCTTCGGCTTGCACGTCGCGGTGATCGCGCGCACGCGTGCCGATCTGGCCGCCGTGGTGGATCGCAACCCGCTCGCCGGCGTCGCCTCCGATCCAAGGCGCTATCAGGTCAGCTTCCTCGTGGGCCCCCTGCCGCCCGCCGAGACGCGGCGGCTCGCCACGCTCGCCCTCGCGCCCGAGCGGCTGGTCGTGGCCGGTCGTGAGCTCTACAGCTGGCACCCGGCGGGAGTCGCGCGTTCCAAGCTGTGGAACGCCCTTGCCTCGGGGCGTCTGCCGGTCACGGCGAGTTCGCGCAACTGGAGCACCGTCACGGCGCTGCTGGCACTGGCCGATGAGTAGTCCCGGTGCGGACGCGCGCGCGGCGCCGAGCATGCTCGAGATCGCCAGGCAGTGGGGACGCATCGGCTGCATCGGCTTCGGCGGTCCGCCCGCGCACATCGCGCTGCTGCGCGAGCTGTGCGTGACGCGCAGGGGATGGCTGAGCGAGCAGCAGTTCGAGCACTACCTGGCCGTTGCCAACATGCTTCCCGGCCCGGCGTCGACCCAGCTCGCGATCTACTGCGCGTGGCGGCTGCGGGGCGCGCCCGGAGCGCTGCTCGGCGGCGTCTGCTTCATCGCCCCAGGCCTCGTGCTGATCCTCGCGCTGTCGGTCCTCTTCCTGGCGAGCACGCCGCCGCGTTGGGTTCGCGGGGCGAGTCTCGGCGCCGGCGCCGCGGTCGCTGCGGTCGCGGTGCGCGCGGGCCTGACGGTGGCCTCGCCGCTGTGGCGCCGCGCACAGCGCTCGCTCCGCCCACGCATCGTCCTCTACGCCGCCGCGGGCGGGTGCGCGGCTGCGCTGCTCGGCCCCTGGCTCGTGCTCGTGCTGGTCGGGTGCGGGATCGCCGAGCTCGCCGTCCACGCGCGCCCCTCGCGTGCAGCCGTGCACTACTGGCCGCTGCTCGCGCTTGCGTCGGACCCCGGCGGTAGCGGGGCGCTCGCCTGGACAGCGCTGAAGGTGGGGGCGCTGTCATTCGGCGGCGGCTTCGTGATCGTGCCGCTGATGCAGGCGGACGCCGTGAGCACCTACCACTGGATGACGCATGAGCAGTTCCTGAGCGCGGTCGCGCTGGGACAGATCACGCCGGGCCCGGTCGTGCAGACCGTCGCCGCCGTCGGCTACGCGGCGGGGGGGATCGCGGGCGGCCTGTTCGCCGCCGCGGTCGCCTTCGCGCCGTCGTTCGGCTTCGTGATCGTCGGCGCAGGGCACCTCGAGCGCCTTCGCCAGAACGAGCGGGCGGTCGCGTTCCTGCGCGGCTCGGCGCCATGCGCGGCGGGCGCCATCATGGGCTCCGCGGTGCCGCTCGCCGCGGCGCTCTCGCAGTCCTGGCAGTACCCGATCCTCGGAGCCGCGGCATTCGCGTTGCTGTTGCTGCGCGTCCCGATTCTCGCGAGCCTGCTGCTCGCCGGCGCGCTCGGCGTGCTGCTCGTGTCGCTCGGCGCCCCGGTCGGCTGACCTGGCCGCCTCGCGCCTCGGCGCAGCCGAGCAGCGGGAACGACCGACCCCCGCGCCGTGCGGGGCGCTCAGGAGACCGGCGCCTCGGGCGAGTCGATGATCTTCAGATGCTCGCCGACGCCGGTCACCGACAGCAGCCGCTCGACCTGCTGCGAGCCACGCGTCACCGCCAGCTCCTGTCCACGCTCGGAGCACAGCTTGCGCATCGCGAGGATCACGCGCAGACCGGTCGAGTCGATGAACTCCAGCCCCGCCAGATCGAGCACGACGAGCTGCCTGGAGTCGATCTCGGCGCTCTCGACAGCGCCCTGCAGCAACGGTGCGCTGGCCATATCGAGTTCGCCGACGAGCACCAGGATCACACGGTCGGGCGCCTGTCTGACGTCGACCTCGAGTTGCTCGGCCACTCCCATGGGGGGATTCTACTGTCGCCCGGAGCGCTGCGAGCGTCCGTCGGAGCGCTGCGAGCCGCGCGAGGTCGTCGGCGAGCTTGGCCTCCTCGAGGCGCTCCCCGGCGATGCAGGAGCGCGATCGTCCTGCTCTCCAGCTCCGACGCGATCTCGCAATCTGCGCGTTGGCGGTTGCATTGTCATGGCCGGGTCCCTACGCTGCGGTTGGTAGGCGAAAAGGGAGCACGCGAGGAATTCTCAACGGATGCTGTTTAGCGAGTGGCCGAACGGGGAACACTCGAAATTGCCAGTCGTCGCCCCTGCGAGCGGCGGATCGCGAGCCCCCCGCGACCGCCGCCATGAGGGGGGTGGCTAACGCGATATGTCGGTCGGCCTGCTTCGGCCGGCCGGCATATTGCTTGAAGTCGAAGCATCGAGGCACGTGCAGGCGGGGAGCGGGGGTCTTGCACGAGGCGCACACGCCGGTCATTCGCCTTTGCGGCGGCCGCGCCTAAGAGGGCTCGCGTGCCGGTTCGACGAGCTGTACCGCCAGCACCTCGGCGGAGTCGGAGCGTTCGACGTGGTGCCTCGCAGCGAGGCGATCGAGCAGCGGCGCGAGCCCGTCGACGGATGAGCCCTCGCGCAGCGGCCCGACGGTGAGCTTGAGATTGCGTGGCGCGATGTCCACGCCGGCGCTGAGCCTGTTGCGCTCGCTCGAGCCGACGAGGTGGGCGACGAGCTCTTCGCCAAGACGCTGGGTCTCGGTGACGCGGGCTGCGGAGAAGTGGGCGCGAACGGCGAGCGCTGCGAGCACGCGCCGCAGCACGATACGCGCGATCGCGGCGGGCCCCACGGCGACCGACATGGCGTCCTCGGGCTTGCGCAGCGCGGCCGGGGCGAGCTCGAAGCACTCGGTGTCGAGCGGCGGCTCGAGATCGGCGAGCTTGTCGCTGGGCGGGAAGCGCATCAGCACCTCGGTGCCGCCGCCGGCTGTCTGCTCGAAGTGCACCCGGTCGGCGAGCGCGCGCATGACGGGAAGGCCGATGCCGCCAACTGCGAACTGCTCGCCAGGCTCGGCGGCGGCGTCACCGATCCCGACGCCGTGATCGCGCACGCGCACCTCGAGGCAGCGATCGCGGACGCAGACGTCGACTTCGAGCGGACCCGTCTCCGAGCCGTAGGCATGGGAGACGACGTTGTTGCAGGCCTCCGTGACTGCCGTGCTGATGTCGTTCAGCTCGATCTCATCGACGCCCGTGGCTTCACCGAGGCCGCGCAGCGCCTGGCGCACGAGCAGCACGTTCTCGGGCCGGCTCGACAGGCGAAGACGGACGTTAGGGACCTTTTCGATGGCACGCAACCTATCGAGCGGCGCCCGTGGTGCGATCGTACAGCGGCAGGTCGGCCATCTCGCCCGCCGCTGCGAACACGGTGCTGACTGCGGCCCGCTCCCTGCTAGCGCACGGCTGCGGGCGCTTGCGTGAGGCTCCGCAGCTGGTCGAGTGAGCGCCGCAGGAGCCGCGAGACCTGCATCTGGGAGATCCCGACGCGCTCGGCGATCTCGGTCTGGGTGAGGTCCTCGACGTATCGCATCTTCAGGATCAGCCGCTCACGTGGGGGAATATGGCCGAGCACGGCTGCCAGGGTCGCGTCGAGCTCGACGAGCTCGTAACGCTCGTCGTCAGAGCCGATCGAGTCGCCGTAGACGGCGGCGTCGTCCTCGGCGCCGGGGCGGGGGGCATCGAGCGACACGGTCTCGTAGGCCTGGATCGCCTGCAGCGCGTCGATGACGTCCTCGATGTCGAGCTCGAGGTACTGGGCGAGCTGGTTGACGGTCGGCGAGTGACCGTTCTCGTTGGCGATCCTCTCCTGCGCGTCGCGCACCTTCAGCGCGCGCTCCTGGGCGCCGCGCGGCACGTGGATCGCCCAGCCGGAGTCGCGGAAGTAACGGCGCATCTCGCCGAGGATCGTGGGCACGGCGAACGACTGGAACGGATGCCCGCGCTCGACGTCGTAGCGGTCGATTGCCTTCAGCAGCCCGAGCGACGCGACCTGCAGCAGGTCTTCGAATGGCTCGGAGGAGCGCCCGTAGCGGCGTGTGAGGCTGCGCGCAAGCGGCATATAGCGCTGCACGAGGGCTTCGCGCGCGCTTGCGTCGCCGTGTCGCTGCCAGCGCTGGAAGAGGATCCGCGGATCGCCCGAACTGGCCGCGGCGCCCGCGAACTGCCTTTGAGAAGTCTGGGTCGTCATCTGATGGACTCTCCTTCCTTGCTCGGGTGCAAGCCTGCTCATTATAGACACCCGAACCGCGACTAAATACACCGGACAGTACTTAAGGATACACGACCGAGGCTAGTCTGACATCACGAATGTCAGATCAGATTCCGCCAATTAGCGAGATTCTTGCGAGCAGGGCCGGCGAGGAGCTCGAGCTCAACGACCGGTATCTGAATCCGCAGCTCGGGCGCGTGCTGCGCACGCTCGGCTTCGACCGCAGCTGGAGCGGCGGCGAGGGGGCGCATCTGGTCGACGCCGCGGGCGAGCGCTATCTCGACCTGTTCGGCGGCTACGGCGTGTTCGCAATCGGCCGCAACCACCCCGAGGCGATCGCGGCCGTCGAGGAGGTGCTGGCGGCGCGCACCGCCAGCATGCCGCAACTCGGAGTCACGCTGCTCGCCGGCGTGCTCGCGGAGGCCCTGGTGGCGCGCGCGCCGCGCAGCGTGGCGGCGATGGTTCCGGCCAACAGCGGCACCGAGGCGGTCGAGTGCGCGATCAAGCTGGCGCGCGCGACGACCGGGCGCCCGCGCGTGCTTTACGCAGAGCACGCCTTCCACGGGCTCACGCTCGGGTCGCTGTCGATCAACGGCAACGCCGAGTTTCGCGACGGCTTCGGGCCGCTGCTCGAGGACTGCGAGCCGGTTCCGTTCGGCGACCTCGGGGCGCTCGAGCGGGCGCTCGCCGCGGGCGCCGTGGCGGCGTTCGTGGTCGAGCCGGTTCAGGGCAAGGGTGTGAACCTGCCGCCGCCCGAGTACCTGCCGGCGGCGCAGAGCCTCTGCCGCCGCCACGGGGCGCTGTTCGTGTGCGACGAGGTGCAGACGGGCATCGGGCGGACGGGCCGCTTTCTGGCGCTCGAGCACTGGGGGCTCGAGCCCGACTTGATCTGCGTGGCGAAGGCGCTGTCGGGCGGGCTGGTGCCGATCGGCGCGGTTCTGGCCTCGCGCAGCGTGATGGACGCCGTGTTCGACGGGATGGAGCGCTCGGTGCGCCACGGCTCGACATTCGGCGGGAACGACCTGGCGGCGGCCGCGGCGCTCGCCACGCTGCGCGTGCTGGAGCGCGAGCGGCTGGCGGAGCGCGCGGCCCGGCTCGGCGAGATGCTGCTCGAGCTGACCAGGCCGCTGGTCGAGCGCTTCGAGGTGGTCAAGGACGTGCGCGGCCTCGGCCTGATGTGGGCGATCGAGTTCGGCGCGCCGGCCGGTACGGCCGCGCGCAGGCTGTGGGAGCGCGTGGAGGCGCGCCAGCCGGGCCTGTTCTCCCAGCTGGTCGTGGTGCCGCTGTTTCGCAAGCACCGCATCTTCTGCCAGGTTGCGGGGCATCGCATGAACGTGATCAAGGCACTGCCGGCACTGACCGTCGAGGAGGCGGAGCTGCGCCGCTTCGCGGCTGCGCTCGAGGAGACGATCGCGGCGGCCGAGCGTTATCCCAGGGCGCTGGCTCGCTTCGGTATCAGCGCGGGCCTCAGGACCGCCGGGGTGCGTCGCTAGCCTCTGCCTGTAGTGCTCAAGAGCAGAAATGACATCCGCAACGTGGCGATCGTCGCGCACGTCGACCACGGCAAGACGACGCTGGTCGACGCGATGCTGTGGCAGTCGGGCGCGTTCCGCGAAGGCCAGGACGTCGCGCCGCGCGTGCTCGATTCGATGGACCTCGAGCGTGAGAAGGGCATCACGATCCTCGCCAAGAACACCTCGCTGAGGTACGACGGCGTGAAGCTCAACATCATCGACACGCCCGGCCACGCTGACTTCGGGGGCGAGGTGGAGCGAGGGCTGACGATGGTCGACGGCGTGCTGCTGCTCGTGGACGCCTCCGAGGGGCCGCTGCCGCAGACGCGCTTCGTGCTGCGCAAGGCGCTGGAGGCGCGACTGCCGGTGATCCTCGTCGTCAACAAGGTCGACCGCAGCGACGCGCGCGTGTCGGAGGTCGTCGATGAGGTGTACGAGCTGTTCCTGGACCTCGATGCGGACGAGCAGCAGATCGAGTTCCCGATCGTCTACTGCAACGCGCGCGCGGGGGTTGCCTCGCTGCACTACGAGCCAGGCCGCCCGCTGGAGGGCTCCTCGCTGGCGCCGCTGCTTGACCTGCTGCTCGAGCGCATCCCGGCGCCGGTGTACGAGGACGAGCTGCCGCTGCAGGCGCTCGTGACGAACCTCGATGCGTCCCCGTACGTGGGGCGGCTTGCGATCTGCCGCGTGCGCAACGGCACGATCAGGCGCGGGCAGCAGATCGCGTGGTGCCGTGCCAACGGTGCGATCGAGCGCGCGCAGGTCGCGGAGCTATACGTGACGGACGCGCTCAACCGCGTCGACGCGAGCGAGGCCGGTCCCGGCGAAATCATCGCGGTCGCGGGGATCGCCGAGGTGACGATCGGCGAGACGCTGGCCGACCCGCAGGACCCGCGGCCGTTGCCGGTGATCACCGTCGATGAGCCGGCGATGTCGATCACGATCGGCGTGAACACCTCCCCGCTCGCGGGCAAAGACGGGGACAAGCTGACGGCGCGCCAAATCGAGTCTCGGCTGGACCAGGAGCTCGTAGGCAACGTCTCGCTGCGCGTCGTGCCGACCGAGCGGCCCGACACCTTCGAGGTGCAGGGGCGCGGCGAGCTGCAGCTGGCGGTGCTCGTGGAGATCATGCGCCGCGAGGGCTTCGAGTTGACGGTCGGCCAGCCGCACGTGGTCGAGCATCTGATCGAAGGCGAGCGCCACGAGCCGGTCGAGCGGCTGTCCGTCGACGTGCCCGAGGAGCATGTTGGCACCGTCACGCAGCTGCTGGCGGTGCGCAAGGGGCGCATGGAGCACATGACCAACCACGGCACCGGCTGGGTGCGCATGGAGTACCTGGTGCCGGCGCGTGGGCTGATCGGCTTTCGCACGGAGTTCCTGACGGAGACGCGCGGCACCGGGATCATGCACCACGTATTCGACCGCTGGGAGCCGTGGGCGGGCGAGCTGCTGACGCGCACGACGGGGGCGCTGGTCGCCGACCGCAGCGGCCTGACGGTGAGCTACTCGCTGATGACGCTGCAGGAGCGTGGCACGCTGTTCGTGGGTCCCGGCGAGGAGGTCTACGAGGGAATGATCGTCGGCGAGAACTCGCGCGCGGACGATCTCGACGTCAATCCGGTCAAGGAGAAGCACCTCACGAACATGCGTTCCTCGACCTCGGACGTATTGGTGCGCCTGGACGCACACAAGCGAATGACGCTGGACCAGGCGCTCGAGTGGGTGCGCGAGGACGAGGCGGTCGAGGTGACGCCGGCGACGGTGCGCATGCGCAAGGTTGTGCTCTCGAAGGTCGAACGCAACAAGGCGATGCGCGCCGCGCGCGCGGCCACGCGCTGAGCTCCGGCTGCGCAGCCCCCGCGCTGAGCTCCGGCTGCGCGGCGCCGTGCTGAGCTCCGGCTGCGCAGCCCCGCGCTGAGCCCGAGGCGCGCACCGGACGCGTAGGCCCGCCCAGGGCGCGGGGCGCCCGCGCGAGCCGTGTCGCTAATCTACCGCCGGTGATCCCCCGGCCCCGCCGTCGCGCTCGCCTGCGCGGAGTCCTGCTGGCAGCGCTTCTCTGCTGCTACGCGCTCGGCACGACGGTGCCCGTGGCGCTCGCCGCCGAACCCGTGGTCGCCTACACGAACGAGAGCCTCGCGCAGTACGAAAAGCAGCTGGCGGCGGGCGAAATCGCCGAAGTGACGATCAACAAGTACGTGCGCTCACTCCGCACGACGCTGAAGAACGGCCGGCACGTGCTGGCCCGCTACGCAAAGAAACAGAGGCCGACCTACGAAGCGGCGCTGAAGGCGCACGGCGTGCCGGTCAAACTGCTGGCGACCAAAGCGGCGTACGCCGAAATTCCCAAGAAACCGGTGCACCACAAACTGCGCTATATCGCGGCTGGTGTACTCGTCCTGGTCGTGGTCATCGTGGGCGCGGTGCTGTTCGTCAACAGGCGCCGCCGCGCGCTGCGGGACTGAGGCCGGGAGGCTGCAGGCGGCGCGCAGCCTCGGCAGTGCGGGCGCGGGCGCGCGCGGCGGCCCGTGCGGGCGTCCTGAGCGCGACGCGGACGCCGTGGCAGAGCATGTCGAGCATCTCGCGCGAGCGGCTCATGGAGGCAGCTGAGATCACCGTGCGCCTGCGCCCGGCCGCCGGCGCCGATTCAATCGACGGTGAACGCGCGGGCGTGGTGCTCGCCCGCGTCAGTGCGCCGCCGCAGCAGGGCCGTGCGAACGCGGCGCTGCGGCGTCTGATCGCCAAGCGTGCGGGGGTGGGGGTGCAGGGTGTCGAGATCGTGCGCGGCGAGCGCTCGCGCGAGAAGCGCGTGCGCGTCACGGGGCTCGGCGCGGCAGAGCTCCGCCGTGCGCTGGGGCTCGCGCCGGAGTGCGAGTGAAAGCGGACCTCGCTCTCCTCGCGGGTGAGCCCGTGGCGCGTGGCGATGGAGCTCTCAGAGCGCGAGATCGTGCTGCACGGGGCGTGCGAGGACCGCACTCTTTCCCGGCGCTGGCGCCGGCGCCGGCGCCTGCCCGGCCGCGGCGGCACGCGGGCGCCCCCACAGGTAGCAGCAGACGCAGCCGCCCGTGAAGGTCGCGACGACGAACAGCAGCGGCCCGGAGTCCTCTACGAGCGCGCCCACCAGGCCGGCTCCGATCGCGCCCCACAGCGCCGCGCGCCAGGCGGGGTCGCCGCGCGTGGGAGCGAGCAGTCGCGCGCTGTCGCGCAGCGCCCAGGCTGCCAGGAGGAGTGCGAGCGCGGTGGCGGCGGGCATCGCGTGGTTGCGCAGCTCCTGCCAGGCGGCTTCGTAGCGGCGCACGACGAGATCGCGCAGATCCGCGAACGAGCGGGCGTGCAGCACGCTGCCGGTGAAGTGGCCCGCGCCGTGAGCGGTCGCTAGATCTATGCCGGCGAGCGCGAGCAGTCCGAGCACGGGCGCGAGCAGGATCGCAAACGCGCGCCGGCGCGTGAGCGAGCCCTTCAGCAGCGCGACGGCAGCCAGCGCAAAGCCGAAGCTCACGAGGATCACGCCGCCGACGCCGGCGCCGATGCGCGCGGAGCCCTCGATGATCGCGAGCAGCGCGCCCGCGGCGACCATCGCGAGCACCGCGCGGCGCCCGCGCGCGGCGGGGTACAGGGCGGCCGCGACGGCGGCCAGGACGAGCACGGCGAGGCCCGACTTGAGCTCGTTGCCGATGCCGTAGAAGCGCGCGCCGAGCAGCGGGTCGGGCCCGAGCAGCGAGCGCAGCAGCAGCTGGCTGCCGGCGAGCGCGTCGGCGCTGATTGCGGCCAGCGCCGCGAGGGCGGGCGCGAGCGGTGCGCGCGGCCACGGCAGCAGGGCGTCGGTCAGCGCGCCGAGCGCCAGGCAGAGCGCCGCGATCAACGCGTATTCGGCGGCGGCCGGCGGCTCGAGCGCCGCCGGCGCCAGCGCGACGGTCGGTGCCCACAGCAGGCCCACGCCGCCCGTCCGCAGCGCCCATGCGCGCGCGCGCGGCGAGCGCGCGCAGAGCAGCGCGAGCGCGGCCCATGCGATCAGCAGCCACGCGAGCGCGCGCAGGCGGCGCGGGCCGATCACGCGCAGCCGCGCCATCAGCGCGCGCAGCGCGCCTGCGTCGAGCGCGCCGTCGGTGCGCAGGGGGCTTCCGCGCACCGGTGCGGGCGTCGGCAGACCGAGCTGAGCGAGCACGCTGGCGGTCAGGTCGATGTCCATCACCAACCCGCGCTCGGTCGTGCTCCGCGAGGTGAGCTCGCGCGAGCCGCCGCCGGCGAGTCCCGCGGCGGCGAGCCACAGCAGCGCGCCTTCGCTGGCGCGGGGCGGCCGCGCGAGCACGAGCAGCAGCTCGCCCGGAGCGCGGCCTGCCGCGAGCGCGAGCAGCTCGCGTTCGCCGAGCGCGCCGGCGGGCAGGTCGGCGACGACGAAGCGGGCACGTGCGAGCAGCGCCGTCGCCCTGCGCGCCACGCTCGGCGCGGCGCCCAGCGAGACGTGCGCGACCCGTCCCTGCGCGTCGGCGACGGCGGGCGCGCCTTCGGCGGGCGCTCCGAGCGTCCCCGCATAGCCCGCGCCTTCGGGCAGCTGCGCTGCGAGCAGCCCGGGGTCGAGCAGCTGCGGTGCGCCCCGGGCGCGCGCGAGCGCGGCCGACCAGCCTTCGATGGAGCCGCCCCCTCCGCTTCTGCGCAGCGCGAGGGCGCGCAGCCTCGTGTGGTAGGCAGAGGTGCCGATGCGGGAGCCCTGACTGATGTCCAGGTCGAGCTGTGCGGACGAGTAGGTCCCCTGGGCGGCCGACATGATCGCGAGCGAGGCCCCGGGCGTGCGCTGCAGGCGGCGCTCGCGGACGCTCGCGAAGACGAGCAGGACCGAGCGCCGACCGCCGGCCCTGGCCGTCGCGCAGCCGGCGAAGGCGACCAGCAGGCAGGCGGCCGACAGTGCGGCTGCGGCGGCTTTCGCCGCTGCGCGCGCTTTCGCCGCTGCGGGCGCTTTCGCCGCTGCGGACGGGCGGGCTGCTATGAGCGGTTGGCGCGCCGGCAGAGCGCGTCCCTCTAGGCCTCTGCCCCCTCGGTGGCGACCGCATGCGGGCGTGCGCCGGCGGCGGCGATCGGGGTGCCCTCGTGCTCGCCGCCGTCCGTGTGTGTGCCCTCGATGCGCACGCGCGGCAGCACGCGCGCGAGCCACGCCGGGAGCCTCCAGGTCGAGTCGCCCAGCAGCGCCAGCACGGCGGGCAGCAGCATGCAGCGCACGACGAGCGCGTCGAGCAGCACGGCGCTTGCGAGGCTCAGCCCGAACTCCTTGATGATGCGGTCTTCGCCGAGCATGAACGAGAGGAAGACGCAGACCATGATCGCCGCCGCCGCGGTGATCACGCGCCCGGTCAGCGCCAGACCCTCGCCGACCGCGCGCGAGCCGTGGCGCGTCAATGTCCAGCGTTCGCGGATGCGCGAGACGAGGAACACCTCGTAGTCCATCGACAGGCCGAACACGATCGCGAACAGCATCACCGGGATGAACGACTCGATCGGCCCCTTCTGCACTCCCATCAGGCCGCCGAACCAGCCCCACTGGAAGATCGCGACGATCACGCCGAGCGCCGCGCCGATCGAGAGCAGGTTCATCACCGCGGCCTGCAGCGGGATCAGCAGCGAGCGGAAGACGACCATCAGCAGCAGTGCCGACAACAGCACGACGACGCCGATGAAGAGTGGCAGCTTGCGCGAGAGGGTGCTGGCGAAGTCGACGGCGCCGGCCGTCACGCCGCCGACGTAGACCGTCATGTGGTCGGCGCGCGCGAGCGGCGGGATCACGCGCGCGCGCAGCCGTTCGACGAGCTGCGTCGTCGCGTAGGCCTGCGGCGAGGAGTGCGGATAGACGGTGATCGTCGCGACGTCCCCCGCGGGATTCAGCCGCGCGGGTGTCACCGAGACGACCCCCGGCGTCGCGGCGATGGCGGCGCGCAGGCCGGCGAGCGCGCTCGCGCCGGCGTGTGGCGGCACCTTGGCGACGATCAGCAGCGGCCCGTTGAAGCCTTCGCCGAAACCGCGGGCGAGCAGCTCGTAGGCCTTGTGCGTGGTCTGGCCGGCGGGGTCGTTGGCGGCGTCGCTGGAGCCAAGACGCAGCGCCGTCGCGGGTGCGGCGATGAGGAGCATGGCGGCTGCCGCGAGCAGCGCGATGCGCCGTGGGCGGCGCTGCACGAAGGCGCTCCAGCGCACCCACGCGCTGCCGCCGACCGGCGCGCCGTTGGGCGCGTCGGAGCCCGCGAACGCGCCGCCCGAGGCGACCGCGGCGCGGCGGCCCAGACGCCGTCGCGCGGCCACGCGCGGGCCCGCGAGCGTGAGCAGGGCGGGCAGCAGCGTGAGCGAGGCGAGCATCACCAGCAGGACACCGAGCGAGGCGGCGATCGCCACGCCGTAGAGGAATTCCACGCCGAGCAGCATCATGCCGAGCAGCGCGATCACGACGGTCGAACCGGCGAACAGCACGGCGCGGCCGGCGGTGTCGATCGCCTCGATCACCGAAGCGCGCGCGTCGCCGAGCGTCGGTCCGGGGCTCGCGTAAGCCTCGCGGAAGCGCGTGAGGATGAACAGCGCGTAGTCGATGCCGACGCCGAGCCCGATCATCGCGGCGAGCTCCGAGGAGAAGTTCGGCGTCGACACGATGTGCGTGAACAGCGCGATCACCCCGAGGCCCGTGCCGAGCCCGAACAGCGCCGTGACGATCGGCAAGCCCATCGCGAGCAGCGAGCCGAACGTCAGCAGCAGCACGACGATCGCGGCGAGCAGGCCAACGGCCGTCGACAGGCCGAAGCCGATCTGCTCGGTGGTCTCGATCGCCTGGCCGCCGAGCTGCACCTGCAGGCCCGGCCGTGCGGCCGTGCGCGCCAGCGCGATCACCCGTTCGATCGCGCCCTTCGGCAGCAGGTTCGCTTTTTTGTCGAAGACGACGGTGGCGAACGCGATGCGCCCGTTCGCCGAGATCTCGTTGCCGGCCGCCGCGCCGGTGTAGGGGCTGATCACCTCAGTGACGTGCGGCAGGCGCGCGACCGCGGCGAACATCGCGCTCATGCGTGCGCGCACGGGCGCTTCGGTGACGCTGCCCGAGCCGACCTCGTAGACGATCGTGTCGCGGTCGCCGGCCTGCGCCGGGAAGCTGCGCTGCAGCAGGTCGGAGGCACGCTGTGCGTCGGAGTTGGGGAGCGTGAAGTTGTTCGAGTAGCTGGTCCCGGCGGAGCGCGCGAACGCGCTGACCGCCACGAGCAGCAGCACCCAGCCCAGCACGACGTACTTGCGGTGCGTCGTCGACCAGCGGGCGAGCGTGAGCATGACTTCCCTTCCGTGACGGCGGTTGCTGTGTGGCCGGGTACAGCTCGGGCGCCGGCCCCGGCGAGGCCCCACCAGGGTAGTACGGGCGCGGTGCGCCGCAGACCGGCCCGCGCCGCGCTCGTTTCAGTTCACGCTCGGGTCGAGCGGCATGCGCGCGATCAGCGCGTAGCTACCGCCCATCCGTGTGAGCACACTGCTCCAGAGATCCTCGGGCGCGTCGGTGAAGATGTCCGCGGGCTGCGGCGCGTGCGTTATCCAGTCCCCGCTCTGCACCTCGGCGTCCAGCTGCAGCTGCGACCAGCCCGCGTAGCCCGCGAAGACACGCGCGCGCACGGTCGCTTGCGCGAGCTGCTCGAGCTCGGCGTCTGCCGCGGGGAAGCCGATGCGCCCCAGCAGCAGCAGCCCCGCGGCCGACTCCTCGAGGAACTCGGCGAGCACGACCACCGACTCCGGCTGCACCGGCCCGCCCACGAAGACAGGCTCCTGCTCGCCGACGACGGCCTGCAGCTGGGGCACGGCGTCCGCGACCGAAACCGGCGTGGGGCGGTTCAGCACGACGCCCATCGCGCCGTCCTCGCCGTGCGCGCCGACCAGCACCACCGAGCGCGCGAAATTGGGGCCGCGCAGCGTCGGCGCCGCGAGCAGGAGCTGCCCTGCAAGCGATTGCTCCATCAGGCACGAGGCTACCCGCTCGCTCTGCCGCCGGCGCGCCTTCGCGCGGGCGCCGACTTCGCGCTCGGCGCCGCGCGGACGCCGCCGGCGTGGCTAGGGGGCGGAGAAGATGTCGAGCGTGCCCGTCAGCAGGTGTTCGTTGGCGTTGCCCTCGGGCTCGATCACATGCCCGTCCACGACTATCGGGCTGTTCCAGTGGCCGCCGGCGCCGGGCAGCTTCGCGATCGCGCGGCCCGAGCTGGGGCTGTAGACGTAGATCCCGCCCGAATCGGGGTCATACACGTACAGCAGCCCGCCGGCCATCACCGGGCTCGTCCCCGGCGTGGAGTGCTGCCAGGCCTCGTACAGCCTTCCGCGGCGCAGCGCGAATGCCGCCGTCGCGTTTTCGTCGGCTAGGAACATCGTCGTGCGGCCGGAGTGCTGCCACACCGCCGGCGCCGTAAACAGCATTCCGCCGCCGGGCAGCGGGAGGCTCTGCACTTCTCCGCCGAGCGTGTGCGAGGTGAGGCTGCGGCCGTTCAGGCGCGAGAGCTCGAGCACGCGCAGCACGCCGTCCTTGCCGCCGACGAGGGCGCGGTTGTGCCCGAGCAGCACCGGCGCGCTGGAGCCCAGGTCGAGGTCGTTCCTGTTGAGGTGTTCCTGGTCGCTCGGGGTGAACGCCTGGCGCAGGCGCAGGTCTGGGAAGGTCAGCTCGATGACGCTGTCGCCGAAGTCGGTGTGGCCGTTCCAAGGGCCGTTGCCGGTGTCGATCAGGACACGCGCGCCGCCCGGCTCGACGACCGCGCCACCGCGCGAGAGGACAGCCGAATCGCTCGCGCCGCACGTGCTCGGCACCTGAAGGGCGCGCCGATTGGAGCACAGCGTGTTGAAGATCGCCGCGATATGTCCGCTGGAGCGCTGAATCGCGACGAGGTGTCCCTGGTAGGGCGGGATGTCGCCCAGATATCCGCTCGCGGCCACGAGCAGGTCTTCGCCGTCGATATTCAGCGCAGCGCCGAGCTTCTCGTGGCGCGGTTCGAGCGTCACACGCACCGGCCAGCCGCCGCCCGCTTCGCCGCCGTCCGAGATCCGCAGCTTGTGGATCAGGCCGTTGGGCGAGGCGGTATAGACGTATTCGCGGTCGGGGTCGACGAGCGGGCTGCTGACGGTGATCTGCGCGGTGCCGGCCCAGCCTGCGTAGCCGGGCGGCGTGTAGGTCCACAGAGTGCGTCCGCTGTTCGCGTCGATCGCGAGCGTGCGCCCATAGGTCGTCGTGATGAAGATCACATCGTGGCTTGCGCCGTCGACGCTCACCTCGTGCAGATAGGTCGGCGAGGAGTCGACCGTGCCGGGGAGCGTCAGCGTGCGGCGATTGAGGTGCGCCACGTTCGCCGCGTCGATGCCGGTGGCCTGTTCGCTGACATCGCTTCGCTGCGGGTTCAGGCCGAACTCCGTCCAGTCGAGCAGCTCCCCGCCGGCGGTGCGTGCGCTCGCGCGCGGGATCGAGCCCGGTGGCGCCTTCGGCGTGCGCGCGGCGGAGCTGCGCGCTCCGCCGCAGTCCGCGAGTGACATCGCCGCCGCCGCGACGACAGCTGCGAGGACGTGGCGGTGGCGCCGCACCGCTCCGGTTCTAGCGCATCGCCGTGGCGCACGCGCCGCCGCGAGGTCTCGCAAACGGTTGCTGCGGACGGTCGATGAGACGTCCGATAGGCTCGACGCCGACGAGACGGAGGAGGTGCTGCAGGAGCTGCTGGGAGACTTCGACGAGGACTGCCCGAGGGAGGACGAGTGATGCGCGAACGTCGCCGCGCGATCCTGATTGCCCTTGTCGCGCTGTGGGTCGTTGCTCTTGTGATGAGGTTCGTTGAGACCACCGGCGTGTTCGGGACGCGCGGTGGTGTTCTCGGCTGGGTGCTCTTGGCCCTCGCCGCCCTCGGCTTCATCCTCATCGGTGCTCTCGGGATGTGGCTGATCTTCGATGCGCTCGGGGACGACGCAAGGGATGTGGAGCGACGCGCAGGCCGCTGATTCCACGCCGGCCGGCGGCGTGGGAGAGGAACGTTATTTGAGGTCTGCTCGTCCACCGCGAGATCCGAGAGGCGGCGCCTCTGATCGGGGGTCGCGGGCTCGGATGCGGCGCGCGCCATGTGCCGAGAGCGCAGGCGGCGTCTGTCATGCGGTGTTGGCTTCCGTTGGTCGGGAATTGACGGCGAAAACCGTGCTTTCCGAGGGGCCTGGGCTCATCTCGAAGGCACTAGAGTGGTAGGGCGACGACAGCGACGAGGGGGTTATTTTTGTGCCTATTCTTCGGCTGGTCCGGACGCACGCGAGCCAGGAGATATACGAGGCAGCCGTCGAGAAGATGGAGCTGCGCACGCGGCACCCCTTGGGCCTCATCATGCACGGCGCGACGTTTGTAGACGGCGAAATGCATATCGCGCAGGTGTGGGACTCGGAGGACTACGCCAAGCGGTACGAGGAGCAGATCCGGAACCCGACGCTCGAAGCCCTGATGCCCGACCACCACAGCGAGGTCACCATCTTCGAGCTGAAGGACCTGGTGACGCCCTGAGTTTCGGGCAGCCTAGGGTCGAGGCCCCGTGTAGCCATGTGTTCGGTGCTCCTGACGGCCGCGCGGCAGTCGGTAGACGATCCATAAATCCGACGGCCCGTCAAGACGCCTGCGCGGCTCTCGCGGCCGTTCGCTCGGCGTCGACCTCTAGGCGTGGCCCGGCAGCGCGTCGAGCGCTGCCTTGAGGTCGTCCACCGACTGGTAGTCGAGCCCCAGCATGTGGTCGTGGCGGTAGCGCACGATCCCATCCTCGTCAACCACGACGACTACCCGCTTGGTTCCGAGGCGGTTGTGAGCGCTGTAGGCCTTGGCCACGGCGCCATCGACGTCCGCGAGCAGCGGGACCGTCAGGCGGTTCTTGTCGATGAAGCCGCGATGGGAGTCGAGGTCCTGGGAGGAGATCCCCACGACGGTGGCGCCCAGCGCGGCGAACGCGTCCGGCTGGTCGCGGTAGGAGCAGAACTGGCGCGTGCACACGGGCGTGTTGTCGCCCGGGTAGAACAGCAGCAGCACTCGCTCGCCGCGGTGCTCGGAGAGCCTGAACGGGCCCTCGGTGCCCTGCAGCTCGAAGTCGGGCGCGGGCTCGCCGACCTGCGGGGTCTTCGCCATGCAGCGCAAGATAGCCGGCCGCTGCGCGGCGTGCCGCCCGAGGTCCGTGCCGAGCGACTAGCGAACCACGCCCGTGGGCGTCTCCGCCGGCGCGGGCGGGGTCGCGCCCGGCGCCGGCGGCGGCGTCGAAGGCCCCGACCACCACTCGCTCGCCGCGCCAGCCGCGCGCGCCGCGTGCAGCGCCGCCAGCTCGAGCTGCATGTTGCGCGGCTCCTCGCCCGGGCCCGGCGCGCGCCGCTGCCACGTGCCGGCGCCGTCGAGCTCCCACGAGCTCTGGTTGTCGGCGAACGCGCGCTCGAGCGTGTCGAGCAGCTCGGCGCGCAGCTCCTCGGCCTCGATCGGCGCCGCGAGCTCGACGCGGTGGTCGAGGTTGCGCGGCATCAGATCGGCCGAGGCGATGTAGATCGTGTGGCTGCCGCCGCGCTCGAAGGCGTAGATGCGCGAGTGCTCGAGCAGCCGCCCCACGACCGACACCACGCGGATGTTCTCGGAGACCCCCGGCAGACCCGGGCGCAGGCAGCAGATGCCGCGCACGTTCAGGTCCACTTTCACGCCCGCGCGCGAGGCCTCGTACAGCGCCCGGATGCAGCGCCCGTCGACGAGCGCGTTCATCTTCATCACGATTCGCGCCGGCGACGCGGGCGAGTGCGCCGCGATCGTGCGCTCGATCTGCTCGAGGATGCCCTCGCGCAGGTGGTCGGGCGCCATCAGCACCTTGCGGTAGTGCGAGGGGCGCCCGTAGCCGGTCAGGTAGTTGAACATGTCCGTCGCGTCGGCGCCGGTCTCCGCGTCGGTCGTGAACAGGCCGAAGTCGGTGTACAGGCGCGCCGTCGTCGAGTTGTAGTTGCCGGTGCCGATGTGCACGTAGTTGCGCACGCCGTCGCCCTCCCGGCGCACCACCAGCACGCACTTCGCGTGCGTCTTCAGCGCCGGCTGCCCGTAGACGACGTGCACGCCCGCCTCCTCGAGCGCCTTGGCCCAATGGATGTTCATGCGCTCGTCGAAGCGCGCCTTCAGCTCGACCAGCGCGACCGCCTGCTTGCCGCGCTCGGTCGCGTCGATCAGCGCCGGCACCAGCGGCGAGTCGTCGCTCGTGCGGTAGACCGTCTGCTTGATCGCGAGCACGTTCGGGTCGGCCACCGCCTGCTCGACGAAGCGCTCGACCGACGTCGCGAACGACACATACGGGTGATGCACGAGCAGATCGCCTTCGCGCATCGCGCCCATCACGTCCGGGCGCTCGTCCTCGTGGCGCAGCAGGCGCGGGTGCGTCACGCCGACGAGCGGCGCGTCGCGCAGCTCGGCGTGGCCTGGGAGGCGCACGAGCTGCCACAGCGAGCCCATGTCGAGCAGACCCTCCACGGGGTAGACCTCCGCGCCGTCCAGGCCGAGCAGCGACGTGAGCTCCTCGCGCAGGCGCGGCGAGCGCGAGCCGACCTCGACGCGCACGATCTCTCCGAAGCGCCGCCGGCGCAGCTCGTCCTCGACCGCCTGCAGCAGGTCCGCAGCGTCGTCGGACACCTCCAGGTCGGCATCGCGGGTCACGCGAAAGAACTCGTGGTCGACGATCTGCATGCCCGGAAACAGCGAGTCCAGGTGGTGCGCGATCACGCTCTCCAGCGGCACGAACACCGTCTGCTTGCCCTGCGCGACCGACACGAAGCGCGGCAGGATCTCCATCGGCACCTTCACGCGCGCGAACACCGTCTGCTCGCTCAGCGGGTCGCGCACGAGCACCGCCAGGCTCAACGACAGGTTCGAGATGTAGGGGAACGGGCGCCCCGGCGCGACGGCCAGCGGCGTCAGCGCCGGGAAGATCGCTCGCCGGAAGTGCTGCTCGAGCGCCGCCTGACCGTCCGCATCGAGCTCGTCCACGGCCATCAGCCGGATCCCCGCCTGCGCGAGCGCGGGGCGCAGGCGCCCTTCGAAGCAGCTCGTCAGCCGCGCGCTCTGCTCGAGCACGCGCTCGCGGATCAGCGCGATCGTCTGCGACGGGCTCCGCCCGTCCTGGCTCGGCGTCTCCACGCCCGCGTCGATCTGGTCGTGCAGCCCGGCCACGCGAACCATGTAGTACTCGTCGAGGTTCGTCGTGTAGATCGCGCAGAACTTCACGCGCTCCAGCAGCGGCAGGCGCTCGTCCTCGGCGAGCTGCAGCACGCGGTCGTTGAAGTCCAGCCACGAGAGCTCGCGGTTGAAGTAGAGCGCCGGCTCGTCGCTCTCCAGCGCGGCAGCAGCAGCGCTCGCATCAAGCGCCGCGGCAGCGGCGCCCGCTAAAGCTCGCGCACCGTCGTGCTGCACGCCGGTCGCGTTCTCGCGCAGTCGCTGCATTGCCTCTGCACGGTATACGCTCGACGCGGGCCTGCCGCAAACACCCTGCAGACGAGGGCCGACGCCGCTAGTCTCCACTGCGTCAGATGGCTCGTCAGCTCTGGCTACTTCGACACGCGGAGGCTGAGCGGCACGGGAGCCGCGAGGACTCCGAGCGCCGCCTGACCGAACGCGGAGAGGTACAGGCGCGCGTCGCCGGGCGCGCGCTCGCCGCGATCGATGCGGACTTCGACGTCGTCCTCTACAGCCCCAAGGTGCGCGCGCGCCGCACCGCCGAGCTCGCCGCCGAGGAATGGGACGGGCGCCTGCGCGAGCGCCTGGAGCTGCACCAACCGCTGGCCGAAGGCTTCGACGCCTTCGCCGCGCGCGCCGCGCTGCGCCCCGCCGGCGCCACCGCACGCGTGCTCCTGGTCGGTCACGAGCCCGACCTCTCGGGCGTCATCGCCTCGCTCACCGGCGCGCGCGTCGACCTCAAGAAGGGCGGCCTCGCGCTGGTGCGCCTCGACGGCGCGAGCGCCGAACTGGTCCTACTGATGCGGCCTCGTGAGCTCGCGCTAATCGCCGACGGCGGCGCCGTCGACAGCGCGCTCCTGCGCGCGGTCGGCAGCCCAGGCGGCCGGTAGCGCCGACGGGATCGTCTCGGGGTCGACGACCTCCAGCGATTCCGCCGCGAAGCGGTAGCCGATGCCGAAGTGCGTGTGGATGTAGCGCCAGCTCGGCGAGGCCTTCTCGAGCTTCTGGCGCAGCTTGCGCACGAACACGTCGACCGAGCGGTCGCCGCGGACCATCGTGTAGCCCCACAGGCGCGAGTAGATCTCCTCGCGCTCGAGCACGCGGCCTTCGGCCGTGGCCAGTAGCTCGATCAGCTCGAACTCGCGCCGCGTCAGGTCGATGCTCTCGCTGCCCACGAACGCCTGGAAGCGGTCGCGGCGGATCTCCACCTCGCCCGCCATGAGCGGCGGCGCCTCCGCGCGGCTCGCGCTGCGCCGCCGGCGGCGCACGACGCTCTGCACGCGCGCGATCACTTCCTCGGGATGGCACGGCTTGGTGATCCAGTCATCCGCCCCGAGGCGCAGCCCGCGCACGCGCTGGGCGACCGTCGAGGGGCCGGTGCACACCACGATGCCGAGCTCCGGCAGCGCCTCGCACAGCGTCTCCAGCCAGCTCCACGCCTGCGGACCGAGCACCGCGAGGTCGACGACGAGCGCGCTCAGGCGCATCGACACGACCGCGTCGGAGGGCACCGGGCTCGCGAGCACGCGGTGCTCCCAGCCAAGCCGGTCAAGGCGCTTGCTCAGCACCTGGATGAAGCCGCTGTCGCGATCGAGAATCGCGATCCGCAGCGCGCTCGTAGACGCCTGGGCCTCGGAAGCCGACGTGACGCCCCCCGGAGCGTCGGCGCGAGCGCTTGCCGTCATCGCCGCGAGTGTACGCGATCGGCCTGCCTCCCACTCGCCGTCGCACGCGAAGTCACAGGATCTTCACAGCTGCGAAACCTTCGCAGTTTGCGGCGCTTTTTCGGCTCAGGTGCCGGGCGCCCGCGAGGAGTCCGAGAACTCGCGGAACAGGCCGCTCACGACGAACGCCACCTGCTCGCCGATGTCCACCGCGTTGTCGCCGATGCGCTCGAGCGCACGCGCCACCAGCGTCATATACAGCGCCCACTCGCGCGTGTCGGGGTCATCGCCGATTTCGATCGCCAGCCGGAAGATGTCGCGGTTCAGGCGGTTGATCTCGCGGTCCTGGCGCACGAGGTCTTCGGCCAGCGCGACGTCGCGCTTGGCGAAGGCCGTCTTCGCCTGCACGACCTCCGAGCGCGCGAACGCGCCCATCTTGGCGAGCGTCGCGAGCATCTCGCCGTGCACCGGCGGGTGGTAGCCCGACAGCGGGATCAGCTTCGCGACGTTCACGCACTGATCGCCCATCCGCTCGATGTGCTTGATCATGTGCAGCAGCGCCGCCACCAGGCGCAGGTCGCCCGCCACCGGCGCCTGCAGCGCGAGCAGCGAGAGGATGCCCTGGTGCACCTCCAGGTAGCGGCCGTCGACGCGGTCGTCGTCGTTGATCACCATCTGCGCAAGCTCCACGTCCTGGTGGTCGAGCGCCTCCAGCACGCGATCGAGCTGCTCGACGATCAGGTCGAGGCCGCCCAGCGCGTGCTTTTCGAGCTCGCTCAGCTGCTCCTGGAAGTGCGCGCGCCCAGGGTGCGCCCCGCCGGCGGCGGGCTCGTGCGCGGGCGCGCCCGGAGCCTCTCTCAGCGCGGCGCCCTCGTCGCGATCAGCCGAACTTGCCGGTGACATATTCCTCGGTGCGCGGGTTCTTCGGCTTCGTGAAGATCTCCTCCGTCGGGCCGACCTCCACGAGCTCCCCGTCGAGCATGAACGCGGTGCGGTCCGCCACGCGCGCCGCCTGCTGCATGTTGTGCGTGACGATCACGATCGTCACGCGGTTCTTCAGCTCGCCGATGAGGTCCTCGATCTTCAACGTCGCGATCGGGTCAAGCGCCGAGCAGGGCTCGTCCATCAGGATCACCTCGGGGTCGACCGCCAGCGAGCGCGCGATGCACAGGCGCTGCTGCTGGCCCCCCGACAGGCCCACGCCGGGGGCCGACAGGCGCTCCTCGACCTCCCCCCACAGGCCCGCGCCGCGCAGCGCGGCCTCGACCTTCTCGCGCAGGTCGCGGCGCCGGCGCCCGCCCGCCAGCCGCGGCCCCGCCGCGACGTTGTCGAAGATCGACATCGTCGGGAACGGGTTGGGCTTCTGGAAGACCATCCCGATCGCGCGCCGCACCGCCACCACGTCGACCGACGGGCCGTAGACGTCGACGCCGTCCACGATCACGCGACCCTCTGCGCGCGCGCCGGGGATCTCCTCGTGCATGCGGTTGATGCAGCGCACGAGCGTCGACTTGCCGCAGCCCGAAGGGCCGATGATCGCCGTCACCTGGTTGGGCTCGAACGTGAGGTCGATGCCCTTCAGCTGTTCCTTGGATCCGTAGAAGGCGCGCAGGCCTTCCACGCGCACCTCGCGCCCGAGCGCACCGTCCTGCGTCGGCGACGGGGCGGGGGAGGACTCGGATGACACGGTCGTTGGGGCGGTTGGGGCCGGCCCGCCGCCATTGGTCGTGGCGCTCGGCGGCTCGCGCTCGGTCTCGGTCTGCGGCTGTGGCTCCATCACGCCCCTCCCCGTCGCAGTATGCCAGTCCTCCGCCGGCTCACCGCGCCGCGCCCATCCTGCGCTGGGCGCGGCCGTAGAGAGCGCGCGCGAGCACGTTGAGCAGGAGCACGAAGACGATCAGCAGCAGGCCCGCCGCCCACGCCTGGGCGTGGTCTTCGGGGCTGGGCGACTCGGACAGTTCGAAGATGCGCACGGGGATAGACATCAGCGCCCCCGACGGGTTCGTCGAGACGAAGGTCGACGCGATCGAGGAGGTCAACAACAGCGGCGCGGTCTCGCCGGCCACGCGCGCGATCGCGAGCAGCCCACCCGTGATCAGCCCGCTCGCGGCGCTCGGGACGATCACGCGCAGCACACTGCGCCAGCGCGGGATGCCGAGCGCAAGCGCGGCTTCCTGCAGCGAGCTCGGCACGAGCGCCAGCACCTCGTGCGCCGAGCGCGCGACGATCGGCAGCATGATGATCGCGAGCGCGAAGGCGCCCGCGTAGCCGCTCTGCGTGTGGCCCACGACGAGCAGCCCGAAGACGAAGATGCCGGTCACGATCGTGGGCACGCCGTTGAGGATGTCGAGCGCGAAGCGCACCGTCGTGGCGATTGGTCCGCGCGCGAACTGGGCCGTGTAGATCCCCACGAGGATCCCCACCGGCAGCGCGAGCACGCTCGCCAGCGCGACCAGCAGGACGGTGCCCACGATCGCGTTCGCGATGCCCCCGCCGGCCTGTCCGAAGGGCGCCGGGTCGTGGATGAAGAAGTCGAGGTTGATCGCGCTCGCTCCCTTCAGCAGCACCGAGCCGATCACGAGCAGCAGCACCGCCACCGCGATCAGCGCCGCGAGCGTCGCGAGCGCTTCCACCGCGCGGTTCAGCGCCTTGCGCCGGCGCAGGCGGCGTCCGCCCGAGAATGGGTTCGTCGCGCCCGCCACGGCGCTCATGCCGGGCCGCCGCTCATGCGAGGCCCCCGCCGGCCGTGCGCACGCGTGCCGTCGTGCGCCCCACGATCAGCCGCGCCACCACGTTCGCGATCAGCGCGAGCACGAGGAGGATCGCCGCGAGGTACGCCAGCGAGGAGATCTGCAGCGGGCCCGAGGCGCTCTGGTAGGTCGATGCGATGCGGCTCGCCAGCGTGTCGGCGGGCGGGAACAGCGAGGCGTGGATGGCGGCCGTGTCGCCGATCACCATCGTGACCGCGATCGCCTCGCCCAGCGCCCGCCCGAGGCCGAGGATCGTCGCGCCGACGATGCCCGGGCGCGCGTACGGGAGCACGACCATGCGCACCGTCTCCCAGCGCGTCGCGCCGAGCGCCAGGGCGGCCTCCTTGAGCTCGTTGGGCACCGACTCGAAGACCGAGCGTGTCACGCTCGAAATGATCGGCACGGTCATGATCGTGAGGACGAGGATCGCCGGGACGAGCCCGAACGGGGAGGGCGAGCCTTCGAACAGGGGGATCCACCCGAGCACGGAGTGCAGCGCCGGGTCGAGCGTGTTGTTCACGAACGGGCACAGCACGATGATCCCCCACAGCCCCAGCACGACGCTCGGGATCGCCGCCAGCAGTTCGACGAGCGTCGTCACTGGCCGGCGCGCGCGCCGCGGGGCCAGCTCGGTGAGGTAGATCGCGATCGCGATCGACGTCGGCGTGGCGATCAGCAGCGCCACCGCCGAGCTGACGGCCGTGCCGAACAGGAAGTCGCCCGCGCCGAAGATCTTCTTCACGGGGTTCCACGTTTCGGCGCCGACGAAGCCCAGGCCGAAATGCGAGATGGATTCGCTCGCCTGGTCGAAGACCTTGTAGACGAGCAGGGCGATCAGCACCAGCGCCGCGAGCGCCGCGAGCGCCGTCAGCCCGCGCAGCAGCGGGTCGCCCGCGCGCTCGCGCAGGCGGCGCTGTCGTGCGACGCCTGCGCTCGCGGCGGTGCTCGCGACGGCGCTCATCAGCGCGCGCGGCGCGTGCTAGCTCTTGATCTTTTCGATCGTCGCTTCATCCGCGGAGACCACCTTTGCCGGCAGCGGCGCGAAGTCGAGCTTCGGGCCGAATTTCTGGCCTTCGGTGATCGCCCACTTCAGGAACGGCTTCAGCGTTTCCGCCTTCGGCGATTCGATCGGCACGATCGCGTACGTGAACGTCGAGATCGGGTAGGCCCCCTTCGCGGAAGCCGGCGGATCGACGATCGAGACTTCGTTGCTGGCGGGCACTTCCGCGAGCGACGCCGCGGCCGCGGAGATGCTTTCGATACCCGGTTCGGGATATTCGCCCGCGGCGTTCTGCACCAGCGCGAAGTCGAACTTGTTCTCGACCACGTAGGCGATCGCGATGTAGCCGATCGCGCCGTTGGTCGAGGAGATCGCGCCACCGACGCCGGAGTTGCCCTTGGCGCCGACGCCGGCCGGGAAGGACACTTCGGTCCCCTTGCCGATCTTTTCCTTCCATTCGGTGCTGATGTGCGAGAGGTAGTTCGTGAAGGCGAACGTGTCGCCGCTGCCGTCGGAGCGGTGGATCGGCGTGATCTTCGTCGCCGGCAGGGTCACCCCCGGGTTCAGCTTGGCGATCGCCGGCGCGTTCCAGGTCGTGACCTTGCCCTCGTAGATTTCCGCCAGCACCGGCCCCGTCAGCTTCAGCTTGCTGGGCGCCCCTTCGAGGTGGTAGGCGAGGACCGTCGCCGCCAGCGCCCAGGGGATCTGCACCACGTTCTTCGCCGCCTTGAACTGTTCTTCGTTCAGCGGCGCGTCGCTGGCGCCGAAGTCGACCGTGCGCGCGGTGATCTGCTCGATCCCGCCGCCGCTGCCGATCGCGCCGTAGGTGACCGCGACCTTCGTCTTTTTGTCGTATTCGGGCTCCCAATCGGACATCAGTGGCGCCACCAGTGTGCTGCCGGCGCCGATGAGCGGCGTCGCGGCTCCTGTCGTCGAGGTGCTGCTCGGGCTTTTCGTGGAGCTGCCGCATGCTGCAACGCAGAGCGCTATCAGGGCGCCGCTGAACAGCGCCCCCGACTTCTTGATGGTCACTGGGTCTCCTGTGTTGGCTTTGCGGTCGCGCTCATGACTGCGCTGACCCCTCGCGATACCGGGGCTACCCGGCGCGCAGGCCCGAGGGGCCCGCGTTCACAGCATCGAAACAATGCTAGGCTCGCAGACCCTCGATGTGAAGGTTTTGTGAAGTCTGGGGCTGGAAGCGGTAGCCGAACCCGGGATGTGTATGGATGAAGCGACGATCCGGCAACGCCGTCTCCAGCTTGCCGCGCAGCTTGCTCACGTAGACGTCCACCGAGCGGTCGCCGGCGCGCAGCTCGCCCTTCCACACCGCGCCGTAGAGCTGCTCGCGCGTCACGATCGCCCCGAGCCTGCTGGCGAGCGCGACGAGCACTTCGAACTCGCGCACCGAGAACGTCAGCGCGCGCCCGCTGGCGATCACGAGCCCCTCGCCGGGACGGATCTCCAGCTCGCCCGCGTAGATGATCCCCGCGGCATCCGCGCCGCGCTCGAGGGCCGGCTCCTCGGTGCTCTGCGGATAGACCGCCACGGTCGTGCACGCTGACATAAAGACGCGCCTGCGAACGTTGCGAATCGGTGATCTTGATGTGAATAAAAGGTAAAACACAGCCGTGATGCCCGCACCGAAACGCCCTCGCAAATATCCTCGCCCGATGCACCTGCTCGAGCGGCCCGTCGACGCCACCCTGATGGGCCTCGTCGAGGAGGCGGGCCGCAACGTGCAGCGCTGCGGGCTGCTGCTGAACGACCTCCTGAAGGAGTACCCCGAGCGCGGCACGCTCGCCCAGGACCTGAAGGTCTGTGAGCAGGAAGGCGACCGCATCACCCACGACATCATCCACCGCCTCGCGCGGCGCGGACACGTGCGCGCGCCGTTCGACGCCGGCGACGGCTACGCGCTCGCCACCGCGCTCGACGACATCGTCGACAACGCCGAGCAGGTCGCCGCGCAGCTCGTGCTCTACAACGTCGAGGCGCCGATGGAGCAGGCCGTCGAGTTCACCGAGGTGCTCGTCGGCGCCGGCGAGCAGATCGCGCAGGCGCTGCGCAGCCTGCGCACCGGCACCGAGCTCGGCCCGCACCTCGTCGAGATCCATCGCCTGGAGAACGAGGGCGACCGCCTGCAGCGCGATGCCGTCGCCTCGCTGTTCGCCGGCGGCATCGACCCGATGGTCGTGATCCGCTGGAAGGACATCTTCGAGTCCCTCGAGGCCGCCGTCGACGCCTGCGAGACCGTCGCGCACGTGCTCGAGGGCATCACGCTCAAGCAGCGCCGCCGACGTCGCTGAGGGTCAGCCGGCACGGCTCTCGTGCGGCCGTCAGCCGAGCGCCGTCGCAGGAGCGCTCAGCTGCAGCTGTGCGCCGGCGGGGCTGCCGACGAAGAAGACTTCGAATCGCGCCGAGCCGTGCGGGGCGAGCAGTGGAAGCACCGCGCGTCCCGCCGCGACGATGCGCCCCGCGCGCAGCGCCACGCAGTTGACGACGAGTTCGCGCTGTTCCACGGCCGAGTGGTTGACCGCATGCCCTTCGACGCGGGCGCCCCCTTCCGGGCTTGCCGTGAGGTGCCCTTCGACGGAGATCCCCGGGAGCGCGCCGCTGACCGGTTCGCCTTCGCCGACCCGCGTCCTCACGCCGACAGGCGTCGCGGCCGCCTGCACCTGGTCATCGATCCAGCGCAGCGTCGCGTGCGCCGGGATCAGCCCGACGCTCACGAGCGTCGGCCCGAGCCCCGCCGTGCTGTTCGTATACAGCGTGCGCCGCCCCGGACCGAGCACGTCGATCTCGATCGGCACATCGCGCAGGCTCGCCGCCGATGTGTTCTGCAGCGTTATCACCGCCGCCGTGCCTTCCGAGCTGCGCAGCGTGGCGGCGGCGATCACCTTCACACGCGTGCTCGCGTGCGCGACGCGGCGGGCCAGCGGGACCGACTGCGCGCGGGCGACCGCCGCCTTCGCCTTGGCTTCCTTTTCGATCTTCGCACTCTTTTCGGCACTCGTCTCGCAGCCGCCCAGCGCCAACGCCAACAGCGCGAGCGCGAGCGCGCTCCTGGTCAACCGAAGGCTCCGCTGGTCAACCGAACGCTCCGCTGACGTAGTCGCGCGTGCGCTGCATCACGGGGTGCTCGAAGACCTGCTCGCTCGTGCCGTACTCCACCAGCTCGCCGAGGTGCATGAAGGCCACGTTGTCGGCGACGCGGACCGCCTGCTGCAGGTTGTGCGTCACGATCACGATCGCGACGCTCTCGCGCAGCTGCACGATCAGCTGCTCGATCGTGGCGGTCGAGACCGGATCGAGCGCCGAGCAGGGCTCGTCGAGCAGCAGCACCTCGGGCTCGGCGGCGAGCGCCCGCGCGATGCACAACCGCTGCTGCTGCCCGCCGGAGAGCGCGAGCGCCGAGCGGTCGAGGTCTTCGCCGACCTCCTCGTACAGACCGGCGCGCATCAGCGCGTCGCTCACCGCGCGCTGCAGGTGAGCGCCGCGGCGGCGGCGTATACCCCGCCCGGGCCGCTCGACGATCGCGTAGGCGACGTTGTCGAAGATGCTCATCGGGAACGGGTTGGGCTGCTGAAAGACCATCGTCACACGACGGCGCAGCTCGTTGACCTCGAGCTCGTGGATGTCCTCGCCGTCGAGTGTGATGCGCCCGCTGCGCGCCGCGCCCGCGGTGACCTCCGTGAGCCGGTTCAGCGAGCGAAGCAGCGTCGTCTTGCCGGAGCCCGACGCGCCGATCAGCGCCAGCACCTCGCCCTGGCGCACCGACACGCTCACGTCGCGCACGACCCAGTTGCCCGCGTATGCGAGCCACAGCGATTCGCTGCGCATCCGCTCGCGCACCGCGGTCGGTCGCTCGCGCTCGGCCTTGGCAGCGGCGCGCCGAGGCGACGCCGCGGGTGGCGCCAGGGTCGTCGTGTCGCCGCCGCGAGCCAACTCGGTGCCGTCCGCCCCTACCACGCGCGGTGCGCGATCGAGCGCGATGCGTTTGATGGGCGGAGGCATCAGCGGCTCCACGAGGCCTCCGAGCGCGAGT
The DNA here is from genome assembly GCA_963755475.1 of uncultured Solirubrobacteraceae bacterium. GTDB lineage: Bacteria > Actinomycetota > Thermoleophilia > Solirubrobacterales > Solirubrobacteraceae > Palsa-744. Next base: position 77,727 of record CAVWJK010000003.1, read on the forward strand.
GCAGGAGCGAGCGCGGCAGGAAGCGGCCTCCGCGCGCCCGCGGGGCGCCCGCCGTCAGCCGCGTCACCAAGGCGTTCAACAGGAGCACGATCGCCAGCAGCACGAAGGCGGCCGCGTAGGCCTTGCCCGGTGCGTTGCCTTCGCCCGCCGGCGACTCGCCGTAGACGTAGCTCGTGAGCGTCGAGCCGGTGGCGCGCAGGGCACTGATCACCGGCACGTTGCCGACCTTTTCGATTCGCAGCGAGTTTCCGGCGAGGATCACGATGATCGCGGTGTCGCCGATTATGCGACCCATGCCCAGCACGATCCCGCTCGCCACCGAGGGGCGTATGGAGGGCAGCAGCACGCGTCTGATCGTCGTGGCGCGCGTCCTCCCGAGTGCCCAGGAGGCCTCGCGCATGCGCTGCGGCACGGCGGTCAGCGCCTCGCGCGTTGCACCGAAGATCAGCGGCAGCGCCAGCAGCGACATCAGGATCCCCGCGATCGCGAGCGACTGCCCGGTGACCGATCCATCTGCCGCGCGCTGGGAGAGGAAGCCGAGGAACGAGCGCGCGAACAGGATCAGGCCGAAGATCGCGAGCACCACGCTCGGCGCGCCCGCGATCATTTCGACCGCCGACTCCAGCGCGCGCGCCATCCACCGAGGGCGGCCGTACTCGACGACCCACGTCGCGAGCCCGATCCCGAGCGGCGCCGCGATCAGCGTTCCCACGCCCGTGACGATCAGCGTGCCGATGATCGGGTCCGAGAAGCCTCCTGCCTGCGCCTCGTGCAGCGAGGGCTCGGGCGCCGTCACGAACATGTCCGGCCGCAGGTAGGCAATTCCCTTGACGAGCATGAACAGCACGATCGCCACGGCGACCACGCACATGCCGATTCCCGTCGCCCAGCACAGCCAGTAGCAGACGCGATCGGCCAGCGGCCACGCCGCCGTGCCCTCGCGCGGCGCGTGCACTGCGACCGGACCCTGCGGTGCGGGCTCGCCTGCCGGCGCGGAGCCGCGAAGCGCGAGACTCGTCACCGGGCGCCAATCCCGTAGCGCTTCAGCGGCTGCTTTGCCGCCCACGCCGCGAACGACAGCAACGCCGCCGAGACCAGGAGCACGGCGGCGATCGCGTAGATCGTGTGCACGACCGGCCCGGTCCTCTGGCCGCCGAATTCGTCGATGATCGTCGCCGCCAGCGGCTGTACGGGCTCGAACAGGAATGTGAGCCCGTCGAGCGGATTGGCAGCGAACGGGCGCCCGCCGGCGACCATCGCGAGCATGATCGCCTCGCCCAGAGCCCGCGCGGTGGCGAGCACCGCCGCGGCCGCGATCGCGGGGCGCGCCGTGCGCACGGACACGCGCCAGATCGTGCGCCAGCGGTTCACGCCGAGCGCGGCGGACCCCTCCCGCCAGGTGACCGGCACGGCCTCGAGCGCGCTACTCGTGATCGCGACCATGATCGGGAGGATCATCACGGTCAGGATCAGCGTGGCGGTCAACAGGTCCTTGCCGCTGAGCTGAACGACGTAGGCGACTGACTGCTTGCGCGCGGTGCTGACCAGGTGTTCTTCGACGAGCGGGGCGATCGCGAGGATCCCGATCAGCCCGTAGACGACCGACGGCACGCCGGCGAGCAGCCGCACCACGGGGTCGAGCACGCGCCTCACCGGCGCCGGCGCGAACTCGGTCAGGAAGATCGCGGCGAGTGTCGAGAGCACGATCGCGATCAGCACCGAGAATCCCGTCGTGAGCAGCGTGCCCCAGATCAGGGGCCAGGCCCGGAAGTACAGCAGCGGATGACCCGGCAGCGCGACGCCTTCCTGCATGGCGCGGAACTGCGTCACGACGTCGCCGCCGGAGCCGAACCAGCTGAAGCCGTTGGCGGAAAAGGACGGCCATGCGTTGCGCACGACCGTGAACATCATCAGCCCGATCAGCGCCAGCACGCCGACGGCGAGCGCCGCGAGCCCGACCTCTGTTCGCCGGTCGCGACGCACCGCCCGCCGCGAGCGCCCAGCACTCGCGCCGCCGCCCTCGGCGCTGCGGGGGCGAATCACTCCTGACAGACCCGCCCCCACGCCGGCGCTAGTGGATCGCGATCCACTCCGAGTTGATGATCGCTTTGGTGACAGCGTTGCCGCTGGTCACCCAGCGCAGGAACTTCAGCGCTTCGCCTTTGGGTTTGCCCTTCGTGACCATCCAGAAGTTACGCACGCCGAGGTACTGGCCGGACCTCGCGTTGCGCAGGTTGCACGCCACGCCCTCGTAGTCAACCGTGTGCGTTCCTTTGGTGTAGGCGAACGACACGAATCCGATCGCCTGTTTGTCGCCTTCGATCGCGTTCTCCTCGAGGCCGTTGGAGATCTCAGACGTCGCGCTCGGCGAGATTTTCAGCGTTTCACCGAGGAAGATGTGCTGGAAGGCGTCCTGCGTGCCCGACGCGCCGTCGCGGTCGAACAGGTCGATCGGACCGCCGATCGTCGCCCCGGGTATTTCGCTCCAGTCGCGGATGCGGCCCGTGAAGATGCCTTCGACGCTTTCCTGCGAGAGGTTTGAGAGCTTGTTGGCTTCGTTGGTGATGATGCAAACGCCGTCGCGGGCGATCTTCGTGAAGACCAGGCCCGGCGGGTCCGTGGGGAGCGGGTCGCGTGAGGAGTCGCCGATGTCGAAGCGACCGCTCGCGACACCCTCGATGCCGATGTCAGACTGGCCACCCCCAACCGCGGGGAGCGGGATCTTCGGGTAGGCCTTGTGGTAGGCCGCCGCCAGTTTCTGGGCGAGCGGCAGGACGGACGTCGAGCCGCCGAGGATCAGGCGGCTGCCCGCCGCGACGGCCGGCACCGCCAGCGCGACAGCGACGATCACGGTGAGGATTGCGGTGCGGTGCGCGCGCACGGGTTCACTCCTTTGAGTCGAGGGACGGCCTCACGACGTCGGCCGACGTCGCCGTTCGGGGAAACAGCACGAGGTGCAAATCGATGCGGTGTGCGCGACGACCTCACCCGGCGCGAAAGACTGTCGGGCGCGCTGGTGCGTGATGTTTCGTTTTTGTGAATGGCGCAGGTGGCGGAGATGTTTAGATCTTGTGAACGGGGACGGCCGCGTGTGTCGTTTTTGTGAACGCGGTTGCTTTTCAAACGCGGCCGTGTGAGGCTGGCGCGGAAGGCCGGGTGCTGCGGGTGATCGCGCTGCGGCGGTGAAGCGTCGGCACTGAGGGGTCTCATCGCCCACGGCGCGAGGACCGTCGCAGCACGCTGAATCGCGGCTCACGTCCTTCCTCCCCTCGATGCCCAGCCCGCCATCTCGATGACCGACGAGCCCAGGCCAACCCCGACCCCCTCGCGCAACGGCAGGGGCGACGAGGCCGCGAGGCGGACCGTCCGCAGCGGGCTTGCGCATAGGCGCAATCCCGTGCTGGTGGTGCTCGGCGACTTCGTGTCGGGCACACGCCGGGTTGTGTTCCGCGACCCGCTCGCGCTGTTCCTGCTGCTCGTCTCGATCGGGCTCGCGGTCGCGTTCGCGCTGCTGCTCGGGTCGATCCAGCCGAGCAGCTCCGGCAAGCAGGTCCCGCTCAGCACGGTGCAGACGCTCGCCGCGCGCCACCAGATCGCCACCGCCACGCTCCTCGACCACGACAACCGCGTCGAGGTGCGCACGCGCTCAGACGGGACGACGCTGCTGGCCAACGGCGAACTGCCGCCCTCGCCGCCGCTGAAGCGGGTCGTGACGAGGGTCAAAGGCAAACACAAGCCCGTCGTCACGTTCGTCCCCGAATACGCGCTGGCGACCTCGACCCAGCACCTGTGGTCGAGCTATCCGGCGTCCGGCGCGCAGACCGAGCAGCTGGCGACCGAGCTCTACAACAACGGCGCCGTCGTCAGGGTCGACCAGCAGTCGGGCAAGCCCGCGCGCGCGATCATCGTGCAGTTCCTGATCCCGATCCTGCTGCTCGTCTGCCTGTTCTCGCTGTTCATGCGCTTCGGCGGTGAGGGCGCCGCCGGTGGCATCGCCGCCTTCTCGCAGTTCACCGGCAAAGGTCGCAAGCGCGGCAAGGGCACCACCGACAAGATCACCTTCGCCGACGTCGCGGGCGCCGGCGAGGCGGTCGCCGAGCTGCGCGAGATCCGCGACTACCTCGCCGACCCCAGCAAGTACCTCGCTGTCGGTGCGGCGGCACCGAAGGGGGTGCTCCTGGTCGGACCGCCGGGCACGGGCAAGACGCTGCTGGCGAAGGCGGTCGCGGGCGAAGCCGACGCCGCCTTCTTCTCCGTCTCGGGCTCGGACTTCGTCGAGTCGCTCGTCGGCGTCGGCGCGGCGCGCGTGCGTGACCTGTTCCGCAAGGGGCGCAAGGCGGCGCCGGCGATCATCTTCATCGACGAGCTCGACGCCGCCGGGCGCAAGCGCGGCGCCGGCATCGGACAGGGCAACGACGAGCGCGAGCAGACGCTCAACCAGATCCTCGTCGAGATGGACGGCTTCGCCGGCGACGGCGGCCTTGTCGTGATGGGCGCCACCAACCGCCCCGACATCCTCGACCCGGCGCTCCTTCGCCCCGGTCGGTTCGATCGCCAGGTCGTCGTCGACACCCCCGATGTGCACGGTCGCCTGGAGATCCTGCGTCTGCACGGCGACAGGCGACCGCTCGCGCCGGACGCCTCGCTCGAGGAGGTCGCGCGCGAGACGCCAGGCTTCAGCGGCGCGGAGCTCGCCAACGTGATCAACGAGGCGGCGCTCCTCAGCGTGCGCGACGGGCGCGTGCAGATCGACCAGAAGGCGCTCGAGGAGGCCATCGACCGCGTCGTCGCGGGTCCCGCCAAACACCACATCCTCACCGAAGCGGAGCGCTGGCTGATCGCCATCCACGAGGCATCGCACGCCGTCGTCACCGAGGCGCTCGGGCACGCGACCTCCACACGCAAGCTGTCGATCGTCGCGCGCGGAAGGCAGCTCGGGACGGCTGCCCACATGCTCTCCGACCGCGACCAGCTGATCATGTCCGAGCCGGACCTGCAGACCCAGCTGATCGTGATCACGGCCGGCCTCGCGGGGGAGCGCATCGCCTTCGGGCACAGCTCAACGAGCGTCAACGACGACCTGCACGCGGCTACGAACCTCGCGCGCAGCATGGTCACCTCGTTCGGCATGTCCGACGCGCTCGGCCTGGTCACGATCGGCGAGAAGGGCGGCGAGGTGTTCCTCGGCGCCTCGCTTCAGGACCTCGGCTCGGTCGGCCCGGAGACCCTGAACCTGATCGACCGCGAGATCGAGCGGCTCGTCGGCGACGCCGAGGCTCGCGCCGCGACGATCCTCGACCGCAACTGGGGCTCGGTCGAGGAGACGGCGACCGCGCTGCTCGAGCACGAGACGCTGTCGGGCGTCGCGCTCGACGCGGTGCTGTCGACGGTGCAGGAGGTCTCGCTCGAGGAAGTGCGCGAAGTCAGGCGCTCCTCGCGGGCCGACCCGGAGCAGGCACCGTGAGGCTGAAGCGCCCGTCGGCGGCGCTGGTCGTCTCGACGATCGCGCTGATCTTCGCGACGACGGGGCTCGCCGGCGCCGCGCGGCGAGCGGTCGTCAGCGTGTTCGAGGGGCACCCGATAAGCACCAAGCCGCACGCAGGCGGCGTGCTGCTGCTCGGCAGCAACAGGAAGTTCCCGAGCGCGGCGATTCCCACCGTGCACGAAGCGAGCAGGCTCGACGGGAAGACCGCGAGCGAGCTGGAAGGCACGTGCCCGCCCGCGACCGTCGACGTGGGCACCTGGTGCCTGGACTCCGCGCCATACCCGCTCACGAAGGCAGACGTGGGCAAGAACAACTACATCTGGGCGAGCAAAGCCTGTGAGGACGAAGGCGGCTGGCTTCCGACTTCCGCCGAACTGATCGGCGCAGCCGACAAAGTCAAGCTCGAGTCGGTGATCCACGATTCGCCCCTGACCGCGACGATCGACCTCGATCCCACTCGCGGGCTCAAAGACGAACGCGAGATGAGCTCGACGCTGGTCACCACCGAAGCCGGCTCGGCGGCGGCGGGCTCCGAGGGTGTCAGCGAAGGCGCCACCGGCGACCCCCGTCAGGGGCAGGCCAACCCGATCCCGCTCGGCGCCAACCCGCTCCCGGAATCGCTGCAGTACGTGACGGTCTACGACAACTTCCAAAAGGGTGGCTTCGCGGGCTCAGAGCCGGTCTCCCAGCCCGAGAACTTCCGCTGCGCCTTCAACCTCCTGCCCGGCGCGATCAACAAATCCGAATCCTGACAAGAGCGGCCGTCTGCCCATGTCCGCGCGCCGACAGCTCTACCTGCTGGTCCCCCTCCTTGCTGCCCTCGCGCTGCTGAGCTGCGCTCCTCCGGCGGCTGCGGTGATCCTGCCGGCGACCACGATCGACGGTCCGAGTCAGGAAATAGTCGGCTTCGGCGGAATCGCGATGGCCGAAGACGGGACGGGCGGGCTGGTCTATCTCAAGCGCGTGGAAGGCATCCCGCACGTCTTCGTCTCGCGCTATATCGAAGGGCACTGGCTGGCGCCGGTACGCGTGGACGTCGAAGAGCCCTTTGCGGCGAGCTGGCCCCGCATCGGCGCCGCGAACGACGGCGAGCTGATCGTCGTCTGGGCCACGGCGTACGCCACCGAAGGCGAAGAACCGGTCGACGAGCTGATGGGCGCTGAGCTCGGCCCCGCGTCCTCGCATTTCGGCAGGGCGATCCAGATCGATCCGGACATCCAGGACGCGGTCGGGACGAGCCCCGACCTCGCGGTCAGCTCCACGGGGCAGGCGGATGTCGTCTACCGCGTCGTGAACCGCGGAACCAGTGGTGGTGAAACACCGCTGCTGCGCCCGGGCGACGTGGTCGAGCAGGTGCGCGTCGCTCACTACAACGGCGAGCGCTGGACGAGCCTCGGCGCGATCAACCGCGAGCTCGGGGCCTCGATGCGCCCGCCCACCGAAGCAAACGCCCCCAAGATCGTGATCGGGCCAACCGGCAACGGCGTCGTCGTCTGGCAGGAGCCGGAAATCGGCAGCGGCGTCGCGCGTATCTGGGCGCGTCGGCTGTTCGGCAGCCAGCTCGACTACGTGATGCCCGTCAGCGCCGCGAAGTTCAACGGCCGCGAAATCGTGCAGGACGCCGAAGCGCCGAGCGTCGCGATCACCGAGCTCGGCCAGGCCGTCGTCGCCTACCGGCAAGGCGTCGGCCCGGGCTCGCCGTTGCCGGGGCCGCGGATCTTCCTCGCCACGCTGCCGGACGGCGAATCGAAGTCGGGCGCCGAGTTCGAAGGCGCGACGCTGGCGGACACCGAAGTCGCCGGCGCAGGCGCCGCCACCGTCGGCCCGCCGAGCATCGACATCGACGAACACCGCGAAACGCGGCTTCTCTATGACGCGAGCGGCACCCCGCGCCTGGTCGGCGGCAACGACCAGGGGATCCTCGACCACAAGCTGTCGCTCGGACCGCGCTTCGCGGGAGCCGAAGATGCCGCGGCCAGTGTGATGAATCCCGAAGGCGGCGGAGTCTCGGCGTGGCCCAGCGCCGACGCGCGCGGCCGTCCGGCGGTGGCGGTGCGCGAGGATTTCCCCAGCGGTGCCGTGCAGACCGGCCTTGTCAGCGGCGGTGCTGGCGGCGAAGTCGCCGAACTGTCCGTCGGGCGCTCCGGACTGGGTGACGGACTTGTCGGTTTTCGCCAGGGACCGATCGGAGACGCAGCGATCGTTGCAACCGAGGTCAGCGTGCCGCCCGCGTTGTTCCCGATCAGCGCGCCGAAAGGCTGGATCAGGCCCTCCGAAGCGGTGATCTCCTGGGAACCGGCCGCGAGCGCGAACGGCCCCCTCGCGTACGAGGTTGTGCTCGATGGGCACGCGCTGAACACGCCGCGAGGAACTCTCACGATGAGGCTCGACCCGCGCCTGCTCGGGGACGGCCCTCACCGGGTGCAGCTGCTCGCGACCGACATCGACGGCCAGGCGACGCTCACGCCGCCGGTGACGATCGAGATCGACGGCCGTCCGCCACGGGTCAGCTTCACGCGTGTCGACGGCGGCCGCGCCGTCAGCGTGCGGGTGAGCGACCCCTACTCGGGCGTCGACACCGCCGCCGTGAGCGTCAGCTTCGGCGATGGCTCCTCCGCCCGCGGGCGTGCCAGCTTCCGCCACGTGTACCGCCGCGCCGGCGTCTACGACGTCCTCGCCCACGTGCGCAACAACCTCGGCTACCAGGCGACTGTCCAGCAGCTGGTGAGCGTTCGATGAGTGCGCAGGCGCCCGGCAGGCCGTTCAACGCCGGCGTTGCGATCGCGACGGTGCTGCTCGCATGTTGCCTAGCGGCGGTACTCGCATTGGCCCGTGCCGCGCCGACGCGGGCGGACGTCTTTGGCCCCATCCAGATCATCTCCACCGGGCGCCTTGAAGGGTTCGAAGCCGAACAGCAGGCCAAGGAAGCCAAAGACAGCGCGATCTCGGGCAACGGCCGGTACGTCGCCTTCGACGGAGCCTTCGGCGGCAAGACCGGCGTGTTCAGGCGCGATCTGGCGACGGGCGAAGTCCAGGTCGTCGCCGGCGGGGACGCCGAACTGCCCTCGATCAGCGAAAACGGCCAGTACGTCAGCTTCACGACCAACGAACGACTGGATGAGGAGAACGATCCCAATTCCTCGCCGGAGGTGTATGTGCGCAACATGGACATACCGGCGGACGGTCCCTGCGAGGCTGAATGGGAACAGGATGGCGAACAGTGCGCATACACCATCGCCTCCGCGGTCAACGGTTCCTCGCGCGGGCTCGAATACCACTACGAAGTAGAAGAAGGCGAATTCTCGGCGAGGGCAGCCCCCTTCGAGGAAAAGCACTACGGGTCTCTGGCCGCTGGTCGTTCGGCGCTCGACGCCCAAGGCAACGAGGTGGTCTTCATGACCACCGCCTGGTCGGACGTAAACGGGCCTGAAGAGCCGTATGTGCCGAAACTCGAGGTCGTCGTGCGTTACCTGGAAAGCAGGCGCACCGAACTGGTCAGCACGGTCTACCGCGAAGGATATGAGACCTCCGAACCGGTTCCGGTCGAGAAGGAAGTGTTCCTCGGGGCGGCGTATCCGGGCGGCGACTCGCCGCCGGAGTTCCCCTCGCGGGGGGAGTATGCCGGCGCCTCGCTGAGCGCCGATGGCAACGCCGTCGCCTGGATGGCCGACGCCGTGGGCCAACAGGCGCCGACGCTCGCGCAGGAAAACCTGGAAGGCGAATATGACGAGCCGCTGTGGCGAGAAATCGGCGAATCCGGCAACGGCCCCACAAGACGCGTGACCGGAGGATCGGACCCGCTGAACCCACTCTGCCAGGCGAGCGGCGAGACCGTGCTCCCGTCGACCGAGTCGCTCGCCGACCCCTGTCAGGGACCCTTCAACACCACCGGGGGGCAGGGAGGGGCTGGCAACTCCGGCGTGTACGCCGGCGGCCAAGGCGCGGACTTCGTTCCGCAGCTCAGCGCCGACGGACAGGCGGTTGCGTTCATCGCCACGGCCCACGACATCGCCAGCGGAGAAGAATTGATCGCGGCCGAAGGCGCGACCGATCTCTACGTCGCCGACATGGCACCCGGCCTGACCCGGGTGCAGGCGCTCCGGCGGCTCACCGCCGTGTCCGGCGCCGGCGCTGCGCGGGCGGGGTCGATCAGCGACTTTACGATCTCGCCCGACGGAACCCAGGTTGCCTTCACGACCGCGCGCACGGTGTTCGAGCTGGGCACGCTGTCGCTGGCCAGCCCGCCAGAAGCCGAAGCGCTCGGTCAGCAGCTCTATGAGGGCGACCTCTCCAACGGGACTCTGACTCACGTCACCGTCGGCTACGAAGGCCAGCGCACGGAATCCGCCGGCGAAGGCAACAAGCCGACGGCATCCCCGGACTTCTCGCAGGACGACTCGCTGCTTGCCTTCTCCTCTCCCCTGGACAACCTCGTCTACGGAGATGGCAATGACGCCAACGACGCGTTCGTGGTCGAAAAACTGAGCTTCCACGGCGAACCGGCCGCGCAAGCGATTTCCGCGCCCCCGCCCAATCCCACCGTCGAACCCTCCTGGCAGCTGAGCCTCACGGCCACCGCGGACAGCGCCGGCGGTGCGACCCTGTACGTCGATGTTCCAGGGGCGGGCTCGCTGCGCGCGGCAGCCCGCGGCCCGATCGCGATCGCCTCGAAAGCCAGAAGCGCCAAGCGCCGTACCCGCGCCCGGCACAGCGCCCGAGGCCGCAGCAAGGCCGCGCAGGTGCCGGTCCAGACCCAGCAGCTCGCGAGCACGTCGATCGCGACTGGGGGTGCCGGGTTCGTCGAGCTCCCGCTGAAGCTGCCGAAGAGCTACTGGAAGTACCTCGAAGCGCCCCAGGGACTGCTCGCGCAGATAACCGTGAGCTTCGTCGAGCCGGGGCATCCGAACCTCTCGCAGACGATCCAGCTGACCCTCCATCGTGCAAAGCCCGCGCGCGCGAGCGTGCGCCGCGCGCGCCGGAGACGACGGTGACCGGCGTGCGCCCGGTGCTGCGGGCCGCGCTTGCGCTGTTCGCCTGTGGCTGGGTGCTTGCCCCGGCGGCCCGGGCGCAGTCTTCCGAAGGTGGCGAAGCTCCGACCTGGCGCCTGGAACAGCCCGTGCCTCCCGAACTCCCCACCGGCCAGAAATCGAGCATCCCGACGGGGCTCGGGCGGATCGGAGACATCGAGTTCTGGGCGCCCAATCGGGGCGTTCTCATCACCGCGGGCAACTCCACCATCAAACCGGGCGTCTGGTACTACAACGGCAGCGGCTGGCGCGAGATCGCCAGCGTGTGCGGTGCCACGGACGGGCGCATCGCATGGGCGGGTCCCGAAGAATTCTGGACAGTCTCGGACGGGCGCACGGGCCAGTCCACCGCGGAAGGCACTCCGCCGCTTGAAGACAACACGCTTTGCCACTTTGCGCCGGCGGGCGAAGGCGAACAGCGGCCGCTCGAAGTGGTCGGCTCATATGCGTCGCTCGCGTTTCTGCCGAGCTCCTACCAGGCGATGGACGGTGCGGCCTGCCTTGCTCCCGAAGACTGCTGGTTCGCAGGCGGGCCGCTGCCGGACGAACAGATCGGGGCCTTCCACCTTCACTGGAACGGCCACCAGATGCAGGCCGAACCCGGTCCCCAGGGCCATGCCGTGAGCGCGATCACGCGCTTCGGCCCGGTCCTCTACGAGGGCGTGCACATCGAAGAAGGCGATCTGGACAGCGAAGAAGAACCACCGACCGAACCCTCGGTGGTTCATGCGATCGAGCCAACCGGGGTGCAGCCCACGTTCGTCTCGCTGTTCCCGACGGACCCCTCGCTGCAGGACAGGCGCCTTCCGGTCTACTCCACGGGGGAGGCGCCTAAGGCGCTCTCGGGACCGTTGCTGGGAAGCGACGAAGGGGCGCTATGGGCGGCATTTGACCCCGTTCACGAAGTCAGCAACTCGACGCCGGGGGAGGTCACGATTCTGCGCGAGAACCAGGCGGAAGAATGGTCGCAGCTGCTCGGCCCCGACACCGACCCCCCGGAAGGCAACCCCTTCAGCGACCCGGAAAAGCCCAACGACGCGGAGCTGGTCCAGGGGATCGCACCCGAGCCGCCCAACGCGGCGGAAGCGGCAGAAGGCAGCGAAAGCGCCCTGCTCGCGCTCGCTTCCACTTCGGAGGAGGACAACGCACGCTCGGCGCTGGCCGCGGTCGCGACGATCGGCTCCAACCGCGCGGTCTCGACGATCACGACGCTGCCCGAAGGCACGCAGCTGATGGAACTCGGACCGCTCGGCTACGCGACAAGCGTCGCATGCCCAGCCGCTGAAGACTGCTGGCTTGCGACCAGCGAGGGGTATCTCTTCCACCTGGCGACGAAAGCCGATCGCGTGCTTGCCGAAGATAGTGCGCCCGCGCTCGCGCTGGCCGCGGCAGATCCAATCGCGTCGCGCCCGAAGGACGAAGGGGTCCCGCAGACGATCCCCGACGCGCTCCCGGAAGATGACTCCGGGCTGCCCACGGAACCGCCACCGGTCGTGTCGGTCGCCAAAGAAGAAAACAAACGAGAAGAGGGGTTTCAGTTACTGCCGCTGATCTCCGGGATCAAGACGAGAATCGTGAAAGGCACGACGCTGGAAATGAGCTTTCAGCTGTCGGTCAAGGGCAGAATTCAGCTGATCGCAAAGCGCAAGAGGCGCGTAGTCGCCGAGACACAGCCGCAAACGCTTGCCGCGGGGCGCCGCCGGCTGCTGCTGCGGCTCGACCGCAAGCGCTGGCCCACCGAATTGAAGCTCAAGCAGAAGAACCTCGCTCCACTCAAGAAGATCCCGCTCAGCTCGAGCAGCGTCGAAACCGTCACGACGCAGTTCGCGGTGCTCCCTCGCGTAGCATTTTCACCCGGTCTGGGCAGCCCCTGGTGAGACGGTCGTCCCGCACGGGGCGCCGGGGCGGCTCGCGCCCCCGCGGTCGTCTGCTGGCGCTCCTGACTGCCGGTCCACTTCTGGCGATCATGCTGCTGGTCGCGCTTGGGCTACCAGGGGTCGGTCCGGTACAGCGTGCAGCAGGTGCCTCCGCGGAACCGGAAGTGAGCGTGCAAACCGACGACTCGGTGCCGGCGCGCGATGTAACCATGATCGGGGCATCTCCTGCGGAGTCACCCGGGGAGACGTGGGGGATAGGCGAAGTCGGAGAAGACAACTCAGGTGTCTTCGCACTCGTGAAGTTCACCCAGCAAGAAGGTTGGGCGCGCGGTCCCGAACTACTGAACTCCCAAGGGGACCCGCTGGTTGGCTTCCAGCCGTACCAGACGGCGCTGATGGGCGACATGACCGCCACCGGGGACGGCGTCCTGGTTGGCAGGGTTGGACGCGAAAAGATGCTGCTCGTGCGCAGCCCCGGCGGCGCCTTCACGCAGCTGCCGATCTCGACGGAAGGGCCGAACGCACTGCTCGGAATGAGTGAAGAAGTCTACCTTGAAGGGCGATCCCCGCTGATCGCGCCGCTCGACGAAGACGGACACGCCGGGGCGCTGCTGGTCCCGATCAACAAGGACCCCGATGCGAACGAAAGCCGGGTTCTCCACTGGGATGGAGAAGCCTGGGATGAAGAACCGATCGAAGTGCCCACGAGCGAAGGCGAACCGACGGCGGGCTTCCGGGTTCTCGCGATCGCCGACAGCTCGCCATCGAACGCGTGGCTGCTTGCGCAGCTGTCGGGGACGGGACGCGAACTCGCGCTCTTCCACCGCGACAAAGGTCAGTGGCGCGAGGTTACGCCCGCCCCGCTAACCGACGAGGGACGGCCCTTCTCGGTCCCAGGGGCAGGTGGGGTCCCGCACACCACGGGGCAATTCCTCACCGTCACCAGCCAGGGAGTATGGGTCGACGGCGAACAGCAAGAACACTCCGACCCGGTCACGATGTTCTTCAAGCCATCCGGGGAATCCGAAGGAACAACGTCGGGAGAAGTTCTGCGCGCTTGGTGCAACCCGGAAGAAATGTACGAAGGGTGCAACGAAGCATTGCCGCAGGAATTGCCTGCCGATCACTTGCGAAGCTTCGCGTGGGCGAATAGCTCGAGCGCGACCCCTTTCGGGGAACGGGTGATCAGCGGGTTGGGCGAAGGGGTCACTTTGCGCCTGGAAGGCGAAAGTTTCAAGCGCGTGCTGGCCCTCGGCGGCTCGGCTGCTCCGAACGACCCCGGCGGCACATTCGGTGCGGCGTTCTCATCCGCGCGGGAGGGGTGGCTCGGCGACGACGAAATGCCGGACCACCTGACGCTCGATCCGGCGCCGGATCTGCTCGAGCCCTATCCGACGCCATTCAGGCATACGCTCACCGCCATCGCCCCGCAGCCCGGTGCGCCCGTGGGAGCGCTCACGAGCGAGGCCCTCGCGGTCGGCGATGACGGCGAGGTCGCCCGTTACCTTCCCGGCCAGGGCTGGCAGCCGGAAACCCTGTTCGGGCCGGGTGAGGTACACGAGACGCCGCGCCTGCGAGCAGTGGCCTGGCCGACCCCCACCCGCGCCTACGCGGTGGGGGTCCTCGGAGAAATGTGGCTGTGGCGAGCAGAGACCGGCCTGTGGGAAAAAGATCCGGCCACGCCCCTGAACTTCCGGGGCAATCTGCTCGGCATCGCCTTCGACCCTGCTGAACCCAGCCGTGGCTACGCCGTCGGACAGCAGGGGGTGCTGCTCAGGTATGGCAAGACGTGGACGCAGGAACCGGAAGCAAACCTTCCGCCCGAAGCGCAGGGGGCGAGCTTCACCTCAATCGCGTTTGCCGGCGCGGAAGCGATCGTGGCCTTCCGCGTGGTCCACCAGCAGGTCACGAACGCCGAACAGCACACGACCGAACCGGCCCACTACACGGGCGGAGTGCTCGTCAACGACGGCTCCGGCTGGCAGCCGGACCAGCAGGCTGACGAAGCGCTGCACGGGGAGATCCCGTGGGCTGTGGGGGCGCTGCCCGACGGCGGGGCTGCGGTCTCGGCAACTCCGGGCGGCGTGCCCGCGACGGCGACGATCATCGAGCGCAACTCGGCGGGCGCCGCGTGGCAGCCTGCACCGCCGTATCCGGGTACCGAAGCTCCCGGGTCGCTCGCGCTGTTCCGCGAAAACGGCGCGCTACGCGCGATCGGGTCGGGCGGGCTGCCGAACACCAGCCAGGTCGAAGAGCTGCGCCCGCCGCCCGCGGGTTTCCCCCCGAACCTGATCAACCCGTATCCACTGGCGAGCGGGTACGTCCTTCGCCAGACCGCCGACGGTTGGACTGACGAGGAACACGCGCGCAACCCCACCCAGGATCCGATCGGGGAATACAAATTCTATGATCAGGTCTACGAGCCCGATCCCACAGCGGCCGTTCTCGTCAACGAAAGCGGCAGCGAAGGCTGGGCGGTCGGCGGCTTCATCAATACCCGCCAACCGCTTCTGAACACCGCGGACGTCGCCCGCTATCCGGCCGAACCGGGGACGACGCCGCCGGGAGTCAAGTCGGCGCCGGTCCAGCCGATCGCCAAGCAGGCCGAACTCAACGCGACGCAGGCGACGTTCGCGATCGGCGGGGATGCAGCGTGCGAAGCGCCATGCGCAGACCGTGCGCGGGCCGGGATCGGACCCGACGTGTGGCTCTCGACGGCGCTGCATCAGGCCCAACAGGTCTCAGGGCTGCGCGCGTTCCTCTACACCGGCCCGCGCGTCACGAGCGGCGAAGGCCACGGCGGCACGACCGTGCCCTTCGCGCGAGAGTTCGCACGCTACGCCGAACTGCTGGGGTCTGCGGGAGCTCTGCCTGTGTATCCGGTGCCCTCGAGGACCGATCACCCGTCGGGCGGAACCGAGTGCGAATTCCAGAACGCCTTCGCGGCGTTCGCCGAACCGCTCGGCGTCGGTGCCCCGGAAGCCTCGGTGAGGCCCCTGCGAGCGCGCGAAGTTCGCGTGGAACGCGACAGCGAAGGCTGCGCCACCTATTACGCATTCAGCTCCACAGCGGCAGGCGGGACCGTCGCCGTGCGCGTGATCATGATCGACACCTCGGCCTCGGGCCGGGAATGGGCAAAAGAGCGGCCCTGGCTGGCAGGCGAACTCGCGGGAGCTGCCGCTGTCGGCGAACCGGCGATCGTCGTGGGCAACGCCAACCTCAACGCCGAGATCGCCTCGGCGAGCACCGGCAAACAACAGGCCGAAGAAACCGCCCAGACGATCATCGGCGATCACGCCTCGGCCTACTTCTACGACGCGCCGGAACAGAACATCGAAATGCCGCTTGACAACAGCTCGATTCCGGCCTTCGGGTCAGGCACGCTCGGCTACTCCTCCGCGGTCAACGCGAGACTGCAGGACTTCCTCGGCGCAAGCGGGTTCCTGCTCGTGCACGTCGACGTCGCGGCGCGGAACGCGGTGAACGTCGCTCCCGTGAGCGCGCGGCTGATCCCGAACGTCGGGGAAATCGCGCTCGAAGCCGAAGGGGGGACGCTGTTGCGGCGAAGCGAGGTGGCGAACTTTGCCGGTCTCGCGCGCCGGCCACGCGCCGGCGGGCGCTCCCAGCGCGCTCTGAACCAGAACGAATCGGTCCTCTACATCCCGATACCCGAGGACTGCGTGGGCAACCTTTGCGCGCATCGCATCGCGCCCGAATACTCCTTCACCTCATCCAACCCCTCGGTCGGGAACTTCGTCACGCCCAACAGCGCCTCGCCCGAACGCAACGCCGTGCTGCTCGGAGGACCCAAGGAAGAACCGATCCCCGATCCTGAATCCGGTCTGTTCTGTGCGTTCAATGCGGGAACGACAGAAGTCACGATCAGCGCCGGGGGACTCAGCTTCACGCTGCCGGTGACCGTCCAGGCCGGCAGTGTCCGACGGCCCTGCGGAACGGTCCCGATCAAGCTCGCTCCGGTGGAAACGCCGGTTCCGACCCCGGTCAGCCCGAATCCAGCGCCCAATCTCAATACCTCGCTGCCGCCGACGACGCTGCCGCCTCCGGTCCCGCCGCTGCCTGCGATCACCGCGCCGCCAGCCCTCCAGAAGTCCCCGCCCGTGGTGCCGCCGTTCGTTGTGCCGGCTGCGCTCGCCGCGCCGCTTCTGCCGTTCGTGCCTCCCCCGGTTCCGACCCCCGCCCGGCCAACGCCGCCGAGTGGCACTTCGGCCGTGACCTCGCCGGTCGAGGTCGCCCAGGAAGAAGAGGAGAGCGAGGAGGCGCCCGAGTCGGTTTCCAACCAGGCCGTCGCCTACCGCTCGGCCGAACACGAAGAACCGCCCTACTACCTCCTCGGGCTAGTCGTGCTGGCAGCCTTTGCGGGTGCCTCGGTCCGCCGACGCCCGCGCCGCGATCGCGACCGGGTCAGCGTCGCCACGGTGACCGGGAACGCCCGGGAGGCCCAGCGGCGGTGGGGAGCCGGCCGCCGCTAGGTCTGCGGATCGGCTTCACATTCTGGCAACAGAACGGCTTCGCGGGTCGTGCAGAGTTCGAGGGGGGCGCCACTCGCGGTCCTCCCGCGCCTAGTCGTCCACCTGAAAGCGACCCTCGAAACCAAAGATCGGAGCCTCATGACCCCGTTCGGTACGCGCACGGTGCGCGCGTTCAGTGTTGGCAGCTGCGCCCTTGCCGTTCTCTTGCTCGTCGCGCTGGCCGGCAGCGCGTGTGCGGCCGAAGTGTCGGGGTATGGGGAAGTGACACGCTTCGGCACGTCGTCCCATGACGCGCGCGCGACCTCACGTACGCCGGAAGCGGGGACGAACGAACTGAGTGAAGCGCGGACGCTGTCGATCGGGGTGGACCCGGCGGAAGAAAACAGCGTGTTTGTGTTGGAAGAACGTGAGGAACCAGAACTCAACGAACCGGAAACGCAGATGACGCGGTTCTTCCGCCTGAAGAAGTTCACGGCGTCGCTCTCCAAAGGGAAGACGACTTATTCCGAAGTTGCCTCGCACGAGTTCGAAGAGACCTCGCCACACCTCATCTCGCAAGAACTCCGTCTCGAACAGCCTGCAGTGAACGGGCTGGCCGTCGATGCGAAGACTGGGAGGCTGTTCCTGCTGACGGCGGATCTGCGCGCCGAAGCCGACACGATCGACACCACCGAAGGCAAACAGGAAAATACGGCGGTGCTGGCGGCCTCGACGCTGTACTCGTTCAAGACCGCCGAACTCGCGCCCGTCGACGAAACCCATCTGGAACCGCAGTCCGATACGCCTGGGAAGGCGCTGCTCGATCCGCAGGGAATCGCGGTGGATCCCGCCACCGAAGAAGCAATCGTGCTTGCCCACATCGATGAAGCGGGGCATGCCAACGACTCGATCGCCAGTGCGACCGATCACTTCGTGTTGCAGCGCATCAAGCCCGGCGTCGGGCCGACCGCGACCTACGTCGATCGAACCAACAAGTTCAAAGAAAGCCTCGATGGCCTCTTATTGAGCCCGACATCGCCGGTAGTGGTGCCGGGGAGCAAAGAAGGCGAAGAGCGGGTGATGGTCGATTGGGACTTTGGGCTGACCGAAGTGCCATACCCGTGCATGAAAGAAAATTCCACGACAAAAGTATGTGAAGAACACAACTTTGGCTCAACGGCCCCCGTGACGCTTGCGCTCTCGCAGCCGTTCCCGGGTGGTGGGCCGTCGGGAGAAAACGAGCAGGAAGGCCTGCTCGCCGGTGCGCAGTCGCCTACCGACCTGGAATACACCGAAGCGCACTACCCGTTGGGCGGCAGGCTGTCGGTGTCCCCGGAAGGGACCGCGTTCGGCCCGACCGATGTCAAGGATGAAAGTGAAGGAAGCGGTCTGGAAGCCCGCGAAGGCGTGCTCGCGCTGTCGGGGCTCACGGGGGAAATGATCGGCTGGACGGGTGGCGCGATCTCGCAAGGGAACACGACCAAGGACAACGCCTGCGTCGTGGAACCGCTCTCGCTCGGGCTGCGCGAGCAGGTCGCGGCGGGGTCGGGAGGAGACGTGTTCGTGCTTGCTCCGCAGTTCTTGCGCCAGAAGGAAGAAGAACGCGAAGTCGTGGACGAACATGAAATCGAAAACCCCCCAGGGTCAGAAGAATTCGAAACCGTCTTCGAAGAAGAAGTCACGTTTGGTCCACTTCACGAAGCGGTCACGGGGCCGGCGATCATCGAGTTCGGCCCCGGCGGAACGGGCTGTGAGGAAGCGAGCGCGGAAGGCATCGAAGACGAAGTCAACTCGGTCAAGGGACGAGAAGAAGAGCCGCCGGGCACTGAAATCACCTTCACCTCGGCCGTCAAGCAGGGGGACGCGATCAAGGTCGAATGGACCTTCGAAGTCGAAGGGAAGCCGGAAACCAAGAAAACGGTCCTGCAGTCGGCAGCGGAACTGCGCGTGAAGGGGAATCCGCCCCGCTACAGGCACCCGAGCGTCACTGAGGCTCTCACCGCGCTGGGCAAATACAAGGTGAGCGAGAAGATCTACAGCGACGCGCTCGCGGACTCCTCCGAGGCCGAGTATTCCGATGGGCACCTCGTGAGTCCGTCCTTCAGCTTGACGCTTGCGCACAAGCTCGAAATCACCCCGGGCAAGCCGGTCGGGACATTCACGTTCACGCCGAGCGAACCGGAAGTCGGCCAGAGCGTCGACTTCGAAGCGAAAGTCAGCGATCCCAACGGGCCCGAAGCCCAGCCGCTGAAATACACGTGGAGCTTCGGCGACGGGACCACCAGCGGCCCGTCGACGACTGCGACGGCTACGCACGCGTTCGGCGAAGCCAAGAGCTACACCGTGAAGCTGACCGTCGAAGACAAATTCAAAAAAGCCCTCGAAGTCACACGCACAGTCACGGTAAAGGCGAAGAAGGAACCAGTAAAGGAACCGGAAAAAGAAAAACCGATCGAAGGCAGCACCAATGCCGGCGGCAACGAAGGTGGCGCCGGCAACGACGGCAGCAGCGGCGGCGGCAACACCGGCAACACGGGAGTGCTCTCCTACGCCGCCAGCTTCAGCCCATCCTCGACGGTGAGCAAGTCCGGATCGGTGACCGTTACGGTCGACTGCTCCGGCCAGAGCAGCTGCGACGGGACGATCACGCTGAAGACCGTCAGGGCCTACGCGGCCAAGAAGGGCAAGCACAAGTCAATCGTCACGCTCGGTAGCGCGGCGTTCAACATCGTCGGCGGCGCCAAGCGGGTCGTGACTGTGCGTCTCTCTTCCCAGGGAAGGGCGCTCCTCGCTCAGTACCACGAGCTGACCGTGAGGGCGTCGATCGCGGCGACGGATGCCGCGGGCCATAGCCATTCGGCGAGCGCGACCGTCACCCTCAAGCTCGCAAAACCGAAGCCCAAATCGCACAAGCACTAACCGTCAACGGAATGTTGGCAGCATGTTATGAGCATGTTGGCGCGATGTAACGGCGCTGTAAGAGCTCGGTACCCAGAATCGTAACTTTGGACGGCTAGGCCTCTGGCAGGCTTATGTGTCAGGGGGAGGCATGTGGAGCTTCCACCCGCCATGGGGGGCAAGCACCTGCCAAGCAAGCAACGGAACCTGCTACCAGGAGGTAGACATCCATGAAATCCCTATCTGCTCGCGGGATCGTCCCTGCGTGTGGGGTGATCGCAGCCCTTGCGGCGACGGCAGTGATGCCGAGCGTGGCAAACGCAGCAGAACAGTGCACCGGCAGCACCATCCGCGGGAAAGGATCCTCCGCGCAGAAGCTGATCCAGCACAACATCTGGAACAAGCAGTTCAACACCTCATCTAACCCGCTCGCCTGCAGCGGCACGCAGGGGAGCAAAGCCGAACCGAAAGTCGGGTACGAATCGACGGGGAGCGGCAAGGGCCTGGAATCGTGGGGCGTCGAACAGAGTCGCGGCGGCACCGGTAAACAGGAACTGTGGTTCGGCCCTGGCAACGCGTTCATCGGGTCGGAGATCGCGCCCAACGCCTCGCAGGAGTCAGAACTCCTGACCCACGCGGAAGCGGGCACGAAGGTCCTGACGATCCCGGTCGCCCAGATCGCGATCTCGCTCCCGATGCATCTGCCGAAAGGCTGCACCGTAACCGGCGGGGCCGCCAAAACGGCCGGCACCATCGCGCTGAAAAACAAGACCATCGAGGAGATCTTCGAAGGCAAGATCACCGAATGGGGCAAAATCCTCAACAAAGCGAAATTCGTTGGGGTGACAACGGGCTCAGGCAAAGCAGAAAAGAAACTAGAGAAAGAAGAAGAAAAGGCGTGCAAGGCCGCGCACATCACCCGCGTCGTCCGTGAAGACGGCTCCGGCACGACCGACCAGTTCAAGAAATACCTGAACGTCGTCGACAAAAACAAAGTCGTGATCGGCAGCGAAACGTGGGCACAAAACGGTGAAAAAACCACGAACACCACATGGCCGAACGAAGGAACGGACCCGGTCGTGAAAGGCAACGGCGGTGGCGGGCTGGTTACGGCAGTCGTTGCGACCGAAGGCAGCATCGGCTACGCGAACGTCGCCGATGCCCGCGCCAATAAAGCCTTCTACCCGTCGGGCGAAGGCGGCACGGGAGGCCCGGGGACGACAACGTTCTGGGCCGAAGTCGAAAACGGCAAAAACAAATACGCCAACCCGGCAACGAATGGCGAGAAAGCCGCCCTCGGAAACTCGAATTGCGAAGAAACTTCGTACTCGAACTTCGAAGGCAAAAAACCGTTCCCGCCCCCGTCGACGACGGAACTCTGGAACGGCGTCGCGGCAGCTACCACCCAGAAGAACTACCCGATCTGCTCTCTGACCTATGACATTTCGGTCACGCAGTACAAGGGGCTGGGCAGCGTCGGTGGCGCCCTGACTGCCGAGGAAGGCAAAGAAGTCGGCGGAGAATGGAAAGAGGGTGAAGGCGGCGAAGCGGGTGTCGGTACAGAAGGTGAGGCCAACGCCGCGCACGACTACATCCTGTACGAGCTCAGCACCGGCACGGGTGGAGCTCAGGAGGCGGCCGAAGGGCAAGACTACCTGGGTGACCCGACCAACCCTGAAGCGAAACTGAACGTTCTCAAACTCGCTCAGGAAGGCGCTGAAAAAATCGCCTACTAGCAGCATGGACGTACGTCAGCCGCGCGGGCGGCTGACGGGGTAGCAGGCTCGAACGCCGCGGGCGTCCTGGTTCTCCAAGACCAGGGCGCCCGAGCGTTTTCGGGGTCTTCTTGCGAGCTTGCGCGGCGTCCGCGCGACGCGGCATCACGTGTGCCTCTATCCGGCTTTCCCTACTCACAACGTGAGGAAGGCGCTACGCTGCCTCGGCGGGCTGGGCAGACGCCCCAAAGCGGGGTGAGCTTCGCGAGATCCGCCGTGAGGAGCAGCAGGTGCACATAGACCCATACATCGTCCTCGGCAGCGCGATCGTCGGCTTCCTCGTCGGCATGACCGGCGCCGGCGGCGGCGCGCTGATGACGCCGATGCTGATCCTGCTGTTCGGCGTCAAGCCCTCGACGGCGATCTCGAGCGACCTCGTCGCCGCCGTCGTGATGCGCCCGGTGGGGGCGTCGGTGCATCTGCGCAAGGGCACGGTCAACCGCGGGCTGGTGGGCTGGATGGTGCTGGGGTCGGTGCCGATGGCGTTCCTCGGCGCCTACCTGCTGCACGTGCTGGGGCACGCGAAGTCGGCGCAGGCGAACATCGAGCAGGCGCTCGGCGCGGCGCTGCTGCTCGGCGCGGCGGCGATGGTGCTCCGCTACGCGCTCGACCGTCGTGCCGGCGGTTCGCGCACGGGTCTCGTGCGGCAGATCACCCCGCACCCGCTGCGCACAATCGCGATCGGGATGGTCGGCGGGGTGATCGTCGGCATGACGTCGGTCGGCTCCGGCTCGCTGATGATCATCCTGCTGCTGTTCCTGTACCCGACGATCGGCGCAAACCAGCTGGTCGGCACGGACCTCACGCAGGCGGTGCCGCTGACGCTTGCCGCAGCGCTCGGCGCGCTCGCCTTCGGCCACGTGGAATTCGGTGTCACGGCGTCCCTGGTGATCGGCAGCGTGCCCGCCGTGCTGATCGGATCGCTCCTATCCTCGAGCGCGCCCGATCGCTATATCCGCCCGGCGATCACGTTCGTGATCTTCGCCTCGGGCCTGAAGTACGTCGGGCTCGAAACGACCGCCCTCGGCTGGACGCTGTGCGGCGTGCTGCTTGCGGCGGGGACGAGCTGGCTGCTGTGGCAGCGTCCCTGGCAGACGAGGCCCGGCCAAGGCGCGCAGGATGCGCCGGCCTCCAAGCTGGCGCTCGCGCAAGTGCCCGCGGAGGTCGACGTCGCCGGCCAGCTGCGAGGGCAGCCGCCCGACGCCCCCGTGCGCCCAGGCTGATCGCGCCGAGAGCGCGCGTCTGCGCAGCCGGCGATGCGGTAGTCGGCGGCGCAAGCCCATGTGTGGGGCGCGGCGAATTCGGGTAGCTCGAATCCCGTTGGGGACGGCGGGAGAGTCGGGGAATCCAAGGAGAGACGAGCGGATGCGGGGAGAGCCGACGGTCTCTCGCGGATCGCGCCGTCAGGCGCGCAGGCGCACGAACGGCCGCGAGGCTTGCGCTCGCTCGCGCCGGAGATTATGATGCGCGCCAAGAGGGCAGGAATCACAAAATCTCGACATTTGTTGGGGACGTCGGGGCGATAGTGGCGACCTGGGCGGCGAGCAAGGAGGCGGGGATCTAGATGAGTGTCGAGGCGGGGAGCGGGACCGAAAAGCCGTTTGCGTTGAGCACACACGTGGCGGTCCCGCTGAGCGGCAGGGCCGCCGCCCGCTCGAAGAAGCTCGGTCTCATCCAGGGCCTGCGCGAGGGACGCGGGCCCTCCGTCTGCATGCGGCGCGACGCGCTGTTCCGCCGCGTGCTGCTCGCCGCCGACCTGCTCGCGGTCGTGGCCGCGTTCGTGCTGACGGTGTCGCTGTCGCACCGTGCGGTCGGCCTCACCTGGTACGGGCTCGCGGCGCTCCCGATCATCGTGGTGTGCGCGAAGATGACCGGCCTCTACGACCGCGACGAAGCACTGCTGCGCAAGACCACGCTCGACGAGGCGCCGCAGCTGTTCCAGCTCGCGACGCTGTGCGCGCTCGTGGCGTGGCTCGCCGGCGGCGTGTTCGTGGACCGCCACCTCGACCGCGAGGAGGCGCTCTTTCTGTGGCTCATGCTGGCGGTCCTGCTGATCGTCACGCGTGCGCTGGCGCGCGCTCTTGCACTCCGTGTGACGCCGGTCGAGCGCTGCCTGTTCATCGGCGATGACCTCTCCGCGGAGACGATCCGCGCGAAGCTCACCGAGCACGGCGGCGTGAAGGCCGACATGGTCGCGCACCTCGACCTCGACAAGGTCGCGCCGTGGTCCTCCGACAGCTTCTCGGAAGCGCGACTGGCGGAGATCCGCGACCTCGCGCGCACGCTCGACGTGCACCGCGCGATCATCGCGCCGCGCAGCGCCGACGCAGGCGAGATGCTGAACCTGGTGCGCACGCTGAAGGCTGTGGGCGTGCGCGTGAGCCTGCTGCCGCGGCTGCTCGAGGTGGTCGGATCCTCGGTCGAGTTCGACGACTTGCACGGCGTGACGGTGATGGGCGTGCGCCGGTTCGACCTGACCCGCTCATCGGCACGCTTCAAACGCTGCTTCGACATGTTCGGCGCACTCGTCGGGCTCGTCGCGATCTCGCCTCTGCTGCTGGCGATCGCGATCGCGATCAAGCTCGACAGCCGCGGTCCCGTGATGTTCCGCCAGCTGCGCGTCGGCCGCCACGGCCGGCGCTTCTACATGCTCAAGTTCCGCACGATGGTGGTCGGCGCCGATGACATGAAGGAGTCGCTGCTCGAGCGCAACGAGGCGAAGGAGGGGCTCTTCAAGATCGCCGACGACCCTCGCGTGACGCGCTTGGGGCGCCTGCTCCGGCGCAGCGCGCTGGACGAGCTGCCGCAGCTGTGGAACATCGTGCGCGGCGAGATGAGCCTGGTCGGCCCGCGCCCGCTCGTTCTCGACGAGGACCGGCGCGTGGAGGGCTGGCACCGCAGGCGTCTGGAGCTGATGCCCGGCATGACCGGGCCATGGCAGATCCTTGGTCCCGCGCGCGTGCCGCTGCGCGAGATGGTGGCGATCGACTACCTGTACGTGGCCAACTGGTCGCTGTGGACCGACGTCAAGATCCTGCTGCGCACCGTGCCCCACGTGATCGGGCGCCGCGGCCTCTAGGGTTTCCGGCGCTCGCCTGAGCCTCCGGTTCCGGCGCGCCCAGCCGCTGGCTGCGCATGCGTGTGCCCTGCTCACGCGTTGGACGGCGCGGACAAGACTGGCCCCGTGCGCCCGCGGATCGGCGCAGCGGCGAGCCGGGGGGCTGCGGCCCGCGATCGTGCAGGGAGCCGAGCTGGAGGGCGAGTGCGTCGCTGCGCGACGCGGTCACGCACAGGGCGACGACAAGGCCGACGATCGCAATCCAGGCAACGGGAATCAGGACGTAGAGCACTTGATCTGGTCGCCTTCGAGGTTGGGCTGGTGCTCCTTCGCGCTCCGAGGTCTACCCATACCGATCGCCGCCAACCCCGGTTATGTCGGTGCAAGGCCCGCGAGCCTTTAGGCCCCAGGCGCGCAATGGAGCGTCTGTCCGGGCTCGCCGCCGGCGCGAGACGTGATTGGAGCTCGACCAGCGAGACGCGTCAGCGCCCGTCTGGCGCGCACCGAGCCCCCGCGAGGGGACGCTATCTTGAGCGCTGTGCTGCGGGCGGCGAGCAGGAGGGCGGCTGCCCGGTTCTCAAAGCCGTACTACATCTTCCGGCCGGGTCAGCTCTTCCGGCGAGTGCGGCTCAGGGGCGCGACGGAGACGGTAGTGCAGACTCCGTGGGGCTGCCCGATGCTCGTCAGCCGCAGCGACGCGGTGGGCGCAGGGATAGCGAGAACGGGCGTACATGAGCTGGCGGTCTCAGAGGCGATATGGCGTCTCGCCGAGGGCGATGAGCTGGCCGTGGACGTCGGCGCCAACCTCGGCTACTTCACGGGGCTCCTCGCTCGCAGGGCCAACGAGGTGG
The DNA here is from genome assembly GCA_963755475.1 of uncultured Solirubrobacteraceae bacterium. Taxonomy (GTDB): domain Bacteria; phylum Actinomycetota; class Thermoleophilia; order Solirubrobacterales; family Solirubrobacteraceae; genus Palsa-744. The sequence continues at coordinate 103,167 of CAVWJK010000003.1, forward strand.
TTGCCCTGGAGCCAAACCCGCGGCTGTATCGGCTCATCGCCGGCAACATCCAACGATGGGACGTCGCAGGCAAGATCACCCTCGACACGCGCGCCGCGTCGGACCGCACCGGCACCGCGCGCCTGAGCCTACCCGCCAACTACGAGAACAACCACGGCATCGCGACACTCGAGTCGCTGGGCGACGGCGCCTCCTACGAGGTTCCGACGGTACAGCTGGACGACGTGATCGCCGGTCGCGCCGTCGGCGTTCTCAAGCTCGATGTGGAGGGCCACGAGCCGCTCGTGCTGCGTGGCGCCAGAAGGTCGCTCGGCGCGATCCGTGACGTCGTCTTCGAGCACCATGGGGACATCCGCTCGCCCGTCTTCGAGACCCTCGAGTCCGCTGGCTTCACGATCACGAGGATCGAGCAAAGCCTGACACGCCCACTTCTGGTGGCGCCGGACCGAGCGCCGCGCGGATGGGATGCGCCGACTTATCTGGCTACGCGCGAGCCGGCGCGCGCGAGCAGGCTGTTGGCGCCACGGGGCTGGCGCTGCCTGCGCTAGCAGGGTTTGGCGCAGGGATCGGCGAGGCTCGCCGATGCTCAGCCCTTGGGGCCACCGCAGACCTTCACGGCGGCCTGGAACGCGGGCGACTGCGGATTGACCCCGGGCAAGTAGACCACCTGGTTGCTGCCGGAGGTGTCGATGACCTTCCCTTCGGGGAGGTGGATGCCGTGGCTGCGTATGCACTTGGCGAACTTCCGGCTGGTTTCTTCCTGTTCGACCTTCTGCTGCGGCGAGACGTTGACCTTCTGCGACGGGGGCCGGTAGCGGGCGCAGGCCTTCTGCGCTCCCTGTGCAGTCGCGAAGTCGCCGTTGCCGGGGGCCATCCTGATGCCGTGCCCTCCGTTGGGTTGGTTGACCGCTTCCGCGTTCACGCCATGTTCGCGCAGGCACTTGGCGTAGTCCGCGAACTTCGTTTCGGCCTTCTGTTCGGCGAGCTGTTCTTTGCGGGCGGCTTCGGACCGGGCGCCGGAGCCTCCGCACGCGGCCAGTAGCGTGCCCACCGCGCCGAGTACCGGCACCGCGAACCGACGCGGGAGTCGCGCTCTCATCGACACTCGGATCAAACGGGGCTCGGGCATGGAGGGCTCCCTTCGCGGGATGAGCGATCGGGGGAGCCTCAATCGTGCGGCAGGCTGCTGAGAATCGTCTTAACGCTGACACTGCCCCTACCGCACGCTCGACGGCGAGGCGCATGTGAGCTTCGCCGAACGCGCCTAGCAAGCGCGGGTGCGCTCGATGAGCGCTTCGAGCGCGTCCGAGATCTGCTCGCAGACGACGTCGGGCGCGAACCGACGCTCGGCCTCCGCGCGAGCGAGGGCGCGCGTCTCGCTGGGGCTGTCTCCCAGCCGCTCGAGCGTCGCGCTGATCGCGGCCGCCATACCCGCGAGGTCGCCCGGCGCCACCTCGGCCGCGACCGACCGGTCGACGCCCTCGATCGAGCCGACCTCGCTCGTCGCCACGACGGGGACCCCCGTGGCGAGCGCCTCCAGCACCGACATCGGGCACGGGTCGTACTTGCTGGCCAGCAGAACGACGTCGCTGCGCTCGAGCTCCGCAGGCATGCCGGAGTAGGGAATCGGCCCGGCGTATTCAGAGTTCTCGGGCGGCAGATCCTCGAGCAGCTTGGTGTAGTCCGACCAGATGCTCGGTCCTCCCACGACTCGAACTCGCACATTCACCTCGCGCTCGCATAGCAGGTGCGCGAGGGCCACGACATCCTCGATGCCCTTGCGCACGGAGATCCGGGCCGGGACGAGCACGACCGGCGGATCTGACGGTGGTCGGCTGGTGGCGGTAAAGCTGTTGAGGTTCAACGGGTTGGTAGTGACGAAGGTCCGCTCCAAGGGAAATCCGTAGTCGTGCACGATATGGTCGCGGAACACGCTGCTGATACAGACGAGCAGCGTCGCCCGGCGGATCTTCAGGCGCTGCACCACGGCCCGAAAGGACATGATTGCCGCGACGACGAAAAAGATGTATCGAGGCTGGCATCTGAACGCGAGCCTCCTCTCTCTTATCAGCCATCTGAGCTCGCCTGCCATGTGACTGTCGGGACGGATGACGAGGGGCAGCGAGCGCGCGAGCGCCGCCGGAACCCCAAGCGACTCGATCGCCTGATTTTGGAAGATGAGATCGTAGGGCTGCTGGCGGTGCCTGCGCAGGATCTCACGGCGCAGTCGTCGCGACGCAATGGCGCGCGAGAGCAGGCCCGACGCGAACGCTGTGATCTGCGTACGGCTGTACCAGCGATTCCAGCGCCAGCCGCTGGTGCCCCAGACGAAGGTGAGATTCCCGTTCTCTGCCAGCCGGGCCGGCACCTCACGTTCTCTGGCCGGGAAAAAGCAGTCGATCCGGTGCCCGCGCCTCGCCAGGCCGTCCAGCAACTCGACCACGACGCCAGGCGCGCTACCTGATTCGTCGGGGGCGCCGCCAAGCCACGCGATCCGAAGTGGCTTGGCGCTCGGCACCCCGAGACCCTACCAGCCGATCTAGCCGCGCTCAGCGCGCGCGCTGAGCGCCAAGCGCATGTGCAACATACTCGGAGAGCCTCCGCTTGAACGTGTCCACCGAGAAGCGCGCCGCGTTCTGCACGGCGGCATCGGGATCGAACGGCAGCGCCTCGAGGCCTTCGATGGCCTGCCTGAAGGACTCGACGTCGTCGAGCCTCGCCAGACGCCCAGTCTCACCATCGAGGACCGTCTCGAGCGCTCCACCGGCGGCGGCGGCGATGACCGGCCGACCAGCCGCCTGCGCCTCGACGGCGGTGATGCCGAACTCCTCACGCGAGGCGATCACCACGGCGCGAGCCTCCGCATACAGCCCTGCGAGCTCGCGGTCACTGGCGCGTCCGAGGAACTCGGCCTCGGGATAGGCCTCGCTGAGCGCGGCTTGATCAGGCCCGGACCCCACGACGCGGATCGACGCTCCTGCGCGGCGCGCCGCCTCGAGCGCTACATGCGCACGCTTGTGATCGACGAGCTCGGAGACAACGAGCAGCGAGTCTCCCGGCGTCCCCGGCGCGAAGCGCTGTGTTTCTACCGGCGGATGAATGATCGCCGCGTCGCGACCGTAAAAGCGCCGTATGCGCTCGCGCGTGAGTTGCGAGTTCGCGATGTAGTAATCGACACGTCGACTCGCCGACAGGTCCCAGCTGCGCATGCGAGCAAGCTGCATGCGCAACAGTGGACGCAGCGGGGCCGAGACCTCACTCAGAGCCCTGGCCTGCTCGTACCACGCGTAGCGAAAGGGCGTGTGACAGTAACAGACGTGAACGGCACCAGCAGGCACGCGCACGCCATGCGCAAACGCGCTGCTGCTGCTGAGCACTACGTCGCTCGCCGGAAGCGTCAGGCGTTTGACAAGAAGGGGATAGAGAGGTAGCAGCCGCCTGAAGTTCCTCTGGTCAACGCCGAGGTGGTTGAGCACCGAGGTCGTGATCGGGCGCCCGGCGAAGCGCGCTTGCGTGCCCGCCTCGTCATAGAGCAAAGTGGCGATCGACGCCTCTGGGTACAGCTCGGCGATGGCAGCAAATGTGCGCTCGGCACCGCGCATCACCAGGAGGTAGTCGTGCGTGAGCGCGATGCTCACGCCAGGTGCCTGACTAGCCGATTCGCTCACGCCGAGCGAACGATCCCTGCAGGGCGCGGGCCGGGCAACGGGCGGCCCAGGGCCGCGACGCCCTGTGAGTCAGCTGATATATGCGACCCAGTCGGGGTCGTCGCGCTTGATCTTTCCAAAGATCCGCTCGGACTCGAGCATCTGGGGCAGGCGCGTCCTCATCCTCCAGGGGAGGAGTCTCACCTGTTCGGCGCGCAGGGCCGCGCCGCGCAGCATCGGCCAAGCCGGCACCGGCAGAGGCTTCGGCCGGGAGTCGTAATGAGCCCGCGACGGGCCGCCCCTGCGAAATCCGGCCCCATGGTGATAAACCGCCTCACCATAGATCGCGAAGAAGAGCGGGTCCACGTGGACTCGGTTGCTACGCAGGATGTCCACCCAAGGAGTGTCACTGAGCTCGAGGATGCGCAGCAGGTTGCCCCCGACGTCCGTAGGTTGCCGTCCATCGCTCAGCCTCCACCGGTACCCCATCGACCAGTCACCTGGGAGTTTGCGCCACGTATCAACGGTTGTCACGCAGAAACATGGGTGCGGTTGTTCGTCGCCGTCATTCTCTGCGCGGCGTACGGCAACGAGCGGTGCCTTGGCAAGGCCATCGAGGACGAGCGGCATCGGATCCGCTATCGGGAACGCATCGCCGTCGAGAAACATGATGAGGTCATTATCGTCGGCTTCGTGAGAGATCTCCACGGCAAGGTGATTCAACTTGCCGGCATGATGGCCGGCCTGATTGACGACCCGGTCGAAGTAAGAAGCGTAAGAGGGATCGATCCCTTGCAGCGAGGTCCAGGTCTGGAAGGGCACCGAGATGTGCCTACGTAGATACCGCGTCTGAATCTCTATCCAGCGCGGCGAGGCGTAGTGGACCGTTGCGATGTGCAGCACGAGTTGTCGTCTCCCAAGCGAACCCCGTCAGATGAGGCGCCAGCGGCGCAGTAGTCTAGCAACCCCCTAGACGAACTCAGGCCGCGTCGGAACGGGGGGAGTTTCGAATAACCTCTAGTGGTGACGACACGCATGGCAAACCACCGCCGGAAAATCGCGGGTCACCAATCGAGTGCTGAGGTGTTGCCGTGCGCATCCTGGTAGTAGTTCCATGGGGCGAGCGACTGGGAGGCGCCGAGGCGATGCTCGAATGCGTCCTGCGTGGTGTTCGTGCAACGCCGAACGAGCTGGAGCTGGCCTTCCTTGAAGACGGCCCGTGGCCCAGTGAGCTCGCCGCCGGCGGCTTTCGAGTCGACGTTATCCGGGCCGGGCGCCTGCGCCAGTTTCACAGGTGGTTAACCGCGGTCCTGCGGCTTGCGCGCCTCATCCGCGGCCGTCGCCCGGACATCGTCCTGAACTGGTCGGCGAAGACCCAACTGTATGGCGCGCCGGCCGCGGCGCTCGCCGGCATGGCCGACCGGGTCATCTGGTGGCAGCACTCGATCCCGTCTCGCAATTGGCTTGACCGTTGTGCGACCGCGCTGCCCGCAGCTGCGATCGGGTGTTCCTCAAACGCCGCCGCGCGCGCGCAGGCGCGACTGGCTCCCGCTCGTCGCACCTTCGTCGTGGCCCCCGGGACACCCCCGCCGGACATCGGCGGCGAGCCGGTCGCGCTCGAGGTCCCGCCCGGAGTTCCCGTGGTGGGCGTCGTCGGGCGCCTGCAACCGTGGAAGGGGCAGGACCGCATGCTCGAGGCGCAAGCGCTCCTGCGTGAACGCGGGCGAAGCATGCATATGGTCATCGTCGGAGGCGACTCATACGGCCTTTCCGCAGACTACGCGGGCTCGCTCTCGCGACTCGTCAGCCGGCTCGGCCTCGAGGACGCCGTCACGATGACGGGCGAGGTGCCCGACGCGGGCCCCTATATCGAGAAAATGGACATACTCGTCAACGCTTCAGACCCTGAGCCCTTCGGGATCGTGCTGCTCGAGGGGATGGCTCGAGGGGTCCCCGTCGTGGCCGTGAACTCCGGCGGTCCGGCGGAGTTCGTCGAGAACGACACGACCGGTTTACTCGCGCCGTCCGGAGAGCCGGCTGCACTGGCGGATGCACTGGAGCCGCTGCTACTCTCGCCTGCCCTGCGCGAGGCCCTCGGCCGAGCGGGGCGCGAGCGGTTCCTGGATAACTTCACCGACGCGGCGATGCGCGCGAGGTTCTTTGAGCAGCTCGAACGCGTGCGTGATCACCGGCTCGCAAAACCCGGATCTCGCGGCCGATGACGCCTCGCTCACAGGCGCCGACTACTCTCAACGTTCCGATCGGCGAGGCTGCCGTCGGTTCATCGGCGCCGTGCGCTGTGACGATCATCGCGCATCACGTCGGGGCGGTCGGCGGGATGGAGCGCGTCCTCGCCGAGTTGGTCATGGGCCTTCGGCGCCGCCACCACGAGGTCACGGTGATCGCATACGAGTGCGACCTGCCGGACAGCGCGGGCGTGAGCTTTCACCGTGTGCCGGGACCAAGCCGCCCGTTCCTATTCGCATACCCGTGGTTCATGCTGTACGGCTCACTCGCCGTGCGCAGGTGGCGCCGAGGTGTCGTGCACGCCACGGGCGCGATCGTGGCCCATCGCGTTGACGTCATCGCGGTTCACTACTGCCATCAGGTGGGGGTCGTGACGCCCAGCCGCAGGAGCTGGCTCTACAGGGCTCACACAGCGGCGATGGGCTTCGTGCTTCGCACGGCTGAGTCGCTGTGCTTCCGCGCAAACACCTCCGCTCGCTTCGTGTGCGTCTCCGAGGGCGTCGCCGATGAGATACGCGAGCACTACCCTGAGCTGGCCGCACGCGTCACCACGATCTACAACGGCGTCGACACTGAGATGTTCGCTCCGGGAGTGCACCGCGAGGAGGCTCGCGCCCTCCGCGAGCGGCTGGGGATCCCCGCGCAGCGCCATGTGGCCGCGTTCGTCGGAAGCGAGTGGCAGCGCAAGGGCCTGGCTGTTGCGATCGAAGCGTTGGCGCTCGCTGGCGAGTGGGACCTCATCGTCGTCGGCGCGGGTGACCGGGCTCATTACGAGGGACTCGCCAACGGCCTCGGCGTCGGCGAGCGCGTGCACTGGCTGGGTGTTAGGGACGACGTCCAGGTCATCTTCGAGCTCGCGCACGCCTTCGTGCTGCCGTCCTCCTACGAGACGTTCTCACTGGTCACCTTCGAGGCTGCCGCAAGCGGCCTGGCGATCCTTGCCACTCCCGTCAACGGTGTCCGCGAGCTGATCGAGGAGGGCCGCAACGGCTTCCTGGTCACCCAGGAGCCGCGCGTCATCGCCGAGCGCCTTGGGCAGCTGAGCTCAGATCCGGTCCTCAGGGCCCGACTCGGCGACGCCGCGCGCGATTCGGCGCTGGGATTCAGCTGGGATCAGATGGTCGCCGAGCACGAGGATCTCTACGCACGGATCGCGGGCGCACGCGCGATCAGCGGCCGTGCACCGCCGCGAGAACGTCCTCGATGAACGCCCTCATCCGCCGCTGCTGCGCCAGCCGGTCGAACGGGTCGCCCCGCCGCCGGCGGATCGCCTCACGGCGTTCCTCGAGGTCGGTCGCGCTCAGTCCCTCCAGGAGCTCTGCCAGGGCAGCGATGTAGGTGGCGCTCCAGGGCGCCTCTCCCGGAAGCCGCCACATATAGCCCTCGTCCAGGTCATACGCCGCCGGAATCTCACCGGTGATGATCGGAAGCTCACTCGCGAGGTACTCGCTGAGTTTCGTCGTGTAGCGAAACGAGCCGACGCGGTCGACGCTCTGCGAGAGGCTGCCGATGTCGAAGGCCGCGAGGTACTCGGGCACCTGCTCGGGCGCAACGCGGCCGGGGAGTAGCACCCGGACCCCGAGGTCCTCTCCAGCCATCTGCTCCAGCCGCGCTCGGCCGCTGCCGTCACCGACAACGCACACGACGAGATCCCGGCGCTTGACGCGGCGTGCCGCCTGGACGAGCTCAGCTCCGTATGTGTAACCGACGTGCGCATCCCAGTGAAGCGAGCCCGCTAGGCCCACGACCAACGCGTCGTCTGCGATACCGAGCCGGCGCCGTACGCTCGCGCGCGCGCCCTCGGGAGCGCGAGCTCGCGTCCAGCCGGGCGCGGTCATGCCACGCGGCGCACCGAAGGTGAGGGCCCGCCCCACCAGATACGGCGTCCAACCCACGAAGCCGGCCGAGCGCCGGTAGAGCAAGCGCTCGTATGCGCCACCCAGCCATCCCACCAGCCGGGAGCGAAGACGCAGGTAGGGGCCGACTGCGTCGCCACTTGAAACGACGAACGGAATCCCCAGCAGCGCCTGCAGCGCCAGGAGTACGATGCCGCCGGCGGTGCCGGTGCCCTCCATCACGATCAGGCTTGGGCGACGCTCCAGTGCAGTTCTCATCAATCCGATCGCCGAGCGCAGCTTGTTCGTGCGCTGAAACTCGAAGGATTCCGGCTCCAAGAGTTCCAGCAGGACCCGAATACGCTCTCCCTCGATGTGCTCGTGTCCCTGTGTCGCAAAGCACAGGATCCGTCTGCCGCTCGCCTCTGACACGTCGACTCAGAAGCGCACGGCGATGGTCCGTGCTCGCGATGAAATTGCCCGGGCGCGGGTGACGAAGCGTGAGCGCTGCTGCGCTCGATCGCAAACGATGCGCATCAGCTGTGCGGGCCCGCCCCGCGCCGGCTGCGCCGATTTCCGATCGGCCATTTTGAAGGCGACGGGTGGACTAATCCATTCCACGAGAATCGCCCCCCGACCGGCTTCACGCCCCGGCATGATACTGGGGCAGCCATGCCGCGCCCGGCCGTCGTGCGAACTCCCCGAGTCGGCAGGCCCGCCATGCGCGGGTCGGGGAACAGGCCCTGGCTACGCGGCGAGCGCCCGTGCCCTACGGGGCGTCGAGCGGCTCGCACGGCGCCCCCACAGAGGCGTCCCCAGCCCACGCTTTCCGACGCGCTGCTCCAGTGAGCCGGCGCGGCGGACAGGCCAGATCCCTGTCCAAACCTGCGCAACAGACTGCCGGTGCACCCTGGGGTGCAGGCTCGCGGCGCATCGCGCCGGCGCGGTGCTTCCGCGGCGCCAGAGCCCCAGTGCTACGGGCAGCGCTCCTGGATGGGCGCTTGCGCGTGATTTGGCCCCAGCGCCATAGACTTTAGGCGGCAGTTACGGCACTCTTTATGATGGCCGAGGCCAAAGGATTGCAGCCATGAGCCACCCTGCGCATACACCGATCTTCCTACCGCTCTGGAGGCGTAAGTGGCTGATCCTCGCGGTTGGCGTGATGGTCGCGGCGGCCAGCTACCTCTATTACAAGCACAAGCACCCGACGTACGGTACCAGCACCGAGGTGTACCTGGGTGCCGCCGCCGAAGAAGAGCTTCCCGGCAGTGAAAAAGGGATCAAGAATCAGGGCGTCAACGTCGAAAACCAGTCGGCGCTGATCAACTCGCTCGTGGGCGAAGAAGTCCGCCGGCGTCTGCGCGCAGAGCACAAAGGAGCACTGCTGCTCGGCTCCAAGGTGAAGGCCAAGTCGCCGGAAAAAAGCGACTTCATAACGATCTCCACGGAAGCCAAATCCGCACGAGCTGCCGTACTGCTTGCGAATCTCACCGCACGTACCTATGTCACGCGCGTGCGCCTGAACCATCAGCGGGCTGTGGAAAGGGCGATCGAAATCGCGCGCCGCCAACTGCGCCGCCTCGAAGCCGGCAGTGCGCTGAAGACGCTCCTGGCAGGATCGAAGTCAAAGAGCTCGAGCGCCGCCTCCGGTACCTCGAACATCCTCCAGGAAACCAGCCTGAATGCGAAGATCAACGAGCTCGAATCCTCCCTAGGGGTTTCCGGGGCCGAGCAGATCAAGCCTGCGAAAGCGACTAGCGCGAATCTTCTGTCGCCCAAGCCGCGCAAAGACGCGATCTTCGGCTTTGTCATCGGCGTCGTCCTCGCCGCCATCGCCGCGTACGCACTGAGCCTCCTCGACCGTCGGCTGCGTTCGCTCGCCGACATCGAGGCGCTCTTCGAGTCGCAGATCCTCACCGCGCTTCCGAAGGCCGGAAACCCGATCGTCAAGCAAGACGGCATCCCGAGGCCTTCCAGGGTGCTGCTCGAGCCACTGCGCCGCCTGAGTGCAGCGCTCGAGCTGGGAGGGAGGCTGAGCAACGAGACGCACGGCTCAGGTCGGGTCATCCTTTTCACCAGCTCCGATCCAGGTGATGGCAAGTCCACGTTGCTAGCCGATCTCGCGCTCGTCCAGCGCGAAGCAGGTGAGCGCGTGATGGTTGTGGAGGCCAACTTTCGGCGGCCCGTACAGTCGAGACTGCTCGGTGTCGATTCGCCGCGGGGGCTCGCAGACGTGCTCGCCGGAGGGCTTTCCATCGAGGACGCCGCGCAACGCGTGAGGCCGCCGGCTCCCGCTGGCATCATCGGGCCCGGCCAGTCCGGCGGGGGTGGGGCGACCGTCGTCGCGCCCCCGGCCGGCGCCCTCTTCCTGCTGGCGGGTGCGGAATCGGTTGCCAATCCGCCCGCGACGCTGGCGCAGGCTGCGATGCCAGAGCTTCTCAGCTCGCTGGCGGCGGACTTCGACAGCGTGCTCATCGACGCGCCGTCGCCGCTGGAGTTCAGCGACGTGATGCCGCTGCTGAGCATCGTCGGGGGCATCGTGATCGTGGCGCGCGTCGGGCACACCCGCGAAGGCGCGGCACGGCGCATGATGAGTCTGCTGAGGCAGCTTTCGAGCGCGCCCGTGCTGGGCGTCGCGGCCAACTGCGCCGCTCGCGTCGACAGTGAGCGGTACGGTTTCACGGCCGCAAACGGGCGTGTGCGTCCGCTGATGCTGATCCGCCGATGATCGGCGCGGGCGGGGGATCCCAAGGACTTCACCCGGTAGTCCTCGACAGGCGCATCGGCGACTTCGTCAAGCTCGCCCTCGCTGCCTTGATCCCGGCTGCCCTGGCTCTAGCGATCACGATCGAGCTGCCGAGCGGAGATCTGGCCCTCACCGTCGGCGTGATCGCCAGCGCCATCGGCGTCGTCGCGCTGATGGTGAGCACTCGCCTCGAAGTCACGGTTGCGGCGCTGGCCTTCTATCTGCTCATGCTGGACGGCCCCGTCAAGCTGTTGCTCGGCGCTCATGAATTGACGGCCGGCATCCCGAACGTCCTGATCCTCGCGGTGTGCCTCGGCGCGGTGATGCGGATCATCGTGCGCCGGGAACCCGTGACGATGCCACCGTTGTCGGCTTGGGTCCTCTCGTTCGCGGGGATCGTGGTGATCGAGTCCTTCAACCCGAACACCAACGGCATCCTGCACATCATCGGAGGTTACAGGCAGCAGCTGCAGTGGGTGCCGTTCTTCTTCTTCGGCTATGCCCTCATGCGTTCCAAGAAGCGCTTCCGCCAGGTTTTTCTGATCGTCGGGGTGGCCGCTCTGGCCAACGGCCTCGTCTCCGCCTATCAGACCAAACTCACACCAACGCAGCTGGCGAGTTGGGGCCCCGGCTATCACGAGCTCATCTACCCGAGCCACGGCACCGGGAGGACATACAGCGCCGAAGGTGAAGCGAGAGTCCGGCCTCCCGGACTCGGCTCGGATGAGGGATTCGGCGGTGGCGTCGGTGTGCTCGCGCTGTCTTTCGCCCTGGCGCTGATGGCGACCTCCCGCAGGCGCCGATGGTGGGTCGCCGTGCTGATCTGCATCGGGGCTCTGATTGCGATCATCACCGGCTTGGGTCGCCTGCAGCTCATCGGCGCGCTCCTCGGCCTGGTCGCCTTCGTCGCGCTCGCAGCCATCGGGGGCCAGCGCATGCTTCGCACGATCGCGACGCTGCTGGCGATCGTCCTCCTGGCAGTGCCGACCGGCTTCGTGCTGAGCTCCGTGTTGCGCAAGGGGACCCTTTCACGCTATACGAGCATCGGTCTCAACGAATCGACGACGCTCCACAAGGGACATGCGCTCGCGCTGATACCACGCGTTCTCAAATCCCAGCCCTTCGGGCTGGGGTTGGGCGTGCAGTCGGCTGTGGCCAACTTCGGCGGCAGGAACCCGTCAGTGCTCGGAATCGGCGAAGGCACCAGCTCAGAGACGCAGCTCAACTTCATCGTCAATGAACTCGGCGCGCCGGGGCTCATCCTGTGGGTTGCCCTGTCGGTCTACGTGATGGTGCTCATCGCATCCGGAATGCGGCACGTCGCTGACCCCGAGCTCGCGATCTATCTGGCGGGCGCGATGGCGCCCTTCTTCGCCCTTTTCGTCGAGGGGACCTCGGGCCCGCTGGCGACTAGCGCGGCTGCGGGGCCATACTTCTGGTTCGCCATCGGCACCGCTGCATACTGGTTCGCGGGCCGCGGGCGGGCCACTCGGTTCATGAAGTCCGCTCTACCGCGAGCGTCGCCGGCCGTAGTCGGGCAGGCGCTCTGATGCGCCGGCCGCGGCCTTTCCGGCGGCAGCCGGATCGGCCACACGAGCAGTCGATGAGAACGCGGTTGAACTTGCTGATCGGCGAGCGACGCGGCACGGTCGTCGCGTATTCGGTGACCTCGATCCTCTCCGGCTTCACCGAAGCCGCAACGCTTGCGATCATCGCCGAGATCGCAGCGACGATGGTGAAAGGCTCGAGCAGCCTTCAATCCCACGTGGGCCCGTTTCACATACACGCAACCATCGACGCCCTGATCCTGGCCGCCTTCCTGCTGACGCTGATTCGCCTCGTCCTCCAGGTGCCGCTCTCGATACTGCCGGCGAGGATCACGGCCGATGTACAAGCAGGGCTGCGAACGGCGCTCTTCGACGCGTTCAGCCGTGCCTCCTGGCAGGTGCAGTCGCAGGATCAGGAGGGCCGCTTGCAGGAGACGATGACCGGCCAGGTGCTGCAGGCAACGGCTGCGGCGCAGCAGATGACGCAGTTGATCTTCGCCGTCTTCACCTTCCTCGTGTTCATGGCTTCGGCACTTCTGCTCAACGCGCTAGCGGCCATCATCGTGGGGAGCACGTCCGTGTTGCTGTTCGGACTCCTGCGGCCCCTGAGGGGGCGTCTGCGGCGTTATTCACGTGCGCTTTCCAAAGCCCAGGTCGAGTATGCGGGCGCGATCGCCGAGGCGATACGCGTGTCTCAGGAGACGCAGGTCTTCGGCGTCCAGGATGCCCAGCGGCGGCGCGTCGGACGTTACGTGGGAGCCTCGCGAGGCTGGCTCATGCGCGCCACGATATTGAACAGACTGATCGCCAACACCTACATAACGCTCATCTATTTCCTGGTGGTGGCCGGTCTGGCGGGCGTCTATTACATTGCGGGCTCGGCCCATGCTGGTGCGCTGGGCGGCGTGGTGCTGATACTCGTACGAGCCGGGACCACCAGCCAGCTGGCACAGGGCGCCTACCAGGGCCTGATCAGCTCGCTCCCGTTCGTCGAACGAACCCAGGAAGTGCAGAAGCGTTACGCGCAGAGCGCGGTGCCCGACGGAGAACGGGCCCTGGCGGGCGTTCAGAGCATCGCCTTCGATGGTGTTCACTTTTCCTACAAGCGCGGGCGTCCGGTGCTATCGGACATCAGCTTCGAGGTCGCCGGCAGCGAAGTGATCGGTGTGATCGGACCATCGGGCGCAGGGAAGTCGACTTTGGTCCAGCTGCTGCTAGGACTAAGGCTTCCCGATCAGGGCGAGTATCTCGTCAACGGCGTGAATGCGGCCGAGTTCAGGCGCGCGGATTGGCAGAGGCTGGTGTCGTTCGTGCCACAGGAACCACGGCTGGTGCACGCGTCGGTCGCCGCCAACATCCGTTTTTTTCGAGCCATCGACGCTGAGGCCGTCGAACGCGCCGCACGCTTGGCACGGATCCACGACGACATCATCGGCTGGCCGGATGGCTATGAGACGGTCGTCGGACCGCGTGCCGACGCCGTCTCCGGTGGTCAGCAGCAGCGAATCTGCCTGGCGCGAGCGCTCGCCGCGCGTCCCGACGTGCTCGTGCTCGACGAGCCCACGAGCGCACTGGACCCCCAGTCAGAGGCGCGCATCAGCGAATCGTTGGAAGCTCTGAAGAGCGAGCTGACGCTGTTCATCATCGCCCACCGAATGACGACGCTCGAGATGTGCGACCGCGTAATGGTCATCGTCGACGGCCGCTTGGTTGCATTCGACACCAAAGCCCTGTTACAGAAGGACAATCCCTACTATCGGCAGGCCTCGAAGCTTGCGACCGGACACGCGGACGGCCACGAGATGCCCTCGGCTCGTATGACCTCGACGGCTGGTTCCTAGGTGTGAGCCGGCCCGCCTATGAAACGGGGAGCGAGCTCGCCGTCAGCGCCCACGGGCGCATGCCCGACTTCTTCATAGTGGGACACCCGAAGAGCGGCACCACCGCCCTCTATCACATGCTGAGGCGCCACCCGCAGCTCTACATGCCCGACAGCAAGGAGCCGTGGTTCTTCGCCGAGGAGCTTCACGTGCGAGCACCGCCGCGCCCGGAAGGGATCGCGCAGACACTGGACCAGTACGCGGCTCTGTTTGAGTCGGCCGGACCTCAGCAGCGCATCGGAGAGGCGAGCGCACTGTACCTGTGGTCGCGCACCGCGGCGCGGCGCATCGCCGGGGTGTGTCCCGATGCGCGGATCATCGCCATCCTGCGCGAGCCAGCCAGCTTCCTGTACTCACTGCATCTGCAGTTCCTGCAGACCTACGTCGAGACGGAGAGCGATTTTCGCAGGGCGCTGGCGCTCGAGCAGGACAGGCGTCGGGGGAAAAGCGTTCCGCGTTATACGTACTGGCCGCAGGCGCTCATGTACTCAGAGCATGTGCGCTATGTCGAGCAGTTGCGCCGATACCACGACGTCTTCCCCGGCGAGCAGGTGCTGGTTCTCATCTACGACGATTTCAGGGTTGACAACGAGGCCACGGTGCGCAAGGTGCTGCGCTTCCTGGAAGTCGATGACAGCACCGCGATCGTCCCGCTGCACGCCAACCCGACGGTGGGCGCCCGCTCGCAACGCCTGCGCGAGCTCGTGCACGCGATAACCGTCGGTCGCGGTCCGCTGTCGCACGCGATAAAGGGGGGATTCAAGGCCGTCGTTCCCAAGAACGTCCGCAGGAAGGCCGTCCGGGCTACAGAGCGCCACGTCGTGCTCGCCGAGGCGCCGGCGCCAGACGAGCGCTTGATGCTCGAGCTGCGCGGTCGCTTCAAGCCCGAGGTTCTCGCGCTCAGTGAGTATCTGGATCGCGACCTCACGAGTCTGTGGGGCTATGACGATCTCGGATGAACCAAGCGGCCTCGGGAAACCGGGCGGGCGGGAGCCGGGCAAGGGGATCGCCGTCGTAGGTGTCTCCACGAGTCCCACCTGTGGCGTGCGCGATCACGCCGGCCTGCTCGCCCAAGCGCTCGGTGAACAGGGCCTCGGTTGCACCATGCATTGGCTGACTCGCAGCGATGAGACGCTCGCCGGCGCGCGTTCGCAGATGCGGGCGTGGAGGCAGACGCTGGCCGTCGAGCTCGAGCAGCATCAGCCCGAGGCGATTCTTCTGCACTATTCAGTGTTCCCGTTTTCCTATCGGGGCATTCCGCTGTTCGTCCGCCCCACGCTGTCGGTGCTGCGCCGTTCGCGAGCCCCGCTGTTCACACTGCTGCACGAGTTCGCCTACCCGTGGCGGCATGGGCACCTGCGAGGAATGACATGGGCGCTGAGCCAGCGGGCGCTTCTGCTCGAGGTGATGCGGGGCTCCGCGGCGGTCCTCCTGACCACCGACGATCGTGCCGCGTGGCTTGCGTCGCGCAGCTGGCTGCCGCGGCGCCCAACTGCCGTGGCGCCGGTCTACTCCACGCTTCCAGCGCCGTCCGGCGGGCCCACCGAGGGTCGGCGGCTCCCGAGCATCGGCCTGTTCGGCTTCTCGCACGAGGGGATCGCGGTCGATCTCGTCCTCGACGCCCTGCGGATCCTGGAGGATCGGGGTCGACGCGCGCGACTTGTGTTGCTGGGCGCGCCCGGGCGCTCCTCGGCGGCGGGCGAGCGATGGCTCGCAGGGGCTCGGCTGCGCGGGATCGAGCATGCCCTGTCCTTCTCCGGCACGCTCCCGGCTCAAGAGCTGTCGGACGCGCTCGCGGCCTGCGAGATCCTGCTCTGTGCCGACGCCTCGGGTCCGACGTCGCGAAAGACCACGCTCGCTGCATCGCTCGCATCGGCACGCGCCGTGGTTGCCATCGATGGCCACGCCAGCTGGCCCGAGCTGGTGAAGGCCGAGGCGGTGCGGCTGGTGCAGCCGAGGGCGCACGCACTTGCTGACGCCATCGGAGCGCTCCTCGAAGATGAGGGTCTGCGTCAAGCGCTCGGCTCGCGCGGCCGCGCGTTCGCGCAGCAGAGGATGAGCGTCGGGCTCAGCGCACGTATCGTCGCCGGTCTTCTCGAAGAACTCGGCGCCGTGCCACCGCGGTCCGAGCCCGCTCTGGTGCGCGCGGTCGGCTGAGGGCACCCGGTCGGCGCGTCAATGCGCGTTGGCCGTCTGAAGGCTGTCAGCGGCCGCGCCCCGCCGCCCCGACTCCCAGGTGGCGCGGGCACTCGCGTATGCGTCGAGCAGTGCGGCGACGTGGCGCTCGGGCGAGTAGCGAGTGGCCACCATCCGCTTCCCGGCCGCTCCCATCGCCTGCTGCCTGGCCGGGTCCGCGAGCAGCTCGATGAGGGCCTCGGCGAGCGCCCCTACGTCGCCCGCGCGGACGGCGAGCCCGTTGACGCCGTCCTCCAGCCAGTCGCACACGCCCCCCGTCGCGCTGGCGATGACCGGGCGCCCCGCGGCCAGAGCCTCGATCCCCACGAGGCCAAACGGCTCGGGCCAGAGCGAGGGCATCACCAGCGTCGACGCTTCAGCGATCTCCTGCGCGAGCTCCTCGGCGCCGAGCCAGCCCCTGAACTGGACGCTCTGCTCGAGGCCGAGCCTGTGCGCGAGCCTGCGCATCGCGTCCAGCTGCAAGCCGCTGCCGCACACGACGAATTCGGCGTCGACGCGCCGTGCGGCACGGATCAGCACGGCAAGCCCCTTCGGCGCCACGATCCGGCCGGCAAACAGCACTCGGCGTCGCGACTCATGCCCAGATCCGCTTCGCGCGGCCATCGTCGTGAACAGCGGAATCACTCGACGCCGCGTGACCCCATTTGCCTGCAGATGGCGATCGACCGCACTGGAGTATGAGACCGCCAGATCGGCCTGCGTGAGCGATTGCAGGCCACGCGTCGACCGCCGGTAGGAGGCGGGCAGTGATCGCAGGTCACGCGAATGAGCGCAGCCCCGCGCGAGGAGGTTCGGCACACATCCGAGACCGTGCGGGCGTCTGCATTCCTGGCCGGGGCGAAAATAGTGCACCCCCGAGGTGCAGGCGACGTAGCCGTGGGCGCTGATCACGACCGGTGCGCTCTCGCGCATCAGGGAGACGACGTCGGGGTCGTCGAATTGGTGTAGGTGAATCACGGCGGGATCGACCGAGAGCGCCTCGCCCAGCCGCGCAGCCGGCTGCGCCTGGGCATGGAACAGCTCCGGGGCGTGGTGGACGACCACGCCCGGGACGGCGGCACCGGGCTCGACGCGCGCGGCGGCCACGTGGACGTCCACACCATGCTCAGCGAGCGCCGCCGCGCTCGCCATCGTATGGGTCGCCACGCCGCCGTCCCTGGTCCATCGCGGCGTGACGAGCAGCACTGTCCGGAGCTTCAAGCCCATGTTCTCCTCTAGCCGTCCTGCGGAGGGGATGGGTCTTCGCGCGGAGCCCCCGGCGTGGCGGCCGGGCGCAGGCGCGAGAGGATCGGCGACCAGGGAGCCTGCAGTACCGCCGTCATTCGCGAGCGAGGCGCACGGCGAGCACGCGGAGCTCGCAGGGCGATCACGTCCGTCTGCCTGAGAAACCGGTTGCCGTGTAGCGGGTGCCCCACCTCGAGGGCCGTCAGGTCCGGGATCTCGGAAGGGCTGCCGCTCCAGTCGAGGATCTGACGCAAGACACCTCCCGGATCTTCGAGGAAGTCCTCGTGGCGCAGGAACATCCGACGGTCCTTGGGGTGTGACAGAAACGTCAGCAGCGACAGCAGATGGGTCGCCCACAGATGGAGGTTCGTCGTCAGTGGCGGCTTCGAACCCGACGTGGTGTCTCGAGGATCAAGAGACGCGACGACACCCTGCGGATCTCGCACGAGGAACAAGAGGTACACCTCGATGCCCTCGAGCTTTTTCAGCTGGAGCGCGCGCAGCGGATAGTGGGAGGTGTCCACGACGCAACTCGACTGTGTCGAGCGCGCGATGGCCCGATAGAGATCTTCCGTTAGGCGGCGATACTGCTTGAGCAGCCGCCGCCTGACGGTAGGCCACCTGTGAAGGCGGCGAAGGGCCGATGAACGGTCCACGTAGAGCTCCGTATCGTGTCCGAAGAGCTGCTCCGCGCCGCTTACATCCTCGCGCACGCTGGCCCACAGCCGCTCGCCCTCCTCTCCGCCGACGCGCGGGATGCCCTTCCAGGTCAGCCACGAATGCAGCTCACCGGCGAAGAACACGTCTTCGCAGTTGCCGAGTGTCACACCGAGCACCGTGCTGCCGCTGCGGTGCGCGCCGAGGACGTAGATGACCCTGGGCTTCGGATCGGCCGCCGAGGCGGCAGGATCAGGCACGGTTGACAGGCTGGGCGAGGATGCCTTCATGTGAGTCGGTTCTGCCGGCGGGCCTAGCGCGCACGACCGGGCGCAACATGGAATGGATCGCTGACCAGGGGAGCTGGAGCAGCTTCGTGATGTGAGACCTCCGCCTCGGTGCGCCATCTCCGGGCTCGAGCGCTACGACGCTTGAGGCGATCAGCCGATTTCCGTGCAGTGCGATGCCGGTGTGCAACGACGAGAGATCGGGAAGCGCTGCCGAGGATCCCAACCACTGGAGGATCTGCTGCAGAACGCCATCGGGGTCCTTCACGAAGTCCTCGTGGCGCAGGAAAAGTCTGCGCTCACGAGGGTGAGTAAGGAACACAAAGACCGACACGAGATGCGTGAGCCACAGATAAGCATTGGTGGTGGGCAGGTCAAAGCTGCGCTCGGGCACGTCCTTCCGCCCAAGTGAAGCGAGGACCGCCTCGGGGTCGCGCCTGACATAGAGCAGATAGATGTCGATATCTGTAAGTCGTCTCAGCTCGCGTGCGCGCAACGGATAATGGGAGCTGTCGACGATGTTGTCGACCGCAGCGGCCCGTGCGATCGCGCCGTAGAGTTCGCGAGACAGTGTGAGATACGGCGCGCGCAGGCGGCGCCGCGCCGGCCACTCGCGAATGTCCACCAAGGCGGATGAGCGCTCCAGGCATCTCGTCTTTCCCCCAAACAGCCCCGCGGCGCCGTCGAGATCGCGCCGGACATCGGCCCAGAAGTGCTCGCGCTGCGCTGTGCCGTATGTGGGAACGCCGGCTTTCGCCAGCCACTGGTTGAGCTCGCCGGCAAAGACGAAATCTGAGCAGTTGCCAAGAGCCACGCCAAGGATGGTCGTTCCGCTACGGCCAGCTCCCATGACATAGATGACCTTCAGCCGCGCGGCATTTGCCGGCGACTGAGCCTCGGGATCCGCGTGACCGGCCACGGCGACTAGTCTTGCACATCCGGTAGGCATCGTTTCAGCGGCGATCGGCGGCGCGAGCCATATAATTTGGCGCCATGACAGCATCTGCCGGGGCATCCACGGCGGCCGCTCCGGCGACCGGGAGAATCCCTGACTTCTTCATCGTCGGGCACGCCAAGAGCGGGACAACTGCGCTCTATGAGATGCTCAGACGCCACCCGCAGATCTTCATGCCCGAGCTGAAGGAGACGCGGTACTTCGCGCGCGAGCTGCACGCTCCACTGCGGCAGTCGAGCGCGCATCCAGACACACTTGCGGATTACCTGTCGCTGTTCGCCGCGGCCCGGCCCGAGCAGCGTGTCGGCGAGGCATCTCCGTCGTACCTGCGCTCACCCGCGACGGCAGGCCGGATCGCGCAGCTGCGACCAGACTCGCGCATAGTCGCGATCCTGCGCGAGCCCGCAGAGTTTCTGCGCTCGCTGCACCTACAACTGCTGCAGGCGCACGTAGAGACCGAGAGAGACCTGCGCAGGGCGATCGAACTGGAGCCTCGCAGGCGCGCAGAGCGAGCGACAGACCCGTCGATACAGCAGGGCCTGCTGTACTCAGAGCATGTGCGATATGCGGACCAGTTGCGTAGCTATCACGCGGTATTCGCGCCGGAGCAGGTTCTCGTGCTCATCTACGACGACTTTCTCGCCGACAACGAGGCAACAGTGCGCAAGGTGTTGCGGTTTCTCGAGGTGGACGACACCGCCGCGCTCGAAGTGGTGGAGGCGAACCCGACGGTTCGCGTGCGCTCCCCCTCGCTTCACCGCCTCGCGCGCTCACTGTATATGGGTGAAGGGCCAGCCGCACGATCGGTCAAGGCTGCCATCAAGACGTTCACTGCTCAGCCGCTACGACGCGAGGCGCTCGCGGTACTG
The DNA here is from genome assembly GCA_963755475.1 of uncultured Solirubrobacteraceae bacterium. Lineage (GTDB taxonomy): Bacteria > Actinomycetota > Thermoleophilia > Solirubrobacterales > Solirubrobacteraceae > Palsa-744. The sequence continues at coordinate 123,257 of CAVWJK010000003.1, forward strand.
CACCGCACGCAATGGGCAAGGCCTCGCGCGGCCGACGAGGATCTCATGCTCGAATTGCGCCAGCGCTTCAAGGAGGAGGTCATCGCGGCAAGCGAATACCTCGGTCGCGACCTCGTGGCGCTCTGGGGTTATGACCGCATCAGCTGAGGCGCGAGCGCCTCTCGCGTCCTCGGCCCGGAGGCCGGATTTCTTCATCGTCGGGCATCCGAAGAGCGGGACGACGGCGCTCTATCAGATGCTCAGACGCCACCCGCAGATCTTCATGCCGGAGCTCAAGGAGACCCGCTTCTTCGCGCGCGAGCTGCATCCCGGCTTGGATGGCTCCGATGAGCATCCGGATACGCTCGAGGAGTATCTCGCGCTGTTCGCCGGCGCCGCGCCCGAGCAGCGCGCCGGCGAGGCCTCGCCGTCGTATCTGAGGTCGCAGCTGGCGGCAGGTCGCATCGCACGGCTCGAACCGTCCGCGCGCATCATCGCGATACTCCGCGAGCCCGCGAGCTTTCTGTGCTCCATGCACCTCGAGCTGCTGCGCGACCACGTGGAGAGCGAGACGGACCTGCGCAAGGCAATCGTCGGCGAGCAGGCCATGCGCTACTCGATGGAGCGGGTGCGCTACGTCGAGCAGCTTCGTCGCTATCACGCCGTGTTCCCGCCCGAGCAGATACTCGTGCTGATCTACGACGACTTTCGGGCTGACAATCCCGGCACGCTTCGGCAGGTGCTGCGCTTTCTGCATGTCGACGATACGGTCCCGATCGAGCTGACAGACGCGAACCCGACCGTGCGCGTGCGCTCACCGCGCCTGTACGCGCTCGTGCGCACGTTGTACCTGGGGGACGGTCCGGCGGCGGGCGCCGTCAAGAGCGCACTCAAGGCGCTGACGCCCCGCCAGACGCGCCGCGCTGCCCTCCGTGTAGTTCGTCAACGCGCGCTGTATGGAACGCCCCGTCCTCCCGACCAGGAGCTGATGCGCGAGCTGCGCAGCCGCTTCAAGGGCGAGGTCGTGGCGCTGAGTGAGTTCCTGGATCGTGATCTGGTCACACTGTGGGGCTATGGCGACATCGACTGAACTGTCCGGCGCGAGCCCGGCGTCCGGCGGCCGGCTCCCCGACTTCTTCATAGTGGGCCATCACAAGTGCGGGACGACGGCGCTCTACGAGATGCTCAGACGTCACCCGCAGATCTATATGCCGGAGGTGAAGGAGCCATGGTTCTTCGCCCGCGATCTCGGTGTCCGCTTCCCGACGGCCACGCCGCTGCCGACCACGCTCGCGGAGTATGAGGCGCTGTTTGACGCGGCGAGCCCCGACCAACGTGTCGGCGAGGCGACGCCGTCATATCTCATATCGCAAACTGCGGCGAAGAGCATCGCAGCTCTGCAGCCGGACGCCCGCATCATCGCGATCCTGCGCGAGCCCGCGAGCTTCTTGCGCTCGCTGCACCTGCAGAGCGTCAAGAATCATGCCGAGACCGAGACCGATCTGCGCAAGGCGCTCGCGCTCGAGGCGATGAGGCGCCGCGGCGAGGCCGTCCCCAGCGACGCGGTGAGGCCGCAGGAGCTGCTGTATTCCGAGCACGTGAGATACGTAGAGCAGTTGCGCCGATATCACGACGTGTTTGCGCGCGAGCAGGTCCTGGTCCTCATCTATGAGGACTTCCGCGCTGACAACGAGTCAACCGTGCGTCAGGTGCTGCGATTCCTCGACGTCGACGACACGCGCCCGATCGAGCAAGTGCAGGCGAACCCCACGGTCCGCGTGCGGTCACTGCGTCTTTATGAACTCATGCGCTCGGTCTACATGGGACGCGGGCCGCTCGCGCGTGGGGCGAAGGCGGCCATCAAGGCGCTCACGTCCGAGCGCCAGCGCAAGCAAGGGCTTCATGCGTTTCGCCGGCGCGCGCTCTACGGGCGGCCTCGGCCTCCCGATGAGGAGCTGATGCTCGAGCTGCGCCGGCGCTTCGCGGGCGAGGTCGCGGCGCTGAGCGAGTATCTCGACCGTGACCTGGTCACGCTCTGGGGCTATGAGGATGTCTGCTGAACCGCGCGGCTGCGAGACGGTCTCGCAGACTCCGTTCGGCGCCGATTGGCGCGCGGCGGCCGAAAGCACTCAGGAGCGGCTGATGCCGAGCGGTGAGGTCGCCGCCACGTGCTCGGCGCCGTTCGGCGTGGGCGGGCTCGGGCGACACCTGAAGGAGATCGTCGATGCGCTCACCCGAAGGCAGCAGCCGGTGGTCTGCATCTGCGGCTCAACGCGCGCATCCGCATCTGGATCGGCGCGGCGGGCGCCCCGGCACCCGCTGGGAATCCCGTATCTGCAGAGATTCCTCTCGACGCTACCGGTGCCCACCTCTCCCGGCCTGACCACGCGTGCCTTCATGGCCGAGTTCGACGCCTATGCGGCGGCGCGTCTGCCAACCGCCGAGCACTTGATCGCGTTCAACGGACAGGCACTGACCCAGTTTCGCGCGGCCAGGCGCAATACCTATGACTCGATCGCGCTCGTCTCCGCGAACTCGCACCTGCGACGTGTCGCCCGCCAGCACGCGCGGGCGCACCGGCAGTATCCGCTCGAGGGATCGTGGGCGAGGCACCTGCTCACGCGAAACCTCGCCGAGTACGCGCAGGCCGACCGCGTCTACGTCGGCTCCCGCTACACGATGGAATCGTTCCTCGAGGAGGGCTTCGGCGAGGAGAAGCTCTCGCTCTTTCCCTTCACGCCGGACCCCCGTTACCGGCCGCCTGTCGAGAGATCGCCTGCGGGAACCTTCGACATCGTCTACATCGGGAGCCTCTCCGTCGCGAAGGGCGTTCCGCTCCTGGTCGATGCTGTGCGAGACGTGCCGGGCGAGGACATCAGGCTTCTGCTCGTCGGCGGCTGGGGAACAAGAGGCATGCGGCGCTTCATCCAGCAAGCGTGTGAGGCGGATCGCCGAATCGTCGTGTGTCCCGGCGATCCGCTGCCGCATCTGCGCGGCGCGAGCCTCTGCGTGCACCCGAGCTACGAGGACGGCTTCTGCTACGCGGCGGCGGAGGCCCTGGCCTGTGGCGTGCCGCTGATCGTCAGCGAGGACACCGGCATGAAGGATCTCATCGACCCGCCCCGTACCGGGCTGATCCTCCCGACCGGGGACCTCGGCGCGCTCACGGAGGCGATTCAGGGCGCATACCGGCGCGAGGTGCTCGCCGGCTGAGGCCTCGAGCGATGCCGCGAGGCCGGTCGCGGCGGATCAGCCGCGTTGCGGTAGCGCGAGGCCCGGCACCCGATCGCGCCTGTGCTCGATGCCCGCCCGGATCACCGCAGCGAATTCCCTTGCGCGCGTCTCGTAGGAGAGCTGCTCGCGCAGGTATGCGCGATCGAAGGTACGAGCTTCGGCTGCGAACTTTGCCTGCACCAGCTCGGTGATCGCCCGCTTCATGCCCTCGCCGTCATCTGGCGCGACGAGCCACACACCGGGAATGTCACTGAGGTAATCCCAATTCTCGCCCTGTGGCACGGCCGCGAGGATTGGGCGGTCGCTCATCAGGTACTCATATGTCTTCGCCGAGATGCGTCCGCCGCGAGAGCCGTCGAGGCGCATTGGCAGCGTCAGGAACAACAGATCTGCGCCACAGATGATCTCTGCGATCTGCTCGTGCGCAAGCGCGTCGAAGACCCTCACCACGCTCTCGATGCCCGCGCAAGCAAGCGCCCGTGCAATCACAGGGCGCGGATAGGGATCGCCGTAAACGGACAAGCTGACGCGTCCCGCCCAGCCGGGGTGCTCGCCGATCGCATCGATGATCGCCCGGCCGACGATTGCCGGCGAGGATGTGCCGGGATCCAGGGCCGCCAGCTCGTAGCGGCCAAGCCGCGACCACGCGGCATACAGCCGGCGCAGTCGACCGCTTTGCTCTCCCTGCTCGATCAGACTCCACCAGCCCGACATCGCCCCCACATATGTGATCTCAAAATCCTCGCTGCGGCTGCTCACGGGGCGGAACTCAGTGGGGTCGGCGCCGTATCGCACCAGATGGAACTTCTCGCGGTCGCGCGCCCGTTGGCGAGAGCGCACCGCGGCGAGATTGGTATCCGACACGTAGATCACCGCATCCGCGCTTCTGGCGAAAAGGTCCTCGAGGCCTCTCGCGAGACGGTAATGAAGACGCGTCGGGAAGCGCGGGTGCATATCCGTGCACGTCAGCGAGTCATCGAGGTTGAGAATCAGAGGCAGACCCGTGAGCCGGCTAAGCGCGATGCCAGCCAGCCCGGCGGAGTAGGGCATCATGAACACGACGATCGCGCTCGGGGAACACTGCTTGACCAGGCGCCGCCCGGCGAGAATCGCAGGGAGCACCCAAAAGATCGACTCGTCCGGCCAGATGAGGATCTCCGTCAGCTTGTTGAGCCGCAGCCGCCGCAGCAGCGCGAACAACCGTGTGGGCCGCCAGCTGCGCACCACCTCGACACGCACGCGCTCGGCGCGGTGCTCGCCGCGGGCCTCGGTCAGGACGGCGACGTTCCACTCCGCGCTGAGCTCCTCGAGCAGCTTCGTGGCTCGAATCGCAGTGGGACTCATCGCGGGCGCGAACGACTGCGAGACACACAGCAGCCCAGGCAGGCCTCCGGAGCCCGAGGGCTGTAGCGGCCCGGAGGATGGACCGGGCCCGGAAGATGAACTGCCGTTCAGGCGCTGGCGCCAGAGTGCAGTTCGCCCCTGCCTGGAAAGCACGGATCGCAGCATGACGGTGTCTGCGCACGGTAGCGGCCGGCATCCGTTCGGCGCGCCCCGTGTCGGCTTGCCAGGCAGTCGCCGGACCAGCTCACTGCAACGGCGAACACCGGATTTCGGCCCGCCGTCCGGGTGCTCGACGTCTGCTACGGTGCCGCGCCTATGAAGGGCCGATCATGCCGTTGCTGAGGCGGGCGCTCGGCTCGCTATCGCGACGGCTGGAGCGCCCGGAGCTACTCGCGTCCTTCTACCCGGTGGCGCGGGCCGCACTGCGCGAAGAGGTCGCCATGCGGGCCGTGATCGCGAGCGCCCTGCGGATTGACTCGACGTATGTCGACGTCGGAGCCAACCGCGGCCAGATCTTGCGCGAGGCCGTCCGCGTCGCAGCGCAGGGTCGGCACATCGCCTTCGAGCCGATCCCAAGCCTTGCGGCGGAGGTGGGGGAGTCCTTTCCGCAGGTCGACTGTCGCCAAATGGCACTCGCGGCCGAGGCGGGGACCGCGGAGTTCTGTCACTTCCGCAGCCTCGACGGATGGAGTGGGCTCCGGCGAAGCCCCGAGATCAGTGACGAGCGCGGCGATCCCGAGTACATCACCGTGACGGTGTCGACGCTCGACGAAGAGGTCGGCGAGCTTCGCCCCAGGCTGATCAAGATTGACGTGGAGGGCGCCGAGCTGGCCGTCCTCGAAGGTGCTCGCACCGTTCTGTCCAAGCTGAAACCGCTTGTCATATTCGAGCATGTCGCAGACGCCGCTGCGCTCTACGGCAGCGACCCCGCCGCTCTCTGGGAGCTCCTTGCCGGGCTCGGCTACCGAGTCTTCTCGATCACCGGCGATGGGCCGTTCACCAGTTCGGCCTTCTGCCAGAGCACCGGCGTCGTGAACTGGCTGGCGAGCCCGAGCGAGACGCAAGGACGTTGATCGCTCAGGACCGCGGGCGGGCCTACGGCGTGGCTTCGCCGGTGCTCGCGCCCGTCGATGCTTCGCCTTCGACGCCTTGCACGGCGAGGACCGTCACGGTGAACTGTTCACCGCTGACCCCGACGGTCCTCGAGCCGGCCGGGACCTTGATCCTGAGGATCTGCTTCCCGACGGCAGAGAATGTGTCAGCGATCGAATAGGTGGAATCCGCTCCCACGCTACCCTCGGCCACGACGTGAAAGCCTCCTAGACCGGAGGCGTCAGCGCGTTCGAGGTAGACGATCTGGCCGGACGGCGCGCCGAGGAGGGTGCCCGAGAGGGTCAGCGGCTGACCCTCCTGAACCGTCTGTGCGGCGGCCGCGGGGATGAGCTGGTATCTGACCCCCTCGAACAGTTCTGAGGAGCTCGCGTGCGTGGCTGCGACGAGATACCTCGTGTCCTGAAGCGGTGAGACCGTGAAGGCGTAGCGTCCGCCGGAGCCCGTGAGGCCCTCGGCGACAGTCACGAGCGCGTGGCCGCGCGTGCGAGCGCGCAGCGTGACGGCCTGTCCCGCGCCGCCGGCGGCGATGCCGGTGATCGTGACGGCCTGCCCCGAGGAGACCGGGTCGGCCGAGCTTTGGATCGTCAACGCGGGGCTCTGCGCCTGCGTGATGTCATAGCTCAGCGGCTGCGAGATCCCGACACCGTCGCGCGCCTTCGGATGGACCACGGCGCGGACGCTGACGAGGCCAGCCGATCGGAAGCCGTGGCTGATCGTGAAGCGGCCTTCGGCTCCGACGCGACCCACCGCGATCGTGCGCCACCATTCGCCGCTCGTGCCGTACTCGCACTGCAGCGCCACGCGTGCGCCGACGGCGACATCAGGCGCGATGCCGGTGAATGTGAACCTGCCGAGACGGCGCTCCGCGCGGCGCCCGCCGCGCGTGAAGAGCGTCGTGCCGGCGGGGCCGTAGAGCGTTACTACCGGGGCGACCTTGACCGAGATGTGCGCGCGGGCCTGTTGAGCGCGCACGTAGAGGGTCGTGTTGGCCTGCAGGCCGGCCACCGTGAGCCCGAATGAGCCATCGACTTCGGTGCTGGTGCTCGCCACTTCGCTGAGGCCGGATGCGCCGCCGCGGTGCTCACGCGCATAGACGATGACGGGCTGTTCGGCGGCGCTGGCGGCTTCGGGGCACACCAGCTCTCCGCTGAGCACGACGCTTTCGCCGGCCGTGATCCTGGACGCGCTCGCTTGGACGCTCATCCGGCAACGGCGACCGAGACCGTTCGCAGACCGGCTCGTGCCGGATTCGCTCGTCGTCGATTCGCCCGGCGCGGCGGGACCGGATTCCGCGAGCTGTTGCAGGCTCGACGCGCTCACGGTTCCGCGTTTCGCGCGATGGGCGGGCGTGCCGGCGGCCGCGGAAGCGGGCCAGAGCACCCCGGCCGCGAGCAGAGTCGCGCTCACGTGCGCCAGGCAGCGAACAGCGCGGCGGACACGGATCGACAGGCGGTTCGCGGGCATTGGGCAGTGGAAGCCGCAAGCGAGGCTCCGCGTCAACCATCGACCGCGCCCACAGCTGTCTTTAGCGGCGATCCGCCTCCAGGGAAGCGCGGTCCGCCGGGCCCGTCCGCGCCCACTGCGCCCGCCGGCTCGCGCTTCCGATCGGTTGCACGATCACTATGTTTGAGCAAATGTGCGGGATCGCTGGGAGCACGGACGACCCCGGGGGAGAAGCCGTGCGGGAGATGTGCATGACGCTGCGTCACCGCGGGCCCGACGACGAGGGGCTGCACACCGATCGGTCCAGTGGCGTGAGCATCGGCATTCGCCGTCTGGCCGTCATGGATCCGCAGGGTGGACACCAACCGTTGTCCAACGAGGACGGCTCGGTGTGGGTGACATTCAACGGCGAGATCTACAACCACCCGCAGCTGCGCGAGGACCTTCGTGCGCGCGGGCATCGCTTCGCGACCAGCTCGGACACCGAGGTGCTCGTCCACCTCTACGAGGAGTACGGCGAGGCCCTCGTCCACGCGCTCGACGGCATGTTCGCCTTCGCGCTCTGGGACGAGCGACGCCGGCGCCTGCTGCTCGCGCGCGACCGCTTCGGGGAGAAGCCGCTGTTCTTGCACGAGCAGTCCGGCGAGTTGACGTTTGCCTCCGAACTGACCGCTCTGCTGACCGCCAAGCCGTACCTGCGCGAGCTTGACCCGGCGGCGATCGACGCCTTCTTCGTATTCGCCTACGTGCCCGGGCCGGGCACGATCGTGCCCGGGGTGCGACAGCTTGCGCCGGGGCATCTGCTCAGCTGGGAGCGCGACACGGGCCGCTGCGATGAGCGCCGCTGGTGGGCCGCCGGCGCGGAGGGCGTGCAGCCGCGGGAGCGACTGGAGCCGCTGCTCGCCGAGGCCCGACGGCTGTTCGAGCAGTCGGTGCGCACACGCCTGGTGGCGGACGTGCCGGTGGGCGTGTTCCTGAGTGGAGGGGTCGACTCGACGCTCGTCGCGGTGGCCGCGGCGCAGGCCTCCTCGCAGCGTCTGAAGACGTTCACCGTCGACTACGACGTCGGCTCGGTCAACGAGACGCTGCAGGCGCGCCGCACCGCTCAGCGGCTCGACTGCGAGCACCACGAGGTAACGCTCACCGAGGCCGATGTCGGCAGTTGCGCCCCCGGCCTGCTCGCGAGCATCGACCAGCCGCTGGCGGACCCGGCGCTGATCCCGCTGAACGCGCTGTCGGCGTTCGCGCGCCCGCGCGTGACCGTGGCGTTGGGCGGCGAGGGCTCCGATGAGCTGTTCGGCGGCTACCCCCGCTATCGCTGGCTGCAGCGAGCGCGCCGGCTGCAGGCCGTGCTTCCAGAGAGCCTCGCCAGCTTCGGCGGGGCGCTCGCGCGCCGCGCCAGCGGTGCTCGCTTGGCCGCCCACGCTGGCCGGGCGGCGCTTGCGGCGGAGCGCCTTGCCCCCTCTCCGCTGATCGAGCGCAACCTCGACTGGGTCAGCGCGCAGCGCCGCAGCCGGCGCCAGGAGATCTACGGGCCGCGCCTTGCGGGAGTCCCTGCCACGCGCGTCCTTGAGGATCTCGCCGCTCGCGCCGGGGAGCTCGATGGGACGCCGACGGCCCGCTGGCTCATGCACCTCGACCAGGTCGACTACCTCCCCGACGATGTGCTCGTCAAGACCGATCGCGCCGGCATGCTCGCCTCGCTCGAGATCAGGACCGTCTTCCTGAGCAGGGAGCTGGCCGAGTTCGCCGCCTCCGTCGACACGAGCGTGCACCTCGACGGCGCCGGCAAGGCTCTGGTCCGTGGGATGCTGCCCGAGGGGCTGATCGCCGACCGCCGCTTCGCGCCCTATCGCAAGACCGCCTTCAGAGTGCCGATCGCCGAGTGGCTTCGCGGTCCCCTCGCGGGCGTGATGCAGCGCCAGCTCGAGCGGGGAGTCATCTACCAGGAGGGGTACTTCGACCGCTGCGCGGCTCGGCGGCTCGTGGAGGGGCACCTCTCCGGCGCCTGCGATAACAGCGACCGGCTGTGGGCACTGCTCTCGCTCGGGCTCTGGGCCGACCGCTTTCATGGAGCCGATGGCTCGTAGGCCAAGGCTTCTGATCCTGACGCCAGATTTTCCCCCTGCACCGGGCGGGATCCAGCTGATGGCACAGCGCTTCTCGACCGCGATCGAGGCGTTCGAGACACGCGTGATCGCGCTGGACTCCCCCGGTGCGGCCGCTCTCGATGAGCAGAATCCCGCGTCGGCTGTGCGGCGTGTCGGCGCCAACGGTCTGCCGCGGGGAGCGCGCATGGCGCTCCTGAACGCCGTGGCGATCGGCGATGCACTCGACTTCCGCCCCGACGTGACGCTCAGCATCCACAGCATCGCAAGTCCCGCGGCCGCGGCGATCAGGCGAATCCGCGGCACCCCGAGCGTCCAGTACTTCCACGCCGAAGAGGTCTGCGCGAGGCCGCGGCTCGCGGCGTTCGCGATCGAACAGGCCGACGAGGTGATCGCCGTCAGCGCCTACACCGCCGGTCTGATCGCGGACACCGGAGCGGTGCCGGCGAGCATGCATCTGATTCCTCCCGGGGTGGACATCCCGAGCGACCCCACGCCTGAGCCGATCGACCGCCCGACGTTTCTGACCATCGCCCGCATGGAGGAGCGCTACAAGGGCCACGACGTGCTCGTGCGCGCGACCGCGCTGGTGCGAGCCAAGGTGCCCGACGTTCAATGGGTCGTGGTCGGCGACGGCACGCTGCGCGCCGGCGTCGAAGCGCTCGCCCGCTCCTACAGCGTGGCCGACTCGATCAGCTTTCTGGGGAACGTCTCCGATCAGCAGCGCGACTCGTGGCTGCGTCGCTGCCAGCTGCTGGCGATGCCGAGCCGCCTGCCCGGCGCCGGCTACGCGGGGGAGGGGTTCGGGATCGCGTTTCTCGAAGCCGGCGCGTTCGGAAAGCCCGTCGTCGCAGGCAACGTGGCCGGGGCGCTGGACTCGGTCAGCGATGGAGAGAGCGGGCTGCTGATCGACCCGCTCGACGCGCTGGCTACGGCGCAGGCGATCACCTCGTTGTTGATCGACCGGGAGCTCGCGGCGCGACTTGGCAGAGCGGGCCAGCTGCGCGCGCAGCGCTTCGCCTGGCCCAAGATCGCCAAGCGGCTCGAGGCGCTGTTGCTCGAGCAGCTGGCGAGCCATCGACGCCCGAGCGCGTCGCGGCGGCGCCGCGGGTCGGCCACCGGGACCTCCACGTGAGGGTCCTGTACGTCAGTCACACCGCCGTGATCAGCGGCGGTGAGCGCTCTCTGTTGAACCTGCTCGGCGCGCTGCCCGACTCCGTGCAGCCATCGATGGGTGCGCCCGCGGGCCCGCTCCAGCAGGCCGTGCAGCGGCTCGGAATACCGGTCATGCAGATCGCCGGAACGGCCGGCAGTCTGCGGCCCGCCCTGCTGGACACCCCACGAGCGCTCGCCGAGATGAGCCTGGCGGCGGTGCAGGTACGTCGCGCCGCTCGCCGCAGCCGGGCCCAGCTCGTGCACGCGAACTCGATCCGCGCCGGCATCGTGCTCGGGCTCGCGCCGCTGTCTCGGCTGCCGAGCGTCGTCCATGTCCGCGACTGTCTGCCGCCGGGAGCGCTGACCAGCGCCACGATGCGCCTGATCGCCGCCACCGCGACCACGATCGTCGCCAACTCGCGCTACACCGCGGACTGGGTGCGAAGCGTCGCACCCGCCGCCCGCGCCGAGGTCGTGCACAACGCGGTGGATCTCGAGCGCTTCGACCCGGCGAAGATCGATCGGGCTGAGAGCCGCGCTCGCCTCGGCGCGAAGTCCGGGCAGCTGCTGCTCGGCGTGGTCGCACAGCTGACCCCCTGGAAGGGACAGGACACCGCCATCGAAGCGCTGAAGCTGCTGCGCCAAGAGGGGGTCGACGCGCATCTGCTGCTGGTCGGCTCGGCCAAGTTCATCGCCCGCTCCACGCGCTTTGACAACACCGCCTACGAGGCGCGCCTGCGCGGCCTCGTCGAGGAGTCAGGCCTGCGCGACAGCGTCTCCTGGCTCGGTGAGCGCGAGGACGTCCCGGAGCTCGTCAGGGCGCTCGACGTCCTGCTGCTCCCCTCCTGGGAGGAGCCGTTCGGACGCGCTCTGATCGAGGCCATGGCGCTCGAAGTTCCCGTCATCGCGACCAACGTCGGCGGGCCATCGGAGATCATCGAGGACGGACGCGAGGGCTTCCTGCTCGCCCCCCGGGACCCACGTGCGTGGGCAGGCGCGGTGGGCCTGCTGGCCGAGGATCGCGATCGCGCCTGCCAGATGGGACGCGCGGGGCGCCTACGGGTGCAGCGCGCCTTCGGCCTGGGCGGCCACGTCACGGCGATGCTCGAGCTCTACGAGCGTGCCATCGCACGGGCCGACGGAGCGGCGCGAGCGCGGCGCTGAGCTCGGCCGGCCGCGCCGGCAGCGTAGTTGGAGCGGATTCCGCGACGTAGCCGACACGGATGGCGCACGCGCGCGCCCAACCGACGATCTAGGAGTGCCGCCACCGAGGACATCGCAGCTGCGCGATAGCGCCGAGCAGACAGTCGTGACCCACGCTTCGCGGGGTCGTGAGTCGTGACCATGACCGCCACAGCCCGACCGGTGGGCGAAGGCATCACCCACGAAGTCGACGTCAACGCGCGCCACTCGATCATCACCGACGAGCCCGAGCGGCTCGGCGGCGCAGACCTCGGACCGGCGCCGCACGAGCTGCTCGCGGCCACCCTCGCCTCGTGTATCGCGACGATGATCGCGATGTACGCCCGCAACCACGGATGGGACCTCAGCGACAGCTGCGTCGAGGTCGAGTACGACGCCGACAGCGCGCCCAGGCGGTTCTCGATCGAGATCCGGCTGCCCGCCGACCTGCCGGAAGAGCAGCGTCGCAAGCTGGAGCGCGTCGCGCGCACCTGTCCGGTACGCCGCGCGCTGGAAGCCGGTTTCAGCTTCCGTGAGACGCTCGTCAGCTCGCAACCCGGCGAGCCGTGCGGCACGCATGCGAGCGGCGCCCGAGCCGCACCGGGCTCGCGCACCCCGGTGTAGGCCCGGGACCGCCTCACGCCCGACCGCCGATCCGCCCTCTCGTTCGCCCGCCGGCGAGAGCTGCCTTGCCAGCCGTCGGCGCGTAGCCTCTACAATGCGGCTCTGACAGGCGTCCATTGACTCAGCCGGCGATGAAGGATTCAGCACGACAAGGGCGCCTCTGATGGGTGCCGCCGACAACGGCGCCGCAGGCGCCAACGGACACGCGAGCGCTGCCACGGCAGAGCACCACGGCGTGGCGCTCGCGGGCGAGGGCGCGCGCGAGGCGTTCAAGCGCCTCACCGAGCGTCCCGCCGACCTGCTGCGCTTTGCCACCGCCGGCTCGGTCGACGACGGCAAGAGCACGCTGATCGGGCGCCTGCTGTACGACAGCAAGCAGGTCCTCAGCGACCAGCTCGCGCACGTCGAGCAGACCAGCCAGCGCATGGGCCACGACTTCCTCGACCTCTCGCTGCTGACCGACGGCCTGCGCGCCGAGCGCGAGCAGGGGATCACGATCGACGTCGCCTACCGCTACTTCGCCACCGCGCAGCGGCGCTTCATCATCGCCGACACCCCCGGCCACGAGCAGTACACACGCAACATGGTCACGGGCGCCTCCACGGCAGACCTCGCGATCATCCTCATCGACGCCCGCAAGGGCGTCATCGCTCAATCAAAGCGGCACGCGTTCATCAGTTCGCTGCTGGGCATTCCCCACGTCGTCGTGTGCGTCAACAAGATGGACCTCGTCGACTTCGAGGAGTCCGTCTTCGACGCGATCGTCGAGGACTTCGAGCGCTTCGCGGCGCGCCTGGAGATGCCCGACGTCACGTTCATCCCGATCTCCGCGCTGCGCGGCGACAACGTCGTCGAGCGCTCGCTCGAGATGCCCTGGTACCAGGGCCCGCCGCTGCTCTACCACCTCGAGCACGTCCACATCGCCTCCGACCGGAACCTGATCGACGTGCGCTTTCCCGTCCAGTGGGTGATCCGCCCGCCCGCCAGCGCCGTCGCCGACTATCGCGCCTACGCCGGCCAGATCGCCGGTGGCGTGATCCGGCCCGGCGATGAGATCGTCGTGCTGCCCAGCGGGCAGCGCTCCACGGTCGCCGGCATCGACACCTTCGACGGGCCCGTCGAGGAGGCCTTCCCGCCGATGTCCGTAGCGATCAGGCTCACCGACGACATCGACGTCTCGCGCGGCTCGACGATCGTGCGCAGGCAGAACCAGCCGCACGTCTCCAGCGGCTTCGAGTGCCTGCTCTGCTGGATGTCCGAGCAGCCGCTCTCGCCGCGCCGGCGCTACCTCGTCAAGCACACGACGCGCACCGCGATGCTCGGGCGCCTCGACGTGCGCTACCGCATCGACGTCGAGACGCTGCACCGCGACGAAGCCGCGAGCACGCTGCAGCTGAACGATCTCGGCCGCGTGCACCTGCAGCTCTCCACGCCGCTCGTGTTCGACTCCTACAGGCGCAACCGCGCCACCGGCAGCCTCATCATCATCGACGAGGCAACCAACGAAACCGTCGCCGCCGGCGTCATCCTCGACACGGTCCTCGACGCGCCCGAGCACAAGAGCGAGCGCAGCCCCAACGTACGCTGGCAGGGCTCGCGCATGACGCGCGAGCGACGTTGGGAGACCCTCGGCCACGCCGGCGCCACGATCTGGTTCACCGGCCTTCCCGGCGCCGGCAAGTCGACGATCGCCGCCGCTGTCGAGGAGCGGCTGATCGCGCTCGGGCGTCCCGCCTTTCTGCTCGACGGCGACAACCTGCGCCACGGCCTCAACGGCGACCTCGCCTTCGACGAAGAGGCGCGCAGGGAGAACGTGCGCCGCACCTCGCACGTCGCGCGGCTGCTCGCCGAGTCGGGCACGATCGCGCTCGTCAGCCTCGTCAGCCCCTATGCCGCCGACCGCCACGCGGCCGCGCGACTGCACGAGGGCGCCGAGCTCGACTTCATCGAAGTATTCCTCGACGCGCCGCTCGAGCTCTGCCAAGAGCGCGATCCCAAGGGCCTGTATGCGCGCGCGCGCAGCGGCGAGCTGGCCGAAATGACAGGCGTCGGCGCGCCATATGAACCGCCGAGCGATCCCGACCTGGTGCTTGCGAGCTGCGAGGAAACGGTTGAGCAGGAGGTCGACTGCGTGATGCAGCTGCTCAGAGACCGCGGCGTCATCGACTAGCGCCACCAAGCGCGCGCCCGCACCCGGGCAATCCGGGACGCTAGCGGTGTTTTTTCGAGCCCGCCGCCTTCAGCCGCACGGTTTCGCTGCCGGCGGGGGCGAGCTTGCCGCGGTGCAGGTCGGCGTATGCCCTGTAGCTGCCCGCGCGCGTGATCGTCACGATCAGGCTGAAGCGCGACATGCTGCGCGTGCCCCGGCGCGAGATCGTGCTGAACACGGTCGCGAAGCGCGAGGTTCGTTCAGAGAGCTTTTCGGAGTTGCCCGGCCGCACCGGCTCATCGAGCTGGATCAGCACCCGCGCGCCCGCCTCGGCGGGCGTGATCGTCCCGTACAGGCGCACGAGCCCCGCGACTTTCGTTCGCGCCACATTCAGCACGACGCGCGGCGTCACGAGCTGGGTGACGATCGCGCTGTAGATCGGGCGCGGCTCCCTTGCCACGACGCGCAGCTTCGCGCTTTCCGACAGCTTCGCGACGCGGAAGCTGAACGTGCCGCCTTCTCCGGTCTCGATCGCAGGGCCCACGTTGGCGAACGCTTCCAGGTACGGGTAGGGCGTCTCCTGCAGAGCCACTTCGACATGTTCGTTGCCCTGCCCCACGAGCTTGCCCTTCACCGTGCAGCCGTGCGCATACGGGATCGGCGAGCGCGTCTTGGACAGCTCGAAGCGCAGCGTCGGCGCGGAGCTGAAGCGCCTGTCGCGGCCCAGCTTCGGGCCCGCCGAGTTGACCGCCACCAGCCGGTAGTGATAGCCCGCCGGGAAGTCCGTGATCGCGACACCCACCTTCACGCGTTCGTTCTTGGCTTCCAGCGTCTGCGGCGGTGTCTGATAGCCGTAGCCTTCCGTCGGGCCGTAAACGAAGTAGTAGGTCGTCAGCAGGCCGTGCGGGTCCACCGACCCGTCGAGCACGACCGAGGTTCCGCGCACGTCGGCCACCCTGCCCGTGACTACGAACGGCTTGCCCTTCTCGGCGCTCGCGCTGTCGGCCGGTGAGGCCGCGGGCAGCGCGCCCGCCAGCCCGAGCGCGATCGACAGCACGAGCGCTGCACGCACGGCCGCCGGTGTGTGGCGCCGGGCCGCTCGCTCGCTCGCTGGGATTCGCCCCATCTGGATCGGGTTTTCACGCATGATGTGCTGCACAGCCGGCCGCAGCACCCGTTAGAACCCTTGCGGCTGCCGATGGGTGCGGACCTGGGCGGCGCCCGTCGCCTTTATCGGCGTCGGATCTTCACGGTATTATCACGCGCTCGGTAGCGCTCAGCGGCGATCATCAGGCGGGTAGCGGGGGTCGCGCCGCCGGTTTCCCGCGCGCACACACTCCACAGCAGCCGCCGTGTCGATCGATCCGACAGCCGAACACCCGCTCGAGGGCATGCCAGTCAGCGCTGCTCGGTCCGCTGCTGGCCTCGCCGCGCCCGGCGGCGCAGAGGCACAGGTCGCGAGCGAGGCCACGGGCGCCGGCACGACCCCAGCGGCCGTCGCGCACTGCTCAAGCTGCGGCGCTCAGCTGGATTCCGATCAGCGCTACTGCCTGGAGTGCGGAGAGCGGCGCGTGCCGATGAGCAGCTTCCTGTTATCGAGCGCCACGCCACCGTCGCCCGGGGCCTCGCCCGCGGGCCCGCCCGTGCCGTCGGCCCCGCCGGTGCCTCCTGCCGGCGCCGGCAGCGACCGGCGCAGCAGCGCGCTCAGCGTCATCGCCTTCGTCGGCGTGCTGCTGCTCGCGATGGGCGTCGGCGTGCTCATCGGGCGCGCCGGCAACAGCAAGAGCTCGAACTCCGCTCCGCAGGTGATCACAGTGGACACCCCCGCGAGCACGAGCGGCAGCGGCTCAACCGAAACGCCCTTTGCGAGCAACTGGCCCGCCGGCAAGAGCGGCTATGCAGTGCAGCTGCAGACGCTGGCGGTCTCGGGCACTGCCGTCAGCGCCGTCGAAGCGGCGAAGTCGAGCGCCACCGCGAAGGGCGCGAAGAACCTCGGCGCGCTGAAGTCAGAAGAATTCTCGAGTCTTGCGAGCGGCAACTACGTGATCTACTCCGGCGACTACGCCAAGCGCAGCGAAGCTCAGAAGGCGCTCTCCTCGCTGAAGAAGAGCTTTCCGGCCGCGCGCGTGATCCACGTCTCCGAAGGCTCCGGGTCCGGCGGCCGATCAAAGGGGCGGGCAAGCTCGGGCTCATCCGGCCGCGGCTCGACTCCGACGAAAGAGTCCTCGTCGTCGCTCGAAAAACTCGGCAAATCGAAGGGCAAGACGTACGAGGAAGAATCCAAGAACCTGCCGGACGAAGTGGAAACGCGCTAGGAAGGGTCGCGACGGCCAGAGTCGGCGATAGCGCATGGGCATCCTCCGCGACACCTCGCCGGAAAACGGTCACGGCGCCGACGAGCTGTTCTCACCTCCGATCCAGCCCGGCGTCCTGAGCGCGCTCGGCGGAGCCGCTCCTGACGCCGGCGACGCCGATCCCACGGGCGCCGCCGCGCCCTCCGTGGCAGTCCGGCACGCCGACCGCGCCGAGCTGGGCCGTCAGCGCGACGCGCTCATCCAGCAGGTCGCCGAACTGCACTGGGACCTGGGCGGGCTCGCCTATGAGATGGCCATCCGCGACCACTTCCGTCTCGACGTGCTCGTACGCCGCGCTGCGATCCTGCAGGAGCGCGACGCCCAGCTCGCCGAGGTCGAGCGGCGGCTGCGAAGCGAACAGGCCTGAGCCGTGCTGCCGCGCCTGCCGCCGCTGAACCTGAGGGTTCCGCCGCTGAAGGTGTGCGCAGCGCTCGTGTTGCTGATGCTCGGCTTCGGCGTGCTGATCGGCGAAGCCGCGCGCACGAGCGTGCAGGACACGCTCACCGCCAGCTCGCGTCGGCGCATCGAGCTGATCGTGCCGCGCCAGTCCGCCGCGGCGAGCCTCGCACAGCGCAGCGCCGAAACCGGCGCCTCCGGCGGCAAAGCGAGCGAACCGCCCGAAAGCGAAGTGACCCCGACGCCCGCCGCCGGCCCCCGCAAAGGCGCCGGCAAGTCCCGCGGATCGCAGCGCAGCTCGCGCGGCAACAAACCCAACGGCGGCAAAGCGAGCAAAGAACCAGCGCAGCGCCGGCCCGACACGGAGCTCCCCGCGATCAAGCACGTGTTCCTGATCGTGCTCTCCGACGAGCCCTACGCCGCCGTCTTCGGCCCCGAATCGGCGGCCCACTACCTGGCGGACAAGCTCGAGCCGAAAGGGGCGCTGTTGCCCAACTACGACGCGGTCGCGCACGAAGGCCTCGCCGACGGGATCGCGCTGCTGAGCGGGCAGGGGCCGACCGCGGAAACGGCCGCGCAATGCCCGACCTACACCGCGATTCAGCCGAGCGGCGCCGGCGCCGACGAACAGGTGCTCGGCAGCGGCTGCGTCTATCCAGCCGGCACGCAGACGCTGCCCGGCGAGCTCACCGCGCACCAGCTCAGCTGGCGCGCCTACATCGGCGGCATCGAAGAATCCGGCTCGACGGCGCCCGCCTGCGCGCATCCAGCGCTCGGCAGCGCCGACCCCACCGCGACCGCGAGCACCGGCCGCTACGCGACGGCGATCAACCCGGTCGTCTACTTCGCCTCGCTCGCATCGGCGCCGAGCTGCGCACGCCACGACGTCGGGCTCGCCAAGCTCGCGCACGACCTCTCGCAAGCGGCAAGCACGCCGAACTTCAGCTACATCGCCCCCAGCCGCTGCGAAGACGGCAACCCGACGCCGTGCGCGCCCGGCGCGCCCGCCGGCATGGCCGGCGCCGACAGCTTCCTCAAGCGCGTCGTCCCCGAGATCCTCGCGTCGAAGGCCTACAAGCAGTCCGGCCTGCTCGCGATCACCGTCGATCAGGCGCCCGCCAGCGGAGAGTTCGCCGACTCGAGCTCCTGTTGCGGGCAGCCGGCCTTCCCCAACCTGCCGGCCGCGCTCAGCCAGACGCCCGCCGGTCGCCCGCGCGGCGGAGGCGCCGTCGGCGCGCTGCTGCTCTCGCCGTTCATAAAGGGCCCGCAGACGAGCCAGGAACCGTACAACCACTTCTCGCTGCTGGCCACGATCGAGGAGCTGTTCGGCCTCAAGCGCCTCGGCTACGCCGCGCTCGGCGCCGTCAAGACGGTCGAAGCCTCGCTGTTCAGCGAACCGTGAGCGCCCTGGGCGGGCTCAGATCGGCGCCGGGCCGGGAAGCGCGCGCGCGCCGGTGCGTATGCCGGCGCCGAGCAGCTGCTCATAGGTGACGGCCGTCCGGCGGCGCGCGCTGCGCGCGAGCGCCCACTCCAGCGCGAGCATCTGGCTGGGATGATCGAGCGCCGAGGGGTGAAGGTCGAGGCGCAGCGTGCCGCCGGCGAGGATGCCGCCCGTGCGGATCAGCGCCGGCGCGAGCAGACGCTGCAGCGGGCCGTCCCAGGTGCTGCCCCACGCGGGCGCGAGCCGCTCGCTGGCGGGATGGCCGGGCGTCAGCAGCGCCTGGTGCAGGCGCAGCAGGCTCGCCCACCAGCGGAACCGGCGCGGCAGCACGTGCCGCAGCTGGGGGGTGTAGGCGTACGCCGGCGCGACGAAGCCGTCCGGCTCGATGCCCGCCAGCTTGAGCACGCGCCAGCCCGCCTCGACGGCGCGTCGCGTCTCTTCCTGATCGAGCCCGAGGAACTCCGGCGAGCCGCCGGTGATCGCCCTCAGAATGCCGCCGCCGTGGCGCAGGCGATCGTGCTGGAAGCCGTGCTGGGCGATCGAGTCGCCGGCGAGCTGGCGCTCGTGCAGCCACGCGGTGATCGCCGGCGAGCGCTCGCCAAGTGGGTGTAGGTCGCGTGCGGGGATCACGAGCAGCGTCACGCGGTCGACGCCGTGGTCGTCCAGCCAGTCGCGGATCAGCGCGCAGCGCTCGAATGTCGCGGGCTCGACATCGTGCAGCGCGACGGCGATCTGCCGCCTGCCCTCAGGCCGCGGCACGCGCCCCGTCTCCCTCGCCGGCCGACGGCGCGAGCGCGCGCCGATAACCGTCGGCCAGTCGTTCGAGCGCGCGCTCCCAGGTACGCTCGCGCACCGCTGCGAGCGCCGCCGTGGCGAGCCGCTCGCGCAGCAGCGGCGAGCTGGCCAGCTCGAGCAGCGCCTCGGCGATCGCGTCCGGCTCGGGCTCGCAGAGAAGTCCGCTCACGCGCTGCTCGATCAGCGACAGCGGCCCGCCGCGCGCAACGGCGAGCACGGGCACGGCGCTGGCCTGCGCCTCCAGCACGACCTGACCGAAGGTGTCCGTCGAGCTCGGGAACAGGAACACGTCCGCCAGCGCGTAGGCCTCGGCGAGCTGCTCGCCCTCGAGCCAGCCCAGGAACGTGCCGTGGGCGCCGAGCAGCTCGGCGAGACGCTCGCGCTCGGGGCCGCCGCCCGCGAGCAGCAGGTGCAGGCGCGGTTCACGCGCGTGCGCGCGCAGGAACGCCTGCGCCAGCAGGTCGATGCCCTTCTCGCGCGTGATGCGCCCCGCGTAGAGCACGTTGAGCGCTCCATCCGGCGGCTGGGGCGAACGCTCGCGCGGCTTGAAGCGCCCCCCGTCGACGCCGCGGTCCCAGCGCATCACGCGATCGGCGCCCACGCCGATCGCGCGCAGCGCCTCATCCGCCGCCGGGCTCGGCGAGAGCACGATGTCGCAGGCGCCGTAGAAGGCGCCCATCGCCAGCTCGACGGTCTGCGCGAGCTCGCGCCGGCCGCCGCGCAGCGCGGCGTAGGCGGTCAGCTCGGTGTGGTAGCTGCCGATCAGCGGCACACCGAGCGCGCGTGCGATCAGCACGCCCGCGATCCCCGCCGGGCCGGGCGTGCACACGTGGATCGCGTCGAAGTGCCCGTCCGCGAGCGTCTGCACCGCCGCTGGCAGGCTCGGTACGCCGATCCGCAGGCCGGGATAGAAGGGGACCTCGACCTCGGCCACCGCGGACAGCCGCCGGTCGACGTCGGGATCGGTGCCGACGACCTCCAGGTCGAAGCCCGGCACCTCCCGCTGGCGGATCTGCTCGATCGTGCGTGTGACGCCGTGCGTGGAGCCGATCCCGTCGGCGACGATCGCAACGCGCGCGCTCTCGGACTCCTCGCGCTCGCGGCCGGCCGAACCGGCATGCGCGGCCGAGGCCGGGATCGCGGCCACCTTCGCCTGCTCGTTGGCGAGGAACGCGGTCGCCGGCGCGTACGGCAGCACCGCGATGCACGCCTCGAAGATCCCACGCGCGGCGCGCGCGCCTTCGGCCGGGCCGGCGCCCGCGCCGGAGCCGGCGCCGCTGAAGGACACGACGTCCGCGACGGCCGCGCGCAGCCTGCGCTCATGCATGCGACAGGCGCGCCGGTACAGCGCGCCGTGGCTGAAGCTCTGCTGCTGCATCAGGTCGAGCAGGCCGCGCTCGTCGAGCTGCTCGAGGTCGAGCGCGGCGCGCCACGCGCGCAGCAGGCAGCGCGCGTCCTCGGGGTCGAGGTCGGTGCCGGTCGCGCCGTGGCGCGCGTCACCCTCGCGCAGCAGTCGGTTGACCATCGTGAGTACGCGAGCGGGGTCGACGCCGCTGCCGGCAGAGCTCACCGCGCGCTCGTCCTCCGGGCCGCACGAACGTTCGTGCGCAAGCTCGCCCTCCGCGCCGTACGAACGTTCGTGCGGACGCTCGCCGAGCGTCACGGACCGCAGCGCGATCGCGATCGCGGCGTGCGCCCACTTGGCCGCGCTGCCCTGAGCGCCGTGCGCGCTGACGCGGCCCGCGCGTACGTGTGCGAGGAACCGCGCGGGGTCGCTCGCCGCGGGCGCCTGGGTGAACGTGCGCCCGATGTCCGTTCCCGCGTGATCGTCGCTGCCGCCCAGGCCGACGCCGTCGCGCGTGGCGACGTACACGGCGGCGGGGCGGTTGAGCTCCGGTGCGCGCGCGCCGTTGCGAACCTCCCACGCCTCGAACAGCTCGGCGAGCCGCCGCAGGTGCCGCCGGCCGAGGGGAGCGGCGACCGTGTAGTAGGGGTGCGCGAGCGCACACGCGATCTCGCGCTCGCGCAGGTAGCCCGCGCACAGCTCGACGTCGTCGCTGTGCGCCTGCAGCCACTCGTGGTCATCCGCGGTGATCCCGTAGCAGAGCACGTGCACGGCCTGCGCCTCGCCGCGGAAGCGCGCCGTGAGCTCCTCCGAGACGAACACGTCGGGGCGCTCGGCGATCTGCAGCACGCCGTCGATCGTGTCGTGGTCGGTGATCGTCACGAAATCCATGCCGCGCGCCTTGGCCAGCTCGTAGACCTCCTCGGGCGGCGTGGCGCACTCGGGTAGCCCGAGCGCACGCTGCACGCCGAGCTTTGAGATCTGCGACGCGGCGGAGTGGCAGTGCATGTCCGCGCGCGTGGCGGTCCCTCCGTGGACCTCCGTCGTTGCATCACAGCTCATATGTCACAAGGTTCACCGCAAACAGCGCGTTTTTGTGACCAATCGGGAACGATGATGTGAATCGACTGTGAAGACGGGTGCGCACGAGTGCGCGGCGCGCGCCGTCCCAGGCCGTAATCTGCGCCGCCGATGCAAGCGTTGCTCGTGCCGACCGTGGCGTCTGCCCTCAGCTACTTCCAGGCCGTCGTGCTCGGTCTTCTGCAGGGCGTCACCGAGCTGTTCCCGATCTCGAGCCTCGGGCACACGGTGCTGTTCCCGACGCTGTTCGGCTGGAACCAGCTCGTGAAGGCGCAGTCGGCGCAGGAATCGTTCTGGCTCGCGCTCGTCGTGATGCTGCACGTCGGCAGCGCGCTCGGGCTGCTCGCCTACTACTGGCGCGACTGGGTCGAGATCATCCGCGCGTTCTTCCGCACGCTCGCGCGCCGCGCGATCAGCACTCCCACCGAGCGCTTGGCGTGGCTGATAGTGGTCTCCAGCATCCCGGCGGGGATTCTCGGCCTGGCGCTGGAGCACCAGCTGCGCACGCTCACCGCCAAGCCGGAGGTGGCGGCGATCTTCCTGATGGTCAACGGGCTGATCCTGTTGGCAGCCGAGCGCTACCGCCGCCGCGCCGAGGTGCGCGAACTGGCCGAGCGCGAGGGTCTCAAGCCGGAGGGCGGGCGCGAGTTGCAGACGATGGAGTACCGCGAGGCCCTCGTGATCGGGGTCGCGCAGTCGAGCGCGCTGGTGGCCGGCATCAGCCGCGATGGCGTGACGATGGGTGCGGGGCTTGCGCGCGGGCTCGACCACAGCGACTCGGCGCGCTTCGCGTTCCTGCTGGCGACGCCGATCATCCTCGCCGCCGGGGTTGTCAAGCTGCCCGACCTGACGGGGCACCTCGGCGACAGGATCCGCGGGCAGGCGCTCGTCGCGTGCGCGGTGGCGGCGGTGACAGCCGTCTTCACGGTCGCCTTCCTGGTGCGCTACTTCAAGACGAAAACGCTCATACCGTTCGCCGTCTACTGCCTGCTGTTCGGGCTGGCGATGGTGATCTACACGACGACCTGAGGATGAGCGACCCGTCGCAGGCCCAGTCGAGCCAGGCCGCCTCGGGCGGCTCATCCTCGCGCGAGATCGTCGAGGCCGTGCTCGCGGCCGCGCGGCCGCAGCCCGGGCTGCGCTGGCTCGACATCGGCTGCGGACGCGGCGAGCTACTGCGCCTGGTGCGCGAGCGCTGGCAGCCGGCCGAGCTGCGCGGCAGCGACGCGCTCGACTGGCTGGCCGACGACCTGCGCGGCGATGTCGCCTTCACGCTCGCGCCGGCGGAGAGCAGCGAGGACCTGCAGCCCGCCGACCGCGTGCTGCTCGTGGAGGTGATCGAGCACCTCGAGGCGCCCTGGCAGGTGCTGCGGGCGGCGGCGGAGCTCGTGCTGCCGGGCGGGCGCATCGTCGTGAGCACGCCCAACCTCGCCACCCTGCGCCACCGGCTCGAGCTCGGGGTGCGCGGCACGCTGACGAGCTTTCGCCCCGGCTATGACCCGCACCTCTCGCCGGCGCTGCCGCACGTGATCGCGCGTGTCCTGCGCGAGCAGGGCCTGACCCCGGAGGCGCCGCTGTACGCGCACGCGGACGTGATCCCGCTGAGCGGCGGGCGGCTGTGGCCGGAGGCGCTGCGGGCGCGCCTGCCGGTCCTGGCGTCGATATCGGTGATCGTCGCGGCGGGGCGGCCGCCCGGCTGAGGCCGGGGTGGGGCGAGGCGCGCGCGCTAGCGGCCGCTGGTCGCCTCGAGCACCCTGTTCCCATTCACCGTGCGCGTCACGCGGTAGGCGGGGAGATGCTCATCCAGCCACTCCTGCGACGGCAGCGCCTCGAGTATCAGCAGCGGCCTGCAGCGCTCGATCGTCCTCAGCGCGCCGCCCAGCGCCTGCTCCTCGTGGCCCTCCACGTCGAGCTCCAGCACGCCTATGTGCCGGTCGGCCGGGACGGCCTCATCGATCGTGAGGAGGGTCACGGTTTCGTGGCTGCGTCCGCTCGGCGCCTCGACGGCCAGCCGACTGCCTCCGCCCGCTGCGCGGCCGCGCCGGTCGCTTGTCACGAGTGTCGCCTCGCCGGACCGGTCGCTGAGTGCGGCATTGACGAGCGTGACGTTCTGAAGGTCGTTGAGCAGTGCCGTGATCTGGGCGCAGCGAAAGTTCTCGCGGTTGGGCTCGAACGCCCACACCATTCGCTCTCTCTCTCTCTCTCTCTCTCTGTCTCCGCAAGGGCTGGCAGGAAGTCGCCGAAGAACGCGCCCGCGTGAATGACATCCCCGGGGATTGCGCGCATGAGGAGGAGCGTGTCTGCCTCCCACACGCGCGACTGCAGGATCGCCTGCGCCGCTGGCCGATGGCGGGCCGAGCGGGGCACACAGTAGGCGCCGTACTCGTTGCGCGCGAACGAGCAGTCGAGCGTCCGCGGGGGAAGAGGTACCGGGCGCAGCGCCGCTCTGGCCATCCGCACGCGCCCCAAGCCTCGACGCAGAGAGCGCCTCACCGGCACGGGCAGCGACTTCGTCAGCTCCCGTGACGGCATGCCCGTCAGCCTACAAGGCGGCCGACTGCAAGCACACGGGCCTGGAATTGGTGCGGTGGCCGTCTACGATGCGCTGCCACCGCTCATCGCTGAGTTGCACGCTGCGTCCGCGCGGTTCGCAAATCGGGCGAGACGATAAGGCGACGCCTTCGGTGATCGTCGCGGCTCAGCGGCCGGGCTGACACCTTGGCCGCGCGCGCCGTTGCACCATCATGCGCGCAGGACTCGAAGCTGATGCCGCTCCCGAAAACACCACCGCGGATGTTCGAAACGCGCAGCCAGGCCTGGCAGGACGTCGGGCTGGCGCGCCAGATCAACCCGCGCGTGATCAAGCGCGCGCGCCTGGAGGCGCTCGTGCTCGTGGCGGTGTTCGTGGCGATCGTCGTGATCTACGAACATCGCGTGGGGCTGTTCGGCAGCACCGTGCCGGCGCGCCCCCACCACCCCGCGCACAAGGAACTGGAATCGGCGCTGCAAACGCCGATCACCGCCGTCTGCGTGATCGCGCTGATGGCGCTCGGCTGGGCGATCGCGCGCGACTTCGGGCGGAGCCTCGGTCCGCGCGTGTTCCGGCGGCTCGACCCCGCGACCGCCGGCACCGTCGGCTTCTTCGTGCGTTTGATCACGATCATCGTCGCGCTGCTCGTCGCGCTGGCCGTGGCGGGCATCAAAGCGCGCACGCTCGCGCTCGGCGGTGCGTTCACGGCTGTGATCCTCGGCCTGGCGGCTCAGCAGACGCTCGGCAACCTGTTCGCCGGCACCGTCCTGATCAGCGCGCGGCCGTTCCGCGTGGGCGAACGGGTGCGCCTTCAGGGGGGACAGCTGGCGGGTCAGGTCGAAGGCACGGTGAGCTCTCTCGGGCTGCTGTACACGACGTTCGCGAGCGGCGATGACTCGATCATGGTCCCCAACAGCGTCGTGCTCAGCGTCGCGGTGCTGCCGGTACGCGAGCCGGAGGCGGTGAAGCTGCGCGCGCGCCTGCGGGCGGGCATGAGCCCGGGCGACCTGCAGGAACTGCTCGAGCGCTCCCTGCAGACGCCGATCCGCAACCCGCCGCGCATCACGCTCGAGGAACTCGAGGGCGAGGAAGCGATCGTGAGCATCTCGGCGACGCCGTTCAAGGCCGAGCAGGGGCGGCAGCTGGCGAGCGAGCTGCTGAGCGTCGTCTCTCACGCCACGCGCGCGCCCGAGCCGACTGCGTAGCGCAGAAACAGCATCGAGCCGTTGCGCAGCACGTCGCGCAGCTGCAGGCGGGCAGGCGGGTCGAGCTCGCCGCCCGCGAGCATCTGCAGGCTCTCGCTGCTCGTCGCGCCGTCGCCGGCCAGCAGCGGGGAGAGCGACAGGAAGAGCTCATCCACCAGGCCATGCGCGACGAGCTCGCGCGCAAGGTGCGGGCCGCCCTCGCAGAGCACGCTCTGGACGCCGAAGGACGCACGCAGCTGCGCCAGGGCGGCGGCAAGGTCGACCCTGCCCTCGCGCTCGCAGCGCAGGTACTCGACCTGCGCGCCGCGTGCTCGCAGGCTCGCCGTTGAGGCCGTCAGGATCACGACGCGCGCCTGCGGCTCCTGCAGCAGCGGCACCTCCTCCAGCGACGCCATCGTGCCGGTCACGATGCACGCCAGCGGTTCCTCGGAGAGGCCGCGCTCGAGTCGCTCGCGGCGGATCGCGGCGTCGCGGATGATGCGCCCGTAGCGCTCGGCGCGCGCGGTGCCGGCGCCGACGATGACAGCGTCGCTCGCGGCGCGCAGCGCATGGAAGTGGGCACGGTCCGCCTCGCTGCTGAGCCCGGCCGAGCGCCCCGAGAGGGTGGCGCTGCCGTCGACGCTGCTGACCATGTTCAGCGCCACGTGCGCGCGCTCTTGCGCGCCCCCCGGCGCTGCGTGCGTACGAACGTTCGTCCGGCCGGCGATCGGGCGCCGCCATAGCCCGTAGCGCTCGATGACGGCCGCCGCGCTCTCCTCGGGCCCGCTGGCCAGCAGACGCTCGAAGAGGGGCTGCGCACCTCCGCCGGCGCCCCGCGGCTCGGCATTCGGGCTTGGCATCGGCCCGAACAGTAGACCGCCGGCCGCGCCGTGGACCGCCGCCCCGCCGACACATGCGCGGGCGTCGCGCGGCGGCGCGCATGTTGGGCGGCGGTGCGGGCGGCGGCAGGCGCGCCTGCCGGCAACATCTGCTCAACACGTCCGCGGGAGGACGTGCTACGGTCGTGGGCGAATGGCCGGCCGCATGGGCCGGCGAAAGTAGTGCAAGCGCTCGCAGGTCGAAGCTCTTACGTAGCATCCTCCGCGCGCAGCAGGCACGCACAGATACGTGGAGGAGTCCGCACAATGCCAACTGGCACCGTAAAGTGGTTCAGCGACGACAAGGGGTTCGGCTTCATCACCCCTGATGACGGCGACAAGGACCTGTTCGTCCACCACACGGGGATCAACGGCGAGGGATATCGCTCGCTGCAGGAGGGGGCCAAGGTCTCCTATGACCCCGAGCAGGGCGACAAGGGGCCGAAGGCCGTCAACGTCTCGCCGATCTAGGCGAGAGCTTCGAAGAAGAACGCCTGCGAGGGCCCGCCAACGGCGGGCCCTCTGCCTTTAGGCCGGCAGCCCGCGACAGGACGCCTTTAGGCGATCTGTCCATAATGCGCGCGGTCCTCGCCGCATGCAGGGCGATGCAACAGCCTTCCCGCTCGAGCGGCCGCCCTTGCGCGCGCTGCGCTGGCGTGCGCGCCGACGCCGCGGCGAGGACGGCGTGGAGCAGGCCGCGGCGCGCAGCGACCGCCGAGTCGGCGGGGTGTCGCTCGCCGCGATCGCGCTGCTGAGTCTCTTCATCGTGCTGATCGCCGCGAACCGCCCGAGCGAGCTCGCGCCGACGACGCACACGGGCTTCTACCCGCACTGGATGGCGGGCCCGCTCGGCGGGCTGCTGCCGGGCTTGACCGACAACAGCACGGCGCTGCGCTTCATGTTCACGGGCGCGGTTGTCGCGATGTTCATCGGCTACGTCCTGCTGCTGCGGCGCTACGCCGCGTGTGTGCCTGTGCGCTGGGTGATCGCGACGATCCTCGCGGTCCACGCGATCTTCCTGATCTCGCCGCCGCTGGCGCTGACCGACATGTTCAACTACATCAACTACGGGCGCATGGAGGTCGTGCACAGCCTCAACCCGTACACGACGCTCCCCGTGCTGGAGCCGCACAGCGACCCGGCGTACATCCTGAGCAACTGGCACGAGCTGCTGAGCCCGTACGGGCCGCTGTTCACGCTGATCACCTTCGCCGTCGTGCCGCTTGGCGTGGCGGGGTCCTTCTGGGCGCTGAAGGCGCTGCTCGTGCTGGCGAGCCTCGCGACGGTGCTGCTCGTGTGGAAGTGCGCGCGGATGCTCGGGCGCGACCCGGTCATGGCGGTGGTGCTGGTGGGGCTCAACCCGATCGTGCTCGTGTGGGGCCTCGGCGCGGGCCACAACGACTTCCTGATGATCGTGTGCATCATGGCGGGCTTCTATCTGCTGCTGCGCACGGGCGCGTTCGGTGCCGCCGGCGGCTCGGGCGAGTCGCGTGCCGCGGGCACGGGCTCGCCTCGCGCCCGCGCGCTCTCGCGTGCGCGGCTGCTCAGGGCGCTTTCCCATCGCCGGTCTCGCCCCAGCCTGCCCGCGCTCTCGACGGTCGGCGGCTGGCTGTGGCCGCTGTCACCGGCGCTGCTGTGCGCGGGGGCGGCGTTCGTGGTCGCGGCGGGCATCAAGGCCTCGGGGGCGGTGCTGATCCCGGTCGTGCTCGCGGGCCTGCTGCGCTCGCCGCGCGCGTTCGTGCAGGTCGCGCTCGGCGCGGCGGCGGGAGTCGTGTTCGTGGCGGCGGTGAGTCTCGCGGCGTTCGGGCTGCACCTGCCCGACCTGAGCACGCAGGGCTCGCTCGTGACGACCCTGAGCATCCCGAACCTGATCGGGCTCGCGCTCGGCCTCGGCGGAGAGAGCAACGAGCTGCGCAAGGTGATGGTCGCGTTGCTGATCGTGGCGGTGCTCGCGTGCTGCTGGGTCGCGTGGCGACGCGGCGACGCGATCACCGCCTCGGGCTGGTCGAGCGTTGCGCTGCTCGTCGCGCTGAGCTGGGTGCTTCCGTGGTATGTGCTGTGGGTGCTGCCGCTGGCTGCGCTTTCGCAGTCGCGCAGGCTGCGCGGCGCCTCGCTCGTGCTCGGCGCCTACTTGATCATCGCGTGGGCGCCGGTGACGTCGCTGCTGTGGCGCGCGATCGGCTTTCACCCAGAACGCACGCCGCTGGGCCAGCTGCACCAGCGCCACGTGAAGGAGCTGCTCAACTGACGGCTACTCGCCGTCGACGGCGGGGCGGCGGCGCTCGAGCTTGCGCCGGCCGGCGAGGCGCTTCTCGGCGAGGCGCTTGGCGCGCGAGGCGGCGCTCGGGCGGGTGGGCCGGCGCGAGCGGGGCACCGTGAGCGCGCTGGCGATCCGCGCGGCGAGGCGTTGCAGGGCGATCTCGCGGTTGCGCGACTGCGAGCGGTTCTCCTGCGCGACGGCGGTGATACGCGGGCCCGCGCGCGCGAGCAGGCGCTCGCGTTGGGCCTCCGAGAGCGCGCGCGAGCCCTCGACGTCGAAGACGGCTTCCACGCGCGAGGCCGTGACGTTGGCGTGCTGGCCGCCCGGCCCGGAGGAGCGGCTCGTTCGCAGGGTGAGCTCGCTCAGCGGGATGCTCAGCTGGGGCGTGACCGAAAGCTCGCCGGCGGAGGTCCGGTCAGTGCTCGGCGACGTAGCCCCCCTCGGGCTCGAGCGCGCGACCCTCCTGCGCCCAGCGCAGCAGCCCGCCGGCCATCGAGAATGCCTGATAGCCGGAGGCGCGCAGCGCCTGCGCGGCCATCAGCGAGCGCGAGCCGGCGCGGCAGTAGAAGACGACCGGCCGTTGCTGCTCGAGCTCGGCGGCGTGCTCGGGCAACTGCGCGAGCTCGATGTGGCGCGAGCCGGCGATATACCCGGCGTCGCGCTCGTAGGGCTCGCGGACGTCGATGAGCTGCAGCTGCGGGGTCGTAGCGATCATCTCCGCGACAGCCGCGGGATCGAGCTCGATGTCGCTGGCGGGCGCGGACCCGTTCATCAGGCCCGGCGAGCTTAGCGGCGTTGGTGATCGCCGCCCCGGAGGGGTAGTGGGTAGGCGAGCTGGTTGAGATCGGCCATGGGGGCTAGTAGCGCCGCGTGCGGCTACGCGCTAGTCCAACCCCTCGCTCCGGCGAATAAGCGCCGCACACGTGGCGGCGAGCCCGATGACCGTAAGAATGGCGCCGCCGACCAGCATCACGAAGTAGAGCGTTTCTGGTAGGCCGCGCGTTGGCGGGCACCCTGCCCCCTCGGGGCACCACCCTTCGGCGGGTGCGTTGGTGATCGCTAGACCAACAGACACGCTGCCCGTGGCAAAGAGCAAGAACGCCGCACAGGCTCGGAGCACGGACACGTAGCCTACGCGTTCCAAACTGACCCGCTACCCCCGGAGGAGACCGTGCTGAAACGGGGCGCTGCCGACGCCCCTACCGCGGCGGTCGTCGATCTGAGAAGCGCTAGTAGCATCCAGCGTGGATGCAGACGCTGAGCGAGGTCTACGCCGTGCCGCAGGAGAATCTGGACTTCTGCGCGACGATCGGCCAGATGGCGCGCGAGCGCATCGCGCCGCGCTCGGCGGAGATCGACGAGCGCGCCGAATACCCGTGGGACGTCCGCAAGCTGCTGGGCGAACAGGACGTGCTCGCGCTGCCGTTTCCCGTCGAGTACGGCGGCACGGGCACCGGCGTGCTGATGTTGAACATGGCGGTCGAGGAGATCGCGAAGGTCGATGCGTCGTGTGCGCTGATCCTGATGGTGCAGGAGCTCGGCACGCTGCCGATCCAGCTGCAGGGCTCCGATGAGCTGAAGGAGCGGCTGCTGCCGCGCTGCGCGACGGGCGAGCTGTCGCCGGCGTTCGCGCTGTCCGAGCCGGAGGCCGGCTCGGATCCGGCGGGGATGAAGACGACGGCGAGAAAAGACGGCGACGAATGGGTGATCAGTGGCACGAAGAACTGGATCAGCAACCTCGGCATCGCCGACTTCTATGTGACGTTCGCGGTGACCGACCGCGAGCAGCGGCGCCTGACGGCGTTCGTGGTCGAGGCGGACAGGCCGGGCTTCAGCGTGGGCAAGCTCGAGCACAAGCTCGGCATCAGGGCCTCGCCGACGGGCCAGCCGATCTACGAGGACGTGCGCGTGCCGCAGGAGAACGTGATCGGCGAGGTCGGCAAGGGCCTGTCGGTCGCGCTCGGCACGCTCGAGCGCACGCGCCTGGGCGCGGCGGCGCAGGCCGTGGGGATCGCGCAGGGCGCGACCGACTACGCGGTTGCGTACGCGCGCGAGCGCAGGCAGTTCGGCAGGCCGATCAACGAGTTCCAGGGCGTGTCGTTCAAACTCGCGGACATGGAGACGCGCACGGCGGCGGCGCGCGAGCTGCTGTACAAGGCATGCGCGATGGCCGACCAGGGGCACCCGCAGCGCGCGAAGTACTCCTCGATGGCGAAGGTGTTCTGCTCGGACACGGCGATGGCGGTGACGGTCGACGCCGTGCAGGTGCTGGGCGGCTACGGTTACGTGAAGGAGTACCCGGTGGAGCGCATGATGAGGGACGCGAAGATCACGCAGATCTACGAGGGCACGAACGAGATCCAGCGCGTGGTGATCTCGCGCGCGCTGCGGTAGGGGCCGAGAGCTCGCGCGGGGACAGCCAGCATGAGCAGACCCAAGCCGCCGTCCGCCTCGAGCCCGCTCCGGCGCACGGGCCTGGCGGCGCTGATCGCGCTGTCGCTGGGGCTGGTCGTGCTTGTGGTCGGACAGGGGTTCAGCTCGATCGGCGCGGTGCGCGCGCTCGAGGACATCGCGCTCGGGGTGCTGCTCGCGTCGGTGCTGATGGGCGGCGTGGCGTTCATCGCGGTGCGGATGGCGGGCTGGCACGACCCGGAGTCCGAGACGGAGTTCGACGAGATCGTGCGCAACGCGGAGCGGCTTGCGCGCGAAGGGCTCGTGGTGGATCCCGAAGAAGCGGAGTTCATGGAGCTCGATCCGCTCGTCGACGAGGACTTCGAAGAGCTGGTGCGCGACGCGCTCGATGACCTGCCCGACCTGCTGCGCAACGCGCTCGCGCACGTCGCGGTGGTGATCTCCGACGGCGGCCGGCGCCAGGGGGCCTACGGCCTCTACGAAGGCGACGGCGCGACGCGCGAGAGTCGCCACGATCGCATCGTGATCTTCCGCGACACGCTGCGGCGCGACTTCGGTCATGACCCGGAGCTGCTGTGCGAACAGGTGACGCGCACGGTGCGCCACGAGCTCGCGCACCACGTCGGCTTCGACGAGCTCGGCGTGAGCCGCCTGGACCTCTGAGCTCCGGCTGCTCGCGCACGATCGACTAAGCTCGCGCCGCGCAGCAGCCAGCGGGCGCGGCGCAGGCCCCAGCGACAGGAAAGGGAGTGACCGCAAGCATGCCCGAAGCAGTGATCGTCGACGCAATCCGCACGCCTATCGGGCGCGCCGTGAAGGGCTCGCTGCGCGCCGTGCGCGCGGACGACCTGGCGGCGATACCGCTGCGCGCGCTGATCGAGCGCAATCCGCAGCTGAAGCCGGGCGAGATCGGCGACATCATGATGGGCTGCGGCTTCTGCGAGGGTGAGCAGGGCTACAACGTGGGGCGCGTCGCGGGCCTGCTGGCGGGGATCGATCACCATGTGCCGGCGTGCACGGTGAACCGCTTCTGCGCGTCCTCGTTGCAGACGACGCGGATGGCCTTCCACGCGATAAAGGTCGGCGAGGGCGATGTGTACATCGCGGCGGGCGTGGAGGCGGTCTCGCGTGCGGGCGGGGGCAGCCAGTTCGAGTTCAACCACGCGGTGGACGGC
The DNA here is from genome assembly GCA_963755475.1 of uncultured Solirubrobacteraceae bacterium. Lineage (GTDB taxonomy): Bacteria > Actinomycetota > Thermoleophilia > Solirubrobacterales > Solirubrobacteraceae > Palsa-744. Next base: position 155,438 of record CAVWJK010000003.1, read on the forward strand.
TCGGAGGGGGCGGCCTACAACGTCTACATCCCGATGGGCATGACGGCGGAGAACGTGGCGGAGCGCTGCAAGGTGAGCCGGGAGGCGCAGGACGAGTGGGCGGTCCTCTCACAGTCGCGCGCCGTGGCGGCGGTGGAGAGCGGGCACTTCGACAGCGAGATCGTCTCGGTGACGGTGCCGGCGCACACCGAGCGCGACAAGGAGGGCAACGAGGTGCAGGTGCCGGAGACGGTGGTGAGCACCGACGACGGGCCGCGGCCGGGCACGACGATGGAGAAGCTCGCGCAGCTGAAGCCGGCGTTCAGGGAGGGCGGCACGGTGACGGCGGGCAACAGCTGCCCGCTGAACGACGGCGCGGCGGCGCTGCTGCTGACCTCCGAGGAGAAGGCGCGCGAGCTCGGCATGAAGGCGCGGGCACGTATCGTGGCGTCCTCGGTGGCGGCGATCCGCCCTGAGATCATGGGCCTCGGGCCGATCCCGGCGATCCAGCAGCTGTTCGCGCAGACGGGCATGACGATCGGCGACATCGACGTCGTCGAGATCAACGAGGCGTTCGCGGCGCAGATCGTGCCGTGCAAGGAGGAGCTGGGCATCGCGGAGGACAAGCTGAACCCGTTCGGCGGCGCGATCGCGCTCGGGCACCCTTTCGGCATGACGGGCGCGCGCATCATGACGACGCTGCTGAACGACCTCGAGACGCTCGATGGGACCTACGGCGTGGAGTCGATGTGCGTCGCCGGCGGGATGGGGATGGCGATGCTGGTGGAGCGCCTGTAGCGCGGGAGGGGAGAGCGAGGCTCGCGCTGGCGCGCTCGCGGGGAGGGCCGCGTGGTGGTCGCCCTCGGCGCGGCGGCTGCCGTCAGCGCGGTGGTCGACCTCAGCGCGCGGCTGCCGTCGGCGTGGTGGTCGCCCTCAGCGCGGCGGCATGCGCAGCGCGCCGTCGAGCCTGATCGTCTCGCCGTTGAGCATGCGGTTCTCGACGAGGTGGCAGGCGAGCTGCGCATACTCGGCGGGCGAGCCGAGGCGCTGCGGATAGGGGACGCCCTCGCCGAGCTTGCGGCGCGCCTCCTCGGGTAGGGCGCCGAGCAGCGGCGTGTCGAACAGGCCGGGCGCGATCGTGTTGACGCGAATGCCGTACTGGGCGAGATCGCGCGCGGCGGGCAGTGTCATGCCGACGACGCCGCCCTTGGAGGCGGAGTAGGCGATCTGGCCGACCTGCCCGTCGAAGGCGGCGATCGAGGCGGTGTTGACGCAGACGCCGCGTTCGGCATCCTCGAGCGGCTCGTTGGCGATCATCGCCTGCGCGGCGAAGCGCAGCGCGTTGAAGGTGCCGATCAGGTTGATCTGGATGATCGTCTCGAAGGGCAGCAGCGGATGCGGGCCCTTGGAGGAGGCGACCTTCTGCGCCCAGCCGGTGCCGGCGCAGCAGACCGAGATGCGTAGGCCGCCGTCGCGGCTCGCGGCGCGCTCGACGGCGGCCTGCACCTGCTGCTCCTCGCGCACGTCACAGGGCGCGAAGTCCAGGCCGAGCTCCGCGGCGAGCCTCTCGCCCTTCTCGGCGTTGACATCGGCGACGGTGACCTCGGCGCCGCGCTCGTGCAGCGCGCGCACGGTGGCCTCGCCGAGGCCTGAGGCGCCGCCGATCACGATCGCGCTCGAACCGTCGATCTGCACGCGCGGGAGCTTATCCGCAGCGGCGGGCCGGGCGCCCACAGAGCGCTCGGGGCGGGGCCGGGCGCCCGCACAGCGCAGGCCGCGGGGCGGCGGCGCCGCCGACTACGAGTCCTCGGCACACGGCCGCGCGAGCGCGAGCGCGAAGCGCTGCTCGCTGTCGGTGAGCCAGCGCACGAGCTGAAGGCCGGCGGCGGCGAGGTCTCCCTGGAGGCGCTCGCGGGTGAACTTCGCGCTGATCTCGGTGCGCAGCTCCTCGCCGGCGCGGAAGTGGACGCGCATGTCGAGCGCGCGGATCCGGACGGTCAGCTCGCGCCGCGCGCGCAGGCGCATCTCGATCCACTCGTTGTGCTCGTCGTAGATCGCGACGTGCTCGAAGTCGGCGGGGCGGAAGTCGGCGTCGAGCTCGCGGTTGACGACGCGCAGGACGTTGCGGTTGAACTCGGCGGTGACGCCCTCGGCGTCGTCGTAGGCGGCGCGCAGTTCGCGCGGGTCCTTGACGAGGTCGGCGCCGATCAGCAGGTGACCGCGCTCGCCGAGCAGGCGTGCGATGCCGCGCAGCATGCGCCTGCGGCTGCCGGGCGGGAAGTTGCCGATCGTGCCGCCGAGGAAGACGACGAGCCGCGAGCCGTCCGGTGCCGGGACGTGCACGAGGTGGCGCTCGAAGTCGCCGATCACGCCGCGGACGCTGAGGCCGGGGTACTCCTTGACGAGCGCGCGAGCGCAGCTGCGCACGACGCTCTCGGTGACGTCGAGCGGGATGTAGCGCTCGAGCGTGCCGGCGGCGGACAGCGCGTCGAGCAGCACGCGGGTCTTGGAGGCGTTGCCCGAGCCGAGCTCGACGAGCTCGTTGGCGCCCGTCAGCTCGGCGAGCTCCTCGGCGCGCTGCTGCAGGATCGTGCGCTCGGTGCGCGTCTGGTAGTACTCGGGAAGCTCGCAGATGCGGTCGAACAGCTGCGCGCCGCGGGTGTCGTAGAAGTGCTTCGGCGGCAACTCCTTGAACGGGCGCGTGAGCCCGTCGAGCACGTCCTCGGCGAGTGAGCGCTCGCCCGATCCGTCGAGCGGCACCTCGATGCGGATCGCGCCGCGCGCGCGAGTGCGTGTGCCGGGCAAGCTAAGGCTCCCTCGCGAGACGCAGGCCCGCGAAGATCTGGCGGCGCTGCGGCAGGTCCCAGTTGCGGAAGGTGAGAGTCCCGACGCGCGGATGCGTGGCCCAGGAGCCGCCGCGCAGCACGCGGTAGCGCGGGCCGAAGAAGACCTCGGAGTACTCGCGGTAGGGGTACGCGATGAAGCCGGGGTAGCCGTTGAGGCAGGAGCCGGTCCACTCCCACACCTCGCCTACGGCGGCGAGCGCCGGTCGCGGAGCCTGCCTCCAGGTCGCCGCCCTCTCCCACTCTGCCTCAGTCGGCAGGCGCGCGTCGTGTGCGCGCGCGAAGGCGTCGGCCTCGAACCAGGAGACGTGGCAGACGGGCGCCTGCGGCGGCGCGTCGGCCACGTCGGGATGGTGCGTGATGTCGAACTGCTCCTTCCAGGCCCAGCCCTCGTCCGACCACCACTCGCGGCGCACGTAGCCGCCGCCTTCGCTGAAGTGCATCCAGCTCTCGTTGCTGACCGGCACGCGTGCGATCAGGTATGCGCCGGTCTGCGCCCGATGGCGGGGGCGCTCGTTGTCGTAGGCGAAGCCGTCCTCGGGGGCGCCCATGGGAAAGCCGCCGGCGGGGATGAGCGTCCAGCCCGGCTTCTCTGCCAGGCGCGCGCGCGGCGGCTCGCCGTCGGGCAGCAGGCCGGCGAGCGCGAGCGTCTGGCGCATCGTCTCGCGGTGCTGCAGCTCGTGGCGCAGGACCATCTCGCAGATCAGCTGCTCGCCGTCGCCGCCCGCCAGCAGCTGCTCGCTGCGCTCGCGCACCGCGCGCATGTACGCGAGGGCCTCGGCGGGGCCGAGCGCGCCGATCTCGGCGCGCACCGCGCGCGGCGTCTCGAAGGCGTCGTACAGGTTGGCGAGCTCGGGGCGCAGCAGCGCGAGGCCGCCGAGACGGTGCGCGATCCAGAGGTCCTCGTAGGCGGCGATGTGTCCGAGGTCCCAGGCGAGCGGGCTCATGATCGGCGAGTGCACGCGCGTGAGCTGCTCGTCGCTGCAGTGCGCGACGAGTGCCAGCGTCTGCGCGCGGGCCTCCGCGAGGTCGAGCAGCATCTGCTCGCCATCGAGCGGGAGGGGGATTGCGGGGGCGCGCGCTGCCAAGGTGGTGGCCTGCTGCTCGCTGCTGAGTGGCCCACTGTAGTCCAGCGAGCCCGTCGCGCCGTTACGCGCTCGCTGCCCGCGCCATCGAGCCCCACGCGAGCGGGGTCGTGGAGCGGCCCGCGCGCGGCAACGCCGCCCCATACCGTCTAGGCGTCGCTGCCGGCCGGCGGCGGCTCGCGCGAGCCGCAGGTGTCGTTCCAGCGCGCGATGATCGGCAGGCCGTGCTCGTAGCCGAGCGCGCAGATCGCGGCGGTGAAGAGGCCGAGGCGGGCCCCCTGGCGCGCGTCCAGCGCGGCCCAGCGGGCTCCGAGCACGCGCAGCAGGTGCCCGTGCGAGAAGACCGCGACGGCTCCCTCCGCGCCGTCGAGCACCGCAAGGACGCGGTCGGCGCGCGCGCCCACGTCGCTCGCGCGCTCGCCGCCGGGGCAGCCGTCGCGCCACAGGCTCCAGCCGGGGCGCAGCCGCTCGATCTGCTCGCTGGTGAGCCCCTCGTACTCGCCGTAGTCCCACTCGAGCAGCTCCTCGCGAGCCTGCGCGTGATCGCCGAGGCCGGCGAGCTCGCACGTTTCGCGCGCGCGTGCGAGCGGGCTCGTGAGCACGAGCTCGAAATGCCAGGCGGCGAGCCGCTCGGGCAGCGCGCGCGCCGCCTCGCGCCCGCGCGCGGTGAGCGGCACGTCGGTGCGGCCGGTGTGGCGACCCTCCCGGCTCCACTCGGTCTCGGCGTGGCGGATGAGTGCCGCCTTGCCCGCTGGCACGGCGCTCGACGGCGCCGGCACGGCGTCCATCTACGGGCTGACCGCGGTCGCCGGCGCGGCGTTCATCTACGGGCTGATCGCGGTCGCCGGTGCGGCCGCGTCGTCGACGATGACCGTCAGGCGCTCTCGTCGCAGCAGGCTCGCGGGGACGTGTTTGGTGGGCTCGCCGAACATCGCGCTGACGGCGTCGGCCTTGCTCGCGCCCGTGGCGAGCAGCAGGCAGCCGCGGGCGGCGCGCAGCACGGGGAGGCTCAGCGTGATCCGCTCGGGCGGCGGCTTGGGCGAGTCCTCGACGGCCAGGCACAGCTCGTGCTCGTCGGCGTCGAGCGAAGCGGCGCCGGGGAACAGCGACGCGATGTGCCCGTCGGGCCCGATGCCAAGGATGATCACGTCGAGCACCGCGTCGGCGCCGTCGAAGCGGGCGGCGAGCTCCTGCGCGTAGGCGCTCGCACCCTCGTGCGCGCCGAGCTCGCCGCGCATGCGGTGGATCCGCGCCGCGCCGATCCGCGCCGGGTCAAGCAGCGTCTCGCGCGCCAGCCGGTAGTTGCTTTCGGGGTCATCGGGCGGCACGCAGCGCTCGTCGGCGAACCAGACCTCGGTGTGGGTGAGCGCCTCGGGCGTCTGCCCGAGCAGTTCGTAGGTGCGTCGCGGCGTGGTGCCGCCACTGAGCGCGAGGTGCGCGACGCCGCGCTGCTCGCGCGCGCGCTGCAGCTCGCTGCGCACGTCTGCGGCAGCGCGCCGCGCGACTACCTCCGCGTCGGGGCACGTCGTCAGCCGCGTCATCCGGCCATCGCCAGTCCGGCGCGCACGGCGGGCACGTAGGTGGGGTCGCGCAGCAGCGCCTGGCGGATGCCCTCGCCGAGCACGCCGGACTCGCCGCGCGAGGCGCCGAGCACGGTCCACTCGCGCGTGTGTCCGCGCTCGTCGCGGGTGTGTGCGCGCAGGCCGCCTTCGCCGCGCGTCAACCGCAGGTTGCGCCCGGAGGCGGTCTCGATCGCGACGCTCTCGAGGCCGGGCACGCTGAGCTGCGGTGCCGCCTGCAGGCGCAGCGCGACCTCCTCGCGGCTAGAGCGGGCCTTGCCGGCGAGCGAGCCGGAGTGCGCGAGCAGCGGAGCGGGCTGCCAGCCCAGGCGCGAGGCGAGCCAGCCGGCGAGCAGCAGCGCGGCGGCGGTGGAGGCCGGGTGGTGGCGGACATGCAGCGCCGTGATCGTGCGCAGCTCGCGCCTGCGTGGCGGCTGATCGAAGCTCGCGGCCAGGCGCTCGCGCCACGGCGTCCCGCGCAGCCAGGCCAGGTCGACCACGTAGGCCTCGTCGCTGAGCGCGTTGGCGCGCTGCAGCGCCTCCTGCGGGTCGGTCTCCTCGACCGAGTCGAGCAGGATCGCCTGCGCGAGCGGCAGCAGCTGCTCGATCACTTCCTGGTGGCCGTGCGGCGACCACAGGAGCGTCGGCAGGTCGGTCACGACGAGCGGATCGGCGATCGTGAGCAGGTCGTCGAGGTGGTGGTCGCCGAGTTCCACGACGACGGTCTCGCGTATCAGGGCGAGCTCGCCGGGGCCGGCGGGCGCGTCGATCGCGATCAGCACGCGCGCGTCGAGGCTCTCGCGCTTGGGCTCGTGGGCGAGCACCACCATGCGCGAGGCGTGGTAGCGGCCCACGTGGCGCAGGCGGTTGGCGATCTCGCCGGCCCAGGCGCGCTCGACGAAGGCGATCATGTTCAGCACGCGCGCGGGCACGACGCCGGCGTGCTGGGACTGGACCTCGATGAGCAGGTCGCGCAGCGCCGCTTCGATCTCGTCTGGAGTCGTGCCCTGCGCGCTCCAGACGGCGTCTTCGCTCGTCATCAGATCGCGCGCCAGTGGTCCTCGCGCAGCAGCAGGCCGTCGGCCTCGCGCGGTCCCTGGGAGCCGGCGGGGTATTTCGGCAGCGGTGGGCTTGTCGTGCTCCAGGCGTTGACGATCGGGTCGCAGATGCGCCACTGAGCCTCGACCTCGTCGTTGCGCGTGAACAGGGTGGCATCGCCGCGCATCGCGTCGGTGATCAGGCGCTCGTAGGCCTCCGGCGACTGCGAGAGGAAGCTGCTGCCGTACTGGAACTGCATCTGGACGGGGCGGATGATCATGCGCGTGCCGGGGATCTTCGCGCCGAGGCTCAGCGAGACCCCCTCGTTCGGCTGCAGCGTGAGCACGAGCTGGTTGGGGCGCACGCCGAGCGAGCCGTCCTGGCTGAAGGCGAGGTGCGGGACGGGCTTGAGCGTGACCGCGATCTCCGTGATCTTGCGCGCCAGGCGCTTGCCCGTGCGCAGATAGAAGGGCACGCCCGCCCAGCGCCAGTTGTCGACTTCCAGGCGCAGCGCTGCGTAGGTCTCGGTGATCGAGTCCTCGGAGACGCCCTCCTCTTCCAGATAGCCGGGCACATCCGCGCCGCCGCTCTGCCCGGGCCCGTACTGCGCGTGCACGGCGATCTCCTCGACGATGTCCTCGGTCGGCGCGTGGATCGCCTGCAGCACCTTGACCTTCTCGTTGCGGACCTCTTCGGCGGTGAAGTTGACGGGCGGCTCCATGGCGACGTGGCAGAGCAGCTGGAGCATGTGGTTCTGGATCAGGTCGCGCAGGGCGCCCGCGTGCTCGTAGTAGTCGGCGCGCGAGCCGATGCCGATGTCCTCGGCGGCGGTGATCTGAACGCTGTCGATGTAGTTGCGGTTCCACAGCGGCTCGAACATCCCGTTGGCGAAGCGGAAGGCCATCATGTTCTGGACGGTCTCCTTGCCGAGGTAGTGGTCGATGCGGAAGATCTGCGACTCGTCGAAGATCGACAGCACGACGCGATTGAGCTCGCGCGCCTCCTCGAGCGAGGTGCCGAACGGCTTCTCGATGATCACGCGCACGTCACTGCCCTCGTGCTGCGCGAGGCCCGAGCTGCCGAGCTCGCGCACGATGATCGGGAAGAAGCCCGGCGCAGTCGCCAGGTAGAAGGCGCGGTTGAGCGCTTCGCCGGCCTGCTTGTCGAACTGGTCGAGCACGCCGCCGAGCGTCTTGTAGACGCTGTCCTCGTCGAAGGTGCCCGACACGTACCTGACGTCCTCGAGCAGCCGCTTGAGCACCTCGTCGTTGGGGGTGCGCCGCGAAAAGCGGCGGATCGCCTCCTCGCACTCGGCGCGGTAGTCGGCGGTGTCGCGCTCTTTGCGGGCGACGCCGACGACATGGAAGCGCTCGGGCAGGGCGCCGTCGTGCGCGAGGTTGTAGATCGCGGGCAGCAGTTTGCGCCGTGCGAGATCGCCGGTGGCGCCGAAGATGACGAGCGTCGTCGGCGCGACGGGAAGCCGCTCGAGCCCGGCGGTCAGCGGGTTCTCGCCTTCGGGTGCACCGGCCGGGCGTGTCGCTGTGACGGCCATCTCGCTAGCTCGCCTGCTCGCCGGGGCCGGGGCCGGGGCCGGAGCTGTCGCGGGGCCCGGCGCTGCGCGTCGCGATTGCGAGGGCCCGGTCGCTCACGCCACGATCGTAGTGCGATCGCGCTCTTGTGGTTTCTGGCCGCTGAAGTGAAGCTGCGCCCGGGTCGCGATCTGCCGCGTGGCGCTGGCTCGCGCGTCGGCGTCGGCTACAGTGGCCACGGTGGGCGCGTGCTCGGGGCCGCGCCTCGGGCAGCGGGAGCTGAGGAGCAGATGAACGCGGAGAAACTCCAGCTGCTGAAGGTCTGGCTGCGTCGCGTTTGGCTGCTGAGCCCGGAACGGCTGTGGCTGGCCTCGATCGCACTCGATCGCCACGGGCACTGGGTACTGGCGTTTTCGATCAAGCAGCTGAACACCCTCCTGTACCACAACTCGCTGGCGCCGGGGGCGTCGGTGAGCCCCGATGTCCAGCTCGGCCACAACAGCATCGGCATCGTCGTGACCGGCCAGGTCGAGATCGGACGGCGCGTGAAACTGTGGCACAACGTGACGCTGACCGCCGGGCGGCCCGTGCGGGGCTTGTCGAGGGCCGCCTCGACGGACGGCGGCGCCCGGGCGAGCGCCCTGGAGGACGCCGAGAGTGCGGCCGACGCGCGCTCGAAGATCATCCTTGAGGACGGCGTGAAAATCGGCGCCAACGCCGTGATCGTCGCCCCGCGCGGGAGGACCCTGCGGATCGGGCGGGGCGCGCGCGTGGGGGCGGGGACGGTCGTCACGGAGGACGTGCCGCCGGGCGCGACGGTCGTCAGCCAGCCGGCGCGCGTGCTGCTGCGCGATCACGCGGCGGAGGGGTCCGGCGAGCAGCTTTCAGAGCTCGAGCAGCCGTGAGCGAGAAGCCGCTCAAGCAGCCCGAGGGCGCCACGGGAAGGGTGGCGCTTGCCGAGGGGGTCGGCGGCGCGCGGGACCCCAACGCGCCGCCGGCCCGCGGGCGCATGCCGGATTTCTTCATCGTCGGCCACGAAAAGTGCGGCACGACGGCGCTCTACAGGATGTTGATGAGCCACCCGCAGATCTTCATGCCCGACCTCAAGGAGCCTCGCTTTTTCTCCTGGGATCTGCGTTTGAGTCCGCGTCGAGCGGGCGGCGCCCGGCCCGACACGCTCGAGCGCTACCTCGCGCTGTTCGCCGACGCGACCCCCGAGCAGCGCGTCGGGGAGGCCTCGCCCCAATACATCAGATCACCCGGCGCGGCAGCGCGGATCGCCGCACTGGCTCCCGACGCGCGGATAGTCGCGATCCTGAGGGAGCCGGCCAGCTTCCTGCGCTCTTTTCACCTGCAATGCGTGCTGAGCAAACTCGAGACCGAGCGCGATCTGCGTAAGGCGCTCGCGCTCGAGGACGCCAGGCGCGAGGGTCGCAACGTGCCGCCAGGGACGCACCCGAGCTGGCTCATGTACTCCGAGCATGTCCGCTATGTCGAGCAGCTGGAGCGCTTCCGCGCCGTGTTCGGGCCCGCGAACGTGCTCACGCTGATCTATGAGGAGTATCGCGCCGACAGCGAGGCGGCGGTGCGCGAGGTCCTACGCCTGCTGGAGGTCGACGACACCCACGCGATCCTGCGCGTGGAGACCAGCCGGGAACAGCTGAAGGCGGTGCGCGTGGGCGCCCTGCATCGCCTCGCCGGGCAGGTGCGGATGGCGCGCATCCGCCCGCAGGTCGCGGGTCCGTTGGCCCGTGTCGCGAGCGCGCTGACGCCGCAGCGCCTGCAGCAGCTCGGGCGCCGCGTCGTCTACACGGAGCCGCCGCCGGCCGATGCGCAGCTGATGCTCGAGCTGCGTCAGCGCTTCAAGCCGGAAGTCGTGGCGCTCGGCGAGTACCTTGGTCGCGATCTGCTCGACACCTGGGGATACGCCGACGTCGACTAGCGGTCGATGTGCGTTCTGCGTCCCCCGCAGGCGCGCGCGCCGAGCTCGAGCAGGACGAGAGCCAAGAGGACGAGAGCCAAGAGGAGTAGCCTCCCGGCGCGCGCCGGTCAGGCGCGCCGCGCCAAGGCATGAGCACGACCGAGCGACAGCTTCCCGACCGCAACCTCGCGCTCGAGCTGGTGCGCGTGACCGAGGCGGCGGCGCTCGCGACCGCGCCGCTGGTGGGCGCGGGCGACAAGGAGGCCGCCGATCAGGCGGCGGTCGACGGGATGCGCCACATGCTGCACTCGGTGCGCATGGACGGCGTGGTCGTGATCGGCGAGGGCGAGAAGGACGAAGCGCCGATGCTCTACAACGGCGAGCACATCGGCGATGGCTCGCCGCCGCAGGTGGACATCGCGGTGGACCCGCTCGAGGGCACGACGCTGGCCGCGCAGGGGATGCCGAGCGCGCTTGCGGTGATCGCGCTGTCGGCGCGCGGGACGATGTTCGACCCGGGCCCCTGCGTGTACATGGAGAAGATGGCGGGCGCGCCGGAGATCGCCGACCTGCTCGATCTCGACCGCCCGCTCGGCGAGACGGTGCGCCTGGTGGCGCAGCGCAAGCGCTGCAGCGTGCACGAGGTGATGGTCGTCGTGCTCGACCGCCCCCGTCACGAGCGGGGAATCGCGGAGATCCGCGCGGCGGGCGGGCGCGTGCGCCTGATCCCGCACGGTGACGTCTCCGCCTCGTTGTTGGCCGTCACCGAGCGCTCGCCGGTCGACCTGCTGTGGGGTATCGGCGGCACGCCCGAGGGGGTGATCTCGGCGGCTGCGGTGAAGTGCGTGGGCGGGCAGCTGCTGGGGCGGCTGTGGCCGCGCGACGAGGAGGAGCGCGAGGCGGCGCGCGCGGCGGGCTACGACCTCGAGCGGGTGCTCGACCGCGACGCGCTGGTGGCCGGCGAGGACGTCTTCTTCTCGGCGACGGGCATCACCGACGGCGACGTGCTGCAGGGCGTGCGTTACCCGAGTGCCGGCGGCGCCACGACGGAATCGCTCGTGACGCGCTCGCGCTCGGGCACTATCAGGCGGATCAGCGCGACGCACGACCGCGAGAAGCTGCGCGCGATCGGCGGGGTCTACTGAGGCGCGGCGGGGACGCGCAGGCGCCCCACGCGCGAACGCGCCAGGTCGAGCCGCGCGAGCGAGCGCAGGAAGGCGTAGGTGATGATCACGTGGATGCGCGACTGCGTGGCGTTGTAGAAGCGGCGGCTGATCGAGAGCGCGATCGCGGGGTAGAAGTTGGCTACCTCGACCTCGACGTTCAGCCGCTCCGCGCGGGCGCCATGGAGCTCCGCAGCCGCGTGCTGCGTGCCGCCGCGGCGTACGACGATCTGCAGGTAGCCGCCGCCGCGGCCGCGCTTTGAGACGAGCAGCCCACGCTCGATCCGCCACCTCACGAGCCCGTGCAGAGGGTCCATCTCGTATTCGGGCTCGCGGAAGGTGAGCAGGCGAAAGGGCGGCGTCAGCAGCACGATCGCGCGCGTGCCCTCGCCGTAGTGCACGCGGACGAGCCCGAGTGTGACGCGCGTCAAGAAGCGCCAGTAGGTGCGCGCGAGGCGCTCGAGGTATTCGGGCGTCCAGATGTGCGCGAGCGCCTCGGCTTCGATCAGCAAGTCGGCCGTCTGCGCCGAGCGCACGGCGCCGGTCGTGCTGTCCTCGGAGGTGCTGTCCTGCAGCGAGACGACGGCCGCTCGCGGCCCGCGTGGCGCGGGCGCGTGGCGCTCGATCTGCGGCAGCGCCAGCGCCACGGCGACGCCGGCGAGCAGCACCGCGCCGGCGGCGACGGCGATCCACGTGCCCGTCATGTCGGCTCGCGCGCGCGCACGGAGATGGCGAAGGCTATCCGTGCTGCGCCGCGTCGGCTCGGACTGCTATCCAACAGGGATGTCCGCGCAAAGCTCGACCGCCGCGCCGTATGAGCGTGCGCTGCGCGCGCTGGCCGCGGCGTGCGACGCGCGCGCGGCGGTGGCGGCCGTGGAGGAGCTGCACGACGCGTTGTGGGGGGGAATGCTCGCGGCCCTGCGCGAGCCGTCCGCCGAGGAGGTCGCCGAGCTCGCCACCCGTCTGGCGCACCTGTCCGCCGCGCTGTTGGGCGCCTCGCTCGCCGAAGGGCGACGCGGCCCGGGCGCCGCGCGCGAGACGGGCGAGCGCGCGGGGCAGCGGGAGCCCGTGGCGCGCGCGCAGGAGCCCGGCGTGCCGCTCGCGGAGCCGCGCGGGCGCGGATGGATCGTGGACGAGCGGGCGACCGGCCACGCGCCGCCGGAGTCAGAGCCGCCCGCCGAAAGCCGGTGGGCCGGACCGACGGTGCAGGCGGCGCGTGGAGCGCCGCCCTTGCCGGCCATGGCGCTCGGTGAGATCGCGTTGCGCGACGAACGGGCCCACGCCGCCGGCGCGCCGGCGTGGCTGGGCGTCATCGCGCGCGAGCTGCGCCGCTTCGAGCTGGACCATCGCCCTTTCGCGGTGCTCGTGCTCGAGCTGCGCGACCTCGAGCGTCTGCGAATCGCACTCGCTCCGCAGGAGCTCGAGCGCCTCGGCGAGGCGCTCGAGCAGGCGATCACCGAGACGCTGCCGGCGGGCGTCGAGCCGCCGGTTGCGCAGTCGCCGGGGCGCGAGTGGCTGCTGCTGCCCGGTTGCGACGGTGCGGCCGCGCGCGCAGTCGCCGAGCGCATGGTCGCGGCTGTGCGCGTGCGCGTGCCGGCGGCGCCGGGCGGCGTGATCGGCGGTGTCGCGGTATGTCCGTGGAACGGACGCACCGTGCCGGCCCTCGCCGCGCACGCGGACGTCGACCTGTACGCGGCGCGCCGGCCGCTCGAGCGCGCCGGTTGAGCGCGCTGGCTACGGCGCCGCGACGGTGCCGCCCGCGAGCGCCCCTTCGGGGGCGCTGCCGGCGGGCATGCCGAGCGTCGGCGTATTCGGCGTGCTGCCCACGAGGCGCGCGGAGATGCGGACCGTCTCGGTGACGCCGAGCGCGTTCGCGGCCCCCGTGGTCAGATCCCATTCGGCGCCGAGCCGTCCGTATGGGCCGCGGTCGATCACCGGCACGACGACGCGGCGCGTGCCGTAGCTCAGGCGCACGAGCGTGCCGCAGGGCAGCGAGCGGTTGGCGACGCCGACGAGCGTCGTCGTCAGCGTCTGACCGCAGGCGGTGCGCTTGCCGTAGAAGCCGGGCCCGTACCAGGTGGCCAGCGCACTCGCGCGCACGCCGCGCGCGGTCCTCGAGGCGGTCGTGGCGGATCCGGATGGCGCGCTCGCGCCGCCCGTCGAGCGGGGGTGCGCGGCGAGCGCGCTGGCGGCGGGCAGCGAAACGCATGCGCTCAGCGCGAACAGGGCGAGCAACGTGGAAGCGTTCCGTGGCGGCGAGCTGATGTTCATGCAGGTCGGGTGCGCCTACGGGGTGAGCTGACGGGCTCGCGCTGCGGTCGATCGCTGCGCTACGGCCCTGACGGGCCGATTCGCCCCAGCGGGAAGGAACCCGCATTGGGTCCCCCGCCCACCGTGGCACTGGGCCGCGGTGGCTCGGCGTGCGCGGCAGTATACAACCCGCGGCGGAGGGCGTCAGGAGCCCGGCAGGCGCGAGATCACGTCGCGCAGCAGGCGCTCGCCCGCGGAGAATCCGGCGCGCGCGATCTCACCGACGATCTCGGCCGCGCCCGCGACGAGCTCCGCGCCGCCGGGCGGCTGCACGGGGCCGCTCGCGCGCTCGCCCTCGCACTCGAAACCCTGCCGCGGCGCGGGCGCCGCGGATCCGCGGGCGGCTCGCGCGGCGGCGCGGGTGCGCGGTGTGCCGGCCTTCTGCTCGGCGCGGGGCGCGCGCCGCGGCTCGGCTGCCTTGCGCTCGCCGCGCGAGGTCCCGGCAGCGCCGCGCGAAGTCCCCGCGCCGTCGTGCGAAGTCCCCGCGCCGTCGTGCGAAGTCCCGGCGGCTCCTCGCGAAGTCCCGGCGGCTCCGCGCGAAGTCCCCGCGGCGCCCCGCGGGGCCCCCGCGGCGCCACGCGAAGGCCCGGCGGCGCCACGGGAAGGCCCGGACGGGGTCGCGCGCGCGCTCCGTGCGCGCGTCCCCGCGCGGGGACGCTTGGGCGCTGAGTTGGGCGCCGAGGTCGCGCTGCCGGCGGCGCGCTCGGACGCCGGCGCGCCCTCTCTGCTCGCCGCGTCGGCTGCTGCAGGGGCCGGTGCGGCGGCCCGCTCACGCGCCGCGAGCCTCCCTCGCGTCGCGCGCTGCGGACGCGTGCGCGGGAGGTTCGCAAGGACTCCCTGCTCGGCCTCCGTCAGCTCAGCACGGCCGTTGCTCTGCTCGGGGGCGGGCACTGACGACATGATTGCTTAAGCGCGATGCAAGCGCAGCCGCCTCTATCCGTTGTTCGCCGCGCACGCGTTAGCATGGACGCTCACAGCATGTTCACGGGTCGTGGCGGCGAGCGAGTGCGTCGCGGCGGTCCGGCCGTCCGGCAGAGGAGTGTCACGAAGTTAGAGAAATTGCATGGCGGGGGGGTCGCCCGCGCGATGCCGATCAGTTGAAGGGTCATGGAAACGCGAATGTCAGTCGCCGAGTTGCAGGAGCTGGATGAGGTCAAGGGTCTGCTCGCGAAGGGCCAGCAGGTGGGCGTTCTCTCCTACGCGGAGATCTCCAAGGCGATGTCCGAGCTCGATCTCGACGAGGCGGACGTCGAAGAGCTCCACGGCTTTTTCGAGCGCTCTGAAATCGAGCTGGTCGAGGACATCGACCCGGCGATAGCCGCCTCGGCGCAGCTCGAGCGGGCGCCCGACAGGCGCGGGCGGCGCAAAGCGAAAGCGGCGCTTGACCTGAAGCCGGACATGACGACCGACTCGCTGCAGCTGTTCCTGAAGGACATCGGCAAGGTGCGGCTGCTGACCGCACAAGAGGAGGTCGACCTCGCCAAGCGCATCGAGCGCGGCGACCTCGACGCCAAGCAGAAGATGGTCGAGTCCAACCTGCGGCTCGTCGTCTCGATCGCGAAGAACTACCGCAACCAGGGTCTGCCGTTCCTGGACCTGATCCAGGAGGGCACGCTGGGGCTCGTGCGCGCGGCCGAGAAGTTCGACTACCGCAAGGGCTTCAAGTTCTCGACCTACGCCACCTGGTGGATTCGCCAGGCGATCGCGCGGGCGCTCGCCGACAAGGCGCGCACGATCCGCATCCCGGTCCACGTCGTGGAGAAGCTGAACAAGATCGGACGCGCCGAGCGCAAGCTGGTCACCGAGCTCGGGCGCGAGCCCACCGCCGACGAGATCGCCGAGGTGACGGGGATCGATCCCGAGGAGGTCGACTCGATCAAGCGCTCCGCGCAGGCGCCGGTGTCGCTGGAGAAGCCAGTCGGCGACGAGGAGGAGTCGGAGTTCGGACAGTTCATCGCCGATGAGCGCGCCGAGTCGCCGTATGAGCGCGCCGCCGAGATCCTCACCAAGGAGGCGCTGCGCGAGGCGCTCGAGAACCTCTCCTACCGCGAACGGCGCGTGCTCGAGCTGCGTTACGGGCTCGGCGGGGAGCATCCGCGCACGCTGGACGAGGTCGGCCGCACCTTCAACGTCACGCGCGAGCGCATCCGCCAGATCGAGAATCAGTCGCTGAAGAAGCTCCAGAGCCTCGCCGAGGCGCAGAAGCTGCGCGACGTCGCCTGACCGAAGTCGCGTAGCCGCTCGCGCCAGCGCTTAAGCCGCGGCGCGCAACTGCCGATCAGCTCCACATGTTCGACGTCGAAGCGGCACTCCGCGAGCTGGTCGCAAAAGACGGCTCCGATCTGCATCTGAAGGTCGGCACGGCACCCCTGTACCGGGTTCACGGCGAGCTGGCGGCCGATCCGCACGCCGAGGAGCTGACGTCCGAGGACACGGACGCGGCGCTCAAAGCGCTGATCACGCACGAGTCCAAGCTGCAGGAGTTCGCCCAGGAGCACGAGGTCGACTTGTCCTTCGAGATCGCCGAGGTCGCGCGCTTCAGGGTCAACGCCTTCCGCCAGCGCGGGCTGATTTCGCTGGTGTGTCGCGCGATCCCCCACAGGATCAGCACGATCGAAGAGCTCGCGCTGCCGCCCGTCGTGCGCGAACTGGCCGAGGAGGAGCGCGGCATCATCCTGCTCACCGGCACGACCGGCTCGGGCAAGTCGACCACGCTCGCGGCGATGATCGACCACATGAACCACACGATGAGCAAGCACATCGTGACGATCGAGGACCCGATCGAGTTCGTGCACCGCGACCGGCGCTCGGCGATCAACCAGCGCGAAGTCGGCATGGACACGGCCTCCTTCAGGCGCGCGCTGCGACGCGTGCTGCGCCAGGACCCAGACGTGATCCTGGTCGGCGAGATGCGCGACGAGGAGACCGTTCAGACGGCGCTCTCGGCGGCCGAGACCGGCCACCTCGTGCTGTCGACGATCCACACCGTCGACGCGACCGAGTCGATCAACCGCATGCTCGACTTCTTCCCGCCCCACCAGCACGGCCAGGCGCGCAGCATGATCGCCGGCACGGTCAAGGGCGTGATCTCCCAGCGCCTGGTACCCGCCGCCGACGGCGGCCGTGTGGCCGTCTGCGAGATCCTGCGTATGACGGGCCGCGTTCGCGACATGATCCTCGACCCTTCGCAGACGGGCAAGCTCGCCGAGGTCATCGCGAGCGGCGCCTACTACGGCATGCAGACCTTCGACCAGGCGCTGTTCGGCCACGTAAAGGCCGGCCGCGTGACCTTCGAAGAAGCGATGCACGTGGCCACCAGCCCGCACGACTTCAAGCTGCTGATGCAGGCCGACGGCCGCCGCGGGACGACGATGGAGGACGTCGCCGCCGCCGAGGCCAACCGCGACGGCGCCCAGCGCTCGCCCGCCTCCGTCGTCTGAACGCCCGCGCGCCTGCCCCAAGGACGATCGCGACGCCTATCGGGCACCCCGCGCATGGGGTGAGCGCGTCGCTCGTGCGCCAGCCGGACGGCACCGAGCGCTACTGGCCCGAGGGCCTTCATCTCAGCGGCGGAGCCTCGGGCCCTCGTCGAGCAACGCCCCGAGCTCCCGCGTCAAATCGACAACGAGACAGCGCCGGGCAAGCGAGTGGTGTCTCACCACCGACTGCGGCGAGCACTTCAGTTGGTAAAGTAATAGGCGAGATGGCCGTTGATGAGAGTTGTCCGGTATGCCGGACCGCACAGATCGTGTGCGGTAAGTGGACGCTCTTGCTGGTGCGCGACCTCGCCAAGGGGCGCTCGCGCTTCTGCGAGCTCGAACGTTCGCTGACGGGAATCAGCCCGCGCACGCTGTCGCTGCGCTTGCGAGCGCTCGAGGAGGAGGGGATCGTCGAGCGCCACACATATCCCGAGGTGCCTCCGCGCGTGGAGTACGCGTTGACGCAGAAGGGTCTCGCGCTGCTGCCGATCATCGACGACATGCGTGCATACGGCGAAGCGTGGCTCGCCGAGCGCAGCGCCGAGTGCGCCGAGGACCTCGCCCGTGACGGGCAGTCGCTCGCCCTCGCCTGAGCACGACGTACTCGCGCCCCGCGCAGGGGCCTGACCTCGCTGCAAGCGGCCGTGCGCGATGCAGGAGCGCTCTGCGGCCTCTAGAAGCAGGCGAGCATGCGATCCGAGCAGCTGCGCGCAGCGTTGATCAGCCACCTGGAGGCGGTCTCGGCACATCTGCAGGCAGAGCTCACCGCCGGCGCGGAAGTGCCGTTCGAGCTCGTCCAGCAGGGCGGCCGCGGGCGCCGGCCGGCGCTCTGCTGCTACCGCCCGTTGACGCGCGAGTTCATCGCCGAGCGCGAGCACGCGCTGCGCGTGCTGCCGACGAGCCGCGACGCGCTCCAGGCGCTCGCCGAGTTCGACGGGCTCGAGCGCTACCTGCTGACGATGGGCATCGACCTGCCGCCGTCCTCCGAGAGCGCGCGCCTGGGCACCGCGCTGGCCGCCCTGACCGAGGATGCGTTCGGGGAACAGAGCGACTTCGAGCTGCGCGCGGAGCGCGTCGACGCGGCGCTCGCGCGGCTCGAGACCGCGCGTGGAGCGGCGCCGAGCGAGGTCACGCTGCTCGCCACCTTGCACGGCATGGCCATCGCCTCGGGTGAGCTCGCCGTCACCGGCGGTCTGCGGATCATCCGCGCCGGCGCGCTCACCGGACTGCCCGCCTGCACGCCGGTCGCCGCCGCCGGCGAGGCCCTCGCCGGCGAGCCTGACGAGGGCGCGCACGGCGAGCAGCACGAGCAACTACTGGTGATCCTCGAGACGCAGCACGCCGAGCCGCGCGCCGCGATCGAGCAGGGGCGCGCCGCGCTTGCCGAGCTGGTGCGCGCGCTGCGCCTGTTCGGCGACGGGCGGATCGCGCTCGGCAAGCTCGGCTGGGTGCGCGTGGCTGACGGCGCGTGGCACCCGTGCGCTCTCGGCGAGGGCGGGCGCCCGCACGGGATCCTGCTCGTCACCGCCGAGCAGGAGGACGAGCTGCGCGGCTTCTGCAACCTGATCGCCCACCGCTCGCCGCGCGAGGGAGCGCTCGCCTGGGCGCTGCGCCGCTACGAGCTGGGCTGCGAGCGCGAGCTCGCGCTGGAAGGCCTCTCCGACCACCTGCTCGCGCTGCGCGCGCTGCTCGAACCGCAGCCCGCCGGCCCCGACGCGCTCGCCCGGCGACTCGCGTCGCTGTGCGCGAGCGAGCATCAGCGCGAGGCGCTCCAGGCGCGCGTCGAGGAAGCGCTCGAGCTCGAGCTCGCCTGCCGCGCCGGCCACGGCCGCCCCGATGCCGGCACGCAGGCACTCGCGGGCGAGCTCGCCGACCACCTACGCGCACTGCTGCGCGACGTGATCTGCGGACATCTGCAGCCCGACCTGGCCGCGCTCGCCGAGCAGATCGGTGCCGAGACGCCGACCAGCGAAGGCGTGGACGGCGAGGCGCCCGCTGCGCGCGCCGACGCCGAGGAGCCCTCGGCGCTCAGCTCACTGGAAGAGATATTCAGCGATCCGCGCCAGGCCGAGGAGATCCTGGACGTCCTCATCTAGCTGAGGCACGACGATCGGCTCGACCCCGTCGAGCAGCGGCGCGAGCCGTGCGATCGCGTCGCGGTCGCGGCTTGCGAGCACGTCGAAGTCGGCCAGGTTGCTGGCCACACGGCCGGCCAGCGCGTCCCCCAGCGCCGGCGCGAGCAGCTGCGAGACCTGCTCGCGCGTGTGGCCTTCGAGTCCGTCCAGGTGGACCCGGTTGACGATCAGCTCGCCGAGCGACATGTCGGCCCGGCGCAGGCGATCGGCCAGGAAGGCCGCCTCCGCCACGGGCTCGGGCTCGGGCGAGGTGACGATCAGGAAGCTCGTCTCGGGTTCGCGCAGCAGCGCCGCGACGCGGCGCGTGCGCTCGCCGAAGCCGCCGATCACGCTCGACATGCTGCGGAAGAAGCGCGACAGTTCGTTGAGCATGTCCACGCCGGTGACGCGCGCGAAGATCGCGAAGATCAGCGCGGTGCCGCGCCCGAACAACCTGGCGGTCAGACCGCTTGGGGCCAGGAAGACCTGCAGCGCGCGGCCTTCGAGGAAGCCGAGCAGGCGCCCCGGTGCGTCGAGGAAGTCGAGCGCGTTGCGCGACGGCGGGGTGTCGAGCACGATCACGTCGAAATCGCCTTCGGCGTACAGCTCGTAGAGCTTCGCGATCGCGCCGAGCTCCTGCGAGCCCGCGACGGCCGTCGACAGCTCCCGGTAGACGGGGTTCGCGAGAATCTCTTGGCGCGCAGCCTCATCGCTGGCGAGCCGCGCGACGACCTCGTCGAAGGTGCGCTTGGTGTCGAGCATCATCGCCCACAGCTCGCCCTGCAGCTCGATTCCGGCGTCGCTGAGCTCGCGCGCCTCGATGCGGTGCGGCTCGCCCGAGAGCTCCCGCAGCCCCAGCGCAGACGCGAGCCGGCGCGCAGGGTCGATCGTCACGACGGCCACCCGCTGGCCGCGTACCGCCAGGCCGAGCGCGAGCGCAGCCGAGCTCGTCGTCTTGCCGACGCCGCCCGCCCCCACGCACACGAGCACGCGCTTGCCGGCCAGCCGCCCAGCGAGCGTGCCCGGGCTCGTGCTCGCGCGCGCGACCATCTAGCGGCAGATCGTAGTGGGCGTGCAGGAATAGATCGGCGTGATGCGAATACCCACCGGACGGCTCGTCTTCGCCGAAGATGCAGCGTCCAAGCCAAGCGACATCGGAGCTCCGTGGAAGCCAAGGCAAAGGTCATCGCGTTCGCCAACCAGAAGGGCGGGGTGGCAAAGACGACGACGACGTTGAACCTGGCGGCTGCCTTCGCCGAGGAGGGCCACCGCGTGCTGTGCGTGGACATGGACCCGCAGGGCAACCTCACGATGTCGCAGGGGATCGACCCCGACTCGCTCGAGCAGTCGATGTACGACGTGCTCGTCCACAAGGTCTCGATCCGCGAGGTGATCCGCAAACGCGAGATCGACATCGCATGCGCCTCGATCGACCTCGCCGGCGCGGAGATCGCGATGTCGACGATGATCGGCCGCGAGCGCTCGCTGCAGAAGGCCTTCGAACCGATCCTCGGCGACTACGACTTCATCTGCATCGACACGCCCCCCAGCCTCGGCCTGCTGACGATCAACGCGCTCACCGCGGCGGATAAGGTGATCGTCCCCGTGCAGTGCGAGTATCTGTCGATGCGCGGGCTGATCCAGCTGCAGAACACGCTCGCGATGATCCGCGAAAACCTGAATCCGGACGTGGACATCGAGGGTATCCTTCCGACACTTGTGGACTCGCGCACGATCCACGCGAAGGAGGCGATCGAGATCCTCGAAGAAAACTTCGGCGACCGCGTCTTCGCCTCGCGCATCCGCAAGACCGTCCGTTTTGCGGAGGCGCCCGTGAAGGGCATGTCGGTCCTCAAGTACGAGCCCGACGGGGTCGCTGCGCAGTCCTACCGCCAGCTCGCGCAGGAGGTCCTGTCACATGGCGAACGCTAAACGCGCGAGCATGCGCGAAGGGCCGCTCGCGGCCCTCTTCCGCCGGACCGACGAACCGTCCGCGCAGCCCGCCGAGCAGGAGCCCTCCGAACAGGGCGGCCTGGAGCAAGAGGGTCCGCGGCGGTCCGCGACCAGCGCCGGCGCAGGCACGCCGGCGCCGCCGCACCCCGCGCTCGGCGCTGCATCGCAGACCGCGCACGGCGCGGCGGCCCAC
Organism: uncultured Solirubrobacteraceae bacterium; assembly: GCA_963755475.1. GTDB lineage: Bacteria > Actinomycetota > Thermoleophilia > Solirubrobacterales > Solirubrobacteraceae > Palsa-744. Next base: position 176,604 of record CAVWJK010000003.1, read on the forward strand.
CCCGCGCTCGGCGCTGCGCCGCAGACCGCCGCCGCCCGCGCCGCCGTGCTCTCCGAGCAGCCGCACGTCCCCTCGCCGCAGGAGCGCCTGCGCCACGCCTTCTCCTCCGAGCAGGCCGCGCGCGCCGCGCAGCCCGTCGCGCAGCCGCTGATCCGCGTCGTCGGCATCGGCGGCGCCGGCGTCAATGCGGTCAACCGCATGGTCGAGGCGGGCCTCAACGGCATCGAGTTCCTCGCCGTGAACACCGACCAGCAGTCCCTGCAGCAGTCGACGGCCGACCACACGCTGCACATCGGCGCCGAGATCACCCGCGGGCTGGGCTCCGGGTCCGACGCGAACATCGGCCGCCAGGCCGCGATGGAGGACTACGACACCGTCAAGGCGCTGCTGAAGGGCTCGGACATGATCTTCATCGCCGCCGGCGCGGGCGGCGGCACCGGCACCGGCGCCGCGCCGGTGCTCGCGCGCATCGCGCGCGAAGTCGGCGCGCTGACGGTCGCGATCGTGACCAAGCCGTTCGGCTTCGAGGGCGCGCGCCGCGGCGAACAGGCCGAGCGCGGCGTGCTCGCGCTGGCCGAAGAGGTCGACACGCTGATCGTCGTGCCGAACGACCGTCTGCTCGGCGTCCTCGACCGCCAGACCTCGATGGTCGAGGCCTTCCGCGTCGCCGACGACGTGCTGCGCCAAGGGGTGCAGGGCATCTCCGACCTCGTGACGCTGCCCGGCCTCATCAACCTCGACTTCGCCGACGTGCGCACGATCATGAGCGATGCCGGCAACGCGCTGCTGGGCATCGGAATGGGCGTCGGCGAGGACCGCGCCACCGTCGCTGCGATGCAGGCGGTCTCATCGCCGCTGCTCGAGACCTCGATCGAGGGCGCGCGCTCGATCCTGCTGTCGATCACGGGTGGCCCCAACCTGTCGCTTTGGGAGGTCAACGAGGCGGCGAAGTCGGTCTCCGAGGCTGCCCACGCGGACGCGAACATCATCTTCGGCGCGATGGTCGACGAGCAGCTCGACGACCAGGTGTGGGTCACCGTCGTGGCCACCGGCTTCGCCGAGAACGGCCGGCGCCGTCCCGTCGCCGGGCTGCGTGAGCCCGCGGGTGCCGAGCTGAAGGTCCAGCGCGCCGCTCCCGCGCGAGCGCCGCGTGAACGCCGGCGCGGGCTCGCGCTCGATGAGCTTGAAGTCCCCGAGTTCATCCCGAACCTCTAGCGCGCGCAGCCCTCGCCGCGACCTCGCGCGCTCGTGCGCGCTGCGCGAACGCCGCGGCGCCCGCGGATGAGCGGGCCCGGACACGGGGTCGTCGCGGCGGGACATCCGCTCACCGCGGAGGCCGGCGCCGGCGCGCTGCGCGAGGGCGGCAACGCCGTCGACGCGGCGCTCGCGGCGATGTTCGCGTCGTTCGCGAGCGAGCCACTGCTCACCGGCCTCGGCTCCGGCGGCTACATGCTCGTCGCCGGCGCCGGCATGGAGCCGGTCGTGCTCGACTTCTTCGTGCAGTCCCCGACGCACCGGCGCGCGGCAGACGGGGCGAGCGAGGCGGGGCAGATCGCCGAGCTGCTGCCGATCGAGGTGTCCTTCGGCGACGCCGTCCAGCTCTTCCACGTCGGCCCCGCCTCGTGCGGCGTCTACGGCGCGCCCGCGGGAGCCTGCGCGGCGGCCGCACGCTGGGGCACGCTGCCGCTGGAGCAGCTCGTGCGCCCGGCGGTCGCGCTCGCCCGCGACGGAGTGCACATCAACGCCGGCCAGGCGTACGTAGCGCACATCCTCGCCGATCTGCTGCGCTCTACACCGGAGTCAGCGCAGCTATGGGCGCCGCAGGGCGAGATCCTGCGCGAGGGCGAGCTGCTGCGCAACCCGGAGCTCGCCGACGCGCTCGAGCGGCTCGCGCGCGACGGCGCGGAGCCCTTCTACCGCGGCCAGCTCGCCGCCGCCGTCAGCGATTGGCTGCAGGCACGCGGCGGAACGATCACCCGCGAGGACCTCGCGGCCTACCGCGCGATCGAGCGCGCCCCCGTGCGCGTGCCCTACCGCGACCGTGTGATCCTCACGAACCCGCCGCCGTCGGCGGGCGGCACGCTGCTCGCATACGCGCTGGTGCTGCTCGACCGCGAACCGCCGCCCGCGACGCTGCGCGGCATCGTCGACGCGATGCGAGCCGCACAGGCCGAGCGCACGCCGGACTTCGTCAGCGGCCTTCAGCAGGAGGGCTTCGGCGAGCGCTTCCTCGGCAGCAGGCTCGGCTCCACCACGCACATCTCGGTGATCGACTCAAACGGCATGGCGTGCAGCGTCACGTGCACCAACGGCGAGGGCTCCGGCGTGATCGTGCCGGGCACCGGCATCCACCTCAACAACGTGATGGGCGAGGAGGATCTCAACCCGCACGGCTTTCACCGCCATCCCGCCGGCGTGCGGATGCCGAGCATGATGGCGCCGACCGTGGGGCTACGCGACGGCGAGGTCGAGCTCGTACTCGGCAGCGCCGGCTCCAACCGCATCCGCTCGGCGCTGCTGCAGACGATCGTCGCGTTCGTCGATCACCGCAGCTCCGCCAGCGAGGCGGTGAACGCGCCGCGCGTGCACTTCGAGGACGGCATCCTCTACGCCGAGCCGGGCATCGACCTCTCCGAGCTCGACGAAGAGCTGCCGCGCGTGCGCTTCGGCGCGCTGAACCTGTTCTTCGGCGGCGTGCAGGCCGCGCTGCGGCGCGAGGGCATCGTCAGCGGCGCGGGCGACCCGCGGCGGGGCGGCGTCGCGGTCAGCGCGTGAGCGCCGCGTCACGCGCGGGCGCGACCGCGCTCTCTCTGGCGCTGGGCTGTGCGGCGCTCTGCGGCTGCGGCGGCGTTCGCGCCGCGGACCTGTTCGTGGTCACACGCAGCGGATCCTCGCCGCACGCCCAGCTGACGCTGCTGGTCAACGAAGAAGGTGGCGTCAGCTGCAACGGCGGGCGCACGCTGAAGCTCACCGACGGCGAGCTCGTGAAGGCGCGCGCGATCCAGGAAGAAGTGCAGAGCCAGGCAACCCAGCACCTGACGCTGCCCCCGCGCCCCAAATCGGTCTACAGCTACCTCCTGCGCGATGAAAACGGCTCGGTGCGCTTCGCCGACAACTCGGCGGGCGAGCCGACGGTGCTGCGCGAACTGCAGCTGTTCGTGCTCACCGTCGCCCAGCAGATCTGCCGCGCCCCCGAATAGCGCCGGCGCGCTGCGCACCGCGCTCTGGAGCGCGCGCCGGGTCAACCCGCCGCGGCGCGCGGCGCGTCAACCGAAGCGGACCTTGCCGTTGGACGCCGCGCGCACCTGCGCGCGCTCGACGAGGTCGAGGCGCTCGATCGCAGCCCCAAGCAGCATCGCGAGCAGGCTCAGGCGCGCGTTCTCCGAGCGCAGCTCGAGCAGCTGCTGCTTGGCCTCCACGCCGAACTCGACGCTCGCAGCCATCGCGTAGGAGTCGAGCTCCTCGAGCTCGGAGGCCTCGAGCTCGCGGTCGGTCGCCTGCCTGACGAGCTCGCGGTAGAGCTCGCGCGTGCCCTGCACCGCCTGCGCGTCGGGCGTCTCCTCCTCCTCGTGAAGGAACTCCACGACGCCCGCGGGATAGGGGAGGTGATCCTGGCGCGCGAGCAGCCGGAACGGGCGCGTGCCGCGCGCGAGGATGTTCAAGCGGCCGTCATCCAGGCGCTCGAGCACGCGCTCGATCTCGCATGCGCAGCCGATCGGCTTCAGCTCCTCATCGGACAGCCACACGATCCCGAACTCGCGCTCGAGCGAGTCCGGCTCCGCGCCCAGACAGCGCTCGATCATCAGGCGATAGCGCTGCTCGAAGATGTGCAGCGGCACCCCCTCGCCCGGGAGCGCGACGATGCCGAGCGGAAACAGCGGGAACTCCCGTGTGCGCTGGTCGGGCATGCTCGAGCCCGATTCTAGGTCTCGCGTGCGGAGGCCTCCGGCTTGCGCGCGGTCAGCAGCAGGTTGTAGAAGATCGCCGCCGGCAGGCGCGGCTCGAGCAGCCGGCGGTCGACCTGCTGCAAGGCCAGATAGCCGTGGTAGGCGTACTGCCGCCAGGCCCAGGGCACCTGATCGGAGGCGGCCGTGGTCTCGAGCGTGCGGTTGGTCCAGCCGAACCAGTTGGCAAGCAGCTCCTCGCCCCGCACCCGCACCCCCACCAGCGCGGCCTCGCGCGCCAGCCGCTGCAGCTGCGCCGGCGCGAAGGCGTGCACGTCGACCAGCGCCTCGAGCTGGCCCTCCGCGGCCGCGTTGCCATTCGCGGGTGCGCGCGCCGCGCCGAGCGCGAGCCGCCACAGCGGCGCGAAGCTCCGGCCGAGCGCCTTCGGCACGCCCGCCAGGCGGTCGCCGTAGCGCGAAGGCTCGCCCGCGAACAGCAGCGTGCCGCCGGGCCGCAGCACGCGTGCGAACTCGGCGAAGGCGCGGCGCAGGTCGGGGATGTGATGCAGCACCGCGTGGCCGAACACGAGCTCGAAGCTCGCGTCGGCGAACGGCAGCCGTTCGGCGTTCGCCTGTTGGGTCTGCACGCGCAGGCCGAGTGCCTTCGCGTTCGCGGCGAGCGTCTCGAGCATGCCCGGCGAGATGTCGCTGCACGTCGCACGCTCGATCAGGCCCGCGCGCAGCAGGTTGAGCGCGAAGTAGCCCGTGCCCGCGCCGATCTCCAGCGCCGAGCGAAAGCGCGGCGGCTCACGCCCAAGCGCCTTACGCAGCTTCCCGCTCACCTGGCTCTGCCCGAGCGCCTCGAAGTCGATCCCCCACTTGGCGTCGTAGTGGACCGCCGCCACGTCGTGATAGCGCGTGTTCGCCTCGCGGATCTGCTCGGCGCTCAGTGCGGGCGACACGCGCTGCACCCTATACTCGCGCGCGCCATGGCCGCGCCCAACACCGCGCCGCCGCCGGCGCGCGCACGCGAGCACGTCCAGCGCGACCAGCCCGCGGGCGTGCCGCCGCTCGAGCTCACCGGCGAGCGCACGCTGCCCGACGTCCCGGCCGAGAACTACTGGTTCCGCCGGCACCTCGTCGTGTACGAGTGGATCGCGCAGCGCGTGCGCGGGCTGCGCGTGATCGACATGGCCTGCGGCGAGGGCTACGGCAGCGCGGTGCTCGCGGCCACGGCGGCGAGCGTCGTCGGCGTCGACGCCAACCCGCAGGCGCACGAACACGCGCGGCTGCGCTACGCGGGCAGCAACCTCAGCTTCGCGCGCGACCTCGTCGAGCGCTTCGAGGAGCGCGCCGACGCGATCGTCTTCCTGCAGACGATCGAGCACCTGCGCGATCCCGGCGCGGTGCTCGCACACTTCCACTCGCTGCTGTCCCCTGGCGGCACGCTGTACGTCTCGACGCCCAACGTGCTCACGCTCGCTCCCAAAGGCGCCACGCGCTCGGACAACCCCTGGCACGTCCACGAGTACCGTGCGCGCGAGTTCGAGGAGCTCTGCCGCGCGCACTTCGCGCACGTGAAGATCAGCGGGCTCTACCACGCGCGCACGCTGCGCGCGCACGAGCTCGCGCTGAAGCTCGGCTGGGATCGCCTGCATCGACGCCTCGGGCTCACCGAGCGCTTCTACGCGCGCTTCGTGCCGGCGATCTCCACGCGCGACTTCGTCCTGCGCGACGACGCGCCGCCGCAGCGCGCGCTGGACTTCCTCGCGATCTGCCGCGCGTGAGCGCCGGCGCGTCGCGCGGCGCACGCGCACCCGCGGGCGAGGGCATGCTCGCGATCCTGCTGCACACGCACATGCCATACGTCGAGGGCTTCGGCACCTGGCCCTTCGGCGAGGAGTGGCTGTGGGAGGCGATCGCCGGCTGCTACGTGCCGCTGCTCGATCTGCTCGAGCGCGGCGCGCCGCTGACGCTGTCGCTCACCCCCGTCCTGTGCGACCAGCTCGAGGCGCCCGGCATCGTCGAGCGCTTCGAGCGCTTCGTGCTGCAGGTGCGCGCCGAGTCGCACGCGCGCGATGCGGCGGGACTGCGCGCGGCCGGCGAGGAGCGCCTCGCGCAGGAGATCGAGCGCGCCTCGCGCGACTACGCGCGCGCGCTCGAGCGCCTGCCACGCGCCGACGGCGCACTGCTCGCCGCGCTCGGCCGCCACGTGCGCTGGACCTCCTCCGCCACGCACGCGATCCTGCCGCTGCTGGCGAGCGACGCCGGGCTCGCGCTGCAGGTGCGCTGCGCGCTCGCCTCCCACCGCCGTCGCTTCGGCGACTGGCACGGCGGCTTCTGGCTGCCCGAGTGCGCCTACGCGCCCTGGCTCGAGCATCGGCTGCACCAGGAGGGCGTGCGCGCGGGCTGCGTCGAGCTCAGCCGCTTCGTCGAGCCGGGCGCCTGGCAGCACCTGCGCCCGATCCTCACGGCCTCCGGCCTGCTGCTCGCGCCGATCGACCGCGCCACCATCTCGCTGGTGTGGAGCGCGCAGGGCTACCCGGCGGGCGGCGTCTACCGCGACTACCACCACCTCACCACGCACCACCACAAGCCCTGGAGCAACTCCGGCCGGCCCTACGACCGCGACGCCGCGCTGGCGCGCGCGCGTGCGGACGCCGCCGACTTCGTCGCGCGCACGCGCCAGCGCCTGCGCGAGGCCGCCGAGCGGGCCGACGGCGCGCTGCCCGGCGGCGGGCTCGCCCTGTGCGCGCTCGACACCGAGCTGCTCGGGCACTGGTGGTACGAGGGCCTCGACTGGCTCGAAGCCGTCGTGCAGGAGTGCGCGCGGCAGGGCCTGGAGCTCGTGCCGCTCGACGACGCGCTCGCGCGCTGCGAGCCATGGTTGCTCGATGGCAGCGGCGATGCGGCGCCGCCGCCCGCCGTGCGCGCGGCGCTGGAGGACTGGCGCGGGTGCAGCTGGGGCGAGGGCGGCGACCTGTCGACCTGGTCGGGGCCGCCCGTCGTCGAGCTCGCCTTCGGCGCGCGTCGCGCGGAGCTCGAGGTGCTGCAGGCCGGCGCCCGTGCGAGCGCGGTCGCGGTGCGCGAGCTGCTCGCGCTGCAGTCGAGCGACTGGGCGTTCATGCTCACGCGCGAGCTCGCGGGCGGCTACCCGCGCGAGCGCTTCGACGGGCATCGCGCCGCGCTGCGGGCCGCGCTCGCCGGCGCCGTGCAGGCGCCGCGCAACCTCGCCGTCGACGCGCGCCCGCAGATGCTCGCGTCGCCCTGAGACGGCGCGGCGCGCCGCCGGCCGCGGCTCACTCCCAGCGCAGCGCGCGTGGCGCGGCGCGCATCCTGATGATCCGCGCCGGCACGCCGCCCACGACGGCGTTCGCGGGCACGCTGCGCGTCACCACCGCGCTCGTGCCGACGATCGCGTTCTCGCCGATCTCCACGCCGCGCAGCACACACGCGCCGTAGCCGATCCACACGTTGTGGCCCACGCGCACGTCGCGCTTGTAGATGCCCTGCTGCCTGATCGGGCGCTCGACCTCGGTCACGCCGTGGTCGAAGTCGATCAGCATCACGCGGTCCGCGACGATGCACTCGCGCCCGATCGACACGTGCTTGAAGGCCGAGATCGTGCACTCCTGGCCCATCACCGTCTTGGCTCCGATCTCCACCTGGCCCTCGTGTACGCGGATCTTGCAGCCATGCCCGATCCACGCCCAGCGCCCCACGCGCAGCACCGCATCGCGTCCGATCTCGAGCTTCACGTGCGGGCAGATGAAGCACAGCCCGTCGAGCTGCAGGCGCCCGCGGAAGCGCAGCTTCAGCAGCGCCAGACGCGCCAGCAGGCGCGCGTAGGCGGGCCGCAACATGCCGTTCGCGCGCATGAAGCGCAGCAGCGCGAGCGGCCCTCCGCTCAGCGGCGCGGGCTCCAGGCGCCGCGCCTGCTCAAGCTGCGCGGGCGCGAGCGTTCCGATGAACTCTGCGGTCTCTGCCACTGCCGGCGAATCGTAAGCCACGGCTCAGCCCGCAGCGGCCCTGCGATGATTGCCCGCTCGATGGACGAGGGCACGCTCGCAAGCCGGCTGCTGCAGGGCGATCGGCGCGCGCTCGCACGCGCGATCTCGCTCGTCGAGGACGACAGCCCAGAGGGCTGGGAGCTCGTGCGCGAGATCTACCCGCACACCGGCGCTGCCGAGGTCGTCGGCTTCACCGGCCCTCCCGGCGCCGGCAAGTCGACGCTGATCGGCGCGCTCACGCGCGTGCGCCGCAAGGCCGATCGCTCCGTCGGCGTGCTCTCGATCGATCCCTCCTCGCCCTTCACGCACGGCGCGCTGCTCGGCGACCGCATCCGGCTGTCCGAGCACTTCCTCGACCGCGGCGTCTTCATCCGCTCGATGGCCAACCGCGGCGCGCTCGGCGGCCTCGCCGAGGCCGCGCTGCAGGCGGCGCTGCTGCTCGACGCGGCGGGCCGCGAAGACGTCTTCATCGAGACCGTCGGCGTCGGCCAGGCCGAGGTCGACATCATCGACCACGCCGACACCGTCGTGCTGGTGCTGATGCCCGGCTCGGGCGACTCCGTGCAGGCGCTGAAGGCCGGCGTGATGGAGATCCCCGATGTGATCGTCGTCAACAAGGCCGACCACCCGCTCACCGACACGATGGTGCGCGAGATCCGCGGCGTGCTCTCGCTCGCCAACCTCGACCGCACACCCGAACAGGCGCGCGCGAGCTGGAGCGTGCCGATCGTCAAGACCGAGGCGACCAGCGGCGCCGGCGTCGAGCAGCTCGACGAGGCCCTGCGGGCGCACCGCGCGCACATCATCGCCGCGGGCGAGCTCGAGCAGCGCCGCCGGCGCCACCTGCGCAACGAGGTGCTCGCGATCGCGACCGCGCGCATGCGCAGGCAGCTGGAGGAGGAGCTCGGCGACGACGCCGACTTCCGCGCCCTGCTCGAGGAGGTCGCGCAGCGCAGGCTCGACCCCGCGAGCGCCGCCTCCGCGCTGCTGGAGCGCCGCGAACGCCGCTAGCGCGCCGCTACGCGCCGAGCGCCGCGAACGCCGCTAGCGCGCCGCTACGCGCCGAGCGCGCGCGCGATCACCATCTGCTGCACCTCGTCGGTGCCCTCGCCGATCGTCAGGATCTTCGCGTCGCGGTAGAAGCGGCAAACCGGGTACTCCTCGATGTAGCCGTAGCCGCCGTGGATCTGCACCGCCTCCTCGGCGCAGCGAACCGCCAGGCGACCCGTCTTCAGCTTGGCCTGCGCCGCCGTCAGCGTGAAGTTGCGCCCCGCGTCCTTCTCGCGCGCCGCCTTGTAGACCAGCAGCCGCGCCGCCTCGATCTCGGTCGACATGTCCGCCAGCTTCGTCTGGATCGCCTGGAAGCTCGCGATCGCGCGCCCGAACGCGTGGCGCTCCTTCGCGTAGGAGAGCGCCTGCTCGAGCGCGCCCTGCGCGAGCCCGACGCCCATCGCCGCAACGCCGATGCGGCCTCCGTCGAGGATCCGCAGGAACTGCTTGAAGCCCGCGCCGCGCGGACCCAGGAGGTTCTCCTGCGGCACGCGGCACTCGCTGAAGGACAGCGGCCGCGTGTCGGACGCGTTCCAGCCCATCTTGCGGTACGGCTCGCCCTGCTCGTACCCCGGCGTCCCGTTCGCCACGACGATGTTGGAGATCTCGCGCGCGCCGCTCGAGTCCCCGCCGGTCACCGCCGTGATGCTCACGAGGCCCGAGATCTCCGTGCCCGCGTTCGTGATGAACTGCTTGGCGCCGTCGATCACCCACTCGTCGTCCTGCAGACGCGCGCGCGTGCGCGTGTTCCCGGCGTCCGAGCCCGCCTCCGGCTCGGTCAGACCGAACGCGCCGAGTCGCTCGCCCGAGCACAGCCGCGGCAGCCATTCCTCGCGCTGGCGCTCGGAGCCGAACATGTAGATCGGCTGCGTGCCCAGCGAGGTGTGCGCGCACATCGTGATCGCCACCGAGGAGTCCACGCGCGCGAGCTCCTCGACCGCCAGCGCATATGCCAGCGTGTCGCCGCCGCCGCCGCCGTACTGCTGCGGGAACGGGATGCCCATCAGGCCGAGCCGCCCCATCTGCTCGACGATCGCGTACGGGAACGACTTCGTGCGGTCGAGCTCCTCCGCCGCCGGCGCGACCTCGCCCTCGGCGAACTCGCGCACCGTGCGCCTGATCAGCTCGTGCTCGCTGGAGAACTCGAAGTCCATCGACGCCATTCTCCCAGCTTGGCCTCGTAGGATCCGCGAGCGCGCGCCAGCGCGGCTCGCCGCTCTCCTTTCCGAGCGCGGGCGTTCACTACCATTCTCCCGCCGCCGCATGCGCGGTCAAACCACCCGAAGGAGAGCTGACAGCCCAATGCCAAAGACCGTCATCCTCGGGGCAGCGCGCACGCCGATCGGCAAGATGGGCGGCGGCCTCGCGAGTCTCGACGCCACCGAGCTCGGCGCGACCGCGATCGAGGCCGCGCTGCAGCGCGCCGGCGTCGAGCCCGAGCAGGTCGAACACGTCATCGTCGGCCAGGTGCTGCAGGCCGGCCAGGGGCAGATTCCCTCGCGCCAGGCGCAGATCAAGGCCGGCATCCCCAAGGAGGTCTCCTCCGAGACGATCAACAAGGTCTGCGCCTCAGGCCTGCGCGCGAGCGTGCTGCTCGACCAGGCGATCCGCGCCGGCGAGCTGCAGATCGGCGTCGGCGGCGGCATGGAGTCGATGTCCAAGGCGCCCTACCTGCTTCCCCAGGCGCGCTTCGGGTACCGCATGGGCGACGCCGAGATGCTCGACGCGATGGTCCACGACGGCCTCACGAACCCCTTCTCGGGCAAGCAGATGTTCGTCGAGGCCACCGAGGTCTCCAACGAGCTCGAGATGACGCGCGCCGACCTCGACCGCTGGGCGCTGCGCTCGCACGAACGCGCGCTCGCCGCGATCGACGAGGGGCGCATGTCCGAGGAGATCGTCCCCGTCGAGATCGCCAACCGCAAGGACCCCGAGCACCCGACGGTCGTCGAGATCGACGAGGGGCCGCGCCGCGACACCTCGCTCGAGCGCCTCGCCGCGCTACCCGGCCTCGTCGGCAAGGACGGCTCGCACACCGCCGGCAACTCGCCCGGCGTCAACGACGGCGGCGGCGCGCTCGTGCTCGCCTCCGACGAGTGGGCCGCCGCGCACGGCAGGGAGGCGCTCGCCGAGATCGTCGCGCACGCGCAGAGCGCCAACGACTTCGCCTACCTCGCCACCACGCCGGCGACCGCCGCCAAGAAGGCGCTCGAGAAGGCGGGTCTGCAGCCCGGCGACATCGACCTGTGGGAGATCAACGAGGCCTTCGCGTCGGTCACGCTCAACTCCATCCGCATGCTCGGCATCGACGAGGAGCGCGTCAACGTCAACGGCGGCGCCGTCGCGCTCGGCCACCCGATCGGCGCCTCCGGCGCGCGCATCCTCGGCAGCCTCGTGCTCGAGCTGCGCCGCCGCGGCGGCGGCCTCGGCTGCGCCGCCATCTGCTCCGGCGGCGGCCAGGGCGACGCGGTGATCCTCAGGGTCTAGTGGACCAGCGGCACAACGGCGCCTCGCCGGCTCCGCGCGGAGCCGCGTTCTTCGACCTCGACAAGACGCTCATGGCCGGATCCTCCGGCATCTTCTTCGCGCGCGCCGCCTACGAGACCGGCATGATCTCGCGCTCGCGCCTCGTGCGCGACGTCTACGAGAACGTCCGCTTCCGGCTGCTCGGCTCGACCGACGACCGCGCCGACGTCGTGCGCCAGCGCGTCGCCGAGATGATCGCCGGCGTACGCGTGCGCGACCTCGAGCGCCTCTCGCCGCGCGTCCTCTCCGGCGTGCTGCCGCGCCTGTATCCGGAGATGCTCGAACGCGCCTACGCCCACCAGGACGAGGGCCTGCCCGTCTACATCCTCACCGCCGCCTCGCAGGAGATGGCCGACCTGCTCGCGCGCGTGCTCGCCTTCGACGGCGGCCTCGGCACGCGCTCGGAGGTCGTCGACGGCCGCTACACCGGACGCCCCGCCGGCCCCTTCAACTACCGGGAGGGCAAGGTCCTCGCGATGCGCGAGCTCGCCGAGCGCGCGGGCATCGCCCTCGAAGCCTCCTACGCCTACTCCGACTCGGAGTCCGACCTGCCCATGCTGCGCGCCGTGCGCTACGCCGTCGTCGTCAACCCCGACCCCGTGCTGCGGCGCATCGCCCGCGAAGAGGGCTGGGAGGTCATCGAGCTCGACCGCCTCGCCCGGCGCCTGAAGATGCTCGCGCTGCTCGGCGCCGGCACCGCCGCGGCCTCGATCGGCCGCGCCGTGCTCGAGCGCAACGGCGGCGCCGGCAGCGGCGCCCGCAGCGGCCGTCGGCTCAGCGCCCGCCGGCGTCCCTCGCGCACCGGCGGGCGTCGCGCCTGAGCCGCCGCCGCGCTGCAGCCGGCGTACCCGCGGGCAGCCGCGGCCCAGGCGCCAGGAGCCGGCGGCTGCGCGGCGACTTGTGGGCGGAGCAGGCGCGCTATACGCTGGCGCCGTCCGTCCGGTGTGCGCGGGCTCCGCGACGCGCCGCCCGGGATCGCTCTAGCGTGTCCGCCGAGCGGCTCTCGCGAGCGTCCCCGCCGAGCGGCTCTCTCGCATGTCCACCGCCCCCGCCGCCAGCCCCAGCAAGATCCGCGTCGTCGTCGCCAAGCCCGGCCTCGACGGACACGACCGCGGCGCGAAGATCATCGCGCGCGCGCTGCGTGACGCCGGCATGGAGGTGATCTACACGGGCCTGCACCAGACGCCCGAGCAGATCGTCGAGACGGTCATCCAGGAGGACGCCGACGCCGTCGGGCTCTCGATCCTCTCCGGCGCCCACATGACGCTCGTGCCGCGCGTCGTGGAGCTGCTGCGCGAGCAGGGCATCGAGGACGTCGTCATCACCGTCGGCGGCACGATCCCGGCGCAGGACATCCCCGAGCTGAAGGCGCTCGGCGTCGCGGAGGTCTTCACGCCCGGCGCACCGACGCAGGCCATCGTCGAGTTCATCCGCGGCGCCACCGCGCAGCGCCGCCAGCGGCCTTGATTGACTCGTCAGTCAACGGACTGGCGCGGTAGCATGCCTGCCGACCAACCCCAAGGAGTGCTCCGAAGATGAAGATATGCGTCCTCGTCAAGGAGGTCCCCGATGCTGCCGTCGAAAAGCGGATCGATCCCGCGACGGGGCGCATGGACCGCAGCGGCGAGAAGAACCTCAACCCTTACGACACGCACGCGATCGAGGCCGCGATGCAGATCCGCGAGGGCGGCAGCGCGCCCGTCGAGGAGATCATCGCCGTCACGATGGGCCCGGGGAGCGCCGTGCGCGCCCTGCACAAGGCGGTCTCGCTCGGCGCCGACCGCTCCGTGCACCTGAGCGACCCCGCGCTCGCCGGCTCCGACGTCGCGGCCACCGGCTACGCGCTCGCGAAGACGCTCGAGCGCGAGAGCCCGGACCTCGTGCTGCTCGGCCAGCAGTCCGATGACGGCGAGTGCTACACGATGGGCGCCGTCGTCGCCGAGCACCTCGGCATGCCCTCGCTCACGCAGGTCATCAAGATGGACGTCGACGGCGGCGCGTTGCGCTGCGAGCGCCAGGCCGAGTACGGCTACGACACCGTGCAGGTCGAGCTGCCCGCCGTGATCTCCGTCGGCGACGCGATCAACGAGCCGCGCTACCCCTCGTTGAAGGCGATCATGGGCGCCAAGAAGAAGCCACTCGACAGCGTCGGCACCGGTGACGTCGGCATCGACACCTCGAAGGTCGGCGGCGAGCACTCGGCCGCGCAGTGGATCGCCGCGAAGGCGCCGCCCGCCAAGCCCGCGGGCGAGATCATCGAGGACGAGGACACCGGCGAGACGGTGGAGAAGATCATCGCCTGGCTCGACGAGCGCAAGCTCATCTAGAAGGAGCTGAACTACAGAAGATGGCCAACATCCTGGTTTACGCGCTGCACTACGAGGGCGCGATCAACAAGAACTCGCTCGGCGCCGTCTCCGAGGGCGCACGGCTCGCCTCCGAGCTCGGCGGCGAGGCGCACGCGATCCTGCTCGGCGAGAACGTCCCCCACGACCTCGCTGCCTCGCTCGGGCGCTACGGCGCCAAGAAGGCGCTCATCGCCGAGGGGCCCGAAGGCCTCGCGCAGCCGCTCGTCGACGCGATGGCCGCGGCGATCCAGCAGGGCGGCTACCGCTACGCGCTCTTCGGCGGCGGCCTGCTCGGCTTCGAGATCGGCGCGGGACTCGCCGCGCGGCTCGGCGCCGGCGTCGTGATGGAGGTCACCTCCGTGCGCGCGGAGAACGGCGAGCTGATCGCCGAGCGCCCGATCCTCGGCGACTCCGCGATCTCCGAGAAACGCTTCCGCTCGGAGGTCGGCATCATCATCGGCCGCCTGAACTCCTTCGAGATCCGCGAGAGCGGCGAGACCGCTGCGGCCGTCGAGACGCTCAGCTACGAGCTCAGCCCGCAGGCCACGCAGGCGAAGATGATCACGCGCGGCGAACAGCGCGGCGCCGACGTCGACATCGAGGGGGCCGACATCCTCGTCGCCGGCGGGCGCGGCCTCGGCAAACCCGAGGGCTTCAAACTCGCCGAGGACCTCGCCGCCGCGTTCGGCGGCAACTCCGCCGTCGCCGCCACGCGCGCCGTCGTCGACGCCGGCTGGTACCCCTACGCGGCGCAGATCGGCCAGACCGGCAAGACGGTCGCGCCCAAGCTCTACCTCGCCGCCGGCATCTCCGGCGCGATCCAGCACAAGGTCGGCATGCAGGGCTCGGAGAACATCGTCGCGATCAACAAGGACGCGAACGCGCCGATCTTCGAATTCTCCGATCTCGGCATCGTCGGCGACCTGAACAAGATCCTGCCGAAGCTGACCGACGCCGTGAAGGCGAAGAAGGGCAGCTGAGCGCGTCGATGGCCGCGCACCACGCCTCCGCCAACGGCAAGGTGGCGCCAGCCGCGTTCCCGCCGCCGGTCGACCCCCAGGCGGAGTTCATCAAGCGCACGCTCGATCCCGAGGACGAGCGCATCGAGGTCGGCGTCGCGATCGTCGGCGGCGGCACCGCCGGCCTCGCCTGCGCCAACCGCCTGCTGCAGCTGCTCGGCGAGGATCCCGAGACGATGGAGCGTCTCGGCGAAGTGCCCGTCGCGGTGATCGAGAAGGCCAAGACCTGCGGCGGGCACAACCTGTCGGGCGCCGTCATGCGGCCCGGCCCGCTGCAGGAGCTGTTCCCCGAGATGACGCGCGAGGACTGGCGCAAGGAGGGCTTCGCCTACGGCGAGGTCAAGCGCGAGGCCGTCTACCTGCTGCCGAACGCCGCCACCAAGCTGCGCATCCCGCCGCCGCCCCCGTTCCGCAACCACGGCAACGAGGTCGTCTCGGTCTCGGCGATGGCGCGCTTCCAGCAGCGCCAGGCCGAAGAGGGCGGCGCCTACGTGCTCACGGAGACGAGCGCCACGCAGCTGATCGTCGAGGACGGTCGCGTCGCCGGCGTGCGCTCCGGCGACAAGGGCCGCGGCAAGGACGGCGAGCCCCTCTCCAACTTCGAGCCCGGCACCGACATCAAGGCGCAGGCCACCGTGCTCGCCGAGGGATGCTGGGGCCACATCACCGGCGCCGCGATCCGCGAGTTTCGCCTCTCGGCCGACCGCGAGCCGCAGGTCTGGGAGCTTGGCGTCAAGGAGGTCTGGAAGGTCCCCAAGCCGCTCGACCGGGTCATCCACACGATCGGGCCGTGGCCGCTGAAGATCGCCTCCAAGTACGGACACGTCGGCGGCAGCTGGATCTACCCGATGCACGATGAGCGCAACGGCGATGACCTGGTCAGCATCGGCTTCGTCGTCGACCTCGAGTACGCCGACGCGACCACCTCCGTGCACGATCTGTTGCAGCAGTTCAAGCTGCATCCGCTCGTGCGCGGCATTCTCGACGGCGGCGAACGCGTCGCGTGGGGCGCGAAGGCGCTGCCGGGCGGGGGCTTCTGGTCGATGCCGAAGCTCTCGATGCCCGGCGCGGTGCTCGTCGGCGACGCCGGCGGCATGGTCGACACCGTCGCGCTGAAGGGCATCCACCACTGCCTGATGTCGGGCAAACTCGCCGCCGAGTCGATCTACGCGGCGCTCGTGCGCGGCGACAGCTCGCTGCAGTCCTACGAGAGCGCCGTCGAAGACTCGGTCATCGGCCGGGAGCTCTACGAGGTGCGCAACACACGCCAGCCCTTCCAGCGCGGCTTCGTGCGCGGCGCGCCGCTCGTCAACGCGATGATCGCGACGAAGGGGCGCTTCCCCGGCGGGCGCTGGTCCTGGCACCGCAACGACGCCCAGCCGATGTTCATCGGCGACACCAAGGACGGCTATCCCAAGCCCGACGGCAAATACACCTTCGACAAGCTCTCCTCGGTGTACATCACCGGCAACGCCACGCGCGACGACGCGCCCAACCACATCCGCGTGCAGCGGCACGTGCCGCGCGAGATCGCCGAAACCTGGCGCTGGATGTGTCCCGCGGGCGTCTACGAGATACCCGACGACGCGCCCGCCGAGGGCGAGGTCGACGTGACCGTCAACTACACCAACTGCGTGCAGTGCGGCGCGATCACCGCCAAGGGCGGGCGCCTGACGACGCCCGAGGGCGGCGACGGGCCGCTGTACCAGCTGACGTAGCGGGCACGAGCTGCGCGCAGGACGCGCAACACGCGTGCGCTCCAGGTGTTAGCCAGATGTGACTCTCATCAGGCACGACGCGCCGGCGCAGCCGCGGGGACGGATCGCGAGCGCGTGCGCGTGCGCGCGCGGACCTGCGATGGGCGCCGCCGCAGCGATCTTCTGCGCCGCCGCGCTCGCGCTTCCGGCGGCGGCCCAAAGCTCCCCTGCGCAGCGCGGACTCGTTGAGCGCCCGGGCGCGCTGCCCGCGAGCACGACGCCCAGGCTGCCCGCGAGCGCGACGCCCAGGCTGCCCGCGAGCACGACGCCCAAGCTGCCCGCGAGCGCGACGCTCGAACAGTGCCAGACGGCCGCCAGCGAGGACGCGCGCTCGGCGACCTTCGCGGGCGAAATGAGCGCGATCCCGGGCACCGAGCGCATGCAGATGAGCGTGCAGGTGCTCGAGCGCCCGCGCGCGCAGGACAGCTACCACCTCGTCAGCGCGCCAGGCCTTGGCGTGTGGCGCTCATCGGCACTGGGCGTGCAGTCCTACAAGTACCTGCGCCAGGTCACGAACCTCGACGCGCCGGCGTACTACCGCGCCGCGATCCGCTTCCGCTGGCTGGGCGCGCACGGCAAGACGATCGCCTCGCTCGAACTGCGCACGCGCCGCTGCCTGCAGACGGCGCCCCCCGTGGAAGCCGAAGCGGGCTGATCGCCGCGGCGCCTTTGAAACAGGCCTTGCGGCGCCGCTAGAATGGGGGGACCGTGAAGGAGAAGATCCACCCCAACTACGTCACCGCGCACGTGCGCTGCACGTGTGGCAACGAGTTCACGACGCGCGCGACCAAAGAGGATCTGCACGTCGAGGTGTGCTCCAACTGCCACCCGTTCTACACGGGCAGGCAGAAGCTGATGGACACCGGCGGCCGCGTCGAGCGATTCCAGCGCCGTGTGGCCAAGGGTCGCCTGCACGCGGCAGCTCGGTCCGCGCAGTAGACAATGTCCGTGTCCGCGCCTGCGGCCGCGCGCGAAGCAGGCGGCGAGCTCCGGGCTCAGACCGACGCGCCACTCGGCGGCCAGGCGGTGCTCGAGGGCGTGATGATGCGCGGCGTCTCCAACTGGGCCGTCGCGGTGCGCAAGCCGAGCGAGGAGCAGCTCGCCGGCGGCAAGCCCGCGGACACGGACGCGCGGCTCGGCGAGGTCGAGGTGAGCACCTTCCCGCTCGACTCCGCGCTGCGCCGCCACCGCCTGCTGCGCCTGCCGATCGTGCGCGGCGTGGTCGCGCTCGGCGGCTCGCTGGCGATCGGCTTCAGGGCGCTCGAAGTGTCGGCGAACGCGCAGCTCAGCGCGGCCGCTGCGACGCCCGGCCAAGACGCGCCCGCCGACGCGATCCAGTCCTCCAACGGCGCGGCGTCCGCGAACGGCGCTCACAGCGCCAACGGCGCTCACGCGTCAACGGCGAACGAGCCCGCGGCGGACGGCGAGGAGATCCCCAAGGCGCTCTGGGTCGGCACCGTCGTCGTCGCCGTCGCGCTCGCGATCGTGCTGTTCTTCCTGATCCCCGTCGGGCTCACCAGCCTGATCAAGCACCAGCTCGGCTCGGCGGTGCTGTTCTGGGTGGTCGAGGGCCTGGTGCGGACCACGCTCTTCCTCGGCTACATGCTCGCGCTCTCGCGCGTGCGCGACCTGCGGCGCGTGTTCGAGTACCACGGCGCCGAGCACAAGACGATCTCCTGCTACGAGGCGGGCATGGAGCTGACGCCGGCCAACGCGAAGCGCTTCTCGCGCCTGCACCCGCGCTGCGGCACGAGCTTCCTGCTGGTCGTGATGATCGTGGCGATCTTCGTGTTCCCGTGGGTGGGGCTGCCGGCGTGGTACTGGCTCGTCGCGACACGCATCCTCGGCGTGCCGCTGATCGCGGGCATCTCCTTCGAGCTGATCAAGTTCGCGGGGCGCAACCGCAACCGCGCGTGGGTCCGCGCGGTCATGTGGCCGGGGCTGAAGCTGCAGCTTCTGACCACGCGCGAGCCGGACCTCTCGCAGCTGGAAGTCGCGATCGCGGCGCTGAAGGCGGTGCTCGCGCGCGAGACGCCGGGCGCGCTGTCGGCGGCCGACCTGCTGGGCGTCGAGGTCGTCGCCTGAAAGCGCCTTGATCGAGGAGCTCGTCAAGCAGATCGAATCGCGCTTCGCGGAGCTCTCGCGGCAGATGACCGATCCCGAGGTGATCGCCGATCGCGAACGCTACGCCGAGGTCGGCCGCGCCTACCGGCAGCTCGAGCCCGCCGCGAAGCTGGCCGCCGAATGGCGGCACGCCCGGGATGACGCGGCGGGTGCCGAGGAGCTGCTGAAGGAGATGGGCGAGGACGGCGAGCTGCGCGCCGAGCTCGAGGGCGCGCAGGAGCGAATCGAGCAGCTCGAGGAGCAGATCCGCCTGGCGATGGTCGAGCGCGACCCCAACGACGAGAAGAACGTGATCGTCGAAATCCAGGGTGGCGCCGGCGGCGAGGAGGCCAGCCTGTGGGCGGGCGACGTCTACCGCATGCTGACGCGCTACGCCGAGCGGCGCGGACTACAGGCCGAACCGCTGGGGGCGGGCGAGGGCAAGTACACGTTCGCCGTCAAGGGCGAGGGCGCCTACTCGATCTTCAAGTTCGAGGGCGGCACGCACCGCGTGCAGCGCGTACCGCAGACCGAGTCGCAGGGGCGCATCCACACCTCCACGGCGACGGTCGCGGTGCTGCCCGAGGCGGAGGAC
Source organism: uncultured Solirubrobacteraceae bacterium (assembly GCA_963755475.1). Lineage (GTDB taxonomy): Bacteria > Actinomycetota > Thermoleophilia > Solirubrobacterales > Solirubrobacteraceae > Palsa-744. The sequence goes on from CAVWJK010000003.1 coordinate 195,896, forward strand.
GTCGACGTGAAGATCAACCCGGCGGACCTGCAGATCGACGTGTACCGCTCCTCCGGGCCGGGCGGGCAGTCGGTGAACACGACCGACAGCGCGGTGCGCATCACGCACCGGCCGTCGGGGATCGTGGTCTCGATGCAGGACGAGAAGTCGCAGCTGCAGAACCGCGAACGCGCGCTGCGCGTCCTGCGCGCGCGGCTGTACGAGCGCGCGCTGGCCGAGCAGCAGGCCGAGCTCGCCGCCGACCGGCGCTCGCAGGTCGGCACCGGCGATCGCGCCGAGAAGATCCGCACCTACAACTACGGCGAGCGGCGCGTGACCGACCATCGCATCAAGCTGACCGAGCACAACCTCGACGAGGTGCTCGAGGGCGACCTGCGCGAGTTCACCGAGGCGCTGCAATCGGACGAGAAGCGACGCCGCCTGGCGGCGTCGATGTGAGGGACCGGATCGTGCCTGCGGCCTGCGCGCACGCTCCCTCGCTTGCCGGCGCGGTGCCCACAGCGAGGACCGTCGGCGAGGCGCTCGCGCGGGCGAGCGCGGCGCTCGCGGCCGCGGGCTGCGCGACGCCGCGCCTTGACGCCGAAGTGCTGCTCGCGCACGCGCTCGGCGTCGATCGCACGCGCCTTTTGATCGACGCGCCGCAGGTACTGCTCGCGCGGGCGCGGGCGGACTTCGAGCGCCTGCTGGCGCGCCGCGAGCGTGAGCGCGAGCCCGTCGCCTACATCACCGGCACGCGTGCGTTCCGCTCCATCGAGCTGGCCGTGGACGCGCGCGCGCTGCTGCCGCGACCGGAGACGGAGCTGCTCGTGGAGGCCGCGCTCGCGCTGCCGCTGCGCGCGCGCGTGCTCGACGTGGGCACCGGCAGCGGCGCCGTCGCGCTCGCGCTCAAGAGCGAGCGAGGCGATCTCGAGGTCGCGGGCAGCGACGTGAGCGCGGCGGCTCTCGAGCTCGCGCGCGAGAACGCGCAGGCGCTCGCTCTGCGGGTACGCCTGCTCCGCGCCGACCTGCTCGACGGAGTTCCCGATGAATTTGATGCGATTCTCGCCAACCTGCCCTACGTGGCCGCCCGCGAACGCGATACCCTCGCGCCGGAGATCGTGAGACACGAGCCGGCGACAGCTCTCTACGGCGGCCCCGATGGCACCGAGCTGATCACCGCGCTCACGCGCCAGCTTCGCCAGCGCCCGCGCCTGCGGGTTGCGGCGCTGGAGGTGGGCGCCGGACAGGCTCGTCGTGTGGGCGATCTACTGTTGGCCGCCGGTTTCGCGAGCGTGCACGCGCTGCGCGACCTGGCGGGAATCGAGCGAGTTGTGATCGGGGAGGCTCGGACATGAGCGAGGCATTGACGGAAGAGGACGCCCGCGCGCTGCAGGAGTGCGTGCGCTCCGGCGGCGTTGCGGTGTTCCCGACGGACACGGTGTACGGGATCTGCTGCGATCCCGAGAACGAGGCTGCGGCACGGCGCCTGTACGAGTTGAAGGGCCGCCCGCAACGGCGCTCCTGCGCGATCATGTTCTTCTCGGTCGAACATGCGCTGCAGTCGCTCGGCGAGCTGACCGAGGCCGAGCGGCTCGCGCTGGGAGTGCTGCTGCCCGGGCCGCTGACGCTGCTGCTGGCGAACCGCTCGCACAGCTTCGGCGCCGCCTGCCGGAATCCCGGCACGTTCGGCCTGCGCGTGCCGCGGCTGCCCGCGCGCATCGCCGCGCTCGGCGCGATCGAGTGCGCGGTCATGCAGTCGAGCGCGAACCTCTCGGGCGAGCCCGACACGCGCAGCCTGCGGGAGGTCCCGCAGCAGCTGCTCGACGGAGCCGACCTCGTGCTCGACGGCGGCGAGCTGCCCGGCGCCCCGTCGACGGTCATCGACCTGCGCGACTTCGACAGCGAGCGGCGCTGGCACGTGCTGCGCGAGGGCGCGCTGCCGCGCAACTCCGTGCAAGAGATGCTCGCCGCGCTGACCTAGCTGCAGCGATCGCAGGAGCCGGTGCTAGTCTGCAGCTCAGAGCTGCCGCGACTGGCGCCCTGAGGTGGAGACAACCACCGGGAAGCGGCCAGCTTTCCACCGCCGCGCGCCTGGGCCCCGAAGTTCCTACGAGCCAAGGAGAGCGCCGTGCACGAGCTGAGCCCCGACTACTTCAACCGCCCGCTCGCGGAGGTCGATCCAGAGGTCGCCGAGGCGCTGCGCGGCGAGCTCGCGCGACAGCAGGGCACGCTCGAGATGATCGCCTCGGAGAACTTCGTCCCGCGCGCCGTGCTCGAATGCCAGGGCTCGGTGCTCACCAACAAGTACGCCGAGGGCTACCCGGGCCGGCGTTACTACGGCGGCTGCGAGTGGGTCGACGTCTCCGAGCGCCTGGCGATCGCGCGCGCCAAGGAGCTGTTCGGCGCCGAGCACGCGAACGTGCAGCCGCACTCGGGCGCGCAGGCCAACGCGGCCGTCTATCACGCGCTGCTTGAGCCCGGCGAGACGATCATGGGGATGTCGCTCGCGCACGGCGGGCACCTCACCCACGGCATGAAGCTGAACGTGTCAGGGCGGCTATACGAGATCGCCGCCTACGAGGTCGACCGCGCGAGCAGCACGCTCGACATGGACGAGCTCGCGCGACTCGCGCGCGAGCGCCGCCCGAAGCTGCTGCTCGCCGGCTGGTCGGCGTACCCGCGCCAGCTCGACTTCGCGCGCTTTCGCGAGATCGCCGACGAGGTCGGCGCCTACCTCATGGTCGACATGGCCCACTTCGCCGGCCTGGTCGCGGCCGGGCTGCACCCCAGCCCGATCCCCTATGCGGACGTCGTCACGACGACGACGCACAAGACGCTCGGCGGGCCGCGCGCCGGCGTGATCCTGTGCCGCGAGCAGTTCGCCAAGCAGATCGACTCCGCCGTCTTCCCGGGCCAGCAGGGCGGGCCGCTCGAGCACGTGATCGCCGCCAAGGCGGTCGCCTTCAGGATCGCGGCGAGCGAGCTGTTCGCCGAGCGACAGCGGCGCACGATCGACGGCGCGAAGGCGCTCGCGGCGGAGCTGGCAGAGGCCTCGGGCGGCGTCAAGGTGCTCACCGGCGGCACCGACGTTCACCTCGTGCTGGTCGACCTGCGCGACGCCGAGCCGCCGCTCAGCGGGCGCGACGCGGAGGAGCGCCTGCACGAGATCGGGATCACGGTCAACCGCAACGCCGTGCCGTTCGACCCGCGGCCGCCGTTGCAGGCCTCGGGGCTGCGCATCGGCACGCCCGCGCTCGCGACGCGCGGCCTGCAGCACGAGGACTTCCACGAGGCCGGACGCATCCTCGCCGTCGCGCTGACCGAGGCCTACCACGAGCGCGTGGCCGAGCTCGCGGAGCGCGTGCAGACGCTGGTGGAGCGCTACCCGCTCTACGAGTTCCTCTCCGCCGCGGCGCCCGCTCTCAGCCAGGCCTAGCCGCGCGCGCCGCGGGCGGGCGGCGCGAGAGGTCCCATGCGACGCCCGCGCCTGCGATGCTTACGCTGAGTCGATGGCGGATCCAACCGAGCTCGACGCGCTCTACGCGCTGCTGCTCGCCGCGGTCGTGACGGCGTTTCTGACGCCGCTGACGATGCGCCTGGGGCGGCGCCTGCGCATGATCGACGAGCCGCGCGAGCGCGGCCTCGCGAGCCGTCCCACGCCGCTGCTCGGCGGGCTCGCGATCTTCGCGGGGGTGCTCGTCGCGGTGCTCGTGTTCCTCCCCGCCGGCTATCGCGAAGACCATCAGCTCTGGCACGGCGTGCTGCTCGGCGCCGCCGTGATCACGGTCGTGGGTGCGCTCGACGACCGCTACGACCTGCACCCGCTGCTGAAGCTCGCCGGCCAGATCGGCGCCGCGGTGATCGTCGTGCACTACGGGGTCGGCGTGAAGCTGATCACGCTGCCGTTCGTCGGGCAGCTGTCCTTCCCGAACACCGGCGTCATGGACGCGGGACCGCTTCTGACCGTGCTCGGGCTGGTCGTGATGATGAACGTCGTCAACTTCTCCGACGGCGTCGACGGGCTGGCGGCGGGCGTCTGCGCGATCATCGCCGCGACGATGGCGGTGATCGCCTTTGACCTCGACCGCCAGCAGCCCGGGGTGCTCGCGGCGCTGACCGCCGGCGCGGCGATCGGCTTCCTGATCTTCAACTTCCCGCCCGCCTCGAGCTTCATGGGCGACGCGGGCGCGAACCTGCTGGGCCTGCTGATGGGCGTCATCGCCGTCGAGGCGGCGGTGAAGACCGCCGCGGTGGTCTCGTTCGTGCTGCCGCTGATCCTGCTCGCCGTGCCGTTCCTCGACACGACGTTCGTCGTGCTGAAGCGCTTGAAGTACCACCAGCCGATCTACCGGCCCGACAGCGAGCACTTCCACCACCGCATGGCGCGCATCGGCTTCTCCAACCGCCGCACGATCGCCTACCTGTACACGTGGACGCTGATGCTCGCGGGCCTCGCGCTCGCGCTGCGCTTCGTCCCCTACAGCGACCACAAGGGCCACTACAACACGGGCTGGACGCTCGTGATCGTCGCGGTCGGGCTGGTCGTCGCCGCCGCCAGCGTGTACCTCGTGTACGTCCTGGAGATCCTCAAGTTCCGCCGCCTGGATGCGATCCGCCTGCGGCGCCTGCGCCCGGGCGCCTCGCCGGCGGAGATCGCCGACGACGTCACGCGCGACTTCGAAACGGGCGAATTCGAGGCCGTCACGCGGGCCGCGAACGACCAGGCGGCGCCTTCGCAGGGCGCGCCCGCTGCGCCGGCGGCGCGCGAGCGCCACCTGGAGGGACGGCGCGCGCCGGGCGACGGACGGCCACCGTCCCCGGCAGAGGTCCAGCGCGCGCGGTAACCTACTGGCGCCTACCCCGATGAGGGTCCGCCGGAGGCACGCACCGGCGTGCGGCTCTCGCACGCAGATCAAACCCCCCCGCCCTCGAGAAGGATGCCGTTCTGGCATGCCTGTACTCGCCGATAAGCGAAAGAGCACGCGCGCAGCAGTTACCGAGCAGGTCTGCCCGGGCCGTCGCGCGCGCGTGCTGATCCTGTCGGCCGACGTGGGCGAGGGCCACGCGGCAGCGGCGCGTGCGCTGGCGCAGCAGATCGAACACTCGCCGCATGCGGCCGATGCAACCGTGATCGACGGCCTGGCCGCGATGGGCCCGCTGCTGCGCCAGGTCGTGCAGGACGGCTACCGCGTGCAGCTGCGCTTCATGCCGTGGACCTACACGATCATCTATTGGCTGCTGGAGCACGTGCTGCCCGTGCGCGCGATCGCACGCACGCTGCTGTGCCGGCTGGGGGGGCGCTCGCTGGCGCGGGTGATCGCCGAGCACGACCCCGACGTCGTCGTCTCGACCTACCCTGCCGTCACCGTCGTGCTCGCGCGGCTGCGACGCACCGGCCGCGTGCGCTGCCGCACGGTGGCCACGATCACCGACCTGACGGGCCTGTTCTTCTGGGCGCAGCGCGGCATCGACATGCACCTGGTGATGTACGGCGAGTCGCTGAGCTCGGTCGAGCGGATCGCGGGGGAGGGCAGCGCGCAACTGGTGCGTCCGCTGATCTCGGCCGAATTCCTGAAGCCGCGCTCCGCGGCGCAGTCGCGCCGCGCGCTGCAGCTGCCCGAGCACGGCCGCGTCGTCGTCGTCTCCGGCGGCGGCTGGGGCGTGGGCGATCTCGCGGGCGCCGTGTCCGAGTTCATCAAGGTCGAGGAGGTGAGCGGGATCGTCTGCCTGGCGGGCCGCAACGATCAGCTCGCCGCGAAGCTCAGGCGCGAGTTCGCGCACGAACCGCGCGTGCACGTGTACGGCTTCACCGACAGGATGCCCGACGTGCTCGCTGCGGCCGACGTGCTCGTGCACTCGACCGGCGGCGTGACCTGCCTGGAGGCGCAGGCGGCTGGAACGCCCGTCGTCTCCTACGGGCTGCCGGTCGGGCACGCGCGGCTGAACACGCGCGCGATGGCCGAGCTCGATCTGCTGCGCCTCGCACGAGACACCGACGAGCTGCGCGAACACGTGCGTGCGAGCTTCCGCGACGGCGAGCGCGCGTCGGGCGCCGATGCCCACGGCGCGCAGCACGGACAGGACCCCGCGGCCGCCGACCTCGTGCTGCGCGCGCCGTGGCGCGTGCGTGCCCTGCCGCGCTGGCAGCTGGAGCTGGCCGCGCTCGCCAGCTGGTCGGCGCTGCTCGTGGGCGCCGGCGCGTGGATCATGTCGACCGACGAGGTGACCGCCGTCGCCGCGCGTGTGCTCGACGTGCACGAACTCGTCCACGTGGACACGCGCGATCCCGAGGTCGGCCTGATCGTGCGCGCGCCGAGCGCCCAGGCCAGCGCGCTCGCGACGCAGCTGGCGGCGCGCGGCGTGCATCTGTCGCTGACCGACGACGCGAGCGTGCCCGGCGCAAATCAGATCGCCCACGTACGCGCCCTGCAAGACGAAATGCTGCCTGAAGTGCCAAACGCCGGCGCACTGCGCTGGCTGCGCACGCGCTCCACGCTGCGCTCGCAGGCGCGCGCGCTCGGCCTGGGCCGGCACTTCTACTACCTGCGACCGCGCGGCGGGCTGTCGGTCGGGCAGCTCGTGCTCGGGCGCACGGCGGGCGCCACGCCAGTCAAGGGCGCCATGCGCATCAGCGCGACCGGCACGCTGCGCGCGCGTCAGCTGCGCGCCGGCGACGTCTTGGTCGTCGAAGCCGGCTCCTCGAGCGCGTCGCTCGCCGGCGTCGAACGGATCATCCTCGAGGTCGAGGCCGAAGGGCTCGCCGTCGAGTCGCTGTCGGCGCTCACGCGCTCGCCCGCCATCAGCGCGAGCAGCAGCGGCGAGCGGGCGAGCATCCCGGCGCCCGCGACGAGCACCACCAGCGACAGCGCCAGCGGAACGCCCCCCGCCGGCGTGTGGGCGAAGCTCTCGCCGAGCAACAGCGGCGCGACGAGCAGCGGCACCGCGGTCTGAGTAACGAACACGACCGGCGCGACCTGGATCGCGGGCCGCGACTGCAGGCTGCTCATCTCGCTGAGCACGCCGACGATCGAGGCCGCGGCCGTGGACAGGCCCCACAGCGCCGCCGGCAGCAGATGCCCGTTGTAGAGGTCGTCGGAGGCGAGCTTGGTGGCGACCCCGCTCCAGCCGAACGCCATGCCCGCGCCGAACATCGTGATCTCCGCGCACTTCAGGCCGTACGCGCTCAGCACGTACGGCAGCATGCTCAGGCAACCGAGCCCGACCAGCACGATCGTGATCGTGAGCTCCTGGGAGGTATGCGTGGTGCTGCGCGGCGGCGCGCACAGCGCCGCGCCCACCACGCCCGCGATGATCGCCGCGATCGCCGCGTACTCATAGGCGCCCGCGTGCTCGCCGAGCATGCGCTGGGCGAGCACGACCAGCACGACGAGGCCGATCGCGAGCGCCGGTTGGACGACGACCAGCGGCGCAAGCAGCAGCGCGACGACCTGCAGCGGCCAGCCGAGCACGGACAGCGCGGTTCCGAGCAGCCAGCGCGCGCGCTGGATCAGGCCCGATAGGAGCGCCGGCCTCAGGTGGTCCTCATCCGGCGCGCGCTTGGCGTCGACGGCCTGCAGGGCGATGCCTAGGCTGTACAGCGTCGAGGCGCCCATCGCCGCGATTACGCCCAGCAGGAGATCGACCATGGACGCCCACGATAGTCGCCCCTCGCGCGTGCTTATCGGTGCGCTGCTAATGCCCGCCGCAGCGGCGGGCGCCTACCTGTTACCGGGGCTCGCGGGCCTGTCCACCGACGAGGGCGCGCCCGTGCTGCCGGCGTTGCGGCGCCTGCTCGGCGTGGCGGATCGCACGCGCGACGGCGAGGGCTTCGCGCTGACCTTCGACGACGGCCCGCACCCGCGCGGGACGCCGGCGGTGCTAGCGCTGCTCGAGCAGGCGCGCGTGCGTGCGACGTTCTTCCTCGTCGGCGAGCAGGTGCGCCGCTACCCCGCGCTCGTCGGCGAGATCCTGCAGGGCGGCCATGAGCTCGGTCTGCACTGCGACCGCCATCGCAACCTCGCGCGACTGACGCCGCGTCAGGTATGCGAGGACATCGAGCGCGCGCGCGAGACGATCGGCGCGCGCAGCGGCCGCGACATCGCGCTCTATCGTCCGCCCTACGGCGTCTTGAACGCGGCCGCGCTCGCGATCGCCCGTTCGCACCGCTGGCGCACGGTGCTGTGGAGCCGCTGGGGGCGCGACTGGGATGCGCGCGCTACGCCCGACTCGATCGCGGCGCGCGTGAGCGCACACCCGCGCGCCGGCGAGGTGTTGCTGCTGCACGACGCCGACGACTACTCGGCGGCTGGCTCGTGGCAGCGCACCGCGCTCGCGCTGCCACGCGTGCTCGAGCAGCTCGCGGCGAGCGGGCTCCGGTACACCGCGCTCTAACATCAGCGTCTTGTCGACGGGCGTGATCCTCGAGCCCCGCGGCGTCGCGCCGCACCCCGCGGCGAGCGCGCGCGCGAGCGCCGTCAGCGCGCGCCGCGCGCGCTGGTGGATCGAGCTGCTGACCGTCGCGTGGCTGTGCTGGCTGTATGACGACGTCACCGAACTGGCGCCGCTGCGCCTGCACACCGCGCTCGCGCACGGGCGCCAGATCCTGTCCGCCGAGAGCGCGCTGGGGATCGACCCCGAGCGCGCGCTCGATCACTGGCTCGCGCTGCATCACACGCTCGGGCTGGTCCTGTCCGACTACTACGACAACGCACACTTCATCGTCACGCTCGGGCTGCTCGGCTGGCTGTGGTGGAAGCGCGCGGACATCTACCGGCCGCTGCGCAGCATGCTCGTGCTCGTCAACGTGCTCGCGTTCCTCGTGTTCTGGCTGTTCCCGGTGGCGCCGCCGCGCATGCTGGGCGGCTTCACCGACGTCGTCGCGCAGAGCGGCGCGTTCGGCTCCTGGCACAGCGGCTCGCTGGCCTCGCACGCCAACCAGCTCGCCGCGATGCCCTCGCTGCACATCGCGTGGGCGCTGTGGTGCACGCTGGTGGTGTGGCGATTGTCCAGGCGCGTCTGGCTGCGCGCGCTCGCCGTGCTGTACCCGTGCATCACCGGCTTCGCCGTGCTCTCGACCGGCAACCACTACGTCTTCGACATCGTGGCGGGCGCGCTGACGCTGGCGGCCGCGGTGCTGCTGGTGCGCCTGTACGCGGCGCAGGGCGCGCCGCGGCTGGCGCGCGCGGCGGCGCTCGCCGGCCGCATTTCAGCCCCGCGGAGGATCCGTGGCGCTTGTCACAAAGTTGTTACGAAGTCGTCGACCGGATAGACTTCTGCGCGCCGCCGCAGGGGCCTCGAGGGAACGCTTCACGGCGCCGACCGTCCGAGGGACGGCTCGACCCTCCCGCCTGTAGGGTGGCGGCGAACCGATGCCGGCAAATCACTCGATCGAGGAACACCTCATGCTGCCCGCTGGCCGCGCCGCGCCCGCGGGCGGCCGCCAGCTGCTGCACAATCTCGATCTGCTGCTGCTCGCGCTCGCAGCCGCGCCGGCGCTGCTGCTCGGCGCGCCGGCGGTGGGCTTCTGTGTCGGCGCCGGCGCATGGCTTCTGCAACGCGCGGTACAGCTCGCCGACCGCGGCTGGATCATGCGGGCGCGCGAGCCGCGCACGCTGCTCGGCCTGAACATCGCCGAGGCCTTCGGGCGCATCTGGCTGCTGGCCGGGGCGATCGTCGTCGCGGGCGTCGCCGGTGGGCGCGCCGATGGCCTCACCGCCGCGCTGACGATCTGCGGCGCCTACTCGGTGGCGTTCGTGATCAGGGTCCTCAGCGGGCCGCCCGCCGCCGGGAAGGCGACATGAACCGCCTGCGCTCGATGAGCCGTAAACGCAAGGTCGGCTGGGCGATCGTGTTCGTCTGGCTCGGCGGCACGATCGCGCTGGCCGCGATCTACGGCCTGAAAGGCCACAAAAACGAAAGCTTCCAGGTAATCGACACGTTTCACCTGGAAACGTGGGCGCACATCGTCGGGCCGATCGACTTCAACAAGGGCGTGCTGTATGTGCTGCTGACAGGGGCGCTGACGCTCGCCATCATGCTCTACGTCGCCCGGCACATGCAGCGCAAGCCGGGGCGCATGCAGGTCGCAGTCGAATGGATGTACGACCTGATGCAGCGCACCACGCGCGACACGATGGACGAGCAGATGACGGAGAAATGGTTCCCGGTCGTCTTCACGCTGTTCGTCTTCATCCTCGTCACCAACCTGATCGGCTACATCCCGCTGCCGATCAACACGGGCGCCAGCTTCAAACTCGCGGGCGCGAGCATCCCGGCGTTCCAGATCTACGCCGCCGACACGAACGTCGCGGTCCCGCTGCTGCTCGCGCTCGGGGTGTTCATCGCCTTCAACACCGTCGGCTTTCGCTCACACGGCTTCGGCGGCTACATCAAAAGCCTCGTGCCGGCGGGCGTCGGCGGCGGCATGCTGGTCGTCATCTATCCGCTGGAGATCGTCTCGAACTTCCTGCGGCTGCTGTCGCTGACGATCCGGTTGTGGGCGAATCTGCTCGCCGGACACCTGCTGATCGAGTTCATGGCAGGCGATCTGGCCGTACTGCTCGGGCACCAATTCCTCGGCTGGTTCACGCTGCCGTTCGGCGTCATCATCTTCCTGTTCGAGGCCGTCCTGATCGCCGGCCTGCAGGCCTTCATCTTTGCCATCCTCACCGCCATCTACATCGGTGGCGCTACCTCCCGCCACTGACCAAAGACAAGGAGCACCTGATCAATGCTGACTGACGTAATCATCGCGGCAACCACCAATGCCGAAATCGGCAAGGAAGCCGGCAAAGCGATCGCCCTCGGCGTCGGCGCCGGCGGCGGCGCGGCGGGCGCCGGAGCCGGCATCGGCATGCTGTTCGGAAAGGTGATCGAGGCGGTGACGCGCCAGCCCGAGATGCGCGACGAGATCACCTCGATCCAGTGGCTCGGCTTCGCGCTGACGGAGGCGACGTTCTTCTACGGCCTGGTGGGCGGGTTCATCGCCTTCTTCCTGTAGGCGCCGGGCGATGCTCGCGCTGGATACACCGCTGCCGCTCGCGTCCGGCAACTCCTGGCTGATCACGCCCAACGTCGGGCTGACGATCTGGACGCTGGTCGTCTTCGCGATCTCGCTGTACATCCTCAACAAGGCGGTGTTCCCGCGCATCCGCAAGGCGCTCGATGAGCGCCGCGCGACGATCGCCGAGTCGCTGGACTCCGCCGAGCGCCTGCGCCACGAGGCCGACAAGCTGCTCGAGGAATACCGCGAACGGCTGAAGGAGGCGCGCACGCAGGCGGATGAAATCGTGCACCGCGCGCGTCAGACCGCCGAGGCGCACGAGCACGAGTCCAAAGAGCGTGGCCAGGAGATCCTCGCCGAAGCCGCCCAGCGCGCCGAACGCGACATCGAGGTGGCGACCAAACGCGCGCTGGACGATCTGCGCCGCCAGGTGGCCGACCTCACGATCATGGCCACCGAGAAGGTGACACGCAAGGTGCTCGACGAAGCCGACCAGCGCCGCCTGGTCGAGGAGGCGCTGGGCGAGCTCGACCTCTCCGGCCTGTCGTCCGGGAGCGCGCGGCAGAACTGATGGACGAGCTCGCCCGCGTCTACGCTCGCTCGCTGTTCGAGGTGGCACTCGAGCAGGGCAAGCTCGACCTGCTGCGCGAACAGCTCGCGCAGTTCGCCGATGCGCTCTCCGAGCATCGTCAGCTCGCCGTCTTCTTCTTCTCGCCCTACTTCTCCACCCAGGAGAAGCAGCGCGCGCTCGCCGGCGTGCTCGACGGCGCCGACGAGGCGTTCGTGAACTTCCTCTCGCTGCTCATCGAAAACCACCGCATGCCGGTGATCTTCCGCATCCGCCAGACGTACGAGCAGATGTGGGAGGAGGAGAACCGCATGCTGCCGGTCGAGGTCACCAGCGCGGTCGCGCTCGACCCGGCGACGGCCGAGAGCCTCGGGCGCACGATCGGCGAGCGCTCCGGCCGGCGCGTCGTGCTCGCCACGCGCGTCGACCCCGACATCATCGGCGGGGTCATCGTGCGCGTGGGCAACTCGATACTCGATGCCTCAATCCGCAACCGACTGGAGCAGCTGCGCAGAGCCGTTGCCCAAGGAGCGTCATAGGAACAGACATGCAGATCAACCCAGACGAGATCACGAGCATCCTCAAGAGCCGCATCGAGGGTCTCGACGAAGGCAGCGCGGAACTCACCGAGGTCGGCACGGTGCTGTCGGTGGCGGACGGCATCGCGCGCCTGCACGGCCTCGAGAACTGCATGTCCTTCGAGATGCTGCAGTTCCCGCACGGCGTCACCGGACTGGCGCTGAACCTCGAGTCCGACAACGTGGGCGCCGTGCTGTTCGGCGAGTGGGAACACATCTCCGAGGGCGACACCGTGCGCCGCACGGGAGAGCTGCTCGAGATCCCGGTCGGCGAGGAGCTGCTGGGGCGCATCGTCGACCCGCTCGGGCGACCGCTCGACGGCAAGGGCCCGATCAATGCCACGCAGACCCGGCCGGCCGAGTTCAAGGCGCCCGGCGTGGTGCAGCGCCAACCCGTCAAGCAGCCGATGCAGACGGGCCTGAAGGCGATCGACGCGATGATCCCGATCGGCCGCGGCCAGCGCGAGCTGATCATCGGCGACCGCCAGACCGGCAAGACGGCGATCGCGATCGACACGATCATCAACAACAAGGACAGCGACCTGATCTCGATCTACGTGGCGATCGGGCAGCGCATGTCGACCGTCGTCTCGATCGCGCAGACGCTCGACGAAAACGGCGCGCTCGACAAAACCGTGATCGTCGCCGCGGGCGCAGACGAGGCCGCGCCGATCAAGTACATGGCGCCCTACGCCGGCTGCGCGATGGGGGAGCACTTCCTCTACAACGGCGGCGACGCGCTGTGCATCTATGACGATCTCACCAAGCACGCCTACGCCTACCGGCAGATGTCGCTGCTGCTGCGCCGCCCGCCCGGCCGTGAGGCCTACCCGGGCGACGTCTTCTACCTGCACTCGCGCCTGCTGGAGCGCGCGGTGAAGCTCAACGACGAGCTCAAAGGCGGCTCGCTGACGGCGCTGCCGGTGATCGAGACGCAGGCGGGCGACGTCTCCGCCTACATCCCCACGAACGTGATCTCGATCACCGACGGGCAGATCTTCCTCGAGGCCGGGCTGTTCAACTCGGGGGTCCGCCCGGCGATCAACGTCGGCATCTCGGTCTCGCGCGTGGGCGGCAACGCGCAGATCGGCCCGATGAAGAAAGTCGCGGGGCGCATCAAGCTCGAGCTCTCCCAATACCGCGACCTGGAGGCGTTCGCGCAGTTCGGCTCCGACCTCGACGCCGACACGCAGCGCACGCTCGCGCGCGGCGAACGCCTCGTGATGACGCTCAACCAGAGCGAGCGCGCGCCGCTGCCCGTCGAGGACCAGGTGATCCAGATCTACGCCGCGACGAACGGCTTCCTCGACCGCATCAAGGTCGAGCGCGTGACCGAGTTCCTCACCGAGCTGACCGAACGCACGCACGCCCAACTGGGCGAGGTGCGCGCGAAGATAGCGGGCGGCGACTGGTCGGAGGAGACGCAGAAGGCCGTGCACGACGCGGTCGACGCGTTCGCGTCGGACTTCGGCTACGACCTCGACGAGGAGGGCCAGCCGCTGGAGGAGGCGACCGCGGCCGCCTAGCGGTCAGCCGCGGCCGACAGCGAACACGACCATGCCAGCCTCTCAGCGCGACGTCAAGAACAAGATCGCCTCGGTGAAGAACATCCAGAAGATCACGCGCGCGATGGAAATGGTCGCCGCCGCGCGCCTGCGCCGCGCCGAAAGACGCATCCAGGCGCTGCGCCCGTACGCCGACGCGCTGCGGCGGATGACGCGGCAGGCCGCGCAGGCCGCCGGCGGCGATGTCGCCCGCGTGCCGCTGCTGTCCGAGCACGCGAGCGAGCAGAAGGTCGGCATCCTGCTCGTCACCGGCGATCGCGGGCTCGCCGGCGCCTTCAACTCACAGGTGATCCGCGCCGGCGTCCGGCTGGAGCGCGAGCTCTCCGAGCAGGGACGCCAGGTCAGCTGGTACGTCGCCGGCCGGCGCGGCGTCTCCTCGATCGCCTTCCGCGGATATGAGCTCTCCGGCGCCTACGAGGGCTTCGCCGACAGACCCGCCCACGCCGACGCGCGCGCGGTCGCCGACGACGTGATCCGCGCCTACCTGGAGGACCGCCTCGACCGCGTCGAGCTCATCTACAACTCCTTCGTCTCGCCGCTGACCCAGAGGGTGACGCAGGAACGCCTGCTGCCGCTCTCACAGGCGACGATCGCGGGGGAGGGCCCCGACGACGCGGATGCCCAACCGCAGAGCGTCGCCGCGAGGACCCCGACCGACTACGAGCCCGAGCCGGAGAAGATCCTCAAACGGCTCGTTCCCGCCTATGTGGAGCTGTCCATCTATCGTGCGCTGGTGGAGTCGACCGCAGGCTTCTTCGGCGCGCAGATGACCGCGATGCGCAACGCCTCCGAGAACGCGGGCGAAGTCATCACCGAATACACGCTGCAGATGAACCGGGCCCGCCAGGCCGAGATCACGCAGGAGATCATGGAGGTCGTCGCCGGCGCGGAGGGGCTCGCCTAGCCCGCGAGGGGCTCCGAGCCAGGCCGGAAGACGACCAAACACGACAAGAGAAACGAGACACAGATGGACACGACCACAGCCCCCCAGCGCAGCGGCTCGACCGACAGCTCCGCCGACGGCGAGCGGCGCAACACCGGGCGCATCGAGGAGATCCAGGGCGTCGTGATCGAGGCCGTCTTCCCCGACCGCCTGCCCGAGATCTACCACGCGATCACGATCAAGCGGCCCGCCGCCAACGAGGAGGAGGAGGCCCCGGGCATCAGCACCTCCGCCGGCGGCCACCTGCTCGTCTGCGAGGTGCAGCAGCACCTCGGTGACGACCGCGTGCGCGCGGTCGCGATGGACACCACCGATGGCCTCGCACGCGGCCTGGAGGTGATCGACACCGGCGGCCCGATCACGGTGCCCGTCGGCGAGGCGACGCTCGGGCGGATCTTCAACCTGCTGGGCGAAACGATCGACATGGGCGAGCCGCTGCCCCCGGGGCTTGAGCGGCGCGGCATCCACCAGGAGGCCCCGCGCGCCGATGACCTCTCGCCGACGACCGAAATGTTCGAGACGGGCATCAAGGTCGTCGACCTGCTCGCCCCCTACGCGAAGGGGGGCAAGGTCGGGCTGTTCGGCGGCGCCGGCGTCGGCAAGACCGTGCTGATCCAGGAGCTCATCCACAACCTCGCCAAGGAGCACGGCGGTCTGTCGGCCTTCTGCGGCGTCGGCGAGCGCTCGCGCGAGGGCAACGACCTGTGGCTCGAGATGAAGCAGTCCGGCGTGCTGGAGAAGACGATGCTCGTGTTCGGGCAGATGAACGAGCCGCCCGGCGCGCGCATGCGCGTCGCCCTCTCGGGCCTGACGATGGCCGAATACTTCCGCGACCAGGGCCAGGACGTGCTGCTGTTCATCGACAACATCTTCCGCTTCGTGCAAGCCGGCTCCGAGGTCTCGGCGCTGCTCGGGCGCATGCCCTCGCAGGTCGGCTACCAGCCGACGCTCGAGACCGAGATGGGCCAGCTGCAGGAGCGCATCACGTCCACGCGCGAGGGATCGGTGACATCCGTGCAGGCGATCTACGTGCCCGCCGACGACATCACCGACCCCGCGCCGGCGTCGGTGTTCGCGCACCTGAACGCGACGACGGTGCTCTCGCGCTCGATCTCCGAAAAAGGCATCTACCCGGCCGTGGACCCGCTCGAATCGACCTCCACGATCCTCAAGGCCGAGATCGTCGGCGAGGACCACTTCCGCGTCGCCAACCGCGTGAAGGAGATCCTGCAGCGCTACAAGGAGCTTCAGGACATCATCGCGATCCTCGGCATCGACGAGCTCTCAGACGAAGACAAACTCACCGTGCAGCGCGCGCGGCGCATCGAGCGCTTCCTCTCGCAGCCGTTCTTCGTGGCCGAAGAATTCACGGGCACGCCCGGGTCCTACGTGAAAATCGAGGACACGATCCGCGGCTTCGAGGAGATCATCGACGGCAAGCACGACGAGGTCCCCGAGAGCGCGTTCTTCCTGAAGGGCACGATCGACGAGGTCGTCGCGGCGGCCAAACGCTAGGCGATGGCGTACAACAAGTTCCCCGCCGAAGTCCTGACGCCCGACGGCGAGGTGTTCGCCGACGAGATCGAAATGCTCTCGACGCGCACCGCGCTCGGCTCGATCGGGATCCTCGCCCGCCACGAGCCGCTGCTGGCCCTGCTGGAGCCGACCGAGCTGCGCCTGTACCGCTCCGAAGGAGACATCGTGCGCCTCGCGCAGGGCGAGGGATATCTGCAGTTCTTCGACAACCGCGCGCTGGTGCTCGTCGAGGAGGCGGTCGCGCCCGAGCAGCTGGACCGCGCCCTGCTCGAGGAACGGCTCTCGCAGGCCCGCGCGGCCGCGGAGACGGCCGAGTCGGGCAGCGAGGAGCACGCCCGCGCGCTACGCGACGCGCGCCGCTACGAGGCTTTCCTCGCGGTAGCCGCGTAGGCTGACGGCGAGCTCATGAGGCGTTGCGCGAGGTTCTCTGCGCGCCCTGCGCGGGTGCGGCGCTGATGGCCGCGCAGCGCGAGCCGATCGGCGTGATCGGCACCGGCTACGTGGGTCTGGTCACCGCCGCCGGCTTCGCCGAGCTCGGCAGCGAGGTGTGGTGCGTGGACATCGACGGGGCCAAGATCGAGCGCCTGCGCGCCGGCGAGGTGCCGATCTACGAGCCCGGACTGGGGGAGCTCCTCGCGCGCAACTCGGCGCGCCTTCACTTCTCCACCGAGATCGCGCCGGCGCTCGAGCACGCGCGACTGTTGCTCGTGGCCGTTGGCACGCCGGCCACGCACTCGGGCGATGCCGATCTCAGCGCGGTCAACACGGTCGTCGCCGAGATGCCCGCCTCCGACCGTCACGCGCTCGTGATGAAGTCGACCGTGCCGTGCGGCACCGGCGCGACGATCCAGCGCGTCTTCCGTGAACAGGCCAAGGACGAGCTCTCCTACGTCTCCTGCCCGGAGTTCCTGAAGGAGGGAACGGCCGTGAAGGACTTCATGCACCCCGATCGCGTCGTCGTCGGCGACGACGGAGGCTGGGCGGGCGACGCCGTCGTCGAGCTCTACGAGCCGCTCGGCGCGCCGCTCGTGCGCACCGACATCGCCAGCGCCGAGATGATCAAGCTCGCCGCCAACGCCTTCCTGGCGACGAAGATCTCCTTCATAAACGAGATCGCGAACGTCTGCGAGGACACCGGCGCGGACGTCATCGAGGTCGCGCGCGGCGTCGGCCTCGACGAGCGCATCGGTCCGCGCTTCCTGCAGGCCGGGATCGGCTACGGCGGCTCGTGCTTCACGAAGGACGTCAGCGCGCTGAAGCTGCTCGCGGCCAACTCCGGCTACCACTTCCAGCTGCTGAACGCCGTCACCGAGGTCAACGAACTGCAGAAGCGCCGCGTGATCTCCAAGCTGCAGCGCCACATCGGCGAGCTGGCCGGGCGGCGGATCGCGCTGCTGGGCCTCGCGTTCAAGCCCGAGACCGACGATCTGCGCGGCGCCTCCTCGCTCGTGCTCGCGGCGAGGCTGCTCGCGGAGGGAGCGATCGTTAGCGCGTACGACCCGGTCGCGGAGAGCGCCGCGCGCGAGCAGATGCCCGAGCTCCAGTACGCCGACAGCGCACTCGCGGCGCTGCGCGACGCCGACGCGGCGGTGCTCGTCACCGAGTGGCGCGAGCTGGTCGAGCTCGACTGGCAGCAGGCGGCGCGCGTGATGCACGGCGATCTGGTGATCGATGGGCGCAACGCGCTCGAGCCGTCCCGGCTGCGCGAGGCCGGGCTGCGCTACGAGGGCATCGGGAGGCGCTGAGCGGCGTGCAGGCGGTGATCCTCGCAGGCGGCGAAGGCAAGCGTCTGCGCCCGCTGACCTCCAGCATCCCGAAGCCCGTCGTGCGCCTCGTCGACAGGCCGTTCCTGTCCTTCATGCTCGAGTGGCTGCGCGCGCACGGCATCGACGAAGTGATCCTCTCGTGTGGCTTCATGGCCGAGGGGGTGCGCAGCGTGCTCGGCGAGGGCGCCGACCTCGGGATCAGGCTGCGCTACGTCGAGGAGCCCGAGCCGCGCGGAACCGGCGGCGCGCTGAAGCTCGCCGAGCCGATGCTCGACGAGCGCTTCCTGATGCTCAACGGCGACGTGCTCACCGACATCGACCTCGGCGCCCAGATCGCGCAGCACGCCTCGACGGGCGCGCGCGCGACGCTCGCGCTGGTCGCGGTGCCCGACCCGAGCGCCTACGGACTCGTCGCGCTCGCGCCCGACCACTCGGTGAGGGACTTCGTCGAGAAGCCGAGCGCGAACGGCGACTCGCCGCAGACGAACCTGATCAGCGCGGGTGCCTACGTCCTGGAGCGCGAGATCCTCGAGCTGATCGCCCCCGACCGCAAGGTCTCGATCGAGGGAGAGGTGTGGCCGCTGCTCGTTGGCGCCGGCCTGTACGGGTTCCCATCGGAGAGCTACTGGCTGGACATCGGCACGCCCGCCCGCTACCTGCAGGGCACCTTCGACATACTCGAGGGCAATGTGCAGACCGCCGTCAAGGCGCGCCTCGGTGAGGACTGGCTGGCCGTCGGGGAGGGCGAGCAGATCGATGGCCGGCTCGTGCCGCCGGCGTTGCTCGGCGCGCGCGCAGAGGTCGCCGAGGGCGCACGCGTCGGCTCGCTCGTGGTGCTCGGCGAGAATGTGCGGGTGGGTCGCGGCAGCACCGTCGAGCGCAGCGTTATCCTTGACGGCGCACGCATCGGCGACGGTTGCGAGATCCGTGACTGCATCGTGGCCGCCGGCGTGCAGGTCGGAAACCGCACCAAGCTCACCGGCGGCGCCGTGATCGGCGAGGGTGTGCGCATCGGGGCGGACAACGTGATCACGCGCGGGGCGCGTATCTTCCCCGGGGTGGACCTCCCCGACCGCGCGATCGAGTTCTAGCCGGCGCAGCGCGCGGACCATCAACCAGAACGACAGGAGCGCAAGCAAGCAGCCATGGCCAGCATCACGCCAGAGGAGCAGCCAGTGAGCCGCTACGGCACGGACGGCGCCGAGCAGGAGCTCACGCGCGCGGCGATCGCCGCGACCGACCCCTCCGACCAGCTCGGGGATGTGCTCGCGCTGCCCGAGCACCTGCGCGACGCGCTGTGGCGCGTGGAGTCGGCGATCATGGAGGACCGCGACGCCCCGGCCGGCCTTGTCGTCGCGGGCATGGGGGGCTCGGCGATCGGCGGGGCGCTCGCGCGTGCCGCGCTCGGCGACCACGCCTCGCGGCCGATCTTCGTGACGCGCGCCTACGGCCTGCCGACCTGGACGACGCCGGACACGATGGTGCTGTGCGCGAGCTACTCCGGCGACACCGAGGAGACGCTCGCATGCTACGAGTCCGCCGGCGCGCTCGGCGCGCAGCGCACGGTCGTCACGACGGGTGGGCGGCTCGCCGAGATGGCGCGCGCCGACGGCGTCCCGGTGATCCCGCTGCCGGGCGGCTTTCAGCCGCGCGCCGCCGTCGCCTACATGACGGTCGCCGCGCTCGAGGTGGCCGCGCTCTGCGGCGCGGGCCCGCGGCTCACATCCGAGATCGACGTAGCCGCGTCGCACACCGAGCAGCTCGTCAGCGAGTGGGGGCCCGACACGCCCGAAGACAGCCTCGCCAAGCAGCTCGCGCGGGGCCTGCACGGCACCACCCCGCTGATCGTCGGCGCCGGGCTGACGACGCCGATCGCCTATCGCTGGAAGACGCAGATCAACGAGAACGCGAAGCAGCTGTGCTTCTGGAACGAACTGCCCGAGCTGGACCACAACGAGATCGCCGGCTGGGAGGGCGCGCGCGAACTGGGCCGCTTCTCGGCCGTGTTCCTCGACGACTCCGACGCCCACCCGCGCGTGAAGGAGCGGATGGCGCTCACCGAGCGCCTGCTCGCCGGCAGCGCCGCCGCCAGCTACCGCCTCGAGACGCGCGGGCAGACGGCGATCGAGCGTGTGATCTCACTCGTGCTGCTCGGCGACCTCGTCTCGATCTACCTCGCCGCGCTGCGCGGCGTCGACCCGGGGCCCGTGAGGGTTCTCGACGAGCTGAAGGCGGCACTCGCCTCGCGCTAGCAGCGGCGCGCCCCGGTGTGCTAGCTTCGTGGCCGGCCGAGGAGCGCTGCGACGGCTGCGATCCGCCACGCTCGGCCACCCTTCTGCAGCAAGGGCGCTCATCTGAACGCACAGGAGGTTTGCTCGTGGCAGCCACGACCCCCACCCCCGTCCGCGGCGCCGACTTCAGGGTCGCCGACCTCGCGCTGGCCGAGTTCGGTCGCAAGGAGATCACGCTCGCCGAACACGAGATGCCCGGGCTGATGGCGCTGCGGCGCGAGTACGCGCAGGCGCAACCGCTGGCCGGCGCACGCATCACCGGCTCGCTGCACATGACCGTGCAGACGGCGGTGCTGATCGAGACGCTGCGCGCGCTCGGGGCGCAGGTGCGCTGGTGCAGCTGCAACATCTTCTCCACCCAGGACCACGCCGCCGCCGCGGTCGCGGTCGGGCCCGACGGCAGCGCCGAGGAGCCGCGCGGGGTACCCGTCTACGCCTGGAAGGGCGAGACGCTCGAGGAGTACTGGTGGTGCACCGAACAGGCGCTGCGCTGGCCCGAGCAGGGCGGGCCGAACATGATCCTCGATGACGGCGGCGACGCCACGCTGCTCGTGCACAAGGGCGCCGAGTTCGAGCGCGCCGGCGCCGTGCCCGACCCGGACGCGAGCGACTCCGAGGAGTTCGGCGTCGTGCTCTCGCTGCTCGCGCGCTCGCTGGCGGAGGACCCGCAGCGCTGGACGCGCATCGGCGAAGGAATCAAGGGCGTGACCGAGGAGACGACGACGGGCGTGCATCGCCTCTACCAGATGGTCGAGCGGGACGAGCTGCTGTTCCCGGCGATCAACGTCAACGACTCCGTCACCAAGTCCAAGTTCGACAACCTCTACGGCTGCCGGCACTCGCTGATCGACGGCATCAACCGCGCCACCGACGTGATGATCGGCGGCAAGGTCGCCGTGATATGCGGCTTCGGCGACGTCGGCAAGGGCTGTGCGGAGTCGCTGCGCGGCCAGGGCGCGCGCGTGATCATCACCGAGATCGACCCGATCTGCGCGCTGCAGGCCGCGATGCAGGGCTACGAGGTGCGCCGCCTGCAGGAAGTCCGCGAGACCGCTGACATCTTCATAACCGCGACGGGCAACCGCGACATCATCGGCGCCGAGGACATGGCGCACATGAAGCACCAGGCGATCGTCGGCAACATCGGCCACTTCGACAACGAGATCGACGTCGCGGGCCTCGCGCGCGTGCCCGGCATCGAGCGCGTCAACATCAAGCCCCAGGTCGACGAGTGGGTGTTCCCCGACGGGCACGCGGTGATCCTCCTGTCCGAGGGGCGCCTGCTGAACCTCGGCAACGCGACCGGACACCCGAGCTTCGTCATGAGCAGCTCCTTCTCCAACCAGACGATCGCGCAGATCGAGCTGTTCACGAAGAACGAGGAGTACGAGCGGCGCGTGTACGTGCTGCCCAAGCATCTCGACGAGAAGGTGGCGCGCGCGCACCTCGACGCGCTCGGCGCGCGCCTGACGCGCCTGAGCGAGCAGCAGGCGGCCTACATCGGCGTGCCGCTGGAGGGCCCGTACAAGTCGGATCACTACCGCTACTAGACCGGGCCGAGCACTGGCGATGAAGGCGATGGTGCTCGCGGCGGGCCTCGGCACGCGCCTGCGCCCGCTCACCTACGAGATCACCAAGCCGATGGTGCCGGTGCTCGACCGGCCCGTGATGGAGCACATCCTCGAGCTGCTCGAGCGCCACGGCCTGCACGAGGTGATCGCCAACCTGCACTACTTCCCGCAGACCATCCGCGACTACTTCGGCGAGCGCATCAGCTACCACTTCGAGCCGGAGCTGCTCGGCACGGCCGGCGGCGTACGCGGTTGCGCGAGTTTCTTCGGCGATCAGCCGTTCCTCGTGATCTCGGGCGACGCGCTCACCGACATCGACCTCGGCGCGCTGCTGGAGCGGCACCGCAGCGCGGGCGGGATCGCGACGCTGGCGGTCAAGAAAGTCGCCGACACGCGCGAGTACGGCGTCGTGCTGCAGGACGGGGAGGGCCGGATCACCGGCTTTCAGGAGAAGCCGGACCCCGCGCAGGCACTCTCCGATCTCGGCAATTGCGGCATCTACGTGTTCGAGCCGGGCATCTTCGATTACTTCCCGCCGCGCCCGTTCGTCGACTGGGCCAAGGATGTCTTCCCCGCCCTGCTCGATGCCGGCGAGTCCTTCTACGCGCACGAGACCGAGCAGTACTGGAACGACGTCGGCTCGCTGGCCGAGCTGATGCAGGGCACCTTCGACGCGCTCCGCGGCGGGCTCCAGCTGCCGCTCGAGGGCGAGCAGCGCGCGCCGGGCGTCACCGTCGCTGCCGGCGTGCGGCTTCCCGCCGACCTCGAGCTGGAGGGCGATGCGTGGGTCGGGCGGGAGGTCGAGATCGGCTCCGGCGTGCGCCTGATGGGGCCCGTGGTGCTCGGCCGCGGCGCGCGCCTGGGCGCGGGCGCGCAGCTACGTGAGAGCATCGTGATGCCGGGCACCGAGCTCGCCGCCGACTCGATCACGATCGGCGCGATCGCCGCTCGGCGCGGCATCCTCGAGGCGCTGCGCGGAGCCTGACGCGTCCGCGGCGCGGGGCCCGCCGCGCGGCCGCTCACACGATGCCGAAGCGCTCGCGGCGCGCTCACACGATGCCGAAGCGCTCGCGGCGCTGCTGGGCGCGCTCGGACTCGGTCAGCGCGCGTATGAACAGCACGACCAGCGCGATGCCCATCACGAGCGACTGCTCGATCGCCATGATCAGCCCCGCGATGCCCTGATCGTCGATCGCCGAGATGCCCCACACGCGGGCGCGGTGCGCGTAGTAGGGGTAGAGCGCGTGCGGCGCGAACGCGAGCCCCATGCCGAGTGCGCCGACGAACAGCTTCGTCGAGGCCATGTAGACGACCGGAGCGAGACCGTCGAGGTGTATGCGCGGGCGAATCGGCGAGAGCAGGTGCCACCAGTACAGACCGCCGGCGAGCACGAACGTCGTGTGCTCGAGCACGTGCACCAGGGGGTGCGTCACCGCCAGGTCGTAGGCCGCGGGAATGTGCCACGCGTAGATGACGCTGACGTACAACAGCACCGCGAACGCTGGATGCATGAGCAGCCCCGCGCGGCGCTCGAGATCGGCGATCGAGCGGGTCAGCGGGCGCAGGATCACCTTGGTGAGCCCGAGGATCGCGAGGATCGGGACGATGTCCAGCAGCAGCATGTGCTGGATCATGTGCATGAAGAAGAGCTGATCGGCGAGGTTGTCCAGCGGCGACACGAGCGCCACGAGCGCTGCGAGGATCGACCCCATGAAGCAGCACAGGCGCCATGTCGGCGCCTCCGCGGCGGCGCGCGGTGAGCCGCTCGTGCGGACCTGCCGCCAGCGCCTCAGATAGACCCAGCCGACGATCGCCGCGGCGATCAGCACGCCGGGGCTGAGGGACCAGGAGAGGTTCGGGCTCATCGCGCTCGCGCGGCATTCTCGCACCTGGCCAGAGCCGTCCAGCCGCGTTTACATTCGCCGCAGCGCGGCGTAGCATCAGGCGCAAAGGACGAGCGAAGGGAGCCAACGTGCAGATCGAGATCAAGGGTCGCAACGTCCCGGTAACCGACGAGCTGCGAGTGCACACGGAACGGCGTCTGAGCAAGGTCGGGCGGCAGGTGTCCGAACTCGCGCGCCTGGAGATCGAGATCTTCAAAGAGCCCAACCCGCGCGTGTCCGACTGCCACATCGCCGAGGGGACGCTTTACCTGAAGGGCGTCACGCTGCGCGCCCGCGATGCCTCCCCGGAGATGCTCCACTCCCTGAACATGATGATCGACGAGCTCGCGCGCCAGGTCAAGCGCCATCGCGACAAACTGCGCCGCCGCCGCGAGGCGCAGCTGGAGGCCGCGCGCGGCGCGCCGATGAGCACTCAGCAGGGGCCGCTGGCCTCGACCTAGCGGGCGCCGCACAGCGGCGCCTAGAGGGCGGCCGACGCCGGCTCGCGCCGCGCCGGGGCGCGGCCGCCAGCGCGGCGGCGGCCGGCATTCGACCACTGCGGCGGGAGCTATCCTTGGATGGTGCCCTCCCTTCTAGACCGCGCGCTGAACGTCGGCGAGGCCAAGCGCTTCAAGGAGTACCAGCGCCGCGTCACGCTGATCAACGCGTTCGAGGCCGAGCTCGAACACGACACCGACGCCGAGCTGCGCGAGCGCATTGACGCCCTGCGCGAGCGCGCCCGCGACGGCGAGTCGCTGGACGCGCTGCTGCCGGAGTGCTTCGCAGTCGTGCGCGAGACCGGCAAGCGCACCATGAGCATGCGCCACTTCGACGTGCAGCTGATCGGCGGCATGGCGCTGCACGAGGGCCAGATCGCCGAGATGAAGACGGGAGAGGGCAAGACGCTTACCGCGACGCTCGCGGTCGTGCTGAACACGCTTGCGCTCGAGCCCGCGGTTGGCGAGGACGGCCAGCCGCGGCGGCGCGGCGTGCACATCGTGACCGTGAACGACTACCTCGCGCGCCGCGACGCCGAGTGGATGAGCCCGATCTACGAGGCGCTGGGCGTGACCGTCGGCGTGCTGCAGAACATGCAGCCCTACGAGGAGAAGCACGCCGCGTACGCGTGCGACGTCGTCTACGGCACCAACTCGGAGTTCGGCTTCGACTACCTGCGCGACAACATGGCCAAGGACCTCTCCGAAAAGGTCCAGCGCGGCCACCAGTTCGCGATCGTCGATGAGGTCGACAACATCCTGATCGACGAGGCGCGCACGCCGCTGATCATCTCCGGCGCGCCCGAACAGGCCGCCGACCTGTACGTGCGCTTCGCACGCCTGGCGCCGCAGCTGACGGCGGGCAAGACCCCCGAAGGGATGGACCCGCGCCAGAAGAAGCTGTTCCTCGCGGACTTCGACTACGAAGTCGACGAGAAGCGCAAGGCGGTTTCGATCAGCGAGCAGGGCGTCGCCAAGGCGGAGCGCTTCCTCGGCATCGACCACCTCTACCGCGCCGAGAACGGTCATCTCGTAAACCACCTGATCCAGTCGCTGCGCGCCGAGTCGCTGTACAAGCGCGACGTCGACTATGCGGTGATCGACGGCGAGGTGAAGATCATCGACGAGTTCACGGGACGCATCCTCGACGGGCGGCGCTGGTCGGAGGGCCTGCACCAGGCGATCGAGGCCAAGGAGGGCGTGCCGATCCAGGAGGAGAACCAGACGCTGGCCACGATCACCTATCAGAACTACTTCCGCCTGTACGACAAGCTCGCCGGCATGACCGGCACGGCGCTGACCGAGGCGACGGAGTTCATGAAGATCTACGAGCTGCCGGTCGTGCAGATCCCGACGAACCGACCGATGGTCCGCGAGGACCGAAACGACCAGGTTTACAAGACCAAGGACGGCAAGTGGACGGCGGTCCTGCGCGAAATCCGGGCGCGCCACGAGAACGGACAGCCGGTGCTCGTCGGCACGATCTCCGTCGAGGTCTCCGAGCTGCTCTCGCAGCGCCTGACGAAGCTCGGCATCACGCACACGGTGCTGAACGCCAAGCCCGAGCACGCCGCGCGCGAGGCCGAGATCGTCGCCGAGGCCGGGCAGCCGGGTGCGGTCACGATCGCCACGAACATGGCCGGCCGCGGCGTCGACATCAAGCTCGGCGGCAACCCCGAGCACCTCGCGCGCCAGCAGCTCGCGCGCGAAGGCTTCGAAGCGAAGGACGAGGCCGAGGACGAGCAGCGCCTGCACGCGCTGCTGCCCGCGATGGAAGAGCGCCTGGAGCAGGACCGCGAACGCGTCGTCGCCGCCGGCGGCCTGTTCATCTGCGGCACCGAGCGCCACGAGTCGCGGCGCATCGACAACCAGCTGCGCGGGCGCTCCGGCCGCCAGGGCGACCCCGGCGAATCACGCTTCTTCCTGTCCGCCGAGGACGACCTCGTGCGCCTGTTCGCGGGCGACCGCATCTACCGCATCCTCGACAAACTCGGCGGCATCGACGCCGAGGGCAACGAGGAACCGATCGAGGCGACGATGCTCTCCAAGCAGATCGAGAAAGCGCAGAAGAAGGTCGAGGAACAGAACTTCCTGATCCGCAAACACACGCTCGAGTACGACGACGTGATGAACGAGCAGCGACGCGTGATCTACGCCTACCGCGACGAGGTGCTCGAAGGCAAGAGCATCGGCGAGGAGGCGCGGCGCGAAATCGCGCAGGTGATCGAACGAACCGTCGACGAGTACACGCCGGGCGACTTCATGGACGACTGGGACATCGACGCGCTGTTCGTCGCGCTCGGCCAGCTGTTCCCACTGGAGCTGACGCCCGAGGACCTCGACCGTGAGGCGACCGACCGCAACGCCCTCAGCGAGCGTGTCACCCAGCTCGCGATGGAGCGTTACGAGCAGCGCGAAGCCGCGCTCGGCGAGGAGCTGATGGGCGCGCTCGAGCGCTTCCTGCTGCTGCAGATCATCGACGAGCGCTGGCGCGAGCACCTGTTCGACATGGACTACCTGCGCGAAGGCATCCACCTGCGCGGGTTCGCGCAGATCGATCCGCTGGTGGCCTACAAGAACGAGGCCTTCACGCTGTTCGGCGATCTCATGAACACCGTGTGGACGGACTTCGCGCGCATGATCTACAACGTCGAGGTCAACGTCGAGGGCGAGAACGGCCACGCGCCCGCGCCGCCCAGCTTCGAACCGACCGGCAACGCGACGCGCGCAGGCCGCATCTCCTACTCGGGCGGGCACAGCGCCGCCGGCGCGGGCGCGCTCGCCGCCGCCGCCGCGGCGGCCGGTGTCGCCGAGGCCGAGCACGAGGAGGCGCTGCCCGTCGTCGAGCAGCGCGTGCTGGCCGAGGACGAGCAGATCGGGCGCAACGACCCGTGCTGGTG
Source organism: uncultured Solirubrobacteraceae bacterium (assembly GCA_963755475.1). Classification (GTDB taxonomy): domain Bacteria; phylum Actinomycetota; class Thermoleophilia; order Solirubrobacterales; family Solirubrobacteraceae; genus Palsa-744. Next base: position 222,975 of record CAVWJK010000003.1, read on the forward strand.
CGGCAGCGGCAAGAAGTTCAAGAAGTGCCACGGCGCCTGAGCTGTGGCGCTGCGCGGATCTAGGGCGCCGGAAGTCCCCACGGCGCGTCGATCGCGATCCGCCAGGCCCCGCTGTCGCGGACGTAGATGACGGTGCTCTCGCTCGCCTGCTCGTAGGCGTTCGCGCCCGCGCGGCCGCGCAGCGTGAGCGTGCCGCGCACGAGCGCGAGATCGCCGGCGACATGGACCGAGCGCAGCTCGATCTCGAAGCGCACGTCCTGCTCGACGAGGCCGCGCAGCGCCCGCTCGATCGCGCCCGGCCGCGGAGCGCATCCCCGTCGGGGCCGATCAGCAGTGGCTCATCCGCCCACAGCGCGAGCGCGGACTCGACATCTCCCGCGTTCATCGCGGCGGCGAAGGCGCGCGCGAGCGCGGCGGGGTCCGCGGGCGGCATCTCGCGGGCACGATAGAGGCTGTGGCAAGGCGCGCGGCGGGCGAGACGCGCCTGATAGCGTGGATCCCATGGCGAGCGTCGAACCCGCCGACTCCACGCCGCAGCGCCTTGCTGCGATCCGTGAGCAGATGAAGCTGCTCGCGGACTACCTTTGACGCGCCCGCACTGAGGACGCGCGTCGGCGAGCTCGAGCGGCAGATGGGCGCGCACGGCTTCTGGGATGACGCCGAGCGCGCAGCGGGCGTGTCCGCCGAGCACGCGCGCGCGGCACGCCGGCTCGAGATGTTCGACGTCCTGCTCGCCGACGTAGAAGACCTCGACGCGCTAGCCGAGATCGCGCTCGAGGACCCGGCGTTGGAGGAGGAGCTGCAGGAGCAGATCGCCTCCGTCGAGCAGCGCCTGGCCGAGCTGGAGGAGCAGCGCCTGTTCGCCGGCCGCTACGACTCCGGCGACGCGCTCGTGACGGTGAACGCGGGCGCCGGCGGCACCGATGCGCAGGATTGGGCCGAGATGGTCCTGCGCATGCTGATGCGCTGGGGCGAGCGGCGCGGCTTTCAGATCGAGCTGCTCGAGGTGGGCGAGGGCGAGGAAGCGGGCATCAAGTCGGCGACGTTCCGCGCGCGCGGCGAGAACGCCTACGGGCTGTACTCGGCCGAGCGTGGAGTGCACCGGCTGGTGCGCCTGTCACCCTTCGACGCCGCGCACCGACGCCAGACGAGCTTCGCGGGCGTCGAGGTGGCGCCCGTCGTGAAGGACACGGGCGAGGTCGAGATCAACGAGGACGATCTTCAGGTCGACACCTACCGCGCCTCCGGCGCCGGCGGCCAGCACGTGAACAAGACGGACTCCGCCGTGCGCATCACGCACCGCCCGACAGGCATCGTCGTGCAGTGCCAGAACGAGCGCTCGCAGTCCTCCAACCGCCAGACTGCGATGTCGATGCTGCGCGCCAAGCTGCTCGAGCGCGCCGAGCGTGAACGCCAGCAGGAGATCGCGCGCGAGAAGGGCGAGGCGCAGGACGTCAACTTCGGATCGCAGATCCGCTCCTACGTGCTGCACCCATACACGATGGTCAAGGACCACCGCACCTCGTATGAGCTGGGCGACGTGCAGCGCGTGCTCGACGGCGATCTCGACGGCTTCGTGCGCGCGCAGCTGCTCGCGCAGGCGACGCGGGAGTAGTCGCCGCGTGAGTGAGCTGAGGTCGCTGGTGGCGCGTGCGCTGCAGGAGGACGTGGGCAGCGGCGACGTGACGACGCTCGCGACCGTGCCCGAGCGGCTGCGCGCGCGCGCGCTGATCACGCAAAAGGCGCCGGGCGTGGTCTATGGCCTGCAGGCGGCCGAGCTCGTCTTCGGCGAGCTCGATCCGTCGGCGGCCACCGAGCGGCTCGTGCAGGAGGGGCGCTGGCGCGAGCAGGGGCCCGTGCTCGCGGTCGAGGGGCAGGCGCGCGCGCTGCTGACGGGCGAGCGCACGGCGCTGAACTTCCTCGCGCACCTCTCGGGGGTGGCGACGATGGCTGCGCGCGCCGCGCGCGCGGTCGCGGGAACGCATGCCAGGGTGCTCGACACCCGCAAGACGACGCCGGGGCTGCGCGCGCTCGAGAAGGCCGCCGTCGCCGCCGGCGGCGCGCACAACCACCGCTTCGGCCTGTTCGACGCGATCCTGATCAAGGAGAACCACATCGCCGCCGCCGGCGGCATCGCCGCGGCCGTGGAGCGGGCGCGCGCGGCGGCGCCGGCGCTCGCGGGCACGCTCGAGGTCGAGGTGCGCGACGCCGGCGAGATCGAGCAGGCGCTGCAGGCTCGCGCGCCGCGCCTGCTGCTGGACAACATGGGCCCACAGCAGCTGCGCGAGGCGGTGGCCCAGGTCGCCGGGCGCGCGTCGCTGGAGGCCAGCGGCGGCATCGACCTCGACTCGCTCGGGGCCGTCGCGCAGACGGGGGTAGAATGGATCTCACTTGGGGCGCTCACGCATTCCGCCCCCGCCCTCGACCTCTCGCTGGAGCTCTCGCCATTGCCATGAATCTCCCCATGGCCCCCTCGCAGGCACCAGCAGCCGCGCTCAGCCCCGAGCAGGTGGCGGAGATGCAGGCGCAGGTGCGCGCGCTCGCCGCCGAGCGCGGCGCGGTCATCCTGGCGCACAACTACCAGCTACCCGAGATCCAGGACGTGGCCGATTACGTCGGGGACTCGCTCGGACTCTCGCGCGAGGCGGCGGAGTCCGATGCGCAGGCGATCGTCTTCTGCGGCGTGCACTTCATGGCCGAGACCGCATCGATCCTGTGCCCCGAGAAGACAGTGCTGATCCCGGACCTCGACGCCGGCTGCTCGCTGGCGGCCTCGATCGACGCGGCCCAGCTTGCGCAGTGGCGCGAGCGCTACCCCGGCGGAGTCGTCGTCATGTACGTGAACACGACCGCCGAGGTCAAGGCGTTGAGCGACTACTGCTGCACCTCCGCGAACGCGGTCGATGTCGTGCGCCACATCTACGAGACGCATGGCCCGGAGACCGAGATCCTGTTCGGCCCGGACATGTGGCTCGGCGCCTACGTGGAGCGCGAGCTCGGAAGGCGTATGCACGTGTGGGACGGCGAGTGCCACGTGCATGCCGGCATTCGCCCGGCCGACATCGAGGCCACGCGCGCACAGCATCCCGGGGCGGAGTTCCTCATCCACCCCGAGTGCGGATGCTCGACGAGCGTGATGGAGTATCTGGCGGCGGGCGACGTCGCCGAGGAGGGGGTGCACATCCTCTCGACCGGCGGCATGCTCGCCCACGCGCAGGCCGTGGAGCGCGAGGGCGGTGCCGCCGAGGCGATCGTCGCGACCGAGGTCGGCATGCTCTACCCGCTGCAGATGGCGGCTCCGGACGTGCGCTTCATCCCCGCGAACGCCGAGGCCTCGTGCCGCTTCATGAAGATGATCACGCTTCCGAAGCTGCGCGAGTCGCTTGCGCAGATGCGCTTCGAGGTGCGGGTGCCGCGCGAGCTCGCACGCCGCGCGCGCGTGCCGATCGATCGCATGGTCGCGATCGGCTGATCAGAATTCCGCGGCGGAGTGCGGGCCGACACATGCGACGGCGAGGCGGTCAGCCACGCCGGCGGCCACGGCGCGCACCTGCTCGAGCGTGACCGCGTCGAGCGCTGCGATCGCGACGTCCGGGTCGATGTCCTCTCCGAAGACGATGCGCTGCGTGGCGCCATGGCGGGCGACTGCGCCCGAGTTCTCGAACACGAGCACGAGGCGGCCGGCCGCGTAGGCGCGCGCGCGCTCGACCTCCGCCGCGCGCGGCCCGTCGCTGCGAAGTTCATCGACGATCTGGCGCATGCGCTGGTAAGCCTCGATGCACTTCGAGGACTCAAGGCCCGAGCCGAGCTGCAGGATCGGCACGTCGGCGAAGGAGTGGTCGAGCGCGTAGACCGAGTAGCACAGGCCGCGCTTCTCGCGCAGCTCCTCGAACAGACGGGAGCCCATCGAGCCGCCGAGCAGCGTCGCATAGATCGACAGGGCGGCGCGTTCGGGGAGGTCAGAGACCGCGATGTCGGGGCGGTAGATCATGCGCAGGTGCGATTGGTTGGTGTCGCGCTCATCGACGAGCTTTTGCGGGTCAAACGCAGGCGCGGGCTCGTACGGATCGGGCGGCGCGAGCGCAGGGAATCGGCCGAACAGCTCGTGCAGCTCCTGCTGTGAGGGCAGGTGCTCGAGGTTGCCGGCGAGGAACGCGCCGCCGCGGCTACCGGCCCAGCGGCGCCGGCGGAAGGCCATGATGCCCTCGCGCGTGAACCTGCGCAGGTTCTCCTCCGGTCCCAGCACGGTGCGCCCCAGCGGATGCTCGCCGAAGGCGGCGCGGTCGATCAGGTACTCGGCCACTACCGAGGGCTGGTCGTAGGCGCGGTTGATCTCCTGGATCACGACGCCGCGCTCGCGGTCGAGCTCCTCCTCGTCGAGCCGCGGCCGGCCGACGAAGTCGGTCAACAGGTCGATCGCCGGCAACGCGCTCTCCGCCCTGACCGTGATGTGGAACGCGACGAGGTCGTGACTGGTGTAGGCGTTGAGCACGCCGCCCAGCCGCTCGGCGGTCTCGTTGACGTCGCGATAGGTGGGGTACTTCTCGCCGCCCTTGAACACGAGGTGCTCGAGGAAATGCGCCATGCCGTTCTCGTCGGAGCGCTCATTGCGCGCGCCGGCGTCGAAGGCGACGAGCACGGTCAGCGCACGCGTGCCCGGCAGCTCGATGCTGTGGATCGGAAGGCCGTTGGACTCGACGGTGCTCGTGCTGATACGCGCCATCGACGATGCACCCTAGAAGATGTGTCAGCGGCGAGGCTGCGGAGGACGCTCCACTACGCTTGCGCTGTCGTGCTGTCGCCTGCCAATCGCCGGCAGGGGCCCCGCTGGCCCCCGCTCCTGATCTTGCCTGCCGTCGTGGTGCTGCTCCTCGTCGGCGCGTGGCTGGGCGGTCACCCCGAAGATCTGCCGTCGTTCCTGCGCAGCAGCGTCGAGGCCAGCCAGCAGAGCGCGGTGCTCCAGGAAGCCATGCGACGAATCGAGTCCGACTACTACCGCCGCATCCCCGCCTCGCAGCTGACCAATGCTTCGCTGTCGGGCATGATCGCGAGCCTCGACGACCGCTTCTCGCACTACCTGACGCCAGCAGAATTCCGGGAATTCGACGAGCCGCCGCACTTCACGGGAATCGGCGTGGCCGTCGGTGCCGAACGGCGCGGACTGCTGATCGCGCGCGTATTCAACTCCTCCCCGGCCCAGCGCGCGGGTCTGAAGAGCGGCGAGGTGATCGTCGCCGTCAACGGGCGAAAGCTCGAAGGCCTCTCGACGGAAGCCGCGGCTGCGCTCATCAAGGGCGAGCCCGGCACGACCGTCGCGCTCAAGATCGAACGGCCCGGCGTCCGGCGCGGTGAACGCAGCACCACGCGCACGCTGCACATCACCCGTGCGACGGTGTCCGAGCCGGTCGTCGCGTCCGAGATGCGCACGGTGAAAGGAATCAAGCTCGGCGTCGTCGCGCTCGCCGCGTTCACCCCGGGGTCGGGGGCCGAAGTACGCGAAGCCGTGGAGGGCGTGCTGCACGGCGGCGCGAAGGGGATCGTGCTCGACCTGCGCGCCAACGGCGGCGGCCTCGTCGTGGAAGCGCAGCTCATCGCCAGCGTCTTCCTGCGCAAGGGGGGCGTGGTCGTGACCACACGCGGACGCACGCAGCCGACGCAGGTGTTGACCGCGGTCGGCAACCCGATCCCCGCGTCGATCAAGATGGTGGTGCTGGTGGACCACGACACGGCATCGGCGGCGGAGATCGTGACGGCGGCGCTGCAGGACCATCGCCGCGCGACCGTCATCGGCACGCACACGTTCGGCAAGGGCGTCTTCCAGGAGGAGGAGGAGCTCTCAAACGGCGGCGCGATCGACGTCACGGTGGGGGAGTACTTCACGCCCAACGGCCGCAACCTCGGCGGGGGCGGCGTCAAACAGGGCGCGGGAATAACGCCGGAAGTGCGCGTGCCGAGCGGCGTCGACAGCGAACACGGCCTCGAAGTGGCGCTGAGCACGCTGGCTGCGAAGATCAAGTGAGCGCGCGGCAGAGGCGCCGCGGGCCATCCGCGCCGGAGCGTACGCACGCCCATCCCGTGCGCGGCGAGCGGTTCGTCGCCGTGCTCGAGCGGCGCGGGCGCTTTCTGACCGCCGAGCGCCTGTTCCCCCTCGAGCGATCGCGCGAGCCGCACGGGCGCCGGGGGCTGTCGACGCGCGTGGTCCTCGGCCCGGCGCGCGCGGCGCGCGGCTCCCATGCGCGGGAGGGAGACCTCGTGCTTGTCCAGGGAGCCGGCCGCGGCTCGGCACCCCGCATCGTGCGCGTGCTCGGGCGACCTGATGTGGCGCGCGACGTCATCGAGGCGCTGTTGCTCGACCGCGGGCTCGCGCGGGAGTTCCCCGAAGCGGTCGAGCACGAGGCGCGCGAAGCATCGAACGATCCCGCGGCGCGCAGCGGGGAGCGCCGCGACCTGCGTGAGCTGCCGACGCTCACGATCGATCCCGCGAGCGCTCGCGACTTCGACGATGCGCTGTCGGCGCAGCGCCTCGGTGACGGGCGCACGCGCGTGTGGGTACACATCGCCGACGTGGCGGCGCACGTGCGCGAGGACGGGCTGCTCGACCGCGAAGCGCGACGACGCTCGACGAGCGTGTATGTGCCGGGGACGGTGGAGCCAATGCTGCCGCACAGCCTCTCCAGCGGGGCGTGCTCGCTGATGCCGGGCGCCGAGCGTCTGGCGGTGACGGTGGAGCTCGAGCTCGCGGGCGCGAGCGTGCGCGCCAGCGCGTTCTACCCGTCGCTGATCCGCTCCGACGCGCGACTGGACTACGAGCAGGTCGACCGCATCTTCGCCGGCAGCGACTCAGCCGAGGCACCGTGGGGGGAGCCGCTGGCGGCCGCGCGGGCCGTTGCGCACGAGCTGCAGGCAGCGCGCGAGCGCCGCGGCGCGATCGCCGTGGAATCCGAGGAGCCCGAGTTCTTCTTCGACGAGCAGGGAGCGGTGACGGCGATCGCGTCGCGGGCGCAGACCGAGTCCCACCGCCTCGTCGAGCACCTGATGATCGCCGCCAACGAGGCCGTTGCCGCGCTGCTACAGGCGCGCAAGGTTCCGTGTCTGTATCGCGTGCACGAGCGGCCCGACCCCGAGCGCATCGAGCGGCTTGTCGACCAGCTCGCCTCGCTCGATGTGCCGACGCCAGCGCTGCCCAAAGCGATGTCCTCCTCGCAGGCCGCCGATCTCCTGGGCAAGATCTCCCAGCAGATCGAGCGTTACCTGGCGCGCCGTGGGCGCGGGCGGGCGGCGCTCGAGTCGCTGCTGCTGCGCTCGCTCAAGCAGGCCTATTACTCGCCGCGCAACCTCGGGCATGCCGGCCTTCACTCGACGAGCTACTGCCACTTCACCTCGCCGATCCGGCGCTATCCCGACATCGTTTGCCATCGCGCGCTGCTCAGCGCACTCGGCGCGGGCGAGCATCCGCCGAGGGCGAGCGAACTGGAGGAGTTGGGATCGTGGACCTCCGAGCGCGAGCGCGCGGCGATGGCGATCGAGCACGCAGCTGACGACGTCGGCCGCTGCTTCATGCTCGAACGCGTCCTCGCCCAGAGCGGCCGCGAGCTGCCGTTCAGCGGCGAGATCGGTGGTCTGATCTCGGCCGGTGCGTTCGTGAGCTTTGGGCCGGCGGTCGAGCGCGATGGCGCGGAGGCTCCTGAGATGCCGTTCGAGGGGATGCTCCCCGTGCGACGGCTGCGTGCGCCGTCGGACTCCGGTCGCGACTGGTGGGAGCTCAACGAGCAGGGCACGATCCTGCACGGCGAGAGCAGCGGCGCGACGCTGCGGCTCGGCGATCCGGTGAGCGTGCGCGTCGAGCGCGTCGAGCCGCTGCGCGGCCGCGTGGATCTCGCGCCGGCCGAATAACCTCAAGCGGTGGCGAAGGGCAAGGCGAAGCGCAAGGTCGGCGCGGGCGATGTCGCATCCAACCGCTACGCGTCCTACCGCTACCATCTGCTCGAACGGATCGAGTGCGGCATCGTGCTCGAGGGAACCGAGGTGAAGTCGCTGCGCACCTCCGGCGCGCAGCTGAAGGACGGCTACGCGGCGATGCGCGACGGCGAGCTGTGGCTGTACTCGGTTCACATCCCGCCGTATGGGCCGGCGGCGCGCGAAAACCACGATCCCGAGCGTCCGCGCAAGCTGCTCCTGCACAAACGCGAGCTGGAGCGCATAGCAGCGCGTGTGGCCGAGCGCGGGCTGACGATCGTGCCCACGCGCATCTACTTCGTCGGTTCACATGCGAAGGTGGAGATCGCGCTGGCGCGCGGCAAGGACATCTTCGACAAGCGCCAGTCGCTCCGCGAGCGCGAGACGCGCCGCGACATCGAACGCGGAGTGCGCGAAGCTCGCCGCTAGATCGTGCGGAAGCTGTGGCCGGCGGTGCTGAGGATGTGCGCTTGGTTCATGCCCAGCGCCAGTACCACGATCAGGCCGATGTAGACCGCGCCCACGAGCAGGCGGGCGCGCGGAGAGACCCGGTAGTAGGCGGCCTGCTGCAGCGAGCGCGTGCGGCGCAGCTTCCAGCGCCGCCACGTCTCAAGGCCGCCGAAGATGAGGATGATGAGCAGGATCGGGTTGGGCACGATTACCACCAGCGCCACGAGCGCGCCGAATCCGAGGAACCACATCCACGGCGCCATCGCGGCCATCGCACGGCCGCCGTCGAGCGGCACCACGGGTAGCAGGTTGAAGAGGTTGAGGAAGAAGCCGATGTAGGCGAGCGCACGGAAGAAGTCGCTGTTGGTCGCTTCGCCGATCACGAGGCAGGCAGCGGACCCGATCGTTCCGAGCACCGGCCCGGCGAGGCCCACGCGCGCCTCAGCGAGAGCGTTCTCGCCAAGCGACTTTGCCGAGATGACGGCGCCCAGGAACGGCACGAACATCGGGGCTGTCGCCTGCACGCCCTCGCGGCGAAGCGCGATCACGTGCCCCATCTCGTGGATGAAGATGAGCAGGACGAAGCCGGCGGCGAACGTCCAGCCCCAGAACAGCGAGTAGGCGGCGACCGAAACGAGTGCGGTGCCCGCGGTGAGCAGCAGCTTCGCTTTGGGGATCAGTAGGAGTGCACCTTTGATCGCCGCGAAGAACTTGGCGATGAGGGCTCCCACCGCCGCGATCGCGCTGGTGACCTTGCGGCGCGCCCGCTCGAAGCGCTTGCGGCGCCGGGCGCCGAAGGCCTCGTCGGCGCGCGTGCCGGCGCTCGCGGGAGCTGCGCCGCTCAGCTGGGCGGCCTGGGGCGAGAGCGCAAGCGCCGCCGGCGGGCTGGTCGCAGGAGCGGGAACCGGGGGAGCGGCGGTCGGGTAGCTGCCGAAAGTCCAGTCGTTGTCCATCAGCTCAATTGTGGCAGCTGCGCTAAGCGTTCCCTAACGTGGCAGGCGCGCCGCCACGGTAAACTGTGGGCTACATACACCCCGGGGACGACAGGCTTCGACGTGGTCGGTTCGTGTGGGTGGTTGCGAGTCGAGGTCCCGGGCGGCCTCGTAAAACACCCGGGAAACAATAAGTGCGGACTCTCACGAGTACGCCCTCGCCGCTTAGTCAATAGCTAAGCCGTGAGGTCTCGGCCCCCGTTCGCCTGCGGCGGGGCACGCCGGGATCAGATAGCAGGCTCAACCCGGCGCGGTGCGCCTCCGCCAAACCGGGGAAATCTCAGGAGGCTGGTCGCCCGCGACCCGGCCGGCGTGGCGAGTGGGTGACGAGATCAGAGCGCCGGCTACGCTCGTAGACGCCATTCTCATGCGACCGCGGACGCGGGTTCGATTCCCGCCGTCTCCACTCACAGCTCTAAGCCAAATACTACATGTGCGGGCCGGCACAAATCGGCGGCAATAGAACCGGCCGCCTTGCCTGCGTCGTCCCGCGCCCATGCGCCCGTCGGCGACGACTGAATGACTTATCAGCCCACACAGGTCAATATCGTCGGGACAAGCCGCGCCGGCGACGTGACGACGACTGAGCTGTGGCTGGCCGAAGGCTCGTGGCCAAGCCCGCCGCTCGCTCCGGCAACCTTGTGGGCGGGCGAGCAGGGGGCGCGCTCGCGGGTGATTGACCTCCATCACCTCGTCTCCGCGGACGACGAGTTAGCGGTCTTTGAGAGCTACGACGCTCCCGACGTAGAGTTGGCCACAACGGGGCCGTACTTTTTGATTTCGTGGTTCCGTCCGGACCAGTTCGCGGCGGTAGAGGACACCAGCCTTGAATGGGCCGAGAAGACGTACGACGGCAACGACGACGACGAAACTTGTCTCTTGACGTGGAAGACCATCATGCCGGGCGACCCCGCCTACGTTTCCGCAGCTGGTTGGATCAGCACCGAGGCCTACGAGGAGTTCATTCGCGCCGACCGGCTACGGCTGCGAGGCTGAGCCGATGACCGGGCACCCCGAGCGCTTTGCCTGCGCGTGCTGTGGATATCTCACGCTAGATGCGCAGCCCCCAGGCACATTCCGGATATGCGAGGTCTGCTTCTGGGAGGACGACCCGGTCCAGTTCCGAGACCCGAGCTACGCCGGCGGCGCGAACCGGGTCAGCCTGAACGAGGCGCGCGAGAACTTCCGCGCGGTGTCGGCGTCCGAGCCCCGGTTCCTCAGCAACGTGCGGCCACCGCGCCCGAACGAGAAGCCCTAGCGGCCCGGGCCGATGGTCTCTACGAACGCCCGAGCTTTGCGACGGATGCCGTCGTTCTCGTCGCTGGTGAGGCCTTCCAGCGCCGTAAGCGTCTGACGACCCTACGGCGGCCCGCTGTTGAGCAGCGCGTCTGCGATATCTGACCTCACCCAGGGCGTCGGATGCCTGAGATACGCCGAGAGTCTGTCCGCGATCGGCGTAACTAGCTCGCCGATTTCCGAGGCGATCATGGCTCCCGTGACCGCGACTTGCGGGTCCTCGCTGTCTAGCAGGAGGAACAAGCGATCCAACGGATAACCGCCACGAAACTCGGCTACGAGACCCGAGACCAGCCCTTTCCCGTCGCGCCCAGAGAGCACGTAGTCAACCATGCTGTCGCCGCGCCGGGTGTCCCGCTGAGACGCCATTGCCTACGAGCCTTGCCCGCGGCTTATTTGGGCACCCAGGTCGGATGCAACCGCGCTAAGCCACTCGTCAAAGAGCGCCATCGCGGCCGGGTCGCGGACGATCCTGTACGGATAACCCGGCGTAAAGACAGAAAGACGCAGATCGCAGCCCCGATCCTCGCGATGAACGATCCTGCCGAACACCGTTGGGCTCTTACGGTTGCCGAGCAACGTGCGATCAGGGGGCACTGGTGCCAGCATCAGGAAGTTGCCGAGCGTGAATCCCACGACGCCCGGTTGAAGCTTCGCGCCAAACCAACCCCCCGGAAGCCCGGCAAGCAGCGGGCGCAGCTTGGAGCGAACGACGCGGCGGGCGACATCTGCGCCCGCAGTCGCGTGGATCACTCGTCGCTCGTCTGGCGCGAACACCCAAGCAGTATCGGCACGACGGACGGACGGCCGTATCCTCGCGCGCGTGCCGAGCGGCGCACTCGTAGCTCCTAGCCGTACTCGTCTGCGTCAATCTCTGCGCCCACGTCCGCTAGGGACGCGAGAGCATCACGGTGGACATGCCAGCCGAGCAGTTGATGCGTAGCGGCGGACCTGTCCACCCCTACCCCGGACGCCACTTCCACGACCACGAGATGCTTCTGGCCCTCGCCTCCGCCAGGGCGGCGGCTACCTGCTCGGCGTCGTCAAATGGTCCGTCGGGTTTGCACCATGCACACAGGGCCACCGGATGATCTTCCAGATAGCTTCCGTCCGGCTCCTCATCCGCGCAACGCCCTCCGATTTCAAGCCAAGCGGCCCGGCGCCCGCACGCGGCGTACACGCCTTGGGGAGCTGCCGGCGCGTCGCTGCTGTTCCACCAGCCGACTTCCCAACGATCATCAAGCCACATGGACAACCGCGCGAGGTCGCATCGCCACCAGCGCGGTAGCGGCAGGGCGAGGCGCACGACAGCGGGGCGATATGCGATGTCGTCAACGGCAGTACAGGCGGCGTTGAGCGACCGGACGATCGCCTTTCTCCAGTTCATTGCCTACCACCCTCGGTCGTAGGAGATGATCCACTCCACAGAGCCCTCTTTGCTTAGATACTGGAAGGCATTACTGCCGGCAGCGAGGAACGGCTCTAGTAGCCCGGACACTCGCTCCCAGGAGGAGGCGCGCAGCTTGCACCGGAAATGCCGGTCGGCCCCGTCGGGCTCCACGCCGAGATCCGCCTCGCCGACAGCCGCCACGAGTGAAGACCCATCAACCGCGGTGACACCCGGCAGCGCATCCACTAGCAGCTCATTGCCCGGCTTCCCCCGGCTGAGGCGGTCAACGGCTTCTCGCAGCGCCTGCACCTCGGCAGTCCCAAGGTCGTAGAGCAGAAGCACGCGTATTTGAGGCCGCGCAGCCGGATCGTCCAGGTACTCCATAAGCACAGCGCCTTCTCCTATCCGTACTCGTCTGCGTCAATCTCCGCGCCCACATCGTGCAGAAACGCCAAGACGTCCCGGTGTAGATGCCAGCCAAGAAGTTGATGCTGCCCGCTGAGCTTGACGAGGCCCTCGGGCGTTTCGTCAATGATCTCCTCCTCGCCGTCGTCGGTGCCGAAGTTGCGGACGAATTGCAGCCACGCTTGGACTTCGCCCTCTCCCACGAGAGCGCGGATCGCGTCGCGTGCGGGCTTCACGCGAGCGAGAACCCGGCTCACGTGATCCGAAATATCACCCCCCGGCTCGTAGCTGCCGAGCTGCCACTTGTGGCGAGCCGGTCGCGGGGGATCTTGTGTCCGGCTTCCGCGCACCATCGTCTTGTCGGGCTGGAGCTCGATGCGCTCTGCGATCGCCTCGGCGGTCAGCGTTTCGCTGGAGATGCCGAAGTAGACGTACTGCTTGATCTTCACGATCAAGAGCCTACGGCTCGGGGTCCCCGCTCGCCGGCGAGGGTGGTTGTTTGCGGGCGGCTCGCAGCGCCGATTCTCCGCCCGCGCCGCCACGGCTTCGGGGACGCCGCGCCTGGGGCGCGTCGTTCCCCGGGCCGTAGCAAGCTGAGGGCTGATATGGAGGTCGTTTTGTCAAGTGGGCAGCACCGGATGCCCACGGCTGGGGCGGGCATCCTGGTCGGTCAAGGGGGCGGCGGGCTGGCGGGTGCGCGACGCGCGGGCAGGCTGATATTCGCGGGTTGGGTGCCGCAGGACCGGGTTTCGTCGTGAGAGCCCGCTGTCTAGAAACGAGCGTGGCCCCCGAGGGGGGTTGCTCATAGCCCTGTCACGGGTGCTCTCGCGCGTGGTGGCCAGGTTTCTCCCGCCGGTCCATTACGCGATGAAACCCGAAGCTCCAATCACGGGTGGTGAATACGTACTGCGGCTCGAAGAAATCGTTGACGGGAGAATTGTCGGTGCTGCTGTCGGAGAGTCCTTCGCCGTGGCCGAGCCATTCAACGAAGGGATCACCACTGGAACCGCCCGCGATATGCTCGAACTGCAGCGCACGGGCGAAGTTAGGGGAGGTCCTTGGACGTGGGAGTTTCGCGCACGAGGACGACAGCTTGTCGGTGACGACCGAAGGGCGGCACGGTGTGGGGGGTGCGGCTTTTTGTGGCACGCCGAGTAAGTTTCAGGCGATGATCTACTTGGAAGCGTTGCGCATCATCCGAGTCGCGCCGAGGAGAAGCCGATCGAGTTCGAGCGCCCCTTGAGCGGGACCAAGCAGTTCACCGAATCGGGAACACAAGCCGGAACGCGAACAGGCAAACAGAGCGCGAAGCACCCGAATACGAAGCAGGCAGCTGGCCAATGATTTGACTTTCGGCGAGTTTCGCTTATAACGTGCAAGGCACGTGACCTCGCGCGCTATAGAGTGATACGCAGGCAAGGTGGGTGAGGTCACAAGGACGATGACCCCAGGCGGGAAATCTCGCTTCGTGTTCTCGCGAGGGCCGGGCGTCTAATCAGTCGTCACTTGCTCCGCGTGATGTGTTCGACGGCGTATTTCGCTGCGACGGCCTCCTCTTCGGCGCGCTGTGCAGCGGGATAAGATTCAAACCTCTTGCAGGCGTTCCGCACATGGCGCAGCCACTGCGGCGCTTTGACTTTCCGTCGTGCTACCGCTCGTTCAGCTTTCTTGACGATCCTTTCTGTCACATCTGCTTCGAGGTACGCAAGAGCGCACGTGCAAAACGCAACACCGATAGACGTTCTGCCATCCGCAACCTCGCATTGACGAAGTAGTCGCGCGCGCTTCTTGGGCGTGTAGTGGCTTACCGTCCGGGATGCCCCTGCGCTTGTGGTCCCGGTACACACAAGGACCACGGACCACAACACAGCCAGCAAGAGCGAGGCGGTACGCAAAGTCACGGCGTCACACCATAGTGCTTCGTCACACATGCATGGCCGTCCCGGCGACGACCTATTCGCTGGCCACCAGCCAGCAGAAGCCGTCCTGAGGGTCTGGGGCGTGCAGCGAGGCCAGCACAGTCTCCGGTAGAGTCGGTGTCGTGCGCCTGGTCCTCAAGGTGCTGCCGCTCATCATCGCGACCTTCCTCGTAGCCGAAGGCGCTACCGCGAGCCCGCTCCATCTCAAGGTCCAGAGGAAGCTCGGCACCCGCGAGAACGTCCACCTGAGCTTCAAGGCAGGCCGTCTGCCCGAAGGCGGCTACTACTACGCGGTGATCGTGCTCAAGAAGTACGAGCACTACACGCGGAAGAGCCAACCGCCGTGCTCGGTGTCCAGCAACATGCAGCGCACTGACACGGGTATTCCCAAGAAGGCGGCGTAGTCCTCGCTCTCACACCAGCTATCTCGCGCACCAAGCATTGGTGTCCCGGTGGCGATTACGACGGAGGGATCTACGCCGTTCCCCATGCGCCTCCGTGCAACAGCACGTATCCCTGCTACGCCGAAGCCTACGAAAGGCCGGAACTAAAATTTCCGAACGGCGAACCTGTCCTTGGGGTCGTTGAGGTTCGCGGAAGTTACGCCTATCCAGACGGCATTCCGACCCCAGCGGCGAAGGGCGCGACGATCATCGGCCACTTCACAATCAAATTCCCGCAGCGCTCGTAGAGCGGGAGGACGAAAAGCCGTCCGTGACTTCATCGTATCGGAACCCAAACCGCATTAAGGGTGCCATTCGACATAACAGACGCTGATTTCTCGGGCGAGAAATAACATAATTGCCCTCGGAGGGTCCCGCTACCTTGCGCGGGATCGGGATCGGAGGACCTAGAAACGAGTCCCGTCTTTCGGCCAGCAGGACTCCCTGGGCGTAACCATTGCGTATCACCAAGGCGATGTCTACGGCTGCTCACCGCGCGAACCAGTGTCTGGACACCCCGTCCTGCCGCCCTGCGCCTACACATTTGGCGAAGGTATATCGGAATACGAGTCGCCGTCCGACCTGCTTGCGATTTTCAAACAGGCCACGGCAGTGCTCTATAAGGCTCGTAGACATGAGCCCATTTCGCGAGAGACGACTTTGAGTTTTGAAGGACGCGCTTCTGTCCGAGAGGGAGCGAGTATGGCACTCGCCATCGGCTGTGGCCGAAAACCGCTCGATCACCGAGCGATTGAGCGGGGGACATTAAGGGCGTCCCGATAAGGCTCTTGGCGGCTAATCCTTCTGGGTGTATCCTCCCGGCATGGCAAAATCGTTTACTTCGCAGCTATACAAACTTGCTCGGCTCAGCGCATCGGGTCGAGCAGTCCGCAAGGGCTACGTCCCGCGCAGGGCCAAGAACATCGTCGTAGGCCGAACGCTTGGCAAAGCTGGCGTCTGGCGGCGGTTGTGGCGCTAGCTTTTACGCTTGGGCTTCCAGTTATCCAGATGAAACATCGTTGGGTTGACTAAGCTGGGTTCGGAAACCCTGGCGCAGCGCCAGTCGCGATTGCGGAATGAGCGGCTGCGAAACGTGATTTCAAACCGCTTGCCGTTGAAGGTGCCCGTACTTTCAACATGGCCGGTGTAACCGCGCAGCGTGGCTTTGCCCGAGACTCCGCCGCGTTCCGGCCCGCCTAGCCCTCGTTCCCTTGGCTGAGCTTCAACCCGCGCTTCGAAATCGTTTGGGCCAAAGGGGCCTTCTTTGCATTTGGAGCCGAGCGAGAAGCTTTCGCCGTACTTTTCGCCCCAGTAACTAGGGTCCCAGACTTCAGCGGAAAAGGTGACGCTCCCGAGACTCGCGTTGTACCGAATCACCACTTCGCGGTCGTCCTCGTGGGCCTGGTCAGCCGGTGGCGGCGGCACGCCGATGCTAGGCGGATTTCGCGGTTCTGGAAAGACGACGCGGCCACTGTGAACCACAGCGCCAGCCACGCCCGGAGTCACGAGGCCAACGACGACAACAGCCATCGCGCAGACGAGCTTTCGCACAGCGCGCGGCTCAGTCAGCTATAGGTCTAACTTCGGGCTGCTCGGCCACGTAGAGGAGCGTAGCGCCGTGTTAGGACGGCGAGGGGCCTGCGCGCAGTCGGGAGAGGCGAGCTAGGCTATTTTGCGCTTTTTCTTGCGGCGGCGGGAGCGCTGCGCGGGTTCGATTCCCGCCGTCTCCATGAAATTACGGGTGCAATCACGTTCCTTCGGGCAAGAATCCCGGGTAACCTACCGCTCCTACCTGGCTGTCCAGAAGCGGCAGCCGCAGGGGCCCTCCAGCGTGTAGGTCGCGCCCCAGAGGGCGAGCCTGTGGCCGCCGAAACGGAGGCTCGCAGGCTTCCCCTACCCGACGATGGAGGGCCCCGAGGCTCTCGCGGTGCCGCAGGGCGTGGGGGTCGAACCTCAGGTGTATTGTCCCTGCCGGTGGTTTGGACCTCGAACTGGGGGGAGCATCGGCTGGGCCGCCTGCGCCGGGCGGTGATGGGCGGATCGGCGCTGGCGGTTGTTTGCCTGATGTCGGCGACCGCACAGGCTGCTGAGACGATCACGGTGACGAGCACGGCGAGCGCGCTTGGAGCGGGCCCGGCGGGGCAGTGCACGTTGCGTGATGCGCTCGTGGTGGCAAACCAGGCGTCGAACCCCGCGCTGGACACCTCCGACGAGCCCGGCGGAGGCCTGGCCGCGCGCGACTGCTCCGGGGAGACGTCGGGGGGTGGCTCGCCGTACTCCATCGTGCTCGCGGCGGGTGCGACGTACGCGTTGAGCGCGGTCGACAACTACTGGTTCGGACCGGATGGGCTGCCGCCGATCTCGGACGCCGTCACAATCGACGGAAACGGTGCGACGATCGAGCGCTCGAGCGCCGGTGGTACGCCGGCGTTCCGATTCTTCTACGTGTCTGGGGGGCTATCGGGAATACCGGGTGGGACACTCACGCTCGAGGACCTGACGCTCTCGAACGGCCTTGCGCAGGGCGGCAGCTCGGACGGCGGAGGTGGCGGCGCCGGCATGGGCGGCGCGGTCTTCGACCAGGGGACAGTTGCGCTCGAGCAGGTGACCTTCAACGGCAACGAGGCGCAGGGCGGCAACGGAAATGAAGGGGCATCCGGCTTCGGCGGTGCGGGCGTGGGCCAATCGGCGCAGGGGGACGACGGTGGAGGATTCGGCGGGCCGGCTCCGGGTGCCGATGGCGGGGCCGGCGGTGCGGGCGGGACCGGCACCGGCACTGATCCCGGTGCCGGCGGGGGCGGAGGCGGCTTTCGGTCAGCTGACGCCGGCGCGACCGGTGGCGACGGCAGCTCGGGTGGCGCCACTGGAGGCAGTGGCGGCGGCCAGGGCGGCTTTGCCGCTGGCGGTGGTACCGACGGGGCTGCCGGCGGGAAGGCCGGCAGCGGTAGTGCGGACACGGGTGGTGCCGGGGGCGCGTTCGGGTCCGGCGGCAAGGTCGGGACGAATGACATCGACGCCGGAGCGGGCGGCGGGGGCGTGGGCGGCGGCGGCGCGTTCGGCGCCGGGCACGCTGGCGGTGGCTTCGGCGGCGGCGGCGAGTTCACCGGCGGTGGCGGAGGCTTTGGCGGCGGCGGAGGTTCTGATGGCGCGGGTGGCTTTGGCGCCGGGTCGGGCTCATCGAACAATGGTGGCGGCGGAGCGGGAATGGGCGGTGCGATCTTCTCGCTATTCGGCAACGTGAGGGTGTCGGATTCGACACTGGCGGGCAACAGCGCCGTCGGCGGCGCCGCGGGGACGATCATGGGGGGGACGGCCGGCGGGGCCGGCGACGGTCTCGGTGGCGCGCTGTTCAACGTCGACGGCTCGCTGTCGATGAGCGGGTCCACGATCTCGGCCAACACGGCGAGCGGCGCCACGGCCCAGGGCGGCGCGCTATACAGCATCGCGTTCGGGAACACGATCACCACCGGCGCGCCGACCACCGCGACGGTTACTTTCGCCGGGTCGATCATCTACGGAAACACCGGCGGAGACGTGTTCCTCAACGAGGTGCCCGGCGAGGCGACCAACACGAGCAGCAGCGCCCTGGCGAGCCCGAGCATCGTCGGCTCGCTCGCCACCGCCAGCGGCGCGACCTCGTCGGGAACACCGATCACCTCCGATCCTGTGCTTGGGCCGCTTCAGAACAACGGCGGCTCGCTTGAGACAATGGCGCCGGGATCGGGCAGCCCCGCGCTGGGCGCCGGCACCTCGTGTGACGCGGCTGACGAGCTCGGCACTACCCGTCCGACGAACGGCTGCGATCTTGGTGCGCTCGAGCTGACGCTCGCGCCGCCATCGGTGACGGCCACGGGGGCAACTGGCGTGTCGAGCAACGGCGCGAGGCTGAATGGGCAGGTCAACCCCAACGGGGGTTTCGTTTCGGATCAGTTCCAGTTGAGCACGAGCCCTTCGTTCTCTTCGGCGACGACGATTGCGGTCGCGGGCGTGGTTGAGGGCAATACCGCAGTGTCGCTCAGCGCTACCGCCTCCGGCCTAGCGCCGGGGACGACTTACTACTACCGCCTTCAGGCGAGCGGCACGGTTCCTCCCGGCCACTACGGCGGCGGCACCACGACCAGCAACGTGGCGCAGTTCACGACCGCGGCTTCGCCGACGAACGTGACGCCCGAGAACTCGGCAACATTCAAGGTGGGGGATCGCGAGTTCAGGGTTACGGATACTGCCGACGTCTGCGGCGGCAGGCTGTCCGTCTCACTGACGCAGGTGAAGCTGCACAAGGGCTCGAAGGTGACGTTCCTCGGCGCGTTGTTCTACCTCGACAAGGGCATCAAGCACAAACACCACCACCGCACTGTCTACAAGCCAAACGCGACCAGCAGGCACCTCCCGGTCTCACTCGAGCTGTCCTACGGTGGACTGAAGCCGGGCGAGCACACGCTCACGATCAAGCTGACCTACAAAGCCAAGGTAAGTGGGCGGACGACCACGCACACCAAGATGCTCAAGCTGAAGTTCACAATCTGCTGAAGTGGGGGACCCGGCGCGACCCGCCTCCTCGCCCCTCGGGGCTTCGGGCTGCTCGGCCACGTAGAGGAACCTAACGCCGCGCCAGGACGGCGAAGGGCGTGCGCGCAGTCGGGAGAGGCGAGCTAGGCTTTTCTGCGCTTCTTCTTTCGACGGCGGAGCTGTTGCGCGGCTTCGATTTCCGCCGTCTCCACTGATACAGCCTCGCAGCCTCTTATATTCGACTACTCCCAGGCGCTTGCCACTGCGGAGAGTGGTTGCTACGATCCGGCGTCGGACAGGGAGCGTCTCATGGCCTCCCGGGGGAATCGACCGGCTGGAGGTCGCCGTGACGCGTCGCCTGTGCTCGTTTGCTGCGCTCGCGCTAATACTTGGTCTCGCGGCATGGGCTGTGCCCGCCGCGCACGGCGCGAACGGGCCAGCGGAAACGTTCGCAAGTGAAGGGTGCGGTACTTGGAGCGCGCCTGCTGGCGTGACGGCGATTCACGTGTCGGCTGTCGGCGCGGCAGGTGGGAGCGGGGATGCCTCTGGTGGCCAGGGCGATGGGATGTCCGCGACGATCCCGGTGCTGTCCTCCGGCGAAACGTTCTATGTATGCGTCGATGAGGGCGGTGGCGGTGGTGGAACCGGGGGAGGCGGTGGAGCGTCTGGGATAAGCCGAGGGTCGAGCTTCGCCTCGCCTCTGCTCGTCGCTGGAGGGGGAGGCGGTGGAGGCGACGGCATAGAGGAATTCGGTGAAGCAGGAGGCAACGCGGGAGAACCTGTCGGAGAAGCTGGTCAATCCCAGTCGCAGGAACCCATCTCCTATTGCGAGACGGGTGGTCTCGGCGGGAACAACACGACGAGTGAAGGCGGCGCGGGCGGCGTCGGAGAGAAGGGACCGTGCGCGGAACTCGGCGTATCAGACGCAAGCGGATCGGTGGGCGAAGCCTCCAGTGTTGGCAAACCTGGTAAAGGCGGCGCAGGTGCGGCGGTTGGTACTGCCTCCGGCGGTGGTGGCGGTGGGGGCTACTACGGAGGCGGCGGCGGCGCGGCAGGGGAATGGCGCGGCAAACGGTACGCCGGAGGCGGAGGTGGCGGCACCGACTATTGCGCGTCGTCTCTGACCTGCGCGAGAAGTGCCGGTGCTGGCACGCAGCCCGCCGCCGGCACGTCCTCTGGTGACGCTGAGGTTGCGATCACCATCGAAGCGCCAGTAGCGGTAGTCGACTCTCCAGCGGGCGGTGAAACCTACAGGACAGGAGAATCTGTATTCACGACATTCTCTTGCGAAGAAGGCGAAGGCGGGTCTGGCCTTGGGTCGTGTGAAGACGACGAGGGGCTGGGACTGAATGAAGATTCGGCGCTGGGAGTCCTTTCGGTCGGGCCATTCGCAGGCCGGATCATCGTGCCCAAGGAAACGGGCGAATTCGAATACACCGTCACCGCCCGTAGTCACGATGGGCAGTCGGATACCGCTGCCATCAAGTACAAAGTGATCAAGCAGTCGCAGGCGGTCAACGACGAAAACGACGTAGCGGTCACGGAGGCAAACAACGAGGTCGTGTCGAGCACGATCGCCACAAGCGACGTACTCGCCAATGACATGAACCTTGAAGGCGATCCCTCTACGGTCACCAAGGTCAGCGACGCGACGACGCCAAGCGGTGTGACGCCTGTGAACGGCGCGATCACGATAGACGGCAGCTACGGAACCCTGGTACTCCAGACGAGCGGACCGGACAGTGGGGACTACACCTACAGTCTCGACCATGGCGTGGTGCCACCGAAGAATGGCGCCACAGACACCTTTACCTACACGCTCACCGACAACTACGGTTTCTCGAGCCAGGCCAGCCTGACAATTGCGCTGGAAGTGACCCAGATTGTGCAGTCGCAGGCAGTCAACGACGAAAGCGAAGTGACCGTCACAGTCTCGAATCATAAAGTGCTATCCAGCACAGCGGCGACCGGCAACGTGCTCACCAACGACCTGAACCTGGAAAGCGATCCCTCTACGATCACCGAGGTCAGCGACGCGAGAGACCCGAGCGGTGTGACGCCTGTGAACGGCGTGATCACGATTGATGGCACCTATGGGACGCTCGTACTAAAGACGACGGGTGCGCATGCCGGCGATTACACGTACGCACTCGATAACGCGGTGCTCCCGCCTTCGGGCGCGAAAGACGTGTTCAGCTACACGCTCACGGACGAATACGGCCTTTCGAGCACGGCGAACCTGACCGTCACGCTGAGCGACATCGAACTTTTGAAGGCGGGCCTTACGGTATGCAACGGGACCTACGGCGGGGTTGGAACGTCGGTGCAGGTGCCTGCCGGTGGGACGTGCATCCTGGTTTCAGGCGCCGTGGTCAAGGGCGGCGTGCAGGCGCTCAAGCCCGGTGGCACGTTGATCGACGAGGGGGCTGATATCAAAGGGGATGTCCAGCTTCGTGGGGCGAATGGGTTTGAGTTAGATGGAGGCGGAACGATCGGAGGCAACCTCATAGTCACCGCGCTCACGGGAACCCCGGTAGGGGTCGATGATTCGCTGTGCGACACGACGATTCACGGCGACGTCCAGGTGCTCGACAACAGTTCGCGCTCACCGCTTGACATCGGCACGCCTGGTGACTGCAATGGCGGGCCAGGATTGAAGGTCGGTGGCTTGATGCAGGTGCAGGGGAATCGGGCTGGCGTCGCCGTTGCAGGCAACACGCTCGGCGGCTCCCTTCAAGTGGCGGAGAACAAGAGCAAGCTGAGCATCGATGACAACACGGTCGGCGGGAGCGTCCACGTCTACAGCAACAGCGGGGATTTGGGCTCGACCCTCAGGGGCAACAGCGCGGGCCAGGCGTGCAAGCTATACGGCAACAGTCCACCGATCAGCGGTTCCGAAAATGTGACACGCGGCGGTTACACGAACCTCTGCAACAGGAGTGCCTGAAGGTATGCGGTTGCGATAGACGCCGGCAGCCGCGGTAACTGGTCAGCGGGCACGAAGGCCACCGAGTAGGCGAATGATCTCCGGCTCGATGCGAGCCAGGGCTTGATTTGGGTTTGGGTCGGTGGCGGCGAGCAGGCCAGCTTCGATCAGGGCAGCTAGCACGAGATGGGTGGTGGTGGTGACGTCGTCGCTGACCAGTTCGCCCGCGTCGACAGCGGCTTCGACCCCGGCTCTCATCGCGCCGATCCCGAGAGTCCGGGCGGCTTCGCGCCACCCCTCCCAGCCGAGCACGGCGCGACTCTGGCGCAGCCCGATCCGTTGCAGCTCACCGCCGCTCGCGCACTCGCGCACATATGCGATGCAGCCGGCCCGGAGCTGGTCGAACGGACCGGGGCCTGGTCCCGTCTGTTCTGCGACGATCGACGCCAGGCGCAGGAGGACCTCACGCTCGGAGGCTTCGAAGGCCGCCTTGAACAGCTCGACCTTGCCCGCGAAGTGGTGGTACATACCGCCACGGCTGACGCGTGCGCGAGCGAGGACTTCCTCGGTCGCGATCTCGTCGAAGTCGCGCTCCAGAAGCAGCTCTCGCATGGCGCTCACGAGCCGCTCGCGAGCTCCCGTCGAGGGTCGGCCACGAGGCCGATCAGTCGATACGGCCAGGCGGTCCTCCGATGAGGCATTGACATCGTTCAAACCCGGCTGTAGTATAACCGACTGCTAGTCGGTAATTTAGCCCAGCGAGGGCAGCCTAGTCTCGCCGGGTCTCACCAAGAGAGGAAGCGATGGACCTGTACGCAATCCTTCGTCGCAGCGGTTGGCGATCTGGGGCCGAGCTGCAGCAGGCTGCCGAGCGCTCGACCAGCGTCGGCAACGAGCAGATGCCGGATGATGTGCGCTGGATTCGCAGCTACGTTCTTGCAGAGGACGGCGGGTCGGTGGGCACCGTCTGCATATACGAGGCCACCAGCGAGGAGGCGCTCCGCAGGCACGCGGTGCTGGCGGATCTGCCCGTGGACGAGATCATCCCGATCGCCGACACGGTCGTCGTGCGGCCCGACCCTCAAACGGTCCCACAGTAAGACCTAGCGGCGCTTCAGAAGCTCGGACCGAGCAAACAGAATGCTCCGAGCGCCCTCGGGTCGCGGGGTCGGCGCGCATACGCAAAACGTATGCAGCGCCGTCCTCGCCTTCCCGAAAATCCGCTTTGCTCAGCCAGTTCCCGCCGAGATTTCGCGCACCTGTCGAACTCGCCGTCTCCATCTTCGCAAAGGCTTCAAAGCGCTCTTCGCTCTAAACCGCTCTTCGTTCTTCGGACCGTCACGCTCATCTCGTCGCGCTGGGGTGGAGCAGCGGCAGCTCAGATGTCCAGCCGCTGCTTAGGATCGCGATCAGCGAGGGTGGAGTGATCGCCGTCGCCTCGCGATTCGCGGGCCGGCGGTGGCGCTCGGCGTAGCCGGCGGGCGACCAGGTCAGTAGCTGACGGCCGAGGACCAGCTGCGGCCGGCCGTCCTCCAGGACGAACGTGCAGTCGGGGAGCTCGCTGTAGGGAAAAGGGTGAAGAGCGCGATCGCCCGTGCCGGCGGCGACTCGCTCAGTGTGCAGCTGTGCATCGATTGCATCCGCTCCATTTTGTCGCGCGTGCACTGCCGCCCACAGGCCGGTGAACCGGATGTAATCGCTCCTGCGGCACTCGGCGCACGGTCGGTGGCCCGCCGCGAGCGCGGTCGCCTCGTCGAGGAAGAACAGCTCGGTGTATCGGCCAGGCGCCATCAACGGCGCCCGTCGCTGCCCCCGGAACTCGAGCCGGCACGCGATCCACCGCTTGGTGGCGAAGCGACGGCGGACCTCGGCGCGGTCGTTGTGAAGGCAGCCGCGATTGCCGTAGACGAGCCCTCGCTCGGGGGTCGCGATCAGCTCGCCAAGCGGCGTGACGCGGTTCGGTAGCGGCACAATCGCTTCAGACGGCGCCCGGGTGGGAGACGCGCAAGCCGAGTGTCCCCGCCGCTGCCGCCATGCAATCCTCGTCCGTCACCATACAACACGGCGCCATGCGCCCAATGCTTCCCCGGGCTTGACCGCGAGGCTCCCCTTCGCCCGCGCTTGATAGCGTCTCGCGCTGCGTGAGCCCTCGATCATCATGGACCCGAGAAATGCTGGGTGCTTTGCGGCCAGCGTTCACTGGGATGCTGGTGAGTTTGCTGCTGCTTAGTGGTGGAGCGGTCGCCACCGCCGCTCTCGCCGGCGCTGCCAAGCAAGCGCCGGGCAAGCCTGCGGCCGGAGCAAGCTACGTGGGAGGGATCGACGGCGAGTCCTCGCTCCCTGTGACGTTCAAGGTCACGCGCGACGGCAAGGCCGTGACCGACGTGTCGATCCCTCACCCGCTGCAGTGCTACCTCGGTCGGGCCTATCTGCCGGCCGTGAGCTCGGGGTCGAAGTCGTTCCCGATCGAACGCGGCATGGAGACCTTCAGGGTGACGCTCGAATCGAAGTCCACCTCGGCGACGATCACCCTCGTGCTCACCGGGCAATTCCATCAAGGTGGTCGCGAGAGCGGAGAAGTATCGACCACTCAAGCCGGCTACACGCCGAACCCGGAATTTGGGTCCTCTTGCGACTCAGCAGGAACAGTCTCGGGAACCTACGAAACGAAGGCTCGTCCCGCCCACAAGCGGCACAAGAGGCATCGCTAGCGGACGAGGACGGCCAGCGGCGGACAGATCCGACCGAGAGCCGTTCAGCGATGCGGTCGTCGTGGGTCACCACGGCGGTCAGGTCGGTGCCGAAACTTCTGGGCGGCGGCGAGATCGATCGCGTCGAGTGGCCTCAGCCGGGGTCAGAACAGGCTCAGATGACCCGTGGAGATCTTGAAGCCGTGACCGGCGCCGTTCACGCAGCGGACCAGCGACGCTGCCAGGCGGCAGGTGATGCCGTATCGCTTCCACGACGAACCCGGAGCGAGCGTCTTGGGTGTTGCGCCTGAGATGAGGTCGTCCTGGCTCTCGTCGACGAGCCTTGCGCGGCCGGCGTGACCCTGCCCAAGCTGCACGAAGGGATCGCCTAGACCATGCTTTGGTTTAGGGATGCCCGCCGCTGAGCACTGCAAGCCCGGGTAGTCACCGTCGAGCGGGGCACCCGTGCCGGGGTCGGTCTCCGTCCCGGGGACTGACCTGGCGACGCCGCACACCACATCCGCGGTCTTCGTCTGGAAGTTGACGGCGCGAGAGGCGGCCTGCGCGGTGGCCGCAGACACCAGGGCCACGAGGGCCGCGAGAAGCGCGGTGCGGCTCATCGGGGCAGTATGTCGCTCGCTGAGATACTCCGAGCCGACGGAGCGCGACGAGTGCTGCAGGTTGGGCATCGCCTAACGGATGCCGTTTGTGGCTCGCGTCGTTTCGCGCCCGCCGTCTCCACCTCGCGTTTCACGGGCGCCCGAACCAGCGCGCGCGGCGGGCCGCGCCGAACTCCTCCTTCTCGGCCGCGTACTCGAGCGAGGGGTCGTGGCGCTGCGCCTCCGGCGCGTCGCCGCGGAGGAAGCTGACCTCGACCTTGCTGACGAGCCCGCCGCCGAACTCGGCGTAGCAGACGCCGGAGCCCTCGTAGGGCCCGGGCGGCTCGGCGCCCGCGATCGTCGCGGCGATGTCGTCGGCGACCACGCGCGCGGCCGCCTCGGCGAAGATCCCGGCCTTTGGAACGGTCCGCGGGCCGGTACATACGTCGCCGAGCGCATAGATGCCGGGGAACCGGGTCCTGAGGTTCGACTGGTCGACGGGGACCCAGTTGTCGACCGCGAGGCCCGCGTCTGCGAGCGGGGCGGGCGCCCGGTGGATCGGGATGCCTACGAAGAGGTCGTAGGGCAGGCTCTCGCCGCTCGCGAGCTGTGCGGTACGGGTCGCCGGATCGATGCCGGTGACGAGATGCCCGGGCAGTTCCTTGACGTCGCGCGCGGCGAGTCCCTCGCAGAACATCTGCGAGACCTCGCTGGTCACCGGGACCGGACGCGCCATCGGGAATGTCGTGGCCATCTCCACCGAGTCCCGGATTCCCTGTTGCGTGAAGTGCTCGTGCAGAAGGAAGGAACCCTCGAACGGGGCGGGCGGGCACTTGAACGGCTGCCCGAGGACCGAGACGAGCACCTTGCCGCCCTTGAAGTCGGCGAGCGTGTCGCGCAGCCGCTCGGCCCCGGCGAGCGAGTAGTACTCGTACCCGCCCTGCTCGAAGCCCGGCGTGGCGGCGAAGTCGTAGTCGGCGCCTAGTGCCACGACGACGAAGTCGGCGTCGTAGGAGCGCGCGTCGGTGCTGACGCGGCGCGCGGCGGGGTCGATGTCCGTCACGATCTCCTGGCGGAACTCGACGCCGTCCTTCTCGAAGTCGCGGTAGTGCAGCCGGATGTCGTCGGCGGACTGGCGGCCGAGCATCACCTCGAGCTTGGAGAAGCCGAAGTAGAAGGAGTCGTTGCGATCGATCAGCGTGATGCGGACCGCGTCCGCGATCGTCTCCGAGAGGCGGGTCGCGAGCTCCAGTCCGCCGAACCCGGCACCGAGGATCAGCACGCGCTTGCTCACCGGCGCGACACTACTTCACGAGGGCTGGCTCGGTCCATGCAGCCTCGTTAGAGTGCGACTACGGTGCCGCTCTACATGGACCGCCACGACCTTCCCGGGGCGACGGCTGCCGATCTCGCAGCCGCGCACCTGCGCGATCTGGAGATTCAGGAGCGATACGGCGTGCGCTTCGTGACCTACTGGTTCGAAGAGGACGCGGGAAGCGGCTTCTGCCTCGTCGAGGGACCCGACCAGGAAGCGGTCGAGGCAGCCCACCGAGCGGCTCACGGGTTGCTTCCGTCGAACGTGATCGAGGTCGACCAGACAAGCGTCCGCGGCTTCTTCGGTCGGCTCAACACGCACCCTGCAGGCGAGCCCTACGTGGAAAGCGCGTTCCGCGCGATCCTGTTCACCGACATTGTCGACTCCACGCGCCTAACACAGCAGTTGGGGGACCGCGCGGCCATGTCCCTGCTTCGGGAGCACGATTCGATCGTAGGCCGTGTTCTGGCAGGCTTCGGCGGCAGCGTGGTCAAGCACACCGGGGACGGGATCATGGGGTCATTCGCCTCGGCATTTCAGGCGGTCGGCGCGGCGATGCAGATCCAGCGGGAGTTGCATGAGCGCGACCGAGCCGAGCTGCCCGCGCTCCGCGTGCGCATCGGGGTGGCTGCCGGAGAGCCGGTGACCGAGCGAGACGATCTCTTCGGCACGGCGGTCCAGCAGGCCGCGCGGCTGTGTTCATGCGCTCAGCCAGCGTGCATCGCCGTTTCCTCGGGAGTGCACGACCTCTGCCGCGGCAAAGGCATTCGGTTCTCTGACGCAGGACCGGTCACCGTGAAGGGGTTCGATGAACCAATCGGCCATTTCGTGGTCGACTGGGGAGAGTGAGAGAGGCGCATGTGCGAAGCCGGGAATCGGGCGCTTCGATCACGCGCGTGCGCAGTGCTGTCGGCTACCTTGGCAGCAGATGAAGCCGCTGGGCTCGCTCGCCAAGAGGGCACGATTTATTGACAGAACTCGCAAAGGCAAGGGCGCGGCCTCGGAGCTCACTACGGGAGGGGAACGATGCCCGATGACCAGAACTGGCGGCTGAAGGCGGACCTCGGCAGCGCCCACGATCTCGATCAGTTCCTTGATCGTGTGCGAAGCGGGCCCGCCGGGGACACACAAATCCCCGGCGATGTGGTGATCACCCACGATGGCAAGGACCTTTTCGCCTACGCCGCGAGCGAGGAGTCGATCAACAGCGCGCGCGCTGCGATCCAGTCGCTCGCCAACACGACCATCGCGATCTCTCATTGGCAGCAGTCGCTCGATGATTGGGTTCAGGTCGATCCTCCACTCTCCGGCGAGGCAAGGCGACGCGAGGAAGCCGTAGAGCGCGATGAGGGCGAGCGGGAACACCGCACGCTCGTGTGCAGCGCGGGCAGGATGGTGCGCCGGGAAATCGAGCAGAGCATGCAGGAATCGGCCGCGGCCCTTGGCCTGAAACTACAGATCATCGAGCACCCCCACCTGCTCACCTGCCAGGTTCTCTTCGAGGTAGAAGGCCCCAGACGCAAGGTCGACGAGTTTGCCAACGGGCTCAACGAAGAGGAGATGGCCACGATCCGCACCGAGCGCGCCGTCATGATGAGCCCTCTGTGAGGACGGGCCCGCAGGGGGCACTGCGAAGGACGGCGAGTCGCTGGCGTATACCGGCGAGCAGCTATTGATCCACAATTAGGGCGGTTTTCGCAAGGACATCGCCCAAGGATCGCCCCGGCCATCGACGTCGCACTGCGACTTCGATCAGGAGCGTCAAGCCTGTCCTCGTAAGCGGCCGGATCAGCGGATCTCGCCACGACCATTCCTGTCGATGGTCACGGTAGTACTCCATGGTCGCCTCGCGGCGCGCGTCGGCGTCGTGAGGGTGGACTCGCTTTAGCTGCTCCAGCGCCGGCCGATGGTCCTCTACGGGGCGCTGTGGTGGCTGTAGCCGCCGCGTGAGCAGCCCAAGCAGCAAGCTTCTCAGTTGTGGCGTGAGCGCAAGGATGAGAGCCTGTCGCAGTGACACCCGAGCGCCGCTGTACGCGTCTGCGCTACGGATTCCTGCTACTCGCTGGCCCGGGGTTTGATGGAGCTTGGCGAGTACCGTCGAGGCGCTGACGAGAAGCAGGATCAGGAGCCTGGCCGGCTTGGAGGCAAGGCGCTCGCTCAGCGCTTGCGATTCTGCGCCGGTCCGTTTGACGCCCCAGAGCGCGATACCAACCGTCCCGCCGATGCCGGCGAGCATGACGGGAGTGTCGATCAGACGCGCGATCAGCCGCCTGCTGAGCGACGCGCGCCGCAGTTGAGCGCGCTTGCCGATTCGGGTCAGCAGCGAGGACGCCCGGCTACAGCGGGGGCACCTGATTATTGACTTCGGAGCCGTGGTAGAGGTGGTCTTGGTCCTTGCAGGCAGGCGGGAAGAAGAACTGGACGCTGTCGCTGCGCACGCCGTTGTAGCTGGCGTAAAGGGTCGCACGCCCGACCGTTCCGACGGCGCACTTGCTGTCGTTGCTGCTCGTGACCCGGACTCTGATCTTCATGATGTTTCCCGGATAGCCCCACATCATCGCGTAGTGCGAGTGATAAACGAGGTGGTGCTCCACGGACATGATGATCGTGCCGTCGCGATCCTGCTGGCAGATGATGCCCGAGACCGTGTTCGCTTCGAGGTTGATGTTTCCGTGGCCCTTGGCAAAGCTACTCGCGCCCGAGTACGGCCCGGTGTGGAAGCCCCACGGGGGGATCCCGTAGACGGTCGGTATCTGAGAACAGGACGTTGCTGCGCTCGCTGAGCCCGTCGTGCCGCAGACGGCAGCCAAACACGCGGACGCTACGAGCGCAGGCGCCAAGAGGCGGTGACGGCGACGATGGGGGTGAGAGAACCTGGTCATGGGTTCAGCGTAGGCCCAGGGAGAAGCAGCCCCAGCGCTCCATCTGGACAACCTACACATATTTCCGACGAGGCGCCCGCATGGCGCGACCTGACCTAGCGCGCGGTGCTTCGTGCAAGGTGAGAGGCGCGGTGATGCGCACTGACTGTCCTCGCCGTCGTGGATGGATGGCGGCTTCGATGCGACTGCGTCCGGCCATGGGGCCCTGGTCGGCATGACCCGACCTCCGGCTGAGCAGCAAAGGGTCGATCTGGACGCTCGCGTCGGCCGTTGGCCCGCCGATCGGCACCGGCCTAAGGGTCATCGAACCGTCGCCGCTGCAAGCGGGCGATCAGACCACGCGCTCGCTCTGCCGCCTTGGCGCCGGCGTCGACCGACTAGCGCGAGCGCCGCGACCTGCGCCAGGCGACGGGATGGCCGCGCGAGCACGGGCGCCAGGATGGCGTACGCAGACCTCAGGTGTCGCCCGGGCCCCACTACGCCGCCTCTCGCGCTTTGCGAACGATAACGGTCCGTTATGGCGCAGGAGGAAACACCTATTTGACTTCGCCACAGAGCCTCGGTTAAGTGCGGCTCAGTCTCGGCCCATCCGCCTTCAGGCAAGGTGGCGGGCTTCGGCGATTGAAGGGGGCGTGCCGTCGCTCAGCGACGGGAATCTTGCACTAGCAGTGCACACCTCGAGGGTGCGGATTGAACAAGCGGTGCGGTGCGGGCGAAAGGCACAACAGTCGCCGAACGCGTCCCACCCATGGCGGGCGCCGAAGCTCGTGTTCGCTCACGCCACAAGCATGACACCCGCATAGCACAACACATGACACCCGCATAGGGCGAAAGGAGCGCGCAACAGCATGCAAGGAACGAGCTGTGATCGACTTGAGGGGTCGCATAAGGGCGAACCCCCGCTGATGACTGGCATTGGTCGCGCAGGTCTTGTGGCCGCGGTGCTTGCGACGGTCCTCTTCGCGGTGACGGGCACGGCGCTGGCAAGCGGCGTAAAGGTCTGCGTGCCCACCCTGGAAAACAAGCCATTGAAGAGCCCTAAATCCGGAGCCTGCCCGGCGCACTACACGCTCACAGAACTTGGAGAAGGCAAAGAAGGCAAAGAAGGCAAAGAAGGCAAAGCAGGCCTCCAGGGCGTGGAAGGCAAAACGGGCCCAGAAGGCAAAGAAGGCAAAGAAGGCAAAGCGGGGTCAGAAGGCAAAGAAGGCACGGAAGGCAAAGAAGGCAAAGCGGGGTCAGAAGGCAAAGAAGGCGCGGAAGGCAAAGAAGGCGCGGAAGGCAAAGAAGGCAAAGAAGGCAACGAAGGCAAAGAAGGCAAAGAAGGTAAGGAAGGCAAAGAAGGGGTGGAAGGCAAAACGGGCCCAGAAGGCAAAGAAGGTAAGGAAGGCAAAGAAGGGGTGGAAGGCAAAACGGGCTCAGAAGGCCCAGAAGGCAAAGAAGGCTCAGAAGGCAAAGAAGGCCCAGAAGGCCCAGAAGGCCCAGAGGGTCCAGAAGGCAAAGCAGGCCCAGGAGGCAAAGAAGGCCCAGAAGGACACGAAGGCAAAGAAGGCAAAGAAGGCAAAGAAGGCGTGGAAGGCAAAACGGGCGCGGAAGGCAAAACGGGCGCGGAAGGCAAAGAAGGCAAAGAAGGCAAAGAAGGCAAAGAAGGCGTCGAAGGTCCCACCAATACAGCCGTCGTTTCGGCCAGCGGAACCAAATCAGTCGCGGTCCAGTGTCCCGCAGGAGATGTTGCGACTGGAGGCGGTGGCAAGAACTCGGGTGGTACGAGCGATCACTACACCGCCTCGGGCCCCGCGAACGCCAGAGGGGAACTGATCACGACCGGCAAACCGACAGGCTGGTTCTTCGAAGACTCGCAGGACACGACGGTGAGCGTGTACGCGGTCTGCGCGAAATAACAGAGACACCGAAGCTAAATGGAAAAGCCCGAGAGGCCCACGAGCCTCTCGGGCGGAATGCGAATCGGAGGTGGTGAGATGCGGGCTTTCAGAGTCTTCGGTGTGAGCGGGGTCGTGGTATTTGCGCTAGGTGCGAGCACTGCTGTTAGTGCTTGGGCGAGCGGGACACGCGTCGCGTGGGAGAGCGGAGGGAACGTCGTCAGAGACGGTACGGCGACCTACGGCGAGGTGGTTCTCGCGGTTGGTGGTTATGCGTGCGTTGATGTCTCGCGCAGCGGCTCAGTCGACATCAACGACGCGGCGAAAGACAGGGCGAACTTCAGCTCTGGGGATGAAGAAACGAGATGCGAAGCGGGCGCCTCCATCACGGGGGCGATGGAACGAATCACGATGAAGGGCGAAGGCCAGCAGGCCGTTCGAACCAACCCGAAGTTGACGATCACGATCCCGGGCCCCTGCCTGTACGGCGTTCGCAAGCTTGAAGGGGTCGCCGCGATTCCTGGTTTCAGCGATGCACAGGTAGCGGGCGTAGGGAGGCGCGCGCCAGGGAGCAGCAGCTCGTGCGCGAAGACCGTGATGACGGAAGGCGAAGTACAGCTATTTGATGGAGAAACGGACGAACTGTTTGAAACTGCAGCGGTGATGTAGGCTTGCACCGGCTGGAGCTAGCCGAGCATGAGAGCCGTGTAGACCCGCGTCTGCCGTCGCGAGGCTAAGAGCCGTGGCAGGACTGCAGAGCGCGCGTTGAGCGGCTCGCTGAACGTCAGGCGCTGGTCAGTGTCCGACGTACCGGACGTGACCCGCGCCGTCGATCTCGGTCACGCTGAAGGTGTAGTGGGTCGGATCGCCCTTGATGAGGGCGGTACAGGTGAATCTGACGCCGTCCTCTCGCAGGACCTCGGGCGGACAGCTGACCGTCGCGGCGAGTCGCCTCTCGCGTGCGATGGACACGGTGATTGCCTGCTCGACTTTGGCAATGTCCAGCGCGACGAGCGGGCGCCGGTTGGCATAGCGTACGTATCCTCGGTCATTGGTCTCCGTGACCGTAACCGGATAAGTGCCGGCGTCCAGGTGAGCCGTACATGTAAATTTGTAACCCTGCTTCCGGGGGACGGGCGATGGGCATATGACTCGTGTGTGTAAGCCCCGCTCCGCGAGGATCGAGGCCGCGACTGCGCGCTCGATATGAGCGGTGTTCAACTTGGCCGTGCTGGAGCCGCAACCCGCAATGAGGATGCCCGCCAGGAGAGGGGCGCTCAGGTGCGTAACGCGGGCGAAGTTCATGGGCTTGGTCTCGCCCACACCGTCTGCCGGATGCGCCAGCGCTTAGTGCAGGGACGTCAGGACGGCGTAGGGTAGCATTTTGGTGAGGCGAGCGGGCAGTGGTTTTTAGTGGTAGCACGGCTCGGCCGAGGCGGTCGGGACTGACGAACGCTTCAAGACGGGACCTGTGTTCGATGCTCAGCCGGTGAACGCGGGCTTGACTGCGGGTGGGCGGCAGTGGAAGAACAGGAGCGTCCGCGCGGTCTGCTTGTTGCCGCACGTGAAGGTGACCATCGCGGTGAGCCGGTGTACGCCGTAGGGGAGCTTGCGGGGGTCGACGCCGATCAGGAACTCCCCCGAGCGGGCTTCCGTGGCGCTCATCGTGCGCAGCCTGCGACCGTCGAGGTAGAAGGTCACCTTCGAGACGCCGGCGGCGCTCAGCTTTGCGTTGAAGGGTTTGCGCGTGCACCCCGCTGCGCCGCCGAGGGTGACGGTGCCCGAGACGCAGCTTTTGGCAGCCAATGCTTCCCCGGCTTGGACGTCGGCGACCACCGAGCTCGACAGCGGGCCCACAGCCGTCCCGCTGGACGGAGTGCCGGTCGCGGTTGCGGTGTTGGTCAGCGCGCGCCCGTCGGCGGCGCTGACGACGTGCGTGCAGTAGTACTGCGCCTGGCCGCCGGGGGCGAGCATGTTGTCGGCTTCGAGTTCGCCGATCGGGCCCCAGTGCGTGCCGATGTCGCACAGCGGATCGCTCAACGACAGCGCGAGCGGCACGTTGCCGGTGTTGGCGATCAGCATCTCGTAGGCGATCTGCTGGCCGACGGTCACGGTGAGCGGCGTTCTCACATAGCCCGCGAGGGAGCCCGCGACGCGCTGCGTCTTCACGAGCGTCATGCCGGGAACGAGCGGCGGCGGCGCCTGCACGACGACGCTCTCGCCTGGTTCTTCGCAGCGCGTGGGCCCGACCGGCACGTTGTCAGTGTCCCCCGAGTAGCTCGCAACCCACCTGTAGGTGCCGCTCGTGGAGGGCGTGATCGCCGGCGAGACGTATTCGCCGTCGCCGTTGACCGTGGCGCTGGCACTCGCGCCGACCTGGTTGGTGCAGGCGGAGTCGTTCGGTCCGTACAGCTTGAAGGTGATCGTTCCCGTCGGGTTGGCGGCGCCGCTCAGGCGTGCGGTGTCGTGCACGGACCCGCCCAGCGTCACCGCCGCGGAGGCGCTGGTGGCGAGGGTGGGGACCACCTGGCTGACCACTGCCGCCTCGGCCGGGTCGGCGCAGCCGGTTGGTTCGGCGGCTGCGTTGTCGGTGTCCCCGGAGTAGCTGGCGACCCAGCGGTATGACCCGGGTATCGCCGGCACGACCGGCGGTGAGGTGTATTCGCCGTCGCCGTCGACCGACGTGGTGAGCGTGGCGCCGACCTGGTCCTTGCAGCTCGAGTCGTTGGGCCCGTAGAGCCTGAACTCGATCGTCCCGGTTGGGTGTAGGCCACCGCTCAGACGGGCCCTGTCGCGGAGCGCTTCGCCCAGCGTGACCGCCCCGCTCGCGGCCGTGCTGAGCGCGGGCAGAGCCTTGGTGACGGCCGCGGACTCGCCGGCTTCGGTGCAGGCGGTCGGGCCGGAGGACAGGTTGTGTGTGTCGCCGGAGTAGCTTGCCTGCCAGCGATAGGTGCCGGGCAGCGCCGGCGAGATAGGCGGCGAGACGTACCTGCGAATGGGCATCACCACCGGCATCGACCGCGCCGTGATTCACGCGCACCGCAGTGCTCCGCACGGTGAGTCGGTAGTCCTCCGGACGCGCTCGGCTGATTGCGGTGGAACGATCGAGCCCGGGCGCAGCCGCGAGCTTAGCTGCGGGCGGGAGCGCTCACGCTTCTACGTTCGTCGCTCGAGTGCCGCATCGTCGAATGCCGGGGGGGCGTCTGCGCTCCGCGCGGACGCCGCGCGTTCGGCTGCCTCCCGCTCGCGGCGAATGGTCGCCCCCGCAGCCTGGACCTCGCCCTCGGGCCGCGGGCCGTCCCAATCCAGGTACCAATGCCGCGTGATGTTGGCGAACCAACCATCATCCCCGGCGGGGATGATCCCGAAGCGCGTGATGGTTCGCTGGCCGCCGACCTGGTCGCTGTAGAGCAGCTCGATCGTCAGCGTTTCGCGC
Organism: uncultured Solirubrobacteraceae bacterium; assembly: GCA_963755475.1. Classification (GTDB taxonomy): domain Bacteria; phylum Actinomycetota; class Thermoleophilia; order Solirubrobacterales; family Solirubrobacteraceae; genus Palsa-744. Next base: position 258,060 of record CAVWJK010000003.1, read on the forward strand.
CGATCGATAGCGTCGGCCACCGCCGCGCGCACTCGATCGTCGGGGTCGCGCAGCGCCCCCTGCCACATGCCGATGTCGCCCGCCGGGACGTAGAGGTCGCGCGTCTGGCGGCGGAACTCGGCGTCCGATGGATGCATGGGCATGTCCTGCGTGTTGCTGGGCCCAGCTCGCGCGACCCAGCCCTGGCACACGCCAATTCCCGAGCCCACGTTCCTCAGGCTGATGCCCAGGTACACGGTGCCGTCGACATGCTCGGCGGCGGCATGACCGCCGGCGGCTCTGATCCAGTGGCCTTCGACGAAGTTGATCTTCTGCATCGGGTCGTCGAGGCGCGAGGGGGCCAGCACCGGTCGTCGTTGCTCTTGGAGCGCCGCCTCGGCGATCCGCGCCGAGCGATTCGACGAGCGCACCGACGCGAAGGTGGCGATCGCAAGCACGAGCGTACCGGTGCCGGTCGCCAGCGAGGAGATCGTGGTCCAATCGGTCGCGGAGAGAAGCACGGCCGGATCAGTTTGGCATCCTCGGGCGGCCGATCGTGGCTTCTGTTGAGGCGCTCGCGGGACGCCGCGGTGGTCGGTGCGCGCCAACGGCGAAAGGCTCGACGCGCTGGCCGCGCTGCTGCGGGAGGATCGGCCGCTCTACGTCGCTGGGCTCGCGCGCGAGCCGGCTTCTGAGCGACGGCTGCGGTCCCCTGTTCAACGTGCGTGCCGGCTCCCTGGTGGTGCATCTGGACGAGATCCAGCGGTCGCTGCTCGCGTGAACGCGACGTTCGCCGCGGCTCAGAGCACGAACGGGATCAGCATCTTCGTCCTCGCCCTGTATGCCGGATACGCCGCGGGGAACTCACCGCTGAGGATCGCTTCCTCGACGCGGGCGCTGTGGAAGAAGTAGGCACCCGCGAGCCCGAACGCGATCAGCCAGTAGAGGTTCGTGGCGAGCGCCGTCCCGAGCAGCGCCGCCAGGATGCCGGTGTAGATGGGATGGCGGACGAGCCGGTAGGGACCGCCGGTGACGAGCTCGGGTTCCTGCTTCTGCGTCATCGGCATTCCCCAGTTGCGCCCGATGTAGATCCGCGCCCACACCGCCGTGGCGATGCCCAGCGCGAAGACGATGGTGCCCACGATCGCGACGGCGCGGTCGTGAACGTCCAGCGCGTTCACGTTGAAGATGCGCACGAGCAGGAAGGCCACGATGAAGATGCGCACGCCCGGGGGAAATCGTCGCCTGCCCGCGGTAGACGCCTTCGCCCCGATCGCCGCGATCAGCCAGTACAGCCAGAAGAGCAGCCAGATGATCGCGATCGCGGTCCGCAGCGCAGGCACGCCACCGAATATACGGGCGCCGGCGCCGCCCTATGCACTGCCACCGCTCGCGGGCGCAGCGAACAACGGCGCGCCTCGCGCCACGCTGCCGCGCTTTTACCCGCGCGCCGGCGCTCAGCGGTATCTGAAGAGCGCATTCGAGGGCGCGTCGCCGCTTTCGGTGAAATAGCTCTCCCACGTGGTCACGCGCACCGGTACTTCGCTTCCCCGCGCGGCCGGCGGCGAGACGGCGTCGACGGCGGCGCCCGGCTGATCGCACGGGCCCGCGGCGGTGGGCGCGAACGACTCGGCTTCCTTGCTGCCGAAGCTGACGGCCAACGGGCAGTCCAGGTTCGCGCCGCTCACCAGGACCTTCGTGCCGCCGCGCGCCGGCCCCGCGGACGGCCTCAGCGCTTCCACCGCGGGCTGGCCGGGGGGATACAGGTAGAGCTGGTCGAGCGGCGTGGCTGTGCTGCAGCCCGTCACCGTGCACGCTTGCACCTGCACGAGCGACGGGTTCTCGGCGGCGCTCGCGACGAACAGCTCGTCTTCGCCTCCTTCGTGCAGCGTGTACTGCGTGCCTTCCGAGAAGCCTTCGCCGCCTTCGAAGCGCACCAGCGCCACCTGGCCGGCCAGGCCCTTGCCCTTCAGCGCAAGCGGCGCGCCGCCGGTGTCGACGGCGCCGCCGAGGCCGTGCAGGCGGAGTGCGCTCGCGCCGTTGATGACGGCCGAGACGCGCGGCACACCCGCGTACTCGACGCTCGCGGGACTCGAGCTGCCCGCCAGCGTGCGCACCGAGAGGGGCAGCGTCTGCGGCTGCAGCGTGGGTTCTTCGCCGTGGCCCGCGAGCGGCGGGGCTTCCATCTGGATCTCGGTTCCGGTCGTGAAGACGGGCTTTGCGGCGTCGACCGAGGATTCCAGCTGCGCTTCGCCGAAGCTCGCGTACTCGAATGTGAAGAGGCCGAGGCCGGCGCCGTGGATCGTGATCAGCGTGCCGCCCTGCTCGGCCGCCAGCGCGCCGGGTCCCTGCGAGCTCGATACCGAGCTGATCTGCGGCGGCGGCGCGTAGTCGTACTCGGTCGTCGCCGGATAGACCTCGCAGCCGCAGCCGGGAGGCGGCTTGGCCGCCCCGTCCTGTTCGAAGCTCAGCGCCCCCTCCAGCGGCGGCAGGATCTTGGCCGCCGCGCTCGCGCCGGCGTGCGAATCGACGAGGACCTGTGCCTGGCAGACGTCGTCGGCGGCGCTCTCGCCGGCGTAGACGCCGCTGCTCGGCAGCGGCGCGCACGCCGTGCGGGCCGAGTAGGCGGGCGGCGTCGCGCGGATCTGCGAGTTGCTCAGCACGGTGTAGCTCGCGGCGGGCACCCCGCCGAAGCTCACGCCGCTGGCGCCGTCGAAGCCCGAGCCGAGGATCGCGACCGGCTGCGGCGAGGCCTCGCTGCCGCCGCTCGGCAGCACGCCGGTGACGCTCGGGAGCGCGTGCTGCCCGCTCGCGTCGACGTAGTCGAACGTCGAGCCGGGTCCGGGCGCGCTCGACTGGCCGTCGCGAAGGGTGACGAGGATCTGCACGGGCCCGGAGCCGTCCTGCGATGGGGGCGCGTTCGCCGGCAGCGTCTCGCGCGCCGGCGGCATCGTGAGCGCGAGAGCGCTCGGGCCCGCGACGTGGAAGGCGCTCGGCGGGGCCTCCCAGCTGCCGACCTGCACGCCGGCCGCGTCTTCGAGGTTGATGCCGGTCACCTTCACGAGCTCCCCGCCGGCGGTGGGGCCGATGGCGGGCGAGAGTTCGGTGAGCACCGGGCGCGTCGCCTGCCCGGCGTAGCTGCACAGGTAGTAGGCGAGACCGGCCGAGCCGCCGGGGCCGGTCAGGCGCGGGGAGCCCAGGCCCGACGCGAGGTCGAAGCCCGGGCGCGCCGGGAAGACCTTGCCTTCGTCGAGTCCGTACTGGTCGTTGTCGCCGGCCGTCACGTCGTTGAAGGAGGCGGCGTACGCGGAGGGGTTCGATGCGACGCCGTAGAGCAGGGGCAGGATGAAGCCGAGCCCGGAGGCCGTCGCCGGGTCTTCCCTGCACGTCGGCGAGGCGCTGGCGAGGGCGAGCATGCCGGCCCAGATCGGCGTGCCGGAGGAGGTGCCGCCCGTGGTGATCCAGCCGTCGGGCGATTGTTCTTCGCCTTCGCCGCGGTACTGCGAGCTGTAGATCGTGACTGCGCCCGTGTACTCGTCGGACTGCGCGGAGACGTCGGGCTCCAGGCGGCACGGCACGCCGGCGCCGAAGGTGTCCTGGCAGAAGCCCGTGGGATAGCCGAAGCGCTTCTCCACGCCGGCGGCGTTCTCGTAGTCTTCGCTGCCCGGCAGGTCGATGCCGGGCAGCGTCGCGTCGCGCTGCCAGCTCGGCATCGCGAAGGACTGCGAGATTCCGCCGCCGCCGGCGCCGCCCGAGGGCCCATCGTTCCAGACGTGCTCCTGCACCGGCTGGGTCGCCGCGGTGATGGTCGTGCCGCCGACGCCGATCACGTAGGGCTGGCTTGCGATTTCGCCTGCGGAGATCGGGTTCTGGCCGGGCTGGGGGACCGCTTCGCGGTTCACTTCTTCGCAGCTGTCGCTGCCGCTGTCGCCGGCGGCGCCGAGGAAGCTCTGGCCCTGCGCCGCGGCCTGCTGGAAGAGGAAGTTGAGCGCCTGCTGGGTGCCGGGCTGGCCTTCCTCCTCCTCCTGCTCGCACGCCTGCCCGTAGCTGGAGGTGATGATCTGGTCGCGATCTTCGTCGACCATCGCGGCGATCTCGGCGACTTCGGTGCCGGCCGTTTCGGGGTTCTCGTAGACGTCGATGTCGGCCCCCGGGGCCATCGCGGAGACGTCCTCGACGTCGAGCAGTGCCTCGCCGTAGGACCCGGGCCCCTGGGGGATGCCGCCTTCCAGTGCGACGACCTGCAGGCGCTTTTGCATCGCCGACGCGGCGGCGGCGCCGAAGTAGCAGCTGTCGAAGTGCTGCAGGTCGGAGCTCGAGAACGGTTCCTGCTCGAAGACGCCGATGTGCACGCCGGCGCCGGTGTCGCCGAGCGCGTAGAGGCCGAAGGCGCCGTAGGCGTAGGCGATCTGATCGTCGGTGAGCCCGCCGAATTCGGTGGCGTCCGCGCGCGCGTCCGCGCATGCGCGGGGAGAGCCCGGCGGATGCTTGAAGCTCACGGCCCTCGCCGCCGGAAAGCGCGAGGCGAGCGAGGCAAGACGCCGGACGCGCATCGGGTGCGGGCCGGGGAGCTCGTCGAGGCCGAGCACCGCGGCGACCGAAGCGGCAACGCGCGCAGGCAACGCGGGCGCGGAGGCGGTGGCGCGGGCGACGCGGTCGTCGCCCGGGGTCCTGAAGCTGCGCAGGCTCGTGGCGAACGCCCTGTCGGCTGCGGCGGCGGAGCCCGAGAAGCGCACGAGCAGCGGCTCGGACGCCGTCGCGGTGGCCTGCAGGCCGGCTTGGGCGAGCGCCGCGCGCACGGCGGCGATCGATGAGGCCGCGGGGCCGAAGCGGCCAGCGAACTGCCCGCGGGCGAGATGCTCTCCGAACGATCGCGAGCCCTTGCTCGTCGCCGCTTGGATGAACGCCTGCAGGGCGGCCTCGTTGCGCGGGCGCAGCACGACCTCGCCCGAGACGTGGGCCGTCGATGGCGTCGAGCCGACTTCGACGCTCCCGCGCGGCAGGCGCGGCGCCGCGCCGATGCGTGCAAGGCCGCCCTGGCCGGTCGCCGCCGTGGCGGCGATCACCGACGCCGCGGCGATCGCGAGCAGCAGCGCGAGCACGCACGACCAGCGGATCCATGCGCGCGCGCCGTCCCGTCCGTGTCGCGTGGATCCCTCCATCGCTCTGCGAGCGTACCCTCCGGAGCGCTCTCACGCAGCAGATGGCCCTCGCTCCGCTCTCCCGCAACTCCTTCCTGTCGATCGCCAGCGATGGCTCTGCGCTTTCGATCGCGTCCGTCGGCTCGGTGCTGTCAATCGGCTCGATCGGGTCCGCCGGGTCGGCCTTCTCGGTCGCCTCGGCGGGTTCGCTCGCGTCGATGTTCGCCGCCGGCTCGGTGGGCTCGTTGTTCTCGGCCGGCGCGAGCGCGAGCGTGTTCGGCGAGCCCGCGAGCGCGCGCCAGATCGGGACGGTCGCCGCGCTGCTGGTCGGCGTGGCGGCCGCGCTGGTGATCCGCGGGGCGCGCAGCTAGCGGCGCGCGGCTAGTCGGGAGCCGCCCCGTACGCGTACGTGTACGGGGTCGTCGTGGCGAGCCGCTGGAAGCCGAGGCGTTCGAGCGTCGGGGCGCTCGTGGGCAGCGCGTCGACCTGCAGGTAGCGCGCGCCGCGCTCGCGCGCGAAGGCGGCGCGGCGCGACACGAGCGCGCGGAAGATGCCGCGCTTGCGCCACGCCGGCAGCGTCGCGCCGCCCCACAGGCTCGCGAACTCGCTGCCCGGCTGGTGCTCGACGCGAGCGGCGGCGACGGCCTCGCCCGCGGCGCGCGCGATGAACGCGGCGCCGGTTGGTGGCGTGCGCGAGAGCGCGGCGAGTAGCGTGCGGCCGAGCTGCGAGCTATCGCCGCCGAAGACAGCGTCGTGCACCGACACCATCGCGGCGAGGTCGCGCTCGTCCTCGACGGCGCCGATCTCGACGCCCTCGGGCGGCGGAACGTGGGGCGTGAGCACGTCGAGCTCGGCGAACAGCAGCGCCTCCTGTGTCTGCGGCTGAAAGCCGTGCACACGCAGGCGCTGCGCCAGGTCCGCGGGCGCGTCGTAGGAGTAGTGCTTCCACTCCCATTCGCGATCGAGCTGCGCGAAGCGCGCGATCTGCGCATCGATCACGGCGTCGGCGCTCTGCTCGTCGAGGTTGCTCCAGGCGATGCCCGTCCAGCCGCCCGGTGGCGAGATGCGCCGCAGCACGCGCGCGTCGAGCTCGACGCGCTCATCGGCGCTGTCGCGCCCCGCGAAGCGGCGCATCTGCTGGTCGAAGGCGGCGAGGAGCTCGGCGCGGTCCATCGAGCAATAGCATGCCTCGCCCAGACAGAAAGGAGACATGCGATGGCGCTTTCGGCGAGCATGCCGCGGGTCGAGGTGCGGGGGATCGAGGACATCCGGGCGCTGCAGGAGCAGGTCGTCGGCCCGAGCGCGTGGCGCGAGGTGACGCAGGAGATGATCGACACGTTCGCGCGGCTCAGCGGCGATGACCAGTGGATCCACATCGACGTCGAGCGCGCGCGGCGCGAGAGCCCGTTCGGGACGACGATCGCGCACGGCAACCTGACGCTGTCGCTGATCGACGGGATGCGCAAAGAGCTGAGCTCGTGGGGCGAGGCGTTCAAGATGGGCGTCAACTACGGCTGGAACAAGGTGCGTTTCCCGGCGCCGGTGCCGGCCGGCTCGCGCCTGCGCTGCTACACGCAGATCGTCGAGGTCTCCGACGTCGGCGGCGGCTGGCACCAGATCGTCACGCGCGTGACGGTCGAGGCCGAGGGCTCGGAGAAGCCCGTGTGCGTCGCGGACAGCGTGGGGCGCGTGCTCGTCGACGACGCCGCCTGAAGGATCGTCGGGCCGGCGGCCTCGCGCGCCACGCTGACGCCGATGAGCGACGCCGACTACGTCTCGGTGAACCGCGCCAGCTGGGACGAGCGCGTGCCCGCGCACGCGGCCTCGCCCGACTACGCGCTCGAGCGCTTCCTCGAGGATCCGCAGCTCCTGAGCGGCGTCGTGCGCTTCGACCTGCCGCTGCTCGGCGAGGTCGAGGGCCTGGAGGGCGTGCACCTGCAGTGCCACATCGGCACCGACACGCTCTCGCTCGCGCGGCTCGGCGCGCGCATGAGCGGCCTTGACTTCTCGGCGCTGGCGCTCGAGCGGGCGCGGCAGCTCGCGCAGGCGGCGGGCGCGCAGATCGAGTACGTGCAGGCCGAGGTCTACGATGCGCCGCGCGTGCTCGGCGCGGAGCGCTTCGAGCTCGTCTACACGGGCGTCGGCGCGCTCTGCTGGCTGCCCGAGATCGAGCGTTGGGCGGCGGTCGTCGCGCAGCTGCTCGCGCCGGGCGGGCGGCTGTTCATCCGCGAGGGCCACCCGATGCTGTGGGCGATCGATGAGACGCGCGCGGATGGGCTGCTGGTGGCGGACTACCCCTACTTCGAGCGCCCGGAGCCCGTGGTGTGGACCGAGGGGGGCACCTACGTGCAGACGGAGGCGAGCTTCGTGCACAACACGACACACGTGTGGAACCACGGCCTCGGCGAGACGATGAGCGCGCTGATGCGCCACGGGATGCGGATCACGGGCCTGGCGGAGCACGACAGCGTGCCGTGGGAGGCGTTCCCGGGCAGGATGGAGAAGCTCGAGAACGGCGAGTACCGCCTCGCCGACCGCCCGTGGCGGGTGGCGCACAGCTACACGCTGCAGGCGGTGAAGGAGCCCGCGGCGGGCGCGCGGTGAGCGGCGCGAGCACGCGCGGGCGCTACGACGCCGTCGTCGTGGGCGGCGGGCACAACGGCCTCGTCGCGGCCGCCTACCTCGCGCGCGCGGGGCGCTCGGTGGCGCTGCTGGAGCGCCGCGGCGAGCTCGGCGGCGCGAGCGTCTCGGCGCAGCCCTTCCCCGGCGTGCAGGCGCGACTGTCGCGCTACTCCTACCTGGTGAGCCTGCTGCCCGAGCTGATCGTGCGCGAGCTCGAGCTGCCGCTGCGGCTGCTGCGCCGGCGGGTGTCCTCCTACACCCCCGACCCGCGCGTGGACGGCGCGCGCGGGCTGCTCGTGCAGCGCGGCGCCGCCACGGCGAGCGCGGCGTCCTTCGAGGCGGTCGCGGGCGCGCAGGCGCTGGCGGCGTGGCGGCGCTTCTACGCGATGACGCGGCGCGTGGCGCGCGCGGTGTTCCCGACGCTGACCGAGCCGCTGCCCTCGCGCGAGGAGCTGCGCGCGCGGATCGGCGACGAGGCCGCATGGCGGGCGCTGTTCGAGCAGCCGCTGGGCGCGAGCGTGGCGCAGGCGCTCGGCGACGACCTGCTGGCGGGGGTAGCGTTGACCGATGCGCTGATCGGCACGTTCGCGAGCGCGCACGAGGAGGAGCTGCGACAGAATCGCTGCTTCCTCTACCACGTCAGCGGTCGCGGCAGCGGCGAGTGGCTCGTGCCGCAGGGCGGCATGGGCGCGCTCAGCGAGGCGCTCGTGCATGCGGCGCGGGCGGCGGGCGCGGAGCTCGTGGCGGACGCCGAGGTGCTGGCGCTCGAGCCGCAGGCGGGCTGCGTGGGGGTGCGCTTCCGGCGCGCTGACGCCGAGCACGCGCTGCGCGCGGGGCACGTGCTGGCGGCGCTGGCGCCGGCGGAGCTCGCGCGCCTGTGCGGTTGGCAGCCGCTGACGGGCGCCGAGGGCGAGCCGCGCGCGCCCGAGGGCGCGCAGCTGAAGGTGAACATGGTGCTCGCGCGCCTGCCGCGCCCGCGCGAGCAAGCGCTGACGGCGGAGCGCGCGTTCGCCGGCACCTTCCACGCGAACGAGGGCGCCGAGCAGCTGCAGCGCGCCTACGAGCAGGCCGCGGCCGGCAGGCTGCCGGAGCCGGTGCCGTGCGAGTGCTACTGCCACTCGCTCACCGACCCCAGCATCCTCGGGGCGCAGCTGCGCGCGGAGGGCGCGCAGACGATGACCGTGTTCGCGCTGCACATGCCGGCGCGCCTGTTCGCGGGCGACAACGAGCGCATGCGCGCACGGGCGCTGGACGCGACGCTGCGCTCGCTGGACTCTGTGCTCGCGGAGCCGCTGCGGGGGTGCCTGCTGCGCGGCGGCGACGGCGAGCCGTGCGTGGAGGCGCGCACGCCGTTGGACATCGAGGGCGAGCTGCGGATGCCGCGCGGGCACATCTTCCACCGCGATCTGCAGTGGCCCTACGCGGAGCGCGAGGAGGACGTCGGCAGCTGGGGCGTGGCGACGCGCGAGCCGCGGATCCTGCTGTGCGGCGCGGGCGCGCGCCGCGGCGGCGGCGTGAGCGGTATTCCGGGCCGCAACGCGGCGATGGCGCTGCTGGGCGCGCGCCGCTGAGCGCCCTTCAGGGGGGCGGCTGAAAGCAGCGCGCCGGCCGCGGCTTCGAAGGCCTGATCGCTCACGCGTCGGCGGGGGCGGCCGTGCGCGCGGCGCGCAGGGCGCACGCGCGGATCACCGCGGCGACGGCGGGCGGGTCGTCGAAGCTCGGCACGTGGCCGGTCCCGAGCGTCACGTGCTCGGCCCAGGGCAGCATGCGGCGCGCGCGCGGGGCCTGCAGGCGGTAGGGCAGCAGGCGATCGCGCAGGCCCCAGGCGATCGTGACGGTCTTGCCGCGCAGCTGCTCGGGCTTCTCGAAGCGGTAGTCGGAGAAGGCCTCGAGCGCGGTCAGGTAGGCCGGGGAGCGCCACAGGTCGTGCATGATCGAGATGACCTCGTTGGCCGGCAGCTGCGCGGGCCTGCCAAAGGTCTGCGCGAGCAGCACGCGGCGCCCGGTGGGTGAGCGCGCGAGCGCTTGCAGTGCGGGCCGGGCGGCCTCGGGGATCAGCGCGAAGGGCTGCAGCGAGAGCTGGCAGAAGCGCCGCTCGGCGGCCGTCCAGAAGCCCGCCGGCGAGATCGCGCAGGCGGACGCCGCGGCGCGGCCGCGCAGCAGCTCGAGCGCGATCGCGCCGCCCATCGAGTTGCCGGCGAGGTGCGGCCGCTCCAGGCCGAGCTCGGCGAAGAACCACTCGAAGGCGTCCGCGTAGGAGGTGATCGTCGGGCGCATGCCCTCGGGCAGCGGCGGCGAGGCGCCGAAGCCGGGGCTGTCGCAGGCGATCACGTCGAAGTCGCGCGCGAGCAGGCCGATGACGGGGCGCCAGATCTGCCAGTGCAGGCCGATGCCGTGCAGCAGCACCAGGGGCGGCCCTTCGCCCTCGCGGTGATGGTTGATCTCGATCACGGCCGCTCGCTCAGCGCGCGATGCACGGGGTCGCCTCGTCGTTCACGCCGGCGCGCCGGCGGGCTCGGGCACGCGCTCGCGGATCAGGTCGGCGGCGCGCTCGGCGATCATGATCGTGGGCGCGTTGGTGTTGCCGCCGACGATCAGCGGCATGATCGACGCGTCGACGACGCGCAGGCCCTGCAGCCCGTGCACGCGCAGCTGCGAGTCGACGACCGCCTGCTCGTGGGTGTCGCTCATGCGGGCCGTGCCGACGGGGTGGTAGATCAGCATCAGCCGGCGGCGCAGGTCGGCTTCGAGCTGCTCGCCGTCCTGCACGTCGGCGCCCGGCCTGAGCTCCTTCGTGGTGACGAGGCGCAGCGCTTCCTGGGAGGCGAGCTCGCGCGCGAGACGCATGCCGGCGAGCATCGACTCGAGGTCCTCCGGCTCGGACAGCGTGTTGGTGATGATGCGCGGCTTCGCCAGCGGGTCGGCGGAGCGCAGCCACACCTGGCCGCGCGCGCGGGGCGAGACGAGCACGGGCGCGATCACCATGCAGTGGCCGTCGTACTTCTCGGCGCCGTGGTCTTCGAAGTAGGCGGCGCCCATGTGGAACTGGATGTCGGCCGCCGGCAGGCCTCCGCGCGTGCGCACGAACGCGACGACCTCGGCGACCGTCGAGCTGAGCTTGCCCGAGCGGCGCAGCAGCCACTCGGCGAGCGCCCGCGGCGATTCGGCGCCGTAAAGCGTGTTGCGGTCGGAGACCTCCCACAGCATCGTCACGAACGGATGGTCCTGCAGGTTGCGCCCGACGCCGGGCAGCTCGTGGCGCGCCCTGACGCCGGCCGCCTCGAGCTCGGCGGCGGCGCCGATGCCGGACAGCAGCAGCAGCTGCGGTGAGCCGATCGCGCCCGCGCTGAGGATCACCTCGCGCTCGGCGCGCACGAGCTGCTCCGCCCCGCGGCGGCTGCGCACGCGCACACCCACCGCGCGCTCGCCCTCGAGCTCGACGCCGAGCACGGTCGCGTGCTTGTGCAGCGCGAGGTTCGGCCGCGCGAGCGCGGGGCGCAGGTAGCCGTCCGCCGCGCTGAAGCGCGCGCCCCCCTTCTGGGTGACCTGGAACATCGACACGCCGTCCTGCTCGGGGCCGTTGTAGTCGGCGATGCGCGGTATGCCCGCAGCTTCGCTGGCGGCGATCAGGCGGCGGCACAGCGGCCGCGGCGAGCGCTGCTCGCTGACGTGCAGCGGACCGCCGGCGCCGTGGAACTCGGAGGCGCCGCGCACGTTGTCCTCGGCGCGGATGAAGTAGGGCAGCACGTCGCGGTAGCCCCAGCCCGGCGCGCCCTGCGCCTCCCAGGAGTCGTAGTCGAGCGGGCGGCCGCGCACGTAGAGCATCGCGTTCATCGAGCTCGAGCCGCCGAGCACGCGCCCGCGCGGCACGTACAGCTCGCGCCCGTCCACGTGCGGCTCGGGCTCGGTCTTGAAGTCCCAGTCGAGCTTGGTGTGGAACTGTTCGGGGAACGCGGCGGGCACCTTGATCTTCAGCCCGCGGTCGCTGCCGCCGGCCTCGATCAGCGCAACGCGCACGGCGGGATCCTCGGAGAGCCGGTTCGCGAGTACGCAGCCGGCCGAGCCGGCGCCGACGATCACGTAGTCGGCAGCGGAGCCGCTCACGACGCGCGCGCGCCGACCCGCTCGCGCTGGGCGGTGAAGCGGTACTGCGCCGGGTCCAGCGTGCCGGTCTGCGCGATGTAGTCGCGCATGTGGCCGGGCCAGTTGGTGACGATCCGCCCGTGCTCGTCGCGGTACCAGGAGTCGCAGTCCAGCCAGGCGGTCCCCTGGAAGCGCGCCTGCAGCGCGCGGTCGCTGGCCGCCTCGACCTCCTCGCGCACCTCCAGCGCGCCCGCGCCGCGCGTGCGCAGCTGCGCCAGCGCCTGGCGGATGTAGCCGGCCTGCGCCTCCTCATAGACGATGATCGACCCGCCCGAGGTGTTCGTGTTGGGCCCGTACATCAGGAACATGTTCGGGAACGATGGCACGACCATGCCGAGGTGCGCGTGCGGCGCGCCCGCCCAGCGCTCGTGCAGGTCGGCGCCGCCGGCGCCCCTCACCTCGATGCCGCGCACGAACTCCATCGTGTGAAAGCCGGTCGCCCAGATCAGGCAGTCGAGCTCGTGCAGCTCGCCGTCGGCGGTGCGCACGCCCTGCGCCTGCAGGCGCTCGATCGGCTCCGTCACGAGCCGCACGTTGGGCTTCTGCAGCGTCGGCAGGAAGTCCGAGCTGAACAGCACGCGCTTGCAGCCGAACGTGTAGTACGGCCACGCCTTCTCGCGCACCTGCGCATCCTTCAGCTGCGAGCGCATGAAGGCCGCCGAGCGCGCCGCCAGCAGGCGCCCGACCGTGCGCGGATGCCGGATCGACAGCGTCAGCGCTTCCGTGTACTCGAACATGTAGCGCCTGCGGATCGGCTGGATCAGCGGGATCGATTCGATCGCCCTGCGCACCAGCCGCGGGTAGGCGCGGTTCTTGCGCGGCAAAAACCAGTTGCCGGTGCGCTGGAAGACGTCCAGGCGCGCGCACACCGGCGCGATCCGCGGCACGAACTGCACCGCGCTCGCGCCCGTCCCGATCACGCCGACGCGCAGGCCACGCAGGTCGCAGTCGTGATCCCAGCGCGCCGAGTGGAAGCTGCGCCCGGCGAACTCCTCCACGCCGGGCAGCGCGGGGGTCGAGGGCTCGCTCAGCTGACCGGTCGCGAGCACGAGCATCTGCGCCTCCCAGAGCGCGCCGTCGCTCGTCTCCAGGAGCCATCGGCACTCATCCTCCTGCCAGCGGCAGCTGCAGACGGTCGTCGCGAGGTGGATCCGCTCCTCGATGCCGTGTGCGCGCGCGACGTCGCGCAGGTAGTCGTGAATCTCGCCCTGCGGCGAGCACAGCTGCGTCCAGTCGCGCCGTTGCGCGTAGGAGTAGGAGTACAGCTGGCTCGGCACGTCGCAGGCGCAGCCGGGATAGCTGTTGTAGTACCACGTGCCGCCGAGGTCGGGCGCCTTCTCGAGGATCGCGACGTCGTCGAAACCGTGTCTGCGCAGCTCGATCGCGGTCGCGATGCCGCCGACGCCGGCGCCGACGATCAGCACCTCGACGCTTCGCGTCGAGCGCTCGCCCGCAACCGCCACTGCCGACATCCGCACCTCCCTGCCTCTCGGGACCTTCGCCGGGAACCTTACGCGCTGGGCAGCCGCTGCGCGAGCCACGCGCGCGCGAGCGCCGCGTGCGCCGGCTCGATCTCGTGGGCGCCGGCGCCCTCGTGGTAGGAGACCGCGAGCCCGCCCTCTCCCAGCACGCGCGCGGCCTCGCGCGCGAACGACACCGCGATCACCGGATCGGCGCGGCCGTGCGCGATGAACACCGGCAGCCCGCGGCGGTCCGCGAGGTCCGGCTGCCAGCCCGCCACCGTCGGCAGGAAGCCCGAGAACGCGAGCGTCCCCGCCGGCGCCGGGCGGTCCGCGCTCAGCGACATCGCGTAGCTCATCACGGAGCCCATCGAGAAGCCGCCCAGCACGGTGCGCTCGGGCCCGATGCCGGTGCGCGCCCACAGCTGCTCGTGAAAGCGCGCGAGCCGCGCACGCGCCGCCTGGAAGCTCTCGGGGTCGGGGTACCCGGGGCGCGGCACCATGTACCAGTGAAAGCCCGGCGCGCCCGCGAGCTGCAGCGGCGCGCGCGGCGTGACGACATGAAGGCGCCCCTGCGGGTCGAGCACGTCCGCCAGCCCCAGCAGATCGAGCTCGTCGGTCCCGCGCCCGTGGTGGAGCACGAGCAGGCCGTCGGCACCTGCGCGGCCGTCGGGCGCAGCGGCCTGCGCGCCCGGTCGGCCCTCCGCGGCTGCGCCCGGTCGGCCCTCCGCGCCCGGTCGGCCCTCCGCGGCTGCGCCCCCTTGCCCAGCGACGCACGCCTCCCGCTCGCGATAAGCGAGCGCGCTCTCCTCTCCTCGCGCCGCGTCCATCAGCCAGCCGGCGTCGCGAGCGACCGTCCGTCAGGCGGGCGTCGGCTGCTCGCGCGGCACGTAGGGCGCCAGCTCGCGCCGCGCGATCGACAGCTTGTGCACCTCGTCCGGGCCGTCCGCCAGGCGCAACGTGCGCAGGTGCGCGTACGCCGTGGCGAGGAAGAAGTCCTGGCAGACGCCCGCGCCGCCGTGCACCTGGATCGCGCGGTCGACCACGCGCAGCGCCGCCTGCGGCGCCGCCACCTTGATCGCCGCGATCTCGGTGCGCGCGTGGCGGTTGCCGACCGTATCCATCAGCCACGCCGCCTTCAGCACCAGCAGGCGCGCCATCTCGATTTCGATGCGCGACTCCGCGATCCAGTCCTGCACGTTGGCGCGCATCGCGATCGGCTGGCCGAAGGTCACGCGCGCGACCGCGCGCTCGCACATCGCTTCGAGCGCGCGCTCCGCCGCGCCGATCGCGCGCATGCAGTGATGGATGCGCCCCGGGCCCAGACGCGCCTGCGCGATCACGAAGCCGTCGCCCTCGGTTGCGATCAGGTTCGACGCCGGCACGCGCACGTCGCTGAAGTCGACTTCGGCGTGACCCTCGTGGTCGTCGTAGCCGAACACCATCAGGTTGCGCATCACGTTCACGCCCGGCGTGTCGATCGGCACCAGGATCATGCTCTGCTGGCGGTGGATCGGGCCATCCGTGCTCGTCTTGCCCATCACGATCAGGATCCTGCAGTGCGGGTGATACGCGTTCGACGTCCACCACTTGCGCCCGTTGAGCACGTACTCCTCGCCGTCGCGCTCGATGCTCAGCGAGATGTTGGTCGCGTCAGAGCTCGCCACGTCCGGCTCGGTCATGCCGAACGCCGAACGGATCTCGCCGTCGAGCAGCGGTACGAGCCACTGCTCCTTCTGCTCCGGCGTGCCGAACTGGTACAGCACCTCCATGTTGCCCGTGTCCGGCGCCGAGCAGTTGCACGCCTCCGAGGCGATGTGCGAGCGCCCGAGGATCTCGGCCAGCGGCGCGTACTCGCTGTTCGAGAGACCCGCGCCGTACTCGGTGTCTGGCAGGAACATGTTCCACAGCCCCTCCTGGCGCGCCAGCCGCTTCAGCTCCTCCATGACCGGCGGCTGCGAGTGCGGATCCCCAGACTCGCGCAGCTGCTCCTCATAGACCGCCTCCGCGGGGTAGACGTGCTCGTTCATGAACGCCGAGAGGCGCTCGGAGAACTCCGTGCAGCGGTCGCTCGGCTCGAAATCCATCGCGCTTCTCCTCCTGCGTCGTCGCGGTTGGCGCGTAGGATCATCGCGGATGAGCGCTGACGGCGCCAGCTACCGCTCCGCCGGCGTCGACTACGACGCGCTCGACGCCGCCAAGCGCCTCGCGATCGCCGGCGCGCTGTCCACCTCCTCGCTGCTCGGAGCCCGCGGCGCGCGCGCGCGCGACGACTCGCGCGGCGAGAGCGCGTTCGTGTTCGAGCTCGCCGGCCGCTCCTTCGCGCTCGTGCTCGAGACGCTCGGCACCAAGTCCGTGATCGCGCGCGCCGTGCTCGAAAGCCAGCACGTCAACCGCTTCGCCGACGTCGCCTACGACACCGTCGCCGCGATCCTCAACGACCTCTGCTGCGTCGGCGCCCTGCCGCTGGTGCTCAACGCCTACTTCGCCACCGGCTCCTCCGACTGGTACCGCGATGCCGACCGCGCCAGGGCGCTGCTGGACGGCTGGCGCGCCGGCTGCGTGGATGGCGGCTGCGCCTGGGGCGGCGGTGAGTCGCCCTCGCTGGCCGGCATGCTCGACGAGCGCGACATCGAGCTCGCCGGCGCCGCCGTCGGCGTCCTGCCCGAGGGGCGCGCGCCGATCCTCGGCGCCGAGCTGCGCGCCGGCGATCAGATCGTGCTGCTCGGATCGAGCGGCCTGCACGCAAACGGCGCCTCGCTCGCGCGCCTGCTCGCCGAGCGCCTGCCCGACGGCTACGCCACGCCGCTGCCCGCCAGCGGGCTGAGCTTCGGCGAGGCGCTGCTCGAACCCTCGCTGATGTACGTGGCGTTCGTCGAGGCGCTGCTGCGGGAGGGCGCGAGCGTGCACTACCTCAGCCACGTCACCGGTCACGGGCTGCTCAAGCTGATGCGCCCGAGCGCACCCCTCACCTACCGCATCAGCGCGCTGCCGCCCGTGCCGGAGGTGCTCGACTTCCTCGTCGCGCAGGCCGGCCTCGATGCGCAGACCGCCTACCGCACGTTCAACATGGGCGCCGGCCTCGCCGTCTACTGCGCCGCCGGCGAGGGCGCCGCGGTCGTCGCGCTCGCGCAGGGGCTCGGCATGAGCGCGCTGCTCGCCGGGTCCGTCGAGCGCGGCCCGCGCCGCGTCGTGCTCGAGCCGCTCGGCGTCACCTACGCGGCCTCCGAGCTCGAGCTCTCGCCTCCATAGCTCCGAGTGCGTCGCGCGCGTGTTGAGGGGGTAAAAGCTTCTTTAGACAATTCAGGAGGACACATCATGCGCAAGGCGTTCACCAGCGCTGCGGCGCTCGCGCTTGCACTTGTCGTACTGCCCGCGGCCGCCTCGGCGCTGCCGAAAGTGAAGTTCAAAGCGATACCCGTGCCGATCCAGGGCTTCCGGGGCACGGGCAACATCCTCGGCGCGGGCGCCGCGCTGCAGGCCGAATACTCGATCGAAGGCACCGAATACGGCGGCTTCCCGCCGCCCATCATCGGCGTCAACTTCTATTTCCCGAAGGGCACCGTGCTGCACCCCTCGGGCTTCCCGACCTGCGCCAAAGCCACGATCGAACAGATCGGCCCGAAAGGGTGTAAGGGGAGCTCGCACGCGGGCCCGACTGGGAAAGTGCTCGGCATCGTGTCCTTCGGCTCAGAACGTGTCGAAGAGGTTGCGACGCTCGAATCGTTCTACTCGCCGAGCGGCGGCGTCGAATTCTTCACCGATGGGCACACGCCCACGACGCTCGAAGTGCTCTCCAGCGGGCACTACGTCAACCTCGGCGGCGCCGGCGGCTACGGGCCGGAGCTGATCACCGCAGTGCCGCTCGTCTCGACCGTTCCCGGCGCGCCGTACGCGTCGGTCGAGAAAATCAGCGTCAAGGCGGGCTCCGCCTACAAGAAGCACGGCAAGACGATCTACTACGGCCGCGTGCCGAAGAAATGCCCGAAGGGCGGCTTCCCGATCAAGACCGAAGTGATCTTCGCCGAAAACGGCGAAACCTCCACACCGGAGACCGTCACAGCGACCTACAAGTCGCCGTGCCCGCGCAAGTAGTCGGCGGCCTTCCCAGCTGACCGCGCGCAAGGGCGCGGTCAGCTGGAAGCGCGCCAGGGCCCCGCCGGCGATCCGCCGGCGGGGCGCCCGCTTGCAGCGCCCGCCGCAGCTTGCACGCGCGCGTCGCCCGCGGATAAGGTTCTCGCCGAACTCGCCACCGTCCCTCGGCGCTGCGCCGGGGGGCTCGATGTCGCCGGGCCGTCAGGCTTCGGAGCTACCCGGATCGAGGCGGACCTGTCCACGAGAGAGGAGACATAGATCTGATGCGCAGAGCATCCGCAGTTCTCGCCGTGCTCGGCCTCGCCCTGGTCGTTCAAACGGGCGTCGCCTCGGCGCTGCCGACGGTCAAGTTCAAAGCCGAGGCCGTGCCGATCCCCGGCTTCCGGGGCACCGGCAACATCCTCGGCGCGGGCGCCGCGGTGCAGGCCGAATACTCGATCGAAGGCACCGAATACGGCGGCTTCCCGCCGCCGATCATCGGCGTCAACTTCTACCTGCCGAAGGGCACCGTGCTGCACCCCTCCGGCTTCCCGACGTGCGCCAAAGCCACGATCGAACAGATCGGCCCGAAAGGCTGCAAGTCGAGCTCGCACGCCGGTCCGACCGGCAAAGTGCTCGGCATCGTCTCCTTCGGCTCAGAACGTGTCGAAGAGACGGCGACGCTCGAATCGTTCTACTCGCCCACCGGCGGCGTCGAATTCTTCACCGATGGGCACACGCCGACGACGCTCGAAGTGCTCTCCAGCGGGCACTACGTCAACCTCGGCGGCGCCGGCGGCTACGGGCCGGAGCTGATCACCGCGGTGCCGCTCGTCTCGACCGTTCCCGGCGCGCCGTACGCGTCGGTCGAGAAAATCAGCGTCAAGGCCGGCTCGGCCTACAAGTCGCACGGCAAGACGATCTACTACGGGCGCGTGCCGAAGAAGTGCCCGAAGGGCGGCTTCCCGATCAAGACCGAAGTGATCTTCGCCGAAAACGGCGAAACCTCCACACCGGAGACCGTCACAGCGACCTACAAGTCGCCGTGCCCGCGCAAGTAAGCGTGGCGACAGCGCAGAAACTGCCTGCAAGGGCGTAAGCTCGGGCAAGCAGGAGACCAAGAAGCAAGCAGAGGGGCGGCCCGCGGCGGGCCGCCCCGCTGCGAACGGCAGCAAGGAAGGATCGGGTGCGGAATAGGAGGGTTGCGCACAAAACGGCGATGGCCTGGCTCGGGGGTGTCCTGGCCGTGGCCGCGCTCGTCGCGCTCGTGCTGCTCGCGACCTCCGCCGGCGGCTCGGGCGGCGGCTACCGCGTCCGCGCGATCTTCGACGACGCCGACAACATCATCCCGGGCGAGAACGTCGAGATAGATGGCGTCAAGGTCGGCACCATCGGCGCCGTCGAACCGACGCCGCAGGCGAAGGCCGCGATCGTCCTGAACATCTCCAACCCGGGCTTCCAAGACTTCCGCTCGGACGCCAGCTGCACGATCCGCCCCCAGGGCCTGATCGGCGAGCTGTACGTCGACTGCGAGCCGACGCAGCCGCGCGTCGAAGACACGCCGCTGCCGCCGGCGCTGAAACGCATCCCGAGCGGCCGGGAAGGGGCCGGCGAGTACCTGCTGCCGGTCGAAAACACGCACCCCTATGTCAACTCCGACCTGGTCAACGACATCACGCGCCTGCCCGAACGCGAGCGCTTCACGATCATCCTCAACGAACTCGGCGCCGGCCTCGCCGGGCGCGGCAGCGACCTGAACGCCGTCGTGCGCCGCGCCAACCCCGCGCTGCAGCAACTCGACGACGTCCTGCACATCCTCGCCAGCGAGAACAAAGTGCTCGCCGAACTCGCCGAAAACTCCGACAAGGCGCTCGCGCCCTTCGCGAAGGTGCGCGAACGCGTCGCCGACTGGATCGTGCAGAGCAACACGCTCGCGCGCGCCACCGCGCGGCATCTGCCCGCGCTCGCGCAGGATCTCAAGGACTTCCCGCCGTTCCTCGAACAGCTCGGCCCCGCGATGGAACGGCTCGGACGCTTCGCCGAAGAAACGCGGCCCGTCTTCACCGACCTCGGCATCGCCGCCCCCGGCATCGACGAGGCGTTCACCAATCTGCCCGGCTTCTCCAAGAGCTCCGAAAGCTACTTCAGCAGCCTCGGCAGCACCGCCAAAGTCTCGGGCCCCGCGCTCGTCGGCATCAAACCGCTGCTCGCACGGCTGAAGAACCTGGGCTCCGCCGGCAAGCCGTTCGCGACCAACGCCGCCGGACTGCTCTCGAGCTTCGACGAAACGGGCGGCCTGGAGCGCCTGCTGGACTTCATCTTCCTCGGCACCGGCGCGTCGAACGGATATGACGCGCTCGGACACTTCCTGCGCACGGAGGGGCTCGGGACCGTCTGCCTGACGTACTTCGTCGAAGTGAAGACCCAGTGCAACAGGCACCTGTTCGCGACGGGCTCGCCCGGAAAATCCTCTGTCCCTGCGACCGCCGCCGAGCTGCGTAAATCCGCGCCACGGCCCGATGTGAGCACGCAGGGCGTCGTGATGGCGCGCACGCTGGCGGTGATCGAGGGTGACACCCCCGAACAGGCGATCGCCGAATATCCCGGAAGCGAAGGAGCGACCCCGCGCTCCGATGGCACAGCGAAGACCACGTCCGTCGCGCAGCACGCGGGCGGCGCGGCCGCCCCCTCCGCCGAAGGGGGGCTGCAGGCCGACAACCTGCTGCTCAACTACCTGCTCGGGAGCGAATGACGGGGTTCGCATGGCGATCGCCAACCCCCCGACTCCGCCCTCCCCAGCGCCAGCGCCGCTACCGCCTGCGCGCCCACCGCGCGCGCGCCGCGCCTCGCCGCTCACGCGCGGACTCGCGATCGGCGGCTTCCTCGTTGTCGTGGCAGTGGTCGTGATCCTCGTGCTGAGCAGCTCCGGCAGCACCACCTACCACCTCTTGATGGCCGAAGGCTACCAACTGGTCAGAGGTGACACGGTTCAGGTCGGGGGCGTTCCCGTCGGCAGCGTCACGAACATCACGCTCACGCACGACTACAAGGCGGACGTCACGATTTCGGTCAACTCCTCGCTCGCGCCGCTTCACCAGGGCACGCACGTGCAGGTGCGGGTGCCCTCGTTGTCGAGCGTCGCCAACCGCTATGTCGCACTCGAACCGGGTCCCAACAACTATCCCGCCTACCGGGCGGGGGCCACGCTGCCCGCGAGCGCAAGCGGCGAAGTCACCGACCTCGACCAGCTGTTCGACGCGCTGAACCCCGCGACACGCAAGGGCCTGCAGGAGTTCATCGAAGGAACAGCCGAACAATACGAGGGCGCAGGGAAGGCGCTCGGTGAATCCACTGAATACTTCGCGCCCGCGCTCAACGCCGTCGGCCACGACTTCGCGGAGCTCGTGCGCGACCAGCCGGTCTTCATGCACTTCCTGCTCGAAACGGCGAAGGCGACGACGACGATCGCCGCGCACCAGGGACAGCTCACCGACCTGATCGAAAACGCCAATCACACATTCGAATCGATCGGCTCGCAGCAGACGCAGTTCGCGCAGGCCCTGAAACGGCTGCCCGGCACGCTGCAGCAGGGCGAGCACACCTTCACCGAACTGCCGTCCGCCTTCCGCGCGCTGGAAGAACTCGTCGAGGCCTCGCGGCCCACGACGAAACCGCTGACGCTGCTGCTCGAACGGCTGCACGGCCTCGTCACCACCGCGACGCCCGCCGTGCGCAACTTCGCGCTGGCGATCAACCGCCCCGGCGCCAACGACGATCTCACCGACCTCGCGCGCGCGTTGCCGGCGCTCGCGAAGGCGCTCGAAAGCGACTCGCCGAGCAGCGTGCGCTCGCTGCAGGAATCGATCCCGATCACGGCGCCCTTTGGGCCCTACTCGCCGGACCTCGCCGGCACGCTGCGCACCTTCGGCCAGGCCGGCGCCTTCTACGATGCCGACGGGCACTACGCGCACGTGACCGCGGTCCTGCCCGACTTCAAGCTCGGCGCCAACAACAACCTCACGCCCGCCGCAAGCCCGCAGCAGGCGCTCGAAGGCCTGCTCAACGGACAGCTGCGCCGCTGTCCGGGCGCCGCCAGCGAACCGGCCGCCGATGGCTCATCGCCCTTCACCGACGGCGAACTGCTCAGCTGCGTCCCCTCGGAGACGCCCTGATGGGCCGACGGCGCAGCACCAGCATCTACGGCAGCCCGCTGCTGATCGGCGCGGTCACCACGCTGATCGTGGTCGTCGCCGTATTCCTCTCCTACAACGCCAACAACGGCCTGCCGTTCGTGCCGACCTACAACATCAACGTCGAACTGCCGGAAGGCTCGGGGCTGCAGAAAGGCAACCAGGTCCGGATCGGCGGCTCGCGCGTCGGGATAGTGAAGACCCTCAGCCCGGTCGAGAACCCGCGCACCGGGAAACTCACCGCGCGCGTCGGGCTGCAGCTAGAAAAAAAAGTCGAACCGCTGCCTATCGACACGAGGGCCGTCGTGCAGTCGGTCTCAACGATCGGCGAGAAGTACCTCGAACTGGAAAAGGGCACCTCGCGCAGGCCGCTGAAGGCGGGCGGCACGATCCCGGAGGGCCAGACGCGCGAACCGGTCGGCATCGAAGAACTGTTCAACATGTTCAACAAGCCGACGCGCACGGCGATCAAGGTCAACACGAACAACTTCGGCGACGGCCTCGTCGCGCGCGGCGTCGGCCTCAACATGACGATCGCCGAACTGCGCCCGCTCGTCACCAACGCGGTCCCGGTCCTGCGCAACCTGGCCTCGCCCGACACCGACCTGCACGAGCTGTTCATCGCCCTCAACCGCGCCGCCTCGGAGGCGGCGCCCGTCGCGCAGGCGCAGGCCAACTATTACACCGACCTCGACATCTTCTTCAAGGCGTGGGCGGGCGTCTCGCGCTCGGTCGAAGAAGCGACACAGGGCGGCCCCGCATCACTGGAACAGGCGACCTACTCGCTGCCGCACGAGGCGCCGTTCATCGAGAACGCCACCGAATTCATGCATCTGCTGCGGCCCAGTGCGCGCGACCTGGTCACGATCGCGCCGCAGCTCGGCAGCGCCTTCCGCAACGGCAGGTACAACCTCGCCGCGGCGACCGAACTGAACTCCAGGCTCGCCGAATCCTCGCAGGCGCTCAAAGAATTCGCCGACAACCCGATCGCCACGGTCGGCCTCGAAGACTTCACCGAAACGCTCGAAGACGGCAACCCGCTGCTCGCCGGACTGGCGCCGGCGCAGACGCAGTGCAACTACCTGACGCTCGCGTTCCGCAACCTCGCGAGCCTCGACTCGGCCGATGAGCCCGGAATCGGCACCTTCTCGCGCGCGGGCTTCATCCTCTCGCCGTCGGGCGTCAACAACGAGGGCTATCCGGCCGCGGCGCCGGCCAACGGGCCCTCCGAAGAACACGCGGCCATAACGCACGCGATCTTCGACGCCCACAACAACCACCTGCACGCAAACCCGTATCCGAACGTCAGCGGCCCGGGCCAGCCGCAGCTCTGTGAAGCGGCCAACGAGAAATACATCCCTGACCAGGTCGTCACGAGCAACCTGCCCGCCAGCGACGTCCTGACCAACCGCGAATTCACCAAACGCGAAGACGGGCTGTACGGCGAAAAGTACTCCGCGGCGACGCTCAAAGCGCTCGGCATCTCGGCCTCGCGGAGCACGAGCTCGGCAGCCAGCGGCGAAGCGCCCGCGAAAAAGAAGGCGGCCAAGGGCAAGGGCAAGGGCAAGACGAAGGGGAAGGGCAAGTGAAACGCCGCCGCTTCCGTCTCTGGCGCCGCCACGACGAACTGCCCGTCGTCGAGCTGCAGCGTGCCAATCCGGTGCGCTACGCGGTGATCGTCATCGTCATCCTCGTGATCGTCGGCTACTTCGGCTTCACCAAGCGCATTCCGTTCAAACACGGCTTCCAGCTGAAGGCCCAGTTCACCTCTGCGCAGGACATCAAACCCAAATCGCCGGTGCGCATCGCCGGCGTGACCGTCGGCCAGGTGACCGGCCTCAAGCGCGAGGGAAGAACGGGCCTCGTGGAAATGGAAATCGAATCGCGCGGGCTGCCGATCCACTCCGACGCGACGCTGAAGATCCGTCCGCGAATCTTCCTGGAAGGCAACTGGTTCGTCGAACTGCAGCCCGGTAGCCCCTCGGCGAGGAGGCTGTCATCGGGTGCGACGATCCCGATCGCGCAGACGGCCGATCCCGTGCAGCTTGACCAGCTGCTTGACGCGCTCAACACGGACACGCGCGCGAACCTCCAGCATTTCCTCATCTACTACGGCGAAGGCCTCACCCTGCAGCCCGACGCCGAAGAAAACGCCGAACAGGAACCAGAAGTGCGCGGCCTGAACGCCGCGCAGGCACTGAATCGCACCTACCGCATCGCGCCGGCCTCACTGCGCGGCACCGCGATCGCCAACCAGGCGCTCGGCGGCACCGAAGAACACGACCTCTCAAAGCTCGTCGCGAGCATCGGCAAGGTGACCGCCGCGCTGAACGTCCACGAGCAGCAGCTGGGCGAACTGATCGGCAACTTCAACACGTTCTTCGCCGCATTCGCAGAGCAGAGCGCGAGTGTGAAAACGCTCGTCGCGCAGCTGCCGGCAGACCTGCAGGGGACCGACGAAGGACTGCGCGAACTCGACGCGTCGTTCGGGCCGACGCGCACCTTCGCGCACGACATCATCCCCGGCGTGAAGCTCACGCCCTCGACCGTGAGCGCGGCGCTGCCGTGGATCGAACAGGTGAAGGACTCGCTGTCGGAAGGCGAACTCGGCGGCGTCGCCAAGAACCTCGCCGAAGCGGCGCCCTCGGCGGCGCGGCTGGAGGCGGAACAGACGCCGCTCTACAAGGAAACCGACCTGTTCAACAAATGCGTCTCGAACGTGATCATCCCCGCCGGGAACACGAAGCTGCAGGACGGCAGCGCGAGCACCGGCGTCGAAGACTACAAAGAATTCTGGTACAGCCTCGTCGGGCTCAACGGGATCGGGCAGGCCTTCGACGGCAACGGCTCGACCGTGAAGTTCGTCGTCGGCAACAGCGGCCAGACATTGCGATCGAGGTCGACGTCGATCCTCGGGACGACCCTCAAAGGCACCAAGCTGCTCGCGCGCTCGCCGTTGCCGCCGCTCGGCACCCGGCCTGCTTTTCCGACCGAAGAGCCGCCGTATGAGCCGCACGTCCCCTGTTACAAGCAGGCGCTTCCGAACTTCAACGGGCCGCTCTCGCAGGGGCCGGCGGACGGGAGCGAATGATGGCCCCCACGAGCCACGGCCAGGGACACGAGGGCGGCCTCGGCGTGCGCGAACAGATCGAGCGCTACCGCTCGGCGTTCATCGCGGTCGTCTCGATGATCCTGCTCGCGGCCGCCGTCGGCGGCTACGTGCTGGCGCACGAGAACCTGAAGCTGCCCGGCTGGGTGCCGGTGCTGGGCCGCAGCTTCTACAAGCTGGAGGCGAACTTCCAGACCGGCCAGGCGGTGACCCCCGGCCAGGGACAGGCGGTCACGATCGCCGGTGCGAAGGTGGGCGAAGTCGCGAGCGTCGACCTGCACGGCGGCATCGCGACGGTGACGATGTCGATCGTGCCCAAGTGGGCGCACTTCTACCGCGACGCGACGCTGCTGCTGCGGCCGAAGACCGCCTTGCAGGACATCACGATCGAGGTCAGCCCGGGCTCGCCCTCGGCGGGCAGGCTGCGAAGCGGCGAAGTCCTGCCGGTCTCCCAGACCGCCCCGAACATCGACTTCGACCAGTTCCTCGAAGGCTTCGACACGGAAACGCGCGACTACCTGCAGCTGCTGCTGGCCGGCGCGGGCGAAGGCCTCTACCACAACGGCAAAGCGCTCGCCGCAACGCTCAAGCGCTTTGACCCCACCGCACGCTACGGCCGCGAGATCTCCCAGCTGCTCGAAAAGCGCCAGGCGAACATCAAGCGCTCGATCCACAACTTCCGCCTGCTGATCGAAGCGCTCGGCGGAAAGGATGAACAGCTCGCGCAGCTCGTCGACGCGTCGAACGCGGTCTTCGCGACCTTCGCCAAGGAGGACGAAAGCTTCAAGCGCACGCTGCACCTCCTGCCCGCCGCCCTACACAAGACCGGCACCAACCTCGCGAAGGTCGCGAGCTCCTCGCGCGTGCTCGGCTCGACGCTGCACAAGCTCGAGCCGTTCGCCTCCGCGCTCGCGCCGGCCAACGAAGCGACGCGCCGCCTCGCGCTGAAGACCACGCCGATCTTCAGGGAAGAGATCCGCCCGTTCGCGCGTCAGATCCGCCCGGTGATCGCCGAACTGAAGCCCGACATCCAGCAGATCGGCGAAGTCTTCCCGAAGCTCTCGGTCAGCTTCAAGGTGCTGGATGAATTCTTCAACGAGCTCGCCTACAACCCCGGCCCGAGCAAGGGCGGCTTCCTGTTCTTCCTCGACTGGGGCAACCACAACCTCAACAGCGTCGTAAGCTCCGCCGACGCGAACGGGCCGCTCGGCCGCAGCCTCATCTACTTCAACTGCGAAGTCCTGAAATTCCTGAAGAGCGTCGGCGAAGTGAACCCGGCGGTCAATCTCCAGGTGAACCTGCTCAAGCCGCCGACCAGGCAGGAATGCGTGGACGAGGGACTCTTGAGCAGCGGCACGGGCAGCGCGGCGAGCGCCGCCAGCCTGCGTCGACCGACCACCGCGGGCATCGGTGCGCTCGAACCGTTCGGCGACGCGGCACCCACGCGCACGCGGGGGCAGGGGTAGAGGATGCAGAAGCGCGCCCCCACGATCGGCAACATGCTCGTGATCGTCCTGTTCGTGCTGAGCTGCTTCGGGCTGCTGCTGTTCCTGTGGGAGTCCTTCGGTGGCCCGGTGCCGCTGAAGCCGAAGGGGTACCGCTTCACGATCGCCTTCCCGCGCACGCTCGTGCTCTCGGAAGAGTCCGACGTTCGCATCAGCGGCGTGGACGTCGGCCACGTCGTCTCCCTGGCGCTCAACAAGCAGGGGCGCACGAATGCGCTGATCGAAATGAACGGCAAATACGCGCCGATCCGCGCCAACATGCACGCGATCCTGCGCGTGAAGTCACTGCTCGGCGAGACCTACGTGCAGCTGCTGCCGGAGGGCGACAGCGGCCCGTATCTGGCCGACGGAGGACGTCTCGCACAGAGCCACGTCGAACCGACGGTGACGCTCGACGACATCCTCTCCGCGCTCACGCCGCGCGTGCGCGAAGACTTCGACATCTGGCAGCAGGCGGTCTCCGAAGGCATCAACGGGCGCGGCGAACAGATCAACGCCGACTTCGCCTCGCTCGAGCCGTTCGTCGAACACACCAACCGCCTGGTCGGGCTGTTGAAGTCCCAGGAAGGCGCGGTGCGCGAGCTCGTCAAGAACACGGGCGTCGTCTTCAACGCGCTCGCCAGCCGCGACCATCAGCTCGAGGGCCTCATCACCAACGGCGAACACACCTTCCACGCCGCTGCGCAGGCGAGCTCCGCCTTCGCGACCGCCTTCCGCGCGCTGCCCGGCTTCGAGCGCACCTCGCGCACGGCGCTCAAAGAAATCGACAAGTTCGCGGAAGTCGCCAACCCCTACTTCGAAGAATTCCGCCCGACCGAGCGGCAGCTGTCGAGCCTGCTCGGCGCCGCCAAGCCGTTCGCGCCGGAATTCAACAAGTTCCTCACCTCCCTGGGGCCCTTCACGAAGGCGGCGAAGGTGGGGCTGCCGGACACCAAGAAGACCCTCGACCTGACAGTGCCGATACTCGAAAACCTGCGCCCGGTGCTGCACAACCTCGACCCGTTCCTGCAGTTCACCGGCGACTACGTACGCGAGCTGCAGGCGTTCTTCGCCAACCTCACGGCCGCCTCGCAGGCCGCCCTCGGCGACGGCGACGTCGAAGAATTCTGCGCGAACGGAGCGAAAGTGAGCGTGCCCGAAGAATGCCACGAACGCGGCAGCACCTTCCAGAGCGGGCCCAAACTCCACTACCTGACGGCTATGCCCCAGCTCAGCCCGGAAAGCCTCGCGATCTACTCGAGCAAAGTCGCGACCAACCGCTCCAACGCATATCCGTTGCCCGGCACCTACAGCTCGCTGGCGAGCGGGCTGCCCGTGTTCAGCACGAGCGGGTGCAGTGGCGAAGCGCCATCGGTCAGCGGCCCGGGCAACGAAATCGTCACTGAAGAAACGATCCAACAGCTGCAGCTGTTCAAAGTCGCCAACAAACCGGGATCGGCCAACGACGTCCCCGCGCCGGCCTGCAGCCAGCAGGGGCTCTTCACCTGGAACGGCAAGACCAGCCAGTTCCCGCAGGTCGTCTACGGTGGCAAGAAATGAGCCACGGAGACGACTACCGCTACCACTCCAGCGACGTCGACCTGGTCGGCGTCCCCGACTCGGAGGAGTGGTCGATCCGCTGCCTGGGCGTCTACAAGCGCCTCGGCGGCGTGCCCGTGCTGAACGGGCTGAACGTGGCGTTCCCCGACGACACGATCACGGTCGTGCTCGGGCCCTCCGGCACCGGCAAGAGCGTGCTGATCAAGCACATCATCGGGCTGATGTTCCCCGACGCGGGCGACGTGGTCGTGAAAGGCCAGTCGGTGCCGAAGCTGACGATGCCCGAGTTGCTCCTACTGCGGCGCAAGATCGGTGTGCTCTTCCAGGACGGCGCGCTGTTCGGCTCGATGTCGGTGTTCGACAACGTCGCCTTCCCGCTGCGCCAGCACACCGACTTCTCCGAGGCGCAGATCGCCGAGCGCGTCAAACAGCGGCTCGCCGACGTCGGCCTCTCGGAGGCGATCGACGACGCGCCCTCGCAGCTGAGCGGGGGGATGCGCAAGCGCGCGGGCTTCGCGCGAGCGCTCGTGATGGAGCCCGACATCGTCATCTTCGACGAGCCCGACTCGGGACTCGACCCCGTGCGCACGGCGCTGCTGTGCGAGCTGATCCAGGAGATGCACTCGATCTACCGCGGCACCTACATCGTGGTCACGCACGACATCGCCTCGGCGCGGCGGATCGGCGAGTACATCGCACTGCTGTGGCGCGGGCGCATCGTCGAGGCCGGCGACGCGCGGCGCATGTTCTCCTCGGAGAACGCGTTCGTGCGCCAGTTCCTGAGCGGCTCCGCCGAGGGGCCGCTGACGATGGACTGAGCGCAGCCGAGCGGCGGCGGGCGGCACGCGGACCCGCGGCCTCTCGCCGGCCGTGGGGCAGCCTGACGGTTGACCGGGGCGCACGCCTATGCGAACATATGTTCGTATGGTCGTGTGCGTTCATCTGCCCCGCTTCGAGCTGGCGGTGGCCGCGGAGGGGAAGGGCATCGCGAGCCTCGGGCGGCAGACGCTCGAGGGGCGGGCGCTGGCGGTCGCGCCGCTGCCGGGCGGTGAGCGTGCGCCGGCCAAGGGACGGGTGCGCTCGGCGTGGGTGGGCGCCTCCGGCCGGCTCGGCGAGGTCTCCGCCGCCGCCGAAGCGCAGGGCGCGCGCAGGGGAATGACGCTCGGCGAGGCGCTCGCGCGCTGCCCCGAGCTGGCGCTCGTCCCGGCGGATCCGTTGCGCGTCGCGGAGGCGTGGGAGCGGGCGCTGCGAGCGCTCGAGTCGATCGGCGCAGCGGTGGAGCCGGCGAGGGCGGGCACCGCCTATTTCGACGCGGGCGCGCTGCGGGCCGTGCACGGCACGCTCGCCGCAACGCTCGCGGCGGCCGGCGCGGCGCTCGAGCGGCGGGCGCGCATCGGCGCCGCGCCCACGCGCTTCGGCGCGCTCGCCGCGGCGCTGGCGGTGCGCTCGCGACGGCCGCTGGTGCTGGAAGGCTCCCGCGCGCGGCGCTGGTTGGCAGGGCAGCCGGTCGGGCTGCTCGCGCACCGCGCCGAGACGGCCGAGCTGCCGGCAGCGCTCGAGCGCCTCGGCGTGCGCACGCTCGGCGAGCTCTCGCGGCTGGGGCGGGCGGCGATGAGCGATCGCTTCGGCGCGGCCGGGGTGCTCGCCCACCGGCTGGCGGAGGGTGAGGACTCGCCGCTGCGCCCGCGGCGGCTGCAGGAGCGCCCGGAGGAGTCGATGGGGGTGGGGGAGGCGAACTCGGGGATCGCGCTGCAGCGCGTGCTGGGGGTGCTGGTGAGCCGGCTGCTCGCGCGCGCTGAGCTGCGCGGTCGCAGCGTGCGCGCGGTCGTGCTGTCGGCGCAGCTGCTGCCGGGCGGCGGCTGGCGCGAGCGCGTCGTCTTCCGCCAGGCGCTCTGTGATCCGGAGCGCATCCGCCTGGCGCTGTCCGTGCGCCTGCACGCGCTTCCCGCTCCGGCTGCGGCGCTGCGCTTGGGCGTGGAGAGCTTCGGGCCTGCGCCGAGCGAGCAGCGCGCGCTGCCCGGACAGGAGCGCGAGCACGAGCGCGCAAGCCGTCTCGAGCCGGCGCTGCGCGAGGCGCTCGCGCAGGCGCGGGCGCTCGCCGGCGCGGACGCGGCGCTGCGTGTGCACCTCGTGGATCCCGACTCGCGCGTACCCGAGCGACGCGTCGTGCTCGCGCCGATCCCGGAGTGATGGCCGGCGTGCGGAGCGGCGCTGGCGTGCGGAGCGGTCGCGGCGCGCCGGCACGCGTCGGGAGCGCGGGCGCGCGGGCGATGCGGGCGCTGAACGAGCCGCGACCGGTGCGCGTGCGCCTGAGCGGGGGTCTGCCCGCGCGGGTCGACGGCGAAGCGATCCAGTCGCTGCGCGAGTCCTGGCTGGTGGAAGACCGCTGGTGGACGGCGGCGCCGCTGCGCCGGCGCTACTGGGAGCTGGTCGGCGAGCGCGGGCGCAACGTCGTCGTCTTCCACGACCTGTGCTCGGACGGCTGGTTCAGCCAGGGCCACTAGCGAAGGCGCGAGGGCCTTGAGCGCGTCCGCCCCGTACGCAGAGCTGCACTGCCATTCCGCCTACTCGTTCCTCGACGGCGTCTCACTGCCGGACGAGCTCGCCCGGCGCGCGGGCGAGCTGGGCTACGAGGCGCTCGCGCTGACCGACCACAACTCGCTGTCGGGCTCGATGGAGCTCGCGCAGGTCGCCGCCGACTGCGGCATCCGCGCCATCCACGGCGCCGAGGTGGACGTGAGCGACGCGGGGCCGGCGGATGCCGGCAGCGGCCACCTCACGCTGCTCGTCCGCGACGAGCGCGGCTGGAGGAGCCTCTGCCGGATCATCACGCTCGCGCATGCGCACACGCGCGAGGAGTCCGGCCGGCGCGAGCTGGGGCAGGCGCGGGTCGCGTTGCAGAGCGTGCTCGAGCACGCCGATGGCCTGGTGTGCCTCACCGGCTGCGCGGAGCGCTCGGCGATCGTGGCGCGGGACGCGCGCCGCGCGGCGGGCGCGCCACGGCTGGAGGAGCCCACGGCGCGGCGGCTGCTCGACGCATTCGGCCCCCACGGCCTGTACGTCGAGCTACAGCGACCGTTCGCGCGCCATGACCGCGCGCACAACCGCGCGCTCAGCGCGCTCGCGCGGCGGCTGGGCGTGCGCTGCGTGGCGACCGGCAACGTGCACGCGCACGCACGCGCGCGCGCGGAGCTGCAGGACGCCTTCGTGGCGCTGCGCCACCACGCGACGCTGGAGGCGTGCGAGCCGTCGCGCCGCGGCAACCACAGCCACGTGATGAGCACGCCGCAGGCGATGGCGAGCCGCTTCCCCGAGCACCCCGAGGCGGTCGCAGAGACGCTCGCGCTGGCAGAGCAGCTGACGTTCGACCTGCGCAGGGACCTCGGCTACCGCTATCCGGGCGCCGAGCAGGAGAGCGCCACGCGGCGCCTTTCGGAGCTGTGCACGCAGCGGCTGGCAGAACGCTACGGCGACGGCGCGCCGGCGGGAGCGCGCGCGGTGATGGCAGAGGCACGCGCGCGCCTCGAGCAGGAGCTGCGCGTGATCGAGCGGCTCGGGCTGGCCGGCTTCTTCCTGCTGCACCACGACATGCTCGAGCTGGCGCGCGAGGTGGCCCTGGAGGTGCGCGGCGCGAGCAGCGCCCGCGCCCTGCTCGCGCCCGGGCGCGGGCGCGGCTCCTCGGTCTCCTCGCTCGTCTGCTACCTGACCGGCCTCTCGCACATCGATCCCGTGACGGGCGGCCTGGCGCTCGGGCGCTTCCTGCACGAGGACCTGCACGGGCTGCCCGACATCGACCTGGACTTCCCGCGCGACATCCGCGAGCGGCTGATCCCGCGCGTGCACGAGCGCTACGGCTCCGCGCACTCGGCGCTGGTGGCGGCCTTCCCGACATTCCGCGCGCGCGGCGCGATCCGCGAGCTCGGCAAGGTGCTCGGCCTGCCGCCGGGCGAGATCGAGCGCGCGGCGCGCGGCGCCGAGGTGTTCGGGCCGCCCTCGCAGGCGGAGGTGGGCGAGATGCAGCGCGCGCGCGGCAGCGCCTCGCTGCGCTGGCGCTGGCTCGCGCGTCTGGTCGAGCAGGCGCAGGGGCTGCCGCGGCACCTCTCGCAGCACTCCGGCGGCATGGTCGTCGCGACGGCGCCGCTGATCGACTGCTGCCCGGTCGTCCCCGCCGCGATGGAGGGCCGGCAGATGGTGCAGTGGGACAAGGACTCCTGCGCGGACGCGGGCTTCCTGAAGATCGACCTGCTCGGCCTCGGGATGCTCTCTGCCGTAGAGCGCTGCGTGGCGGAAGTCGAACGCACGCGCGCAGAGCGCATCGACCTCTCGCGCATCCCCTTCGACGATCAGCGCACGTTCCGGGCGATCCGCGCCGCCGACACGGTGGGCGTCTTTCAGATCGAGAGCCGCGCGCAGATGCAGTCGCTGCTGCGCACGCGGCCGGAGAACCTCGAGGACCTGACCATCCAGGTGGCGATCGTGCGCCCCGGCCCGATCCAGGGCGGCGCCGTGAACCCCTACATCAAGCGCCGCCAGCGCCTGCGCCAGGACCCCTCCTACGAGATCCCCTTCGAGCATCCCTCGCTCGAGCCGGTGCTGCGCGAGACGCTCGGCACGATCATCTTCCAGGACCAGGTGATGCAGGTCGCGGAAGCCTTCGCCGGCTTCAGCGCAGGCGAAGCGGACGGGCTGCGCCGCGCGATGAGCCGCAAGCGCTCGCACGAGCGCATGCAACGCCACCGCGAGCAGTTCGTGCAGGGAGCGATGCGCCACACGGGCGCCGACCGGCAGACCGCCGAGCGCGTGTGGGAGATGGTGCAGGGCTTCGCCGGCTTCGGCTTCCCGAAGTCGCACAGCGCCGCCTTCGGGCTGCTCGCCTACCAGTCGACCTGGCTGCGCATCCACTACGGCCCGGAGTTCCTGTGCGCGCTGCTGAACGAGCAGCCGATGGGCTTCTACGCCTCCGACAGCCTGATCCACGAGGCCGAACTGCGCGGGATCGCCGTCCACGAGGTCGATGTGAACGGCTCCGAGGTGCGCTGCACGGTGCAGGACGGCGCCGTGCGCATCGGCCTCGGCTACATCAAGGACGTGCCCGAGGCGCAAGCGCAGGCGCTCGTCGAGGAGCGCCTGCGCGCAGGTCCCTTCCGCAGCGCAGCGGAGCTAGCCGCGCGCGCCGGCGTGAGCCGCGCCGTGCTCGAGCAGCTCGCCTGGTCGGGCGCGTGCGACAGCCTGCTCGACGGCGAGCGCGAAGACAGGCGCTCGGCGCTGTGGCAGCTCGGCGCCGCGCCGGCGGCGGAGCGCATCGAGAGCGCGCAGGGGCACCTCGGCACGCAGCTCGCACTGCCATTCGCGCCCGCCCGCCCGCCGCGCCTGCGCGCGCTGGGACGCTGGCAGCGGCTGGTCGCCGACTACAGCACGACGGGTGTGACCGTCGGCCAGCACGCACTCGCGATCCTGCGTCCACGCCTGCAGCTGCCGCGGCTTGCGACCAGCGCACAGCTCGCGCGCCTGCCCACCTCATACGAGGTCGCGGTCGCGGGCCTCGTGATCGCGCGCCAGCAGCCCGGCACCGCCGGCGGCACTGTGTTCCTGCTGTTCGAGGACGAGTTCGGCACGGTCAACCTGATCGTGCCCAAGCACGTCTACCAGCGCCACCGCCGGCTCGCGCGCGCCGAGCCGCTGCTGCTCGCGCGCGGGCGTCTGGAGCGCTTCCAGGAGCCCGCCCCGATCGCCTGGGGGGAGCGTCGGCCGGCCGGCGGGCAGGAGCAGCTAGAGCCCGAGCAGATCCGCCCGGTGATCAACGTGATCGTGCGCGAGCTCGCACCGCTCGAACGCTTCATCGCCGGCGAGCAGGACGAGCACGCCGCACGCCCGGCCCACGTTCACCGCCTCGCCCCGACCGAGCCCTCCGCGCAAGAACCGCCGGCGCAGGGCGAGCGCGAGCCCGCCGGCGGCGAGGTCTCCGCGAGCCTGCGCGCGAGCGCGCCGCCGATCCAGAGCTTCGCGATGGGGCGCCGACGCTAGCCTCTGACCGAAGCGGCGCGCCGGCCCGCGCTCGGCCCTCAGGCCGCGAGGAACGCCAGCAGCTCGCCGTCGGGGTCGCGCGCCAGCAGCTCGCCGTCGCGCTCGCGCTCCTGCTCGCCTTCGCCGAGCTGGGTGCCGAGCGCCTCGAGCTCGTCGGGGGAGCTCAGAGCGAGCTCGATGCGCCGCAGCGCCGGCGCGTTCGCCGGCGGGGCTCCCGCGCGCGCGCTCTGCCAGGAGTTCAGCCCGATGTGATGGTGGTAGCCGCCGGCCGACAGGAACGAGGCATAGGGCAGGTGCGCCTGCTCCTCCAGGCCGATGCGGTCACGGTAGAAGGCGCTCGTGCGCTCGACGTCGGCGACCTTCAGATGCACGTGGCCCACGCGCGTGCCGGCCGGCATGCGCTCCGGCGCCGGTCCCGGCGACTGCGCGAGCAGGTCCTCGAGATCGAGCGGCAGCGTCACCATGCTCACGCCGCGCCCCTGCGGGCCATGCTGCCAGAGCTCGTGCGGGCGGTCGGCGTAGATCTCGATGCCCAGCCCGTCGGGGTCGCTCAGATACAGCGCCTCCGAGACGCCGTGATCGGAGGCGCCCTCGAGCTGCCAGCCGCCGTGCGCGAGGCGGCGCACGGTGTCGGCGAGCGCGGCACGCGAGTCGTGCAGCCAGGCGACGTGGTAGAGCCCGGTCGCGCGTACCGGCAGCGGCACCGGCTGCGCGAGCGCCTGCAGCGTCAGCGCGGGGGCGTGCGCGTCCCAGCCGAGCAGCGCCGTGCCGTCGCTGAGCTGCAGCAGCGGCACGCCCAGCAGGCGCTCGTAGAACTCGACGCTGCGCGCCAGGTCGCTGACCGCCAGGTGCACGCCGCGGATGCGCAGCGCCGGGTCGATCGAGGCTGCCACGAACTGCAGGTTAGGACGCGCCGGCGGCGCGTGCAGGCGCGTCGCGTTGACGGCGGCCGCGCGCAGGGTAGT
This sequence comes from uncultured Solirubrobacteraceae bacterium, assembly GCA_963755475.1. Classification (GTDB taxonomy): domain Bacteria; phylum Actinomycetota; class Thermoleophilia; order Solirubrobacterales; family Solirubrobacteraceae; genus Palsa-744. The sequence goes on from CAVWJK010000003.1 coordinate 292,811, forward strand.
GTGTGGCCGTGCGGCTGCGCAAACTCGGCTGGAGCGAGCTCGAGGTCTCGGAGATCAGCCTCGGCTCGTGGCTGACCTACTCGGGCGGAGTCGAGCGCGAGCGGGCCCGTGAGTGCGTGCAGGCGGCGTTCGAGGAGGGCATCAACTTCATCGACACCGCGAACGTGTACGGACGCGGCGCCGCCGAGTCGTTCCTCGGCGAGGTGCTCGCCGGTCGCGAGCGCTCCTCCTACGTGCTCGCGACGAAGGTCTACTTCCCGATGTCGGCGACCGACCGCGGGCTCTCCAAAGAGCAGATCCACAAGCAGATCGACGCCTCGCTGCAGCGCCTGCGCACCGACCACGTCGACCTCTACCAGTGCCACCGCTACGACAGCGAGACGCCGCTGGAGGAGACCATGCAGGCCCTCACCGAGGTCGTGCGCGAAGGCAAGACGCGCTACATCGGCTTCAGCGAGTGGCCCGCGGACAAGGTGCGGGCCTCGCTCGAGCTCGAGGGCGTCGAGCGCTGGGTATCCAGCCAGCCGCAGTACTCGATGCTGTGGCGCGCGCCCGAGCGCGAGATCATCCCGCTCTGCAGCGAGAACGACATCTCGCAGATCGTCTGGTCGCCGCTCGCGCAGGGCGTGCTGACGGGCAAGTACCTGCCCGGGCAGGCGCCGCCCCAGGACTCGCGCGCGGCGAGCGAGAGCATGGGCGCCTTCATCGGCGGCTTCATGAACGACGAGCTGCTCGAGGCGGTGCAGCGGCTGCGCCCGATCGCCGAGCAGGCGGGCCTCACGATGGCCCAGCTCGCGCTCGCCTGGGTGCTGCGCGAGTCGAACGTCGCCTCGGCGATCGTCGGCGCGAGCCGACCCGAGCAGGTGCGCGCGAACACCGCCGCCGCGGGCGTGGATCTGAGCGCCGACACGCTCGCCGCGATCGACGCGGCGCTCGGCGATGTGGTCGAGCAGCTCAATCGCCTGGCGATGAGCTGAGCTCACGCACGCGCGGGGCTCACGCCCGCCTCACCTGCGCCCCTGCTCCCAGGAGAAGCCGCGCACCGCGAGGAAGATGCCGGCGATGCCCCACAGCGCGATCACCGCGAGATCGTCGAGATGGCCGCCGATGCCCGAGCCGGCGACCATCGCGCCCCGCAGCCCCCTGATCAGCGGCGCGAGCGGCAGCGCGTCCGCGATCGTGCGCAGGAATTCGGGTGCGCTGCTCGAGTCCACGACGAAGAACGACACGAACACGACCGGCAGGAAGACCGCGTTCACGTAGGCCGCGGTCGACTCGAAGTTGGGGATCACGTGCGCGAACGCGACTCCGAGCGCCGCAAAGGCGATCACCCCGACGACCACGAACACGATCAGCGAGCCGACGTGCGGCGGCCAGTCGATGCCGAACAGCGCGCGGCCCGCGAGCACGATGATCACGATCTGCAGCGCCGCGTTCGTGACGGCGTTCGCCGCGACGCCGCCAAAGTAGGAGATCGTCGGAAGCGGCGTCCCGCGGATCCGCTTCAGCACGCCGCGCTCGCGCAGGAACACGATGTTGTACGCGAGCGCCGTGAAGGTCGTCGCCATCACGGCCATCCCGGCGATCGAGGGCACGAGCTTGTCGAGGTCGCGCTGGTTGCCGCTCAGGAGCGCCCCGCCGGCGGCGAGAAACAGCAGCGGCAGCACGAAGTTGAAGAAGGCCGCGCTGGGGTTGCGCCAGAACATGCGCCGCTCCAGGCGATATTGGCGCCAGCCGAGCACGAGCTGCTCAGGCATCGGATGTCAGCTCCAGGTAGACGTCCTCCAGCGACGGACGCGCGACCGACAGCTCCTGCAGCGGCTCGCCGCGCGCCAGCGCCTCGCCGGTCAACTCGTTCAGCAGCGCCGTCGGGTCCTCGGTGACGCGCTCGACGAGCTCCCCGTTCGGCTCGCGCCAGGCCACGTGGTAGAGCGCCGCGCCGACGCCGAGCTCGGCCGGCGGGCCCTGCGCGAGGATGCGCCCGTCCTTGACGATCGCCACGCGGTCGGCCAGCGCCTGCGCCTCCTCGAGGTAGTGGGTCGTCAGCAGGATCGTCTTGCCGAGCGCCTGCAGCGAGCGCACGGTGTCCCATGCCGAGCGCCGCGCCTCGGGGTCGAAGCCGGTGGTCGGCTCGTCGAGGAAGATCAGCTCGGGGTCGCCGACGAGCGCGAGCGCGAAGTCCAGGCGGCGCAGCTGCCCACCCGACAGCTTGCGGCTGCGCACGTCCGCCTGCGGGACGAGGCCTACGAGCCCGAGCACCTCCTCGACCTCGCGCGGGTGCGGATAGAAGCTCGCCCAGTGCTCGAGCGCCTCGCGCGGGGTGATCTGGCTGTAGATCCCGCCGCTCTGCAGCACGATGCCGATGCGCCGGCGCAGCGCGATCGAACGGCGAGCGGGATCGTGGCCGAGCACCGACACGAAGCCGCCGCTGCGCGCGCGGTAGCCCTCGAGGATCTCCACCGTCGTCGTCTTGCCGGCCCCGTTGGGGCCGAGCAGCGCGAGCACCTCGCCGCGCGCGACCGTCAGATCGAGACCGCGAACCGCCTCGTAGTCGCCGTAGCGCTTGTACAGCGCGGTGACTTCGATGGCGGCCTCGCCGGAGCTCACGCCCTGATCATGCTATGCCGCCGCGCCGGCGCGCCGCTACCAGTGCACGCCGCGAGTGAGCGTCGCCATCGCGATCTGCTCGAAGGAGACGTGCTCCTCGGTCTCGTGGTGGTGGCCCTTCGAGGCGGCCGAGTCGGGGAAGACGCGGTAGGCGAGGTGCAGCAGGCGGTCGACCATGCCCGGGTTCAGCGAGTAGGCGACTTCGCCGAACTTGCCGATGCGCGTGCCCATCTCCTTCGGCCGGCTGCGCATCGCCTCGCAGATCATGTCCGCCGCCTCCTCGGGGCTGATCGCCGGGAATGCGTCGTACATCTTCGTGGGCGCGATCATCGGCGTGCGCACGAGCGGCATGTGGATCGTCGTGAAGGTCACGCCGTCGCCGACCACCTCGGAGGCGACGACGCGGCTGAACGCGTCGAGGGCCGCCTTCGAGGCGACATACGCGGAGAAGCGCGGCGGATTGGTCTGCACGCCGATCGAGGAGACGTTCACGATGTGCCCGGAGCCGCGCTCGCGCATGTGCGGCAACAGGCCGATGATCAGCTTGACGGCGCCGAAGTAGTTCAGCTGCATCGTGCGTTCGAAGTCGTGGAAACGCTCATAGCTCAGCGCGATCGAGCGGCGGATCGAGCGCCCCGCGTTGTTGACGAGCATGTCGACGTTGCGGTGATCGGCGAGCACCCGCTCGAGCAGCCGCTCGATCGACTCCATCTCTGAGATGTCGGCCGCGTACACGTAAGCCACGCCGCCGGCGGCGACGATCTCCGCGCGCACCTCCTCGAGCTTCTCGACGTTGCGCGCGACCAGCAGCGGCACGCCGCCGGCGGCGGCGACCTTGATCGCCGTGGAGCGCCCGATTCCCGAGGACGCGCCCGTGATCAGCACGTGCTTGCCGTTCAGCGCCTCTTTCAGGGTGCGCCCGCGCGAGAAGTTGGCGTCCATCTCGCGTTCCCAGTACTCCCACAGGCGCGGCAGGTATTCGCCGATCGGCGGCGGCTGCTCGAACGGCGTGCCCGCGAGTGCCTGCGCGGTCTCGCGCGTGGCGAACCGCGGCAGCAGCTCGATGTGGGCGAGCACCTCCTCGGGTATGCCCAGCTCGCGCAGCACGAGGTGGCGGGCCTGGCGCAGCGGCGGCAGCGCGACCGCGAGCCGCAACGGCCACTTCGGCACGGGCGCGAGCAGCCGTTTGTGGATGTTGATCGCGAACTGGGGCGCATGCGCGGTCGCCGCGACCTCGTTGAGCACGTCGGCGACGCGCTGCGGGCGGGGATCGGTGAGGTGGAAGGCGCGGTTGTCCAGGCCCGACTCGTGCGCGATGTGCTCGAGCGCGGAGGCGACCCAGTCGACCGGGACGATGTTCGTGTAGCCGAGGTCGATGCCGACGAGCGGGACCCACTCGGGAAGCAGGTGGCGGATGCGCTCGATCGCCTTGAAGAAGTAGTACGGCCCGTCGATCTTGTCCATCTCGCCCGTGCGCGAATCGCCGACGACGATCCCGGGCCGGTACACCCGCCAGGGCACGTACGGCTGCTCGCGAACGATTCGCTCGGACTCGAACTTCGTGCGGTGGTAGGGCGAGGGCAGCTTCTGGCCCTCGTCGAACATCTCCTCGGTGAACACGCCGTGGTACTCGCCCGCGACCGCGATCGAGGAGACGTGGTGCAGGCGCTTGCAGTCGACGGCGCGCGCGAGTTCGACCGCGTGCGTGGTGCCGCCGACGTTGACGGCCGTGTTGCGCTCCGGGGGGGCGGTCATGTCGTAGACCGCTGCGAGGTGGAACATGTGCGTGACCTTCCCGCGCAGCTCGGCGACCTGCTCCTTCTCGATTCCCAGCAGCGGCCTGCGCAGATCGCCGATCACCGGCTCGATGCGATCGCGTGCGGCGGGGCCCGCGACCATCGTCCAACGCTCGAGCAGGTCCTCCAGGCGCCCTTTGGCGCTCTCGCGCACGAGCAGGTAGATCTTCCCCTGGCGGTTCTGGAGCAGGCGCTCGACGAGGCGGCGCCCGATGAAACCTGTCGCACCTGTCACGAAATAGGCCATCGCAGTGGAAGAGCCTACCCATTACGGCCGCCGCGCGGCTGGGCCGCGGACGGCTGCGCGCGCGTCGGGCGGGTCCTCTCAGGCGCCGGCGCCGGCGCCGCCGCGCCCCTCGCCGGCGGCGAAGCGCTGCGCTCCGCGCGCCCCGTCCTCGAACACCTCCGGCCCCGCCTTCGCCTCCAGCGCAAGGCCTTCGGCGAGCGTCATCCCGCTGCCCTCGAGCGCGGCCCGGCGATCGGCGAGCATCGTGCTCTGCGGGAACCGCGCAAGGCCCTCGGCGAGCGCGAGCGCGCGCTCCAGGTGCGCGCCGGCCGGCACGACCTCGTTCACGAGCCCGATCGCGAGCGCCTCCTGGGCGTCGATCATGCGGCCCGTCAGGATCAGCTCGAGCGCGCGCCCCAGCCCGACGACGCGCGGCAGGCGTTGCGTGCCCCCGTCGATCAGCGGCACGCCCCAGCGTCGCTCGGGAAAGCCGAGCATCGAGCCCTGCGCGGCGATCCTCAGATCGCACCACAGCGCGATCTCCAGCCCGCCTGCCAGGCAGAAGCCGGAGATCGCCGCGATCGACGGCTTGGAGGGAGTCAGGCGCGTGAATCCCATCGGCCCCTCGGCGCTCATCAGGCGGTCGCGAAAGGTCTCAGTCGCCTTCAGGTCCGCCCCGGCGCAGAAGGACACGCCGCCGGCGCCGGTGAGCACGAGCACGCGCGCGTCCTGTTCGGACTCGAAACGCACGAACGCCTCGTGCAGGAGCACAGCGGTCGGCCCGTCGACGGCGTTACGCCGCTCCTGGCGGTCGATCGTGACGAGCGCGGCCGCGCCCGCGCGCTCGTAGCGCACCTCCTCGCGCCGCTCGCCCATCGAGCAGCGCGGGCCTACCAGCCGCCGCGCCAGCGCGGGTCGCGCGTGAGCGCCTTCGCGGCGGCCATGCGCGCTTTCTTGCGCTTGTCCAGCGCGCGCTGCAGCGTGCTCATCATGAACACGAACAGCGGGAAGAAGATGATCAGGATGAAGCCCGCGTCGGTGACGACTTTGTCGTCGGTCGCTCCGTAGAAGCCGCGGCCGTCGTTATAGGCCCCAGCCGCGGGAGCGAGCAGCAGGCTCGCGAGCAGCGTCAGCGAGGTCAGGCCGAGCAGCAGGCGTGCACGCACGCAGCGATCCTAGCGGAGCGCCTGCACGCCTACCATCAGCGGGCGATGGCCCTGTTGATCGCATCGGACCTCGGTAAGGACATCGCCGGGCAGCCCCTGCTGCGCGGCGTCTCGTTCAAGCTCGAGCGGCGCGAACGCCTCACGATCGCCGGCCGCAACGGCGCCGGCAAGACGACCCTGCTGCGCATGCTCGCGGGCGAGAGCTCGCTCGACCGCGGCACGCTCAGCGTGGCGAAGGGGGTGCGCGTCGCGCTGCACGATCAGCGCCCGCCGCGCGAGCGATCGATGACGCTCGGGGACTACGTGCTGTCCGGGTGTGCCGAGGAGCTCGCGATCGAGTCCGAGCTCGCCGAGCTCGAGCGGCGCATGGCCGGCGGCGAATCGGGCGAGGCCACGCTCGCGCGCTACGCGGAGGCGCAGGCCCGCCTCGATGCCCGCGGCGGCTATCTGTGGCGCAACCGCGCGAGCGCGATGGCGCACGGGCTGGGCTTTGACGACGGCGATCTCGGGCGCGCGCTTGACACGTTCTCCGGTGGCGAGCTGACGCGCGCCTCGCTCGCGCGCGCGCTCGCGACGGCCGCCGACCTGCTGCTGCTCGACGAGCCCACCAACCACCTCGACATCGAGTCACTCGAGTGGCTCGAGCAGACGCTCGTCGAGCTGGACGCCGCCGTGATGCTCGTCGCGCACGACCGCTGGTTCCTGGAGGCCGTCGGCACGGCCGTGCTCGAGCTGCAGGGCGGGCGCTCGCGCTTCTTCGCCGGCAGCTGGCACAACTGGCGGCGCGAGCAGGCAGCGCGCGAGCTCGCCCTCGGGCGCGCGATCGAGGCGCAACAGGCCGAGATCGCCCGCATGGAGCGCTTCATCGAGCGCTTCCGCTACAAGGCGACGAAGGCGCGTCAGGCGCAGTCGCGGGTGAAGCGGCTCGCCAAGATCGAGCGCATCGAGCGCGACCCCGCCGAGGGCGCGAGCCTCGAGTTCTCCTTCTCGGAGCCCGCGCGCTCCGGCCGCGTCATCTTCGAGCTGCAGGACGCCCGCGTCGAGGTGGGACCGCCGAGCGGGCGGCTGACCCTGCTGGAGCACGCCGAGCTGTGGCTCGAACGCGGCGAGCACGTCTCGCTCGTCGGCCCCAACGGCAGCGGCAAGACCACGCTGATCGAGACGCTCACCGGCAAGCGCCCGTTGGGCGCCGGCAAGCTCGGCACAGGGCACAACGTGACGATCGGCTTCCTCTCCCAGCACGCGGAGGAGCTCGGCGCCGGCGGTCCACCCGACCAGAGCGTCCTCGACGCCGCGCAGCGCGCCACGCGGCTGAGCCCGAACAGGGCGCGCGCGCTGCTCGGTCGCTTCCTGTTCTCCGGCGAGCAGGCCGAGAAACCGCTCGCCGGACTGTCCGGCGGCGAGCGCCGGCGACTTTCGCTGGCGGTGCTCGTGGGCGCTGCCGACCCGCCGAACGTGCTGATCCTCGACGAGCCCACCAACCACCTCGACATCGAGAGTCGCGAGGCGCTCGAGGACGCCCTGCGCGCCTTCAAGGGCGCGATCCTGCTCGTCTCCCACGACCGCGCACTGCTCGACGCGGTCGGCACGCGCACGATCGCCGTGCAGGACGGAACCCTGCACAGCTACCTCGGCGGCTGGCCCGAGTACGTGCGCGCGCGCGAAGAGGCACGCGCCGGCGGGGGACTTCCGGGGCGCCACGACGCGAGCCGTCCGCGGCTGGCGTCGAGCGGGCCGGCCTCGTCCCGACGCCCAGCCGAGAACGGGGCGGGCGGCGCCGGCCTCGACCGCGCCCGCGCGGCGCGCGACGGTGGCGCACGCACCCGTGCCAAGCCGCGGCAAGCGGGGCCCTCGAAGAACCGCGTGAGCGCCCAGCAGAAGGCGGAGCAGGCCGTTGAAGCGGCGGAAGCGGCGCTGAGGGCCTTGGAGGACGAGCTCGCCGATCCCGCGGCGTGGGCCACTCGCTATGAGGCCGCCAAGTCCGAGGCACGCCATACCGCCGCCAGGCGTGCCGTCGAGAGCGCCTACGAGCAGCTTCAGACGCTCGTCGACTGACGCTCGCGCGGCTCGTCCCGGACGAGCGCAGTCGGCGTGCGTCGGCGCCCGCGACGGGAAGCCGCTCATCGCCGACCGGCGGCGCGGACCTACAATCCGTGCTCGTGCTCGAACCACTGAAGACGGTCAGGAACGTCGCGATCATCCTCGTGATCGCGGCCGCGATCGACTTCATCCCCGGCAGCTCGCGCGCGACCAGCACCTTCGAAGGCGTCCTGTGGGTCGCGTTCGGCGCCGCGATTGGATACATCGCACTGCGCCTGTATCGCGAACACCGCGTCTCGCTGCACGGGCTCGGCGACCGCCACCGCGCGTTGCTCTACGGGGCGATCGCGGTGGCCGTGTTCGCGATCGAGGCACGCGTTCGGATGTGGCAGACCGGGCTCGGCGAGCTCGGCTGGTTCGCGCTGATCGCGCTCGTGGTCTACGCGCTGATGGAGGTTTACCGCTACTCGCGCAGGTACTGAGCCCGCGCCCGCTCTGCGCCGCGGACGAGGCTCCTATCCTCGGTCTGCGATGCCAGCGGGCAACGCGGTCTCCAAGCGACAGCAGGTGGGCGCGAGCCTCGCCGAGCAGCGCCGCGCGCTACCGGACCAACCGGGCGTCTACCTGTTCCGCGACGACGCCGGGAGAGTGCTGTATGTCGGCAAGGCGAAGTCCGTGCGCAAGCGCGTCGCGTCGCACTTCTCCAAGGCGCAGCTGCCCTCGAGCCCGGGGCACGCCGAGATGATCGCCCAGACGGTCCACGTTGAATGCGTGGTCGTCGCCTCCGAGGCGGAGGCGCTGCTCGCGGAGCAGAGCTTCATCAAGCAGTACCGCCCGCGCTTCAACATCCGCCTGCGCGATGACAAGTCCTATCCGTTCATCGCCATCTCACTCGACGAGGACTATCCGCGCGTGTACTTCACGCGCGAGCGCCACCGCTCAGGGCGCGCATACTTCGGGCCCTACTCCAACGCCAAGCGCGTGCGCGCCACGCTCGAGGTGCTCGCCAAGGTCTTCATGTTCCGCTCCTGCACGGGGCCCGAGCCGGGGCGGCGCAGCGGCAGCCCGTGTCTGGACTACTACATCAAGCGCTGCGAGGCGCCCTGCGTCGGCTACGTCACGAGGGAGCGCTACCGCGAGAGCATCGACGGGGTGGTCGACTTCCTGTCGGGGCGCTTCGCGACGATCGAGCGCGACATCGAGCAGCGCATGCGCCGCGCCGCCGCGGCCGAGGAGTTCGAGCAGGCGACGCTCGAGCGCAACCGGCTGCAGGCCGTGCGTTCGCTGCTGGAGCGCCGCCGCGTGGCGGGCGACGCGAGCGGTAGCTTCGACGCGGTCGCGGTCGCACTCGAGGGTGGCGACGCCAACGCCCAGGTCTTCCAGGTGCGCGACGGCGTTCTGAGCGACCGCCAGAGCTTCTACCTGCAGAACGAGGCCGAGCGCGAGCTCGCCGAGGTCGCCGAGGAGTTCATGCTCCAGTACTACGGCGGCGGCGCGTCGCTGCCCGCGCTGCTCGTCGTGCAGCGCGAGCTCGAGGCCCGCGGCGCGCTCGCCGACGCGCTCGCCAGCAGGCGCGAAGGGCCGGTCGAGCTGCGCGCGGCCGAGCGCGGCGAGAAGCGCAGGATCCTCGAGCTGGCCGAACGCAACGCGCGGCTGGCGCTCGAGCAGGAGCGGCTGCGCGCGGAGCGCAGACGGCAGGGCCGCGTGGAGGCGCTCGAGGGCCTGCAGCTCGCGCTCGGCCTCGACGCGCCGCCGATTCGCATCGAGTGCTTCGACATCTCGAACCTCGGCGGCACGCACACGGTCGCCTCGATGGTCGTCTTGGAGGGTGGCGCCCCGAAGAAGTCCGACTACCGGCGCTTCAAGATCCGCACGCTGCCCGAGGGCACCGCCGATGACTACGCGGCGATGGCCGAGGTGCTCTCGCGGCGCTTGGCGCAGTGGGAGCGCCAGCTCGACATCTCGCCACACGATCCCAGCTACGACGCGAGCTTCGCGGCGCTGCCGAGCCTCGTGGTGATCGACGGCGGCAAGGGCCAGCTCGCCGCCGGCCTCGCGGCGCTGCGCGGCTTCCGCGAGCGCGGCGTGACCGTGGTGTCGCTGGCCAAGCGCGTCGAGGAGGTATTCCTGCCGGGCCGCGCCGCGCCGCTCGTGCTCGAGCATTCCACGCCCGAGCTGCAGCTTCTGCAGCGCGTGCGCGACGAGGCGCACCGCTTCGCGATCACCCACCACCGCACGCGTCGCGACCGCGCGATGACGAGCTCGCTGCTCGATGAGCTGCCGGGCATCGGCCCGGCGCGCAAGCGCGCGCTGCTGCGGCACTTCGGCTCGCCGGAGGCGGTGCTCGAGGCCAGCCGCGAGCAGCTGGAGAGCGTGCCGGGCGTGCCGGCGAAGGTCGGTAGGGAGCTGTACGGCACGCTGCGGCGCGTCGGCTGAGGCGGTGTGCGGCGCCGCCGGCGGCGCCGCGAACTTCGGCCTCATCCGCTGCGCGCGGCACAATGAGGGCGACATGGCCGTCATAAGGCCCCTGCGCCCGCCGAAAGCAGTGAGCCCGAAGCCGGGCGACGGCGATGGGGAGGGCCCGCGCATCGAGTCGCGCCTGCAGGACCTCGTCATCATCACGGGCTTCTCCGGCGCGGGCAAGTCGACCGCGATGAACGTGTTCGAGGACGCCGGCTACTTCTGCGTGGACAACCTGCCGCCGGAGATGATCCGCTCGCTGGTGGAGCTGCTCGCCCACCAGGGCTCAAAGGTCGAGCGCGCGGCCGTCGTCTCGGACGTGCGCGGCGGCGTCTACTTCGAGGCGCTGCAGGCCGTCGTCGACGACCTCGACGCGCTCGGGCTCAACCACCATGTGCTGTTCCTGGAGGCCTCCGAGCAGACGCTCGTGACGCGCTACAAGGAGACGCGGCGGCGCCACCCGCTCGCGCCCGAGGGCAGCGTCGCGGCCGGCGTCGCGGCCGAGCGCGCTCTGCTCGAGCCGCTGCGTGGGCGCGCGGACGTCGTGATCGACACGACCGAGCTCTCGGCGGCGGCGCTGCGCGAGCGGATCGCCGGCGAGTTCCTGCCGCACAAGCCCGGCCACCTGTCGGTGACGTTCATGAGCTTCGGCTTCAAGCACGGCCCGCCGCGCGAGGAGGACCTCGCCTTCGACGTGCGCTTCCTGGCCAACCCCCACTACGAGCCGGAGCTGCGCGAGCTGACGGGTCTCGACAAGCCGGTCGTCGACTTCATCGCGCGCGACGGGCGGCTGGAGCAGCTCTACGAACGGCTGTTCACGCTGCTGGACTTCCTGCTGCCGCAGTACGTCAGCGAGGGTAAGGCGCACATGGTCATCGCGATCGGCTGCACCGGCGGCAGGCACCGCTCGGTGGCGATCGCCGAGCGCCTGGCGGACCGCTACCGGCGCTTCGAGGACCTCGACGTGGCCGTCGCGCACCGCGACATCGAGCGCAAGCCGCGCGGCGGCTGAGGCCTCCGCGCGGGCCCCGTGTGCGCGGGGGTGCCCGCGCACACGCTGATAGCCTCCCCGCGCATCCGAGGGCTCCGGGCGCCGTCGCGCCTGCAACCGCAGCCCGCAGCGAGATCGAGGAGCAGCTAGATGCCAATACGCGTGGGAATCAACGGGTTCGGCCGCATCGGCCGTAACGCGCTGCGTGCCGCGCGAGCGCGTGCCGATGCGGCGGACATCGAGTGGGTGGCCGTCAACGACCTCACCGACGCGCGCACGCTCGCGCACCTGCTCAAGTACGACTCGATCCTCGGGCCCTATCCGGGCGAGGTGCGCCTCGCCGAGCAGGCGATCGAGGTCGACGGGCGCAAGCTCACGGTGCTCGCAGAGCGCGACCCCGGCGCGCTGCCCTGGCGAGAGCTGGGTGTCGATGTCGTGATCGAGTCGACAGGCCTGTTCACCGACCGCGAGAGCGCCGCCAAGCACCTGGCCCAGGGAGCGCGCAAGGTGATCATCTCCGCGCCGGCGAGCGGGCCGGACGCGACGGTCGTGCTCGGCGTGAACTTCGAGGAGGTCTACGACCGCGACTCCCACCACATCATCTCCAACGCCTCGTGCACGACCAACTGCCTGGCGCCCGTTGCGAAGGTGCTCAACGACACCGTGGGAATCGCGCACGGGCTGATGACGACGATCCACGCCTACACCGCCGACCAGCGCCTGCAGGACCTGCCCCACAAAGACCTGCGGCGGGCGCGCGCCGCGGCGATCAACCTGATCCCGGCCTCGACGGGCGCGGCGAAGGCGATCGGGCTCGTGATCCCCGAGCTGCAGGGCAGGCTCGCGGGCTTCGCTGTGCGCGCACCCGTGCCGACGGGCTCGGTCGTCGATCTCACCGTCGAGTGCGCGCGCGAGACGAGCGTCGAGGAGCTCAACGCCGCGTTCCGGGAGGCTGCCGACGGCGCGCTCGCCGGGATCCTGCAGTACACCGAGGACCCGATCGTCTCGACCGACATCGAGAAGAGCCCCTACTCGGCGATCCTCGACTCCGAGCTGACCGCCGTGATGGACGGCACGATGGCCAAAGTGATCGCCTGGTATGACAACGAGTGGGGCTACTCGAACAGGCTCATCGACCTCGTGCAGCGAGTGCTCTAGCCGCGGGCGGGCGCAGGCGCCGTGAAAAGCATCGAGGATCTCGAGGTGACCGGCCGGCGGGTGCTGGTGCGCGTGGACTTCAACGTGCCGCTGCAGGGCGACGAGAATGGTCGCCCGCGCGTCGCCGACGACACGCGCATCCGCGCCGCGTTGCCGACGATCGAAGAGCTGCGCGGGCGCGGCGCGCGCCTCGTGCTCGTCTCGCACCTCGGCCGCCCGCACGGCAAGCGCGATGAGGCGCTGTCGCTGGCTCCCGTGGCCGCGCGGCTTGGCGATCTGCTCGGCACCGAGGTGATGCTCGCGCCGGCGGTCGTCGGCGATCAGGTGAAGGCCATGTCGGAAGCTCTCAGCGACGGCCAGGTGATGCTGCTCGAGAACGTCCGCTTCGAGCCGGGCGAGGAGCACAACGATCCGCAGTTGGCGCGCGCGCTCGCAGAGCTCGCCGACATGTACGTCAACGACGCCTTCGGCGCCGCACACCGGGCGCACGCGAGCACCGAGGGCGTCGCGCACCTGCTGCCGTGCGCCGCGGGCAGGCTGCTCGAACGCGAGGTGCGCACGCTGCAGGGGATCATCGAGAATCCGGCACGGCCGTTCGTGGTGGTCCTTGGCGGCGCCAAGGTCGCCGACAAGATCGCAGTCATCGATCGCTTCTTCGAGCTGGCGGACGTGCTGCTGGTCGGCGGCGCGATGTGCTTCCCGTTCCTGCGCGCGGAGGGCCACGCGATCGGCGACTCGCTGTGCGAGCCCGAGGATGTCGAGCATGCCAGGCATGCGCTCGAGTGCTCGGGCGCCGCCGGGAGCGCGCGGCTTGAGCTGCCCGTCGACCTCGTCATCGCGCGTGAGCTGTCGGCGGACGCCGAGCACCGGACGCTCGACGGTGTCGAGATCCCCGACGGATGGATGGGCACGGACATCGGACCGCGGACGGCCGCCTCGTTCGCGCACGCGATCGCGGCGGCCGGCACGGTCTTCTGGAACGGCCCGATGGGCACCTTCGAGCTGGAGCCGTTCGCGGCCGGCACCCGCGCCGTCGCCGAGGCGATCGCCGCGGCGCCGGGGCTCACCGTCGTGGGCGGCGGCGACTCGGATGCCGCGCTGGCGCGCTTCGGCCTCGAGCAGGCGATCGACCATGTCTCGACCGGCGGCGGCGCGACGCTCGAGCTGCTCGAGGGCAAGGAGCTGCCAGGGCTGAGCGCGCTGCAAGCAGCGGAGAGCCCGCGCTGATGGCCCGCACGCCGCTCGTCGCGGGCAACTGGAAGATGTACAAGACGCAGGCGCAGGCCGAGGAGTTCATCCAGGCGCTGCTGCCGCGCGTGGCCGCCCTCGACGGCGTTGAGCTCGCGATCTGCGTTCCCTTCACCGACCTGGAGGCGATGGTCGACAGCGCGCGCGGCTCGCGCGTGGATGTCTACGCCCAGAACATGCATCACGAGCCGCAGGGCGCCTTCACCGGCGAGATCTCGCCACCGATGCTGCTGGAGATCGGCGTCCACGGCGTGGTGCTGGGCCACTCCGAGCGCCGCGAGATGTTCGGCGAGACCGACCGGGCGCTGGCGCTGAAGGTACCCGCCGCGCTCGCGGCGGGGCTCGTGCCGATCCTTTGCGTGGGCGAGACCGAGCAGGAGCGCGACGCCGAGGAAACCGACCGCAAGCTGCGCCACCAGGTGCGCGAGGACCTCGCCGGCGTGCCCGCGCCCCAGCTCGGCGAGGTCGTGATCGCCTACGAGCCGATCTGGGCGATCGGCACGGGCCGCGTGGCGAGCCCGGTGCAGGCGCAGGAGGCGATCGCCTTCATCCGCGCGCTCGTCGCCGACCGCGACCAGGCGGCGGCCGAGCGCGTGAGGATCCTGTATGGCGGCTCGGTGAAGGCCGACAACGCGCGCGAGCTGCTCGGTCTCGACGACGTCGACGGCGCGCTCGTGGGCGGCGCATCGCTCGAGGCGGACTCGTTCGCGCAGATCGCCACGGCCGGCGCGGCGGCCGCCGCGGGGCGCGCACCGGCGCGATGAGCATCCCGCCCGGGCCCGAGCTCCTGCCCGCGCCGTGCGCGTGCCTGATCGTGCTCGACGGGTGGGGCGTCGCCGACCCCGGCCCGGGGAACGCCATCTCGCTCGCGCACACCGCGGTCTTCGACGAGCTGTGGGCCAGCTACCCCCACACGACGCTGACGGCCTGCGGGCGCGCCGTCGGGCTGCCCGAAGGTCAGATGGGCAACAGCGAGGTCGGGCACCTGAATCTCGGCGCGGGCACGGTCGTGCGCCAGGACCTCGTGCGGATCGACGACGCGATCGCCGACGGCTCGCTGGCGCGCAACCCCGTGCTGCAGGCCGCCCTGGCCGACGCGCCGCGCCTGCACCTGTTGGGTCTCGTCTCCGACGGCGGCGTGCACTCCTCGCTGGGTCACCTGCGCGCGCTGCTCGCGCTGGCGCGCGAGGCGGGCGTCGGCGAGGTCGTCGTGCACGCCTTCACCGACGGCCGCGACACGCTGCCGCACGCCGGCGCGCAGTTCCTCGCCGAGCTCGACCGCACCGAGGGCGCGCGTGTCGGCTCGGTCGTCGGGCGTTACTGGGCGATGGACCGCGACCGGCGCTGGCAGCGCACGCAGCGCGCCTACGACCTGATCGTGCACGGCCGTGCGCCGTACAGCGCCGCGACGGGCGAGCAGGCGGTGCTCGACGCGTACGCCCGCGGCGAGACCGACGAGTTCATCGAGCCGACGCTGGTGGACGGCGAGGCGCGCGTGCGCCCGCAGGACAGCGTGATCTGCTTCAACTTCCGCCCGGACAGGATGCGCCAGATCACGCGCGCCCTGGCCGAGACGGGATTCGGCGAGGGCGGGGAGGAGCTGCCCGGCTGGGAGGGGCGCGGCGGGAGCCCGCCGGTCGCGCGCATCGCGACGATGACGAGCTACCGCGAAGACTGGGACTATCCCGTGCTGTTCGCGCTCGAGCGCCCGGCGGTCACCCTCGCGGGCGCGCTCGCGCATGCCGGCGCCGCGCAGCTGCACGTCGCCGAGACCGAGAAGTACGCGCACGTGACGTATTTCCTCAACGGCGGCGAGGAGAAGCAGCTGCCCGGTGAACGCCGCGAGCTCGTGCCGTCCGCCCGCGACGTGCCGACCTACGACCACAAGCCCGAGATGAGCGCCCACGAGGCGGCCGACGCGTTCGTGCGCGCCTGGCGCGAGCAGCAGCCGCGCTTCGGCGTCATCAACTTCGCGAACGCCGACATGGTCGGCCACACGGGCGTGATCGCCGCAGCGGTGCGCGCGGTCGAAACGGTCGACGAGTGCCTCGGCGAGGTCGTCGCGGCCGTGCACGAGCGTGGCGGCGTGTGCGTGGTGACGGCCGACCACGGCAACGCCGACCACATGCTCGAGCCGGACGGGTCGCCGAACACCGCGCACTCGCTGAACCCAGTCCCGCTGATTGTGACGAGCCGCGCGCTCGAGCTCTCGCAGACGCGAGGCGTCCTCGCCGACGTGGCGCCGACGGTGCTCGAGCTGCTCGGCGCTTCGCAGCCGTCGCAGATGAGCGGGCGTTCGCTGATCGACCACCCGGCCGCAGCGGCCCCGCAGGCGGAGCCCACGCAGTGAGCGGTCGCTCGAGGCGGCTGCTGTCGGCGTTCTTCGTGCTGGCTGGCGTGAACCATCTGGCGCAGCCGCGCCTGTACACGAGCATCGTGCCGCCTTCGCTTCAGGACCGCGCGCGCGAGGTCGTCCTGGTCAGCGGCATCGCGGAGATCCTCGGCGGTCTCGGCGTGCTGCCGGCGCGCACGCGGCGCCCGGCCGGCGTGTGGCTGGTCGCGCTGCTCGCCGCGATCTTCCCATCGAACCTCTACATGGCGCGAGAGCCCGGGCGCTTCCACCGCATCCCGCGCTGGGCGCTGTATGCACGGCTGCCGCTACAGCCGCTGATGATGCTGTGGGCGTGGCGGGCAACGCGTGCGCGCTGACGGCGCGATGGGCGCCTGCGCCCAGGTCTGGGTATGCCACGCTGCTATGTTCGGCACCAGAGAGAGGGCTGAGCGCACAGCGCCCCATGTCAACCGCAACCGCCGTCAAGCCTCCGACCACGGACCCGCAGAACGCGCTCACGCCCGAGCAGCTGCGAGCCTGGCGGGGCCTGCTGCGGGCGCATGCGTGCCTCGCCAAGCGCCTGGACGCCGAGCTCGAGCGGGCGCACCGCCTGCCGATGAGCTCCTACGAGGTGCTGCACCACCTGAAGGAGGCGCCCGGCGAACGGATGCGCATGTGCGACCTCGCCGAGCACGCGCAGCTGTCGCGCAGCGGACTGACGCGCATGGTCGACAGGCTCGAGCGTGAGGGGCTGCTGGCGCGCTGCTCGTGCGACCACGACGCGCGCGGCGCATACGCCTGCCTGACGGGACTCGGCCGCGAGCGCTTAGAGGCTGCGCGTGTCACCCATCGCGCGGTCATCCGCGAGCAGTTCTTCTCGCACTTCTCCGGCGTCGAGCTCGAACAGCTCGCGGAGATGCTCGAGCGGATCGCTCCCTGCAGCGGCTGCTGAGTCCGGAGCTCGGGCGAGCCCGCTAGGCGGGCGGCTCGCGGCCTTGCGGGCGATCGCTGGGGGATGAGGCGGGCTCGCTGGCGCCCGGCGTTCGGGGTGCGCTGCAACCGCCGTCCGGCTGATCGCCGGCGGCCGTGCCGGCTAGCGTCCTCGCCGCCTGCCCGGCCGCTGCACCGCCGTCGCGTGCCCGCTGCTGCACCTGATGGCGGATCTGCCTGCGATGCAGCACGAGCACGCTGAGGATCGCGAGCGCGAGCGCGACGAGGCCGTACAGGCCGAACGTTTCGACCACGTTGCCCGCCGAGCGCCCGACGAGGTAGCCGACGATGCCGACGATGGTCGCCCAGCTGATGCCGCCGAGCGCGTTCCACAGCGCGAACGAGCGCCAGCGCATGTGCGTCGCGCCGGCAAGCCAGGAGGCCCAGACGCGCAGGCCGAGCACGAAGCGTCCAAAGAAGACGGCCTTGGCACCGTGGCGTTCGAAGAACGGCTCGCCGATCGCGAGCATCTGCCGACGACGTCGGCGGAATGGACCCGGACGTTCCAGCAGCCAGCGCCCGCCCTTGCGCCCGATCAAGTAGCCGATGTTGTCGCCGACGATCGCGCCGAGGGCGGCCAGCGGGATCACGAACGCGATGTCGAGCTTTCCGCGGCTCGCGAGCACCGCCGCGGCGATCAGCGCGGTCTCGCCGGGGATCGGCACGCCGCTGGACTCGCTCATCACGAGCACGAACAGCAGCGGGTAGCCGGAGACTTCGACGAGGTGGGTGACGTTGACGATCGCGGCGAGCATCGGCGTGGCTGACGGTCACCAGCATGGCCAAAAGACGCGGGCAAAGGCCCCTGCCCCTGCGGCTACTGGGTGTTTTCGGAGACGAGTTGCTTCAGCGCCGAGACGCTGCTCTTGACTTCGGGGAAGACGACTTCGCGCAGGACCACTTCGGTGTGGTGCGGCTCGCTGGCCGCCACGATCGCGACGATCGCGGCCGCGAGCACGAGCAGCGCAAGGAGCGTGAAGGCGAGCCGGCGCCGGCGGTGGGTGCGGACCGGCGCGGCCGCGCGCGCGGGCTGCGCGCGCGCCGGGGCCGGCCCGGGACGCGGCTGGCGCTGCTGCACCACGCGCGTTCGCGCGCTCGTCTCGGCGGCGCGGGTGGCGACACCCGTGACCCGCGAGGCGGGCGTGTGCGGCGCGACGCCACGAGCGCCCTGCCCCAGCGCCCGCCGCATCTCGCGCGCGCTCGCGTAGCGTTCGCGCGGGTCGAGCGCCAGCGCGACGGCGATCGCATCGGCGAGCTCCGGCGTCACCGCTGCGACCAGCGAGTCGAGCATCGCGGGCCGCTCGTTCTGCTGCTTGAGCGCGAGCTCGGTCAGCGACGAGGCTTCATACGGCAGGCGACCGGAGATCAGCTGGTAGGTGACGACTCCGAGGGCGTAGAGGTCGGCGCTCGGCCCAGCCTCCTCGCCGCGCGCCTGCTCGGGCGCGAGGTAGGCGGCGGTCCCGAGCACCGCGCCGACCTGGGTGATGCTCGACTGCTCGGTCGCCTTGGCGATGCCGAAGTCAGCGAGCTTGACCTCGCCCTCGCGCGCGCGCAGCAGGTTGCCGGGCTTGACGTCGCGGTGCACGACCCCGTGGCGGTGGGCGTAGTCGAGCCCCTCGCAGGCCTGTTCGATGATCGACAGCGCGTCGGGGACCTCCATCCAGCCGTCCTCGCGCAGGATCTCCGCGCACGAGGAGCCCTCGATGTACTCCATCACGATGAAGTACTGGCCGGTGCGCTGGTCCCGGCCCGAGTCGAAGACCTGCACGATGTTGGGATGGACCAGGCGCGCGGCGGCCTGCGCCTCGCGCTGGAAGCGCGAGACGAACGCAGGATCGTCGGCGAGGTGCTCGGCGAGCAGCTTCACCGCGACGCGGCGCTCCAGGCGCTCGTCGAAGGCGAGCTGCACAGTCGACATGCCGCCGGAGCCGAGCCTGTGTTCGAGGCGATAGCGGCCGGCGATCTCGGTGCTGCTCACCCGCTTCCTTCCTGCGTACGGGTGCCTTCGGTTCCGCCCGTGTGTCCGCCCGGCGTTTCGGATTCGCCGCCGCCGGTGCCTTCGTGTTTCTGTTCTTCGCTCGGCGCGCCGCCGGTGCCGGTCGATGCTTCTCTTTCCGCTTCGGTCGTTTCCGTGGGCGGCGTGGTCGTGGTCGGGGTGCTCGTCGTCTTCGGGGGCGTGGTCTTCGGCGGCGTCGTGCTCTGCGTGGTGCTCGTCGTGGTCGTGGACGTGCTCGGCTGGGTGCACAGTTCGCGGGCGCGCGCACCGAGGTTTTCGATGCCCTGGCGCAGGCTCGTGCGCAAGCCCGAATCGACCCTCGAGGAGAGCGCTTCGAAGTCGTGTTCGGTCTTGCTGATGGCCGCGTTGGTCGCCGAGCAGTTCCCGCCGCCGTTTTCGGCTGCGTGCTGCACGGCCTCGAAGTCGCCGACCAGCGGGCCCGCCTGGCCGGCGGGGATCAGCCCGCGCGCGGCGCTGCCGCAGCCCGCCGGCAGTGCCGCGAAGAGCACGAGCGCGCCACCGACGAGCGCGCGGCGTATGCGCTGCGGGCGCCGCATGGGGTGCACGCCGCTCATTGTCCGAACTCCAGTCGCTCGGCGAGCGAGTCGGGTAGGCGCGCGGCGCGGATCGCGGCGGCTGCGCCGGCGATGTCATAGGGGACGCGGTGGAAGGCGGCGGTCATGTCGTCGAGGTCGAGCAGGAGCCACGCGGCGCGCGGATCGCCGTCGCGGGGCTGGCCCACGCTACCCGGGTTCAGCAGCCATTCTCCCCGCGAGACGTCCAGACCGCTGCCGGCCCGCCGCGGCTCGCCGGTCGCCGCTTCGCCCTCCTGGCGCTCGAATGAGAGCGCGACGTGCGAGTGGCCGATCAAGCAGATGCGGCGCGGCTGCGCGTCGAGGCACAGCTCCGCGAGCAGCGTGGAAAGGACGTACTCCCAGACGGGATCGCGTGGGCTCGCATGGTAGAGGCCGATCGGGCCGTCGTCCGCCTGCGGCGAGAGGCCTCGCAGGAACTCGAGGTTCGCCGGCTCGATGACCTCCTGCGTCCACTGCACGGCGAGGCCTGCGCCGCGCGAGAACTCATCGAGCGGGATCTCGCCGGTGACGGCGAGGTCGTGGTTGCCGGCCAGGCACACGGCGGCGTGCTGGCGCGCGAGCTCGATGCATGCGTCGGGATCGGCGCCGTAGCCGACGAGGTCGCCGAGGCACCAGAGCTCGCTGGCGGCGCTCGCGGCGACGGCCTCCAGCGTCGCCTCGAAGGCCTGTCGGTTCGCGTGAATGTCCGAGATGACCGCGATCTTCATCAGAACGGAATGCGGCGAGCCTTTACGCTGGCGACGCCTCCCTGGTCCGAGCGACGCGCCTGCCGCCAGCCGCCACGGCGCGCCTAGTGCTGCTGGGACTCGCTACCCGCCTCGCCGCCGCCGTACTCGGGGAGGTTCTTGATGCCCTCCGCGGTCTGCCACTTGGAGTAGTTGTCCTCCATCGCGTTGATGAGCTCGCGCATGAAGCGTGGCGAGAGGTTCACGCGCGAGACGACGACGCCCGGCACCTCGTCTGCCTCGACCTCGTGATCGACGCGCGCGAACGTGATCGTGAACTCGTATTCGGAGTGGCTGACGTTCGCGAAGTTCGCGTAGACGCCGCCCATGATCTCCGGTGAGAGGTGGATGTTGATGTGACGTCCGGGGTCGGAGTCCTGATCGCTCACGAGGCTAGTATCGCAAGCCCGGCAGAGTGCAGATGAATGAGACCCAGATAACCTCTCACCGCGGCCCGCTCGAGTCGCTGCGCGCGGCGCTGCTCGCAGCGGCGCAGGACGTCGGCTTCAGCGAGCACGAGCGGGGAGAGGGCATCGGTGCCCGCTTGACGCTCGAGCGGCCCCGGCGCAGCGAGTTCGGCGACTACTCGACCAATGCCGCGCTGCTCTTGGCGCCGCTGCTCGGCGCCGCACCGCGCGAGCTCGCTGCGCGGCTGGGCGAGGCGCTCGCCGCGCGGCTGGGGGAGGCGCTCTTGCGCTTCGAGGTCGCTGGACCGGGCTTTGTCAACCTGTTCGTGTCCGACGACTGGCTGACGGCTGCGCTCGCGCAGGTGCTTGCCGCGGGCGAGTCGTTCGGCGCCGGCGGCGCGGCCCACCCACAGCGCGTGCTCGTCGAGTTCGTCTCGGCGAACCCGACGGGACCGATGCATGTCGGGCACGCGCGCAACGCCGCCTACGGCGATGCGCTGGCGCGGATGCTGCGCGTCCACGGGCATGCCGTCGAGCGCGAGTTCTACGTGAACGACGCGGGCACGCAGGTGCGCAAGTTCGGGGAGTCGGTGCGCGCGCTCGCGCGCGGCGAAGAGCCGCCCGCCGACGGCTACCGCGGCGAGTACGTGAGCGAGCTGGCGGCGCGCCTGAAGGATGCGGTCGGCGCGGACCCGGACGAGCTCGGCCGCGAGGCGGTCGCCGCGATGGTGCAGCAGATGCGCGACTCGCTGGTCGCCTTCGGCGTTGCGGAATTCGACTGCTGGACCTACGAGAGCACGCTGCACGAGGGGGATCCAAGCCCGGTCGAGCGCGCGCTTGCGCTGCTCGGGCGCCTGGGGCACACCTACACACACGAGGGCGCGCTGTGGCTGCGCACGACCGAGTTCGGCGACGACAAGGACCGGCCGCTGATCCGCTCGAACGGCGAGCACACCTACTTCGCGTCGGACATCGCCTACCACCAGCAGAAGCGCGAACGCGGCTTTCAGCGGCAGATCGACGTTTGGGGCGCCGACCACCACGGATACGTCGCGCGCATGAAGGCGGCCTACGCGGCGCTGGGCGGCGACCCGCAGGAGCTCGAGCTCCTGATCATGCAGCTCGTGCACCTGCTGCGCGGCGGCGAGCGCGCGCAGATGTCAAAGCGCGCGGGCGAGTTCGTGACGCTCGAGGAGCTGCTCGCGGAGATCGGCGTCGACGCCGCGCGCTGGTACCTGCTCGCGCGCTCCCACGACACGACGGTCGACCTCGACCTCGAGCTGGCGAAGGAGGAGTCCAACGAGAACCCGGTGTACTACGTGCAGTACGCGCATGCGCGCATCGCGTCGATCCTGCAGCGCGCGGGCAGCGAGCGAGTCGAGGTCGCGCTGGCGGCGACGGGGCGCGAGCGCCTGCCGCCGCTGCATCCCAGCGAGCGCGCGCTGATCGAGCTGCTGCTCGACTGGCCGGCGGAGCTCGCCGAGGCGGTGCAGCGCCGCGGCCCCCACCGCATCGCCGCCTATGCGCTGGCGCTCGCGCAGGGCTTCACCGCCTTCTACCGCGATTGCCGCGTGCTCGGCGCCGAGCCCGAGTCGGTCGAGTCGATGCGCGTCGCCCTGTCGGTCGCGACGCGCACCGCGCTCGCGCGCTCGCTGTGGCTGCTCGGCGTGAGCGCGCCGCAGCGGATGTAGCGGAGTGGCGGTTAGTCGAAGCGCGAGAGGTCGGACTCAAGGCGCGCGGCGTCGAGTTCGCCGAGCGGCGCGGGGGAGGGCGCTGCCTGCTGCCGGCGGGCGCGCGCGCGCCAACGCGGCAGCAGCGTGAGCAGCAGCGCGGCGAGGCCGAGCACGACCGCGGCGGGGACCAGGTAGGCGGCGAGATCGAAGCCGTGGGTGCTCGGCAGCGCGAGCACCGTGGGGCCGTACTGCGCGACGAGCGCGCGCTTGATCTGGGCTTCATCCTCGCCCTGGGAGATGAGGCCCTGGATGTAGGCGCGCTCGCGGCTGGACTGCGGGGATTGCGCGACCTCGAGCGGGATTTTGCAGGTGACGCACATGACCTGGCGTTCCATCGCGGGCAGCGAGGTGCGCGGAGCGACGGCGCCTGCCGCGTTGGCGCTCAGCGCCACGGTCAGCGCCGCCGTGAGCAGCAACGCGAGCGTCAAAGCGCTCGGCACGAGGCGGTGAGGACGCGCGCTCATGCGCTGCCCGCGAGCGCGAGCGCGCGCACGAGGAAGCGTTCTTCGACCTCGCCGCGCGAGATCGCGACGATGCGCCCGGCGCGGTTGATGATGAAGCTCTCGGGGACCTGATCGGTCCCGTAGGAGTGCGCGAATGCGCCGGTGTTGTCGCGCAGGTTGGGATATGTCACGTGGAAGCGGTGCACGAATTCCTCGGAGTCGGGCGCGGCGTCCTCGTAGGTCACACCGAGGATTGTCGCGTGGTCGTGGCGCAGCTGCGTCTGTGCCTGCTCGAGCTTGGGCGCCTCTTCCTGGCAAGGTTCGCACCAGGAGGCCCAGAAGTTCAGCACGACGACCTCGCCTTTCAGCGACGACAGCGAGCGCATGCCGCCGCCGCCGAGCACCGGTAGTTGGCGTGCTGCGTCCGGTGCGAGCGGGAAGTCTCCGCGCGCGACGAGCTCGTCGAGAGTGCGGCTGGCGGTCTGGTGGGAGATGCCGTAGATGAGCAACGCGACGAGGGCCGCGCCGGCGAGGGCGACGAGGATGGGCAGCGCGCGGCGTTTCACGGGCCTCTGAAGGGTAGAGCTGTCGTGGCGCGGCATGGCGTGCACGGCTGTCGTGGATGAGGTTCCGAAGGGGCCCATCTCTCTTCCAAGCACAGCCGACACTCGTAGCGACCGCCACCGCGATGTTCGCTGCCGCGAGTCTAAAGAAGCTCCGACTCAGGCTGAGCAAGGCAGGTAGGCGGCTCCCGAGGGCCGCCGAGACGATCAGATGCCTCTCCGCTCCAGTAGCCGGCGTCAGCAGAGACGGCCTGCGGCAGCTGATCGATCCCCGCGTGCTCCAGCTCGCCGAGGGTGGCGCTGACGATCGGGGCAAGCTGCGAGAAGTCGGTCGAGATATTGGTGATCTTTGCCGCGAGCACAATCTGCTGCTCGTTCACCGCGGCCTGCGCGTTGTAGCCCTGCACGAACCCGAACCCGATCGGGATCGGACGCGGGTCCGGATCGGTCACGTTCACCTTCCCAGCCGGCAGCTGCGGTGGCGCGTAAGGGCTCGGCGGGCGGCCCAGGCGCCGTCCCAGCCGGTCGCGCGCGGTCGCCCGGTAATGCTCATAGGCAGCGTTGGAACGACACTCAACATCGTGGTCCGTTTCCAATCGCTGGGCGGCCAACAACCCCCGCCGCGAGCGCTCGCGCGGGATCGGGTCCGGGTGCTCCCAGCGGTGCTGCTCGATCTGGCGCTTGCCCTCCCGCAACCAGGCATCCCGCCCTTGGCGCCCGCGGCCGATGATGTTCTTCGCGTCTAGCTCAAGCGCCACCTCCTCGGCCGGCTCGCCCTCGGGCTCGATCAGCTCGGCGTCCTCGTACTCGCGCTCACGCTCTCGCTTGGCCTCGGCCAGGATCTCCGTCGCGATCTGCTCGAACGCGTGATTGACCTCCGGGCTGGCGTTGCCAGCGATCCTGGTGCCGTCGATCGACACCACACCCGCCTGCGCCAGCCTCGCCCGATCACACAGCTTCAGCACCTCACCGAACAAGCCAGCCAGCGCCTGCTCGTGGCGGCAGATGAACCTTGCGATCGTCGCGTGATCCGGCACCAGATTGCCGCTAACCGGTAGGCAACATCCTGGCGGCAGTCACGCTCGATCGCCCGCGATCAAAGCCACCACCATCGACGGCTCGTACGCCGCCGACCGTGACCATCAGCCTAATAGACGGCGTAAAACGCGTCCAGATCCATCCCAGCCACCGCCTCGATCACAAACCACGCCTGATGATCCGCCGGCAACCACTCCCGCACATCCGGCGGCAACAAGAAACCCTGCTCACGGCTACCTTCAATGAAGTTCTGCGCCATCCCGGATGGTCATCACCCCCGCCGACAGAACCCCTTTACGCGACAGCCTCGACGAAACTCAATAGTCGGACACTCTCTCACCGAAACGACCGCTTCCGCATGGCGAAGCAGGCGTCTCACAGGCGCCAGACGAGATGATCGAGTTTCGTCCTTGGCGCTAGCGAGTGGGCGTTCACTCGGACGCCTCGCTAGCGCGCAAAGCATCAGCGCGGTGGGGTATGGCCCGTGCCCTCGCGCTCGACGATGCGGCGCGCATGGGCGGGCGCACCTCGCGCGCCCGCCTATATGTCTGGCTTGCGCTGGCTATGAGCAGACGACCCCGTAGCACTGCGTGGCGGTCCCGTTGCCCGTCGCCGCATTGGACCCGCCGTCGATCACGGGAGGATCGGCGTCGATCCCGTATTCCCCGTTGAAGTTGGCGACGTTACCAGTCAGCGTCGAGAGACCGCCGGCCGTTATCCCGGAATGGGCGTTACCGTCGGCGATGTCGTCGAGGAGCTTGTTTTCAGAGCCCTCGCTGTAGATCCCTTCACCCTGGCTGTTGAGCAGATGGTCTGACTGCGCGGTCTCGCCGCTCCCGTCCAAGTACAGCCCGAAATCGTGATCGGAGCTTGCCGTATCGTCCGAGGCCGTGTTGGAGGTGCCTTTCAAAACGAACCCGGCGTAGCCGTCATCCGCCTGCACTCCTGTCACAACATCGCTCGCGCCGTCGGTTTCAACGCCCGCAAAAAAGCCTATGACATAGCCGTGCTCGACCGTGTCTTTGGCAGCATTGGCCACGACTCCTACGGCCTGGCCTTCTGTGCCGAAGATGAGATGACCATCGAGATTCAGGGTGATCCCGGCTGCGTCGAGATGGAGCCCGTTTTCGCCTTCACAGTAAAGGTTGGCCAACAGCGTTGTACTTTTGGTGAGCTGGTCTTCGCAGGACACAGTCGTTGGACCAGTCGCCGTCATCGCGGCAGCATGCGCGCTAGCCCCCGCCTCCAGCTGGCTCAGCGCTGCCGTGCCCTTCAGTGACGGCTGCTTCAGCAGGCCCGACATCCTGAGCGATTGTCCTCTCGCCGACCCGGACACCTTCCCCGCGCCGCTCGCGCTCGCGTGCACCGTCAGGACCGCGAGCGCCCCGCAGCGAGCACCGCCGCGAAGACCACGCCCAAGCGCCAGCGGAAGAAGCTGATTCCAAACATGACTTCCCTCCCGTTCGTCGAGTGCGTACTAATCTGCTCGCGAGGAGAGAGCGCACGCCGTACGGAGCGCACCTGCGCTCCAGCCACTGCCCCCGCCGCGCGATCACGATCATCCCACCACCCAGCGTCCGTGGCAACGAACACGGTGCCGCCACCCATTGAGGCTGAGGTCGGCGAGCGCACGACACGAATGCTTTCGCGCGGATGCGAGGGTGCCCGTGGCGACCGCCGACACTGCTGAGATGGACGACCAGCAGCAGCGCCCGCGTCCGCTCGGCTGGATACTGCTTTCGCCATGCGAAGCGGGCATCTCACGAGCGCCAGACGAGACGATCGGGTTTCGTCCGCAGCGCTCGTCTGCGTGGCTCGAGCGCGGACGCCCGATTTGCCACGCAAAGCATCAGTGCGGTGGAGGTGGTGGCTCGCTCCCTCGTGCTCCACCGCGCGGGCGTGGGGGCATCTAGCGCCGGCCCGCGTCTGGCCCGCGTGTGGTCGTTAGGAGCAGACCACCCCCCGGCACTGTTCTTTGGTCCCGTTCCCCACGGCTGTGTTCGACCCGCCGTCGATCACGGGGCTCTCACCGTCGATGCCCAGTGCGCCGTTGTAGTCGGCTTTGTTGCCGGTCAGCGTCGCAGGACCACTGGACGCGGAGATCCCTGAGCCCGCGTTCCCGTCGGCGATATTGTCGAGAACCTTTGCAGCGCCCAGTGCGGTTATCCCGACACCACCGTTGTTCAGCGCGTGGACGGACTGTAGGACCCCGCCGGTTGAGTCCGAGTAAAGGCCGTCCCTATCATTCTCGGCCAGCGTGTCGCCGGTGGCGATGTCGTCGGCGCCAGCGAGGTCAAGCCCAAGTCCGGCCGTGTGATTCACCTGCACCTTGGTCACTACGTCGTTTGAACCCACAGCCTCAATGCCTTCAACAAAGCCCTCGATATAACCGCTCTCGATCGTGTCTTTACTGTCGAGGCCAACGACACCAGTTCCTACTTCATTCCCTGCGATCGTGTAGCCGTCTAGGTTCAAAGTGACTCCGCTGGCCCCGATGATCAGCCCGTTGCTACCGCTGCAGTCGAGGTTGGCGGTGAGCGTTGTGCTCGCCGTGAGTGTCTCTCCGCAGGTCACCGGCGCGGGACTACCGGCCACGATCGCCGACGCCTGCGGCCCCGCGTCCGACCTGAGGCTTGCCTGAGCAGCGTCCGCTGCCTGCTTGAGCGACGACTGCTTCGGCACGGCCCCCAGCTTCGCCCGTTGCGTCCCGCTCGCGCTCGCCTGCACCACGACGACCGTCAATGCCGCCGTGGCTACAAGCGCGGTGGCCACCATGCCCGCACGTACGCGGGCCGAACCCATCCCAAACATCACGATCTCCCGTCGGTTGAGTGTCAACCAATAACTCGCGGCGACAGGGCGCGCGTCACGCTGAACAGCCCCTCGCTGCGCGGCTAGGAGCATCCCACTTCCCCCTGTCCCACGCAACACGCGCCACTGCCGCCCTCGCAGCCGAGCGAGCGTCCGGGCGACGGTTGCGAGCGCGCTCGCGTTGGACGAGTTGCGAGCGTCTCGTCTGGCGCGCCGGAGACGCCTCCTTTCCCCATGGCAGCTGTCTCAGCGCGGTCTGCCGGGGTTATCGAGTTTCGTCCAACGGGGGCTGTGTTGAGGTGGGGACTCCGCGCGCTCGCTTGCGTCCGATAAGCAGCGGCCGGCAAGAGCATTCGGGCCGCACCTGTGTGACATCCGCTCGAACTTGTGCCTGTGACCTTATTGCGTTCGGTTCCGGCCGGTGGGATGATCCGCCCGCCTGTGCGTTCAACGGGGGCGCAGAGCATAAGAGCACTTCGAGATGATTGGGGGAATCATGTTTGGGATGGGTTCGGCCCGCGTACGTGCGGGTGTGGTGTTGGCCGGGTTCATCGCTACGGCGGCGCTGACGGTCGTGGTGGTGCAGGCGAACGCGAGTGGGACGCGACGGGCGAAGCTTGCGGCGGTGCCGAAGGCGCCGTCGTCGCTCAAGCAGGCAGCGGCGGCGGCTGAGGCGAGTCTGAGAGCGAACGCGGCACCGCAGGCATCAGCGATCGTGGCCGGTAGCCCCGTGACCGTGTCCTGCGGGGAAAGACTCACGGCGAGCACGACGCTCACGGCCAACCTCGACTGCGCTGGCGAGAACGGCCTGATACTCGGCGCCAACGGAATCGTGCTCAACCTCAACGGCCATTTCATCCTCGGCTCGTACGGCGAGTCCGATGGCACGGTCGGGGTGCAGGACACGCCCGCGAACGACACGATCGAGATGGGCTACATCAAGGGCTTCGAATTCGGCGTCGGCGTCAACGGCGGGAGTAGTGCCGTAACCAAGGTGCAGACGACTTACGCCTATGCGTTCGGGTTTTTTCTGGACGGAGGCGGTGACAAGGCGACCAGCGACACAGCGGCGGAGAACTACGGGAGCGGCATGTATGTCAGTGGAGGCGGCGCCACGGTCCAGTCCGATCACCTGCTGAACAACGAAGGTACCGGCCTGTACGCCTTGGGCGGTGGCGACAAGCTCCTCGACAACACTGCTGACGGCAACACGGTCGATGGGATCTACGCCGACGGGGAACTCGACACGCTCACCGGCAACGTCGCCAACTACAACGGTGAACTGGGGATCGACGCATATAGCCCTACAATCGACGGTGGCTCCAACGCCGCGATGGGCAACGGAACCAAAGAACAGTGCCGAGGGGTGGTTTGCTCGTAGCCGCTGAGGGCGGATAGGTTCATCGAGGGGTTGTGGGGGTGCCAAAAGGCGAACATCGTCGGCGCAGCTCGTCACGCTCGGGACACACGCAGGCGCAGCTTTGATGCCTGCGTGCTCCCCAGTCTTGCCGCGCTAGTGCTTCGCGGGCTGAGCGGGCGTCTCAGCGACGGTTGCACTCACGCTCGCTGTGGACGTCTGGCCCCGCGGGCGCGAGACGTCTGCTTTGCCTCGCTCGGCTGCGAAAGCGGTAGCAGTGTCGCGGTGGTGGCCCATGCCCGTAGGCACAGGCCACCGGTCCTGCGTGCGGCTGCTGCGTTAGTAGCGGAACGTGACTTCCCAATCCTTGCTTGCGGCGCTTTTGCCGCTGGTCGTGATCTTGACCTCCAGTTTGTTACCGGCTGCTGCGCTGCCGGTTTCAGCGTTGTTGGAGCAGTTGTTTTTGCTGGTCGAGTTCACGGTGCATGAAAGTAGTTTCGCGCCTGTGGTGTTGTCGATGACCTCCACGGTCGCCGTGTCGCTCCCGGTTACCGTTGCGCTCGTGGCCGCATAGAGGTTCGACACCGTTGCTCCATTGGCTGGCATCGCAAGCGAAAGCAGAACGCTCGCGGAATAGCCACTCGTCGCAGCAGGACAAGCCGCCACGCCGGGCGTTGTGCGGCCTGTGAAGTGCAGGCACTCACCGCTAGCAACGCCAGCGGTGCTCGCGAACGTCGCAATCGCAGAGCCTGCGGGGTTGTTATTGCATCCAAGCTGCCCTTCGCCTGTGACCTGCACAGAGCAGCCTTTTACTTCCGTTTTGGCTACCCCGGCGAGGAACGCCTTTGTCTGTGTGCCTTCGGTGCCGATGCGTGTCGTGCCTGACTCGCCAGCCACGCCTTGATTGGAGATGTCGATGTTGTTCGACCCGGTTGTTCGCTCGCCCGCCGGGCTCCCGAGTGCCACGTTGAAGCTGCCTTCGGTGTTGTCGTCGAGCGCTCCTACGCCGCTCGCGACATTGAAGCTGCCTATGGTGTTGTCCTCGAGCGCCGATTCGCCGCTCGCGACGTTGTGGCTGCCTGTGGTGTTCTCGAAGAGCGCGAACGCGCCGCTCGCGACGTTGTGGCCGCCTTCGGTGTTGAAGTTGAGCGCCGCCTCGCCGATCGCGACGTTCTCGTCGCCTGTGGTGTTGGAGGAGAGCGCCTCGTAGCCGCTTGCGACGTTTTCGTTGCCTTTGGTGTTGCTGAAGAGCGCGTACGCGCCGCTCGCGAGGTTCCAGTTGCCTTCGGTGTTGAAGTAGAGCGCGTAGTCGCCGTTCGCGGTGTTGAAGAGCCCTGTGGTGTTGGAGTAGAGCGCCTCGTGGCCGCTCGCGACGTTCTCGCTGCCTCCGGTGTTGGAGTAGAGCGCTTCGGAGCCGTTCGCGGTGTTCCAGCTGCCTTCGTGGTCGAAGTGAAGCGCTTGGTAGCCACAAGCGACGTTGTATTCGCCGTTATATTCGCCTCCTTTGGTGTGTTCGAGCGATTCAAGCCCCGGACACGCATAGTTGGTCGATGCTGCCGCGCTATCCGCTCCCGCTACCAGCGCAAACACCAGCACGGCCACGAGCGCCGCCCCGAGGGTCTTGACCCTGGCCGCTGTGACCACTCCACGCTCAGTGGGTCCAGCGTAATACCTCCTAGCGCCCCGCAGGGCCTTGAAGCCACCCATGCTCCCTACCTCCATGCCAGGCGAGCAACACGAGCGCCGCCCGCGATACGCACATCCTCCCACGCAACCTCTGCGACGGCAAGAGCGCCGCGCAGGCCATCAGGGACGAGTGCTTTGATGCCGATGCGAGCGTCTCGGGCGATCGAGCCGACGCTGTCGGGTCGGACGATTCTCGATAGCCCGATTCGACAGCGCCGACACGACTGCTTTCCTATGACGAAAGGAGCAGTCTCGTCCGCAGCGGGCACGCCGTGGTTGGACCATCGAGACGCCTGCTTCGCAAGGAAGCACTCCCGACTAGTGGTCACGACACCGTGCGCGCATCGATGGCACCATCTAGGGATCGCGGGCGGCGCTCGTGTTCGCCCGCACGCTAAGAGATCGGGGGATGCGTCATGAGGACGTTCAAGGCGCTAGGGAGCGTGGCTGTAACAGCGTGCGTAGGGATCGGCGTGTTGCTGATTGTCGCCAGCGGGGCGATGGC
This sequence comes from uncultured Solirubrobacteraceae bacterium, assembly GCA_963755475.1. GTDB lineage: Bacteria > Actinomycetota > Thermoleophilia > Solirubrobacterales > Solirubrobacteraceae > Palsa-744. The sequence continues at coordinate 323,685 of CAVWJK010000003.1, forward strand.
ATCGGGGACCAAGCTGTGTATCGCCGAAAAGGAAGGCGGGTCTGTAAAGACCCCGAAAGCCGGTGTTTGCCCGGCGAAATACAAGCTCACCGAACTCGGGGAACCCTCAGCGCTCTCCAGAGGCGAACAGGAAGAACTCAAAGAAATCCGCAAATACGTGAAAGTGATCCCCTCCGGCATCGACGGAAAGCCGACCGTCCAGGTGTCCGGGGCTAACGTTCAGATCATCAACGGAGAAGGGAACACTGCGACGACCAACGGCGAGGGCAACCTTGTGATCGGCTACGACGAACTAGGACGTTGCGCTGTCCCCTTTTACAGGACACAGGCGGAATGCGAAGCGGAACTATTTGCATGGGAGGCGACGCCCCAGACGGGTTCCCACGACCTTGTTCTCGGGGCACATCAGACGTTCACGAGTTATGGAGGGATTCTCGCAGGTGCCTTCAATACGACCAGCGCCCCGTTTGCATCCGTTACAGGGAGTGATGGGAGCACCGCGAGCGGCGAATATGCGTCGGTGAGCGCCGGGTTCAACAACACTGCCAGCAAGCCCTTTGCGTCGATCACCGGCGGGGCCAGCAACGAAGCCGGCGGCAACGACTCCTCAGTCAGCGGTGGCGTTTTGAACAAAGCCAGCGGCCAAGGGTCATCCGTGAGCGGCGGCGAACTCAATAAAGCTGGCGGCTATGGGACATCGGTCGACGGCGGCTACGGCAACGAAACCAGTTCGAACTACTCCTCGGTGGGCGGCGGCCAAGTCAACAAAGCAACGGGCGAACACTCGTGGGTGGGCGGCGGCTATAAAAACAAGGCAGGCTTTCTCAACTCTTCGATCGCGGGCGGGATCGAACTGGAAACCAAAGCCTCTGGCGAAGCGCTCCTCTGAGCCACGAGTCACTGCATGCCGGAACCGGTGGCCCATGCGTCACAGCATGGGCCACCCTCGGCGCAAGTGCGTTGCTCGGAAAGCCATAGTCCAGCGGTGAAGGGCCGACTAGCGGAATGGACGACCAGCAGCAGCGCTCGGCGGCACTCTGCTCGCTACTGCTTCGTCCCCGATTGCGAGCGTGTCCGCATCAACGGCGCTGGCGCTCCCAGGGTGCTGCAAGGCCGCCCACGTGGGGCGGCCGGCGAACCCCCTGCTTTCGCCTCCTGAGGGTGTTCGTGCCGGACCCGCCCGGTGACCCGGAAAGCGCGGACAGAGGTCGAGGCAGGCATTGTGCGTCGGTTTGCATCGCTGCGCCCCTTGAAACCAGGTGTTGGCGAAGAGCACGTCGATGTTCCGTCCCGGTCCGGACATCCGCTCTGCCGGTCAAGCCAGGCAAGCGAGCAATCGTCTATGTCGGCCCAGGGCGAGGCGAGGGCCACCATCGCTCAGCGGCCACAACGGCCGCTGAGCCCAGTTCTACTAGCTGCTCGCGCCGACAGCGCGGCCTATGATCGGCCGGCGTGTCTGCGCTCGGAAGCCTGCGCGATCACTCCGCAGACAGAGGCGAACCCGAAGAAAATCGCAAAGCAGATAACCAGACAAAGTATTGCGCCTCCAGCCATTTTCTGTCTCCTTCAGTTGGTCGAGATACAAGGAAAGCGCTGTCCCCACCCGCAGAGCTGTCGCGGGAAGCATACCCGCGCGCCCCCAGACAGCGAAGCGCTCCCGAGAGCGGCCGGGAGGCAGCAGGTCAAGCAACCCCAGCGTTGGGGTTGGCGTGCCTACAGCAGATCAGGACAACGCATGAACGCCTACATCCCGCCGGAGCGACCTGGGCGTGGTTTCTCTCGCTCACGAAGCAACGTACGGGTTCCGCGCCAACGCACTCGCAACAGGAAACCAACCTTGAGTCAAGCGCCACGATGCGCACGAAGCGTGCCCCGACGCTGCTGCATCCTTAGGCTGCAGGCGACCACAGCTGCACACCGGCCCGCGCAGCCGGTGCGCCACCGTTCCGCTTCGGTAACGCCGGGGCGTAGCTACAGCAGCGGGAGTCGTGCTGCTCGTGACTACAGCCTCGCTGGGGGCTCCTCTCAGTCGGCGATAAAAGGGTGCGTGCCGACGGGCACGATCCCCGGCAAATCGCGCGGGCGCTCGCCCGCGATGATTCGACGATCAAGCGGATCGTCCTCATCGCGATCGTTTTAGCGGGGCTTGGCTCGAAAGGCCCGTCGGCGACAGCTCACGCCTCGTTCTCGTGGTCGGCGCCGACGCCGATCTACTCTTCCAGCTGGTTCCGAAATCGGGGGATGGGTGGAGTCTCCTGCGCCTCGTCGACGTTCTGCGTGGCGCTCGAACAGGGGAGCCATGCGTTTGTGTACAAAGCGCCTGTTTGGTCGGGGCCCATTGAAATCGATCCACACAAGGGGCCTTGGACGGACTCGACGGCGTGTCCTGTACGTCGTCGGTGCTTTGCGTGGCAATCGACTCTGCTGGCGACGCCATGACTTACAAGCGGTCTAGCTGGTCGGCACCAGATAGAATCGCTCCGCACGCGCACCTGCTGGGAGTAGCGTGCCCTTCGCTCTTGTTCTGCGTGGCGGTCGGTACACATGGAAGTGTGGTGACCGTTCTGCGTGGCGGTAGGATCGCGCGGCGCCGTGGTGACCTACAGCAGACACAGCTGGTCGAAGCCGAGGGCAATCGGTACGCGCGAAGATCTCTTGGACGTTTCGTGCGCATCTGCGACGTTTTGCATGGCGTTTGCCGGCGCGGCGCTGGACGTGCGGGTCGTAACCTTCAGCGCGCGGTCCTGGTCGCGGCCGACGACCATCGACACGAATACCGGACCTGGAGCCTTGTCGTGTGCATCGACTTCGTTCTGCGTGGCCGTGGACGCGCAAGGGAACGCCGCCACCTACAACGGATCCAGCTGGTCAGCGCCGGTACTGATAGATCCTGGACCGAACCCAGCGTCGAATTGGCGGGCATAGCCATCAATGGGCTGTCGTGCCCGTCACCGACCTTTTGCATGGCAGTCGACCTCGCGGGACGCGCGTTGACGCTCAGCCGTCCTTAGAGGCGCCTGCAGTCGGTTTCATCTCATAGCGGAGGCTCGGGCAGGCTCGTGGCGTTGGCGCCTGGCGGGTCCCGCGCGGGCCGGCCGTCTGACTTTCGCACCCGTTCCGGGTGCGTTTGGGACGGCCCAGGCCCGCAGCGGGCGGGCCCGCCGGTTATGCCCGGCGGTCGAGGTCGAGCTGCGGGGGTGTCGCGACGGCCGGAAAGCCCGACGCCTACGTGCTCACAACGCGGAGCGCTGCGCGCTCGGGCACGACAACATCCGCAACCGCGTGCTCGCGGGCGCGATCAAGAGGGCCGACCAGAGGGCCAACCGAAATCTCGGGGGTGCAGGCCAAGCACCGCTACACGCGGCCGGCGAGGGGCCGCCGGTCGTCAGGGCCGAGATGGGGCACAGCCACGCGGACCTCGCGCTTCGCATCTAAGCACAGGCTGTACGCTTGAGTGAGGACGAGCGCGCCGAGCTCGCGGCGCTCACGGTCGGGAAAAGGCACATAAGGGCACAAAGGGTGCCGTTACCCGGACTGAGCGGGCGAGAGGACGCGCCGCCTAAATAGGAGAATCCGCTAGTTTGCAGGTAGTTTCTCCGCCGCGCGGTGGTAGCTCAGTTGGTAGAGCGCAAGCTTCCCAAGCTTGAGGTCGCGGGTTCGAGGCCCGTCCGCCGCTTGAGGGTGATGACCCAGATCTTGGCGATGGTGCGTGTTTCGCCTACGGCGGCGCTTCGTCCGAGCACCTGCGACTCGGCGTGGGAGGCTCTTGTGGCGGCGCCTGCGGCGCTCGCAGGGCGCTGCGAAGAGCTCCGACGGAGAGGCGGTCCGTCTCGATTTGGTCCAGCCACTGCTCCTGCTCCTGCAGGGGTAGGGCGGCGAGCTCTGCGTGGTGGCCGAAGGCAAGATGCTCCCGACGCCGGGATGGGTCGACGCGTGAGGCGACGTACGCCATGTCCATCAGCGAGTGGGTGTCATAGCCGGTGATCCTCGCGGCGGCCTTGTACTTTTCTCCGTAGCGCGCGTTGCCGTATCGCAGCCAATCGCCGATCCACCAGCGACACCCGCGGCCGACCGCGCCCAGCCAGCGTCCCTGCTGCTCCCAGTGGTCGAACTCGAGCTCGCCACAGGCCTGCCACGCGACCGCCGTCAATTCCGCGGGAGCACTCCGTGCGCCACTCGTGTCCGCGGCCGAGCCGCCGGCGAGATCGCACCCGTTCACCCCTGTCTTCAGCTTCGCCGCGGCTGCCATTGGCTCTCCCGGTGCGCCATGGTGCTCTCAGCCTTGGCCCACGGCTTCGGCGATGCTCGTCGTCTTGCTCGTGCCGTCCGGCACGGTGTAGTGCAGTGAGGCTAGGTCGGGGTCTTCGTCGACGGCGACATTGTTGTCGACTGGGACGGTCCGGGAGCTGCCGTTGCGATCGGTGAACTCGACGCTCCTCACGCCATCTGGCAGGAGCACGGCGTCGGTGAGGCTCCCACCGGTTTCGATGCTCAATAGTTCGACGCCTTCTTGCTCGGCTTTGGTGGCGGGGCTGCACGCCATGCTGACGCCATCTGAGGCTGCGCGGTCTATGAGACACACCTCTGCGCCCTCTTCGGGTGCCCCGGGTGCCTGTGGGCCGGATCGCTGCAGCGCGTAGATTTCCTGCTGTCCGATGCTCGCCGCGTATACGGCGCCGGGCGGGAGGCCGTATGGTCCCGTCGCGCTGGCGCGAGCCGCGCGGCGGCCGAGCACCGCGAAGCGCAACGCCGCTGCGACAGGCTTCACATTGGGTGCAGGGGCGGCCGTGCGGCGGTCGGCGGAGCTGTGGTGCTCGGCCCTGGCGAGTGCGGTTGTGACGAGCGTTCCGGCGACGACGATGGTGAGCAGCGCCGTGGGCCGATGTTTGTGCCACAGCTTCCTGACCAGGCCGTTGTCTCTGGGGTTGTGCATGTTTGCGATCCCTCTCAGCAGTTGTGGAGGTCGTCGGTCTCCAACCCCTCTAGGTCGTATTCGTATTTGGCATACCAGCGGCGTACCTGCCCGTGCGACCAGGTTTCGCTGCCGTAGGAGACGCACACTTCGGTGCCGGTGGAGGTACAGCCGAGTCGTTCATGCCAGCCTCCTGAGTAGTTCCAGAGCGCGCTGCAGACCCCGGTTCCCGACAGGTTCCAACCCCAGTTTTCTGTGAGTCCGTGTATTTCCGGCCCGTTGATCTCTGCGCAGCTACCGCAGGGGCCGTAGTATTCGTTCCATTCGGCTGCCGCGGGGGGCGCAAGCGTCAGCGAGGGAGTGCCGCATAGGGCTAACGCCAGCGCTAACGCGACGAGCGGGGTGCGCGTACGCCCAAAGAGCCCAAGACAGACCGATACCACGCGTAGCTCCTCTCGCGAATTGGGTACTCATGACGGCGCGTCGCCCGGTCATGCAGGGGCCCCCAGGCCGTTACGCGCTTCCAAACTTCTTCTATGTCTATAGGCGTAAGGTTGTGACTGGTCGCGACGGTTTCCTTCGGTACGTGCGAGACGTACGCGCCATCTCAGCCAGAGCTATGCCGGTCACAAAACTGCCCTCTCGCGCATACGTCCGCTGATGGGGGAGCCGCTCACAGATGCCGAGCTGCTCGCGGGTGCGAACGCCGCGAACTTCCGGATGTTCTACGAAAGGCACGCTCCTGCGGTCCTGGCGTATGTGGCGCGGCGCAGCCGACAGCCAGACGTCGTCCTCGACGTCGTTGCCGAGACCTTCGCTTGCGCGCTGGAACACCGCGACCAGTACGACCCCGCGCGCGGCGCGGCGATCGCCTGGCTTCTTGGAATCGCGCGCAACGAGATCGGCGGCGCCCTGCGGCGCGGGCGTGTCGCCGACGAGTACCGCCGGCGTCTCGGCATGGCGCCGATCGAGCTGGATGACGAGGGCGCTGCGACGATGGCGCGCCACGTCGCCCTCGACGTCAAGGACGCCCTGTCCGGTCTCTCGACCGAGCACCGCGAGGCGGTCGTCCGGCGCTTCCTGATCGATGAGAGCTACGCGGACATCGCCGAGCACGTCGGCTGCTCCGAGCAGGTGGTCCGCAAGCGCGTCTCACGCGGGCTTGCCGTCCTTCGTGAAGCGCTGCGGGAGAACCCATGACCGACCCGCTCCGCGTGCTCGCAGATCAGCTCTTCGAGGCGGCTCAGCGCATCGAGCAACGCGACGCCGCGGATCGCGCCTCCAGATCCGCACCCCGCGATCCCGCCGCGCGTCATGGAGAGCGACGAGGGTTCGCACGCGCTCGGCGAGCTCGACTGCTCGTTTACGCTCGTAGACTGCGCCCGGCGATCTTTGCGTTCGCCGTGCTGCTCGCGATCACGGCCGTCGCGCTCGCCGCGACGGGGGTCATCCTGACCGGCGCGCCGGTTCGCCCCGAAGAGCTCCAGAACCCGCGGGTCGGCGAGGGGTTGCCCGCACCGGGCGGCTCGCGCCTGCTGGCGCTGCGGGTTTCAGATCCGGCGGGTGGGCTGCCCTGGGGCATGCGCGTCCTTCACACGACGCGTGGAGAGCAATGTGTACAGGTGGGGCGCCTGCTGAGCGGCAAGCTGGGGGAGCTCGGCGTGGACGGGGCCTTTGATGACGACGGGCGTTTTCACCCGGTCACTGCCGCGGCGCTCCCTGGCGATGCGCTTGGTGGCCGGATCTTTGGCATCCCGTATCTTGCGAGCGCTACGGCGACCTGTCTGCCCCGCGGCGAAGCGTTCATGGTGGGGCATCCTGGCGTCGATCGCAGCGCGGCAGCGAAGCGCCCGGCGCGCAACGTGCCGGCTGGCGATCTTCGCGACGTCTACTACGGGATCCTGGGCGCGCAGGCGGTGAGCGTCACCTACGACATCGGTGGTCGCCTTGTGATGATCCCGGTGCAGCGCCCGCTCGGTGCGTATCTGATCGTGGTTTCGGCTGGTCGCCGGCCTCAGGGGTATGGCGGCGCGAACGTGGGCGTACCCGGCGAGCTTGCGCCGATCGCGCCACTCACAGCAATCACCTACCGGCTCAACGGCAGGCTGTGCGAGCGCGCCGCCGGCCTGGCGCCTGGGGCGGCCGGCCACGTCGCGCACCCCTGCCCGTTGCCGAGCTCCTCGCCAAAGGCACGGGCGGCCAAAGAGCTGTCCGAGTCGATCCACGCGCACGTCGAAACGAGCCATGGGGTGGTGACGGGCGTGGAGGTGAGCTTCACTGCACCGTATGCGGTCACGAGCGCGCGGCAGGCCTACATCGTGAGCGTCCGGCAGCGACCGTGCAGCGCGAACCGGCCGGGCGCGCGGCCGGTTGGCCGGGGGTCGGTCACTGTTGGAGCGCGGACCGCGCAGGATCTCGACAGCGCCAGCCAGGTCAAGGTGCGTCTTGCCGATCCGTTTGGCAGTCCATGCAACCCGCAGCGCCAGCTGCGCCTCCAGGTGTCCTACAGCGACGGATCGGCCCCGCCCCTATCCGTCGGCAGTGTCGAGATCAGCGAGCCCTCCGGCGCTCGGCCGCGCTGACTCGGGCCGCCCGATCCGCTCCTGCGCCCGATCCGCTCCCGCGCCCGCGCCCGCGCCGCGCCCGCGTTCCAGGAGAGCAGCTCGCACTCCCTGCCGGTCGCGCGAGCGCCGTAGCCGGCGCCGCGCGGGGAGCCTCGCGTCGCCCACAGGGCCGTGCGGTCACAGATTTCGCCGCCGCCCATAGATAGAGGCAGAGGATGCCGCCGTGCTCGCCACGGAGCGTCGACGCCGCGCTCGCACGCCGCGCTCGCGGCTCGCGGTGTCCGTCAGGCCGACCGAAATGCGCACGACGAACGACGAATTGACCGAGTCCCTGAGCAGGCATGTCAGGCCGATCGTCCTCTGTTGGTTGCGCCGAGTGCGCCCACGCGGTCCTCGCCGGGTGTCTTGCTACCGGGCGTCCGGTAGCACCTGAGAAGGTGAATCCGACAGCGCGACTGCTCGGGACGAGAGACAGCCGCGTAATACGTGGCATCGCGTGCGCGCGATGACGTGGCGCCGGCCCTTGCGCTGCGCGGTGACGGCACCCGAACCAGGACAATGGTGACTCGATCCGACGAAGTCGCGACGGGTCAGATGGAGGCCCGGGACATCGAGACGGCTGTTCTCCGAGGTGTCTTGCGCGGGCTCAAGGCGTGGGTCCCACTCGAGACCGGCGCGCGGGCGCTGCTGCAAGATCTCGCGGAGGCATTCCGTCTGCCGGCGGCGACACTGTGGCGCGCCGCTGACGGGGCACTGAAGCCAGCGGCATCCTGGGCGACACATGCGTGGGAGCTGCCCGGCGGCGCGCCGGAGAGCACTGGCGCAGCGGCACTCCATTCCTCGCTCGACCGCGAGGTGGCGAACGTCGCTTGCAGCCGGCGCGAGCCGCTCTACCGCCGCTCTGGCGTGGCGCTCGGGCACGCTGCCGACGGAGCGCCCGGCGCGAGGCGGGCTTCGCTGGCGGCGTTCGTTGCGATCCCGGCGAAGCTGGAAGACGAGGTGCTCGCCGTGGCGGTCGTCTACGGCCTGTCTGACGTGCGGGCCGAGTATCCCTCGCTCGCCTTCCTTGAGATCATCGCCGAGCTGCTCGGGGAGCTGCTGGACCGCTGGCGCCTGCAACGCGAACAGTCGAGGCTCACGCCTCGCGAGCGGGAGACGCTGACGCTCGCCTCGCACGGCCTCACTACGGTGAAGATCGCAGAGCAACTGGCGCTGAGCCCCTCGACGGTCAAGACGCACTTCGAGCACATCCGCGAAAAGCTGCAAGTGCCAGACCGTACGGCTGCGGTGGCTATGGCACTGCGCAGCGGCATGATCGACTGAAGAATCCAGACCGTCTGGGTCGCTGCTCTCGTGATGAGGTCGTTCGCCCTCGGGAGAGGCGATCAATGGTGCTACGCGGGCCGCTGCCGGCCGGTGCGCTCGCGGTGTTTGCATCCGGGCCAGCAGCAGGGCCGGCGCTGGCCTTCCTCCAGCTCTTCGCGCGTTCGCCGAATGCGGCGCTCGCGGGTCGTCTGCTGCTTGGCGTCCTCGACCCAGCAGATGAACTCGTTGCGGGCCAGCGGCGTGATGTCCCTCCAGGCGGCGAGTGCCGTGGCATCGGCGATCAGCGCACTGCGCAGGTCCGCGGGCAGTTTATGCACGACCCCGCCGGGCACCCTCGGGCCGCTCACGCGCCAATGGTAGTGGGCCGCAGGCAGGTCGCGGTTCCCCGTCCGCCGGTGGGGCGCCCTTCCTGCGCGCGGTGGTGGCGGCGGCGGTCAGCGGGCTGTGAGATACTGGGCCAGTCGTGCGACGCGGCATCTTCTGGCTGGCTGCGGGGCTTGGGACACTGACGCTCGTGCTGTCCGTGGCGGTCGGGGTGGCCGCCTCGAGCGCCCATGGCAAGGCAGGCCGGGGAAGCGGCAAGATGAGCGTCAGCGGGCCGACGCACAACGCCTATCACGTCTACTTCAACCAGGTGGTCACGGGCACCGCCAGCGGCGCCGCCAACTACGTGATAAGCGGCGAGCAACTGGGCTCGACGCCGGCATGCGCTTCGACGCTCGCGGCCGAGCAGAGCCGTTCCACGTTCACGCGCTGGCCCACTGGGACCGGACCCGTACACGGGCACTTTCGGCTGGTGGCGAAGTTCTACTCCCAGAACCACCTCCGCCATGCGATCTGCTCGTACCTGATCAACCGGGTCACCAAGCGCACCTACGCGCACGCCGCCAACTACTGGTCAAACGCCTGACGCCGGGCACGGGCCGGCGGTGACGGCGCGGGCGGTTGACAGGCCTCGCGCATCCCGACTACGCTGCGGCCGGGAAAGCGCGGGGCCGCCCGGCAGTCCGGCGAGGGGCGTCTCGAGGCCGAACGGCACCGCTCGGGGACGCACAAAGCGAACGACATGGAGGGATGTCCGATGCGTGGACGCGGGTGGCGCGACGGTGAGGGCGGCGGGGAGTGTCAGATCGGGGCCTGCGGGCCGCCCCGGAGCGGGCGGCGACTCCCGCGTGCGCTCGCGGCGGTCGCCCTCCTGACGCTGGCGATCATCGGCCTCGGGGCGAGCAGCGCGCTGGCCAGCGGCGCGCCGGCGGTCGAAACCGAACGGGCCACCGAAGTCACGCGCAGCGTGGCCGTGCTGAACGCGTCGGTCGACCCCAACGGCGCGAGTACGGAATGCAGCTTCGAATACGGCACCGTGGAAGGTGTCCTCGAAGAAAGCGTGCCGTGCCACTTCGCGCCAGGCTCGCGTCCGATCGAGGTGTCCGAGTACGCGACGCTGAGCGGCCTGGCCCAAGGAACGACCTACTTCTTCCGCATCCACGCGGTGAATGGGGAAGGGGAAAGCAACGGTGAAGAACTCGAATTCTCGACGCTGCCGAGCAGGCCGCGGGCGAACACCGAAGGCGCGAGGGAAATCCATCGCACCTCGGCGATACTCACCGGCTTCGTGACCCCCAACGGATCGCCCGTGAGCGAATGCAAGTTCGAATACGGGCGCACTCCGGGCGGCCCCTACGAAGCGAGCGCATCTTGCGAACAGACCGTCGGCGAAGGCGGTGAACCCTCCGAACCCGTCTACGTGACGGCACACGTCGGCAGCCTCACGGAAAGCGCGAAGTACTACTTCCGGCTGATCGCGACGAACGGCTCCGGGACGAAGAGAGGCGGCCAGAACAGCTTCCATTCCCTGCCGAGCGAACCGAGAGCGAACACCGAACCCGCGACCCATGTGGAACGCACCGAAGCCACCCTCAGGGGGCTCGTCACGCCGAACGACTCGCTCCTCACGAGCTGCGACTTCGTCTACAGGCAGATCGGGGAGCCCGGCGTGCAGACGATCGCGTGCGAAACCCTGCCGGGCGGCTCCGGCGAAACAGCAGAACCGGTCTCGGCGACAGTCACCGGGCTTTCGGAAGGCACGTCATACGGGTTCTACCTGACTGCGACCAACGGCTTTGGCACCGCAGAAGGGAACGGCTACCGGTTCACGACGCAGCCCAGGGGGCCGAAGGTGCTGCTGCACGTGGCCAGGGACATCACATCTACCTCGGCCGAACTGACCGCCCTGGTGAATCCGGAAGGCAGCGCCATCACAGAATGCTACTTCGAATTCGGCACCACGCCGGCCCTCGGCGGCGTACAGCCGTGCAAAGCGCCGCTGCCGGGCAGTGGCACACAGTATGAAAAAGTGAGCGCCGAAATCAGCGGGCTCACACCCGACACGCTCTACTACCAGCGCGTGGTCGCGGTCAACTCGTTCGGGAGGGCGCGCGGCGGCGAAGGTGAAAAAAAGAACTTCACCACCGCAACCGGCGGGAATGCGCCGCTCGTCACGGGTGTCAAACCGCCCAAGGGCGCGGCTCGCGGTGGAACGAAGGTGACGATCACGGGCGAGTACTTCGAAGGCGCGACCACCGTGTTCTTCGGAGACGCTGAAGCGACGATCAAACATGAGACGTTCTCGAAGATCGAAGCGATCTCGCCCGCGGGGGTCGGCACGGTGGACATCACGGTCAGGACTACCGCCGGCACGAGCAGGATCACGAGCTCCGACCAATTCACCTACGGCGCTCCGGAACTCGAGGCGCTCAGCCCGCCGAGCGGCCCGAAGAGCGGCGGAACGACGGTCACAGTGAGCGGCTTCGGGTTCGAACTCGGTAGCAGTGGGACGGCGTTCGAGTTCGGCAAAGCGCCCGCGGCCTCCGTCGAATGCACATCGAGCACCACCTGCTACGTCGTCTCGCCGCCGTCCAGCAAGGCCAACAAGACGGTGCGCCTGCAGGCGACGGTGAACGGCAAGAAGAGCCGCAACAAGAACGACGCCTACACGTACACCGAAGGCTGAGGCTCCGCTCGCTGCGAGCGCTGCTGGCGCTGCCCGGGCGCCGAGGTCTCGGGCAGCGCCGTGAGGCGAGCGGGGAGCAGCTCGCTCCCGACATCCCACGTTTCCGCGGGCGCGTGGCTGGGCAGTGCTAGCGCATGGGCCCGTTCTGGCGACGCTCTCGCTGCGTGCGCCGCTCGCCGGCCGGCTCCGCGCAAGCCGGCGAGGCCACCGCGGCGATGCTGCGCGAGGCGCTCGCTGACCAGCTCGAGGACTGGCGCAGCGAGTGCGCCGAGGTGCGGGCCGCGCACGCGTGCTGGTCGCACGCACCGGCCGGGTCGCGCGAGCGCGCCTACGGCGCTTACCTGTGCGCGCTCGAGCGCGAGGAGCAGGCGAGCCGCGTCTACCACGAGCTGCTCGAGCAGCTGCGCGGGCTCGTGTGCTCCGCGCAGCATGGCGATCGCGACCCGCAGGCTGCGCGTCTCGATCTCGCTGCGCACGGCGCCGGCGGCGCCGGCGGCGCCGGCGGCGCTGAGGGGCGCGAGTAACTTGCGCGCTGCTGTACAACTTGCGTGCGCGAGAAGAGGGGGCCGCCGCGCAGCGGCGCTCCGCTGAAACGGCGATCCGCGCAAGGAGGCTCGACTGCATGCTCACACTGGTGGACTACGTTCGCGCGCAGGCGCAGTGGCGCGCGGAGAAGGCGGCGCAGTATCCCGACGACGAGCGCAACCAGCGCTCCGCGGAGGCGCTGCGCACGCTCGCCGAGGCGCTCGAGCAGATGCGCGGCGAGAACGGCGAGCTGATCGGGCAGATCGAGGATCTGATCCGCGAGCAGCGCTGGGGCACGCCCGGCCGGGGCGTCGAAACGGCGATCTCGCGCTACGGCTTCGACACCGAGCCGGCCGAGTCGAGCGCCTTCCTGGACGAGCTTCTGCTGGCCGCCGGCGAGGACGCCGAGCGAGCCCGCGCCTTCGACCACCTGCTGCCGCATATCAGCCGCGAGGCCGCCGCGGCGGCCGACTTCTGCGCGCGCAACCGCGAGCGCGTCGGCGCCGGAGCCGCGCTTCGCGCGCGCGCCGTCGCCGAGCGCCTCGCGCGGCGCGATGGCCTGCAGATCGAGCTCGAGAACGTGCGTGTGCTGGCCGAGCTGTGCGTGCGCGATCCCGGCGGCGAGGCGGCCGGCACGCTCGCAACCGCCGAGCTCGACCTCAGCGAGCACTTTCAGCTCGAGGAGGACGTGCGCGCGCTGCTGGGGCGCTCGAGCCTCGACGCCGCCAGCGTGCGTATCTCCTGAGAGGGCTCGCGTGCCGGCGCAAGCGGCCAGCCGCTGGCGTGCGCTCTCTGCGGGCCAGTCCTGGCTAGCGGCTCTCGCGGCGAACCGACAGCGCGAGCAGGCCGAGCGCGGCTGGCGGCATCGCCCACCAGGCGTTGACGTCCGCGCCCGCGAGCGCGCCGACGAGGCCGAGCGCGAGCACGACGCCTACGGCCGTGCGCCAGTCGTCGCCGACGACGAAGCTCCACGTCGCCTGCGCCGCGCGCGCCAGCGCGCTCATGGGTGCGCCTCGGCGGGCTCGCGCGACTCCTCCGCGGCCTGCGCTGCGCGTATGTCCACCGCTTCCCGCCCGCCCGGCACGGCGCGCGCGCCGCGCGCCAGTTGCGCCATCGCGAGCGCGGCGAGCAGCAGGCCCGGGATGATCGCGAGCAGCGCGAGCTCGCCGCCGGGCCAGCTCGCACCGGCGCCCTCGGCGCCCCAGAACATGCCGAACGAGCTCAGCATCACGCCGACGGCGAACTTGATCGCGTTCTCGGGCACCCGCGCGAGCGGCGCGCGCACGGCGACGCCTGCCGCCGCGACGAGCAGCACCGCGACGCCCGCGGCCGCGGCGGCGAGGCCGACGCGGTGCTGGGCGCCGCCGAAGCTGACGACGATGAAGGCGACCTCGAGGCCCTCGAGCAGCACGCCTTTGAAGGAGACGGCGAAGGCGTAGCCGTCGAGGCGCCGCAGCCGCAGCGCGACGCCGCCGCCCGCGAGCGCCGCCGCGGACTCCTCGCGGTAGGTCTCGAGCTCGTCGTGCCTGGCCTTCAAGCCGGCCGCGCGCAGCACGGCCTTGCGCAGCCACTGCAGGCCGAAGATCAGAAGCAGCGCGCCCACGAGCACTCGCAGCGCGTCGATCGGCAGCGCCGTCACGGCCGGGCCGAGCGCGGCGACGATCGCCGCCAGCGTGATCGTCGCCGCGCCGACGCCCGTCATCGCCGAGGACCAGCTGCGCGCCGCGCCGACGGCGAGCACGATCGTGAGCGCCTCCACGGCCTCGACCGCGCAGGCGAGGAAGACCGACAGCGCGAGCCCGATCTCGGCAGCGCTCATCGCCGCGCCGCGCCGCGCCGCTGTGCTGCGCTCATTGCCGCAGCACGCCCCCGACGGCGGATCGCTTGGCGGACGCGCGCGCGCCGGGCGCCGGCGGGCCGGCCCCCTGCCGCAGCGCGCGCCGGCGCCGCGGGCTCTGCGTCCAGGCGAACCACGCGAGGCCCGCGAGCGTGAGCAGCAGCGCCACCCAGAAGTTCAGGCGCTCGCCGAGGAAGTGGTGGGCGGGGTCGACGCGCTGCGTCTCCTCGAAGATGCGAAACGCCGAGTAGCCGGTGACGTAGAGCGCGAAGATGCCCGGCGCGAGCAGCCGGCCGCGGCGGATCAGCCACACGAGCGCGGCCGCGAGCAGCAGGTCGAAGATCAGCTCATAGAGGAAGGTCGGCTCGAACGTCGGGTAGGCGAGGAACGCCTCGGGGCGGTGCGCGGGGCTGATTTCGAGCGCCCACGGTAGCTTGCTCGGTTTGCCGTAGAGCTCCTGGTTGAAGTAGTTGCCGACGCGCCCGACCGCCTGCGCGACGAGGATGCCCGGCGCCGCGCAGTCGAAGAAGCTCGCCATCTTCACGCGCGCTTTGCGCAGCGGGACCAGGCCGCCGAGCACGCCGCCGAGGATCCCGCCCCAGATGCCAAGGCCGCCCTGCCAGACGGCGATCCAGCCGTACCAGTTGTGCTGCACTTCGTTCCAGCTGGTGACGTCGTGGTAGAGGCGCCCGCCGAGGATGCCCGCCGGCACACCCCACAGCGCGACCGTCAGCACGAGTTCCGGGTCGCCGCCTTTTTCGCGCCACAGCCTGCGCACGAGCAGCACGCACGCGGTGATGCCGACCACGTAGCAGAGCCCGTAGTAGTGCACGAACAGCGGGCCGATGTTGAAGCCGTTGCTCGACGGGCTCGGGATGAAGGCCAGCGGCGTCACGCGATGTCTCCCAGCCAGAGGCTAGGCGGTGTATGACGCGGGCGCCGGCGGCTCTTCGCGCGTCGATTCGATCAGCGACAGCAGCGCCGCGCCGCTGGTGCCGCCGAGCACGCGCAGGCGGTGCAGCTCGTAGGGGTCTTCGTCGGGGTGCGCCCAGCCCGGCACGACGGTCGTGGAGCCCCGAAAGCCCGCGGCGCGCACGGCTTCGACCACGCTCGCGTCGTAGTCGCCGGAGGGGTAGCAGAACCAGTCCACGGGCACGTGGTAGCGCGCGCGCAGCGTCTGTCGCGCGCCGGCGACCTGGAAGCGCAGCTGTTCGGCGTCGAGCGTCACGAGGTCGGCGTGGCTGTAGCCCTGCGTGTCGAGCTCCCAGCCCGCTTCGATCAGGCCGCGCACCTGGCCTTCGCCGAGGCCGCCCTGCGACGGCGGCAGCCCGCTCAGCTGGATGTTCTCGACGCCCACCCAGGCCAGCGAGCGCAGCACTGGCAGCGCCTGCGTGTACTGCGAGGAGTAGCCGTTGTCGAAGCTCAACACGATCGGTTTGCCGGGTGGCAGCGCCACGCCCCTGCTCCAGTAGGCGGCGAGCTGATCGAGCGTCACGGCGTGCCAGCCCGCGCTCTTCAGCGCGTGCATCTGTTCGGAGAACTCTTCCGGCGGCACGTACAGGCCGGGGTAGGGCGCGCCGGCCGGCGCCGGCGCGATCACGTGGTACATCAGGATCGGCACCGGCGCCGTGCCCGGCGGCCCGCTGCGCGCGGTCTGCGTCGAGGCGCCGTCGGGGCTCGCCGCCTTCGAGCGCGCCGCATTCGAGCGCGCGGCGCGCGAGGCGCGCCCGCCGCGGGCGGAGCGCGCGCCGCCGCGATCGCTGCCGCTTGAGCTCACTGCGAACGCCGCCCCAGCCGCCGCCAAGGCGGCTGCGCTAAATATCAGGAGCGCACGCCGGCGCCGGCGCACGGCGCGCCTGCGCTGCTCGCGCGCGCGGAGGGACCGCTCGGCCATCAGGGCGGATCGTAGTGCGCGCCCCGTCGGAGCCGTCGCGGCCGGCGCGCTATTCCGGCCCCACCTCCTCGATGAAGGCGGCGAGCGCCTGCACGTCGTGGGGGTGGCGCCCAAGCTGCAGCGGCGCGAGCGCGCGCAGCATCGCCGTCGGCCCGTAGCCGCGCAGCGAGTGGGCGGCGGGATCGCGCAGCGCCGCGCGCAGGAAGGCTTCGTCGACGAGCACGCGGCGCCCGTCGGCGAGCGTCGCTTCGTGTCCCGCGAAGCTCTCGAAGCTCGGGCCCAGGCGCGAGGAGCTGCCGTTGAGGTGGCACGCCGAGCAGCCGTCGGCGACGATCAGGCGCGCGCCCGTCGCGATCAGCTGCTGCTTGGCCGAGAACGGCTCGTGCACGTAGGAGGGAACGCTCGCGGAGCCCGAGGACGGCGAGCCGATGCGCGGACTCGAGCCGCAACCCGCGAGCAGCAGGCCCGCGAGCGCGAGCGCGAGCGCGGGCGCCGTGAGCGTTGGCGCTTGAAGGCGCGTGCGCGGTCTCATGCCATGAATGGATAGCGCGGAGGCCTCACGGCCTCCGGGAGGGCCGGCTTGGGGCTTAGCACCGGCGCTATTCTCAGACGAGAGAAGGGAGCGAAGCGATGAGCATCACACCAACGGCAGAGCCGGGTCTCGTCGCGCAGCCCGCCCCCGATGACAGCGAGCTCGTGGAGCTCGAAGTCGCGGGCATGACGTGCGGCTCGTGCGCGACGCGCGTGCAGCGCGCGCTCGGCCGGCAGGCCGGCGTGAGCGAGGCTCTCGTCAACTACGCCACGGCCCGCGCGACGGTCGCGTTCGACCCCGCCGCGGGCACCGTCGAGGAGCTCGTCGCCGCGGTGCAGCGCGCCGGCTACGACGCGCAGCCCGTCGCGCCGAGCGCCGGCGAGCAGGCGCGCGCCTTCGAGGAGCTCGAACGGCGCGAGGCCCGCGAGGAGCGCGCGCTGCTCGCGCGCATCCTGCTCGCCGTGCCGCTCGCCGCCGCGATCACCGCGCTCACCTATGCCGCGCCGCACGATCTGAGCGCGCGCTGGATCGTCGCCGCGCTCGCCGTGCCCGTGCAGTTCTGGTGCGGCTGGCCGTTCCTGCGCTCCGCGTGGGCGCGCGCGCGCGTGCGCAGCGTGAACATGGACACGCTGATCGCGCTCAGCACGCTCGCGAGCTTCATCTACTCGACCGTGATGCTGCTCACCGCGAGCAGCGTCTACTCGCACGGCGTGCCGGTCGGCAAGTTCAACATGCGCCTCGACTACGACATGGGCGCGATCATCATCGCCGCGCTGCTCCTCGCGCGCTGGTGCGAAGCGCGCGCGCGCTCGCGCTCCGGCCGCGCCGTGCGCGAGCTCGCCAAGCTCGGCGCCACGCAGGCGCGCCTGATCGACGAGGACGACCCGCGCGCGGCCGAGCGCCTCGTGCCCGTCGAGCAGGTGCGCCGCGGCGAGCTGTTCCGCGTGCGCCCCGGCGACAGCGTGCCAGTCGACGGCATCGTGATCAGCGGCGCCTCGGCGGTCGATGAGTCGATGCTCACCGGCGAGTCGCTGCCCGTCGAGAAGCGCGCCGGCGACCTGCTGACGGGCGCCACGCTCAACGTCGACGGCGTGCTGCAAGCGCGCGCCACCGCGGTCGGCGCCGAAACCGCTCTCTCGCAGCTCGTCTCGCTGGTCGAGCGCGCGCAGGCCTCCAAGCCCCAGATCCAGCGCCTCGCCGATCGCATCGCGTCCGTGTTCGTGCCGATCGTGCTCGCGCTGGCGCTCGGCACGCTCGCCGGCTGGCTCATCACCGGCGCCTCGCTGCACGGCATGTTCGCCTCGATGCACCAGCAGCGCGGCTTCGACGCCACGATCGCCGTGCTGATCGTCGCCTGCCCCTGCGCGCTCGGACTCGCCACGCCCGTCGCGATCCTCGTCGGCACCGGCCGCGGCGCCCAGCTCGGCCTGCTGATCCGCAGCGCCGAGGTGCTCGAACGAAGCCGCGACCTCGACACGATCGTGCTCGACAAGACCGGCACGGTCACGACCGGCGAGCTGTCCGTCGCCGAGGTGTGGGTCGATGTGGACGCCTCGCCCGGCGACGGCGACGGCGAGCGCGCGCGTGCGGGCGCGGGCGAGGGCGCGGGTGCGCAGGCGGCGCAGGCGCGGGTGTTGACGCTCGCCGCGGGCGCCGAGGCGGGCTCCGAGCACCCCGTCGCGCTTGCGCTGAGCGCCGCGGCGCGCGAGCGCTCGCTGCAGCTGCCCGCCGCGCAGGACTTCCGCTCGACGCCCGGCCGCGGCGTGCGCGCGCTGCTCGACGGCGCCGAGGTGTGGGTCGGGCGCCCGCAGTCGCCCGAGCGGCTCGCGCCGCAGCTGCAGGCCGTGCTCGAGCGCTGGGAGCAGGCCGGCCGCACGGCCGTCGTCGTCGAGCGCTCCGGCGCCGTGCTCGGCGCGATCGCGCTCGCCGACACGGTCAAGCCGGAGGCCGCCGACGCGGTCGCGGGGCTCAAGCGGATGGGCCTCGAGGTCGAGCTGCTGACGGGCGACAACGAGCGCGCCGCGCGCGCCGTCGCGCAGTCCGTCGGCATCGAGCAGGTGCGCGCGCAGGTCACGCCCGAGGCGAAGCTCGAGGAGATCGCGCGCCTGCAGGCCGGCGGCCGGCGCGTGGGCATGGTCGGCGACGGCGTCAACGACGCCGCCGCGCTCGCGCGCGCGGACCTCGGCATCGCGATGGGCACCGGCGTCGGCGCGGCGATCGAGGCGGCCGACATCAGCGTGCTCTCCGGCGACCTGCGCGGCGTCGCGCGCGCGCTGCGCCTCGCGCGCGAGACCTACACGATCATCCTGCAGAACCTCGGCTGGGCCTTCGGCTACAACCTGATCGCGCTGCCGCTCGCGATGAGCGGCCTGTTGAGCCCGGCGCTCGCGGCCGTCGCGATGGGCGTCTCGAGCATCACCGTCGTCGCCAACAGCCTGCGCCTGCGGCGCTTCGGCGCGCCCGGGCGGCCCACGCCGGTGCGCACCATGCGCGAGCGCCGCGCGAGCATCGCCGCCGTCGCCGTGCTGCCCGCGGTCCTGCTCGGCGCGCTGCTGTTCGCCGACCCCGAATCGTTCGCGGTGCCGCGCAGCATCGCCTACACGCTGCACGAGCCCGCCGGCGAGACGCTGCAGATCGAAGTGCCCTCGCTGCGCCCCGGCACCGTCGACGTCCACATCTACCTCGAGGGCCGCGCCGGCCAGCGCCCCCGCCCCGCCTACCGCGCGCTGTCGGTGCGCGCCGTCTCCTCCACCGGCAAGCACGCGCCGGTCGTGCCCTATGACGCCGGCGTCGGCCACGAGATCGCCGAAGCGCAGCTCGCGCGCGGCTTCTGGAAGCTCACGCTCAGCGGCGCCGACACCGGCGGGCACCGCCTCGGCGGCTCCTTCACGCTGCCGATCAACTGACGCCCGCGGCGGTGTTCCTGGGCCGCGGCGGGGGCCGCGCTCTGGGCACGCGGCCCCCGTTGTCGGCGCCCTACATCGCCAGCTGCATCGCCGCGAACATGTAGGCCATGCCGAGCGCCATCACGCACATCGAGGGGCGCAGGTTGCGCTCGCACACGAGCGGTCCCACGGCGCTCACGCTCACCGTGCCGTCCGCGTTCACGCTCGTAGCGCCCACGATCACGCGATCGTCCAGCCGCCGGAAGCTGTCGGTCGCCCACAGCACCGCCCCCAGCGCGAAGGCGGCGACGAGCAGCCACGTGATCGGCGCGACGAACCCGCTCGGCGACCACATGTAGGCCATCGCGGCCAGGTCGAAAGCGAGCACCAGCCACAGGCCGTTGACTCCCTGCCCGCTGAGCGCACGCGCGAGCACCCACGCGACCACTGCGCCGCAACCGTTCGCAAAGAACAGCGGCCAGAAGCCGTCCGGGATGTTGAAGTGGTCCAGCGAGGCCGGCGCGTACATGAACAGCATGCCAAGCGCCATCAGCACGTGCCCCGAGTGCCAGAAGCGCCGTTCCCCGCGCGCGTGGCTCAGGTCGCGCGCGTGCACCACCAGCACCACGAGGAACACGAGCGTCCAGATCACCGCGAGCCAGCTCGGAAGGATGTTCGTCGCTCCGTGGTTGACGCTCATCGACATCCCGCCCATCGACATCTTCATCGTGTGGTGCGAGCCCATCGCCATCCCATTCATCGTCATGCTCGATGAGTGGCTCGCTTCACTGCCTCCCATTTCGGCCCTCCCTTCTGACGTTGTTCGAGAGCTCTCGACGCACCTCAGGCTGCACCGACGCTCACCTCCTGCGCGTGAACGCGGCGTCTCGCCGCGACCGCCCTCGCCGCCGGGCTCGCAGCCGGCCACGTCGCGGCGGCCAGCAGCACCAGCAGCGGCCCCGTGTTCACGTCGGTCGCCGCTCCGGCCCAGAACGGACCGCCGAGGTTCTGCCCGTAGATCCAGTAGGCGAGCGAGAGCAGTGCCCCCGCGATCAGGGCGATCGGGCCAAGGCGCGTCCACACGCCGGCCGCGATCAGAAGCGAGACGATCGTGAGCACCGTGGCCAGCGTGACACCGTCGCCTGCCGTCCCTTTCGCGAGCGAGTGCTGCGCCGTGGCCAGCCAGTGCGGCGCCACGGCCGCCATGCCCGTGATCTGTTCCCTGATCGCTTCCCTGCTGCGGTCCACGTGCAGCATCCACAGCACCGCCGCCTCCAGCCAGATCACGGTCCAGGCGATCCTCGCGCCGAACCGGCTGAGCAGCCCGCCGTCGACCGGCGCCCCGGCGCGGTTGTCGTCCTTCGGCCACACGAGCAGGCCGACCAACAGGTACACGAGCACGGCACCGGGCGCGCCCATCAGAGGTGAGACCGGCGCTCCGGAGAAGAGCGTCCCGAAGCCCTCGCCGAACCACCACACGACCGGCGCCCATAGGAAGGAGGCGAACAGCGCCGGACGCACCAGGCGCCCACCGATGATCAGCCCCAGCCCGATCGCAACCTGGATCTCGGCCGCGAGCGTGTTCCAGAGCGTCAGGTCGTGGCCGTAGAAGTGCGCGAACGTGAGGATCGGCTTGGCGATGAAGGCGGGCTGCCCCTTGGCGCCCGGTTCGATGATTTCGCTGAGAAACGCGTGCGAGTACATGAAGCTCTGGAACTGCAGAAGGCCGTCGAGCAGCCAGATGCAGCCCAGCGCGATCTGTATGCCGCGGCGGGTGACGCGCAGACGCTCGACGAGCGCCCGCGCGGACGGGGCCGGCCGCGCGGCCGGTCTTGCTATGGAGGTCTCTGACATCGGGTCCTCGTCTCCCATCGCTGAGTTCCCGCCGGCCGTGCCGGCGGGAAAGAACGCGTCGCAACCGTGTTGCGACCGGCGAGTGGGGTGCGGACTGCCGCGCGCTCTAGCAGCAGGCCGCCGCACACGGTGGTGCGCGGCCTGCCCGGCTTATCGCGATGAGGCTTCCGCCGTGTGCGACCCGGACGATCCGCCGGCGGGGTGAGGGGCTGCTGGCCGGGCGGCGTCTGCCCACCACTCGCGCCGCGCCCAGTCGCCTGAGCGTGTGCTCGCCCGGATAACGCCCCGACAGCAGAGCCAGCGCGAGCACGATCGCCGGCAGCAGGAACAGCATCGCGGTGAGCAGCGCGCCTTTGATCGGACCGCTCGCCAACAGGAGGCCGCACGCCACCGGCAGTGAGCCGCCGCCTGCGAGAGCGAGCAGCCGCGCCACTGTCGGGCGGTGCCTGCGCCTCATCGCGCCCGTAAGGTAGCACCGGGAAGTCGATATAGCGTCGTCCAATGCCGACGCAGAGCGGTCGCGCTCAGTCGGGCGGCGTCAGCCGGCGAGCGTGTAGCCCGCCTCCTCGACGGCCTCGCGCACCTGCTCGGCCTGCACGCCGGCGCCGCTGACGAGCACGCGCCCGCTCGCGAGATCGACCTCGACGGCGCTCACGCCGGCAATCGCTGAGATCTCGCTGCTGACCGCGGCGACGCAGTGCTCGCAGCTCATGCCCTCGACGCGGAAGCTCCGTCGCTCGCGCTCGTCCATCGGCGCCATGATCGCAGCATCGCAGCCTCGCGCCGCGCGATGCGTGAGAATCAAGGCATGCACGTCACCGCGAAGGCCGACTATGCCGTGCGCGCGGTCGTGGAGCTGGCGGACTCCAGCCACGACGCGCCGCGCAAGGTCGACGACGTCGCGCAGGCGCAGCAGATACCCGTCTCCTTCCTGGAGAACATCCTCACGCAGCTGCGCTCGGCGGGGCTCGTGCGCAGCCAGCGCGGGCCCGAAGGCGGCTACTGGCTGGCGCGGCCGGCCGACGAGGTCAACCTCGCACAGATCATCCGCGCGGTCGAGGGCCCGCTCGTGGGCATCCGCGGCCAGCGCCCCGAGGAGATCGAGTACACCGGCTCGGCCGAGTCGCTCCAGCAGGTCTGGATCGCGCTGCGCGCGAACCTGCGCAAAGTGCTCGAGCTCGTCACCGTCGCGGACGTCGCCGAAGGACGCCTGCCGCGCGAGGTGACGGCGCTCACGCGCCAGGAGGAGGCCTGGCAGACGCGCTAGTCGTGCGCTGCGCGCGCCAGTCGGCCCTTGGCCCGTCACCCACCGGCGCGCGCCCGCGCTTGCGCTTTACAGTGAGCGGGTATCTGTAAAGCCGCTCGACAGCGAGAGGTATCCTCTCGCAACAGTCTCGACCCAGCCCAAGGAGCCGCAATGTCCACAGCCGCGCCGTCGACCAGCCCCGAGCCCTCGCAGGCGCCGCCCGAGGAGGCGCAGGCCGCCGCCGAGCAGAGCGCCGCGGCGCAGCCGGCACACGGTGTCGACTTCTCGCTGGCGCTCAGTCAGGACCAGAAGGACATTCGCGACTGGGTGCATGGCTTCGCCGCCGACGTCGTGCGCCCCGCTGCGCACGAGTGGGACGAGCGCGAGCAGACGCCGTGGCCGATCATCCAGGAGGCCGCGAAGATCGGGCTCTACGGCTTCGAAGGCCTCGCGCAGTTCTTCGCGGACCCGACCGGCCTGACGCTGCCGCTCGTCAACGAGGAGCTGTTCTGGGGCGACGCCGGGATCGGGCTGTCGATCATGGGCACCTCGCTGGCGGTCGCGGCGATCTTCGGCCAGGGCTCAGGCGAGCAGATCGGTGAGTGGATCCCGCGCTGCTTCGGCACGCCCGACGACGTCAAGGTCGCGGCCTTCTGCGCGTCGGAGCCGAACGCGGGCTCGGACGTCTCGAACGTGCGCACGCGCGCCAGGTTCGACGAGGCTGCAGGTGAGTGGGTGATCAACGGGCAGAAGGCGTGGGCCACCAACGGCGGCATCGCCGACGTGCACGTCGTGATCGCGACCGTCGATCCCGAGCTCGGCTCGCGGGGCCACGCGGCCTTCGTCGTGCCGATGAGCGAAGCGCAGGGTATCTCGCAGGGGGCAAAGGTCTCAAAGCACGGGCTGCGCGCCTCGCACACCGCCGACGTCTTCCTCGATGACTGCCGTGTCCCCGCCGAGTACGTGCTCGGCGGCAAGGAGCGGCTGCAGGAGCGCATCGCTCGCGTGCGCGAGGGCAAGCGCTCGGGCTCGCAGGCGGCGATGCAGACCTTCGAGGCCACGCGCCCGACGGTCGGCGCGCAGGCGATCGGCATCGCGCGCGCGGCGTATGAGTACGCGCTGCAGTACGCCAAGGAGCGCGAGCAGTTCGGCCGCAAGATCATCGAGAACCAGGCGATCGCGTTCACGCTCGCGCGCATGAAGCTCGAGATCGACGCCGCGCGCCTGCTCGTCTGGCGCGCCGCCTGGATGGGCCGCAGCGGCGTGCGCTTCGAGAACGCCGAGGGCTCGATGAGCAAGCTGAAGGCCGGCGAGGTGGCCGTGTGGGTCACCGAGCGGGCGATCCAGATCCTCGGCGGCAACGGCTACACGCGCGAGTTCCCGGTCGAGCGCTGGCACCGCGACGCCAAGATCTACGACATCTTCGAGGGCACCGCCGAGATCCAGCAGCTCGTGATCGCGCGCGCGATCAGCGGGATACACATCCAGTAGCGCAGCGGGCCACGCTCGGCCCGGCTATGGCCCGCGAGCGCGAGGCGCTTGACAACCCCCATGCATCGGAGTATTGGTTGAGCTAACGAACCGCGGAGGCAGGGGGCGGATGTCCGCTGGGCGCCCCGCGAGAGCACTGGGGGACGGGCATGAGCATGAGTGGAAGCGCAATCAGGGTTGCGCGGCTGTGCGTCGCTGCACTGGCGGCATGTGCGCTACTGGGTCTGACTACGGCGTCTGCCTGGGCGTCGAGTGAAGTGATCTTCAACAACGTCAACGGGAACCTGCCGGCGGCGGAAGGATTCGACTGCTGCGGGCTCTCGCAGGAGGGCAGCGAGGTCGAATTCGAAGCCTCCCGCCTCGACCGATTCAGCCCGAAGATCGGCGTCGAAATGATCAGCTTCGGGTGCGAAACGGGCGGTGCCGCAACGTGCGTCACCGGACGGGGTGCAAGCTTCTCGTGGCCCGTCACATTGAACGTCTACAACGTCGGGGCCACGCCCGAAACCGTCGGCAGCCTGATCGTCTCGTCCACGAAGACGTTCAAGATTCCCTACCGGCCGAGCGAGAATCCCTCGTGTCCGAACGAAGGGTGGACGAAAGGCTACGGCAAAAAATGCCTGTTCGGACGCGAACACAGGCTCCAGTGGAGCCTGCATGGCGTGACGCTGCCGAGCAAGGTGATCATCGCGGTGGCCTTCGAGACCGAGCAGTACGGGGACCCCGAGCCGGGCAGCCCGGCTCAGGAACAGGGCGCGGATTCGCTGAACGTCGGCGTCATGGAGAACTCGCCTCCCAACCCCGGGATCGCGCCGCTGCCCGAACAGGTCTTCCTGGAACCGAACGGCTCGAACAGCGGCTATGCGATCGGGGTCGACTCCTGCGGCACCGGCATGGTGGGCGTCTTCGCGGTGACACCCCCGGCGTGCTACGGGCAATACCAGGTCGCCATCGAGGTGAGCGCGAAGTAAGCCAAGCCCCGTTCGCTTGAGGACGCAACGAAAGGGCCCCGCGCAAGCGGGGCCCTTTTCTTCTCGCGCGCTGCCGGCTACCAGGCCTGGCGCGCGCCGCAGTGCGGGCAGGCGACGCTCGTCGATACGGGCGCGGTGAACACGAAGCCGCAGCCGCAGGTGTAGAAGGCCTCGTCGAGCGGGCCTCCCGCCCTGCGCGCCTGTTCGAGGTCGCGCTCGCCCTTGCGCTCGATCTCGCGCCGCTCATCCACCTCGGCACCGCCGGTGCGCCCGCGCGTGTCGGTCGCGCGGCGGTGTGGCCGGCGGCGGTCGGTGGGTGGGCGTTTCAGGCGCGATCGCAACATCCTCTGCCTCCAACAACGTCATCCACGCCGAGAGGTTTCGCTTTGCAAGGGGGATTTCCCTGCCCCGTCGCGCGCGAGCGAGCCGCATCCGGCCTCGCAGCCGGGCATCGCGCTGGACGCGGTCTGGAATACTTTGGCGTCGATGAACCCCGCGCGCAGGCGAAAAGTGCGGCTCGTGGTGGCGCTCACGGCCGCCGTCGTGCTCGCCGGCGCGTTGATCTACACGAGTTTCAGCGCGGCGAGTCCGGCGCTCACGCCGAGCGAGTTGCTGCGCGAGGCGCAGCCCGGCCGCACCTATCAACTCACGGGCAACGTCGAGAAGAACTCGGTGCACCGCAACGGCAGCGTGCTCGACTTCGGAGTGGAGGACCGCACGGGCGGCGCGGCGATCGCCGTCGCCTACACGGGCACCGTCCCGGATCCGTTCCGCGAAGGGCGCGAGGTCATCGTGACCGTCGAAAAGCAGGGCACGCGTTTCATCGGCGAACGCAACTCGCTGATCACCAAGTGTCCGTCCAAGTACAAGACCGCGCCGCCGAGCGAGAACCAGAACTCTTGAGCGCGCCGTTCCCGAACGCGCTCGAACGGCCCGAGGCATAGGCGCCGGTGGCCGGCTTCGGCTTCGCCTGCCTGCTGCTCGCGCTCGTGGTATGCGCCTACGGCATCTTCGCCTCGCTCTACGGCGTGCGCCGCGGGCGTCCCGAGTTCAGCGAGTCCGGCCGGCGCTCGATGTACGCGCTCGCGGTCGTGCTGACGGCGGCCATCCTCGTGCTCGAGATCGCGTTCCTGACGAACGACTTCGCCTTCAACACGGTCGCCGACACCTCGAGCCGCACGACACCGGGCTTCTACCGCGCTGCCGCCCTGTGGTCCTCGCAGGAAGGCTCGCTGCTGCTGTGGGCGTGGCTGATGTCGCTGTGGTCGAGCCTCGCGCTGTTCCTGACGCGCAAGCGCATGCGCGACATCGCCGCCTATGCGACCGCGGTCCTGCTCGGCTTCGGCGGCTTCTTCGTCGCGCTGATGGTGTTCTACGCCAACCCGTTCGCGACCACACACCCGGCGCCGGCGGAAGGTGCCGGCCTCGATCCGCTGCTGCGCTTCCCGACGATGATCATCCACCCGCCGATCCTGTACTCGGGCTACACGCTCGGCATCATCCCGTTCGCGTTCGCGATCGGCGCGCTGCTCTCGCGTCGGCTCAACGCGGAATGGGCCAAGCGCATCCGGCGCTTCTCGTTCGCCGCCTGGCTGTTCCTCGGCGCCGGCATCCTGCTCGGCGCACGCTGGTCCTATTCGGAGCTCGGCTGGGGCGGCTACTGGGGATGGGACGCGGTCGAGAACGCGGCGCTGATGCCGTGGCTGACGGCTACGGCCTTCCTGCACTCGCTGATGCTGCAGGAGAAGCGCGGGATGCTGAAGGTGTGGAACGTCTCGCTCGTGCTCGCCACCGGCACGCTGACGATCATGGGCACGTTCCTCGTTCGCAGCGGGGTCCTCAACTCGATCCATGCGTTCGGCGGCCAGACGCTCGGCGTGCCGTTCGTCGTGCTAATCGGCACGATGATCGCCGGCTCGATCTATCTCGTGGTCTCGCGGCGCGACATGCTGCGCTCCGAGCACCGGCTCGACTCGCTGCTCTCGCGCGAGTCGATCTTCCTCGCGAACAACCTCGTGCTCGTCGGCCTGTGCTTCGTGATCTTCTGGGGGACGTTCTTCCCATTGATCTCCGAGGCGGTCACCGGCCAGGAAGCGTCGGTTGGACCGCCCTGGTTCGACCGCTACACCGTGCCCCTCGCGCTGATCCTCGTGCTGCTGAGCGGCGTCGGCCCGGTGATCGCGTGGCGGCGCGCGACGCTCGCGAACGCGCGGCGCAACTTCCTGGCGCCGGTTGCGCTCGCGCTGATCACGCTGCTCGCGCTCGAGCTCGGCGGGCTCGGCGGCAAGCCGCTCGCCGTCTGCATGTTCTGCCTCGGGGCATTCGTGCTGGGGGCCATCGGCCAGGAGTTCGCGCGCGGGACGCGCGCGCGTCATGCGATGGCCGGCGAGGCGCCGGTGCTGGCGCTGCTCGCGCTCGTGCGACGCAACCGCAGGCGCTACGGCGGCTACATCGTGCACATCGGCATCGCGGTGCTGTTCGTCGGCGTCGCCGCCTCCTCGTCCTTCCAGCACACGACCGAGCTCGGCCTCTCGCCCGGGCAGTCGGTGCGCGTGGGCGCCTACAAGCTGCGCTACGTGCGGCCGACCGCCGATGTCACGCCCAAGTACGACACCGCGCATACCGGTGCGACGCTCACGCTGGGCGCGCTGATCGACGTCACCAGGGGCGGTCGGCACGTGGCGACGCTGAACCCGGGCGAGGGCTTCTACGAGTCCGGCGAAGCGAGCCAGGGCACCGTCGGCAGCCTGATCGGCGGGCAGCCGGTCAGCCACATCGCGATGAACTCGAGCATGACACGCGACATCTGGACGGCCGTCCAGCCGGACATCGAAGCGCCCGAGCTCGAGAAGATCGTGAAGGCGGGCAACCGCACTCTGCCACCCGAAGACGCGATCATCGCGATCGGCTACCTCGCGAAAACGTACCTGCTGCATCCACCGAAGGCGCAGTTCCGCTTCGAGGTCTCGCCGCTGGTCATGTGGATCTGGACGGGCGGGATGATCGTGGTCGCCGGCGCGCTGATCGCGATCTGGCCTGCAGCGGGGCCGCGCCGCCGGCGCCGCGTGTCTGTGCCGTTGCGGACCGAGCCCGCGCGCGACCTCGCGCGCGTGTAGGCCGCGCGGCTCGCCGCCAATGCCGTGGCCGTCCTGATCGCGCTCCTGACGCTCGCCCTCGTCGCGTTCGTCGTGCTGCTGGTGAGCGCGCCTCTGCGCCGCGGCCGTGCAACCACAGACGCGCGCAGCCTCCGTGACGGCGAAGGCGCCGCCGAGTCCGGGGCGCGCGCGCTCGAGCGCGACGAGCTCGAGGCCGCGCGCGAGGCGAAGTACCGCGAGATCCGCGATTGCGAGCTCGATTTCCGCACGGGCAAGCTTTCGCCCGCCGACTACGAGACGGTCGACGCGCAGCTGCGCGGCGAAGCGCTCGCGATCCTCGATCGCCTGCAGGCGCTCGACGGGACCGCCGGCGAGGGCGCGGGGGCGGGCTAGAGCTGCGCTAGGACCAGGGGTGCTTCAGAAGCACGATCGCGTTCACGAAGAACAGGATCGCGAAGAAGACGGTCCAGCGGTTCAGGTTGCGCTCGACCAGCGAGCCGCCGCCGAGCGGCCCCGCGCCACTGCCCACGCCGAAGGCGCCCGACAGGCCCGAGTCCTTGCCCGAGTGCATCAGCACGAGCAGCACGAGCACGACTGCGATCGCGACCTGGATGATGGAGTCCACCGTTTCCACTGCGGGGAAGGGTAGCGCGGGGTAGCGCCGTTCTGCATCTGCACGGGCATGTAGGGTTTCCCGAGTGCAGCCGCAGGAGAGGGCGCGTCGGCCGTCGAAGATCGTGCGCGACGGCGCTGCGACGCCGCGCGGGCGTCATCGATACGGTGCACGCTGCCCCGAGAGACAAGCAGTCTTGCCGCAAGAATTCTTGAGCCCCAGTTACGAATCCTTTACCGGTCGGCGCCAGAGTGCCGATATGACTCCGCGGTGGGCCTATCCCGCGGGTGTGGGCTAGTCGCCGCCGGCACGACGATGGGAAGACCCAACAGCGATAAGCCAAACGCGCCCCTCTCGGCGCTCTCGCGTCGGCGCGCCAAGCGCGCGCTGCTCTCCGCGCTGGCAGGCGGCGGCCTGAGCGCCGGCCTCGGCGGCCCGCTCGCCTCGAACGCGCTCGCGCTGGAAGCGGAACCCGCCTCGGCGGGCAGCCAGAGCTCCGCTGCCGGGACGACCTCCGCGCAGGAAACGCCGGCCCAGTCGACGAGCACGACCGAGACGACCACCAGCTCGAGTCCCGCGGCGTCGACCACGACGAGCACCACCTCGACCGGCACGACGCCGAGCGACACGCCAGCCGCGAACCAGCCGCCGGCGGCGACCGAAGCGCCGACGGTGGTGTTGCAGAAGAAGCAGAAGCCGAGCGCGCCGAAGGCCGGCAACCCGAACCAGAGCTCGACCGCGAAGGCCAACTCCTCGGCGCGGAAGAAGCGGACGGCCAACAACGTCGCCGAATCGCCTCAGATCGTCGCCGACGAGGCCGCGCTCGAAGCGATCCTCGACTCCTCCCACGCCTCCGATGAGGCGCTCGAATTCTACCGGATACCGCTCTTCCTGCTGCCCGTCTACAAGGCCGCGGCGGTGCAGTACGGCGTGCCGTGGCAGATCCTCGCAGCGATCAACGAAATCGAGACCGACTACGGCAGCGACCTGTCCGTGTCGAGCGCGGGCGCCGTCGGGTGGATGCAGTTCATGCCCGAGACGTGGCTGCAGTACGGCGTGGACGCTCTGAACGCCGGCTACGCCGACCCCTACAACCCGGTCGACGCCGTCTTCGCCGCCGCGCGCTACCTGCGCGCCGCCGGCGCCGCGAGCAACCTCAAGCGCGCGATCTACGCCTACAACCACTCCGAAGAATACGTCGCCTCCGTGCTGCTGCGCGCGAAGCTGATCGCCACCTACCCGGCGAGCGTGATCGCGACGCTGACCGGCCTGATCGACGGTCGGCTGCCCGTCACCGGCAGGCAGTTGTCGTGGAGCGTCCCGGGCGCGGCGGCCGCCGGAGCCGCCTCCAGCGCGAGCGCCGCCGCGACGAGCTCCTCGAGCGCGACGGCCGACGCGAGCGCGGTGTCGGCGGCCGGCGCCGGCTCGAGCGGCGCCTCCACCGCCGTCTCGCCGCAGGCCGCGGCGTCCGCGGAAACGGGCGCCGCCAGCGAGCCGCTGCAGGTCGCCGATCTCACGACCGGTCCCGAAGCTTCCGTGGTGGCGGTCCAGGACGGGCGCGTGATCGCCATCGGTCACTCCGCGCGGCTCGGCACCTACCTGAAGCTGCGCGACGTCAACGGCGATGTCTTCACCTACGGCGGGCTCGGCAGCGTCGCACGCATCTACACGCTGCCGCGCACGCCGGCGGCGGCCGCCCAGAAACCGCTGATCGAAGCCGCCAGCACGAGCGCGCCGACGCCGAAGGGGCCGGCCAGCGCCGGCACGCAGCGACCCGTGACGCTGCAGGTGAAGACGCCGAAGGCGCCCGCCGGGGCGCCACAGAGCGGCCAGGTGACGATCGCGCCGGCGGGCGACGAAGGGGTGCCCGCGGGGATGGACCGTGTGCGCCTGTACGCGCACCCCGACAACCCCGACGCCCACGCCGCCTCGATCGCGCGCGCCGCCGAGCGCGCGAGCAGCGCGAGCTCGACGCAGAAGCAGCCGCTGCGCGTCGGCTCGGTGGTGGCCGCCGGCACGGTCCTCGGCCGCGTGCTCGTCTCGAGCAACGGCGAGAGCGGGCATCTGCGCTTCGCCGTGCAGCCGGCCGGCGACTCGGCCAGCGTCGACCCGGGCCCCGTGCTCGCCAACTGGGCCGAGCTGCAGGAGGCTCTTCACCCCCAGGGCGCGAGGGCGACCAACCCGCTCCTCGGCGCGACGGCAAGCGACGTGCTGCTGCTCTCGCAATCCGAACTCGAGCGCGCCGTGCTGTCAGACCCCGAAATCCAGATCTATCGGTGTGGTCGCCAGGACGTCGCGGCAGGCCTCATCAACAGACGCGTCCTGGCGGTGCTCGCGTTCCTCGCGCGCAGCGGCCTTGAGCCGACCGTGAGCGGCCTGCGCTGCGACCAGGCGCAGTACGCCGCGAGCGGCGCGCTCACGCCCGCCTACGAAGGCGAGTCGGTGACGATCTCCGCGATCAACGGCGTTGCGGTCGCGCACCACCAGGGCCCCGGCACGCTCACCGACCTGGCGATCCGCACGCTGCTCACGCTGCCGCGCGAATTCGTGCCGAACGAAATCCTCAGCCTGATGCGCTACCCCGAAGAGCCGAGCACGCGCGCGAGCGCCGCGTACTGGAACCAGATCAAGCTCGTGTTCGCGCCGCCGGCGACGGCGAAGCCGGCGGCCACGAGCGCAGCCGTGCACTCGGCGGGCAGCGCCAGCACCGCGTCCTCGCCGAGCGCCGCCGCCCATCCGCTCAGCGTCGGCGAGTGGGATCAGCTGATGGTGCGCGTCGGCGCTCTAGCGCTGCCGAGCATCTCCACGAAGCCCAGCTCGGCGGCGGTCAGCGACCCCAAGAAGTCCAAGTAGACGACAGCGTTTCGGGCGCCGCCAGCGCCGCCCGGCTCAGCCTGTGCTCGGCGGGCCGGCGCCGTGAGCGCGGCGCCCGCGGAAGGACCCGCGCAGAATCGTCGCGCACTTGGTCTCGGCGGCCTTGAACTTGGCGCCCGAGACGTTGAGGCCATTGGTGTTGAAGATCGGCCCGCTGCCCGACGTGTTGGGCGTCGGCAGGTTCACGCCGTTTTCGCGCATGCAGGCGGCAAACTTCGTCAGGGCTTCTTTGTATTTAGGGCTCGTGGTGAAGCGGCCTTTGAAGTGTCCTCCGCCGAACGCGCCGCCTCCGCACTTCTTCAAGGCCGCTTCGTACTGCGCGCGCGAGACTCCGCTGGGCAGATGCGGGGCGCCGCCGCCGAGGAAGCCGAAGCCGCCGGAGGGGCGCTTGCCCGGAGTGCGTTTGGGCAGCGTGATCCCGTTCTTCTGCAGGCATTCCCTGAGTGCGGCGAAGCGGCTGCCGCGAGCGCCTGTCGACCCCGCTGGAGTCGTTGCCGGCGTTGTCGAGGCGCTGGCGTCGGCGCTCGCCGTCGTGCCGGGCGTCGAGCGGGGCGAGGATCCACCGCACGCCGCCAGCAGAAGGCTGACGAAGACGAGGAGGATCGCGGCGCTGACCGCGGTGAGGCGTTTGCTGCTTGTCAGGCGAGGCATTGGGCTCCTTGTTGATGATCGCGTCGGCGGCACGTCCGGCACGACGTTCCGAGCACGCCAATTCTGGGATTCACGGCTAAGTTCTGTCTAAGCACGCGTAAGCGTCGGCGCTCGCCTCTAGCCGCCGCCGAACAGCGATTGCGCGCCGGAGCGTGCGCTCCCGGAGCTGCCTGAGCCGGAGCCCCCGAAGAGCCCGGCGAAGGCGCCCGAGCCGCCGACCGTGATCGATTCGGCCGTGACGGCGCCGCCCGCGCCGCTCGCGCCGGTGACCGTGACGGTTTCGCCGGGATGGATGTCGCGCACGGTCGATTTCACGTTCTTGGTCACCGTCGTGCCCGGCGAGGTCGTGACCCTGATGGTGTTGCCTTCGGAATTGGTCACGTACAGCGTGCCGCCTTCAAGGTAGGACACCGTGCCGGCGGTCGGGCGCGTGAAGCCGCCGGCGGAGCTCGACGATGCGCCACTGGCGGCGGCGCCTGCCCCTCCGCGGCCTGCCAACGCCCGGAAGCGCGATGCCAGCGCCGAGCTCGTGCCGGCGCCGGTGGAGGAGCTCGGGGAGCTTTCGCCCTTCTCCACGAGCACGCCGCCGATGAAGCCGCACGCGATCAGCAGCACGCCGAGCAGCGCGAGCGGCAGTGGCGTGAGCATGCGGCGGCGTGGGCGGCGCGGCAGCTCCTCGGGTTCCTCAAGCCACTGCTCGTCGTCCTCGAGCGGCTCGTAGGCCGGCGTGGCCGGCTCGACCACGGCTGCGTAGTGAGCGGGATTGTCGCCGCTTGGGGCGTCGGGGTGGGGCATCATGGGCTCCTCTTGGGGCACGACGGTGGGCTCCTCGCGGGGAGAAGATGGATCACTCAAAGCGCAGCGCCTCGATCGGTCGCATGGCGGCCGCGCGCGCCGCCGGGTAGGTGCCGAAGAACAGGCCCGAGGCCAGCGCTGCGCCAAAGGCCAGGAAGATCGAGTAGGTCGCGATTTCCGGGTGCACGCCGGCGATTTCGAACTGGCTGCCGATCACGCCGAGGGCCACGCCGAGCAGGCCGCCGAACAGCGAGACGAGCACGGCCTCGGTCAGGAACTGGGTGAGGATGTCGCTGCGCCGGGCGCCGATCGCCTTGCGGATGCCGATCTCGCGGGTGCGCTCGGTGACCGACACGAGCATGATGTTCATCACGCCGATCCCGCCCACCAGCAGCGAGATCGCCGCGACCTCGCCGAGCAGCGTCGTGAACACGCTGCTGGTGGAGCTCGAGGTTTCAAGCAGCGAGCCCTGGTTGAGCACGCTGAAGCCCGGTTCGGCGGTGTTCTTGATCTTGTGGCGTTCGTCGAGGATCTGCGTGACCTCCGCTTCGGCGGCGTTGAGCGAGGATTCGGACTTGGCCTGGACGGTGACCGAGTCGATTGGCCCCGTGCCCGTCAGCGAGTCCTGGACGGTCGTGATCGGCGCCATCACGACGTCGTCCTCGTTGGTGGCGCCGTTGGTGCCCTTTTTGGCCAGCACGCCGACGACTTCGTAGTTGCCGCCGTTGATCTTCATGTTCTGACCCACGGGGCTGACGCCGGCGAACAGTTCCTGCAGGACTTCCTGGCCGATCACGGCCACGCGCTTGTGTTCCTTGACGTCGGCTTCCGTGAAGGCGGCCCCCTCGGCGATCTTGTAGCTGTGGACGGTCAGGTATGAGGGCGTGGTGCCCACGAACGAGGATGGTTCATAGCTGGAGCTGCCGTACACGAGCTTCACGTCGGTGGCGTTCACGACCGGCGAGGCGCTCTTGACGTCGGGGGCGAGGCCGGGGTTCTGCAGCGCTTCGGCATCCTGCTTGGTGAGCGAGACGCTCGTTGTCGCGCTGGCGCGAAAGCCGCCGCGAAAGCCGCCGCTGGGCTGCACGATCAGCACGTTGGTTCCGAGACTCTGGATGCGCGAGGCGACCGCCTTGGAGGAGCCGTTTCCCACAGCTATGAGCACGATCACCGAGGCCACGCCGATCGTCATACCGAGGATCGTCAGACCGGAGCGCAGCTTGTTCGCGGTGATCCCGCTCCAAGCGATGCGCAGCGTCTCTGGCCCGATCATGGCTGCGCCCCGGCCGCGTCGGCGTCGACGCGATGGTGCGCCGACTTCTGTGCGTGTGACGCCGGTGGGGCATCGTGCACTGCCAGCCTGCGCTCGTCTTCGACGACTTCCCCGTCGCTGAGGCGAATCACGCGCTTGGTCTGGTCCGCCACGTCGGGCTCGTGCGTGATCAGGATGACCGTGCGTCCTTCTTCGTTCAGGCGCGCGAAGACACGCAGGACGTCCTCAGTGGAGTGCGAGTCGAGGTTCCCGGTGGGCTCATCGGCGAGGATCAGGGAGGGGTTGGTCACCAGCGCGCGTGCGACCGCCACCCGTTGCTGCTGACCGCCGGAGAGCTCCGAGGGTTGATGGTGTATCCGATCTGCCATTCCAACCGAGCGCAGCGCGCGCTCGGCGCGGCGCTTGCGCTCGGCGCCGCGCAGCCCGGCGT
This sequence comes from uncultured Solirubrobacteraceae bacterium, assembly GCA_963755475.1. Classification (GTDB taxonomy): domain Bacteria; phylum Actinomycetota; class Thermoleophilia; order Solirubrobacterales; family Solirubrobacteraceae; genus Palsa-744. The sequence goes on from CAVWJK010000003.1 coordinate 358,463, forward strand.
AGGCGAGCGGCAGCTCGACGTTGACCAGCGCGCTCGTCCGCGCGACGAGGTTGAAGCTCTGAAAGACGAAGCCGATCTTGCGGTTGCGCAGGTCAGCGAGATCGTCCTCGTCCATGTCTCCGACGTCGACGCCGTCGATCAGGTAGCGCCCGCTCGTGGGCGTGTCCAGGCAGCCGAGGATGTTCATCAGCGTGCTCTTGCCGCTGCCGGAGCTGCCCATCACCGCCACCATGTCGCCCGCGTCGATCCGTAGCGAGACATCGCGCAAGGCACGCACGCGGATCTGGCCCAGCTCGTAGACCTTCGTGACGTTGTGGACCGCGATCACGGGTCGGCGCGCGCGCTGAGCGTCACGGCGCGCGCGAGGCGGGGCCGGTAGGCGTTCCACCAGCGGCCTGGCGCGCGGACTGCGCGACGGGGCCTTGGCGCGCGCGCGTAGCGGTCGCACCGTCAGCCGCCGCCCCGGAAGAAGACGCCCGCGCCGCCGACGCCGAGCCCGCCGAGGCCGGCCGCGCCGCCCACGCCGGAGCGGCCGGTTATCGCGCTGCGGCTCGTGCTGCTCGTTGTCGCGCTCGGCAGCAGCACCGTTTCGCCCGCGTCCAGGCCGGACAGCACGATCGTCGAGCTGTCGCCGGCGAGTCCCGTGACGACGCGCCGCATCACGTGTTTTCCGTTGCGCAGCACCGTGACGGTGCGGGCACTGATCGCGCTCGTGGGCACATTCAGGCCTTCGGCCTGCTTGACGACGACTTCGGCGCTCGCGCTCATCCCGGGTTTGATCCCTTCGAGGGTCTGGTCGAGGCGGAAGGTGACGTCGTAGCTGACGACGCCGCTGTTGCTGGTCGAGAGGATCGCCACTTCGCTGACGTGTGCCGCCAGCTTCTGCCCTTCGAGCGCTTCGACGGTCACGGTCGCGATCTGTCCCGTTTTCACATGGCTGACTTCGGATTCGCTCAGCGGCACCACGAGCTCCATCGAGCTGAGGTTGCTGAGGACCGCGAACGCCGAGGAGCTCGAGCCGCTCGAGCCGTTGGACCCGCCGGCGGAGCTGCTCGCGCCACGGCCCGCGGCGGCGGCCGCGGTGCCTGAGGAGGCGCTTGACGAGCTCGACGTGCTGGCCGCGCTCGAGGCCTTCGTCGTGCCGCTCGCGGAGACGACTTCGCCGACCTGGCCGCCGAGAGAGACGATCGTGCCGCTCTCCGGCGCATACAGCCTGGTGTCCTGCACCGCCTGTTCGTCGCCCTGCACGGTCAGCCTTGCGCTGCGCACGGCGGCGTGTGCGGAGGCGAGGTTCGCTTCGCGCGTAGCGGCGCTCACGGTCGCCTGTTCGGCGCCGGCGGCGGAGGACCCAGAGCCCGACTTGCCTTTGCCCGCACCGGCCCCCGACGAGGGGGAGCCGTTTCGCGCGGCGTTGGCGTTCTCATCGGAGCTGCCCGCCGCGCCCGCGCTGCCTTCGCCGTCGGTTTCTTCCTCCTTGGCGAGCGCCGCTTCATCCGATAGCAGAGACGCTTTGGCCTGTTCGAGCGTGACTTCCGCGCTCTCGGGGTCGAGTGTCGCCAGCAGCTGGCCCTCTGCCACCTGCTGGCCCGTGTGCACGTAGACGTGCGTGACGGTGCCGCTCGTGCGAAAGCCCAGATCGAGCTGGCTGCTCGGCGCCAGATTGCCGCTGCCCGAGACGGTCTGCTGCACGACGCCGCGCTTGACGGTCGCCGTGCGTGTGACGCCCGCGCCGCTGCTGGCTGAGGGACCGACCACCAGCACGGCGGCGACGATCGCGCCGATGCAGAGGAGGCCGAGGAGGACGACCAGCCAGGAGATCCGGGTGCGACTGTCGGTCATTTTCCTCTCTTCGATCATGCGCACGGGCCGTAAGAAGGCGCGAAGAAACGGCCCGCCTACGCGCCCGGGGCGCACGCCTCGGGGCTGCTTTACGAGCTGCCTTTGACGGGCGTGCCCTTCCCTTTCTCGAGAGGCAGCTTGAGGTGAACTGCCCGCAGCTTGAGGTGCAGTTTCAGTTTCAGCTTTCCCGGGTTCACGCGTATCTTGAGGTTGAGGCGGCTTTTCAGATGCAGGCGGTGGCTGAGTTTCAGGCGCCCGCCGCTCAGCGCGAGGTGAAGGTGCGCCGGCTTGATGTGCCGCGCTGCCTTGGCGCCCGCTGCACGGGGCCTGCCGGTCGCGTGCGCGGCGCTCGAGCCCGCGCGGCGGGCAGCGGGCCTGACGGGCGCGAGCGCCTTCGCGTCGGCGCCCGCGAGCCCTCGCGCCGCGGAGCGGTGCGTCGAGGCGCCGCAACCGCCGAGCGCGACGACGAGGAGCGCCGCCGGGAGCAACGCACCGGCGCTACGCCGCTGTCGATGGGGCGTGATTGCGGTGGACATGGGCTATGCGCTGCTCTGCAGTTCCTCGAGGCGCTCGGGAGCCCCCACGCGCGCTTCTCGGCCAGACAGCATCTGTCCTGGCCGTAAAGCGTACGTTAAGCAGCGTGAGCAGCTTCGGCGGCATCGACCTCGGCGGCACGAAGATCCAGGCGGTCATCGTCGACGATGACAACAGCCCGCTCGGCTCGGCGCGGCGCGCGACGCCGACGGAGGGCGGACCGGCCGATGTCGCCGCGGCGATGGAGGAGGCGCTGCGCGACGCGGCGAGCGCGGCCGAGATCGAGCCGCGCTCGCTCGCGGGCGTCGGCGTGGGCTCGCCCGGCACGATCGAGGCGGGCAGCGTCACGAGCGCCCGCAACCTGCCGGGCTGGGAGGGCACCTTCCCGCTCGGCAAGACACTCCAAGACGCCCTGGAATGCCGCGTCGTGGTCGGCAACGACGTGCAGGTCGCCACCGACGCGGAGTTCAGGCTCGGTGCCGGGCGCCTGTACCGTTCGCTGCTCGGCGTCTTCTGGGGGACCGGCGTGGGGGGCGGCATCATCCTCGACGGCAAGCCCTGGCTCGGGCGCGGCGGCGCGGGCGAGATCGGGCACGTAGTCGTCGTGCTCGATGGCGCGCGCTGCACCTGCGGGCGGCGGGGCTGCATGGAGGCCTACGCGGGCCGCGCCTCGATGGAAGCGTACGTGCGCGAGCTGCACGACCAGAAGGGGCGCAAGACCGAGCTCTTCAAGCTGATGAAGGAGCAAAACCGTGCGCGCCTGACCAGCGGCGTATGGGCGCGCGCGCTCGAACGCGGCGACAAGCTCGCCGAGCAGACGCTCGAGCGCGCCGTGGCGGCGCTCGGCGCGGGCGTCGCCTCGGTCGTGAACGTGCTCGACGTCGAAGGCATCGTGCTCGGCGGCGGGCTCGGCGTGAGGCTCGGGCACCCGTTCGCGCAGCGCATCGCGGCGGCGATGCAGCCGCACCTGTTCCACGACACGCGTCCGCCGCACGTGCACGTGGCGGCGCTCGGCGATCTCGGCGGCGCGATCGGCGCCGCCCTGCTGGTCCGCACGGGCGGCTAGATTCCAGTGGCGGTGTCGCAGCAAGTGGTGCCCGTCTCCTCGATTGTGCGCAGCCCGCTGCTGGACAGGGCGGGCGAGCGCCTGGGACGCGTCGAGGACGTGATCGTTCGCCTAGCCGACGGCGGCTACCCGCCGGTCACGGGCCTGAAGGCACGCATCGGCGGGCGCGAGCTGTTCGTGCCCGCCAGCCTGATCGCCGACCTCGCGCACGGAGCAGCGAGGCTGTCGGGTGAGAAGCTCAGCCTCGGGCGCTTCGAGCGCCGGCCGGGCGAGGTGCTGCTCGCGCAGGACGTGCTCGGGCGCAAGCTCGTCTACGTCGAGGCCGAGCCGCCGCGGCTCGTGACGGCGCACGAGATCCTGCTCGCCTGTATCGAGGGCTGGTGGCGCGTGGTCGGCGTCGACGCCAACGCGACAGGGGGCCTGCGGCGCGTGCTGCCGCGCCGCCTGCGCGCGCGGCGCGAGCAGCGTCCCTTCCTGGACTGGTCGGACATGGAGCCGTTCGTGGGACACGTTCCGAGCTCGCGCCTGCGCTTCTCGCGGCGCCGCCTGGCCAACCTGCATCCGGCGGAGATCGCCGACCTCGTGGAGGCGGCGTCGCACGAGGAGGGCGAGGAGCTGATCGAGGCGCTCGAGCACGACCGCGAGCTCGAGGCGGACGTGTTCGAGGAGCTCGACGAGCACCACCAGCTGGAGTTCATCCGCGAGCGCCCGGACAGCCAGGTCGCCGCGGTGATCGCGCGCATGGCGCCCGACGACGCGGCCGACCTGATCACCGAGCTCGACCAGGACCGGCGCGGGCGGGTGCTCGCGCTGCTGCCCGTGCGCAAACGTCACCAGGTCGAAATGCTGCTCGACTACAACCCATCGACGGCGGGCGGGATGATGAGCCCGGACTTCGTGAGCGCGGCGCCCGAGGAGCAGGTTTCGCGCGTGCTCGAGCGCGTGCGCTCCAGCGACCTGAATCCGGGCACGCTGACGACCGTCTACCTCGTCGACCAGGCGCACAAGCTGCAGGGCGCGGCGCCGATCGTGACGCTGCTGCGAGCCGACGCCGCGGCGCCGGTCGAACGGGTGGCCGAGCGCGAGCCGGTGTGGGTGCCGGCCGACGCCGACCTTCCGGAGGTCGCGCGCATGATGACCGACTACAACCTCGTGATGCTGCCGGTGCTCGACGTCGAGGAGCGAATCGTCGGGGTCGTGACGGTCGACGACGTGCTCGAGCTGATGCTGCCGGCCGGCTGGCGGCGGCGCTTCGGGCTCGCGCGAGACTGATCCGCGGGGCGTTGCTAGGCTGCCCGGGCTGGGCACCCGCGACGGCGCGAGAGAGAGGAGGTCGGTATGGATCGAGATCAGCCCCGAAGTACCCGGCCGGCCGCACGCCCGTCGGGTTCGCAGCACTGCTAGACGCCTGACGGCGCGCCGGTGACACTTGCGCGGCGGCCTCGCTGCCCGCGCATGAAGTCCCCCGCGAGCAGGAAAGGAGGTAGCAGGCAGATGTCCGACGAGCGCCCCACCGTTGTGAGCGCCCCGCCGCGCCGCGAGGACGAACCTCCGGTCCTCGATCAGGCGCGCATCGGCGTGATTCGCGGCGCGCTGGGGACGCTTCGCGAGCACGAGGTCGGCGAGCGGCCCGGCTGGCGCGCGCGCGCGCTGGCGCTGCTCGCGATCATGGGCCCCGGGCTGATCGTGATGGTCGGCGACAACGACGCCGGCGGGGTGTCCACCTATGCGCAGGCCGGCCAGAACTACGGCACGAGCCTGCTGTGGGTGCTGCTGCTGCTGATCCCGGTGCTGATCGTCAACCAGGAGATGGTGATTCGCCTCGGCGCGGTAACCGGCGTCGGCCACGCGCGGCTGATCAACGAGCGCTTCGGACGCTTCTGGGGCTGGTTCTCAGTGGGAGACCTGTTCATCCTCAACTTCCTGACGATCGTCACGGAGTTCATCGGCGTGAGTCTCGCGCTCGGCTACTTCGGCGTCAGCAAATACGTGGCGGTGCCGATCGCGGCGGCGGCGCTGGTGGCGATCACCTCGACCGGGAGCTTCCGCAGCTGGGAGCGCTTCATGTACGTGTTCGTCGTCGCGAACTTCCTCGTGATCCCGCTGCTGGTGCTCGCGCACCCCAGCATCGGCGACATCGCCCGGCACACGTTCTCGCCCGGGATCCACGGCGGCGCGAGCTCGACCGCCGTGCTGCTGATCATCGCGATCGTCGGCACGACCGTCGCCCCCTGGCAGCTGTTCTTCCAGCAGTCGAACATCATCGACAAGCAGATCACGCCGCGCTGGATCAACTACGAGCGCACCGACACGATCATCGGCGCCTTCGTCGTCGTCCTCGGCGCGGGCGCGATCGTCGCCGTCGCCGCGTTCGCTTTCCAGGGGACGCACTACTTCGGGCACTTCGTCGACGCGGGCAGCGTCGCGACCGAGCTCGGACGCCGCATTGGCTCGACTGCCGGCGTGTTCTTCGCGATCGTGCTGCTGAACGCCTCGCTGATCGGCGCCGCGGCGGTGACGCTCGCCACCTCCTACGCATTCGGCGACGTGTTCGGCACCTCGCACTCGCTGAACAGCGGCCCGCTCGAGGCGAAGTTCTTCTACGCCAGCTTCGCCGTCGTGGTGCTCGCGGCGGCGGGGATCGTGCTGATCCCGGGCGCGCCGCTGGGGCTGATCACGACCTCCGTGCAGGCGCTCGCGGGAATCCTGCTGCCGAGCGCGACGGTGTTCCTGCTGCTGCTGTGCAACGACCGCGAAGTGCTCGGGCCGTGGGCCAACAGGCCATGGCTGAACCTCGTGGCGAGCGTCATCATCGGGCTGCTGGTCGAGTTGTCGCTGATACTGGTCGCGAGCACCGCCTTCCCCCGCCTGAATGTCACGCATGTGTTCATCTATCTCTCGATCGCGCTGGCGGCGGTCCTGCTCGGGGCGGGCGTCTACGTGCTGCGCAACCGCCCGCAGGCGAGCGTGGAGCTCGCCGGTTCGGAGCTCGAGCGCCGCTCGACCTGGACGATGCCCCCGCTGGCGCTGCTCGAGCGCCCGCGCATGTCGCCGGGGCGCAGGATCGCGATGCTGACCATGCGTGCGTATCTGCTCGTGGCCGTGCTGTTGCTGGTCGTCAAGACGGTGCAGCTGGGGCACTGATGCTGCCCTTCTGGGCGTCGATCGCGCTGCTGTCGATCTTCCAGGGCGCGCTCGTGGCGGTCCCCGCGAGGATCGCGCTGCCCGCGCTCGGCCCGCTGCGCGGGCGGCGCTGGGCGCTGATCCCGCCGCTGTCGATCGTGGTCTTCGTGTTCGGCGCGCGCGCGGCCGAACACGCGAGCGCGCAGGGCCTGACCTACCTCGCGCTCGTCGCGGTCCCGCTGCTGGCCGCGCTCGTGCTCGGCTGGCTCGCGCGCGGCGCGCGCCCACGCTACGCGCTGCTGACGCTCGCGCTGTTCGCGCTCGCGTGGGCCGACAGGGGACATCTGCCCGGACAGGCGGCGGCGGTCGCGCTGACGGGACTCAGCTGCGTGGCGCTGGGGGTGCTGCTGGCGGCGGTGACGCCGCCGCGCTGGCTGTCGGCGGGGATCATCGCGATGGCGCTCGCGGACACGGCGCTGGTCGGGAGCGAACTGCTGCAGCGCCCGAACAACGCGCTGAATGCGGCGCGGCCCGTGGCTGGGCTGCCGCAGCTGCAGAGCGCGACGTTCGGCTCGGCGGTGATGGGTTACGGCGACCTGTTCGTCGCCGCGACGCTCGGGGGGTTGCTCGCACAGCAGTTCGCGCGCTCGCTGCAGCTGCGCGCGGCCGCGCTGACGGCGCTGCTGGCGCTCGCGTTCGACCTGCTGTTCTTCGTGGTCGACGAGCTGCCGGCGACGGTGCCCGTCGCGCTCGCGCTGATCGTCGTGCTGCTCAGCCGCCGGCGGCGACCCGCGTCAGCGGGAGCGGCTGGACGAGCTCCTCGGGCCCGGCTTGCGGCGCGGGCTCGCTCTCCTTCAGAGCCGCTCGCGCCGTGATCGTGCGCGCGCGCGCCTGGCCGACGGGCGGCGCGGCGATCTCGCGCTCTGAAGCCGCGCCGGCCTGCTCGAGGCGGCGCACCTGCGGGACCACACGCAGATCGAAGGAGCCGACGGCGTCGTTGTAGGCGCCGAGCGCCGAGTCCAACTGGCGCCCGAGCTTCGAGAAGGGCTCCAGAAAGCGCCCGAGGCGGCGGTGCAGCTCGCGCCCGCTCTCGGCGATCTCGCGCGCGGAGGCGGCGATCAGCTCCTGGCGCCAGCCGTAGTGCACGGCCCACAGCAGGCCGATCAGCGTGGTCGGCGTGGCGATCAGCACCTGCTGCTGCACGCCGTACTCGATCAGCGCCGGGTCCTGTGCGAGCGCCGCCTGGTAGATGCCGTCGGAGGGCACGAACATCACGACGAACTCCGGCGTGCTGTCGAACCGGCGCTGGTAGCCCTTGGAGGCGAGCTTCGCGATGTGCTCGCGGGTCTGGCGTGCGTGGCGCGCCGTGTGCAGCTCGCGCTCGCGCTCATCGCCCGCCTCGATCGCCGACAGGTAGGCATCCAGCGGCACCTTCGAGTCGACGACGACCAGCTTGCCGCCGGGCAGGCGCACCAGCATGTCCGGGCGCAGGGCACCATCCTCGCCGGCGATCGTGTGCTGCTCGACGAAGTCGCAGTGGGAGACCATGCCGGCCATCTCGACCACGTTGCGCAGCTGGATCTCGCCCCAGGAGCCGCGGGTCGCCGGCCGCTTGAGGGCGCTGGCGAGGTTGCCGGCCTCATCGCGCAGCGAGCCGACGCCCTCGCTGAGCTGGCGCACCATCTGGGCGAGCTCGCCGTGGGCCTGTAGGCGCTCGCGCTCCAGCCGGCCGATCTCGCTGGCCATGCGCTCCATGCGTTCGTGCACCGGCCGCACGACGCCCTTGATCTCCTCCGTGCGGCGCGCCATCTCGCCGGCTGCCCGCTCCTGCTCGAGCCGCCGCGAGTCGTTGATCCGCTGCGCGAGCGACTCGCCGCTGCGCTGCAGCACGTCGAGCGAGAGCGCCTTCAGCTCCTCGCGCAGCGCCGCGCGTCCGCGCCGCAGCGCGAGCACGGCGCCGGCGACGCCGAGCAGCGCTCCGGCGATCAGCGCAAGCGCAATGCCGGCCGACACGGGATCGCCTGCGGTGAGCTAAGCATGACCTACAACCATCCCAGTCGGCGCGGACGGCACCGCGGCCGCGGCGGACGGCACCGCGCCGCCGCGGGTGCGTGGTTGACATAGCTCCGCGCGCAGGATACCGTTCGCTGTTCGTGGGGGGCCACGCCTGCTTCTGCAGCCTGCCTTCTGCGTGACTGGCATAGAGGGCAACCGCATATCGGGGGCTGTGCGCTGGGGGATCCTGCCGGCAGTCCGCCGGACAGGAGGATTGAGACACATGCAAGCCATGCACGGCTACAGCGCCGAGAGGGGGCGCAGCCATCTTCGGCTGCTAGCCATCTTCGTCGCGCTGCTGGCGACGACGGCCGCGGCGGCGATGCCGCAGGTCGCGAGCGCCACTCCCAAACCCAAAGAACCGAAACTGATCTACCTAGCACTGGGTGACTCGCTGGCGTTTGGGTACTCCCAGAAGCAGTTCAACGAATACGAAAAAACGGGCGACGAAGCGTCGTCCTTCGAAAAGGGCTACGTCCAAGACCTGTACAGCACGATCAACGCGAAAAAAAATTACGAGTTGGTCAACCTCGGATGCCCTGGTGAGACCACCGAGTCGCTGATCGGGCAGGGCCACGAGCTCACGCGCATCAACGAACTGATCGACGGGCGTGTGAAACAGCCGGTGACCGGCGAACCGGTGTGCGCCTACCACGAAACCGAACACCACCCGCTGCATCGGGAATACGGCGGCGGCAAATCGCAGCTGGAAGCGGCGATCGAAACGATCGAAAAGGCGTCCTACGAAGGCAAGAAAGTCAAGCTCGTGACGCTGAACATCGGCGCGAACGACGAGCTTCACTTCATCAAACACCTCGAACAGGTGGAGGGCCCGATCGCGGCCGGCGAATGGGAGCACGAACACCCCGCCGCACTCGCCGCCGAGGAGGCGAAAGCAGGCGAGGAAGCCGCGATCGAATACAACGCCCCGGCGTTCTATGCCGAGCTGACGAGAGCCGAGGAGGAAGCGACCGCAGAAGCTTCGGGCTATGGCGCGGAGCTGGCGAGAGCCGAGGAGGAAGCGACCGGAGAAGCTTCGGGCTATGGCGCGGAGCTGGCGAGAGCCGAGGAGGAAGCGACCGGAGAAGCTTCGGGCTACGGCGCGGAGCTGGCGAAGGCTGAGCAGGAAGCAACCGAAGAAGCTTCAGGCTATAGCGCGGAGCTGGCAACAGCCGAGGAGAATTGCCTCCCGTACTACGGATCGGAACCAGCGTTCATGGACTGCGTCGGCTACGAAGTCGAGACGTGGGCTGGTGAAGAACCGCAGCACAAAGAAATCGAAGAAAAAGTCCCTGGCAAGATCGAGACGTGGGCTGGTGAAGAACCGCAGCACAAAGAAATCGAAGAAAAAGTCACCGGCAAGATCGAGACGTGGGCTGGTGAAGCACCGCAGCACAAAGAAATCGAAGAAAAAGTCACCGGCAAGATCGAGACGTGGGCTGCTGAAGAACCGCAGCACAAAGAAATCGAAGGAAAAGTCGAGGCGAAGGTGGAGACCTACATCGACGGCAACTCCGAAATCGTCGCGAAAGCAACTAAAAAGGTCGAAAAGTTCCTGGGCGAAAACGCGGAAGTCGTTGCGAAAGCGACCGCCAAAGTGACGGCCGAAATCACGGCTCACTACCCAGAACTGTTCGCGCAGATCACCACGAACATCACCGGCATCCTGTCCGCGATCCGTGCGGCGGGCTACAGCGGGAAAATCGTCTTCGACGGCGGTTATGACCCGTACGGCAAACTCGTGGCTCACGAGTCTGAATACTTGAATGGCTCGAACCTGCTCGCAGGGATACTCAACCACGAAATCGAAACGCTCGTTAAGGGCAAAACGTTCAAAGGCTGCTTCGCGGACCCGAAAACGATCTTCAACCCTGAAAAAGAACCTCAGGAAGAAGAAGATCTGAAAAAGTTCACGAACATGGACAACACCGAAGTCTTCGAAGGCAAAAAAGACGGGCCGGACATTCACCCGACCCCTCTGGGCTACGAAGAAATCGCCAAGCAGCTGGCGACGGTGTGCAAACTCAAATCATAAGCAGCAAGCGCTAGCGGACAGCTAGCACGCGGGGCGTCCGGGAGACCGGGCGCCCCGAGCTTTTTTAGGCACCGCCCGTGTCGCGCGGCGGCGCCGCCGAAGGGGGGCGCTCGCTGGGCGGCGGTCCGCGCTCGGCGCGCTCCACCGAGGCGCGCAGCGCAAGCCGCGCGGCCTCGGCTTCGAGGATGCCCAGCATCACGGGCGCGGCGGGAACCAGGCGCGCGCCCTCGGGCGTCGCGGCTGTCACCTGCCGGCGCGGGGGCGAGGGCGCGAGCTCGCGGATGACGATGTCCTCGCGCACCACCGAGAGCGCGAGCTGGGGGATCAGCGCGACGCCGACGCCGGCCGCGACGAGGCCCTGCACGGTCTGGTAGTCGTCGCTCTCGAAGGCGACGCGCGGCTCGAATCCCGCGACGTGACAGCTGCGCACGACGTGGCGCGCGCACGGGGTGGCGAGTGAGGTCTGGACCCACGCCTCGCCGGCGAGCTCGGAGAGCTCGATGCGCCGGCTGGCGGCGAGCGGATGCTCGCGCGGCAGCGCGAGGAACATCGGGTCGGAGAGCAGCTCGACGCGCGTCATCTCCGGGATCGGCTCGGCCTCGCCGGGGAACTCGTAGAGCAGCGCGAGGTCGAGCTCGCCCGCACGCAGGCGCGGGACGATGTCCTCGGGCTCGCCCTCGGCGAGCGTCAGCTCGACCTCGGGGTAGGCGGCGCGGAAGCTCGCGATCGCGAGCGGCATCAGCGTGGCGCCGGCGCTGGGAAAGGAGGCGGCGCGCAGGCGCCCGCCGCGCAGGCCCGCGATCGTGGCGAGCGCGGCCTCGGCGGCCTCCAGACGTGCGAGCACTCCCTCGGCGTGCCCGACGAGCATCTGGCCGGCCGCGGTGAGCGTGACGCCGCGCGGGTGGCGCTCGAGCAGGGCGAGGCCGGTCTCGGCCTCGAGCGCGGCGATCTGCTGCGAGACGGCGGACTGCGTGTAGGAGAGCGCCTCGGCGGCGGCCGAGAGCGAGCCGCGGTAGGCGACCTCGGTGAGCACCCTCAGCCTCGCCACATTAAGCATAAGGCCAGCTTAGATCAACCATCACATATCTTACTTGGGCTGATGGCAGGAGCATGCGATCCTGGATCCGAACAGGGATAGAGACAAAGAAACGCGAAACGCGGCGTGTCGAGCCGAGGGACACCAGGGATGGCCAGGCGGCGGGCCGCAGACGAAGCGAAGGAGGCTTACGCCAATGTCCAGCAAGATCATCATTTCCTACGACGGAACTGCCAACGAGAGCGACGCGATCGCCCTTGGGGCGCTGTTCGGGCGTGCGGGCGCGGACGTCGAGATCGCCTACGTGCGCCACTCCCACGAGCACGACCGCGAGCGCGAGTCGGCGCTGCAGGCCGAAGCGCAGGACATCCTGCGGCGCGGTGCCGAGCTGCTCGGCGACGCGGGGGTCGCGACGCACGTCGTGATCGACCGCTCCACGCCCGAGGGGCTCGCGGCGCTGGCGGAGTCCGAGGGCGCCGACGTGATCGTGTTCTGCTCTGACTCGCACACCGCGAAAGGGCACGTGGCGATCGGCAACTCGGCGGAGCGCCTGCTCGAGGGCGGCAGGACGGCGGTCGCGATCGCGCCGGTGGACTTCGCCGAGCGTGACCAGGCGGGCGCGCTGCGTCGCATCGTCGCGGTCGGCGACGGCGAGGGCGGCGCGCGCCAGACGGCGCTCGCGCTCGCGCGCGCGCTCTCCGGCGAGGTCGCGCCGGTGGCCAACGAGGACGCCGACCTGCTCGTGATCGACTCGCGCGCGGAGACCGAGCCGGGCCGCGTGTCGGTCAGCGCGTCGGCCTCCTACCTGATCGAAGTCGCGACCTGCCCGGTGCTCGTGCTCCCGCGCGGCAGGCAGCTCGAGTTCAGCGGCACGCCGTCGGGCACGCGCGCGACGGCGTAGCGCCCCGGATCAGAGGCGCCCCGGATCAGACGGCGCGCTGCGGCCCGACCCGACGCGAGACGGACTCTCATCGGGTCGGCCGCGGCGGTGGCCGCCGGGCCGCCTTGCAGGACCGCGTAGGCGCGGCAGCAGGGCGTGCTTCACGAGCGCCTGCAGCACGTCGAGGGCGCCGCCGAGCAGGTGGCCGACGAACCCCGTCCACAACCACGCCTCCAGCGCGCGTAGCGGACGTGGCTCTCGTCTGGCGCGCACGGCGGCGCACGGTATCGTGGCCTGGTGGCGCAAGCGCTGAAGACGACGGTCACCGAGCTGCCGGACTCGCGCGTGCGCGTGCAGGTGCAGGTGGCGCCGGAGGAGGTCGATCGCCGGATCGAGGGCAAGGCGAGGCAGCTCGGGCGCGAGCTGAAGCTGCCGGGCTTTCGCCGCGGCAAGGTGCCGGCGCCGCTGGTGATCCAGCGCATCGGGCGCGAGGCGGTGCTGGAGGAGGCGCTGCGCGAGACGATCCCGCGCTGGTACTCGGATGCGATCGAGAGCGCGGGGATCGTTCCGGTCGGCGACCCCGAGCTGAAGGTGGGCGAGCTGCCGCCCCAGGGCCAGGCGCTCGAGTTCTCGATCGAGATCGGCGTGCTGCCGAAGGCGCAGCTCGGCGAGTACATCGGCGTCGAGGCGCCGCGGCGCGAGCCGGAGGTCAGGGACGCTGAGATCGACGCGGAGATCGAGGCGATGCGCGAGCGCTTGGCGCGCCTGGAGACGGCCGAGCGACCGGCGGCGAAGGGCGATTTCGTCGTCGTCGACTACAGCGGGGGGCTGATCGATCAGGACGGCCCCGGGCAGAGCGAGCCGATCGCCGGCGGCGAGGGCCGCGACCAGCTGATCGAGCTCGGCGCAGGGAACCTGATCCCGGGCTTTGAGGAGGCGCTCGAGGGAGCGGGCGCAGGCGAGGCGCGAACGGTGCGCCTGCGCTTCCCCGAGGACTACTCCAACGGCGAGCTCGCGGGGCGCGAGGCGAGCTTCGAGGTGACGGTGAAGGAGGTCAAGCGCAAGGAGCTGCCGCCGGTCGACGACGACCTGGCGCTCGACGCGGGCTTCGAGGATCTGCGGGAGCTGCGCGAGGACGTCCGCGAGCACATCCTGAAGGCCGAAGAGGCGCGCGTGGAGGCGGAGTTCCGCCAGTCCGCGCTGGACGCCGCGGTGGCGAACGCGCGCATGGAGCTCACGCCCGAGCTCGTGCAGGCGCGCGCGCGCGAGATGTGGGAGCGCATGCTGCACTCGCTCGAGCACCGCGGCGTGAGCCGCGAGTCCTACCTGCGGATCAGCGGGCGCCGCGAGCAGGAGGTGCTCGAGGAGCTGGAGCCGGAGGCGGAGCTCGCGCTGCGGCGTGAGGCTGTGATCACGGCGGTGGTCGCGGAGCGGGGCATCAGCCCGAGCGACGAGGATGTGCTGGGGCTGCTGCAGCGCAGCGCCGAGGAGGGGACGGACCCGCGCGAGCTGCTCGAGCAGCTGCGCGCGTCGGGGAGCCTCGAGGGCCTGCGCGAGGACCTGGCGGCGCGCCAGGCGATCGACGTGATCGCCGAGAACGCCAAGCCGATAGCGCTCGCGCAGGCGCAGGCGCGCGGGAAGCTGTGGACCCCGGAGAAGGCGGCGAGCGAGCAGCGTGCGGGCGAGGGTGCTGCAAGCGGACCCGCGCGCTTGTGGACACCGGGCCGCTAGCCTCTAGAGGAATCGGAGCGGCGGCGTGAAAAAGAGGCGAGGATCATGAGCCCACTAGTGCCAATGGTCGTCGAGCAGACCTCGCGTGGGGAGCGGGCGTTCGACATCTACTCGAGGCTGCTCAACGAGCGGATCGTCTTCCTGGGCACGCCCGTCGACGACCAGATCGCGAACCTGGTCGTGGCGCAGCTGCTGCACCTGGAGTCCGAGGACCCCGAGAAGGACATCTCGGTGTACATCAACTCGCCGGGTGGCTCGGTGTACGCAGGCCTTGCGATCTACGACACGATGCAGTTCATCAAGCCCGACGTGCAGACGATCTGCGTGGGGATCGCGATGTCGATGGGCGCGCTGCTGCTGGCCGGCGGGGCGAAAGGCAAGCGGATGGCGCTGCCGAACGCGAAGATCTTGATCCACCAGGTGAGCTCGAGCTTCCAGGGCCAGGCGACGGACATCGAGATCCACGCGAAGGAGATCATCGACGTGCGCCGGCGCCTGGACGAGATCATCGCGACGCACACCGGCAAAGACCTCGAGCAGGTGCGCAAGGACACCGAGCGCGACTACTTCATGAGCTCCGAGGAGGCGAAGGAGTACGGGATCATCGACCGTGTGATATCGGAGCACTAGCTCCGAGCACCGCGGTCGGGTCGAGCAGGCGTAGGAGCGGCGACGGGACATGGCAAGACCAACAGACTCCAACGAGCAGCTCCTGTGCAGCTTCTGCGGCAAGTCCCAGCGGCAGGTGAAGAAGCTGATCGCGGGACCGGGCGTGTACATCTGCGACGAGTGCATCGATCTCTGCAACGAGATCATCGACGAGGAGCTCTCGGCGCCGCCGGCGTTCGACATCGAGAACCTCCCCAAGCCGCGCGAAATCTACGAGGTGCTCGACGAGTACGTCGTCGGCCAGGAGGCCTCCAAGCGCACCCTGTCGGTGGCGGTCTACAACCACTACAAGCGCGTGCAGATGATGATGTCGGGCGACAGCGACATCGAACTGCAGAAGTCGAACATCCTGCTGCTGGGCCCGACGGGGTGCGGAAAGACGCTGCTCGCGCAGACGCTCGCGCGCACGCTGAACGTGCCGTTCGCGATCGCCGATGCGACGGCGCTGACCGAGGCGGGCTACGTCGGCGAGGACGTCGAGAACATCCTGCTGAAGCTGATCCAGGCGGCCGACTACGACGTGAAGAAGGCCGAAACGGGGATCATCTACATCGACGAGGTCGACAAGATCGCGCGCAAGGCCGACAACCCGTCGATCACGCGCGACGTCTCCGGCGAGGGGGTGCAGCAGGCGCTCTTGAAGATCCTCGAGGGCACGCAGGCATCGGTGCCGCCGCAGGGCGGGCGCAAGCATCCCCACCAGGAGTTCCTGACGATCGACACGACGAACGTGCTGTTCGTCTGCGGCGGAGCGTTCGCGAACCTCGACAAAGTGATCGAGCGACGGATCGGCCACAAAGGGGTCGGCTTCGCGGCGGCGATCGAGGCGAAGGCCGAACGCGACACGGGCGAGGTGTTCGAGCAATGCCTGCCGGAGGACCTGATCGAATACGGCCTGATCCCGGAGTTCATCGGGCGCCTGCCGGTGATGAGCGCGGTGCACCAGCTGACGCGCGATGACCTCGTCTCGATCCTGGTGGAGCCGCGCAACGCGCTGGTGAAGCAGTTCCAGCGCTTCTTCGCCTTCGACGGCATCGAGCTGGTGTTCAGCGAGGACTCGCTGGTGGCGGTCGCAGAGCGGGGCCTCGAGCGCGAGACGGGCGCGCGCGGGCTGCGCTCGATCCTCGAGGAGATCTTGCTGGAGGTGCAGTTCGAGCTGCCCTCGCGGCGCGACGTGAAGAAGTGCGTGGTGACGAAGGAGACCGTCGAGAAGGGGCTGACGCCGACGCTCGTGACCGAAGCCCCGGACGAATCCGCCGAGGAGGCGCTGCGCGAGGAGTCCGCCTGAGAGGGAGAGCGGGCGCTCGCTTGCGCTCGCGCTGGATGCGTTCGCGCCGGCACTCCTGCGCGCGAGCGGCAGATCGTCGCGTGCCCCGCTACCATCGCGCCTGATGACGAGGTCCAGCTCCCGAGCCAACGCGTCGCTGGAATCGGCGAAGCGCCTGCCCTGGGCGGCGATCGCGGGTGCGCTCGTCGCCGTCGGCAAACGATGGCGCTCGCTGTCGGAGAAGGAGCGCAGCCGTCTGATGGCGCTCGTGCGCCAGTCGGGGGTGCGCCCCGACCGGCTCAGCGACAAGCAGCGCAAGGAACTGCGCAAGCTGCTCGCGAAGCTCGACCTGCGCGGCCTCAGCGGCGACGTCGCGCGACTCGCGCGCGGGGTGCGCAAGCGCGGGCGCCGGCGCTCCTGATGGGCGAGGGGGCGGGCGGCTCGGACGAGCTCGAGCGGCTCTCCACCCAGGAGCTGCACGACCGCGCGATGCACCGTGCCGAGCACCGCCTCGACGTGCGCTTCTTCTGGAGGCTGCTGAGCGAGATCCCGGCGGCGGAGGCGCTGACTGGCGACGAGGGGGAGTCCGAGTACGACACGCAGTTCGTCAAAGGGCTTGTGAGCGATGCGCTGCGCAGCGGGCACGGCGAGCTGAAGGAGGCGCTGCGGCCGCTGTACATCGACTACCTGCGCAGGCACCCGGACTCCTAGCGCGGGGCGCGGGCGCAGAGAGCGAGGGGTCGATGCCTCGGGTGCAAGCGGACAGCGGCGGGCGCGCGAGGGGCGCGGCTGCGCAGAGCCGCGTGGCGGCGGCGGAAGAGCGGCTGCGCGCGCTGGAGCTGTTCGGCATGCGCTTCGGGCTCGAGCGCATGCATCGGCTGATGACCGCGCTGGGCTCGCCGGAGCGTCACTTCGACTCGCTCCAGGTGCTGGGCACGAACGGCAAGACCTCGACGACGCGCATGACGGCGGCGATCCTGTCCGCGCATGGCCTGCACACGGCGGCGTACATCTCGCCGCATCTGGTCTCCTATCGCGAACGCGTGCTGGTGGAGGGACGCGAGATGGGCGGCGAGGACTTCATCGAGGCGATCGAGCGGGCGAGCCGCGCGGCCGAGCGCGTCAACCGCACGCTCGCGGAAGGCGATCACGTGACCCAGTTCGAACTGCTGACCGCGGCGGCGCTCTGGCATATGGGGCGCGAGCGCGTCGAGGTAGCGGTCGTCGAGGCGGGCCTCGGGGGTCGCTACGACGCGACGAGCGTGATCGAGCCGGCGGTCACGGTGCTGACGAACGTGGGCCTCGAGCACACGCGCTGGCTGGGGCCGACGGTTCGCGACATCGCGCAGGAGAAGCTCGCGGCGCTGCCGCGGGACGGGACGCTCCTGCTGGGCGAGCAGCTCGCGCCGGATGCGCTCGAGGTTGCGCGCGCACTCGCGAGCGAGCGGGGCGCACGCGTGATCCACGCGGAGCCGTTGGCGCAGGCGATGCGCGTGCGCGCACGCGGGGAGTTCCAGCGGCGCAACCTCGCGCTCGCGCGCGCCGCGGCGCGCGCCTATCTGGACACGCGGGGGATCGCGTGGAGCGAGCAGGCGCTCGCCCAGGCGGCGGCCGGGGTCGAGGTGCCGGGCCGCCTGCAGGTGCTCGAGGAGCATCCGCCGACGATCCTCGACGGCGCACACAACCCGCATGCCGTCGCCTCGCTCGTGCGCTCGCTTGCGGCGCTCGTGGCCGAGCGGCCGCTCGCGCTCGTGCTCGGCGTGCTCGAGGACAAGGACGCGGCGGGGATGCTCGCGCAGCTGTTGCCGCTGAGCGAGCGCGCGTGGTTCACCGCGCCGCCGAGCGCGCGCGCGCTACCGCCTGCGGCGCTGCAGTCGCTGGCACGCCAGCAGGGCTTCGAGCGCAGCGAGTGCGAGCCGTCGGCTTCGCGCGCGCTCGAGCAGGCGCGCGCGTGGGCGCAGGCGAACGGCGGCGTGGTGCTCGTGACGGGCTCGGTGTACCTCGTGGGCGCGGTGCTCGCCGAGCACACGCGTTCGGAGGTGCGGGCGCGGTGAACGAGGGACCGTCGGTGCTCGGGATGATCGGCGCCGTGGCGCTGATCGTGGCGCTCGTCATACTCGTGTTCTTCGCGGCCGGCTACGGTTTTGGCCGCCTGTTTCTCTAGAATTCGCGGCGTCGATGCCACCGCCTGCGTACTTCGGGATCGAAAGCAGCGGTGTCAGCATCGCGGTCGACCTCGTGATCGTCGCCGCGGCGGTGCTGTGGCTGGCACTCGTCTACTGGTCCTACGCCGACGCGCGCAGGCGCCTGGAGGACCCTGCGCTCGTCGGCCTGGCGTTGCTCGTGGCGTTCGTGTTCCCGTTCGTCGGTGCGCTCGTGTACGCGATCGTGCGCCCGCCCGAGTACATCGACGACGTGCGCGAGCGCGAGCTGGAGATGCAGGCGGCCGAAGCGCGCCTGAGCGACTCCGGACGGGTGCTCTGCCCGTACTGCGACTACCGGATCGAGCGCGAGTTCGTGCGCTGTCCGAGCTGCCTGCGCAAACTGAAGGAGCGCTGCACCAACTGCGCGCGCGCGCTCGATCGGGCGTGGACGATCTGCCCGTACTGCGAAGCGGACGTGCCGGGGCTCTCGACGCCACGCGGGCGACGACGACGCGCCGCGGCGCTGGCGCCGGAGCTCGCGAGCGTGGAGCCGGAGCTGGCGAGCCTCGAGCCGGCGACCGCGACGCAACCCGCGTTCTCGGAGGAGCCGGCGCTCGCGAGCGACGCGCTGCTGGAGGCGGGCGAGCGGCGCGTGGGCGAACGCGGCGTGGGCGACCGCCGCTCGGCGGCGGCGGCGCGTGCCGCTGCGCGCGCCTCACGCCCGCGGCCGGCGCCCTGACGCCGGCGCGGATCGCGGACCGATGGAAAGGACGCTGATACTGGTCAAGCCCGACGCGTTCGCGCGCGGGCTCTCGGGCGAGATCATCGCGCGCTTCGAGCGCAAGGGGCTGGCGATCGTGGCGCTGCGCAGCATGACGATGACGCGCGAGCTGGCCGAGCGCCACTACGCCGAGCACGCCGAGCGGCCGTTCTTCGGCGAGCTCGTCGACTTCATCACCTCCGGCCCGCTGGTGGCGATGGTGCTCGAGGGGGCCGACGCGGTGCGCGCGGCGCGCCAGGTGATCGGCGCGACCAACCCGCTCGAGGCGGCGCCGGGCAGCATCCGCGGCGACTTCGCGATCGAGACGGGTGCGAACATGGTGCATGGCTCGGACTCGCCGGAGTCGGCGTCGCGCGAGGCGGCGCTGTTCTTCGCGGACCTGTAGCGCTGGCCGACGCGCCCCCGCTGGTGCTCGCCTCGCGCTCGCCCCAGCGACGCGCGATCCTCGAGCGCCTGGGCGTGGCGTTCACGGTGCGCCCGGCGGAGGTCGCGGAGCGCGAGGATGGCGCGGTCGAGCAGCTGGTCGGCGAGAATGCGCTGCGCAAGGCGCTCGCGGCGCGCGCCCAGCCCGGCGCCCGCGGCGGCGAGCCGCGCGAGGAGGCGGTGCTCGGCTGCGACACGCTCGTGAGCCTCGAGGGAACGGTGTTCGGCAAGCCCGCGCGGCGCGAGGACGCGCGCGCGGCGCTGCGCGCGCTGTCGGGCCGCACGCACACGGTGCACAGCGCGCTCGCGCTGCTGCTGCCGGGCGGCGAGCTGCGCAGCGGCCAGGCGCGCACGGAGGTGCGCTTCCGAGAGCTCGACGCGGGCCTGCTCGAGTGGTATCTGGCGCGCGAGGAGTGGCGCGAGCGTGCGGGTTCCTACGCGATCCAGGGGGCGGGCGCGGCGCTCGTGCGCGAGGTGCGCGGCGACTACGAGAACGTCGTCGGCCTGCCGCTGGCGACGCTGCTCGACATCTACCCGGAGCTGCTCGGCTGAGCCGCGCATGGCGCCTTGCAGTCTCGCGTCGCGCAGGCGCCACCCGGGGCCGCCGGATTTGGCTGTTCGCTACACTCGGGCGCTGGGTGCGCCCTCTCTAAAAGCGCCGGCTGCCTCGGATGCGCCGCAGGTTAGCTCGAGCGGCGCCGACAGCAGAAAGCCAGTGCACCCATCCTCTCGAATATGGGCATCTTCAGCTACCTGACAGGATTCGGCGGTCGTGACATGGCGGTCGACCTGGGGACCGCGAACACGCTCGTGTACGTGCGCGGGCGCGGCATCGTGCTGTCCGAGCCGAGCGTGGTCGCGATCGACTCGCGCACCGGCGAAGTCCACGCGGTGGGCATCGAGGCGAAGCGCATGCTGGGCCGCACGCCGGGCACGATCCAGGCGATCCGCCCGCTGAAGGACGGCGTGATCGCGGACTTCGACGTGACCGAGCAGATGCTCAGGCACTTCATCCAGAAGGTGCACCAGAACCGCTGGGCGCATCCCCGCGTGGTCGTCTGCGTGCCCTCGGGCGTGACGGGTGTCGAGAAGCGCGCGGTCGAGGAGGCGTGCCTGTCGGCGGGGGCGCGCACGGCGTATCTGATCGAGGAGCCGATGGCCGCGGCGATCGGCGCGGGGCTGCCGGTCGGCGAGCCGACGGGCTCGATGGTCGTGGACATCGGCGGCGGCACCTCCGAGGTGGCCGTCATCTCGCTCGGCGGGATCGTCGTCTCGCAGTCGATCCGCGTGGGCGGCGACGAGATGGACGAGGCGATCATCAACTACGCCAAGAAGGAGTACAAGCTGCTGATCGGCCAGCAGACGGCGGAGGAGCTGAAGCTGGAGATCGGCTCGGCGTGCCCGATGGCCGAGGAGCTGCAGGCCGAGATCCGCGGGCGCGACATGGTCGCGGGGCTGCCGAAGACGGTCGTGCTCACCAGCGAGGAGATCCGCACGGCGCTCGAGGAACCGCTGAACCAGATCGTCGATGCGGTGAAGGAGACGCTCGACCGCACGCCGCCCGAGCTCGCCTCGGACATCATGGACCGCGGCATCATGCTGGCCGGCGGTGGCTCGCTCCTGCAGGGGCTGGACGAGCGACTGCGCGAGGAGACGCAGATGCCGGCGCACCTCGCGGAGTCGCCGCTGACGTGCGTGGCGGTCGGTTCGGGGCGCTCGCTGGAGGAGTTCGAGGCGATCCACCGCTCCAACCGCACCGCGCGCAACCGCCGGCGCAGGTGAGGGTACTTCTCGACGGGCGCGGCGAGCATCCTGCCCCGCCCGCTGCCCGGGTACCCTTTGCCGAAAGCCCTCGGAAGGTAGCCAACGTTGCGTGACAAGACGGTCCGGCGCCGGCGCGCGCTTCTTGCGCTGCTGGTCGTGCTCTCCCTGGTGCTCCTGACCGCCTATTTCGGCGAGTCCCCCGACGGACGCCTGCACGCGGTGCAGCGCGACTTCCTGACGGTCGTCTCGCCGCTGCAGGACGGCGCGAACAAGGCGCTGAAGCCGGTGCGCGACCTGCTCGGCTGGTTCAGCGCGACGTTCCACGCCAAAAGCCAGCGCAACCAGCTGCTGAAGCAGAACGAGCGGCTGCGCCGCGAACTGATCACGGCGCAGGCCGAAACACGCGCGGCGCACGAACTGGCCTCGTTGGCGCATCTGGACTCGCTCGGCGTCAGCGACTACCGGCCGGTGACGGCGACGGTCGTCGGCAAATCGCCGAACATCTGGTACTCGACGATCACGATCAACGCGGGCAGCGACAACGGCGTGGCCGTCAACGACCCGGTGGTCAACGGCGAAGGGCTGATCGGCCGCGTCGCGCAGGTCGCCTCCGACGGCGCGTCGGTGGACCTCATCACCGACAGCTCGATGGGCGTCATGGGCCGCCTCTCGAAGGTCGGCGCCTACGGGCTGGTGCAGCCGAAGGTAGGGGAGCCGAAGGACCTGCTGATGCAGTATCTCGGCACGAACACGCAGCCGAGCCTGGGCGAATACGTCGTCACCTCGGGCACGGTCGCGGCCGGCTACGGCTCGCTGTACCCGCCTGGCCTGCCGATCGGCGAGGTGACCTCGGTGAACGAAGAAAGCGCCTACAAGCAGGTGAACGTGCGCCCGATCGCCAACCTCGAAAACCTCGACACCGTGCAGGTGCTGACGTTCACGCCCCAATCGGCGCCGGCGCACCTCGCGAGCCTCCTGAGCAGCCTGCCCGCGGGGAAGAGCTCGACGGGCGAAGCGGCCGCCTCCGAACAGCTCGCCTCGACGGGGGCCGGCGGGTGAGGAGCGAGAACGCGCTGCTGCCGCTGCCGGCACGCCTCGTGCTGCTTGCGCTGATCGTCGCCTTCGTACAGGTCGGCGTCTTCTCCGAGGTCCCGGCGTTCGGCGTGGACGTCGATCTCTCGCCGCTGCTCGTGGCGTTCATCGGCCTGTTGTGCGGCTCCACGATCGGTGCGCTGAGCGGCTTCGCGATCGGCCTGCTGATCGACCTGCTGCTCCTGCAGACGCTCGGCCTGAGCTCGCTGATCTTCACGCTGATCGGCTTCTGGGCAGGGCGCCTGCGCGAACTGCGCGATCCGCAGGGGGCGCTCGCGCCGCTGCTGCTGGGCGCGTGCGCGGCGGGCGTGGCGCTCGTCGGCTACTCGGTGATGGAGTTCCTGCTCGGCGTGAACGCGCCGGTGAGCGTCCAGCTGTTGCGCGAGATCGTCGTCGGCGTGCTCGTCGACACGATCGTCGCGCTGCCCTTCTACGCGATCGTGCGCCGCTCGCTCGAGCGCGCGCTGCCGGAGGATCCGCGCAGGCGCAGGCGCAGGCGCGCGTACACGACGGGCGGCCTCAGCCCGCTGTCGAGGCCATGAGCGCGATCCAGCCCGGCAGCGGCGGGGAGCCTCGCATACCCGTCTCGCCGCAGCTCGCCTGGCGCGTGGCGCTGATCGGCGGGATCGCGATGGTCCTGTTCGGCGTGGTCTTCTTCCGCCTGTGGTACCTGCAGATCCTGTCGGGCCCGCAGTATGTGCAGGAGGCGCAGGCCAACCGCACGCGCGAACTGCCGATCGCCGCGCCGCGCGGGGAGATGGTCGATCGCGACGGCAAGGCGATCGCCTCCACGACGGTCGCAAACGCGGTGCAGATCGTGCCGGACGCGCTGCCGGCGGCGGGGCATCCGCGCCTTGAGCTCTACCGCAAGCTCGGCCGGCTGCTGCACATCAGCCCCGGCCACATCGAGGCGCTCGTGATCCACGGCCGCAACGCCCTGCCCTACGCGCCGGTGACGATCGACACCGACGCGGGCGCCGGCCCGCTGACGGTGCTGGGTGAGCGCGCCGCCGAATACCCGGGCGTCGTTCAGCAGCCGATCTCCCTGCGGACCTACCCGTACGGCGAAATGGCCGCGCAGGCGATCGGCTTCGTCGGCCAGGTGAGCACCGAAGAGCTCAAGAAAAAGGCCTTCAAGGGGTTGCCGCTGGACAGCATCGTCGGCCAGCAGGGGCTCGAGTACTACTACGACAGCTACCTGCGCGGCGTGCCGGGCAAGGAGCGCGTGCAGGTCGAAGCCAACGGCTACCCGGTGCCCACGAAACTGCCGTCGATACCGCCCCAGCCCGGCCATGTGCTGCAGCTGACGATCGAACTGCAGCTCGAGAAAGCCGCCGAATCGGCACTGCGCGAGGGCATCGAACATGCGCGCGCGGGGGGCAAAGCGGCGGTGGCGGGCGGCTTCATCGCGATGGACCCGCGCAACGGCGAAATCCTCGCGATCGGCTCCTATCCGAGCTTCAACCCGAACAAGCTCGCCAAACCGATCACGCCGAACGAACTGAAGGAAGTCGAGGAAAACGGCGACCCGCTGGTCGACCGGGTGACCGAAGCGACCTATCCCACGGGTTCGACGTTCAAGCCGATCACCGCGATGGCGGCGCTCGAAGCGGGGATCCTGAACCCCGAAGAAGGCCTCGGCGGCGGCAAATGCATCAACTTCTCCGGCAAACTGTTCTGCAACGCCGGTGAAGCCGAATACGGCTCACTGGGGCTGGTCTCGGCGCTGAGGGTCTCCTCCGACACGTACTTCTTCGAAGTCGGCGAGCGCGCCTATTTCCACGGCGAAATCATCCAGAAGATGGCGCACGAGGTCGGCATCGCCGACGAATCCGGCATCGAGCTGCCCGAAGAGCCGGGCCTCGTGCCGGGCCCGAAGTGGCGCCAGGAAGTCAACCGCGAGGAAGAAGCGTGCAGGCGCCGCCGCCACGTGGCGAGTTGTGGATACGTGCTCGAAGTGCGGCCGTGGGAGCCGGGGGACAACATGGACCTCGCGGTCGGCCAGGGCGAATTGCTCACCGACCCGCTGCAGATGGCCGTCGCCTACTCGACGCTCGCCAACGCCTACATGAACGGCGGCGACGGCGTCGTCGTGACGCCGCACCTGGGCAAACAGATCGACAGCCAGGAAGGCGCGATCGTGCAGACGCTGTCCTTCCCGCCGCGCCGGCACGTGCACTTCAACGACGGCGACCTCGGGCTGGTGATGCAGGGCATCCACGAGGCGGCGAGCGCCAGCGGCGGCACCTCGGCCGACGTGTGGGCCGGCTGGGACCAGGAACAGGACCCGGTGTACGGCAAGACCGGGACGGCCGAACGCTTCGAACACGGCGCAAAAGTCGAAAACCAGTCCTGGTACATGTGTTTCATCGGCAACCCGCAGCGCCCGATCGTGATCGCGGTGACCGTGGAACAGGGCGGCTACGGAGCCGAAACGGCCGCCCCGATCGCGCGCCTGATCGCGTCGCAGTACTACGGCAAGCCGAAGGAGTTCATCGTCGGCACCTCCAAGACGTTTTGAGCGTCTTCAGCCCGATCCAGGCAGGCGAGCAGGCGACGCGCGAATCCGCGCGCAAATGGCCGCTGCCGCTGGATCCGCTGCTGACGCTGGCCGTGCTCGGTCTCGGCGCCTGCTCGGTGCTGACCCTGAAAGCGACGAGCCGAACCCTGGTGGCGGGCGACCCGAGCTACTACACGACGCGCCAGGCGGTGTACCTCGGCGTCGGGGTGGTCCTGATGCTGGTGCTCTCGAAGCTCGACTACGGCAAGCTGCGCCGCTACAAAGTCGCGATCTACGCGACGCTGCTGCTGAGCATCCTGGCGGTGCTGGCGGTGGGCTCCTCGAACAACGGCTCGCAGCGCGCGATCAGCCTGCCGCTGTTCTCCTTCCAGGGCTCGGAGCTCGGCAAGGTGCTGTTGATCGTCGCGCTCTCGGCGCTGCTCGTCGACCGCATGCGCCGCCTGCGCGAGCGCCAGACGACGGCGCTCGTGCTGCTCGCCGCGCTGATCCCGGCGCTGTTCGTGATCGCCCAGCCGGACCTCGGCTCGGGCCTGGTCTACATGGTGGTCGCCTACGTGCTGCTGGTGATCGCGGGCGTCTCCTGGCGGCAGCTGACGGCCATTGCGCTGCTCGTCGCGTTCGCGCTCGCGCTCGTGCTCGTGATCGCGCCGGCGCTGGGCGTGCACCCGCTGCAGCACTACCAGTCAGAACGCCTGACCGCGTTCCTGCACCCCTCCGCGAACCCGAAGGATCCGGGCGCCTACCAGCTGCACCAGTCGGAGATCGCGATCGGCTCCGGCCAGAAGACCGGCGCGCACACCTCCGAAGGCCTGGTCTCGAGCTTCTACGTGCCGGAGGGCAACACCGACTTCATCTTCGCCGCGGTCGGCGAACAGTACGGCTTCGCGGGCGCGGCGCTCGTGCTGCTGCTCTACGGCGTGCTGCTGTCGCGAACGCTGCGCATCCTCGTGATGGCGAAGGATCTGTTCGGCTCGCTGATCGCGGCGGGAGTAGCGGCTATGCTCATGTTCCAGGTCTTCGTCAACGTAGGGATGGCTGTTGGGATCATGCCGATCACGGGAGTGACGCTTCCACTGATGAGTTACGGCGGCTCCTCGGTCATCTCGATCATGCTGGGCGTTGGCCTTCTGCAATCGATCTACGTGCAGGCGCGAGCATCGAGTACGTCGAAGATGCGTATGGCGCGCTAGCGCGTTTCAAGAGAGATTGATGTCCGAAGTCGAGCTAACACAACACAGCCGCGGTCCAACCCAAGCCCGCCGCAGCATGCGGCGCCGGCGCACGGCCGCGCGCTCGACTCCTCACCTGAGCGAAAGATTGGTCCACATTGAAAAAGCAAGTACTCGTCAGCGTCGACCGCGCGGAGACGCGCGTTGCGCTGCTGGAGGCGGCCGGGGCGCCTGCCTCCGTGCGTTCCACAGCCCGCGCGCGCAAGCGCGCAGATGGCTCTGCGGAGCCGGATTACCGGGTCGCTGAGCTATACATAGAGCGCCGCGGCCAGCGCTCGATCGTCGGCAACATCTACAAGGGCAAGGTCGACAACGTGCTGCCCGGCCTGGAGGCGGCGTTCGTCGACATCGGGCTGGAGAAGAACGGCTTCCTGCACGTCGACGAGATCGTGCTGCCGGGCGTGGAGGCGCCACGGCGCGGGCGCGGCAGCGGCGGCGGGCGCAAGATCTCCGACCTGCTGGCGCCCGGCCAGGAGATCGTCGTGCAGGTCGTCAAGGACCCGCTGAAGACGAAGGGCGCGCGCCTGTCGATGGAGCTCACGATCGCCGGGCGCTACATGGTGTACGCGCCGACCGGCGAGGGCATCGGCGTGTCGCGTCGTCTGGAGGACCGCGAGCGAGCGCGACTGCGCCGCCAGACGACGGGCCTGGAGCTCGGCGAGGGCGGCGTGATCATCCGCACCGCCGCGCACGGCGCCAAGCGCGAGGATTTCGAACGCGAGCTGAAGTACCTGCACAAGCTGCATGAGGTGCTGATCAAACGCGTCGAGGAGACGCCCGCGCCTGGGCTCGTCTTCCAGGAGGCCGACCTGTCGGTGCGCGTCGTGCGCGACATCTTCTCCGAGCACTTCGAGCGCGCGATCGTCGACGACGAGAAGCAGCATCACCGGCTCGTGTCCTTCTTCACGCGCACCGCGCCGGAGCTGGTCGAGCGCGTCGAGCTGTGGCGCCGGCCGGAGCCGCTGTTCGAGGCCTACGGCGTCGACAAGGCGATCGAGGGCGTGCTCTCGCGGCGCGTCGAGTTGCCGAGCGGCGGCTACCTGATCATCGACTACGCGGAGGCGCTGACGGTGATCGATGTGAACTCCGGCAGCTTCATCGGCCGCGGCAAAGGCGCGGGCCTCGAGGACACGATCACGCGCACGAACCTCGAGGCGGCCGAGGAGGTCGTCAACCAGCTGCGCCTGCGCGACATCGGCGGGATCATCGTGATCGACTTCATCGACATGGCGCGTGCGCGCAACCGCGACGCCGTCATGAAGACGCTGCGCAAAACGCTCGACGAGGACCGCACGAAGACCTTCACGGCCGAGATATCCAAGCTCGGGCTCGTCGAGATGACGCGCCAGAACGTCACCGAGGGCGTGCGCGAGATCATGAGCCGGCCGTGCCCGACGTGCGAGGGCGAGGGCGTGATTCGCTCCGAGGAGACGATCGCGATCGAGTTCGAGCGCAGGCTGCGTGACATCGCGGCCGAACACGCCGAGGCGGAGGCTTTCCTCGTGCAGGCCAACCCGCGCGTGAGCACGCAGTTCACGGGCCACGGCTCGCGCGTGCTGCACGGCCTCGAGGCCGAGACCGGCAAGTCGTTCCTGTTCGAGGGCTCCGAAGGGCTCGCGCTCGATCACTTCGCGATCACCTTCATGGGTACGCGTGAAGAGGTCGAGGAGCGCGCGCTGCCGTTCCGCCCCGGCGATGAGGTGCTGGTCGAGATCGTCGAGCCGCACATGTACGACGTCGACGACGCCGTCGCGAAAATCGACGGCTACATAATCTCGATCGCCGGCGCGGCGAACGCGGTCGGGCAGAAGCGCATGGTGCGCATCGACCAGGTCGGGCGCACCGCCGCGAGTGCGTACCTGCTCGACGCGGCGGGCCAGCCGATCATGAGCGCGCCGCGCGCCGAACGCCGGCGCGAGACCGTGCGCGCGGAGCGCCCGCCGGCGGGCGGCGCGCGTGAGGCGCGGAGCGAGAACGGCGTGCTCGCTTCCGCCGAGCAGGCGCGCGGGGTCGCGGGCGTGCTCGCCACCGAGGACGCGGCCGGGGAGGATGACGAGGATCGCGTACAATCCAAACCTCGGCGCCGAGGCCGCAGGGGCGGCAGGCGCCGTTCGGCTGCAAAGGCCAACAGCGCCGAGTAGCGCGGGGCGCGGGCGCGACGGCCACCACTGCAACACGTCCCAGAGCGAAGATACGGCGAACGATGTACGCGATCGTGAAGAGCGGCGGCAAGCAGTACCGCGTCGAAAGCGGGCAGACGCTGCTGGTCGAGCGCCTACATGCTGACGAGGGCGCGAAAGTGCAGCTCGAGCCGCTGCTGTACCGCTCGGATGACACGTTGTTCGACAAGGACGGCCTGAAGCGCGTGAAGGTGACCGCGAAGGTGCTCGGCCATGTGCGCGGCGAGAAGCTGCGCGTGTTCAAGTTCAAGCCGAAGCGCGGCTACAAGCGCCGCACGGGCCACCGCCAGGACCTCACGCGCATCGAGGTGCTCGAGATCAGCGCGGGTGCCGGCAAAGCCAAAGCGAAAGCGCCGAGCGAGGCGAAAGCATCTTCCGAGGCGAAAGCCCCGAGCGCGAAAGCATCTTCTGAAGCGACAGCGCCGAGCGAGGCGAAAGCGCCCTCCGAGGCGAAGGCATCTGCCGAGGCGAAGGCACCGGCCGAGACGAAGGCGAGCAGCGGGGCGAAGGCGAGCAGCGGGGCGAAAGCGGCAAGCCATGCCGAGGGCGCGGATGAGGCGAAAGCGGCCGAGGCGAAAGCGGGCGGCGAGGCGAAACGGGCGCCCCGCGCGAAAGGCGATGCTGCTCCGAAAGCGCCGAGCCGTCCCAAAGCCGCCAAGCCCGAGGACGAGGAGGCCTAGAGATGGCTCACAAGAAGGGGCTCGGCTCGAGCCGCAACGGCAGGGACTCGAACGCGCAGCGCCTCGGCGTCAAGACGTTCGCCGGCCAACGCGTGACCGGCGGAGAGATCATCGTGCGTCAGCGCGGCACGCGCTTCAAGCCCGGCGAGGGCGTCGGGATCGGCAAGGACGACACGCTGTACGCGCGCGCCGCCGGCATCGTGCAGTTCACGCAGGGACGCCGCGGGCGGCTCGTGCAGGTTTTGGCAGACGCGCCACAGGATTGATCCATGGGCGCCTGCGGCGTCCCCCGCATGCTGTCCAAGCGCCTCGCCGCGGCGCTCACCCTTGCTGCGCCGTGGGACGGATCAGGATCTCGTTCACGCTCACCTGCGGCGGCTGGGAGATCGCCCACAGCACCGCGCGTGCCACGTCGCCGTCCTCGAGCGCATGCTCGGGTCGCTGGTCGAAGAACGGCGTGTCGGTGACGCCGGGCTCGATCACACTGACGCGCACGCCGCTGCCGTGCAGCTCCTGTCGCGCCGCCTCGCCCATCGCCGTGACCGCGTGCTTGGTGCACGAGTAAAGCGAGCCGGGTAGTACGCGCCGGCCGGCGACGCTCGAGGTGAGCAGGAGATGCCCGCGGCGCTCGCGCAGCGCGGGCACCGTCGCCCGGATCGTGAGCGCGGCGCCATAGACGTTTGTCAGCACCATCTCGCGCCAGTGCTCAGGCGTGTCGGCGAGAAAGCCGCGTGGCGCGCCGAAACCGGCATTCGCGAACGCGACGTCGATGCCGCCGAAGCGTTCGATCGCGAGCTCTACCATCGCCGTCTGCTGCTCCCACTCGGTGACGTCGCAGCGCACCGCGAGCGCTCGCTCGGCGCCACCGAGCTGCTCGGCTAGCTCCTGAAGATGCTCGAGCGAGCGCGCGGCGAGCACGAGCCGCCAGCCCTGCTCGTGCGCGATGCGCGCTGTCGCGGCGCCGATCCCTGATGAGGCGCCGGTAATCAGGAGCACCCGCTCCTTGCCGCTGGTCTCGTCGCTCATCTGTCTGCTCGCTCCCTTCGATCGGATCGGCCCGCGCGCCGCGCTCACGGAACGGATATCGCACCTGCGCGCCGGCGCTGGCTACGCTCGCGTGAGAGAAAGATGCTCGACGATCGCGCTCGCATATTCGTGCAGGCCGGCGCAGGCGGCAACGGCAGCGCGAGCTTCCGCCGCGAAGCGCACGTGCCGCGTGGGGGACCCGACGGGGGCGACGGCGGTCGCGGCGGCGACGTGGTGTTCGCGTGCGAGGCGTCGCTACGCGACCTGCGCTCGTTCAGACGCCGCACACAGCTGCGCGCCGGTCGCGGCGGACACGGGGAGGGCGCGCTTCGCCACGGAGCCGCCGGCGAGACGCTGATCGTGCCGGTCCCGCCGGGCACCCAGATCAGCGCCGTCGAAGGAGACGACGGCGGCGATCTGGCCGGCAGGCGGTGGGAGCTGCTCGAGCCCGGCGCAGCGGTGAGGGTCGCGCGCGGCGGCGGCGGCGGCAGGGGAAACAAGCGCTTCGCCACCTCGACGCGGCAGACTCCGCGCTTCTTCGAGCGCGGCCTGCCGGGAGAGCGGGGCTGGCTGGAGTTGCGGCTGCGCCTGCTCGCCGACGTCGGGCTCGTGGGACTTCCGAACGCTGGCAAGTCCTCGCTCCTAACGCGCCTGACGCGCGCCCGACCGAAGGTCGCCGACTACCCGTTCACGACGCTCACGCCGGTGCTCGGCGTGCTCGAGCGCGAGTCGCGCCAGCTCGTCGTGGCGGACATCCCCGGGCTGATCGAGGGCGCGAGCAACGGCGCCGGTCTCGGGCACGAGTTCCTCGCGCACGTCGAGCGCACGAAGCTGCTCGTCCACGTGCTCGACATCGCGCCCGAGCTCTCGCAGGGAGAGGCCTCCGACATGTTCGCCAATTACGCCACGGTCGAGCGCGAGCTGGCCGCACACGACCCGCGCCTGGCGGCGCTGCCGCGCGTGCTCGCTCTCTCCAAGGCGGATCTCGTCACCGCGCAGCGCGCCGAGGAGAGTGTCGCAGCCTGGCGCGAGCGGCTCGGGCCCGACGTGCCGGTGCTCGCGACGTCGGCCGCGACGGGCACCGGCATCGAGCAGCTCGCGGGGGAGCTGCTCGCGCGCCTGCCGGCGGAGCCGCCGATGCCGGCGCCCATGTCACCCTCGACGGCGCTCGGCGAGGCGGGCGCGAGCCTCGCCGAGCACATGGTCTTCAAGCCCGACGCGCGCGAGGGCTTTCGCGTCGAGCAGCTCTCGGCGGGCAGCTTCGCCGTGCGCGGCCGGGGCATCGAGCGGCTAGTCGAACGCTTCGACCTCGACAACGAGGACGCGCTCACGCACATCGAGGAAAGGCTGCGGACGATCGGCGTCATCAAGGAGCTCGAGGCGCACGGCTTCGAGCCCGGCGATGAGATCGAGATCGCCGGGGTGTCATTCGAGCTCGACCCGCGCTAGTGCGCCCCTAAGCTCTCTGCGCACAGATGAGACGGCTCGTGGTGAAGCTCGGATCGAGCGTCGTCGCCGACAGCGATGGCGAGACTCGCATGCCCGCGCTCGCGCGACTGTGCGACGAGCTGGCCCAGCTTCACCGCGCCGGCAGCGAGGTCGTGCTGGTCACGAGCGGCGCGATCGCGCGCGGAATGCGCGTGATGGACCTGCCGCAGCGCCCGACGTCCGTACGTGCGCTGCAGGCGGCGAGCGCGGTCGGACAGGGCAAGCTCTACCGCGTATACGACGAGCTGCTGCGCGAGCGCGGCATCACGAGCGCACAGGTGCTGCTGACGTTCTTCGACATGAGCGCGCGCACGCACTACCTCAACGCGCGCCAGACGCTCTCCACGCTGCTCGAATGGCACGTGCTGCCCGTGATCAACGAGAACGACACGACGGCGACGGACGAGATCTCCTTCGGCGACAACGACTTTCTCGCCGCGCAGGTAGCGGTGCTGATCTCGGCCGACGAGCTGATTCTGCTGACCGACACCGACGGCCTCTACACCGCCGACCCGCGCCTGTATCCCGACGCGCACATCGTCAGCAAGGTCGAGGACTTCGCCTCGCTGCAAGCGCTCGAGATCGGCCACACCACCTCGCCCCTCGGCTCGGGCGGCATGCGCTCGAAGGTCGTCGCCGCCGAGATGGCCACCGCCGCGGGCATCGCGACGGTCATCTGCAACGGACTGCGAGCGGACGCGCTCGCGGCGGTGCTCGGCGGCGAGCAGGGACGCGCCGGCACCTACTTCCCCGCGCGCGAGGCGCGCTACAGCAGCTTCAAGCTGTGGCTGAAGTACGCAAAGCCCTCCCGCGGCACGCTGATCGTCGACGCCGGCGCTGCGCGCGCCCTGCGCCAGGCAAGCGCGAGCCTTCTGCCCGTCGGCGTGGTCGAGGTGATCGGCGACTTCGACGCGGGCGACGCCGTTGAGATCGCCGCGCGCGCCGGCGAGGACGGGCCCGCGCCGGCGCCGCTGGCGAAGGGGATCTGCAACTACTCGGCGAGCGAGCTGCGGCGCGTGCTGGGTCTGAAGTCCGAGGCGGTGCGCGAGGTGCTGCCGCGCGCCACCGAGGAGGCGGTCCACCGCGACTACCTGGTGCTCGAGTGATCGTGCGTACCCTGCACGGGTAGACATGGCGGTCGTAGCTGCATCGGTGAGGGACGTCTGCGTGGCGGCAAGGCGCGCGGCGCGCGAGCTCGCGCAGTGCGAGAGCGCGCTCAAGGACGCCGCGCTGGCGGCATGCGCGCGCGAACTGCGCGCGCGCGCAGCGGAGATCCTCGAGGCCAACGAGCGCGACATGCAGGCCGCTCGCGACGCCGGCCTCGGCGATGCGCTGCTCGACCGTCTGCGCCTGGACGAGCAGCGGATCGGCGCCGTCGCCGCGGGCCTCGAGAGGATCATCGCGCTGCCCGACCCCGTCGGCGAGGTGATCGATGGCGGCCGGTTGCCCAATGGCCTCGACGTGCGCAAGGTACGGGTGCCGCTCGGCGTCGTGGCGGTCGTCTACGAGGCGCGCCCGAACGTGACGATCGACGCGGCGGCGCTATGCCTGAAGTCGGGCAACGCGATCGTGCTGCGCGGTTCATCGATGGCCGCCGGCTCCAATGCCGCGCTCGCGCAGATCGCCGCCGACGCCGCGGTGGGGACCGGGCTGCCCGACGGCTGCCTCGGCGCGCTCGCCGGCGGCGGACGCGAGGAGCTCGCGGAGCTGGCAACGCAGAGCGACCTCGTCGACCTCGTGATCCCGCGGGGCGGCGAGGGGCTCAAGCACGCGCTGGAGCAGGTCGCCACCGTGCCCGTGATCTACGCCGCCTCCGGCAACTGCCACGTCTATGTGGACGCGACCGCCGACCTCGAGCAGGCGCTCGCGATCGTGATGAACGCCAAGACGCAGCGCCCCGGCGTGTGCAACGCGGCCGAGTCGCTGCTCGTACACCGCGACGTAGCGCCGCGCTTCGTGCCGCGCATCCTCGAATCGCTGCTCGCGGCCGAGGTGGCCGTGCGCGCGGACGGGCGCACCCTGGCGCTGGCCGGGCAGGCCGCCGCGCGCATCGAGCCGGCGAGCGAGGAGGACTTCGCGCGCGAGTTCCTCGCGCCGATCATCGCCGTCGGCGTCGTCGACTCCGTGCAGGACGCGATCGAGCACATCAATCGCTACGGCAGCGGCCACTCCGAGGCGATCGTCACGCGCGACACGAGCGCGGCGCGCGCCTTCCAGCTCGGGGTCGACGCCGCGTGCGTTTACGTGAACGCCTCGACCCGCTTCACCGACGGCGGCGAGTTCGGAATGGGCGCCGAGATCGGCAACTCCACGCAGAAGCTGCACGCGCGCGGGCCGATCGGGCTGCGCGAGCTGTGCACGTTCAAGTACCTCGTCGAAGGCGACGGGCACGTCCGCGCGTGAGAGCGCCGGCGACTCCGCCGCGCCACGCGCGCTCGGGATCCTCGGCGGGACATTCAACCCGCCCCATGCCGGACACGTTGCGCTGGCCAGCGCCGCGCTGCGTGAGCTCTCGCTCGACCGCGTGCTGCTGATGCCCG
This sequence comes from uncultured Solirubrobacteraceae bacterium, assembly GCA_963755475.1. GTDB lineage: Bacteria > Actinomycetota > Thermoleophilia > Solirubrobacterales > Solirubrobacteraceae > Palsa-744. The sequence goes on from CAVWJK010000003.1 coordinate 392,566, forward strand.
CTCGCATGGCCCCCTACAAGCTCGAGCAGCCCGATCCCGGAGCGCTGCACCGGCTGCGCATGTGCGAGCTCGCCGCGCAGCAGCAGGCGGGCGTCCGTGCGTGCGGGCTCGAGCTGGAGCGGCCCGGGCCGTCTTACACCGTCGATACCCTGAGCGAGATCCACGCGCGCAGCCCGGCAACACGACTGACATTCATCCTCGGAGCCGACACCGCGTGCACGCTCGGCTCCTGGCGGGAACCGCACAGGCTGCTGGAGCTCGCCTCGCTCGCGGTCGCGCAGCGCGCCGCCTCGCCGCGCGAGCGGGTGCTCGAGACCATCCGCGCGCTGGCGAGCGACGCGCGCGTGCGCTTCCTGCGGATCGAGCCGATCGACGTGTCCTCATCGCAGGTGCGCGCCGCAGTCGCCGCCGGCGAGCCGGTGGCGCAACTCGTCGGCGCGCCCGTCGCCGACTACATCGCGCGCCACGGCCTGTACGCGGCGCAGGTTGTCCGATGAGCATGCATTCCGAGGAGCTCGTACGCGAGATCGCGCGCCTGGCCGAGGACAAGAAGGCGATCGACGTCGTCGAGCACGACCTGCGCGGGGTGATCGGCTACACCGACTTCTTCGTGATCTGCTCGGGCAAGACCGGCAGGCAGGCGAAGGCGATCCACGACGGCATCATCGAGGGCCTCAAGCGCGAGCACGCCAAGTCGCCGCGGAAAGTCGAGGGCTCGGCGGACACCGGCTGGATCCTGATGGACTACCTCGACGTGATCGTGCACATCTTCACGCCCGAGACGCGCGCCTTCTACCGCCTCGAGCAGCTCTGGGGAGAGGCCCCCGCGCGCGCCAGGCAGGCCTCTTCGTGAGCGCCGCGGCGCGGCGCGCCGCTACAGACGCTCGGCCAGCACGGGGGCGCTCAGGCGCGCGCGCAGCACCACGAACACGAGCGCCTGCATCAGCACCGCCAGGCAGCTGGCGAGCGCGAACGTCGGCGCGGTAGCCAGGTGCGGCAGCGCGACGGCGAGCACGAAGCAGAACAGCGCGAATGCGCCGAAGCCGCTCAGCAGCCCGCGCAAGAGGCGCAGCAGCTCGTCGCTGCCGCGCTGCGCGTGCGTGAACGTCGCGAGCACGGTCGCGATGATCGGAAACGGTGCCAGCAGTCCGCTCAGCCGCGGGCCGAGCCAGCCGGCGATCGCCGTCAGGGTGAGCACGAGCGCAAGAGCACAGGCTCCGCGTAGCGGCAGGTCCCACGCGGGCGGCTTGGCTCGCTCGGCCGGGGCGCCCGGTGCGCGCGGCAGCGCGGCGAGGCCCGCGAGCAGCGCCGCCAGCGCCAGCGCGAGCGCGCCGCCGACCGGAATCGACAGCGCGCTGAAGCCAGCCGTGAACAGCGCGAACGCGAGCCAGCCGGCGAGCATGCTGAGGGCCCAGAACACGCGCGGGGCCAGCCGCGCGTAAACAACGACGAAGGCCATCAGCGAGATCAGCCCGAGCAGCGTGCCGGCGGCCGCGTTGGCGGCGAACGAGCGGCCATGCTCGAGCGCATAGGCGAGCAGGACCGGCCCAGCGACCACCGGCAGCCCGGCCACCAGCCCTCCCAGCAGTGGTCCGTAGCGTCGCGCGATCACCGACGCGCCGACGACGAAGCACGGCGCGAGCAGCACCTTCACGGCGAGCAGCATCACACGTCAATGATGGCGGATCAGGCCGCTAGCGCTTACCGGCGAGCGCCGCCGGCTGCAGGCGAGCGAGCGCCTGCTCGCTGCCGCTGAACTGAAGCCCCTCGAGCCTCGCCTCCTGTAGGCCGAGGCTGCCGCTCAGCAGGCCGAGCAGCGCATACGGACTCCCGCTGAGGCTCGCCGCGGGGTTCTCCGTCTCGCCCATGCGCGCGCGGACGAGACCGTCCACGGCTTCGATCGTGATCGGCTCATCGCCGACCCGCACATCGATCGTGATCGGCTCCGCATGCGGCTCGTGGTCGGCGAGGAACTGCTCCACCGGCCAGGCGAGCCACCTGCTGCGGAAGCGGTCCTCCGGCGCCGGTCCCGTGGCCATGCACGGCACCCCCCAACCGCCGAGGGCATTCAGCACCGGCTCGAGCGCGCGCCCGCGCTCGGTCAGCTCGAACAGGGTCGCGGCGATCGGCGCGGGGGCCTCCCGCCGTGTGAGGACGCCCGCGTGCTCGAGCTCTCTGAGCCTGTCCGCCAGCAGGTTTGTCGCCACCCCCGGCAGACCCTCGCGGATGTCGGTGTAACGGCAGGCCCCCCGCAGCAGAAGCTCGCGCACGATCAGCAGCGTCCAGCGGTCGCCTACGACGTCTAGCGCCTTTGCCACCGCGCAGTACTGCCCGTAGGTGCGCACCGCCACATCATAGCTCGTGGTTTAGAAAGTAACAAGCACGCTTGACTTTCTTGTCTGATTCGGCTAGAACGCGCGCCATGCGCAAATCCACAGCGCCCGTGCGCCGCCCGCTCGTCCTGCTCGCGCTGCTGCTCGCAGCGTTCGCCATAAACCTCGATACGACGATCGTCAACGTCGCGCTGCCGACGCTCGTGCGCCAGTTGCACGCCAGCGACAGCCAGCTGCAGTGGGTGGTCGATGCCTACAACCTCGTGTTCGCCGCCTTCCTGCTCGCCTGCGGCAGCCTTTCGGACCGGCTCGGGCGCAAGGGCATGCTGATGGCTGGGCTCGCGCTGTTCGGCGCCGCGAGCGCGGCCGGCGGGCTGTGCTCGAGCACCGGGCAGCTGATCGCCGCGCGCTGCGCGATGGGCCTCGGAGCGGCGATGGTGTTCCCCTCGACGCTCTCGCTCATCTCCAACGTGTTCACCGAGCGCATCGAGCGTGCCCGCGCGATCGGCCTGTGGGGTGCAACCGCGGGCATGGCGATCGCGCTCGGACCGATCGTCGGCGGCTGGCTGCTCGAGCGCTTCTCATGGTCGAGCATCTTCTTCGCGCTCGCGCCTGTCGCTCTCGCGGGGATCGTGCTGGTCGCTCGCTTGGTGCCGACATCGCGCGATCCGCACGCGCCGCCGCTCGACCGGCCCGGCGTAGTGCTGTCGACGGCAGCGATGGCGCTGCTCGTCTACACGATCATCGAGGCGCCCGAATACGGCTGGGGCAGCGCTCGCTGCCTCGCCGGCTTCGCGCTCGCGCTCGCGCTGCTGGTCGCGTTCGTAGCGCGCGAGCGCTCGGCGCGTGCGCCGATGATCGACCTTGCGCTGTTCGGCAACCCGCGCTTCACGGCGGCCTGCGGCGCGGTGACGATCGCGTTCTTCACGCTACTCGGGTTCATCTTCCTGATCACCCAGTACTTCCAGTTCATCAAAGGGTTCGACCCGCTCTCGGCAGGCGTTCACCTGCTGCCGGTCGCCGCGTCGGTCGGCGTCTCCTCGGTGCTCGGGACGCGTCTTGCGGTGCGCTTCGGCACGAAGCTGATCGTGACGCTCGGCCTCGCGTGCGTGTCGAGCTTCTACCTGTGGGTGTCAACCGCCTCCGCCAGCACCGCCTACGGCACGATCGCCGCGCAGATGGTCCTCTACGGCGTCGGTATGGGGCTGACGAGCGCGCCGGCGACCGAGGCGATCATGGGTGTCGTGAGCCGCGAAAAGGCGGGCGTCGGCTCGGCCGTCAACGACGCCACACGCCTGCTCGGGGGTACGCTCGGCGTGGCGGTGATCGGGAGCGTGTACGCGTCGCTGTATGCGGGCCGGCTCACGCACTCGCTCGCCGGCCGCCTGCCCGCGGGCCTGATTCGGGCGGCGCGCGGGTCGGTCGGAGCTGCGTTCGCGGTCGCGCAGCGCACGCGCGAGCTCGGGCACGCGGCCGCCGGCAGGCTGCTGCACACGCTTGCCACGCACGCCTTCATCCACGGGCTCAGCGGCGGCTGTCTGGTCGCGTGCGGCGTGGCGCTCGCGGGCGCCGCGATGGCCGCCGCGCTGCTGCCGGCCCAGCCGCTGCAGCTCGCCGAGCACGCTCCGACCGGCGCGTCCGCGAGATTGTCAGCTCGTGAGCAAGGGACGGCTTGAGGCCTTCTCCGACGGAGTCATCGCGATCGCGATCACGCTGCTCGTGCTCGACATCCACGTCCCCGCGCCGGGCTCGCGCGCCGGGCTCGCGCACACGCTGGGGCAGGAGTGGCCGAGCTACGTCTCCTACGCGATCTCCTTCCTCACGATCGGGATCATCTGGATCAACCACCATCACGCGATCGCGCGTCTGCGCGACGTCAGCCAGGCGGTGCTGTTCTTGAACCTCCTGCTGCTGATGACGATCGGCGTGCTGCCGTTCACGACCGCGCTGATGGCGCAGTACCTGCGCGAGAGCTCCGGCGAGAAGCTCGCGGCCGCCATCTACGCGGGCAGCTTCCTGATGATGAGCCTCGCGTTCGTCTCGCTGCAGCGCTACATGCTGCGCACGCGCGTGCGGCTTCTGCAGGAGAGCATCACGCCCCGCCAGCGCGAGACGATCTACAGGCGCACACGCGTCGGCGTGCTGCCATACGTTCTCGCGACCGCGCTCGCGGCGGTCTCGCCGTACGTGACGCTCGCAATCTGCGGAGCGATCGCCGTGTACTACGCGCTTCCGGCGAGCGCCGGGTCCCTGGCGTCGGGCGACTGACGCCGCACGACGCTTCGGCGCCGCGCCCGCGGGCGCTCTGGCGGGTCTTCGACGCGAAGTCTGGCACCGCATGAAGCGCGGCCGGAAGCTCTGCGAGGTCAAGCCGCCGCGATCGAGCCCGACCTGACTGCGGAGTGACACACCGTGCGGTCGCGCCCGAGTCGCTTCGCCTCATACAGGGCGCGGTCGGCCTGCTCGAGGAGATCGGCGGGCGCGAGGCTCGGAGGCGTCGTGCTCGCGACGCCCGCCGAGCCTGAGAGGGGATCGCTGACGAGGCGAACGCCGGCGACGGCGCCCCGTGCCCGCTCGGCGAGCTCGCGGGCGACGGCCTCGTCGGTGGCGGGCAGCAGGATCGCGAACTCCTCTCCGCCCAGCCGGGCGAGCGTGTCGTGGGCGCGCATGACCTGCCGCAGCGCCTCGGCGACCGCGATCAGGACCTGGTCGCCGTAGGGATGACCGTGCTGGTCGTTGATCGCCTTGAAGCGATCGAGGTCGAGCATCACTATCGACACGCTCTCGCCGACTCGACTCGCACGGCTGAACTCGATCGCACACGCCTCGCGGAAGGCACGCTGGTTTGCGAGCCCCGTCAGCGGATCCTCCGCTGCCTGGCGTTCGAGCCGGTCCACCAGGCGAGCGTTGGAGAGCGCGATCGCGGCGTGGCCGGCATACGCCAACAGTGCCGCCGCGTCAGCTGGGAGGAACACGGTTGAGCCGGGCGCGAGCGCGACGAGCACTCCGAGGAGCTCGTCTCCGAACACCAGCGGCGCTGCGCAGATCGACCCGAAAGGCATACGGCGCTCCTGCGGCAGGACGAACAGGATCGGGTCGTTTGCCAGGTCGTCGACGACCATGGGCCGGTTCTCTCGCAGCTGCGCGCGGCGCGCGGTGGCCCACGCCTCCAGTGCGGCGAGTGCGGTGGCGGGAATCCCCGAGTGACGATTCGCGCGCGCGCTGTCGCCGTCGCTGAGCAGCAGGGCGAACTGCTTGCTGCCCACCGCGCTCTGGGCCTTGCTCGTGATCTGGTCGAGCACCTCGTCCAATCGCAGATCCGAAGCGAGATCTTGGAGGGAAGAGAGGAGGCGTTCGGCCGCGTCGTCCTGCTCGCGGACGCGCAGCTCCAGGGCGCGCACCCTCTGTCGCATGAACAGCGCCCCACGCGCGCCGATCGCGAGCTCGCCGAGCACGAGCAGTGCGCCCGCGACAGGCAGCAGCGCCGGGACAAACGCGCCCGCCGCGGCGAGTCCCGCCGAGGCGCAGGCCACCCCGAGGGCCCCGTGGCGAAGACCGTGCAGCCCCGCGGTCCAGTGGACCTCGAACTCACACGACGCAGCGCCGCGCGCACCGCACTGCTCGTGCTGCACGCGCGCAGGCGGAAGACCGAACAGCTGAGGCACTGTCGTGAGCAGGCCGCGCGTGTATTCGCAGTCGTAGCGGTGGTAGCCGACGCCGGCGACGTCGGTGTAGCGCAGGCGCACGAAGTCGTTGCCTCGCTCGAGCGCTGTCAGCTCGTGGGCCCGGTTGAACTTCGCGTTGGCGCGCACGACGTTCCCGTAGACGAAGCCCGGCGTGCCCAGTGCGCGCAGCGCGCGCTTGAGGCCCATCGCCACTGACAGGTCGAGCACCGCTTCCCCGACGTGGCGCGCAACGGCCGTCCATCGGTCAGCCGCAGGGGCGCCGCTATGAAGGCGCCGAACGGCGCACTCAGGTGTGCCCGAAACTGCGTCAAAGCGTGGATCGGCTTGCGCGTCGCGGGCGAGCGTCGGCAGCTCGCCGCCCAGAAGTCGCCGGCAGAGGTCGCCTTCGGCGAGCGTCTCCACGCTCGCCGCGATCCCGAACGGGCTGCCATCGCCGCTCACTGCGTGATAGACCTCGCCGGCGTCGGTGAGCTCCACGATGAACGTCACATCCAGCGCAAGGTGCTGGCGCGCTAGCCTGACCGCCCGCTCGAGAGGCATCGGCTCGCGTTCGGTCGCATCCAGCTTGGCGATCAGACCTAACCCGTTGTCCTGGCAGTGCAAGCCTGCGCCGGTCCTTTCTTTCTCTCGGTGATCGGAGCTGTCCGAGCGCGAGAGCTCCACTAGGCATCGGCACTTTTCCGCGCCTCCTTGACCGAGCTGCTCGGCGGAATCGAGCGGTCGCGCAGCGCACAAGACGGCTGGCCGAGGGCGCGACTGAGCGGCAGGTCCTGGCGGCGCGCGGGATACTCCTCCGAGGGTGCCCGAGGAGTCCACGACCCCCGACCTGGTGGAGCTGACGCGGCGGACGCTCGACTTCTTCGGTGACGGTCCTATCGACGCGGTCACGCCCTTCTTCGCCCCCGACGCGGTGTGGGACCTCTCCGACGCGGGGATCGGGGTCCACGAGGGCGCGGACGCGGTCAGACGCTTCATCGAGGACTGGACGGGCAGCTTCGAGCACTTCGCGATCGAAGTGCAGGAGGTTCTCGATCTCGGCCACGGCGTGGTGCTGCTCGCCTACCGGGACAGCGGGCGTCCTCTCGGCAGCATCCGCGAAACTCAGCAGCGCCACGCAGCCGTCATCGTGTGGGAGGCGGGCAAGGTCGCGCGGCAGACGAACTACATGGACATCGATCAGGCCCGCGCTGTCGCCGAACGCCTTGCCGAGGAATGGATGTAGGCGATGTCGCAGCAGAAGATCGACCGGCTGGGTGCGGTGTATGCGAGGTTCGACAAGGAGGGCCTCGACCTGGACTTCATGACGGAGGACATCGAGTTCAGGCAGCCGGATGAGGTCGGTGGTGGGGAGGGCGTCTATCACGGGCGTGACGGCGTCGTTCGCGGCGTTCGGGAGCTCCAAGACGTCTTTGACGAGTTGCATGCGGTGCCCGAGGAGTACTTCATCGCCGGGGATTACGCCGTCGTGTTCGTACGGCTGCGCGGCCGCGCGAAGGGGAGCGGCGTGCCGATCGACGCCCCTTATGCGCACGTGTGGCGGTTTCGCGGCGCCCAGGTGGATCTGTGGCATGCCTACTCCGACCGCGATGCGGCCCTGCGAGCCGTTGGCCTGAAGGGCTAGCTATCTCGCAGGCCCCGACGCCGGCATGCGGCTGTGTCCCGTGGCGCCACGGCGTACGCCGGCTGGGGTCGGACGACGTCGGTCTCTAGAAATGGAGCTAGCCGGGCTCGAACCGGCGACCTTCGCGCTGCCAGCGCGACGCTCTCCCAGCTGAGCTATAGCCCCATCCGGGACTGAGAAGTTTAGCTTCGCGGCAGGAACTCGGGGACGTCGAGGTCGTCTTTCGGCTCCTCGACACGCCCGTCTTTGCCGTTCTTCGTCTTCTTCGCAGTCGGGTTGACCTCGGGAACGACCTGGTCGAGCCGCGCCGTCATGCCGCCGTGTGCGAGGCGCACATCGCGTAGCAGCCGCTCCGAGTTGTTGTGCAGCGAGGCCGACAGCTCGCGAAGGTTGCGCGCGAGCTCCGTTCCTTCCGCGAGCACCTCGCGCGCGGCCACGTGCGCGTCGCTCGTGATGTTGCGCGCTTCCTCGCGCGCCGACGTGCGCAGCTCCTGCGCCTGCTTCTCGGCATCGACGCGCAGACGCTCGGCCTGCTCGTGTTTGACGCCGATGTCCCCTTCGATCTCGGCACGCGTCTCGCGCGCGATTCGTTCGGCCTCCTCGCGCGCCCCGGAGAGCAGTTTCTCGGCCTCCGCGTTGGCGGCGGCGAGCATGCGCTCGGACTGCGCCGTCGCGTCCGCCCGCAGCCGTTCGGACTCCGTCTGGGCAGCCGCACGGATCTCTTCGGCCGAGCTCTCGGCCCGCGCGCGCAGCTGCTCCGACTCGGTCTTGGCCGCCTGCAGGGCGCGCTCGGACTCCTGTTCGGCACTGGCGCGCAGGTCCTCCGCCTCCGCGCGCGCGTCCGACAGACGCTGATCGGCCTGCTCGCGCGACTCGGCGAGCGTTCTCGTGGCCTCCTCGCGCGCGCGCTCCGCCTCGACGGTGAGCCTCATAGCCGCCTCGCGCGCCTCCGCGGTCATCGCGTCGGCCTGCGCGCGCGCGGCCTCGAGGATCTCCTCGGCCTCTTCGTCGGCCGCGGTTACGCGATTGTCCGCGGCACGATCGGCCTCGGCGATGCGCGCACGCACACGCTCCTCGGCCTGCCCGCGCAGTTCGGCGGCCGCCGCTTCCGCTGCCGCGACGATCGCTGCCACGCGGCCGGGCGCCGCGCTGAGCGGTTCCGCCTCGGCGCCGTCGTGCTCGGGAGCGTCACCGAACTCGTCGTGCTCCGGGGCGTCCTCGAAGTCGTCGTGCTCGGCAGCCTCGAAGTCGTCCTGCTCGTCGTCCATGCGCTCCTGCATGTGGGCGCAGATACTAAACATCGCGGCGGTGGACTTGTCGCGCACTCGACGGATCTACCGCACCTTGCGGGCTTGGCGGGGTCGGCCTGCCACGGCGGTGGCAGAAAGCGTGGGATAGACGTCCTTGCGGCCATACGGCGATCACGCCATGATGGCGGCATGTCTTCCCCCGCAGAGGCGCGCAGAATCGTGATCGCGGCCTATCCAGGCGTGCAGAGCCTCGACGTGACCGGGCCCCTCGAGGTGTTCGCCACCGCCACGCGCCTGCGGGCGGGCGATGCCGGTGCGAACGGCGCGCAGGGCTATGAGGTGGAGGTGCGCTCGCTCGACGGCGCGCCGCTCGAGAGCTCCAGCGGCCTGCGAATCGTGCCGGCCGGCAGCCTCCGCGCGCTGCGGCACGCGATCGACACGCTGATCGTGCCCGGCGGCGAAGGCCACATCGGCGCCTGCGAGGACGGCGAGCTGATCGACTGGATCGCGCGCGCCTCGGTCGGCGCGCGGCGCACCGTCGCCGTCTGCACGGGTGCGTTCGTGCTCGCGCGCGCGGGCCTACTCAGCGGACGCCGGGCGACCACGCACTGGGCCTGGGCGCGCGAGCTGCAGCGCCTGCACCCCGACGTCGAGGTCGACGCCGAGCCGATCTTCGTTCGCGACGGCGCGGTCTGGACCTCCGCGGGCGTCACCGCCGGGATGGACCTCGCGCTCGCGCTCGTCGAGGAGGACCACGACCGCGAGTTCGCGCTGAGGATCGCGCGCGCGCTCGTGATGTTCGTCTGCCGCCCCGGCGGGCAGGCGCAGTTCAGCGCCACGCTCGTCGCGCAGCAGCCCGCGCGGGAGGATCTGCGCGAGCTGCAGCGCGTGGTGCTCGAGGACGTCGCCGCCGACCACCGCGTCGAATCGATGGCCCAGCGCGCGCACATGAGCCCGCGCCACTTCGCGCGCACCTTCCGCGCGCAGACGGGGCTCACGCCCGCCCGCTACGTCGAGCGCGTCCGCGTCGAGGCCGCGCGCCGGCGCCTGGAGGAGAGCGGCGAGCCGGTCGCGCATATCGCCTCCGGCTGCGGCTTCGGCAGCGTCGAGACGATGCGCCGGGCGTTCCTGCGCAGCCTCGGCGTCGCGCCCGCAGAGTATCGCCGCCGCTTCAGGCCGGCGGCCGGTTCCGAGAACGAGCGACGGGAGGCAGCGTGATGGAGATAGCGATCGTGCTCTACGACAGGTTCACCGCGCTCGACGCCGTCGGGCCCTACGAGGTGCTCAGCCGCATCCCCGGCGCCCAGCTGTACTTCCTCGCCGCGCACGCCGGGCCGGTGCGCACCGACAACGGGATGCTCACGCTGCTCGCAGAGCGCGACCTCGAGAGCTCCGAGCGGCCCGACGTCGTCGTCGTGCCCGGCGGGCCCGGCGAGGTGCAGGCGCGCGCCGGCGAGCCGCTGCTGCGGTGGCTGCGCCGCGTGCACGAGACCACACGCTTCACCACGTCCGTCTGCACCGGCTCGCTCGTGCTCGCCGCGGCCGGGCTGCTCGAGGGCCGGCCCGCCACCTCGCATTGGCTCGCCCTCGACGAGCTCGGTCGTCTCGGCGCGCGGCCCGTCGCCGAGCGCGTCGTCTTCGACGGCAGGCTCGTCACCGCCGCCGGGGTCTCCGCGGGGATCGACATGGCGCTCGCACTGGCCGCCCAACTCGCCGGCGAGACCGTCGCCCAGACGATCCAGCTGGGCGTCGAGTACGACCCGCAGCCGCCGTTCGACGCCGGCTCTCCGGACAAGGCGCCGGCCGAGGTCGTCGAGCTGTTGCGCGCGCGCAGCCGCTTCGACCCGCGCGAGCGGCAGGCGCCCGCGCCGGCCTGAGCCCAGCCGCGCGACGCTCCTCGCAGCGGCGCTCTCGCGCGCACGAAAGCGGGCGATAACCTGCAGCTCCCGATGCCCGAGTACCGCTACGACCCGCGCGAGATCGAGTCGCGCTGGCAGGATCTGTGGGCGCGCGAGCGGACCTGGCAGGTCGACAACGACGACGCCGCGTCGCGGGACGACAGCATGTACGTGCTGGAGATGCTGCCCTACCCCAGCGGCGAGCCGCACATCGGCCACCTGAAGTGCTACTCGCTCGGCGACGCGATCGCCCACTTCCGCCGGCGCCACGGCGCCCGCGTGCTGCATCCGATGGGCTACGACGCGTTCGGGCTGCCAGCCGAGAACCACGCGATCAGGACGGGCGTGCACCCGCGCGTCTCGACCGCGGAGTCGATCGCGGCCTTCCAACGCCAGTTCCGCTCGTGGGGCATCTCGATCGACTGGTCGCGCGAGTTCGCCACGCACGAACCCTCCTACTACCGCTGGACGCAGTGGATCTTCCTCGAGCTGTTCGGCGCCGGCCTCGCCTACCGCCGGGAGGCCGCCGTCAAGTGGTGCCCCAAAGACCAGACCGTGCTCGCCAACGAGCAGGTCGACGCCGAAGGGCGCTGCGAGCGCTGCGGCGCGCTCGTCGAAGTGCGCCAGCTCGAGCAGTGGCAGCTGCGCATCACCGACTACGCCGAGCGCCTGCTGGGCGACCTCGACGGCATCGACTGGCCCGAGAACGTCAAGACGATGCAGCGCAACTGGATCGGCCGCAGCGAGGGCGCCGAGGTGATCTTCCGCTGCGAGGAGCTCGACGTCGACTACCCCGTCTTCACCACGCGCCCCGACACGCTGTTCGGCGCGACCTTCTTCGTGATGGCGCCAGAGCACCCCGACGTGCTGCGCCTCTCCGCGGGCACGCCCAACGAGCAGGCCGTGCACGAGTACGTCAACCGCGCGCTGAACGAGTCCAACGAGGAACGCGGCGACGCCGAGAAGCCGAAGACCGGCGTGCCGCTCGGGCGCGTCGTCACCAACCCCGTCAACGGCGAGCGCATCCCGATGTACGTCGCCGACTACGTGCTGATGGAGTACGGCACCGGCGCGATCATGGCGGTGCCCGCGCACGACGAGCGCGACTACGCCTTCGCGCTCGCCTACGAGCTGCCGATCAGGCGCGTGATCGAGGCGCCCGGCGGCGACGAGACGCTCCCCTACAGCGGCGACGGGCGCATCGTCAACTCCAACCCCCGCTTCGACGGCATGGACAACCGCGACGCGCTCGGAGCGATCGTGCAGTGGCTCGACCGCGAGGGCAAGGGCCACGCGTCGGTCAACTACCGCCTGCGCGACTGGCTGATCTCGCGCCAGCGCTACTGGGGCTGCCCGATCCCGATCCTCTACTGCGAGCGCTGCGGCACCGTGCCGGTCCCCGTCGAGCAGCTGCCCGTCGAGCTGCCCGACATCGAGGACTACACGCCAAAGGGACGCTCGCCGCTCGCCGCCGCCGAGGACTGGGTGCGCACCAGCTGTCCGCAGTGCGGCGGGCAGGCGCGACGCGAGACCGACACGATGGACACCTTCGTCGACTCCTCCTGGTACTTCCTGCGCTACTGCGACGCGCGCAACGAACGCGCCGCCTTCTCGCCGCAGGCGCTGCGCACGTGGATGCCCGTCGACCAGTACATCGGCGGCGTCGAGCACGCGATCCTGCACCTCATGTACGCGCGCTTCGTCTGCAAGGCGCTCGCCGACCTCGGCCACCTCGACTTCCAGGAGCCCTTCAGCGCGCTGTTCACCCAGGGCATGGTCACCAAGGACGGCGCGAAGATGAGCAAGTCGCGCGGCAACGTCGTCTCGCCCTCGGCGATCGTCGAGCGCGTCGGCGCCGACACCGCGCGCTGCTACGTGCTGTTCGTCGGCCCGCCCGAGCAGGACGCCGACTGGTCGGACAAGGGCGTCGAGGGCGTGCACCGCTTCCTCGGGCGGCTCTGGCGGCTGGCCGCCGAGACCGCCGAGGCCATCGCGCGCGAGGGCGGCTCGAGCGCGCAGCCGCTCGAGGCGCCGGTCGCACCCGCGGGCGAGGAGCTCGCGCTTCTGCGCAAGACGCACTGGGCGATCGACAAGGTCGGCTCCGACCTGCGCCGCTTCGCCTTCAACACCGCGATCGCGGCGGTGATGGAGCTGCTCAACGAGTGCTGGCGGCTGCACGCCTCGGTCGCGCCGCAGACACTGCGCTTCTCGCTGAGCTCGGCGGCCTCGATCCTGTTCCCATTCGCCCCGCACGTCTCCGCCGACGTCTATGAGCTGCTCACCGGCGAGCGCGTCTGGGAGCAGCCGTGGCCGCAGGCCGAGGACTCGCTGCTCGAGAGCGAGGTCTACGAGCTCGTCTGCCAGGTCAACGGCAGGGTGCGCGACCGCGTCCGCGCGCGCTCGGACGCGCCCGGGCAGGAGCTCAAGCAGCTCTGCCTCGCCGCCGCCAACGTGCAGGCGCACATCGCCGGCCGCGAGATCGTCAAGGAGATCGTCGTGCCCGGCAAGCTCGTCAACCTCGTCGTGCGCTAGTGGCCGAGCTCGGCCCCCTCTATCTCATCCACGGAGACGACCACGGCGGCGTCGCCGGTCGCAGAACGCGCCTGCTCACGCTCGCCGCGGCGCGCGGCGACAGCGTCGAGGTCCTCGCCGGCGAGGATGCCACGCCGGCCGGTGTCGCCGCCGCGCTCGCCGCCATGACGCTCGCGTTCGGCACGCGCGTGATCGTCGTCGACGGCGTCGAGCGCTGGCGCGGCGCGGACGTCGAGAAGCATCTCCTCACCGCGTTCGCGCAGCTGCCACCGCAGACGACGCTCGCCATGTTCGCGCGTGAGGAGGGCCGCAACAAGGCCCCGGAGGCGCTCGTGAAGGCCGTGAAGAGCGCCGGCGGCAGCGTCGGCGCGCAGGCGAGCGTGAAGGGACGCGCACTGCCGAAATGGCTGGAGGCCGAGGCGAAGGGCCTGGGCCTGGCGCTCGACCCGGCGGCGGCGCGCACCCTGATCGCGCGCGTGGGCGAGCGCCAGCAGCGGCTGCTGCGCGAGCTCGAGAAGATCGCGCTCGCGACGGGCGGCGGGCGCGTCAGCGCCGAGCAGATCGACGAGCTCGCGGCGTCCTCCTCCGAACGCCACGCCTACGAACTCGCGGACGCGCTCGTGGCGGGCGACGGCGAGGCGGCGCTGCGCCTGTACGTGCGCCTCTGGGGGCAGGGCGAGCGGCTGTCGGGGCTGATCGGCCTGATCGCGCGGCGCGCGAGTGCGGCGCTGCACGTCGCGAGCCTGCTCGAGCAGGGCGCGCCGCCGGCGCGGATCCGCGAGGAGCTCGCGCCGATGCAGCCGTGGCTCGTGGACCGCCTGGTCTCCGACGTGCGCAACAGCGATCCCGCACGCCTGCGCGAGGCCCTGGCGCTGCTCGCCGAGCTCGAGCTGCGCACGCACGGCGGCGCGCAGGTGCCCAGCGAGCGCGGCGCGCTGGACGGACTGCAGGACGACACCCTGGCCGTGCGCGCCCTGGCCGAGCTCGCGACCGCTTAGAGCGCGCCGCGTCCGCGCCAACCACGCCGCGGTCCGCGCAGCACGGCGCGTCCGCGCCAACCACGCCGCGGTCCGCGCAGCACGGCGCGTCCGCGCCGGCCGCGCCGCGGTCCGCGCAGCGAACGCATCCGGCCGGCCCCGGGCCGGCCCGCTCTACTCTTTCGCGCCCGCGAGCAGGCGCGCTGCGCGGGACTTCTTGCGCGCGCCCGTGTTGCGGTGAAGCGCCCCGCGCTTGACCGCCTTGTCGATCGTCGAGACGAGCTCCCTGTGCGCGGCCTGCGCGCCCTCGGCGTCACCGCTCTGCGTCAGCTCCTGCAGGCGGCGGAAGTACGTCTTGACCGTCGAGGTGTACAGGCGGTTCTCCGTGTGCTCACGCTCGGCGCGCAGGATCCGCTTCTTCTGCGAGTGGATGTTGGCCATGGGGGTCCGCGGCGCGCGAAACAGCCGCTCTGGCGCGCCGCCGAGCGCCGTACTATAGCGGCCTTGCCAGCCATAGCCGAAACCGAGGCCGAGGCCGCTTCTGGCTCGACGCCCGGCGGCACAGGCAGGGTCGCCCGCAACACCGCGATCTTCTCGATCGCCACCGGCATCTCGCGCATCGGCGGCGTCGCGCGAGAAATCCTCACGGCGGCCTACTTCGGCACGAGCGGCGCGTTCTCGGCCTTCACGATCGCCTTCCAGGTCCCGAACCTCGTCGCGAACCTGTTTGCCAACGCGGCGCTCTCGGCCGCCTTCGTGCCGGTCTTCACCGAACTGCTGCACACCGGGCGCCGCAAGGAGGCCGTGCGGCTCGCCTCCACGCTGCTGTGGATCATGGTGATCGCGCTCGGCGCCATCACCGCGTTCTTCATCCTCGCCGCGGGCGTCGTCATGCCGCTGTTCACGGGCGCACACTTCAACACCGCGCTCGACGACCTGCTCGTCATCCTCTCGCGCATCCTCTTCCCGGTCGTGCTCCTCATCGGAGTCACCGGCCTGTTCACCGGGATCCTGCAGTCGCACGACGAATTCACCATCCCCGCGATCCTGCCCGCCGTCTGGAACGTCGTGATCATCGTGCTGCTCGTGGTGCTGCGCCCCCACTTCCACGGCGGCTACGAGAACGGCGATGAACTGAAGGCCTACGCGATCGCGATCCTCGCCGCCACGTTCGTGCAGGTCCTGCTCGCGTTCGCCGCCCTGCGTCGCATCGACTTCCGCCTTCAGCTCCACATCGACTGGCAGGACCCGCGCATCCGTCAGATATTCACGCTGATGCTGCCGATCACGATCGGCCTCGGCATCGTCAACCTCGACCAGCTGATCAACTCGGTCTTCGGCACGCTCGTCAGCCCGGAAGCGCCGCGCGCGATCGAAACCGCCTTCCGCGTCTACATGCTCCCTCAGGGACTCTTCTCGGTCGCCGTCGCCACCGTGCTGTTCCCCACGCTCAGCCGCATGGCCTACGACCGCAACGCCGCCGCTATGCGCCGCGCCGTCGGCATCGGCATGCGCCAGATCAACCTGCTGCTGATTCCCGCCGCCGCCTTCCTCATCGTGCTGCCCACGCCCATCGTGCGGCTGCTCTTCGAGCGCGGAAACTTCGGCCACGAGTCCACCCACCTCGTCTCGCTCGCGCTCTTCTGGTTCTCCTTCAGCCTGCCCTTCGGCGGGCTGAACCTGCTGCTCACGCGTACCTTCTTCGCCGTGCAGCGTCCCTGGATCCCCACCCGTCTGGCCGCGATCAACATCGTCGTCGACATCATCGTCAGCGTCGCCCTCTACAAGCCGCTCGGCATCTCCGGGCTGATCATCGGCACGATCGCCGCCAACGTCGTCATGACCGGCCTGCAGCTGCAGCGGCTGCGGCGCGGCCTGGACGGGCGCGTCGAGGGCGCCCAGACGCTGATGATCACCGCGCGCATCCTGCTCGCCTCCGCGCTGCTCGGCGTCGTCTCATGGGCCGTCTGGCGCGGCCTCGACGACGCGCTCGGCACCTCGCTCGGCGCGCAGCTCGTCAGCGTCGGGGTGGCGGGGTTGGCCGGCGTGCTCGTCTATATGCGCGCCGTGCTCGCCATGCGCGTGCCCGAGGCCCACCAGGTGATGCGGCTCGTGCGCGCGCAGCTCGGGCGCGCCTGAGCCCGGTCGTGGTACGGTCCGCCCAGGCCGGCGTTCTGTGGACGATGACCCCCTGGGAGGTGGCGTTGTGTCTTCGACGAGCCGTCGATTCCTCGTGATTCTCCGACTGGCCGCAGCGGCCGCGGCGGTGATGCTCGCCGGCGCAGCGCCGGCTGTCGCCAGCCCTCCCGTCAGCGTGCCCCGGTCCACCGGCGGCAAGGGCTTCCACGGCCATCCGGTGCTCGCCCCGCCCCTCGGCCGCGCCAAGCCCGCAGCGCACGCGCCCGGCCTCGCCGCCGCCGCCGCGCCGGCCTCCTCGCCCTGGAAGGCGCTCGCGCACCGCCCGCCGTTCGCACCCGGCACGATGCTGCTCGCCAGCGACGGCACGGTGCTCGTCCACGAAGAAACCGAAACGGGCGGCACCACCACCTGGTACCGGCTCACGCCCAACTCGAAGGGCAGCTACCTCGACGGGACCTGGAGCAAGATCGCCCCGATGCCCGTGGGATATGAACCCACCTACTTCGCCTCCGCGATCCTGCCGGACGGGCGCATGATCATCGAGGGCGGTGAGTACAACGGCCCCAGCCCCGAAGGCGTGTGGACGAACAAGGGCGCCATCTATGACCCGGTCACCAACACCTGGCAGCCCGTGGAACCCCCGTCGGGCTGGGCGAACATCGGCGACGCGGAGAGCGACGTGCTCGCCAACGGCACGTTCATGCTCGCCCAGGCCTGCCAGAACTGCACCTCGTCCAACCCCCTGCTCTCGGTCTCCGACGCGCTCTTCAACGCCAGCGATCTCAACTGGCTGACGCTTCCCGGGCCGGGCAAGAACGACCCCAACGACGAGGAGGGCTGGAACCTCGAGCCGAGCAATCAGCTGTTGACGGTTGATGTCTGGCTGACGCCCGCCACCGAGCTGTTCACTCCCAACATCCTTCAATGGGAATTCGCCGGTGACACGCTGACTTCGCCCGTCAACAGCCCGGGCGTCGAGATCGGCCCCCAGCTCGAGATGCCCGGAGGCAACACGTTCGTCGTGGGCGGCGGCACGACTGCGGAATTCGCCCCCTGCAAAACCGACACGCCCGCACCCACCGCGCTCTATGACTATGCGCTCGGCGAATGGCTCGAAGGCCCCCAGATTCCCACGATCGGAGGCGAGCAGTACGCAAGCGCGGACGGCCCCGGCGCGGTGCTGCCCGATGGGAACGTGCTGTTCGACGTGAGCCCATGCCTGTACAGCGCGTCACTCGCGTTCATGCTCTACGACGCCAGCTCCAACACCCTCAGCCCGGTGGCGAACGTCCCCAACGCGGCCAACGACTCCACCTACTACACGCGGCTGCTCGACCTGCCGAACGGGCAGGTGCTGTTCGACGACGGCAGCAACCAGATGGAGCTGTATACGGCCGGTGGCACGCCGAACTCCGAATGGGCGCCCGTGCTCACGTCGATCAGCTCCACCAGCCTCGAACGCGGCCAGACCGCAAAGCTGTCCGGCACGCAGCTCGCGGGCCTCGACCAGGGCGCCGCCTACGGCGACGACGTCCAGGACAACACCAACTTCCCGATCGTGCGCATCACCAACTCCAAATCCCACGTGGTCAGCTACGCGCGCACGAGCAGGTGGACCTCCGTCTCGATCGCGCCGGGCGCCGCCTCCTCCACCAGCTTCACCGTCGCTCGCACGACGCCCGCTGGCGCCAGCACCCTGGAAGTGGTCGCCAACGGGATCGCCTCGGCGCCGATTCCGGTGACGATCCGCTGAGCGGCTCGCGGCGCGGTGAGACGAAGCCCTACGTGTAGAGCCCGACCTAGGATGCGACCGCGATGACCGCCGCGTTCGTCACCGGTGGCTCTGGCTTCATCGGCGGGCGACTGATCGAACGCCTGCGCGCCGAAGGGCACGAGGTGCGCGCCCTCGTGCGCTCTGAGACGGCCGCCGCGCGTGTGCGCGAACGCGGCGCCGAACCCGTCGCAGGGGATCTCTCGGACACCGCCACGATGCGCGCCGGCGCCGAGGGCTGCGAGCTCGCCTTCCACGCGGCCGCCCACCTCGGCGACTGGGGCCGGCCCCAGGAGTTCGAGCAGGTCAACGTGCAGGGCACGAAGCACGCGCTCGAGGCCTGCGTGCATGCGGGCGTGCGCCGGTTCGTGCACGTCGGCACGGAGGCCGCGCTGCTGGCCGGCCGCCCGCTGGTCGAAGTCGACGAGACCGCGCCGCTTCGCCCCGACTCGCCCGCGCTCTACAGCGCCACGAAGGCGCGCGCCGAGCAGGAGGTCCGCGCGGCCAGCCGCGAAGGCTTCGAGACGGTCGTGCTGCGCCCCCGCTTCGTGTGGGGGCGCGGCGACACGACGCTGCTGCCGCTGATGAGCCGGATGGTGCGCAGCGGGCGTTTCGCGTGGATCGGCGGAGGGCGCCAGCGCACATCGACGACCCACGTCGACAACACCGTCGAGGGGCTGATACTCGCCGCACAGCGGGGCCGGCCGGGCGAGGCCTACTTCGTGACCGACGGCGAGCCCGTCGTGTTCCGCGAGTTCGTCAGCGAACTGCTCGCCACGCAGGCCTTGACGCCGCCATCGCGCTCCATGCCGGCGCCCGTCGCGGCGGCGCTCGCGAGCGGGGGAGAGGTCGCATGGCGGCTGCTGCGCCTGCCGGGCCGTCCACCGCTCACGCGCTTCGCCTACTGGGTCTCCTCGCAGGAGTGCACGATCCGCATCGACAAGGCCCGCACCGAACTCTCATACAGCCCCGTGAAGACGCGCGCGGAGGGCCTGCAGGAGCTCGCCGCGGCAGGCTCCACCGCGGCAGGCTCCGCCGCGCCGGACGCTTAGCGCGCGGCGAGAAGAGCCGGACGGGCGCTGTGCCCGCCCGGCTCACCCGGTTCGATCACCGCTGAGCTACTGCGTCCCAGGACTTCGTGTCATGCCTGGGTGGGCTGACACTCCCGACCACCTGGACAGGCCGCCCCCCGTATGGGGGACGCGTTGCCGCGGCTGGACCCGAGGGTCACACGGTCGAGTGGGCGATCGCCGGATAGCGCAACGCTATCGCGCGCCGCTGCGCGCACGAGCCGCGCTCGTCAGATCTGCGTCGATCGCGAGCCCGCACGAGCGGGCGCGAGCGCGGCGGCGCGGGTCCCGGCGATGGCGCCATCTACGCTGTAGCGCTGGAGCAATGGATCAACAGCACATCCGCAACTTCTCGATCATCGCGCACATCGACCACGGCAAGTCGACCCTCGCGGACCGCATCCTCGAGCTCACGCACACGGTCTCCAAGCGCGAGATGCGCGCGCAGCTGCTCGACTCGATGGACCTCGAGCGCGAGCGCGGCATCACGATCAAGGCGCAGGCGGTGCGCGTCTTCTACACCGCGCGCAACGGCGAGACCTACCAGCTGCACCTGATCGACACGCCCGGCCACGTCGACTTCACCTACGAGGTCTCGCGCTCGCTCGCCGCCTGCGAGGGCGCGCTGCTCGTCGTCGACGCCTCGCAGGGCGTCGAGGCCCAGACGGTCGCGAACACCTACCTCGCCGTCGACTCGGGCCTCGAGCTGATCCCGTGCCTGAACAAGATCGACCTGCCGGGCGCCGAGCCGGAGCGCGTGGCGGGCGAAGTGAGCGAGCTGATCGGCGTGCCGCCCGAGTCGATCCTGCGCATCAGCGGCAAGACCGGCGAGGGCGTCGAGGAGGTGCTCGAGGAGATCATTCACCGGCTGCCGCCGCCGGCGGGCGATCCCGAAGCGCCGGCGCGGGCACTGATCTTCGACAGCGAGTTCGATCAGTACCGCGGCGTGATCGCCTACATCCGCGTCGTCGACGGCGTCTTCCGCAAGGGCGCGCCGATCCGCGCGATGGCCGCGGGCACCGAGGCGGACATCGACGAGGTCGGCTTCTTCAGCCCGCAGATGATGCCGACCGACCAGCTCGCGGCCGGCGAGGTCGGCTACCTGATCACGGGCCTGAAGGACGTCACGCAGCTGCGTGTCGGCGACACGCTGACCACTCGCTCGCGCGCCGGCGGCCAGCGCGGGGCCAGTGAGCCGCTGCCGGGCTACCGCGAGGTCAAGCCGATGGTCTTCTGCGGGCTCTTCCCGATCGAGTCAGACGACTACCCGGACCTGCGCGACGCGCTCGAGAAGCTGACGCTCAACGACGCCGCGCTGTCGTGGGAGCCGGAGACCTCCGACGCGCTCGGATTCGGCTTCCGCTGCGGCTTCCTCGGTCTGCTGCACATGGACATCGTGCGCGAGCGCCTGGAGCGCGAGTACGACCTCGAGCTGCTCGCGACGATGCCCTCGGTGGAGTTCGACGTGACGCTCACCAACGGCGACGAAGTCGTCGTGCACAACCCCTCCGACATGCCCGACCCGGGCCGGATCGCGGAGATCCGCGAGCCGATCATCCGCGCCTCGATCATCGCGCCGAAAGAGTTCGTGGGCGCGGTCATGGAGCTCTGCCAGGAGCGCCGCGCCGAGCATGCCGGCATGCACTACCTCTCGCCCGAGCGCGTGCAGCTCACCTACGACATCCCGCTGGCGGAAATCGTGCTCGACTTCTTCGACCAGCTGAAGTCGCGCACGCGCGGCTACGCCTCGCTGGACTACGAGCTGAACGGCGTCAAGCCCGCGGACCTCGTGAAGCTCGACGTGCTGCTCGCCGGCGACCCAGTCGATGCCCTCTCGATGGTCGTGCACCGCGACAAGGCCTACGAGATGGGACGCGCGCTCACCGAGAAGCTGCGCAAACGCATCCCGCGCCAGCAGTACGACGTGCCGATCCAGGCGGCGATCGGCGCCCATGTGATCGCGCGCGAGACCGTCAAGGCCTACCGCAAGGACGTGATCGCCAAGTGCTACGGCGGCGACATCACGCGCAAGAAAAAGCTGCTCGAGAAGCAAAAGGAAGGCAAGAGACGGATGAAGCAGGTCGGACGCGTGGAGGTGCCGCAGGAGGCCTTCCTCGCCGTGCTCGAGCTCGGCGGCGAGTGACGCGTGCGACTGCTGTTCGTGTGCCTCGGCAACATCTGCCGCTCGCCGACCGCCGAGGGCGCGATGCGCGCGCTGCTCGAGCGCGAGGGCCTCGATGGCCAGATCGAGCTCGACTCCGCCGGGACGGGATCCTGGCACGTGGGCAGCGCCCCGGACCGCAGGGCGACGGCGGCGGCCCGCCGCCAGGGAGTGGAGCTCCGAGGAGTCGCGCGGCAGGTCGAGCCGGACGACTTCGAGCGCTTCGACCTGCTGCTCGCGATGGACTCCGAAAACGCGCGCAACCTGCGGGCGATCGCGCGCGACGAGGAGCAGCGCGGCAAGGTGCGCCTGCTGCGCCAATTCGACCCCGACAGCGTGGCCCGCGGGGAGCTCGACGTGCCCGACCCCTACTACGGCGCCGACGGCTTCGACGAGGTCTTCGCGATCGTGCAGGCGGGCTGCGAGGGGCTGCTCGCACAGCTGCGCGCGGAGAGCGCCGCTTGAGCCTTCCGCCGGGCGCTCGCGTGATCGCTCGCGTGGGCGGCGGAGACATCAACGAGGCCTACCGTGTGCGCCTCGCCGACGGCGAGGAGGCGTTCGTCAAGACACGCGCCGACGCGGCGAGCGGGGAGTACGAGGCGGAGGCCGCCGGACTGCACTGGCTGGCCGAGCCCGGCGCCGTGCGAGTGCCGCGCGTGCTCGACGTCGGCGAGGACTACCTCGCGCTCGAGTGGGTCGAGCAGGGCCGACTCGGCGCGGAGGGCGAGCAGGAGCTGGGTGCAGGGCTCGCGCGCACGCACCTCGCCGCCGCTCCCTGCTTCGGCCTGCCCGCCGACGGCCGCCCCGCACGCTTCGGCTCGCTCCGCCTGCCCAACGATCCCGAGCCGGACTGGCCGACCTTCTACGCGCGCAACCGCCTGCTGCCACTGGCGCGGCTCGCGCGCGAGCGCGGCGCGCTGCGCGAGGAGGGCGCGGCGGCAGTCGAGCGCGTGTGCGAGCGGATGCCCGAGCTCACGGGCCCGCCGGAGCCGCCGGCGCGGCTGCACGGCGATCTGTGGTGGGGCAACGTGATGGCCGCCGCCGACGGCCGCGCCTACCTGATCGACCCGTCCGCCTTCGGTGGGCATCGCGAGGTCGATCTGGCGATGCTGCGCCTCTTCGGCGGCCCCTCCGCGCGCTTCCACGAGGCCTACGAGGAGGTGGCGCCGCTCTCCGCGGGCTGGCGCGAGCGCGTCGAGCTCTACCAGCTCGCGCCGCTGCTCGTGCACGCGCTGCTGTTCGGGGGCTCCTACCGTTCGAGCGCGGAAGGCGTCGCCCTGCGCTACGCCCGCTGAGCGCGCTCGCGGCCGAGCAGCCCCGCCATCAGTGTCTCGACCGCGATCTTGTGCGCGTCGCAGATGCGGCCGAGGTGAAGCAGCGAGTCGGTCTCGGCAGCCACCTCCCCGTCGCCGAGGCGCAGCACCACCGGCACGCCCGGCGCGAGCTCGCTCGCTGCGAGCCCGACGGCGACGTTGACGAGATCGCTGGAGGTGACCGCGGCGACTGCCGCGCAGATGCCGATGCCCGTGCGCAAGAGCGTCTCGCGGTCATCGCCGCGACCGAGCGCCACAGGGATGCCCGCCCCTCGCGCCAGCCGGATGCACGGCGCGTCGGCGTCGTGCTCGACGGCGAGCACCGCGACGCCGCGCGCGCGCAGCACCTGCGCCAGACGGAAGCCGACCTGTCCGAAGCCGACCACGAGCACGTGTCCGCGCGCCGGCGCCGCGCGCGGCCCGAGCAGCGTCGTCAGGCGCGGGCGGCTCAGGCGCCGCACGAGCGCCGCCGTGAACACCGCGACCAGCACCAGCGCGAACAGCACGTCGAGCGCCGAGAGCAGCTTGTACCAGGGCGGACCGGTGATCGCCCCGGGCGTGCCCGCGACGGTCGCGAGCGCCCTCGTGCTGAAGAAGAACGCGTTCACGACGCTCTCGTGAAGCGCCGCGATGCCGAGCACGATGTCGAGCAGAAGCGCGACGAGCAGGGCCGCTCCGGCGCCTACCAGCAGGCGCAGCGCGTCGTCGACGAGCCGGACCCCGTGCGGGCGCCGCCGGCGCGCCGCGGGCGCCGCCGCGAGGCACTGCTCGGCGAGATCCGCCGCGACGAGCTCGGCGGGCGAGACCACGTGCACGGCTGGAACGTCGTGTCCGAGCTCGCGCGCGATCGTCCTGTCGAACATCGTCACCCACAGAGGCAGGTCCGCTCGCAGGTGCGCGCTGAGCAGCGTCAGGCGCAGCGCCAGCACGTCGTCGCGCGTCACCACCGCGACCGCACGCCAGCCGCCTTCTCGCAGAAGCGCCGACAGCTCGCTGTCGCTGGAGCCCGTCGCCGACGTCGTGGCCACGCCCGCCTGCTCGAGCCTGTGCACCAGCGCCGTGCTCAGCGCGCCGGCCTCCCCGAGGATGAGCACCCCCTCGTCATGGGACACGCCGCGCAGTGTCCCACGACGGCAGCTCGCGCATCGCCGCCGCAGCGGCGCCCGGCGCCGGCTGCCCGTAGCGACCGGGGGCGGTTACTCGGCCTTATAGACGCGACGCGCGAGCGCGAGGATGTTCGCGAAAGGAAGGTTCCCGTCGATGTGCACGTCGCCGGAGAAGGGCCCATGCATGAAGAAGACGTCCGCATACTGGTAGGCGGGGTTGTCGTCGTGCGCGTACCAGCTCTCCGGCCCGAGGCCTTCGACGGGGTGCGTCGAGATCGTCCCAGGGGGACCACCGAAGCCGCCGACCGTGTAGGAGGGCCCGGTCGTGATCGAGAAGGTCGTCTTGCCCTTGCCCCAGGTGCACGTGCGGAAGCTCTTGCCGTCTTCGTGGCGGGTGCTCAGATGCGAGCGGGGCACCGCTTTGGGGTGAAACGCGGCCGCGATCTTCGAAGGCTGAAGCACCGTGCAGGGGTCGGGGGCGCTCGCCGCCGAGGCGCTCGACGCTGCGAGCGCGCCAGCGCCCACGAGTACGCAACCAATCAGACCGGCACGGCGCATCGGCGACCCCCATTGTCGAAAGGCAGCTGCGAGAAGCGGACAACCTAGCAGCCGTTCCGGCGCTCGAAGGCGCCTCGCACGCGCGCGCGTCCCGTCGCCGGCGCGCGGTCGGATCGAGGAAGCGTGCGACCCGCCACGCTCGCCTACCGCCGCCGCATCTACCTGCTCGCGCGCGTCGTGGTGCAGCGTCACTACCGTCAGGAGCTGACGCTCACACGTGTCGCGCATGCGCTCGCGACCTCGCCACGCCAGCTGCAGCGCGCTTACGCGCAGTTCGGTCAGGAGAGCTTCCGCGAGGATCTGCTCGCGCGGCGCATGCGCGTCGCCGCCGAGCTGCTCGTCGACCAGCCGGCGATCCCGATCGCGCAGGTCGCCCGGCTCGTCGGCTACCGGCACCCGCCGCACTTCGCGCGCGCCTTCCGGCGCTGCTACGGCAGCGCTCCCGCGTCGTTTCGCGACTGCGCGCTGCGGGCTCGGCGGCCCGCACCCGGACGCGCCGACGACGCGCGCGCGGTCGAGGGGCGGGCAAGTCTCCTCGCCTAGGCGAGCGCGCACCTTTCAGGCACGGCTCAGACGCTGCCGATAGGTCAACGATGAGAAGCGAACCGCGGCATCTCGCGATCGCCGGCACAGGCGCGAGCGCGAAGGCTCGCCGGCTGCGCGGGCGCCGCCGCGCGCTCGACGCCCGTCCGGGGCCGCTTGGCCAAGCCGTCTCGCGCGTGTTCGCCTCTGTCGAGGAGCTGCGAGTGCCCGCCGAAGGGCGTGACCGGCAGGCGCGCGCCGCAGGCGAGGGGCTGCTCGCGGCCGAGCTCGCGAGGCGCTGTCCGGGCGTGCCGATCCTGCGCGACCGTCGCGCGCCGATGAGCCGCACGACGATCGACCACCTCGCCATCGCGCCGAGCGGCGTCCACGTGATCGACTGCAGGCGTCTGGAGGGACAGCTCCGCCTCGCGAAGCCTCTGTTGGGGCCGTCCAGGCTGAGGATCGCCGGCGCCGACAGGACGCGCCTGGTCGAGGGCCTCGAGAAGCAGGTCGCACACGTGATCGCTGCGATCGAGGACCCGGACGTGCCCGTGCTGGGTTGCCTCTGCTTCGTCGCGCCGGAGGGTCTGCTCGCGGACGTCGGCCTGCCGGTCTTCCGCACGCTCGAAGTCGACGGCTACCCGCTCTACTACGCGGCGAAGCTCGCCAAGCAGCTGAAGCGCCCGGGCCCTCTCGACGCCGCCCGCACGCACGAGCTCGCGCTCGAGCTCGGCGAGCGGCTGCCGCCGCGCGCGATCGCGCCGCTGCCCGACGATCCGGCCGCCTGAGGAGACGGCCGCCCGAGGAGACGGCCGGCGGCGGACGACGCCCGGCCTACGCGCCGGCGAGCGTCGCCGGCTCGGCCAGCTCCAGCGGCTCGGCGCTGGGCAGGCGCAGGCGCATGAGCGTGCCGCCGTCCGCGGCCGGCTCGGCGCTGATCGTCCCGCCCTGCTGTTCTGCGACCTGGCGCACGATCGCCAGGCCGAGACCCGAGCCGGGGCGCTCGCGCGCGTGCGCGCCGCGGTAGAAGCGGTCGAAGATGTGCGGCAGATCCTCCTCGCAGATGCCCGGGCCGTGGTCGCGGACGGTCAGCTCGCCGCCGTGCAGGGCGACCTCGACCGGCGATTGCGGCGGGCTGTACTTCAGCGCGTTGTCGATCAGGTTGCTGACGGCGCGCTCCAGGCGCGCCGGCACGCCGCCGATGAGCGTCGGCTCGAGGCTCGTCTCGAGTGGCGTCTGCGGGCTGCGCCGCCGGGCGCGGTCGACGACCTCCTCGACGAGCGCGTCGAGGCGCAGCTCCTCGGTGTCCTCACGCCGCTCCTCGCCCCGAGCGAGGTCGATCAGGTCGTTGATCAACAGCGTCAGCTGGGAGATCTGCGCGACGACCTCCTCCAGCAGCACGACGCGCGTGCTCTCGTCCATGCTCGCGCCCTGCGCCTGCAGCAGCTCGATGTTCGTGCGCACGCTCGTCACCGGCGTGCGCAGCTCGTGCGAGGCGTCGGCGACGAGCTGGCGCTGCGCGTGCACGGAGGCGTCGAGCGCGCTGACCGAGCGCTCGAGCGTGTCGAGCATCGAGTTGAAGCTCTGCGCCAGGCGCGCGAGCTCGTCCTCGCCCGACGCGCGGATGCGGCCACTGAGGTCCTGCGTGCGCGCGACGTGCTCGGTCGCCTGCGTCAGCCGCCGCAGCGGCGCCAGCGCGGCGCCCGCGACCAGCCGGCCGAGCAGCGCCGCGAGCGCGATCCCGCCGACGACCAGCAGCGCGAGGATCACGCGCAGGCGGCCGAGCAGCGAGTTCACTTCGGTCAGCGGCTGCGCGAGCTCGACCGCGCGGCCGCCGCCGAAGGCCTCCGAGAGCACGCGCAGCCGCGTCCCTTTGACGGTCGCGTTGCTCCACACCGCCGCGCCGCCGTGCGCGGCGAGCGCGCGCGTGGCCGCGCCCACTGGAAGCGAGACCGACGATGAGCGCAGCAGGATCGCGCCGGAGGAGCTGACGAGCTGCTGGTAGCCGCGCACCTGGTCGGGGCCGGGCGGCAGACGGCCGAAGAGGTTTTCGGCGCTCCTGCCCGCGGCACCCGCGATGTGGGGGAGGGGCGCGCCGCGGCCCGACGGGGCGCGCCCGAGCGCGTTCAGCGCGGCGAGCGCGGCGGCCTGGCGCGCGCTGCGCGGCAGTCGCGTGCCGCCGTTGCGGCGCAGATACGCGGTCACCTCCGCGCCGCGCCGGCGCAGCTGCGAATCGACCTGGCGGTGAAGCTGCTCGGAGGTGAGCACGTACGTGAGCGCCGCCGCGAGGACCACCGCGATCGCCACCGCGGCGGAAGCCGCGATCGCTATCCGTCTTTGAAAGCTCATGGTCTGGAGCGCAGCACGTAGCCCACGCCGCGCACCGTGTGCAGCAGTCGCGGCTCGCCGCCTTCCTCGGTCTTGCGCCGCAGATAGCCCATGTAGACGCCGAGCGAGTTCGAGGTCGAGCCGAAGTCATAGCCCCACACCTGCTCGAAGATCATCGAGCGCGTGAGCACCTGGCGCGGGTGGCGCATGAACATCTCGAGCAGCAGGAACTCCGTGCGCGTGAGCTGCATCAGGCGCTCGCCGCGCCACGCCTCATGCCCGCGCAGGTCGATGCGCAGGTCCTCGAAGAGGAGCGCCTCGCCGGCGCCGTTCTGTCCGTCCTCGCTGGCGCGGCGCAGCAGCGCGCGCACGCGCGCGAGCAGCTCGCGCAGCGCGAAGGGCTTGACGAGATAGTCGTCGGCGCCGACGTCGAGCCCCGCGACGCGGTCGTCGACCTCGCCGCGCGCAGTGAGCATCAGCACGGGCGTGTTGTCGCCGCCCTCGCGCAGCCGCCTGCAGACCTCCAGGCCGTCGACGCGCGGCATCGCGACGTCGAGGATCACGGCCTCATACGGCGCCGAGCCGAGCCTTTCGAGCGCCTCGTGCCCGTCGGAGGCCTCCACGACGTCGTAGTGTTCGAGCGTCAGCGCGCGCTTCAACGCGCTCTGCACCGCAGGCTCATCGTCGACTACAAGGATTCGCGGTTGGTCGGGCACGATGCGTCCTTTTGCCCGCAGGCTAGCGTGGGGGTTATGAAAGCCGGCCGCGTGAAAGAAAACCTAAGAGGCGGGCAGGCGCGATAGGCGGCGCGCAGCAAGAGCAATCGCCGGAGGAGCCGAGCCGCGAGGAGGGTGAGCGCGTCTACGCCGCGCAGGCGCACACGCTGCGCAACAGCCTCATCAGCCTGCTGGTCTTCTTCGTGATCGTCGCCGCGCTGCTGCTCGCGGTGCCGGGGCTCAGGGAAGCGGGCAGGAAGATCGCGCACGGCAACCTCGCGTGGATCGCCGGCGGGGTGGGCTTCGAGGTGCTCTCGTGCCTGAGCTTCGTGGTGCTGTTCGACGTGATCTTCGCGCGCATCGGCCGCTCGCTCAGCTCGCGTCTGTCGCTGGCCGAGCTCGCCGTGAACTCGGTCGTCTCGATGAGCGGCCTCGCCGGCATTGCACTCGGCGCGTGGGTGCTGCGCAGCAAGGGCTTCCCGGTCGACCGCATCGCCAAGCGCTCGGTGCTGATCTTCGTGCTGACGAGCGCCGTCAACACGGCCGTCGTCGTCGTCATCGGACTGTTCATGTGGCTCGGCCTGTTCGAGGGCACGAGCAACCCGCTGCTGACGCTGCTGCCGGCGGCGATCGCCGCCGCCACGATCGCGGCGGTGCTCGTGCTGGCGGGCTGGGCGGGCCGCTACGCGCGCGAGCGGCTCCCAGAAGAGAGCCGCACATACGTCGCGCTGACGGCGATCAGCGATGGCGTCGCGGAAGGGCTGACGCTGCTGCGCGAACACGACTGGCGCCTGCTCGGCGCGGTCGGCTACTGGCTGTTCGACAACCTCGTGCTGCTCGCGGCGCTCGCCGCGTTCGGCCGCAGCCCCGACTTCTGGGTCGTCGCGATGGGCTACCTGATCGGCATGATGGCCAACGCGCTGCCGATCCCCGCCGGTCTCGTGGCGGTCGAAGGCGGCCTCGTGGGGATGCTCGTGCTGTTCGGCGTGCGTCCCGTCTCGATGGTCGTCGCCGCCGTCGTCGTGTATCGCGCGATCTCGCTGTGGGTGCCCGCGCTGATCGGCTCGGTCGCGTTCGCCACGCTGCGCCGCGAGATCGGCAAGCCGGCGGTGGTGCTGCCGGCGGCGGGAGACGGGTAGCCGCCGCCGCGTGTCGGGTGTTCAGCGCGCGGCGAGGCCGTCGCGCTCCTAGTGCGACTTGCGCACGCTTTCCAGAAATTCGATCTGCTTGATCGCGTGCTGGCAGACGTGGCCCGCCAGGTCGTCGACGACGCGCGCGAGCGCGAGTTCCTCCGGTCCGTACAGCCCCGGGCAGTAGACCGGCGCCGGCAGGCTCTGCTTCGCTGAGCCGGACGCGTTGATCGGATAGAGCTCTTCGGCGGCGGCGAGCGCGTGGCGCAGGCTGTTGGAGAAGATGTCGATCGCGACGTGCCCGCTGTAGAGCTCCAGCGAGCGCCCTTCGTCGTAGACCACCGCCGGCACTCCGCGGATCAGGATGTTGCGCTGCGGGCCGAGCGGCTGGTTTGAGTGGCGGCTGTAGACGACGGTCGTGATCTGCAGCAGCAGCTGGCAGCTGCCGGCTTCGAAGAACGACTTCTTCTGCACGCAGTTGCCGTAGTAGACGCCGTCGCCGACCTTCGGGATGTAGCCGTCCAACCCGTCGGCCGCCGCGAGCGGCTTGCCTGCGAAGCTGCGCCCGACCCAGTAGACGGGGAAGTACGGGAAGGTCTGCGCCGCCGCGAGTTCGACCTGCGCGACCGCCTTCGGCTGGCTCGTGCCGCAGCCGCTCAACGCGCTGGCGGCGAGCGCGACGGCGAGCGTGATCGTGAGCAGTCGGGCGATGCGCGCGGAGCGGTCGTTCATCGGCGTCATTATCTCGGCGTGGCCAGAGGGCCCACAGCTACTTCGCGCGCGCCCGGCTGTTCAATCGGCTACAGGTCCGCCGCGGAGGCGGCGGGGTTGTCGGGGTCCGGCGAGGTAGCAAGCCGGACCCCGCTTTTCTGCGGGGCGTCCGCTGAGGGCGAGCCGTCCGCTGGGCGCGAGCCGTCCGTTGAGCGCGAGTCGTCCGCCGAGGGCGAGTCCTCCGCTGGGCGCGAGCCGTCCGCTCGGCGGGGCTCGGAACTGGGCGCGCGCATCGCGCTCGCGCTGTTCGCGGGTGCGCTCGTGCTCGTCTGGGCGCTGGCCGGTCCGCGCACGCCGGATCTGGCCGCGGCGAGCTACCGCGTGGCGCTGTTCAAGCAGCTCGGCTTCACGCTCGTCGACGAGCACTGGTACGGCGGGCACGACATGCCGGGCTACAGCCTGCTGTTCCCGGCGCTCGGGGCGCTGCTTGGCCTGCGCGTCGTGGGCGCGCTCGCAGTGCTCTGCTCGTCGGTGCTGTTCGAGCGCCTGGTGGGCCCGCTCTATGGCAGGGGTGCGACGTGGGGCGCGGCGCTGTTCTCGCTCGCCGCGCTCGGCGACGTCTGGTCGGGGCGCGTCGCGTTCGCGCTCGGCGTGCCGTTCGCGCTCGCGGCGCTGCTCTGCCTGGCGCGGGGGCGGACTTCCCTCGCGGCGGCACTGGCGCTCGCCTGCGCCGCCGCGAGCCCCGTGGCGGGCGCGCTGCTCGGCCTCGCGGCGCTCACGCTGACGCTGCTGCGGGGCTCGCTGCGCCCGCTGCTCGCCCTGGCGCTGCCGGCGGCGACGGTGGTGATCGCGCTGGCGCTGCTCTTCCCCGAAGGCGGCTATGAGCCCTTCCCGCTGCTCTCCTTCCTGGCCGCGGCCGCAGTGGGCGTCGTCTTCGTGCTCGCGCTCCCGCGCGGGGGCAGCACGCGTGCTCTGCGGGTCGGCGGGGTGCTGTACCTGCTCGCTTGCCTCGCCTGCCTGCCCGTGCGCACGCCGATGGGAAGCAATATCGAGCGCTACGGCGTGCTGCTCGCGGCGCCCCTGCTGCTGTGTGCCTGGGTCGCGGCGCGCGAGGAGCTCCGCGGGCCCGAGCTCGGGCTGCGGTGGCGCCGGCGCGCGCCGGCTCCGCGTGCGGCCGTCGCCTCCTCGCTGGCGGGGATCGTCGGGCTGCTCGCGATCGTCGTGTGGGTGGCGTGGGGGCCGGTCCGCGAGACGCTCGCGGTGGCGGGCAGCGAAGCGACGAGCGCGGCCTACTACGCCCCGCTGGAGGGCTTCCTCGCGCGGGTGGAGCGCCACAGCGGCCCGGTGCGCGTGGAGCTGCCGCTGACGCGCTCGCACTGGGAGGCGGCGCTGCTCGCGCCCGATGTCGCGCTCGCTCGCGGGTGGGAGAAGCAGCTCGAGGAGCGCTACGACGCGCCCCTGTTGTCGAGCGCCCTCACAGCAGCCTCGTATCAGCGCTGGCTGCGTCAGCAGGCCGTTTCCTACGTGGCGCTGCCCGACGTGCGCCTCGACGCCTCGAGCGCCCTCGAGGGCCGGCTGATCGGCGCCGGGCTGCCGTTCCTGCGCGAGGTCTTTCGCACTCGACATTGGCGCGTGTACAAGGTCGACGCCGCCACGCCGCTGCTGTCAGGGCCGGGACGGCTCGTCTCGCTCGGCCACCAGTCATTCGCGATCGGCGCGCGGCGTCCTGCGAGCTTCCTGGTGCGAGTGCACTACACGCGCTACTGGGCGTTCGCGCGCGGGCGCGGCTGCATCGCCGCGGCCCCCGGCGACTGGACGAGGGTCAGCGTCGAGAGCCGCGGCACGGCCGTGATCGAAGCGCGCTTCTCGCTCTCGCGCGCGCTCGGGCTTGCCGGCGCGTGCAGCGACGGGGCACAGGCGGGCGCGCGAGCCGACAACGCTCCGTTGACGGTGGCGTTGCGTGCACGCCGCGGCGAACTCGGCCCGCTCGCGCCGGGCGGAGTCGATGGCCTGCCGCTGTATCGCTGGATGGTCTCGACGAGCGGACCGCCGCCGACGATCGCCCAGGAGAACGCCCACCGCGGCACGAGCGCCTGGCGGCTGGCCGGTCCCAGCGAGCTGATCGGCGGCGAAGCGCGCGGCGCAATCGCCGGCTACGTCTCCGAGCAGTCGATACTGCCCGGCGAAGTCGAGCGCGTCTACGTGGACGCACCGCGCGCGCGCCGGGTCCGCATCGAAGTCTTCCGCATGGGCTGGTACGGCGGCAGGGGCGGTCGTCTGGTGCTGCGCAGCAGGCGGCTGCCGGCGCAGAAGCAGCCGCGCTGCGCGCACGACTACCGCACGGGCCTGACGCAGTGCGACTGGCACGTGACGCTCGCCTTCCCGCTGCCGAGCGCGCTGCCGAGCGGCGTGTACATCGTGAAGCTGCGCGCCGGCGGCGCGCACAGCGACTGCATGTTCGTGCTGCGCCCGGCGAGGCCGCCGAAGCTGCTCGTCGAGATCCCGACGGCCTCCTATGAGGCCTACAACTCCTGGGGCGGCGATGACCTGTACCCGGGCGGCGCGGACAAGGTGGGCCTGACCGGCACCAACCAGGGCGTCGAAGTCTCCTACGACCGCCCGTACGCCACGCAGACCGGCGCGGGGCAGTTCTTCATCCGCGAGGTTGCGGCGGTCCGCTTCCTGGAGCGCTACGGCTATCCCGTCGGCTACACGACGATCGAGTCGCTCGATCGGGAACCGGGGCAGCTCGCAGGCGTGCGCGCGTTCATCGACGTGGGCCACTCCGAGTACTGGTCGCAGAGCGACGAGCGCGCGCTCGTCGCGGCGCTCGCCGGGGGGACGAGCCTGATCTTCTTGAGCTCGGACACGATGGCCTGGCGCGTGCGCTTCGCGCCGGCGGGCAGGGCCTCGAGCCAGGCGGGTGAACCCGACCACCGGATCATCGCCTACAAGCAGTTCGCGAATCTCGACCCCGACCGCGCGGACGTCACGGGCCTTTTCCCGAACGGCGGCGCGCAGCTCGTCGGCAGCTCCTACGACGGCTGCATCACGCCGCGCGTGCAGCAGTCGGGACCGCCGGTGTACCGCTACTACCCCTGGCATCCCGCGCCCTCCATGACGCCCGCGTGGCTGTTCGCGCGCACCGGCCTCGGGCCGCAGAGCGCGATACCGGGAATCGTCGGCTACGAGCTCGACGAGCTGACGGCGGCGGCCCCGGCGGGCACGCAGGCGGTGGGCTCAGGCGGCGTGCCGTGCATGGGTGAGGATGAGCCCTCGCCGGTGCGCGGCAGCATCGCGCAGAGCACCCTCTACTACGCGAGCTCGGGCGCGCTCGTGTTCGCGACGGGCACGCTCGGCTGGCTGTACGGGCTCTCACCGGTGCCGCAGGCCTCGCCGGAAGCGCCGGGTGCGCCCGATCCGCGCCTGGTCGCGATGACGCGCAACCTGCTCGGGCGCGTGCTCACGGCACCGGTTCCATCCCGTAGAGCGCCGAGTAGCCGGTGAGGTAGACGTCCTTGCCGTCGCTGGTGGCGGGGTCGAAGGAGCCGCTGTCGAGTTCGAAGACGAGGTGCCCGGTGGAGATCCCCAGGCCGTAGATGCGGTGGTAGGAGAGGTCTGAGAAGTAGACGATGCGCCCGATGATCGCGGGGGAGCCGGAGATTTTGCCGCCGGGGTCGAAGTGCCAGCTGAGGTGGCCGCTGCGCGCGTTGAGCGCGTAGAAGTCGCCGTCGTAGGAGCCGAAGTAGACCGTCGGGCCGATGCCGGGCGCGTCGGTGACCGCGGGCGAGGAGTAGACGTAGTCGCCGGTCTGCACGGCCCAGTCGAGCGCGCCCGTGCGCTGGTCGTAGGCATACATGCGCCCGTCGGTGTTGCCGAGGTAGACGCGCCCGTACATCACGGCGGCGGTCGAGTAGAAGGTGCCGCTGCCGAGCAGCGCGCCTTCGGAGGCCGTTATCCAGATGCGCCTGCCGGTGGCGGCGGAGATCGCCTGCACGTGGCCGGAGTAGTCGCCGAAGTAGAGGACGCTTCCATACAGCGTGGGGCTCGCCTTTACCGCGCCGGGCGCTCGATAGGTCCAGATCTGGCGGCCGGTGGCGGCGTCGAGGCAGTAGACGGTGCCGGCTTCGGAGCCGAAGTACAGGCGCCCGTCGACGAGCAACGGCGAGGACTCGCTGCGCGCGGGCAGGAGTTTGCTCCAGCGGATCGCGCCGTCGCTGGAGTCGAGGGCCACGATACGGCCCGGCATCGAGCGGTTGCCGCTGTTCAGCAGCGTGACGTACACCGAGCTTGAGTCGACGGCGGGGCTCGACGCGGACATCGTCCCGAGCGAGCGCTGCCAGATCACCTTGCCCGTGCGCTTGTCGATCGCGTGCAGGTCGGCGGTGTCGGGCAGCTGGTAGATCGTTTCGCCGTAGATGACGGGCGGGAACTCGAGCAGGCCGCCCTCTTTGCGTATCCAGATCGGCTTGAACGGCGGCCGTACTTTTTCGGCGGCGGGGAAGAAGCGCGTGTGGTTGGGCGTGTAGCCGTAGATCGGCCAGTCGAGGCTCGGCGTGGGCTTCCTCTGCAGGGCGGGCGAGGGCTGGGGGATGAAGCGGGCGTGCGGGTGATAGACGCTGCCCGTGCGGTTGTGCTCGTACAGGTAGCCGGCGAGCGCGAGCGCCGCGAGCAGGACGACGCCCACCGCCGCGCCGCGCAGCCGCCGACGGCGCCAGCGCCCGCGATGTCTGCGCCGCCCGTTCACGAGGCCCTACAGCCTCGCGCGCGCAGCGGCTGGATCAGGCGGCGATCTTGTGGCGGCGAGCCGGATCGGCGCTCGCGCGTTGCTCGCGCGGTCGCGGCGCGGCCCCCGCGGCGAGGCTCGCGCCGCGATCGGGGGGCAGCGTGTCGCGCGG
Source organism: uncultured Solirubrobacteraceae bacterium (assembly GCA_963755475.1). GTDB lineage: Bacteria > Actinomycetota > Thermoleophilia > Solirubrobacterales > Solirubrobacteraceae > Palsa-744. The sequence goes on from CAVWJK010000003.1 coordinate 427,286, forward strand.
CTGCCCGGCGCGGGCGCTCCTCACGCCCAGGTGTGCGGCCGGCCAGCGCGCGCCGCGTGCGAGCAGGCGCGCGAGGTTGACCGCGGTGAGCCACACGAGTGCGGCCAGCAGCGGCGGCAGCGTGACGCCGGAGACCAGGGCGGGCAGATCGCGGTCGCCCGCCAGCGACCAGTGCCAGAGGGCGAAGTCGAGAAGCGTCAGCGCGGCAATCGTGATGAGCGCGCGGTGTGACACAGCTGAACCCTAATCCAAACGTAGGATGCTCTGCCGGTGCCTGAACTTTCCGCGATCTTCGCGCCGGGCCTGCTCGAGGGCCGCGTCGCGCTCGTGACCGGCGGCGGCACGGGACTCGGCAGGGCGAGCGCGCTCGAGCTCGCCCGTTGCGGCGCGACCGTCGCGATCACGGGGCGGCGCCCTGAGGTGCTCGAGGAGACGGCGCGGGAGAGCGAGCGCCTGGAGCCGCTGGTGAGCGACGTCCGCGATGCCGCCGAGTGCCGCGCGGCGGTGTCCTCCGTGCTCGAGCGCCACGGCCGCCTCGATGTGGTGGTGAACAACGCGGGTGGCCAGTTCTTCAGCCCGGCCGAGCTGATCTCGCCGAACGGCTGGCGGGCGGTGTGGCGGCTGAACGTGGAGGGCATGCTGAACATGTCAGAGGCCGCGCACGAGCTGGCGTTCGCGAAGGCGGGAGGGGGGAGGGTCGTGAACGTGACCCTCTCGCCGCACCATGGGATGCCGGGCATGGCTCATTCGGGCTCCGCGCGCGCGACGGTCGAGGCGCTGACGCGCGAGCTCGCGGAGCGCTGGCATGAGTCCGGCGTGACCGTGACGGCGATCGCCGTGGGCGTGTTCGAGACGGACGCGCTAGCGAAGTACCCGGCGAGCGTGCGCGCGGGAACCGCGCGCACGGTGCCGCTGCAGCGCCTCGGGAGCGCGGTCGAGCACGCGTGGTTGGTGGCGCTGCTGTGCTCGCCGCTCGCGCTGGCGCTGAGCGGCTCGACGATCACGATCGACGGCGCGCGCGACAACTGGTGGGGCGCGTGGCCGCCGCCGGGGCTTGCGGACGAGCAGGGGAAGGTGCCGGTCGAGGAGCGGCGCCCGGCGAGCTCCTAGGCGGCGGGCGGCGCGGCGGCGCGCCGGGTAGTGGGTCAGTTTGGGCGCCCCGGGGCTACCCCACGGGCAACAGGCTCAACGGATGTCGCAGAGCTGCTGTTAGTCTCGGAAACACATGGGAGGCGGGCGCTACGTGCGCATGCTGGCCGTCCCGGCGGCCCTGGGGGTGCTGCTTGTGCCTTACGCGAGCGCGTCAGGCAAGACCACCGCCAAGGGCATCCCCCGGCACATTCGCCGCGAGCTTACTGCTCGCGCACTGTCCTACGCGCATAGCAACAGATGGAGCGATCCCCACGTCATCGCGGTTCTGATGACGACCTCGGAACGGATTCCGGGAACGGCCCACGACTACAGGGGCTTCTACTCAGTCAGACTGCACGCCCGGCACAAAAGCCTGGCCTGCAACCCGCCGCGTGGAGCCACCTGCCCTCCGGCGACCCATCTCGAAATTCGGTATTCCTTCGGGCTCACGCAGTATTTCGTGACGCCTCCGGTCGGTCGACCCGGGAACTACTAGCCAACCGACTGGGCTCTTCTCCTACGTTCAAGGGATAATCGCCCCAAGCTGACCCACTAGCGCGCGCCGCGGCCTCGATGGGCGCCGGTAACATCGATCGGGCGACCAGTGGCGTCCTTTAGCGCGCGGGCGAAGTGTTTTGGTTGCACAGAAGCCTTCCAAGCTTCTAGAGCCGGTTCGATTCCGGTCGCCCGCTTCAGCGGCCTCGTGCACGCCGGGGTCGCCGATGGGTGAGGCGGGCTGTCGTCGGGCGATCGCCGGTGCGCGGAGCCCGCTCTGAGGCTGTGCTCCGACGATGGGGTCTGCGCAGGCAACGGTTCTCGCGTCGCGGATCGCGCCGGATCGTCGCTCTCGCCGTAGAATCTCACGAGCCACGGGGAGTGGCGCAGTCTGGTAGCGCACCCGGCTGGGGGCCGGGCGGTCGCAGGTTCAAATCCTGTCTCCCCGATTCTAAGAAGGTGCCTGCTTGTTCGTAGTTCGTCGTGAGATGAATGCAGGAGCGCCTTGCGATATGCCCGACGTTCTGCCTGTGTTCACGGCCAGCAGGGACCGGCGGCGTTCCGCTTGCGGAGACGCGTCGGGGAGCGAGCGGCCGCGCAGTCGCTGGTCGATGAGCGGCTCACGAACTGACGCTACCGTCAGCAGAAGTCAGGTTACGCGCGCAATCGGGCGCGGTGAAGACTCAGTACAGCAGTCCTCGTGGCAGGCATCGAGCGGCTCGCCGGAGACTGGCGATGCGGTGCAGCAGCCCTCCCCGCGCCAGGTCTGGCGGCCCTCTTTGAGTGCGAGCGCGCCGATGAGGAGCGCGACGGCGGGGTCGGCCCACCACAGGCCGAGGGCGGCGTTGAGCACCAGGCCGGTGAGGACACCGGCGGCGAGGTAGGCGCAGAGCATGTTCTGTGCACCCTCGCCGGCGGTCGCATGCGAGCCAAGGCGCTGGCCTATCCCTTGCTTGGCTTTGCCCAGTAGTGGCATGACGATGATGCTCGAGATCGACAGGCCGATCCCGAGCCAACTGGTACCGGGGTGCTCGCCGTTGATCAGTGTGCGGATAGCGTCCTGGGTGATGTAGGGGGCGAGCAGGAAGAAGGTGATTGCGACGAGCCGCTGGGCGCGCTGCTCGGCGTGCTGGGAGAGTCGCCGTGTGCCGGTGAAGCGCCAGATGACGATGATCGATGCGAGCCCCTCGATGGCGGAGTCAAGGCCGAAGCCGAGCAGCGCGACAGAACTCGAGAGGATCGCTGCGGTGATCGCGACCGCGCCCTCGGCGGTCATGTAGGCGAGGCTCAGCCACGACAGCGCCTTCGCGCGCCGAATCAGGCCATCGCGATCGGCCACCTTCTGTCCGCTCAGTTGCCACGGGGCGCGCAGCGGCTCGGGGAGGGGAGGCAGCTCGAGCGAGGGCGTTCTCACGGCCGCACCTCGGCGGGTTCGAGGTGGGCGTCCAGTAACTGGCTGCCGGCGTTGGTGAGAGCGTAGAAGACGACCTTGTGCTCGCGACGCGAGCTTGCGAGGCCAGCGTTGCGCAGGGTGCGCAGGTGGTGGCCGACGAGGTTATCGGCGCGATTGGTGATCCACGCCAGGTCACACACGCACAACTCGCCGCCGTCGCGCAGGGCGAGCGCGATCAGAAACCGTGTGGGGTCGGCGAACGCCTTCGCGCGCGCCGCCGCACCTGCAACGACATCGTGATCCAAGGACTGACGGATCGCCTCCGCTCGCGGCAGATCCAGACACAGCGGATCGCAGCGGTCGTCCACGAGCTCATACTAATGCACGTTGTGACGAGGTTGGGAGGGATAAACGAATGTTCGAGGGGTCCTTGACAAGTTTGTTTGGCTAGACTAACAATTTGCTATGGCTGCCTCTGAGCAACTTTCTGCGTCTATTCAAGACTATGCCAAGGCGGTGTACGCCTTGGAGGCGCGCAAGGGCGCCGCGGTATCGACCACCGAGCTGGCCCAGCGGCTCGGCGTCACGCCGGGCTCAGTCTCGGCGATGGTGCGCAAGCTCGGCGAGGTCGGACTGGTCGAACATGTGCCCTACCACGGCGTAAAGCTGACAACCGAGGGCCGCCGCGTGGCGCTTGAGGTGTTGCGCCACCACCGGCTGCTCGAGCTGTTCTTGGCCGAGGAGCTTGGGATGCCGTGGGATCGCGTGCACGCCGAGGCCGAGGTTCTCGAGCACGTGATCTCCGAGGAGCTCGAGCAGTTGATCGCGGCGCGCCTCGGTGACCCGACCGTTGATCCTCACGGCGATCCGATCCCCACCGTCGAGTTCGGGATCGAAGAGCGTCCGACGCACAGCCTCGACGAGTTGCCAGTCGGCGCCGTGGGCCGCTTCGCGCGCGTCTCTGACTCTGACCCTGAGATGCTTCGCTATCTGGCCGAGCACGGCATCGCCCTGGGCGATCGCCTGGAGGTCATCGACCGACAGCCCTTCGGTGGGCCTGTGTTCGTGCGCTTCGGCGAGCGTGAGCATCCCATCGGCGGCGCGCTGGCGCGCGCGATGCGTATCGAGACTCAGGAGGATCAGGGATAGCGCCCCTGGGCCCGGATCGGATTCCCGCGCTAGAGGGCGCGGTCGAGGGCGCCTCCGTAGCGCTGCCGGGCGAGCTCGGCGGGGCACTGGAGGGGCCGAGCGCGCTCGAACGACTTCTCGAGAAGGGTCGCCTGCGCGCGACGCTCATGATGCTCGGCCCGGCGTTCGTGGCCTCGATCGCCTACGTCGACCCCGGCAACTTCGCCACCAACATCGAAGGCGGCGCGCAGTTCGGCTACCTGCTGCTGTGGGTCGTGCTGCTAGCGAACGTGATGGCGATGCTAATCCAGTACCTCTCGGCCAAGCTCGGCATCGTCACCGACCGCAACTACCCCGAGGTCGTGCGCGAACGCTTCCCACGCCCGTTCACGTGGGGCATGTGGGTGCAGGCAGAGATCATGGCGATGTCGACCGACGTCGCCGAGTTCCTCGGCGCTGCGATCGGGCTGAACCTGCTGTTCGGCGTGCCGCTCCTGCCCGCCGGCCTGATGACCGGCGTGATCGCATTCGCGATCCTCGAGCTGCAGACCCACGGCTTCCGCCGCTTCGAGCTGGCGATCACCGGTCTTCTCGGAATCATCTTCTTGGGCTTTCTGTATCAGACGTTGCGCATTGGTCCCTCGACGAGCGGCTCGCTGCACGGCCTCTTGCCGGGCCTGCACGGTGTCACCTCGCTCTACCTCGCCGTCGGCATCATCGGCGCGACGGTGATGCCACACGTCATCTACCTGCACTCCGCGCTGACCAAGGGCAGGATGCCCTGCCGCAACGATCGCGAGCGCGGGCGCGTGCTGCGCTTCGAGCGCCTCGACGTGATCATCGCCCTCGGGCTCGCCGGCCTGGTCAACATGGCGATGCTCGCCGTCGCCGCCAAGCTCTTCCACACCCCTGCCCTCTCGGGTCTCACCTCGATCCCGGAAGCCCACGCACAGCTAGGCCACCTCGTTGGCGGCACGGCAGCGCTCGCGTTCGCGGTGGCCCTGCTCGCCTCCGGCGCCTCCTCCTCGAGCGTCGGCACCTACGCCGGCCAGGTCGTCATGCAAGGCTTCATCAACGTCCGCATCCCGCTGCTGCTGCGCCGCGCAGTCACGATGATCCCCGCCATCATCGTCCTAGCGATCGGCATCAGCCCCACCAAGGTCCTAGTCCTAAGCCAGGTCGTGCTGTCCTTCGGCATCCCATTCGCCCTCGTGCCGCTCGTCCTGCTCACGGGCCGCAAGGCGGTCATGGGCGTTCACGTCAACCGCCGCCTTACCACCATCCTTGCGTGGTGCTGCGCCGGCGTGATCAGCCTGCTGAATGTCTTCCTGCTCTACCAGTATTTCTTCATGAGCTGAACACGACCCGCGCGTCGACCGCCAGCGCCACAGCGCAAGCCCCGAGCCCCAGCGCGACGCCAACACCAGGCGGGCTTGCCCGAGACCGTCGACAGCCTGCGAGAGCGGGCGAGTACACACCAGCTGCGTCCGCTATCGAGTTGGCGAAGACCGAGCGCTCGGCCGATGGGGAGCCAGAGGCCTGCACAGCGCGGCGCTGGGCTGTAGGTACTCGAGGGGCCGGAGACGGCGACCGCGCGAGTTACTCTCCGCCCTCAGCCCGTACCCATAATTGCTATCGAGAGGAAGCTCAATGGCAGCGACCGACCAGCAGCAGCAGCCGATCATCGGCGATCCGATGCGTCACCACAAGCACTACGAGCGGGGCGGCAAGAACCCGTCGCCCTATGCCGGTGGAAGCAGTTTCATGGAGCGCATGTCCGAGAACGTCGCTTCGGGCATGGGCACCGTGCAGTTCGTCCTGATCGGCTCGCTCATCATCCTCGGCTGGGTGCTCATCAACGGCGCCGTCAAGTACCTCGAAAGCACCGGCAAGGCCCTCGCCAAAGGCGGCGAATTCGATCCCGAGCCGTGGATCCTTCTCAACCTGATCTTCTCCGGCGTCGCGTTCTACACGGGTGCGCTGGTCATCATCGCCCAGAAGGCCCAGACGAGGACAGACAAGGCGAACGAGGAAGCTGCCGCGAAACACAGAGACGAGCTCGCACAGTTTCAGTCCGACCTGCTCACGAAGAACACCGACCTGACCGAACAGATCCATACGTTGAGCCAGAAGATGAACACGCTCACCGAAGAGGTTCATCGGGCCACATGTCGGGGGAGCGCTTCTCCAACCTGACGAGGTCCGCACGCTGGCCCACCGCGAGTCCCCCAAGTAGCACAGGCGGGTCAATTGGCGGGCGCCATGGCGGCGCCCTGGATGACTTCCCTTCCGCGCCTAGCGGGGAGGGCGACGAGTGGGACCGGAAGCCCGTCCCGGCCTGGAAGCAGGTCTGATCGTACGGGCGATCGAGTTCATGGCAACGCGATCGCGATCTCTGCCGTCGGGCGCGTTAGGGATGTGGTCAGCTTCTCCCAGTACAGCGCAGGTCGGCGTCGAGCGGGCCGATCCGGTACTGCGCGAGGCTGGGCGCCACACCCGTGAAGCCACCGCTCATGCAGCTCTGCCGCGCCTGCGTGAGTGTTGCGTCGGTTCCTGCCACCCAGTCTGGGAGCTGGCCGTTGAAGGCCATCGGTGTTGTCTGCGCCGTCAGCCCCGTGATCTCCTTCCATTGGGCGCTGGTGGAGTAGATCCCGATCGGTCCGGTCGCGCCGGCGTTGTGCAGGCCGGCGATGAAGCCCTGCAACGCGGCGACGTTGAGCTGGTAGGCCCCGGCCCAGCTCAACGTCAGCTCGACGTCCAGCCACCATGGCGCGGTCTTGGCCGCGACCGGGTCGAGCGCGGCGACGAGCCGGTAGGAGTAGGCGGCGCGCTGCTCGCCGTAAACGTAGGAGCAGGAGTTCGTCAGCAGGCCGTTACAGGCACGGTAGGCCGGCGCGGTGCCGACGCTAGGCCAGTCCGCAACGTGATCGCCAGGGTTACCGGTGTCGACGTACAACGACAGGGGCGGCTGCTTCGGCTGCTTCTGCCTCGGCGCGCCGCGGGCCCACCGCAGCTCGCCGCTGATACATGGGTTTGCTTCGTTCGCCAGCCCGCCATTGACACCGACGATCCCGAACAGCGGATTCGACGGGTAGGAACCCGAGCACTGCGGATAGGAGACGTCATAACCGGTGGTCGGCGACGAGCCGCTGCTCACCGCGATCACCAGCACCACAATGACGATGAAGGCGAGCGCCACCACCGGCACCCATCGCGCCCGGTGCCGGGAACGGCTGGCAGGCGGCACCGCCGTCAAGCTACCACGAGGCTGGGCACGCGCGGGGGCCGTCGGCGGCGGCGGCCGCGCGGGTCCTCCGCGCCGCGCGGAAGGGAACCGCCAGCTTCTGCGTCGACAGGCCCGTCCTGACACCAGAGAAGGTTTCGCCGCCCAGGCGATTGCAGACGTTCACGGTCCAAGCGCCGCGAGCTGTCAGTTCGTCTGTTGTGGGGCGCTCTCGATCATCCGAGCCAGCTCCGTGCGGGTGTAGCCATTCCGACGGCCGAGTTGCACTAGCTCGGCCACCATCGCGCGCACGGTGCTGCTCGCGGGGGTACCGGTCACTCGGATTCCGTGTCCTTGGCGGAGTTCCAGCAGGCCTTCGTCGCGCAGCAATCTCAGCGCACGCAGAACCGTGTTGACGTTGACGTGCATGACAGCCGCGAGGTGACGCGCGGGTGGGAGTCGCTCGCCGGACTTGGCTTCGCCGTCGGCGATCGCTTGGCGAATCTGTGCGGCGACCTGCTCGTGCAGGAGAGCGGAATCTCCTCGGTCCACCTTGACATCTAGCATTGTGCTAGCCATAGTAGCTCATTGAATGCTGGTCGAGAGCCCTCCCAACGCCACGATCGAGCAATCTCTCGAGGGATCGCCCGACGCCGGCGTGATCGAAGACGCGCGCTCGCGACAGCGGCGCCACCGCCGCGTCGGCGCGTGCGTGCTGGTCGTGGTCGCCTTGGGCGCGGTGATCGCATCCTTGTACAGCGGCGGAGGCGGAGGCGCCCCGCGCGGCGGGGCGCCAATCGCTAAGGGTGGCCCACCGTCGGTCCAGGGCGCTGCCCTTCGGCTGCCAAGCGGACGCTCGACAACCACGTTCACGATCACAGCTCCAGCTGCGCACGCATACGACGTGACTGTGGCAGCACCGGCAGCATCGGCGATCGTCCTGACCATGAAGATCAGCCCCGGCGTGGGCTGGACCGTGAACACACTTGATGACCCAAGCTGCCACACAATCGCCGGACACACCGCCTGCCTGCTGCACTTCGCCGAGGGGGGAAACCCGGGTGGAACGTGGACCGCCATCGTTCACAAGACCTCCCTCCCGTCGGCGCGCACAAACATCAGCATCGTGTTCGCTCGGCACGCTGGCGAGTTCGCCGGCTGAGCTTTCCGCGGACCAACCGATCGTCACGAACGCGGAAAGCAGCGCGGCTCCTGTCGCGTACAGGTGCACGGCCGGACACCCACAACTCCAAGCTTGAGATCACGAACTCGCCGCCGTGTCGTCGTGCGTGAGATGAAGCGGGCAACGTCCCCCGCAAAGACACCTGGCTCGCTCAAAGGAGGGCTCCCGTCGCGAGCCGCGGTCGCGTCCCAGAACTGCTGTAAATACGCGTCGGGAGTTGTGATAGCGACGGCGTAGGTTCCCTCAAGTCCTGCAAGACGATGAAGGAGGCCTGCGCCGTGAGACGCACCGTACCGCCGTCGGCGGAGATACAAGCTGACATCGACAAGCTGCTGTCGCGGGGGCTGGTCGAGGATCCGCAGAAGATGCTGTCCGAGCTCGCCCGGCTCGGTGCCAGGTTGATCACTCAGCGGGCGGTTGAGGGGGAGTTCGACGGTTGGCTGGGCCGGGCTCGCTATGAGCGCCGGCCGGAGCGCCAGCGTGGCTTGCGCAACGGGTTCCGGCCTCGGCGCGTGCAGACGGCCGAGGGCACCTACCTACGTCGTGAGCAATAAGTGCGGACCGCCTGCGAGCTCTCGCCGAGCTATCGGTTGGACGCGACAGACGGATGGGCTGACGACGCCCCAACCGGCGGGGTTCGCTGATAGAGTTGTCATATATGAGGAGCGGTGCAGCCAGCGGGGGCGCGGTTTCTGTCGAGAAGCGCACCGCGCCGCATGCCGATCGCCATACGCGCCGTCGCGAGCAGACGCGGAGGAAGCTGCTCGACGCCGCGCGCGCGCTGTTTGCCCGCCAGGGGGTCGAGAACACTCGGATCAATGAGATCACCGACAAGGCGGATGTCGGTTTCGGCTCCTTCTACAACCACTTCGACTCCAAGGAGGCGATCGTCGAAGCCGTCGTCGGGGAGACCGTCGCCGCGCAGGGTGGCGCGCTCGCCTCCGTCACGGCCGACCTTGATGATCCGGCGGAGGTGGTGTCCGCGGCGCACCGCTACTTCGTGAACCTCGCCCGTAGCGATCCTGAGTGGGGATGGCTGCTGATCCGCCTCGACGCGTCGCAGAAGATCGGGCTGAGGGCGCTCGGCCCGTTCGCCCGGCGGGACCTCGAGCGCGGCATCAGAGCAGGTCGCTTCCGCGTTCCCAACAAGCGCGTCGCGCTGTTCGCTGCGGGCGGCGCGCTTCTCGGGGTGATGGGCGACGTTCTGGATGGACGTGCGCCGAAGGACGCCGATCGCCACCATGCCGAGGGAGTGCTGCGCATGTTCGGCCTGTCGGGCGAGGACGCCGCCGACGTGGCGCGGCGGCCGATGCCGCAGGTCCCGGCACCAGTCCCCGTGAGCCGGTTGGTTGCTAATTGAAGCGGGCGGTGAGCCCACTGAAGCCCTGGAGCGTGTTGTTGCGCAGCCGAGCGGGGTTGCTGGTGGCGATACGGCGCACGTGGGGGACCATCGCGCGCAGCAGGGCCTGCATCTCGAGCTTGGCGAGGTTGGCGCCGGCGCATGCGTGCGGCCCGTTTCCCCAACCGAGGTGCGCGCCGTTGGGCCGGTGGATGTCGTAGCTCTCGGGATTTGGGAAGCGCGTCTCGTCGAGGTTTGCGGCGCCGAACAGCAGCGCCACTCGCGAGCCCTGCGGTAGTGGCGTGTCGTCGATCTCGTGGTCGCGCGAGAGGTGCCGCGTGAATCCGCGGATCGGCGAGGCGATGCGGACGTTCTCGACGACCGCGGCGGGAATCAGCGAGGGGTCGGCGACGATCTCATCCCACACGTCGGGATTGCGGCTGAGCAGCCACAGCAGGTGGGTCGAGGCGAGGATCGTGGTGTCAAGCGACGGCGCCACGAAGTCGATCACGAGACCCCGAGCTTGCCGGGTGGTGATCTGGCCCCGGTTGCGGGCGTCGAACACGGCTGCGGCCCAGCTGCGCGGCGAGACACCGGCCGAGCTGAATCGCAGCGTGTAGAGGAGCAGGCCGAGCGAGGTTGGCATCGCCGCAACGGCGCGCCGGTTGAGTGGGCCGAGGAGGTCGAACGTCGCGGCCGCCCAGCGAAGCATCCGCTCGCTCCCTCCGCGCACGCCCACCAGCTCGGCGACGACGCCGATCGGGAGCCGGCTTGAGAAGTCGCGGACGACGTCGAATGAGTCGCCGCGGCAGCGCCGGGCGACGATGTGCTCCGCCTGTGCGTGGACGCGGTCCTGGATCTCCTCGAGCGCCGTCGGGCCGAGCTGTTGGCGCAAGATCCTGCGCTGGCTATCGTGCAATGGTCCGTCGCTGAACAGTGTCGTGCCGCGGCCCAAGCGGTTGGAGAGGCGGTTGGCGGCGACGCCATGGCCGCTGATGAAGGTCTCAGGGTCGCGCAGGGCCGCTCGCACGTCGTCGAAGCGGCCCACCGCGTACATGCGGTGGCGGGGAAGCCATACCACGGGGCCGGCATCTCGGATCCGGGCGAACGCGTCGCGGGAGTCGGCTAGGACCTCGTCTGTGTAGAGGTCGATGTCGAGGCGCGGAGCGGACGAAGCCAGGGCTGTCCGCGATCCAACAGTCATACTTGACGAGCCTATCAGCATACGGTTACGCTATTGCTGATGGCGAGTTCAGGACGCGATCTCGACTTCGACGTGGCGATCGTCGGTTACGGGCCGGTGGGCCAGGCGTTGGCCGCGCTGCTGGGGCGAGCCGGTCATCGGGTGGGGGCGTTCGAGCGCTTCCAGGAGATCTACCGCCTCCCTCGCGCCGTCCATCTCGATCACGAGATCATGCGTTTGCTGCAGACGCTTTCACTCGCCGAGGTGCTCGCCGAGGAGATGATCCCGGTGCATGACTACCAGTGGTTCGGGGCCGACGGCGAGTTGCTCATGCGGTTCGAGACGCACAGCCCGGCGCCCTCGGGTTGGGAGACGGACTACATGTTCTTCCAGCCAGAGCTGGAGCGCGCGATCGACCGGCGCGCGTGCGGGCTTCCGACCGTGACCGTCGAGCGCGGATGGGAAGCCACCGGGCTGGTCGACCGCGACGAGGGCATCGAGCTGACGCTTCGGCGGGTTGAGGAGCAGGAGTCCGGCAGGCTTGCCTCGACGGGCGAGACCCGGACGGTGAGGGCGCGATGGCTGGTGGGTGCGGACGGCGCGAACTCGTTCGTGCGCGAGGCCACCGGGATCACCCGCCGCGATCTCGGCTTCCAGGAGCGCTGGCTGGTAATCGACGCCGAGCCCCACGACATGGGCGCGCTCGCGCAGCTACCGATCGCGAGCCAGCGCTGCGATCCCAAGCGCCCGACGACGATCGTGCAGAGCGGCCCCCGGCACCGGCGCTGGGAGTTCATGCTGCTACCCGACGAGCAGCCCTCAGATTTCGAGGATCCCGACAGGATCTGGTCGCTGCTCGCGCCGTGGTACGGGCCCGAAGACGGTCCGCTGACCCGCAGCACGGTGTACGAGTTCCGCTCCATGCTGGCCAACCAGATGCGCGAGCGGCACGTGCTGCTGGTCGGCGACGCCGCCCACCTGACCCCGCCGTTCCTGGGCCAGGGGCTGTGCTCGGGTCTGCGTGACGCCGCGAACCTCGCGTGGAAGCTCGACCTCGTGCTGCGCGGCCTGGCGGGCGAAGGGCTCCTCGACAGCATCGACCCCGAGCGCCAGCCCCAGAACGAGGCGGTGATTGGCCTGGCCGTGGAGCTGGGGAAGGTCCTCTGCCAGCTCGACCCACAGGCGGCGGCCGAGCGCGATGCGGCGTTGCGCCAGGCCGAGCCACCACCGCCACCCGAGCTCGCGCCGCTCGTCGACGGCTGTATCCACCGCCCCGTTGGGGGCGAGGCGGATCCGCTCGCCGGCAAGCTCAGCGTCCAGGGCGTGGTCTCCCGTGCCGGCCGCGCGGGGCGCTTCGACGACCTCGTCGGCCCGGGCTTTCAGCTGATCGTCGCCGACGGCGACCCGCTGGAGCAGCTCTCGCGCGAGCAGCGCGCGCTCATCGACACACTGGACATGACGGCTGCCTCGCTTGACGCTGACGCGCCCCACGGTGTCCGTGACGTCGACGGCCGTCTGACCGTCTGGCTGTCCGAGCACGGCACCCACGCGGTGCTCGTCCGCCCCGACTTCTATGTGTTTGGCAGCGCCTCCTCGGCGGAGGAGCTGCCGGCGCTGCTCGACGACCTTCGCTCGCAGCTGCAGATCACTTCGACACCCGCCACCGCAGGAGCGCTGCCATGACCGACACCGCCGCGACTCATCCCAAGTTCCATCACGTCAACCTCAAGACGACAAGGCTGCAGGAGATGATCGACTGGTACGGGGAGGTGGTTGGCACGGAGGTCGTCTTCCAGGACGCCACCGGTGCGTGGCTGAGCAACGACGGTGCCAACCACAGGGTCGCGCTGCTCGCCTTCCCGGGGTTCGCGGATGACCCGGAGAAGGAGGCGCGCACGGGCATGCACCACAGCGCGTTCGAGTTCGCCAACTTCGAGGAGCTCAACAGTAACTATCTGCGGCTGCGCGAGCGGGGGATCACGCCCGAGATCTGTCTGGACCACGGGATGACGTTCTCCTACTACTACCGGGACCCCGACGGCAACCACGTCGAGCTGCAGTGCGACAACTTCGGCGACTGGGCGGCCTCGAAGGAGTGGATGCACAGCTCCGAGGAGTTCCACGCCAACCCGATCGGACACTTCGTCGATGCGGAGAAGGTCGCCCAGGCCGCCGCGGGCGGCGAGCCGTTCGCCGAGATTCACCGCAAGGCGATGGCCGACGAGCTCGCCCCCGCCCAACCCCCAGTGGAGATCCCGCGGGCCTCCCAATGAGCTTGCTGAAGGCCGGCGACTTGCTCCGGATCGAGATCGAGGGGATCGGCGAGCTGCGCAAAGCCGTGATCGAGGACCCAGAAGGCTACCTCGCGCCCGAAACGGAGCTGCAGGTGGCATGGGCGCGCTGAGTGAAGATCTGCGCGCGTTCCTCGATTCAAACCCAGTGGGCGTGCTGGCCACGCTCGCGCCTGACGGCAAGCCGCGCCAGTCGCTGGTCTACTTTGCCCGTGGGGGGGACCGGCTGCTGATCTCTACGCTCACCGACAGGCTCAAGGCTCGCGACACTAGACGCAGCGGCTGGGCATCGCTATGCGTGATGGGGCACGAGCCCCCCTACCCGTCGGCGACGCTCTCAGGGAGCGCCGAGATCCTCACAGAGGACATCGGCCCGCCCACGGCCAAGATCATGCAGCGGATCGCGCAGAGTGCCGAGCCTCCCGAGCCGATGACCGACGAGGCCCTCGCGCAGGCGGGGCGCGTCGTACTGGCTATCCACGTCGATCGCGTGAGCGCCGTGAGCTACATCTCGCCGGCAAGCGGCTCGAGCGAGAGGGGCTGATCGGCGCTGCTGGCGTCTCCGCGCCGGGCACGCGGCCTGGTGCCGTGCTCGACGAGCGACCTGCGCCAAACCCCGGCTTGCCCATCACTGCGGCACGCTCCCGACGCTCGTGTTGACTGTCTCTCCGGCGGCGATTCGCACGGCCCAACGTGCGTCCTCCTCGCGGTCGCCGAGCGCGCTGAGCAGATCGGTGGCTGTGGAGCGGATCTGTCCAACGATCGTTGCCACAGAGAGGCTGCCGTTTTCCCGCAGGGCAGTGGCGGCCGCGGCAACGGCGAGGAGCACTGGTCGTCGGCTGTCGGCGTGTCGGTGGTCTCCGCCCAGTTCGGCTGCTAGGGCTGCGGCTGCGCGTGCCAGCTGCTGCAGCGCGACCCCAATGCCCGCCGGCACGGCCTCGCCGAGCTCGATGCCACGAATCACCGCTCGCGAGAGCACGCGCAGATTGCGGACGGCGAGGTCCATGTAGGCGGCTGCCTGCGCGTGCGCCTCGATCTCGCGTTGCATGCGGCGCACAGTGGGAGATGTCCACATCGTTTCTTGGGCGATGCGCACCTCCTCCCGCCAGCTGGTTGTCTGGGCGTCGATGCCACGCGCCCGTTCCAGAGCGCCGCGGGCGCGGGGCAGGTCAAGATCGTCCACGGCAACGGCTACGTCACGGAGCGTCTCCTTGAACTCGTCGAGCACAGAAGCCGCAACCGCATTCAGGGCTCGGCGGGGATCGGCTGGCGCCAAGGACGAGACCGCGAGAGCGACCGAGCCTCCGATCAGGACCTCGAGAAAACGTTGGCCGGCCAATCCGCTGCCCGGCGGTTGAACGGTCACGACAATCATCGCCGACAGGCCCGCCTGGAGCACGAACACACGACCGGCGTCGAGCAGCACGGCAGCGGACATCGCGGCCAGAGTGATCAGAAACAACTGCCACCATCCTGTGCCGGTGGCCCTCGCAGCCAGGTCGGCCACACCGATCCCGAGCGCAACCCCGAGGATCAACTCGAGTGTGCGGCGCGTGCGTTGCGCGTAGCCGCTCGCGAGACAGACGATCGCCGCAAACGGTGCGAACAGGGGCGAGCCGTGAGGAAACGCCAAGCTCGCGAGCTCCCACGAGACGGATGCGGCGACTGCCGCCTGGAGAATCAGCCACATCTGGGACCGAAGCCGTGCGAGTCCCCGGTCGAGCCGGAGCGGGACTTCCCGGCGCGGGCTAGCCATCATCCTGCGGGTTGCTGCTCAGCAGTCGCGTGCGAAGCCCTCGGCGGGGATCGGCCTTGCGCTGGGCGAGCAGGAACGCGATCCCTTCCTGGACGGCGAGCTTGACCTCGTCGCGGGTGGTGCGCGCCGCCCGGTCGACCTGATGGCGCCCCTTGAAGCGTGTTGTTGCGATTGGTTCACCGAACCAGAAGTACAGCCGCTCGGGATGGGGCAGCAGCGTTGGGCCGATGCCGTGCACGACGGGCTGCATCGGCCAGCCGGTGAGTTTCTTGACGAGGTGCGCGAAGTGCGCGTAGGCGGGGTTGTTCTCGTCGATGACGATGTCGAGCATCTCCTCCGCGCCGACGGCGGCAAACGGGATGATCGGATAGCCGTGCTCGATCGCCAGGCGCGCGAAGCCGACGCGCTCCTTCCACATCAGCTCGTACTTCTCGCCGCGTCGCTTGTTGACCTCGCGCGCGCCGCCGGGAAAGACGAGCACCGTTTCCCGCTCGTCCATGAGCGCCCGCACGTTCTCGCGGGTGCCGCGAACCATTCCGCAGGCCGTGAGCAGCTCGCGCCATATCGGAATTGCGTAGTGGGCGTTCTCGCCCAGCGAGCGGACCGCGAGCCCGCGCCGCTTCCATATCCCCGTGAGCATGAACGGCAGGTCTAGGAACGCGTACAGGGTGTGGTTCCCAGCGAGCAGCGACCGTCGGCGGGGATGTTCTGCATGCCGTAGAACCTCGGCTGGGCTATTCGGCTCAGGGGAGTCAAGATCGATGCCAGGTGGTCGAGTTGTCCTCCGCCTGGCAGCGCGGGTATCTCGGCCGGCGCGGTTTCGTGCCTGGCCATCGCCTCAGCGCTGCAGCGGCCTCGAGCGGTTCGCCAGGTGGCCGAATTGATCGAGCGCGGCCGCGCGCTCGACGGCGCAGAGTTCCTCTCCGGTGAACGCCTCGCGCAGCGCGGGCTGAGGGTCGCCCGCGGGTGCATACATGCGCGCGGCGAACGGCCAGTCGCTTCCGAACAGCAGATGGCCCGGGTCGGCGACCGCGGCGACTGCCCCGAGGGCGGGTGGGTCTGCGATCAGCGCCGTGTCGTAGAACGATTCTGCGAGGGCCCTGTGAGCGCTGTCCGCCGCGAGCAGAGCGCCGCCGGCGGGCAGGCCCAGGAACGGACCGAGCTCTTTGGCGGCGGCCGAGGCGGCCGCCAGGCGCGCGCGCAGCATCGGGAGAGTGCCGCCGCCATGGGCGAACTGCCAGCGGATGTGCGGGTGGGTCTCAAACACGCCGTTGAACAGAAGCGACATGAACGCGCGGGTCGTGTCGAACGGATACTCGGCTATGAAGCCGGGCACGGACAGGTCGGGCTTCAGCTCTGCGGCTATGGTGGCCGGGTGGACCATTACCCAGGCACGCCGCCTGTTCAGATCTGACAGGAGTGGCTCGAACACCGGGTCGCCCGGGTAGCGGCCCCCGTAGTTCGAGAGCAACCCAACACCGTCCGGGTGCAGGTCATCCAGAGCTCTGACGGTCTCGGCGCGCGCCCGCTCGACGTCGCGCATCGATAGCACCGCGAACGCTCCGAACCGGCACTGGTGTTCGCGCACCACCCCTGCTGCGTAGTCGTTGCACTCCCGTGCGAGCGCCGGCGCTCGCTCATGGTCCACGAACTCGACGCCGGGATCGGAGACGGAGAGCATCTGCACTGCGATGCCGTGGGAGTCCATGAACTCCAGTGCGAGCTCGGGCGTCCACTCGGGAACCGGGATGCCGCCGATGAGCGACATCTCGGCCTCCTGCAGCGCGTTTTTGTACGCGGGTGCCAGGTAGTGGGCGTGCACGTCGATACGGTGCGGGCCGGGCCGGCGGTCTGTCATGGCGTGTGCGCTCCGGGGTCGATTGCGCCGGGCATCGGTCTGCGTGCGATCTCGGCGGCCTCGGCGGGATCGAGCCCGAAGCTGCGCAGCACGCCTTCGGCGTGCTCGCAGTCGGCGCGCTTACCCAGTTCGCCGAGCAGGACGGCGTGCATCACCGCGATCAGGGCGCCTCCGCTCGCTCGCAGCGCGAGCCTGGGATCGGCGACTTGGAAGCGGCCTGCGGCGATGCCGGCTCGCAGATCACGCATCGCCGGCCTGCCGAGGACATCGTCCGTCACGCGGTAGGGAACGTCCAGGCGCACGAGCAGCCGCGCCCACCCGGGCTCCTCCGACGCCAGACGCACGAAGTGACGGTGTGCGACGCTGATCGCCTCGGCGGGATCGTCGATCCCGGCGCGCCTTGCCTGCATGCGGCGCAGATGTTCGGCAAGCGTCTCCTGCAGCAGAGCCGCCAGGAGCTCATCCTTGGTGTCGAAGTAGTTGTAGAAGGATCCGATCGCGACGTCTGCCGTCTCTGCGATCTCGGCGACGGTCGTCGCGTCGAACCCCTGCTCACCGAAGAGACGCTGTCCTGCAGCGAGCAGCGCGCGGCGTGTGCGCGCCTTGCGCCGCTCGTTGCGTGCCGGCGCGACCTCGGTCTCGGGTTTCCCTCTGGGCACTGCGGCAGTATGCACGCGAGCCATGAAAATGAGTATATACTCAGTCTTGATTTTTCCTTCAGTCGCGGGTATGTTCGCCGCCATGACCACTTCGAGCTCCATCTCAAACCCGCAGGGTGCCTTCGATGAGGAGGTGCCGGTCCTGGTCATCGGCGGCGGCGGAGCGGGCCTCACCGCGTCGATGCTGCTATCCGGCCTCGGGGTCGACCACTTGCTCGTGAGCGCCCTGCCCGAGACCTCGATCCTGCCGAAGGCGCACGTGCTGAACATGCGCACGATGGAGATCCTCGAGGACGCGGGCGTGGCTGGCGCGATCGAGGTGCGAAGCACGCCGCCGCAGCAGATGGCGGCGACGGCCTTCTACGCGGGCTTCGCCGGAGGCGAGGGCTACGGTCGCACCCTTGCCAAGCTCGAGTGCTGGGGCGCGGGCGGTGCCGATGAGAACTGGCTGGCGGTGAGCCCCTGGCACCAGCTGAACCTCCCCCAGATCCGCCTCGAGCCGGTGATGAAGGCGCACGCCGACCGGCTCGCACCCGGGCGCATCCGCTTCAACCACGAGCTCATCGAGCTCGACCAGGACGCAGACGGCGTGAACGCGCTCGTGCGCGACGGGGCGAGCGGCGAGGTCTACCGCGTGCGCTGCGACTACCTAATCGGCGCGGACGGGGGTCGCACGCTCCCGGGACTGCTGGGCATCGGCTACGAGGGTCTCGGCGTGGTCAGCCAGACCGCCACGATCCACGCCACGGCCGACCTCAGCCGCTGGGCGGGGGACGACGACGTGCTCCTGCGCTGGGTCATCTCGCCGCAGTACGGCGCGGGCGTGGTGCTCGTGCCCATGGGCCCCGAGCGCTGGGGCCCGGATTCCGAGGAGTGGGTGATCCACGTGTTCTACCCCGTGGACGCGGACCCGCAGGAGCTCTCCGACGAGCGTGTGATGGCCGACGCCCACACCGCGATGGGCGTGGCGGATCTCGAGATGGAGGTGCACAACATCAGGCGCTGGAAAGTCGAGGCCGTGATGGCGGAGTCGTTCCGCTCGGGCCGCGTGTTCCTCGTCGGGGACGCAGCGCACCGGCACCCGCCCACGGGCGGCCTCGGCCTCACGAGCGGGATCCAGGACGCGCACAACCTCTGCTGGAAGCTCGCCGCGGTCATCGGCGGCGATGCGGCGCCGCCGCTGCTCGATAGCTACGAGCCCGAGCGGCGCAGCTCCGTCGCGCGCAACGCCCAGCGAAGCCTCGAGAACGCCGTCAACCACCTGATGATCGCCCAGACGCTCGAGGTATCGCCCGAGAACAGCGAGGAGCAGAACTGGGCCAACATGTCGCGCGTCTGGAGCGATGACCCCGCGGACGCGGAGGTGCGCGCGGCCGTGCGCCGGCTGATGCGTGCGAGCTCGATGGAGTTCAACGAGCTGAACGTGGAGTACGGCTACACGTACGAGTCCTCGGCCATCGTCCCCGACGGCACGCCCGCGCCGCAGAGCGCGGACGACGTCCGTGTCTATGAGCCCTCGACCCGTCCGGGGTCGCCGCTCCCGCACGCCTGGCTCGAGGACGACGCGGGCAACCGCGTGCCGATCAAGCACCTGGTGCCGCCGGGCCGGTTCCTGCTGATAGCCGGCGAGGAGGGGGAGGCGTGGTGCGAGGCCGCGCGCTCGCTCGCCGATGCGCACCACCTGCCCTTGGATGCGGTGCGGATCGGGCACCTCGACGGCGACTGGTACGACCCCCGCTGCACCTGGCTGCGCCACCGTGTGATCGGGCCGGACGGCGCGCTGCTCGTACGGCCCGACCGGTTCGTCGCCTGGCGCAACACGGGGTCCTCGCAGGACCCTGCGAGTGAGCTCGCCCGCGCCCTTGCGCAGATCCTGGCACGACCGATTGGCGTGCCGGCTCCCGCCGCAAACTGACCGCAACTATCGACCGGAGACCACACATGACCGACACGGCCGTGATTAAGCCCAAGTCCCACCATTTCAACCTGAAGACGACGCGCCTTCAGGAGATGATCGAGTGGTACTCGACCCTGGTCGGGGCCGAGGTGCTGTTCCAGGCCCCCGACGGGGCTTGGCTGTCCAACGATGAGGCCAACCACCGCATCGCGCTGCTCGCGTTTCCAGGGTTCGTCGACGACCCGGAGCGCGACACCCACACCGGCATGCACCACAGCGCCTTCGAGTACGACAGCTTCGAGGAGCTGAACGCGAGCTACCTGCGCCTGCGCGAGGCCGGCATCAGCCCGGACATCTGCCTCGACCACGGCATGTCCTTCTCCTACTACTACAAGGACCCCGACGGCAACTACGTCGAGCTGCAGTGCGACATCTTCGGCGACTGGGCGAAGTCGAGCGAGTGGATGCGCGAAAGCGAGGAGTTCCACTCCAACCCGATGGGTACCTTCGTCGACCCCGAGCTGGTCGCACAGGCCGCCGCTGACGGGGCGACTCTTGCCGAGATTCACGACCGCGCGAAGGCCAAAGAGTTCTCACCCGGCGAGGCCCCCGTCGAGATCCCTTACGCGGACTGAACGATGCGCCTACTTACATTCGACGACGGCAGCGGTCCGCAGGCTGGCGTGCTCGTCGGCGAGGACGTCGTAGCCGTCTCGGCGCTCGACGCACCGACGAGCTCTGTGAAGGGCCTGCTCGCGGCGCTGGACGCGAACGCGCTCGCCGACCTCGGCCAGCGCGCGAGGAGCGCGCAGCAGCGCATCGCACTTTCACGGCTGCAGCTGCTCGCCCCGGTGCCGGACCCCGAAAAGATCATCTGCCTGGGACTGAACTACCGCGACCACGCCGAAGAGTCTGGCCAGGAGATCCCTGCCGCCCCGCTGTGGTTCGGCAAGTTCGCGAACTCCCTGATCGGGAGCGGCCAGGACATCGTCCTACCGGCCGCCCACCCCGACTACGTCGACTACGAGGCTGAGCTCGCCATCGTCATCGGACGCTCCGCCCACCGCGTAAACGAGGCCGATGCGCTCTCCTACGTCGCCGGCGCGATGCCGTTCAACGACGTGAGCGCACGCGACCTGCAACTGCAGAACACGCTGTGGGCGAGCGGCAAGGCAGTCGACACGTTCGCGCCCTGCGGCCCCGCGCTCGTGACGCTCGACGAGGCCGGCGACCTGGGCTCGCTGGGTCTCCGCACGAGGATCAACGGCAAGGTCGTGCAGGAAGGCAACACGTCGAACCTCATCTTCTCCGTCGCCAGCGCAGTCGCCTGGCTCTCGCGGACGATCACGCTGGCGCCGGGCGACATCATCGCGACCGGCACCCCGGCCGGCGTCGGGGGCCCGCAGGGCATCTTCCTGCACGACGGCGACACCCTCGAGGTCGAGGTCGACGGGCTCGGAGTCCTCACCAACCCGGTCCGTGCCGAATAGGCACTCGGGCGAATCCCCGTCAAGCGCCGCCACCGACAATCCGGGAGCAACTCACGTGAACACGATCACCTGGATCGCGCAGGCCATCCTGGCGGCCGTATTCCTCGCCGCGGGCCTCATGAAGCTCACCCAGCCCCGCGAGGCGCTGCAGGAGAAAACCCCGTACGTGGAAGACTTCACCGACGGGCAGGTCAAGGCCATCGGCATGGTCGAGGTGCTCGGCGCGATCGGCGTCGTCCTGCCCGCCGCGCTGAAGGTCGCCCCGATCCTCACACCGATCGCAGCTTGCGGGGTGGCGCTCACGATGGTCGTCGCCGCGGCCACGCTCCTACGTCGAGGTGAAACCTCGCATGTGCCTCTAAACGTCATCATCTTCGCGCTCGCCGTGTTCGTCGTGATCGAGCGCTTCGGCCCCCACGCGCTGTAGGCCGTCGCCCGTGGGAAGCCCCGCCGGCACCGCTAGGGCGGGCCTCCCATGCTGCAACCACAGGCGAGCGAAGAGCGCTCCGCCCGCACGCGTGCGAGCGGCTCGCTGGTCCAACTCGACGCTGCGCCTGGGACGTGCGTCGAACTTCGCGCCTCGCTGGTTACGCGGGCGCGCCTTCCTCCCGCACTTTCCAGGGTCTCCGCGCGGATTCGGGACCAACACGCTCGCGGGGGAAAAGCAGGTGGTTCGCCTCAAGGACGACCAGCAGCACGCCCGGGTAGAGCTCCTCTGGCTACTGCTTCGTCCCCGGTTGCGAGCGTGTCCGCGTCAACCGTGGCGCCGCTCCCACAGGGCTGCGAGGGCCGTCCACGTGGGCCTACAGCGGGCGCGGGTTCTCTGCTGAGGCGACGCGTCCTTCTGGTGGAAAGCGGTAGCGCCCGGCGCCGAGTCCGTTCGTTACACATCGAGGCATCGCAGTGGATGCAGGCAGACACTCGACACCGAGGACACTTCACTTCACGATCGCGGTGCGGCGCCCACCGCCATTCGGGTGCGCCCGACTCCGTCGAGAATGAGCTGCAACCCGAATCTGAACTCCTCGTCGAGCGGAACGCCCGTGAGCTCCTCGGCCGTGGCGACGGTGGCGGGGTAGATCTCGCCGTCGAGAGCGCGGTAGAAGTCGCACAGTCTCGCGGCGTCCTGGCGTTGCGGGGCCCCCGGCGCATACTGCTGCAGGGCGAATCCGACAACGTAGTGCGCGACCGCGGTGTAGGCGCGTGCGGCGAGATCGAGCGGAAAGCCGCAGGCAAGCAGTACTGACAGACTGCGCTCGCGTTGGATGAGTGCGTTTGGTCCCACGGGAACCTGGGAGAGCAGCAGCGGCAGCGCATTGGGGTGGTTCTTCAGCACCTCGTAGAAAGCGACGGCGCCGCGAGCGGTCTCCTCCTGCCACGTCGTGCCGCTGAGAGTGTCGGCGTCGGTCTCGACATCCACCTCGCCGAGAATGCGATCGACGACGTACACCATGAGCTCGTCCTTGCCAGCGAGGTGTCGGTAGAGCGTCGCGGTGCCCGATCCCAAGCGATCCGCGAGCAAGCGCATGCTGAAGTCCGCCCCAACCTCGTCGACGATCTCAAGCGCGACGCTGACGATCCGCTCTAACGATCGCGGCGGGCGCCCGCGCCGGTAGACCGGAGTCGCCGGCCGGCTGGACCACCACATCGAGCTCCCCGGGGCCTCGAGCGATCGTCGCTGGGAGTCATCGCGACTACGCATTTTCCTGACTTATGGTAATACTGTAGCCGTTATCTGTCGGGCCACTCGAGCAAGGAAGTCAGGAACATGACGCCGGAGCAGCGCAGGCAGTTCGTGCTCGATCACCGCACCGCGATCTTCGGTTACAGCCGCGCCAAGGACGGCCCGGCGATGTCGATCGTCTTCTATTGCCTGGACCATGACGAGATCCTCGTATCGACGATGGCCGAGCGGGCCAAGGCCAAGGCCGTCGCGCGCAGCCCGAAGGTGTCCCTCTGCGTGCTCGACGAGCAATGGCCGCCCAGCTACCTGCAGGTCTACTGCGATGCGGTGATCGACACCGACTTCGATTCGGTCGTCGAGGTCATGATGCGCATCGCGGGCGTGATGGCCGGTACGCCGATGTCGGAGGACGTACGCCCAACGGTGGAAGAGGGAGCGCGCCAGGAGAAACGGGTGGCGCTCAGGCTGCGTCCGTACGCGACCTTCTACACGCCGCCGCGACACGTTCACAGCGAGGCCGACATCGGCCCGGGGCTGCGTCACGAAACCAGCGCCTCGATCCCGTGGTGAGGCGATTCATCGATGAGAACTGATGGCAATCAGGCCGACCTTTCATCACTTCAACCTCAAGGCCACACGGCCGCAAGAGCTGATCGACTGGCCATGCGACTGTCGGGGGAGCGGATCGCATCGCTCTGCTGTGCTTCCCCGGTTTCGTCGATGACCCCGAGCGCGAGGCGCGAACCGGGATGCACGCGTATTCGTGGACCCAACGCGCATCGCCGAGGCCGCCGCCTCTGGCGAGTCGTTCACCGAGATTCACCGCCGCGCGATGGCCGGTGAGGTGATTCCGCTCCAGCCGCCGATCGATATTCCAGCTGAGGACTGAGCTGCCGTGCCCCATGCTCAGCTGTCGAACGGCCGACAAGGCGTGGCGATCCAGGTCGGGCGCGGCTGCCTCCATGCGACGCGGTCCTTGGGAGATCCTCAGGGCCGGCAGTGGCCGTCATCGGCACGCGGGCTCGGCGTGGCCAGCGGCGCGTATGGCGCCAGACCCTCGCTCCGCTGCGCAGATAGAAGCCGCCGGCCCCGTGACAGCGGCCGGCCCAGCAGCGGTATTGGCTTGATTGCCGCCGCGAGAGGATGCGCGCCAGAAGGGCTTTCCGTAGGATCACCCCCGCCACAGATCGCAAACGCGACGAAGAGGCAAGCATTGGAGTTCCTAGACACAGACAGGGGGACGCGTGCGGCGACGTTCGATCGGTCCAGACGCTGCTGAGAGACTCGCTCAGATACCGCTGTTCGAGGGCGTCTCGCTGGGGCAGCTGCGCATGCTCGGCAGGCTTGTCGACGAGCTCCACGCGACCGCGGGTGAGACACTGATCGATCAAGGCGAGCACGGGTACGAGTTCGTGCTGATCGAGGAGGGCGAGGCGGAGGTACTCCAGAACGGCCTGCGCATCCGCACGCTGGGCCCGGGGGAGTTCTTCGGGGAGCTCGCAATCCTCGACGACGGGACGCCCCGCCGTGCCTCGATTGTCGCCGCGAGTGACCTGCGTGGGCTCCTCTTCACGGCTCATTTTCTGCGCGAGATACACGACCGCGTACCGCTCGTCGGCGGGCGTCTTGACGGCGAGGCGCAAGCGCGCCTAGCGCGCGACGCCAGAGCGGCGGGTCCTCCAGGCGGGCCGCCACCATAAGCAGCCTATATGCCAGGCGCTTGGCCTCTTATGGGGCGACGCACGTCACACAACGTGCGCCCGTGATCTGGTAAACAATGTTACGCGGGCGGCGCACATGTCGTCCGCACTCAAGGGTCAGGGGCATGATGAGCACCTCCAAGATGCAGGTGGGGTTCGCTGCGAGGCGCAGGCTTGGGCTCTGCGTCTTGACGCTCACGCTGGCACTCGGGGTGCTCGGTTCGGCATGGGCGGCGCAGGCGGGCGCCTATATCTACTGGACCAACGCAGCGGACGGCACGATCGGGCGGGCGAACCTCAATGGCACCGAAGCCAACGAGAGCTTTATCACCGGCGCCAGCGAACCGCTCGGCGTAGCGGTCGACGCCGAACACGTCTACTGGGCCACAGGTGGCTACGCGATCGGGCGGGCGAACCTCAACGGCACCGGAGCCAACCAGGAATTGATCAAAGACTCATACGCAGTGCGTGAACTCGCGCTCGACGCCGAACACGTCTACTGGTCCACCGAAGACGACGACTCGATCGGGCGGGCGAACCTCGATGGCACCGAATCCAATGAGGACCTCATCAAAGGCGAAGGGGGCGTGGTCGGGGTGGCGGTCGACGCCGAACACATCTACTGGAGCGACTACGCCAGCGCCACAATCGGGCGGGCGAACCTCAATGGCAGCGGAGTCAACCAGGAATTCATCAACCTCAACGGCTTCGGCGACCCGGCCTACAGCCTGGCGGTCGGCGCCGGACACATCTACTGGACCGACTATGTCGCCAACACGATCGGGCGGGCAAACCTCGAAGGCAAAGAAGTCGAACCGGAATTCATCACGGGCGCGAACGGCCCAACTGGGCTGGCGGTAAACGCCGGACATCTCTACTGGGCCAACAAACGCGACAACGCGATCGCGCGGGCGAACCTCAATGGCAGCGACGTCACACAGGAATTCATCAAAGGGGCCGACGATCCGTTCGCCGTCGCGGTCGAGGGATCGCAGGTGGCTGAAGTGGGTCGGTGTGTGGCGAACGCGAAAGGTGAATATACCAACGCAGCGTGTACGGAGCGCTCCACTCAGTCAGGAGGCGGGGCCTTTGAATGGGAGCCTCCTCCTGACGAATTCACAGGAGCGCTGAAAGCAACCACCACCAAGAACGAATTTGGGGAATCGCGGTGCACTGGCGGAAGCGACGCGGGAACGTTTACGGGAGCCGCGACTGGATCCGAGACGCTCGCGCTGACGGGCTGTGAACTCGAAGGCGGTAGAAAATGCGAGAATACAGCGACCGAAGGTGAAGTAGTGACGTTCCCGCTGGAAGTGTCGCTGCTTGCTTATGGGCAAAAAGGCCTTATCGGAGGGGAACCGGACTACGGTGAAACGTGGGTGCAGTTGGCGAACGTGCATGGCGCGAATGCACCGCTCGTGAGTAAGTTTGGCTGCGGGGCGGGCGTGTACGTCAAGGAGGATGGCTCCGACGCTACGAAGCTGACGCCCGTCAACGCGATGAGCGCCTCGCACACAGCCTTGCTCGGGACCGGGATTGGTGAAGAGGGCCTGCGGTTCACCCTCTGTAGAACCGAAGCCTTCACGGAATGTTTATACGAAAACCTCGCGAGCAGCTTGACGCTCGAAGCGACATTCAGCAGCGGGGTGGAATCGGAGTTCAGGGTCAGGGGGCCGCTGTCTCCGGCGGTGAAGATCGATGCTGAATCGGAACCGACGTCCTCGTCGGTGCAGCTGAACGGAACGGTGAACCCCTATGGCGCCGAAGTTGGCGAATGCGAGTTCCAGTACGGAACCACGATGTCCTACGGTAAAAGCGTTGGATGCTCGGCGCCACCCGGTTCCGGCGAAAGTCCTGTGGCGGTGTCCGCGCTGCTGACAGGCCTTGAAGCCAGCACCACGTACCACTACCGGATCGTTGCAGGCAACGAAATCGGCACGACCGATGGCGTCGACGGGACGTTCCTGACGGCGGCGAGTAGCGTGCCGGGCTCGACGATGGAACCGACGGTCCCGGCGAAAGCGGAAGATGGTGCGTTGTCGGCGACGGCTAGCGAAGGCGTGGGGACGGTCACGGTCGGCGCTTACGAATCCGATCCCGGGGGTCCGCCGCCGTATAAGGGCTCGGGTTTGTACTTTGATGTCGATCTGAAGGCGGGGAGCACTTTCCAGAAGCTCGAATTCAAGCAGTGTGAAGTGAAGGCCACGAACAACGTGTGGTGGGCGAATGGTTCTGGGGAGTGGCAGCCGGTGTCGCCCTCGGCTGTGGTGTACACGTCTTCGCCGCAGCCGTGCTTGACGGTGACCATCACGGAATCGACGAGCCCCGATCTGGCACAGATGACGGGTCTACGCATGGGGTTAGGCGAAGCGGGCGTCCCCGAATACGGGAAATGTGTGGCTGCCAAAGACGCGGTCTTCAGCGAACGGGCGTGCGGCACGGTCGCGGAAAAAAAGGGTAAACCGACGGGTAAAGGAAAATACGAATGGTTTGCCCTGCCTGTCGGCTGCTACGCCCAGAAAGACGGCAACTACACCGAATCGGGCTGCAAAACGGTTGCGGAAAAAGTGAATCCACACACGAAAAAGCTTGAACCGGACCACAAAGGCAAATACGAAAAAGGGGCAGGCGCATTCAAAGGTACGGTCGGGCCTGCGAAACTCGAGGTCGCGGGCGCCGTGACCGTGGAATGCGCGGGCGGGAGCTCCGAAGGCGAACTGACGAGCGCCAAAACAGCGCTCGACCACATCACCTTCACGGGCTGCAAACAGGGCAGCGCGAAGTGCGCGAGCATCGGTCAGGCTGCGGAAACGATCCGTACGAGCGCGCTTGAAAGCTTCATCTACGAAAACGCGAAAAAGGCCTACACCGAGCTCACGGGCTACCCGATTCTCAAGTACAGCTGCGGCGCGGGCGAAGTGACGCTGGGCGGCGCCGTCTCCGGGGAAGCCGCCGGGGACGCCAACAGCATGAGCACCAGCGGCGAAACGATCTTCAGGCCCGGCCTCGGCGAACAGCTTCTCAGCAGCGTCGAAGCGTCAGGACGCATCCTCGAAACCAGCCTCACGCTCACAGAAAAAACGACCAGCACACAGCCCCAAGAGATCAACACCAAAGCCTAGCCGCCGAACGGCGTGGAAACCCGACGCCTTGACTGCTCTCTCCGAAGCGACCACCCGCTGCACGACATGCCGTTCGGCGCCAGCACGAGGCTCGTCGGTGTGTCGTAGGAGGTGAGTCTTACCCGCTCGCCGTTGCCCACTGGCGCGCAGGCCGGCCGGCGTCGGCGCCTGCGGGCGGACACCGTGCCTGTCGCACCAGCCGTCGCCGATCCGCACCTTCGGGCCGGCTCGGACGCGGCGGCACGGTCCGGAGGCCGGTGAGGCACATGCTCATAGGCTCTTGCGGCGAACTTGATGAGACCTGGGAGGCTCAGGCGGGTGCTACGCACATGAGTGGCACAGGACGTCTGATGGTGAGGCGCATGCTGGCGCGCGCGCTGTGCACGCTGTTCGCGGTCGCGTGCCTGCTGCCGGCGTCCGCCGCGGCGCAAGGCGGCCAACCTGAGAGCGCGGCGCCGCTGCCCGCTTCGGACTACTCAGTTCGCCCGGTGTGTCCGCCGCCCACGCCCGGACGGGCGAGCTGTCTGGCGCTCGAACTGGTCCCAGATGCCGCCGAAGCACGCGCCCACACACACCCGATCGGGATCACGCGCAGCCTCACAGCCAGCACCGCAGGGGCAGGCGAAGTGTGTCGTCCGCGGCTCGCCTCGGAAGGCTGCTGGGGGCTGCGCCCGCAGGATCTGCACAGCGCCTACGCGCTGCCGACGACGACCACATTGGCGCAGACGCAGACGGTCGGGATCGTAGATGCCTACGATGACCCGAAGGCCGAGGCGGACCTGAAAATCTTTGACGAAGAATTTCACCTGCCTGCCTGTACAACAGAGAACGGCTGCTTCACTAAGATCAACGAGGAAGGCAAGCGAAGACCCTTGCCTGAAGCGAACGGCGCATGGGCGATGGAGGTCTCGCTCGACATTGAGACAGCCCATGCGATATGCCAAAACTGCCGCATCCTGCTGGTGGAGGCAGAAAACGAAAACTTCCAAGCACTCGAACGGGCCGAGTTGCGTGCCGTGACGGCCGGAGCCACTGAGATCTCGAACTCCTGGTTTGAGGAAGAGCCGGCGATCGACAGTGCGGCCTTCGACGATCCCGGCATCGTGATCACCGCCGCCGCCGGCGACTCTGGTTACCTGAACTGGGGGCTCCCGCAAGAAAAGGGTTTCGTCTACTACCCGGCCTCCTCCCCGCACGTCGTTGCGGTGGGCGGCACGCAGCTGGTCCTGAGCAGCGTCTCCGACACATGGCAGAATGAGGTATGGAACGGGGACGGTGCCACGGGCGGCGGTTGCAGCGATCACTTCACGGCCGCGCCGTGGCAGCAGACGCTCACCGACTGGTGGGCTGTCGGCTGCGGTGAAGCTCGAGCCGTCGCCGACGTGGCGGCGGACGCAGATCCGCTGAGCGGGGTGGCGATCTACGATTCCCACTGGACCACCCTCGGTGGCACGAGTCTCGCGTCCCCCCTGATCGCCGCGTCCTTCGCGCTGGCCGGAGGAGCACGTGGCGTGCCTTACCCCGCGAGGACGCTGTACGAAAACGAGATCAGGATTCCGGCTTCCCTGCAGGACATCGAAAGCGGATCGAACGGTGAATGCTCGAAGCACTCTCCGTCGGAAACCCCCTGCACTGCGGTCGAAGAGGCTGCCAGCTGCTCGGAGCAGCTCATCTGCCTTGCCGGCCCCGGCTACGACGGGCCGTCCGGTGTGGGGACCCCTGACGGCATAGCTGCATTCGAACCGCCTGCCGAGCCCGTCAAAAAACCGCAGCTGATCAGATTCACTTCCTCCCCGCCGCTCTCCGCGACGGTCGGTGGTGGGGACTATGCGGTCAGCGCAACCTCGTCCTCGGGCCTGGCTGTCGCTCTATCTTCGGCGAGCCCGTCGGTGTGCTCCGTGGCGGGCTCGAGCGTGAGCTTCGTAGGGGCGGGGACGTGCACGATCGCGGCCAACCGGGCGGGCAACTCCGAATTCGACCCCGCGCCCGAAGCACAGCAGTCCTTCCCGGTCACGGGCCCTCCCCTGAGCTCGTCCTTGGTGCTCGCGTTTTCGTCTTCGCTCGCACCGCCGGTGGTGGCGCGGCCGAACAGCGATTTCAGCCTGCGCTCGAAACCGCGCGTCGACCGCAGGAGCGGCGCGATCACGTTCACCGTGTCGCTCGCCGATGCGGGCACCATGACCTGGTCGCTGACGTTCCCGAACGGGAAGTTCGGCTTTCTGGCGAGCGATACGCGCTGCAAGAGGCTTCAGATCGAGTTCGAGCGTACGTGCCGCGCGGCGGCGGTCGTCTTCGCGAGGGGAAGGATGGTCGTGGCCCAGGCCGGCGTGGCGAGCTTTACGGTCAAGCCGGATGCCGCCGCCAGGGCGGCGCTCGAGGATGCGCGCAAGGCGGGCCGCGCGCTCCCCCTCACCGCGACCTTGACCTTCCAGTCCGCGCCCGACGGAAGCGCCGTTTCGCACACGCGTTTGCTGTCGGACCGCCTTGGCAGATAGCTCGGCCCGCGTCGTGCGCGGGGATCGACGCCGCCCGGCGCCGCGGTTCGGCTCGAGGCGCGCCAGGGAACAGCGGGGCAGGCGCTAAGGGGTCGCCGCATCGACCGGGGAAGCGGTGAGAGCGCGCGCGCGCGCGCACGCCGGCGCGGCGCCAAGCGAACTGAGCGTCGCGGTCGCCTCGCGCAGGAGCGGCGCCGCCTCACTGGCTCGGTCTCGCTCGATCAGCCACTCGGCCAGGTCGGTCTGCGCACGAGCAAGCCAGTAGGGGTACCCGAGCGCGCCGAAGGAGCCGATCGCGCTCCTCAGCTCCGCCTCCACCGCGTCGTTTTCTCTCTCGGCTGCGGCGAGGAGCGCCTGGCCACGGGTCAGCTGGGCGCGCAGGTACGGCGGGACATGGCCAGGCGCCTGCTCGAGGAGCAGCGCGAGCAGCTTGCGAGCGTGCGTTGTGCGGCCCAGCTTGAGCGCCGCCTCGAGCGTGTCGGGCCAGGCATTTCGTACCGCGTCATGGGCGGTGCCCAGCGGCTCGAGCGCTTCAGCAAGCAGCACATCGCCTTTGCGCAGGGTCTCCTCGGCGTCGCCCCCCGCGAGCTCCACCTGCACGGCCACCGAGGCGCGGGCCGCGCGCAGCTCGTCGTTGTCGCCGCGCGCCCAGGACTCGAGCTGCGCAAGGCTCGCCGCGGCGGCGTCGCGCTCTCCACGCAGCGCGTGCAGCATCGCCAACGGAGAGTGCAGGAACTCTGCGCCGGGGCGCTCTTCCAGCTCCTCGAGCAGGTTGCCGCAAAGCCGCTCTACCTCCTCCCAGTGCCCGCTGAACACGTTGACGTACGCCAGCATGCCCGCGGCGAAGCTCTCCTGGAAGCGGTCGCCCTGGCGGCGCGTGAGAGCGAGCGTCTCCGTGTACTGGTCCGCCGCCTCGGGCAAGTCCCACTGCACGGCGAGGGTGCCGCTGTTGCCCAGGGCCAGCATCAGCTCGGCCGTGAGGTCATTGCGCTCAGCGATCGCGCGGGCCGCGCCGAACAGCGCGCGCGCCTCCTCCGGACGGCTCTTCTGCAGGCAGATCAGGCCCTTGTCGATGAATGCCCCGCTGAGCACGGCGGGAAGCTCGAGCTCCTGCGCGATCCGCACCGCCGTGTCCAGCGGATGCGCCGCCTCCTCCTCGCGTCCAGTCCACAGCAGCGCATGGCCGAGGACCGCCTGCAGCGCGCCCACCTCGGGGTCCAGTTGGTCCGGGCCAAGGGTCTGCAAGGCGGCGGTGACCCGCTCGACGGCCTCCCCGTTGCGCCCCAGGCGACTGAGCGCCCGCCCGATGTGCCTGGCCAGCCGTGCGGCCTCGCGATCGCGTCCGGCCTCGAGGTGGGCGGCGATGACGGCATCGAGCAGCTCCAACGCGGCCTCCAGGTGACCGGCCTGCAGCGCCATCTCTCCGGCCGCGCCCGTGAGCTCCGTGCGCACGCTCTCCTCCTCGGCTAGCTCGGCCGCTGTCCGGTAGGCCCGTTCGGCGGAATCGGGAGCCCCGACCGCCGCGGCTCGCTTCGCCGCGCGTCGCAGCGCGGTGATCGTCTCGCTGCGCAGCTCGGGGGCGTCAGCATCGCCACGGGCGGCGCGGTAGGCGTCGAGGTAGTGCGAGGAGATCGCCTCGGCGACGTCCTCACCATCGTTGGGGAAGACGCTCCGCAGATGCTCGGCCGCGGCACGATGGCGAGGCTTGCGCTCGCGACGTGAGAGCATTTCATAGGCGACCGTGCGCAAGAGGCCCTGCACGAACGCGTACTGCCCCCTATCCGGTGACAGCCGCTCGGAGCGGATCCTGAGTATCTGCTTGCGCACCAGCGAGGCCAGGACGGCGTCGAGCCGATCCTCCGGCACGTCACTGAGCGCGGCGGCCGAGGAGCGCGAGAACGCTGCGCCGAATACGGCCATCGCCTTCACGAGACGACGCTCGGCGGGCTCGAGCGCATCGAGCCGCGCCGCGAGCAGCGAGCTCAAGCTCGCCGGGACATCGAGATCACCGAGCTCGCCGCTGACCGCCAGGCGCTCATCGGTCTCCTCGAGCACCCCGCGGCTCGCTAGCGCCCTGATCGTCTCGACCGCGTACAGTGGCACTCCCTCCGCCCGCTCCACGATCTGCCTTCGCACGCGCGTCGGCAACCCGTCCACGAGGGCGTCGAGAAGCGCGCCGATCGCGTCCGCGTCGAGCGGCTCGAGCGCCAGCACGGTCGCGCCGCGCCGTGCGGAAGGCCAGCCTTCGCGGCGCGCCAGCAAGCTGGGACGCGCGAGTGTGATCATGAAGATCGGACTCGTGGAGGACCAGTCGAGCACCTGCTCGATGAAATCGAGCAGGCCGCCACCGGCCCACTGCACGTCCTCGAAGACCATCACAACCGGCAGATGCTCGGCCAGGCGCTCCATGAACAGCCGCCATCCGGCAAACAGCTCCGTCCGCGAGAGCCCCGGCTCGGAGACCCCCAACAGCACCCCCAGCCGCGGCAGCAGGAACTCGCGGTCCGCAGCGTCG
This sequence comes from uncultured Solirubrobacteraceae bacterium, assembly GCA_963755475.1. GTDB lineage: Bacteria > Actinomycetota > Thermoleophilia > Solirubrobacterales > Solirubrobacteraceae > Palsa-744. The sequence goes on from CAVWJK010000003.1 coordinate 459,828, forward strand.
GAGACCCAGCGATCGAGCCCAACTGTGAGCTTGCCGAGCGCATCCCTTGGTGAGGCCTCCTCGGCGATCCCCAAGCGCTGGCGCACCATCTCCGCGAGCGCCCAGTAGGCGACGCCGTCGCCGTAGGAGAGGCAGCGACCCGCGTGCCACAAGACCGTATCCGCGAGCCCGTCGACATACTTCTCGAGCTCCCACAGCAGGCGTGACTTGCCGACGCCGGCCTCGCCCGAAATCGCCACGAGCTGCGTCGCCCCGCGCTCGTGCGCGCCGTGAAAGAGCTCCTTGAGCAAGCGCAGATCGCCATCGCGACCAAGCAGGGGCGCCTCCACGCCGCGCTCGCGCTGTGCGCCGCCGACAGCCGCGACGACCCGCACGGCTCGCCACAGGTGAAGTGGCTCCGCCTTGCCTTTCACCACGTGCTCGCCGGCGTCCTCATACGCGATCGCGGCCGAGCTCAGCTCGCGCGTGACCTTGTCCACGAACACGGTCCCAGGGTCAGCCGCAGACTGCGTTCGGGAAGCGGTGTTGACGCGGTCGCCGACGACGAGTCCTTCGCCGGGTTTGGCGAGCGAGGCGACCTGGCCCGTGGCGACTCCCGCGCGTGCCCGCAACTCAGGCACCCCCACCTCCTCGCCAAAGGCCGCCACCGCATCGACCATCTCGAGGCCCGCGCGGACCGCGCGCTCGGCGTCGTCCTCACGCGCGATCGGAACGCCCCAAACCGCCATGACCGCGTCGCCGATGAACTTCTCCGTCACCCCGCCGTAGCGCGTGACAATCGCGCGTGCACTATCGAAGTAGCGGCCGAGCAGCTCGCGGACGTCCTCGGCGTCGCGCGCCTCCGACAGCGAGGTGTAGCCGACGAGGTCGACGAACAACACCGACACGAGCCGCAGCTCCGGCGCGCCGAGCGCCGGGTCGCGGTCCGCAGGCTCGCCGGCGAGCGCAGGGACGGCGGCCAACGCCGTCCCGCACTCCGCGCAGAAGTTCTGCCCGGCGGCGTGCTGCACCCCACAGGACGGGCACCGCGGCGTCAGCGCCGTCCCGCACGCCGTGCAGAACTTCGCGCCCTCCCCGACCTCGGCCTCACAGGCCGGACAGACCACAAGCCTCCCTTCCGAACGCTACGAGGAGAAAAGCCTAGCTCCACGGGATGGCATCCTGACGCGCGAGGTCCGCAGTCGGAGCGTCGAGCTTTCGCTCCAGAAGCCAATCCTCGCGGAAGTCTCGATGGTCAGTCAGAGTTACCAACATCGGCGAGAACCGCACGCCGGGGTTCACGGCCTGCCCGTCAGTCGTGCCCGTCCCTGAGCGGCGCGCACGGAGTCGGTGAGCGTGGCGATGTCGTAAGCGCCGTAGTGCCGGCGACCGTTTATGAAGAAGGTCGGCGTCCCCGACACGCCGCTCTCGTCAGCGCTGGCGACGTCCTTGCTCACGCGCGGTGCGTACTCGCGGCGGTGCATCTCCTTCTCGACTCGCTCTGCGTTGAGCCCAAGCTCGGTTGCATAGGCGACGAGATCTGCCGGCGCCAGCGCGTCCTGGTGCTCGAGCAGGGTGTCGTGCATCTCCCAGAAGCGGCCTTGGGCGGCGGCCGCCTCCGAAGCCTCGGCGGCGATCTGCGCGTTCGGGTGCACGTCGTTGAGCGGCAGATGACGCCAGACGTAGCGGACGTCGTCGCCGAACGACGTGAGCAGCCCCCGGATGACCCCCTCGGCCTGTCCGCAGTACGGGCACTCGAAATCGCCGTACTCGACGAGCGTGACGGCAGCGTCTTCAGGGCCCCGGATGTGGTCGCGGTCTGGGTCGACGTCTTCGGAGAGGTCCAGAATGTCCTCAGCTGTGCCCGCGAGCTGCCGCGCCCGTACCTGCGCCGGCAGGCCTCTGACGATCCGCAGCACCGTCGAGCCCACGAGCGGCGCGAGCACGACCGACGCCAGCGCCCCCAGCTTGGCCTCATTCAGCGACTCTCCCGTGAAAGCGAGGCTCGAGATGAGCAGCGACACGGTGAAGCCGATTCCGGCGAAGGCACCTCCGGCGACGAGCAGCGGCGGGCTCAGCGGCGAGCGCGGGCCGTGTAGCGCTGGTCGAGAGGCGACCCACGAGGCGCCGCTGACGCCGATGGGCTTGCCGACCACGTAGCCCACGAGGATCCCAAGCGTGATCGGCGAACTGACGGCGTGTTCCAGCAGCGCTCCCGTCAGGTGAACGCCGCTGTTGGCGAGCGCGAACAGCGGCACGACCACGTAGCTGGTCCAGGGGTGAAGGCTGTACTGGAGCCGCTCGTTCGGCGAGATCGCGGATACCAGGCCCCGCCTGACGGAGCTCGCAAGCTCGGGCGTGGGCTGCTCGCGGAACTCGCGCGCCAGCACGGTCGCACGTTCGAGGTCATCGCGCCCCGGTGTGTACGCACTCGTCACGAGCCCGACAGCGAGGCCGCAGACCACCGGGTCGATACCCGACTCGTACGTGGCCACCCACAGCGGGATCGCCAGTGTCAGGAACACGCGCCGGCGCCATGACGGCACGTACGTGCGAAACACGAGAATCACGCCGTAGATCGCGACCGCAACGGCCAACGCAACGAGCGAGAGGCGGGTCGTGTAGACGGTGGCGATGACCAGCAGTGCGCAGAGGTCATCGACGACGGCCAGCGTCAGCAGGAAAACACGCAGCCTCGTCGCGGCGCGCGGCGTCAGCAGCGCCAACGCGCCCAGCGCGAACGCGGTGTCGGTCGACATCGCCGCGCCCCAGCCGTGCGCACCGCGACCGCCCGCGTTGAACGCGAGGTAGATCGCGATTGGGCACGCCATGCCACCCAGCGCGGCTGCCGCGGGGATCGTGAGCCGCCTGCGTTCTCGCAGCTCGCCGACGTCGAGCTCGCGCTTGGCCTCCAGGCCGACGACGAGGAAGAACAGCGTCATCAGTCCCTCGTTGACCCAATGCCGCAAGCTGAGCGAGATCGAGCTCGAGCTGAGCTTGAACGTCAGGTTCGTCGCCCACAGCGACGCGTAGGAGTGAGACCAGGGGGAGTTGGCCCACAGCAGCGCCACGATCGCCCCCGCGAGCAGAACGCTCGCGCTGCCCGTCTCGGTGCTGAGGAAGTCGCGTACCGGGCTCGCCAGACTCCGCGCCCACGCCGTCCGGCCCGCGTACGCCGACGCCCGTTCGTCCATGCCGTGATTATCCGTCTACTGTCGATTGGGCCCTGGCGGGACGCAACCGCGCTGGGGTAGACGCCGACCACCGAGTCGGCGGGCGTGGCGAGCGAGGCTCCTCAAAAGATCTGTCGGTCCAGGAAGCCGGCGATCAAGACGAGCCACCCGCCGATCTCAGCGACGATCAACGTGACCATGAACGCGTGCGTTCCCGGCACGGGAGCGCGGAACTGGTTGTCGGTGTCGCGCCGCCAGCCGTGCAAGGCGTAGTCGGCGACCGCGCCGTAGAAGTAAAGCGTCATCGCGCCCGCCGCCAGTAGGTTCACGAGTTCACTCCAGCCGCTCAGCTGGACGAAGGTCGCGATCAGCAGCAGAGCAAAGCTATAGAGAAGCGCAGCTCGGTGAGCGATGTCCACATAGCGATGCGCGAGGTGATTCTCGGACGTCGCGATCTGGCGGTACTTCCAGACGCCTAGGAGCAGCGCCCAAAGGAACATCCCTGCCGCTGCGAGGAGCACAGCCTTGGTGTCGGGATCGATGTCCACCGGCCGACCGATCACAAGTCACGGGACCTTGGGGTCTGAGCACGCTGCTGGCGTGAGGACGATGTGCTCCTCGGCGGCGTTCGGCTCGATGCCGGAGTATGCGCACCCGCCTCCTCGACGCTGAATCGTGGAGCTCGCGATCAACCAGGCCCCTACGATTGACTGCGGCGGCGCTCCGCCGATCGCGGCTGAATGGTCAGCGAGTACCGGGCGCTCATCGTCGACCCAGGTCCCTAGCTGTTCGATCATCTCGCGCTCGCGCAGGCCGGCGATCGGCGAGGCGAGGAGCCTCCTGGCCTCCTGCCGGAAGGAGGCGCCGTCTGAGCGGACTCTCGGCCACGCAGCTCCGAGGCGGCGCCTCGGGCGAGCAATGGGCCGCTGTGCGTCACGCGCGACACAGCCGAGCGCCTGTGCAGTCGAAACGATCCCGTCACGGTGCGACAGTCTGACGAACCGGCGAACTCGACCGAAGCGAGGGGACCACAGGTGTGGCGGCATGCTCCTCGACGGTAGGCTGACGTGGGATGGCCCTGGCACGTATCGAGCTCCTGGAGGGCCGCAACTCCGCGGAGAAGCGGGAGCTCGTCGAAGCCGTCCGCGCCGCCTTGAGCGAAGCACTGAAAGCTCCCGCTGAGGATCCCCTCGTGCGTCTCGCGGAGTACCCGCGTGGGCAGTTCTCGCTGCCCTATCCAGATCGACACTCCGACCGCTACACGCTTGTTGAGGTCACTATGTTCGCTGGACGTTCGATGGACGCAAAGCGCCGCCTCTACGATGCCATCGTCCAACGACTCGCCGCCCTGGACGTGCCTTCGAATGATGTGCTGATCGTGTTGCATGAGCCACCGATGGAGAACTGGGGCCTCGACGGTGGCACGCCGGCGAGCGAGGCCGACGTCGGCTTCAACGTCGACGTCTGATCGCGTCCGCTGCGCGGGGCCCGCCGCCTGCGCGGGCCCCGCTCACTGATGGTCTGCCCGCCGCTGCCCCGGCGATCGGGTGCTCTAGAACGTGCAGCTGTCGTGCTTGCACGAACGCGTCAGCCGCCGCGACGAGCAACGCCTGCAGCACATCCAAACGCTGACCGACCCCGAGCGGCCCACGACGGTGACGCACTGGGTGATGGCGACCTCTCATCCCGAGCCGCAATCGGCTGCAGCCGAAAGCGCCTAACCCGCCAGGGCCTGAGCCTGTCGCCTCAGAAAGCGATCCTTCGAGGGTCGCACGAGCGCGCCACGGGTGATGTGATCAGGACGGTGGACGCCAACCTCTGGGCAGGGTCGTTTGGCCCACCTCGATCAGGTAGCCGTCGGGATCGCGGATGTAGCAGCGGATCTCGGTCGCGTGCCTCTTGGGCGGCGTTAGGAATTGGGCGCCCCGCCCGCTCCACTCGTCGTACACCGCTTGGATGTCCGCGACACGGATGTTGAGGAAGCTGTTCACCCGATCTGGGTCGGGTGGCGTCTCGAGCGTGACTGTCGGCTTGTCGTCGGTCGGACCGCCGCCGACGTTGATGATGATCCAGCTGTTGGCTAGCGCTACGTACGTCACCTCGTCACTCCCCTCGCCTGAGATGACGGTCCTGCCGCCGAGTACGTCGGTGTAGAAACGCCGCGAGCGCTCGACGTCATCTGAAACGATGAAATGGGCCAGGACCATCTCTTGGTCGACGCTGCTCATGCTGACCTCCGTTGTTGGGATTGATTCGAGAGTCGCGCCCTATACCTCACATCGTGCCTGCGTTTGTCTCTGGGTCTGCTGCCCGGGCCTCTGCTCGGGGTCGGCTCCTGTGGCGGCGAGAACCCCGCGTCGCGAGCGCCGACCATACCCCCGGCACACGCCCTCGCTCGACGCAGGCGCGACGACAGCGGTGCCGCTGCGCTCCTGCCCGCTACCGGAGCCCGCCGGCGAACCCCACCAGCTCGCCCGACGATCAGCGCGGCACGCGCTCGCTGGACGGAGCTGATTAGCTGCCACGCGTGCTGGGTCTGCCGTCCGGAGTCACCGCGTGCCTATTCGATCTCGACGGAGTGTTGACTCAGACCGCGAAGGTCCATGCAGCCGCGTGGAAGCAGATGTTCGACGACTATCTACGGAGCCACGCCGAGCAGACAAATGAGAAGTTCGTGCCTTTCGACGCGGTCCGCGACTACGACGAGTACGTCGACGGCAAGCCCCGCTACGACGGGGTGCGCTCGTTCCTCCTCTCGCGCGGCATAGAACTACCAGAGGGTGAGCTCGCTGACCCGCCGAGCGCGCAGACGATCCACGGCCTCGGCAATCGCAAGAACGAGATCGTGCTGCGACTGATCCATGAGCAGGGCGTGCAGCCCTACGACGGCTCGGTTCGCTACGTGCAGGCCAGCCGCGAGGCGGGGCTGCGCCGCGCGGTCGTCTCGTCGAGCACGAACTGCCGCGACGTTCTCGCCGCTGCCGGCATCGCCGACCTGTTCGAGGAGATCATCGATGGCCTGGTCGCCGAGCGCGAGCATCTGAACGGCAAGCCCGCGCCCGACACGTATCTCGCCGGCGCGCGCGCGTTGGGGGTGAAGCCCGCTCAGGCGGCTGTCTTCGAGGACGCGCTGGCGGGCGTCGAGGCCGGCCGAGCGGGTCGCTTCGGCTTCGTCGTGGGCGTCGACCGCGTCGGGCAGGCGCAGGCCCTGCGGACCCACGGTGCCGACGTCGTCGTGCACGATCTGGCGGAGCTCTTGAAGACGCCGTGATCAAGCACAGCGCCTTCGTGGTCGAGCCGTGGGCTGTGCGGGAGACCGCGCTCGACCTGGACAAACTCGCGCAGACGGAGTCGATCTTCGCGTTGGGAAACGGTCACCTCGGCCTGCGCGGGAACCTCGACGAGGGAGAGCCGGCCGGTTTGCCGGGGACCTACCTGGGCGGCTTCTACGAGGCGCGACCGCTGCCGTACGCCGAGGCCGGCTACGGCAACCCGGAGGCCGGCCAGTCGGTCATCAACGTGACCAACGGCAAGCTGATCAGGCTGTTGGTGGAAGACGAGCCGCTCGACATCCGCTACGGCACGATGCGCAGCCACGAACGCGTACTCGATCTGCGCACCGGCGTGCTGCACCGCACGCTCGAGTGGCTGTCCCCGACGGAACGCGCGGTCCGGGTCTCCTCGACGCGCTTTGTCTCATTCGCGCAGCGTGCGGTGGCGGCGATCCGCTACGAGGTCGAGGCGCTCGACGGCGCCGCGCCGGTCGTCGTGCAGTCGGAGCTCATCGCCAACGAGAAGCTGCCGGCCACCGAGAGCGATCCCCGTGCCGCCGCTGCGCTCGCTTCGCCGCTGCACTCGGTGTACTTCGGCGACCGGGACACGCGCGTGGTGCTCGAGCACTCGACCCGCGAGAGTGGGCTGACGATGGCGGCTGCGATGGATCACGTCATCGATGGGCCGCCGCACATCGAAGCCAGAGCGGAGAGCTTCGAGGACGTCGGTCGCGTGCTCGTGAGCGCGGACCTCGTTCCGGGCAAGCCCCTTCGCATCGTGAAGCTCCTTGCATACGGGTGGTCGAGCGAGCGCTCGGCGCCGACGATTGTCGACCAGGTTGCGGCGGCGCTGGCTGAGGCCCGACATCGCGGCTGGGACGGGCTGCTCGCCGAGCAGCGTGAATACCTCGACGACTTCTGGGCGCGCGCGGACGTTGAGATCGACGGCGATGCCGAACTGCAGCAGGCGGTTCGATTCAGCCTCTTTCATGCGCTCCAAGCGGGCGCCAGGGCCGAGCGCAGAGCGATCGCCGCCAAGGGCCTCACCGGGCCGGGGTACGACGGGCACGCGTTCTGGGACACAGAGAGCTTCGTCTTACCGCTGCTGACCTACACCGCTCCGCCCGCCGCGCGCGATGCGTTGCGCTGGCGGCGGGCCACGCTCGAGCTCGCACGGGAGCGCGCCACCGCGCTCGGGCTCAAGGGGGCGGCGTTCCCGTGGCGTACGATCCACGGAGAGGAGTGCTCGGCCTACTGGCCGGCGGGAACGGGGGCGTTTCACGTCAACGCCGACATCGCCGATGCCGTACTGCGCTATCAAACCGCGAGCGGCGATGAGGAGTTCGCGGGCGCCGAAGGCCTCGCTTTGCTCATCGAAACCGCGCGCCTGTGGCGGTCGCTGGGGCATCACGACGATGCCGGCAACTTTCGGATCGACGGCGTGACAGGGCCCGACGAGTACAGCGCGATCGCCGACGACAATGTGTACACGAACTTGATGGCCGAGCGGAATCTGCGTGCGGCGTTCGAGGCGGCGCAACGCTATCCGCAGCGGGTCGCCGAGCTCGGGGTCGACGAGGAGGAGGCGGCGGGCTGGCATGACGCTGCCCGCTCGATGCTGATCCCCTTCGACGAGCAGCGCGGGGTGCACGCGCAGGCACAGGCGTTCACCGAACACGAGGACTGGGACTTCGCCGCGACGGGCCCCGGGCAGTACCCGCTGTTCCTGCACTTCCCGTACTTCGACCTGTATCGCAAGCAGGTCGTCAAGCAGGCCGATCTCGTGCTCGCGCTGCACATGCGCGGCGATGCTTTCAGCGAGGAGCAGAAGGCACGGGACTTCGCCTACTACGAGCGGCTGACCGTGCGCGACTCCTCGCTGTCGGCATGTACGCAGGCCGTTATCGCCGCGGAGGTCGGCCAACTCGAGCTCGCCTACGACTACTTCGGTGAGGCCGCGCTCATCGATCTCGACGACATCCAGCACAACACGCGCGACGGCCTGCACATAGCATCGCTGGCCGGGACGTGGATCGCCGCCGTCGCGGGCTTCGGCGGCATGCGTGATCACGGCGGGATCATGAGCTTCACCCCGCGCCTGCCCCAGTCGCTCACCCGGCTGGCGTTCCGCCTCTGCGTCCGCGATCTCAGGCTGCTGGTGGAGGTCGGTCGCGAACAGGCGACCTACTCGCTGCTGCAAGGCGCATCGCTGCAGATCGTCCATCACGGTCGCAAGGCGACGGTCCGCGCGAAACGCCCGGTGACCCGCCCGATCCCGTCTGCACCCACCGTCGAGAAGGTCAGCCAGCCGGCCGGACGCGCACCGCGCCGGCGCGCACGAGTCTCGCGAAGCGGCGGCTAGCGGGAATGTCGGGTCCTGCCCGTGACCTGGACTCTTGCCCGACGACCGGGTTGTGCTGCCAGCCCAGGCGACCGCTGGCGCAGCGCCGGCGCGCGCTGTGGCGGCACGCGTAACATCTAGCGCGTGCCAGTCGCCCGGCCCTGTTCGTGCGGGGGCGCGCGCCTGCACAAGCAGGAGCCTACGAGCGTCCGAGAGGAGTCTTCATGGCGAGCCCAAGCTCTGGAGCGGGTGAGGCCTGGCGCGGCGCAGCTTCATATGAGGTAGCGGGCTCGATCACGAAGGCGAGCCCCCTCTCGGTCCCTGAGACGCTGGGCAGGCTTACCGAGATGGTGGAAGCCAAAGGGATCAAGGTGTTCGCTGTGATCGATCACAGCGGGGAGGCCGAGCGCGTCGGCCTGAAGCTGCGCGACACGAAACTCGTCGTGTTCGGCAACCCCAAGGCGGGCACCCCCGTGATGGTCGCGGCGCCGCTGGCCGCGCTCGAGTTGCCGCTGAAGGTCCTCGTATGGGACGACGATGGGCGGACGCGCGTCAGCTACACGGCCCCGAACACGCTTGCCGCGCGGTATGACCTCGGCGATGAGCTCGTGGCGGCGCTCGCGGTGATCGGGCCGCTGACGGACGCCTTGGTCGCACCGTAGGGGCCGACGAGGGATCGTCTAAGGGTCAAACAGCGGAGCCGGGGTGTCATCGACACCGCCGAGCACGGCTCGTAGCGCCCCCGGCGTCGTGCCCGCCTCCTCGCGCAGAACGCGGGAGAGGTGGCTCTGGTCGGCGAAGCCGAGCTCACTGGCCAGGCGCGCGATGTCGCGCTCACCGTCGAAAAGCCGCTCGAGCGCGGTACGCGCACGCAGGCGCATGCGATGGCGGGAGATGCTGTGCCCGGTGACCGCCCGGAACACGCGGCTGAGGTGGTGCGGAGAGACGGCGAGCACTCGCGCGAGCTCGGGCAGCGAGCGGGCGCTGTCCTCGACGAGCGCTTCGCGCACGCCCGCCGCGAGCGCACGGTGCGAGCGCGCGGTGTGCGGGCGAGCGCTGCCCACCGGCCGCGGGTCGACGGCCTCCAGCGCTTCTGCGATCAGCTCGATCGAACGTTCGAAGAGCGCATGCCCCTCGCCGCCTCTACGAGCATGCGCGAGCAGCTTGCGGTGGGAGAGGTCGAGCCGGGGCGAGATGGCGATCGCCCCCTTTGGCAGGTGCCGACGGCCGCCCCAAATCGACGCGAGCAGTCCCTCGCTGACCGCGATGGACGTGCAGCTGTCGCCGCCGGCGTGCGGGTGGTCGAAGCGCTGCTCCTCGCCGGCGCGCACGAAGTAGCCGGCGGTGGGATCGAGCAGACACTCCAGGCCCTCGGCGTCGCGCACGAAGCAACCGCGCCGCACGAGCACCAGCGCGCTGACGGCGGCGACCTCGGTGCTCACGCCGCAGCCGCGCGGATGGCTGCAGCGCACGTCGTAGAGCGCCAGCCCGTCGCGCTCGATCATGGCGCTGCTGGCCAGCACAAAACGAGATGCTCGCAGATGGGCAAGGAAATCCAAGACGCGCGTGGGGGCGCGCGGCGATCGTGTGCGCGTGGCATGCATACGCAAGGAGAGAGAGATCGCGGTGGCGCCGGAGCAGGCGTGGGATGCATTGCGCGACTGGGGCGCCCTGCACGAGCGGCTCGTGCGCGGCTTCGTCACCGGCGCGCGTGTCGATGGCCGCGACCGCATCGTGACGTTCTTCAACGGCATCGTGGTACGCGAGGTGCTCGTGGACCTCGACGATGATCAGCGGCGCCTGGTGTGGACGATCGTGGACGGCCCATATACGCACCACAACGGCGCGGCACAGGTGCTCCAAAGCGGCGCCGGCTCAACGCGCTTCGTGTGGGTTGCCGACCTGCTCCCCGACGAGCTGGCCGAGCGCACGAGCGAGCTGATGGAGCGCGGCATCGACGCGGTCAAGCAGACCCTCGAGGCTGACTGCGCCGATTTGTGAGTGGTCCACGACCGATTCAGGCGCGACTCTGCGGCCTTCAGTTGCGGGCCCGGCGCGTCCGGCGACCCGCAGTGCCAGGGCGGCCGAGCTCGTCGAAGTGATCGAGGGCTTGGCCGGAGCCGGAGACGACGCACGTCAGCGGCGATGCCGCCAGGAACACCGGCACGCCGGTTTCCGCGGCGACGAATTCTGGAAAGCCGCGCAGCAGGGTGCCTCCGCCGGCGAGCAGGATCCCGCCACGCGCGATGTCGCCGGTTAGCTCTGGTGGAGCCTGCTCGAGCGTCTCCTTGATTGCGTCCACGATCTCACGCAATGGGCCGGCGATCGCCTCGCGCACCTCCTCGCTGCGTAGCCGAATCTGCGTGGGAAGACCGGTGATCAGATGGCGGCCGCGCACCTCGTGTGTCTCTTCGGGCCAGAGCGCCACCGCCGATCCAATCGCAATCTTGATCGCCTCGGCCGTCTGCGAGCCGACCGCCAGCGCGTACACGGCACGCAGGTACCTCGTGATGGCCTCGTCCATCTCGTAGCCCCCAACGCGCACCGAGCGGAACAGCGCGATGCCGCCGAGTGAGATCACCGCCATCTCGCTCGTGCCACCCCCGATGTCGACCACCATGCGCCCGAATGGCTCTGCGATGTCCAGACCGGCGCCGATCGCGGCGGCGATCGGCTCCTCGATCAGATGAACACGACGCGCGCCCGCTGCGAGCGACGCCTCCTCGACGGCTCGCTTCTCCACCTCGGTGACACCGGATGGGGCGCACACGATCAGACGGGGATGGGCGCGGTGGCGATCGAGCACCTTGCGTATGAAGTAGCGCAGCATCTGCTCGGTGATCTCGAAGTCGGCGATCACGCCGTGGCGCAAAGGTCGTGTTGCGGAGATCGTCGCGGGCGTGCGTCCGATCATCCGCTCGGCGTCTGCGCCCACTGCGTGCACGCGCCCCGTCAGCGAGTCCGACGCCACGACGGAAGGCTCGGACACCACGATGCCCCGTCCGTCGACGTATACGAGGGTGTTGGCCGTTCCGAGGTCGATCGCCATGTCGCGAACGCCGAGGGCGGGAGCCAGGTGGCGACGAGAGACGTCGCGGCGCGACCCGTCTCTGTGAAAACGCATCACGACAGACTGCCAGAACGGCACCCCGAGAGGAGCCGGAGCTGCGCCGGTGGGCGTACCGATGCGACCAAGCCGCGAGCGGGGCAGAGCTCCTCACGCGACCGAGGTCGAGGCTCGCAGGAGGGGCAGCCGCGGCGAGACGCAGATCACGTGGGCCGGCCGAGATCCGCGATGGGAGCTGCATTCGTAGGCGATCCTCGGCGGCTTCGGCCCGCACGATCGTCCAACCGGCGGGCTTCCGGTGGGGGAGCCGGTAGTCTCTTAGCCGCGATTGGGATGCGGCGGTCGGACCGGCCGCCCGCACACCAGGAAAGGGGGACTCGATGATCCCCGTTGAAAAGCAGCCTCACCAGGCCAAACAGCCCGCTGCGGGGCACACGGGACCGGCCGTCGGACATGAGCGATCCATGAACGCACCCTTCTGGCGCGAGAGCCTCGCCCTGTACGAGCGGGCACACCGCGGACGTGCGCTGCTGGGCCTTGCCACGTCGGCTCTGCCGTACCTCGCGCTTACTGTGGCGATGTATTTCACACTCAGGATTTCTGACCTCCTGACGCTGGCGCTCGCCATCCCAGCGGCCGTCTTTCTCGTCCGCGTCTTCATCGTCTTCCACGACTGCTCGCACGGCTCGTTCCTTGAATCCAAACGGGCGAACGCGTGGGTCGGGACCGCACTGGGGCTGCTCTTGTATTCACCCTTCGTTCGCTGGCGTCACGACCACGCGGTACACCATGCCACCTCGGGTGACCTCACGCGCCGCGGAACGGGAGACATCCGCACGTTGACGGTCGCTGAATACCATGCGCTGCCCTGGCGCGCACGGCTCGGCTATCGCCTCGTGCGCAACCCGTTGCTGATGTTCGGCGTGGGTCCGGTCGTCGCGATGATCATCGGCCCGCGCATCGTCGCGAAGGGAGCGCGCGAGCGGATGCGGCGCAGCGTGCTCCGCACGGACCTCGCGCTCGCCGTGATCGTCGGTTTCCTGTGTTGGCTGATCGGCTGGCGCGATTACCTGCTCGTTTTTGGCCCCGCCGCGCTGCTCGCGGGCTCGATCGGCATCTGGCTCTTTTATGTCCAGCACCAGTTCGAGGACGCCTACTGGGAGGGCGCCGACGGTTGGAACTACGCCGACGCTGCGCTACGCGGAAGCTCGTTTCTGAAGCTATCGCCTCTGTTGCGATTTTGCACGGGCAACATCGGCTATCACCACATTCATCATCTAAGCGCGCGCATCCCCAACTACAACCTGCGCCAAGCGCACGAGCAAAATCCAATCTTCCACGACGTGCCCACTCTCTCCCTGCTGGACGCCCTGCGTGCGGTTTCGCTGAAGCTATGGGATGAGGATGGGCGGCGCATGGTGACCTTCGCCCAGGGCAGGCAGGCCGCCAGTGCAACACGCGAGCGGACGGCGCAGGCCGTGGGGGCGGGTTAGCTCGGCTCGGCGTCCTGGCTGCTCGGCGCCGGTTGAAGTACGAAGATCTCGACGGCGAGATCGGGGTCGATGTGGTTGTTGCTCATAAATGCGCTCACGCGGCGCTCGGTGAGCTCCTCGACGATCCCGATCGCCTCCTGCGCCATGCTCTGCTGGTAGGCGCGCCGAATGTTCAACACGTCTTCGGCCAGACCATGTTGGACGAGGGTTTTCTCGCCTTTGGTGAGCGCATCCGCCATCACGCAGACGACCAGATCCCTTCCGAAAGTGGTCCGCGAGCTCGTCGCGCCGCGTCCCGTGTAGCGACTGAGCAACGCCGCCATCGCGTCTGAGATCGCCGAGGCCGTGTCGCCGCGCAGCGCGCGCTCGTGGCTGGCGCCAAACATCGCAGCCCGTCCTCTCTGCCGCTCTCGAGGGTTGGCGCCGATCGCAAGGGAGAGTCAGCGAGACCAGTACGGACGACGGCTGACTGTACGGTAGCGCGTCGTCGCCGGCGGCTACGGAACGCTGCAATCCGGCTTCCCTGAGTGCTCAGGGCCGAGCCCACGTGGCGCGAGATCCACGCGACTAAGGTGGCGTCCGTGCCGGCATCCTCGCTTCTTCGAGCACTGACAGTCGTGCTTGCGGTGGGCGCGACCGCCGGTGCCGGCCCCAGTGTGCTTGAGAGTCCGGCGAGCCCCGCTCCCCCCAGGACCTCCACCTCCGGCGGCTCGCCCGCGACGCCCTCGCGCTCGCCGGCGGCGGCTGTCCTGTACCGCCCGATCCGGTGCGTACGCCGGGGTCCCGCGCTCGCATACAGCAATGGCGCCCGCCGTAAGATCGTCGCGCTGAGCTTCGACGACGGCCCCGCGCCGATCACGCCGCAGTTCGTGCGCATGCTCGAAGCGCAGCACGTTCCGGCCACGTTCTTCATGATCGGAGATCAGATCGGCGCGCAGTACCGGACGACGCTCGAGCGCGAGCTGCGCAACGGCGACGCGCTCGGCGATCACACCTGGACCCATCCCGACCTCGAGCTGCTGAGCGCCGGCGAGCTCCGCGCGCAGCTGCAGCGCACGATCGAAGCGATCCGCAAGCTGACCGGCTACACGCCGTGCGTGTTCCGGCCGCCGTACGGCGACTACGACCCGGCGATCGTCGACACCGCCAGCTCGCTCGGCCTCGCGACGATCCTGTGGGACGTCGACCCCAGCGACTACACGCTGCCGGGAACCTCCGTCATCGAGCAGCGCGTACTCGAACAGGTGCAGCCCGGGTCGATCATCCTCTCCCACGACGGCGGTGGCCCGCGCGCGCAGACGCTCGCCGCCTATCCCTACATCATCGAAGCGCTCAAGCGCCGCGGCTATCGCTTCGAGACCGTGCCCGCGCTGCTCGGTTTCGACACCGTGTACGTCCCCTGCATCAGGCACTGCATGGGCGAGGGCGTACGAGCGCCGCTGCCGCCCGGCTCGATCGTCGAACGCCAGCCACACGCCGGGCCGCAGCTCCCGCGTCGGGCGCGCGTGTAGGCTTCCTCTGTGCCGTCATGGCAGCTGAGGAACGCGCTGCCGGTGCCGGTCAGGCGTCCGTTGCGTCGCGGCCTGGGGCGTCTGCGTATCGCCAAGGCGGCGCTGGCGCCGGCGCCCCTTCCTGCGCGCACCCTCGACTGCTCCTTCGCGCGCAACGAGTACGGCACCTACTGCGTGCCCCGCTCGGCCCGCCACCGGCCGGAGGCGCAGGCGATCCTGCAGTCGCGGGTCTGGGAGGCGGACACGCTGCGCTTCATGCGCGGCATCCCCGGCGACGTCATTCACGCGGGTGCGTTCTTCGGCGATTTCCTGCCGGCGCTGGCCGCGCGCGAAGGGATGGTGTGGGCCTTTGAGCCAAACCGCGAGAGCTTTCGCTGCGCGCAGATCACGGCTTTGCTCAACGACCTGCAGAACGTCACGCTCGTAAACGCGGCTCTCAGCGACCGGTCCGGTGAGGCGACGCTCGTGACGGGCGACCGGCTCGGCCGTGCGGCCGGCAGCAGCAGCTGGCTGCGAGCCGAGGCGCCGGCCGGGCGCAGCCACGAAACGGTGGCGCTTCTGACGATCGACGAGACGGTTCCCGGCGACCGGCAGGTGGGCGTTCTCGGGCTCGACGTGGAGGGCCACGAGGAGCAGGCGCTGGCCGGCGCGCTGCAGACGATCGAGCGCTGCAGGCCACTGCTCATACTCGAGACACTGCCTTCGCAGGAGTGGCTGGCTGAGCATCTGCCTGCCTACCGCGTGACGCGCACTGTGAACGTCAACAAGGTCCTCGAAGCGACCGCCCGCAGCCAGCCCGCACGCTCGAACACGCCCGCGTGATCGCAACCACGCGACGCCGCACCTCCGTTTCGGCACGCCGCTAGGCTCCCGTCGGTGTCACCGCAGGAGCTGGCGAACCTCGCGCATCTGCGCCGCGCCCGCGATCTGATCGACCGCGAGTACGCGCGACCGCTCGACGTCGCCGCGCTCGCCCGCGCAGCCCTGATGTCGAGCGCGCACTTCTCGCGCCGCTTCCGCGCAACCTACGGGGAGACGCCCCACGCCTACCTGATGACGCGCCGGATCGAGCGCGCGAAGGCGCTGTTGCGTTGCGGCGAGCTGTCGGTCACCGAGGTCTGCCTGGCGGTCGGATGCTCGTCGCTCGGCTCGTTCAGCACGTGCTTCACGCAGCTCGCGGGCGAGACGCCGACGGCCTACCGCACCCGCGACCATCGCGCGCTCGCGAGCGTGCCCGGCTGCATCGCCAGGGATCTCACCCGTCCGAGCTCCAAACGGAGCAGGATCGGAGAAGCGCGCGCGGCCCCGGCTCCCTAACGTTCGCGGACATGGATCTCACTCTCTCGCAGTGCTTCGTGCTGGTTGACGACCCCGAGCTCGCATTGGCGTTCTACCGCGACACGCTCGGCCTCGAACTGCGCAACGACGTCGCCCGCGGGGACTTCCGCTGGATCACCGTCGGAGCCGCCTCTCAACCCGGCGTTGCGATCGTCATCACGAACTACCTGAACGGCAGTCCCGCCGACAACGACGCCCTCGCCGAGCTTCTCGCCAAGGGCGCGCTCAACGGCGTTCACTTCCACACCGAAGATCTCGAGGGCACCTTCGAGCACGTGCGTGGCGCCGGCACTGAGATCGTGCAGGAGCCAACCGACCAGCCGTGGGGCACGCGCGACTTCGCCGTGCGCGATCCGTCGGGCAATCTGGTGCGCATCGACCAGCCGCGCGCCCCCTCGTGACGGTCGGAATGCTGCACCGGTAGCGCGCGCAGCGGCATTCAGGCGGCGTACGAGGATTCCTCTTGACTGGGCTCCGCCCTCCGCATTAGGGTCGTGCGGTCGTTCGGGGAAGGACCGCCGCGACCTATCTGGCGTCGTAGGCGGTCGTGTCATCTATTCGGAGGAGGGCCTGTGCTCAAGAGGAGGGCTGCGCTCGCGCTGTGCGCGGTGGCCGCAGCGATGGCTTTCTCGCCGGCAGCGGCGAGCGCCAAGTATTCCGTGCCCTATGGCAACAGCGCGCTGGGGGACGCGATCTGGAATGAGACGTGGGAACCGGAAACGGTCGTCGGCGCGAACAACGGCTGCAAGCCGAGCTCGGCGCATCCATATCCCGTTGTGCTCGTCCACGCCACGCTGGCCGACGAGGGATCCAACTGGGTGACACTCAGCCCGCTGCTGGCGAACGAAGGCTACTGCGTCTACGCCTTCAACTACGGCGCAACGCTGGCGTCGCTGGAACTGTGGCCGTTCATCGGTCCGCGTATCGATGGCTTGGGCCACATCGAAAAGTCCGCGGAAGAACTCTCTTCGTTCGTGAACAACGTCCTCTCGAAAACCAAAGCATCGAAGGTCGACCTCGTGGGGCACTCTCAGGGCGGCATGATGCCCAACTACTACATCAAGTACCTGGGCGGCTCGACGAAGGTGAACGAGCTGATCGGGCTGGCGCCCAGCAATCACGGAACGACGCTCGACGGGATCACGAAGTTCGTCGAAAACTTCCCATTCGCGACAGAACTCGTGACCGGACTGCTCGAATTCCTGGGAGCGCCTTCGCTGCCGGAACAGACCGAAAGCTCGGCCTTCATAAAGAAGCTCTTCGGCTCAGGCGAACCGGTCGCTGCGGGCGTGAAATACGTCGTCATCGAGACCGACCACGACGAGGTGGTCACCCCCTACACGCACGCCTTCCTAAGCGGCTCCAACGTCACCAACATCACGATTCAGAGTCAATGCCCGAGCGACCCGGTCGCGCACATCGGCATGTTCGATGACTCGCCTTCCCTACAGAACGTCCTCAACCAGCTCAGCTCGAGCCCGAACCAGTCGTTCAAAGCCACCTGCACGAATTACGGTCAGGGCATCTGAGCGGCCGCGCAGGATCTCGCGGAGGCCCCGGTCGCAGTCCGGCCGGGGCCTCCTCGCTTGCAAGCGAGCGCCGCGACCGGCTCTAGCCGCCTACACGTGCGAGCTGGCCGCCGTCCACCGGCAGCAGCACGCCCGTGATGAAGCTCGCCTCCTCGGAGTGCAGGAACACGCTCGCGTGCGCGACGTCCCAAGCGCTGCCCATCGCGTGGCGCAGCGGCACCATCTGGTCGCGCTGCTCGCGCACGCGCTCGCGCGGCTGATCCATCGCGCGCGCCCACGCGTCGATCGCCATCGGCGTATCGAGTAGTCCCGGCAGGATCGCGTTCACGCGCACCCCTCGCGCTGCGTTCTCGATCGCCAGCGACTGTGTGAGCGCGTTGATGCCGGCCTTCGAGATCTTGTATGCCGTCAGCCGCACCGACGCCGCGAGCGAGGCGATCGAGGAGATGTTCACGACCGAACCTGCCTGCTGCTCGCGCATCACGGGCACGACCGCCTGGCAGGAAAGCAGGCAGCCCTTCAGGTTCACCGCGATCATGCGGTCGAAGGACTCCTCGCGCAGTCTCGTCGGGCTGGCGTCGTCCCCGCCGATGCCGACGTTGTTCTGCAGGAAGTCGATCCGCCCCCACGCGTCCACGCACGCGCTCGCCATCGCACGGCAGTCCTGCGCGCTCGTCCAGTCCGCTCGCACGCACTCCGCCGTGCCGCCCTCGTCCGCGATCATCGCCGCAGTCTCGCGCGCCGAGTCGATGTCCAGGTCGGCCAGCAGCAGCTTCGCCCCCTCGCGCGCGAACGCGAGCGCCGCCGCGCGGCCGGTCCCCACCGTCTCGCCCGGCGACTGCCCGGCGCCGACCACGATCCCCGCCTTTCCGTCCAGGCGCACGGTTAGAGCGTAACCGCAGCAGCCGCGCGGCAGAGGCCTCCAGGCCGACAGCGGGCGCACGCGCTCGCGATCCAGCACCGCTCGATCGCCCGTCCACGCCGCGCCCTCGCGTCACGCATAATCGAGCGCCGTGCCGAACCTCACGCGACACGCGGCCGGCGTGGTGCTCGCACTGCTCGCGCTGGCGTGCGCGCCGCAGGCGGCGATCAGCACGCCGTACGTCGCGGTCAGCGGAAACCGCCTCGTCGACCAGGCCGGGGAAACGATCCGGCTGCTCGGCGTCGACCGCTCGGGCAGCGAGTACGAGTGCATCGGAGGCGGCTCGATCTTCGACGGCCCCAGCGACTCGGAGTCGGTCGCGGCGATCGCCGCGTGGCACGTCAATGCGGTGCGGCTACCGCTGAACGAGGACTGCTGGCTCGGCATCAACGGCGTCGGCGAAAGCGTCAGCGGCGTCGCCTACCAGGCCGCGATCGAGCAGTACGTCTCGACGCTCGAGTCCTACGGCATCCTCGTCATCCTCGACCTGCACTGGGCCGCACCCGGCGGCCATCTCGCCGCAAGCCAGTGGCCGATGGCCGACGCCGAACACGCGCCGAGCTTCTGGAGCAGCGTCGCAGCGTCCTTCCGTGGCAATCACGGCGTCATCTTCGATCTCTTCAACGAGCCCTACATCAGCTCCTGGTCGTGCTGGCTGGAAGGCTGCAGCGAAACCTACGAAGACGCAGGCACGACCGTCGCCTACCAGACAGCCGGGATGCAGTCGCTCGTCGACGCCGTCCGCTCGACGGGCGCCACACAGCCGATCATGCTCGGAGGCCTTGACTGGTCAAGCGAAGAGAGCGGATGGCTCGCGTACGAGCCGAGCGACCCCGACCACCAGCTCGCGGTCAGCTTTCACACCTACGACTTCTCCGGCTGCAACACCGAAGCCTGCTGGAACTCGACGATCGCGCCGCTCGCCGAGCAGGTTCCCGTGATCACAGGCGAGATGGGCGAGAGCGGCTGCAGAGCCACCTACATCGACAAGTACATGCGCTGGGCCGACGCACACGGCGTCTCCTACCTCGGCTGGACCTGGGACTCCACCGGCCCGCCGTCCGACTGGAGCTGCAGCGAAGGGCCCGCGCTCATCAGGACCTACGCCGGCAAGCCAACCACCTTTGGCGCCGGTCTGAAGCGACACCTCGCTGCGCTCGCGCACACCCACCGGCACAGCCGAGCGCACTCGCCGCGCCGGGCTTCCCAGCGGCCGGCTGGCCGCCTCGAGGCCGCGCGCGGATGTAGCCTTCGCCGCTGCCGTGGCCGATCCATCCCTGCAGCGCCAGCGCCTGGAGCTCGTTCGCGAGCACATGCGCTCGGAGAACGAACATCGCTTCGAGGACACACTGGCGACCTTCGAGCATCCGCGCTACGAGCTCATCGCCACCGGCGAGGTGTATGACGGCGCGGAGGAGGTCGCGGGCTACTACCGGACCTCCCGCGCGGCCTTCCCGGACCAGCGCAACGAGAACGTCGTGCTGCACCAGGCCGAGGACGCCGTCATCGCCGAGTTCGACCTGCTGGGCACGATGAAGGGCGAGCTGCGCGGCATCGAGCCGAGCGGGCGCGGCTTCAGCTGTCGGATGTGCGCGCTGTTCCTGTTCGAGCCCGGCAGCGCGCGCATCGTGTGCGAGCGCATCTACTTCGACCAGGCGACGATCGCGCGCCAGCTGCTCGAGGGCTGAGCGCGGCACGCGAAGGGCGCCCGGCCACACGGCCGGACGCCCCTTCCCTCGCCAGCCCCCGAGAATCGGCGAGGCTCGTCGTGCTCGCCTGCCTTTGCAGGGAGCAGCGATCACGCGCCGATCAGCCGACCGGCTCCACTTCGCGCTCGCGCACTGTCAGCAGCTCGACCTCCGGCGGCGTGCTGCGTGCGTGCCTGAACCCGAAGCCGACCAGCAGCAGCATCACCGCGGCCAGTACGAACGAGGCGATCGCACCCCACATCATCACTTCGCCGATGAATGAGAAGCCGTAGGCCTCGAGCAGCAGGCCGCGCAGCGTCGTGCCCTGGAAGGAAGTCTGCTCGAGTTCCTTCAGTTTCGGGTTAGTCGGTTCGGCGCGCGCAGCGGTGCTGATCTTCGCGTACACGCCGTGGTATGGCATCTCGCGCAGATGCACGCTCATGAAGTCGTCGGCCCAGACCCTCGCCTGCGCCCCGGTGAGCAGCTGCTGGCCCGCGTACTGCGAGACCTTCGGGATCATCGAAGGAGTGATCTCCGTACCGGCCTTTGGATGTTCGAATGCCGCCTTGGGCGGGAAGAAGATTTCCTGCGCCGCGAGCTGGCTGCGAACGTTCGATTTGGTGTAGCTTGACCCCCACGTCAGCAGTCCGCCTGCGACTAGCAGGACGACCACGATGACGACGCCCACCGTGCTGGCGAGAACGTCGAAGACTCTGCGACTCATTACCGCTCCTCCTGACTGGATTTATCCGAACTGTCAGCCAGGCTACGCGGGCGCGGCGGCCCCACCATCGGCGTATTTCACGCTGCTGTGTTCGGGTTTTCACTCAGCTGTGTCATGCTTTTCCCGTCCCCAAGAGCCCTCGCGCGGAGGTCCCTCGTGATGCGCAGCGATGAGAATCAAGCGCCGTTCGCCGGTGCCCAGTCGCGAGCCCGCGGCGCCCGTCGTGCAACGCTGGCCGTGACGATCACGGCCCTCGCCGCGCTGCTCGCCGCATGCGGCAGCTCGAAGTCGCCGACCACGTCCTCGTCGGAACCCACGAGCTCGACGGCCTCGACGAGCTCGACGCCGTCGACGAGCAGCACGACGACGAGCGCCACGCCGACTGTCCTCGCCGTCAGCAACCTGCCGAAACTCGGGCACGTGCTCGTGGACTCCCAGGGTCACACGCTCTACATCTTCGAGCCCGACGCGCACTCGAAAGTGACGTGCACGGGCGGCTGCGCGCAGCTGTGGCCGCCGCTGAAGCTGAAGGAAGGCGCCAAGGCCTCGGGCGCCGTGCAGGTGCGTAGCTCGCTGCTCGGCAGCGACCCGGACCCGGAAGGCGGCAGGGTCGTCACCTACGACGGCTGGCCGCTGTACACCTACCAGGCGGACACGGGCGCCGGCCAGGCGACCGGCCAGGGCATCGAAACCAACGGCGGGCTCTGGTACGTGATCTCGCCGACCGGCACGGTCATCACGACGAAGTGATCGCGCCGGAGCGCGCCCCGCGCTCCCGCACGCGCCGATGCGGGCACGAGCGGCGCACACGCATGCGAAGCGCCGTGTATATGTAGGGCCAATGCGCCGTCCGCCGATCGCATGCACGTTGCGAAAGGCAGGCGCGCTGCTGGCGCTCGCCGCGATCTGCACGCTCGAGGGGTCCGCGGCTCTCGCCGCGCCCTCGCCGTCCGCGCTCGGCGGCGCGTCCGCCGCGGCCTCCGGGCCGGTGGCGGCCGCCAGCGCCAGGATGGGCGCACGCAAGCCCGCGGCGGCGCTCACGCTCGGACCCGGGCTGCTTGCGCTACCGGGCCCGATCGTCGCGATGCCGCCGGTCGGGCTCTCGATCGAGTACCCGATCATGGCCGAAGCGCTGGGCGCGAGCGCGTGCCCGCCGCCCGCGCTGGAGCAGGAGCTCGAGCAACTCGGCTCGCCGCCGATACAGCTCGCGGGCGCAAGCCAGGATCTGACGGTGCCGAGCGGCGCTCTGAGAGGGCCGCAGAGCTCCTGGGAAGCGGCCACCCTCTACACGCTGCCGGCGGCCTTCTGGAGCCAGCTGCACTGCCTGCTGGAGGTCACGCGTGACCCGCTCACGGTCGGCCTGAACCTCAAGACCGGCAGCCCCGCCTGGGCGCAGCAGATGGTCAGCGAAGCGAACGCCGCCGCTGTCGACGGCGTCAACTTCTCGCTCGGCAACGAGCCCGACCTGTACTCGCTGCCGAACTACGCCTCGCTCGACAAGCCGCTGCCCGGGGAAGAACTCGCCGTCGCAAACCTCTACATCCAGCTTGCCAACGCGCTCGAGCAGAACGTCGCCGGCGCGCCCACGGTCGGGCCCGAACTGGCGCGCGCCGAACGCTGGCGCGCGCAGCTGCCGCGCGTGCTCGCGGCGCTGCACTTCCAGACGGTCGGCGTGCACCTGTACCCGCTCACGGCATGCGCGACGCCGCGTGACGTCACGGTCCACGGGCTGCTCTCCCGATACGCGGCCGACGCGCCCGAAGCGTACGGCTGGGTCGTCGCCGATGCGTCCGCCGACGGCCTGCCCGCGATCATCTCCGAGGCCAACTCCGCCTCCTGCGGGGGCGTGCTCGGCGTCTCCAACAGTCCCGCGTCCGCTGTCTGGGCGGTGCGCTTCACGCTGTCCGCGCTCCAGACGGGCTTCCGCGAGGTGCGCTTCCACCTCAGCGGCAACGCCTACGACCCGTTCCTCGTGCGCGGCTACACCGTGCTGCAGCGCCCGCTCGCGGCGGCGCTCATCGCGCTGAACGATTGGCTGCCGCTGGGCTCCGTCGTGCATCCCGTGCCGATGCCCGCCGGCAGCCGGCTGCGCGCGCGCGCGATCGCCCAACCCCACGGCGGTCTGGTGCTCGTACTCGACAACCGTGCCGGCCACGCCCAGCGGGTGCTGCTGAAGAGTGCCGGGGCGCTGGCTGTGCAGGTGTTCGAGGCCGCCCGCGCCGGCCTCGTGAGCTCGACGCTCGCGCCCGTCGCCGGGCGCGTCTCGCTGTCAGTGCCCGCCAACGCGATCGCGGCCGTCTCGCTGCTCTCCGCCGATGGCCTGCGCGCCGCGCGCACGGGCCCGGCCGGCGAAGAGTTCGGCCGGATGAAGCTCGCGCGCGGCGGCTCGCTCGCGCTCGCAGCCAGCGATGCCGCGAGCGCGCTGCACGCAATCAGTCGCGGGCGCCGCGCCTCCTCGCCCGCGAGGTGAGCCGCGGCAGGACCCTACGCGACGAGGCCCGCGCGGTGCGCGACGGCTGCTGCCTGCGTGCGTGAGCGCACCTCGAGCTTCGCGAGGATGCGCGAGACGTGCACGCTCGCCGTCTTCTCCGCCATGAACAGCTGCGAGCCGATCTCGCGGTTCGTCGAGCCGCGCGCGAGCAGGCGCAGCACTTCGAGCTCGCGCGGCGTCAGGCCGAACGGGTCCTGCGCCGCCAGCGCGCCCTCGGCACCGTCGCCGCGTGCCGGCGCACCCTCGAGGGCAACGCTGATGCTCAGCCTCGCGCGGGCCGCGAAGCCGTCGATCTCCTCGACGAGCCAGCGGGATCCAAGCGCGCACGCGTCCATGCGAGCGTCAGCGAGCACTCGCTCTCCCTCCTCGCGCGCGCCGCGCTCGACCAGCGCTTCTGCCTCGCGCAGCCCGCAGACGGCCGCTTCGTAGGGGCGCTCGAGCGTCTCCCACTCGTCCACGGCCTGCCGCCAGCACGCCGGGTCGTTGCAGCCGAGCGCGCGGCAGAGCTCCGCCTCCGCGAGCAGCGCCCACGCCGCCTCGACCGGGCCCGCCTCCGGCGCCGCCGCCCGCACGAGCTCGATGTGCGCGCTCGCGCGCGCGCGCGCTCCCGACAGCAGCGGCTCGTCACCCGCGTCGAAGGCGCGCTCGGCCACGTCGGCCTCGACCGCCACGCCCACCGCCGCCACCGCCGTCACGCGCGCAGCGTCGTCGCTGCACAGCTCGATGCGGTCGAGCGCCTCGCGCACCGCCGCGCGCGCCAGCTCCGGCTCGGCGCGGCGACGGTGCAGGCGCGCCCGCGCGAGACCGAACGCCGCGTGAAATTGGGGCTCGAGGGTACGCGCCACCAGCTGCTCGATCTCGGCCAGCGCGTCGTCGACCTCCTCCAGGCCGCCGACCGCCAGCGCGAGCTCTGCGCGCCGCAGGCGCAGGTTGATCAGCCAGCGACCTTCCGGCTTGCGCTCTTCGGCCTGGAGGCTGTGCTGCGCGAGCTCGAAGTCGCCGAGCGCCGTCGCAGCCTCCGCGACGCTCGCGCCGAGCCACAGGCGCTCGGCGCGCAGGTTCTTCGGGATCGCCTCCAGGCCCTCTTGCGCGGTGCGCAGCGCCTCGCGCGTGCGGCCCGCGAGCAGCAGCACGTCCGACAGGTTCCCCCAGGAGAACGCGGCGCCCACCTCGTCCGCGTTGCTCCGCGACAGCGCGAGCGCCTCGCGCAGCTGCTGCGCGCCCGCGTCCCACTCGCCGCAGCCCGCCAGCGCGATCCCCAGCGTGTTCAGCAACTGGCTCTCCAGGTGCGGCCCAGCGCTGCTGCGGCGCGCCTCCTCGAGCGCCTCTCGCGCCGCGTCGATCGCGTCGCGGTAGCGACCGCGCAGGCTCGTCGTGCGCGCGATCCATGCGAGCACCGACGCGCGCTCCGCGTCGGCGAGCCCCACGGGCAGGAGCGCGAGCGCGCGGCGGCTGTTCTCCAGCGAGCGATCGCCGCGCGCGAGACCCCACTGCGTGCGCGCGAGCTGTTCGCGCACGCGCGCCGCGCGCACCGGCTCGGTCTGCTCGTCGAGCTCCGCGAGCGCCGCCTCGTACAGCGCCTCCGCGCGACCGGGCTGGTCGTGGTGGTGCTCGCGCGCCGCGCGTATCAGCAGCTCGGTGTGGTCCATCCGCCCCTGCTCGCGCGCGTCCTCGACGCGCTCCCACAGCTCCAGCGCGCGCTCGAGCAGCGCCGCCGCCTCGCCGTGCGCGTGGATCGTCGCCGCCGCGTCCGCGGCCTCGATCGACGCCCGCAGCGCCAGCGCCCGCTCGCCCGATGCGCGCGCGTGTGAGGCGATCTGCGCGGACAGCTGCGCCGCCTGCTCGCAGCTCTCCCGCGGACGCTCGTCGAGCGCACGCGCGATCGCCAGATGCAGCGCCGAGCGCTCGCCCGGCAGCAGATCCTCGTAGGCGACCTCGCGCAGCAGCGCGTGGCGGAAGGCGAGGTGCCCGTCCGCGTCGGCCGCGATCACGTGGTTCGAGACCGCCTCGCGCAGCGCCTGTGTCAGTGGCTCGTGCCCGAGCCCCGATACGTGCGCAAGAAGCGGCTCGTCGGCGCGGCCCGCCACCGCCAGCACGCGCAGCGCGGCCTGTGTGTCGGCCGGCAGTTGCTCGATGCGCAGGATGAAAGCGTCGCGCAGCGACTGCGGCGGCGCGCCGCGCCCGTCGAGGCCCGCCGCCAGCAGCTCCTCGGTGTACAGCGGATTGCCCTCCGCGCGCGCGTACAGGCGCTCGATGAGCTCCGCGCGCGGCGGCGCGCCGAGGATGTCCGCCAGCGCCTCGCCGAGCTCCGCGGGGCACCACGGCCCCAGCGCCAACCTGCGCGTGCGCCCGCCGCGGTCGAGCTCGCTGAGCAACACCCGCAGCGGGTGGCGGCGGTGAAGCTCCTCGTCGCGATAGCTGAACACGAACAGCACGCGCTCTTCGCGCAGGTTCCGCGAGAGGTACGCCGCGAACGCCCGCGTCGAGCGGTCCGCCCAGTGCAGATCCTCGATGACCAGCACCAGCGCCTGCTCCTCGCCGAGCAGCTCGAGCAGCTCGAGCAGCGCCTCGAACACCCGCAGCTGGGAGGAGTCCTGCCCGTCCGCCGCGGACGCCGCCCGCTCCCCGAGGCCCGGCAGCAGCGCCGCGAGCTCGCTGCGCCCGTCCGCGCTCAGCCGCGCAAGCACCGGAGCCTGCGCGCGCACCAGCCCCCGCAGCGCCCCGATCAGCGGCCCGTAGGGAAGCTCGCCCTCGCCCAGCTCCAGGCACTCTCCCCGCAGGAAGCATGCGCGCCCGCCGGCCACGGACTCGAACGCCTCGATCAGACGCGTCTTGCCGACGCCGCTCTCGCCGCTCAGCGCGATGACCGACGGCGAGCCCGCGCGCGCGTCAGCGAGCGCCGCTTCGCACTCGGCCAGCTCGCCCGCGCGGCCCACGAAGTGGCTGCTCGTGACGCGCATCGCCATTCCTTGAGTATTCCGCGCGCAGACGCGAGTGCGCGCGCGCAGTGCTCGATTGCGGGCCGGCGCTCGCCGCACGCGCTCCTTCCGGCGCGATCGCCGGCTCCGGCGCGGCGGCGCCGCGGCGCTCGCTGCGGGGCACTTTGTTGGCGCGCGCGCTCTCGCGCAGTTCGGCGCTTCTTGCGAACGCGAGCTCACCCAACAGCAGGGAATGCATGACGGCTCCTCTCAGTTGCACGCTTCACTGATCGGCAGCATGAGCTGAGACGGCGCACCGCACATCGGCAGTTCGCAGGCTCTTCGCCCGCGCGACCCCTTACACGCCGGCGCTCGGGCCTTACCCGGCGCGCTGCGCGCCGATCTGCTGATGCGAGAGCCGCGGGCACGGCGCGGCGGCTCGGACGCCGCGTGTGCCCGCGGTCGACGCCGCGGCGGTGGGGCCCCTCACGCAGCCGCGAGATCTAGGACTGGAGCTCCTCCCCGGTCCTGGGCCTCGCGGCGCACCGCCTCGAGCGCCTCCCTCCGCGTCGAGTAGCCGGCTGCGCGCGTCGCCCTCCCGTTCTGGAACCACGTGACGCCCGTCCATCGGAACGACAGCGGTGTCCCCAGCCGCGCGCTGGCCCCGTCGATGCAGAAGCTGGCGACCACGAACTCGCCCGAGGCGGCGATGATCTGCTCGATCCGCATCTGTGCGCTGCTGAACTCTTCGAACGTGTCGTTCATCCAGTCGCGCCAGCCCGCCGCGCCGCGGTAGGTGTAGTCCGCGACAGCGCTCGCGCAGCTTCTCATCGAGAAGCCGGGCGCAAGCAGCTCCGCCGGAACCTCGCGCGCGTTGAGCGCCGCCACCGCTCGCCCGTGGAGCTCGATGTTGCACTGCGTCACCTGTTCGGGGGCCGTCCTCATTGTTCGCGATCACCCATAGAACGTGGCAGGGGGGCGAAGGTTGGGAGGAGGCGAAACTTTCTTTCGCCTTGAAAGAAGCGGCCGCGGGGGCTAGGTTTCTATCCAAACCTCACGGATTGGGGGGTGGTCTTGGAGGGCCAGGTAGCAGAACGCAAGCGACGCCGGAGCAGCGCGCACAACTCGCGCGTACGCTTCTGGCTGGCCTCGGACGAGCGCATCGTGGCGTCCGTCCGCCGCGGCGACCCGCGCGCCTTCGAGGCGCTGTACGCGCGCCACTCGGCCGAACTGCTCTCGTTCTGCGCCTACATGCTCACCTCGCGCGCCGACGCCGAGGACGCGCTGCAGACGACGTTCGCCGCCGCCTATCGCTCGCTGCGCGCCGACGCGCGCCCGATCGCGTTGCGTCCCTGGCTGTTCGCGATCGCCCGCAACCAGTGCCTGACGATGCTGCGCCGGCGCCGCCCGACGGTCGAGCTGAACGGCGAGCCGGCGCTGAACGGCGACCCGGCGCACGAAGTGGAGGTGCGCGAGGAGCTGCGCGACACGCTCGTGCGCCTGCGCGAGCTGCCCGACCGCCAGCGCGCGGCGATGGTGCTCGCCGAGCTGCGCGGCCTCAGCCAGGCGGAAATCGGCGACGTGCTGGGTGTGCGCGCCGAGCAGGTCAAGGCGCTCGTCTACCAGGCGCGCGCGAACCTCATCTCCGACCGGCGCGCGTGCGAAGCCGACTGCGGCCAGATCCGCGAAGAGATCGCAAGCGCGCGCGGAGCAGCCCTTCTGCGCGGGAGGCTGCGCCGCCATCTGCGCTCCTGCGACGACTGCCGCACCTTCGCCGCGGGCGTCGCGCGCCAGCGGCTGCAGCTCAACTCGCTGCTCCCGTTCGCGCCGTCGCTCGCGCTGAGACTGCGATCGCTGCAGGAATGGCTCGCGACCGGCGTCAGCGAACCGACCGCCTACGCGGGTGGCGCAACGCTCGGCGGAAGCGTCGCGGCGGCGACGCTCGGGCTGGCCGGCGGCGGCGTGAAAGCGCTCGCCGTCAAGGCGATGGCCGGCGCCGCGCTGCTCGGCCTCAGCGCAGGCGCGGGCCCCGCCGCGGCGCCGAGCCAGCAGCTCGCTCGCCTGGCGGGCGAGATCACGCACGTCCAGGGCACGCACGGCTCCGCACGCGGCTCGAGCGCGCGCACCTCGCGCGGCGCGCGGCTGCGCTTCTCCGCGGCAGGCGCGGGCACGCCTGGGGCGGGTGGGGGCTTCGTGCTCAGCGGTGGCGCCGCCGAAGCCCGCGGCGCCAGCGAAAGCGATGGCAGCAACGGCGGCCGCCAGGGCGGCTCCTCAAAGCAGGCGCAGGGCGGACGCGCGCACACCCGCGCGACGCACACGAAGGCGGGTGCGGCAGGCGCCGCAGCCGCGCGCGAAGCGCGCGCGCAGCGCCACTCCGAACGCGCACAGCAGCAGCAAGAACTGCGCGTGCGCCACGAAGAAGCGCGCGCGTTGCACGAAGAACGCAGGCGCGCGCGCGAAGAACGCCGCAACGGCCAGGGCGGTGAAGGCGCCCGCTCCTCCGAAGAAACGGGCCCGCACGAAAAACGACTCGGTGAACACCAGCGCGCGCTCGAAACCCACCAGCGCGAACACGAAAAGCTCGAGCGCGAGCGCGAACGCGCCAGGCTGCACGCGAAGAAGCTGCACGAACACGAACGCAACAAGCGCCGGCGCGAACGCGCGCGCGAGCAGCGCGAACGCGAACGTGGCCGCCCGGTCAGCCGCCACGAACGAGAAGCGGAAGCGGCCGAAGAAGCAAGCGAAACGGCGCAGGAAAGCGAAACGGCGCAGGAAGGCGAGGCGCCGCCGGCCGCCTAGCGCAGGCTGGGTGTGTAGATGGGCTTCGCCGCAGGCTGTGCGTCTGTCAGCGCCCTCGCGCTGAAGCGGCGCTCCCAGGCGCGCCGGCGCTCGACGATGTCGCCGCCGAGCGCTCGCGCAGGAAGTTCTCGCACACCTCGAGCGCGTCGCTCACGGTTCCCCAGTGCAGCTGCTCGGGCACGTCGTTCGGCCAGTGATAGTTGAGCGGCAGCTTCGTGTGGTCGATGGCGGCGAGCGTCGCCGCCGGGTAGCCCGCGCGCAGTGCGATCAGGGCGTCGGTCGCCGCGACCGTGCGCAGTCCGCGCGAGAGCCGAACGCCGGCGCTGCGCGCGGCAGCGGCGAGGTCCTCGCGCAGCGCGTAGGTGTAGTCGCGCATCCGCAGCATCCCCTCGCCCTCGAGCACGATCAGGCGCGGGCCGCCGAGGCACTCCAGGCAGACGAACTCCGTCGACTCGCACGGCAGCTCCGCGCCGTGGCGGCGCATGAACGCCTGCATGCCCTCGCTGAAGGACTCCTCCGAGCCGGTCGAGAGCAGCAGCACGCGCACACCCGGCAGCGGCGTCTGGAGGAGGCGCTCGGCGAGCGCGAGCAGCACGCCGACGGCGGCGAGGTTGTCGTTGGCGCCCGGCACGCTGGGGCGCGCGCCGATGTCGGCCATCGCGGCGATCGTGCCGATCGCCAGCGCGACGCCGGCGCCGCGCAGCGCGCGCGCGGCGCGGGCGAAGGGGCCGCCATCGAGGATCGCCGCGGCGCAGATCAGCACCGGACCGAGCCACACGCCGTACAGGATCGGCACCGTCTGGGAGGAGCGCTCGTGCAGGCGCGGGAACAGCTTCGGGCCGATCCGGCCGAGCGCAGGGTGAAAGACCAGCCCGGAGTGCGCCGCGTCGTGGTGGGCGACCAGCACGACCGTCCGCGCGGCGTCGCCGTCGCCGGCCTCCGCGAACACGTTCCACGTCGCGCGCCGCGGCAGCATGCGGCGGAACCAGCGCCGACCGTGGCCGAGATCGTCCCAGAGCGCCGCGGCGGCCGCGCCGGCCGCGAGCGCGCCCATCGCCCTGCCGGCGCGCCGGCCGCGCACGCTGGCCGCTGCGCCCGCTAGCGCGATCGCGTTGGCCAGGCCGATCGGCCACCAGTAGCCGCCGTGTGCGCTCTCCTGCTCGACGAGCGGCTCGCAGCCGCGCTCGGCGAGGCGCTCGGCGATCAGCTGCGCGGCGCGGCGCTCGCCCTCGGAGGCGGAAGGGCGCGCGAAGGAGGCCAGCTCGAAGATGGCCCGCCGCCAGTCGCAGGCGTCCTCGCTGCCGCCGAGGTCCATGCCGGGAGCATAAGCGCGTGCGACTGCGGGCGCGAGCGTGGGCGTGAGCACATACAGTCAGCGCTCGTGAGCCGTCTGGAGCGCCTCGACCGCTACCAGCGCCGCCACGCCACGCTCGGGCTGCCGCTGGCGGTCATCTACAAGTTCTTCGACGATCGCGGCACGCAGCGCGCGGCGACGATCACCTATTACGGGTTCGTCGCGCTTTTCCCGCTGCTGCTGCTGTTCTTCAGCGCGGCCGGCTTCTTCCTCGATGGCAGCCCCACGCTGCGCCGGGAACTGGAGGAATCGGCGGTCAGGAACCTGCCGATCATCGGCACCCAGCTGCGCGAGAACATCGGCAGCTTTCACGGCAGCGCGCTGGGAGTCGCGATCGGCGTGCTCGGCACGCTGTACGGCGGCACGGGCGTCATGCAAGCCGCGCAGGCGAGCTTCAACCACCTGTACGGCGTGCCGCGCAACGAGCAGCCAAACCCGCTCAAGAGCAGGCTGCGCAGTCTCGCGCTGCTCGCGCTGCTGGGCACGGGCGTGCTCGTCTCGGGGGCCATCGCCGTCGCGGTGTCGACCGCGAACGGTCTCTCCAAGGAACTTGACCCGCTCGTGCAGGCGCTCGGGCTGCTGCTCTCCTTCGCGCTCGCCGTGGCGCTCCTCGTCGCCGCCTTCGAGCTGCTCACCGTGCGCGATCTGCGCGCCCGCGAAGTGCTGCTCGGCGGGCTGTTCGGGGCGGTCTGCTGGGAGCTGTTGCAGGTCGGCGGCGCGGCCTTCGTGACGCACGAGCTCAAGCATGCCCATGTTCTGTACGGCACCTTCGCGCTCGTGCTCGGCGCGATCGGCTGGGTCTATCTGCAGTCGATCGCGCTGCTGCTGGCAGCCGAGATCAACGTCGTGTTGACGCTGCGACTGTGGCCGCGCGCGCTGCTCAGTCCGTTCAGCGAGGCCGCCGAGCTGACCGACGCCGACAGGCGCGCGTACACGATGTACGCGATGACCCAGCGCTTCAAGGGCTTCGAGCAGATCGAGCCGCGCTTCGGCCGCGCCCGCCACGCGCCCGCCGGCGTGCGCGGCGTGGGCGGGCAGCGGCCGGCCGCGCCCGAGCGCGAGGAACCGCCGTCGCCCTAGAATGCCAATAAAGCCGACCAGCTTTATGATGTTTATGCTACGCTGCGCAACGCGATGCGGGTCGACGTTCACCAGCACATCTGGACGCGGCCCTTGCTGGAGCGCCTCGCGGCGCGCGAGGAGCCGCCGTTCCTGACGCGCCGCCGCGGCCTTGCGATCCTGCACGCGCGCGGCGAGCAGCCGTGCGTGATCGAGCCTGCCGAAGCGGAGTGCGGGCAGCGCGTCGCGCAGCTGCGCCGCGACGGCCTGGACCGCACGTTGATAGCGCTGTCGAGCCCGATCGGTGTCGAGGCGCTGGCGCGCGAGAGCGCGCTGGAGCTGATCGACGCGCACCTGCAGGGAGTCGACGCGCTCGGGGCGTCGTTCGTGCCGTGGGGCCCGCTCGCGCTCGAGCGTCCCGACTGCGGCGACGTCGACGCGCTGCTGCGCAGAGGCTGCGCGGGCATCTCGCTGCCGGCCGGCGCGCTCGCGAGCCTGGCATGGCTCGAGCGCGTCGGGCCGCTGCTGGAGCGCGTCGCGGAGTGGCAGGCGCCGCTGTTCGTGCACCCCGGACCGGCACCGGGCGAGTGGCCCGCAGGCGCGCTCGCGCTCGGCGAGCCGCTGTGGTGGCGCGCGCTCACCGACTACGTCGCGCAGATGCAGGCGGCGTGGCTGACGTTCGCCGCGCGCGGCAGGCGCGAGCATCCGCGACTGCGGATCGTGTTCGCGATGCTCGCCGGCCTGGCGCCGCTGCTGGCCGAGCGCCTCGCCACGCGCGGCGGCCCGCCCGTCGAGCTCGAGGACCCGCTCACCTTCTATGACACCTCCAGCCACGGCGCGCAGGCGGTGCAGGCGATCGCGCGCATCGTCGGCGAGCGCCAGCTGCTGTACGGCTCCGATCGCCCGGTCGTCGAGCCAATCGCGACCGCTCGCGACGTCGAGCTGCAGGCCAATGCCGCCGAGCTGCTCGCGCGCGGCGCGCTCGTGAGGGCCGCGTGAGCCTCTCGCGCGCCGAGCTCGAGCGGTTCACGAGCGCGCTCGTGCGCAGCCCCGAGCGGTGGCGTCACCTCGTGCGCCACTCGCCCGTCGAGCGCACCTACGAGCGGCTCTGGGGCGACGAGCGGCTGAACGCGTGGCTGATCTGCTGGAGCCATGAGCACGACACGGGCTTCCACGACCACGAGCGCTCGGCGGCGGTGATCGAGGTGCTCGACGGCTACGTGCGCGAAGAGCGCCTGCGGCTGTTCGCGGAGCCGATCTCGCAGGTGTTCGGCGCGGGCTCGCGCGTCTACGTGCCGCCCGCCGCGATCCACCGCGTGCAGCACTGGGGCCGGCGGCCGGCGCTGACGATCCACGCCTACTCGCCGCCGCTGCGCACGACCGGCGCCTATCGCGTGGGGCCAGACGGCGCGCTCGAGCGCGCGTGGGTCTCCGAGGGTGAGGAGCTGCGCGCGGAGCAGCCGCTGCTCGCGCTGGCGCCGCGCTGACGCTCGGGTGCACGAGCGCGGGTGCGCTGTGAAGCGAGCGCCGCGCCCCGTTCGCTGCGCGACCACGCTACGCACAGCGCTGCGGGGAGCGGCGCCCACAGGCAGCAGGAGTGGCGTTCCGTCGTTCGCGAATCGCGCTGCTGCTCGCGCCAATCGTCGGTTCGGGCCCGGCGCTGCTTGAGGGTCGGGGGTCGATCTTGGACCCCTCACCAAAGGAACGACGGCGCCGTCGTCCGAAAGGTGCGTAGGCTGCGCTCCTGATGACGAGCGCGCTCGAGAGCCTACGTGCACGCAGCGCCGAGCTGTCGGACCTGTCGGGTGTGGAAATGCTGCTCGGCTGGGACCAGCTCGTGATGATGCCCAGCGACGGCGGGCCGGCGCGCGCACAGCAGCTGGCGACGCTGGCGCGTGTGTACCACGAACGCGCGACGGCGCCGGAGCTCGGCGAGCTGCTCGAGCAGCTGCAGGGCGCGCCGCTGGAGGCGATCGACGCGGACATCGTGCGCGTGGCGCAGCGCGACTACGAGCGCGCGCGGCGCGTGCCCGAGCGACTCGCGGCCGAGCGCGCGGAAGCCGCGGCGGAGGGGCAGGAGATCTGGCAGACGGCGCGCGCCAACGACGACTTCGGGTCGTTCGCGCCGGCGCTGGAGCGCAACGTGAGGCTCGCGCGCGAATACGGGCGCGCCGTGGCCGACGAGGGGCAGAGCACCTACGACGCGCTGCTCGCGGACTACGACTGGGGCCTGCAGGCGGCGCAGCTGCGCGAGTTGTTCGGCGTGCTCGGCGAAGTGCTGCCGCCGCTCGCGCGCGAGGCGCAGGAGCGCTCGCCGCGGCGCGCCGTGGAGGTCCCCGTCGCGGCGCAGCGCGCCGCGGTCGCGGCGACGCTGGCGCGCCTGGGCGTGCGCCCCGAGAGCTGGCGCGTGGACGTCTCGACGCACCCCTTCACCGCGTGGATCGGGCGCGGCGACACGCGCGTGACGACGCGCTACAGCGACGGCAGCGTGGAGTCGCTGCTCAGCTCGCTGCACGAGTACGGGCACGCGCTGTATGAGCGGCAGGTCGACCCGGCGCTCGCGCGCACCGTGCTCGGCCAGGGCACGTCGATGTCGGTGCACGAGTCGCAGAGCAAGCTGTGGGAGAACCACGTCGCGCGCAACGCGGCGTTCGCGCAGGTGTTCGCGCGCGAGCTCGCGGCGAGCGGCTATGAGGTGCAGCCGCGCGAGCTGAACGCGGCGCTGGTGGGGGTCAAGGCGACGCTGATCCGCGTCTCGGCGGATCCGCTGACCTACCCGCTGCACATCATCCTGCGCTTCGAGCTCGAGCAGGCGCTGATCGAAGGCGAGCTCGCGGTCTCCGAGTTGCCGGCGGCGTGGCGCGAGGCCGTCGGGCGCCTGCTCGGCCTGGAGGTGCCGACCGACGCGGAGGGCGTGCTGCAGGACGTGCACTGGAGCGGGGGCAGCTTCGGCTACTTTCCGAGCTACGCGCTCGGCGTGCTGATCGCGGCGCAGCTGTGGGAGGCGCTGACGGCGCAGCTGGGCCCGCAGGAGGAGGCGCTCGGCAGGGGGGACGCGCGCGCGATCCAGCGGTGGCTTGGCGAGCACGTGCACCGGTACGGCAGGCGACTGGACACGCGCGAGCTCGTCGAGCAGGCGACCGGCGCGCCGCTCGGCACGGACGCGTTCCTGCGCTACGTGGCGCCGCTCGCGCACGGCCGCTGAGGCGCGCTCGCGCTCATCGCAGCGGTGATCGACCTGCACTGCCACATCCTGCCGGCGCTCGACGACGGGGCGCGCGACCTGCAGGACAGCGTTGCGATGGCGCGGCAGGCCGAGCGCGAGGGCATCGAGGCGGTGTGCGCGACGCCCCACCTGCGCAGCGATCACGCGGTGCGCGTGGAGGAGATCGCACAGCGCGCGCGGGCGCTGCAGCGGGAGCTCGCACGCCGGCGTGTGCGCGTGCGCGTGCTGCCCGGGGCGGAGGTCGCGGAGACGCAGCTCGAGCGGCTGAGCGAGGCGCAGCTGCGCCTCGCGAGCATCGGCGGCGGCGGTCGCTGGATCCTGCTCGAGCCCGCGGCCGGCCCGCTGAGCGCGAGCCTGGAGCGCGACGTCGAGCAGCTGCAGGCGCGCGGGATGGACGCGGTCCTCGCGCACCCGGAGCGGCACGCGGGCGAGGACTTCGCGGAGCGCCTGCGAGCGCTCGCGCGCGCGGGCTGCCTGATCCAGTGGACGGCGGAGTTCATCGCGCAGTGCGAGCTGCAGGGCGCGGTGATGGAGCTCGCGCGCGCGGGTCTCGTACAGCTGCTCGGCAGTGACGCGCATTCCTCGAGGGCGGGACGGCCGGTCGCGCTGGCGGCGGGCTTCGCGAGCCTGGCGCGCGTGCGCAGCGCGGCGCAGATGGAGTGGTCGATGCGGACCGCGCCGCGCGCGATCGTCGCCGGCGAGCCACTGGCCGCGCCGCCGTGAGCGCTCAGCGCTCGGCCTGCGGGCTCTGCAGCGAGACGCCGTCGAGCATGCGCTCGACGACCTCGCGCGTGGCGCTGCCGAGGCCGTGGCGCAGGTAGTTGGCGGCGCCCGCGGCGGCGCCGACCTTCAGCGCGTGCGCCAGCTCGCCGTGCTGCGCCCAGTCGGCGGCGAGCGCGCCGAGCATCGCGTCGCCGCAGCCCTCGCGGAAGCCGCCCGTGAGCGCCGGCGGCGTGAGCCACCACTGCTGCGCCTCGGCCTGCACGAGCGCGGGCCGCTCGCCGCGCGTGACGAGCACGGTGCCGGCGCCGGCGTCGCGCAGCCGCCGCGCCGCCGCGCGCAGCTCAGCGGGCTCGCCGACGGGGCCGCGCACGTACTCGGCGAGCTCCCAGTCGTTCAGTTTCACGAGGTCGGGGCGCCCGCGCAGGGCGCTGTCGAGCCGCGGCGAGGAGAGGTCGACGAGCGTGCGGCAGCCGTTGGCGCGCGCGTCGGCGACGAGGTCGCCGTAGAGCTCGAGCGGCAGCGCGTCGCCGGGCATCGGGTTGGTGACGATCAGCCAGCCGGCGGCGATCGCCTCGGCGCAGGCGAGCGAGAAGAGCTCGTCGAGCTCGTGGCGGGAGGGGGGATCGGCGAGCGAGGTTGCGATCATGCGGCGCTCGCCGGAGCGCCGATCGGTGACGTAGCAGCCGTTGGGCGAGGCCGTCGCGACGAGCCGGCGCTCGAGGTGAAGGCGCTCGAGCAGGCCATCGAGGACGGCGCCGCTCTCGCCGCCGGCGAAGGCGCACAGCGACGGCTGGGCGCCGAGACAGGCGACCATGCGCGCGACCCACACGCCCTGCCCGGCGGCGTGGAAGTGGACGCGCTCGCGCGCGGGGCCCTCGCGCTCGAGCGTGACGGCGAGCATCAGGTTGGGCGCGAAGATCGCCACGCGCGCGGCGGCCTGCGCGTCCTGCTGGGTGCGGTCGCGGTGCATTGCGCGCAGGCCCAGCGTATCCGCCGCGTTAGCATCGCTGCCGATGGCCCAGGCGCACTCGCGGCGCGGGACGCGCCCGCTCGCGCACGTGCCCGCGGGCGGGCTGGTGCTGGGGGCGATCGCCTCGGTGCAGTTCGGCTCCTCGCTGGCGGCGACGCTGTTCTCGCGGCTCGGCGCGGGCGGGACGGTGTTCGTGCGGCTGGCGTTCGCGATGGTGATCCTGCTCGCGCTGTGGCGCCCGCGCGTTGCCGGGCGCAGCCGCGAGCAGCTCGTGCTGGCGGGCGTGTTCGGGCTCGTGCTCGCCGCGATGAACCTGAGCTTCTACGAGGCGCTCGCGCGGATCCCGCTCGGGATCGCGGTGTCGATCGAGTTCGTGGGGCCGCTGGCGGTGGCGCTGGCGGGCTCGCGCAGGCGCCTGGACCTCTTGTGGATCGGGCTGGCGGTGGCGGGCATCGTGTTGCTGACGCACGGCACGGGCCGGCCGCTGAGCGGGCTGGGCATCGCGCTCGCGCTGATCGCGGGCGGCTTCTGGGCGGGCTACATCCTCGTGAACGCGCGCGTCGGGCGCGCGTTCGAGGACTCCAGCGGGCTCGCGCTCGCGATGAGCGTGGGCGCGGTGGCGATGGCGCCGGTGGGGATCGTCAGCGGCGGCGCGCAGCTGCTGCGACCGGGGCTGCTCGCGCAGGGCGCGGCCGTGGGCGTGCTGAGCTCGGCGATCCCCTACTCGCTCGAGCTCGAGGCGCTGCGGCGGATCGCGGCGCCGACGTTCGGGGTGCTGATGAGCCTCGAGCCCGCGATGGCCGCGCTCGCCGGCTTCCTCGTGCTCGGCCAGGGCCTCGGCGGGCGCGAGCTGCTGGGGATCGCGTGCGTGATCGTCGCCTCGCTCGGCGCGTCGCGCCGCTCGCACGAGCCGCCGCTCGCGCTCTAGCGAATGCGCGCGGGCGGTCGGTCGCGTCGGTGCACGAGCGCCGCTAGCCCGCGGACACGCGCAGCAGCACCGTCGACTGCGCGGGCACCTCGGCTGAGATCGCGCCCGATGTGAAGCTGACGGCGCCGCTGTAGAGGTTGCTGACTTGGTAGGGCGGGCCGAAGCGCATCGCGAGCGCGGCGGTGCTGGTGGAGATCAGCAGCCGTGAGCTGCCGCGGTTGAGCAGCGCGAGGGCGCGGTCGCCGCCGGCGAGCGGCTTGACCCAGACCTGGCCGTCGCCGCTGGAGGAGAGCAGCGTGCCCTGGCGGCCGGCGCGGTCCTGGTCGACGGCGATGACCGCGGCGCGGCGCACGGTTTGCAGGCTCGAAGCGCCGATCGCGTCGAGGTTGTCGGAGATCATCAGCGGCGCGGCGAGGATCGACCACATCGAGAACTGGGTGCGGAACTGCGCCGCCGACATGCCCTGGTCGGGGGCGAGGTAGTCGGGGTCGTTCCAATGGCCGGGCCCGGCGGCCTGCGGCGCGGCGGCGTCGGCGTCCATGTTGCGCAGGACGTCCGCGAAGGTGACGTCGTGCGGCGTGCCGACGTCGGTGTCGGTGCGCCAGCTGGTGGCGACGGAGGGGCCGAAGAGGTATGAGTCGAAGGCCGATTCGGCGAGCGTGGGCTGCGTTTCGGTGTACTGGTCGGGCTGCAGGAAGTCGCAGACGTCGAGCAGCATCGGGCGGCGGCTTGAGTTGTGCGCGATCGCCTCGTGGAAGGAGCTGTACGCGCTGGCAGGGTCGAGGTGCAGTTCCGCGCCGCCGCAGAAGTCGACCTTGACGGCGTCGAAGCGCCAGGCGGCGAAGGTGTCGACGTCCTGCTGGTAGTGGCCGTAGCTGCCCTCGCCGATGCCGCCGCAGCCGTTGGGGCCGGCGTCGGTGTACAGGCCGACGCGCAGGCCGGCGGCGTGCAGCGTGTCGGCGAGCCAGCGCATGCCGTGCGGCCACTGCGCGGAGTCGAGCTGGATCTGCCCGCTGCTCGAGCGCGCGCCATGCCACCAGCCGACGTCGAGCCAGACGTAGCGGTAGCCGAGCTTCGCGAGCCCGAGCGTGATCAGCTGGCTCGCCTGCTGCAGGACGGTCGTCTCGTCGTAGTGGCCGCCGAACGCGAAGTACGTGTCCCAGCCCATGTACGGAGTGGGGGAGAGCGCGGGCGGCCTGACGGCCGCCGGGGATGCGTTCGTGCCGGCGTGCGCGGCGGGGTTGCGCCGGAGCGGCGCGGCGAGGATCGCGCGGCGCGTGGCCTTCCTGGAGCGCGCGGCGGCCTCGGTGAGCAGCAGCGTCTGGCTCGAGAGCTGCGCTTCGATGACGCCCACGACGGTGCCGCTGACGCTGAGCGTGGCGGCGAGGCGCCCGCGCGCGGCGAGCAGCGAGCGCGCGCTCCTGGGGAGCGCGATGGCGAGCGTGGCTTGGCGCTTGGCGGGCAGGTGGGCGCTGGCGGCGGCGAGCGTGAGCGTGCGCCCCTGCTGGCGCGTGCTGGCGCGCAGCACGAAGCGGCAGCCGGCGTTCGCGTCGGCGGCGCAGGCGACGGGGATCTCGATGCGCGTGCCGGCCTGCACGGCGCGGCCGACGGCGCTCTCGCCGCTGGCGGAGGGCGGGGACTGGTAGGGCACGTTGGCGAAGCCGCTGGTGGCGGTGGCGCTGCCGCCGCCGTCGGTGACGGTGACCTCGCACTGCAGGTGCGCTCCACTGTCGGCGCCGCGCACGATGTATGTGTCGGAGGTGGCGCCGGGGATCGGGACCTGGTCGCGCAGCCATTGATAGGAGGCGCGCGCTTCGTAGCCGGAGGCGATGTCGGCGTCGCAGTTGAGCGTGGAGCCGCCGGCGGGCGTGCCGGAGATCGAGGGGCGCGGATGGATGATCGGGATGGCGCTCGATGGTTCGGTCGTGAAAGCGCCGTCATCGCCCGCGCTCGCACCGCGCCCGCTGGCGGCGCGCAGGCGGTAGTGGTAGATGGTGTTCGGCTGAAGGCCGGAGACGGTCGCGCTGACCGGCGTCGCACCCGCGCCGGCTTGCGGGGATGCGGCGCAGCCGACGCTCGCGCCGTATGCGGTGCTGGCGCCGTATTCGAAGCCGCATTCTCCGAGGTCGGCGTCGTTGGCGTCGACGCTGCCGGTGAGAGTGGCGGCGCCCGAGCCGACGCCGCGCGCTTCGCCGGTCACGACGGCGGGAGCCGGCGCCGCCGCTGTCAGCACTTCGCCGGCGGCGTTGGCGAGCACGCAGAGGCCGCCTTGCAGGCAGTCGACGGCGATCACCTCGCCGGCCCCCGTCGCGGCGCCGCTGTATTCGCTCCAGCCGGGGGTGGCTGCGGTGGCGTCGTCCGTGGCGAGTGCTTCGCCGTTCTTCCCGGCGGCGAGGCACAGGCCGTTGCTCGCGCAGGAGACGGCGTCGAGCTCGCCGAGGGCGGCGATCGGGGTGGAGCTCCAGGTGGCGCCGGGGCGCGTGGGATCGGCGCTCGCGAAGGCCTCGCCGTGTTCGTCGACGGCGAGGCAGGACTCGCCGTCGGCGCAGGAGAGCGCGTCGAGGTCGAGCCCCGGATCGAGAGCGCGCGCCGGGGCCCAGGCGCCGTGCGCGCCGGCGTCCGCGTAGCCGCCGCCGGCCGCGACGCAGGCTTCGCCCGATGGGAGGCACGAGACGGCGCGCAGGCCGACGTGTTCGACACCGACGGGCGTCCATGTCGGCGTGACAGCGGCGGGGTCCGTGCTGAGGAGCACTTCGCCGGCGGTGGAGACGGCGGCGCATTCGGCGGCCGCGCAGGCGACGCTCGCGATCGAGCCTTCGGGCGTCTGCTCGCGCGCCGACCAGCTGGCTCCGCCGTCGCTGCTGCCGAGCAGGCCGCCGTCTGCGTCGCCCGCGACGCAGAGATCGTGCGCGGTGCACGAGACGGAGGTGAGCGCGCGTTCTTCGTCGATGTGGGTGGCCGGCCCCCATTCGCCGGCGACGGCGTTGGCGGAGGCGAGCAGCTCGCCCTTGTCGTCGACGGCGAGACAGCGCGCTTCGTCGATGCAGCTGAGGGCGGTGAGCCCGTGCGCGTCGATGTCGCGCGGGGAGGAGAACAGGAGCGGCGCGGCGGCGCGCGAGGCCGGCGCGTGGGCGAGCGCGAGCGCGAGCGCGCCGAGGAGGGATGCTGCGGCTGCGGCGGCCGGCCTCACCTGCCGACATTCAACCCGCCGGCGCCGGCGGGCGTCGCGGTTGCAGGCTCGCTGGCGCTCCATCCGGCGGCTGACGTAGCGTCGCGAACAGATGTTCGATCGTGTCGCAGACGAGGAGGCGGCGGCGGCGGATGCGCCGCACCTGCGCGGGCTGAACGCGCAGCAGCGCGAGGCGGCGACGTACGCGGGCAGGACGCTGCTGGTGCTCGCGGGCGCGGGCACGGGCAAGACGGCGACGTTGTGCGCGCGCGTGGCGTGGCTGATCGAGGAGGGCGTGCCGGCCGAGCGGATCCTGCTGCTCACGTTCACGCGCCGCGCGGCGCGCGAGATGATCGAGCGAGCGCGCACGCTGGCAAGGCGCAGCTCGCCGGCGGCGGGCCGGATCGTGGGCGGCACGTTCCACTCGGTGGCGCACCGGATCGTGCGCCAGCACGCCTCCTCGCTCGGGCTCTCGGCGGGCTTCGGCGTGCTCGACGCGGGCGACGCGGCTGACCTGATCGACCTGATCCGCGAGGAGCGCGGTCACGCGGAGAGCCGCCGGCGCTTCCCGCGCGCGGCGACGATGCTCGACATCTACTCGCGTGTGGTCAACGCGCAGGCGCCGCTCGCGGACGTGCTCGCCGAGCAGTTCCCGTGGTGCGCCGAGCACCACGAGCGGCTCGGCGAGGCGTTCCGCTCATACGGCGCGCGCAAGCGTGCGCTGGGGGTGCTCGACCTCGACGACCTGCTGCTGTACTGGCGCGCGCTGCTCGAGGATCCGCTCACGGGGCCGGGGATCGCGCAGGGGATCGAGCACGTGCTGGTCGACGAGTACCAGGACGTCAACGGGCTGCAGGTGGAGATCGTGCGCGGCCTCGGCTCGCGCGGCGCGGGCCTGACGGTGGTGGGCGATGACTTCCAGGCGATCTACGGCTTCCGCGCGGCGAGCGCGCGCCACATCCTGCAGTTCCCGTCCCGGTTCGCCGGCGCGCACACGCTGAAGCTCGAGCGCAACTACCGCTCGAGCAACCCGATCCTCGCGATTGCGAACGCGGTCTCCGCGCAGGACCGCGCGGGCTTTCCGAAGCGGCTCTGGAGCGAGCGCGACGGCGGCGCGCGCCCGGAGCTCTGCTTCCCGCTGGACGACGCCGAGCAGGCGCGCGAGGTGTGCGAGCGCGTGCAGGCGGCGCGCGAGGAGGGGATGGAGCTGCGCGCGCAGGCGGTGCTGTTCCGCACCGGCCACGACTCGGACCTGCTCGAGCTCGAGCTGACGCGTCGCGGCATACCGTTCGTGAAGTACGGCGGCCTGCGATTCCTCGACGCGGCGCACGTGAAGGACCTGATCGCGCTGCTGCGCCTGCTCGACAACCCCGCCGACGAGCTCTCCTGGTTCCGCG
The DNA here is from genome assembly GCA_963755475.1 of uncultured Solirubrobacteraceae bacterium. Lineage (GTDB taxonomy): Bacteria > Actinomycetota > Thermoleophilia > Solirubrobacterales > Solirubrobacteraceae > Palsa-744. The sequence goes on from CAVWJK010000003.1 coordinate 501,899, forward strand.
TGCTGCAGCTGCTCGACGGCGTCGGCCCGACGCGCGCACGGCGCATCCTGCGCACCCTCCAGGATGCCGCGGGCGCGGGCGCCGCCATCGACGGCCGCGTGGACGCGCCGGCCGCGGTCCGCCTCGACGCGTCGCGGATCCGCGAGGCGGCGGCGCTGATCCCGCAGGGCGCGCGCGAGCCCGCGGAGGCGCTGCTGGGCACGATCCTGGCGGTCTCCGCGGAGGCGAGCGCGCCGCCGGTGCAGACCGTCGAGCGGCTGTGCGCGGCGATCGCGCCGCTGATCCGCGTGCGCTATCCCGACGGCGAGATCCGGGTGGGGGATCTCGAGCAGCTCGTGGCGCTCGCGCGCGGCTCGAGCGACGTGCGCCACTTCGTCTCGGAGCTCGTGCTCGACCCGCCGATCTCGAGCGCCGACCTCGCGGGCCCGCCGCATCTGGACGAGGACTTCCTGGTGCTGAGCACGGTGCATTCGGCGAAGGGCCTGGAGTGGGAGGCGGTCCACGTGATCAGCGCCTACGACGGCAACTTCCCGGCCGACATGAACGCGACCGAGGAGGGCGTGGCGGAGGAGCGGCGCCTGCTCTATGTGGCGCTCACGCGCGCGCGCAGGCGCCTGCACGTGCACGTGCCGCGTCGCTACTACCACCGCCCGAAGGGAGCCGGCGACGCGCACGGCCTCGGCCAGGCCTCGCGCTTCCTGACCGCGCAGGTGCAGAGCCTGTTCGAGGTCACGCGCCCGCTCGCGCGCGAGCCGGCGCTCGCGGGCTCCACTCATGCGGGCCGACGGATCGAGGTGTCCGTGGACGCCCTGTTCGGCGCCTAGCGCGCCGCTCGCCGAGCGCGATCAGCTGCGCCGAGCGCGATCAGCGCCGCCGTTGCGGGGTGCACGTCGGCCCGTTTTTTCGCTCGCGGCAGTAGCGGCCGTCGTAGCGGTAGAGGATCGAGGTGAGCGCACTCGTCAGCCCGGCCGCCTGCAGCCGCGACGGCACGTCGCTGCCCGGCGCTGCGCCGATGCCCGCGTCGGGGTCCTGCCCGCTCGCCTGTTCGACCAGCAGGTAGGCGCCGTACGGCCCATACAGCCGGCGCGTCACCGAGCGTCCGTGCACGGCGAAGCCGATCGACAGCGCGTGGCGTCCGAGCAGCCCGAACGACACGCGCCGCAGGTCCGCGGCCGGCACCCTGCGTTCGCCGGCGCCGAACGCGGCGCTGCGGTCGAGCGCTCCGATTTCGCCCGCGAACGTTTCGCCCGGTCCCAGGCACTCGTCGTTCACCGGCCCCGAGCCGGGCGCCGCCTCTTCGGGGATCTGCCACGCGGGCGCCGGGTGAAGGCGCCGGTCGCCGCCGAACGCGCCGTCGAGCCCCAGCTCTCCGAAGCGGCCGCCCTCGACCCTTCCCACCTGTACGCACGTCCAGCCGCGCGTCGTGGCCAGCAGGCGCAGCGCCCACGGCGGCCCACCCTGCGGGTCGGCCGCGCGCAGCGGCAGCAGCCTGGTGGAGGCGATTCGCACGCCCGCGGCGGCCGGTTCGCCGGCGGGCGCGGGCGGCGCCTGTCCGCCCGGCCCGGCGACGGCGATCACGGCCGTGGCGAGCAGGCCCGCCGCGAGCGCGGTCGCCAGGAGCGCAACGCTCCGCCGCAGCGCGCCCGCCCGCACCTAGCCTTCGCTCTGGGCTGTCGCTCCCGGATGGGGCGCGAGCTTGAGCAGCGCTTCGTCCTGCGCGTTCGCCGGCAATTCCTCGTATTCGGCGTAGCGTTCGCGCTGTTCGGCGAGTTCCGGCTTGCCGTTTTCGCTGGTCACGTAGCGCTCGATGAGCTCGAGCGGCACATAGCTCCCCGCCGCCACGATCAGCGTCGGGTCGGGCAGCCGCGTTCCTTCGAAGGACGCGGGCGGCGTGTCGGGGTGGATCTGCAGTTCCCACGCTTCGCGGCCTTCGTAGCTCGTCTTGCCGACCACGGTCGCCCTGCCTTCTCCGAGCAGTCGGTGGATCGTCTGCACCGGTGAGCTTTCCGTGCGCTCCACGTTCGCCGGCACGCTCTGCTTGATCACCGTCGGCTGCGAGGAGGACCACTCCTGCTCGTGCACCGGCGCCGTCGTCAGCGAGCTTTCGAGCGTTTCGCCTTCGGGGCTCGTCAGGATGAGGCGCATCCTGCGCGGGTTCTGCGCCGTCCAGATCTGGTCGCTCGTCGTGCGCGTGCTCGCGCCCACCTTGCGTTCGCTGACGATGTTCATGTGCAGCACGCCCGAGCCCTGCACGGTCGCGCGGTAGGCGGCCGCCGCGACATCCAGGCGCCCGCCGCCGAGATCGCTGAGGGCGAGCGCAGCGGCAAGGCCCGCGCCGGCCACCGCCGCAGCCGCGAAGGCCGGCCGGCCGAGCGGCACGTGCCTGCGGACGGGCGCCGGGTGCAGGCGCTGCGCGAGCGGTCGCACCGAGGTGTCGACGCGCTCCAGCAGGTCGGCGACCGGCGGCGGCTCGGCGTGCGCCGGCAACGGGTCGATCAGCTTCAGGTCATCGAGTAGCGAGTTGGTCATCTTGCCTCCACTGGTGTCGTTGGGTTGATGGCGGGTTCTGGCGCGCGCGCGAGCGCACGCTGCAGGCGTCTGCGCGCGCGGAACAGGCGCACGCCGAAGGTGCTCTCGCGCAGGCCCAGCGCCTGCGCCGCCTCACGGTGGCTGAGGCCGTCCCACGCGATCAGCGTGAGCGCTTCGCGGTCTGACTCGGACAGGCCCAGCAGCGCCTCGCCAAGCCTGTCAGGGCCGCCCTTCTCCTCGGCGGTGCGCGGCCGCTCGACGGACAGCCGCTCCCGCAGCGCCGTGCGCCGGTCCGCGCCGCGTCGCGCGTTGGCGGCAGCGCGGCGCGCCACGCCGAGAAGCCAGCCGCGCGGCTCCGCCGGCACGTCCTCGAGGCGCCGCCAGGCGACCAGGAACACCTCGGCCACGATGTCCTCCGCCTCGTCCGCAGCGGTTCGCCGCAGCGCGTAGCGCAGCACGGCCGCGGCGTGCGCGGCGTAGATCGCCTCGAATCGCTCCTGAGCACTCACACCTTCTAGGTGTCCGTCTTGCGCCGATTCCTTACACGCCCCCAACCGCCGCCGCAGCGCCCTCGCGCGGCGCCAGGCGCTCGTGCAGGGCGCGCAGCGCGCGCGGCGAGTACCACGCCGCCCGGCCCAGCACACCCATCAGCGCCGGCACCAGCAGCGTGCGGATCACGAACGCGTCGAGCAGCACCGCCGCCACCGCGCCGATCCCGATCTCCTTCAGGAACACGACGTTGGAGGTCGCGAACGCGCCGATCGCCACCGCCAGCAGCACCGCCGCCGCCGTCACGATGCGCCCCGTGCGCTGCAGCCCCAGCGCCACCGCCTCGCGCTCTGACTCGCCGGCGTCGCGCGCCTCCTTGATGCGCGTGAACAGGAACACGCCGTAGTCGGTCGACAGCGCGAACGCGATCGCGGCGAGCACGAGGTAGTTGCTCTGTTCGATGCCGTGCTGGGAGGTGTAGTCGAGCGCGCCCGTCAGGCGTCCGTCCTGGAAGATCAGCACTAGCAGCCCCGTCGCCGCGCCGACCGTCAGCGCGTTCATCAAGAGCGCCATCAGCGGCAGCACCACCGAGCCCGTCATCAGCCACAGCGCGAGCAGCGTGCCGGCCGCGAGGATCGCGAGCCCCACGGGCAGCTCGCGCGCGATCGCCGCCCGCTGGTCGGTGAATTCCGCGCCCGAGCCGCCCACCAGCGCCCTGCAGCCGGCGCACGGCGCCAGCGCGCGCATGCGCTTGATCGCGCCCTGCGCCGGCGCGCTGATCGCCTGGCCCGCCGGCGTCGCTTCGATCTGCCAGGTGCCGCGGCCGAGGTAGCGCGGCGCGCCGACCTGGGCGACGCCCGCGATCCGCGCGAGCCGCGCCGCGTAGGCGCGCACGCCCGCGCCGTCGCTCCCGCTCGCGCTCAGCGCCACGTACTCCGGCGTGCTGCGCACGCGCGGGAATTCGCTCGCGATCGCGTCTTCGACCTGATGCGCGCTCGCCGATGACGGCAGCACGCTCGCGTCGACGCCGCTCCAGTGCGTGCCGAACGCGGGCAGCGCGATCACCACCATCAGCGCCGCCATCGCGAGACCCACGGCCGCCGGGCGGCGCAGCACCCAGTGCGCGAACGCATACCAGCGGCCCTCCCGCGGCGGCCCGGGGCGCACGCGCCCGAGCCGCGCGCCGACCAGCACGAACAACGCCGGCAGCAGCGTCAGCGCGACCGCCGCCGCGATCAGCGCCGTGAACGCTCCGCCGATGCCCATCGACTGCAGGAAGCGCAGCGGGAACACCACCAGCGAGCACATCGCGATCGCCACCGTCACCGCCGAGTACGCGACCGTGCGGCCCGCCGTCGTCATCGTCGTGCGCACCGCCGCCGCGACGTCCCCGCCCGCGCCGAGCTCCTCGCGGAAGCGCGAAACCAGGAACAGGCTGTAGTCGACCGCGAGGCCGAGCCCGAGGCCGATCACCAGGTTCAGCGCGAACACCGACAGCGGCAGCGCGAGGTTGAACGCGCGCAGCGCCGCGAACGCTGCGAACACAGCCGTGCCGCCGACCGCGAGCGGCAGCAGCGCGGCGATGCCGCGGAAGATCAGCAGCGCGAGGATCGCGATCAGCGGGAACGCGAGCGCCTCCGCCAGCCCGAGGTCCTTCGAGGCCTGCGCGCCCAGCTCGCGGCCCACGATCGTGAGCCCGCCGAGCTTCACCGCGCGATCTGAGCCGAACAGCGCTTTCACGTGTTCGGCCGCGTCGTGTTCGTCCACGCCCGTGCGCAGACGCGCCGCCAGCAGCGACCGCGCGCCGCTGCTCGACGGGAGCGGGCCGCTCACCGACGCGATCGCGGGGTCGCTTCGCAGCAGCCGCAGCGCGCCGGCGCTCTGGGCGCTCGCCGCCGGCGCCGCGATCAGCACGATCAGGCCCGGCGCCGGCTGCGCGCCCGTCGCGCGCTCGATCGCCTCGCGCGCGTGCGTCGACTGCGAGCCCGGGTCGGAGAAGTCGTTGTGCGCGCTGAGCGTGTTGGTCGCGCTCGCGCCGAACACGATCCCCAGCACGAACAGGAGCGCGAGCGCCGCCGCCAGTCGGCGCGGATGGGCACTGGCGGTGTCCGCGATGCGGCGCAGCAAGCGACCTCCCGGTTCACGGGGGAAGGAGGTAGTTGACGTGCGTAAATATACGCTCGTATATGGACGGCTGTCAACCCGAGATGTTAGGCTCGCCTGGTGGTGAGGAGCGCCGTGCAGACAGCCGAGTCGCGCACGCGCAACGCGCGCGGCGAGGGTGAGCGCCTGCGCGCCGCGCTGATGGAAGCCGCCGCCGAGCTGATGCTCGAGCACGGCAGCGCCGAGCGGCTCTCGATCAGGTCGATCACCGCGCGCGCGGGCGTCTCGCCGACCGCGCTGTACCTGCACTTCGCCGACAAGGAGCAGCTGCTGCGCGCCGTCTCGGGCCAGGCCTTCACGGAACTCGGCCGCTTCATGCGCGAGGCCGCGGCCGCGCACGCCGGCGACGCCGCCGCGCAGCTGCGCGCGATGGGCCTCGCCTACATCAGCTTCGCCGAGCAGCGCCCCGGCCACTACCGCATCCTGTTCGCGACCCCCGGCCGCACGGCCGCGAGCATCTCCGCGCGCCGCCCCGACTCCGACCCCGGCGACCGCGCTCTGCAGCAGCTGATCGACGCCGTCGCGGCGTGCGTAGGGGAGACGCGCGACCCCGAGGCCATCGCGCTGCAGCTGTGGACGGGGCTGCACGGCTACCTGTCGCTGCGCGAGCTGATGCGCGGCGTGCAATGGCCGTCGAGCGAGCGGTTCCTCGGCGAGCTCTTCCGCGCCCACATCGGCAGCGCGCCGTCAGGCTGAGTTCGGTGGCGCCGCTGCTCCGGGCAATAAGGTGCTAGCCCGATGAGCTACGAACCGCCCCAGCCGATCCTCGAGCGCTACGCGCGGGTGCTCGTCGACTTCGCGCTGGGCGGCGGCAGCGGCATCGCGCGCGGCGACGTCGTCCGCGTCGTCGCACCCGAGTGCGCAAAGCCGCTGTACGTCGAGCTGAACCGCGCCGTCTGGCGCGCGGGCGGGCACGTGCTGTCCGGCTACCAGCCCGACGACGACGCGCGCGCGAACCTCGCGCGCGACTTCTACGAGATCGCCGAGGACTTCCAGCTCGACTACTTCCCGCAGCGCTACATGCGCGGGCTCGTCGACGAAATGGACCACCAGATCGGCGTGCTCGGCACGACCGATCCGCGCGCGCTCGAGTCCGTCGACCCGGCGCGCATCATGCGTCGCGGCGCGGCTCTGGAGCTGTTCCAGGACTGGCGCGGCGAGAAGGAGAACGAAGGGCGCTTCAGCTGGACGCTCGGCCTCTACGGCACCGAGGCGATGGCCGCCGAGGCGAGCATGAGCCTCGAGGACTACTGGGGCCAGATCATCGACGCCTGCTTCCTCGACAGCGAGGACCCGATCGCGCGCTGGCGCGAGGTCCTGCAGCACATCGAAGACACGCGCGAGCGCCTCGACGCGCTGCAGATCGAGCGCGTGCACGTGCAGGGCCGGGACGTCGACCTGTGGGTCACCGTCGGCGAGCGGCGGCACTGGCTCGGCGGCCGCGGGCGCAACGTCCCGAGCTTCGAGATCTTCACGAGCCCCGATTGGCGCGGCACCGAGGGCTGGATCTACTGCGACCAGCCGCTGTACCGCTACGGCAACCTCGTGCGCGGCATTCGCCTGCGCTTCTCGCAGGGACGCGTCGTGGAGGCCTCCGCAGAGGAGAACGAGCGCGTGCTCACCGAGATGATCGCCACCGAGGGCGCCGACCGCATCGGCGAGTTCTCGCTGACCGACCGCCGCCTGTCGCGCATCACGCGCTTCATGGCGCAGACGCTGTACGACGAGAACCGGGGCGGCGAGTACGGCAACACGCACATCGCGCTCGGCCGCGCCTACCACGACGCCCTCGACGGCGATCCCGCGGAGCTCTCCTCCGAGGAGTGGCAGCAGCTGGGCTTCAACACCTCGAGCGTGCACACCGACGTCGTCTCGACCAGCGACCGCACAGTGACCGCGCACCTGCGCGGCGGCGGAGAGCGCGTCATCTACAGCGCCGGCGAGTTCCAGCTCGACTGACCGCGCGGCGCGCGCCGCATTCCCAGCGCCCGCGCTCTGCGGGATTCACCGCTTGATGCGTGCGCTCATCTGCTCTACTTTGTGCACGAGACAGGTGAGGAATTAGCACGGAGGCAGACGACGATGTTCTTCAGACAGGTTCTCTATCGCGATCTCGCCTGCGCCTCCTACGTGCTCGGCGACGGCGGGCAGGCGATCGTCGTCGACGCGCGCCTCGACGTCGAGGTCTACCTCGAGATAGCGCGCGAGGAGCGCTGCACGATCGCGCACGTGATCGACACGCACGACCACGCCGACCACGTCAGCGGCCGCGAGCGTCTGGCCGCGCTGAGCGGCGCGCGACCGCACCGCGCGGCGCGCGCGGGCGAAGCGCGTGCGGGGGACCTGCGCGCGGGCGATGAGCTGCGCGTCGGCAGCGTTCGCGTGCGCGTGCTCGCCACGCCCGGGCACCGCCCCGAGCACCTCGCGCTCGCCATCGCCGACGAGGCGCGCGCGGGGGAGCCATGGATGGTGCTCACCGGCGACTCGCTGCTCGTCGGCGACCTCGCGCGCCCCGACCTCGCGGTGCCCGCCGAACAGGGCGCGCGCGAGCTGCACCTGAGCCTGCGCGGGCTGCTCGAGCTCGGCGATCACGTCGAGGTCTGGCCCGGCCACGTCGGCGGCTCGCTGTGCGGCGGCAGCTCGCTGAGCCTGAAGACGAGCTCGACGATCGGCTACGAGCGACGGCGCAACCCGCTGCTCTCGCTGGACGAGGACGCCTTCGCGCGGCGCCTGATCGAGAGCGTGCCGGCGCGCCCGCCGAACGTCGCGGCAATCGTCGAGCTCAACCGCGCCGGGCAGCGCGAGGCGCCAGCGCCGCCGCCGCTGCTGTCAGGCGGCGAGCTGGCGCGCGCGCTGGCGGCGGGAGCGACCGTGCTCGACGCGCGCGATCCGCGCGACTTCGATGCCCAGCACGTCGCCGGCGCGCTGAACCTGCCGGTCTCCGCGCCGGCCGTCGGCACGCGCGCGGGCTGGGCGCTGGCGCCCGCTGAGCCGATCGTGATCGCCGCGGGCAGCTCGCACGAGGCGCAGAGGATGGTGCGCGCGCTGCACGCGGTCGGCCTCTGGAACATCCTCGGCATCGCGCTGCAGTGGACGGGCGTCGACGTCGTCAGCGAGCGCGCATGGCACCTGCCGACACTCGCCGCGCACCTGCGCGAGCACAGCGTCGCGCTCGTCGACGTGCGTGAGAGCGAGGAGTGGCGCGCCGGCCACGTCGGCGGCTCGATCCACATGCCGCTCGCGCGCCTCGGCAGCGGCCGCGAGCTCGGCATGGCGGCGCCCGCGCAGACGGTCGCGGTCGCGTGCGCGGCCGGCGCGCGTGCCGCGTTCGCCGCGAGCCTCTTGCGCCGCGGCGGATGGAACGGCGTCGTGCGCGTCGCCGGCGGCGGCATCGGCGGGCTGCCCGCACACGGGATCGAGCTGGTCGCGGGGCGTTAGGCGCATCGACGGGCGGCCGGCCCGCGCCTGTGGCCCGGCGCCGCGCGTGTGGGCGGCGCTGCCGTCAGCCCGGCCGCACGTGCACGCGCGCGATCGTCGTGAGCGACTGGTAGTAGACGTCGCGCGCGAAGCCCGGCGCGGGGAACAGGAACGCCTGCGCGGGGGAGGGCACGTGCACGCGCGCCTTCTCGGCGCCGCTGTCGAGGTCGAGCACGACGAGGCTGTCGCTGCCGGTGCGCAGCGAGGCGCGCCGCGCCGCGCGAAAGCGCGCGAGCCGCGAGAGCGCGGGGCGCAGCGCGCGGCGCACGAGCGGAGCTCGCAGCGCGGGCCGATCGTGCCAGTCCTGCACGACGAGCTCGCGCGTGTCGGGGTAGAGGATCAGGTGGCCGGCGTGCGCGAGCCCGTCGCGCCGCCACAGCGGCGCGAGCTCATCGCCCTGCATGTGCCACGCCGCCAGCACGGCGTTGCCGGCGTCGTAGGCGACGGCGATGCGGCCCACCGGGTCCCACGCGGGCGGGTTCGATTGCGTCCCGTACGGCAGGCCGCTGATCTCCACCGAGCGCGTCGCGCCGTCGTCCAGACGCGCCCACCACAGGCGCACGGGATCCGGCGCGCTGCCGCTGCCGAGCATCGTGCGGTCGGTGTCGTTGCGGCCGTTGTCCATCCACAGCACGTGCTCGGGCGTGATCACCGGGTCCCAGCCGTAGCTGCGCCCCGGCGCCGGGCCGTACGCGGGGGCCCACTGCTCGTCGATCTGAAGGCGCGCGGCCGCGCGGTCCAGGCGCAGCCCGAACAGGCGCGTCGTGCCGACGGCGATCACGCGCTCGCCGTCGCAGGCCAGCCGCGCGATCGAGGGCTCGGGCAGCCGCAGGGCGCTCGCGACGGGCAACAGCGACTCGGGGTCGAGCACCGACACGGTGGATGGCTCCAGTCCCGCCGGCGCGTCGCAGTCCTTGGTCACGAGCTCGCCGCCGTCGAGCAGCACGAAGGAGTTGTGCGCGCGCGGCGCGGGCAGGCGATGCGAGGCCAGCGGCTCGAGCTCGCTCGAGAGCCGGTGCGCCCAGCAGCCGAACACCATGTGCAGATCGCCGCTCGCGTGCGCTGCGATCCCGCCCGGCCAGTATGGGCCCCCGGGCAGCCGCGGCGAGCTCGCGAGCGCCGCCAGCGTGTCGGGGTGAAGGCGCTCGACCCAGCACTCGACCGGCGAGGCGTTCGGGCCGTCCAGGGGCATGCCGTGGCGCAGCGCGAACAGCTCGCCCGGCTCGCGCCGGATCACCATGTCGGTGCCGTACGCGTCGAGAACGGCGGCCAGCTCGAGCCGCTCGCCGGCCGCAATGGCGAGCCCCCGCACGCCCTCCGCCCAGCACTGGCGCTGCGGGCCGCCGTCCTCGCAGCTCCACGGCTGCGGCCAGTAGGCGCCGGGCAAGGGCAGCGCTCCTAGCCGCCGTGCGCCGCGGCGCCCGCGGCGTGCCCGGCCGCCGGCGCTTTCGCACCGCCGGCGCCGTTCATCGCGGGCAGCCGCGGCATCAGCGTGGCGCTGTCGATGCACAGTTCGAGCAGGCGCTCTTCCAGGCGCTCGCGCTCGCGCGCGTGCTCGGGCTTGTGCGCGCGCCCGCTGCGCTTGTCGAGCAGGTTGCGCAGCTCGAGCGGGTCGCTCTGCAGGTCATACAGCTCGAATTCGGGTCGCGCGCGCCCGGCCGGGTCCAGGTAGACGGCGTACTTGAAGCGATCGTCGCGCACGCTGCGGATGCGGCTCGGCTGGCCGGCGGCGTCCTGCAGCGCCGTGCCCGCCTGATGGTCGTCGTAGGTGAACATGACCGCGTCGCGCACGCTCGCGCTCTCGCCTCGCAGCAGCGCGGTGAGGTCCTCGCCGTCGAGCGACTGCGGCCTGTCGCTCGCGCCCGCGAGCGACAGGCACGTGGGCACCACGTCCAGCAGCGAGACGAGCGCATCGCTCTCGCGCGGATGCGGGAACAGGCGCGGGTTGGAGACGATCAGCGGCACGCGGATCGTCTCCTCGTAGGCGTTGAAGATCTTCTGGCGCAGCCCGCCGTGGGAGAGCCCCATCTCGCCATGGTCGGAGGTGCGGATCACGATCGTGCGCGAGCGCAGAGAGTCGGGGTCCTCGGCGCTGCCCAGCGCGCGCAGCAGGCGGCCGATCTTCTCGTCGACGAGCCGGTGCAGGTAGGCGTAGAAGTCGACGTAATCCTGCTTGGCCTGGCGGTCCGGCAGCGGGCCGAGGTAGTTGTCCATGCCGATGCGCGAGAGCGCCTGCACGTCGGGCTTCTCGCGCAGCTCCTCCTCGAGCGTCGGCGGCAGCGGCACGCCGAGGCCGCGGAACTCCGAGACGTCATAGCCGCCCTGCTCGTAGGAGTCCGGATAGCCGAGCACGTCGTGCGGGTTGACCAGCGAGAAGACGAGGCAGAAGGGCTCGGGCAGCTCTTCGCGCGCAAGCCACGCCTCCATCTGGCGCGTGTAGTCCTCGTCCCAGCCCGCCAGGCTGCGCCCCGCGTTGCCGCCGCCGAAGTTGACGGCCTTCGTGTCGCCGCCGGCATCCGGCGGCTCCCATTCGGCGAAGCCGTAGTCGCGCTCCACGCGCGGCGGGTCGAGCTCGCTCCAGCGCTCGCCGGCGACGGGCTTCGACAGATGCCACTTGCCCTTCATCGCGACGTGGTAGCCCGCTTTGCGCAGCAGCGTTGCGAGCGTGTCGATGCCGGGCGGCAGCTCGGGCTCGTTGCCGCTGTAGGGCGGAACGCGCAGCAGCGTGCGCAGGAAGCTCCTGGCCAGCCGCGCGCGCGGTATCTCCCCGCTCGCGCCGAGCAGCGCGAAGCTGCGCAGCGCGGCCGGCGCGTTCTTGCGGTCCGGCCACAGGTCGCCCTCGGTCATCGTCAGCGTGACGCCGTGCCGCGAGGGGCGTTTGCCCGTCATCAGGCAGGCGCGGCTCGGCGAGCACATCGCGGTCGCGGTGAACGCGTGCGTGAAGGTGATGCCCGTCCCGCGCAGCTCCGCGTCGCTGGGCATCAGCTGATCGAGCCAGGCCGGGTCCTGCGGCCAGTGCTGGGGCTGGCGCTGCTGGTCGGTGATGACCAGCACGATGTTCGGGGCGCCCCCGCCGGCCTCGGGCATGGGCGCGCACGATATAGCTTGGCGGCGTGCCGACGATCGCGCGCGTCACCGCGGCCGACCTCCAGGACCTGCTGGCGCTGATGCGCGCGTACTGCGACTTCTACGGCGCGCATCCACCCGACGAGGCGCAGCTCGCGCTCGCGCGCGCGCTGCTCGAGGATCCCGACCACGCCGGGCTTCAGCTGATCGCGCGTGACGGCGGCGAGGGCGCGGCGATCGGCTTCGCCACGCTGTTCTGGACCTTCGACACGCTGCGCGCGAGCGAGATCGGGTTGATGAACGACCTCTACGTCGTGCCCGCGGCGCGCCGCGCGGGGCTCGGGCGGGCGCTCATCGCTGCCTGCGCGGAGTGCTGCCGCCGGCGCGGCGTGCGCGCGATGGACTGGCAGACCGCGCCCGAGAACGCGACCGCGCAGCGCCTCTACGAGACGCTCGGAGCCGAGCGCGAGGACGCTGTCGTGTACGCGCTGGCGTTGTAGCGGGGGCGCGCGTCGCCGAACGCGATCTGCGGCGTTGCCGAACGCGATCTGCGGCGTCTCAGCAGCCCGGGCCCACGCAGTTGTTCGGGGTGTTCGAGTTGAAGACCGCGCCGATCAGGGCCAGCGTGCCTTCTTCGTTGAAGATCCCGCCGCCTTCGCCCGCGCTGTTGAAGGAGACCGTCGATCCGTTCAGTTCAAAGCCGCCGCTCTGCACGTAGGCGCCGCCGCCGCGGTTCGCTTTGTTCTTCGTGACGGTCGATTTCACGAGCGCGACCGAGCCGCCGTTTTCGGCTTCTTCGGCGTAGATGCCGCCGCCCAGTTCGGCCTGGCCGGATTCGATCCGCGAGGAGGTGATGGTGCTGAGGCCGTCGTCGGTGAAGAGGTCGCCGCCGTCCTGGACGGCGGCGCCGGCGCCGATCGTGGAGCCGCTCACCGCGAGCACGCCGTCGTGGTTGTAGAGATCTCCGCCGTCGGTGGCCGAGGCGTGCTTGATCGTCACGCCTTTCAAGCTGGCAGTCCCGCCGAAGTCGAGTATCGCGCCGCCTTCCTTGACGGCCGACGATTCGGAGATGCTCGATGTGCTCAGTTCGAGCGCCCCTTCACCGAGGAGGATCGTGCCGCCGAGTTCGGCGGAGTTCTTCAGGAATTTGGAGGAGGAGACGGTCAGTTCCCCGCCGTTCATGCCGATCGCTCCGCCTTCGGCTCCGCTGTTGGCGGTGAAGGTCGAGCCCGTGATCGTGGCGGCGGCGGAGGCGAGCTTCAGCGCGCCGGGGGCGTTCAGCGCGGTGTTGCCGGCGAGCGTCGAGCCCGTGAGCCGCAGTTCGCCGCCTTCGGCGAGGACGGCAGAGTCCGATTCGCTGTCATCGCCTTCGATGTGGGAGCCGGCGATCGTGAGCCTGCCCCCCGAGAAGCCGATCCCGCCATCCGGCGCGCTGATCGTGCTCGCGCTGAGGGTCGCACGCCCGTCTTGGAAGCGCAGGGCCCACGGACCGCGGTTGGCAGCGAGCCTGCTGGTGGAGAGCGCGAGCTGCCCGCGGTCGGCGAAGATCGCGGCCCCTTCCGCGGTCGCTTCGTCGCCTTCGAAGGTCGATGAGCTGACCGTCAGCTGGGCCGAATCGCTTTCGATGCCGCCGCCGGTTTCGGCCCGGTTGCCGGTGATCTGGGTGGAGGAGACGGCCACGACGCCCGTGAAGTTGAAGACTCCGCCGCCGAAGACGGCTTCGTTGTGCGAGATGGTCGACTTCGCGATCTTGAGCCAGCCGTCGTTGTAGATCCCGCCGCCTGCCCTCAAGGTCGCCGCCTCGACGGCGGTGTTCTCCGTGATCGTCGAGGTTTCGACGGTGAGCCGTCCCTCGTTGTCGATGCCGGCGCCTCGCTCCGATTCGCCGGCGGTGATGAGGAGACCGCTGAGCTTCACGGTGCGCCCCGGTTCGATCGTGAGCACCGAGCCTTCGTCCTGGCCGTCCAGGGTCGGCGTGCCCGCGCCGCTCACCCCGAGGATCGTGAGGCTCTTGTTGACCGTCGTGACCCCGAAACAGGTTCCCTTCACCTTCAGCGTCTGGCCGGCGCCGGCGGCCTGCACCGCTTCGGAGAGGCTCGTGTAGTTGTGCAGCGTCGCGCTGTCCGTGACGAGGCAGCCCGGTGCGGCGTTCGCCGTGCCGGCGAGGGCGGCGCACGCCGCGACCGTTCCCGCCAGTAGCAGTGTCGCCAGCGCTCGAAGTCCCATTCGATCCCCTTCCCTCCTGGGGACCCTCTCCGACCGGGAGAGCTCGCCGGTGGGAGCTGGCCGCCCGTATTCAACGAATTTGATCGAGCGCCGCCTCCGTGCCATGCGCGTCCGACAGACGCTGAATCGCCCGGCGAAGGTAGCACAGGGGCCGAGCACGTGTATCTATTCTCCGCACAGCCATGGCCCGCCGCCCCATCAGCCGCGCGCGCCGGCGCTCGCGGGCACGCCTCTGGGCAGTGCTGGTTGCGTCGATCGGCTGCCTGCTGCTCGCGCCGGCGCTCGTGCGCGCCGCCGAACAGCCCGTCGAGATGGCGGCGCCGTACGAGTACATGGGCTGGGGCGACCCGCAGCCGCCGGCGAGCGTGATCGAAGAGGGCGGCGTGCGCGATCTCACGCTTGCGTTCATCCTCGACAAGGGGCGCTGCAACCCCGAGTGGGACGGCGAGCGGCCGCTGCTCGGGGGGATCGATCAGCGTGCGATCGAAGCGATCCGCGAGGCCGGCGGCGAAGTGGACGTGTCCTTCGGCGGCTGGAGCGGGCGCAAGCTCGGCAACGCGTGTGCGAGCGCCGCGGCGCTCGCCGGCGCCTACGAGAAGGTGATCTCCGCCTACTCGCTGCGCGCGATCGACATCGACATCGAGCACGGCGAGCTATCCAGCAAGAGGGTGGCTCGCAGGGTGATCGAAGCGCTCGCGCTCGTGCACGCGAAGCTCCCCTCGCTGGAGGTGTCGATCACCTTCCCGGCCGACGAAGCCGGACCCGAAGCACGCGGACTGAGCCTGATCGCTGACGCCGCCGCGATCGGCTTCATGCCGAGCTCCTGGACGATCATGCCGTTCGACTTCGGACGCGCGACGAGCGACATGGGCCAGGCCTCGATCCGCGCGGCCGAGGGGCTCGCGCGCGATCTGATGTCGGCATACGGGATCGCCGAAGCGGACGCCTACGAACACGCGGGCATCTCGACGATGGACGGCGACACCGACGAAGCGGTCGAGACGGTCACGCTCGAAGACCTCCAGACGATGCTGCAGTTCGCGCAGTCCGTGCACCTCGCGCGGCTGACGTTCTGGTCAGTCAACCGCGACCGCCCGTGCGGCGGCGGCGAACCGGAAGAGGAATGCAGCGGCGTGCCGCAGGAAGCGCTCGCGTACACACGCATGATCGCGCGCTATCACGGCTAGCGCCGTCGAGCGGGGCTTACGCGCGCGCGCTGGCCTGCGGGTCGAGCCGGGACAGCGTGACGACGGCCGCCAGCGTCGAGGACGCCTCGCCCATGTAGAGCCCCTTCACGGGCGCCACGTCGGCGTAGAAGCGCCCGTGGCCGACCTTCACGTGCATGTCGTCTGCGAGCCGGCGGTTGGTCGGGTCGGCGCCGACCCAGACGGGCTCCTGCTCGCCGTCGGTGCCCGGTAGCAGGGCCTCCAGCCAGGCGTGCGTGTCGACCTCGAGCGAGTCGCCGCCGTTGTCGTGGGGGGCCGCCCACAGATAGCCGGAGACGTAGCGGGCGGCGATGCCGCGGCGGCGCAGCAGCACCAGCGAGAGGTGCACGAAGTCCTGGCAGACGCCTCCGCCGTGCGCGAGCAGGTCGTCGACCGTGGAGCCGACGTAGGTGGCGCCGGGGTCGTACTCGAAGCGCTCCGGGATCACCTCGCACAGGCGTTCGAGCGTGCGCAGCGGCGTGTTCGCGTCGATCGCCGCTTCGAGCTCGCGCAGTCCCGCGATCGCGGGCCGGTCCTGCCAGGGCAGCGCGAACTCGCCGGCGGCGTCGATGTAGGCCGCCTGCTCGAGCCGCTCCCAGGAGCCCTGCGGCGGCGGCGGCGGCGGCGAGGTGACAACGCGCGCGCGCACGTCGATCGTCATGTGGTCATGCGCGCTGGGGATGCCGAACTCGATCACCTCGGTGCCGAAGTAGTCGAGGTGGCGCGTGATGCGCGCTTCGGGATCGATGCGCGTGTGGAACTCGTCGCAGCGCTGCGTGGAGGTCGTGGCGGGGCGCACGCGCAGCGAGTTGAGGTTGTCGGTGACGGGCGCGTCGTAGCGGTACTCGGTGAGGTAGCGGATCGAGAAGTGCATCGGACGGCTCATATCCTCACGGCCAGGCCGGGCGCTCTCGCGAAGTAGCGCTCGGTCACGTCCTGGTCGATGCGCGAGAGCTCCTGCTGGGTGTTCAGGCAGATCTCGCGCAGCTCGGCGCCGTCGGGCAGCACGCGGCGCTTGAAGTCGAGGTCGGCGGCGAGGCGGCTGACGCGCAGCACGGGCTTGGAGTTGCGCGGGCTGGCGTCGGCTTCGGTGAAGACCTCGTGCAGCGAGTCCACGCAGGCCGCGACGCTGTCGGGGTAGGTGCGCTCGAACAGCAGAAAGCGAGCGACGGGATGCGCGTTGGGCGGTGCGGTGACGGCGCGCAGGTACGCGTGGAAGCCTCCCACTGCCTGCAGCAGGATAAGCGCGGTCCCGTCGGAAGATTGCGCCTGCGAGGGCGGCATCGCGACCCGCAGCATGCGCAGCACCATGTCGGCGATCTCGATCAGGCCGCCTGCATCCAGGAAGCACTTGGCCTCGTCGCGCAGCATCGAACGGTTGGCGACGCCCCAGATCAGCGCGGTGCGCTCCTTCACGTACTGCGACGCGAGGAAGGGGCCGGCGGGCGCGCCCCAGCCGGGCTGCCCGTCGCCGCGCAGGCCGAGCGCGGTCGTGTTGATCGCCTGCCACATCTCGGCGCTGATCACGTCGCGCACCGCGCGCGCGCCCTCGCGCGCGCGCTCGAAGCTCGCGAGCATCGAGCCCGGGCGCTCGGGGTCGAGCGTGAGCTTGCCGAGCGCCGCATGGCCGGGCAGCGCCGCGACGTCCGCGCCGCGCTCGACGTCGCCGAGCATCGCGAGCAGGCCACCCGAGCCGAAGCTGACGCCGGGTGCGGTCTCGGCGGCGCCCTGCAGCTCGGCGTGGAAGACGGCCTCGACGGCGCGTGCGGTGAACTCGGCGCGCGCGAGGTTGCGCCCCAGCCAGTAGAGCTCGTGGGCGATGCGCGCGAGCATCAGCCCTCCGTCTGCTGCTGCTGCTGCTGCTGCTGGGAGACCCAGGTGCCGTAGCTGAGGTCGGGCAGCGCGGGCGGCTGCGTGTCGGCGATCGGCGGGCCGGCCCGGTCGGCGTCGTCGCCGTCCTCGAGCACCCAGGTGTCCTTGGAGCCTCCGCCGCGCGAGGAGTTGACGATCAGCGAGCCCTCCTGCAGCGCGACGCGCGTGAGCGCGCCGGGGACGATGTCGATGCGCTCGCCGAAGACGGCGAACGGGCGCAGGTCGACGTGACGCGGCAGCAGCTGCCCGTCCGCGCCGACGGTGGGCACGGTGGAGAGGCGCACGACGTCCTGCGCGATCCAGCCGCCGGGGTCCGCGATCAGCGCGGCGCGCATGCGCTCGATCTCCTGCTCGCCGGCGTGCGGGCCGATCACGACGCCCGCGCCGCCCGACTCGCCGGTGGGCTTGACGACGAGCTCGTGCAGGCGCGGCAGCACGTACTCGAGCTGCTCGGGATCGGACAGCAGGAAGGTGCGCACGTTGTCGAGGATCGGCTCCTCGCCGAGGTAGAAGCGGATCATTTCGGGCACGAAGCGGTAGATCGCCTTGTCGTCGGCGACGCCGGTGCCGAAGGCGTTGGCGATCGCGACGCTGCCGGCGCGGTATGCGCGCACGAGCCCGGGAACGCCGAGCAGCGAGTCCCAGCGGAACTCGAGCGGGTCGACGAAGTCGTCGTCGAGGCGCCTGTAGACCGCGTGGGCGCGCTCCAGGCCGCGCGTGGTGCGCATGTACAGCACGTCGTCGCGGACGACGAGGTCGGAGGCCTCGACGAGCTCGACGCCCATCTGGCGCGCGAGGAAGGCGTGCTCGAAGTAGGCCGGGTTGGCGGGGCCGGGCGTCCACAGCACGACGGTCGCCTCGCTCTCGGCGGAGGGTGCGACCGCGCGCAGCGCGCCGAGCAGCAGCTGCGGGTAGTGCTCCACGGGGCGCACGCGGTAGGAGGCGAAGAGCTCGGGCACCAGGCGCGCCATCGCGGCGCGGTTCTCGAGCATGTAGGAGATGCCCGACGGGGTGCGCACGTTGTCCTCGATGACCTTCCAGCTGCCGTCGCTGTGGCGCACGAGGTCGCAGCCGGCGATGTGCGTGTAGACGCCGCCGGGCGGCCTGATGCCGTGCACCGCGCGCGCGAAGTGCGGGCAGCCGGCGACCAGGCGCCACGGCACGATGCCCTCGCGCACGATCTCGCGCGCGTGGTAGACGTCGTCGACGAAGTGGTTGAGCGCGCGGATGCGCTGCGCGAGGCCGCGCTTGATGGTGCGCCACTCGACGCCGGCGAGCACGCGCGGAACGAGATCCAGCGGGAACGGCCGTTCGTGCGTGGCCCCGTCGGGAACCTTGGTCTCGAACGTGATGCCCTGCTGCATGAAGATCGCGTCGCGGCGACGGCCGGCCTCGAGCAGCCCGGCGGGGCCGAGTCGCTGCAGCCCCTCCACGAGTGCGCGCGCGACCGGCCGCGGCGAGCCGTCGAGCTCGAACAGCTCGTCGAGGAACGGCGGCTGGGGTCGGTAGCGCTCGCGCGGGTGCAGCGCGGCCGGCGGCGGCGAGGCGCTCACCCGCGTGCCGGCCCGCACGCGCCGCGTGCCGGCAATGGGCAGTTCGGTCTCACGCTGCAATTCTCATCGCGTGCGAGCGGGCGCGCCTTGGACCGCTGGCCAAATCGCGCTCCTCAGCTCGGCCAGCGCCCGTGGCGGTCGAAGTACTCGCGCGCGGCGTCCTCGCGCTCGCGCTCGCGGTCGCCGCTGACGCCGAGGCGGAACAGCCAGTTCAGGAAGTAGGTCGCGAGGCCCGCGCTGACGATCGCGCCGCCGCCCTCGAGGTCGATTTCGCTGCCGAAGGCCATCACGATGACGCCGCCGAGGACGATCACCGACGGCAGCACGTAGCGCAGCAGCACGAGGCCGAGCGGCTGGCGCGGTGGGGCTGATCGCGGCTTGCCGGACATCGGGGTCGCTGTCCAGCTTACGATTAGCCGCTGCAACGACCCGCGGGGAGGCCGCAAATGCCGGCAGCGAGCATCGAGGAGCTGACGATCGCCGACGAGCCGGCGCGCTGGCAGCAGCTGGGCTTCGCGGTGCAGGACGCGAGCATGCGCCTGGGCACGGTGCGCGTGCGCCTCGCGGGCGAGACGGCGGGCCGCGGGATCACGGGCTGGACGCTGCGCGGGCTGCGGAGCACCGAGCTCGACGGGCTGCCGACGCGCTCCTCTGAGCGCGCGCGAGCGCAGCCGGCGCCCGAGCAGCCGAACGGCGTGGTGGCGATCGACCACGTGGTCGTGTTCTCGCCGAGCCTCGACCGCACGATCGCGGCGCTGCAGGCGGCGGGGCTGCAGCTGCGGCGCATCCGCGAGGAGCCGACGCCGGCGGGCGCGCCGCGCCAGGCGTTCTTCCGCCTCGGCGAGGTGGTCCTGGAGGCGATCCAGGCGCCGCAGGAGGCGCTCGCGCGGGCCGGCGGGCCGGACGGACCGGCCCGGCTGTGGGGTCTCGCGCTGCTCGCGCGCGACCTGCCGGCGACCGTGGCGCGAATGGACGGGCGGGTGGGCGAGATCCGCGATGCGGTGCAGCCGGGCAGGCAGATCGCGACGCTGCGCCGCTCGGCGGGACTCGCGGTGCCGCTCGCGCTGATGAGCCCCGCGCCGGCGCGCGAGGCATCGGAGCCGCGGTGAGCGAGCAGCGCTGGATCGCAGTCGACGAGTTCGTGACGGGGCTCATCGTCGGGGAGGACGAAGCGCTGCGGGCGGCGGTCGCCGAGGGCGAGCGCGCGGGGCTGCCGTGGATCGGCGTCTCGCCGCCGCAGGGCAAGCTGCTTCAGCTGCTCGCGCGCCTGCAGGCTGCCGGCGCGATCCTTGAGCTGGGAACGCTCGCCGGCTACAGCACGATCTGGCTCGCGCGCGCGCTGCCGGCGGACGGTCGCCTGGTGACCGTCGAGCTCAAGCAGCAGTACGCCGACGTGGCGCGCACGAACCTGCAGCGCGCCGGCGTGGCCGAGCGCGTGCAGCAGCGCGTGGGCCCGGCGGCGGAGGTGCTCGAGCAGCTGCGCGAGGAGGGCGGGAGCCCGTTCGACATGGTCTTCATCGACGCCGACAAGGCGCGCACGCCCGAGTACTTCCAGCAGTGCCTGCAGCTCGTGCGGCCGGGCGCGCTCGTCGTCGTGGACAACGCGGTGCGCGACGGCGAGCTGGCCAACCAAAGGACCGATGACCCGGGCGTGCGCGGCATGCGCCGGCTGCACAAACTGCTGGCGGCGGGCGGGCCGTGGAGCGCGACGACGATCCAGACGGTGGGCGTGAAGGGATACGACGGCTTCACGCTGATCCTGCTGGATTGAGGGAGGGGAGCGGGGCTCGCCTGCCGGCTCGCCTGGATGCCCGCGAGGTTGTAGGGTCCGGCGTGGTGGCGGGGGATCTGAAGCTTGGGCTGAACACGGGCTACTGGGCGGGTGGCCCGCCGGCCGGCGCCGTGGAGGCGATCGCGGAGGCGGACCGGCTCGGCTTCGACTCGATCTGGACCGCGGAGGCGTACGGCTCGGACTGCCTGACGCCGCTGGCGTGGTGGGGCGCGGGCACGCAGCGCATCAAGCTCGGCACGGCGATCGTGCAGATGTCCGCGCGCCAGCCGGCGGCGACGGCGATGGCGGCGATGACGATGGACCACCTCAGCGGCGGGCGGTTCATCCTCGGCCTCGGCGTGTCCGGTCCGCAGGTCGTGGAGGGCTGGTACGGGATGCCGTTCGCGAAGCCGCTCGCGCGCACGCGCGAGTACATCGCGATCCTGCGCGAGATCTGGGCGCGCAAGGGGCCGGTGACGGCGCCCGGACCGCACTACCCGTTGCCGCTGCCCGACGGCACGGGCCTGGGCAAGCCGCTGAAGAGCTCGATCCACGCGCTGCGCGAGGACATCCCGATCTACCTCGGCGCCGAGGGGCCGAAGAACATCGCGCTGTGCGCCGAGCTGTGCGACGGCTGGCTGGCGATGCTGTTCAGCCCGAGCGTGTACGAGGAGCTCTACCGCCCCTCGCTGCAGGAGGGCTTTGCGCGCGCGGGCGAGCCCGAGAAGGCGGAGCGCTTCGAGGTTTGCGCGACGGTGCCGCTGATCGTGACCGACGACCTCGACGCCGCGGCTGACGCGCTGCGCCCGTTCTACGCGCTGTACTTCGGCGGGATGGGCGCGAAAGGCACCAACTTCCACGCGAACGTGCCGATCCGCATGGGCTACGAGCGCGAGGTGGCGGAAATCCAGGAGCTGTACCTGGACGGCAAGAAGGACGAGGCGGGCGCGAAGGTCCCGCGCAGGCTGATCGAGGAACTGTCGCTGATCGGCACGCGCGAGAAGATCCGCGACGACCTCGAGCGCTGGCGCGAGTCGATCGTGACGACGCTGCTGCTCTCGGGCGACGCCGCGACGCTGCGCAGCGCCGCCGAGCTCGTGCTCGGCTGACATGCCCTAGCCGGCGCGCCGCCCGCCGAGCTCCCCCTTCGGCGCCCTGCGCGCGCGCCAGCGCGGCGGCGGAGGCTGCCGAGCCGCTCCTCGGGCTCCCGACGCGCGCCACCGCGGCGAGGAGGCTAGGCGGACACAGCCGCGGAGCGCCCGAGCACGTTGCCGTGCGCGTCGAGCGCTTCGGCGAGGTAGACGGGGCCGGAGCCGGGTGCGGCGCCGAGCGCGGTCTCGAAGCCGCTCGCGCGGACGGTGGCGGCGGGCGCCAGCGCGGAGGCGCCTGCGCCGGCGAGCAGCCGCCACGCGGCGACGTTGCTCGCGCCGTTCCAGCTCGCGTAGGCGGTCGCGGCGCCGGAGGCGGTGCCGACCACTGCCAGCGCGGGCGCCTCGGCGGGGTGCGCGCTCCAGGGCAGCCGGAAGGCGCGGTAGGACTCGTAGCGCTCGCCGAGGATCGCGTCGAAGACGAGCTGCCCGGAGCGGCGGAACTCCGAGACGCGCCCGACTTCGCCCCAGCCCACGAAGACGTTGCCGCTGGCGAGCAGCTGCACGTCGCCCTGGCTGGCGGCGAGCACGCCGGGATGGGTGTACTGGCTGACCAGGCGCGCGCTGCGGCTGGCCTCGTCGACCGCGAGGATCAGCGCGCGCGAGCGCGGCTCGATGACGGGGTAGGCGCCGTTGTCGAAGACCGTGAGCTCGTTCGCGCCTCGCCGGCGCGCGTCGTGCTGCCAGAAGAAGTGCGCGCCCGGCCCGACCTCGAAGTCGCTGCGCCTGCCCCCGAGCCGCCACATGATCGCGCCGCTGCGACGGTTGACCTTGTAGATCGTCCACGTGTTGCGCGCGCTGATGAGCAGGTTGCCGTCGTAGTCGGTGCTGATCGAGTTGAGGTGGAAGTAGTCCCAGTTGGCGCCGACGGGCCAGTAGGACTCCTCGAGCGCGACGTGGTCGAGGCTGTGCCACTCGTGCAGGATGCGCCCGCTCGCGAGGTCCTGCTCCTGGAAGATCGAGTCCTGGATCGTGCCATTGCTCGGCCCGCCCAGGCGCGAGAGATCATAGGGCAGCACGGCATAGCTGGTGTACAGCGCGGTGCCCTGCGGCGTGATCACGAACTCGTGCAGGTCGCCCATCAGCCCGTGGCCGGCCTGCACGCGGCGCACGATGCGGTAGCTCGTGTCGGCGATCACGTATTCGCCGACGCCGTGGCCGAGGCGGATGTTCCCCTGCCACCACGTCAGCACGGGTGCGCCGCGGTAGTACTGCACCTGGAAGTTCGTCGTGACCTTGCCGGCGATTGGGTTCTCCCAGATCGCTTCGCCGCTGCTGTCGGCGATCACGGCGCCGGCCTGCGCGGGTGCGGGCGCGTCGTAGGGGGCGAGGAAGATCGGGTCCTCGGAGGCGCCCGCCTCGGAGCGCACGACGGCGAGCGCGGGGATGCGCAGGTCCGGCCGGCTGCGCCAGGAGGGCGCGGGCGGCGGCGCGGTGGCGGCCCGGGCGAGCGCGCGCGTGAGGATCTCGCCGCTGGCGCTCGCGAGCGCGCCCGTGAGGAGCTCGCCGCGCGCGCCCGTCAGCGCGAAGCCGGCGGCGCCGAGCGCGCCGCGCCGCAGCAGCGCTCGTCGTGAGATGCGGGCCGGACCGCTCATGCTGCTTCAGCTAACCGCACGCGTCGCGACTTTTCCTTCAGAAGCACCCCGACGTGGATGTCCCGCGCAGCGGGGCGAAGGCGGCACGGTCGGCGGCGCGCTACGCGGCGACCGTCGCGGAGCGGCCTAGCACGCCGCCCGAGCCGTCGAGCGCCTCGACGGCGAAGCACGGCCCCGCCGCGCGCCGGGTGGGCAGCGCGGTCTCAAAGCCGCTCGCCGCGCGCGTGCCGGCGGCCTGCAGCGCCGCGGCGCTCGCACCGGCTAGCAGCCGCCAGGCGGCGACGTCGGTGGCGCCGTTCCAGCTCGCGTAGGCGGCGATCTCGCGGCCCGCGCCGGCGAGCGCGAGCGCGGGCGCGTCCGTCGGTCGCCCGCTCCAGGGCAGGCGGAAGGCGCGGTAGCACTCGTAGTCCTTGCCGAGGATCGCGTCGAACACGAGTTGCCCCTCGCGATGGAATTCGGAGATGCGCGGCACTTCGCCCCAGCCGACGAACACGTTGCCGCCCGGCAGCAGCTGCACGTTGCCCTGGCTGCTCGCGCGGACGTCGCGGTGGGTGTACTGGCTGGCGAGGCGCGCCGTCATCGCCTGCTCGTCGACGTCGAGGATGAGCCCGCGCGAGCGCGGCTCGACCGCCGGCGAGGCACCGTTGTCGAAGACGCTGATCGTGCCGTCGGCGCGCCGGCGCGCGTCGTGCTGCCAGGCGAACGCGGCGCCCGGGTCGACCGCGAAGTCGCTGCGCCTGCCGCCGAGGCGCCAGATGATCGCGCCCGTGCGACGGTCGAGCTTGTAGAGCGCGTTCGTGTTGCGCGCGCTGATCAGCAGGTTCTCGTCGTGGTCGACGTCGATCGAGTTGAGGTGGAAGTAGTCCCAGTCGGCGCGTTCGACGGGCCAGTGGGACTCCTCGAGCGCGATGTGGTCGAGGCTGCGCCATTCGAGCAGGATCTTTCCGGTCGCGAGGTCCTGCTCCTGGAAGATCGCGTCCTGGATCGTGCCATTGCGCGGTCCGCCGACGCTCGAGAGGTCCGCCTTGCGCACGACGTAGCTGGTGTACAGGGCCGTGCCCTGCGGCGTGATCAGGAACTCGTGCAGGTCCGCCTTCAGCCGGTTGCCGGCCTGCACGCGGCGCACGGTCCGGTAGCTGCTGTCGGCGATCACGTACTCGCCCACGCCGTGTCCGAGTTCGATGTAGCCCTGCCACCAGGTCAGCACCGGGCTGTCGCGGTAGCGCTGCACGCGGAAGTTGGTCGTCACCGTGTTCGCGATCGGGTTCTCCCAGATCGCCTCGCCGCTCGCGTCCGTGATCACCGCGCCCGCCTGCATGCCGGTCGGCGCGTTGTAGGGCGCGATGAAGATCGCGTCCTCGGAGGCGCCGGGCGCGGCGTGCGTGACGGTGAGCGTGGGGATGCGCAGGTCCGGCCGGCTTCGCCAGCGCGGCAGAGGCGGCGGCGTCGCGGCGCCCGACGCGAGCGCGCCGCTGATCAGCTCGCCGCCCGCCGCCGCGAGCGCGAGCCCCGCCGCGCCGAACGCGCCGCGGCGCAGAAGCTCCCTGCGCGTCATGTGTGTGTGCGCCCTCACGATCTCTGCACCCATCCAAGCGGCCCCGTCGGAACTTTTCGTGAGAAGGGCGTAAACACCGCCTCAGCGGCGATGAAGTATTTGCCAAGAGCCGCCACCTCACGCAGGCTAGGGTCTTTGCGTGATGGGAGCGCAGCGCGAGGCGGGCAGCGGCGCCGGAGCGCGGCGCGGGACCGCGCGCAGCCGCGCCGGAGCGCGGCGCGGGACCGCGCGCAGCGGCGCCGGAGCGCGGCGCGGGACCGCGCGCAGCCGCGCCGGAGCGCGGCGCGGCGCGGCGGACGGGGCGCGTGCGGATGGCGCTTCCTAGTCGCGCGCTGCACATGCCGCCCGCCGGCAGCGACGCGGCGAAGCGGCTCACGCTGATCGCCTGCATCCTCGGCTCCGGCGTCGCGTTCCTCGACGGCAGCGTCGTCAGCGTCGCGCTGCCCACCATCCAGCGCTCGCTCGGCGGCGGGCTCGCGCTGCAGCAGTGGGTCGCCAACGGCTACCTGCTCACGCTCGGCGCGCTGATCCTCGTCGGCGGCTCGCTCGGCGACGTCTACGGCGAGCGGCGCATCTTCGCGCTCGGCGTCGGCGGCTTTGGCGTCTTCTCGGTCGCCTGCGCGCTCTCGCCCGACGGCGGCGTGCTCGTCGCGATGCGCGGGCTGCAGGGCGTCGCCGGCGCGCTGCTCGTGCCGAGCTCGCTCGCCGTGATCGTCAAGACCTTCAGCGACCAGGAGCGCGGCGCCGCGATCGGCAGCTGGACCGCGTGGGCGGCGATCTTCGGCGTGATCGGCCCGCTCGCCGGCGGCGAGCTGCTCGCGATCGCCTCCTGGCGCTGGATCTTCCTGATCAACGTGCCGCTCGTGCTGATCTGCCTCGCGCTGATCCTCGCCGTGCTCCCGCCCGCGCCCGCCGGCGCGCGCGGGCAGCGCCGCGTCGACGTGTTCGGCGGCGCGCTCGCCGCGCTCGGGCTCGCGGGCCCCGTGTTCGCGCTCATCGAGCAGCCGCGGCTCGGCTGGTCGAGCCCCGCCGTCTGGGGCACGCTCGCAAGCGGCGTCGCGCTGATCGCCGTCTTCCTCGGCTGGGAGGCGCGCGCGCGCGACCCGATGCTGCCGCTGTCGCTGTTCCGCCGGCGCAACTTCTCCGCCGGCAACGTCGAGACCTTCTCGATGTACGCCGGCCTCGCCGTGGTGTTCTTCTTCCTCGTGCTGTTCCTGCAGCAGGTCGGCGGCTACACGCCGCTGCAGAGCGGCCTCGCCACGCTGCCCGCGACGCTCATCCTGTTCGCGCTCTCGCGCCGCTTCGGCAGGCTCGCCGACCGCCACGGCCCGCGCTTCTTCATGGGCGCCGGTCCGCTCGTCGCGGCGGCGGGCCTGCTGCTCTTCATGCGCGTGGGCGTGCACGTCGACTACCTGGGCGATGTCCTACCCGCCGTGCTCGTCTTCGCGCTCGGCCTCTCGATGACCGTCGCGCCGCTGACAGCCGCCGTGCTCGCCGACTCGCAGGAAGACGCCGGCATCGCCTCCGGCGTCAACAACGCCGTCGCCCGCGTCGCCGGCCTGTTCGGCACGGCCGGCGTCGGCGCGGTGATCGCCGCCGCCTTCGGCGCGAGCCTCGAGCATCACCTTCGCGGCGTCACGCTCGGCGCGCGCGCGCGCTCAGCCGTCGCGCAGGTCAAGCGCCTCGCGCTCGGGCGCCCCGACGTCAGCGGGCTGGCCGCCGGTCAGCGCCACGCGATCCTCCAGGCCGCGGAAGCGGCCTCGCTCCACTCCTTCCACCTCGGCATCGCCGCCGCCGCCGGACTCGTCGCGGCCGGCGGCCTGATCGGCGTCGCCGGCATTCGCAATCCGCGCCAGGACCGCGTCCTCGCCGAGAGTTGCCCCGCGGGCCAGCTCATCGGGGTGAGCAGCCCGCGGCACGAGCGCGTCGCCGCCTAGACCGGTTCGCGCGCGTACTCGCGCATCGCCTCGATGATCGGCGCGAGTCGCCGCCCGCGCTCGGTCAGCCGGTACTCGACCGTCGGCGGGCTCGACGGGATCACGGTGCGCTGCACCAGTCCCGCCGCCTCCAGGTCGCGCAGGCGCTCGGAGAGCATCCGCGGCGAGATCCCCGCGACCGCCTCCGCGAACTCGTTGAAGCGCAGCGCCCCCGCCAGCGCCGCGTAGATGATCGACAGCTGCCAGCGCCGCTCCAGGAGGTCCGCCATCTCGCGGACCTCCAACGGAACGGGCTTGCACCTACGAGAGATGCGCGACATCTCTGACCGGCTCCAGCGCGCGGTCGAGGACCTCCTGCACCGTCATCACGGGGTGGAAGGTCATCTGCTCGCGCACCTCCTCGGGGATCTCGTCGAGGTCGCCGCGGTTGCGCTCGGGCATGATCACGTCGGTCAGGCCCGCTGCGTGCGCCGCCAGCGCCTTCTGCTTCAGGCCACCGATCGGCAGCACGCGTCCCTGCAGCGTCACCTCGCCCGTCATGCCGACCGTGTGCTTCACCGGCCTGCCCGACAGCAGCGACGCCAGCGCCGTCACCATCGTCACGCCCGCGCTCGGGCCATCCTTCGGGATCGCGCCCGCCGGCACGTGGATGTGGAACTCCTTGTTCTCGAACGCGTGCTCGTCGATGCCGATCTCCTCGGAGTGGCCGCGCACGTAGGACAGCGCGATCCGCGCCGACTCCTTCATCACGTCGCCCAGCTGGCCGGTCAGCACCAGGCCGTTGCTCGGGCCGCCGCCCGACTTCATGGCGGTCGCCTCGATGAACAGCACTTCGCCGCCGGCCATCGTCACCGACAGGCCCGTCGCCACGCCCGGCGTCGCCGTGCGCGCCGCCGACTCCTGGAAGAACCTCTGTCGGCCCAGCGCGTCGCGCACGGCCTCCAGGTCGATCTTCACGGGGAACTCGACCGCCTTGGACTTGCTCTTCGAGCTGCTCTGCTTGGACTCGGCGCTCGCCGGCTTGGGCTCGGCGCTCGCCGCCTTCGTGGTGCGCGCGCGCGGGCGCGCACCGTTCTCGCTGCTCGCGTTCGCGCTCTCGCTGCCAGCCTGATCGGCGCCCGTCGCCTCGTCGCCCTCGGCGGGCGGCGTCTGTGCGGTGGGCACCTGCGGCAGGCTCGACGCGAGACGCGTCGCGGTCTTGCGCAGGATCGTGCCGAGGTTCCGCTCGAGGTTCCTGACGCCCGCCTCGCGCGTGTACTCCGCGATGATCGTGCGCAGCATCTCGTCGGAGATCTCGACCTCGTCCTCGCGCAGGCCGTTGCGGTCGCGCTGACGCGGCCACAGGTAGCCCTTCGCGATCGCGAGCTTCTCCTCGGAGGTGTAGCCGTCGAAGTGGATCACCTCCATGCGGTCCAGCAGCGGACCCGGGATCGTGTCGGCCACGTTCGCCGTCGCCAGGAACATCACCTGGCTCAGGTCCAGCTCGACGTCGAGGTAGTGGTCGCGGAAGGAGTGGTTCTGCGCCGGGTCGAGCACCTCGAGCAGCGCCGCCGACGGGTCTCCGCGCCAGTCCGCGCCGACCTTGTCGACCTCGTCCAGCAGGATCACCGGATTCATCGTGCCCGCGTCGCGCAGCGCCCGCACCAGGCGACCCGGCAGGGCGCCGATGTACGTGCGGCGGTGGCCGCGGATCTCCGCCTCGTCACGCACGCCGCCCAGCGACATGCGCACGAACTGCCTGCCCGTCGCGCGCGCGATCGACTCTCCGATCGAGGTCTTGCCCGTGCCGGGCGGCCCGATCAGCGTGAGGATCGCACCCGACTTCGGGTCGGCCTCGATGCCGCGGTCCTCGCGCAGCTTGCGCACCGCCAGGTACTCCGTGACCCTGTCCTTCACGTCCTCGAGTCCCTCGTGGTCGGCGTCGAGCACCGCGCGCGCCGCGACAGGGTCCAGGTGCTCGTCAGAGCTCTTGCCCCACGGCACCGCGATCAGCCAGTCGAGGTAGGTGCGGATCATGCTCGACTCGCCCGTCTGCTCGCCCATCCGCTCGAGCCGGCCGAGCTCCTTGACGGCCTGCTCGCGCACCGGGTCGGGCATCAGCGACTCCTCGATCTTCGTGCGGTACTCGTCCACCACCGAGCCCTCGTCATCGCCGAGCTCCTTGCGGATCGACTCCATCTGCTTGCGCAGGAAGTACTCGCGCTGCTGCTTCTCGGCGCCCTCCTGCACGTCCTCGCGGATGCGCTTGCGCACCTGCAGCTCGGCCAGGCTCTCGCGCTGCAGGCTCACCGCGAGCTCCAGCCGCTTCGTCACGTCGAGCGTGCGCAGCAGCTCGACCTTCTGCTCGTAGGTGAGCGTCGGCGAGTAGCCGGCGGAGTCCGCGAGCGCGCCCGGCTCCTGGATCGCGCGCAGGAACGCCGAGATACGCCCGTCGTCGCCGCGCAGCTCGAGGATCTCCTCGACCGTCGCGCGATACTCGCGCTCGAGCTCGCGCGTCCTGCCGTCGCGCGGGTGCTCGTCCGGACGCTCGTCGATCTCCACGCGCAGCTCGCCGCCGGCGCCCGTCTGGGCCGCTCCGACCAGTGCGCGGTGCTCGCCCGAGATCGCCACCGCGCGGCCGCCACCGGGCAGACGGATCTGCTCGGAGACCTCCGCGATCGTGCCGACCTCGAGGAACTCGTTCTCGTGGCGCGGCACGAGCACGACGCGCTCGTCATCGCCCACGTCGACCGTCAGCGTGATGCCCATGTTCGGGAACACGACGGTGTCGTCCAGCGGGATCAGGCGGAGCCGCTCCTTCGGGGCGCTCGGCTCCGCCGCAGGTGGGGTGGGGGGCTTCGCTGCTGGTGTCATCAAAAGTCTCTTTCTGGGTGGGTGTCTCGGTGGAGGACTCACGCTTGCGCCGGCTCACCCGCCGGCTAACAGTCCTCTACCTACTTACGAATGTGTAGTTAGTATAGCGCCGGTGGTTGCGTACGCAAGTACCCGGGCGGCGGCGAGGGTGGCATCGCAGAGCGGCTGATGGCGGGTTGCGCGCGAGTGCGTGCCGACCGCCGAAGAAGCCGCGCGCCGGCTTATGCGGCGGCCGGCGCTCCGACCGCCGCGTACACGGCGGCCTCGAAGCCGAATGCCTGCTCGACGATGCGCGCGTCGAAGAACGGCAGCACCTGCGTGAGGAAGGCGCCCGCGACGCCTGCCGCGCGGTCGATCCAGTAGTAGCAGTTGAAGATCCCCGCCCAATCGCCCGTGCCCGCGTGGCGCATTCCCGGAAGGTCCACGAGCGTCAGATGAACGCCCAGCCCGAATCCCTGCGGCCACGGCACCGCGGGCACCTCGTTGCTCAGCTCCGGCACCACCGAGCGCATCACCTCCGGCAGCTGGAGCCCCTGGAGGTGGTCGCTGAAGGCGAGCTCCACGGTCTCCGGGCGCAGGATGCGCTCGCCGTCCAGCTCGCCGTCGTTCAGCAGCGCGCGCATGAAGCGCAGGTAGTCGCCGCCCGTGCCGTATGCGCCCGCGCCGCCGGAGGGGAACTCCGGCTGCTCGGGCAGCTCCAGCGCGCTCCTCGCCAGGCCGCCGTCGGGCGTGCGGGCGTGCACCGCCATCAGCCGCTCGCGCTGCTGCGCGCTCGGATGGAACGTCGTGTCCGCCATCCCCAGCGGGCCGAAGATGTGCTCTTCGCAGTAGCTGCCGAGGTCTTCGCCGCTGACCGCCTCGACGACCTCGCCCAGCCAGTCGGTGCTCGTGCCGTATTCCCAGCGCGTCCCCGGATCCGCCACGAGCGGGATCTCGAAGATCGAGCGCAGGCCCGCGAGCATGTCGGGGATCCCCGTGAGCTCGTGGTAGCGGAACGTGTCGGCGTTGCCGAACCAGTAGCTCAGGCCCGATGTGTGCGTCAGCAGTTGCCGCAGCGTCGCCTGGCGCGCGGGCGCGCGCAGGATCGGCTCCTCGCCCTCGAATCCCTCGAGCACCCGCAGCTCGCCGAACTTCGGCAGCACGCTCGCGACGGGCTGCTCCAGCTCCAGCTCGCCGCGCTCGATCAGCTGCAGCGCCGCGACGCTCGCGATCGCCTTCGTCATCGAAGCGAGGCGCATCATCGTGTCGGCTCGCGCCGGCTCCCCGCCGTCGACGCGCAGGCGCCCGAAGCCAGCTTCGTAGAGCGTCCCGTCACGGTCGCCCGCGACCGCCACGACGCCCGGAACCACCCGCTCGGCGACCGCCTCTTCGAGCAGCCCGTCGATCGCGCCGCTGTTCATCGCCCGCCTCCCCTCATCGCCATAGGACAGCGCGCCAACCATACCGACCCGCCGCCGCGCTCGCCGCCGCTCCGAGCGTGCGCCGGCGGCCACCTCGACATAGGCTCGATCCCGACATGGCGCGATCATCAGATGGCGACGGCCCCTCCAAGCGGCTGCTGCGATTCGCGCGCAGGCTCAACCGCGACCCCACGCTCGTCGGCGCCGCGCAGCGCGTCCGCAGCGTGGCGCTCGGTGGAGATGAGCTCCCAGAGCGCCTCTCGACCGTGCGCGAACGACCGGCCGACCGCGCGGCGCGCCAGCTTCTGGAGCTGCGCGGCGAGGCTCCGGGCGTGCTCGGCGAGGTCGGCCTGGCGGCGTTGCAAGCCTGGCAGCGACTGTCCGAGCGGCAGGGCAGGGGCAGGGGCGAGGTGGACGTGGCGATCCTCTTCACGGACCTCGCAGGCTTCTCGAGCTGGGCGCTCGACGCCGGCGACGAGCAGGCGCTCGAGCTGCTGGGCGAACTCAGTGACTCGATCGAGCCGCCGGTTCTCGAACACGGCGGCGAGGTCGTCAAGTGGCTCGGCGATGGATTGATGGGCATCTTCTGCGACGCCGACAGCGCAGTCGCGGCGGCGCTCCAGGCGCATGAGCGCGCCGCTGCGATCGAGCGCGAGGGCTATCGCGCCGCGCTGCGCACCGGCGTGCACCTCGGCCGCCCGCGCCGCATCCGCGGCGACTATCTCGGAGTCGACGTGAACATCGCCGCGCGCATCGCCGAGTGCGCAGCACCCGGCGAGCTGCTCATCTCCGAGCGCGCCTGGCGAGCGCTGGGCGGCCGTCTCGCGCTCGCAGGCACACGCCGCACCATCTCCGCCAAGGGCGTCCCTCCCGGCCTGCAGATCTACGCCGTCACGCGCGCGGGCACGCAGGCCGGCTGACGCCGCCTGCGGATCAGCTCACGGCGTCCGGCGCTCGCCGGCAAGTGCGTGCTCGCCGACGCCACGGCGCGCCGCGATCGCCGACACGACGGCGCGCGCCGGGAGCCCCCGACCCGGCGGCGCGCGCCGGGCGCCGGCGCGGCGGCGCGCGCCGGGAGCCCCCGACCCGGCGGCGCGCGCCGGGCGCCGCACGAACACGAGGGGGGGTCTACATGCCGCGGCGCGCGACACCTGGATATGTCGCCGACACGCGCCGCGGAGCAGTCAGCCGCCCGATACGCCGCTGCGCGCAGCTCGCGCACGCTGGACCGGGTCGAGGAGGTCGCGCTCGTAGCCGATGCGCGCCGCCCGTTCCTGCTGCGCGCGCATCGCTTCAGGTTCTACCGCGCGGGGATCCGCCCGCTCGCCGAAATCACCCGCGAGAACCCGCTCGCGCAGGACTACGTCGACTGGGGCGATCCCGGGCCCGGCCGCTGGGTCACGATCTACGCCGCTGCAGCGCCGGACCCGCACGTTTTCATCGTCATCGCCGGGATCAGGCTCGACACCTCCCACGACGGCACCGACGAAGGCCCCAACCGCTTCGAAGACGGACCGCGCTGGCGGATCCTCGACCACATCCCCGGCTGGGAGCACTGGTCGGTCCGCCACCCTCCAGGGCTCTGATGCGCGCCCGCCGCCGGGACGACCCCGCTAGGGTGCAACCGGGATGAGCGGGCGCGAGGTCGAGTACCTGCTGGTCGGCGGCGGACTGGCGTCGGCCAACTGCGCGCGCTGGCTGCGCGAGGAAGGCGCCGAGGGCGAGGTGCTGCTGCTCGGGCGCGAGCCCGACCCGCCCTACAACCGGCCCGAGTGCTCGAAGGGCTACCTGCGCGCCGAAGAGAGCCGCGAGGACACGTTCTTCAGACCCAACGACTTCTGGCAGCAGCAGCACATCGATCTGCGCACGCGCACGAGCGCCACCGCGCTCGATCTCGCCAATCGGACCGTCGCGCTGGCCGGCGGCGAGGAGGTCCGCTTCAAGCAGGCCCTGCTCGCGACCGGCGCGAACGTGCGGCGGCTCGATGTCGAGGGCTGCCATCTGGAGGGCATCTACTACCTGCGCACGCTCGGCAACGCAGACGCGATCCGCGACGGCGTCAAGGACGCCGAGGAGGTCGTGCTCGTCGGCGGCTCCTACATCGGCTGCGAGGTCGCCGCCTCGCTCACCAAGGTCGGCAAGCACTGCTCGATCGTGATGCTGGAGAGCCACACGCTCGAACGCACCTTCGGAGCCGCCGCCGGCGAATTCTTCCAGGGGCTGCTCGAAGAACACGGCGTGCGCGTGTACCCGCGCGAGGATCTCGCGCGCTTCGACGGCGAGGGCCGCATCGCGAAGGTGCACACGAAGAGCGGCCTTGAACTGGCTGCCGACGCCGCCGTCGTCGGAGCCGGCGTCACACCCGACATCGCGCTCGCCCAGAAGGCCGGCCTCGAGATCGGCGCCCGCGGCGGCGTGCGCTGTGACTCGCGCCTGCGCAGCTCGGCCGAGGGCATCTTCGCTGCCGGCGACATCTGCGAATACGAGTCCGTCGTGCACGGCGGCGAGCACCTGCGCATCGAGCACTGGGACGTCGCCTTCAACCACGGCAAGACAGCGGCGCTCAACATGCTCGGGCGCGACGTCCCGCACGACACCGTGCCCTACTTCTACTCGGTCTTCGCCGACTGGGGCGAACTCGAGTACGTCGGCCCCGCCTACGAATGGGACGACGAGCTGCTGCGCGGCTCCCCCAAGGATGGCTCCTTCACGCGCTGGTACCTGAAGGACGGGCGTCTCGTCGCCGCGCTCACGTGGGGGCGCTCTGAGGACCTCGACACCGCAAGGCGCCTGCTCGTCGACAGGGTGGCCCTCCGCCCGCGGGATCGCGCCGCGCTGGCCGACGTCGACAGCGACCTCGACGCGGTCGGCCGGCCCCCCGACAGCGCATAGCCGTCGATCGCCGGCGCGATCGGTTATGCTGCGCCGGCCGCGCGTTCAGGGGAACCCGGTGCGAACCCGGGACTGACGCGCAACGGTATAGGCAAGGCCTTCCGGGCCACGGCCTGAGTCCGAGCACCTAGCGCGTGGCGCCAGACATACGCACCCTGTTCTCGCGAATGGGCGTAGCGCGCAGTCGCCATTGGGCGCCTCCGCGCAGCGGCCCAGGAATGGAGGTACATCGCCCATGCGACGCATCGTTCGGTGGCTCGCGCCAACGGCAGCGAGCCTGTGCGCGCTCGCCGCTGCCAGCGCAGCCCACGCAGCGAGCACCAAGGAAATCAAGGAAGCACGCGCCGCGGGCGCCAGCTACCTCAGATCACAGCAGCTGGCCAGCGGCGGCTTCCCCGAATTCGGCCGCGAATGGGTGCTCAGCGCGTTCGCCGCGGACGGCACCGCCGACGCCAACGTGAGACTCAACTCGGGCTCGACGGACGCTCGCACCTACTACCGCGAACTAGTCGGCGACGCCGCCACCTGGCCCGGGAGCGAACCCTCGGTGGGCGACTTCGAGTCGGCGGCACTCGCCGCCTACGCAGCCGGCATCGACCCCGCGCGCGTGTCCGCCAGCCAGAACCTGATCGCCCAGATCATCGCCCGGTACCAGCCCGAAGACCCCGGCTACTACGGCGAACCGGGGTTCTTCAACGAGACCGTGTTCGCGCTCATCGCGCTTGCCGACACGCCGACCACCAAGGGCGCCGAGCGCGTCCCGCGGGCGCTGCTGGAAGA
This sequence comes from uncultured Solirubrobacteraceae bacterium, assembly GCA_963755475.1. GTDB lineage: Bacteria > Actinomycetota > Thermoleophilia > Solirubrobacterales > Solirubrobacteraceae > Palsa-744. Next base: position 536,410 of record CAVWJK010000003.1, read on the forward strand.
GTCCGTTGGCGTCCTGCGCCGAAACCAGCACACCGACGGGGGCTGGAGCTACGCGAAGGCCGAAGGCAGCAAAGAAGCGCTCGAAGAACCGGGCGAAGCGGAAATGACCGGCGCAGCGATGGCCGCCCTCTGCGGCGCGGGCGTCCGAGCCAGCGATGAGGCGGTCGTCGCCGCCCGACACTTCCTCGCCGACCAGCTCGCGGCCGAACCGGCTGGCAGCGGCTCATTCGAAACCGGATACGGCCTCAACACCGACTCCAACGCATGGGCCGTCGAGGGCCTGAACGCCTGCGGCATCTCCGTCCAGGAATCGGAATTCACCAGCGCCAAAGGCAAGACGCCGATCGACTTCCTCATCTCCCAGCAGCTCTCCGGCGGCGGCTTTCGCTTCGAGCCCGAAGAAACGACCGCCGACTTCTACTCCAGCCAGGACGCCGTTCGCGCGCTCGCCGGAGCCGGCTTCACGGCGACGCCGCCCACGGCGAAGGGCGCTCCGCGCTGGCTGTATGAAAAGCATTTCACCCCGACGGTGCACTCGCTGCTGAGCGTGATCGTCAACGCCGGTGGCTCGACTGTGACGCCGTGTGCGGTGACCGTCGCGCCCGAAGCGAAGACCGCGACGCTCGCCGCCGTCCTGCAGGCGGCCGAGACCGCGGCGACGCCGGCCGGCTGCGTCACGAGCTTCACGCCGTCGAGCGGCTCCGGCGCGATCACCTCGATCGACGGCCTGCCCGCCCCGCCATCGGCGAAGTGGAAGATCAGCATCGACGGCGGCGGCGAAAAAACGGCCAAGCGCAACACGTCGATCGGGATCGGTGACACGATCTATCTGCGTCTTGGCTAGCCGCATCGCCGCCGTGGCGGCGCTCGCCGCACTACTTGCGAGCGCCGGCGCGTCGGCTGCGGTCGCGGCGCCCGTCGCCGTCCAGGTGCGCATCGAGGGCAAGACCGAAACGCTGTTCGAAGGCCCCGTGCTGACCGAAGGTCACGACATCAAGGCCTCCTCGGAATCGCAGGCGCACCCCTGTGACGGGATCAACCCGAACGATCCGCAGAACGTGACACCCGGCCCCACGCCGACGGCGTCCGCAGTCGACGCGATGAGCATCATCGGCGAGTCCTTCGACGGACGCTGGGAATCGAGCTTCGAGGACTACCTCATCACCGGCTGGGGTCCCGAACGCGAAGCCGAAGGCAGCTCCTGGAGCGTGTTCGCCAACAACACCTTCCTCGAGGTCGGCGGCTGCCAGTACGAGCTGCACCCCGAAGCCCAGGTGCTCTGGAGCTACGGCACGAGCGCCAGCAGGCCGCTGCTCGCGCTCCTGCCCGCGGGCGCGAGCGCCACCCCGTTCGCGCTCACCGCGACCGCGAAGCTCAACGCGCCGTTCACCGTCGAAGTGCTCGCCTACAAGGGCAAGTCCGGCACGCCGCCCCCGCTGCCCGAACGCGCGGGGTCCTCGACCGACGCCGGCGCCAAGGTCGCGCCGGTGCTGACCGCCGTCAACGGATTCGAGAAGCCCGTCGCCGAATCGCCCGAAACGGTCACGACCAATGCGGAAGGCAAGGCCTCGATCACCTTCAGCACGAGCGGCTGGCACCGGATCAAGGCGATCGCCGCCGGGGCCGTCCGCTCAAACCGCCTCGACGTATGCGTCCCAGCCGAAGGCGCGGCCGGCTGCGGTCCGCCGCCGGCCGAAGACGATCCGCGTGCCGCGCCGGGCGAGGGCGGCGAACAGACTCCCGCGGGCACGAGTACGGAAGGCCCGGGCGCAAGCAGCGGGCGATCCCCTGCCGGCGGGGGCTCGAGCTCCGGCGGCGTCCCGGGCGCCTCGGCGAACGGCAGCCGCGAGCTGCACATCGACGGGCTGACGCTGACGCCGCTGGGCATACGCTCCTCCGCGCTTCACTTCCACGGACACTGGCGCCGGCGACGCGAACAGCGCGCCTGGCAGGGCGCGATCATGCTCGGCAGTCGGGGCGCCACGCTGACCGTCACACTCGCGCCGGGGCGCCCCGTGCTCATCCTGCGCGACGTCTCCGAGGCGGCACTGCTCGAAATGCGCTCGGACGGGCACTCGGGCACCTTCAAGCTGAAGGCGGGCGGCGACGCCACACGGCTGCTCATCGGCAAGGCGCGCGCTCGCCGCTGCGCCGTCACCCTTCGGATCGTCCGTGGCGCCGTTGGCCTCGACGCGGTCGCTCTCACACCACCGTGAGGCGCCGCGGCGTTCGGCGGGCGTCCCTCGCCGTCACCGCCGGCGCGCTCTGCCTGCTGCTCTCCGGCTGTGGCCTCGGCGCCGGCAGCGCGCCAACAGGCGTCCAGCTCACCATCAGCGAGGGCTTCGGTGCGAGCGTGCTCTCCGCCTCGCCGGTCAAGGTCGCCGGCGAAGCCACGGTCATGCGCCTGCTGATGGGCAGCTACCACGTCGCCACGCGCTACGGCGGCGGCTTCGTGGAGAGCATCGACGGCATCTCGGGCGGGGAAGAAGCCGGCGAGCCAGTCGCGTGGTTCTACTACGTCAACGGCGTCGAGGCTCCCAAGGGCGCCGCCGCGACCATCGTGCACCCCGGCGACCACATCTGGTGGGACCGCCACGACTACAGCCAGGCCGAAGACACGCCCGCCGTCGTCGGCTCATACCCCGAGCCGTTCCTCAGCGGCTACGGCGGACGGCGCTACCCCGTGCGCATCGAGTGCGCGTCCGTCACGAGCTACGCCTGCCGCACCGCCACCGCGCGTCTGCGCGCGCTCGGCGTGCCCGCCGCGATCGCCGCGATCGGCGGCGGCTCAGAGCCCGAAGTAATCCAGCTGATCGTCGGTCCGTGGAAGAGCGTCGTGATCGATCCCGGCACGCAGTCGATCGAGGATGGGCCCGCGAAGAGCGGCGTCTACGCGCGCTTCTCGCCCGGCGGCTCGTCGCTGACGCTGCTCGACGCCAACGGCCGCGCCGTGCGCACCCTGCACGCCGGCGCCGGGCTGATCGCCGCCACCCGCCAGGCCGAAGAGGCGCCCGTCTGGGTCATCACCGGCACCGACGAAGCCGGCTTGGACCGTGCCGCCGGCGCGCTCGACGAACAGACGCTCGAGGATCACTTCGCCGTCGCCGTCGCACCGCAGGGCAGCGTCCCGCTGCCCGTCTCCGAATGATGCGCGCACCGCTCGCCTACCGCCGCCGCGCGAGTCCGCTGCACGCCACGAGCGGACCGATCGCCGCCGCCTACGGCGCCGCGCTCGCGAGCTGCGCGCTGCTCACCGAGAACCCGCTGCTGCTCGGCGCGCTGCTGCTCGCCGTGCTCTGCGCCGCGGCCGCCGCGGGTGTCGGGCGCCCGCTCGCGCGCGCCGGGCTCCGAGTCGCGCTGCCGATCTTCGCGCTCACGGTGCTCGTCAACCTGCTCGTCAGCCGCGAAGGGCTGACGGTCTTTGCCCGCCTCGGTGAATGGGGGCCGCTCGGGCAAGTCGACCTGACGCTCGAGGCGCTCGTCTACGGGCTCGTCTTCGGGCTGCGCCTGCTCGACGTCACGCTCGCCTGCATGCTCGTCGTCTGCGCCGCCGACCCCGACCAGCTGCTGTTCGCCTCGCGGCGCCTCGCCCCGAGCGGCGCGCTCACCGTCGCCCTCGCCATCCGTCTGGTCCCGGTGCTCGGGCAGGACGCGCGGCGCCTCGCCGATGCTCAGCGCTGCCGGCCAGACCGCGGTGCGCGCGGGACCGCGGGGCGGCTCGCGCTGCTACGCGCCACCGTCGCCGGCGCGCTCGACCGCGCGCTCGACCTCGCCGCCGTGCTCGAGATGCGCGGCTACGGCGCCACGCGCGCACGAGTGCCGCGTGCGGCGCGGGTCGGCGCGCGTCGGCCGCTGCGCGCGCGCTCGCGCCACGAGATCGCCTTCGCCGCCAGCGCTTGCGCGCTGCTCGCGCTCTCGCTGCTCGCCGCCCTCACCGCCGCCGCGCCCTTCCACGCCGGCCAGCGGCTGAGCATCGGCGTCGACGCGCGCGTGCTCGCCCTGTGCCTGCTGCTGCCCGCGCTCGCGCTCGCCCCCTTCGCCGATCGACGCGGGATCGAGCCGTGAGCGTCCTGCGCCTGGAGCGGGTCAGCTACAGCTACCCGCACGCCCCCGCGCCCGCCCTGCGCGAGGTCAGCCTCGCGCTCGAGCGCGGCGAATTCTGCGTGCTCGCCGGCCCCTCCGGCTCGGGCAAGTCCACGCTGCTGCGCGCCGCCGCCGGGCTCGTCCCGCACTTCCACGGCGGCACCTTCGCCGGCACCGTCGCCGTCGCCGGGCTGGACACGCGCGAGCACCCGCCCGCCGACATCGCCCTGCACGCCGGCACGCTGCTGCAGGATCCCGAGACGCAGATCGTGATGAGTGGCGTCCGCTCCGAGCTCGCACTCGCGCTCGAGAACCGCGGCGGCAGCGCCGGCGCCGCCGCGCGGGCGATCGAGGAGACCGCGCTCGCGCTCGGCGTCGAGCACCTGCTCGAGCGCCACACCGCCGAGCTCTCGGGCGGCGAGCTGCAGCGCGTCGCGCTCGCCTGCGCGCTGATCACGCGCCCGGCGCTGATCCTGCTCGACGAGCCCACCTCGCAGCTCGACCCCGTCGCCGGCGACGAGCTCATCTGGCAGCTGCGCCGTCTCAACGAGGAGTCCGATACCGCCGTGCTGCTGATCGAGCACCGTCTCGAGCGCTGCCTCGCCGCCGCCGACAGAGTGATCGCGCTGCGCGACGGCACGCTCGTCTGCGACAGCGACCCGCGCGGCTTTCTGCAGTGGGCCGCCGAGCACGAGCCCGCCCTGCAGACGCCGGGCGCCCGCCTGTTCGACGCCGCCGGGCTAGGACCGCCGCCGACCGGCGTCAAGCAGGCGCGCAGCCGGCTGCGCGCGCTCGGTTTGCTGAGCCGCGATGAACATGACGCGAACGCGGGCGCAGCGTCGGTCTCGCAGGCGCCGCCGCGGGCGTCCGCACGAACGTTCGTACGCAACCTTGCCCGCCGCCGCGGGGACGCCGCCCCCGCCGTCTCGATGCGCGGCGTCTGGCGCGAGCCGCGCGAGGGCCCCGCGATCCTGCGCGGCGTGGACCTCGAGCTGCATGGCGGCGAGCTCGTCGCGCTGATGGGACGCAACGGCGCCGGCAAGTCGACCCTGCTGCGCAACCTCGCCGGCCTGCAGCGGCCCTCGCGCGGGCGCGTCGAGCGCAGCGGGCGGGTCGCGCTGCTGCTGCAGAACCCCGGCGACTACTTCCTGCACGAGCAGGTATGTCAGGAGGCGCCCGCCGCCGCGCTCGCCGGCGCCGGCCTGGCGCACGCGCTCGAGCGCAACCCCCGCGATCTCTCCGGCGGTGAGCGCCAGCGGCTGGCGCTCGCGATCGTGCTCGGCGGCGAGGAGCCCGCCGCTGCGCTCGCGCTGGACGAGCCCACGCGCGGCATGGACAGGGCCTCCAAGGAGCGCCTCGCCGACTGGCTGCGCGAGCGCGCCGCCGCCGGTCTCGCCGTGATCGTCGCCACGCACGACTGCGAGTTCGCCGCGCGCTTCGCCACTCGCGCTGTGCTGCTTGCCGCCGGCAGGGTCATCGCCGACGGGCCGCCCGCGCAGCTGCTCAGCGGCGGCTGGTATTTCGCGACCGAAACGGCGCGCATCCTCGACGGCGCCGGCGGCGCGCTGCGCCCCGAGCAGGGCGCCGCGCTGCTGCTCGCGCGCTCGCGCGGCGAGGAGGCGCTGGCGCGGTGAGCTGGCAGCTCGCCTCCTACGCGCTGGTCGCGCTAGCGCTCGCGCTGGCGGCATGGTGGTATGAGCGCTCGCGGCCGCCGCTGAAGCTGCTCGCCGTGATCGCGACGCTCGCGGCGATCGCCGCGCTCGGACGCGACGCGTTCGCCGCGCTGCCCGACGTCAAGCCGATCACCGCGATCGTGCTCGTCAGCGGTATCGCCTTCGGCGCCGGCCCGGGCTTCGCCGTCGGCGCCGTCGCGGCCGTGGCCTCGAACGTGCTGCTCGGCGAGGGACCGTGGACGCCCTGGCAGATGATCGGCTGGGGTGCCGTCGGCCTCATCGGCGGCGCGCTCGGCGCGATCTGGCCGCGCAAGCTGCCCACGCTCGCCATCGCCCTCGCCTGCGCGCTCGCGGCCGAGGTTTTCAACCTGATCGTCGACGTCTACACGTGGACGGGCACCGGAGAGCACACGCTCGCCGCCTTCGGCGTCGTGCTCGCCTCCGCCGCCAGCTTCGACATCACCCACGTCGTCGCGAGCTTCGTCTTCGGACTGCTCTTCGGGGGTGTGCTGCTGCGCATGCTGCTGCGCCTGCGTGCGCGCATGGAGGTCAGCTGGGCCCCGGCCGCCACGCCGGCGCCGGGCGCCTCGACGGCGGGCGCCGGGATATCCGCCGCGCTCGTGCTCGCGCTGCTCACGCTCGCCGCGCCCGCGCTGCTCGCGAGCGCGCTCGCGCCGGGCGCACGCGCCGCCGGCGCCGGCACGAGTCGCGCGCCGCGCGCCGACATAGAGCGGGCGCTCTCCTATCTGGCCTCCGCTCAGGACGCCGACGGCGGCTTCGGCGCCGCCGCGGGGCAGCCGAGCAGCGAGCTCTACTCCGGGTGGGCCGCAGTCGGCATCGCCGCCGCCGGGCGCGCGCCGCTGTCGTTGCGTCGCGACGGTCACAGCGTGCTCGATGCGCTGCGCGTGGAAGCGGCGACGCTCGAAGGCGCGGGCGACCTCGAGCGCACGATCCTCGCCCTGTACGCGTGCGGGGTCTCCGTGCGCGATCTGCCGGGCGGCGATCCGGTCTCGCGGCTGCTGCGCGAACGGCGCGGCGACGGCTCCTTCGAAGAGCTGGTCGACCACACCGCCTTCGCCGTGCTCGCGCTTCGCGCCGCGGGCTATGCGCCCTCGGCGGAGCCGGTCCGCGCCGCTGCGGCCTGGCTCGAGCGTCAGCAGGAAACCGACGGCGGCTTCGGCTTCGCGCGCCGCTCGAGCGGCGGTGGCTCAAACAGCGACGTCGACGACAGCGGCTCGGTGCTCGAGGCGCTTGCGGCCGCCGGGATCCGCCACGGGCAGGTGGTGGCGCGCGCCGTCGCCTTTGTGCGCTCGGCGCAGAACCCCGACGGCGGCCTGCCCCAGCAGCCCGGCGGGCCCTCCAACGCTCAGTCGACCGCCTGGGCGATTCAGGGGCTCGACGCTGTCGGCGCGGACGTGGCACGCGTCAGCCGCGACGGCAGCCGCTCCCCGCTCGCCTACCTGGAGAGCCTGATCGCGGCGAACGGCAGCGTGCGCTACTCGCGCACCGGCGCGCAGACGCCGGTGTGGGTGACCGCCGAGGCGCTGCCGGCGCTGGCCGGAATGCCCTTCCCGGTCGCGCCGGTCTCCTCGCCCATCCACGCTGCGCCGGCACGCAGGGCTGCGCGCGCCGGCGAGGGCGCCGCGAGGACTGCACGCGGGCGCCCGCGCCGGCGGGCGAACGCGCGCGCGGGCAGCTCCGAGGCCGGGCCGACGCGCGCCGAGCGTCGGCCGGCGGGCGGACTCGGGGGCACGGCTCGGCGGATGGGGAGGCTGCTCGGGACAGCTCTTGCGCTCTTGATCAAGCCTTAGTCCGGCGCCGTAAGCTGCAGAGCATGTCTGCGCACGCCTATCCAGCCGGCGTACACGCGCGCCCGGTCCGGCGCCCGCCGTGGGGCGGCGTTCTCGCGCCGCTCGGTCTCGCGGCGCTGTGCGCTCTAGCGCTGGCGGGCGTGTGGGTGCTCGCCGCGCTCGTACCGGCGACACACGTGCGCGATGCGCTGTTGCTACACGACTTCACCCTGCTGAGCGGCCCGACCGTCGACGGCGTGGCGCGCTTTCTGCTGCACCTGCTCACGCCGCGGCTGTTCGTGCTGTGGGGCGTCGCGCTCGTCGCCTTCGCGCTCGCGCAGGCGCGCCCGCGCGTGGCCGCGGCGGTCGTCGCGGTGATAGGCCTCTCGCCGCTCAGCGCAGAACTGCTGAAGCCGTTCGCTGCACACGCGCACACGCAGGTAGGCGCCTTCCTGGTCGCTCCCGACTCCTGGCCATCCGGGCACGCCGCCGCGGCGCTCGCGCTCGTGCTCTGCGCGGTGCTCGTCGCACCCGCGCGCTGGCGCGCCCCCGTGGCCCTTGCGGGGGGGTTGTACGCGGCGGGCGTCGCGGCGTCGCTGCTGATCCTCGCCTGGCACATGCCGAGCGACGTGGCCGGCGGATTCCTGCTCGCGACGCTGTGGATGTCGCTCGCGCTCGCTGTGCTGCGCGCGGCCGAGCGACGCTGGCCCTCGCGCGCGCCGCTACCGTAGACGGCGTGTGGCGTGAGCTCAACTACGCCGACTGGCAGCCGACGTGCGACACCCTGCACGCGCACACGCAGGTGCTCGGCAAGCTCGCGGTCGCGCTCGCGCCGCCGGAGCCCGAGCTGCAGCACGCCGCGCTGCGCCTGAGCGCGCGCGGCTGGGAGACGCTGCCGCTGCCCGCGCCCGACGGCTCGGGCGCGATCGTCGCCGCGCTCGACCTGCACACCCACGAGGCGCTCCTCGAGCACTCGGGCGGCGCGGCGCGGCGCATCGCGCTGACGCCCAACCGGGCGGTCGGCGAGGTGACCCGCGAGCTGCTCAAAGCCGCGCGCGAGCTCGCCGGCGATGAGGTGCGGATCGACTCCAAGCCGCAGGAGGTGCCGTGGACGCAGCCGCTCGACGAGGACACCGAGCACGCGCACTACGAGCCGGCGCAGGTCGAGGCATACATGGCGTGCGCGACGCAGGCGGCGCTCGTGCTGGCCGAGTTCCGCGCCCCCTACCGCGGGCGCTCGACGCCGGTCAACGCCTGGTGGGGCTCCTTCGACCTCGCCACGAACCTCTTCTCCGGCGAGCCTGCGGAGCCGCCCTCGGACGACTTCATCATGCGCAACGCGATGGATGCGCAGGAGGTCGCGATCGGCTGGTGGCCGGGCGACGGCCGTTACGGCAAGTCGGCCTTCTACGCGTACGCGCACCCGGCGCCCGAGGGCTTCCCGGGCGCCACGCTCCAGCCCGTGCAGGCGCGCTGGGCAGGCGAACTCGGCGAGTACGTCCTGGACTGGGACGACGTGCGCACGCAGCCCGACGCGCACGCGCGCGCGGTGCAGTTCGCGCGCTCGGCCTTCACGCACGCGTGCCTGGTGTGTGGCTGGGACTCCTCGCTCGCGGCCAGCGGGGAGGGCGCGACGCCGGCCGTGCGCTGATCAGCGGCGGCCAGGGCCGTGATGGCCCGGGTCCCACAGCGGCTCATCGGCCGCGGCGGCCTGCGGCGAGCGGACGTTGACGGCGCGCGCGAGCACGAACAGCAGATCCGAGAGGCGGTTCAGGTAACGCACGACCTCCGGGTTGACCTCCTCGCCGACTGCGACCGTGCGCCGCTCAGCGCGGCGGCAGACGGTGCGCGCCACGTGCAGCTGCGCGGCCGCCGGGGTACCGCCGGGTATGACGAACGAGTGCAGCGGCTCGAGCGTCGCGTTCACCTCCTCGAGCGCCTGCTCGAGCCACTCCGTGTAGTCGGCGCCGATGCGCAGACGCGCGCGGGTGGCGCCCGAGCCCTCGCCTGCGCCGTCCGCATCCGCTGCGGGCACGGCGCCGGGCACCGACAGGTCGGCGCCGACGTCGAGCAGGTCGTTCTGCACGCGCCGCAGCCAGGCGGCGAACTCGGCCGGCAGATCGGGGGCGAGCAGCGCGACGCCGAGCACGGCGTTGAGCTCGTCGACCGTGCCGTAGGCCTCCACGCGGGGGTGCAGCTTGGAGACGCGGCTCATGTCGCCGAGATCCGTCTCGCCGCGGTCGCCGCGCTTGGTGGAGATGCGGGTCAGATTGACCGTCATGCTTCTGGCAATCGAGTTTCGCACACCCGCGCCGGCGCGCGCCGGTCCGATCGGATACGGTCCTGCCCCGCAGATGCGGATCGGCGTACCGAAGGAAACCGCGGCGGGCGAGCGGCGCGTCGCGCTCGTGCCCGAGGTGGTAGGCAGACTGACCGGCAAGGGCATCGAGGTGCTCGTGCAGGGCGGCGCAGGCGAGGGCGCGATGCTGACCGACCAGGCGTTCGAGGCGGCGGGCGCACGGATCGTGGCCGACGCGGCCGGCGCCTGGGGCGCCGACGTGGTGGTGACGATCTCCCCGCCGGGCGCCGACTCGATCGCGCTGCTGAAGCCCGAGTCGATCCTGATCGGCTTCCTCGCGCCGCTGACGAGCCCGCAGACCACGCGGGCACTCGCAGCGGCGCGCGCGACGGCGTTCGCGATGGAGGCGATCCCGCGCATCTCGCGCGCGCAGTCGATGGACGCGCTCTCCTCGCAGAGCAACGTTGCGGGCTACCGCGCGACGCTGCTCGGCGCGCAGGAGATCGGCCGCTTCTTTCCGATGCTGATGACGGCGGCGGGCACGATCCCGCCGGCGAAGGTGCTCGTGCTTGGGGTCGGTGTCGCGGGCCTGCAGGCGATCGCGACGGCGAAACGCCTCGGCGCGCGCACGACCGGCTACGACGTTCGCCCCGAGGTCTCCGAGCAGGTTCACTCGCTGGGCGCGCAGTGGCTCGACCTCGGCATCGAGGCGAGCGGCGAGGGCGGCTACGCGCGTGAGCTCACCGACGATGAGCGCGCCCGCCAGCAGCAGGCGCTGACCGACGCGATCAAGGGTTTCGACGTCGTGATCACGACGGCGCTCGTGCCCGGGCGGCCCGCCCCGCGCCTGGTGACGGCCGAGGCCGTCGAAGGGATGCGCGCGGGCTCGGTGATCGTGGACCTCGCAGGCGAGGCGGGCGGCAACTGCGAGCTCACCGAGCCGGGACAGACGGTCGTACGCCACGACGTGAAGATCGTCTCGCCGCTGAACCTGCCCTCGACGATGGCCGAGCACGCCTCGCAGCTGTTCGCGCGCAACGTGCAGGCGCTGCTGGATCTGTTCATCGGCGAGGACGGCTCGCTGAGGCTCGACTTCGACGACGAGATCGTGAAGGGCTCGTGCATCGTGCGGGCGGGCGAGATCGTGAACGCGGGCGCCCGCGCGGCGGTCGAGGCGGCCACATGATCCTCGCATCGACGCTCACGACGAACCTCGCGATCCTCGTGCTCGCGGGCTTCATCGGCTTCGTGGTGATCTCGAAGGTGCCGAACACGCTGCACACGCCGCTGATGTCCGGCACGAACGCGATCCACGGCATCGTGCTGCTCGGCGGCCTGCTGCTGCTCGGCCTCGCGAACCTGAGCGCGTTCAGCGAGGTGCTGCTCGTGATCGCCGTGACGTTCGGCACGATCAACATCGTCGGCGGCTTCCTCGTGACCGACCGCATGCTCGAGATGTTCAAGAGCCGCCCCAAGCCGCCGCCGCGCGAGGAGCCGCCGATGACGCACGGCACCCCCCCAGCGGAGCCGCCGACGACCGAGGAGAAAGGCGCGGGAGGGGCGCAGTGAACGTCGTCCACTACCTACACGACGCCGCCTCCACCGAATGGTGGCAGAGCGAACCGTTCATCTACGTCCTCTACATCGTCGCGTTCATGCTCTTCATCCAGGGCCTGCGCGGCCTGGCGGGGCCGACGACCGCCGTGCGCGGGACGCGCATCGCCGCCGTGGGCATGGCGATCGCGGTCATCGCGACGCTGCTGAAGCCGAGCGAGGGAAACTGGGGGCTGATCGCGCTCGGCATCGCGATCGGCACGGCCGTGGGCGTGCCGGCGGCGCGCAACGTGAAGATGACGGCGATGCCGCAGATGGTGGCGCTGTTCAACGGCGTCGGTGGCGGCGCGGTGGCGCTGATCTCGTGGGTGGAGTTCCGCCACTACGGGGACAGCTACGCCCAGCACCGAGAGGTGCTTCCGCGACTGTTCGGCGCGCACGTGGCGGCGATCTCGACGGGCCCAGCCACCTACATCGCGATCTTCAGCGTGTTCGCGGCGATCGTCGGCTCGGTCAGCTTCTGGGGCTCGAACATCGCGTTCGGCAAGCTCCAGGAAATCCTGCCGGGCCGCCCGATCACGCTCGGAGCGGCGCAGCAGGCCGTGAACCTCGTGCTGCTGGTGCTCGCGCTGGCGGCGGGCATCGACCTGGTCGCCGGCGCACACTCGCAGCTGCTGTTCATCGGGATGCTGATCTGCGCGGCGCTGCTCGGCAACGCCGTCGTGCTGCCGATCGGCGGCGCGGACATGCCCGTGGTGATCTCGATGCTGAACGCGTGCACGGGCCTCTCGGCGGCGGCGACCGGCGTGGCGCTGGACAACCCCGCGATGATCGTGGCGGGCATGATCGTCGGCGCGTCGGGCTCGATCCTGACGAACCTGATGGCGCAGGCGATGAACCGCTCGATCCCGGCGATCGTGGCGGGCGGCTTCGGCGGGACGGGTGCCGTGGCGGGCGCGGAGGGCGCCGGCGAGCACGCCGGCGCCGTCAAAAGCATCACGGCAGCGGACGCCGCGATCCAGCTCGCCTATGCGGGCAAGGTCGTGATCGTGCCGGGCTACGGGATGGCGGTGGCGCAGGCGCAACACGCCGTGCGCGAGCTCGCGAAGGAGCTCGAAAAACGCGGCATCGAGGTGACCTACGCGATCCACCCCGTCGCCGGGCGCATGCCGGGCCACATGAACGTGCTGCTGGCGGAGGCGGATGTGCCCTACGAGGAGCTGAAGGAGATGGACGAGGCGAACCCCGAATTCCAGCGCACCGACGTCTCGCTCGTGATCGGGGCCAACGACGTGACGAACCCGGCGGCGAAGAACACGCCGTCCTCGCCGATCTACGGGATGCCGATCCTGGAAGTCGAGGACAGCAACTCGGTGATCGTGATCAAGCGCTCTATGAACCCGGGCTTCGCGGGCATCGAAAACGAGCTGTACTACAGCCCGAAGACCTCGATGCTGTTCGGCGACGCGAAAACGGCGGTGAGCGAAATCACCGCCGAGTTGCAGCAGCTGTAGCCGCAGTCTCTGCGAGACTCGGAAGGGTGATCGAGCGCAGCCAGGCTCTCGCCGCTCTCGCGCAGGAGCAGTTCGACGTGGTGGTTGTCGGCGGCGGCATCACGGGTGCGGGCGTGGCGCTGGACGCGGCTACGCGCGGCTACAGCGTGGCGCTGCTGGAGCGCAGCGATTTCGCCTCCGGCACCTCCAGCCGCTCGAGCAAGCTCGTGCACGGCGGCCTGCGCTACCTGCAGAACTTCGACCTCGGGCTCGTGCGCGAGGCGCTGCTGGAGCGCCGCCTGCTCGTCGCGCTAGCGCCGCATCTGGTGCGCCCGCTGCCCCTGGTTGTGCCGGCGTTCGAGGGCGCACGCCCCGACCGGCTGGTCGGCGTCGGGCTGAACCTCTACGACGTGATGAGCGTCGAACGCGAGCGGCTGCGGACGAGGAGGGGAAAGCGCGCGCGCGCCGAGCGCGCGCAGGCGAGCGGCGCGCCGGCGCAGCCGGACGCCGAGCTCGAGTCCTGGAGCCCGGAGCGACACCGCGTGATCCCCGGCGATGAGGTGGTCGAGCTGCTGCCGGCGCTGCGCGAGCGCGAGCCGACGAGCGGCTACCTGTTCTACGACTGCCAGACCGACGACGCGCGCCTGGTGCTCACCGTGCTGGGCGAGGCCGAGCGCTTCGGCGCGGTCCTCTGCAAGGGCGTCAACGTCGTCGGGCTGCTCGAGCACGAGGGCCGCGCGTGCGGCGTGCAGGCGCTCGACGGCGAGAGCGGCGAGCGCTTCGAGGTGCGCGCCGCGAACGTGGTCAACGCGACGGGGGTGTGGGCCGACGAACTGCGCCCGCAAGAGCTGCACGAAGAGGCCGAGCTGCCACAGATCCGCCCGAGCCGCGGCACGCACATCACGATCGGCCGCGAGCACCTGCCGCTGGTGGGCGGCGCGATCGTGCCGGCCGGCGGCGGGCGCTCGATCTTCGCGCTGCCGTGGCTGGGGCACGCGCTGATCGGCACCACCGACAACGACTACGAGGGCCCGCTCGAGCACGTGGAGCCCTCCGAGCAGGACATCGCCTACCTGCTGCACGCCGTCAACTCGTTCTTCGGCAAGAGCCTCGGGCCGGAGCAGATGACGGGGGCGTTCGCCGGCGTGCGGCCGTTGATCTCGACGGGCGACCCGAAGAAGTCCGTGGACATCTCGCGCAAGGCCGAGCTGTATGAGACCTCCTCGGGCATGATCACGATCACCGGCGGCAAGCTCACGACGTTCCGTCGCATGGCGAAGATGACCGTCGACCGCCTGGTGGAGCGTGACGCGCGCGACGCGCCGTGCCGCACGCACGAAATCCCGCTCGGCCAGGCGATCGCGGTCGAGGAGCTGCCGCGCGTGGAGGGCGTGGCGGAGGACGCATACGCACAGCTGGCCTCGCGCTACGGGTACGCCGCGCGCGAGGTGCTGGCGCTCGCCGCCGAGCGCGGCGAGCTGGCGCAGCCGATCGTCGAGGGCCAGCCCGACCTGCTCGCGGAGGCGGCGCTCGCGGCGCGGCGTGAGCAGGCGCGCAGCATCGGCGACGTGCTGCTGCGGCGCACGCGCCTCGGACTGCTGGCGGCCCGCGAGCTGACCAGCGCGGAGGGCGGCGCACCCGCCCCCGAGCCTGTGAGCCGCGTCGCCGACGTGCTGGCGCGCGAGCTCGATTGGAGCGAGCCGCGCGTACGGCTCGAGCTGCAGCGGTTCGCCGCTGAGGCGCGCGCGGAGGGCATCGCGGCCGGCCGCGCGCTCGGCGCGCGCGCGGAAGGCGACGGCGCGTGGCCCAGCGACGTATCGGCGCCCGCACAGCTGCAGGCAAGGGCGGGCGTGGGGGAGCGCTCGTGAGCGGGCCGCTGCGCGTGCTGCAGGCGGGCGGCGTCACGCTCGAACTGGGGCGCCGGCCGTGGCTGATGGGCATCGTCAACGCCTCGCCCGACTCGTTCAGCGACGCGGGCGTGCATCGCGGCCTGGAGGCCCAGTTCGCGCTCGCCGCGCAGCTGCAGGCCGACGGCGCGGAGGTGATCGACGTGGGCGGGGAGTCCGCGACGACCGGCCGCCCGCCGGTGCCGGTGCAGCAGGAGATCGAGCGCGTCGTGCCGCTGATCGAGCGGATCGCCGGCGAGCTCGGCGCGATCGTCTCGGTCGACACCTACAAGCCGGCGGTGGCGGCGGCCGCGATCGCGGCGGGCGCGAGCATCGTCAACGACGTCAGCGGGCTGCGCGACCTCGCGCTCGCGCAGGTGTGCGCGCGGACCGGCGCCGGCTTGATACTCATGCACACCCGCGCGCGCCCGCGCGAACGGCTGCAGGATCCGGATCTTTATGAGACGGTGACGGGCGAGGTGCTGGCGTTCCTGCGCGAGCGCATCGAGCGCGCGCTCGCCGCCGGCTGCCGGCGCGAGCAGCTGATCGTCGACCCGGGGCCTGATTTCGCGAAGACCCCGGCGCAGACGATCGAGCTGCTGACGCGGGTCGGACGCATGCACGAGCTCGGCCGCCCGCTGCTGATGGCGGTCTCGCGCAAGGACTTCATCGGCGCGCTGACCGGCCGCGAGCCACGCGCGCGGCTCGCAGGCACGCTCGCGGCGCTCGCCCACGGCCTCGACGAGGGCGCGCACATCTTCCGCGTCCACGACGTCGCGGCGGCGGCCGACTTTCTCACGGTGCGCGCGGCGCTGCGCGGCGAGTGCCCGCCCGCGCGCGAGCTCGAGCTGGGCGAGGAGATCCGGCACGAGCAACGCTGGGCGCTAGGCTAGGTCCTCGAACGGGTGCCCCGCGCTGCGTCAACGCGCAGGGACGCCAACCGCCCACCACCAGAAAGCAGGTAGCAAGATGTCCGTACTCGCACGCTCGGAGCTCGAAGCCAGTCCGCTCGCCGACCTCCACGCGATCGCCAACGAGCTGGGGATCGACTCCTTCAGGCGCCTCCGTAAGGCCGAGCTGATCGACGCGATTCTCGCGCGCCAGGGCTCCGAGGAGGCCGGCGGCGCGCAGGAGG
This sequence comes from uncultured Solirubrobacteraceae bacterium, assembly GCA_963755475.1. Lineage (GTDB taxonomy): Bacteria > Actinomycetota > Thermoleophilia > Solirubrobacterales > Solirubrobacteraceae > Palsa-744. Next base: position 552,323 of record CAVWJK010000003.1, read on the forward strand.
CGGAGCAGGAGCCCGTCGACGAGGAGGCGGCCGAGCGGCCCGCGCGCGCGCGCCGGCGCCGCGCTCCCCGCGCGCGGCGCGCCCGCACATCCGCCGAGGAGGAGGAGGCCGCGCCCGCCGAGGAGCCCGAGGAGGAGCCCGAGCGCGCCGCGCGCGACTCCCGCATCGCCACCGGCGTGGTCGAGGTGCTCGGCAACGGCTCGGCGTTCCTGCGCGTGAACCCGCCCGAGCCCTCCGATGAGGACGTCTACATCTCGGCCGCCCAGGTGCGTCGCTGCGAGCTCGTCTCCGGCGACCGCGTGGCAGGGCCGGTGCGCACGCCACGCCGCTCCGAGCGCTACCCGTCGCTGATCCGCATCGACACGATCAACGGCGGCTCGGCCGACGAGGTGGCAGGCGCGACTCGCTTCGAGGATCTGCCAGTGGTCTGGCCGAGCGAGCGCCTGCAGCTCGACGGCGCCGACAAGACGCTCGAGGCGATCGAGTGGCTGACTCCACTCGGGCGCGGCTCACGGGCGGTGATCGTGGGCGGGCACTTCGCCGGCAAGAGCGAGACACTGCGGCGCATCGCGCGCGCCCTCGCGGGCCGCGAGGGCCTCGAGCTGAGCGTCGTGCTCGCCGACGTGCGGCCCGAGGAGATCGGCGAATGGCAGGACTCCGACCCGGCCCCGGTCGTGGCGCTGAGCTTCGCCGCGTCGGCGGACGCACAGGGCCAAGCGATCGAGCGGGCGCTCGACGCCGCCAAGCGCGCCGCCTCGCGCGGCGCCGACGTAGTGCTGCTGATCGACGGCCTCGACGGCCTGCACGGCCATTCCGCCCGCAAGACCCTCGCCGCGGCCCGCAACCTGCGCGAGGCGGGTTCGCTGACGGTGATCGCGACGGCGTCGCGGCCGCTGGGCGGCGAGACGACGGTCATCGCGCTCGACGGCGCGCTCGCCGCGGCCGGGCGCGAGCCCTTCCTCGACCTCGCTGCGAGCGCCACGCTGCACCCCGAGCTGCTCGTCGGCGAGGACGGCGCGGAGGCGATCGCGCGGGCGCGCGCGGCAGCGATCGAGGCCGTCGCGTAGGGGCGAGCCGCCGCCGCGGCGCTAGGGCCTGTAGGCGACCCGGCGCCAGGAGGGCTCGGGCGCGAGCTCGATCGGCTCACCGCCCGGCAGGCCGCGCTCCGCGGGCTGCACATATGAGAAGCCGCCGGTGTGCGCGTCGAAGCGCACCGTCAGCTCGCCCTCCTTCACACGCTGATCGAGCCACGCGCCGCGGAACACGAGCCGCCGCAGCCAGTGCACGAGCGAGCGCTCGGCGGGGCCGACGAGCTCCGGCCAGCATTCGTTGACGTGTCGTCCGAGCGGGGAGGCTGGCTCCAGGATCTCGCCGTTGACTGCGAGATTCACGAGATCTTCCAGCTCGTCCTCGCCCAGGCGCCCCCGCAGAAAGCCGAGCCGCAGCGCGGCCTGCTCACAGCGCTCGGCGAAGTCGGCCTCGTTGAAAGTGAAGCGCAACTCGCCGTATTCGAGCACGAAGTGCTCACCTGAGTCGTAGTTTTCGCGTCGAGCGGTTTCCATTCCCATCCACCTGTCCGATGGAGCCCGGCGGCCCCCATTCCGTCGGGATCATACGGGTGGCTCCTTCTTTTGCGGCTGCAGTGCACGGCTTTTTGCACCGGCGTGGCGCTGTGGCGCAGGCTCGCGCCGGCGCCCTGGCGGAGGGTCATCCGAGCGCGGCGCGCAGCGCTCCCTCCAGGTGCGGGTGCTGGAACTCGTAGCCCAGCACGAGCGCCTTCGCCGGCACCGCGCGCACGCCGCTCGTCAGCACGGCGGCCATCTCCCCGTAGAGCGCTCTGAGCGCGAAGGCGGGCGTCGGCAGCACGGCGGGCCGGTGCAGCACCCGCCCGAGCACCCGCGCGAGCTCGCGGTTCTCGACCGGTTGCGGCGCCGTCGCGTTGAAGGGCCCTTCCCAGCTGTCGCGCTGGAGCGCCGCGAGGATCAGCCCGACCTGATCGGCGAGATGGATCCAGGAGACGTACTGCCGGCCGCCCGCGACAGGGCCGCCGACGCCGAGCCGGAACGGCGGCAGCATCTTCGCAAGCGCGCCGCCCGAGCGGTCGAGCACGACGCCCGTGCGCACGAGCGCGACGCGCATGCCGAGCTCGCGCGCGCGGGCGGCCTCGCGCTCCCATTCGACGCACACGTCCGCCAGGAAGTCGCGCCCCGGCGGCGCGTCCTCGTCGAGCGGCTCCTCGCCGTGCGCGCCGTAGTAGCCGACCGCCGAAGAGCTCACGAGGCAGCGCGGCTGCTGCTCGGCGGCGCGCAGCCCCGCGAGCAGGTTGCGCGTCCCCAGCACGCGGCTGTCGCGGATCGCCTGCTTTACCTGCTCGCTCCAGCGGCGTGCGACCGGGGCGCCGGCGAGGTGCACGACGGCATCGCGACCGGCGAGCGCCTGTTCGGGCGCAGGCGCCGCGAGCGCGTTCCATGCGATCGCCTCGACCTCGCCGAGGCGCGTGCGCGCGCTCGCCGGGTCGCGCGCGAGCACCGTCACCTGCGCATCGCGCCGGCGCAGCTGCTCGACGAGCGCCGCGCCGATCAGCCCGGTCGCGCCCGTCACGGTGACGCGCCAGGAGCTCATCGGCTCGAGCGCCCGCGGCTCATCGGCGCTGAATGCTAGAGGCGTCCGTCCTAAATGCGTCCGTCGAGCGCGCCTGCCGCCTGCGCGCCGGCGGCCGTCTCGGTGCGCGCGAAGCCGATCTCCTGGCCCGCGCGCGCCGCGCCGCTGGCGCGCGCCTGCTCGGCTACCGCCGCCGCCACCGCCGGTGCGACCGCGCGGTTGAAGACCGACGGGATGATGTAGTCCTCGCGCAGTTCGTCCTCGGCGACGATCGCCGCGATCGCGTGCGCCGCCGCGAGCTTCATCTCCTCGGTGATCTCCGGCGCGCGCACGTCGAGCGCGCCGCGGAACACGCCGGGGAAGCACAGCACGTTGTTGATCTGGTTCGGGTAGTCCGAGCGCCCCGTCGCCACGATGCGCGCGTAGCGCGCGGCCTCCTCGGGCGCGACCTCGGGTGTCGGGTTGGCCATCGCGAAGACCATCGCGTCGGGGTTCATGCGCTCGAGCGCCTCCGCCGGCAGCGCGCGCGCGCCCGAGACGCCGATCAGCAGGTCGGCGCCCTCGATCACATCGGCGGCGGCGCCGGCGCGGCAGTCGCGGTTGCTGACCTGCGCGAGCCAGCGCTTGGCGGCGCTCAGCGAGCCGTCGAGGTAGTCCTCGCGCTGCACGTGCAGCGCGCCACGCGAATCGACGCCGACGAGCTCGCGCACGCCGGCGGCGAGCAGGATGCGCGCGACCGCGATGCCCGCCGCGCCGAGGCCGACGATCAGCACCCGCGTGTCATCCAGGCGCCTGCCCGTCAGCTTTGCCGCGTTCAGCAGCGCCGCCAGCACGACCACCGCGGTGCCGTGCTGGTCGTCATGGAAGACCGGGATGTCGAGCTCGTGCCTGAGGCGCTCCTCGATCTCGAAGCAGCGCGGCGCGGAGATGTCCTCGAGGTTGATGCCGCCGAACGCCGGCGCGACCGCGACAACCGTGCGCACGATCTCATCAGGGTCCTTCGTCTGCAGACACAGCGGAAACGCGTCCACGCCCGCGAACTCCTTGAACAGGCAGCACTTGCCCTCCATCACCGGCATCGCCGCCGCCGGCCCGATGTCGCCGAGCCCCAGCACCGCGCTGCCGTCGGAGACGACCGCCACGGTGTTGCGCTTGATCGTGTACTGAAAGGCCTTCTCCGGATCCTCGGCGATCGCCAGGCACACGCGCGCGACACCCGGCGTGTAGAGCATCGACAGGTCGTCGCGCGTGCTCAGCGGATGCTTGTTGTGCTGTTCGAGCTTGCCGCCGACGTGCAGCAGCAGCGTGCGGTCGGTCGCGTCGATCACCGTCGCGCCGTCGATCGCGTCGATGGCCGCGAGCACGTGTTCCCAATGCTCGGGGCCGGCGGTGTCGACGACGATGTCGCGCACGCTCGTCGCGCCGTCCACCTCGACCGTGTCGACCGCGCCGACGTTGGCGCCGCTCGCGCTGATCGCGCCCATCACGGTCCCGAGCAGCGCATGCGGCCCCGCGATCCGCACGCGGATCGTAAGGCGGTACTGCGCGCTCGGCGTTGCTGTGGCCACTGGTTGCCCCCCGGGCTTTGGTGAACGGGCAGCAGATCTTAGGATCTAGCGGCCTGCGCGCAAAACTCGCTCCGCGCCGCGGCCGCGCTCGCCTAGAGTGCGCTTGAGATGGCGGCCGGCACACAGACGCGCACGCGCGCCCCCGCGCAGAGCGCCGCGCGCGCGCGCGCCGGCGCCGGCGGGGCGCCCGGCGAGCAGCGCCGCCTCTTCCTGATCGACGGTCCGAGCCTCGTCTACCGCGCCTTCTTCGCGCTGCCCGAGTCGATCGCCACCTCGACCGGCGTGCCGACCAACGCGATCTTCGGCTTCGCCTCGATGCTCGTCAAGATCGTCACCGAGTACGGCGTGCAGCCCACGGTCGTCGCGTGGGACGCCGGCAACTCGGGCCGCAGCGAGATCTATGGCGAGTACAAGGCGCAGCGGCGCTCGCGCCCGGACCTGCTGCGCCAGCAGTGGCCCGTCATGGAACCGCTCGTCGAGGCCTTCGGCTACCGCAACGTGCGCGTCGAGGGCTACGAGGCCGACGACGTGATCGCGACGCTGGCCGAGCGCGCGCGCAGCGCCGAGCCGCCGATCCCCGTGATGATCGTCACCGGCGACCGCGACGTCTTCCAGCTGATCGACGAGCAGGGCCTCGTGCAGGTGATGGCGACCTCGCGCGGCATCACCGAGACGAAGATCTACGACCGCCGGGGCGTGATCGACCGTTACGGCATCGCGCCCGAGCTGATCCCCGACTTCTACGGGCTCAAGGGCGACACCTCCGACAACATCCCCGGCGTCCCTGGAATCGGCGACAAGACCGCCAGCGAGCTGATCCAGTCCTACGGCTCGCTCGAGGGCGTGCTCGCGCACATCGACGACGTCAGCGGGCCCAAGCGCAAACAGAACCTGATCGAGCACGCCGACGACGCGCGCATCTCCAAGCAGCTTGCGACGATCCAGCGCGACCTCGACGTCGATCTCGACGTCGCCGCCGAGGCGGCGCGCGAGCCGGACCGCGCGCGCCTGCGGGAGGTCTTCCGCGAGTTCGAGCTGCGCGACCCGCTGCGCCGCCTCGAAGAGGCGCTCGGCGACGCCCAGCTCGCCGCCCCCGCCGCCGCCGAGGTCGCGCTCACCGCGCGCGTGCGCGAGGCGGCGCTGCCCGAGCTCGCGCACGCCGGCGAGCCGGGCGCCGAGCTCGACGCCAGCGTGCTCGCGCGCACACCGCCCGAGGACGCGCTGTTCGCCGAGGGCGAGCAGTTCGAATTCGCCGTCGCGATCGACGGCGAGGTGCTGTGCGGCGAATGCGCCGCGCCGGAGGAGCTGTCCGCCGCGATCGGCGAGCGCCCGGTCGTCGTGCACGACGCGAAGGCGCTCGGGCTCGTGCCCGCGAACCTCGTGCACGACACGCTGCTCGGTGCGTACCTGCTCGAGCCCGCGCGCCGCGGCTATCCCTTCGCGGAGCTGTGCGAGGACCTCGGGCTGGCAACCGAGCTCCAGCCGCCCGCCGCCGCCGGCGCGCTGCTGCTCGGCGCGCTCGCCGACTGGCAGCGCGAGCAGATCGCCGCACGCGGGCTGGAGCGCGTGATGCGCGAGATCGAGCTGCCGCTCGTCGCGGTGCTGCGCGACATCGAGCTGCTCGGCGTGCGCCTGAACGTGCCGCGCCTGCGCGAGGTCGCCGAGCGCGTGCACGCCGAGATCGAGACGCTCGAACGCGACATCTACGACCTCGCGGGCACCGAGTTCGTGATCGGCTCCCCGCAGCAGCTCGGCGAGATCCTCTTCGAGCGGCTCGGCCTCTCGCGCAAGCGGCGCGGCAAGACGGGCTTCTCCACCGACGCGCGCGTGCTGCAGGCGATCCGCACCGAGCACGAGATCGTGCCGAAGATCGAGCGCTGGCGCGAGCTCTCGACGCTGATCAAGACCTACCTCGACGTGCTGCCCGAACTCGTCGACGAGCGCTCGCGCATCCACACCACCTTCCTGCAGGCCGTCGCGCAGACCGGGCGCCTCTCGAGCACCAACCCGAACATGCAGAACGTGCCGATCCGCACGCCGCTCGGGCAGGAGATCCGCGGCTGCTTCGAGGCCGAGCCCGGCGCAGTGCTGATCTCCGCCGACTACTCGCAGATCGAGCTGCGCGTGCTCGCGCACGCCGCCGGCGAGGGCGTGCTGATGGAGATCTTCGAACGCCGCGAAGACGTGCACACGGCCACCGCCTCGCGCGTCTTCGGCGTGCCGCCCGAGCAGCTGGACAAGGCGATGCGCTCGAAGGCCAAGATGATCAACTACGGCATCGTCTACGGGCTCTCCGACTACGGTCTCGCCGACCGCCTGAACATCCCGCGCGAGGAGGCCAAGGCTTTCATCGACGCCTACCTGGAGCGCTTCCCGCAGGTCGCGCGCTACATGGCCGAGACGATCGAGAGCGCGCGCGAGCGCGGCGAGGTGCGCACGCTGTGGGGACGCCAGCGGCAGATCCCCGAGCTGCGCGCGCGCAACTACCAGGTGCGCACGCAGGGCGAGCGGCTGGCCGTCAACACCCCGATCCAGGGCACCGCCGCCGACATCATCAAGCTCGCGATGGTGCGCACGCGCGCCGCGCTCGGCGCCTGTGGGCTGCGCACGCGGCTGCTGCTCACGATCCACGACGAGCTGCTCTTCGAAGGGCCGCCCGAGGAGGCCGACGAGGCGAGCGCACTGATCGAGCGCGAGATGGTCGGCGTCTGGGAGCCGCGCGAGCCGCCGCTCGCCGTCGAGATCGGCGTCGGCTCCAACTGGCTGCAGGCCAAGTGACGCGCGCTCGCCGTGAATCGGGCCTGTTCGTGCGCCGCTGATCGCTGCGGCCGCCGGCAGCGCCTGCCTACGAGGACTCCAGCGCGCTCCGAAAGCCCTCGCGCCAGCTCGCGATCTGAGGGCGCCAGCCGAGCTCGTCGCGCACCCGCTCGTTGCTTGCGCCCTGCGCGTCGCGCATGATCGCCACCGCGTAGCGGCCGCCGATCAGCTGCGCCAGCGCCGCCGGCACGCGCCGCGGCGGGCGCGCGCCGAGTGCGCGCGCGAGCGCCGGCAGCCACTGCGCGACCGGCGCCGGCTCGTCGTCGACGACGTTGTAGGCGGCCGGCCCCTGCTGCTCGAGTGCCGCCACCGTCGCGCGCGCGGCGTCGCCCACGTGGATGAAGGACCACACGCCGCCGCCGTCGCCGACGATCGGCATCCGCCGGCGCAGCACGTCCCGCCCCAGCGAGCCGGCGCGGCAGATCGCGCTGCCGGCGCCGTAGAAGTAGCCGTAGCGCAGCACCACGCCGCCCGCGCCTAGCACGCTCGCCTCCAGCTCGCGCACCGCGCGCGCCGATCGGCGGTAGGGCTTCGGCGCCTGCTGCTCCGCGAGCAGCGGGTCCTGCTCGAGGTGCAGCGTGCCCGGCGGCCCGGGCGCGTAGGACAAGGCGATGCTCTGCGCGACGATCCGCTCGCAGCCCGCCGCCTGCGCCGCCGCCACGAGGTTGCGCGTGCCCTCGACGCGCACGCGGTCGTTCAGCTCGAAGTCGCGCTCGAGCGTGCGCGGGTTGATGCGCTGCGGGATCGACGTCAGCTCGTGGATCACCGCCTCCGGCGCCGCCGCCGCGACGCTCTCGCGCAGGGCCCGGGCGTCGAGCGCGTCGACGAGCGCCGGCTCGGCGCCCGCCGCGCGCAGCGCCGCGAGCCGCTCTTGCGAGCGCGTCGTCGCCACGACCTCGTGCCCCGCCGCGAGCAGCTGCGGCAGCAGCGCGCGCCCGATCACACCGGTCGCGCCCGCGAGATAGATCCTCACGCCACCGCCTGCAGCGCGCGCTCCGGGATCGCGCACACGCGCCCCGCGCTGAAGCCCGCGGGCGTCATGTCGAGCGCCTGGTTGAAGCGGGCGCGCATGTTCTCCAGCGCGATCACGTTCGTCAGCTCGACGAGCTGACGCGCGTCGAAGTGCTCGCGCAGCGACGCGAACAGCTCCTCGTCGACCGTCACCGGCGTGCGGCTGAGCGCGACCGCGTAATCGAGCACGAGCTTCTCGAGCGGCTCGAACTCCTCGCTCTCGCGGTAGCGCGCGAGCGCGAGCAGCTGCGCCTCGCTGACGCCCGCCTCGCGCGCGAGGCTCGAGCCGATGTCGCAGCAGAACTCGCAGCTCACGAGCGCCGCCGCCTTCAGCTCCGCGAGCGCCTTCAGCCGCCGCGGCACGCGGCTCTGCGCGGCTGTCGCCTGCTCCAGCATGCCGTAGCCGAACAGCAGCCGCGGCGCGTGCGCGTAGACCCCGAGCGGGTCCACGTCGCGTCCGAGCTTGCGGCGCGAGAAGCGGTAGATCATGCGCACCGGCGCGCTCGCGCTGCGCTCCGGCACGGGTTCGATGCGTGTCATCTGAACATCTCCTTGGCGTGGTGGACTCGCTGCTCGCGCAGCGCCTCTCGCAGCAGCCACGCGAGCAGCAGCGTCGCGGCCGCGAGCGACCCGAAGTCGAAGTACCCCGTCCAGCGCGGGCTCGCGTGGTCGATGTCGACGAGGTGGTTGACGCTGTGCAGCCCGTACTGGGCGAGCAGCACCGCGAGCAGCGGCACGCGCCAGCTCGAGCGGCGCAGCGACGCGAGGCCGCCGGCGCCGAGCGCCGCATAGAACGTCGCCATGTCGCGGATGTAGTGCGCGTTGTATGAGCCGAACGGGCCGACCGCCTTGAAGAACACGTGCGGCGCGGCGGCCATCAGCAGCGCGAGCGCCAGGTGCAGCAGCGCGAAGCACGCGATCCCGAGCTCGAGCGCGCTCAGGCCGCGCAGGTCGGCCGCTTCGGCGCTCCGCGCGTCGGCGCGCAGGTCGGTGGATGCCCTCACGCCGTTCAAAGCTAGGCGTCCAGTGGACTATCGTAAAGCTCCAGTTTGGGGCGTCGATCGGGTACCACATCCGCAGCGGAGCTGCTCCTCGAGATCGACCGCGCGGCGCCTGCGCCGCTGCGCGCGCAGCTGGAGGACGGCGTGCGCGAGGCCGTCCGCGCGGGTCGGCTGGCCGCCGGCGCGCAGCTGCCGCCGACGCGCACCCTCGCCGCCGATCTCGGCGTCTCGCGGCGGCTCGTCGTGGAGGCCTACGCGCAGCTGCTCGCGGAGGGCTACCTGGCCGCGCGCCGCGGCGCCGGCACGTTCGTCGCCGAGACCGGCAGCGACAGCGAGCCCCACGCTGCCGCACCGCCGCCGCGCCCGCTCGGCTTCGACTTCTTTCCCGGCAGCCCCGACCTCGCCAACTTCCCGCGCCAGGCGTGGCTGCGCGCGCAGCGCGCCGTCCTGCGCAGCGCGCCCGACGCGGCGCTCGGCTATCCCGACGGGCGCGGCGCCCCCGAGCTGCGACGGGCGCTCGCGGGGCACCTGCGGCGCGTGCGCGGCGTCGCGGCGGAGCCCGCGGCGATCGTCGTGTGCGCCGGCGCTACGCAGGCGCTCGCGCTGCTCGCGCGCGTCCTCGGCGGCGGACGCATCGCGGTCGAGGATCCAGGCCTGCCGCTGCACCGCGCCGTGCTGGCGTCCGCGGGCCGCGAGCTCGCCGGCGTCGAGGTCGATGCCGACGGCGCGCGCGTCGAGCAGCTGGAGCAGCTCGCCGCCGAGGGCGCGCTCGCGGCGGCGCTCGTCACTCCCGCGCACCAGTCGCCGCTGGGGGTCGCGCTCTCACGCGAGCGGCGCGCCGCGCTGCTGGCCTGGGCACGCCGCTCGCACGCGCTCGTGCTCGAGGACGACTACGACGCCGAGTTCCGCTACGACCGCGCGCCGCTCGCCGCGTTGCAGGGCCTCGCGCCCGACCACGTCGTCTATCTCGGCACCACCAGCAAGACGCTCGCGCCCGCGCTGCGCCTCGGCTGGATGGTGCTGCCGCCGCGCCTCGTGGAGGCCGTCGCCGCGCAGAAGACGCTCGCCGACGCCGGCACGCCCACGCTCGATCAGCTCGCGCTCGCGCAGCTGATCGAGTGCGGCGACTACGACCGCCACCTGCGCCAGGCGCGCCGCCGCCACCGCGCGCGCCGCGACGCGCTGCTCGCCGCCGTCGCGCGGCATCTGCCCGACGCGCGCGTCACGGGGATCGCCGCCGGGCTGCACGCCGTGCTCGAGCTCGGCCACGAGCTCGACGGGACCGCGATCATGCGCTCCGCGACGCGGCGCTCGGTCGGCGTGTACCCGCTCGGCCTGCACTACATCGAGCCGCGGCTGCGCGCCGACGGCCTCGTGCTCGGCTACGCGAGCCTCGCCGAGCCGGCGATCGAAGAGGGCATCCGGCGGCTCGCGCTCGCGCTCGAGGACCCGATGCCGAAGTCGCCCGCGACGAACGACGGCGGCGCGATCGCGAGGTAGTGCGAGAACGCCCAGCGCGCCAGGCCGCGGTTTTCGAACGCGCGCACGAGCGCGGTCGCGGTGCGGCTCGGCGTGATCTGGCCGACCGCGCGCTGCACCGCCAGCAGCCAGCGGAACTTTCGCTCGTGCGAGTCCGAGAACGCCGCGTAGCGTTCGAGCGCCTCTTCGCGCGTGCGGCGCCCTTCGAGCACCGCGCGCAGCTCGCGCCCGCACGCGAGCCCGAAATACAGCGCCGTGCGGATCCCCTCGGCGGTGAGCGGCAGGCAGTGCCCGGCCGAGTCTCCGGCGAAGAACACGCCGTCCTCGGTCGCGCGCCGCAGCTGGTGGGGGATCCAGTTCCCCTGGTAGCGGCACGGCTGCATGCCGAGGTCGCGCGCGAGGCGCACGGTCGGCTCCTTCACGTGGTGGGAGGGCCAGAACGAGCCGACGCCGACGCGGCACTCATCGCCCGCCGGGAAGCTCCAGGAGTAACCCGCGCGCACGTAGCCCGCGTCGAGCCACAGCTCCATGTGGTTGCCGCGCCCCGCCGGGTGCACCTCCAGACCGCGCGACAGACGCGCGTGCGGCGGCTGGATCGGCGTCGCGTTGGACAGTGCGCGCCGCCAGCCCAGGCAGTCGACGATCAGCGGCGCCCGCAAGGTCCCGCGGTCGGTATGCACGACATCGCCCTCGCGTCCGCTCACGGTCGCCGTCTCGAACTCCAGCTCGCCGTCCTGCGCCTGCTGCCAGAGCAGCGCGCACAGCTCGCGGTAGTCGAAGGTCGAGAACGACCACGGCAGCTGCCACCGAGCCGTGCGCCGCGGCGTGTGCACGACGAGCTCGTGGAAGCTCTGGCGCAGCGAGCCCATCAGCTCGAGCGCCTGCAGCCACGACGTCGGGATGCCGCAGGCCGAGGTCGCGCGCTCTCCGATCTCGTAGCGGTCGATCACGAGCACGCGCGCGCCCGCCTCGCGCAGCTCGCGCGCCACCGCAAGCCCTGCGAAGCTCGCGCCGCACACGAGCACGTCGCAATCGCGCTCCAAGCGGGTGCGGTCCGCTCCCCGCTTCGTCGCTCGCACAGCCATTTCCACCGCAATGATACGGCTGCGCTACGCTTCGGCGGGTGCAAGCAGCGACGGATGACGCGACGGCCCGGATAGTCGACGGATCGAACGGGCTCCTGCTCGAGGTCGACGGGCAGATTGTCCCCAACTACGACGCCGCCTTCCGCGAAATCGAGGAGGGCGAAGTCGTCACGGGCCACGTCGTGCGCATCGACAAGGACGAGGTCCTCGTCGACATCGGCTACAAGTCCGAGGGCGTCATCCCCGCCAACGAGCTGTCGATCCGCAAGGCCGTCGACCCTCACGAAGAGGTCCACCTCGGCGAGGAGGTCGACGCGATCGTCCTCACCAAGGAGGATCAGGACGGGCGCCTCATCATGTCCAAGAAGCGCGCCCGCTTCGAGAAGGCCTGGCGGCGCATCGAAGCCGCCGCCGAGTCCGGCGAGCCCGTCGAGGGCAGCGTCATCGAGGTCGTCAAGGGCGGCCTCATCATCGACCTCGGCGTCCGCGGCTTCCTTCCCGCCTCGCTCGTCGACATCCGCCGCGTACCGAACCTCGACGAATACATGGGCACGAAGATCGAGACGAAGGTGATCGAGCTCAACCGCTCACGCAACAACGTCGTCCTGTCGCGGCGCGCCGTGCTCGAGGAGGAGCGCAAGGAGGTGCGCCAGCAGATCCTCGACCGTCTGCAGCCGGGGCTCGTCGTCGAAGGCCAGATCTCGAACATCGTCGACTTCGGCGCGTTCGTCGACCTCGACGGCATCGACGGCCTCATCCACATCTCCGAGCTGTCCTGGTCGCACGTCAACCACCCCAGCGAGATCCTCTCGATCGGCGACACGGTGCGCGTAAAGGTGCTCGACATCGACCGCGACCGCCAGCGCATCTCGCTCGGGCTCAAGCAGACCCAGGAGGACCCCTGGCAGCGCATCGTCGACACCTACACCGTCGGCGACGAGCTCGAGGGCAAGGTCACGAAGGTCGTCACCTTCGGCGCCTTCGTCGAGATCCTCGACGGCGTCGAGGGGCTCGTGCACATCTCCGAGCTCGCGTCGCATCACGTCGAGAGCCCGCGCGAGATCGTGCACCCCGGCGATGAGATCCGCGTGAAGATCCTCGAGATCGACTCCGAGCGCCGTCGCCTGTCGCTGTCCGCCAAGCGCGTCGAGGACCAGATCCTGCCGGTCGCCCGCCCCGAGCCGACCGCCGCCGGGCCCGAGATCGAGAGCCCCGCGGCCGAGGCGGTCGAGGCCACCGCGGCGCACGCCGACGCGGAGACGCTGGAGGCCGAGGCGCCCGCCGAGGCAGCTGAGGCTCCCGCGCAGCCGGCCGAGGCCGCTCCCGCCGAGACGGCGCAGGCCGCTCCCGCCGAGGCCACCGAACCGACGGCCGGCGAGACGACGGCGCAGACGGAGCCCGAGCAGGCGCAGGAGCCGCAGGCGGCTGCCGCGGCCCCGGCCGAGCAGGAGGCCCCCGCTGAGCCGACGGCCGAGGCCGAGCCGGACGCGCAGGCTGGGCCCGACGGCGCGCAGAGCGACGGCGCAGAGGCAGACGCCGAGCCCGCCGGCGAGGCCGAGCTCACTGCGGAGTCCGCTCGCCGCGAGTAGCGCGCGCCCCGCGCGAGCGCGAGTAGCGAGTAGCGAGCGCGACGGTGGCGGCGCAGGTCCCTTTCGTCGGACTGACGGGCGGGCTCGGCGCCGGCAAGTCGACTGCGCTCGCAGCGCTGCAGCGGCTCGGCGCGGCGACGATCTCGAGTGACGCGGTCGTGCACGAGCTGTACGGCAGCGAGCGGCTGCGCGACGCCGTCGTGGGGCGCTTCGGCGCGCAGGTGGCGCCCGCTGGACGGGTCGATCGCTCGGCGCTCGCCCAGCGCGCCTTCGCGACGCCGGAGGACCGCGCCTGGCTGGAGCAGCTGATCTGGCCGCAGGTGGCCGCGCGCGTCGCGGCCTGGCTCGAGCAGGTGCGCGCGTCGCAGCCGCCGCCGCGCGCCGCCGTGGTCGAGGTGCCGCTGCTGTTCGAGGCGGGACAGGGGGGCATCTACGACGCGACGATCGCGGTCGTCGCGCAGGAGCGGCTGCGCCGCGAGCGCGCCGCGGGGCGTGGCCACGAGCTCGTCGACGAGCGCGCGGCGCGCCAGCTGCCTCAGCGCGAGAAGGCGCGGATGGCGAGCTTCGTGGTGCACAACGACGGCAGCGAGCGGGATCTCGAGCGGCAGCTGTCGGAGGTGCTTGCGAAGCTGCAGGCGTGATGAGTCAGCGCGCGCTCCGTGGCTGGATCGTGCTCGGCGGCTTGGTCGTCTGTGTGCTGCTGCTGCTCGGCGGTGCGCGCGAGCTAACGCGGCACACGCTGCCGCTCACCGACACCGCGATCATCCGCCGGCAGGCCGCCGCTGAGCGCCTCGACCCGGCGCTGATCGCCGCCGTGATCTACGCGGAGTCGAAATTCGAACCGCAGACCTCCTCGGCGGGTGCGCTCGGCCTGATGCAGATCATGCCGGCGACTGCCGAATACCTCGCGCAGCTGTCGGGCGGGCACACCTTCACGACGGCCGACCTCGCGCAACCCGAGGTCAACGTCGCGTACGGCAGCTACTACCTGCGCTACCTGCTCGACTACTACGAAGGCAACGAGATGCTCGCGCTCGCCGCGTACAACGGCGGACTCGCGAACGTGAACCGCTGGCTGGCGCGAGCGCGCGCCGCCGGGCGCGAGCTGACGGTCGCGCAGATCCCCTTCGCGCAGACGCGCGAATACGTGCGGCGCGTGCTGCGGGCGCAGGCCGCCTACCGCGCCCACTACGCGCGCCAGCTCGGGATCGCCTGAGCCGCCGCGCGACGTCGGCGCAGCGGCTGCGGCGCGGCTAGGCTGGGAGGCGCTTGCCCGCCTTCAAGCTAGATCCCGTCTTCACACCCACCGCGGACCAGCCGAAGGCGATCGCGCAGATCGCCGAGGGGCTGGTGGCGGGCGAGCGCTTCCAGACGCTGCTCGGCGCGACCGGCACGGGCAAGACGATGACGATGGCCGGCGTGATCGAGGCCGTGCAGCGGCCGACGCTCGTGATCGCGCACAACAAGACGCTCGCGGCGCAGCTGTGCAACGAGTTCCGCACGTTCTTCCCCGAGAACGCGGTCGAGTACTTCGTCTCCTACTACGACTACTACCAGCCCGAGGCGTACGTGCCGAGCCGCGACCTGTACATCGAGAAGGACTCGGCGATCAACCAGGAGGTCGACCGCCTGCGCCACGCCGCCACCGCGGCGGTGTTCGCGCGGCGCGACGTGATCGTCGTCGCCTCGGTGTCCTGCATCTACGGCCTCGGCTCGCCGGAGACCTACGAGATGAACATGCAGATCCTCAAGCGCGGCGAGATCGTCGACCGCGACGAGCTGCTGCGCAAGCTCGTCTCGATCCAGTACACGCGCAACGACACCGTGCTCTCGCGCGGCAGCTTCCGCGTGCGCGGCGACACGCTCGAGGTGTTCCCCGCCTACGCCGAGACCGCCTTCCGCGCGAGCCTGTTCGGCGAGGAGGTCGAGCGCCTGCAGCACTTCGACCCGCTCACGGGCGAGCTGATCGCCGACGACCTCGAGCACGTCGCGATCTGGCCGGCGACGCACTACAACGTGAGGGAGGGCACGATCGAGGCCGCCGTCGCGGCGATCGGCGCGGAGCTCGAGGAGCGCTGCGCGCAGCTCGAGACCGAGGGCAAGCAGCTCGAGTCCCACCGCCTGCGCCAGCGCACGCAGTACGACATGGAGATGCTGCGCGAGGTCGGCTTCTGCTCGGGCATCGAGAACTACTCGCGCATCCTCGATGGGCGCGCGCCGGGCGAGCGCCCGTACTGCCTGCTCGACTACTTCCCCGAGGACCTCGTCTGCTTCATCGACGAGTCCCACCAGACGGTGCCGCAGATCGGCGGCATGTTCGAGGGCGACCGCTCGCGCAAGCAGACACTCGTCGACTACGGCTTCCGGCTGCCGAGCGCGCTCGACAACCGGCCGCAGACCTTCGACGAGTTCCTCTCGATCACGCCGCAGATGCTGTTCGTGTCGGCCACGCCGGGCGAGTTCGAGCGCGTGCGCTCGACGCGCGTGATCGAGCAGATCGTGCGCCCGACCGGGATCGTCGATCCGCGCGTCGAGGTGCGCGAGAGCGCCAACCAGATCGACGACCTGATGAACGAGGTGCGCGCGCGCGTGGATCGCAACGAGCGGGTGCTCGTGACGACGCTGACCAAGAAGATGAGCGAGGACCTCTCGCAGTACCTGCTCGAGATGGGCTTCCGCACGCGCTATCTGCACTCGGAGATCGACACGCTCGAACGCATCCAGATCATCCGCGACCTGCGCCTGGGCGAGTACGACGTGCTCGTCGGCGTGAACCTGCTGCGCGAGGGGCTCGACCTGCCGGAGGTCTCGCTCGTCGCGATCCTCGACGCCGACAAGGAGGGCTTCCTGCGCGGCGAGACCTCGTTGATCCAGACGATCGGGCGCGCCGCGCGCAACGTCGGCGGCACGGTGCTGATGTATGCCGACAAGGAGACGCGCGCGATGCGCGCGGCGATCGAGGAGACCGATCGCCGGCGCGAGATCCAGCTTGCCTACAACGAGGAGCACGGCATCACGGCGGCGACGATCGTGAAGGGCATCTCCGATATCGCCGAGTTCCTGCAGAGCGAGTCCAAGGTCCCGCGCGGCCGGCGCCGGCGCAGGCGTGCCGCGCAGGGGCGCGGCGGGGGGGAGGGAGCCGCGCTCGAGCCCTCCGAGATGGGCCGCGAGGAGCTCGAACGGCTGATGGTCGAGCTCGAGGAGGAGATGATGCAGGCCGCCGACGCGCTGCGCTTCGAGTACGCGGCGCAGCTGCGGGACGAGCTGCGCGAGCTGCGCCGCGATCTGCGGGAGATGCAGCTAAACTCCGGCCGCGCTCCAGACGAGCGGGCCTTGCCCGACGAGGCCACAACCGGCGAGATGGTGTAGGAGGCTGGGTATGGATCTCGACCGTCAGGCGATCGAACGCAGGGACTTCCCGATCGGCAGGCGCGGCTACGACCCCGACGCGGTCGACGCGCATCTGCGCGCGGTCGCGGGCGAGTTCGAGCAGCTGCAGCACGCCGCCGCGGGCGGCGCGGAATCGTCGCTCGCCTCGACGGCGGGCAGCCAGGTGCACAGTATCCTCGCGGCCGCCGAGAACGCGGCCGCGGAAATCGAGCGCAGCGCGCAGGAAGCCGCGCGCGAGACGCGCGAAGAGGCCGATCGCGACGCCGAGCGCACGCGCGAGGAGGCGCTCGAGCGCGCCCGCGCGCACGTCGCGGGCGTCGGGCAGGCCGCCGCCGCGCTGCTCGAGCACGTGGGCTCGATGGACGGCGAGGTGGGCGCGCTCGTGGAGAGCCTGCGCGCCGGCGCGAGTCGGCTCGCTTCCGACCTCGCGGCCGTCGAGGGCGGCATGCGCGAGCTGTACGACGCGGCGTCCGGGCGCCCGCCCGAGACGCACGCCGCGAGCCAGCCGCCCGAGCAGCCGCCCGCGTTCGCGCCGGCGCTCGACGACGTGCTCTCGAGCGCGCGGGTCCCAGCGCCGCCCCCGCCCGCTCCGCCCGCGCCCGCCGCGCCCGCGCCCGCCGCGCCCGCGCCAGCCTCCTATGAACCCGCGCCGGTTGCCTACGAGAGCCCGCAGCCGGAGGCCGCGGAGGCGAACGTGGGCGGCGACCTCGACGGGGCGCGCCTCGTCGCCCTGAACATGGCGCTCAACGGCGAATCGCGCGCGGACACCGAGCGCTACCTGGCCGAGAACTTCCAGCTCGCCGACCGCCTGAAGCTGATCGACGAGGTCTACGCGGCGATCGAGGGCTAAAGCCCGCGCCGCGCGCCGCGCGCCGTCGCGATCTCCGCACGCAGCGCCAAAGCCCCCACGCGCCCCGGGGCGAACGTCTGTTCGCAGAACTAGAATGCTGGCAGAAATGGCCGCGGGGAATCGCATCATCGTCTCGGGCGCGCGCGAGCACAACCTGAAGGACATCTCGCTCGAGCTGCCGCGCGACGCGCTCGTCGTGATCACGGGCCTGTCTGGCTCGGGCAAGTCGAGCCTCGCGTTCGACACGATCTACGCCGAGGGCCAGCGCCGCTATGTGGAGTCGCTGTCCGCGTACGCGCGCCAGTTCCTCGGGCAGATGGACAAGCCCGACGTGGACTCGATCGAGGGGCTCTCGCCGGCGATCTCGATCGACCAGAAGACGACCTCGCGCAACCCGCGCTCGACGGTCGGCACGGTCACCGAGATCTACGACTACCTGCGCCTGCTGTGGGCGCGCGTCGGCAAGCCACACTGCCCGATCTGCGGACGGCCGATCGTCGGCCAGTCGGCCGAGCAGATCGTCGACCAGGTGATGGAGCTCGCCGAGGGCACGCGCTTCATGGTGATGGCGCCGCTCGTGCGCGGGCGCAAGGGCGAGTACGGCAAGCTCTTCGAGGAGCTGCGCGCGGACGGCTTCGCGCGCGTGAAGATCGACGGGCGCGTGCGCATGCTCGAGGAGTCGATCGTGCTCGACAAGCGCTACAAGCACGACATCGCGGTCGTCGTGGACCGGCTCGCGATGCGCCACGACGTGCGCAAGCGCCTCGCCGACTCGGTCGAGACGGCCGTGGGCCTCGCCGAGGGCCTGGTCGAGATCGAGATAGTCGGAGCGGACGCCGTTCCGGCGTCGGAGGCGGCGCCCGCGCGCGCGACCGGCGCCAAGGGCGTGCGCGCTTCGGGCGGGCAGATCCTGCCCGGGATGAAGCCGCAGGGCGGCACGATCTTCTCCTTCTCGGAGCGCTTCGCCTGTCCCGAGCACGGCCCCTCGCTGGTCGAGCTCGAGCCGCGCGTGTTCTCGTTCAACTCGCCGCATGGCGCGTGCGAGCGCTGCACCGGGCTCGGCTCGATGATGGAGATCGACCCCGAACTGGTCGTGCCCGACCCGTCGCTGTCGATCGGCGAGGGCGCGCTCGCGCCGTGGGCGGGCAGCGCGTCCAACTACTACGAGCAGATGACCGAGGCGATCGCGGAGGAATACGGCGTCGACCTCGAGGCGCCGTGGGAGGAGCTTCCCGCCGAGCAGCAGGCGGTGTTCCTGTACGGCACCAACGGCGAGCCCGTGCAGGTGACCTATCGCAACCGCTTCGGGCGCCGGCGCTCCTACGCGGCGCGCTTCGAGGGCATCATCCCGAACCTGCAGCGCCGCTACCGCGAGACCGACTCGGAGTTCTCGCGCGAGAAGATCGAGGAGTACATGTCGGTCGTGCCGTGCCCGCAGTGCGGCGGGGCGCGGCTGCGGCCCGAGTCGCGCGCGGTGCTCGTCGGCGGCACGCGCATCGAGGACTTCTGCGCGCTGTCGGCGCGGCGCGCGCTGCAGTGGCTTGCGAACGTCGAGCTGTCGGACACCGACCGCCACGTCGCGCGGCTGATCCTGCGTGAGATCTCCGAGCGCCTGCGCTTCCTGGAGAACGTGGGCATCGGCTACCTGTCGATGGATCGCGCGGCGGCGACGCTGTCGGGCGGCGAGGCGCAGCGCATCCGCCTGGCGACGCAGATCGGCTCCTCGCTGGTCGGCGTGCTGTACATCCTCGATGAGCCCTCGATCGGCCTGCACCAGCGCGACAACGCCAAGCTGATCGCGACGCTCGAGCGGCTGCGCGATCTTGGCAACACGGTGATCGTGGTCGAGCACGACGAGCAGACGATGCGCGCCGCCGACCACCTGGTCGACCTCGGGCCGGGCGCCGGCGAGCACGGCGGGCGGATCGTCGCGCAGGGCAGCGCCGCGGAGGTGGAGCAGGTGCCCGAGTCGCTGACCGGCCAGTTCCTGTCCGGCGCGCGTCGCATCGAGGTGCCCTCGCGGCGGCGCACGCCCAGCGGCTACGTCGAGATCCTCGGCGCGAGCCAGCACAACCTGCGCGACATCGACGTGCACGTGCCGCTCGGCGTGCTCACGTGCGTGACGGGCGTCTCGGGCTCGGGCAAGTCGACGCTCGTCAACGAGGTCCTCTACAAGGCGCTCGCCAACCGCCTGCACCGTGCGCGCAGGCGACCCGGCGCGCATCGCGCGATCCGCGGGCTGGAGCAGCTCGACAAGATCATCGACGTCGACCAGTCGCCGATCGGGCGCACGCCGCGCTCCAACGCCGCCACCTACACGGGCCTGTTCGACGTGATCCGCGACCTGTTCTCCAAGACGCAGGAGGCGCGCGCGCGCGGCTACAAGCCGGGGCGCTTCAGCTTCAACGTGAAGGGCGGGCGCTGCGAGGTCTGCCGCGGCGACGGGCAGATCAAGATCGAGATGCACTTCCTGCCCGACGTCTACGTGCCCTGCGAACAGTGCCACGGCAAGCGCTACAACCGCGAGACGCTCGAGGTGCGATTCAAGGGCAAGAGCATCGCCGACGTGCTCGACATGCCCGTCGAGGAGGCGCTCGAGTTCTTCCAGCACATCCCGAAGATCCGCCGGCGCCTGGAGACGCTCGACGCGGTCGGGCTGGGCTACATACGCCTCGGTCAGCCCGCCACGACGCTGTCGGGCGGCGAGGCGCAGCGCGTGAAGCTCGCGACCGAGCTCTCCAAGCTCGCGACGGGACGCACGCTGTACATCCTCGACGAGCCCACGACGGGGCTGCACTTCGCCGACGTGCAGCGGCTGCTCGAGGTGCTGCAGCGGCTAGTGGAGCAGGGCAACAGCGTGGTCGTGATCGAGCACAACCTCGACGTGATCAAGTGCGCCGATCGCATCATCGACATGGGTCCCGAGGGCGGCGAGGAGGGGGGCCTGGTGATTGCCGCGGGCACGCCCGAGGAGGTCGCCGCCGAGCCCGCCTCGCACACGGGCGCGTTCCTCGCGCAGCTGCTGCCCGCTCCGCGCGCGCGCGCCGGCAGCGGGGCGAGGACGCGCGTGCGGGCCCGCGTAGCGGCCTGAGGTGGATGCCTCCGGGGCGGCGGGCGGCGGCGGCGCGCCCGACGGCGCGCTGGCGAGCGATCTGCGTCTGTGGCTTGCGAAGTGGCGCTTCTATGAGCGCAACTCGCTGCCCTGGAACCGCGCGCGCATCCATTGGGAGTTCATGCGCCGGCGCGCGTTCGTGCGCTGGCCGGTGCACGGCAACGTTCTCGAGGCGCTGCGCGAGGGGCGCCTTCAGATCGGCGAGGGCGTGCTGCTGGAGCCGGGCGTGTGGATCACCGCGCCCGGCGGCGCGCGCGTGCGCGTGGGCGCCGGCAGCTTCCTGAACCTCGGCGTGATGCTCGCCGCGCAGGAGCTCGTGGAGATCGGCGAGCACTGCATGCTCGCCAACGGCTGCTTCGTCTCCGACGCGAGCCACCGCTTCGACGACCCGCGCCTGCCGGTCACCTGGCAGGGCTTTCAGAGCAAGGGCCCGACGCGGATCGGCGCGAACTGCTGGCTCGGCGCGAACGTCGTGGTCACGAGCGGCGTCACGATCGGCGAGCGGTGCGTGATCGGCGCGAACAGCGTCGTGACGGACTCGGTCGAGCCGTTCTCGATCGCCGCCGGCGCGCCTGCGAGGGTGCTGCGGCGGATCGAGTACGGGTAGCCTCAGGCCGCGGTGGATCTGTACGAGGCGATGCGCTGCGCGCCGACGAGCCGGCGCTTTGCGCCGCAGGCGGTGCCACGCGAGGCGCTCCTGCGCGCGCTGGAGGTGGCGCGCTTCGCGCCGAGCGGCGGCAACCGCCAGGGCTGGCGCGTGATCGCGGTCGAGGATCCCGGCACGCGCCGCGCGCTGCGCGACCTCTACCTGCCGGGCTGGCGCGCCTACATGGAGCGCACCGGCGGCGCCGCGCTGCTCGCCGCCGCCGAGTCGCCCGGCGCGCAGCTCGACGCGCGGCGGCTGCGGATGCTGCGCCTCGCCGACGAGTACGCGCAGCAGCTGCACGAGGTGCCGCTGCACCTGCTCGTCGGCGTGCGCCTCGGCGACCTCGCCGTCACCGACGCCGAGCTGCCGCGCCAGAGCATCGTCGGCGGCGCCTCGATCTACCCGTTCACCCAGAACCTGCTCCTCGCGCTGCGCGCCGAGGGGCTCGGCGCCGCGCTCACGACGCTGCTCGTGCCCGCCGAGGCGCAGGTACGGGCGCTGCTGGGCATTCCCGAGGAGATCGCGCTCGCGGCACACATCGGTGTCGGCCGGCGCGCCGAACCGTGGCCGCGCGAGCTCGCGCGCAGGCCGGTGCAGGACTTCGCCTTCGGCGAGCGCTGGGGACAGCCGCTGTAGCGCGGCGGGCGCGCGCCGGCGCCTCGCCGATGCCGGCCGAGCTTAGTCGTCGAACTCGCTCGCCAGCAGCTCCTGCAGCCGCGCCAGCTCGCCCGCGTCGATCGAGTAGGTGTGCTCGGGCGCGGGATAGCGCCGCCGGCGGACGTCCTCGGCGAAGGCGCCGACGCCCTCGTTCATCTCGAGCTGCAGGTTCGCGTAGCGCTTCACGAAGCGCGCGCCGAGGCCTTCGCGGATGCCCAGCAGGTCGTGGAAGACGAGCACCTGGCCGTCGGTCGCGGGGCCCGCCCCGATGCCGATCACGGGTACCTCGATCAGCGGCATGATCTCGCCGCTGACGGCGCTCGGGATGGCCTCGAACACGATCGCGAAGCAGCCGTCCTGCTGCAGCGCGAGCGCCTCGCGCGCGATCCGCGCGGCGGCGGCTGCCGAGCGGCCCTGTGCCTTCCAGCCGCCGAGCGCCGTCGAGGTCTGCGGCGTCAGCCCGACGTGGCCCATAACGGGGATGCCCGCGCCGACGATCGCGCGCACGCGGGCGCGCGAGGCCTCGCCGCCGCCCTCGAGCTTGACGGCGTCGCAGCCCGCCTGCTTCACGTAGCGCATCGCGCTTTCGATCGCCTGCTGGTCGGAGACCTCATAGGAGCCGAACGGCAGGTCGCCGATCAGCAACGGCGTGGACAGACCGCGCCGGACGGCGCGCGCGAGCACGAGCATGTCGTCGAGCTCGACGGGCGTCGTCTGGCTGTAGCCGAGCACCGTGGTGGCGGCGGAGTCGCCGACGAGCACGAGGTCGACGCCGGCCGCCTCGGCGGCGCGCGCGCTCGGGTAGTCGTAGGCGGTGACCATCACGATCGGCTCGCGGAGCTGCTTCATCTCGTTCAGCAGCGGCAGCGTCATCGGCAGCCGGCCGGCATCCGCCGGCGCCTGGATGGTGGGGTGGCTGGACATCGTGTTCCTCTCTGACGCTCGGTTGACGCGCTAGGACAGCAGCGTCGCCACCTCGTCGTCGACCGCGACGATGCGGTTCGTGTTTGCCTCCACGTGCACGACGCGCGGGTGATAGCGCTCGAGCTCGCGCTCGTCGTAGTGCGCGTAGGAGATGACGATGATCGTGTCGCCGGAATGCACGAGACGCGCGGCCGCGCCGTTGACGCACATCTGGCCGCTGCCTCGCTCGCCGGCGATCGTGTAGGTCTCAAAGCGCGCGCCGTTGTCGACGTCGACGACGTGCACCTGCTCGTGCGCGAGGATGTCGGCCGCCTCCAGCAGCTCGGCGTCCACCGTCAGCGAGCCAACGTAGTTCAGGTCGCAGTCGGTCACCGTCGCGCGGTGGATCTTCGCCCTCAGCATCACGCGCTGCACGCCAGCACCTCCGGCGTGGCCGTCCCGGCGCGTTCGGCCGCCGGGACGGCGGCCGCTCGCGCCTCCCCGGCCACGAGCATCGCGTTGTCGATCAGGCGCACCGAGCCGACACGAGCGGCTAGCAGGAGAAGACCCTCGGCGTCGAGCGAGGCGAGATCCTCGAAGGTCTCCGGGTCCACCAGCGCGACGTAGTCCGGCTGCAGGCCGCGCCGCGTCATCCTCGCGCGGGCGGCCGCGGTGATCACCTCGGGCGAGCGCTCGCCGGCCGCGACGAGCTCGCGCGCGCTCTGCAGCGCTGCGGGCAGCGCCAGCGCGCGGGCGCGCTCCTCGCGCGAGAGCAGCCGGTTGCGAGACGAGAGCGCCAGCCCGTCGGGCTCGCGCACGGTCGCCAGCGCCTCGATGCGCGCGGGCAGGCTCAGGTCCGCGACGAGCCGGCGGATCACCGCGAGCTGCTGGGCGTCCTTCTGGCCGAAGTAGGCCGCGTCGGGCTGCGCGATGCACAGCAGCTTCGTGACGACCGTGGCCACGCCGCGGAAGTGCGCCGCGCCGCGCGCCTGGCCCTCGAGTCGCTCGCTGACGCCGAGCACCTCGACGGTCGTGGAGAAGTCGGCCGGGTAGATCTCCTCGACCGAGGGCGCGAACAGCACGTCGGCTCCCGCCGCGGCGGCGAGACGGGCGTCCGTGTCCTCGTCGCGCGGGTAGCGCTCGAGGTCGGCGTGCTCGTCGAACTGGGCGGGGTTGACGAACAGCGAGACGACGACGATGTCGCACTGCTCGCGCGCGCGCTCGATCAGCGAGAGGTGGCCGGCGTGCAGCGCGCCCATGGTCGGAACGAGTCCGATCGTGCGGCCCTCGCGCCGCGCCTGCGCCAGCTGCGCGCGCAGCGCCGCTACGGTGCGCACGCGCTTCACGGGCGCGCTCGCTGTGGTGGCTCGGAGTGGTCCATTGCCTCGGGTCCAGTTCCGCTTGCGCGGATACCGGCTCGACTGTCGCTTTGCTGTACTGGCACTACCAAGGTCCATCTCGGGAATGCCCCGATGACGGCCCTCGCTGGCAATATACCCCCAAACGCGGCGCTTGGCACACCGCGCGGCGCCGCCCTGTGCGCGGCGGTTGCGCCCCCGCGGGACGCTCACCAGGCGTCGAGGTGGGGGCGCTTCTTCGCCGGGCGCTGCCACCAGGGCGTCGCGCCGTCGCGCAGCAGCATGGCGATCCAGCGGCGCGAGTCGGCGGGGTCGATCACGTCGTCGATCTCGCCGTAGGCGGCCATGTTCAGCCCGCGGCCGCGCTCGTAGGCGGCCGCGACCATCTGCTCGAAGGCGGCGTCGCGCTCGCGCTCGTCGGCGATCTGCTCGAGCTCACGGCGCATGCCGAGACGCACGGCCCCCTCCAGGCCCATCGCGCCGAACTCCGAGGTCGGCCACGCGACGGTGAACAGCGGCGCCTTGAAGCCGCCGCCCGCCATCGCCTGCGCGCCCAGCCCGTAGCCCTTGCGCAGCACGATCGTGCCGGTCGGGACGGTGAGGTTGGCGCCCGTCAGGAACATGCGGGCGAAGTGGCGGACCGTCGCCGTGCGCTCGGCGGCCGGGCCGACCATGAAGCCGGGCGTGTCGCAGAGGAACAGCACGGGCAGCTCGAAGGCGTCGCACAGCTGCAGGAAACGCGCCGCCTTGTCGGCGGCGTCGGCGTCGATCGCGCCGCCCAGGTGCGCCGGATCGTTCGCGACCACGCCGAGCGGGCGGCCTTCCAGGCGCGCGAGCGTCGTCACCATGCCCGCGCCGAAGCCCGTGCGCAGCTCGAGCGTCGAGCCCTCGTCGAACAGGGCCCGCACGACCGCGCGCACGTCGTAGACGCGCTTGCGCTGCTCGGGAACCAGCTCGCGCAGCGCGGGCGCGTCGGCCAGCACGCCCGGCGCGCGCGGCTCGCCGAAGTAGGCCAGGTAGCGGCGCGCGAGTGAAACGGCCTCAGCCTCGTCGGCGGCGCGCAGGTCCACTACGCCGTTGGCATGCTGGACGTCGATCGGACCGACATCGCCCGGCTCATACACGCCGAGACCGCCGCCCTCGATCATCGCCGGGCCGCCCATGCCGATGCTCGAATCCTCGGTGGCGATCACGACGTCGCAGCAGCCGAGCAGCGCGGCGTTGCCGGCGAAGCAGTAGCCGGCGGCGATGCCGACGAGCGGCACGAGGCCGCTGAGCGATGCGAACAGCTGAAACGCGCGGCAGTCGAGGCCCGCGACGATCGGCATGTCGACGTCGCCGGGGCGCCCGCCGCCGCCCTCGGCGAACAGCACGACCGGCAGCCGCCGGCGCGCGGCGAGATCGAACAGCCGGTCCTTCTTGAGGTGGTTGCGCATGCCCTGCGTGCCGGCGAGGACGGTGTAGTCGTAGGACGCGACGACGCACGCCCGGCCGTCGACCTCGCCGACGCCGCCGACCAGGCCATCGGCGGGGGTGCGCCTGATCAGCTCCTCGCGCGAGCGCCGGCGCTCCTGCGCCGCGAACAGAAGCGGTCCGTACTCCACGAAGCTGCCCGCGTCGAGGAGGTCCTCGACGTTCTCCCGCGCCGTGCGCTTGCCGCGCCGGTGCCTGCCGGCGACCGCGTCCGGGCGCGCCGCGTCGAGCCCGAGCGCGTGGCGCTCGTGGACGGCGCGCAGATCGGCGCGCTCGCCATCGAGCGCGTCCGGCGCGGGTTGCTCGAGGGCGGCGGGCGCCGCGCCGTCGGCGGCGCGCGGCTCGAGCGTCGCGAGCAGCTGGCCCTCCTCGACGGTCTCGCCGACCGCGACGGCGAGCTCGCGGACGATCGCGTCGGCGTCCGCGGTCAGCTCGTGCTCCATCTTCATCGCCTCGAGCACGACGACGGCCGCGCCCGCCCGCACGGGCGCGTCGCTGCCGTGCGGCAGCGCGACCACCGTGCCGGCGAACGGAGCCCTCAACATCTGCTCGCGTTTTGCGGGCATCGGGCAATCATCGCCCAAGCGGGGAGCGATTACGATCCTCGGGGATGCCCTCGGCGCTCTCAACGTCCGCCGCGCGGCGCGAGGCACTGAAGGACCTGCTGCGCCAGGCGCGCGCGTGCACGCGCTGTGCCGAGCTCGCCTCGACGCGCAAGTCGGTGGTCTTCGGCGCCGGCAACGCGGACGCCGACCTGATGTTCGTCGGCGAGGCGCCGGGCGCGAGCGAGGACGAGCAGGGGCTGCCGTTCGTCGGGCGCGCGGGCCGGCTGCTCGACCAGCTGCTCGAGGAGATCGGGCTCGAGCGCGCGAGCGTGTGGATCTGCAACGTGCTGAAGTGCCGGCCGCCGGGCAACCGCGACCCGCTGCCGCTGGAGATCGAGAACTGCCAGGAGTACCTGCTGCGACAGGTGGAGCTGATCGAGCCCGTCGTGATCTGCACGCTCGGCAACTTCGCGACGAAGCTGCTGCGCGGTGAGCCGACGGGGATCACGCGTCTACACGGACAGACCGAGGTCGTCGTGATCGGCCAGCGCGCCGTGCGCCTGTACCCGATCTACCATCCCGCCGCGGCGCTCTACACGCCGCGCATGCTGCAGACGCTGCGCGAGGACTTCGCGGGGCTGCCGGAGCTGCTCGCCCAGGGCCCGCCCGAGCAGCCGCCGGCGCTGCGCGAGGCCGACGACCTGGTGGCGCTCGCGATCGAGGAGGAGATGCAGACGCCGGCGGAGACGGGGCCGGGGCCGGCCACCGAGCCCGACCAGCTCGGGCTGTTCTGAGCGGAGTGCTCGCGCGCCGCCGAGAAGGGCTCCGCCGCGGGCGCGGACGGCTCCGCCGTGGGCGCGTCCAGGTTGCGTCCAGTGCCGCTCGACGCGCTCGCCGAGCCCGTCTGGACGCCCCGCGGTGGGTGTTTAGCCCGTATTTCTCGGGCCTTTGGAGGAGATTCAGGCCGGGCGTCGAACATTCCCGCACAGCAGGCCTCAAGTGAACCCGTTGGTCTGCCGATGAAGTTCCTGTCTCCATCCCTCCAGGAGTGACCGGCCCGCGCCCCCCATTCTCCCGCGGGCCGGTCTTTTTAACGCTGCGCCCTGCCGCCGGGCCGCAGGCGAGCCTCGGTTACAGTCAGGGTCCTGGTGGCCGCGCGCAGCCTCTCGACGGCATCCGCAGCCGAGACCGAAGCGCTCGGCGAACAGATCGCGCGCGCGCTGGCGCCCGGCTCGGTCGTGCTGGTTCGCGGCGAGCTGGGGACGGGCAAGACGACGCTCGTGCGCGGCGCGGCGCGCGCGCTCGGCGTGACCGACCCGGTGACGAGCCCGACGTTCACGATCGGCAACCGCTACCGCGCCGGCGAGCTGCGCATCGCGCACCTCGACCTGTACCGGCTCGCGGACCTCGCACAGGAGGATCCCGAGCTGCTCGAGGACTACCTCGCGGACGGGCAGTTCGTTTTCATCGAGTGGCCCGAGCGGGGCGCCGAGGCGCTCGTACGGCCCGACCTGCGCGTGACGCTCAGCCACGGCGGCGGCGATCGCCGCGAGGTGTCGATCGAGCCGACGACGGACCGGGCGCGGCGCGCTTGATCGTGCTCGGTCTGGACACGGCGACGGCCGCGACGGCCGTCGCGCTGCGGGTCCGCGCCGGACACACGCGCGAGCTGCGCGATGACCCGAGCGCCGGCGCGCGACCGGGCCACGCGACGCGCCTGCTGCCGATGGCGCAGTCGCTGCTGGCCGCGGAGGCGATCGAGTGGGCGGCGCTCGAGCGGATCGCCGTCGGGACGGGCCCGGGGGGCTTCACCGGCCTGCGCGTGGGCCTTGCGACCGCGCGCGGCCTCGCGCACTCGCTGTCGTGCGAGCTGGTCGGCGTCAGCAGCCTGCAGGCGCTTGCCAGCGGCGCGCTGTGGTGCGCGGCGAGCGCCGGCGAGCCCGTTGAGGGCGTGCTGGCGGTCATCGACGCGCGCCGCGGGGAGGTGTTCGCGGCCGCATACGAGCCGCTCCCGGCGCAGGACGCCGGACGGCTTGTGCCCGCACATCCACTGACGCTGCCGCGCGCGATCGCTCCGCAGCGGATCGCGGAGCTGCTCGCCGAGGTGGCGGACCGGCGCTGGTTGGCCGTCGGCGACGGCGCAGTGCGCTACGCCGCCGAGCTACGGCAGGCGGCGATCGAGGTCGCCCAGCCGGACTCTTCCGCCCATCTGGTGAGCGCGCGCGCGGTGTGCGAGATCGGGCGCCTCGCACCGCCGAGCGCCGGCGCCCAGTTGCTGCCCGAATACCTGCGCCGCCCCGATGCGGAGATAGCCTCTAGTGACGCCCGCGCGCCGCGGGCATCCCGTGCATGAGCGAACCAGCCTCTCAGGACATCGCGATCGAGTCCCCGGCGGTGGAGATCCGCCGCCTGGGCTACCCGGACCTGCCGCAGGTGACGGCGATCGAGCGCCGCGTGTTTCCGACGCCGTGGTCGCTCGCGATGTTCGTGCTCGAGCTGTCCAAGCCCTCCGGGATCTGCCTCGCCGCCGTGACGGGGGAGCGCCTCGTGGGCTACCTGATCTGCTCGCGTTACGACACGGTGTGGCACGTGATGAACGTCGCCGTCGACTCTGAGCACCAGCGCAAGGGCCTCGCGTCGGCGTTGCTCGCGGAGCTGTACCGGCGCGTGGACGACGAGAGCGCGCGCTTCACGCTCGAGGTTCGCCCTTCCAACCACGTCGCGATCCACCTGTACGAGCGCGAGGGGTTCCGCGCGGCGGGGATGCGGCGCCGCTACTACCAGGACAACGGCGAGGACGCGCTCGTGATGTGGCGTACGCCGGCGACGCTCGCGGGCTCGCTCGACGACGTGCCGAACGCGGCGCCGCGGTGATCCTGGCGCTCGAGAGCAGCTGCGACGACACCTGCGCGGCGATCCTGCAAGAGGACGGCAGCTTGCGCTCGAACGTGATCTCCTCCCAGGAGCAGCACGAGCGCTTCGGCGGCGTCGTGCCGGAGATCGCCGCGCGCCACCACCTCGAGCTGATCGACGTGGTGATCGACGAGGCGCTCGCCCGCGCCGGGGCGAGCCTCGAGGATGTCGAGCTGGTCGCGGCGACGCGTGGGCCGGGGCTGATCGGCGCGCTGCTCGTCGGGCTGTCGAGCGCGAAGGCGCTGGCCGCGGCGCGCGAGCTGCCGTTCGCGCCGATCGACCACCTCCAGGGCCACGTCGCCGCGAACTTCCTGCCCGACGGCGAGGGCCCGTTCGAGCCCCCGTTCGTGTGTCTGATCGCCAGCGGCGGCCACACGCTGCTGGCGCACGTGACGGCGCACGAGGGCTTTCGCGTGCTCGGCTCAACGCTCGACGACGCCGCCGGCGAGGCGTTCGACAAGGGCGCGCGCATGCTCGGCCTCGGCTACCCGGGTGGCGCGGCGCTCGAGCGGCTGGCGGCCGGCGGCGACCCCGACGCCTACGCCCTGCCCGGCTCGCCGGCCGAGCGCAAGCGCGGGCGCGGCGTGCGCCGCCGCCGCTTCGACGAGGGCCTCGACTTCTCCTTCGCGGGGCTGAAGACGGCCCTGCTGTACACGTTGCAGGGGCTGTCCGAGCAGGAGCGACGGGCCCACGCGAGCGATCTCGCGGCCTCATACCAGGCGGCGATCGTCGAGCGTCTGCTGGAGCGCACGCGCCGCGCGCTCGAGGCGAGCGGGCTTGCGCGCCTGGCCGTCGGCGGCGGCGTCGCGGCGAACGGACTGCTGCGCGGGCGCCTGCGCGAGCTCGGCGTCGAGGTGCACGTCCCGGAGCGCTCGCTGTGTACCGACAACGCGGCGATGATCGCCAGCGCCGCGCGCTTCACGGCGCCGCTGCAATACCCGTGCTACCTCGCGCTCGACGCCTACGCGAGCGGCGAAGCGCCCGGGCGCGCGTGAGCACCGTCACCGTCCTGTCGACGCCGGGCTGCCACCTCTGCGAGGAGGCGATGACGGTGCTGCGACGCCTGCAGGCGAGCCTCGGCTTCGAGCTGCGCGAGCGGGACATCAGCGCCGACGAGGCGCTGCACCGCAGCTACTTCGAGCGGGTTCCCGTGATCTGCCTCGACGGCGAGGAGCTCTGCGAATACTTCGTCGACGAAGCGATCGTGCGTGAGCGTCTAGAGTCACCCCGATGAGCTATCGAGAGCCGACGACGGGGGCGGTCGAGCCTGGCCGCGACGGGTCGTCGAGCTCCAGCGAGCGCCTTTCGCTGGGGGTCGCCGCGCGCCTTTCGCGCTACCTGCAGGTGCTCACGCAGGCCAAGAAGATGGGCAAGGAGACGATCTCCTCCCAGGAGCTCTCCGACTACACGCACGTGAACTCGACGCAGATCAGGCGCGACCTTTCCGGCTTCGGCAAGTTCGGCAAGCGCGGCGTCGGCTACAACGTCGAGGCCCTCGTCTCGCAGATCCGCAAGATCCTGCGGACCGCGGGCCAGCACAACATCGCGCTGATCGGAGCGGGACACCTCGGCAAGGCGATCGCCTCCTCGGACATCTTCGCCGACCATGGCTTCCGCGTGGTGGCGATCTTCGACAACGACGACGAGAAGGTCGGCACCAGCGTCGGCAACCAGGTCGTGCGCCACATCGACGATCTGCGCCAGCTCGTAGAGGAGGAGGACATCGTCGTGGGCGTGCTGGCGGTGCCCACGCACGCCGCCCAGGGGCTCGCGGACGAGCTCGTCGAGGACGGCGTGAAGATCATCTTCAACTACTCGGAGTCGCTGCTCGACGTGCCGCCGGAGGTCACCGTGCACACCTCGAGCCCTGCCGTCGATCTGCTGTACGCGCTCTACTTCTATCTGACCTGAGAACCCCCAACGCGCGGCGGCTCCGTACGCTCCAAGCGCGGCGAAGTGTCGTTTCCGACCGTGAACAGTCTCGATCTAGACAGAGCAGAGGAGACCTTCGCGCAAGCGAGTGACCTGACCGTGGGGATCGAGGAGGAGTTCGCGATCCTCGACCCCGAGACGCTCGACCTCGTGCCGCGCTTCGAGGAGCTGCGCGCCGCGGCCGACTTCGATGCGGTGTTGCGCGAGGCGATCACGGGCGAGCTGATCTCCTCGGAGATCGAGATCATCTCGGGCACCGGCGGCGACCTGCACGATGCGCTCGCCCACCAGCGAGAGCGGCGCCGGCGCCTGTTCGCTCTCGCCGGCTCGCGCGGCGCCGCGCTGGCGGCGACCGGGACGCATCCGTGGGCCGACTACCGCGAGCAGCCGATCATCGACACCGAGCACTACAGGCGCGTGGAGGAGGGGCTCAAATACGTGGCCTGGCGCAACAACACCTTCAGCCTGCACGTGCACGTGGGCGTGCGTGACCTCGACCGCGCCGTGCGCGCCTGCGACCGCCTGCGCCCCGTGCTTCCGCTGCTGCTGGCGATCTCCGCCAACTCGCCGTTCATCGACGGGCGCGACAGCGGGCTTCACTCGTGCCGCAGCCAGTCGTTCACGAAGAGCTTCCCGCGCTGTGGCATCCCCGACGCGTTCGGCGGATGGGGCGCCTATCGCGAGTACATCGAGTTCCTCTTGCGCACGCGCTCGATCGTCGAGTTCACGCAGATCTGGTGGTCGATCAGGCCGCATTTCGCGTTTGGCACGGTCGAGCTGCGCATCTGCGACGCGCAGGCGACCGCGCAGGAGTCCGAGGCGCTCGCGGCGCTGATGGTTGCGTGCATCGCGCAGGCGGCACGCGACGTCGACGAAGATGTGCCGTGCGTGCAGCTGCCACCGCGCCTGATCGAGGAGAACATGTGGCGCGCGATCCGCTACGGGCTTGACGGGCAGCTGATCGACATCGAGCGCGGGGAGGAGTACCCGGCACGCGGCGCGCTCGAGCGGCTCGCGGCGTGGACGGAGCCGGTGCGCGCGGAGCTCGGCATCGAGCCGGTGTTTCCCGAGCGCAACGGCGCGCAGCGCCAGCGGCGCATGATCGAGGCGGGGGCCACGCGCGAGGAGGTGTTCGCGGCGTCGGTCCAGGAGACGAGCCAGACGTACACGGAGGAGGTCAGGGTGTGAGTACCGCGGAGCAGCCGCCGAGCGAGGAGGAGATGCGGGCGGCCTACGAAGCCGAGCTCGCGCGCGTCAGCGCGACGGACATGATCCTGCAGGTCAGCGTGTCGCTGATCAACCTCGCGGCGCGCAGACTCGCGCCGCCCGACGCGCCCGGGGCGGCCGAGCCGGGCGGTGCCGGCGAAGCGCCGGCGGGCTCCGGGCGCGACCTCGAGCAGGCGCGCGACGCGATCGATGCCTCGCGCGCGCTGCTGGAGATCCTCGAGCGGAGGATCCCCCAGGAGCTCGCGCCCCTGCGCGACGCCCTCTCGCAGCTGCAGCTGAGCTATGCGCGCGAGGTGGACACGGCGCCGAGAGCGGGCGGCGGCGGCGCGGAGGGCGGCGGCGGCGCGGAGGGCGGCGGTGGCGCGGAGGGCGGCGGTGGCGCGGGCGAGGCCACGCAGGAGCATGGCTCACGGCGTCCGGGGCCGGCGGAGGCCAGCGGGAGGCTGTGGGTGCCGGGCACGTAGGCCGGCTGTTCCGCCGGCGGCCGGGCCTGCCGGTCGCAGCGCTTTGCCGGGCCGCGCGCGGGAGGGCCAGCAGGCGCGCGCAAAGGCGGTTCGCGGGCCGGCACGATACACTGCGCGCGCGTTTGCCCCGGATCGGCGCGCGTTTTCGCGCGCCGATCGGTATTGGATGTGCGCGCGAAACGTGCTCGCGCGGCAAGAAACTTTAGACCGCGGAGGATTTTTCGCTTGAGCAGCTTTCTGATGAACCATGGGATCGTCGTCGCGCTCGTCTGCGCTGGCTGCGCAGTCGCCTACGGCGTCCTGACGGCGAGGACGCTGCTCGCGCTCTCACCCGGAAACGAGCGCATGCAGGCGATCTCACTGGCGGTGCAGCAGGGAGCGCGCGCGTACCTGAACCGCCAGTACACGACGATCGCGCTAGCGGGGATCGTGCTGTTCGTCGCGCTGATCTTCGTGCAGAACATCGCGGTCGCGTGCGGCTTCGCGATCGGCGGGATCCTGTCGGGCTCCGCCGGCTACATCGGGATGAACGTGTCGGTGCGCGCGAACGCCCGCGTGGCGGAGGCGGCGCGCTCCGGGGTCTCGCGCGCGCTCACCGTCGCCTTCCGCGGCGGGGCGATCACGGGGCTGCTCGTCGCCGGGCTCGCGCTGCTCGGACTGTCCGGCTACTACGGCCTGCTCACGGCGGTCTTCAACGACAGCCAGAAGACGGCCGTCGACGCGCTGATCGGCCTCGGCTTCGGTGGCTCGCTCATCTCCGTGTTCGCAAGGCTGGGCGGAGGGATCTTCACGAAGGCCGCAGACGTCGGCGCCGACATCGTCGGCAAGATCGAGGCGGGCATCCCCGAGGACGATCCTCGCAACCCCGCGGTCATCGCCGACAACGTGGGCGACAACGTCGGCGACTGCGCCGGCATGGCGGCCGATCTCTTCGAGACCTACGCGGTCAGCGCGGTCGCGGTGATGCTGCTCGGCGTCCTGACCTTCTCGGATGCCACCAAAGTGGCGCTCTACCCGCTGGTGCTCGGCGGCGTCGCGTTGATCGCCTCGATCATCGGGACGTTCGCGGTGCGCTCGCGCGCCGGCAACGTGGAGCGCGCCCTCTACCAGGGCCTGATCGTGTCCGGTGCGCTAGCGGCGGCGGCGTTCGCCCCGATCACCTACTGGCTGATGCGCAACCTCACCTACTCGCGCTCGGGCGCGAGCACGCCGGCCTGGTGGAAACTCTATTTGTGCTCGCTGATCGGGATCGCGGTCACCGCGCTCCTGTTCGTGATCACCGACTACTACACCTCGACGCGCTTCTCGCCGGTGAAGAAGACCGCGCGTGCATCGATCACCGGGCACGCGACGAACATCATCCAGGGGTTCGCCTCGGGGCTGCAGGCGACGGCGCTGCCCGCCCTCGTCCTGGTGCTCGGCATCTTCGGCGCGTGGAAGCTCGCCGGCGGCGGCACGAACGGCATCTACGGCATCGGCGTGGCGCTCGTCGCGCAGCTGTCGCTCACCGGCCTGATCGTCGCGCTCGACGCTTTCGGCCCGATCACCGACAACGCCGGCGGGATCGCCGAGATGGCGGACCTGCCCGAGGAGGTGCGCAACGTGACCGACCCGCTCGACGCGGTCGGGAACACGACGAAGGCGGTGACCAAGGGCTACGCGATCGGCTCGGCCGTGCTCGCCGCGGTCGTGCTCTTCCAGGGCTTCCGCGAGGAACTCGCCGCTCGCGAACACGTCGCCCTGTCGGCGATCAACTTCGCCATCAGCGAACCGCCCGTGCTGATCGGGCTCGTGCTCGGCGGGCTGATGGTGTGCCTGTTCGCCTCGCTGTCGATCGAGGCGGTCGGACGCGCGGGCGGCGCGGTCGTCGAGGAGGTGCGCCGCCAGTTCCGCGAGCACCCGGGGATCATGGAGGGGACCGAACAGCCCGACTATGCGAGGGCCGTGGGCATCGTCACGCGGACCGCCCAGCGCGAGATGATCCTGCCGTCGCTGCTGCCGATACTGCTGCCGCTGGTGGTCGGCCTGATCGACACGAAGGCGCTCGGCGGGCTGCTGATCGGCGTGATCGTCGTCGGCTTCTTCTTCGCGATCCTCATGACCGCCGGCGGAGGCGCGTGGGACAACGCGAAGAAGCTGATCGAGGATGGTGCGTTCGGCGGCAAGGGCTCGGAGGCGCACGCCGCGTCGGTCACGGGCGACACGGTCGGCGACCCGTTCAAGGACACGGCGGGCCCCGCGATCAACCCGATGATCAAGGTTGCGAACATCGTCGCGATCCTGATCATCCCGCTGATCACCTGATCTGCAGCGGTGTGCGGCTTGAGCCGCGCAGCTTGCAACGCCGCGAGAGGGCGGGCAGTCACCCGCGTACGCGCCTGAGCTCGGGCCGAGGATGAGCCCGCGGAGGCTGCACCGGGTCTGGACGTTCAGCGGTGGCTGCGATCGGGGTCGCGCTGATCGTCCAGGGCTGGCTCGCCCACTCCGGGATCGCGCCCACGCGTCTCGTCCTCGGCGTGTTGTTCATCGCCGTCGCGGTGGCACGCAGCTATGTCGAGGTGCGCCGCGGAAGGCGCTCGTGAGTGCGCCGATGGCCGGCGATCCCGCTGTCCCGGCGCCGCCCGGGAGGGCGCCGGCATCGTCTAATGTGCGCCCTATGGCTGACTGCGGAGACAGATGTTCGTCCTGATCGTCGGCGCCGGGCGCGTGGGCTCGGCGCTTGCGAAGTCCGCGCTGGCGGCCGGAAACGAAGTCTCCGTGCTGGATGCCGACCCTCTCTCGCACGAGCGCCTGGACGCCGGGCAGAGCAAGAGCTGGGAGGACTCGGGCGGCCAGTTCACGGTCGGCACGGCGCTCGAGACCGACGCGCTCGTCGAGGCCGGCATCGAACGGGCCGACGTGTTCATCGCCTCGACGGCCGGCGATAACACCAACCTCGTGATCGCGCAGATCGCGCAGAGGCGCTTCGGCGTGCAGAAGGCGGTCGTGCGGGTCATGGATCCGGCCCGCGCCGACTGGTACGGCGGGCAGGGCCTGCAGACGATCTGCCCCACCAAGCATGCAATCGAGATGTTCGAGCGGGCGCTCGAGCCCGAGCCCGCCGGGGCGGCCTAGATGTACGCCATCATCGCCGGCGCCGGCAAGGTCGGGCGCAACCTCGCGCGCGAGCTGATCGCCAAGGGCCACGAGGTCACGTTGATCGAGTCCTCGCGCGCTTGCTATCTCGTCAACGAGGAAGAGTTCGAGCACGCGATCCAGTACGGGGACGCGACGGAGCTGTGGGTGCTCGAGCGCGCGGGCATCCAGCGCGCCGATCTCGTCATCGCGGTGACCGGCGATGACGAGGACAACATCCTCGTCTGCCAGGTCGCCAAGGAGAAGTACCTCTGCGACCGCGTGATCGCGCGCGTGAACAATCCTCGCAATCACGACCACTTCAGGCTGCTCGGCATCCAGCCCGCGGTCTCCGCGACCGACCTGATCCTGCGCCTGATCGAGCACGAGGTGCCGCGCTACGGGCTCGTCCATCTGCTGGCGCTCGAAGAGGAGCGCCTGGAGATCATCGAGCTGGAGGTGACCGAGGGCGCTCCGACGGTCGGCGAGCGCGTCTCCGAGATCAGCCTGCCCGAGGGAAGCCTGATCATCTCCGTGCTGCGCGATGGCTCTGGGTTCGTGCCCAAGCCCGACACCGTGATCCACGCCGGCGACGAGGTGCTGCTCGTGCTCGACCCGGGCCTCGAGGAGTCGATCACCGCCTACTTCGCCCCCGAGGGGCAGGCCGCCCGCCTCTGACGCGCCCCCCCGGGGCGGGCTCGGCGGCGTGCGGGCGGCCAGCGGGCGATTGGCTATCGTTCTGGCCCGAGCACTGTCCGGGATAGTCCAATTGGCAGTGACGCCCGGTTCTGGTCCGGGAGATTGGGGTTCGAGTCCCTGTCCCGGAGTAACGAAAGCGCCCATAACACGGGCGCTTTCGTGGTTTGAGGGGCCGTTTGGGCCATGATTTGGGCCATTGGAGACGCCAAGTCCGAGCTACGGGTTAGCGTTCGCGCATGGACGTAGAGCCACTGATCGCCCAGCTGCAGGCGGTGTTGATCGAGTACAACCGCGCAGAGAACACGACGCCACGGCCCAACATGCACGCCATGGTCACCCGACTCTCGGCCGCGATAGGTCGGATTGCGCCGCCCGGAAGTGCGTATGCCAAGCAGGCCGCCCTTGCGCTCGTAGGGGCCCAACCGCGGGCGGTTTCATACGGCCTTGCCGGCGTGGCTCAGGCGCTACGGGATGACCTGAAAGCCGGCTACCTCGAGAGCGTCGTGGAGCTGGTGCACGCGAGTGTCTTTTCAGACTTCCTGGAAATGGCGACCGAGCTGAACGCCGGCTTCAAGGACGCAGCGGCCGTCATCGCCGGAAGCGTGTTGGAGGGTCACCTACGAAAGCTCGCAGATCGTTCTAGCGTTGCCGCCGCCAAGCCCGATGGCTCGCCCAAGAAAGCCAGCACGCTGAACGCCGAGCTTGCGGCCGACGGTGCCTACAACAAGCTCGAAGAAAAGAGCGTTACGGCGTGGCTCGACCTCTGGAACAAAGCCGCGCATGGCGAATACGACGAGTACGACCATGGACAGGTCGCCGCTTTGATCCGTGATGTGCGCGAGTTTTCTGATTCGTCGCCCGGCGTGACCCAGAAGGGGCCTCCCGGCCACCAGCGGCGCCCACGTGCACGGGGTCTGCGCGGGTCAGCCGACCTCGGCTACCACAGCTCGCAGTCGCGGCGCGCTTTTTCGACGCGCTGCACTTCTCGCTGTCGCTGCGCCTCGGTCATACGCCGGCCCGACGATGCCCCTGCGGCCGCGAGTTCGTCGGCGCGGGTGCCCTGCGCGTGCATGTCGGCGCCGTGCCGGTGACCTAGCTGCTGACGATGTGAACCAACACGAAGGCCTCGATCGCGCTCGTTGTTCAGTTCGGCGCGGGCGCGGGGTCGCAGTGCCAACGCGCTGCAGGCGAGTTCGATCCGGTCGGGGGCGAGCGAGGATTCCGTGCCGGGCCTGCGCGTGACGAGCGTGACCGCGACGACCTGCCAGCCTTCGTTGATGCGGGTGAGGTAT
The DNA here is from genome assembly GCA_963755475.1 of uncultured Solirubrobacteraceae bacterium. Taxonomy (GTDB): domain Bacteria; phylum Actinomycetota; class Thermoleophilia; order Solirubrobacterales; family Solirubrobacteraceae; genus Palsa-744. The sequence continues at coordinate 590,049 of CAVWJK010000003.1, forward strand.
CGCGGCCAGTCACTGGGCAGGCGGGCGAGGGATGGGAGGTCGAGCACCCCCTCGTAGTCGCCGGCAACATATTCGATAGCCCGCCAACGGTCGGCGCCTCGAAGCTCTGCGATGCGGCCGAGCCGCTCCCGCACTTCGGGGTCACGCAATAGGCACTTGCGGGCGAACCCGACGACGCTCGCGACCGCTTCGTCCCGGCCGGTCGTGATCGCCGATTCGCCTTCGCGATCACGGTCCCGGCGCTTGCGCCGCTTGATCGCAGCCACTTCCTGCGCTGTCAACCGGTTCGGGCACCATTTCAGGTGCCGTAACAGACGCCAACCCCGAACCCGTGAACGGCGTCATCGTGAGGCTCTATCCTGCGTTTCGGCCGCTCAAAATATGAGAGCGACCTACGCCCCGTCTAGCGGAAACGCTTGGCTTCGTAGACGCCAATGCTGATGTAGCGGACGACGAAGTGACCGCCGGACTTTCCGCCGTTTGCACCGCAGTCGTCAGCAGCTAAGACACGTAATTCGTTCTGCCCGGGGTATTCGCTCCCCCAAATACGTCCGACTTCCTCGGCGCCCGATCGAAATGTGCCGAAGTGTTCGTCCGTTCCTTCGGCCCGTTCTTGTCGCTGACCCCACACGATCGGGCGCGTCACAGTCCCCGACCCCGCCGGTATCGTGACTACGCCTATGGGCCAGTAGTCGTCCTGGATCAGGACTATTGCTTCACCTTCGACTTCTCGTCCATCGACCGATACGCCACAACTGCTACTGGCCGGAGTTTCGATCCTGGCTTCCCCTAACAGTAGGTCGTTTGCTTCGCCGTAGCCAGACCAGGTAGGCGAGCCAAGCGGTTCGTCTACAGCCCAATCCGGTTCCTCTGGAGAGCCGCTATGCGTTGTGAGTTCCTTTCTCGACTCGAATTCCGCTGCGATACCGATCCCTTCTGGACCTCGTGGTCCGGGTGGTCCTTCGTTTCCAATTTCTCTGCGTTCGTAACCCTTCCTACAGTCCTTGGCGCGACTAGGGGTCAGTAGGGGTCGTGGCCCCACGTTAGGAACGCACACTGTGACCCCGGTTGAAGCGTCATGGGTCGCTGCGAACGCTGAGCCGCCGATAGCTACAACCAATGCGGCGACCGCGATGCCCATCGCTGGTGATGGCATATGTCGCACCCTGCGCCGCCTCATTCAGCCGGTGCTTTCGGGACCGACGCGCGATTCCCTTTTAGGAGGGTCTAGCGAAACTCGCTGGCCGTCGTGCCACTCGCGGCTTAGCTCCCCCGTGGGCGCCGCGCCAACCATCGCCAGCCGCGTGCAGCAGACGCCGCAGGAAAAGCCGCTTGCTGCCAGCCGGGCCGGTCAGCGAGAATCTTGACCTCGTCGCCGTTCTGCATCTCAACGCGCATGGAGGTCCCGTTTCCGGTGGCCCCCGCGGAGACACCCGCTACGCGGCAGAAACGCTCTTGCCGCTGCTTGAGGGGCGGCGCGGCGAAGTGGACGAGCAGCTATGGGGGTCCGACGCTTGCCGCACAGGCGTTGCTCTACGCGGCTGCGTTCGCGTCTGCAACGCCGCACTGGACGAGGAGCGTGGTGCTCGGCGTCGGGATGATCCCCCTCGGCGTCGCATGGCAGGCGATGGCGCAGAAGCGTCATCTTGAGGTGACCTACTCAGAAGCGATCAGCCGCTGCATGAGGACCCTTCGGACTTCCCGAGATCCGTCGCGGCTACCCCGGCACGGTGCTGGTCGCGCGCGCGCACCAGCTGTTCTATCAGCGGTCGGTGGTCAAGCCGAGGAACCATCTGGGATGGCTGCTTGTGTTCCCAGCCTTCATCGTGACGGACGCCGTGCTGATGGCGCTCACGATCGCGCACGTCCGTTGATGGCACAGTGCCAGCGCCGTGGGCCAGTTTTGGGCCAGTCGCGTCGCGATTTGACGGGATCCGGCGGGTATTCAGTGGGGCAACGCTGCATCGCGAATCTCCTGCACACGCCGAATATGGGCCGGTAGCAGGGACTTCGTTCGACCGCTTTCCACCGTTCGAGTCCCTGTCCCGGAGTACGCGTAGCGCCCGAAAGCCCGGGCGCTACGCGCGAGCGAGCTGAGCGCTGAGCCCAACTGTCAGGCGCCTTCCTGCCTTGGGGCTCTGCGGGTTTCGAACATGCGTCCGTCGTCCCTTGAGGGCAGGCCTCGTCGTCCCGATGGGGCAAGTGAACTAAGCAACCCGTTGACAAGGGCAAACCCGTCGCGAGGCGGGGACGCAAAGCCAGGGGTCTCCGTGGAGATAGCTCGGCTGCCGACCGAACAAGGAGGCAGACAGGATGTCCCCCCTAGCAGGTTCCCCAGTGTGGCGCCCGGAGTCATCGAGATGCCATACATAATCGAACCCCGACGCACGGTCTGTCTGCTCGTCGCGACGCTGGCGGCGATGCTGGTTGCCGCGTCGCCCGCATTGGCGAGCAGCACCGACTGCACCGCGGCGTCACTCTCACAGCCGTTCCTGGAAGTGCAGGACACCAACTCCTACGTGCTGGTCCCCGGCGAGAGCGCCGGCAGCTTCGAAGGCACCGGCTGGGAACTGAGCGGCGGCGCGAGCATCGTGCGCAGGACCCTCGCCGACGGAAACGTGGGCTCGGTTCTGTCGATGCCCGGTGGGTCGAAGGCGGTCAGCCCCGCCTTTTGCATGACGTACGAATACCCGACTGCACGCACGAGGATGGCAAACCTCACCGCGGGCCGCTTCTCGCAAGGGGTCGGCTTCGCGGTCGGCTACGAAGGCAGGTCTAGTTGGAACATGCCGCAGACCACGGGCCAGATCCGTGGCGGCAGGAGCGGTGAATGGATCGTTTCAGAACCGCTCAGCATGGAACCGGAAAACGTGTCCGGCTGGCAGCACGCCCGGATCACGCTGACCGCCTATGGGCCGCCGTACGACGTCTATGGCCTGTATGACCTCTACGTCGATCCTTACAGCCGCTAACTACTGAACCGGCCGCGGCCGATACGTCAGTAACTGGTGGGTGGCGCGCGGGGCGCGCCACCCACCTACCCACTTGCACGCGACTGCCATGAGCCAACCGCGCCTTGACGATGCACGCTCTCATCGCCCGGATGAGCGGCTACTGGAAGAATCGTGGTCGGGTCGCACGGACAAGGTCAGCGGACGCGAGCTGCTGGTCGAGGCGCTCGCCTCCTGCCTGTTCGTGGCGATCGCGATCCCGTTGGCGGTCGTCGCGCTCTACGGGCACAGCCTCAACGTCGCTCTCACGGTCGCCCTGATCGCGGCCTACGGGCTGTCCTCGCGCGTCGTGAAGTTCCCGATCGGCGCCGGCTACCTGGTGCCCTCATATCTCGTGCTGGTGCCGATGCTGCTGCTGCTGCCGCCTGGGGCCGTCCCGCTGTTGGCGGCGGCGGGGCTCGTCGCGGGGACGTTCGTGCAGGCGCTCACCAAGCACGCGCAGGCCGAACGCGTGCTGCTGTCCGTCTCCGACGCATGGCATACGCTCGGCCCTGCGGTCGTGTTGGTGCTCGCCGGGCGCGAGCATCGGCCGCTCGTGCTCGCGCTCGTCTACATCGCGGCGTTCCTTGCGGGCTGCATCGTCGATCTGATCTCCGCGACCGTGCGCGAGGCCGCGATCCTCGGCGTCGACTCGCGTGTTCAGCTGCGCGTGATCGCCCAGGTGTGGCTCGTCGACCTGTGCATCGCGCCGTTGGGGCTGATCATCGGCACGCAGGCACGCGTCCACGATGTGGCGCTGCTCGCGCTGATCCCGATCAACGGGCTGATGCTGATGGCGACGCGCGACCGCACCGAGCGGATCGCACAGGCGCAGCGACGGCTCGATCTCGTTGCACGCGAGCGCACTCGTCTGCAGATGGCGGTGCGCCGTCTTGGCGACGCGCTGGCAGCGAAACTGGACATGGCGGCGCTCACGAGCATCGTGCTGCACGGCTCCGTCGAGGCACTCGACGCCGACGCTGGCCGTCTCGAGCTCGAGGGGGTCGAACGCTCGCACGTGATCGACGTCGAGATGGAGCAGCTCAGCCCGGCGCTGGAGGCGGCGGTTGGAACGACGCTCGCGAGCAACAGCCTCGCGCAGGTAGAGCGCGACGGCGTGTGGGCGCTGGCGCTGCCACTGGGCTTCCGCAGCGAGGCCGGCAGCATCCGCGGCACGCTCGCCGTCGCCCGACGCGCGCGAGCGTTTCGCGAGGACGAGCAGGAGGTGATGTGCGACCTGGTCGAGCGCACGCGGCGCGCCGCGAGCGACATCATCCTCCATCAGCTGCTGCGTGAGCAGGCGCAGACCGATGCGCTCACGAAGCTCGGCAACAGGCGCAAGCTCGAAGCCGACCTCACGGAGCGGCTCTCGGGCGCGAGCGGTCAGCGTCCGCTCGTGCTCGTGCTGTTCGACCTCGACGGCTTCAAGAGCTACAACGACACCTTCGGTCACATGGCGGGGGACGCGATCCTTGCGAGACTCGGCACCAAGCTCGCGTATGCCGTATGCGCGCAGGGCGCGGCGTACCGCCTCGGCGGCGATGAGTTCTGCGTGCTCGCGGCGGCGGACGCTGAGGAGCTCGAAAAGCTTGTCGCGGCGAGCGCAGGCGCGCTGGAAGAGCGCGGACAGGGGTTCGCGATCCGCGCCTCCTACGGCGCTGCGGTGCTTCCCTATGAGGCGACGACTCTCGAGTACGCCCTCGAGCTGGCCGACGAACGAATGTACGCGGTCAAGAAAGGTCGTCCCTCACAGGTCCGCGACCAGACGCGAGACGTGCTGATGAACATCATGCGCGCCAAGCAGCCCTCGCTCGAGGACCACTCAAGCGAGGTCGGCCAGCTCTGCGTCTGCGTTGCGCGGCGGCTCGGCATGAGCGCCGAGCAGCTGGACGAGCTGATGCGGGCAGCGGAGCTACACGACATCGGCAAGGTCGGGATTCCCGACGCGATCCTCGATAAGCCCGATGCGTTGGACATCGACGAGTGGGAGCTCATGCGCACGCATACGCTGCTCGGCGAGCGGATCCTCAGCGCGGCGCCGGCATTGCGAGCGGTCGGGGTGCTGGTGCGCGCAAGCCACGAGCGCTGGGACGGGACCGGCTATCCGGACGGGCTCGTCGGCTCGGAGATCCCGATGGGAGCGCGCATCATCGCCGCCTGCGACGCCTATGAGGCGATGACCACCGATCGCTCTTACCGGCCGGCCGGCAGCCATGCGTCAGCCTGCGCCGAGCTGCGCCGCGCCGCAGGCACCCAGTTCGATCCGCAGGTCGTCGAGGTGTTGCTCGACGTGCTGAGGGCTGGGGCGCGATCCGCCGCCGCCGGGCGCCCGGGAGCGGCCAATTCGGATGCGGACGCGCGGCTGCCGCGCGAAGTCGCCGCCTACCTGCGCAAGGTCATGCACGAGGGCAATGGCGGCTCGCTGTCCGGCGCTCGCGGCGCTGCGCCAGAAATCAGAGTGCGCAGCGGGAATGACCACGCCCTCTCGGACGCCGAACGGCCGTAGGCGCCAGCCAGAGCTGTCCAGCAGCTCGGCGCGCGCGTGGCCACGCCGGCGCCGAGGCTGCTCATTCGTCGCGTTCGATCGGTGCCCCCGGCCTCCGGGGCGTCTGACTCGCCAAGCCCACTTTCACGGCCCTCGCCACCCTGGCTTGCAACCCCAGCCGCTTTCGCGTGAGCGCGGCAGCTCGGTTGCGATCCTTCCCCTCCCGCTTGGGCGGGGCCGGTCCGCAGCGCGCCGCAGATCCGCGCAGCAGCGGACAGGGCGTCCCGCCAGCGCTCCTCGGGAAGCAGCGCACCGGGCGCGGCCTGCCTGATGACGTAGCGCCGGTCGAGGCCGGGCGGCTCGGGAAGCCGCCGTTTCGGCGGCGGGGAGATAGCGCGCGGAGGACTTTGGCCGTGGTGCGCCCGCCGCCAATACTTCGCGCCGTGACCGTCGTGTTGCGAGGCGCCATCGCCCGGAGCAGATCGGCGATCGCGCCGGTGCGAGTCGCGCTGGCCTCGCGGCGGACGGCGCCGTCCGCGGGCGTGGAATACGTGGCGCGCAGTTGTTGGCGTGTCTGCGCGGTGGTGTCGCGGCGTCGGCCCGCTTTCCGCAAGCTCGACGCCTCAGCGCTGAGTTTGGCAGGTCCGCCGGCGACGCCTCGGCGCTGAGGCCGGCGAGGTCCGCCGGCGCTTCGTCGGCTGGCGCAAAGGAGTGCGCCAGCCTTGGAGCGCTGTCTGGCTTCCCGTGAGGCGTGTTCGACGACTAGCGGTGACGCGGATCGAGGAAGACGTCGTCGACGCGCGTGGTCCCCTTCACCGATTCGAACTGAAGCGCGAGGTAGACGTGTTCGCCGCCTTTGATCGCTGCCGCGACCGCGGCGCCCGTGTGGAAGATTTCCGAGGGCGCCCAGCTGGTCCCGGGTGAGACGGTGCCCGTCTTCTTGACGACGTTTCCTTTGGCGGTCTCGAACACGATGTTCGCGACCAGACTGCCGCCCGCAGCTTCGCCGCGGTCGAAGAAGCGCAAAGTGCGATCTTCGGGAGTCACGCACATGAACGGCGACTCGGCTGATCCTCCTTGCGGGATCGAGAGCGAGTACTTGCCGAGCGAGCCGGTGACGGCCCACGGCTCGGCGCCCGACGCGAGCTCGGCCTTGCCTGACAGCGTCCAAGCGGCTTCGCTGGCTTCGAAGTGGCCCCCCGGTACCAGCGTGTAGAGGTTCTGATCGCCCCATTTGCTGAAGGGCGTCGAGAGCGCGCCGGCGTTGCACGCCGTCGTTTCCGCCGCATTGGCGGGAGCGGCCTGCACGAGCGTCGACGCGGCCGCGGCCAGTGCGACGAGGAGTGCCGCAGTTGAGCGCAGTGAGCTGCGCGAGCGACCGGTCGATGTGAAATCTGAAGCGGGGGACAGCACGGGATAGCCTCCTTGCTCAACTGGCAACCGAGCTATCTCGCCCCCGAGACCTCTGGCTTTGCGCCCCCGCCTCGCGACGGGTTTGCCTTTTGCAGTGCCTTTGTCTGTTTCTCTGTCGGTCACATCGGCCTCTCGCGCGTTGCCTTGAGATCGCTGGACGGCTGTTCTAGCTGTAGCGGGGCCGCGTTATGCAGTTGTCGGCGGCGATTGACGATAAGGGCCAGAGATATGTCCAGCGCCGCCTATCTGGAGTCGGAGGAGGTACGTCGCGCGCTCGCAGCCAAGGCGGAGCCGATTCGCGCCCGCGAAGTGGTTGGCGAGCTCGTCGTGGGCGGCACGTACGTGCTCGTCGCGGTCGTGCTCGCGCTCGGCGGCGCCGGCAAAGACCACGTGTCCGTCTTGGTGGCAGCGCTTTACGTCGCCGCGCTGGCGGTTGCAGCGCGCGTGCGCTTTGACTTCGGCGAGGGCTTCACGGTTCCCACGCAGGTCGTCTTCGTCCCGATGCTGTTCGCGCTGCCCGTGACGCTCGTCCCCCTGCTCGTTCCGGTCGCCTTCGGGCTGGCGATGGTGCCCGGAATCGCGACCCACGAGCTGCCCGCCAGCCGCCTGCTGACCGCTCCGAGCAACAGCTGGTACGCCCTGGGGCCGGCGTTGGTCCTGTCGCTGGCGCACGACCACAACCCAAACGGAAGATGGGGCATCTTGGTGCTCGCGCTGGCCGCGCAGCTGGCGTGCGACTTCGTGGCCAATCTCGTACGCGAACGCCTGCGCGGACGCGTGTCCATCGTCGCCTTGATGTCCGAGTGCCGGCCGATCTTCATGATCGACCTCGCGCTGTCACCGGTAGGACTGCTCACCGCCCTGGCGGTGACTCGACAGCCGTGGGCGTTGTTGATGGTCGCCCCGCTGTTTGCGGTTCTGCATTGGTTCTCACGCGAGCGTCGCGCACGGCTCGAGCAGCTGATGGAGCTGAACGCCGCCTACCGGGGAACCGCGCTCGTCCTGGGGGATGTCATCGAGGCCGACGACAGCTACACGGGCGAGCATTGCAAGAGCGTCGTGCAGCTGGCCATAGACGTCGCGCGAGAGCTCGGACTCAGCGCGAGCGCGATCCGCAAGGTCGAGTTCGCGGCGCTGCTGCACGACGTCGGCAAGATCGCCGTTCCGAAGGCGATCATCAACAAGCCCGGCGAGCTCGACGAGGCCGAGTGGGCAATCATCAAGACCCACACGGTCGAGGGCCAGCGAATGCTCGAGCGCGTCGGCGGGTTCATGAGGGACGTCGGCAAGATCGTGCGCTCCTCGCACGAGCGCTGGGACGGGAACGGATACCCGGACCGGATGGCCGGTTCGAGCATCGCGATCGAGGCGCGCATCGTCGCTTGCTGCGACGCGTTCAATGCGATGACGACCACGCGCTCCTACCGCAAGGCGATGCCAACCCACGAGGCGATCGCCGAGTTGCGCGCCAACGCCGGCACGCAGTTCGATCCAGACGTCGTGGCGGCGCTCGTGCGCCTGGTCGATGACGAGCCGGGAGCCCCCGTGCACGTGAACGCCGGCGAGTACGCCGCGCCGGCGATTGCGTCAGCCTCCTCTGCCCAACGGCCGGCAAGACAAGGCGCCTGAGCGACTGAACGCGGCTCCGCCTCACGCGCCATCCGCCGGCCGAAGAGACGCGCTGAGGCGGCGCATCTGCGCGCGCAAAGCACGCGAACGCCTGCGGGTCGGATCAGCCGCGGCGACAGGCGCGATACATCCTCGCGTCCCGGGATAGCATCGCGCTGATGAGCAGCATGTCGCCCGAGACGACGCCGCTGCGCTCGCGGGCCGCATGGCGGGCACTCGGCGCGCACCACGGCGCCGTCGCAGAGCTACACCTGCGTGAGCTCTTTGCCGGCGACCCGGGCCGCGGCGAACGGATGAGCGCGCAGGCCGCCGGTCTGTACCTGGACTACTCCAAGAACCGCATCACCGACGAGACGATCGAGCTGCTGATGGGTCTTGCCCGTGAATGCGGGCTGCACGAGCGCACGGAGGCGATGTTCCGTGGCGAGCACATCAACGTCTCCGAGGACCGCGCAGCGCTGCACGTCGCGCTGCGCATGCCGCGGGGCGAATCGCTGATCGTCGACGGCGTCGACGTCGTCGCGCAGGTGCACGAGGTGCTCGACCGCATGACGAGCTTCAGCGAGCGCGTGCGCGCAGGCGAGTGGACGGGGCACACCGGCAAGCCGATCCGCAACGTCATCAACATCGGCATCGGCGGCTCGGACCTCGGGCCGGTGATGGCTTACGAGGCGCTGCGCCACTACTCCCGGCGCGACATGGTGTTCCGCTTCGTCTCCAACGTCGATCCGACCGATTTCGCAGAGGCGACGCGCGACCTCGCGCCGGAGGAGACGCTCTTCATCATCTCCTCGAAGACCTTCACGACGCTCGAGACGATGACGAACGCGCACACCGCGCGCGAATGGACGTTGTCCGCGCTCGGATCGGAAGAGGCGATCGCCAAGCACTTCGTGGCGGTGTCGACGAACGCCGACGAGGTCGCGAAGTTCGGCATCGACACCGCCAACATGTTCGGCTTCTGGGACTGGGTCGGCGGCCGCTACTCGATGGACTCGGCGATCGGGCTGTCGACGATGGTCGCGATCGGGTCCGCCGCCTTCGGCGAGATGCTCGCCGGCTTCCACGAGATGGACGTGCACTTCCGCACGACGCCGCACGCGCGCAACCTGCCTGTTCTGCTGGGCATGCTCGCGGTCTGGTACGGCGACTTCTTCGGCGCGCAGACGGTCGGAGTGATGCCCTACAGCCAGTACCTGAAGCGCTTCCCCGCGTACCTGCAGCAGCTGACGATGGAGTCGAACGGCAAGCACGTGACGCTCGACGGGCGCCACGTCGACTACCAGACCGGCGCGGTGTACTGGGGCGAGCCCGGCACGAACGGGCAGCACAGCTTCTACCAGCTGATCCACCAGGGGACGGAGCTGATCCCGCTCGACCTGATCGGCTTCGGCAAGAACCTCAACCCGATCCGCGACCAGCACGACCTGCTGATGTCCAACGTGTTCGCGCAGGCGGAGGCGCTCGCGTTCGGCAAGACCGAGCAGCAGGTGCGCGCGGAAGGCACGCCGGAGGCCGTCGTGCCGCACCGCGTCTTCGAGGGCAACCGCCCGACCAACGTGCTGCTCGCCGAGCAGCTGACGCCGCACACGCTCGGCCTGCTCGTGGCGCTGTACGAGCACAGCGTCTTCACGCAGGGCACGATCTGGGCGATCGACTCCTTCGACCAGTGGGGCGTGGAGCTCGGCAAGGTCCTCGCCAAGCGCATCGTCCCCGAGCTGGAGTCAGCGCAGGATCCCGCCCCAGCCCACGACAGCTCGACGAACGCCCTGATCCGACGCTACCGTCAGCTGCGATGAGCGCCGCGGACGGCGAGGGCGACGGCGCGATCCGCCTGCTGCTGGCCGACGTCGACGGCACTCTCGTGACCGCGCAGAAGCAGCTCACCGAGCGCGCGATCGGCGCGGTCGAGCGCCTGCACGAGGCCGGCATCCTGTTCGCCATCACCAGCGGGCGCCCGCCGCGCGGGATGCAGATGCTGATCGAGCCGCTGCACCTGACGACGCCGATCGCCGCCTTCAACGGCGGCCTGCTGGTGCAGCCGGACCCGGACATGGAGGTGATCGAGCAGCACGTGTTGCCCGCCCACGTCGTGCCGGCGATCATCGAGCTGCTGGACTCGCGCGGGCTGGACACCTGGCTGTACCGGGGAGCGGACTGGCTGGTGCGCGACGGGGACGCGCCGCACGTCGCGCGCGAGTCCGCGACCGTGCAGTTCGACCCGCAGATCGTGCAGAGCTACAGCGGGCTCACCGACCGCGTCGTGAAGATCGTCGGCGTCAGCGACGACCACGCGCTCGTCGCCGAGGTCGAGGCGAGCGCGCGCGAACGCTTCGGCGACCACGTCTCGGCGGCGCGCTCGCAGCCGTACTACCTCGACGTCACGCACCCGCGCGCGAACAAGGGCGAAGTCGTCGTGCTGCTCTCGAAACGGCTGCGGGTGCCGCACGAGCAGATCGCGACGATCGGCGACATGCCCAACGACATCCTGATGTTCGCGCACTCGGGCTTGTCGATCGCGATGGGGCAGAGCGACCGCGAGGTCCAGCGCGCCGCCAGGCACGTGACGAGCTCCAACGAGCAGGAGGGCTTCGCCCGGGCAGTCGAGCGCTTCATCCTCGGCTCCGGGGTAAAAGACGAGCATTGATGGCGGCGGAAAGGAGCCGACGGTGAGCACGAAAACGCCAATGCAGCTGGGTATGGTCGGGCTGGGGAGGATGGGTACGGGTCTCGTGCGTCGTCTGCTGCACGACGGCCACCGTTGCGTCGGCTACGACGTATCGCCGCAGGCCGTGCAGGCGCTTGAAGCCGATGGCGCCGTAGGCGCAAGCTCGCTCGCGCAGTTCGCGGCCAGCCTCGAGAAGCCGCGCACGGCGTGGGTGATGGTGCCGGCGGGCCCGATCACCTCGCAGACGATCGCGGCGCTCGCCGAAGTGCTCGAACCGGGCGACACGATCATCGACGGCGGCAACACCTACTACCACGACGATCTGCGCCACGCCGCCGAGCTGAAGAAGAAGGGCATCCACCACGTGGACGTCGGCACGAGCGGCGGCATCTGGGGAGTGGAGCGCGGCTTCTGCCTGATGATCGGCGGCGAGCAGGAGGTAGTCGAGCGCCTCGCGCCGATCTTCCGCTCGATCGCCCCGGGCGTCGAGGCGGCGCCGCGCACCTCAGGGCGCAGCGGCCCGCCCTCACAGGCGGAGCAGGGCTACCTGCATTGCGGGCCCAACGGCGCCGGGCACTTCGTGAAGATGGTGCACAACGGCATCGAGTACGGGCTGATGGCCGCCTACGCCGAGGGCTTGAACATCATCCACGACGCCGACGCGGGCCTGCGCGAACAGGCTTCCGACGCCGAGACCGCGCCGCTCGAGGACCCCGACTACTACAAGTACGAAATCGACACGGCCGAGGTCGCCGAGGTGTGGCGGCGGGGCAGCGTCGTGGCCTCGTGGCTGCTCGACCTGACGGCCGAGGCCCTCCACGCGTCGCCCTCGCTCGAGGAGTTCGCCGGCCACGTGTCGGACTCGGGCGAGGGACGCTGGACCTCGATCGCGGCGATCGACGTGGGCGTGCCCGCGCCGATCCTCACCAGCGCGCTGTACTCGCGCTTCGCCTCGCGCGGCCTGGACAACTACGCGAACAAGCTGCTCTCAGCGATGCGCAAGGGCTTCGGCGGCCACGACGAGAAGCCGGCATGAAGCAGCGCGCCTACGCGGCGAGAGTCTGCGTCTGCCAATCGCGATACAGCTCGAAGTAGCGCCCGCGCGCCGACAGGAGCTCGGCGTGGGTCCCTTGTTCGGCGAGGTGGCCATGCTCGAGCACGACTATGCGCCCCGCCTGGCGGATCGTCGACAGCCGGTGGGCGATCACAATCGAGGTGCGACCGGCGAGCAGCCGACGAAGCGCCGCTTCGATGCGCAGCTCGGTGTGCAGGTCGACGTTCGAGGTCGCCTCGTCGAGGATCAGGATGCGCGGGTCGGCGACGAGCGCGCGTGCGAAGGCGAGCAGCTGGCGCTGCCCGGCCGACAGCTGTACTCCACGCTCGCCGACCTCGGTGTCATAGCCGTCGGGTAGCTCTTCGATGAACTCGCGCGCCCCGACCGCCTCGGCGGCCGCGAGCACCTGCCGCTCACTTGCCTCGGGCCGACCGAACGCGATGTTCTCGCGGACGCTGCCGCTGAACAGGAAGGCCTCCTGCGGCACGATGCCCATCTGCGAGCGCAGCGAGTGGCTGCTCACCTCGCGCAGATCGTGCCCGTCGACGAGCACGCGCCCGCGCGTCGGGTCATAGAAGCGCGCGACCAGCTTTGCCATCGTCGACTTGCCGGCGCCCGTCGCGCCGACCAGCGCCACGGTCTGTCCCGGCGGGATGTCGAGATCGATGTGCTCGAGCGCGAGCACCTCCGGAGCGCCCTCCTCGGTCGGGCGGTAACCGAACGACACGTCCTCGAAGCGCACGGCGCCGCGAATCTGCCCCAGTGCCGGCGCGTCGGGCGCGTCGGTCAGCGCCGGCTCGACCGCGAGCAGCTGGAAGATCTTCTCGAGCGCGGCCATGCCCGACTGGTAGGTCGTGTACAGCTGCGAGAGCTGCTGGATCGGTTCGAACAGGAACGACAGCGTCGCGACGAACGCGACCAGCGTCCCGACCGTGACGTGCCCATCGATCGCCTGGTAGCCGCCGTACAGGACGATCACCGCGATCGCGATGCCGGAGAGCATTTCGACCGCCGGGAAGTAGGCCGCGTTGAGGCGCACGGTCAGCATGTTGGCCGCGCGGTTGTCCTCGTTGAGCTCGGCGAAGCGCGCTTCGTGCAGTGGCTCCTGCCCGAAGCTGCGCACGACCCTGATACCCGACAAGGTCTCCTGCAGGTAGGCGGTGATCGCGCCGATCGTCTCGCGCGTGCGCCGGAACGCGCCAGCCGAGACGAGCCGAAACCAGATCGACAACCCGGCGACGAACGGCACCACGCAGAAGGTCAGCAGCGCGAGCTGGGGGTCGAGGTACAGCAGCACCGCGACGGCGCCGACCAGCGTGAGCCCCGACTGGAAGAGCGTCACGACGGAGTCCGTGACGAGGTTTTCCAGCGCCTCGACGTCGTTGGTCATGCGCGAGATGAGCACGCCCGCAGGACGGCTCTCATAGAAGCCGATCGGCTGGCGCTGGAGGTGCGTGAAGATGCGGATGCGCAGGTCGGCGAGCGCTCGCTGCCCAACCCAGCCGACGAGATACGTCTGCGCGTAGGTGGAGACCCAGACGAGCAGCGCCGAGGCCAGGAACGCCACGACGACGACGACGAGCGTGCGGGTGTCGTGGTGCTCGATGCCGCGGTCGATCGCGAGCTTCGCCAGCAGCGGCGGCGCGAGCGAGGCGCCGGTGCCGAGCAGCAGCGCGATCAGCATCGCGCCGACGCGCAGCCGGTAGGGCCGCAGCAGCGCGAGCAGGCCCCTCAGGTTGCGTGCGCGGCTGCCCCGCGTGGGGCGTTCTCCGGCCCAGTGCTGCCCGCGCGCGCTGCCCGGCCCGAGTCCGGCGCGCGCGCCACCGCGCCCACCGCCACCGCCGCCGCCGCCGCCGAGCGCGCTGCCGGGCGGCGGGCTCATCGGCTGCCTCCCGCGACGCGGGCGCGTGCGCGTCTGGGCTCGCTCCCGTCGGCACGCGTGCTCGCCTCGGCCGCGTGCTCCTCGCCTAGCCAGCTGCCCGCCGCGATCTCGTGATACAGCGGCGAGCTCTCGGACAGCTCCTCGTGGCTTCCGCGCGCGACGACGCGGCCATGGTCGAGCACCATGACCTCGTCGGCGAGCGCGATCGTCGACAGACGGTGTGCGATCACGAACGTCGTGCGCCCGGCCATCGCCTCGCTGAGCGCGAGCTGGATGCTGCGCTCGGTGGACGCGTCGACCGAGGAGGTGGCGTCATCGAGGACGAGTACGCGGGGGTCTGCGACCAACGCGCGCGCGATCGCGACGCGCTGGCGCTGCCCGCCCGACAGCGTCAGCCCGCGCTCGCCGACCTGGGTGTCATACCCCTGCGGCAGGCGCGTGATGAACTCGTGCGCCTGCGCGCGCCGCGCCGCGTCTTCGACCTCCTCGCGCGCCGCGTCCGGGCACGCATAGGCGATGTTCTCGGCGACGCTCGCGGAGAACAGGAAGGGATCGTCACTGACGACCGCGACAGCTGCGCGCACGCTGCGGATGCTCGCCTCGCGCACGTCGACGCCGTCGAGCAGCACGGCGCCGGCGGTCGGGTCATACAGGCGCGAGATCAGCGCCACGAGGCTCGTCTTGCCCGAGCCGGTCGGCCCGACTATTGCGATCTTGCTCCCCGCCGGCACCTCGAGGTCGACGTCGCGCAGCACCGCGCGCCCGAGCGCCGGGGTCTCCTGGCCGGGCTCTGCGGCGAGCTCGTCGTGGGCGACCTCGTAGCGCAGCGTTACCTGGCGGAAGCTCACGTGGCCGTTCCCGCGCGGCAGCTCGCGCGCGCCGGGCGCTTCGGTCAGGCGCGGTTCGCGGTCGAGCAGCTGGAATATTCGCGCCCCGGAGGCCGTGGCCCGCTGGGCGAGGTTGAGCGTCACGCCGAGCGAGCGCATCGGCGTGATCAGCATATTGAGATAGAGGTAGAACTCGGTGAACTGTCCGAGCTTGAGGTGGGCGTGGATGACGGACTCGCCGCCGAGCAGCAGCACCGCGGCGAGCCCGAGCTGCGGCAGGAAGCCGATCACGGGGTTGTAGCCGGCTTCCAGGCGCGTGACGAGCATCGCCTGACTGAACACCCGCCCGACGGTGGCGCGGAAGCGCTCGAGCTGGCGCTGCTCGCGCGCGAACGCCTTCACGACGCGCACGCCGGAGATGTTCTCCTCGGCGTCGGCGGTGAGTTCGCCGATGCGCTGCTGGGTCTCCTGGATCGCCGGCCGCGCGCGGCGGCCGTAGCTATATGAGATCGCGACGACGAACGGGACTGGGATGAGGGAGATCAGGCCCAGCTGCGGGCTGATCGCGATCATGACGACGCCGGCGAGCGTGATCGTGAGGATCGACTGCAGGATGAAGACCAGTCCGTAACCGAGGAAGAAGCGGACAGCCTGCAGGTCGACGGTGGCGCGCGACATCAGCTGGCCGGTCTGCTGGTGGTCGAAGAAGGAGAGCTCCAGGCGCTGCAGCTGGCCGTAGAGCAGCTCGCGCAGGTCGCATTCGACCGCGAGCGAGACGCGGCCGGCGATCATGCGCCGCCAGAAGGTGAGCGCCCAGCGCACGAGCACGACGCCGAGGATCGTCGCCGCGAGGACCAGCAGCGTGTGGCGTTCCTGCCCGAGCAGGCCGGCGCGATGCGTCGCGGCCGAGCCTGCGCCGCGGCGGATGGCTTCGACCGCGTGGCCGGTGAGCGCGGGCAGCGCGACGGTCCCCACCATCGCGAGGCTGGCCAGTCCCCAGGAGATGGCGAGGCCGCGGCGATATGGGCGCAGGAACCCGAGGAGGCGTTTGAAGGTGCTCATAGTTGTACGGTCAACGAGTATTGCAGCGCCTCGCGCGACGTGCGGGCGCGGCCTTGCGCGTTGCTCCTAAGCTGGCGCTGATGCCCAGCGAGCCGTCTCAGGCGCAGTCGCGCGCCGGCGCGATCGGGCTGTGCGCGAGCTGTCGCCACCGGCGCGAGGTGCGCAACACGCGCGGCTCGGTCTTTCAGCTGTGCGAGCGCTCGCGCGCTGATCCCGCCTACCCGCGCTACCCGCGCCTGCCGGTGCTGCGCTGCCAGGGCTACGAGCGCTCCCCGCGGTAGCGCTCTCACGCCACGACGCCGGCGGCCGTGTCGGCCGAGCGCTCGGCCACCGGCGCTTGCGAGGCGACGAAGTCGCTGCTGCGTATCAGCACGAATGCGAACGCTGCGCCGACGAGGGCGATGACGGCGGCGATCAGTGCGATCGTGCTGAAGGCGCTCGTGAAGCCGGCGCGGTAGGCGTGCCCGAGCGCGGCTCGCGCGGGACCGGGCAGGCGCTGTGCGAGCCGCGCCACTTCGCCGGAGACGAGCAGTTTCGCCAGCTGGCCGTGCGCGGCGGCGAGCACCTGCTGGGCGCTGGCGCTCGCGCGCAGCGTCGAGGTGGCGGTGCGCGTGATGTCGTGCTGGAAGATCGCGCCGAGCCCGGCGATGCCCGTGGCGATGCCCGTCTGGCGGAAGGTCGCGTTGATTCCGGACGCCATGCCGCTGCGCTCGGCCGGGACGACGCCGATCGCCGTGGAGGCGAGCGGCGGGTTGACCATCCCGATTCCCGCGCCGGCCAGCACGAACGGCACGACCAGCACCGTCCAGTGCGAGGGCGTGTCGACGGCGGTCATCGCGAGCAGGCCCGCACCGACAAGCACGAGCCCGCTGCCGAGCAGCATTCGCGCCGGCAGGCGTACGGTGAGGCGCCCGGCGAACGGCGCGACCGCGAAGGACAGAAGCGTGATCGGCAGGAATCGCACCCCTGCGCCGATCGCGCTGTAGCCGAGCACGTCCTGCAGGTAGAGCGTCAGGTACAGGAACATCGAGAAGATCGACGCTGCGAGCGCGAACGCGACGATGTTCGCGCCTGCGAAGGCGGGTCGCCGGAACAGCGCGAGGTCGAGCATCGGGCGCCGCTGGGCGAGCTCGGCGATCAGGAAGACGACCAGCAGCACGACGGCGCTGGCGAGCAGCGCGACGATCTCGGTCGAGCCCCAGCCCTTTTCGTTGCCCTGAACGAGCGCGTAGACGAGCACGAACAGCGCGGCCGAGAAGCTGATGAAGCCGGCCCAGTCGACCCCCCCGGCTTGCGGGTCGCGGCTGTCGGCGACCCGGCTGAGGGTGAGGATCACGCCCACCACGCCGATCGGCACATTCAGGAAGAAGATCCAGTTCCAGTCGATGCCGGAGGTGATGATCCCGCCGATGATCGGGCCGACGGCGACCGCGCCGCCGGTGACGGCGCCGAACACGCCGAACGCGGTGCCGCGATCTCGACCGTGGAACGCCTGCGCGATCAGCGCGAGCGACGTCGCGAACATCATCGCGCCGCCGATGCCCTGCACCGCGCGCGCGAGGTTCAGCATCAGCGGGCTGCTCGAGAGCCCGCACACTGCCGAGGCGGCCGTGAAGACGCACAGACCGACGACGAACACGCGCCGGCGCCCGATCAGGTCGGCGACGGCGCCGGCGGTCAGCAGGAAGGCGGCGAGCGTCAGAGCGTACGCGTTGACGACCCACTGCAGGTCGGCGAAGGAGGAGTGCAGCGCGCGCTGGATATCGGGCAGCGCGACGTTGACCACGGTGATGTCGAGCAGCAGCATGAACATGCCGATCGAGACCGCGATCAGGGTCCACCACTTCCGCTCCACGCTCAGCGACTTCCCTTCGCTCGATGCCTTCGAAACCCCTCTGTCCTAGCAGCCTCGGCGCCCGACGCGGAAGTGACTGCGTCGGCCGTGCGAGCCGGCCAGGAGCCGCGGGGCGCTGCGCGGCTGGGCATTTGCGTCGGAGGGCTCAGTGGCCCGCGAGGTGTCGCTCGAGGAAGGGCACTACCTCCCGCCACAGTTGCTGGGCAGCCTCGGGACGGTAGGTGGGGCGGTAGTCGGCGAAGAATGCGTGCCCGGCTGCCGCGTAGACGTCGACTTTCACGTCCTTGCCGGAGGCGCTCGCGCGCTCGCGCAGCTGCTCGCCGACCTGCGGGGAGGGATTTTGATCCTCGGCGCCGACCGCGGCCAGGAGCGGGCAGCGCAGGTCATCTGCGCGCTCGAGCGGCGGCGTCGGCCGCTCTGGCGTGGAGCGCTCGTCCGGCGTTGCCCTGTCGATGAAGCCTCCCCAGCAGTCGACCGCCGCATCGAGCCTGTCGCTGCAGACGGCGAACAGCAGGGTGTAGCGACCCCCCATGCAGAAGCCGATGCAGCCGACCTTGCCCGTGAGGTCGGGGCGGGCACGCAGAAAGTCGGCCGCCCCCTCGAGGTCGCCGAGAACGGTCGCGTCGGACATCGAGAAGAGCCGCTTCATCAGCGCCTCCACGTCGCCGGGAGGGGGAGGGCCGCCTTCGCGCGTGTAGAGGTCGACGCCGAGCGCCACGTATCCGAGGTTGGCGATGCGATCGGTGACGTCGCGGATGTGATCGTTGAGTCCGCCGGCCTCGTGGATCACGATCATCCCCGGGCAGCTGCCGGGCGCCGCAGGGCGAGCGAGGTAGCCGTTGATCGCTGTCCCGCCTGCGCCGCTGAAGGTGAGCTCTTCAGCACTCAGGCGCGACGGCACGGTGACCGCGCCGGGGACGCCCTCGGGGCTCGGCTTGACCTCTGTGCTCGTCATCTGGCTGCTGCCTCCTTCTCCGCTCGCGCGCCCGGGGCGCACGCGGACGCTCGATCCTCGTGTTCGTTGAGTTTGCGCCGCACGCGCCTGCGCGTTTCGCCCAGCTCGCGCTCGAGCTTGGCGAGCTCGTGCGCGCGGCGGCGCACGAGCTCGAGCTGGCGCTCGATGTGCGCGAGCGCCTCCCGCAGCAGCTCGCGCCGTCGCCCGGAGTCGACATCGGCGCGGCTCAACTGCCGGCGCACCTCGGCACGGGCCTCCTCGGCGCTGAGCAGCGTCTTCAGCTCCTCGAGGGAGACCCCGAGCAGGTTCTTCAGGCGCATGACCTCGCGCAGGCGCTCGACATCGGTGGCCGTGTAGAGGCGGTGCGCGCCCGAGGGACGCACCGCCGGCTCGGCGAGCAAGCCGATCTCCTCGTAGTAGCGGATCGTGCGAGGTGTGGTGCCGACGAGGCGGGCGACGTCGCCGATCCGCAGCGGCTCGCCGGCGCCGCGCGGCGCGGCGTCCTCGAGCGTCTGCGCCGCCGCTCTGCTCATCGCCGGCCCGCCGCGACGGCGCCGCGCGCCCGGTCCGGCACGCCGGCCGAAATCGCAGTGGGATCGAGCTCTGGCGCGTCGGCAGCCGTGGGGTCGGCCGTGGCAGCGGGTTCAGCTGCTGCGCGTGCGTGGGCTGGGCGCAGTAGGCAGACGACCGTGCCGAGCAATGAGATGCCGGCAAGGACCCAGAGGGCGAAGTGCATGTTTTCGATGAAAGGCGCGAGCTTTGCATCCGAGAGGCCCTTCGCGAGCCCGGAGAAGACCGCGAACAGCGTCGCTTTGGGGACCGCGGAGGTGATGATCGCGAGCACGAAGGCGATCGACAGAACGGCGCCGGTGTTCTGCAGCAGCGTGCGTGCGCCGGCGGCGACGCCGCGTCGGTGGGCGGGCACGGCGCCCATCATCGCGGCCGTGTTGGGGCTGTTGAACATGCCCGAGCCGACGCCGACGAGGGCGAGCCACAGCGCGCTCTGCCAGTAGGGCGTGTGGACGCCCAGCGTCGTCATCGCGGCGAGACCGGCGGCGCTCACGAACATGCCGACGGCAGCGAGCGCGCGCGAACCGTGCCGATCGGCGTAAAGCCCGGCGAGCGGCGAGGCGAACAGCATGCCGAGCGCGAGTGGGATCAGCTTGATACCGGCGTCGATCGGCGAGTCGCCTTGGGCGCCCTGGAAGTAGAAGACGAACACGAACATCAGCGCGAAGCGCGCGAGCCCGTTCATGAATGCGGCTGCGCTGGCGGCAGCGAACAGGCGGCTGCGAAAGATCTGAAGGTCGAGCATCGGCGCCCTCGAGCTCCGCTCGATCACGACCCAGAGCGGCAGCAGCACCGCGGCTGCAACGAGACCCCCGATCACGATGCCGTCGTCCCATCCGCTCAGCCCGCCGCGTGAGACCCCGAGCACGAGCCCGGTCAGGCCGAGCACGAACGTGCTCGTGCCCAGCACGTCATAACCGCGCACAGAATCGGGCTTGGCGAGCTCGCGCAGGATCAGCGTGCCCCACAGAGCGCCGGCAAGCGCGAACGGCACGTTGAACCAGAAAACCCAATGCCAGGAGATCGACACGAGCGCGCCGCCGAGCACAGGCCCGAGCACGAGTCCGATCGCGGCGACCATCGTGTTCGCGCCCATCGCGAGACCCAGCTGGCGCTTGGGGAAGGCGTCCGTCACGAGCGCCGCGGCGTTGGCGAACAGGAAGGCGGATCCGACCCCCTGCAGGATCCGCCACAGGATCAGCTCCGTCGCCCCCGAGGAGAATCCCGCGCCCAGCGAGGCGAGCGCGAAGAGAACAAAGCCACCGACGTAGGCGCGCTTTCGCCCGAACAGGTCGCTGAGCCTTCCGGCCATCAGCACGAGCACGGTCGCGGCGATCAGGTAAGCGAGGATCACCCACACGAGCGCGAGCAGGCTCGTATGCAGGGAGCGCTCGAGATCGGGTAGCGCGATGATCAGCGTGCCCGAGTTGGTCGCGGCGAGCAGCATGCCGAGGCTGGTGCACGAGAGCGCCCACCAGCGGTAGCTCTCGTGGCCGGCTGAGACGCCGAGCCGGGTCCTGCTCACGACGGCACCTCCAGTGCTCAATCGAAAGTTTACGTGAACGTAAGAATCACGATAGCAGCGCAGGGCCGCGCGCGATCGATGACTCAGCCGCCGCCGGGCGGGCGCGTGCTGCTAGAAAGTGAGCACGATGGCTTCTGAGCAAACGCCGATCGAGCGTTCCGAGGAGGACTGGCGCGAGCGGCTCACGCCGGCGCAGTACGAGGTTCTGCGCCGGGCGGGCACAGAGCCGCCGTTCAGCGGCGAGTACGTCTACAACAAGGCGGCGGGCGACTACCGGTGCGCGGCGTGCGGCGCTGTGCTGTTCGGCGCCGACACGAAGTTCGACTCCGGAACGGGCTGGCCGAGCTTCACCGAGCCCGCCGTGGCCGAGGCGGTGGAGCTGCGCCCTGACAACGGTCTGCTGATGCGCCGCACGGAGGTTCTGTGCAGGCGCTGCGGCTCGCACCTGGGCCACGTCTTCGACGACGGGCCGGCTCCGACGGGCCAGCGCTACTGCATAAATTCGCTGGCGCTTGACTTCCAGCCCGAGCGGGCGGCGAGTCGACCCGACGCCGAGGACAGCGGCGAGGCGGCATAGCCACCGCGTTCATGCCTGCGGGTGCGCGCTAGGCTCAGAGCGCCCGGCATGATCATGTTCGAACAGTCACGGCGGCTGTCAGAGCCGCTGCGCTGGGGCCGGCGCGAGAAGGCCGCGGTGGCCTCACTGGCGGCGTGTCTCGTGCTGGCGCTCGCCGCGCTCGGAGTGTATGCGCTGACGAGCGGCTCGCCGGCACGCCGCGACTGCGTCAACGTGACATTCGCGAGCACGCTCGGCGGCGCGCAGCTGCAGGGGTGCGGCGCGAAAGCGCGCACTATCTGCGCCGAGGGCGAAAGCTTCCACGCCATCAGACAGCAGCTGCGCAGCGCCTGCGAGCGGGCGCGTATGCCGTTCGGTCGCGGCTGAGCGAGCGCCGCTGGGCAGCGAGCGCCGCCTTCGACAGATGTCGAAAAGCGCGCGCGAAGTCTTGGGCAGGCTGGCCCTAGCACGGCTCCGGCCCGCGGTCTTTCATGAGCGTGCCCGCCGCTAGGCCGGTGGGCGACTCCTACCGAAACGCGAAATCTTGGGAATGGAGGCATATGGGCACCTGGCTGCCTTATCAGAGCTGGCTTAACGCAGGGGACAACTCGTGGCAGATGACCGCGGCGACCTTCGTGGGGCTGATGAGCCTGCCTGGACTGGCAGTGCTGTACGGCGGAGTGATGCAGAAGCGCTGGTCGGTGAACAGCATGATGCTCACGTTCGTTGCGTTCTGCGTGACGCTCGTCGTGTGGTGTCTGTGGGCGTTCAAGATGGGCTTCGGCAGTCCGATCGCGCACAGCGGCTCGGGCGTGTTCGGGACGCACGGTTTCCTCGGCACCTTCCTGGGCGAACCGGGCAGCGTGCTGGGGCACGTGGGCGAGGAGGGACAGGCGAACATCCCTTCGATCACGGAAGGTCCGCCGTTCCACTTCCCCGAGTCCTCGCTGGTCTACTTCCAGTTCGTGTTCGCGGCGATCACGCCGATCCTCGCGCTGGGCTCGGTGCTCGGGCGCGTGAACTTCAAGGCGTGGGCGCCGTACGTGCTGCTGTGGATCACGTGCGTCTACTCGGTTAACGCGTTCCTGCTGTGGGGCGGCGGCTACTGGGCTGCTCACGGCGCCCTCGACTACTCCGGCGGCTACGTGATTCACCTCGCTGCAGGCGTGTCAGGGTTCGTGTTCGCGGCCGTGATTGGCCCGCGTCTGCAACGAGATCGCGAGATCGATGCTCCCAACAACCTGTTGATGGTCGCCGTCGGTGCGGGCATCCTGTGGTTGGGCTGGAACGGCTTCAACGGGGGTGACTCCTACTACGCGGGCAACGACGCCTCGGCGGCGGTTCTGAATACGAACCTCTGCACTGCGGTGGCGATGCTCGTGTGGATCGGCTGGGACTACATCTTCCGCGACAAGCCCTCGATGATCGGGGCGGTGAACGGCATGATCACCGGCCTTGTGGGGATCACGCCCGCGGCCGGCTTTGTCAACGGGTACGGAGCGATCGTTATCGGCGTCGTCGACGCAACGATCGTGTGGATGGCGATCCGCTACCTCAGCCGAGCGCCCATGTTCAGGCACGTGGACGACACCCTGGGGGTGATCTATACGCACGGGATCGCGGGCTTATGCGGTGGCCTCTTAGTCGGGTTGGTGGCCGATTCGAATGTGGTCGAGTACTTCGGCACCCACGGCGCGAGCAACCTGCCTGGCAAATCGGGGCTGCTGGTGAACGGCAGCTGGACGCTGTTGCGCTGGCAGGCCGAGGCGGGGGCGTGGGTGATCGCATACACCGCGATCGCGACGTTCATCATCCTGAAGCTGATCGGGATCTTCCTCCCGCTGCGGCTGACCGATGAGGAGCTCGAGGTCGGCGACCACGCGATCCACGGCAACGAGGTCTACCCCTCGGACGTGCCGACGCTTGGGCACGCGGGGACCAGTTGGGGCGAACGCGCGCCGCTGCCGGCGGCGGGGACCTCGGGCGCCTGACGGACGCAATCTTCGGTCCGGCGCACCTCCCCACGGGGCGCCGGACCGGAGGTCCGCACGAACGACAGCGCTTCTCCTCGGCGACGATCTTACGGCGCCATGCGGGCCGATCGGCGGTAGTCGCGACGGGCGATTGGCTCGCCGAGCCGGCAAACCTACGCGCTGCGTGCGCTCAGCGCGTGAAGGACCACGGCGCCGTCTGGAGCGGCCATACCTCGACCACTCCATCAGCGACGGCACAAGGGGTCCTGGAGACCAGCTCTATGGCTTCATCGAGGCTTGATGCCTCGATCACGGCAAAGCCGGCGACTGGCAGGGCCGATCTCAGGAATGGTCCCGGTTCGGCGTCCAGGCCTGTGCCTTGGTGGTTGCGAACCTGGACGGGCTGCCCGGCGATTCCCATCAACGCACCGTCCTCGCGCAATCGCTCGTCGTGAGCGTGTGCGGCATCACGGACTGCGGGATCGGTGCGCTCGTAGCCGGAGCGGTCTCCGTATCCGATGGTCACGAATTTCGGCATACGAGTCGGGCCGGGTGGCTACGCGTGCAGCCCGACCGGGCAGCTGACGCCGGTACCACCCAATCCGCAGTAGCCGGCCGGGTTCTTCGCGAGGTACTGTTGGTGGTACTCCTCGGCGTAGTAGAAGGGGTGTGCGTCGTCCGCGGGCAGTAGTTCTGTCGTGATCGTGCCGTAGCCGGACGCCGTCAAGCGCTCCTGGTACTCGCGCCGCGAGTCTTCGGCTGCTCTGCGCTGCTCCTCGTCGCGCCACATGATCAGCGAGCGGTACTGGGTGCCGACGTCGTTTCCCTGCCGCATGGCCTGCGTCGGATCGTGACCCTCCCAGAAGGTCTTGAGCATCGCGTGGAAGCTCGTCTTCGAGACGTCAAAGCCGACGAGCACGACCTCGGCGTGCCCGGTCAACCCGCTGCAGACCTCCTCGTAGGTCGGATTCGGCGTGAAGCCGCCCGCGTATCCGACCGCGGTCGTGTAGACCCCGTCGGCCTGCCAGAACAACCGCTCCGCTCCCCAGAAGCAGCCCATGCCGAACACCGCGGTTTGCACGGTGGCAGGGAACGGCGGCTTCAGCGGGGTTCCCAGTACCTCGTGCAACGTTGGCACGCGCATCTCCTGGGCGCGGCCCGGCAGCGCCGAAGCGGCGTCCACCATGACGGGGGGAGGCTGCGCACGAGCGAAGAAGCGCACCGGTAGCGCTGAGGCTAGCGCGCCGAGCGGGCGAACGCTGCCGGACGGGGAACGCTCGCCTCGCGCCCGACGTGCGCGGTTTATCCTGGGCGACCGTGGGCTCGGAGACGCCGTGACCGAGAAGCGAGCCGTCGACTTCGCGGTCGACGATGCCGTTGCGCGCATCACACTCGACCGCCCCCAGCGCGGCAACGCGCTGACCGCGCAGCTGCTGCGCGAGCTGGCGGAGTGCGTCGAGCGCGCCGACCTGGATCCAGCGGTGAGAGTCATCGCACTCAGCGGCAACGGCGGAGGGTTCTGCGCGGGCTACGACCTCGTCGAGAGCGCGGAAGGGATGCACGTCGAGCCAGCCGAGGCGGCGGCGCCGTCCGGGTCGCCGCTCGACCCGGCGGTCATCGCCGCCAACCACGACCCGACTCGGACGTGGGATCCGATGCTCGACTACGCGATGATGAGTCGCAACGTGGAAGTGTTCATGCGACTCTTCCACTGCGGAAAGCCGGTCGTCTGCAGCGTGCACGGCTTCTGCGTCGCGGGTGGTACGGACCTGGCGCTCTGCTCTGACCTGCTCGTGATCGCCGAGGACGCGAAGATCGGCTACCCCCCGGCACGCGTATGGGGTTCTCCGACCAGTGCGCTGTGGGCGCACAGGATCGGCGCCCAGCGCGCGAAGCGCCTTCTCTTTACAGGTGATTCGCTGTCGGGTGCCGAGGCCGTGGAGTGGGGGCTCGCGATCGAGGCGCCCGCGCCCGAGCGGCTGCGAGAGCGAACCGAGACGCTGCTGCGGCGTATCGCGCGCATGCCGCTCGATCAGCTGATGATGATGAAGCTGCTCGTCAATCAGACCCTCTATGCGCAGGGCCTGCACGCCACCCAGGTCCTCGGGACGGTATTCGACGGGATCGCGCGACACACACGCGAGGGCTATGCGTTTCAGCGCCGCGCCGCCGAGGAGGGCTTCCGCGAGGCGGTGCGCGAGCGCGACGAGCCGTTCGGCGATATGGGCCGCTCGACATTCAAGGGTTGAACTGCCCGCCGCGTCGCAGCTCTGCACGACGGTTAGAATGTGGCGCTCAGCGCGGATGTAGCTCAGTTGGCTAGAGCGTCGCCTTGCCATGGCGAAGGTCGAGGGTTCGAGCCCCTTCATCCGCTCTCAGTAGAGCCCGAAGCCCCAAGACCCTGGATTTCCAGGGTTTCCTGCGTTTGCGGGCAGAAGCGCGGCAAGCGGCGGGCGCCGTGGCTGGCAGACGCGGCCCAGCTCGCAAGGAACGCCGTGAGCCCGAGGCGTTGCGAAGCCGCTCGGACGGCGTCGGGACGCATGGCGGCGGCTTTCGGGCTGCCGAAGCTGGCACAGAAGCCGCAGCCGACCGCGTGGTCGTAATAGCAGCGAGGCCAGGCAGTAGGTCAAGCGCCTACGCGAGCCGCGGACCTTCGGCGGGCGGTCGAACTCCTTTCGCGCGACAGCAGTAGCCGTCCTGGTCGCGCTCGTGGTGAACGCGGCTGATCGGTGCGGCAGCCCTGCGATTGCGCGTTGCAGCCCACGACGCACGCAGCGGTGTTCCCGGTGCAAAGTTCATGGGAGATCCACTCGCCAGCGGTCCGATTCGCAGAGCCTTGCGCCCCGTAATGGCGGGTATTGTGGGCGCGTGACCCCGATACCGGACTCCCAGTCGTGGGTGCCCGAGACGGTATACGCCCGCAACGGGCAGACCCACATTGCCTACCAGGCGTTCGGCGAGGGTGAGGTGACGTTCGTCGGTGTGCCGGGCATCGTGTCGAACATCGAGGTGATCTGGGAGGACCCCGAGGCTCGTGCGTGGCTGATGCGGCTCGGTTCGTTTGTGCGGGTGGTTCATTTCGACAAGCGTGGCCAGGGTCTGTCGGACCGCGACTCGGGTGTGCCCACGCTCGACGATCGGGTCGAGGATCTCATGGCCGTAGTCGAAGCGGTCGGCGCAGATCGTGTCGCACTGGGCGGGATCTCCGAGGGCGGGTCGACAGCCGCGATGTTCGCGGCCACCCACCCGGAGCGCGTCAGCCACCCGCTCCTCTATGGCAGCTTCGCGCGCACCAACGTCGCCGCCGGGGACCGGCTCATGCCGAGGTGGGCCGAGAAGTGGGCGACGCCGGAGACGCTGAGCGTGCAGTTGCTTGCGCCTGAAAAGACAGGCGACGCCGACTTCTTGCGCTGGATGAACCGGTTCGAGCGCCAGTCGACCTCCCCCGGAGGACTCCTGGACTCGTGGCTCTGGATCCGGGAGATCAGCCTCGGGGACATCCTGGGCTCGATCCAATGCCCGACGCTCGTTCAGCACAGGGTTGGCGACCGTCTCGTGTCGGTCGCGGAGGGCCGCTTTCTGGCCGAACAGATCCCCGCCGCGAGGATGGAGGAACTCGACGGCGAGGCCCATACGCCGATGTGGGGGGACACGGAGCTGGCTCTTACGAACTTACAGGAGTTCATCACCGGCCATCACTCGGTTCCCAAGGCTTCCGAGCGCGTGCTGGCGACCGTGCTCTTCACGGACATCGTCGATTCGACGGCGCGCGCGGTGGCCCTCGGCGACGATGCCTGGAGGCAGGTCCTTGACCGCCACGACGAGATCTCGCGCCGCGCCGTCAGCGAGAGCGGAGGGCGCCTGATCAAGGGCACCGGAGATGGCATGCTCGCCACTTTCGACGCTCCGGCCCGCGGTCTGACGTGCGCGAAGTCACTTGGCGTGGCGTTAGCGGACGCCGGGATCGCGATTCGTGCGGGCGTTCACACCGGCGAAGTCGAGCTGCGGGGGGAGGACGTCGCAGGGATCGGCGTCCACATCGCCGCCCGCGTCGCGGCTGTGGCCGGCTCGGGCGAGCTGCTGGCCTCGCGAACCGTAAAGGACCTGGTCGCAGGCTCGGGCTTCGAGTTCGCCAGCCGCGGCCTCCACAGCCTCAAGGGCGTACCGGACGAGTGGGAGCTCCTCTCGGTGGCCTAAGAGGGCTCGAGCTCTCGGCATATCACAGCGCCGGAGCGACGACCGGCGGAGCAAGAGCCACGCAGCCGGGCGACCCACGCATCACGACGGGCAGTCTCAGGTAGCGCGCCACTGACGCCTCGCGATGCCGAAGCGGTCGTCTAGCACCTGGCATAGCGAACGCTCCCCGTGGGCGGGCAGTCCGAACCGACTCAGGCGACGACGTATGCCTATATCGGAATACAATGGCTTGATGGCACGCGCCGCGGCCGCCTCCGACGTCTTCAACGCGATCGCCGAGACCCACCGCCGCGAGATCCTGGACGTGCTGCTGGCGGGGGAGAGGCCGGTCGCGGAGCTCGTCGAGACGCTGCGTCTCGCGCAGCCGCAGGTGTCCAAGCATCTCCGGGTGCTGAGCGACGCCGGCCTCGTCAAGTGCCGTTCAGAAGGACGGCGGCGCCTCTACCGACTGGAGAACGAGCAGCTGCGGCCCCTGCACGACTGGCTGCAGAAGTACGAGCGGGCCTGGAACCGGCGACTCGACCGACTCGATGACTACCTCGGTGACCTACAGCGAAAGGAACGGGTGCGATGACCGTCACACGACATGGCTCGGCCACGGTCGAGTTTCCGAGCGACCGCGAAGTCCTGATCACCCGTACGTTCGACGCACCCGCCGAGCTCGTCTTCGATGTGCTGACGAAGCCTGAGCACGTGAGCGTCTGGTTCACGGACGGGGATGAAGTTCTCGAGGTCTGTGAGATCGACCTCCGGGTGGGCGGGGAGTACCGCTACGTGGGCGTCTTCGATAACGGCGCGAAGTGCTCCTTTCACGGCATTTTCCTCGAGGTGGAGCGCCCGCTGCGGACGGTGGAGACCTGGGTGTTCGACGGGTGGCCGGACGTCGAGGCCGTGGAGACGGTGGCGCTGCACGAGCAGGATGGCGTCACGACGATGACGGTCCTGCTCGCCTTCAAGGACCAGTCGAGTCGCGACGCGACCACCTGGACCGGGGGGGATGGTCTGCACGCGGCGGATGGCATGCAGGGAAGCTACGACAACCTCGAGGACCTGCTCGCCGCACTCGAGTAGCGCCGTTCGGCATCCCAGGAGCATGCCGAAAATTGTCCGGCTTCTGGCCCGAGGACCGGAAGCCGCCTGGGTTGCACAGCGCGATGCAGGAGCGCCCGGAATGTCGTGCGTCAGTGCTCAGCTTTGTCCAAGGGGCCTGCTTGCCGCTCGACGCTCAAGGCGCTCAGCTCTTCACCGAAGGGCATTTGCGTGCCGCTTCTCGAGAATCCCGCGGCCGCGGGCGTGGCTGTTTGGCGAGAGTTGTCGCGCAGATAGCGTTCGAGCGCATCGGGTGCGAGTGGACGGGCGAAATGGAACCCTTGGGCGAGGTCACATCCCTCGCGCTGGAGTTCCAGGACTTGGCTTTGATGCTCGACCCCCTCAGCGAGGGTCTCCAGCCCGAGCGCCTTGCCGAGCTGTATGAGTGTGTGAGTCAGCGCGTGGGCCTCGCTCGACTCTGCGAGGCTGGTGATGAAGCTGCGATCGATCTTGAGCGAGTCGACAGAGAACTGGCGCAGGTAGGCGAGCGAGCTGTAGCCGGTCCCGAAGTCGTCGACCGCTATGCGAACACCGAGTGCCTTGAGTGCGTTGAGCAGAGCGGCGGTCGCGTCGGGCTTGCGCATCAGGACGGTCTCTGTGATCTCGAGGGTCAGTGTCGTTGGGTCGAGGTCGCTGTTTTGTAGTGCGCTATGCACCTCCTCGATGAACTCTGGGCGCTCTAGCTGCCGAGCCGAGACGTTGACCGATAGGTTCACGTCATATCCGTTTCGATGCCAGGCTGCGCATTGGGCACACGCCTCTTCCAGCACCCAGCGCCCGATCGGGACGATAAGCCCATTTTCCTCGGCGATTGGGATGAAAACGTCGGGCGCGATCTCGCCGAGCCGTGGATGGCGCCAGCGCAGCAGCGTCTCGACACCGACCACTCGCTCATCTTCGAGCGCCAACATGGGCTGATAGACGAGGAAGAGCTGGCGCGCCTCCAGTGCCTCCGCGAGATCCATCTCGAGCGCGATGCGCTGCCGTGCGGCGGTGTGCATCGCGGACTCGAACTTTGCGAAGCTGTCCCTGCCGAGTGCCTTGGCCTTGTAAAGCGCGAGGTCGGCGTCCTGCAGGAGGTCTTCCGCGCCAGAGGGCAGCCCGGTTGCGATGCCGATGCTCGCTGTGATTGAGAGGAGCATGTGGCCTTGCAGCGCGAATGGCTGGCGAAGCACGTCTAGAATCCGTTCGGCGATGAGCTCGGGAGCTACGTCGAGCCCCACGGAGTCGATGAGCATCACGAACTCATCCCCCCCGAGACGACCGACCGTGTCGGTGTCTCGCAGAATCGTCTTCAACCGCGCCCCGACCTGCCGCAACACTTCGTCCCCCACCTTGTGGCCGTAGCGGTCGTTGATCTGCTTGAAACCGTCGATGTCCATGAACAGGGCGGTCGCCGAGACGCCAAGGCGACGTGCTCGTGCGAGCATCTGTTCCGCACGGTCTAGGGTCAGGACTCGATTTGGCAGGTCGGTCAGGGGATCGTGCAGTGAGCGGTATCTCAGCTCGCTGGTCTTCTCCCCAACCAGACCCCAGGCGCGCCTGCGAGACCGCGAGAGGACGCGGTACAGCAGGAACAACAAGACTGTGACCAGGACACCGAGCACCATGATGAAGAGGCTCTGCGTGTCAGCGGAAGCCGCGGCCGGTGCAGTACCTGTCAGCTCGAGCATCCAGCCTTCTCCCAGATCGGTACGCGTCGAGTAGGCCCCCGAGGTATCACCGGTGCCGGGACCGGCGCGGCCGATCAGCTCTAGCGATCCACCAACATTCCTGTGGTACAGAGCCAGGGCTAGAGATCGATGGTTGGTAAGCCCAGGTCGGACGAGTGTGGCGCCGTCAAATGATGTGCCTATCACGCCTGTCAGCGCCGCCCGACGCGCCGCGACGCTGGTCAGTGACACGCCGCGCCTATAGACGGCTTCGCCGACGGCGACCAGGCCGGTTCCGGGAACTGCCACGGCGATCGTGGACGCGGTGTCCGCGGCGGTCCGTATCAGGGCGGGAAAGGGCGAGCGCCCGAGACCGGGAATCACCGGCGCGCAGTAGTCCAAGAGCAGGGGGTACAAGCTCGTCACTGCCGTCTGGCCCACCGAAGCTCGTGTCAGGCAGTACAGCGACCTGGTGCCGGGTGGGACGATCCGAAAGGCACCGCCCAGGAGGGCGCGAAACGCGGGGTCCGACTCGGCCTGCAAGCGAAACGCCGGAAGGCGAGATGCCGGTACGATCTCTATCAAGGCCGAGCTGACGCCCAGCCGACCCGCGTTTCCTCGCTCCAACTGTCGGTACCACTGCAGGAAGCGGGTCTCACCGGCATTCGGCTCCATCGTTGCGATCGCGCGCAATGCGTGTGTCTGCGCGAGGTCTGAATGAAGGCTCGAGTCGATCGAGCTGCTGACGTCGGAGGCGGTGGACTCGAAGGAGGCCCTGTCGGTGTTCAGGACCTTGGAACGCCATTCAGCCGCCACGAAGGCCGTCGCGGCGAGGCCCAGAGCGATGATGAGTCCGCCGAGCAGAGTCGTTCGAACGCGCCCGGCCAGCCAGCGCTTGCGTATCAGCGGCGGCGCTGGCTGCGAGTCGCTCCCGACGGAATTTCCGTCCGTGGTCCTGGGCCCCGTCGAGGTGGATACCGGGGAAGCCGGCCCGGCGCGCTCTTCAGGACGCATCTTTGGCCACCGCCTGGCGGGCTCGCCGTCTGGGCGTCTTGCGGTCGTAGCTTGCGCCAGGCCCCCAGCTGCTGCGCAGCAAGCCGCGACGTCCCACCGCGGACCGTCCCGTGCAGAGGCGCGGCAAGAGCCGCCTCGAGTCCATTAAGGCGCCAACGTCATTGCATTCCCATCGTCGAGTCGATCGCGCAGCTTGAGCGCTAGTGGACGGAGGGTCGCCAGGTGATCGCCCGAGCGCATCGAGGCTCAGCAGCCAAAGGGTGGTGCGGGCCGCAATCGAGGCTCGCCAGTCAAAAGAGGGTACGGCCTTCAAGAGCCTCTTCGCGCGAGGACCCTCTCTTGAGCGATACCGGCTCGCAAAATGACCCCGGTCACGCTCATTGGAGGAAGTGCCAGGGGCGGAGTGACGGCAGCATCCCCCAGGTGCGAACCCCTCATGCCTGGCAAGGCAGGCAGTTAATGATCGTGAATGATCTCGTGGTTGCGAATTTCCTCTGGCCCATAATGTAGTGTAACCGCCTTGCACTCGGGGACAGAGTTGAAGTTGGGACTCGTTTCATTGAGGAAAGGATATGTAATCGATGACGGGTTTTCCTGTCCGCCATCAAGGTGCCCAAAGAGATGCCCGACCTCATGCGTCATCGCGTCGCAAAACCACTGAAAGGATTCATCGTCCTGCCGCCAGCTTTCCCACACAGAGGTGTTTATCGTGATCGTGCACTTCTGCACTTCGGTCCACATCTCAACGACCGACTCTGCCGGTTCTGGGCTCGTGGTCTTTTCGTAGTCAGAGTTCGGGAGTTGATGAGGGCTCGCCACAATTGTCGGTACGCCACACGCTGGTATGCCGTTCCAGTACCGCTCGGCGAGCGTCAGCGAGAGGGTGAGGGGGTTTGTGGAGGTGTGCCGCGCGCTCTTGTGGACTGCAGCCCTTGCGGCTGAGCTCGGCTGGCGCGTGGCGTGCGAGGTGCGAGACCGGTGGGTTGGCCGGCCGCCGGCGTCGGCCGTCGCGGGGAGGAGGAGCGCCGCCGCAAGGATGAGCGCGAGCAGGAGACGAGTCATGCCTTACATGCTGAGGCGAGCGGCTGCTTGGTCGCTCCTCCCGTCGGGGTGATCCCGGGGTGACGGACGGGTGACGGTGTGGTGAGGAGCGCCTCACCCTTCCCGCACTTTGTGTCGATGAGCACCTAGGCGCGGCTGCCGCCGACTGAGTCTGGACCTCCATGCCGCCACACACTCCAATCACCGTCGTTCTGGCCCGTTTTGACGATCTGCTCGGGCGAGGACTGCGCGAGCTGATCGAGAGCGATCCGAGTCTCATGATCGTCGCCGCTGACGTGGAGCAGGCGCGAATGCCTGTCGTTCTGCGCGCGCACCATCCCGATGTGGCGATCCTCAACGCCGGCGCCCTCGTCAAGTTGGCTGAGGTGCGGGAGCTAAGCGGGCGCTACGCGGGTACCTCACTGGTTCTGCTCTCAGCGCAGCCCTCGATGGAGGAGAACGCTCAGCTACTTGCATTCGGCGCGAGCGCCTGCCTAGCAACGGACACGCAATCACGCGACGTGCTCAACGCCATCCACCTCGCCTCAAGGGGGCTCCATGTGATTCCGCAGGCAACCTCCAATCACGGTGCCGGACGACTCGGGGGAGGGCACCTGCTGACCCAGCGCGAGGCGGAGGTCCTTCCCCTGCTGCAGCAAGGCCGCTCGAACGCTCAGATCGCTCTTGCCCTGCACGTGGGCATCGAGACGGTTCGTACTCACGCGCGCCACATCTACCACAAGCTCGGGGTGGCGTCCCGCCGCGAGCTGTCCGCGGCGCGTGCGCCCACGCAGGCACAGCAGTCCGCTTCGGACACGCACTCACTGCGGTGGCGGGGCGCCGTGGCACCGACCCGCCAGCGACGCGGGCATGGCGTCCGCGACATGTGAGCCGCACCTGTCGTTGACATACGTCCGGCGGCTCATGCCTGGCTAATCCTGCGCAGGCGCGCCGTCGTTGACATAACTGGTCGAACAGACCGGGGAGCCATCCCCTTCTATCGCGGTGCTTGACGCCGCAGTCAGGAGACGCCCATGAACAATGGCGTCCCACAGCCTTACATGTCGCTTCTCGGCGACTCCCTCGCAGTAAATCGGCGGCCGTTCTTTCGGGTCGGCGGCAGCTCGCTTCGAGCTGGGCTCTTCTTGCTCGGGTTG
The DNA here is from genome assembly GCA_963755475.1 of uncultured Solirubrobacteraceae bacterium. Lineage (GTDB taxonomy): Bacteria > Actinomycetota > Thermoleophilia > Solirubrobacterales > Solirubrobacteraceae > Palsa-744. The sequence continues at coordinate 623,643 of CAVWJK010000003.1, forward strand.
GCGTCCACCCTGCTTTTCGCGAGCGGCGCCTTGGGCGCAACCGCGACCGTGGGACTGGGGTCGGCCGCGAGCTTCTCGGTGCTCGGTGGTTCGACGGTCACCAACACCGGGCCGACGACGATGTTCGGCGACTTGGGCTTGAGTCCCGGCTCATCGGTTACAGGCGCCCCGCACGTGCTCGGTCAGACGCACGTCGATGACGCGGTAGCGATCGAAGCCAAGAATGCGCTGGTAACGGCTTACAACGACGCCGCCTCGCGTCCAAGCAACGGTTCCGCGGGGACCGATCTCGCCGGTCAGGTGTTCTTGCCCGGCGTTCGCACGGCCAGCAGCTCGCTGCTGCTGTCATCAGGAACCGTCACGCTCGACGCTCAGGGTGATCCCAATGCGGTGTTCATCTTCCAGATCGGCTCCACGCTGATCACCGGCTCGAACACGAGCGTCCTGCTGGTCAACGGTGCGCAGGCGTGCAACGTGTTCTGGCAGGTCGGCTCCTCCGCGACGCTGGGGACCGGCACCAGCTTCGTCGGCACCGTCATGGCCTCGGCGAGCATCACTGCGAACACGGCCGCCACGATCCACGGCAGACTCCTCGCGCAAACCGGGGCAGTGACCCTCGACACCAACACGATCACCACATCCAACTGCGCCTCGAGCGTCAGCGGTACCGGCGGCGGCACCGAAACGGCCACGCTCGCAGAAACGACCGCGCGCGGAGAAGCCCCGGCGGCGGGAACCGGCAGCCCAGGTACGGTGCCGCTGCTACCGGTCGCCTCCAAAACGACCGGCAGGCCTGGGAAGCACAAGAGAGTCTCGCGCAAGCATCCAAAAGGCGCTCGCAAACACCCGCTTGCGCATCCGGCGCTCCCGCATAAACGAAGCTCGTTCACCGGCTGAGCGAGACCCGGCAGGCTGGGCGACACGCAGCTCGCCCAGCCGTCGGACACCATGAGACACACAATCAACCCATCAGAACAGCCTCCTCTGCACGCGTCGCTTGCGGTTCTGTTCTCCCGACGGCTCGCATGCTGCTTGGTCCTCGCGTTCGCGGCGGCGTGTCCATCCGCCGTTCTGGCCGCCGCCCCGGCCGGCGCTGGCACGCGGCTGCCAACCCGTGTGCAGGCGACCCAGGAACTCGTGGTCCTGCTTACCGCACACAGCGCGCATCAGGCACCTCAAGCTGGATCGCCACAGGTCGGGCTTGTCGCGGCTCGTCGGCCGATTACCGGCGCGCGAACCACCCTGCCTGTAATTTCACGCTCGATTGGTCCCGGCGGGGCGCGGTGGCTTGACGTGATGCTTCCCGGTCGTCCCGACGGATCGACCGGCTGGATCACCCAGCACGGCACCCGTCCGCTCGTGACGGCCTGGCGCATCGTGGTCGACCTCGCTGCCCGCCGCGTAATTGTCTACCGCACCGGACGCGCGATAAGAACCTTCCAAGCGGTAGTCGGCAAGCCCTCGACACCCACACCCACCGGCCAGTTCTTCGTCGAGGAGACCGTACAGATGCAGGCCGGCGAGCCCGGCGGCCCATTCGCGCTCGCTCTCAGCGCCCGCTCGAACGTGCTGCAGGAATTCGAAGGTGGCCCAGGCCAGATCGCGATACACGGACGCAACAACCTCGGGGGGACGCTAGGCACCGCCGCCTCGCATGGCTGCATCCGCGTCGACACCAGGAGCATCGACTGGCTCGCCGCTCGCATTGGCCCAGGGACGCCGGTAACGATCTATGGCGGTTGAAACACGAAGCCGTCACGCGACCCCATTAGCCGGACATATGGTTATGGGGAAGCTGCCCAAGGCCTCGGTAGACGTGGCCGCGCAGCCGCCCACGCCCCACGGGCCGCGTGTTACCGCCGTGCACGACTCGACGGGCGGCACCTCAGTCCAATCCCCGACGCAACTCGGGCCCAGCTGCGCGAGCACGCCGACTCTCCACACGAGCGAGCCCCACTGTTCCGCCGAGCACTCGCTGACGCGCTGTTCGAGAGCGCAGTCGCAGTGTGGAGCGATGGACCACCGCGGGTTTCGGGCCGGACACCCGTCCAGCGACCGTTTACGCACGCCGCGCCGGGGATAGTGAGTGCCTGTGTCGCGTGCGAACGTAGACCTTACTCACCGTGTCGTGTGTGCCTTCAATGGGCGCGATATCGACGCGCTCAGCGCGCTCGTGACCGATGACTTCGAGTGGATCACGCCGACGGCCGACGGCGCCGATACGAAGATCTACCGCGGGCGCGGCGGGATACGCCAGTTCTTCGAGGACGCGAGCGTGTGGGAGGTCATCGAGGATCACGTCGACGAGGTCCTCGATTTCGGTGACCGGATGCTCGTGCTTGGAGAAGTCAGGTGGCGTGACGGTCGCGGTGGGTTCTTGGAGTTGGGCGCTCCGCTCGCCGCGTTGCTTTATGTCCAACATGGCAAGCTCGCCCGGATCCAAACCTATCGGGCGGCGAGCGAGGCGCTTGAGGCGGCAGAGGGGTCGGGCATGAGTGAATGCAGCGCGCAAAAGCGCGCGTACGCGACGCTGAGCGTCGCTTAGCTGGGAGGCAGGGTAGGAGAGGCAGAACGCCCGAGAGAGGCGCATGAAGCGCTGACGGGGCGTGAGCGACCGCGTAGCTCGCTTGATCGCAGACCGGGCGGTGGAGACATCTACGATCTCGTGTCGCTGCTGCGCTCTCTCCCCGCCCCACGGGACGCGGGTTTCACCAGCTTCGCGCGGGGTTGGACGCCCTGTTCGGGATCAAGCGGAGTTGAGCCACGCGCTTGCGTGCGAGCTCGGTCTGCAGCTAGGGGGACGCCGGCGATGACCCGTAGTGCGACGCGACGCGATGACATGGAGCCGGGCGCACTCGAACATCTGTCCAGCCCCTTGCGGTCTGCGTGGCAAGGCGGGGTCCGATTCCGATCTGAGAGGACCCCGGAAGGGAGCGCCGGCGAGAGGTCCATGAGGGAGCGCCCACACGAGCTAGGAGCCGCGAGCGAACGCCGAGCAGCGCCCCGGAGGCGCTGAGGCGATGCTCGCGTTGCGTCGCCTGCTCTTGTCCGGCCGGACCCGTCTTGGGATCTGGCTGCCGTTGACCCTCGTGATCGTGCTCGTGGGCTTGATGTCGTCCGTTCTGCTTGCGCAGTCGCTCGCGAACAGCGAAGCCAAGAGCGCGCGCGACACGTTTCGCTTCGCCTCCGAGGAGGTCGCGTCCTCGCTGAAGCTGTCGATCAGCCGCGAGGAAGACCTGGTTGTGAGCACGAGCGCGCATGTGGTGACCTACCCGGCGTCGCGCACGCCAGCGGACTTCGATCGCTGGGTCGAATCGGTCGAAGCGTTCCGGCGTTACCCGGAGCTAGAGAACATCGGCTTCACCGTTCTCGTGCCGGCATCGCACTTGGCGGCGTTCAAGGCGCGCGAGGCGAAGGATCCCGTCCGCCCGTTCGGAGCGCGAGGCCCCGGGTCTTGGGAAGCGGGAGTGCTCCCGGGCGAAGGTCAATCGTTCTACTGCCTGGCCGCCGCGGGGATGGCCCGCAACGCCAAAGCGTACGTCCCGGTCGGTGTCAACTACTGCGCGCTGGCGCCGACGATGATGTACGACCGCGACGCGGGCGCCCCCAACTACGCCCCGATCACGCTGGCCGGAAGCACGACGCTCGGGATTTCTACGCCGGTCTACAGCACGGGAGCACCTCCGGGCACGGTTGTGGCGAGACGGCGGGCGTTCCTCGGGTGGCTGGGCGAGCTGTTGGTGCCCAACGTCGTCATCAGCCGGGCCCTGGAAGGGCACCCAAACATTGCGGTGAAATTCAGCTTCAGCTTGCCTACCTCACACGTCGCGTTCTCTCACGGCGTGATCCCGAAGGGTGCGATGACGGACACGCTGGTTGTTCACAATGTGCCCTCGGCCCACGCACGTTGGGTCCTGCAGACGTTCACGCCGGGCGTCTCGAGCCTGCTGTTCGACCGCCCGAACGCGCTGTTCCGCATGCTGGCCGGCGTCCTGGTGACGTTCTTAGTGAGCTCGTTCATCCTGCTACTTGGGACAGGCCGGCGGCGCGCGCTGGCATTGGTGGCGGCGAAGACGGCCGAGTTGGCTCATCAGGCGACGCACGACCCGCTGACCGGACTGCCGAACCGCACGCTCGTCCTCGACCGCGCGAAGCAGCTGATCGCCCGCCAGACTCGCCACCCGGAGCTGACGGCGGCGCTATTCATTGACATCGACAGGTTCAAGGAGATCAACGACACGATGGGGCACGCAGCGGGCGACGGCCTGCTGAGGACGGTCGCAGAACGCCTGCGGGCGACGATCCGAGGAGAGGACACGGTCGGCCGGATGAGCGGGGACGAGTTCGTGGTGCTGTTCGAGGCCAACCCTGATGAGCCCGCCGAAGCGCTGGCGGACCGGCTCAACACGGTTCTGCGCGAGCCGATTCTCCTCGCCCTGGGAGCGACGCCGGTCCAGGTGACGGCGAGTATCGGGATCGCGTGCGGGAGTTACGCGACAGCGGACGAACTCTTGCGTGACGCAGACATCGCGCTCTACCAGGCGAAGGGCGCCGGCAAGGACCGCCACATCCTGTTCTCCGCGAGCGCTGAAGTCGGCCCTGCGATGACGACGAGCAGTATCTAGAGGGGTTGATGTGGGTTAAGTCCCTCGCGGTGGCTAGGCCGATCTCTGATGGCGAATCTCGTTCCAGTTGCATCAAGCCCACCGCCGACGATACCGGTCGTAGGGTTGTCGAGTTTCGGGCTTAGTCGTGTTGGGTGCGCGTGCCTGGGTAAATCTGGATTGGGTTCGGCATGTTGGTGAGCGGCGCGGGTTTCCCCACACCTATTAGGTCCGATGCGCTGCTGACTGGCGAGTTTGAGCGCGGCCTGATGGCTCGAGCGCTCGCGGCGCTTTATGCCGCGGGAGCGTCGCTGGCGTTGTTGACGATCGCGCTTCCGCATTCGCGGCGGGCGAGTGATCTCGGGCTGCTGGTGATCGTGGGCAATGCCTACGTGATTGCCGCGGTGTTGTGCTGGCGAGCGCGCACCCTGCCGGCCCGTGTGCTTCCGCTCGCGCTGCTGTGGGGAAGCACGCTGATCGCGGGCGTTGCGTATTTCTCTGGGCAGAGCCCTAGCCCACTGGTGTTCTTCTACTTGTGGGTGTTTCTCTATGCCTCCTACTTCTTTACGAGCACCGAGGCAGCTGTTCAGATCCTCTACGTCGGGCTTGCGTATGGCGCGTTGCTGGCTCTACGGTCCCCCACGGGCGGGATCGCCGAGTGGTGGCTCGTCGGAATGGGCAGTCTGCTCGTGGCAGCGATCCTCATCCGCTCGATGCGCGAGCGGGTCGAGTCGTTGATCGCACGGCTTTATGACGCCGCTCGCGTCGATCCCTTGACGAAGCTGTCCAACAGGCGAGGCTTTCGCGAGCAGCTCGATCTTGAGATCGAGCGTGCGCGACGGGGCGAGACCCACATGTCGGTGATCGTGGGTGATGTGGACCACTTCAAGCAAGTCAACGACCGCTCGGGCAGCAACGTCGGGGATTCGATTCTGCGCAGGCTCGCAACCGTCTTGCAAGCGGGCGGGCGCCAGACCGACACCCTCGCCCGGGTCGGCGGCGACGAGTTCGCGCTGCTGCTGCCGGGCGCCGGTGGCCATGACGCGCTGCTCGTGGCCGAGCACTTGCGCGATGAGCTCGGCAACGCATTCCAGAGCGACCTGGTTGGCCTGACCGTGGTCCGCCTGAGCATGAGCCTCGGTGTGGCGAGCTTCCCGGAGCACGGCGAGACAGCCGGGTCGCTTCTGCACGCGGCGGACGATGCCCTCTACGCAGCGAAGCAGAGCGGGCGCGACAGGAGCGTGCTCCACAGCGACACGCTAAGAGGCGCGCCACGCCCGGACGGCCAGCCCCGAGACATCGCGGCAGAGCGCTTCCTCGCCGTCTGCTCGACCTCGCTGAGGCTGTCGACCTGCGCTTCAGCGGCTCAGCGCGCCACTCCGAGACGGTTGGTCGCTATGCCGCGATGATGGCTGAGGAGCTCGGACTCTCCGCGTCACGCGTAGAGCGCGTGAGGCTCGCCGGGATGCTGCACGACGTCGGCAAGGTTGGCGTGCCAGACGACATCCTCAACAAGCCGACAAAGCTGACCGACGAGGAGTTTCAGATCATCAAGACCCACCCAGAGCTCGGCGCGCAGATCCTCGAGCACTCGAGCCTCGCCGATATCCGCGCCTGGGTCGGCGCCCACCACGAGCGTCCCGACGGCGGCGGATATCCACGCGGGCTCTCGGGCGAGCAGATCCCCTTGGAGGCACGCATCCTCGCGGTAGCCGACGCGTATGAGGCGATGACCAGCGACAGGGCCTACCGCTCCTCGATCGGACTCCGCGCCGCGCACGTCGAGCTGCACCGTTGCGCCGGAACCCAGTTCGACACGCGCGTCGTCAACGCCCTACTCACAGTCCTCGAGCGCGAAACCCAGCGCGCCCAAGCGGCTCTCGTGCCGCTGTGATTCAAATCGCTCTATCGAGAGGCCTCTACCGCTCTGGCGATTGCGTTTACTCGGAGCTCTGACGCACGTTCGGCTTCCTTTGCGCGTGTCCCGATCACGAGGAGTTGGACGCGCAGCGCGTCGTGTGAGCCGCGCTCAAGCGCGCATCTAGCTCCGCGAGCCGCTTGTTCGATGACTTCAAGGTCGCTGTGCAACCTTTCAGTCAGCAGCTGGGTCTCCATTTTCTGTGTTTACCCCGCTTCGTCAACCACAACCCCACGCAGTGAGCACTTTTCGCCCGTCGATGCGGGGGATCATCGCCCGGAGGCGCCTGCAGAGCGGCCGGCCGCCGGTTTGTTGTCGTATCGATTACCGGCGATGTCGCCATGCCTGAGTTCGGCGCCGGCTTGCGCGGCTCTAGCCGGGGCGTAGTCGCCGAACCTGGCCTGCTGAGAGCCCCAGATTCAGCTCGGGCGGACCCGTCCGTCTTCGTCTAGCTGGAACCCCGGTAGGCCCAGGCGCTCGAGCTCGTCCGGGATCACCGCCCGCGGCTGCTCGGACGACTCGATTGCGTCGGGTGCCATGGTCATCACCTGGAGAGGACCGCTCCAGTCCGAGATGGCCTCACGCCGGCCATCAGCGCGGTTGATCGAGGCGATCAGCCCGAACACGAACGGGGAGCGCGGGTTGGTACAGATCCACCAATTGCTCACTTCGATGTCGATGCGCGAAACCGGACGGGGCAGGAACCCGTACACGTCCGACCAGCCGTCCGGGCCGCGAGTCTGCAGCACGAACTCGGAACCGTCCTCGATGACGCGGAAGCCCCAGCCCGACTGGTGGTGAACCGTGTCCGGGTCAGGCCCGAACGGGATCGGATCAAGCAGCGTTCCCAGTCCGAAGCCGACATCGGCGTGCCAGGCCTGGCCGGCGCGGTCAGTGACTTGCAGCACCAGATGCCCGAGGGGCCGCGCCTGCGCGGGCGCGCCGCCGACGCGGACGCGCGCGAGCATTGGCTCGACTTGCAGCCCGAGGTGCTCAAAAGCTGAAGTCAGGAGCAGGTTGTGCTCAAAGCAATAACCGCCGCGTCGCTCAACAACCATCTTGCGCTCCAGGTCCTCCTGGGCGAGCGACACGGGAATCCCGCGGTGCGAATCGAGATTCTCGAATGGGATCGATGTGGCGTGTGCTCGATGGATGGTCTGCCAGGACGGCGGGTCGGCGCCGCCAAGGCCGATTCGCTCCAAGTAAGCGTCGAAGTCGAGCACCGGCACGGCACCCTATAGCGGCTGGCAGCCGCTCTGCGACCGCCGGCGCGCAGCCCGCCCGCGCCGAGCGGGAGCACCTCGCACGCGCCGACCGGACAGCGGGGACCGAGTGAACGCGCGCCCAAACGGGCTGCCGCTGGACGCAAGCGCCGCAATCGGCGTTACCCTTGCGCAGGGTGGCAGTGTCGCGCGGGGCAGATGTCGTGTTCGAGAAGGTCTACGAGGCCGTCGCTGCGAGCCCCGGCGAAGCGCGCGACGCCGTATGCAGGCTCGCGGAGCGCGCGCAGTTTGCGCCCGCGCGCATCGCGGATATTCGCCTGGCCGTTTCTGAGGCCGTGGCGAACGCTGCGCGCCACGCCTACGACACCGACGCCGGCGGACCGGTCACCGTGAGCGCATCGGTGCGTCAGGGCACGCTAACCGTCCGGGTGTGTGATCGAGGCCGGGGGTTGGGGGGAGTGGGCGCATCGGGGGGTCTCGGCGCAGGCCTGCGTCTGATCGCACGGCTCGCCGACTCCATTTCGATCTCGACGAGCGCGGAGAGTGGAACGCAGCTGGAGATGCAGTTCAGCCGTGGCGGCGCGGGAGAGCGAACGCCGGCAAACGGTCGCTGAGCGCGCCGCGCCAGCCGCAGTCCGCTTCGAGAAAAGGCGCGAGAACAGAGGGGTGCGTGCGGGAAGCCCGCAGTCTTGGGCGGGTCCGCCAACCGACACTCTTCCTCAACCTCACGCCGCGGCTGCCGATAAGGACCTGTGCACCTTGTTGCCGCTGAGGTGTTGTCTTGAAAGACTGTCGAGCCGGCTTCGCATTCGGTTCCGCATCACGAGAGGAGCTCGAACGGCTGTGCATGCGCAACCTGCTCGCGAGTCGCGAGGAGCGCGTCTTCTTCAAGGATGTCGACAGCCGCTTCCTGCTCGTCAGCGTCGGCTTCCTTACCGGTATCGCGGAGGGCCGGCCGCTCGATGAGGTAGTCGGCAAGACCGATTTCGACCTCTTTAGCCGCCCACACGCGGCAGCCGCCTTCGAGGACGAGCAGCGCGTGCTACGCACCGGCAAGCCGATACCAGCAAAGCTCGAACGGGAGACATACCACGACCGCCCGGATGCCTGGGTCTCGACGACCAAGCTGCCGCTGCACGACGTCGACGGGAACATCATCGGCACGTGGGGGATCTCCCGCGACGTGACCGCCCAGGTGGAGGCCGAAGAGGCACTCGCCCACCAGGCGCTGCACGACGCATTGACGGGCTTGGCCAACCGCGTGGCCTTGATGGACCACCTCGCGCGGGCACTCATAGCGCTTGAGCGCCAACCCGGGAGCGTAGGCATGCTGTTCATCGACCTCGACGACTTCAAGGAGGTCAACGACTCTCTCGGCCATGACGCGGGCGACCAGGTACTGAACGAGATCGCTCGACGACTGACGTCCGTTGCACGCCGCACCGACACTGTCGCTCGCTTTGGCGGGGACGAGTTCGTGCTGCTGTGCGCGTACCTCAACGACGCTGAGGACCTGCGGCTGATCAGCGATCGGGTCGTGCGTGCGATCCGTGCGCCGATGACGATTGCCAATGTGGACCTAACCGTCACCGGCAGCGTCGGCATCGCTCTCACTGCCGAACCACAGGTTGCTGCGAGCGAGCTGCTGCGGCAAGCCGACATCGCACTGTACGACGCCAAGGGTGCGGGCCGCAACCGCTTCGAGATGTTCGACGCCGAGCACCACCTCGGCGGGGAGCCCACAGCCAGCCTCGGTGCCGAGCTGGGTCTCGCGCTCGAGCGCTCGGAGCTGTTCGTCCTGTATCAGCCGCTGTTTCGCCTCGAGGACGGTGCGCTCGTCGGCGCGGAGGCGCTCGTGCGCTGGCGCCACCCGCAGCGGGGCATCGTGCTCCCGGGCGAGTTCATCGCACACGCGGAGCGGCGCGGGTTGATCGAGAAGATCGATTCGTTCGTGCTCGACGAGGCTTGCCGTCAATTGGCGGAGTGGAGGACGGACGATGACTCGTGGGCCGACTTCATGGTCTCGGTCAACGTCTCCGGGCACCAGCTGCGCGACCGTGGACTCGTTGAGCGCGTCGCCGGCGCGCTCGCACGCCATCGGATCACGCCGTCGTGCCTGTGCTTGGAGATCACCGAGACCGCATTGATCAGCGAGCTCGGCGTGGCCAACCAGATGCTCGAGTCTCTATCGGCCCTCGGCGTGCGTCTTGCGCTCGACGACTTCGGGACCGGCTACTCGACCCTCGCGCATCTGCAGCAACTGCATACCAACACGATCAAGATCGACCGCAGCTTCATCGCGCAGCTCGAGGGAGGATCGCGCGACCGCGAAATCGTCGGCGCGGTGATAGCCATGGCACACGCGCTCGGCATGACCGTTGTCGGCGAGGGCATCGAGACGCGCGGCCAAAGGGAGGGCCTCGTCGCGCTCGACTGCGACGAGGGCCAAGGCTTCATGTTCGCGCCGGCGATCCCCGCCGCCGAGATCGCCAGCCTACGGGCGGCCGCTCGAGGCGCGCAGCCGCAACCGACCGCGACCGTCGCGTAGGAGCTCACTTCGCGACTCCTTGGAGGGCTGTACGGCAGCGGAGCCCGCGTCGCAGCCGCACCGTTCCGCATGGCCGCAGCAGTCGGCCTTGGCGCTCGGCTCGCAGCAGCTCGCCTGTCGGCCGGGAGCACAGCAAGGATCCGTCGTGGCGTTCACGTCAACCATGCCGACAGCTCCTCGAGCGCGTCGGGGAGCACGTAGTAGTAGGCCCATAGCCCGCGTCGCTCGGAGTCCACGATCCCGGCGTCGCGCAGCTTGCCGAGGTGATGGGAGAGCGTGGGCTGAGAGATGTCGAACAGCGGCACCAGCTCGCACACGCACACCTTTCCGGCGTGCTTGCGCAGCACGTCCACGAGCTGCAGGCGGATCGGATCGCCGAGCGCCTTGGCGACGTCCGCGATCCGCAGCGCGTGGTCGCGGTCCACCTCGGGGTAGACGACCGGCTCGCAGCAGCGCTCGCCGGCCGCGCGCTTGGTCTTCGGGGCCAGCTCCAGATCGACAGGCATCGATCTACATATATCAATAACAATCATGTATGTCGATGCAATACGATTCCGTGCGTGAACAACGCGCCGCTGGCTCGCCGTCTGCTCGCCGAGCTGCTTGGCTCGGCTTTCCTCGCCGCGGTTGTGATCGGCTCGGGGATCGCGGCGCAGAAGCTCTCTCCGGGGGACGTTGGCCTCGAGCTGTTCGAGAACGCGGCGGCGACAGCGGCAGGGCTGTTCACGATCATCCTCATGTTCGGCCCGGTATCGGGAGGGCACTTCAACCCGGTCGTCTCAGTCGCGGACGCGAGCTTCGGAGGGCTTCGCTGGCGGGACGTGGTCGCCTACCTGCCCGCCCAGGTCATGGGCTGCCTGCTCGGAGCGATCGCCGCCAACGGCATGTTCGCGCGTGCCGCTGTGAGTATCTCCACGCACCACCGCGCCACGGATGCGCACCTGCTCTCGGAGATCATCGCCACCGTCGGCCTGTTGCTCGTGATCTTCTCGCTCGCGCGCACCAGGCGCACGAGCGCTGCGCCCGCGGCGGTTGGCGCGTACATCGGCGCCGCCTACTTCTTCACCAGCTCGGCGAGCTTCGCCAACCCCGCGATTAGCGTCGGTCGCATGTTCTCCGACACTTTCGCCGGGATCGCGCCCGCATCGGTGCCGGGCTTCGTCCTCGCGCAGCTCGCCGGCTGTGGCCTGGCGATCCTGGTCGTCAGGGTGCTGTACCCGGACGTGACGCCGGCCGAGGCGGCCGACGTGATCCTCCCGCACGGTGCGGAGGTGGCGCACGATGGCGTGCGTTCTGTTCGTGTGCCTTCATAACGCCGGGCGCTCGCAGATGAGCGAGGCGCTCTTCCAGCGCGCAGCCGAAGGGCGGCACACCGCCCTGTCGGCCGGGACGGTCCCGGCCGAACACGTTCATCCCCGGGTCGTGGAGGCCATGCGCGAGCTTGGCAGCGACCTGGCGGAGCGTCGGCCGCAGCGGCTCACCCGCGAGCTAGCCGAGCAGGCCGACCTGATCGTCACGATGGGCTGCGGCGACCAATGCCCCTACATCCCCGGAAAGCGCTACCTCGGCTGGGACCTTCCGGACCCGAAGGGCCGCCCGCTCGAGGAGGTCCGAGCGACTCGGGATGAGATTGCCTCGCGAGTGAGGGTGCTTGTCGAGGAGCTCGACGCCGCTACCGCGAGCTCGTAGGCGCCGGACGCGATCGTGGCCGCCCCGGCGCGCGCCTATGCTGAGCATCGCTGTGGCCGCTCGCTCTCCTGATTTCGCGCGCGCCGCCTCGGACTACGCGCGTCACCGCGCCGGGTTTCCGCACGAGTTGCTCGAACGCCTCGCGGCGCGGGGCATCGCACGCACGGGCGCGCGAGTGGTCGATCTCGGAACCGGCACCGGCAGCTTCGCGCGACTGTTTGCCCAGCGCGGCTGCCTCGTCACCGGGGTGGACATCGCCGCAGCGCTGCTGGCGCAGGCGCGGCTCCTGGACCGCGTGGCCGGCGTGGAGATCGAGTATGTCGATGCTCCAGCTGAGGCGACTGGTCTGCCGGATGGCGCATTCGACGTCGTCAGCGCGGGCCAGTGCTGGCACTGGTTCGATCGCCTCGCCGCTGCTCGCGAGGTCAAACGACTGCTCACCGTCGATGGGACGGTGGTGATCGCGCACTTCGACTGGCTGGCGCTTCCCGGTGGCGTGGTCGAGGCGACCGAGGAGATCATCCTGCGCTACACGCCGGCCGGCGACCCGTCCCACGGTCCCTGGCGATTCGCGAAAGGCACCGGCGTCTACCCGCAGTGGCTCACCGACCTGCAGCATGCGGGCTTCGCCGCGATCGAGACGTTCTCGTTCGACGTTCCGGTCTCCTACTCGCACGAGGCGTGGGTTGGGCGCGTACGCGCGAGCGGTCCGATCGCAGGCACCCTCGACGACGCGGGTGTAGAAGCATGCTCTCGCGAGCTAGCCGCGATGCTGACAGAGCGGTTCCCCGAAGATCCGCTCACCATCCCGCACCGCACTTGGGCGGTCACAGCACGGGCGCCGGCTTCATGAACGACACGAACGAGCAGCTCATACGCCGTGCCTACGAGGCCTTCAACGCCCGCGACATCGAGAGTGCTCTCGCCCTGATGCACCCCGACGTCGATTGGCCCAACGGCATGGAAGGAGGGCGCCTGCATGGTCACGGGCAGCTCCGTGACTATTGGCGGCGGCAGTTCGACTCCGTCGACTCGCACGTCGAGCCGCGTCGTGTCGAGCTGGACCCTGACGGGCTCGTGATCGTGACGGTCGATCAAGCCGTGCGGGATCGCGCTGGGCGCGTGGTCTCCGAAGGCACGGTCGAGCATCGCTATGTGATCAGCGACGGGTTGATCCTGCGGATGGAGCGTGTCGAGGGCTCCCCGACGCCATAAGTCGGGTCGATCGCCTCGCGGCGGGACAAGCCCGCCGCAGAACTGTGGCGTTTCCGCGCACAGGGGCGAAGTTCGCGCTCCAGCGCTTCCTGCCTACCGATGGACCTGGTGGGAGTCGAACCCACTCCGTTGGGGCTAAAAACCCGCTTGGCGCCAACCCGGCCAGGTCCCTGTGGCTCAGACAGACTGCCACTTCCCGGCCGTCACGCGTCCGCCCGCGCCTCGCGCGGGGTTGCCGCGGTCGGGACATAGCGCCCGCCGCGCCCGCGTGCCAGGAACCCGATCAGCTCGAGCTGCGTGAGGGCGAGCAGGATCTCCTCGAGCGGCTCCTCGCGATGCCGCGAGAGTGCCTCGGCGCTATCGCATCCGCAGCCGACGTCTGTCAGCAGGGCGCGCTGCAGGGGCTCGAGGCCGACGGGCGCGCGCGGCGATACGCCGTCCGGCCGGGCGGGCGGCTCCAACAGCTCGAGGACGTCAGCCGCGCCGGTGACGAGGCTCGCTCCCTCGCGCAGCAGCGCCAACGGGGCGCCCGCCTGCTGAGAGCTTGCGCGGCCCGGTACGGCTGCCACGCGACGGCCGAGCTCCCGCGCTCGATGCGCAGCGGCAAGGTCCCTCGCCGTCTCGGCTCCGTCGACGACCACGACCACCTGCGCGAGCTGCACCGCGAGTCGCTCGGCAGCGGCGCGTCCCCAACGGCGGCCGTCGGCGTCGCCCGGTAGCTCGGACACCGCGCAGCCATCGCGCGTGAGCTGCGAGAGGAAGCTGCGAGCGGGACCTCTGCATGCGAGCGCGAAGCCATCGCCGTACAGCGCCACCGCCCGCGAGCCTGTCTGCAGCGCAGCCTGCTGGGCCGCATTGCCGGTCCCCTTTGCGGCGTAGCTGGCGACAGTGACGCCGCACGCAGACAGCTCCCGCGCGATACTCGCGGCCATCTGGGCGCCGTAGTCGGTCGACCGTTCGCTGCCAAGCACGGCGACGACCGGGGCGTCGCTCAACTCGCGCAGCCGGCCCACGGAGCCGAGCACGTACAGCATGCTCGGCTGGCGCGCCAGCGCCCGGGGGTGCTGGCTGCGGTGCACACACGTCGTCTGGACCGCGCGGTCCAGGCTCGCAGGCGGCTCGAGTTTGCGATGGGCCGAATGCGTCTCATCCCTTGAGCGGCCTGCAAGCGCGTCGATCAGCTCATCGTCGTGGAGGTCGAGCAGGGCCAGCAGGCGCGCCCGGTCAGGCGCGACGCGGTCCAGTAGCGGGCTGAGCCGTGCGAGTAGCCAACCGCGCCGAAGGCACCGCTCGCAGGCGGCCGCCGAGCCGTCCTCGTCGTCGTTCACCGTCAAGCGGCGCGGCCCTCGCCGGCCACGAGCGGCCTGAGCGCGAGCGCCGATCCGATGTCGCGCGCATGCACGCGTGCCCGTCCGTCGAGGTCGGCGATCGTTCGCGCCACGCGCAGCGCTCGCTGCTCGCCGCGCGAGCTCAGCCAGCCACTCCTGCGCGCCGTCGCGAGCAGGCTGTGGCCCTCAGGGTCAAGGCGGGCGTGGCGCGCCAGGGCGTGCGCGTCCATGCGCGCGTTCAGCGTGGACCCGCTGCCTCGTGTGCGGCTAGCCTGGCGTTCGCGTGCGAGACGTACCCGCTCCCTGGCCGTCCGCGAGTCGATCGCCGAACCGTGTCCCTCGCTATCGCGGTAGAGGGTCACCATCATGTCGATGCGGTCCAGCAGCGGGCCGCTTAGCCGGCGGCGGTAGCGTGCGAGCTCGCTCTCCGAACACCTGCACAGCTCCAGCTCGCCCGCGTAGCCGCAGGGACACGGGTTGGTCGCGGCGAGCAGCATGAAGCGCGCGGGGTAGAGGGCCGAATGCGCGGCTCGCGCAATTGCCACGCGGCCCTCCTCCAGCGGCTGTCGCAGTGCCTCGAGCGCCTGCCGCGAGAACTCCGAGAGCTCGTCGAGGAACAGCACGCCATTGTGGGCGAGCACGACCTCGCCGACAGATCCCGGCCGGGCGCCGCCTACCAAGCCCGCCGCACTCACGCTGTGGTGCGGGGCCCGAAAGGGGCGGCTGCGGCGCAGGCCGTGGATCTGTGCGCCGAGCAGGCTGTGGATGCGTGTCACTTCGAACGCTTCGCGGTCGTCCAGCGGTGGCAACACCGACGGCGCGCGGCGCGCAAGCATCGTCTTGCCGGTCCCCGGGGCACCGCTGAGCAGCAGGTTGTGTCCGCCCGCCGCGGCGATCAGAAGCGCGCACACCGCATGGCGCTGGCCGCGCACGTCGGCGAGGTCCGGCGCGCGAGGCTCCAGCGGCGTTCGAAGCCGGTGCTGTGCCGGCGCCGGCAGCGGGTCACCGCGCTCACCTTCGAGCACCTTCACGGCACTGCGAAGGCTCTCGACGGCGGCGACGTCGAGACCGCCGATCAGCTGCGCCTCGGCCGCGCTCTCACCGGCGAGAGCGAGCGTGGGGATGCCGGCAGCGTGCGCTGCATGCGCGATCGCGAGCGTTCCGCGGGTTGGACGGACCGCACCGTCGAGGCCGAGCTCGCCGATCAGCGCAATGCGCTCCAGCGCGCTCGAGGCGAGCTGGCCGCTGGCGGCCAGAACCGCGCAGGCGAGCGCGAGATCGAGTCCCGGTCCCGCCTTCGGCAGATCGGCAGGCGCGAGATTCGCCGTTATGCGGCGCGACGGAAACTGATAGCCCGAGTTGCGGATCGCCGCCTGGATGCGCTCGCGCGCCTCACGCACCGCGGCATCGGCCAAGCCGACGATCACAAACCCCGGCAGGCCGGTGCGTACGTCGACCTCGACGGACACATGTCGCGTTTGCAGCCCGTCGATTGTGAACGTGCGCGCCCGCGCGAGCATCGTGCCTCCTTCGGCGCTCTGTCACTACCGGGCCGCGAAGGTAGGCCCTGCTTGGGACGGGATGCTCGAGCGACAGAAGGCTCCCCGGCGGCGATCCGAGCCTGCGGCGGCCGGCTCGGATCGCGCAGCGGTCTGGTGCGGGCAGCAGCCGCCGCCCGCGCTTACAGCTACAGCCCGGCGGGGTGACGGACGATGAAGCCCGCCGTGGAGGCCATCGTGCTCGACCAACGGTCGCCCGTTTCGGCGAGCGCGACGGTGTCGAAGCGTTTGCCGTCGACCACCATCCACGCGTGTTCTGCGTTGGCGTAGATCGTGATGTACCTGCCGGGCCCCGGTTCACCGTATGACTCCAGTTCGCCGGAGTCCTCGGGAGAGGCGAGCAGACCGCCACCGTGCAGGGCGTAGGACACCGAGCCCGAGCAGTCATATCCGTATGACTGGAAGGAGCCGTGGCCGCCGCCGTAGACGTATGGCCTCGTCGCGATTTCGTCGCCCGCGTCGATGACGCGCTGCACGACCCCTTCGCTCGCGCCGTAGCCGGCGCTCGTTGTCGTGGAGCTCGGCGCGGCCGCGCCCGCAACGCTGGGGCTCGTCGTATCGGCCGGCGCCTGCTGCACCAGTGCCGAACGCGGCGGCAGGAGCGTTCCCACCCCGCGCACACCGATCAAGGCCCACGTTGCGGGACCGACGACACCGTCCACGGCCAGGCCGTGTCGCGCCTGCAGGCGCCGCACGGCCGCCTCGGTTTCCGGGCCGAATTCACCGTCGACCGCGACGTGCAGCGCCGTCTGCAGCCAGCGGACCGCTTCCGCTCCCGTGGGGGGAGCCTGGATGGAGCCTACGCGCTGGGCGACGTTGTCCGCTTTGACCGCGGGTTCCGGCGCCGGCTTGGGAACGGCCGAGGCCGGCGGCATCAGTTCGACGCCGTTGTGCACGCCGATCACGCCCCACGTCTCGGGACCGACGACGCCGTCGACGGCGAGACCGTGGCGAGCCTGTAGCCGCCGCACCGCCGTCTCAGTTTCGGGGCCGAAGATGCCGTCGACGGGGAGGTGGAGCGCGCTCTGCAGCTGACGCACGGCGGCCGCCGTGATCTGCGCGCTCCCTTCTGAACTCGGCTGCGCGGTCTGGTTGGTAACCGCGGGCGTTTCCGTTGCGGCGCCCGACTGCGATTCGCTCGCTTCGTCGCCGGTCGCCGGCGCTGCTTCCGGTTCCTCCAGCGACGGCGCTTCGACGCCCCCGGCGCTCGTGGTTTCGCTGGCCTCCGTGCTCGTCGCCGGGTCTGCGCTCGTGCTCGTCGCGGGGCTCGTGCCCGTGCTCGTCGCCGGGCTCGTGCTCGCGTCTTCGGTCACCGTCGCTTCCGGGCTCGTCGGGTCTGTGGGCGCGCTTGTGCCGCCGGCACTCACGTCGCTCACTGCGAGCGTGCTTGGTTCCGGCATCACGCTCGCGACGTTCGCACCGAGGGTCTTCTCCGCGGCAACCTTCGCGCGCAGCGCGGCGCCCGTCTGCGGGCCCACTACACCATCGACTTTGAGATTGTGCGCGGTCTGGAAGGCACGCACCGCGGCTTCCGTTTCGGGCCCGAAGACGCCGTCCACTTTGATGCCGCCGAGCGCGTTCTGCAGCAGCTTCACCTGGCGCCCTTCGCTGCCGTACAGCAATACGATCGCGTGCTCGGTCGTCGTTGTAGGCTCCCGGCCTGACGTGCTCGTCGGCACCGCGGATTGACCGCTCGCAACGCTCGCGGTCGGTCCGACGCTGAAGGCAACGAGCGCACCAAGCGAGATGCGCTTGGCGCGCGAGCTCGCGGGCACGAACTGCAGTTCCGCCGCGCGCCTGCGCGCGCGAGAGCGCCCGAGCGAGAGCTCCCAGGGCGCGAGTTCGGCGAGGTCGCGCGGCGCTCGCGGCAGATCGCCGGCGGCGAGCAGCGCCGATCTCGCTGCTGGGGTGCTCGGGCGGCGGTGCCTGGGCTTGGGCTTGTGCGGGGCACGCTCGCGCCGTTGCAGCGAGCGTTCAAGCGAGGCGTTCCAGTGGTCGACTAGGGCGAGATCACGGGTCGGTCCCGACATGCGGTGGGCGTCCTTTCTGCATCTACGTTTCTTGGCGCCTACGGGGTTAGCTGTCGGGCTCGCGTGAACGTCCACGCTACGCCACAAATGTGGCGATTCGCCCCCGCAGCGGGGCTGCATTGGGTCCCCTGCTGCATTGGGTCCCCCGATCCCCGGCCCCGTGGGGCTGAGGATTCGGCACGAACGCGCGGGAACCTAACATATTTCTCTGCAAAATGCGTACCGGCTGCAGGAAAGCCGCAGAGCGTGGCGACGGCCACGCCACGCAGGCGGTCCGGACGCTGTCGCTGCGCGCTTAAGAAGCCGCTGATAAGTTCGCTTCGCGATGCGCAAGAGTGGGCTGAGCCTGGGGATGCTGCTGGCGCTCCTGGCGCTGGTGGTCGTGGCGGGCGTGATCGCGGCTGTCGCGATCGGAGGCAACGGGCCCGCGCGGCACCGGAGCGGCCAGCTGGACGCCGCCGGGGTGCTGACCCCGGTTCGCCCGGCGCCGCCGCTCGCGCTGCATAACTACCTCGGGCAGCCCGTCGACATTGACGCGTTCCGCGGCAAGGCGGTGCTCGTGACGTTCCTTTACACGAGCTGCCCCGACATCTGCCCGCTGATCACCTCCGATCTGCGCGTGGCTCTGAATCTGATGGGGCCGAAGACGGCGAGGAAAGTCCAGATAATCGCGGTCTCGGTCGACCCCAAAGGCGACACGCCGAAGGCGGTCGCCGCGTTCCTTGCGCGCCACCAGATGACCGGACGCATGCAGTACCTGATCGGCAGCGCGAAGGAACTCGCTCCGGTCTGGAAGGCCTGGGGGGTGGGCTCTGAACGCGATGCGCAGCAGCCGCAATTCATCAACCACACAGGCATCGTCTACGGCATCACCGCGAGCGGCAAGCGCCTGGCCATCTACGACCCGGAATTCAAGCCGAGCGAAATCGCGCACGACGTGCCGATCCTCGCCTCGGAGTAGTTCTCAAGCCGGCGCGATGACTCAGTCGCTGCGGCGACGAGCGGTGATCATCCTCCTCGGGGCCGTCGCGGTCGCCGCGCTGGCTGTGTTCGGGCTCGCGGGCAGCGGGTCGCCGCGCGACATGCGGGCGCCGGAACTGCCGCGGGAACGGCTCAGCGGAGCGGCCACCACGATTCCGAGGCTGCTCACGGACAGCGACAAAGGCGGCGCGATCGTGGTCTTTTGGGCGAGCTGGTGCCCACCGTGCCAGCGCGAGGCGCCGTCGCTGGAGCGCTTTGCGCTAAGCGACGAGGGCCGTGGGCGAATCGTCGGGGTGGACTGGAACGACGAGCGCTCTGAAGCGCTCGCATTCCTACGTCGCTACGACTGGAGCTTTCCGAACGTGCGCGACGCAGAAGGCAGCGTCGGTCTGGCCTACCACCTCACGGTCCTGCCCACGAGTTTCGTGCTGGACTCGCACGGGCGCATCGTCGCGACGCTGCGCGGGCCTCAGTCCGTGAGCTCGCTGACGCGCGCGCTCGCTGCGGTGAGCTGAAACCTTCGAGCAGTGCTAGGGACGGATGCTGCGCACGGCCGCCAGCTGTCGGGTTGACGGCTCGTCCGTCGCCGCCAGCATGAACGTGAGCAGCTCGGTCACGAGCGGATTGCGGCGGTCCGCGTGGCCGACGACGACGATCGCGCAGGGCGATGCGTCGGCCAGCCGGATCGCTGTCAAACCGCCGATCCCATTGAACAGGGTCGTCGCGACCGACAGCGGTGCGGTGGTGATCGCGTCCCGCGAGGCAAGCGCGGCCAGCACCTCCGCGGGATTTGTAGCCTGATCCCCGGTCAGGCTGCGCGGCGGGCCGCCGCGATGGTCGTCGAGGCTCCAGAAGCCTGCCCAGGCGGCGTCGACGGCCGGGTCCATGCCGACGAATGTCTCGTCGAGGACGTCATCGAGGCCCAGCTCGCGCCGCCGCGCCAATCGATGCGTGCTGCGCATCAGCACGGCGCGCTCCTCCTCGCGCAGCAGGTGCGCCCAAATCCCCGGATCCGCGGGCGGCAGATGACAGACTGCGAGATCCACGCCGGCGAGCCATTGCTTCGTCGGCGCTGAGGGGAACGGCAGCTCGCGGAAGCGGATGTCGACGTGGGGGTGCTCCGCCCCGAAGCGCTCGAGCAGGCGGGGGCTGTCCAACCCAGGCGGGTGCCCGACGAAGCCGAACTCTACGGTCCCCTCCGAAGCTCGTGCCAACCATTGCGCCGCGAGCGCCGCATCGGCGTCCGCGGCGACGGCCGCGCGTGCCTTAGGCAGGAACGCTTCGCCGGCACGAGTCAGCGTCACGCCACGCGGGTGGCGTTCGAGCAGCTCGATCCCGAGTTCCTCCTCAAGCTGGGCGATCGCCTGAGACAGAGCGGGCTGGGCGACGTGCAGACGGGCCGCGGCGCGCGTGATCTGTCCCTCTTCTACGACCGTGACGAAGTACAGGAGTTGGCCGCGCCTAAAGGACATCGTGCTCTCCCGACAGTGACCCGCGTGGCGTCACCTGGTGACCTTCCGCGACGGCGTCCTGCCTCGCAAAGCGACTTCGGCTACGGCTCCGGCTATGCGTGATGTGCCCCCTCACGCGTTCCAGCTGTTGCGATAAGCGTCCTTTATACCAGACTCTTAGGAAAGTATTAGACACCCCCTGGTTGCACCGATACAACGTCGAAGGGATGCTTTTCATCACGGTCGCCGCCGCTTGGACTGCCACCACTGCTTTTGTGGTGGCGGTATGCCGTGCGGCGGCCTATGGCGATATGAAGCTGGCCGTCGAAGGCGAGCAGCCCCTTACGGAAACGCGCAGGAGATCCCTCCCTGCGTACGAGTAGCGGCAGGCGCGGGGACGCTTGCCCCTCCGGGTCCCCGCGCCGCTGCTGCCCCCGCACTAACCGCCAAATCGACCGCGGCAGCCGGCCAATGCGGGCACGGCGTCTACCGTTCCACGATGGATGGCGAAGAGCCGACGCAAACCACGTGTCAACGTCGATGACCGCGCGTGGTCGGCGCGCTCCAGCATCCATCCACGCGCCGCGAGCCAAGAGCTCGTCCATTACTCGGCGCTGCCCGCCGAGACAGGGCCGCTGTGGGCGCCTGATCGGCTTGCCGTGTGGCCCCTCGAGGGCGGGCGTTACGGCATCGACGCGCACTACTTCGGAGCAACAGGGGCCGAGCGTGCCGAAGGGCAGGCCGAGCGCCTCGCGAGCGCTGGGTTGCCGGCGCGCGCCGAGCGCGACGCGGACGGTGCCCACCTGCGTCTTGGCCCGCTTACCCATGGGGCCGTCTGGATAGCGCTCGAGGCGTTTCTCGGCAAGCCGCTCGAGACCGAATAGCTCCGTCGAGCGGGCGCCTCCCTATCGCGGCGGCGCCGGACGGGACAGCCCAGCTGTGCCCGGCGCCGAGCGGCTGATGCGGCCGTGCTCGTGCCCTGAGATAGACGAAGCCAAATCACGGAGCGGCCGAGCGCGGCGCGGCGCGCGAGACGTAGCTGGTCAGCGGGAGCTCGCCTCCCTCGGGCCTATCCGCCGCGATACTCGGCGATGACCTCCTGCAGGCGGTCGAGACGCGGCTCGACCTCCTCGTGCGCCTCCGAACGCAGAAGGAACACGTAGCGGTCGACGCCAGCGCGCTCGTAGTCGGCGATCGCCTGGGCTTTCGCAGGTGCCGCGTAGAGTGTGACGCCCATCCCGGAACGGCCGGCGGCGGCGGCCCTCTCGTGGAAATCTCGGATTCGTTGCTGAAGGGCGCCGGCATCGGGCATCGCGTTCGGCATCCACTCATCGCCGATAGCCAACACGCGGTCGACGACAGTCGGTCCGTTGCCCCCTACGAGAATCGGCGGGTGCGGCTGTTGCAGTGGCTTGGGCCAGGACCAAAGCGGATCGAAGTTGACATAACGCCCGTGGTAACTTGGTTCCTCCTCGGTCCAGATCGCCTTCATCGCCTCGACCCGCTCGCGCATCACGTCGAAGCGAGTCGCTCCATCGGTGCCGTGGTTGGCCATCTCCTCGATGTTCCAGCCTGCGCCCACGCCGAACAGCAGGCGCCCGCCGGACAGCCGATCCACGGACGCCACCTGCTTAGCCGTGATTATCGGGTCGCGCTCGATCACGAGACAGATGCCGGTCGCCACCCGCAGCTGCTCGGTCGCCGCCGCCGCTGCGGTAAGGGCGATGAACGGATCGTAGGTGTGCCAGTACTCCCGCGGTAGCTCGCCGCCCGCGGGATAGGGGGTCTTTCGGCTGACGGGGATGTGGGTGTGCTCTGGGAAGAACAGCGACTCAAATCCCCGCTCCTCGACCATCGCGCCCAGCTCGCCGGGACCGATCGAATAGTCGGTAGGGAACATCATCACCCCGAAGCGCACGCATGGCTCCTTTCGTTCTGGGTCGGCTGGTGAATGGACGGCAGCGCGCGCCCGCCGCTGCTAGGCGCGGCGGCGCGCATGGCGAGCACGCGCCTGAGTACGGAGGTCACAGGGGTGCGATCGGATCCGCGCCCTCCGCGAGGACCGACCCTTTGCTGGTGAGTTCGGCTTCGAATTCTTCCCCTAGCGGCCCGAGCCAAGTTTCGATAGAGGCTTCCTCGTGCTTCGCACAGCCCTTCTTCGGGTTCGCTTTGCTCGCCTTCAGCTTGATTGTGGCTGTCAGATCAGCGGTCTTTTCGAGATATGGGAATTCTTTTTCCTCCTGTTCTATTTCTTCGCCTTCGTATTTCGGCGGCCACTTCGCCGAGATTTTCGTCGCGGACTCGTACGTGCACTTAACGCCGCCCTCTTCGAAGTTGATGACAAATGGCTTCGACAGCTTGATGGTTCCCTTCTTGGTGGCATCGACTTCTTGAAGTATCAGTTCTCCCGAGCCTTCCGGTGAAGGGGCGGCGATCACTCCGGAGCGTTCAGTGGTGTACTCGCTATGAGCAGCATGAGGGCGGCGCCGGATCGGTGACGATGCGCCGTTTGCCGCTTCTTCTTCCTGTTTGATCCTGTCCCGCAGTTCCATTAGTTCAGTAGCCGAGTAGCAGCGGGGAGCACTCACTGGGCCTTTAGCCTTGTCCTTGGTGCTTTTGTTGGCTTCCAGTGTCATTTTTCCTTCGTGGGGCTGGAAGTCCAGGCTTTCACTGTATGTCTGGGGCAAGAGCTCGCAGGAGATCGGTTCGCTTTCTTTCGGTTCCAGCCCGACGAACCATCCCGCAGAGACTTCGGTGCCTGTCTTCACTTCTTCGTGCGTTATCTCTTCCCTGAGGACGAGGTCCGTCGCCTTAGCCCAAGCTCCGCTTGCGCAAATGGCGAAGCTCACAATGGCGAGGACGCTCGCTGCCGCAACGCGAGTCTTCGTGGACATCCGTACCCCTCCATCGATCGTTTCCGCGCCATCGGCAGCCTGTCGAGGGCGAGGATACACCGCCCAGCGGTTCGCTGAGCTCAGTAGGGGTGGTCCGCTGGCTGTGCGCCGCGGCCGCTCCGGGCTACGGCACGTGCACGGTGATGCCGCCGCCAAACGGTGGTGTCCGGGCAGTAGGGCGGGACCCAGCGCGGTGAACCGCGGAATGGCATGCGTCAAGGGCCGGCGGCGAGGACGCACCCCGAGCGCGGTTGGCCGGCGGCGTGGGGGTGTCGTGCACGCTGTCAGGACGTCGTGGGCGCAGGCACCGGGCGCAGACGCGCACGAAGAGCATGGGGACCGAAGGCCGCCGACGGAGCGGCGCACTGGCCAACGCCTGACGGAGCACCTACCGGCGGAAGAGCGGACGGCCGGACGGACGGCGCACGGCCCGTATCACGCTAGAGGCGACGACCGGAATCGAACCGGTGCTGTCGCCGTTTAGGTCCGTAGAGCCGTTTTTGCGACCCCACGTTGCGGGGTCGCTGTGGCTGCCGATGTCGCGGATCTAGGCTCCGACGAACAGACGTTCTGCCCAGCGTGCTTCCGCTCGCTGTGGCAGGGGATGAGCTGCAAACGCCGTGACTGCCCCGACTACGCGCCCCGATATCTGCGGGATCAGGCACAACGGCTGAGGAAGAACCTGGCAGCGTGGGAGGGGAAGACGTGCCTGGTAACGCTCACCGCACCGGGGGCCGACGTGCTGCCCTGGGACCGCGCGAGTTGCCCGCCCGGTAAGCACCGTTGCTCGGGAAGGTTTGGGTGTCGCGTGGACTCGCACCACGCCGCTCAATGGAACATGACCGTCACGAAGCGCCTTGGCGAACTTCTGAAGACGGCACGGGAGGCGACGCGACGCGCGCACGGCTCGGCGGTGCGCGTCCACGTTCTGGGCTATGTGTGCGAGGCGCAGCAGCGCGGTGTCTTTCATCCCCACGTTGTGCTGGGCTATCGGACCGCGAAGGAGCGCGCCGCGCTTGACACGTTCAGGCGAACGCTGCGACGGACACGCGGGAGCTATGGGTTCGGGGTGGGGAGACGAGGGTCGTTCGATGAGGGGACACCGGACCGTTTCTCGGCACGCGACGCTGGAAGGTACATCAGCAAGTACCTGCGCCCAGACGGCGCGAAGACGTCGTTCGTACCGCTATTAAGGGCGATCGGCCGGATCGTTCCCCGCGATCCGGAGACCGGACGGATGAAGGTGCTGGTCCGGCCCGTGTATCTGTCGGTGACGCTCTCACGACGTACCGGCGTGACGATGGGGTTCCTGCGCTTCAAGCGGCGCGTGTGGTTCATGCTCGGCCCCGGGGGAACTGATGCAGAACTTCTGGACTTCTACAGGCGATATCGAGACTCGTGCGCCAGACGACGGGCTGCTGCTGATGCCGCCCTCAATGCCGCCCTTGACGAGGCCCGTTGGGCGCGCTTACGCGGAGGGCCGCCTCCGACGGAGTGTTTCTCGGCCGTTTGACCACGTCGACGGCGGGCCCGGCCGCGCGGCCGGAAGGGACGGAGCGACGCCCCGCCGGGAGGGGGAGCGGGGGAGGCGGGCGCGGGCGAAGCCCCGGCCGACCCCGCCCCTCCCGCCCGCCGGAGCGCCGCCCCACACCGGCCGCCCGGTGTCTCGCCCGCCGGCCACTAGTCAGGTATGGGCTGTTCGGGAGGGCGGCGAAGCCGCCCTTGGTCCTTGTAAAGCAGTGAGGACACGGAGCGGGGTTTGTGGAATGGTCCGACGTCGTTGTCTGAGGTCGTGCTAGGGCTTTTCGCAGGCGGAGGCTGCTCCTATTCGCGCGAAGCGGGCATGGCGCACTCCTCGTCGTCGCGGGGTTAACGCGCTAATGCGGGCCGCGGCCCGGTGCGATTAGGGTGATCTCCTCGACGGACGGGTCGGCGTCGCGAGGTCCTTGCGGATCGCATCCTTGCCTGTCGCTCTATAGGCGGCGGCATGGTTCTTGACGGGCTCGTGGGGTTCTGCCAGAGTGCGGCCGGATGCTCAGGGCGCGGTGGAGCGCGCGGCGAGGATTGGATGTCGGCGGCGATGGGAGGGGCAGGGATGATGAGGCGTGGGGCCGTTTTCGGCTTGCTGGTGGCGTTGGCTGCTGGGTTGCTCGGGGTGGTGGGATCGAGTGCGCTCGCCTCGGTCAAACCGAAGCCTGTGATCACGGGCTTGTCGGCCTCGCCCGCTCGGGTCGCCTCCGGTGGCACGACGACGATCAGCGCCTCGGTATCGGGCGCTGCGACCTGCACGCTGTCCTCGAACAAACCGGTCGCTGGTCTTCCTCGGAGCGCGTCTTGTGAATCGGGTAGCTACAGCGCGGAACTGACCATGCCGGTCAATGAAGGCAAGGGTCCGAAGCCGGCCAAGTACACGCTGAAGCTCACGGCGGTTAGCGCGGCGGGCACTAAAGCGGACAAGACGACGAGCGTTCTGCTAACCAGGCCGGGCGCGCGTAGTATCTCTGTGGGTGGGAGTGTTGCGTGTGCAGTGTTGGTGAATGGGCATATCAAGTGTTGGGGCGCGGGAGAACTCGGTGACCTCACCGAAGGCGAAGAGCGCTCGGACGTTCCAGTCGAAGTGAAAGGGGTGACCGAAGCCACCCAGGTGTCTGTAACGTTCAATCACGTTTGTGCTGTTTTGGCTAGCGGCCATATCGATTGTTGGGGAGAGAACGAATACGGGCAGCTGGGGGATGAAACGACACAGGAACACCAGGCTGCGCCTGTTCAGGTAGCGGGCATCAGCGAAGCCTTGGAAGTCGCGGCTTTCGGACAGACAACCTGTGCGCTGCTAGCTAGCGGCCATGTCGACTGCTGGGGAGAAAACCGCGTGGGCGAGCTTGGTGACGGAAACGCAGGACCCACGCCGTCCCTTGTGCCAGTGGAAGTGCTCGGCATTTCTGATGCGACCGCGCTGTCTGCCGCGGGTTACGGTGAATACGGAAACGCATGTGCGCGTCTGTCAACGGGTCACGTCGTGTGCTGGGGCTTCAACGAAAGCGGAGTGCTCGGTGACGGAAGCCACGCCGAAAGCTCGGACGTGCCCGTTGAAGTTGTGGGGATCGACAGCGCCGAAAGGGTTTCAACTAAAGGCTCCCACAGCTGCGCGGTGCTATCCGGCGGACGCGCCGAATGCTGGGGCGCGGCCGGAAATGGAGAGCTTGGCGACGGGACCTCCACAGGCCCAGAAATGTGCGAATCGACCATAAACAAAGGGGAAAAATACTCCTGCAGCACGGTTCCGGTCGAAGTCCAGCGCATAACTGAACCCATACAGGTTGCCACCGGCGAAGGTTACTCATGTGCGCTTTCAGCCGACGGACACGTCGAATGCTGGGGACGTGATCAATTCGGCGAACTCGGCGATGGGGAACCCCCCAGCAGGGAAGGCAGTCTCACGCCGGTCAACGTCAAGGGGCTCACGAACGCTATTGCGATCGCGGCTTCCCGGGAATTCGCGTGCGCCGTGCTAAATACCGGTCAGGTTGAGTGCTGGGGCTCGGGCGAAGAAGGCACGCTAGGGGACCACAAAACCACAGGCTCGACAGTCCCGCGCGAAGTCCTCGGCATCGGATCAGAGAGCTAGCCGGCGCAGTCAACGCTGCGCGCCAACTGGACCGACGAGATGACGCAATCCCGTGGAAAGACGGGGGTGGTGACGTCGGCCGATGCGGACCGCACGGTCAAGCTGGACGTGGACGACGGGCGAAGGTGGTGGGCTATGGACTGGCTGGAGAAGGTCGCCGAATGACGGTGGTGGCCTGACGTAAGACGCTAGTCTTACGGCATGGCGAAGGCGGAGCGCGACTCTGGCGATGCGCAGCTGCAGCGGATCTTTGCAGCGTTCAATGCGCAGTTGGTCTCGCCTGGTGGAGCTGCGGCGCTGCTTGGGGTCTCGCGTAAGACGGTCCACACGCTCTGCAAGCGAGGGCGCTTACGCGCGTTCGTGGGTCCTGAGGTCGCGGCTCGCGGCGCGGGCAGCTGGGGTCCGCGCTGGGTCTTCATTCCGATTGTGGATGTGGCGAGGTATGCGGAGGAGGTCGGGCGGCCGTTTCCGAAAGCGAACTGGGCGGACTCTGACGACGTCGGCACGCCGTTTCCGGGGGTCGTTTGGACGGAGCCTTGACATTGTGGGACAATCGTCGTACAGTGCTGGGCCATGCGATTCGACGAGGCCATTGACGACTACATCGAGGACATGCGTACGCAGGGCCGGATCAACTCGGCGTCCTCCGAGCGTGGCTATCGGTCAACTCTCGTCGCGCACGCCGAAGACGTAGGCAACCGTCACCCGGCCTATGTTGGCCGGGAGGACGTGAAGCGGACGCTGCGGCGCTGGCCGAACGCGAATACGCAGGGCACGAATCGGTCGAAGCTAGTCAGCTTCTACGACTGGACGATGGAGGAGGGGGTTCGGAAGGACAATCCAGCCCGTCAGACCCGGCGGGCGCGCCGGCGAGCTGCGCAGCGACCGCGCCTCACGGAAGGCGAGGCGCTTTCGCTGCTCCAGGCCGCGCGCGGGGTGCGGGAGCGCCGCGCGATCTTCCTCGGCCTTTGTGCGGGGCTCCGCAACGCCGAGCTCCGGGGCTTGCAAGGCCGGCATTTTGCGCGACCGGGTCTGATCTGGATCTCGGATGACATCGCGAAGGGAAAGAGGGAGCGGTTTGTACCGGTGACCGCGGACCTCGCGCCGGTTGTGACTGAGATCATCCAAAACGTCGGGCCGGAGGAGTATGTGCTGCCGGCGCAGCGTTTCCGGAATCCGCCCTTCAACACCGAGCGGATCGATAACAGGCTGCGCAAGTCGTCGAGCCAAGCGCTGCGACAGCTGGTGATTCGGGTGGCATCGCGCGCCGGGACGGCAACAAGCGTACGACCGCACGACCTCCGGCACGCATACGCGGAGCACGTTGCCCGAGGCGCCGATGCCCGCATCGCGCAGCACCTGCTAGGCCACGCGCATCTAGGCACGACCGACACGTACCTGGGCCGTCCGCGGCTCGATGATCTCGCCGCGGCGGTGAAGAACTTGACGTACGGAGTACGAACGAACGTTCTAGGGGTCTCACAGACGGCCCATACGGCCCTAGAGGCGACGACCGGAATCGAACCGGTGTAGACGGCTTTGCAGGCCGCTGCGTAGCCACTCCGCCACGTCGCCAGGTTGGGCCTCCAAGCCTAGCGGGCGCTGATAACCTCACGACGTGTCCCAGGGCGATTAGCTCAGCTGGGAGAGCGCCGCCTCGACAAGGCGGAGGTCACTGGTTCGAGCCCAGTATCGCCCATTCCTCATACCTTTACGGGGTCGTGGCACCCTTTCGGCGGGGATGCATCGGCGACATGCCGGTGACGCGCGCTTTCGCGTAGGCGGGAGCGCGGCCGAAGGACGCCGAGACGCTCGCTGATCGTTCTTTCCGCTCGTCTGCCTTGCTGTCGCGTGGGCGCTCGCTCGGCCCCGAAAGCGGGGGCAGCGTCGAGTGGTGGGTCGTGCTGTGACGCGCAGGCCTCCACCCGTGGGTGCTCAGAGTTCGTCGAAGATGTTTTCGGGCGTGTTTTTGCTGACGCTCGCCAATTCGAGGTCGAGCGTGGAGCCGTATTGGTTGTAGATCCCGCCGCCGTCTCCTTTGCCGCCAGTGGCCTTGTTTTCGACGATTGTCGAGATGCTGTTCAACTGCAGCGTGCTATCGCCTTCGTTTCTGACCCCGCCGCCTTGGCTCGCCTTGTTGTCGGCGATACTCGAGCCGTACATCGTCGTGAGCGAGCTGGTGTTGTCGTCGAGCCCGCCACCGTACGGCGCCGTGGACTCTTCGATGCGGGAGTCGTTGAGCGTGAGCGTCGAGTCTTGGATGTTATCGATGCCGCCGCCGAACTCGTACGCCTTGTTGGAAGAGGCGACGACCGAGCGGTCCAGCGTGAGGTAACCGTTTTCCACGTTGAGGATTCCGCCGCCTAAATCTCCGGTGTTGCTGTCAACGTGCGTTTGGTCGAGCGTCAGCTCGGCGCCGCGGTAGTTGAAAATGCCGCCGCCGTAGGCGGCTTGGTTGTCTTTCACCCACGAGCCGGTGAGCGTGAGTTCGCCTTCGTTGTAGATGCCGCCCCCGATTGCGGCGTTGCCGCCGGTGATCGTGACACCGGCCACAGACACGCTCGTGCCGCCCTTCACGGTGAGCACGGAGCCGTCTGTGTTCTTGCCGTTGAGCTGGGCGCGGTCGATGCTGCCTTTGATCGTCAGCGGGCTCGTCGCGCTGGTGATCGTTGTGTCGCCCTTGCAGATGCCAGTCACTTCCAGCGTGTCCCCGCCCTGCGCGGCTTCAACGGCTTCCTGGAGCGTGGTGAAGGTCACGTGCGTACGCTGATCGAGGACCACACACCCTGGTGCACCCGTGTTGGGGATGATCGCGACCTCGGACGACCCGCCACCGACCTTGTTGGCACTGGCGGGCGTGTTGCTCGCGAGGTCGGCCGGCGTCACCGTGTTGCTGGGGCGCGCGGTCGCTGCCCACGCAATCCCCGCTACTCCGAGCACGCACGCCGCCACCAGCAGCGCACCAAAACCACAACGCCATAAACCAATCCGTAGTCGCATCAAAGGCTCCTTCCCTCGCTGCTCGGCGCCGTTCGGCGCCTAACGCCGAAAACCTCGGCCAAGAACCAGGA
This sequence comes from uncultured Solirubrobacteraceae bacterium, assembly GCA_963755475.1. Classification (GTDB taxonomy): domain Bacteria; phylum Actinomycetota; class Thermoleophilia; order Solirubrobacterales; family Solirubrobacteraceae; genus Palsa-744. The sequence goes on from CAVWJK010000003.1 coordinate 653,779, forward strand.
AGGTACCACAAGCACGATCAGCGCGAGCGGCGCCGCTGAGAGCACGAGCGACCCCCGTCAGCTCGCGGGAGAGAGCGTCCGCGTCGCGCCGAAAGCAGGCGCCTCGCTGGACGGCCGAGCGATCGTTAGCTGCGCGCCGGCGCGGACGGCCGCATTCACCCCGGAGGAGTAGCGACAGTGCGCCGCGCACACCGCCCCCTGCCTAGCCGGGGCTGGCGTCCATCCCCTCGATCAGAGGACTCGCCGCGCCAGCGGCGAACTCAGAGCCATGCTGGCTGCGTTGCACTTCCTGTCCGAACAGGTCTTCGGCGATAGTTACCTGGAACTCCTGACGCTCGCGGTTCTGGTGTCGGCGTTTGCAACGGCGTACAAACACATCGAATGCCATCAAGACGGGTGCCACCGCCTCGGACGGTTCCCACACGGGCACCTCAAACTCTGTGCCCGACATCATCCGCTCGTGCCCAACGACGGCAAAATCACATCCGAGCAGATCGACGCGGTGACGAAAGCGAAGACCCGTGAGGCGGCGGGCGACGCTTGACGGCAGCTCCCTGACCTGCGCGATGGTTCTGGACGGGAGTTCTGCTTGCCGCTGGGACCGCAAGCTCGTAGCCCATGTGGTCGAGACGATTCGGGGCACGTTTTATCTGATGACAAACGGGGCAATAGTCCCTCAATCGGAGAAAGGGGATGGATATGGTCGCGTTGATTGTGCTCGTGTTGCTGCTCGCTCTTCTTGGCGGCGTTGGGTTCGCTGCCCACGTGCTGTGGTATGTGCTGATTTTCGCGATCCTGCTGTGGCTGATCGGCTTTTTCGTTGGCGGCGCCCCGGCGGGCGGTCGGCGCCGGTGGTACGGCCGGTGGTAGGCGTTGCGGGCGACCGTGCCCTGCGTATGCGACGGAAGGGCGTGAGCCAGTGGGATTAGGTGTGTCGTTCTTTCTGGTCGCAGTAGGGGCGATCCTGCGCTACGCGGTTACCGAACACGTGTCTGGAGTATCGCTTCCGACGGTTGGGCTGATCCTGATGATCGTCGGTATCGCTGGGTTGATCATCAGCGTCGCGTTTCTGCTGGGCGCGCGGCCGCGCGGTCGCGTCGTGCGCGATCGCGTGGTCGAACGCAACTCCGACTACCCAGAGTGAGCCAAGACACAGGTCGCGGGCACTGCCGTGTGCGGCGGCGCGTCCACATATGCCAGCATGACGGCGGACAGCGCGCGGCGCACCGCCGTCAGCATGGAGCGATCGGCGCGGGTCACCCGAGGGTCTGACCCGTGTGGCGCCCGCGGGGCGGCCAGCTGTAGCGAGCTGGGCGTCCCCGCAGACGCTGCGAGGCGCCCTCATGAACCAGGACCTGGACCGACAGCCGGCTACGCCGTTGACGTGGGGCCTGTCTCCACGAGGACTCCCATCGCGGCGCACTTGGGCGATGGACCGGCGAGGGCCGTGATCGCGGGCGGTCGCGAACGACCGTCGGCCTCGGTCGCGTTTAGGATCGACAGATGCTAGAGCGTCTCCGCGCGTGGTCGGGCGCGCTGTCCGTGGCGCTCCTGGCCACGGCCCTTGTGATCCTCGACATCTTCGACGGGACGGTCCGCCGCTACTGGTCGCGGCACGCCTTCACCTCATCGATCTTGTCCGGAACCCTCGTGCTGCTCCTGACCGTCTTGATCGTCGACCGGGTGACGCGTATGCGGCAGCTTCGAAACCAGTCCCGCGTCATGTCGGTGCAAGCGCTGGTCATCGTTGCTCAGGGGGCACGGACAGCCGATGCGGTCGCGCGCGTCTCCTCGTCGACCGAGGATCGCGACGCGGCCTCCGGTGAGCTGCGCACGTACACCCAGTTGCTGTTCACGAGCGCACCGGTTCTAATCGAAGCGAAAGTTTCGCGTGCGTTCCTCGAGACCGCTCAGGGCGTTGCGGGACTGTTCTTCCAGGCCCTCAACAACGTGGGAGAGGAAGCGGCCGCGGACAGAAAACGCGGGGTTGAAGCTGCGGTGGCGCAGTTGCGCGGCGCTGCCGCGCCGCTTCTCACGGTCCTGCCTGCCGAATGGCGCGAGGCTGTGAGCCCAGGCCCGGCTGACGCACCTTGATACCGCGACGTCGCTCGCGCCCCGCCGCGATGCACGTCCGCGGTCGAGCGAGCTCAGCCGGTGAACTTCGGAACGATCTTTGCGGCCTTGGGGTGCACGAAGGTAGCCGTGCGCGCGACCGCGGCGCACGCAATGTCGGTCATCACCGTCGTGAGCTTGATCCTGTGGGCGCCATAGGAGAGCTTGCCAGGCTTGACGGTTAACGTGAATTCGCCGTGCTTTGCCTGTGAGGCGCGCAGCGTCTTGATCTTGCGCCCGTCGAGGTAGAAAGTGATTTCCTTGATTCCGAGTGCCTCGACGTGAATGGTAAACGGCTTTCGCTTGGACCCGCTCGCGCCGCGCAGCTCGATCGATGACTCTGAGATCGCGCAGGCCGGTTTGATGACCTGTTTCGCTTCGGCGACCGCCACTACCACCTTGTTGGATTCCTCCAGGACTTTGTTGCCTTCAAGGGTCGCCGCGTTGGTGTATTCCGGTTTGTCGGCCGCTACGAGCGCGTGTTCACAGGTGAAGGTCTCCGATTTGCCGGCTTCCAGTTCGGTCGCGCCGGCTGGTTCGATGCCGGTGCATTTCGGGTCGCCTAGCGCGCCGAAGGCGAGCTTGAGGCTGCCGGTATTGGTGACGGTGATCCGATAGTCGACGGTCTTTCCGACTTCCGCCGTGAGCGTGTGGGTCGTGTATGTCGCTTCGCCCGCGAGCTTCTGTTCCTTGACTATTTCGAAGGCTTCCAGTTCGACCTTGACCTTGACCGGCGGCGAGGATTGTTCTTTTTCGTTGCCCTCGATCACTGCGACGTTTTCATAGATGGCGTTGTTGCTCTCGAAGTCGACGCGGCTGAGCGTGTGTTCACAGGTGAAGGACTCCGATTCGCCGAACGCGAGCTTGGTAGCTCCGGCGGGCGTGATGTTCGTGCACCTCGGGTCGCTGAGCGCTTCGAAGCTGAGTTCGGCTTCACCCGTGTTGGTGACCGTGATCTTGTAATCGATCGTTTCGCCGACCTTGGCCTTCAGCTCTTCGGTGGTGTAGTTGGATTCGCCGGCGATCTTCTGTTCCTTGACGATCGTGAACGTTTCGATCGGCGCTTCGACTTCGACTTCGTTGGAGCGTTCTTTTTTGGCATTGGCGATGAACGGTGCGAGGCCCGTCCATCTCGAGGCCGCCTGCGCAGCGGACGATCCGGATGCGACGCCCGCGGACGCGGGTGCGGCGTATAGCGCGAGCGCCACCAGCGGCCCAACTAGGCAGGCCGCGATGGTGGGAATGAGGCGTGCTGCGATTCGGCTCACGAGGGAACCGCGCGAGGCTATCAGGTGAGCAGCTCGGCGCGCAGTCTCGTGCAACTGGACTCGCTGCCGCCCCTCGGTGTCGGGGCAGCGGCCGCGCTAGACGTGGTCCGCGCGGCCGAGCTCGCCGCGGGCGTGCATCGCGGTCAGTGGCCTCGCGCGCGATCGATCTGGGGCCGCGCGAGCAGCTTCGGCGCGCGAGCGCCGGCGGGCGATCGGGCGCGGCGGTCGGGGGCGGACAACCGTGGATAATCCCATGAGCGCGCGCCGACGCGCCGACGCGCGGGAGCGTGCCGAGGCGACGCAGCCTTCGCGACGCTGCCGGCTTCGCTCGTGCACTCGGGCTCGGAGTGGGCAGCGGGTGCGGCGCCGCGTAGTCTGGCCCCGCTTGGGCAGCGCGCTGGCCCCGCTTGGGCGGCGCGCGCGAGCCGCTACAGGCTCATATGCGCGTTCAGCCGGTGAATTTCGGCGTGCGGTGCGAAACCGCGGTGTGGTGCACCCGCTTTTTCGCCGCTCTTTTGGCTTTCGCTTGCGTTTTGGGTTTCGAGGATTCTTTGCTTGAGAGCACGCCGCCATCCGGAGTCGAACTCGGCGTCGTCGAAGGCGCCGTCGAAGCAGCCGTTGTGGGGACGTTGACGGCCACGAGGTTCGTGGCCTCTGTGTCGGTCCAGCTGCCGGCCCCGCCTGTGATGCTCGCGATGTTGTAGTAGAAGCCGGTTTCGGTAAGGTGGTGCGAGCACTTGTAGATGACCGTTGCCCCCGCCGGGACTGGGTGTGTAGAGCCGCCGGTGATCGTCCCGGGATCACAGTAGACGTCCGTGAATTCCGTGAATTTGAGCGCGGCATTCCCGGTGTTCTTGACGAGGATCTCGTAGTCGACCGTATCGCCCAGCGCGGCGGTCAGCTGCGAGCTCGTGTACCCCGTGTTCGTCCCTTGGATTTCTTGTAGCTTGGCCATTTCGTAGCGCGCTTCCGTGGCATCGACCACCACTTCGTTGGACCTTTCCGATTTGGAAGCACCGCCTTCGGCGGGAGTTGCGACGATCGAGGCCACGTTGGTGTAGGCGCCGCCTTGCGTGAGGAGGTGATGGCAGAGGTAGGTGGTCACGGCTTCGGGCGCGAGCGCTTTTTCTCCCGGACCTCCCGTGATCGTTCCCGGGTCGCAGTTGGGATCGCTGAAGGCGCTGAGGTTGAGCGGCACATTCCCTGTGTTGGCGACGATGATTTCGTAGTCCACGGTCTGCCCGACCTGCGCGTCCGTGATCGGGGCGGTGGTGGGCGCCAGCCCCGATTCGGGGATGCTCTGTCGCTTTTCGATCGTGAAGGCGGGTTCGTGGCACTCGAGGACTCCCTGCTTCAGGTCCGTCTCGCCGCTGGCGCCGTTCGAGTTGTGCCAGCCGGCGTGCACGCTCAAATGATCTTCTCCGGCCGGCAACAGCGGCAGGGACACCGTATTTGTGGCGCTCGACCCGTCGAACCAGAATTCTTCGGTGTGGATGACCCTACCGTTGAGCGAGATCTTCTCGCGCACGTGGTTTTCGCTCGCTTCGGGGAAGTTGGCGTATTCGAAGGTCACGCCGGTGCAGGACAGGGCGAGCTTTCCCCGAGCCCTGGTGCTCGCCTGGCGATGCGGGTGTTCTCCCTTGGACTTCGCGATCGCGCTCGCGCCGAATCCGAGACAGAGCGCCGCGGTAGCCGCGACAGCGAGAAGCAGGCGTGTCAGCACCCGGGCGGCCGCGCGGATGCGGCGGCGCGGAAGCCCCGCTCGTGTCGCTTGCGAGCGGTCGCCCTGAGCATCGCAGCGGGGTCTCGGTCCCATCTCCTCTTCCTGAGTCATTCGCGCAAGCGCAACCATGGCGCCCCTGCCTGCCGTGGAGAGCATCGTAGCTATGCGCTGCCGAGGATGCAACGTGGCATCGCTCGATTGCAGGTGTGCACATCTACGCCTCCGCTTCGTCGCTGTCGGCCTCGCGCCGACGCTTCTCGCAGCTCCCGAGAGAGCTGGGCGCCCAACCGGTGTTCGGCAGCCGCGCGAACGGCCCGCGCGTCCTCTCGCAGCCGAACTTGCGAATTCGGGGCGCCGAGGAGCTACCCTGCGGGAGGGGGCAAGGATGCGTTACGTCACTGTCACGATCTTGATGCTGGGCGCGCTGCTCGTCGCTCCCGCTGCGGCGCTCGCTGTCGAGTGCCCGGAAGGCGAAGTCGAAGCCAATGGCGCCGCAGCCAGCGACTGGCCGTCGGGCGGCAACACCGGCAGCTGCGTGAGTTTTGCGGAATGGCTCAACGAACGCGCCGCCGCCGAGCAGGCGCACGAAGCGCAGGAACGCCAGGAAGCGACCGAACGCGAGCAGAGGGAAGCAGTCGCGGCGCATGCGCGCGAAGCCGAAGAAAAAAGGGAAACGGGCGGGCCGCCGACGAAGCTTCACGTGAGCGTCTCCTCGCTCCACGGCTTGACCTATCGCAGCCCGGGGCACAGCCTGCTGTACGTCGAAACGAACCAGTTCGCCGAGGTGTTCTTCAAGTTCACCTATCCGCAGCACCCGAAATGGCGCGCCGATACGTTCGAGTTCAAGGAGCGCCTCGGCAAGGAAGCCGATGCTGAAACCGGCGAAAACGACGCCGCGGTCGATCCGTGGTCCTGCCGTGCGCCGATGCTCGTCGAAGACTGGGAAGTCGAGGTCAGGGGCGAGGACAACGGCGTGCTGGAAGCGGGCCCCGGGCTCGTCCAGAAGGGCCAGATACTCGACGACGTCTCGGCCAAGTGGTGCCGCGTGGCGAAGCGCCGCGAACGCGCGCTGGCAAAGCGCCACCCGGCGAGCGCCAAGACCCGCAGGCGCCCGTAGAGCGGAACGTCCGGGCTCCACGCACTGGGCTCGACTGCGTCGCCTCCCTGGGTCGAGGCGCGCAGTGGCGGCCGTGCCCCTCTTTCACACACCGGGCCACGCAGCCGCTGCACTCAACGCACGGGAAGAGGCGGCGGCTTCAGGGACGCTGCGCGCGCACGAGGAAGCCGCTTCGCCCTGGGCTCCTCACCTCGAGCGGCGCAAAACCGCCGGCGCCGAACATCAGGTCCAGCTCGCGGCGCGTGTAGTTGAAGATCGGGCAGTCGCCGAGCCATTCGTAGCGGACCTTGCGGAGTGGGCCCTTCAGCGGCGACCAGCGCGGGAACGAGGCGACGACGCAGCCGCCGCTCGCGCACAGCTCGTGCATGCGCCGCACGAACTCGTGAGGGTTCGGCAGATAATCGAAGAGCCCGAGCGCGAGCACGACCTCGAAGCCGCCGTCGAGGGGCGCGCTCAGGAAGTCGGCGCTCACGAGCTGCGCCCGCTCGCCGAAGCGCTCGAGGCGTGCGCGCGCGAGCTCGATCATCGGCTCGGAGAAGTCGATCCCCACGTAGGAAGCCGCGCCCGCGAGCAGCGCGAACTCGCCGATGCGTCCGGAGCCGCAGCCCACGTCGAGGACGCGTGGCGCGGCGTAGGAGGCGACCGTCTCGGTTGCGAGCGCGCGGCGGCGGAAGAGGCCCGGCCGCAGCCGTCGCGCTAGGGGCCGCTCGTCCTCGTAGAGGTCATCGAACTGCCTGGCCCTCTCGCGGAAGCGCTCGCGCACCCGCGCCCCGGCCTGCGCCTGCGCTGAGCTGGGCATAGGCCTCACCATACGGGATCAGACGCTGCTCTCCGGCGATCGCGCGCAGCAGCCCGGCGGCGCGCCAGCGGGCGCTGTTGCGCTGCAGCTCACGCAGCCGCGCGCGCAGCCGCGCGCCGCCGGACTCACCGCGCGAGAGCTCGACGCGCAGCGGCCGCGGGTCGAGCTCGTGGGGGTGCAGGTAGAGGCCCGCCATCTCGTCCGCGCGGGCGAGGCCGTGGAGCACGAGGCTTTTCGGCATCAAGGCCCAGTAGGAGGCGCCGCCGACCGGGATGCGTGCGCCCGCGGGCCGCCACACGGCGAGCGGGAACTCCCACAGCTGGGCGCCCGAGCCCAGCGCGAGCGGATGCGGCTGCGAGCTGTGCGTGTGGATGCGGCCGCGGATGCGCGGCGAGTCGTGCTGGCTTGAGTCATAGCCGAAGCCTTCTTCCGCGAGAACGTCGTAGGCCCAGCGCGAAGACGCCGTCAGCGAGAATGCGGGTGCGCGGTAGCCGATCGGTGCGCGCCCGCAGAGCGCCTCGATCGTGGCGCGCGCGCCACGCAGATCCTCGCGCAGCTCGGCGGGGCTCATCGCGCGCACCGGCAGGTGCTGGTCGCCGTGGCAGGCGATCTCGTGGCCGGCCGCCGCGATCGCCCGCACGAGCGCGGGGTGCGAGCGCGCGGCGAGACCGAGCACGAAAAAGGTGGCGCGCACCCCGAGCTCATCGAACAGGGAGAGCAGCGCCTCGGTCTGGCGCTCGAGCCTAGGCCCCGGCTGGCGCCAATCGGGTACGCCGAGGCGCCTGCGCACCAGCTGATGCCAGTCCTCGAAGTCGACGCTCAGCAGAAGAGTGGGCGTAGCACCCGACGTTACCCCTCCACGCGCCCTCGCGCGCACGTCCTTGCGCCTGGCGGACTCGTGAAACCCGCAGCCGCCGGACTCCTGAAACCCGCAGCCGCGAATCGCTAGGATTCCCGACCGACCGCCAACTTACGCGGGGCTTCGATCAAGGAGGCAAGGGGATGAGATGGAAGGCGAGCGCATTCGTCTGTACTGCGGCGATCGGCGTAGGCCTGATCTCGGCCGCTTCAGCGCAGGCGGCGCGCACGGTATGTAGCAGCGGATGTCCTCACAAAACGATCCAGGGCGCGATCGAAGGCGCGAACCCGGGCGAAACGATCACGATCGCCGCGGGCGCCTATTACGAAGACGTGAAGGTGACGAAGGCGGTGACGCTTCGCGGCGCGGGGTCCGCGACGGTGATCTACCCCGCGATCTCGCAGCCGGTCTGCCCCGAAGCGACCGAAGGCTCCCTCTGCGACGGCCGCGCGAGCGTCATCATCGAGGTGGCTGCGAGCAACGTGAAGATCGAAAGGCTGAGCCTCAACGGGAACAACCCGAATCTGACGAGCGCCTACGTGAAGGAAGGCCAGATGATCGACGCGCGCGACGCGATCGACGAAGACTACGAAGCAGACGAACGCTTCAACGATCTGACGGTGGTTCACGTCTCGATCTCGAACATCTGGGAGCGCGGCGTGGACGCGTCCTCAGAAGGCACCGGCTTCAACTTCAACCATGACACGATCAACAACGTGCAGGGCGAAGAAGAGTCGATCGCGATCTTCAACTACGGCGCATCCGGTGAAATCACTCACGACACGATCACCAACGCTGAGGACGGGATAGCCGGGAACTGGTCGACCGGTACGAAGATCGAATACAACAAGGTCAGCAAATCGCCGAGCGGTATTCACACCGACAACAATGGTGGCTTCGGAGGCACAGCGGACGTGCTCAAGCACAACGAAGTCACCGACTGCCCGAGCGAAGGCTACGGCATCTTCACGTTCGCCTCGCGCGTGGAAACGCCGACGGTCGAAGACAACAGGGTGAAGGGTTGCTATGTCGCGTTCGCCGCGTACGGCAGTGAAGGGCTCAGCGGCGTCGACGTGAAGTTCGCGGACAACCGCGCGAGCGGCGCGGGCGCGAGCACCAACTCGCCCGAAGGCCCATTCGGTGTCGTGCTGTCGACCAGCCTGCTCGGCTACGGCGCCGGCCCGATGGACGCGAGCCTTACCGGCAACACGTTGGAACACTTCGGCGTGGGCCTGTACGTGGAACAGCACGAAGGCAACCAGGCGACCGTCACGGCCACCGACAACCAGTTCGACGAAGTCACGCTCGGAGCGTACGGCGAAACGGGCACGGTGGTGAAAGCCGAAAACAACTGGTGGGGCTGCAAGCAGGGGCCCAATCAGGGCGGCAAGTGCGCGAAGGTGGAAGGGACTCCCACCTACACGCCCTGGCTGACGTCGCGGTAGGCCGCTCGGCGCGCGCGTGAGCGAGAAAGGCGAGTGACAGCTGCGCGCGGGGTGCCGGCGATCTCACGCAATCGGCGCGCGGGGCGTTGTGGGGCTGGCGCGCCGTGCGCGCGGGCAGGCACCGCGATCGAAAGGGGCGGTTAGATGAACTCGAGGGCGGCCGGCGCGGAGGAGTTCCTCGCCCTGCACTCCAGCGAGCAGCCGCTGATGCTCGCGAACGCGTGGGACGTCGGCTCGGCGAGGATCCTCGCCTCGCTCGGCTTCAAGGCGCTGGCGACGACGAGCAGCGGCTTCGCCGCGTCGCTGGGGCGTTTGGACTACTCGGTTACGCGCGAGGAGGCGATCGCGCACGCCGCGCAGCTCGCCGCGGCGGTCGCGGTGCCGGTGTCCGCCGATCTCGAGAACGGCTACGGTGATGACGCCGAGGAGGTCGCGCAGACGGTGCGCGCTGCGCTCGAGAACGGCCTCGCCGGGTGCTCGATCGAGGACTGGGATCCGGTGCGCGGGCAGATCTACGACGGCGAGCTCGCCGCCGAGCGCGTGCGCGCCGCGGCGGAGGCGGCGCACGCGGGGCCGCGGCGGCTCGTGCTCACGGCGCGCGCCGAGAACCACCTGCGCGGCCGCGAGGATCTCGCCGACACGCTCGCGCGGTTGCAGCGCTACCAGGAGGCGGGCGCCGACGTGCTGTATGCGCCCGCGCTCGACGCGCGCGAGGACATTGCGGCGCTGCTGTCGGCCGTCGACAGGCCGGTGAACGTGCTCGTGCGCGCCGCGACACCGCCGGTCGGTGAGCTCGGGCGCCTCGGCGTCGCACGCGTGTCGGTCGGCGGAAGCTTCGCGTTCGCGGCCTACGGCGCGCTCGCGGCGGCGGGGCGCGAGCTGCTGCAGGGAGAGGACGCAAACTTCCTCGCGCAGGCCGCCGAGGGGGCCCGCGCGGCGCGCGCGGCGTTCTCGTAGCTGGGGATCGAGCCCGCGCCACGCCGGCGCGCGCGGGGGCGCGCCGCCGTTGGCGAGCGAACGTTCGGGTCGGCGCTGACGTGCTCGCGCCGGCGCGGTAGCATCGCGGCCGCAGGCGGCGCATTCGAGCACGGGGGAGCGACGCGGTTGACAGAGGCGCGCGGAGGGTGGAGGTCGGCGGGCGTTGCCTGTGCGCTGGCGTCGGTCGCGCTCGCGGCGCTCGCGCTCGCGCCGGCGGTGCGTGCGGCGAACGTGACGATGGCGGGCTACAACACGCTGCGCGACGGCTGGGATGCGGAAGAGCCGGCGCTGTCGCCGGCGGCGCTGCAGTCCGAGAGCTTCCAGAAGATCTTCACGACGAAACTGTCGGGCGCGATCTACGCGCAGCCGCTCGTCTACGAAGGGACGGTGATCGTGACGACCGAGAAGGCCGACGCGTACGGCGTCAACGCGAGCAGCGGTGCGATCGAGTGGAAACGCTCCTTCGGAACGCCGTTCAAGGCCTCGACGATCGGCTGCAGCGACCTGAAGCCCGACCTCGGCTCGACGTCGACGCCCGTGATCGACCCCTCGACGGGCACCGTCTACCTGACGACGCGATTGGAGAGCAAGGGCAAAGGCCGGCTCCTCTCGCGCGCGCACTGGTACCTGCAGGCGATCTCGGCCGCGACCGGTGAAGAGCGCCCCGGCTTCCCGGTGCCGATCGCGGGGACGCCGTACAACACGCCGGAAGTGCCGTTCAACGAAAGCTACGAGGAGCAGCGCCCGGGCCTGCTGCTGCTGGGCGGCGTGGTGTATATGGCCTTCGCCTCGGACTGCGACATCACCCCGTACCGCGGGATCGTCGTCGGCGTGAACGAGACGAGCGGAGAAATCACGACGATGTGGAGCGACGAGTCGGGCTCGGGCGCCGACGAAAACTCGCAGTCGGGCATCTGGCAGAGCGGCGGTGGCCTGGTCTCCAACGAAGCGAACCGCATCATCCTCACGTCGGGCAACGGCGTCTCGCCGACACAGGCGCCGTCCAGCGAACCGCCCGCGACGCTGTCGGAGTCGGTGATCGGCTTGCAGGTGCAGCCGAGCGGTCGGATCGAACCGACGCAGTTCTTCGCGCCGAGCAACGCGCCGACGCTCGACCAGAACGACGAAGATCTCGGCTCCGGCGGGCCGATCGCGCTGCCGAGCGAATACTTCGGCACCGATGCGATCCCGCAGCTGCTCGTGCAGGTGGGCAAGGACGGGCGCATCTTTCTGATCGACGCCAAAGACATGGGCGGATACCGCGAGGGTCCCGAAGAAGGCGACGCGGTGCTGCAGACGCTCGGGCCGCTCGGTGGCGTGTGGGGCCATCCGGCGGCCTACGGCGGCCAGGGCGGCTGGGTGTACGTGCTGGAGAGCGCGGGCGGGGGCTACCTGCGCGCACTCAGCTACGGGCTCGGCGGCGGCGGCGAACCGCAGCTGACGAGCGTGGCGACGAGCGCGGAATCGTTCGGCTATGCGTCGGGCTCGCCGCTGGTGACCAGCGACGGCACGCAGGCGGGCAGCGCTGTCGTGTGGGTCGTCTACCTGAGCAATTCCTCGACGGGGGCGGGAGGCCAGCTACGCGCGTACGGCGCGATGCCCGAAGGTGGCACGCTGCCGCTGCTGTGGTCGGCGCGGATCGGGGACGCGAGCAAGTTCGAGGTGCCGAGCGCCTACGACGGGCGCATGTACGTCGCCAACCGCTCCGGTGAGTTGATCGCGTTCGGCGCGGCCGAAGGCGCGCCGATGCAGGCGGCTCCACTGCAGTTCGGCTCGGTGGCGGTCGGTCGCACGGCGACGGTCGAACTGCCCGTGAGCGCGGCGCGGGGGCTGCGGCTGACGGCGCCCGCGAGCGCGGGCGGCGAAGAAACGGCCTCACAGGGAGCGGCGCGGGCGGGCGTGGCGCGCGGACGGACAGCGGGCCCGAGCAAGATTCCGCCGTCCGGCGAGGCGCGTATCGCGGCGGGCGTGCTGCGCGTCTTGCAGCCGCCCGTCGGAACCGCGATCGCGGCGGGCGGGCGGCTGCGCCTGAAGGTGTCGTTCACGCCGCTGCACGCCGGGCCGGTCGTCGGCGAGATCACGCTGCATACGACGCTCGGCGAGCGCACGGTGGCGGTGTCCGGCTACGGCACGCGGCCGGGGCTGCTGGTGTCGGCGCCGCCGCTGGCGTTCGGCAGCGTGGCGACGCACGCGGGCGGCAAGTACCTGAGCGTGACGTTCGGCAACTGCTCGTCGAGGCCGGAGCGGATCACGGCCGTGGAGCTGCCGCGGGGCCCGTACGAGGTGCGCGGCGCGCCGGCGCCGGGCAGCGTGCTCGCGCCGCGCCAGGCGGTGACGCTGTCGGTGCACTTCGCGCCGCGCAGGCCGGGTCGCTACGACTCGGAGATCGTGCTGCTGACCGACGCTGGCTCGGCGCGCGCGCGGGTGAGCGGTGCGGCGCTGGCGGGGGCGCCGCGCCTGGCGGTGCGCCCGGCCGTGCTCGACTTCGGCGCGGTGGCGGTCGGGCAGTCGCGCACGCTGCGCTTCCGCGTGCTGGACGCGGGCAACGTGCCGCTGACGATCAGCCGCGCGATAGCTCCGCTCGGAGCCTTCTCGGCGCCGGCGCCGCTGCCGGAGGGGATCACGATCGAAGCGCGCGGCTATGTGGAACAGCGCGTGACGTTCACGCCGCGCAGCACGGGCGCCTTCGCGTCCACATACACGCTCAATGGGGACGACGGCGGCGGCTACGTGCGGGTGCGGTTGAGCGGGCGAGGCGTGGCGCCGGCGCCGAGAGCGCCGGGGCGCCTGCTGCGCGGCTGAACCGGGGAAGGGAGAGCGGCCGGGCTTGCGCCCGGTGGATGGGCAGCCTGTCGCTAGGCGTCTCGGCGCGCGAGGTGCTCCGCTTCGTACCGCTCGGCCTCGCGTTTGGGCGCGCGGCAGAGCCAGGCCTCGACGATGACCTCCTCGAGCAGCGGCAGGCCGATTCGATCCAGGCGCACGAGCACGGCGGGATAGCCCTTGAAGTGCGAGGTGGTGAAGAAGACGCGCGGATCGTTGGCGAGCAGGGCCTCCTTGGCGATGAGGTGCTCGACGCGCGCGCCGAGCACCGGCCCGTCGAGCGCGCGCTCGCCGAGCTCGGCGACTTCCTTGGGCCGCAGCGGGCGCTCCCAGACGAACAGCTTGTCGGCGACGCGCCACTGCAGGCGGCCGGGCTCGCCGCGTTCGCTCGCGTGCGGCAGCGCGAGCGCGACCGCGCGGACATCCTCGAAGCTCGCCATCGCGCCGGCGACGCTAGCGGCTATCTTCGGCGCGGTGCCGTCCGGCCCGCAGATCTGCCAGATCCAGGTCGCGCACTCAGACCGCGAGGCGCTGCAGGCGATCGTCGACGACCTGCTCGACCGGCGCCTGGTCGCGTGCGGCCAGCTGGTGGGGCCGATCACGAGCAGCTACAGCTGGCAGGGCGAGCGCCGGCGCGAGCAGGAGTGGCTCGCGCTGCTGAAGACCGCGAGCGCGCGTGCCGTGGCGGTGCGTGAGCGCGTGCGCGAGCTGCACAGCTACGAGGTGCCCGAGGTGCTCGTCGCCGAGCTCGCGGACGCAGATCCCGACTACGCGCGCTGGGTGCTCGAGGCGACGAACGGGGCCTGACGCGGCCGAGACCAAGCGTCGCGGCCGTCCAGCGCCTGGGCAGCCGGGCTGTCGAGCGGTGCCCGCCGCGGTGGCTTACCGAGACGCGTCCGCCGCGTCACAGCGCGCGCGGCGTTTGACCGTGGCCCCGCGGCCCGCGCCAGGAGCATGAGCACGACCGGCACGCGCGCGCGAGTAACAAGGTGTCGGACTACGTCGGGGTGCGTCGGACTACGTCGGGGTGCGTCGGACTACGTCGGGGTCGAGTGTGTCGGGCCACGTCGGGGTCGGCGGCCTGAGGTGCGGACGTGCTGGCGCGCCACGCCAGCGCTAGCGGGCTGACGCGAACGTCTCTACTTGCCGATGTAGGTCACGTAGCCCTTGCTGTTGTGGATCGTGACCACGAACGGTGTTTCGATCTTCCTGTGGGGCTTCTTTGCGGCGTAGGTCGTCGCGGTGCAGGCGAACGTTCCCGGCTTCTGCAGCACCCGGCTCGGGCAGACCACGGTCGAGCGCAGGTGCCGCTGGGAGAGGATGCTTGCTTCGATCGAGCGCTCCACGCGGGGGATGTCGAGGTAGATCTTCTTGGTCGAGGACGACCCACCCGATCCGCACGCCACTAGCGCTCCGCACGCGGCTACGACCGCTGTGGTAGCGACGCCGCGGCGGATCTTGTCGGAACGGATGGGCGTCAGGCGAAACGCGCTCAGTCCGCGCGCGCGTGGATCCATGGCGCGGAAGCGTACTAGGAAGCGGCGGCGTGCCCGGCGCGCTTCGCCTCGAACGGCCCGCACTGGCAGGCGCTGGGCTCACACCGAGTGCCGAACGCACTCCTCCCGCGGCGGCCTCCGAGTCTGGCGCGGCTGGCCCATTCGTGGTACGGTGCGCCGTCACGCGGCGACAGCGGAGCTGCATGCCGCGCGGAGCTGCTCATAGCAGCGGGGGCCAACAACGACACATTGGAGGAATCAATGCGTCAGCATCGGGGGGCCGGCCTGAGTCGCTGGTCCAGGAAGACTACGCAACTCAAGCGTCACGGGGGACGCATGGCGCTCCTCGCAGGCACACTTGCCGTTTTGGTGCTCTTCAGCACCGCACAGGCGGCGTCGGCGACGACGAAACTCGAAGTGACGTCGATCTCGCCGAGCTCGGGCTGTCCTGGGACGGTCGTCAAAATCATCGGAAAACACTTCAAATACCCGGAAAAATACTGGGGCAACTGGGCAGACACGTCGGAGGCGACCGAAATCTACGGGTCGATCAGCACCACGAGCGAAACGGAAGGCACAGCGGTCGTTCCGTTCGTAGTGCAGGGGCCTGGCAGTGGCTCCGGCTGGATCTCGTGGGAAGGGTATAAGCCAACCTTCACCTGGACCGCGCTGCTCGTGTGTCTCGAAGGCAAAGAAGGCAAAGAAGGCAAAGAAGGCAAAGAAGGCAAACAGGGCAAAGAAGGCCCAGCGGGCAAAGAAGGCCCGGCAGGCAAAGAAGGCCCGGCAGGCAAAGAAGGCCCAGCGGGCAAAGAAGGCCCAGCGGGCAAAGAAGGTAAAGAAGGCAAAGAAGGCAAAGAAGGCAAAGCCGGCGCGACCGGCGCCGAAGGCAAAGAAGGCAAAACCGGCGCGACCGGCGCCGAAGGCAAAGAAGGCAAAGAAGGCAAAACCGGCGCGACCGGCGCCGAAGGCAAAGAAGGCAAAGAAGGCAAAACCGGCGCGACCGGCGCCGAAGGCAAAGAAGGCAAAGAAGGCAAAGAAGGAGCCAAAGGCGTAACGGGTGCGACCGGCGCCGAAGGCAAAGAAGGCAAAGAAGGCAAAACCGGCGCTACTGGCGCAGAAGGCAAAGAAGGCAAAGAAGGAAAAACCGGTGCCACCGGCGCGGAAGGCAAAGAAGGCAAAGAAGGCAAAACCGGCGCGACCGGCGCCGAAGGCAAAGAAGGCAAAGCCGGCGCGACTGGCGCAGAAGGCAAAGAAGGTAAAGAAGGTAAAGAAGGTGCCAAAGGTGTAGCGGGCGCCACTGGAGCAGAAGGCAAAGAAGGTAAAGAAGGTAAAGAAGGTAAAGCCGGCGCCACTGGCGCGGAAGGCAAAGAAGGTAAAGAAGGCAAAGAAGGTGCCAAAGGTGTAGCGGGCACCACCGGAGCAGAAGGCAAAGAAGGCAAAGAAGGTAAAGCCGGTGCAACCGGGGCCGAAGGTAAAGAAGGCAAAGAAGGCAAAGCCGGCGCCACTGGTGCGGAAGGCAAAGAAGGTAAAGAAGGTAAAGAAGGTAAAGAAGGTGCCAAAGGTGTAGCCGGCACCACCGGAGCAGAAGGCAAAGAAGGCAAAGAAGGCAAAGAAGGTAAAGCCGGTGCAACCGGGGCCGAAGGTAAAGAAGGCAAAGAAGGCAAAGCCGGCGCCACTGGTGCGGAAGGCAAAGAAGGCAAAGAAGGTAAAGAAGGTGTAGCGGGTTCCACCGGAGCAGAAGGCAAAGAAGGCAAAGAAGGCAAAGAAGGCACGCAGGGCACCGAAGGTAAAGAAGGCAAAGAAGGAAAAGAAGGCAAAGAAGGTGCCAAAGGTGTCGCCGGCGCCACTGGGGCAGAAGGCAAAGAAGGAAAAGAAGGCAAAGAAGGAAAAGAAGGTAAAGAAGGCAAAGAAGGTAAAGAAGGCACGGCGGGCGCCGAAGGCAAAGAAGGCAAAGAAGGCAAAGAAGGCAAAGAAGGCAAAGAAGGTAAAGAAGGTGCTGCCGGCGTTACGGGAGCGACTGGCGCCGAAGGAAAAGAAGGCAAAGAAGGCAAACCGGGTGCCACGGGCAGTGAAGGTAAAGAAGGCAAAGAAGGCAAAGAAGGCACACCGGGCGCTGAAGGCAAAGAAGGCAAAGAAGGTGCCAAAGGCGTAGCGGGCACCGCTGGCGCTGAAGGTAAAGAAGGCAAAGAAGGCAAACCGGGCGCTGAAGGAAAAGAAGGTAAAGCGGGCGCGCCGGGCGCTGAAGGAAAAGAAGGGAAAGAAGGGAAAGGATTCTCGGTCGGTACCTACGGCCCGAGGTCCGAACGGGACGTCGGGGTGTTGTACGAACCGTCGGCGACAGAACCCGTCGAGGTGATTCTCGAAGTCAGGTCAGCTAAAACCAAAGAAACGACGGTCAATGTTCAGGTCGGTGGCGGACCTGGCTCGGAGATCATTAACGTGATCAAAGCGAACGTCGCACACGAAGGTGCCGTCTACACGTTCATCGTTCCAGCTGGTAAGAAATGGGAGGTCGAAGATAACACTGAAATCGAATCGGTGTTTACCCTGTATCTGCCACTCGGGTGAACGAGTAGGTAAGGGCGTATAGCGAGCGGCCTGGCGCGATCAGGTGCCGGTGCGGCAGCGAGTGGGCGAGGGTCTTCGGGCCCTCGCCCCCCGCCCTGAAGCGGGAACAGCTTGGTGAGAGATAAATCGGCGTTTGCGGGGCCCCGGGAGGGTTCTGACGCGTAACGGAGCGGGCTAGAGAGCAGGAGGCATAATGAGACGACTTGTAATTGTGGGGCTGAGTCTCGGCGCGATGGCGGGGGTCGGCTGCGGAGTGTTCGTGACGGGAGCACAGGCGGCGGAAGTCGTGAGCTGCGTCAGGGCGGCGAAGGTCCCGATCGAATACGAAAAGCACGGAAAAATCCACAAAAAATCCATATACGAGGGCAAATACGGGACAAAATGCAGGGAAGCCGCGCCCGAACACACGAACAAGTATCCGGGCTACGAAGGGCCGGAAGGACACTGGGAAAGAGGAGCTGTGGGCGCCCACTTCGTGAGCAAAAGCAGCAAGGGGAAGGTGAAGCCGAAGCTCCAGTTCTCTAATGGTGAATTTGTCCAGTGCATTGACAGCGGAGGCGAAGGAGAATTCTTGAGCCCGAAAACGGGTACCGAGAAGAGTGTGTTCGCAGAATGCCACGTGTATATAGAAGAAAGAAGAGTTGGCGAAGCCTGCACCACGAGCGGGGGTGCGACGGGCGAAATCAAGACTGCTCCCGTCCCGTTCAAGCTTGTGAGTTGGGAAGAAGAACTTCCGCAGTACCACTACAACGCGAACGACGAAGAAGAAGGGGCGCCGACACCCTTTAGCTACGAAAAGGGTAAAGTCTTCATGGACTTTGAAGCCGGCAGCGAAGTGTATGCGGAATTTGCGTGTGGCCCGACCGCGAGCTACCGAATCTACGGAGGCGTGTCGGGTCCAATTCACTCCAAGTTCAACGTGGAGGGCAAAAAGCTCGTGTGGGACGTTGAGCCGGGCGGAGGCACGCAGAACCTCTACGCGAAGGAGTCCACGGATGGCGGCGCGACGTGGGTGCCGACCGGGAGAGTGCAGGAGTCCTACGAAGCAAAGGCGGCTGACAACCTCGGGCTGGAGCTGCTCGAACCGTTCAACTAGAGCTGGCGGTTTGGAACTGGGGGGCGCCCGGCCCCCCAGTTCCATGTTTCGCGCGGCAGTCGGGGTGCCCGGGGGAGGCGGCGTGAGGCTTTTCGTGGGGGAGCGGCCGCTGCACGAGTGGCGGCCGCGGTCCCAGGGAGCTGTTGCTCGGCGACGGGCGACCCGGCCGCCGGCGCGAGCCGGCGTGCCGAAGGGGCTAGCGGGGCGACGCTTCGGTGCGGGCCCGCGTCGCGCCTGCGGCGCGGGCAGGTCCCTGGCGGGATGGGATCGAGCGGGTGGCGGCGGCGTCGACGGACCGGGCGCTGGCCGCGCGCGAGTGCAGGATTTGGTGTAAGTTTCCGCTGCAGGGCGGGCAGGGAAGAGCTAATCGCGACGCTGGCATCAGGGAGGTCGTTCATGGGGGCACGTCGGCGCAAGAGGAAGAGCACTTGGGTGCGCGGCGTGGTTGCCGTGTTGCTCGTCGCAATCGCGGCGCTGATCTGCGCCCAGGGTGCGCTCGCGACCTCGCTCACCGCCGGCGACGTCGTCGTCGAGCGCGACGGAGCCGGCAGCGAAGCGCTCCCCGCGGGCGACACGGCGGTGCCGGTCTTCCTCGACGAGTTCGAACCGAATGGCGCCCACGTCACTGCGCTCGCGCTGCCGACCACCAAAAGCGGCACGAGCCACGCGCTGGTGGACAGCGGCGGCGCGATCTCGGACGGCTTGATCACGCTGTCGGGCGACGGCGACTGCGTGCTGATGACCGGCTATGAAGTCCCTCTCGGCACCGAAAAAGTCACCGAAACGAAGAGCAAAGAAGTCCCACGCGTGGTCGCCGTCGTCAAGGGCAACGGCGAAATCAACACGACGACCGCGCTGACGAACGCCGACAACGAAAACAATGCGCGCAGCGCCACCTCGCAGGAATGCAGCGAGCTTTACCTCGGCGGCAATGGCACCAAAACCACCGGCGGCGTCGTCGAGGCGTCGGTCGGCGCCTCCACCGGGACCCAGCTCGATGAAAACGCCACGAACCTTCGCCAGGTGGAGGTCGTCGACGAACAGCTCTACGCCTCGGCGGACCCCACCAAGAGCGGGCACGTCTCGATCGCGACGGTGGGCAGCGGTCTGCCGGTGAGCAAAGGACAGACGATCACCAACCTGCCATTCGAAACCTCGCCCGGCGAGCCGTACGCCTACAGCCTGCTCACGCTCGGGTCCGGCTCAGCGCCGGACACGCTCTACGTCGCCGAAAACAACGGCGAAAAAGGGCGCCAGGCGGTCGTCAAGTACGCGCTCAGCGGCGGCAAATGGGTCGAACGTGGATCGGTCGAAATACCCAAGGTGACGGGGGTCACGGCCAACGACGTCGATGGCCTCGTGACGATCTACGCAACGAGCAGCGGCGAAAGCGAAAAGACCGGAACGCTCTACAGGTTCCCCGACTACAGCGGTCCGAACGGCACGCTCAGCGCCGTCCCCGCGGAAATCGCCAACGCGCCCGCCAACGAGGCCTGGCGCGGCGTCGCCTTCGCGCCAGGGACGACGATCGGCCACGGCGGCACGGCGCCGCCGGAGCCGCAGATCGTCGCGGCCGAAACCGCGCTTGCGGCGTCGATCGACGATCCCACGAACCCGACGATGCCGATCACCGTCGAAGACCCGAACTCTAGCTACGCGCCGAGCGAACTGACCGTGACGATCAACTCCTCAAACCAATCCGTGGCTCCCGCCAGCGCGATCCACCTCAGCGGGACCGGTCGCGAACGCACGCTGAGCGTGGCCCCGGCCGGGGTCGGTATGTCCAAACTGACTCTCACCGTGGAAGCGCCCGACGGGGCCTTCTCCAGCACCCAGATCAGCTACGGGGCGTCCGAATACCTGGGCGAACCCAGCGACCGCTACTACGCCGGCAGCGGCGCCGCCTCGGCAACGATCAGCGTGGGCGGAGGGTACATGCTCGTCGCCTCCGACGAAGAGAACGAAATCAAGCTCTATCACGAACGGATCTCCGGACCGCCAATCAAGAGCTGGGACTTCGACGCCGACCTTCCCTACCGCAGCGAACAAGTGAACATCCACGGCGTCACGCGGGCGGGCAACAACATCTACTGGGTCGGCGGCATGGCCAACACCAACGGCGGCGAAGTCGAACCGTCACACAACACGATGTTCGCCACGACCATCACGGGCTCGGGTGCGAGCACCGAACTGACCTACCTCGGCAGCTACATCGGCCTGCGTGAAGACCTGGTCGAATGGGACAACGCGAACGGCGCACCACTCGGGCTCGCCGAATCCACGGCATCCGGGATGCGCGGCGAGGCCGCCAACGGGTTCAAGATCGAGGGCGTCGAGTTCGCTCCCGGCTCGAGCACCGAAGCGTACTTGACCTTTCGCGCACCGCTCGAGCCGCGGGGAGAAGGCCCCGAAGACCGCAATCGCGCCCTCGTCATCCCCGTCACTAACTTCGCCTCGCTGTTCACCGACGGCAACCCTGGGACGGGCACGCACGCGAGCTTCGGCACCCCGCTCGAATGGAATCTCGACGGTCTGAGCATTCGCACGATCCGCAAGAACGCTCAAGGCGAATACGTCCTGGTCGCGAGCACGGCGAACTCAGCCGACACGATCTTCCAGCTCTGGGGATGGGATGGGGAAAGCGAAGACGAACCGGTGGTGCTCAACGCCTCGATCCCGGTGATCGGCGAAGGCGTGTGGGACGCGATCACCTCGACACCCGAACCGATCCGCGACGGCGATCAGGTCGAAGTCCTGCAGGACGACAGCAAGACGGTCTGGTACGGCAAAGGCAGCAAGGACGCCGAAAAGGGCCTCATCACGGGCCTTCAGAAGAGCCTCGGACGACTGGTCAGCGTCGAGATCCCGGCACCCGGCATCTCGGGGCCGCCGCATCTCACAGACGGAGGCAAAACGCCCAACAAAGGCGAATTCACGCTGCGCTGGAAGCCCGCGTCGACCCTGGGGGCGAGGTTCACCCTCGAACACGAGGACGCCGAAGGCGGGTGGAAAACGGTCGCGAGCGGGCTCAGCCACCGCGAATACACGTTCAGCGGCGCCGGCCACGAGAACGAAGACACGTGGAAGTACCGCGTCGTCGAGTCCAACGAAACGGGCACAGCGGAACCGTCGGAAACCTCCGAAGAAATCAAGGTCTGCCGCAAGCCGCCCTACCCGCCGATCGCGACGGCCTCACGGGAACCCGAGTACGTCGGTCCTCACGGCGAACGTTGGTACAAGAACAGCGTCACCGTGAACTTCGCCGCCAACGGCGACCCGCGCCTGCCGGACGGAAGCGAAGGCTGCGGTACCAATCCCGCGACCCTCTCATCACCGCAAACCTTCGAAACGAGTGGAAAACACCTCGCGAGCGGAACCGTCGCCGACTACGCGGGCAACGTCTCCGAACCGGGCACGCTTGAAGTCTTCGTCGATGCGACACCGCCGAGCCTGGAAATCAAATGTCCCGCAACGGCACTGGTCGGGGAAAGCCGCGTGGAAGCGACGGTCACGGCCTCCGATGCGTACTCGGGCCTGAAGGTCGACCCCAGCGGCAAAGTGCCGATCAGCACGGAAACGGCGGGAGCTCACACCGTCACGCGCACGGCGATCAGCAACGTCGGACTGGAAACCACGAAGTCGTGCACGACCGAGGTCCTCTATCCGACGCCCGGCGCCCCCACCCTGAGCGCCGGCAAAAGCCCCAACGACAACGGCCTGTTCACGCTCAGCTGGACGGGCGCCAACCCGCTGACGTACATGGGCCTCAGCTACACGCTCCAAGAGCACAACCACGCCAGCGAAACCTGGGCGCCCGTAGCTGCGGGCATCGAAGCCCTCTCCTACGAATTCGGAGGAGCCGGACAGGAAGAAGGCACCTGGGTCTTCAGGGTCCAGGGCTCGGACTCGACCCACGGGGTCACGACCGAATGGTCGGCCACCTCGGCGCCGGTCGTGGTCGACAGGACTTCCCCGTACGCGCCGTCGGTGACCGCGTCACGGGCGCCGGAATACTCCGGCGGAGGTGGCTGGTACAAGGACAGCGTGGAAGTCAAATTCGGCTCGAATGGCGACCCGAACCTGTCCGACGGCAGTCCCGGCAGCGGTGTCAACCCCGCCTCGATCCCGGCGGCCGAAACGTTCACCACCGACGGCTCGCACGAAGCGTGCGGGACGGTCACCGACCATGCCGGCAACGTCTCGCCGCAGGCCTGTCTGACGGTCCACGTCGAATCGACGCCGCCCAACCTCGAAATCCAGTGTCCCGCGACGACGATCGTGGGAACGACGGGGGTGACAGCGACCGTCACGGCGTCAGACGAATATTCGGGCCTCGCGAGCGACCCCAGCGGCACGGTCCCGATCAACACCTCCCGGGTGGGCTCTGTGACGATCACACGCACCGCCGTCAGCAACCTCGGACTCGAAACCACGAAGTCCTGCACGACGCTGGTTCTCGGCCAGGCGCCGGAAATCGGCCACTGCCTGGCGGTCGCAGGCGAACAGGTCGGCCACAAAGTGCTCTACCACGGTGGCTATACGTCCAACGCTTGCAAGACCGTCAGCAAGAACCACAATGGCAAGTACGAATGGGAATCCGGCGCGACGAACGCGCACTTCACGAGCAACGAAGTCACGCCCATCACGTTCGAAACGGTCAACGGCACGAAGATGACATGCCTCGGCCAGACGACCACCGGCGAATACCTCAGTTCGAAGACGCTCGGCGACGTCGTCCTGAAATTCACCGGCTGCGAACTCAGCAATCACGAGAAGTGTGCAACCGGCCACGCGCCCGCCGGCAAAGTCACGACCGAAACGCTCGAAGGGCGCCTGGGTGTATACAAACAGGCGTCCAAACCAGCGGGCGACAAGATCGCGATCGACCTGACTCCCACCGAAGGCACCGACGTGATGAGCTTCACCTGCGGGGCAACACCGGTTTCGGTGCAGGGCTCGGTGGTGCTGCCCGTCGAGGCCAACAAGATGCTGAAGCACGTGACGCTCGAAGGCAAGGCGACACGGGGCAAACAGAAGGTGGAAGGCTTCGTCGGCGGGCCCAAGGACATCCTGGAGATGTCGGTCAACGGCGAACCCGCCGAAGCGACGGCGCTGACGGCCAAGATCTCGCTGATCGAAGCCGCTGAAGAAGGAGAAGAACTCGAGGTCAACTCCGCCGTCTGAGCGAGACCGCCGGCGAGCACGCCGTCACGAGACCGCCGGCGAGCACGCCGTCCGGGCACCGGCGAACGTTCGAGCTGGCGCGGAAGAAGAGGACGAGCGCGGCCTTGGCGCGGCCGAGAGCGCTAGACCTTCACGAGACGCGCGCCGCGCGGGATCTGCAGGTCGCTCACCGCGTCGATGATCCCCGCCTGCAGCGCGCGCTGCGCCCCGATCGTGCGCGAGCCGTTCACGAGCGCGCGGATCTCGCGCGCGCTCAGCTGCGTTCGCTGCGCGATGATCTCGTGCTCGCGCGCGTCCGATTCGAGCAGCTCCGCGCGCTCGCGCGCCAGCTCGCGCGGCTCGAAGCTGCCCTCCAGCGACGCCGAGCTCGGGTGGAAGAAGAACACCGCCTGCGGGCACGCGTAGCGCTCCTCGCCCGCGAGGAACAGGGCGATCGCCGCCGAGCCGACGTTGCCGACGTTGTGCGTCACCAGCGTCAGCGGCAGCGCACGCAGCGTGTTGTAGAGGCTGACCGCCCTGTCGAAGTTGCCGCCGAAGGAGGAGATGCAGAGCACCAGGCGCGTCGCACCCTCGCCGCAGAGCTCCGCCGCCGCCCCGATCAGCGCCTCCGTCGAGTCGAGGTTCAGTTTCCCCGAGAACGAGATGAAAGCCTGCTTGCCCGCCGTCTGGCTCCTGCCCGGCATCGCCGCCTCCCGCGCGCCTTCCGCGCATCGCACACATTCCAACCAATGCTCACGCCGGCGCTCGCAAAGCGCGCGCCCAGGTGGGATGATGCTATGCCGAGGCCGTGGCAGCGCGCGCCGTCATGGGGAGTGATGGGGGTAGAGGGATAAGACGCACGATTGGACTCGCGGAGGTGCCGCCCAGCGACGCCGAAGC
This sequence comes from uncultured Solirubrobacteraceae bacterium, assembly GCA_963755475.1. Lineage (GTDB taxonomy): Bacteria > Actinomycetota > Thermoleophilia > Solirubrobacterales > Solirubrobacteraceae > Palsa-744. The sequence continues at coordinate 678,123 of CAVWJK010000003.1, forward strand.
GCGCTGGGCCATCGACGTCGCCGCCGGGCTGTACCTCGTCGGCGCCGCGCTGTGCGCGAGCGTCGCCCTGCAACCGCACCCGCGCTCGGTCATCGGCGTCGCGGTGATCGCCGTCCTCGCCGTGCTCACGGCGCTGGCGCTGATCGCAGCCGCGCGCCGCGGCGCCGGCCTGCGCCTCGCCTTCGCCGCGGACATCTTCGGGATCATGCTGATCGGCCCGCTCTGCGCCTGGGGCGGCGGCGCGCGCAGCCCGTTCGCACTGATCTACATCTTCGCCATCGCCCACGCCGCCGCCTTCCAGCTCCGCTCGCGCCTGTACATCGTCTACGGCGCGAGCCTGCTCGCCTTCCTCGCGCCCCTGCTCTACGAATCGAACGTCGGCTCGAGCTTCGCCGCGATCGCCTGCGTCGGCATCGTGCTCGCCCTGCTCACCAGCGCCGCCGTCAACCTGGCGCTCAACAGCATCCGCGAGCAGCGCCGCCGGCTGCGCTTCCTGATCCAGGCCAGCGCCGGCCTGGACCGCTCGCTCGACCCCGCGCAGACGCTGCGCTCGATCGCGGCGATGGCCGTGCCCCAGCTCGCCGACGCCTGCGTGATCGACGTCTTCGGCGACAGCGGCGGCGTCGAGTCCACCGTCGCCGCCGCCGCCGACCCGACCGTCGCCCTCGAGGTCGAGCGCTCCGGCCCCGGCGGCGCCGGCGCGCCCGCGCGCGACTCGCTCGAGCGGCTGCTCGGCGACGCGCTGCTGGCGGCAGGGCGGCCGCGCCTGCGCGCGCGCGCCCGCGACAGCGCTGACAACGGCGAGCCGGCGGAGGAGCCCGAGCGCCATGCCGCGCAGATGCTGGCCGCCGGCTACGCGCCAGCCGCGGCCTTCCCGATGGTCGCGCGCGGGCGCACCCACGGCGTCATCTCCTTCTGGCGCCAGCAGCACGCTCGCCCCTATGACCGCGGCCTGCTCGCCGTGCTCGAGGATCTCAGCGGCCGCGCCGCGCTCGCCTTCGACAACGCCCGCCTCTACGCCGAGCGCGCGCAGGTCGCGCGAACGCTGCGCCGCAGCCTGATGCCCTCCGCGCTGCCGGTCATCCCCGGCCTGGAGCTCGCGAGCTACTTCCGCCCGATGGGCGCCGGCAACGAGGTCGGCGGCGACTTCTACGACGTCATCGGCGAGCGCGACGGCTGCTGGCTGATGGTCGGCGACGTGTGCGGCAAGGGCGCCGAGGCCGCCGCGCTCACCGCCTTCGTGCGCCACACCACCGCCGCCTACGCGCGCGAAGTCGCGCGTCCCGGCCTGGTCTTCTCGCGCGTCAACCGCGCGATGCTCGAGCAGGACTTCAACGGCTGCTTCGCCACCGCGATCCTCGCCCGCGCGCGCTTCCACGGCTCCCACCTCGAGCTCACCCTCGCAGCCGCCGGGCATCCGGCCGCGCTGCTCGCGCGCGCCGACGGCGAGGTGCTCGAGCTCGGCGGCGCCGGAACGCTGCTCGGCGTCTTTCCCGAGACAGACATCGAAGAGGTCTCCACCGTCCTGCGCCGCGGCGACGCGCTCGCGCTCTACACCGACGGCCTCACCGAGGCGCATCGGCCGCGCGGCCTGGTCTCCGTCGCGCAGATGCTCGAGAGCCTGCAGCACGCACCGCGGCGCACGCCGCAGGACGCCATCGACGCGCTCGTCGGGCTGATCGACCCCGCCCGCGGCGTCCGTGACGACATCGCGATCCTCGCCGCACAGGTCGGCGCGCGGGGCGCGCACAGCGTCTCGCTCAACTGAGCGGCCGCCGGCGCGCCGGATGCCGCCGCGCCCCGGCGCGAAGACCACAACGCATCACCGGCGGCCCGTCAGGGCCAGCCGGTCGCTCGCTTTCAGCCTGCCATGATGGGCACGCGCCCGTGAGCAGCCTCGCCGTCACCGAGTTCACCGACCCCGGCTGCCCGTGGGCCTACTCCGCGAGCCCCGCGCTCGCCGTGCTGCGCTGGCGCTACGGCGAGCAGCTGCGCTGGCGGCTCATCACGATCGGGCTCACCGAGGACGCGCGGCGCTACGTGGACGCCGGCTACACGCCCGCCCGCATGACGCTCGGCAACATGCTCTTCCGCGACCGCTACGGCATGCCCTTCGCGACCGCGCCGCGCGCGCGCATCTCCGCGACCGGACGCGCCTGCCGCGCGATCGTCTCCACGCGCCTGCTCGACCCGCCGCGCGAGCGCGACGTCCTGCGCGCGCTGCAGTTCGCCTGGTTCACTACCACGCTGCAGCTCGACGAGGACGCCGACATCACCCGTGCGCTGGCGCACGTGGGCGGGCTCGACGTCGACGCCGTCGTCGCCGCGATCGACTCCGATGACACGCTCGCCGCCTACGAGGAGGACAAGCGCCTCACGCGCACCGCCGATGGCGGCCCCACGCACTTCCAGGGCAAGGCCCGCCAGACCGACGGGCCCGTGCGCTACTCGGCGCCCTCGCTCGTCTTTGAGAGCGAGCGCGGCGAGCGGCTCGAGGCGGGCGGCTTTCAGCCCGCCGAGGCCTACGACGTGCTGATCGCCAACCTCGACCGCACGCTCGAGCGCCAAGAGCCGCCCGAGGATGCGCTGCAGGCGCTGCGCGGCTTCCCCGGCGGGCTCGCCACGCAGGAGCTCGCCGCCGTGATGGCGCACAACAACCAGCCGCCCGACCGTGAGGGCGCCGAGCGCGCGCTGATCGAGCTGCTCGCCGACGGCGCCGTGCAGCGCATCGCGCTCGGCGACGACGCGCTCTGGCTGGCGTCCTGAGCCGGCGCCCGCGCCAGCCCGGCGGGTAGCCTGCGCGCCAGCAATGGCCATCAACGTCACGCTCCCCGACGGCCAGCCGCTCGAGCTGCCCGACGGCGCGACCGGCGCTGACGCCGCCGCCGCGATCGGCCCCGGCCTCGCGCGCGCCGCGCTCGCCGTCGAGGTCTCCCACCCGGAGGCCGGCGAGCCCGGAGAAGTGCGCGACCTCGCGCGGCCGCTGCCCGACGGCGCGCACCTCTCGATCATCACCTCGCGCAGCGGCGAGTCCGCGCTGGCGCTGATCCGCCACGACGCTGCTCACGTACTCGCCACCGCCGTGCTCGAGCTCTACGACGGCGTCAAGATCTCGATCGGCCCGCCGATCGCCGACGGCTTCTACTACGACTTCGAGTTCCCGCCCGGCGTCGCCGTCTCCGAGGCCGACTTCCCCGCGATCGAAGAGCGCATGCGCGAACACGTCAAGGCGGCCGAGCCGTTCGTGCGCCAGGACGTGCCCGTCGCGCAGGCGCGCGAGCGCTTCCTCGCCGAGCAGCAGGACTACAAGGTCGAGCTGATCGACGACCTCATCGCCGCCGCGCCCCGCTCGCAGCCGCTGCAGGCCGTCTCGCTCTACACCAACGGCCCCTTCACCGACCTCTGCCGCGGCCCGCACGCGCCGAGCACGGCCTCTATCGGCGCCTTTCGCCTGAACTCCGTCGCCGGCGCCTACTGGCGCGGTGACTCCTCGCGCACGATGCTCACGCGGATCTACGGCACGGCCTTCTTCGCCGCCAAGGAGCTCGAGCAGCATCTCGAGCGCCTGCAGCAGGCGCGCGAGCGCGATCACCGCAAACTCGGGCGCGAACTCGACCTCTTCGCCTTCTCGGAGTACTCGCCCGGCTCGGCCTTCTGGCTGCCCGCCGGCACCGCCATCTACAACCAGCTCGTCGGCCTCTCGCGGCGCATGGGCGCCGAACGCGGATACACCGAGGTCAAGACGCCTCTCATCTACGACGCCGAGCTCTGGAAGATCTCCGGGCACTGGGAGAAGTACCGCGAGCACATGTTCCTGATCGAGGCCGACGAGCGGCAGGTGGGCCTCAAGCCGATGAACTGCCCCGGCCACGCGCACCTCTTCTCGATGCGACATCACTCCTACCGCGAGCTGCCCGTGCGCTACTCCGAGCCGGGCCTGCTGCACCGCAACGAGCTCGCCGGCGTGCTGCACGGGCTGCTGCGCGTGCGCCACTTCGCGCAGGACGACGCGCACATCTTCTGCGCCGAGGATCAGGTCCAGCAGGAGGTGCGCGGCTGCATCGAGATGGCCTTCGACACCTACGCGCTGTTCGACCTCGACGTGCGCCTGGAGCTCTCCACGCGCCCCGAGCGGCGCATCGGCAGCGACGAGCTCTGGGATCGCGCCGAGCGCAAGCTCATGGACGCGCTCGCCGAACTCGAGCGCCCCTACGCGCTCAACCCCGGCGACGGCGCCTTCTACGGGCCGAAGATCGACATGCACATGACCGACTCGCTCGATCGCTCCTGGCAGCTGGGCACCGTGCAGCTCGACTACTCGATGCCCGAGCGCTTCGGCCTCGCCTACACCGGCGCCGACAACGCCGAGCACACCCCCGTCATGATCCACCGCGCCCTCTTCGGCTCCTACGAGCGCTTCATCGGCATCATGCTCGAGCACTACGGCGGGCAGCTGCCGGCCTGGCTCGCGCCGGTCCAGGCCATCGTGCTGCCGATCTCCGACCGCTTCAACGAGTACGGCGCGGACGTGCTCGGGCAGTTGCGCGCAGCCGGCGCCCGCGCCGAGCTGGACGACCGCAGCGAGTCCGTCGCACGCAAGATCCGCGAGGCCGAGCTGCGCAAGATCCCCTACATGCTCGTCGTCGGCGAGCGCGAGCAGCGCGACCGCGCCGTGTCCGTACGCGAGCATGGCGGCGAGGAGGCCGGAAGCCTGGACTTGCAAGCGTTTCTCCCACGCCTCCAGGACGGCTATAATCCGACGGGTTGAAAATAAACCAAGCCCCTCAGTGCCGCGCCTAGCAGCCGCTTGACGCGCAGCCAGATCAGCTAGTGCCGGTCCCGCGCAGATTCGACCGGCGCCCGCCCGAGCGGGACCTGACGAGGATCAACGACCGGATTCGCGTGCCCGAGGTGCGCCTGATCGACGACACCGGCAACCAGGTCGGCGTCATGAAGATCGCCGACGCGATCGCCTTCGCGCAGGAACGCGAACTCGACCTCGTCGAGGTCGCGCCCGAGGCGCGCCCGCCCGTCTGCCGCGTGCTCGACTACTCCAAGTACAAGTACGAGCAGGCGCAGAAGCAGAAGGCCGCCCGCAAGCACCAGCAGCAGATCACCGTGCGCGAGATCAAGTTCCGCCCGAAGATCGCCGAGCACGACTACGACACCAAGAAGAACCACGTCGAACGCTTCCTGCGCCACAAGGACAAGGTCAAGATCACGATCATGTTCCGCGGCCGCGAGGTCACCCACCCCGAGCGCGGCATCGCGATCCTCGACCGCCTCGCCGAGGAACTCTCCGAGCTCGGCACCGTCGAGCAGCGGCCGATGCAGGAAGGGCGCAACATGACGATGCTCATGGCTCCCTCCAAGGCCGTCCTCGCCGGACGCGTCTCTTCCGAACACCAGCCTTCAGCGCCCGCGCCCAGCCCCAACGGCGGGCCGCCCGAGCCGCAGGCCGCCGCTGCCGAGCCCGAGGCGGCCGCTGTCCCGCCGGACGGGGCCGCGGGCGAGCCCCAGGCGGCCGCGGGCGAGCCCCAGCAGGCCGCGGGCGAGCCCCAGCAGGCCGCGGGCGAGCCCCAGCAGGCAGCCGGTGAGCCGGAGCGGGCCGCCGGTGAGGAGGAGCGGGTCGCCGGTGAGCAGGCCCCGGAGGACGCGGACGGATCGCAGAAACGCGCCAAGACACCCGCCGGCGCCGGCGCGGTGAGCAACGGCGTCCCCGCGGCCGCCGCCAAGCCCGTGTCATAATCGCCCACCGAGCGATCAACCATGCCGAAGATGAAGACGCACTCAGGCGCCAAGAAGCGCTTCAAAGTCACCGCCCGTGGGAAGGTGCGCGGCCGGCACGCCTTCACGAGCCACATCCTCGAGAAGAAGTCGCCGAAAAAGAAGCGCGCGCTCGGAGCGCCGGCGCTGCTCAGCGGCGATGACGTGCCGCGCGTCAAGCGGCTGCTCGGAGTGAGGAAATGACACGCGTCAAGCGGTCCGTCAGCGCGCGCAAGAAGCGCCGCGCGACGCTCGAGCTCACGAAGGGCTTCCGTGGCGAGGCGCACTCCAACTACCGCCGCGCCAAGGAGGCGCTGCTGAAGGCCGACGCGTACGCCTACCGCGACCGGCGCACACGCAAGCGCGACTTCCGCAGGCTCTGGATAACCCGCATCAACGCCGCCGCGCGCGTCAACGGCATGAGCTACTCGCAGCTGATGCACGGCCTCGCGCTCGCCGGCATCGAGCTGGACCGCAAGGTGCTCGCCGACATCGCCGTGCGCGACCCCGAGACCTTCCGACGTTTTGCCGACGCCGCCCGCGAGGCGTCGGCTGCCTGACCGCGGGGCTCGCGAGGCCCGCCGCAAGGCAGCAGCCGACCGCCTCTCGGGCGTCGCTCCCCTCCGGGGACGGCGCCCTTTCTTTTTCCCCATGAAGACACACCTCGACACCGAACCCACAGATCCGCAGCCGCAGGCCGCGCGAGCGCAGGGGCGCCGATGAGCCCGATCGCCTCACCGCAGAACCCGCGACTGAAGGCGCTGCGCCGGCTGCACACGCGCCGCGAGCGCGAGCGCAGCGGCAGCTTCCTCGCGGAGGGCGAGGACCTGATCGTCGCCGCGCATCGCGCCGGGCGCGAGCCGCTGGAGGGCTACCGCCTCGCCGGCGCACAGCTGCCGGCCGCCGCCGACGGCTTCCGCGAGGTCGAGCGCGCGGCGCTCGCGCACGCCTCCGCGCTCGGCTCCGGCACGCGCGTCCTCGCCGTATACGAGCAGCGCTGGGCGAGCGCGGTCGGCCCGCTGTGCGTGTACCTGCACGGCGTCGGCGACCCCGGCAACGTCGGCACGATCGTGCGCGCCGCACACGCCTTCGGCGCCTCGTGCGTCGCGCTCGGCCCCGGCTGTGCCGATCCACACGGGCCGAAGGCGGTGCGCGCGAGCATGGGCGCGATCTTCAGCGTCGCGCTCGCGCGCGTGCAGCGCCTGCAGGAGCTGCCGGGAGAGCTGATCGCGCTCACCGCGCACGAAGGCGAGACGCTGCGCGGCCCCGCCGGCGCAATCGCGCGCGAGCTCACGCTGCTCGTCGGCGCCGAGCGCGAGGGCCTGCCCGCGCCGCTGCGCGCCGCCTGCGCGCGGCGCGCGCGAATCGACATCGCCGGCGACTCGCTGAACGCCGCCATGGCCGCGACCATCGCGCTCTACGAGATGACCCGCCAACCATCTAGGGTCCCGCGCGCATGAGCGATCGCATCGCACAGCTGCGCGCGAGCGCCGAGCGGGAGATCGCCGCCGCCGACTCCAGCGAGCAGCTCGAGCAGCTGCGCGTCCGCCATCTCGGCCGCCGCGCGGAGCTGCCGCAGCTGCTGCGCGGGCTCGCCGACCTGGAGCCCGCCGAGCGCGCGACCGTCGGCGCCGCGGCCAACGAGGCGCGGCGCGCGCTCGAGTCGCTGCTCGAGGAGCGCGCCGCGGCGCTGCGCGCAGTGGAGCTCGAGCGCGAGCTCACAGCCGACCGTGTCGACGTCACGCTGCCCGGCGCCCCGCCCCAGCCGAGCGGGCGCCTGCACCTGCTCACGAGCACGCTGCGCTCGCTCGAAGACACTTTCCTCGGCCTCGGCTTCACCGTCATCGAAGGGCCCGAGATCGAGACCGTGCACAACAACTTCGACGCGCTCAACCACTCCCCGACCCACCCCGCGCGCGCACGCTCCGACACGTTCTACGTCTCGCAGGACGTCGTGCTGCGCACCCACACCTCGCCGATGCAGGTGCGCGCAATGGAAGCGCACCCGCCGCCGCTGTACGTCGTCATCCCCGGGCGCACCTACCGGATCGACAACGACGCCACGCACACCCCGCAGTTCCACCAGGTCGAGGGCCTGGCCGTCGACGAGGACATCACGCTCGCCGACCTGAAGGGGACGCTGCTCGAGTTCGCGCGCGCGACCTTCGGCGAGGCGCGCGAGGTGCGCCTGCGCCCGCACTTCTTCCCCTTCACCGAGCCGAGCGTCGAGGTCGACGTCTCCTGCTTCAACTGCGGCGGCGCGGGCTACATGAAGGACGGCTCGCGCTGCCCCGTCTGCAAGGGCGAGGGCTGGCTCGAGGTGCTCGGCGCCGGCGAGGTCGACCCCAACGTCTACTCGTTCGTGCCCACGACCGAGCGCAACGCGCCCGGCTACGACCCCGAGAAGGTGCAGGGCTTCGCCTGGGGCATGGGCGTCGAGCGCATCGCGATGCTCAAGCACGGCGTCCCCGACCTGCGCCTGTTCTTCGAGAACGACCTGCGCTTCCTGGAGCAGTTCTAGGTGCAGGAGAGCGCCACATGAGGGTCCCGCTGCCCTGGCTGCGCGAGTACTGCGCCCCCGATCTCGACGTCCACGCGATCGCCGATCGCCTGACGATGACGGGCACCAAGGTCGAGGCGATCCTGCGTCACGGCGTCGGCTCGCCGGAGAAGTTCCTCGTCGGGCACGTGCTCGAGGCGCGCGCGCACCCCGACGCCGACCGGCTGAAGGTCTGCATCGTCGATATCGGCGCCGACGGCGTCGGCGGCGAGCCGATCACCATCGTCTGCGGCGCGCCCAACGTCGCCGGCGGGCAGACCGTCGCGGTCGCGCGGCCCGGCGCGGTGATGCCCGACGGCAGCACACTGAGGCGCGCAAAGCTGCGCGGCGTCGTCTCCGACGGAATGATCCTCTCCGAGAGCGAGCTCGAGATCGGATCGGGCGGCGAGGGCATCCTCGTGCTCGACGAGCTCACGCCCGACGCCGAGTTCGCGCCCGGCACCCCGCTAGCGCAGATCCTCCCGATCGCGGTCGACGTGCTCGAGCTGGAGATCACCCCCAACCGGCCGGACTGCCTCGGCATCTACGGCGTCGCGCGCGAGCTGCACGCCGCGACCGGCGCGCCGCTGTCGCCGCCGCCATGGCGCGATGACCCCGGCGCGGGGACCCCGCCGGCCGCCGCCGGCGCGGCCGACGAGCAGCTGCTCGCCGGCGCGCAGGTGCGCGTCGAGTGCCCCGAGCTCTGCCCGCGTTTCACCGCGCGCGTTTTCGAGGACGTCACGATCGAGCCCTCGCCGGCCTGGTTGAAAGCGCGCCTCGCCGCGGCCGGGCAGCGCACGATCAACAACGTCGTCGACGTCACCAACTACGCGATGCTGCTCACCGGCCAGCCGCTGCATGCCTTCGACCTCGACCGCGTCGCGGGCGGACGGCTGCTCGTGCGGCGTGCGCGCGAGCGCGAGCAGATCACCACGCTCGACGGGCAGACGCGCGCGCTCGACGGCCAGATGGTCGTGATCGAGGACGCCGAGGGCCCGACCTCGATCGCCGGCGTGATGGGCGGCGAGCGCTCCGAGGTCGTGCCGCAGACCACGCGCGTGCTGCTCGAGGTGGCGAGCTGGATCGGCCCCAACATCCACCGCACCTCGTGGGTGCTCGGACTGCGCAGCGAGGCCTCCGCCCGCTTCGAGAAGGGCCTGCAGCCCGAGCAGTGCATGCAGGCGCAGGCGCTCGCGACGAGTCTGCTGCTCGAGCTCACCGGCGCACGCCTGCAGGCGGGCACGATCGACATCGGCTCCCCGCCGCCGCCGCCGGCGCGCATCCGCCTGCGCGAGCGGCGCGTGAGCGCGATCCTCGGCGTCGACGTCGAGCGCGGGCGCCAACGCGAGATCCTGCAGGCCCTCGACTTCGCCACCGAGCCGGCGGCCGACGGACTCGAGGTACAGGTGCCCCCGCTGCGGCGCGACGACGTCACGCGCGAGATCGATCTGATCGAGGAGGTCGCGCGCATCGACGGCCTCGAGCGCCTGCCCGCGACGCTGCCCGCCCGGCGCGGCGCCGCCGGGCGGCTGTCGCACGCTCAGCGCGTGCGTCGCGGCGCCGAGGATGTCCTCGCCGGCCGGGGCCTGCACGAGATCGTCGGCTGGAGCTTCGCCGATCCGGCCCTGCTCGAGCGGCTGCGGCTGCCGCCCGAACACCCCATGCGCAGCGTCGTCGCGCTCGAGAACCCACTCTCGGAGGAGCAGTCGATCATGCGCCCGACGCTGCTCGGCTCGCTGCTCGACGCGGCCCGCTACAACGCCTACCGCAACGGGCCGGACATCGCGATCTTCGAGTCAGGCACCGTCTACCGCGCACGCGCGCAGACGAGCGCCGCGGCCGACGGAGCGGCCACCGAGGAGCCGCCCTCGCCCGCCGAGGAGCACCACGCGATCGCCGCGCTGCTGAGTGGCGCGCTCGCGCCGCGCTCCTGGCGCGGCGAGTCTCCGCACGCCGACTTCTTCGCCGCCAAGGCGCTGCTCGAAGGCCTGCTCGAGCGCTTCCACGTGCGCTGGTCGGTGCAGTCCTCCGCGCACTGGCCCTTCCTGCACCCCGGGCGCGCCGCGGCCATCCTCGCCCGGCGGCCCGCCGAGGAGGCGGGCGCCGGGGGAGCAGGTGTCGGTGGAGCGGGCGAGCGCGCGGGCGCCGGGGGAGCGGGCGAGCGCGCGGGCGGAGGCGACCAGCCGCTGCGGCTCGGTCTGCTCGGCGAGCTGCATCCGCGCGTTGCGGACGCCTGGGATCTGGAGCGCACCGCCGTGTTCGCGCTCGACCTCGGGCTGCTCGCGCAGGCGGCTCCCGAGGTGCCGGCCTTCAGCGCGTTCGGCGCCTACCCGCCGCTGCGCCAGGACATCGCGGTGATCCTGCCGGCCGAGGTCGCGCTCGAGCAGGTGCGCGTGCGCGTGCGCGAGGCGGGCGGGACCGCGCTCGAGCAGGCCGACGTATTCGACGTGTACACGGGCGCGCAGGTGGGGGAGGGGCGGCGCTCGCTCGCGCTCGCGCTGAGCTTCCGCGACCCCGAGCGCACGCTGACCGACGAGGACGTGGCGCCGCTGCGCGAACGGATCGTCGCCGCGCTGGCCGAGCTCGGAGGTGAGCTGCGTGGCCGCTGACTCGCCGCAGCAGACGGCGGGCGCCGGCGCGCCGCGCGTGCTCGTCGCGGGCGCGACCGGGTTCACCGGAGCGCTCGCCGCGCACCTGCTGTGGCGCCACCCCGACTTCGAGCTGGTCGCGGTCACCGGGCGCTCAGAGCGTGGCAGGCGCCTGGAGGACCTGTACCCGCGCTACCGCGTGCCGCTGCGGATCGAGCCCCCCGACGGCGGCGCGCTCGAGACCGCGCTCGACGCCGCGATCGTCGCCTACCCGCACGCGGCCGCCGCGCCGGTCGTGGGCGCGCTGCGCGAGCGCGGCGTGCGCGTCGTCGACCTCAGCGCCGACTTCCGCCTGCGCTCGCTGTCGACCTACGAACACTGGTACGGGCCGCACCCGCGCGCCGACCTGCTCGGCGAGGCGGTGTACGGGCTCACCGAGCTACACCGCGAGCAGATCCCCGCCGCCGAGCTCGTGGCGAACCCGGGCTGCTACCCGACGGCGTCGCTGCTCGCGCTCGCGCCGCTCGCGCGCGCGGGGCTGCTGCGCGACGTCGTGATCGACGCCAAGCAGGGCATCTCGGGCGCCGGGCGCACGTTCGACGAGACCACGCACCTGTCGACGGCCGGCGAGAACATCGTCCCCTACAAGGTCGCCGAACACCGCCACACGCCCGAGATCGAGGAGCAGCTCGCCGAGCTCGGCGCCGACGGGCTCGCCGTCCAGTTCCAGGCGCACCTCGTGCCGCTCGACCAGGGCGAGCTGGCGAGCTGCTACGTGACGCCGTCGCGCACGATCTCCGACGCCCAGCTGCGCGCCCTGTTCGAGGAGGCCTACGCCGAAGAGCCGTTCGTGGAGCTGGCCGACGCGCCGCCCGGTGTGCGCGAGGTGCGCGAGACCAACTTCTGCCGCATCTTCGTCGCGGCCGACGCGCACACCGGCAAGCTCCTGCTGTTCAGCGCCATCGACAACCTGTGGAAGGGCACCTCCTCGCAGGCCCTGCAGAACCTCAACCTGATGTTCGGCCTGCCCGAGACGCGGGGGCTGCTGTGAGCGCGTCGGCGGCCGACGAGCGCTCCTTCGCGGAGAACCCGGCACGCGTGCTGTTCGGCTCGCGCTGGGCGCCCGCGCCCGCGCACGTGCGCACGCTGCCGCTCGACGCCGGCCTGCCCGATGGCTTTCGCGCCGCGGGCGTGGCGGCGGGGTTGAAGCCGAGCGGGCGCCCCGACCTCGGGTTGCTCGTGTGCGATGCGCAGCTGCCGGTCAGTGCCGCGCGCTTCACCAGCTCCGGCACGGCCGCGGCGCCGGTGCTCGTCAGCCGTGAGCGCTGCCGCCTGCACGCGCTGCGCGCGGTGATCGCGAACTCGGGCTGCGCCAACGCGGCGACGGGCCGGCGCGGCTGGGACGACGCGGCCAAGGTGCAGGGCGCGGCGGCGCTCGCCGCGGGCGTCGAGCCGGCCGAGGTGGCGCTCGCCTCGACCGGCGCGATCAGCCACTACCTGCCGGTCGACGATGTGCTGAAAGGCATCCTGCGCGCGCGCGAGCAGCTCTCGCGCGACGGCGACGGCGCCTTCCAGGCCGCGATCCAGACGACCGACGCCTTCGAGAAGCGCGCGTGCCTGGAGCTCGAGCTGCCGTCGGGCACGGTGCGTTTGAACGCGCAATGCAAGGGCGCGGGCATGATCTCCCCGCGCTTCGCGACGATGCTGTGCTTCGTGCAGACCGACGCCGACCTGTCGCGCGAGACCGCCGAGCTCTTGCTCGAGGTGTGCGTGCAGCGCTCCTTCGATCGCATCTCGGTCGACGGCCAGCTCTCGACGAACGACACGGCGATCCTGATGAGCTCCGGCTCCAGCGGCGTGCACGTGGCGAGCGAGAGCGAGGAGGAGACGCTGTTCGGTCAGGCGCTCGACGCGCTGCTGCGCTCGCTGGCGATCATGATCGTCGCCGACGGCGAGGGCGCCGGGCGGATCGCGCGCGTGGTAGTGCGCGGCGACGACGCGCAGGCCGCCGAGCACGCGGCGCGGGCGATCGCGAACTCGCCGCTGGTCAAGGCGGCGCTGCACGGCGGGGATCCCAACTGGGGGCGGATCGTCCAGGCGGCGGGCGGTGCGCTGCCGGGCGCCGAGCCGCTCGCGATCGACGTGGCGATCGAGGGCACCGAGGTGTGCCGCGGCGGCGCGGCGATCGGTGAGGCGGAGGACCGGCTGGCGCTCGCCGTCGCGCGCGCGGAGGTCGAGTACGTCGTCGGGCTGCCGGGGCGGGGGGCGGAGACCGAGGTCTTCTTCTCCGACCTCTCGCACGAGTACGTGAGCGTCAACGCCGACTACACGACATGAGCGGCGCGGTGCGCGACGTCGCGACACTGCTCGAGGCGCTCCCGTACATCCGGGAGTTCCATGGTCGCACGATCGTGATCAAGCTCGGCGGCGCGGCGATGGAGCATGAGGCGCTTCGCGAGGAGTTCGCGCGCGACGTGGTGCTGCTGAAGTACGTGGGACTGAACCCGATCGTGGTGCACGGCGGCGGGCCCGAGATCACCGGCTACATGGAGCGCCTGGGGCTGCGCGTCGAGTTCGTCGGCGGCCTGCGCGTCTCGGATGAGAGCACGGTCGAGGTCGCCAAGATGGTGCTGGTCGGCAAGGTCAACAAGGAGATCGTGCTGCTGATCGGGCGCCACGGCCAGCCCGCCGTCGGGCTGTGCGGCGACGACGGCGCCCTGTTCCGCGTCTCGCGCCGCTCCGGGCCGGGCGGCGAGGACATCGGTTTCGTCGGGCGCATCGAGCGCGTGAACGCCGGCGTGATCGAGCACGTCGCGAGCGACTACATCCCCGTGATCGCGTCGGTCGGCGCAGACCGCGACGGCAACTCCTACAACGTCAACGCCGACGAGGCGGCCGGCGCGGTCGCCGGCGCGCTGGGCGCCTACAAGGTGATCTTCCTGACCGACGTGCCCGGCTGGCTGGAGGACCCCGCCGACCCCTCGAGCCTGATCGCGCAGGCCAGCGCCGAGCGCGTGAAGCGCTCACTCGGCGCGCTCGAGGGCGGCATGCGCCCGAAGCTCGAGGCCTGCGTGGCGGCGATCGACGCTGGCGTGAGCGCGGCCCACATCCTCGACGGGCGCGTGCCGCACACGCTGCTGCTCGAGCTCTTCACCGACGCGGGCGTGGGCACCAAGATCGAGGCGGCGCCGTGACGCTCGGCGAACTGCGGGCGCTCGAGTCCGACAGCGTGATCGCGACCTACGCGCGCGCGCACGTGGAGTTCGTGCGCGGCGAGGGCGCGCTGCTGTGGGACGCCGAGGGGCGGGAGTACCTGGACTTCCTGTGCGGCATCTCGGTCACGAACCTCGGCCACTGCCACCCGCGCGTCGTAGAGGCGATCTGCGAGCAGGCGCGGACGCTGATGCACGTGAGCAACCTCTTCTACACGGCGCCCGCGATGCGCCTCGCCGACCGCCTCTCGCGCTCGAGCCTCGGCGGCAAGGTGTTCTTCTGCAACTCCGGCGCGGAGGCGGTCGAGGCGGCGATCAAGCTCGCGCGGCGGGCGCGCCCGGGTGGGGAGATCGTGGTCGCCCACGGCGCCTTCCACGGGCGCACCTACGGCGCCCTGTCGGCGACACCGCAGGAGGCCAAGCAGGCGCCGTTCGCGCCGCTCGTGCCGGGCTTCCGCGCGGTGGAGCCAGAGCCGCAAGCGCTCGCGGCGGCGGTCTCCGAGCGCACGGCGGCCGTTCTGCTGGAGCCGATCCAGGGTGAGGGCGGCGTGCACGTGCTCTCCGAGGAGCTGCTGGCAACCGCGCGCGCGGCCTGCGACGAGCACGGGGCGGCCCTGGTCTTCGACGAGATCCAGTGCGGCATGGGGCGCACCGGCAGCCTGTGGGCCTACCAGCAGACGGGCGTGCGGCCGGACGCGCTGACCACAGCGAAGGCGCTCGGCGGCGGCCTTCCGATCGGCGCGCTCGTGACGGGCGAGCGGCTCGCCGACGTGCTGCGCCCGGGCGACCACGGCTCGACCTTCGCGGGCGGTCCGGTGGTGGCGGCGGCCGCGCTAGTGGCGCTCGAGCTGACCGACGACGAGCAGCTTCTGGCCGGCGTGCGGGAGCTCGGCGAGCGCCTGCGCGAGGGGCTCTGGGAGCTGCCGCACGTGCGCGAGGTGCGCGGGCGCGGGCTGATGCTCGCCTGCGAGCTCGACGTGGACGCACCCGCGGCCGTGCGCCGCGCGCTGCTCGAGCAGCGCCTGGTGGTGAACGCGACGGGCCCTGCGACGCTGCGGCTGCTGCCGCCGCTGATCCTCAGCGCCGAGCAGCTGCAGGACGGGCTCGGGCGCCTGGCGGCGACGCTCGAGGCGGCCTGACGGTGCGGCGCGTGCTCGACGACGGCTTCGAACTCGACGACGACCCCGCGCGGATCGACGTGGACGCGGTGCACGCCTACATCGACGGGGAGTCCTACTGGGGGCGCGGGCGACCGCGCGAGCAGACCGAGGCGGCGATCAGAGGCTCGCGCCGCGTCGTCGGCCTGTATCGCGGCCCGGAGCTGGTCGGCTTCGCGCGCGCCGTCTCAGACGGCGCGACGGTCGCCTACCTGGCCGACGTCTACGTGCTCGAGCGCTGGCGCGGGCGCGGGCTCGGGCTCGAGCTCGTGCGCGAGATCGTCGACGGCCGCTCGGCCGGGCTGGCCAGGAGCGTGCGCTGGATGCTGCACACGGCCGACGCGCAGGCGCTGTATGAGCGGCTCGGCTTCAGCGACGGCGCGCCGCGCTACCCCTTGATGGAACGCGCACGCGACTACGATTCGGCGCCGTGAGCGCGCCCAGCGAGATCCCGGCCCAGGCGAGCGCCTCCTACCTCGCCGACCCGGCGCAGGTGCACCGCGTGCTGCTGCTGTACTCCGGCGGCCTCGACACGAGCGTGATGCTGAAGTGGATCCAGGACGCCTACGAGGCGGAGGTCGTGTGCCTGACCGTGAACCTCGGCCAGCCGGGCGAGGACTACGAGGTGATCCGCGCGAAGGCGCTGCAACTGGGGGCGCTCGAATGCCGCATCGTCGATGCGCGCGAGCAGTTCGCGCGCGACTTCCTCGCGCCGGCGATCAGGGCGAACGCGCTGTACGGCGGCGGCTACCCGCTGTTCACGGCGCTCGGGCGCCCGCTGATCGCGCAGCTCGCCGTCGAGCACGCGCGCGCGAGCGGTTGCGACACGATCGCGCACGGCTGCACCGGCAAGGGCAACGACCAGGTGCGCATCGAGGCGACGGTCGCCACGCTCGCGCCGGAGCTGCGCGTGATCGCGCCCGTGCGCTCCTGGCGGATGGGCCGCGAGGAGGAGATCGCCTACGCGCGTGAGCACGGCATCCCGATCAAGCAGGGCACGGAGGTCGTGCCGTATTCGATCGACGACAACCTGTGGGGGCGCTCCTCGGAGGGCCGCTGGATCGAGGACCTCGCGCACGCGCCCGAGGACGACGTCTTCCAGCTGGTGACCCGTCCCGAGCTGGCGCCCGAGCAGCCACAGCAGATCGAGCTCGGCTTCGAGCGCGGCCTGCCCGTCTCACTGGACGGCGAGCCGATGGCGCTGGTGGAGCTGATCGAAGCCGCGGCCGAGGTGGGGGCGCGCCACGGCGTCGGCATCGTCGACCACATCGAGGACCGCATCGTGGGACTGAAGGTGCGCGACATCTACGAGGTGCCGGCGGCGACGCTCGTGCTCGCGGCCCACCAGGAGCTCGAGCGCCTCGTCTGCACGATCCACCAGAACCAGTTCAAGCCGCAGCTCGACCGCCACTGGGCCTACCTGGTCTACGCCGGGCTCTGGTGGGAGCCGCTGCGCGAGGATCTCGATGCGTACATGCAGGCGGTCAACGAGCGCGTCACCGGCACGATCGGCATGAAGCTCTACAAGGGCAGCGCGCGCGTCGTCACGCGCTCCTCTCCGAAAGCCGTCTATGACGCGAGCCTCGCGTCGTTCTCGGAGTCGGGCGGGCTCTTCTCCCAGGCCGCCTCGCCGGGGTTCATCGAGCTGTTCTCGCTGCAGTCGCGACTGGCGTGGCAGCTGCACAACCGCTCCTAGGCCGCCCGCATAGCCGCTGCGAGCGGGGGGTAGCATCCGTGCCATGAACGGGACCGGATACCGGATCCTCGGCTACGCGGTGTGGCACGGCGGCAAGTGGTACCTGCGCCAGCGCCTGCGCAGGGCGCGCAAGGTCGCGCTCACGATTGCGGCAGCGGGCGTCGTGCTCGGACTCGCGGCGCTCGTCGCGCGCCGCGCGGCGGGCTAGCCGCCGCCAGTCGGGCGAGGGCGGATCCTCGGGGGAGAGTCGCGCGGACGGCCCACCAGGGGCTGCGCGCATGCCGCACGGGCAGCGGCGCGGGCAGGCCGCGCGCCGTCCGCTGCTGGGCTTAACTTGCCCTCGACACGCGATGATGCCCGAAGGAAACGAGACGCCCGGCGGGGATGCGCCGTCCGCGCACGAGGGCGGGGGGCCGTTCGGGCGCGAGGCGGACTTCCTGGCCGAGCGCCGCGCCCGGCGAGCGGCAGAGGGCGGCGAAGTCGCCCTGCTGCGCCGCGCTGAGGCGGCGGAGGCGACGCTGCACACGCTCGAGGGACACGTCGCGAGCCTGCAGCAGCGCCTGCAGGAGGCACAGGTCGAGCAGGCGCGCCTGGCGGAGCTGCTCGAGGTCGAGCGCGCCTCGGCGCTCGCTGGCGAGGATGAGCTGCGCCGTGTAAAGCAGCGCGAGTACGCCGAGCAGCAGCTGCGCGTCGAAGCCGAGGAGCATCTGGCCGAGATCGACCGCGGCGCGCGCGTCGACGGCGACATGCTCGCGCGCCGAATCGCCGCCGGCGAGCGGCGCGCGCACGAACTCTCCGAGCGGCTCGAGGCGCTGGCACGCGACCTGAGCGAGGCCCAGCACGCGTCGGCCGCCGAACGCGCCGCGCTGCAGCGCACCGAAGCCGAGCTGCGCGGTCGGATCGAGGAGCTCGAGCGGAGCTCCGCGGAGCTGCAGCGCTCGCTCGGCGCGGAGCGCTCCGCGCGCGAGCGCAGCGAAGGTCTGCTCGAGAGCGTGCGCGAGGGGCATGGCCGCATGGAGGCGCTGCTCGCCGACATCCGCTCGCTCGTGAGGCGCCTCGCGTCGGCGCTCGCGGGGCGCTCCGAGCCGCCGCCCCGCGCGCCGCAGCGCGCGCCCAGGAGCCAGTCGCCGCTCGCGGTTCCGACCTCGCCGGCGCTCGTCGGCGCGCCCGCGCCCGGTGGCGCGCCCGCGCTCGTCGGCGCGCCCGCGCCCGCCGGCGCGCCCGGCGCCGTTCCCGAGACGTCCGCAGGCGGGACCTCGCCCGCCGGTCCCGCGCCCGCCGCTGCGCAGGCCCCGGCGGCCCCTCAGCCGGCCGCGCCGCTCCCCGCCGAGTCGCAGCTCGGAGCCGAGATGGCCGACGCGCTGGCGGCGGCCGTGGAGCGCCTGCGGGCGCGCGCCGAGGCGGCGCCGGCGGCGCCGGCGGCACCTTCCGCGACGGTCCGGCGCGAGCCGCACAAGCACAGCACCTCGACGATCGGGCGCTGGCGCAAACGGCGCAAACAGCGAAAGCAAGCCGCCGACGGACGCCGCGGCGCCTCATAGCATTCGGCTGCAGTGAGCACGCCGACCTGCGCACACCTGCACGTCCACAGCGAGTACTCGCTGCTCGACGGCGCGTGCAAGATCGATGCGCTCGCCGAGCGCGCGGCCGGCTTCGGACAGCCAGCGCTGGGGCTCACCGATCACGGTGTCATGAACGGCGCGGTCGAGCTCTACAAGGCCTGCGCGCGCAACGCCATCAAGCCGATCGTCGGCTGCGAGATCTACCTCGTCGACGATCACGCCGCCGGCGCGCAGGCTCGCGGCGAGCGCAACCACCTGACGCTGCTGGCGGAGAGCGACGAGGGCTACCGCAACCTCGTGAAGCTCTCCTCCGCGGGCTTCCTCGAAGGCCTGCAGCGCGGCAAGCCCGCCGTCGACATGGAGCAGCTCGCGCGCCACTCGCGCGGCGTGATCGCGCTCACCGGCTGCCTGGCCTCGCGCTTCTGCCAGCGGCTGCTGGAGGATCGCACGCAGGACGCGCGCGCCCATGCCGCCGAGCTGCAGCAGCTCTTCGGCGAGTCGAACGTGTACTTCGAGGTGCAGAAGAACGGGCTCGCGGCCCAGGACAAGTGCAACGAGGGGATCGTGCGGATCGCGCGCGAGCTCGGCGGCGCGCTCGTCGGCACGGGCGACGTGCACTACCTGCGGCGCGAGGACTACGGCCACCACACGGCGCTGCTGTGCGTGCAGACGAAGAGCACGATCTCCGCGCCGAAGCTCGTCTTCGAGAACAACGAGTTCTACCTGCGCGACAGCGAGGAGATGTCCAGCGCGTTCGCGGAGTGGCCGGAGGCGATCGCGAGCACGCTCGAGATCGCCGAGCGCTGCACGGTCGAGCTCGAGCTCGGCAAGCAGCTGATCCCGCGCTTCCCGACGCCCGACGGCTCCAGCGAGCGCGACTATCTGCGCGCGCGCGTGCAAGAGGGCCTGCGCCTGCGCTACGGGGATCCGCCGCCGGCACGGGCGCTCGAGCGCATGGAGAGCGAGCTCGAGGTGATCGACCGGATGGGCTTCAACGCCTACTTCCTGATCGTCTGGGACTTCGTGAAGTTCGCGAAGGAGAACGGGATCGCGGTGGGACCGGGGCGCGGCTCGGCGGCGGGGTCGATCGTCGCCTACTCGCTCGCGATCACCGACGTCGACCCGCTGCGCTACGACCTGCTGTTCGAGCGCTTCCTGAATCCCGAGCGCGTGTCGATGCCGGACATCGACATCGACTTCTCGGTGCGCGGGCGCGAGCGCGTGATGCGCTACGTCAGCGACAAGTACGGACGCGACGCGGTCGCCCAGATCGTGACGTTCGGCAAGATGTTCCCGCGCGCGGCCACGCGCGACGCGGCGCGCGTTCTCGGGTTCGAGTACGCGACCGGCGACCGTCTCGCGAAGCTGATCCCCGACCCGATCATGGGCCGCCCGCCCTCGTTCGAGGACTGCCTGAAGCCGGGGCAGCCGCTGCGCAAGGCCTACGACGAGGAGCCCGAGGCGAAGCAGATCATCGACGTCGCGCAGGGCCTGGAGGGGATCGTGCGCAACTCCTCGATCCACGCGGCCGCCGTCGTGATCGCCGACCGCCCGCTGACCGACATCGTGCCGCTACAGCTCGCCGACGCCGGTGTGGACGAGAACGGCGAGCGGAGCTTCCGCATCGTCACGCAGTTCTCGATGAAACCGATCGAGGAGATCGGCCTGCTCAAGATGGACTTCCTCGGGCTGCGCAACCTCGACGTGATCGAGGACGCGCTCGACATCATCGCGCGCTCCAGCGGCGAGCGCCCGGACATGACGACGCTGCCGCTCGATGACGCGCGTACCTACGAGATGCTCGCGCGTGGCGAGTCCACCGGCGTCTTCCAGTTCGAGTCCGAGGGGATGCGCGAGGCGCTCAAGAAGGTGCGCCCGGACGAGTTCAACGACCTGGTGGCGCTGAACGCGCTCTACCGGCCGGGTGCGATCGACCAGATCCCCGTCTATGCGGCGGGCAAGCAGAACCCTCAGTCGATCGTCTACCGCGACGCGCGTCTGCGGCCGATCCTCGAGAGCTCCAAGGGCGTGATCCTCTACCAGGAGCAGGCGATGCAGGTCGCCAAGGAGCTCGCCGGCTTCTCGGGCGCCAAGGCGGACGATCTGCGCAAGGCGATCGGCAAGAAGAACCGCCAGGCGATGGCCGCGCTGAAGGGGGAGTTCGTCGAGGGCTGCCGCGCCTCCGGCACGGCGCCCGAGGTGATCGAGTTCCTGTGGCAGACCAACGAGCGGAGCGCCGACTACAGCTTCAACAAGAGCCACGCCGCCTGTTACGCGCTGATCGCGTATCGCACCGCGTGGCTGCGCGCCAACCACCCCGCGGAGTACATGGCCGCGCTGATCTCCTCGGTGATGTCGACCAAGGACAAGGTGCCCTTCTTCGTCGCGGCCTGCGAGGAGATGGGGATCGAGATCCTGCCGCCGGACGTGAACCTCTCAGACCACGAGTTCACGGTCGTCGAGCGCAACATCCGCTTCGGCCTGGACGCTGTGAAGGGCGTCGGCTACCAGGCGGTCGAGGCGATCAAGCGCGCGCGCGAGGAGGGCGGCCCGTTCGCCTCGATCTGGGACTTCTGCGAGCGCGTCGACAACCGCACGGTCAACAAGAAGGCGATCGAGGCGCTGATCAAGTGCGGTGCGCTCGGCTCCACGGGCGCGAGCCGCAAAGGCATGCTCGAGGTGCTCGAGAAGGCCCAGGCGGCGGGCCAGCAGGCCCAGCAGGACGCGGAGATCGGGCAGGGCTCGATCTTCGACCTGCAGCAGGATCTCGGCGCGGGCGCCGAAGCCGCGCAGCCGACCGGCGCGGCCGCGCTCGCGGCGCTCGCCAAGCCCGTGCACCCGCCGATCCCCGCCGAGGAGTTCGACCAGCGCGCGCTGCTCGCCGCCGAGAAGGAGGCCGTCGGCCTGTTCATCTCCGAGCACCCGCTGAAGGCGCTGCGCGACATCCTGCGTGAGCGCACCGAGTGCACGATCTCGGCGCTCGCGGAGCGGCGCGACAAGGACTGGGTGACCGTCGGCGGGATCATCACGGAGGCCAAGAAGATCCGCACGCGCAACGGCGATCACATGATGTTCGCCACGCTCGCGGACCTCGCCGGCTCGGTCGAGCTGCTCGTCTTCGGCGAGGCGCTCGAGGCCTGCGGCGATGCGCTCGCCCTCGACGAGGTCGTGCTCGTGAAGGGGCGCGTCGACCACAAGGAAGCCGGCAAGACGTGCCTGCTCGTGCAGAGCGCCGAGCGCTTTGCCCCGAGCGAGCAGGAGGTCGCACGCGCGGGCGCGAAGGCGAGTGCCGAGGCCGCGGCAGCCACCGAGGCGGCGCAGCCGGTGCACGTGAGCGTCGACGCGGCCGACCTCTCGCCGGGTGCGCTACGAGGCCTGAGGAGCGCGATCGAGGAGTTCCCGGGTCAGGCGGAGATCCTCTTTGACGTGCGCACCAGCGCCGGAGCGTGCGTGCGGCTGCGCCTCGGCGAAGAGTTCCGCGTGCAGCACACGCCGGCGTTGCGGGCCGAGCTCGAGCAGGCGCTCTCGTCGCCCGCGAGCGTGTCCTTCAGCTGAGGCTGGCGCGCGGCTGGCGGCGCTTGCGGGCGCGCAGACCCTGCTCGCGCAGCCGGTTCGCCAGCTCGACTTCCTCGCGCGAGGGCCCGGCATGGTTCTCGCCGGGGGTCTCGAGCACGCACGGCAGCCGTGCGAACGCCGGTGCGGCCAGGAACGCGGCCAGCCCGGCGCGGCCGATCTCGCCCTCGCCGAGGTTCGCGTGCCTGTCGCGGTTGGAGCCGAGCGGCCACTGGGAGTCGTTCAGGTGCAGCGCGCCGAGCCGCTTGCGCCCGACGCGTGACGCGAGATCCTTCACGAGCGCGTCCACCCCCGCGCGTGTGCGGATGTCGTAGCCGGACGCGAACAGGTGGCAGGAGTCCAGGCACAGCCCGAGGCGCTCGTCGCCACCGCAGGCGTCGATCAGCCGCGCGAGCTCCTCGATCGAGCGGCCGAGCGTGCCGCCCGCGCCGGCGGTGTTCTCGAGGTGAAGCGGGCAGCGCCCGCTTTGCGCGAGCGCCTCGCGGATCGTCTTGCCGGCGCGCGCGATCGCGGCGTCGACCTTGCCGGCCTTCGCCGAGCCGGGATGAAGCACGACACCGTGCGCCCCGATCGCTTCGCCCACCCGCAGCGAGTTGGTCAGCGACGCGAGCGTTTTCGAGCGTATGTCACGATCTTCGCTGGCGCAGTTGAGCAGGTAGATGCCGTGGATCAGCACGGCGCCGATCGGGCTCGCCGCCATCGCCTCGCGAAACGCGGCAACCTGCTCCTCGTCGTAGCCGACGGGTTTCCAGGTGCGAGGCGAGCCGTTGAAGATCTGGATCGCCGTGCAGCCACGCTCGACGCCGCGTTCGATCGCCCGCGGCAGCCCACCGGCGGGCGAGACGTGGGCTCCGATTAGCATGCCGCCCGATTATGAGGCTTCGCTTCGCTCCCTCGCCGACCGGGGCGCTGCACATCGGCGGCGCGCGCACCGCGCTGTTCAACTGGCTGCTCGCACGCCACTCCGGCGGCGAGTTGGTGCTGCGCATCGAGGACACCGACCGCGCGCGCTCGACGCCCGAGAACATCGAGCAGATCATCGACGCGCTTCGCTGGCTCGGTCTGGACTGGGACGAGGGGCCGATCCTGCAGACGGCTCGCTCGGCGCGCCACGCCGAGGCGCTGCAGGCGTTGCTCGATTCGGGCCACGCCTACCGCTCGCACGCGACGGCCGAGGACGTGAGCGCCTACAAGCTCAAGCACGGCGCCGCCGCCGGCTTCCGCGGCAGCGCCGAGCCCGACGGCGCGGTCCGCCTGCGCGTGCCCGACGAGGGCGCGACGGTCGTCAACGACGTGATCCGCGGGCCGACGCGCTTCGAGCACGCGCACCTGGACGATCCCGTGATCGCCCGCGCCGATGGCTCGGTGCTCTACAACTTCGCGGTCGCCATCGACGACCTCGACGCGCGGATCACGCACGTCGTGCGCGGCGAGGATCATCTTTCGAACACGCCCAAGCAGCTGCTGGTGCTCGAAGCCGCGCGCGCCGTCGGGCTCGGCGGCGATCAGCCGCTGCCGGCCTACGCGCACCTGCCGCTGCTGCACGGTCCGGATGGCAAGAAGCTCTCCAAGCGCCACGGCGCTGCCTCCGTGCAGGAGCTGCGCGACGCGGGATACCTGCCGGAGGCGGTGCGCAACTATCTCGCGCTGCTCGGCTGGGGCTCGGGCGACGACACGACCGTGATGTCGACCGGTGAGCTGATCGAACGCTTCACGCTCGAGCGCGTGAGCAAGAACCCGGCGCGCTTTGACGAGGTGAAGCTGCGCTGGCTGAACGGGCTGTACATCCGCGAGCTGCCGGTGCAGGAGCTGACGCGGCGTCTGGAGGAGTTCACGGGCCGGGACGGCCTGATCGACGCGGCGCGCATCGGCCAGGAGAAAATCCAGACGCTCGCGGACTTCTGGCCGCTCGTCGGGCCGCTGCTCGAGGGACCAGTCGACGACCGCGCAGCGCGCGAGCGCTGGCTGGACGAGAAAGGCCGCGCGCTGCTCGCCCGGGCGCGCGACGCGCTGGCGGCGCTCGAGGCCTTCGAGCCGGCGGACATCGAGCGTGCGCTCGAGGCGGTGGTCGCGGCGGACGGCGTAAAGCCGCGCGAGGTCTACCAGCCGTTGCGCGT
Organism: uncultured Solirubrobacteraceae bacterium; assembly: GCA_963755475.1. Lineage (GTDB taxonomy): Bacteria > Actinomycetota > Thermoleophilia > Solirubrobacterales > Solirubrobacteraceae > Palsa-744. The sequence continues at coordinate 702,333 of CAVWJK010000003.1, forward strand.
TGCGCTGACCGGCACGACGATCTCGCCCGGGATCTTCGAGAGCGTCGCGCTGCTCGGCCGCGAGCGCACGCTTGGACGAATAGACGATGCCCTGCGGCGCCGCTGAGCGCCTCCGCTGCTCAACCAAGCGGCGCCCGCTGCCGATACGGAGGCGACGCGCCTCCCGCCGTTAATCCGCCGGGCGGAACCCCCAAGGAAGGGACCTTCAACGGAATGCAGGCATCGGCTGCTGCCAAGAAACTCCACGCAGGCACGAAGAACGGGGCAGGAAGGCACAAGGCTGCATCGATGACCGTCGCGAACGCGGCGAGCGCCAGTGCGCCCGCCACGCCCACGACCCCGCGCCACCAGGACGAGGGCCACGGCCGCAGGCTGACGATGGCGTTCGAAGCGCTGGAGGCGTTCCCCGCGCTCGCCGAGTCCCGCGACCGGCTGCTCGCGGTCATCTCCAAGGACCACGTCGCCACGGCGGACATCGTGAGCGCCGTCGAGTCCGACGTCGCGCTGATCATCGCCGTGCTGCGCCTCTCCAACCGGGCGGAAGGCAGAGGCGGGCGCGTCGACACCGTCGTGAAGGCGGTCGAGCTGCTCACGCCGCAGACCGTGCAGGCGGTCGCCTCGCGCGCCCGCACCTTTGACTTCTTCGAGCGCGCGACCGTGTGGGACACCGCGCCCGAGCGCTTCCGGCTGCACGCGCTCGCCACCCAGCACGCCGCCGACCGTCTCGCGGCCGAGGTCGGCTACGAGGAGCGCGACCGCCTGACGGTCACGAGCCTGCTGCACGACGTCGGCAAGCTCGTGCTGCTTCACGCCTATCCGGGCTACCCCTCGCAGGTGCACCGCGGCGCGCGCACGCCCGAGGAGCGCGTGCACCAGGAGCGCCGCGAGCTGGGCGTCGACCATGCGCTCGTGGGCGGGGTTCTGATCCGCCGCTGGGGGCTGCCGCGGACGCTTGCGACGCCGATCGAGCGCCACCACAGCCCGCAGGCGGAAGGCGAGGCCGCGTTCATCCGGCTTGCCGACATGCTCGCCCACTACGCCCAGGGCGCGCGCGTCTCACCCGCCGAGATGCTGCAGACCGCGCGCAGCATCGGGCTCAGCCCGCAGCAGCTGCGCGTCGTCCTGTACGAGCTGCCGAGCGCCGGCGGGCAGCGCCAGCGCCACGTCGACCCGTGCCCGCTCTCGACCCGCGAGCTCGGCGTCCTGCAGCGCCTCGCCGAGGGCAAGGTGTACAAGCAGATCGCGCACGACCTCACACTCAGCACGAGCACGGTGCGCACGCACCTGCACAACATCTACGGCAAGCTCGGCGCGGTCGACCGCGCGCAAGCCGTCCTGATCGCCACAGAGCGCGGCTGGCTGTAGAGGCGCCGCGCGGGGCCCACCGGCCGCGCGCAGTGCGGGGGCCGCTCGCAGTGCGCGGGCCGCGCGCCGTGGGCAATACGATCGTGTCGCGGCCGTGAGCGCCGCCAGCCGATGCTCTCGATCACGACCAAGTCCCCCTACGCAGTACTGGCCCTCGCCGAGCTCGCGCGCAGCTCGGCCTCCGAGCCGGTGCCGATCGGCGAGATCGCGCGCCGGCGCGAGGTGCCCGTGCAGTTCCTCGAGCAGCTCTTCGCCGTGCTCAGGCGCGCGGGCATCATCAGCTCCCAGCGCGGCGTGAAGGGCGGCTACCGCTTCGCGCGCGAGCCCTCCGAGGTGAGCGTGCTGGAGGTCGTCGAGCTGCTCGACGGCCCGCTCGGCCGCGACGCCCAGGGGGTCTTCGCGGACGCGGCCGACGCCGCGCGGCAAGTGCTCGCGCGCACGACGATCGCCGACGTGATCGAGCGCGAGCTGCGCGAGGCGGGCGCGGCGATGTACCACATCTGAGCTTTGCGGCCTGAATGTCACTGCAGGTAGAAGAAAGGGGCACGAAAGCCGCGCTCTCGCTTTTCCCAAACCGCGCACGCCGCCGAGGCGCCGCACGACGCCTGCTTGCCCCTCGAAAAGCGGTAGCACGCCGATGCTGGCCCGTGCTGTGAACGGGCAAAGCCTTCCTGGATGGTTTCGAGTGTTGTGAACCTCAGTCGAGCTCTTCGATCACCACAGAGGCGTTTGTGCTTGCTTGGGTCCCGCCGATCGGCGTTGCGAGAGTGACCGCTGCAGCTGACGAGTGATTTACGATCGTTAGAACGCTCTCGGCGGGGACCGTGAGGATCGTCTGGCCTACGTTCTGCTGGGTGCCAGCACCGGAGCCGTAGATCGTGCCGGCAGCCGAGACCCCATTGATGAATATCCCTATCTGGTTGGGCTCCGTGCCCGAGACCGAGAACCTGATCTCGTAGGTGCCGGCGTCGACGAGCGTGATCCCGGTGGCGCCGGTCGCGTGCGTGATTCCTGCGGTCATTGCTCCGTTTGAATCGAAGGTGATAGCCGCCTCGAGTGCCACGACCTGCGAGCTGGTGTTGTAGACGTAGCCGTACTGGGACAATCCGCTCGAACCGGCCGAGCCTGTTGGCCCTGCTGGGCCTGTCGAGCCGGCAGGACCCGTCGCCCCTGGCGAACCCGCTGGGCCGGACGGGCCTTGCGGCCCGGCGGCGCCGGTGGCGCCCTGCACGCCTTGCAAGCCGGTCCCGCCGGCCGGGCCGGCTGCGCCCGTGGCGCCTTCCGCGCCCGAGCTACCCGCTGGGCCGGATGCGCCTTGCGGCCCGACGACGCCGGTGGCGCCCTGCACGCCTTGCAAGCCGGTCCCGCCGGCCGGGCCGGCTGCGCCCGTGGCGCCTTCCGCGCCCGAGCTACCCGCTGGGCCGGATGCGCCTTGCGACCCGACGGCGCCGGTGGCGCCCTGCACGCCTTGCAAGCCGATCCCGCCGGCCGTTCCTGCTCGGCCGCTCTGACCCGCGGCGCCTGTCTCGCCAGCGACCCCTCGAAGACCCCGAGGGCCACGGAGATCACGACACGCAGGCGGCTCGCTGCATCTCGAAGAGCGAGCGCGGACGCTGCCCGTAAACGCCGCCGGATGATTGCACGGCGGACGAGCGATCGAGCACGACGCAGAAGCCAAAACCGCCGGCCCGAGGATGGCAAACGCAAACGAGCTCGCCGCCAAGGCCAGTAGTCTCCGACCCAGCGGATAGCTCATATCTTCACTGCCTTTCCTGAGTGAGGTCCCAGGGACTACCGGGACTCGAATCCAGCTCGATTGATGAGGGCGGAGGCCGAGTGTCGACCGAGTCAGATCAAGCGGCTGAATTGGCAGGAGGGCAACCGGCACACGATGTATCGGCGGCTGCGGCTCATAGCACGACCCCGACACCCCTCAGTGGACACTCGCGGGCGGCTACCCATACGGGTCAAGACAGCGAGGGTAAGCAGCCAGTAGCTCTCACCAGCGCAGTGTCAGGCGAGGCGTCTCGTCGGAGAGGCCAATACCGCCGTCGGCGGCGATAAGCGCCGCGACTTCGACATTCTCGATTGGCGCTACAGCTACCTCGGCCGCCGGGTCGCACAGACGCGAAGACCGCGAAGGCAATCATTGGAGCCGCCGCGACGGTCGGCCTGGTTGAGGTCCTGGCCGATGAGGGCGACAAGTTCCAAGGTTCGACTGCTCCGCTGGGGCGAGTGGCACCCGAAGGACCCGCTGGCCGCCGCGCGCAAGGCCAGGAGCCGGGCATGACATTGTGGCGCGCTCGTGACAGTTTTGTGACATGTCACAAACAGTGGGGGTATGTCACGAGAGAAAAGCAGAGCAGAGAAGAACAAAGCAGAGGGGAACCGTCTCAAAGACGGTTCCCCTTCTTGTAGTAAGAAGCCCCTCGTAAACAGACGCCTCGCTGGCGATCGAGGCCGGCGCGAACGCGAAGACGCTGAGCACCTACATGGGACACGCGAACATCGCGATCACGCTCGACCTCTACGGGCACCTGCTCCCCGGAAACGAGAGCGACTTCGTTGCGCTGTTTGACGCCTACGTCGCGCGGCAGACTGTGGCGCAGACTGTGGCGCAGGCACCGGAAACCGTGTCCTAGAGCCGGACCGGCCGTGACCACATCTGATTGTCGCCCCTGCTCGGGCCGGGGGGAAAGCTGCGAGTGGCGCCCGGCGCGCGTTCAGCGGCGCCGGCGTGGGTTATCGCGCGCTTGGCGGGCGATGAAGTGTCTGGTTGCCACCCAGACGAGCGCGAGCAGCACGGTGACGGCGAGGAGCGCCACGCCGCCTCGCCATAGCGCGAGCACGGCCGCGAAGATCACGAGGGCGATGACAGGCCAGCGGTCGTTGCGCATGGCGCCAGCATGACACGCAGACGATGTCTTACGATTCCGCCCGCGGCGGTTGCAGGTCGTCGCACCGGGTAGAAACGAGGACACGATGTCAGCGCAAGCGCAATCAGTCTGAGGTTGCGGCGATGAGCCAGGAGGAGTTCCACGACGAGCCCGACACCGGCGTGGAGCCGCTGCACGTCGACGACGACTACGCCGGCGTCGAGCGTCTCGACCCGCTTGACGAGGATGCGCTACTCGAGGGCCTCGAGGACGAGTGGGAGGACGAAGAGGGCTATGAGCCCTAGCGGCGCGAGACGCACGCTTTAGCGGATGGCCGCCGAAGAGCCCAACTTCTGGGACGACGTAGACGAGGATCTCGACTGGCTCGACGGCGTCGAAGACGGCGAGCTGTCCGACGAGTCGGAAGCCGGCCTCGAGGAGTGCTCGGGCGAGGAGGGGTGAGCTCCGGGCGAGGCTGCTAGCGCGCTTCGGTGCGTTCGAAGGCGTCGAGCAGCTTCGCGCGCGCGCCCTCGAGCGGCGCCTCCGCCGGCGCCCGACGGGAGCGGTCGATTGCCGCTACGCGGACGTGACCCTCCTCCCACACATCGCGGGTCAGCTCGCATGCATAGATCAGGGTGCGCGCCTCGTGCTCGGTGAGGTCGACTGTCAGTGTCATAGCTCCTTCCATACCCGCCGAGCGCGCGGACTCCTCCCTTCGCAAGCTCGCGACCGCACGCCGATCGCTGCGCCGGCTGGCTGATGCATGCACACGGCGGGGCTCGCCGCCTGACCCTCCAGGCCGCGCAAGGCGACGGTCGCTTGTTGCGGGCTCGTTGAGCCTCAGCTAGATTCAGCTGCCGCCGCGCCAGCCGGGGTTGAGGAGCGACTACGGAGGGTTGCGATGGATCGACTGAGCGGCCTCGTGGAAAGGGACAGGAGCATTCTCAGATGACTTCGCGAGCCGCCGCTCTCACGGCGCGCCCGCCAGCCGCCGCCACGCGCCTCGTGCTCGCGGCCGCGCTGCTGACGGCCTGCGCGTGCCTGGCCGTCGCGCTGCAAGGAGCGGGCGGCTCGGGCGCAGCGCGTGGCTCCGCGCGGCGCGCCGGGGCGCTTGAAGCGGGCATCTCGGCGTCGCTGTCCGCGGCGCTCGGCGCGGCGCGGGCGGCCTACTGGATCAAGGGCGGCACGCGGGAAGCCGGCGCTCGCAACCCCGCGCAGGGACTCGGCGAGCGCTTCACGCCTTCCGGAGTGCACGTGAGCTCGCGGCGGGCGCGGCTCACCGTGAGCCTGCGCGCGATCGGCTATGGCGGGAAGCTCGCCGCGGCGCCGGCGCCCGCGATGCGAGCCAGCAGGAACCGGCTCGAATACGTGCGCGCGGGCGTGCGCGAGTGGTATCTGAACGGGCCGCTCGGCCTCGAGCAGGGCTTCACGGTGACGCGCGCGCCGACGGCCCGCGCGAGCGCCGGCCCGCTGACCGTCTCGCTCCTGCTGGCAGGCGACTCCCGCCCCGAGCGCGCCGGTGCCGGGCGGCTCGTGTTCCGCTCGCGTGGCGGCGGCGAGCTCTCCTACGGCGGCCTCGTCGCTCGCGACGCCGACGGACGCGCGCTTCCCGCCACGCTGCAGCTGCACGGCTCGACGGTTCTGCTGCGCGTAGATGTCGCGCGCGCGCGCTTCCCCGTGACGATCGATCCGATCATCTCCGGGTCAGAAGGCCAGGTCGAACTCAAGCCCCAACATGGCTCCCGTGACGGCGAGCTCTACGGCACGAGCGTCGCGCTCTCCAGCGACGGCGACACCGCGATCGTGGGCGCGCCCGGTCCGCCCGGGAGCGGCAGCGCGGTCATCTTCGTGCGCGAAGGCGTCGAATGGGTGGAACAGCGGCAGCTCACCCAGCCGGCGGGCACGCACGAAGGCAGCGAAGAAGGCGAAGCTCACTGCAGACCCCCGACCGCCCAGTCCGCATGCGCCTTCGGGGAGAGCGTTGGCATCTCCGGTGACGGGGATGTCGCGATCATCGGCGACCCGCCCACCGCCGGCGGGACGGGCGCCGCTTACATCTACCAGCGCAGCGGTACGACCTGGACGCGCACCTCGGAACTGGCCCCGCCGAAGCAGAGCCACGGCCAGGGCTTCGGCGAAAGCGTCGCGATAGCGGCAGATGGCGAAGCGGCGATCGTCGGGGCGCCCGATGGGCAGAGGGACGAAGGACAGGCGTGGGTCTTCCAGAGCCGCGGAGGCAGCTGGCTGGGCGCCGCCGGCGAAGCACTCGAAGCGCCTGCCAGCGGCGAAAAGCGCCACCTCGCGCAGAGCGTCGCGATCTCCGCCGACGGACACGAGGCGCTCCTCGGAGCCCCCACGGAAGGGGCCGCGGGCGCCGCCTTCACCTTCGTCGACGGCTCAGCCGGCTGGGAAGAGGTACAGCGCCTGGTCGGTGAACGCGCGGGCAGTCTGTTCGGCAGCGGCGTCGCCCTATCGGCCAACGGCGAGAACGCGCTGATCGGGGCGCCGCACGAAACACAAGAATCACTGGCGGACGCGGGTGCGGCGCTCCTGTACACGCTCGCCCGCGGCAAGCCGACCGGATCGCCGCAGAAGCTCACCGCCGCTTCGCGGAATGTCCCGGCCGAAGCGAAAGCCGAATTCGGCGCGTCGGTCGCGCTCTTCGGGAACGGTGAAAGCGTGCCCGTCGGCGCGCTCGTCGGCGCGCCGGGCGCCCAGCCCAAGGGTGCGCACCAGCCGGTGTATGAGGGCCGTGCGTGGCTGTTCGGACGTCCGGCGGCGGATTCGGAAGCCAGGGAAGTCCTCGGCTACGAAGCCGGCGGCGACACCGCGGGACAGTTCGCGTCCGCGGTCGCGATCGAAGCCAGCGGCGAAACGATTCTCGCGGGCGCGCCGCATGCCGGTGGGGGCGAGGAAGAAGGCGGCGCGTGGGTGTTCGGCCGGCGCCCGAAGATCGTCTCGATCTCACCCGCGGACGGACCTGCCGTCGGCGGCACTCTGGTTGCGCTCAAGGGCGAGAATCTCGCGGACGTGCGGGCCGTCATGTTCGGGAGCGTCTCCGCGAAGTTCGAGCCCGCCGTTCCTGCGATAGCCGAAGGCGCAACGGCGACCGCGGAAGCCCCCGCAGAAGAAGCAACCGAAGAAATCGTCGCGATCGCGCCGCCCGGCGCCGGGCCGGTCGCGGTGAGCGTGGAAACGCCGCTCTGGGAAGGCGTGGCCAATCGCAAGGACCGCTACGTCTACGAAAGCGCCAACGGCGGGGGAGGCGGCAAAGGCGGACAGTTCGGTGACGAAGGTACAGGCTCGCCGCCGACCGGTCTGATCATCCCCAACGAACCGCAGCTGCAGGTGCTCGGCACGACGAGCACGTCGCGGCGCTGCGCGGTCAGGAGCAGGAGCGCGACGATCGCCGTCTCGCGCTCGGGGCGTGCCGAGGTCACGCTCCTCTCGAGCGGCAGCGGCGATTGCGCCGGCACGGTGACGCTACGCGCGGAGGTCAGGGCGCACGGCCGCTCGCGGACCGAGTCGCTCGGCAGCGCGAGCTACTCGCTCGTGGCCGGCCACCGCGAGCGCCTGCTCGTCAAACTGGACACCGCCGCGCGCTCGCTGCTCGCCAGTCACGGCGGCCGCGTACACGCGACGTTGCTGCTCGAGCGCAGCGAGCCGTCGCCGCCGAGAGCCACGAGCGCCAGCGTCACGTTGGCAAAGCGCGGCTAGATCGCGCCGCCGACGCACGGCCGGCCGGCTGCCGCGCGGCCCCCTGGCGCTCGCGCGACCGCGTGGGGCCCACTATCTTCGCGGGTTGAATGACACGAATCCCGATCAACATTGCGGAGCTCGTGGGCGGCACGCCGCTGGTGTCGCTGCCGCGCATGCTCGAGGGCACGCCGGCCGCCGAGCGTGGCGTCGAGCTCTACGCGAAGCTCGAGGCGTTCAACCCCGGCGGCAGCGTCAAGGACCGCATCGGCATCGCGATGATCGAGGCGGCCGAGGCCGAAGGCCGGATCGAGCCCGGGCGCACGACGGTCGTCGAGGCGACGAGCGGCAACACGGGAATCGCGCTCGCGTTCGTGTGCGCCGCCAAGGGCTATCAGCTCGCGCTGAAGCTGCCGCAGGGAATGAGCCGCGAGCGCGAGATCCTGCTGCGCCTCTATGGCGCGCGCGTCGACATCACCGAGTCGATGGGCGGCATGGCGGAGGCGGTCGCCGCTGCGGAGGCGATGGCCAGCGACCCGGACGTGTTCCTGCCCGATCAGTTCTCCAACCCCGCCAATCCCGAGGCGCATCGTCGCGGCACCGGCCCGGAGATCGCGCGCGCTCTGGACGGCAGGGTCGATGTGCTCGTCGTCGGCGTCGGCACGGGCGGCACGATCACCGGCGTCGGCGAGCACCTGCGCGAAAATGTGAACCCGAGTCTGCGCGTGATCGCCGTCGAGCCGCGCAGCTCCCCGGTCCTGTCCGGCGGCAGGCCCGGCCCGCATCGCATCCAGGGAATCGGCGCAGGCTTCGTCCCGCCGGTGCTCAATCGCGAGCTGATCGACGAGGTGATCGCGGTCTCCGATGAGGATGCGATCCAGACCGCGTGGGCATGTGCGCGGCGTGTCGGTCTGCTAGCCGGCATCTCCGGCGGCGCCGCGCTCTGGGCGGCGCTGCAGCTCGCGCAGCGTCCCGAGTGCGCGCGGAGCCGGATCGTCGTCGTGATCCCCGACTCGGGCGAGCGATACATATCGCAGGCCTTCTTCGCGCCTTAGGCCGGGCGGACTCCGTAGCGCCCACGCGCCGGTGCCCCGTCGCGGCGCAGCGCGGCGTGCCGCCCCTTTGGCGCCGCTGCGCCCGCCGCTACGCTTGCAGGCAGGATGGCTGGGTTCGGCGCGTTCGCACGAGTCGCCAGGGAGATCCGCCGCGACGTCATCGCCGCCCGCGACCGCGACCCCGCGGCGCGCGGCGTCTCGCCGGTCGAGATCCTCGCCACCTGGCCGGGAATCCACGCGCTGCTCGCCTACCGCGTGGCCCACGCGCTCGCGCTCGCCGACGTGCCGCTGCTGCCGCGCGTGATCTCGTTGCTCACGCGCGCCGTCACCGGCATCGAGATCCACCCCGCCGCGCAGATCGGCGAGAGCCTTTTCATCGACCACGGCGCGGGCGTCGTGATCGGCGAGACCGCCGAGATCGGCAACGACGTCACGCTGTATCAGGGCGTGACCCTTGGCGGCACCGGCTTCGCCACCGGCAAGCGTCATCCGACCGTGCAGGACAACGTCACGATCGGCTCCGGCGCGAAGCTGCTGGGCCCGATCACGGTCGGCCACGGCGCGAAGATCGGTGCCAACAGCGTCGTCATCACCGACGTGCCGCCCAACTCGACCGTCGTCGGCAACCCCGGCCATCCCGTGCGTGTCGACGGCCGCCGCGTCGAGGGCCCGGACGCCGACTGGATCCACCTGCCCGACCCCATCGCCGAGGCGATCCAGGCGCTCTCCGCGCGCATCGCCACGCTGGAACGCAGGCTCGCCGAGCTCTCCGACGGCGAGCCCCAGCCGGTCGCCGAGGTGCGCCCGCTGCGGACCGTCAGGGGGCCCAACCCCGCCGGCGGGTAGCGCGGAGCGGCGTCGCGGCCCCAGCCGCACGCCCATCTATTCTGGCCTTGATGGCCGTTCAGAACCCGCACGCCGAACACCTGCAGGAGCTGCTCGAGGGCCTGAACGAGCCCCAGCGCGAGGCCGTCACCCACGGCGAGGGGCCGCTCCTGATCCTTGCCGGTGCAGGCAGCGGCAAGACGCGCGTGCTCACGCACCGCATCGCGTTCCTGATCTACAGCGACCAGGCGCAACCGAGCGAGATCCTCGCGATCACCTTCACGAACAAGGCAGCCAGCGAGATGCGCGGGCGCGTCGAGCTCCTGCTCGGCCACGCCACGCGCGGAATGTGGCTGATGACCTTCCACGCCGCCTGCGCGCGCATCCTGCGCGCCGAGGCGCAGCGGCTCGGCTACACGCGTCAGTTCACCATCTACGACCAGGCCGACGCGCGCCGGCTCGCCAAACGCTCCGCCGACGCGCTCGGCGTCGATCCCAAACGCTTTACGCCGGCGGCGATCCAGAATCAGATCTCGGCCGCCAAGAACCGGCTGCTCGACGCCGCCGCCTACCGCCAGGAGGTCGGCTCGCAATACGAGGAGATGGTCGCGGAGGTCTACGAGATCTACGAGCGCGACCTGCATCGCATGAACGCGATGGACTTCGACGACCTTCTGTTCCGCGCGGTCAACCTGTTCGAGCTCTACGAGGAGGTGCGCGAGCGCTACCAGTCCGCCTTCCGCCACATCCTCGTCGACGAGTACCAGGACACCAACCGCGCGCAGTACCGGCTGCTGCAGCTGCTGGTGCAGCCCGCCGAGGCGCCGGCCCCGCCCGTCTACGCGGGGCCGGCAGGTCACCGCAACCTCGCTGTGGTAGGCGACGATGCTCAGGCGATATATCGCTTCCGCGGGGCCGACGTGCGCAACATCCTCGACTTCCAGCAGGACTTCCCCGACGCGCGCGTCGTGAAGCTCGAGCAGAACTACCGCTCGACCGAGACGATCCTGCGTGCGGCCAACTCGGTCATCGCCAACAACCGCGGCGGCATCGCCAAGCGGCTGTGGAGCGAACTGGGGACAGGTGAGCGCGTGCAGCTGCGCGAGCTCGAAGACGACCACGCCGAGGCGCGCTTCGTCGTCGGCGAGATCGAGCGCCTGCTCGATGAGGGCGCAGCGCGCTCGGAGATCGCGGTGCTGTACCGCACCAACGCGATGTCGCGCGTCATCGAGGACACGCTCGTGCGGCGCGAGATCGCCTATCAGGTGATCGGCGGCACGAAGTTCTACGAGCGCGCCGAGATCAAGGACGCGGTCGCCTACCTCTCGCTGCTGGCGAACCCCTTCGACGTAGTCAGCTTCACGCGCGTCGTCAACTCGCCGCGCCGCGGCATCGGCCAGACCTCGCTCGCACGCGTGATCGCGCACGCGCAGAGCCTCGACGTCTCGATCTGGGAGGCGGCTGCCGATCCCGAGAGCGTGCCGGGCCTCGCGCCCGCGGCGGTCAAGGCGATGCGGCGCTTCATGGACGCGATGGCCGAGCTGCGCGAGCTCGCGCAGAGCGCGTCCGTCGGCGAGCTCGTCGAGGCGCTGCTGAGCAAGAGCGGCTACATCGAGGCGCTCGAGGCCGAGCGCACGATCGAGGCGCAGGGCCGCATCGAGAACCTCGAGCAGCTCGTCGAGGTCGGCCGCGAGTTCGACGCGGCGGCTGCGCGGCGGCCCGGCGAGGACGCGGGCACGCTCGACGTGTTCCTGCAGGAGATCGCACTCGTCGCCGACGCCGATGCGCGCAGCGACGACGAGGGGCTCATCACGCTGATGACGCTCCACAACGCCAAGGGCCTGGAGTACCCGATCATCTTCATCGCCGGGATGGAGGACGGCGTCTTCCCGCACTCGCGGGCGATCGAGGAGGGGGGGCTCGAGGAGGAGCGACGCCTGTTCTACGTCGGCATCACGCGCGCCATGCGCAAGCTCTACCTCACGTATGCGCGCCGCCGCGCGCTGTTCGGCGCGCAGAGCTACGGGTTGCGCAGCCGCTTCCTCGAGGAGATCCCCGGCGAGCTGCTCGAGGCGGGCAGCGACGTGCGCGTGCGACCGGGTGCGGTGGCGTCGTGGCGCACCCAGCAGGCGTTCGCGGGCGACAGCGCGCGATCGCTCGCACGCGCTCGGCCGGCCGAGCCTCAGGTGCAGTTCCGCCTCGGCGAGGACATCGTGCACGCGGCGTTCGGCGAGGGCGTCGTGACGGGCGTCGAGCCGGGCGGCGTGATCGTCGTGCGCTTCGCTGACGACGGCTCGGAGCGCAAGCTGATGGCGGAGTACGCGCCGCTGAGTCGCCGCTAGGTTTCCAATCTCAGTGAGCGCGAAGATCATCGATGGCAAGGCGATCGCGGCGCGCGTGCGCGCGCATGTCGCGCGGGAGGTCGAGCAGTTCACGCGCGAGACCGGCCACGCGCCCGGGCTGGCGACCGTGCTCGTCGGCGAGGATCCCGCTTCGGCGATCTACGTCGGCGGCAAGCAGCGCGCCTCCGGCGAGGTCGGTATCACGCCGTTCGACCGGCGGCTGCCCGCGGACTCGAGTTTCGAGCGCATCGCGGAGGAGCTCGAAGCGCTCAACGCCGACGCCGAGGTGAGCGGCGTGCTGCTGCAGCTGCCGTTGCCGGGCGGGCTCGAGGGGGCGGAGCTGACCGCGCTGATCGCGGCCGAGAAGGACGTCGACGGGCTGACGCCCGTGAACGCGGGCCTGCTCTCGCTCGGCCAGCCGGGTCTGCGCCCGTGCACGCCGCTGGGCGTGCTCGAGCTGCTGGCCGACACGGGCGTCGAGCTGGAGGGCGCCGGAGCGGTCGTGGTGGGGCGCTCCAACCTGTTCGGCAAGCCGATGGCGCAGCTGCTGCTCGCGCAGAACGCGACGGTGACGGTCTGTCACTCGCGCACGCGCGACCTGCGCGCCGTGTGTGCGCGCGCGGACGTGCTGATCGCCGCGGTCGGCCGCGCGCGGCTGATAGAGCGCGAGTTCGTCAAGCCCGGCGCGGTCGTGATCGACGTCGGCATGAACCGCCTCACGCCCGAGGAGGCCGGCAACAAGAGCGGCCTGGTGGGCGACGTCGACTTCGCCGCGGTCTCGGAGGTCGCCTCGGCGATCACGCCGGTGCCGGGGGGCGTCGGGCCGATGACGATCGCGATGCTGCTCGCCAACACGCTGCAGGCGGCTGGCATGCAGCGCCAGCTCCAAGCGGGCGCGGCGCGATGAAGCTCAGGCAGCTGCGCCTGGGTGAGCTCGCGGCGCTCGTTGGCGCGGGGCTAGTGATCGCCTCCACCTTCGTGCGCTCCTACGAAGGCCCGGCCGGCACGATCGACGACTGGCAGAGCTTCGGCGCGGCGGTCGCGCTTCTGCTCGCGGCGGCCGCGGCGGCGCTCGCGATGGTGCTGGCCGCGCTCACCGCGCGCACCTCCGCGCTTCCGGTCACGCTCGCGGTGTGGTGCTTCGCGCTCGGGCTCGTCGGCGTGGGCGGCGCGATCGCGCGCCTGCTCGAGCGCCCCGAAGGAGCGACAGAGCTCTGCGGCGCCGGCTGGATCGCGCTCGCCGGCGTGCTGCTCATCGTGATCGGCGCCTTCCAGGCGCTGCGCGACGAACGGACCTCGCTGTACACGCCCGCGCACCCGCCGCCGCGTCCGCGTCCCTAGCGAAGGCTCGTGCGACATGTGCGCCCGCTGCGCCCTCGAGAGGGCTCCGCAGGAACGTTCGCGCGCTCCGGATGAAGCGGTGGGAAGGTGCCATTCCCGGCGGCTGCGGGGTCCGCACGAACGTTCGTGCGGACACAGACGAAGAAGCGAACCGCGCACCGGTCGGCGCCCGGGCCGCGTCACCCCGGTCACCCTAGAATGCGTGCGCTGATGCGGAGCGAGTCATGATCACGCGCGAGGAGGTGCTGCACGTGGCGCGCCTTGCGCGCCTGCGCCTGGACGAGGACGAGGTGGAGCCGATGGCGCGCGAGCTCTCGGCGGTGCTCGAGCACATCGAGCGGATCAAAGCGCTCGATCTCGAGGGCGTGCCGCCGACCTCGCACGTCGTGGAGATGAGCGCGCGGCTGCGCGCCGACGAGGTGCGGGAGTGCCTGCCGCGCGAGGTCGTGCTCGCGCAGGCCCCGGCGGTGAGCGAGGACGGCTTCCTCGTGCCGAGCCCGCAGGCATGAGCGCGACCGACGTGCTCGCGCTCTCGGCGGCCGCCGCAGCCGAGCAGATCGAGGCCGGCAATCTGTCCGCGGATGAGCTGTTCGAGACCTACCGCGAGCGCGCCGCGGCAGACCAGGCGGCGGTCGAAGGCCTGAACTGCTTCACGTGGGTCGCCGACGAGGTGCCGCGCGAGCCCGCGACGGGGCCGCTGCGGGGTGTTCCGCTCGCGGTCAAGGACCTGTTCTGCACGAAGGGCGTGCCGAGCCAGTCGGGCTCGCGCATCCTCGAGGGCTACGAGCCGCCCTACACGGCCACGTCGGTGGCGCGGCTGCAGCAGGCGGGCGCGACGCTGCTCGCGAAGACCAACCAGGACGAGTTCGCGATGGGCTCCTCGACGGAGAACTCGGCCTTCGGCCCGGTGCGCAACCCGTGGAACCGCGCGCGCGTGCCGGGCGGCTCCTCGGGCGGCAGCGCGGCGGCGGTGGCGGCGGGGCTCGCGCCGTGGGCGCTGGGGACCGACACGGGCGGCTCGATCCGCCAGCCGGCTGCGCTGTGCGGCGTGGTCGGCCTGAAACCGACCTACGGGACGGTCTCGCGCTACGGGATGATCGCGTTCGCGTCCTCGCTCGACCAGGCCGGGCCGTTGACGCGCGACGTGCGCGACTGCGCGCTGCTGCTGGCGCACATGGTCGGCCTCGACGAGTGCGATGCGACCTCGCTGCAGGCGCCCGAGCCGATCGCCCTGCCGCAGGCGGAGAGCCTGGAGGGCGTCGTGCTCGGCGTGCCCGAGGAGCTGTCGGGGGAGGGCATCGAGGCGGGCGTACTCGAGTCGTTCCGGGCGGCTCTCACGCGAGCCGAGGAGATGGGCGCGCGTGTGGCCGACGTGCACCTGCCGCACGCGCCGCACGCGCTGTCGGCCTACTACGTGCTGGCGCCGGCGGAGGCCTCCTCGAACCTCGCGCGCTACGACGGCGTGCGCTTCGGCTTGCGCGCGAAGGGCGCCACCGACCTGCTCGACATGTACACGCGCACGCGCCACGACGGCTTCGGGCGCGAGGTCAAGCGGCGGATCATGCTCGGCACCTACGCGCTGTCCTCGGGCTACTACGAGGCCTACTACGGCTCCGCGCAGCGGGTGCGCACGAAGATCGCCGAGGACTTCGCGCGCGCCTTCGAAGCGGTCGACCTGATCGTGACGCCGACGGCGCCAAGCGTCGCGTTCGAGCTCGGATCGAAGACGCAGGACCCGCTGTCGATGTACCTGAACGACTACTGCACGGTGCCGATGTCGCTCGCTGGGATCCCGGCGATCTCGATCCCCTGCGGCCTGTCGGAAGGTCTGCCCGTGGGGCTGCAGATCGCGGGTCCCGCGTTCAGCGAGAACCGGGTGCTGGACGCCGCACATGCGCTCGAGCTGGCGTTCGCCTTCGACGGAAGCGACGCGCGTGTCTGAGGCCCTCGAGGCGGTGATCGGCCTCGAGATCCACGTGCAGCTGGCGACGGCGACGAAGATGTTCTGTGGCTGCGAGCTCTCGTTCGGGGATCCGCCGAACACGCACACCTGCCCGGTCTGCCTGGGGCTCCCGGGCGCGCTGCCGGTGGCGAACGCGAAGGCGGTGCGCTTCGGGCTGATGATCGGAGAGGCGCTCGGCTCCGAGCTCGCACCGCGCTCGATCTTCCACCGCAAGAACTACTTCTATCCGGACCTGCCGAAGGGCTACCAGATCTCCCAGTACGACGAGCCGCTGTGCCGCGGCGGCGCGCTGGGCGAGGTGCACATTCACCGCGTGCACCTCGAGGAGGACGCGGCGAAGCTGATCCACGTCGGCGACAGCGGGCGCATCCACGGCTCGCAGGAGAGCGTCGTGGACTTCAACCGCGGCGGCACGCCGCTCGCGGAGATCGTGACCGAGCCCGACATCGCGAGCCCGGAGCAGGCGAGCGAGTGGCTGAAGCTCCTGCGCAGCACGCTGCGCGCGCTCGGCGTGAGCGACGTCAACATGGAGGAGGGCTCGCTGCGGGTCGACGCGAACATCTCGCTGCGCCGCGCCGGGACGCGGGAGCTGGGCACGAAGACGGAGCTGAAGAACATGAACAGCTTCCGCTTCATCGAACGCGGCATTCGCGCCGAGATCGAGCGTCAGGGCAGGATCATCGAGGGCGGCGGCGAGGTGGAGCAGGAGACGCTGCACTTCGACCCCGACAGCGGCTCGATCAGCTCGCTTCGCTCAAAGGAGGAGGCGCAGGACTACCGCTACTTCCCCGAGCCGGACCTCGTGCCGGTGGCGATCTCGCAGGAGATGCTGGATGAGGCGCGCGCGTCGATGCCCGAGCTGCCGGCCGCGCGCGCGGAGCGCCTGGAGCACGAGCTGTCGCTCAGCGCCGAAAGCGCGCGCGCGCTGGCCTTCCGCAGCGAGCTCGGCGACTACTTCGAGCGGGCGCTCGTGCAGCTGCCCGACGGCGAGGGCTCGGCGCAGACGCTGGCCAACTGGGTGACGGTCGAGCTGCTGCCACGGCTCTCCGACGGCGAGGACCCTGCGAGCTCGCGCGTGAGCCCGGGCGCGCTCGCGACGCTCGTGCAGCTGCTCGGCGAGCGCAGCATCAGCGTGGGCGCGGCGCGCCAGGTGCTTGACAGGCTGGTGGCCGACGGCGGGGATCCGCGCGAGATCGTCGCCGCCGAGGGTCTGGCGGCGATCGACAGCTCCGAGGAGCTCGCGGCGGTGGTGGCGGCGGCGATCGCGGCGAACGCGGACGCGGCCGAGCGTGTGCGCGGCGGCAACGCGAAGGCGATCGGCCCGATCGTGGGCTACGTGATGCGCGAGACGAAGGGACGCGCGGACGGCTCTGAGGTGGCGCGCCTGATCGACGCCCAGCTGGGCCTGTAGAGCACGGCGGGCGAGATTTTGGACGGGCGGCCAATGGCGTTGCGAGGCGATGGCGCCACTATGTCGTCGTGGACCGTTTGGTGGCAATCCCTCAACCAGCAGCTCCCCGACGGTTCATTTTGTTGCCACGGGAGATGGTCCCCGAGGCGCAGAACAAACCTCGGATCCGTCGCTACCAGCTCTCGCGCCTGGATCCGGGCGCAGCTCGTCTGCGCGCGGGCTCCAGCCTTGCCGTGCACGTGGACCTCGACACTCGCGTGCACGGTCGGCTCGAGGGCGGATAGCGCCTCTCCAAGCGAGCGCCGGCATCCCTCGGCCGGCGCCTGTACGGATGCGGCCGGGCGGGAAGGGCTTCCCGCCCGGCCGCATCGCGTTCCAAGGCGCATGCGCGCGCCGCCCGATCGCGCGAAGGTCGCCCGCGGTCGGCCTCCGGAGGCGGTATCCTGGGTGCCGAGATGAACCAGCTCAACGAATCGACGTCCCACTCGTCGCGCTCCTTCGGCAAGACGATCCTGGCAGGGCTTGTGGTCCTCGTGGCGGGCTTCCTCGTGATCAGCCTCGCTGTGAAACTGATCCTCGCGATCGCCCTGCCGGTCCTGCTGATCCTCGCCGTGGTCGCGATCGTCTGGGCGCTGAAAGTCCTGTTCTAGCGCTCAGCGCGCGGCGATGGCGTACGTCATCATCGCGGTCTGCTTCGGACTGGCCGGCGGCTTCGTCGGCAAGCTCAAGGGCAGCTCGTTCGTCCTCTGGTTCCTCATCTCGGGCCTGGTCCCGTTCCTCGGGCTGATGGCCGCGATCGCCTACCGTTTCGAGCGCGACGAGTTGCGCCGGCAGTGCCCTCGTTGCGGTCGCGTCACGAAGATCTACGACGCGCTCTGCACGCGCTGCGGCGCCGAGCTCGAGTTTCCCGACACGGCGATCGCCCCGGAATCCTGGCAGCGCACGCCGGCCGCGCCCAGCGGCCGCTGAGCGCCGGCTGCTGAGCGCGCGCAAGATTAGGCCGCCCTAAAGGGGCTTCTCGCCTAGCCTGGCGCGCATGAGCACGGGGCTGACGCCCGCGGAGCCGCACGGGGGGGCCGTCTCGCGCCTCATCCACCGTGCCGGGTTCACAGACGAACGGGACTTCCTGCTGCGCGTCGTTCAGCCGGGCCTCGTGGGCTTGATCGATGGAACGATCTCCTCGCTGGCGCCGATCTTCGCCGCCGCGATCACGTCGAGCTCGCACACGGCCCTCGTGGTGGGTCTCGGGGTGGCGTTCGGCGCAGGGGTGAGCATGGGCTGGTCGGAGGCGGGGTCCGACACCGGTGAGGAGACCGGCCGCGGATCGGGGGTCGTGCGCGGAAGCATCACGGGCGGAATGACGGTGCTGGGAAGCATCTTCCACACGCTGCCGTTCATCATCCCCAACGTCGAAACGGCGCTGATCGTCGCCGGCTCGGTCGTCGCCGTCGAGCTGTTCGCGATCGCCTGGATCAGGAAACGCTTCCTGCACATCGCCTTCCGTTCCTCGCTCGTGTTCGTCGGCGTCGGCGGCCTGATCTCGCTCGCGATCGGCGTGGGGCTGGGCGTGTCCTGAAATCCGGCGAAAACCCGCTGGTAAACTCGCCTGCACTCTGAGCCGATAAAAACGAGGGCAGCGTGATGCGTGCAGTAGACGCACTGATGGAATGTCTGAAGGCCGAGGGCGTGGACGTCGTGTTCGGCCTGCCGGGCGGCGCCAACCTGCCGACCTACGACGCGTTCGTGGACGGCGGCATCCGGCACATCCTCGTGCGCCATGAGGCGGGCGGCGGCCACGCCGCCGAGGGCTACGCGAAGGCGACGGGAAAAGTCGGCGTAGCGTTCGCGACCAGCGGCCCGGGCGCGACCAACCTGATCACGCCGATCTGCGACGCGATGATGGACTCGGTGCCGGTGGTCTTCATCACCGGCCAGGTGCGCACGGAGCTGCTCGGCACCGACGGCTTCCAGGAGGCCGACACGATCGGGATCTCGATGCCGGTGGTGAAGCACTCCTTCATGATCCAGCACCCGCAGGAACTCCCGCGCGCGATCCACGAGGCGTTCCACATCGCGCGCACCGGGCGCCCGGGGCCGGTGCTGGTGGACTTCCCGATGGACCTCTCGCGCGCGGAGATCGCCTATGAGCCGGTGCGCGACGTGCGCCTGCCTGGTTACCAGCCGCGCGTGGAGGGCAACCAGAAGCAGATCCGCCAGGCCGCGAAGGCGCTCGCGGCGGCGCAGCGCCCGGTCATATACGCGGGCGGCGGCGTCGTGAACGCGAACGCCTCGCGCGAGCTGGTCGACTTCGCGACGTCCGACCGCTTCCCGGTCACGTGCACGCTGATGGGCCTCGGTGCCTTCCCGGCGCCGCACCCGCAGTGGCTCGGCATGCTCGGCATGCACGGCACGCGCGCGGCGAACTACGCGATGGACGAGGCGGACCTGATCTGCGCAGTGGGCGCGCGCTTCGACGACCGCATCACGGGCAAGCTCTCGGAGTTCGCGCCGCGCGCGAAGTTCATCCACATCGACGTCGACCCGGCGGAGATCTCCAAGAACGTGCCGGCGCACATCCCGATCGTGGGCGACGCCAAACACGTCCTCGCGAAGCTCGCCGTCGAGTACCGCGAGACGGGCGCCGACCCAGCGCGCCTCGAGGCCTGGTGGCAGCGGATCGACGGCTGGAAAGCCAAGTACCCGCTCGCCTACGAGGACAGCGCCGACGCGGAGATCAAGCCGCAGTACATGGTGCAGGCGCTCTACGAGGCGACGGGCGGCGAGGCGATCGTCGTCAGCGACGTCGGCCAGCACCAGATGTGGGCCGCGCAGTACTACGACTTCCCCGCGCCGCGGCGCTGGGTCAACTCCGGCGGCCTCGGCACGATGGGCTTCGGGCTGCCCGCAGCGATGGGCGCGGCGGTGGGCTGCCCGGACGGGCTCGTCTGCTGTATCGCCGGCGACGGCTCGGTTCAGATGAACGCGCAGGAGCTCGCGACGTGCGCGGAGAACGAGATCCCGATCAAGGTGTTCATCATGAACAATGGATATCTCGGCATGGTGCGCCAGTGGCAGGAGCTGTTCTGGGACGGCCGCTACAGCCACGTCGACATGGGCCGCTTCCCCGACTTCGTGAAGCTCGCGGAGGCCTACGGTGTGACCGGCATGCGCTTCGAGGACAAGCGCACGCTGGTGGAGGACATGAAGCGCGCGATCGCGACCGCGGGCCCCGTGCTGGTGGACGTGCGCGTGACGCGCGAGGAGAACACCTACCCGATGATCCCCGCGGGCCACGCGGCGCGCGAGATGGTGGGCTAGGGGTGCCCGTCGGCATGGGCGAGCCGGGCACCAAGGAGACGCTCAGCCTCGAGGAGCTGCAGGCGGCGGCGAGCCTGCGCACGGGGCGCAAGCACGTACTGTCGATCCTCGTCGAAAACAAGTCCGGCGTGCTGACACGGATCGCCGGCCTGTTCGCGCGTCGCGGCTTCAACATCGACACGCTCACGGTCGGCCCGACCGAGGACGAGGCGCTCTCGCGGGTGACGCTCACCGTCGACGGCGCGCTTCACCCGATCGATCAGGTGACCAAGCAGCTGCACAAGCTCGTGAACGTGCTGAAGATCCGCGACCTGGAGCCCGGGGAGACGGTCTCGCGCGAGCTCGCGCTGTTCAAGGTGTCAGCCGACGGCGTGCAGCGCGGCGAGCTGATGCAGATCGCCGAGATCTTCCGCGGCAAGGTCGTGGACGTGACCAAGCGCGCGGTCATCATCGAGGTCACCGGCACCACCGAGAAGATCGCGGCGTTCGAGATGATGGTGCGCCCGTTCGGCCTGATCGAGATGATGCGCACCGGCGAGATCGCGATCTCGCGCGGGCGTAGCGAGACGTAGGGCCCTCGCGCGAGCGCGGCCGACCGCGCGCCCGCTCCCGCCCGCAGCGGTAAGCATCACCTGGCTCGGCGCCGCGCTGACCCGCCACGTTTGACCGTGCGCCGGCGCGGGTATCCCGACGCTACTCGAGGGGGTCAAGGCGCAGCGGGGGAGACGTGGTGGGGAGATGAGTTTGCGATCACGGGGAATTGCACGACGGACGAGCAGGAGACGCTGGGCGTGGCTCGCGGCCGGGCTGTGCGCGGGCGCTCTGCTCGGCGCCGGTGGTGTGCTGACGAGCTCTGCCGCCGCGAGCTGCGGCGGCTTTGAAAACCCGTGCTCGCACGAAACCGAAGCGCAGTTCACCTACGGCAGCGTCCAGCGCGAAGACACGCCCAACGATCCCGACTACGACCAGTCCGAGCCGGACACCAAACAGCCACCGGAAAAGCGCTCCTCCAACCTCTACGCCGAGCGATTCGACATGTTCGGCTTCCCATCCGAACTGACGCCCAACGCGATCTACAAAGTCGGTCCGCACGCGGGCAAGCCGATGGTCGCCGGCTACAACGCGGCCGGCGCCTGGAAGGCGACGCGCGGCAGCTCCAAGGTGGTCGTCGCGATCCTCGATGACGGCATCGATTGGGGCGCGCGCGGGCTGCGCAGGAAAATCCACCTCAACACGGGCGAGCTGCCCTACCCCGAGCTCGCCGACGGCCAGTCGTGCGGGACCTACGAATGCGACAAGTCGGCCGGCGGCGAGGGCGAACCGGGCCTCATCGACGTCGAAGACTGGGCGCAGGACCCGCGCGTCAGCCTCAACTACCCCGGCCGCACGGGCCCGCCCGGCCTCATCACCGGACAGGACCTGATCCACGCCTTCGGCGACTGCCAGATCGACGCGAGCACGCACGAACTCGTGCAATGCATCGCGGGGCATCACTGGGACAACGACGGCAACGGCTTCGCCAACGACATCGCCGGCTGGAACTTCTTCGACGACAACAACGAACCGTCAGACCTGTCGAGCTACTTCGCCGCATACCACCACGGCACCGCGCGCGCCGAGGACGCCGCCGAAGAAGGCAACGACGGCGAAGGCTCGATCGGCGTGTGCCCCAAGTGCCAGATCATGCCGGTACGCGTCTGGGACACGTTCGTCTCCGACGCCAACGACTTCGCGCTCGGGATCGTCTACGCCACCGACAACGGCGCGAAGGTGATCGAGGGCGCAAACGGCAGCCTGTACCACTCCTCCTTCGCCGAAGCGGCCTCCAACTACGCCTACGAACACGGTGCGGTGCAGACCTACTCCGGCGATGACCTGCACACCGCCGACCACAACTACCCCGCCAACTACGGCCACGCGATGCTGATCCAGGGCACCGTGCCGGACACCTACGGCCTGGGCGAGGAATCAACGCAGTGGCTCGAAGCCGAGAAACTGTGCGGCCTCACGGGCGAGCCCGCCTGCCTCGGCTCGAACCTGCCCGTCAGCACCTTCTTCCGCAACGCCAACACGACGCAGTACGGCGGCAAGAGCTCGATCGCGATGGAGGGCGCGACCGGCTCTGAAAACACGAGCAGGGCGGCCGGCGCGGCGGGGCTCGTCATCAGCGCCGCGCTCGAACGCGGCATCGTGCTCGAACCCGACGAGACGCGCGAGCTGCTCGAGCAGACCGCCGAACGCGTGCTGAGCGGCAACACCGAAGGCGCCGG
Organism: uncultured Solirubrobacteraceae bacterium; assembly: GCA_963755475.1. GTDB lineage: Bacteria > Actinomycetota > Thermoleophilia > Solirubrobacterales > Solirubrobacteraceae > Palsa-744. The sequence continues at coordinate 724,795 of CAVWJK010000003.1, forward strand.
CGTGCCCGCGCCCGCCGCCAACCCCGAGCTGCCCCCGGAAGAGCAGTGGACGCCGCACTTCGGCTGGGGGCGCGCCAACGTCGGCGCGGCGGTGGGGGCCGTGGAGAGCGGCGACATCCCGCCGATCGCGGCAATCGACTCGCCGAACTGGTACGCGCCGCTGACCGGCTCGAGCGTGCAGGTCACCGGCCTCGCACGCGCGCGCTTCGCCACCCGCGGCCAGTTCCACTGGAAGCTGATGTGGGGCGCAGGGCAGGCGCCGAGCTCCTGGACGACCGTCTCCGAAGGCGAATCGCATACGCGCGTGAAGGACTTCGGCACGATCGACCTGGAAACCGTGCGCAAGGCGCTCGAAGGCTATGCAGTGCCGCCCGACCCCGCGGGCCCCACGTTCGCGCCGCTTGAGCCCAACCCGTTCCAGCACGAATTCACCGTCCAGCTCGAGGTGAAGGGCAGCGGCATCGCACTCACCGGCATCGACCGCCGCGTCTTCAGCACCTTCACCGATCCCACGCTGCTGCCCGGCTATCCCAAGTACATGGGCGCAGGCGGCGAATCCTCGACGCGCTACGCGAACCTCGCCGGCAACAACGAACAGGTGCTGCTGACTCCGACCGAGAACGGCTACATCCACGCGATCGAGCCAGACGGCAAGGAACTGAAGGGCTGGCCCGTGCACACCGAGGTGCAGCAGTCTGCGCTTGGCCACGAAGGCTCGCCCGGGCTCGCCAAGCTCGGGCTCCCGCTGGAGCCGCCGACCGCGCCGGTGATCGACGACCTCGCCGGCGACGGCAGCGCCGACGTGATCGCCGCCGCCGGGGTCCACGTCTACGCCTGGAACGCGAAGGGAAAGCTCCTGCCGGGCTTCCCCGTCTCCTCGGACCTCGAATACTGCGGGCCTGCGCACGAGAGCGAAACCAGCCACCCCAAGTGCGGGTTCATGGCGACGCCGGCGATCGCCCACCTCGAAGGCTTCGATAGGCCGGCCGACATCGTCGAGCCGAGCCTCGACGGGCACCTCTACGCCTGGCGCTCCAACGGCGAAACGGTGCCCGGCTATCCGGTCGCGCTGGTCGACCCCTCCGAGGTCGCGGCGGGCACGCAGATCGTCGCCGAGTCGATCAACGACCCCGCGATCGGCGATCTCACCGGTGAAGGCCACGACGACGTGGTCGTCGCCACCAACGAGGTCTACGGAGCCCCGCAGTTCGGCAGCGAACTGAGCTTCGCGGGCATCACCGCCGCAGCCGCGGGCACGAGCGGGCGCCTGTATGCGATCGACGGGGCAACCGGCAAGATCATGCCCGGCTGGCCCGTCGCGATGCCGGGCATCGTCCAGGAAGAGCTCCCACTGATCGGCCCGGGCCAGGACGCCGCGATCGCCAAGATCGGCGGCGAAACCGTCATCGTCGCCTCCACCACCGGTGGCGCTCTGGAGGAGCTGAGCCCAGCGGGCAAGCTGATCCGCACGATGTCGCAGATCGGGCCGGAAGCGTTCGGCCCCGCTTCCGACGCCACCGATCGCAGCGGCGCTCTGAACCTGTTCGAGTCCGCCACCGTCGGCGAACTGCTCGAAACCGGCACCCCGGACATCGTCAAGTACGAGATCTCGCTCGAGCAGGGCGCGAACCTGCTGCTCGTCGGCCAGAACTTCCCCTACAACCATCTGATCGGCGCCTGGGATGGAGCCACCGGCACCACGCTGCCGGCGTTCCCGACGATCACCGACGACTACCAGCTGCTGGGCTCCAACGACATCGCCAAGGTCGACCCCGAAGCGATCGGCAACCAGATCGTCGCCGGCACCGGGCTCGGCCTGCTGCACGCCTACGACGCTGTCACCGGCTTGGACGTTCCGGGCTTCCCGAAGGAGACCGGCGGTTGGATCGCCGCGCCCGCGTCCTTCGCGTGGGACGGGCGCATGGCCGACATGACCCGCGAAGGCTACCTCTTCCAGTGGCAGACCCAGGCGCCCGCGTGCCAGTCCCAGTGGCCCACCTTCCGCCACGACGAACAGGGCAGCGGGAATTACAACCACGACGGGACAGCGCCCGACGCGCCGGCGCACGTGACCCTCACCAAGCTCGAAGGCGACCGTTACACCCTGGCGTTCACCGCCCCCGGCGCCGCCGGCCCGTGCGGCACCCCCGCCTCCTACATCACCAAGCTCGACGGCAGCGAGGTCAACCTCGCCCTCACGCCGGCCGCCGCAGGCTCGGCGTTCAGCTCGCCGGTGACGCTGCCGGCGCACGCGCACACGCTGACGATCCAGGCATTTGACGAAGGAAACCCTGGGCCGGCTGCGAGCGTGAAGGTGCCCTGACCGCCCGCCCGCGGCGCGCACTGCTAGAACGGCGCTCGATGACGAGCGCCGCCGAAAGCCGCTCGCACTCGCCGCGTCCCGGCGCGGCGGCGTCGCTTGCAGCGCCCGATCGCGAGCGTCTGCTCGCCCACGTGCGAAGCGCGCTCGCTCGTGCGCGCCGCCGGGGCCGGCCGGTGCTCGCCGCGGTCTCGCTGAAGATGGCCCCCGCCACGGATCCGTCCGCGATCGTCTGCGCCTCGCGGCGCCGCGGCGAGCCGTGGTTCGCGCTCGAGCAGCCCGAGCGCGGCGGCGCCGCGCTCGCCGGGCTCGGCTGCGCGGCGAGCATCGAGGCGCGCGGTGAGAGCCGCTTCGCGCAGGTCGCCGAGCGCTGGCGCGCGTTCGCCGCAGAGGCCGTCGCCGACCCCATCGACGGACCCTCCGGCTGCGGCCTGCTCGCCTTCGGCGGCTTCTCATTTGCGCCCGACGGCTGCGCGACGCCGCAGTGGCGCGGCTTTCAGCCGGCCTCGCTGCTCGTCCCCGAGCTCGCGCTCGTGCGCGGCACGCGCTCCGGAGAGCGCCAGGCGTGGCTCACCCTTGCGGCGCTCGCCGCGCCCGACGACGTCCCCGAGCAGCTGCTCGAGCGGCTTGATCAGCGGCTGTCCGAGTTGCGCGAGCAGCCGCTGCCGCTGCTCGACCCGGCTCCCACCGGCAGGCACATCGTCGCAAGCGCGATGCCGCCCGAGCACTACGAGCAGGCGGTCCACACTGCCGCGCGCCTCGCCGCGCGCGCCGAGATCGAGAAGGTCGTGCTCGCGCGCGAGGTGCTCGTGCAGGCGCCGCGCGCGCACGACCCGGCTGCGGTACTCGGCGTGCTGCGCGCCGAGTTCCCGGCGTGCTTCAGCTTCTGCGTCGGGCGTGGCGAGGCGACGCTGATCGCCGCGAGCCCCGAGCTGCTCGTGCGACGCGAGGGCCAGCGCGTGAGCACGCTCGCGCTGGCGGGCTCCACCCGCCGCAGCGCCGACCCCGCCGTCGACGACCATCTGGGCGAGCAGCTGCTGCGCGACCCGAGCTACCGCGAAGAGCACGCGATCGTCGTGCGGCGCATCGAGCGGACGCTGCGCGAGCACGCGATCTGGATCGCCGCCGCGCCAGAGCCGCAGCTCGTGCGAATCGCCAACATCCAGCACCTCGCGACCCCGATCCGCGCGCAGCTCGCGCACCCCGCCGACGCGCTCGAGCTCGCCGCCGCGCTACACCCCACCCCGGCGATCGGTGGAGAGCCGCGCGCGGCGGCGCTGGCGCTGATCCCGGCCCTCGAGGGGCTCGACCGCGGGTGGTACGCCGGGCCGATCGGCTGGTGCGACTGCAGCGGCGACGGCGAATTCTGCGTCGCGCTTCGCTGCGCGCTGCTGCGCGGGCAGGAGGCGCGCTGCTACGCCGGCAACGGCATCGTGCGCGACTCCGACCCCGCACGCGAGCTCGCGGAGACCGAGGTCAAGCTGCAGGCGCTGCTCCCGCTGCTCGCGGGTTGAGCGCCAGCGAGACCGCGCGCCAGACGCGCGCGTGCAGCTGCACGTTCGCCTCGCGCGAGCCCGGCACCTCGACGATGCTCGAGGCCTCGCTCCTGAGCGCGCGCTCGAGCGCCTCGCGGAAGGACGCGACGTCGGTCGCGCGCTCGTGTGCGAGCCCGTACGCGCTCGACAGCGCCGCGAAGTCAAGGCCCGTCGGCGTCGCCACCTGCTGCTCGTAGATCTCCCGCTCGGCTATGCCCGCGACGGGGAGGAAGTCGAAGATGCCCCCGCCGGCGTTGTTGAGCAGCACGATCGCGAGCTTGATGCCCAGCCGGCGCGCCGACAGCAGCGCGCCGATGTCGTAGGCGAGCGCGACGTCACCGATCAGCAGCACGGCGGGTTGATCGGATTCCGCCGCCGCGCCGAACGCGGAGGCCACGGTCCCGTCGATGCCGTTCGCGCCGCGGTTGCACAGCACGCGCGGCGGGTCCGCGCGTGCCGGCCAGAACGTCTCGATCTCGCGCACCGGCATCGAGGACGCGACGAACAGCGTCGCCTCGCCGGGCAGCAGCACGCCCAGCTCGCGCGCGACGGCCGGCTCGGAGAGCTCGTGCGCGAGCACGCCGTCGATCGCCTCCGCGGCGAGCTGGTCGGCGCTGCGCCAGCTCGGGAGCCAGTCCTCCTCGACCGGCGCGCGGCGCTCAAAGCGCGCTCCCAGCTCGTGCGCGAGGCCCTGCAGAGCGCCGGCCGGCTCGAGTGCCAGCACTTCCGAGAGGACCGACCCGGGATCCTGCCAGGCGCCCTCCGGGTCGAGCGCGACCTGCCGCGCCTGCAGACCGGCGAGCCACGTCCTCAGCGGCTTTGACACCGGCAGATCGCCGACCCTGACCACGAGGTCGGGCTTGAACCACGAGGTGAACTCGCGCTCGCGCAGCAGCGCGTCGTAGTGCGCGACGGCGGCGCCTCCGCGCCGCGCGCCCGACATCGGATCCGCGAGCAACGGCCACGCGGCCGCCTCGGCGAACGCGGCCGCAGCGGCGCCGAGCACCGTTCCGCGCTCGTGGCGCCCGGCGACCAACACGCCACGGCGCGCTCTGCGCACCAGCTCGCGCAGACGAGGCAGCGACTCGTCGCTCGGGGCGGAGCCGTGTTGCAGGACGAACGGCTGCCCGCCCCGGCGCCCGCTCCCGTCGGACGCCAGCGCCTCGTCGCTCACGAGCGGCTCACGCAGGGGAAAGTTCAGGTGCACCGCGCCGGCCGCGCCCTCCAGCGCGGTCCAGAACGCGCGGCAGGCGAGCGTGCGGATCCAGCGCAGCTGCTCCTCGGAGGCATCGCGCGCGTCGACCTCGAAGAACCACTTCGCGGCCGAGCCGTACAGCTTCAGCTGGTCGATCGCCTGCCCCGCGCCGTTCTCGCGCAGCTCCGGCGGACGATCGGCCGTCAACAGCAGCAGCGGCACGCGCGCCTCATGCGCCTCGACCGCCGCCGGAAGCAGCTCCGCCGCCGCGGTCCCGGACGTGCACGCGACAGCGACCGGCAGCCCCGACGCCTTCGCCAGCCCCAGCGCGAAAAAGCCCGCGCAGCGCTCATCGACGTGCGAGTAGCAGCGCACGCGCGGCTCGCGCGCGAGCGAAAGGACCAGCGGCGCCGAGCGCGAGCCGGGCGAGGTGCACGCGGCGCGCATGCCGCAGCGTGCGAGCTCGTCGACGAACGCGCGCAGCAGCACGTAGCTGTCGAGCCCCGCGCTCATCGCCGCCCGCCAATAGCATCGCGGCGGTGGCCGATCACGTGGTCCTGCTGCATGGCTTCAGCGGCACGCATCGCGCGTGGGATGGCGTAGTCGCTCACCTCGACGCGCAACGCTACCTCGCGCTGGCCGCCGACCTCCCCGGGCATGGCGCGGCGACGCAACGGCGACCGATCACGTTCGAGAGCTGCGTGCGCCACGTGCTCGAGCGCGCTCCGGAGCGCTTCCTGCTGTGCGGCTACTCGATGGGCGGGCGTATCGCGCTGCACGTCGCGCTCGCCGCTCCCGAGCGCGTCAGCCGACTCGTGCTGATCGGCGCCGACCCGGGGATCGAGGACGAGACCGGGCGCGCGCGCCGCCGCGAGGCCGACGCTCGCCAGGCACGCGAGCTGGAAGCGGGCCCGTTCGAGCAGTGGGTAGAGCGCTGGCGCAGCCAGCCGCTCTTCGCCCGCGAGCCCGAGCACGTCAGGCAGCGCGCGAGCGCCGACCAGCTGCGCAACGATCCACGCGCGCTCGCCGCGGCGCTGCGCGGCATCGGCATCGGCGAGATGCATCCCCTCTGGGACAGGCTCTGCGAGCTGCGCATGCCCGTGACGCTCGTCGTCGGCACGCGCGACCGGAAGTTCAGCGAGATCGCTTCGCGCATGCTCACGTCGCTTCCGCAAGCCGAGCTGGTCGCACTCGACGGGGGTCACGGCCTCGTGCTCGAGCGCCCCGCCGAGATCGCGGCCGTGCTGCAGCGCCAGCCGGTTCATGGCTCGACGCCGAGGCCCGGCGCCGCGGGCGGCGCGATCGCCCCGTCGCGCACCGGCAGCGGGTCGCCGGCGTCCTCGAACAGCGCGAGCGTCGCAAGCCCGCAATGAGGCAACGGCCCGCGCGAGGCGAGCGCGGCCGCCGCGTGCACGGCCGCCGCGATGCCGAGCGGCCCGTCGAGCGTCGAGGCCAGATACGGCTCGGCGCCGCTAGCGCGTACAAGCGCGGCGGCCGCCAGCAGCCCCGAGATGCCGCCGCAGCGGGAGATCTTCAGGCACACGGCGTCTGCGGCGCCGGACGCGAGCGCGCCCGGCTCGCGCGCGGTCTCGTCGATCGCGACGCGCACGGCAACGCGCTCGCGTACGCGCCGTATCGCCGCGACGCCGTGCGTGGGCTCCTCGACCAGCTCGATGCCCGCGGGCGCGAGCGCCTCGATCCAGCTCACCGCCTCATCCACCGTCCACGCGCCGTTCGCGTCGAGCCGCAACGCCATCTGCGGCCCCGCCGCCGCGCGCACCGCTGCGACCCTGCCCGCGTCGTCGCCGACGCCGACCTTCAGCTTCACGCACGAGTAGCCGGCTCGCGCCGCGAGCGCCGCCTGCTCGGCCGCGCCCGCGCGGTCCCCGGCGCCGAGCGTCGCGTTCACCGCCACGGCCGTGGCTGGTTGATCGCTGAGTAGCCCGGCGACCGCTCGCCCGGCGCGGCGGCCCGCGCGATCCCACAGCGCGATGTCCACCGCGGCGAGGGCCGCGGGCTCGTCGGCCGCTGCGCGGCAGGCCTCGAGCAGCTGCGCGCCCTGCAGTCGCTCGGCGCCGGCGAGGACATCGGCGTACCGTTCGAGCGCGCCCAGCACGCGCGTCAGCGGCACGCCGTCGTAGGCCTCGAGCGGAGCGGCCTCGCCGTAGCCGCTCACGCCGTCCTCGCCGGTCAGCCTGACGATCACCAGCTCGCGCTCGGTGAGCGTGCCGTAGGAGGCCTCGAACGGAGCACGCAGGCGCAGCGTGCGCCGCTCAAGCTCGAGCCTCACCCCGCCACGCCGCCGCTCGCGAGGATCCCGGCGGCGAACAGCAGGCAGAACAGCAGCTGCAGCGCCCCCGTCCTCGCCAGCGCCGCGTTCAGGGCCTGCCCGTCCGTGCGCGTTCGCACGACTCGCACCAGACGCAGCGCGAGCGCCGCCGCGGCCCACGGCAGCAGCAGCCACGGGCCCATCGACCCGAACGCCCACGGCAGCGGCGCCGTCACGAAGGCGCCCGCCAGCATCGCCGCGTAGAGCATCCGCGTGCGCTCGCGGCCCAGGCGCACCGCGAGCGTGCGCTTGCCCGCGCGCCTGTCGGAGTCGATGTCGCGCACGTTGTTGACGACGAGGATCGCGCTCGCCAGCAGCCCCACCGGCACAGCGCACACGAACGCCTGCCACGGCAGCTTCTGGATCTGTACGAAGTAGGAGCCCGCCACGGCGACGATTCCGAAGAACAGGAACACGAAGAGCTCGCCGAGGCCCTCGTAGCCGTACGGGCGCGGGCCGCCGGTGTACAGCACGCCGGCCAGGATCGACGCCGCGCCAACCGCCAGCAGCTCCCAGCCGGCGACCGCGACGAGGTAGGCGCCGCACAGCACCGCCAGGCCGAAGGTCGCGTACGTGGCGGCCAGCACCTGTCCCGGCGGCACCAGTCCGCCCGCCGTCACGCGCACCGGGCCGAGCCGGTCCTCGGAGTCGGCGCCGCGGCGCGCATCGGAGTAGTCGTTGGAGAGGTTCGTCCCCACCTGGATGAACACGGCGCCGAGCAGCGCCGCCACGAACGCCAGCGGGTGGAAGGTGCCCGCGCCGAGTGCGAGCGAGGTACCGACCAGCACCGGCGCGACTGCCGCCGGCAGCGTGCGCACGCGCGCCGCCATCACCCAGATGCGCGTTGCGCTGGCGCGCGCCGGCGCTTCTGTGCGCCCCACTCCGGCGACGCCCACTACGCCCGCCGCGGGAAGCGCGAGAAGTCGGGCTTGCGCTTCTCGAGGTAGGCGTTGCGTCCCTCCTGCGCCTCGCGGCTTTCGTAGAACAGGAGGTTCGCGTCGTGTGCCAGCTGCTGGATCCCGGAGAGGCCGTCCTCGGCGGCGTTGAAGCTCGCCTTCAGCATGCGCAGCGCGAAGGGGGAGAGGGCGAGCATCTCACTGCACCACGCGAGCGTCTCCTCTTCCAGCTGCGCGAGTGGCACGACCATGTTCACGAGACCCATCTCGCGTGCCTGGGTCGCGTCGTACTGGCGGCAGAGGAACCAGATCTCCTTCGCCTTCTTCGGCCCCACGAGGTTCGCGAGCAGCCCCGCGCCGAAGCCGCCGTCGAACGAGCCCACGCGCGGGCCGACCTGTCCGAAGCGCGCGTTGTCCGCCGCGATCGTGAGATCGCACACCAGGTGCAGGACATGCCCACCGCCGATCGCGTACCCCGCCACCATCGCGACGATCGGCTTCGGCAGCCGGCGCATCTGGATATGCAGGTCGGTCACGTGGAAACGGCCCGTGCCGCCGCCGCGCGCGACGGTCGCCTCGTCCATGTAGCCGGACTCGCCGCGCACCCGCTGGTCGCCGCCCGCGCAGAACGCCTCGTCGCCCTCGCCGGTGAGGATCACGACGCCCACGGCCGCGTCCTCGCGCGCGTCCTCGAAGGCCCTTGACATCTCGATCACGGTGCGCGGGCGGAACGCGTTGCGGACCTCGGGACGGGCGATCGTGATCTTCGCGATCCCAGCGCCGGCGCCCGTCGACTTCTCGTAGCGGATGTCGCCCAGCGGCTCACCCGCCGGCCTCGCCGCCTCCCATTCGATGCTCATGGGCTGGCAACACTAGCCTGTGCAGCGATGATCGTCGGCGCATGGCTGCAGCGCGCTGCGACGGCCCGGCCGCACGAGCCGGCGCTGATCGGCGAACGCGAAAGCTGGGACTACGAGCGGCTATACGAGCTCGCCCGCGCCGGCGCGCAGGAGCTCGCAGAGCGCGGGGCCGAGCGCGGCGCGCGCGTCGCGATCGCGCTGGCGCCGGGGCTCGAGTTCGCGCACGCTCTGCACTCGTGCCTGCTGCTGGGCGCCGTCGCCGTTCCCGTCGACGCGCGCCTGGGCGCGCAGGAGCGCGGGCGGATCGCCTCGGGTTGCACCGTGCTGGTGGATGAACCGCTCGCGACGCCGGCGCGCGCCGCCGGGACAGGCCAGCCTGCGGGCAACGGCGCGATCGGCGATCTGCACGACCTCGACGCCCCGGCGCTCCTCATCCACACCTCGGGCAGCACTGCGGCGCCCAAGCCGGTCGAGCTCACGTACGGCAACCTCTTGTGGAGTGCCCTCGGGTCGGCGGTCGCGATCGGCCTCGACGCGCGCGAGCGCTGGCTGTGCGCGATGCCGCTCTCGCACATCGGCGGCCTCTCGATCCTCGTCCGCTCGGCGATCTACGCGACGACCGCGGTCGTGCACGAGCGCTTCGAGACCGAGCGCGTCCTCGCCGCCCTGCGCGAGCAGCAGGTCACGACGATCAGTCTCGTGGCGACGACGCTCACGCGCCTGCTCGACGCGGGGCTGCGCGAGCCTGCGGCGCTGCGCTGCGCGCTCACCGGCGGCGGACCTGTCGGCCGCCGGCTCGTGCACCGTGCGCTGGACGCCGGCGTGCCCGTCTGCCTCACATACGGGCTCAGCGAGGCCTGCTCGCAGGTCACCACGACGCCCCTGGCCGCGATCGAGGGCCAGCTCGAGAGCGAGCGTCTCACCGCCGGTCCGCCGCTCTTCTGCACACGCGTGCGCGTCGCGCGCGACGGCGAGATCCTCGTGCAGGGGCCGACCGTCGCCCGCGCCGCCCTCTCGCAAGACGGCTGGCTTCACACGGGCGACCTCGGCGAGCTCGACGGCGACGGCCGCCTATCGGTGACCGGGCGCAAGGCGGACACGATCATCAGCGGCGGCGAGAACGTCGCGCCGACGGAGGTGGAGGCCGCGCTCGAGAGTCACCCGCTCGTGCTCGAGGCCGGCGTGTATGCACGCGCCGACGCGCGCTGGGGCGAGCTCGTGAGCGCGCTCGTCGTCGTGCGGGCGGACACCGAGCTCAGTGCCGACGCCCTGCGCCAGCACCTAACGGCGCTGCTGGCCCCGTTCAAGGTCCCCAAGCACATCGAGCTGACCGCGCAGCCGCTGCCGCGGACGGCGTCGGGCAAGCTCATCCGGCGAGAGCTCGCGGCGCGCGCCGAGGCCGTCGAGGGAGCGGCGGCATGAGCTTCGATCCGCAGACGCACCGCGAGCAGAGCCTCGACTCCTGGGAAGCCGCGGCCGCCGGCTGGCGCCGCCAGCACGAGCAGATCCGCGCGTTCGCCGCGCCCGTCTCGCACTGGATGATCGACGCGCTGCAGCTGCAGCCCGGCGAGCGCGTGCTCGAGCTCGCGGCGGGGATCGCCGAGACCGGGCTGCTCGCCGCCGAGCTCGTCGTGCCGGGCGGCAGCGTTCTGATCTCAGACCAGGCCGAGGCGATGCTCGAGGGCGCGCGTGTGCGCGCCCGCGAGCTCGGTATCACGAACGTCGAGTTCAAGGTGCTCAACGCCGAATGGATCGACCTGCCTGTGGCGAGCGTCGACGCCGTGCTGTGCCGCTGGGGCTACATGCTGATGGCCGACCCCGCCGCCGCGCTCGGCGAGACTCGCCGCGTGCTGCGCTCAGGCGGGCGGCTCGCGCTCGCCGTGTGGGACGCGATCGAGTGCAACCCGTGGGCCGCGCTGCCCGGGCGCGTGCTCGTCGAACGCGGCGTCGTGCCCGCTCCGCGCGCGCGCGAGCACGCCGACGCCGCCGCGGGCCCCTTCGCGGGCGCCAGCCCCGGTCCGTTCGCGCTCGGCGACCGCGATCGCCTGCGCGCGCTGCTCGACGATGCCGGCTTCATCGACGTGCAGATCGAGGCGATCGAGCTGATGCGCCGCCAAGCGAGCTTCGACGAGCTGTGGGAGACGACGCTCGACATCTCGCCGTCCTTCCACGACGCCGTCCTGAGCAGGCCCGCCGGCGAGGTCGAGCAGATCAAGTCCGCCGTGGCCGAGCACTTCGGTCCGTTCACGGCCGCCGACGGCACGCTCGAGGTGCCGGGGCGCACGCTCGTCGCCCGGGCGAGCGCGTGAGTTTCGGATAGCCTGCCGCGCGCGACATGATCTACGACGACGACGCCGATCTCAGCCTGCTCGACGGTAAGACCGTCGCCATCATCGGCTATGGCTCGCAGGGACACGCGCATGCGCTGAACCTGAAGGACTCGGGCGTGCACGTCATCGTCGGCCTGCGCCCGGACTCGCCTTCGGTGGCTAAGGCGCGCGAGCAGGGGCTGGAGGTGTTTCCGGTCGTGGACGCCGCGAGCCGCGGCGAACTCGTCATGATCCTGGCGCCCGACGAGCTGCACCGCCAGGTCTGGGAGGGCGAGATCCGCGACGGCATCGCGCCCGGCAACATGCTGCTGTTCGGCCACGGCTTCTCGATCCACTACGGCGAGGTCACCCCGCCGGCCGACGTCGACGTCGCGATGGTCGCGCCGAAGGGCCCCGGCCACCTCGTGCGCCGGCAGTTCACCGAGGGCAGCGGCGTGCCCGGCCTGCTCGCCGTCGAGCAGGATGCGAGCGGCAACGCGCGCGCGCTCGCGCTCGCGTACGCGAAGGGGATCGGCTGCACCCGCGGCGGCGTGATCGAGACGAGCTTCAAGGACGAGACCGAGACGGACCTGTTCGGCGAGCAGGCCGTGCTCTGCGGCGGCGCCTCAGAGCTCGTGCAGGCCGGCTTCGAGACGCTCGTCAACGCCGGCTACGACCCCGAGATGGCGTACTTCGAGTGCCTGCACGAGCTGAAGCTGATAGCCGACCTGATGTACGAGAAGGGACTTGCCGGCATGCGCTACTCGATCTCCAACACCGCCGAGTACGGCGACTACACGCGCGGCAAGCGCGTGATCACCGAGGAGACGCGCGCGAACATGCGCAAGATCCTCGCGGAAATCCAGAGCGGCGACTTCGCGCGCGAGTGGATCGCCGAGAACCGCGCCGGCCAGGAGAACTTCAAGCGGATGCGCGCCGAACAGGCCGACACGCAGATCGAGCACGTCGGCGAGGAGCTGCGCTCGCACATGAACTGGATCAAGCCGGCCTTCTAGACGGGGCCGGCGCCCGGCAGCGTGCTCGCCTACGTCTTCTGGCACCGACCGCGTGACGGCGAGGACGCCGCCTCCTACGAGCGCCTGCTCACCGAGTTTCACCACTCGCTTGCGCACAGCCCGCCGGCGGGCACGCTCGCGTCGGTCTCCTACCGCGTCCCGGAGCTCCCCTGGTTTCAGGCGCCCGCCTACGAGGACTGGTACCTCGTCGAGGACTTCGCGGCGCTCGGAGTGCTCAACGAGGCGGCGGTGGGGCGCGGTCACCGCTCACGCCACGACCAGCTCGCACTCCACAGCGGCGCCGGCGCCGGCGGCCTGTACGCGCTGCTCGAGGGCAGGCCCGATGCCGCCACGCTGATGCGCGCGACGCTCGCGGTATGGGTAGAGCAGGGCGCCGGCGACGGCGTCGAGCTGCGCCACGCCGGGCTGCCGGAGATGCTCGCCGACGGCATCGAGCCGGGCACCACCACCCTGTGGCGACGCCAGCTCGTACTCGGCCCCGCGCCGGAGTTCTGCCTGCTCGGCCGCGAGGTACCGAGCGGCACGCTGGCCTCGCGACTGCCCGCGGGCTGGCGCGCGAGCACGCTGGCGCGCGAGGCGCTCACGGGTGCCTGAGCGCCCGGACGCGTTGCTCGCACTTCCACTGCATCGCGGTCCGTCGGGGCTGCGACTGCGACGCGCCGCACGGCCGCCGGTAGGCGCTATCCTGCGAAGCTCGCCGCGACTGGCGTTCGGGTGGAGTTCACCACCGGGAAGCGGCGAGCAGCAGCACCGCCGCGCGCCTGGGCACCCTCACAGCTCGAACCGACCCCAAGGGTTCCGACCGGAACGAGGAGCGCCATGACGACAGGTACGACTCAAGCGCAGCAGCCGCTCACGATCCCCGCCGAGCTGAAGCCCGCGGACGGGCGCTTCGGCTGCGGCCCCTCGAAGGTGCGTCCGGAGGCGCTCGCCCACCTCGCGGGCCCGGGCGCGAAGGTGATGGGCACCAGCCACCGCCAGCCGCCCGTCAAGGCGCTGGTCGGCGAGATCCGGGCCTCGCTCGCCGACCTGTTCTGGCTGCCCGATGGATATGAGGTCGCTCTCGGCAACGGCGGCGCGACCGCCTTCTGGGACGCGGCGGCGTTTGGGCTCGTCCGCGAGCGAGCGCTGCACCTCGCCTACGGGGAGTTCTCCCAGAAGTTCGCGGCCGTGACCAAGGGCGCACCCTTCCTCGCGGACCCGATCGTGCTGGCGGCGGAGCCCGGCGATGCGCCCGACCCGGCCGGCGCCGGCGAGCAGGCCGCGGCCGGCGGCGCCGATCTGATCGCGTGGGCGCACAACGAGACCTCGACCGGCGTGATGGTTCCCGTCGAGCGCCCCGCCGGCGCATCGGATGCGCTCGTCGCGATCGATGCCACCTCGGGCGCCGGCGGCCTGCCGGTCGAGCTGCGCCACGCCGACGCCTACTACTTCGCTCCGCAGAAGAGCTTCGGCTCCGACGGCGGGCTGTGGATCGCGCTGCTGAGCCCGGCCGCCCAGGAGCGGATCGAGCGCCTGCATACCGATGAGGGGCGCTGGATCCCGGAGTTCCTCTCGCTGCACACGGCGCTCGAGAACTCGCGTAAAGAGCAGACGTACAACACGCCGGCGATCGCGACGCTGCTGCTGCTCGCCGACCAGCTGCGCTGGATGCTCGCCGGCGGCGGACTGGAGTGGTGCGTGACGCGTACCCGCGCGTCCTCCGCGCACCTCTACGACTGGGCCGAGGCGTCGTCGTTCGCGACGCCTTTCGTGCGGGACGCCGCGAAGCGCTCGCTGGTCGTCGGCACGATCGACTTCGCTGGGGAGGTGGACGCGGCGGCGGTGGCGGCGACACTGCGCGAGAACGGCATCGTCGACGTCGAGCCCTATCGCAAGCTGGGGCGCAACCAGCTGCGCGTCGGCATGTTCCCGGCCGTCGAGCCCGCCGACGTGAAAGCGCTGACGGCGTGCATCGACTGGGTCGTGGAGAGGCTCGCGCGATGAGCGCCACACAGTCGGCAGCCGCGGCCGGGGAGCGCCGCCGGGACGGCGCGCGCCCGCGCGTGCTCGTCAAGGAGAAGATCGGCGAGCCGGGCGTGGCGCTGCTGCGCGAGCACTTCGACGTCGAGCTCGGCATCGAGTGGGACGACGATCAGCTCGCCGAGCGGATCGGCGAGTACGAGGGCATCGTGATCCGCTCCGCGACGAAGCTGACCGCCGATCTGATCGACCGCGCCGCGCGCATGCGCGTCATCGCGCGCGCGGGGGTGGGCGTCGACAACGTCGACGTGAAGGCCGCGACGCGGCGGGGGATCGTCGTCGCGAACGCGCCCGAGTCGAACGTCGTCACAGCCGCCGAGCACACGATGGCGCTGCTGCTGGCGCTCGCGCGCAACGTCCCCCAGGCCTACGCCTCGCTGATCGCCGGCAAGTGGGAGCGCTCGAAGTTCTCCGGGGTCGAGCTGTACGAGAAGACGCTCGGAATCCTCGGCTTCGGACGCATCGGGCAGCTCGTGGCCGCGCGCGCGCGCGGCTTCGGCATGCGCGTCGTCGCCTTCGACCCGTTCGTCAGCGCCGAGCGCTACCGCGAGCTCGCCGTCGAGAAGGCCGACTCGATCGAGGAGCTCTACGCGCAGTCGGACTTCCTCAGCGTGCACCTGCCCAAGACGCCGGAGACCGAAGGGATCCTCGACGCGGGCGCGTTCGCGAGGATGCGCGACGGGGTGCGCGTGCTGAACGTCGCGCGCGGCGGGCTGATCGACGACGCCGCCCTGAAGGACGCGCTGGACTCCGGCAAGGTCGCGGGCGCCGCGCTCGACGTGTTCGTCGGCGAGCCCGTCACCGAGCACCCTCTGTTCGGCTACCCCAACGTCGTCGTCACGCCGCACCTCGGCGCCTCCACGGCCGAGGCGACCGACCGCGCCGGCTTTCAGAGCGCCGAGCAGGTAGTCGCCGCGCTCACCGGTGGCGTCGTCTCCAGCGCCGTCAACATCCCCGCGATCGGCGCCGAGGACATGGACGTGCTCGGCCCGTTCCTGCCGCTCGCCACGCAGCTCGGGCGGATCGCGATGAGCCTCGCGGAGGGCAGCTCGGTGGAGCGCATCGAGGCCGCGTTCCTCGGGCGCATCGCCGAGTTCGACACGCGGCTGCTCGGCCTGGCGGTGATCGTCGGCGCACTGCAGGGGCGCACCGAGGAGCAGGTGAACCTCGTCAACGCGCCCACGATGGCCGCGCAGCGCGGCATCGTGATCGAGGAGAAGGTCGTCACCGAGGCCCAGGACTTCCACGAGCTGATCCGCGTCACCGTGATCGCCGGCGACGAGCGCGTCGCGGTCGCCGGCACCGGCATCGGGCAAAGCCGCGTCCCGCACCTCGTCGAGGTGCAGGGCAGGCGTCTGACGATCGAGCTGGAGCCGTTCGTGACGGTCTTCCGCTACCAGGACCTGCCGGGCATGATCGGTCGCGTCGGCACGATCTTCGGCGAGCACGGGATCAACATCTCCTCGGCCGCGGTCGGCCACAGCCCCGACGGCGAGCAGGACGCGCGCCGTCTGGCGGCGATGGTCGTCACGACCGATACCGCCGTGCCCCACGAGGTCGTCGCCGGGATCGTCGCCTCCGAGGGTTTCGAGGGCGGCTGGTCGGTGCAGCTGTAGACCGTTGAGAAGACACTGCCGAGCCTCGACCTCGCGGCCTGGCGGCGACCGCGCCAAGACGCGAGCTTCGCCGCGCAGCTCGAAGACGACGCGCAGGCCGCCGCCGCCGCGGGCTCGCGCGGCACGCCAGGCTTCCTGATCGGGCCTACACGCGGCAAGCTCGAGCCCTTCGAACCGGCATCGCTGACCGAGCCCGAATCGTTCGAGAGCGCGATCGAGGGGCTGATCAGGGGCTGACGGCCGGCGGACCGCGAAGCGGGCATGCCGCCGCCGGCGTGGCTCCGGTAGGCTCGCGCGCCGGATGAAGGCGCTGGTGTTGACAGGGCACAAAGGACCTGCCTCGCTGCAGGTGCAGGAGCGGCCCGATCCGACGGCCGGACCGGGCGAGGTCCGCATCAAGGTCTCGGCGGCCGGCGTCAACTTCGCCGACCTGATGGCCACCCAGGGCCTGTATCCGGACGCGCCAAAGCCACCGTCGGTGATCGGCTACGAGGTCGCCGGCACCGTGCTCGAGGTCGGCGACGCAGGGGGACGGCTGACACCCGGCGAGCGCGTGCTCGCCGGAACCAAATTCGGCGGCTACGCCGCCCAGGTCGTCGTGCCCGAGGCCGACGTCGTGCCGATCCCCGAGCGGCTCAGCTTCGAGGAGGCCGCCGCGGTCCCTGTCAACTACGCGACCGCCTGGGCCGCGCTCATGACGTACGGCAACCTGCAGATAGGCGAGCGTGTGCTGATCCACTCCGCCGGGGGCGGCGTCGGCATCGCGGCCACCCAGCTCGCCACCTACCAGCGCGCCGAGGTCTATGGCACCGCCTCCGCCGGCAAGCACGAGCGGCTCCGGCAGCTCGGCGTCGAGCACCCGCTCGACTACACGCAAGCCGGCTGGGAGCAGGGCCTTCCCAAGTTCGACGTGATCCTCGACGCGATCGGCGGGGCGAGCTTCCGCCGCAGCTACGGGATGCTGCGGGCGGGAGGTCGCCTGGTCGTCTTCGGCGCCGCCTCGCTGATCTCCGGCGAGCGCAAAAACGTGCTCACCGCCGCGCGCACGGCGCTGCGGATGCCGCGCTTCAACCTGATCAAGCAGATGGGCGAATCGAAGGCCGTGATCGGCCTGAACCTGCTCTCGCTGTGGAAGGACCGCGGCACGCTCGAGCCGTGGATCGACCCGCTGCGAAAGCTGCTCGACGACGGCACGATCGAGCCGGTCATCGCCGGCACCTTCCCCTTCCAGGACGCCACGGACGCCTTCCGCATGATCATCGAGCGGCGCAACGTCGGCAAGGTCGTCCTGCTGCCGTAGCTCGCAGGGTGCGTGGTACGCTGCGAGGCGGATGTCGCAGCAGTTCTCGCTCCTCTCTCTGCTTCTGCTCCCCCTTCGGGGGGAATAGCGCGTGGCGGCCGCAGCAGCCGCAAACCCAGCAGAGAGGAACGTAGAGCGAGAAACTGAAAAGGAGCACTGACGACATGAGCAGCCGGTCAGAAAGCCGTAGCGAGTCCAACCGCGTCCGCATCTTCGACACGACGTTGCGGGACGGCGAGCAGTCGCCGGGCATATCGCTGAACCGCCACGAAAAGCTGGAGATCGCCCACCAGCTCGCGCGCCTCGGCGTCGACGTCATCGAGGCCGGCTTTCCGATCACCTCGCCCGGCGACTTCGAGTCGGTGCAGGCGATCGCGCGCGAGGTCGAAGGGCCCGTCATCTGCGGCCTGGCGCGAACGAGCATGCAGGACATCGAGGCCGCCTGGAACGCCGTGCGCGACTCCGCGCGCCCGCGCATCCACACGTTCATCGCCACCAGCGACATCCACATCGAGCGCAAGCTGCAGACGACGCGGGAGGACGTGAAGGGGCAGGTCCGCGCCGCCGTCGCGCAGGCGCGCGAGTACACCGAGGATGTCGAGTTCTCGCCCGAGGACGGCTCGCGCTCGGACGTCGAGTACATGGCCGAGGTCATCCAGATCGCGCTCGAAGAGGGCGCGAGCACGATCAACGTGCCCGACACCGTCGGCTACGCCACCCCCGCGGAGTACGGCGCGATGTTCGAAGAGCTCTACCGACTCGTCCCGGGCCTGTACCAGGTCGTCGTGTCGGTGCACTGCCACGACGACCTCGGCCTGGCCGTCGCAAATTCGCTGGCCGGCCTGCAGGCGGGTGCGCGCCAGGTCGAGTGCGCGATCAACGGCATCGGCGAGCGCGCCGGCAACGCTTCGCTGGAGGAGATCGTGATGCTGCTGCGCACGCGCGAGCAGGCGCTCGGGCTGTGGAGCTCCGTCGAGACGACCGAGATCGCCCGCACGAGCCGCCTCGTCTCGCGACTGACCGGCTACCAGGTGCAGCCCAACAAGGCGATCGTCGGGCGCAACGCGTTCGCGCACGAGGCCGGCATTCACCAGGATGGCGTGCTGAAGGAGCGCCTGACCTACGAGATCATGGACGCCACCAGCGTCGGCCTGCGCAGCAACTCGATCGTGCTCGGCAAGCACTCCGGCCGCCACGCGCTGCGCTCGGCGCTCGAGGAGATGGGCTTCGAGCTCGACGGCCAGGCGCTCAACACCGCCTTCAAGCGCTTCAAGGAGATCGCCGACCGCAAGAAGCAGGTGACGGCCATGGACCTCGAGGCGCTCGTCACCGACGAGCTGCGCGAGGAGGTGCCCGGCTACACGCTCGAGTGGTTCGAGGTCGACGCGTCCTCGCTACGGCCGCCGCACGCGCGCGTGGCGATCACGCTGCCCGACGGGGGCGAGGCGAAGGGCTCCTTCACGGGCGACGGCCCGATCGACGCCGTATTCAAGGCGATCGACGCGGCGAGCGGCATCTCGGCGCGGCTCGTCGACTTCACGATCGGCGCCGTCACCGAGGGCCAGGACGCGCTCGGCGAGGTCTCCGTCGTGCTCGAGGTCGACGGCGCCACCGGCGCCGGGCAGGGCGTCTCCACGGACATCATCGACGCCGCCGCACGCGCGTACGTGCGCGCGCTGTCGGTCGCCGTGGCGCGTTCGCGGGCCAGCGAGGCGATCGGGCTGCCGGAGACGGCGTCCCAGTAGTGCCGACGGGCGCGCGCAGCCGCCGAGAGCTACGCCCCGATGACCATCTCGGCGGCCCGCCGCGCGCAGCCCGGGCGAGCTGACAGTCCGTGTAGACCCGGCAACTGGGGCTGTGGTACGGTCCGCCGCGGATAGGGACGCCCATCGACCTAAAGGGGGGTCGAAGTATGTACAAGCTCCGTGGCATCGCCGTTGCGACGGTTATCGCGTTGATGTTCGTCGTCGCGGCTTCGGCCTCGGCGGCCACGACCGCCGTCACCGCCGGCGAAACGCATGGCTGGGAAGGCCAGACGAATGCAGGCGAACTCTCGCCTGGACCTCCGGTCGAAATCGGCACGCCGCTGCCGCCGAACGAACCCGCCTGTAGCGGGAGCGGCAAGAACTCGGTGAGCCTCGTCCCCGGCCCGGCGACCTCACCCGGGGGCAAAGGCAGCGCCGAACTGAGCGCGGGCAACGGCGAATGCGCCGCACAGCTTCGCACGAGCGCCTATGCCGGGATGAACCCGGGCGAGCTGAGCGCGCTCGGCTACTGGACCTACGTCAAGGAAAACAACGGCTCGCAGGCGCCGTACCTACAGCTGGAGCTGAACCTCAAAGGCGAACCGGACGGCCCGATCGAAGACATCCTCTTCTTCGAACCGCCCTACCAGACGGAAACGTTCACCAAAAAAGAACACGGCGAACCGGCCGACCCCGAACAAGGCGAAGTCAAATACGACACCTGGCAGAAATGGAACGCGCTCGAAGGTGGCTGGTATGACTACGCGAGCGAAGTCGCGAATCCCGGCGACGAAGTGACCTCGCTCGGCTACATCCTCTCTGCGCTGGAAGGAAAAGGCGACGCACCCGTCATCACGGGCTCTGAAGGCTACGGAGTGAGTCTGCTCGTCGGCTACGCGAGCACGGAACCCGAGGTCAGCAACGTCGATGCCTTCACCATCGGCTTCGAAGGCCACGAAGCGACGACCTTCAACTTCGAACCAACCGCTCCCACGGCCAAAATCGCCAAACCGTCCTCGGGCGGCGTGTACAGCGAACACCAGATGGTCGACACGGAATTCTCGTGCGCCGACACCCCCGCGGGTCCTGGTATCGAAGCGGCCCCCGGGATCGCGGCCTGTACGGACTCCAACGGAGCATCCGGCGGCTCGGGAACGCTAGATACCGAAACTCCCGGTCCGCACGAATACAAGGTGACCGCCAAGAGCAAAGACGGCCTTGAATCAACGACGGCGATCACCTACACGGTCGAAGGCGCGCCGGAACGCGTGCCGACGATCAGGAAACTGTCCGTACACGCGGGGCCCTCAGCCGGCGGCACCACGGTGCTCATCACTGGGACCAGCTTCCGGACGGTGAGCGCGGTCAAGTTCGGCTCCACCGAGGCGGCGAGCTTCGAATACATCTCGGAAACCGAGATCAGGGCCGTAACGGCAGCGTCGCCGCCGGGCAAGGTCGAAGTGACCGTCACAACCGCGAGGGGCGAGAGCGGGATCACTCCCCAAGCCCACTTCAGGTTCGGACGGCCCACGGTGACGCAAATCACCCCGAGCAACGGCCCCAAGGCCGGCGATGAACCCGTCACGGTGAAAGGCTCGGGCTTTGCGCTCGGCGCCGCAACGACGTTCACGTTCGGCGCGGCGGGCGCCGCGAGCTCCGTCGACTGCACCTCGACAACGCAATGCACGATGAGGACGCCGCCGTCCACGAAAGCGCGCGTCGTCACCGTCAAGGCGACAGCCGCCGGCGAGACCAGCTCCACGCAGGCCCCGGGCGACCACTACAAATACGAATAGACAGCAGAAGCGCAGGCGGTGGCCGGTGCGTAGGGCGCGCCGGTCACCATCTGCGAGCTGATTTCGCGTCCGTAGTCGCCGCGAGCCAGGCGGGGCACGGACGCGGCCAGGCGCAGCGCGGACGCGGCCGGGCGCAGCGCGCGGGCCGGGCTTGGCGGGGCGCGGTCCGGCGCCTTCTCGAAGCGGTCGCGGACCCCTCTGTCTGTGATAGCGTACAAACGTATGGTCATGGGTCGCGAGCAGGAGGCGCGCGTCGGGCGCGTGAGAGCCGAACCAGGCGCGTCGATCGGCCGCGCGCGGGCCGGACGCCCGGCCGCCGGCGCGCTCGGCGACGCGCTCGACCCGATCGTGGTCGGCGCGCGCGTGAAGGCGCTGCGCGAGGCCGCCTCGCTTTCGCTGCGCGACCTCGCGCTGCGCAGCGGCGTGAGCGCTCCGATGCTCTCGCAGGTCGAGCGCGGGGAGACGAGCCCGACGCTGACCGTCGCGGGGCGCATCGCGTCCGGCCTGGAGCTGCGCCTCTCGCAGTTGCTGCGACTCGACGAGGACGGCGCCGTGACGATCGTGCGCGCCTCCGAGCGCCGGCGCGGCGGCAACGCGCGCCGCGGCCACGGCTTCGAGGTGCTCACCGCCGATGCGCCCGGGCAGCGCGCCGAGCTCTCGCTGCACGCGCTCGCGGCCGGCGGGTCCACGGGCGCGCCCGACGATCCGCCGATGCACGAGCCCGGCAGCCGCGAGACCGCGCTCGTGCAGCGCGGGCGCGTCCGGCTCGTGTGCGACGGGCAGCGCTACGAGCTGAGCACGGGCGACTGCGTGACCTTCGACGCCGACCTGCCGCACCACTTCGAGAACCCGGGGCGCGGCGAGGCCACCTTCCTTGCCGTGCTGAGCGCAGGGCTCAGGCGCAGCTGACAACCACCACGAGGAGAGGATCGATGCCCAAGACGCTGTTCGAGAAGATCTGGGAGGCGCACGAGCTAGCGCCCGCCGGGTCGGGACTGATCTTCATCGACCTGCAGCTCGTGCACGAGGTGACCAGCCCGCAGGCCTTCGACGGGCTGCGCCTGGCGGGGCGCAAGGTGCGCCGGCCCGACCGCACGCTCGCCACCGCCGACCACAACACGCCCACCGACGGCACGCCGGTCGCGGCGCGCATCCGCGACGAGCTCTCGCGTGTGCAGGTGCAGACGCTCGAGCGCAACTGCGCCGAGTTCGGCATTCCCGTCTACTCGCTCGGCTCCGAGCGACAGGGGATCGTGCACGTGATCGGGCCCGAGCTCGGTGTCACCCAGCCAGGCATGACGATCGTCTGCGGCGACTCGCACACCTCGACCCACGGCGCCTTCGGCGCCCTCGCGTTCGGCATCGGCACCAGCGAGGTCGAGCACGTGCTCGCCACGCAGTGCATGGTGCAGCACAAACCGAAGTCGATGCGCGTCCACTACGAGGGGGAGCTCGGCTTCGGCGTCACCGCCAAGGATCTCATCCTCGCGACGCTCGGGCGCTTCGGCGTCGGCGGCTTCAGCGGCCACGTCGTCGAGTACGCCGGCGGGCCGATCGAGACGCTCTCGATGGAAGGCCGCATGACCGTCTGCAACATGACGATCGAGGGCGGCGGGCGCGCCGGCATGATCGCGCCCGACGAGACGACGTACGAGTGGTTCCGCAGCGTCTCGCGCCCGGGCGCGCCCGCGGGCGAGGAGCTCGAGCGGGCGATCGAGCGCTGGCGCGAGCTGCCGACCGACGAGGGCGCCTCGTTCGAGCGCGAGGTGAAGATCGACGCGCGCGAGATCTCACCGCAGGTGACCTGGGGCACCAACCCGGGCCAGGTCCGCGCCGTCACCGAGCGCGTGCCGGCGCCCGAGGAGTTCGACAGTCCCGTCGAGCGCGAGACCGCCGAACGCGCGTTGCGCTACATGGCGCTCGAGCCGGGCACGCCGATCGAGGAGATCGCGGTCGACCGCGTGTTCATCGGCTCCTGTACGAACTCGCGCCTCGGCGACCTGCGCGCGGCCGCGGAGGTCGTCGCCGGGCGCAGGGTGGCCGACGGCGTCGGCGCGATGGTCGTCCCGGGCTCCCAGCAGGTGCGCGCCCAGGCCGAAGCGGAGGGTCTCGACGAGGTCTTCCGCGCCGCCGGCTTCGACTGGCGCGCGGCCGGCTGCTCGATGTGCCTCGGCATGAACCCCGACATCCTGCAGCCCGGCGAACGCTGCGCCTCGACCTCCAATCGCAACTTCGAGGGCCGCCAGGGCCGCGGCGGGCGCACCCATCTCGTCTCGCCGCAGATGGCGGCCGCCGCGGCGATCGAGGGTCGCTTCGTCGACATCCGGAGCTGGCGTTGAGCGCGCCGGTGCCGGGCTCGCACTGGCAGCGCGGCGAGCTCGTCTCGAGCTACCTCGAGCGTCGCGAGGTCCTAGTCCCGCTGCTCGAGCAGCAGGAGGAGATCGTGCGCCTGCTGATCGAGCGCCACCCGCGCCCCGTCGGACGATTCCTCGACCTGGGCGCGGGTGACGGCGGCATGAGCGCGATCGTGTTCGCCGTCAGCGCACAGGCGCATGGCCTGCTCGTCGACAACTCCGAGCCGATGCTGGCGCGGGTCGGCGAACGCTTCGCCGAGAGCGGCATGCACTGGCAGACTATGCGCGCGGACCTCGATGACCCCGCGTGGCTCGCTCCGATTCCCGCGGGGCACCACGACCTCGTCATCTCGGGCCTCGCGATCCACCACCTCCCCGCGGCGAGCAAGCGCAGGCTCTACAGGGAGATCTACGAGCTGCTCGCTCCGCGCGGGCTGTTCGTGAACATGGACTACGTCAGCGTCGTCGGTCCGCTGCGCGGCCTCTTCGACGAGGAGATGCGCGCCAAAGCGCTCGCGCACGAGCACGCCCACGGCGGCACCCGCAGCGCCGAGGAGGTAGACCTCGAAGACGACCACGATCTGCCCGACAGCATCGAGCAACAGCTCGCCTGGCTGCGCGAGGCGGGCTTCGCCGAGGTCGAAACGCACTTCAAGTGGGCCGAGGCCGCCATCTTCGGCGGCACGCGGCCGGAAGGAGCAGAAAGCTAGATGCAGCCGATCGAGACGATCTCCGGAGCTCTCAGCCACCTGGACCGTGCCGACGTCGACACCGACCAGATCATGCCCAAGCAGTTCCTGAAGCGGGTCGAGCGCACCGGCTTCGGCGAGTTCCTGTTCTACGACTGGGCCAAGGAGCCGGGCTGGGATCTGCCGCCGAACCCGATCCTCGTGGCCGGCGAGAACTTCGGCTGCGGCTCCTCGCGCGAGCACGCGCCGTGGGGGCTCCAGGACTACGGCTTCCAGGCGATCGTCGCGCCCAGCTTCGGCGACATCTTCTACTCCAACTGCACGAAGATCGGGCTGCTGCCGGTCGCCATCGCGGACGAGCAGTGCCGCGCGCTCGCGGCGGCGGGCGAGGGGCAAGTCGACCTGCGCGCCCAGGAGGTGCGCTTCAGCGGTGCCGACGGCGAGCTCGTGCGCGTGCCCTTCGAGATCGACGCCGAGATCCGCCGACGGCTGCTGGAGGGGCTCGACGACATCGCGCTCACACTGCAGAACGAGCCCCAGATCGCCGCCTACGAAGCCGACCGCGAGCGTCGCGGGCCGGTCACGACGGCGCTCTAGCCGCCGCCGGAGCACGCCGCGATGGCACATCACATCGTCACCCTGCCCGGCGACGGGATCGGGCCCGAGATCATGGCGCCCGCGTTGGAGCTGCTGCGCGCCGTCGGCGAGTTCGAGTTCGAGGAGCACCTGTTCGGCGGCGCCTCGATCGACGCGCACGGCGTGGCGCTCACCGACGCGGTGCTCGAGGCCTGCAGGCGCGCCGACGCGGTGCTGCTCGCCGCGGTCGGCGGCCCGAAGTGGGACAGCACCGACCCGCAGGCGCCGCGGCCCGAGCAGGGCCTGCTCGGGTTGCGCAAGGGCCTTCAGCTGTACGCGAACCTGCGACCCGTCAAGCCGCTGCCGGCGCTGTATGACGCCTCGCCTTTGCGGCGCGAGCGGATCGAGGGCACCGACCTGCTCGTCGTGCGCGAGCTGACCGGCGGCATCTACTTCGGCGCCAAGACGCGCACCGAGAACGAAGCGAGCGACCTCTGCGTCTACACGGTCGGCGAGATCGAGCGAATCGCGCGGACGGCGTTCGCGGCGGCGCGCGCGAAGGTCACGAGCGTCGACAAGGCCAACGTGCTCGAGACCTCGCGGCTGTGGCGCGCGACGGTCTCGGCGCTGCACGCACGCGAGTTCCCGCACGTCCAGCTCGAGCACATGCTCGTCGACAACGCCGCCATGCAGCTGCTCGCCGCGCCGCGGCACTTCGACACCCTGCTCACCGAGAACATGTTCGGCGACATCCTCTCCGACGAGGCGGCGATGCTCACGGGCTCGATCGGCATGCTGCCGAGCGCCTCGCTCGGGTCCGGCGGACCGGGGCTGTTCGAGCCCGTCCACGGCTCCGCGCCCGACATCGCCCGTCGCGGCGTCGCGAATCCGCTCGCGATGTTCCTGTCGGCGGCGCTGATGGTGCGCCACGGCCTCGGCTTGGGCGAGCAGGCGGCGGCTGTAGAATCGGCCGTAGAGCGTGCGCTCGCAGCGGGGTTGCGCACACCCGATCTCGGAGGAGAGGCGGGCACTGCGCAGGCCACCGCGGCGGTGCTCGAAAACCTCTGAGAAGGAGCCACGGAGTGCAGCCCACGGACCTCATCTGGATGAACGGAGACTTCGTCGCCTGGGAGGACGCGAAGGTTCACGTCCTCACGCACGGCCTGCACTACGGAACCGGCGTCTTCGACAGCATGCGCTGCTACGACTCCGAGCTCGGCCCCGCGATCTTCCGCAACGCCGAGCACATCGACCGCCTGCTGCGCTCGGCGGAGCTGTACTACATGCCGGTCCCCTACAGCGCCGAGCAGCTGCGCGCCGCGACGCTCGAGCTGGTCGCGCGCAACGGGCTGCGCTCCTGCTACATCCGCCCGATCATCAACCGCGGCTACGGCCAGATGGGGCTGAACCCGCTGGAGGCGCCCGTCGACGTGGCGATCGCCTGCTGGGAGTGGGGCGCCTACCTCGGCGAGAAGGGCAAGCGCGAGGGCGTGCGCGCGAAGGTCGCCTCGTGGCGGCGCATCAGCCCCGACTCGCTGATCCCGCACGCCAAGGCCTCCGGGCAGTACCTCAACAGCGTGCTCGCGAAGGTCGAGTCGGTGAAGGCCGGCTACGACGAGGCGATCCTGCTCGACCACGCGGGACACGTCTGCGAGGGCACCGGCGAGAACATCTACATCGTTCGCGACGGCGAGATCACGACGCCCGGTCAGCACAACTCGATCCTCGACGGGATCGTGCGCCGTTCGATCATCCAGATCGCGACCGACCTCGGCTACAGGGTGCTCGAGCGCAACGTCGCGCGCGCCGAGATGTACCTCGCCGACGAGGTGTTCCTGACGGGAACCGCGGCCGAGCTCGTGCCCGTGCGCGAGGTCGACGACCACACGATCGGCACGGGCAGCCCCGGCGAGATCACGCGGGTGCTGCAGAGCGCGTTCGACGATGCCGTGCACGGCCGCAGCGAGCGCTACCGCGAGTGGCTGGACGTCGTGCGCGTCGAGCCCCTGCAGACCCCCAGCGGCGAGGCGCCCGCGAAGGGCGCGCGCACGACCGCCGCGGGCTGAGGCGATGGCCGACATACAGCTATACGACGCCACGCTGCGCGACGGCATGGGCGGCGGCGGGCTGAGCCTGACCGCCGCCGAGAAGGTGCGCGTCGTGCACGCGCTCGATGCGCTCGGCGTGCACATGATCGAGGCCGGCTTCCCCGCCTCCAACCCCAAGGAGCAGGAGCTGTTCGAGCTGCTGGCGGCCGAGCAGCTGGAGGTTGCGCAGATCGTGGCCTTCGGGATGACGCGGCGCCGCGGCGTGAGCGCCGCGCAGGACGAGGGGCTGCGGCTGCTCGCCGAGTGCTTCGCGCCGGCCTGCACGCTGGTCGGCAAGGCGTCGGTGCTGCACGTCGAGAAGGTCGTGCGCGTCAGCCGCGAGGAGAACCTCGCGATGATCGCCGAGTCGGTCTCGCAGCTGCGCGACGCGGGCAAGCGCGTGCTCTTCGACGCCGAGCACTTCTTCGACGGCTTCACGCTCGACCCCGGCTACGCGCTCTCCTGCCTGCGCGCCGCCGCCGACGCCGGCGCCGAGCGTCTCGTGCTGTGCGACACCAACGGCGGCTCGCTGCCGCCGCAGATCCGCACCGCCTTCGCGGTCGTCGGCGAAGCGCTACCGGACACGCCGCTCGGCATCCACACCCACGACGACAGCGGCTGCGCGGTCGCGAACACGCTGTGCGCAGTCGAAGCCGGTGCGACCCAGGTGCAGGGCACGATCAACGGCATCGGCGAGCGCACGGGCAACGCCAACCTCGTGACGATCATCGCCGACCTGCAGCTCAAGATGGGCGTCGAGCTGCTCGCCGCCGAGCGTCTGCAGCGCCTCACAGAGACCGCGCACTTCGTCGACGAGCTGCTCAACCGCTCGCCCGAGCCCGGACAGCCATACGTCGGCAAGCACGCCTTCGCGCACAAGGCGGGGCTGCACGCCGCCGGCGTGCGCACCGACGCGAGCACGTTCGAGCACGTCGATCCCAAGGTCGTGGGCAACGACCGCGACGTGCTGATCTCCGAGCTCTCGGGGCGCGGCGCGATCGAGGAGAAGGCCGCCGAGGCCGGCATCCGCAGCGACGAGCAGTTCGTCGAGCGCGTGCTCGCGCGCGTGAAGGAGCTCGAGCACGAGGGCTTTCAGTTCGAGGCCGCCGACGGCTCCTTCGAGCTGCTGATGCGGCGCGAGCAGGACGACTACGAGCCGCTCTTCCGCCTTGAGTCCTGGCGCGTGACCGTCGAGAAGCACGCCGACGGCAACGTCGAGACGGAGGCGTCGATCCGCCTGTGGCGCGATGGCCGACGCTACTGGGCGGCGGCGGAGGGCAACGGTCCGGTGAACGCGCTGGACCGCGCGCTGCGCTCTGCGATCGGCGACATCTATCCCGAGCTCGCGGACATCGGGCTCGTGAACTTCAAGGTGCGAATCCTCGACGAAGCGCGCGGCACGGCCGCGGTCACGCGTGTGCTGATCGACGCCTCCGACGGGCACGACGTGTGGGGCTCGATCGGCGTCTCGGAGAACATCATCGGCGCCTCGTGGGACGCGCTGATGGACTCGCTCGAGTACGGGCTCGCGCATCGCCGGCGCCTGGCCACAGACAGCGCCCGGCCCGCAGCCGGCGGCGCCGGGAGTTGACCGCGCAGCGCTCGCGCGCGCCGCGCTCGGCGCTCGGCGCAGACGCCGCGCGTGAGCACGCCTCCCAGCCGATCCCGCTCGCGCGGCCCGTGCTCGGAGAGCAGGAGGAGCTCGCGCTCGTGCAGGTGCTGCGCTCGGAGCAGCTCTCGCTCGGCGCGCGGCTGCCGGAGTTCGAGCATCGCTTCGCCGACCTCCTGGGCGTGCCGCATGCGAGTGCGGTCAGCAGCGGCACGGCTGGCCTGCACCTCGCGCTGAGGGCGGTCGGCGTCGGCGACGGCGAGGAGGTCGTCACGAGCCCCTTCTCGTTCGTCGCCTCCGCGAACGTCGCGCTGTACGAGCGCGCGCGGCCGGTGTTCGCCGACATCGACCCGGTCACGCTCAACCTAGACCCGCAGGCCGCGGCCGCGGCGATCACGCCGCGCACGCGCGCGCTGCTGCCAGTCCACATCTTCGGCTACCCCGCCGACATGCCGGCGTTCGAGCGGCTCGCCGTGCAGAACGGCGTCGCGATCGTCGAGGACGCCTGCGAGGCGCTCGGCGCGCGCCACGCCGACGGCACGCCCGTCGGCGGCCGCGGGCACCCCGCCGCGTTCGGCTTCTACGCGAACAAGCAGCTCACGACCGGCGAGGGGGGGATGGTCGCGCTCGCCGACCGCGAGCTGAAGGAGCGCATCGACTCCGAGCGCAACCAGGGCCGCGCGCCCGACATGGGCTGGCTCGACCACGACCGGCTCGGCTTCAACTACCGCCTCTCCGAGCTCGCCTGTGCGCTCGGCGTCGTGCAGCTCGAGCGGCTCGAGGACATGCTGCGGGCGCGCGCGCGGGCCGCCGCGCTCTACCGCGAGGCGCTCGCCGCGATCGAGGGGCTCGAGCTGCCCTGCCCCGACGCCGGCGGCGCGCGGCGCGGCTGGTTCGTGTTCGTCGTGCAGCTACCGCGCGGCCGTGACCGCGACGCGGTCGTGCACGCGCTTGCCGCCGACGGGATCCAGAGCAAGCCCTACCTTCCCGCGATCCACCTGATGAGCTTCTACCGCGAGCGCTTCGGCCACCGCGAGGGCGAGTTCCCCGTCTGCGAGGACGTCGCCGCGCGCTCGCTCGCGCTGCCCTTCTTCCCCGCCATCAGCGAGGGACAGGTCGCGCGCGTGGCGGAGCGGCTGCGCGCAGCGCTCGAGCGCTGAGACTCGCGCCTACAGCGCCGGGCCTTCGCCGCGCTCCACGCTTTCGCGCCGTTCGCGCTCTCTGCGCCACGCCTCGGGGTCATACGTTTCCTGCTCGATCGGCTGCGGGCCCTTGCGCGGCTCGAATTCCGCGCCGGCGCGCTGCACGGCTTCGAGGTTCGACCCGACGCCTCGCCCGCTCGAGAAGCTGCCGCCGACGACGAGCAGGGCGAGCACCAGAGCGGCGATGAACGAAGGCAGCGCCACGCCGTGCGGCCCGAAGACGCCCACCAGCACGAGCGCCGGCACGAGCACGAGCAGGATCCAGCCGAGCGCCGTGACGTGGTAGGAGGCCAGTCGCCTGCGCACGGGCAGAGGGTAACGGCGCGCGCGGCGCCCGCGAGCGGGGCGCCGTCGCGCGAAAACTAGACTGCGCCTTCCGTGTCGCGCCTGCATGAACCCCAAGACCCCGACTTCCGGCGGCTGAACTCATCGATCGGCTTTGACGTGCGCCTGTGGCCGCAGGACCTCGCGCAGTCGCGTGCGCACGCGCGCATGCTCGCCGCGCAGAAGATCATCTCGGCGGCCGATCGCGACGCGCTGCTCGCGGGCCTCGACGCCGTCGAGCGTGAGCTCGCCGAGGGCGGCTTCGCGGTCGCGCCCGAGGACGAGGACATCCACATGGCGATCGAGCGTCGCCTGACCGAGATCGCCGGCCCCGTCGGCGGACGCGTGCACACCGCGCGCTCGCGCAACGACCAGGTCGTCACCGACCTCGCGATGTACACGCGCGAGCGCGCCGCGCACGCCCAGCGGCTCCTCGCGCAGCTGATGGGTGTCGTGCTGGCGCGCGCCGAGGAGCACCTCGACTGGCCGCTGCCCGGCTACACGCACCTGCAGCGCGCGCAGCCCGTGTACCTCGGCCACCACCTGCTCGCCTACTTCTGGATGCTCGTGCGCGACCGCGCGCGCTTCGCCGCGGCCGAGCGCGAGAGTGGCCGGCTGCCGCTCGGCGCCGGCGCGCTCGCGGGCGTGAACTTCGACACCGACCGCCGCATGCTCGCCGCAGAGCTCGGCTTTCTCGAGGTCGCGCCCAACTCGATCGACGCGGTCTCCGGGCGCGACTTCGCGCTCGACTACATCTCCGCGGCGGCGACCTGCGCGACGCACCTCTCGCGGCTCGGCGCGGAGCTCGTGCTGTGGTCGAGCAGCGAGTTCGGCTTCGCGGAGCTTGCCGACGCCTGGACCTCGACGTCCTCGATCATGCCGCAGAAGAAGAACCCCGACGCCGCCGAGCTGCTGCGCGGCAAGGCGCCGCGCGTGGTGGCTCGCCTGTCGGCGCTGCACGGCGTGCTGCACGCGCTGCCGCTCACCTACAACAAGGACCTGCAGGAGGACAAGGAGCACCTCTTCGACGCCGTCGACACGATCGAGCTCGAGCTCGCGGCGGCGGCCGGCATGCTCACGGGCGTGCGCTTCGACGGGGAGCGCATGCGCGAGGCCGCGGCCGACGAGCTGATCGCCGCGACCGACCTCGCCGACCTGCTCGTGCGCCGCGGTGTGCCGTTTCGTGAGGCGCACGGCATCGTCGCCGGGCTCGTGCGCGACGCGCTCGACCGCGGGCGCGCGATCTCAGAGCTCAGCAGGGAGGAGGTCGCGCAGCACAGCGAGGAGCTCGCGGCCGACATGCAGGCGCTGCACCGTGCGCTCGAGCCCTCCTCGCTGCTGGAGTCGAAGGTCTCCGAGGGCGGCACCGCGCTCGCGCGCGTGCGCGAGCAGCTCGCGCTCGCGCGGACGGCGCTCGCCGAGCCGGCGGACGCCTAGATGAAGGCGCTCCCCGTGCGCTTCTACGAGCGCCCCGTGCTCGAGGTCGCGCGCGATCTGATCGGCTGCACCGTCGAGCACGCCGGCTGCGGCGGCGTGATCGTCGAGACCGAGGCCTACCACGAGTCGGAGCCCGCCTCCCACGCCTACGTCGGGCTCACGCCGCGCACGAGCACGCTGTTCGGCGAGCCCGGGCGGGCCTACGTGTACCGCTCCTACGGCGTGCACGCGATGCTGAACGCGGTCTGCGAGCCGCGCGGCGTCGGCGCCGGGGTGCTGATCCGCGCGCTCGTGCCGTTGGAGGGCATCGAGCGCATGCGGGCGCGCCGGGGTGGGCTGGAGCGCGACGAGGAGCTCTGCTCCGGGCCGGGCAAGCTCACGCAGGCGCTCGGCATCGGGCTGGCGCTGAACGGCAGCGACCTGCAGCGCGGCCCGATCACGATCCGGGCGGCGGCGCGCCCCTGGAGCGCCGTCGAGGTGCTCGTGGGCCCGCGCGTGGGGATCACGCGCGCCGTCGAGCTGCGCTGGCGCTTCTGCGCCGCCGGCAACCGCCACGTCTCGCGACCGCGGCCGCGCGCCGCTCACACGCGGCGCGTGTCGCGCCGGTAGGCCCACCGCGCCGCGGCGGCCAGGAGCAGCGCCCAGGCGCCGATCACGATCCACCCGCGCAGCGGCCACGGCGAGCCGCCGAGCGCCACGTGGCTGGCCTGCACGAGCCAGTAGGAGGGCAGGTAGCGCGCGAGCTCGTAGAGGAAGCCGCTGTGGCCGAGCGGGAACCACGTGCCGCCCAGCAGCGCCAGCAGCGAGATCCCGCCGCCGAGCGCCGGGCCGATCGAGTCCGCCGTGAGCAGATGGCCGATCGCGATGCCCAGCGGCGCGAAGGGGATCAGCCCGACGAGCATCAGGCCGACCAGCTCGAGCCAGTGCGTCGCGCTCAGCTGCACGCCCAGCGAGGAGCCCGCGATGAACAGCGCGGCGAGGCTGATCAGCGCGAGCATGTAGGCCGTCAGCACCTTCGCGGTGACGTACGTGCCGCCCTTCAGGGGCGTGATGCGCAGCTGGCGGTTCCAGCCCGCTTCGCGCTCGGCCGCGATGCGCGCGCCGCTGGAGAGCATCGAGCTCATCGTGCCGAACGAGGCCAGCCCGACCATGTAGTAGAGCGCCACCGAGATGCCGGTGCTCGCCAGCCGTTCGTGGCCGTGCGGCCCCGCGATCGCGAAGTACAGGATCAGCGGGAAGACGAGCGAGAGCAGCAGGAAGCGGCGGTTGCGCAGCGTGCGCAGCAGCTCGAAGCGGATGTAGGGGAGCCTGCTCACGAGTCCGCCGGCGCCGCCGGCTCGGGAGGCTCGGCGGTGAGCGCGAGGAACGCCTGCTCGAGGCCCGCCGCCTCGACCTCGATGTCGCGCGCCTGCGGGTAGGCGCCGAGCAGCGCGCGGATCGCCGCGTCGGAGTCGCCGCACACCAGCGTGACCGATTCGCCGTGCCGCGCGGTCGCGCTCACGCCGGGCAGCGCCGCGAGCTCGCCGGGATCCACGTCGGGCAGCGTCGCGCGGATCGTGCGCGATCCCACCATCGCCTTGATCTGTGTGGGCGGCCCATCGGCCACGACGTTGCCCTGCGCCATCAGCACGGCGCGGTCGGCGTAGGCGTCGGCCTCCTCCAGGTAGTGCGTGGCGAACAGGATCGTGCGCCCGCGGCTCGCAAAGCCGCGCATCGTGGCCCAGAAGGAGCGCCGTCCCTCCACGTCCATCGCCACCGTCGGCTCGTCCAGCACGAGCAGCGCCGGATCGCTCACGAGCGCCACCGCGAAGCGCGCCCGCTGCGTCTGCCCGCCGGAGAGCTTCTGTGTGCGCTGGTCGGCGAACTCCGCCGCACCCGTCAGCTCGAGCACGTCCGCGACGGCCATCGGCGCCGGGTACAGCGAGGCCATCACACCGATCAGCTCGCGCACCGTCACGTTGCGGATCAGCCCGCCCGTCTGCAGCATCGCGCCGATCGCTCCGGCCGCCACCGCCGCGCTCGGCGAGCGCCCGAAAACGCTCACGCTGCCGGCATCGGGCGCCTGCAGCCCGAGCAGCATGTCGATCGTCGTCGACTTGCCCGCGCCGTTCGGCCCGAGCAGCGCCACCGTCTCGCCTGCCGGGATCGACACGTCGATCCCGCGCACCGCCTCGATCGGGCCACTCGGGCCCTTGAACGTCTTCGCCAGGCCGCGCAGCTGCACGCCCTCCGACATGGCCGCCACGGAGGCGTCCACGTCAGGCCGGCGCGGGGAGGGGAGAGCGGCGGCGGCGCACCGGGCCTACGGCGGCGCGCTCGCGCCGCCCGTTTCCGAGGAGCCCGGGGGCGAGGGGTGCGAGCTTCCGCTCGAGCCGCTGCTCGGCTGTTCGCCGGACGGGGACTGCGACGGCACGCCGCTCGTCGCCGGGCTCGAGCCGTGCTGTTCTGAGCCCGTCGACGGCGCCGAAGTCGGGCCGCCCGCCGCGCTCTTGGAGGGCGCCTTCGATCCGCCGCCGCCCGCCCCCTGCGCCGGGGCGGACTTCGCGCCGGCGCTCGACGGCGCGCCCGTCAGCGGCAGCGCATTGCGGGCGGCGGCCCCGCCCGCGGCGCGAGCCGCGGCGCTTTCCTGCTGTTCCTTTTCGATGCCGATCGCCGAGACCATGAACTCGTGCCAGATCAGCGCGGGGAAGGTACCGCCCAGCACCGGGCCGCCCTCGAAGGCGTAGGTCATCGGGATCAGCTTGTTGGGGAAGCCCACCCACACGGCGACCGTGTACTTCGAGTCCCAGCCGACGAACCACGCGTCGCCGTAGTTGGAGGTCGTGCCCGTCTTGCCCGCGGCGAACTGGCCGATCGCCGCCGCCCGGCCGGTGCCGTACTGCACGACGGTTTCGAGCATCGAGGTCTCCGTTTCGGCGATCGACGGCGCCAGCACGCGTTCCAGTCGCACGTGGTTGCGGTCCCGGTGGGAGCCGTCCGGCAGCGCCTCGGCGGGCGAGCTCACTTCCTGGATGCCGACCGGCGCGTCGCCTTCCGCGAGCGTGCCGCTGACGCGCTCGCCTCCGTGCGCGAGCGTCTCATAGGCGTGCGCCATGTCCAGCGGCGTCACGCCGATCGTCAGCCCGCCGATCGTCATCGACGCGTTCGTCGAGATCGGCGTCGTGATCCCCATGCGGCGTGCGATCGCAGCTATCCGCCGCGTGCCCACCCGCAGGCCGACTTCGGCGTAGATCGAGTTGTCCGAGAAGGCCGTCGCGCCGATCAGCGTGTTCTCGCCCGAGTAGGCGCCTTCGTCGTTGTGCACCACGAAGTGTTCGATCCCGTTCGGGCCCTTGTAGTTGAACTCCTTTTCCTTGGAGGGCCATACCGAGTAGGGCGAGATGCCGTCCTCGAGCGCCGCGGCGAGATCGAAGGCCTTGAAGGAGGAGCCCGGCTGGCGCTCGCCCTCCGTCGCGAGGTTGAACGGGCTTTCCGCGTAGTCGCGCCCGCCGACCATCGCGCGCACGTCGCCCGTCGAGTTTTCGATCGCCACCAGCGACGCGGTCGGCCCTTCGCTGTTCGCGAGGTAGGTTTCGACCGCCCGTTCGGCGGCCTTCTGCAGTTCGAGGTTCAGCGTCGTCTTGATGTGCAGCCCGCCGTCGTAGGCGCGCTCGGGGCCGTAGCGTTCGACGACCTGCTGGGCGACCCAGCTGGTGAAGTAGCCCGCGTCGACGCCTTCCAGCGTCTGCTGCTGGGGCGCCTCGATCTCCGCCGGCTTCGGCGGTTCCTGCGCGATGCTCTGCCGGTAGACGGGCTTCGTGATGTAGCGCTGAGCGAGCATCTGCGCGAGCACCACGTCGCGCCGTTCGCGCGCCGCCTGCGGGAAGGTCGTCGGGTTGTAGTCGGTCGGAGACTGGATCATGCCCGCCAGCAGCGCGGCTTCCGCCGGCTGCAGCTGCTCGACGCACAGCTCGTGTTCGGGCTGGCCGCAGCCTTCGTGTCCGGGCTCGTGCCCGAAGTAGGTCTGCGCCGCGGCCTCGATGCCGTAGGCGCCGTTGCCGAAGTAGATCGTGTTCAGGTACGCCGTCAGGATCTTTTCCTTGGACCACTTGTGCGAGAGCTGATAGGCGAGCGCCGCCTCGCGCAGCTTCTCGAAGATCGTCCGGTGCGACTGCGCCTGCAGCGCGTTCTTGATGAACTGCTCCTCGATCGTGGAGCCGCCCTGCAGGCCCGCGCCCCTGCGGGTGATGTCGTCGACGAAGGCGCGCGCGACGCTGCGCATGTCGACGCCGCTGTTGGTCCAGAAGCGCTTGTCCTCGATCGAGACGACCGCGTCTTTGACGATCGGCGGGATCTGCGCGCCGGTCACGATCACGCGGTTCTGCTGGGTCAGGATCCCAAGCTGGTGACCGTCGTCGTCGTAGAGGTAGGAGGCCTGCTCGTTCTTGTACTGGGCGAAGTGCGTCAGCGACGGCAGGTCCGAGACGATCGACACGAACATGCCGAACACGAACGAGACGATCCCGAGCAGCCCCAGCGCGAACAGGATCGCCACCAGCCGCAGGCGCTTCAGTCGCGTGCGCCCGCTGGCGCGCGGCTGCATCGGTGTGATCGCGGGTGGGTCGTAGACGCTCATCGTCGCTTCCGGAGCGCGGCGCCGGGCTTCGCCGAAGGCCTGCTCTCCGGTCTCCCACGCGCGTGCCGCGCGGGGCGGTCCGGGCGCCCAGCGTCAGCCGCTCGGGACCCTTCTGGAAGCGCGAGAGTCTAGCATTGCGCCCCCATGTCACAGCCCCGTGAGGAGGCCGCCGAGCTCGCGCGGGGCGCCGTAGACGATCTGCCCGCGGGCGAGCTGCAGGAGCGCATCGCGGCGGCGCGCGCGGAGCGCAGGCCGCTGCGCGTCAAGCTCGGCATCGACCCGACCGCGCCCGACATCCACCTCGGCCACGCCGTCGTGCTGCGCAAGCTGCGCCAGTTCCAGGACGCCGGCCACCGCGTGATCCTGATCATCGGCGACTTCACCGCGCGCGTCGGCGACCCGTCCGGACGCTCGGCGCTGCGGCCGATCCTCTCGCCCGAGCAGATCGACGCCAACGCCGCGACCTTTCAGCGCCAGGCGCTGCGCGTGCTCGCCGACGACCCCGAGCTGCTCGAGGTGCGCCACAACAGCGAGTGGCTCGAGATGCCGCCGCTCGAGCTGCTCACGCTGATGCGCAACGCCACCGCCGCGCAGCTGCTCGAGCGCGAGGACTTCGCCCGACGGCTCGCCGCGCGCGAGCCGATCTCGCTGCTGGAGATGCTCTATCCGCTGCTGCAGGGCTATGACTCCGTCGCCGTGCGCGCCGACGTCGAGCTCGGCGGCACCGACCAGAAGTTCAACCTGATCTTCGGGCGCGACGTGCAGCGCGCCTACGGCGTGCCGCAGCAGGCGATCCTCACGATGCCGATCCTCGTCGGCATCGACGGCGCGCGCAAGATGTCGAAGTCGCTCGGCAACCAGATCGGCGTCAGCGACGAGCCCGCCGAGATCTACGGCAAGACGATGGCGATCCCCGACGAGGCGATGGGCGACTACTACCGCCTGCTGCTGGGCCGCGAGCCGCCGCCGCAGGCCGCCGCCGGCGCCGCCGCGGCGCGCGACGCCAAGCGCGAGCTCGCGCGCGCGCTCGTCGCCTGGCTGCACGGCGAGGACGCCGCGCGCCGGGCCGAAGCGCACTTCGAGCGCGTCTTCGTCGAGCGCGGCGAGCCCGAGCAGATCGACGAGCTGCTCTTCGACTGCGTGGACGGGCGCCTGCACGTGCCGGGCGTGATGGCCGAGGCGTTCGGCACCTCGCGCTCGGAGGCGCGGCGGCTGATCGATCAGGGCGGCGTCGCGCTCGGCGGCCGCACGCTCACCGCCGGCGAGCTCGACGTCGACTGCGCCGCGGCCGACGGCGAGGTGCTGCGCGCCGGCAAGCGGCGCTTCGTCCGCCTGCGCAGGCGCTAGCATGCACGTTGCGGGGTTTGCAGAGGCCGATCCGCCGTCGGGCGGGCGCCCTCAGCTCCGCGCCTCGAACGGAGGGTCGGCTGGGCGCGCGCCGCGCGCTATACTCCTTCGTCGGCCTTGAACGCGCCCCCGGGCGCCCCTGGCCGGATCGGTCCCCTCCAAAGGAACCCCCGCGGCGAGGCTCGGCGGTCTTTGAAAACTCAACAGCATGCGCATCTGCGGTCCGTTCTCGGATCGTGGTGTGCGTCCAGGTTCGACCCGCCGGCGGGCGGCGCGTTCGCGCGTCCGAAGGCCGGCGGTCAAAGAGTCAAGTAGAGAAGTACCCCGTCATGGTTCGGGACCGCGTGTATGGGTCCCGGCCCGCCGCCGTCGCGGCGCCCGCAAGGGCTCCGAGGCGCGGCATCTCCATGACAGCTTTTCGTGAAGTTCTTCACGGAGAGTTTGATCCTGGCTCAGGACGAACGCTGGCGGCGTGCTTAACACATGCAAGTGGAGCGACGAACCAGGGCTTGCC
The DNA here is from genome assembly GCA_963755475.1 of uncultured Solirubrobacteraceae bacterium. Classification (GTDB taxonomy): domain Bacteria; phylum Actinomycetota; class Thermoleophilia; order Solirubrobacterales; family Solirubrobacteraceae; genus Palsa-744. The sequence continues at coordinate 762,509 of CAVWJK010000003.1, forward strand.
CTGGGGCAGAGCCGCGAACGGGTGAGTAACACGTGGGTTACCTGCCTCGATGACTGGGACAACCCGAGGAAACTCGGGCTAATACCGGATGTGCCCGCAAGGGGAAAGGAAGCTTCGGCCTCCGCATCGAGATGGGCCCGCGGCCCATTAGCTTGTTGGTGAGGTAACGGCTCACCAAGGCTCCGATGGGTAGCTGGTCTGAGAGGACGATCAGCCACACTGGGACTGAGACACGGCCCAGACTCCTACGGGAGGCAGCAGTGGGGAATCTTGCGCAATGCGCGAAAGCGTGACGCAGCAACGCCGCGTGGGGGAAGAAGGCTTTCGGGTTGTAAACCCCTTTCAGTTGGGACGAAGCTCCGCCGGTGAACAGCCGGCTGGAGTGACGGTACCTTCACAAGAAGCACCGGCTAACTACGTGCCAGCAGCCGCGGTAATACGTAGGGTGCAAGCGTTGTCCGGAATTATTGGGCGTAAAGAGCGTGTAGGCGGCCCGATTAGTCCGCTGTGAAAGTCCAGGGCTCAACCCTGGAAAGCCGGTGGATACTGTCGGGCTAGAGTCCGGAAGGGGCGAGTGGAATTCCTGGTGTAGCGGTGAAATGCGCAGATATCAGGAGGAACACCAATGGCGAAAGCAGCTCGCTGGGACGTGACTGACGCTGAGACGCGAAAGCGTGGGGAGCAAACAGGATTAGATACCCTGGTAGTCCACGCTGTAAACGATGGCAACTAGATGTGGGGGGTGTCGACTCCCCCCGTGTCGAAGCTAACGCATTAAGTTGCCCGCCTGGGGAGTACGGCCGCAAGGCTAAAACTCAAAGGAATTGACGGGGGCCCGCACAAGCAGCGGAGCATGTGGTTTAATTCGACGCGACGCGAAGAACCTTACCTGGGCTTGACATGTGGGTGATCGGTGTGGAAACACACCTTCCCTTCGGGGCACTCTCACAGGTGGTGCATGGCTGTCGTCAGCTCGTGTCGTGAGATGTTGGGTTAAGTCCCGCAACGAGCGCAACCCCCGTCGCATGTTGCCAGCATTCAGTTGGGGACTCATGCGAGACTGCCGGTGACAAACCGGAGGAAGGTGGGGATGACGTCAAGTCCTCATGCCCCTTATGTTCAGGGCTACACACGTGCTACATTGGCGCATACAGAGGGCTGCGATACCGCGAGGTGGAGCGAATCCCTTAAAGTGCGTCTCGGTTCGGATTGCAGGCTGAAATTCGCCTGCATGAAGGCGGAGTTGCTAGTAATCGCGGATCAGCACTGCCGCGGTGAATACGTTCCCGGGCCTTGTACACACCGCCCGTCACACCACGGGAGTGAGCAACACCCGAAGCCGGTGGCCTAACCCGCAAGGGAGGGAGCCGTCGAAGGTGGGGCTCGTGACTGGGGTGAAGTCGTAACAAGGTAGCCGTAGCGGAAGCTGCGGCTGGATCACCTCCTTTCTAGGGAGCACATTGCGTGCCCCGATCTGAAGGGTCTCCGCATTCGTGGGGGCCCGCGCGGTCCCGCCGTCCGTGAGGACGGCCGAAGGGCCGACAAAGGATCGGGCCTAGCATGTCGACCGAACCTGGCTGGGTGCGCGCGTCGTTGCTCGCCTCTCCTACTTGGGGCCGAGCACCGATAGGGCGCCTTGGAAAGGCCCAGCATGCTGTTGAGTTTTGAGAGACCGGCGCCCCGCCGGCGTCGCGCGAAGCGCCCAGTAAGCGGCGCCTCATCGGTACGCGACGGCGGCCGGCGTTATGGCCTTCTCGAGCGATCCTTGAAAACTGCACAGAAGCCACATCAGCCGCCATCGATAAGCGGCGGCTGAAAAACGGGTATCACCGGGCCCGCTGACCGCGAGGTCGAGCGGGCCGGATCACCGTCAAGATAGTAAGGGCACATGGTGGATGCCTTGGCACCAAGAGTCGATGAAGGGCGTGAACGGCTGCGATAAGCCACGGTTAGGCGCTGAATAGCCTTTGACCCGTGGATTCCCGAATGGGGAAACCTGGCGCTGGTAATGCGGCGTTATCCCCGGCTGAACACATAGGCCGGGCGAGGACAAGCGGGGGAAGTGAAACATCTCAGTACCCCGAGGAAAGTAAATCAACCGAGACTCCCTGAGTAGTGGCGAGCGAAAGGGGATCAGCCCAAACCCGACGGATGTAAGCGGACACGCGTTGTCCGTCGGGGGTTGTAGGGCGCCTGTTCCGAGCCGTGTCCGGCTCGGCGGAAGTTACAAAATCATGTGGTAGTCGAAGCGTGTGGAACCGCGCACCATAGAGGGCAACCGTCCCGTAGACGAAACTGCATGATCTTCCGTCAGGCGTTCCTGAGTAAGTCCGCACCCGTGAAACGCGGACTGAACCTGGGGGGACCACCCTCCAAGGCTAAGTACTCCTTGGTGACCGATAGCGGACAAGTACCGTGAGGGAAAGGTGAAAAGTACCCCGGAAGGGGAGTGAAATAGTACCTGAAACCGCGTGCCTACAAGCGGTGGGAGTCCCTTCGTGGGATGACCGCGTGCTTTTTGCATAACGAGCCGGCGAGTTACTCGTCTGCGGCAAGGTTAAGCGATGAGCGGAGCCGTAGCGAAAGCGAGTCCTAATAGGGCGATTTAGTCGCAGGCGGTAGACCCGAAACTGAGCGAGCTACCCATGGGCAGGCTGAAGCGGGGGTAAGACCTCGTGGAGGGCCGAACCGACCTAGGTTGAAAACTGGGCGGATGACCTGTGGGTCGGAGTGAAAGGCTAATCAAGCTCAGTGATATCTGGTTCTCTCCGAAATATATTTAGGTATAGCCTCGGATAAATTGCGTGTTGGCCGTAGAGCACTGTTTGGACTAGGGGCCCTACCAGGTTACCGACTTCAGGCAAACTCCGAAGACCAGTCACGTTTACTCCGGGAGTCAGTTGCTGGGGGATAAACTTCAGCGTCGAAAGGGAAACAGCCCAGACCGCCAGCTAAGGTCCCTAAGTACTAGCTAAGTGGGAAACGATGTTCGAGTGCATAGACAACCAGGAGGTTGGCTTAGAGGCAGCCACCCTTGAAAGAGTGCGTAACAGCTCACTGGTCAAGTGTTCGAGCGCGGACAATTCAACGGGGCTCAAGCTAGTCACCGAAGCTGCGGGTGCGTGAGACCTTCGGGTCGATCGCGCGGTAGGAGAGCGTTCCCATGCCAGCAAAGCCGCGGCGTAAGCCAGTGGTGGAGGCCTGGGAAGTGAGAATGCCGGCATTAGTAACGAAAGAGTGGTGAGAATCCACTCCGCCGATTGCCCAAGGATTCCTGAGTAAAGTTCGTCTGCTCAGGGTTAGTCGGGACCTAAGGCGAGGCCGAAAGGCGTAGTCGATGGCCAACAGGTTGATATTCCTGTACCACGTCGCTTCCGTTTGACCGATGGGGGGACGAGGAAGGCTAAGGGAACCCAGGTGATGGTTATCCTGGGGTAAGCATGTAGGGGTGGCCCTTGTCAAATGCGGGGCCGCATAACCTGAGGTGCGATGCCAGCTGGCGTTAAGCCGGCGAGTCCCTGACGCCATACCTCCAAGAAAATCCTCTAGGGAGGAAGCGCGTGCCCGTACCAAAACCGACACAGGTGGGCAAGTAGAGAATACTAAGGTGATCGAGATAACCCTCGTTAAGGAACTCGGCAAAATCGCCCCGTAACTTTGGGATAAGGGGCGCCCCAGTAGGGTGAAACTCCTCGCGAGTGGAGCCCGAGAGGGCCGCAGTGAATTGGCTGAAGCGACTGTTTACCAAAAACACAGGTCTCTGCTAAGTCGTAAGACGACGTATAGGGGCTGACGCCTGCCCGGTGCCGGAAGGTTACGTGGAGTTGTTAGGACTTCGGTTCGAAGCAGCGAAGCTAAGCCCCGGTAAACGGCGGCCGTAACTATAACGGTTAATAACTTTGGCTGTTACAAAATCTGGCTATATGCTGGGACATCCGGCGTATCCGGCGCTACTCGCCTGTAACGGGCAGTGACAATGCGACCGGTGCGGACAATCAGCAGGAAAGGCTGTCGAACGTGACAGAATCCTCAGAGGCCATACGCCAGACACCTCGCGATCGTGAGGTGAAGAGATGGTCCGACCTGCATGGCGACATGCAGAGCTAGGCGGAACAGAAACGACCTAGCCGTCCCGAGACGTGATCGGGAGGTAACAAGAGTGCCTAAGGTAGAATCGCTGCCCCCCGCGCGGGTAACCGCGCGGTGTGCATCTGGCTATATGCTGGAACGTCTGAGTATCCCACGCTACGAGTTTCGTCCCAAGTGGGGCGTATCGTGACAATGCGATGGGTGCAGAAAACCAGCAGGAAAGGCTGATTCAGCGTGGCTGGGTAGTGGGCTTTGTAGACGGGGAGGGATGCTTCTCCATCGGGTTCGTCCGGCAACCAGATCGGACGAATCGTCGAGGCTACAGGGCCGGATACCAGGTATCGCACAAGTTTGTTGTGACGCAGGGCGTGGGAAGTATGTCCGCCTTGGAGGAGCTCAGAGGCTTCTTCGGGGTTGGGCGGATCTACGTCGGCAAGCGCCACGACAACCACCGCGAGAGCCTGGGTCAGTACATGGTCATGAGGCGACGTGATCTGTTGGAGACGGTTATTCCGTTTTTCCAGGAGCACCCGCTTCGGACCGCGAAGCAGCGTGATTTCGAGAAGTTCGCAGCGGTCATGGAGATCGTGGCGGAGGAGAGGCACTTCGAAGCCGAAGGCCTCATCGAGATTGCGAAGATCGCGAAGACCATGAACAGGAACACGCCCAGAGCGAAGCTGATCAGAATCCTCAGAGGCCATACGCCAGAGGTCCAGGACACTGGATCATGAGATGGTCCCATCTGCATGGCGACATGCAGGAGCAGTACGGCACGCAAGGAGCTGAACTGCTCCCTCCAGAGATCCTGGAGGAAGGTTAAGAGCGAAATTCCTTGTCGGGTAAGTTCCGACCTGCACGAATGGCGTAACGACTTCAGCGCTGTCTCAACGAGGAGCTCGGTGAAATTGCAGTCTCGGTGAAGATGCCGAGTACCCGCGGCTAGACGGAAAGACCCCGTGAACCTTTACTACAACCTGGTATTGGAGTTCGGTGCATTTCGCTCAGGATAGGTGGGAGGCTTTGAAGCGCCGGTTGCGGCTGGCGTGGAGCCAACCTTGAGATACCACCCTTGATGTATTGGATTTCTAACAGCGCTCCGTGAATCCGGGCGCTGGACAGTTCCAGGCGGGTAGTTTGACTGGGGCGGTCGCCTCCCAAAATGTAACGGAGGCGCACAAAGGTTCCCTCATCACGGTTGGAAATCGTGTGTAGAGCGTAAAGGTAGTAAGGGAGCTTGACTGCGAGACTGACAAGTCGAGCAGGTGCGAAAGCAGGTCTTAGTGATCCGGCGGTAGCAAGTGGAAGTGCCGTCGCTCAACGGATAAAAGGTACTCCGGGGATAACAGGCTTATCGGGCCCAAGAGTCCACATCGACGGCCCGGTTTGGCACCTCGATGTCGGCTCGTCGCATCCTGGGGGTGGAGTTGCTCCCAAGGGTTGGGCTGTTCGCCCATTAAAGCGGTACGCGAGCTGGGTTCAGAACGTCGTGAGACAGTAAATTCCGTTGCTGTCTATAAATTCGGCTATATGCTGGAAACTCCGAGAATCCCGCGCTACGAGTTTCGTCCCAAGTGGGCGATACCGTGACAATGTGCCGGGTGCGGACAATCAGCAGGAAAGGCTGGATGGATACATCGCGGGCTTCGTGGACGGCGAGGGTTGCTTCGCCGTCGCGGTCAACCGGAATCCAACGTGCCGGAGCGGATTTCAGCTGGTACCTGAGTTTCATGTCAGCCAGAACGCTGACAGGAGCGAGGTTCTGGAGCTGATCCGTGAACGGTTCGGGGGTTGCGGCTACATAAAGCCCAACGGACGGAAGGATGCAGTGTTGGTGTACGTCGTCAGGCGACAACGGGACCTTCTTACGCATGTGCTTCCGTTTTTCGAGCGATCGCCGCTCCTCTCCTCGAAGCAGCAGGAGTTCGAGCGTTTTGCATCGATCGTGAGAGCGATGTCCATAGGCGTGCATCGCACGCCGGATGGTTTCTCCCGGCTCTTAGACCTAGCGCTATGTATGAACGGCGCTGGGCGGTTTAGATCAGTTCGGTGGAGATCAGTGATTCCAGAATCCTCAGAGACTGTACGCCGAACGCGGAGAGTGATGCCTCCGTGAAGATACAGTCCGAGCTGCATGGCGACATGCAGAGTCAGGCAGAAATGTCCTGGCCCGCGGGCGCAACGTGCGCTCGTGAGTAACAAAACTGTCGGTCCCTATCTGCCGTGGGCGTTGGAGAGTTGAGAGGATTTGTCCCTAGTACGAGAGGACCGGGATGAACGCACCTCTGGTGTATCTGTTGTCCTGCCAAGGGCATTGCAGGCTAGCTACGTGCGGATCGGATAACCGCTGAAAGCATCTAAGCGGGAAGCCGGCCTCAAGATGAACTCTCCCATCCCCTCGAGGGAGTAAGACCCCTGGTAGACCACCAGGTTGATAGGCCGGATCTGGAAGGACGGTAACGTCCGAAGGAGACCGGTACTAATGGGTCGAGGGCTTGACGGATTTTTTGATCCCCGCTGTGGCGGCTGTGCAGTTTTGAAGGACCGCTCGGAAGGCTGGTCTCTCGAGTTTTCCGGTGGTTTTGGCGAGGGGGAAACACCTCTTCCCATTCCGAACAGAGAAGTTAAGCCCCTCAGCGCCGATGGTACTTGGCTCGCAAGGGCCCGGGAGAGTAGGACGCCGCCGGTTTATTTCCTCCAGAGTGACTTGGCGGGCCGCCTGAGAAAGGGCGGCCCGTCGTGTCTCTGGGGCCGGACAGACGCTCGCCGCGTCAGTGGCGCGAACAGCGCGCGGCGCCGGGGCGCCGGCGGGGCCCGCGGCACGCTCCGGCAGGGACGCCCGGCGCGTACCCCACCGGCGATATGCAGACCTGCGGCGCGTTCGCGACGACGCCGGGGCGGCGCGGGCGCGCGCGGTGGGCTGTGCGGGCTCCACGCAGCGGCGCCCGGTGCGGATGATCTGAGTGCTGCGCGAAGTCCTGGTCGACCTCCCAGTCGACGTCGTTGTCGTGCTCGAGCAACAGGAAGGAGCGCAGCTGCACAACCGCACCGGACGCGCGCTGCAGGATCTGGGATGTCCTCCTTGAGGGGAACATGTGTTCGCAAAGCTATGGACGACAGCGGACGGACACCACGAACGCGTGTCCGCTCGAGCGCTCTCGGAGTGAGAATTTGGCTCCACGCCTGGGAATCCGAGGTGCTCTCGCTGCAAGCGCTGTTGCAGGGAGGCGACCCTCATGCCGCCGGCGGCTGCCGGCGTTCGGACAGCGCGGGAAGGTGCAGCCGCGGCCGCCGCGAACCTCGGGGATGAGAAAGATGGCTGTTACGCTCTCGTCACGCGCCAGCGGGCCGATCGTCAAGTCGCTTCGCCGCCGGCGACCCCCGCTGATGGAGAAGTTCGTAATCGAAGGCGGCGCCCCGCTGTCCGGCACGGTGCTCCCGGCCGGAAACAAGAACGGCGCGCTGGCGATCCTCGCTGCGACCGTGCTCACGCCGGATGAGGTCGTGCTGTGCAACGTGCCCCGTATCCGCGACGTCGAGGCGATGGTGGCGATCCTGCGCGCGATCGGGGTGCAGGCCGACTGGCGCGGGGTGAATGAGCTTGCGCTGTGCGCCGCGGGGGTGCACGAGGTCGAAATCGATGCCGAGCTCGCCGAGCTGATAAGGGCCTCGTTCCTGCTCGCCGGACCGCTGCTCGCGCGCTTTCACCGCGCGGTGATGCCCCCGCCGGGCGGGGACGTCATCGGGCGCCGGCGCCTCGATCCGCACCTCGACGCCTTCCGCGCGATGGGCGCGACGACGGAGTGCGGGCGCGACATCGTGCTGACTGCGCCCCACGGGCTCAAGCCGACGGATGTCTTCATGGACGAGCCGTCCGTGATGGCGACCGAGAACGCGCTCATGGCCGCCGCGCTCACGCCGGGCACGACCGTCATCGGCAACGCGGCCTGCGAGCCCCACGTACAGGATCTCGCGCGCATGCTCGTGAAGATGGGCGCCGACATCCAGGGAATCGGCTCCAACGTGATCACGATCAACGGCGTCGAGCGGCTGCACGGATGTGAACACCACGTCGCGCCGGACCACATCGAGATCGGCAGCTTCATGGCGCTCGCCGGCGTCACCGGCGGCGAGCTGCGCATCAAGGACACGGTGCCCAACGATCTGCGCATGATCCGACTGGTCTTCGAGCGCGTCGGGCTGCACTCCCAGCTCGACGGCTGCGACGTCGTCGTGCCCGGCGGCCAGCGGCTCGTCGTGCAGGCCGACGTCGGCGACTACAAGAGCAAGATCCAGGACGGCCCCTGGCCCGCCTTCCCCGCCGATCTCACCTCGATCGCGGTCGCTCTCGCGACGCAGGCGGAGGGCTCGATCCTCGTGCACGAGTGGATGTTCGAGAACCGCCTGATCTTCACCGACAAGCTGATCCTGATGGGCGCCGACATCGTCATGTGCGACCCGCACCGCGCGATCGTCTCCGGGCCGCGCAAGCTGCGCGGCGAGCGCGTCGAGTCGCCCGACATCCGCGCCGGCATGGCGATGCTGGTGGCCGCCCTCTGCGCGGACGGTCGCAGCGAGATCGGCAACATCCGCCAGATCGACCGCGGCTACGAGCGTATCGACGAGCGTCTGCGCGAGCTCGGCGCACGCATCGAGCGCGTGGCCACGGAGCCCGTGCCCGCGTAAGCTCTTGGGGTGATTCACCCCATTCCCAGCGGCACGCGCGACGTCCTGCCGGACGAGACGCGCGAGGTGCGCGCGATAACCGATGCGCTGCGCGCGGTGTTCGAGCGCCACGGCTACGGCGAGGTCTACACGCCCGCGCTCGAGTACGAGTCCGTGCTCGCGCGCGCCGACATGGCCGAAGCGCAGCCGGGCTACCGCGTCTTCGACGAATCCGGTTCGCTGCTCGTGCTGCGCTCGGACATGACCGTGCCGATCGCGCGCGTCGTCGCGACCCGCTACGCGACCAGCGAGCCGCCGCTTCGCTTCTGCTACTTCGCGCACTGCTACCGCGGCGTCCCGCCCCAGCGGGGCCAGCCGCGCGAGCTGCTGCAGGCCGGCATCGAGCTGATCGGCGCGCCCGCGCCGCACGGGACCGCGGAGGCGCTCACCGTGCTCTGCCACTCCCTCGACGCGACCGGACTGAAGGGCTACCGCGTCGGCGTCGGCGACGCGTCGCTGTTCCCGACGCTGATGGCGAGCCTCGGCGTGCCCGAGGACGCGCGCCCGCGGCTGCTGCACGCGCTGGTGCAGCGCGACTTCGTCGGTCTGCGCCAGGCGCTCGCCGACGCCGGCGTCTCCGGCGAGGCGGAGGAACTGCTCGCCGAGATCCCGCAGCGCCGGGGCGGTCCGGAGGTGCTCGCCGACGCCCCCGCGCTCGCGCAGGAGGCTCTCACGGGCCTGCGCGGCCTGCACGAGCTGCTCGACGCCGAGGTCGCCGAGCGCGTCATCTTCGATCTCGGCCTCGTGCGCAACATCGGCTACTACACGGGCGCCGTGTTCGACGTCTACGACCCCGCGCTCGGCGCGCCGATCGGCGGCGGCGGGCGCTACGACGAGCTGCTCGCGCGCTTCGGGCGCAGCCTGCCGGCCGTCGGCTTCGCGCTCGGCGTCGACCGGCTGCACATCGCGCTCGCCGGCGAGGAGCGCGGCACGGGCGCGCTGCTCGCGCGAGCGGGGATCCCCGCGTGAGCGAGCTCAACGGCCTCACGATCGCCGTGCCGCGCGGCGCGCTCTTCGAGGGCACCGTCGAGCTGCTCGCCGAGCTCGGGCTCGACACCGAGGAGCTGCGCACGAACGAGCGCAAGCTGCTCTTCCGCGACATCGGCGTCATCACGATGCGCCCCTCCGACGTGCCGACCTACGTCGAGGCCGGCGCCGCCGATCTCGGCGTCACCGGCAAGGACGTGCTGCTGGAGCAGACACGCCAGCAGCCCGGCGAGCGCGGGCGCGAGGTCTACGAGCTGCTCGACCTCGGCTACGGGCGCTGCACGATGGTGCTCGCCAGCAGAGCCGGCCCCGACCCGGCGCACGAGGCGCTGCGCCGGCTCGGCGTGATGCGCGTCGCGACCAAGTACCCGCGTATCGCTGCACGCCACATGGAGGAGACCGGCAGGCAGGCCGAGATCGTCGAGGTCAAGGGCTCCGTCGAGCTCGCGCCGTTGACCGGCATGGTCGAGGCGATCGTCGACCTCACCGCGACCGGCACGACGCTGCGCGAGAACGACCTCGTGGTGCGCGAGGAGCTATTCACCTGCTCGGCGCGCCTGGTCGCCAACCGCGTCTCGCACAAGCTCAAGGCGGCTGCGATCGACGACCTGCTCGCGCAGCTGCGCGCACTCACGCAGACACCCGCGGGCACGAGCTGAGCGAGGCGGCAGGTGCGCCTGGAGCGCATAGCGGCGGATGAGTTCGTCCGGCTCGGCGGCGCGCAGGCGACCGCCGCGGAGCTGCGCGCGCTCGTGCCCGACGGCGCGGCCGTCGCGCAGGAAGTCGCCGAGATCATCGCCGCGGTGCGCGAGGAGGGCGATCGCGCGGTGCTGCGCTACACGAGCGAGTTCGACACCGGCGAAGACATCGAGCCACGTCCGCTGCGCGTGGGCGCGGAGGAGCTCGACGAGGCGATCAAACTGCTTCCGCTCGAGCTCGTCGCAGGCCTGCAGGTCGCGATCGTGAACGTCGCGCGCGTCGCCGACGCCGGCGTCGGCACCGACGTGGCCGTCTCCCTCGCACAGGGCCAGCGCGTCGCGCTGCGCGAGGTCGCCGTCGAGTCGGCGGCCGTGTACGTCCCCGGCGGCCGCGCCCCCTATCCGAGCACCGTCGTGATGGGGGTCGTCGCGGCGCGCTCCGCCGGCGTGCTCGACGTCTGCGTCTGCGCGCCGCCGCGCGTCGACGGGCAGATCGACCCGGTGATCCTCGGCACCTGCAGGCTGCTCGGACTCGAGCGCGTCTACCGCATGGGGGGCGCCCAGGCGATCGCGGCGCTCGCCTACGGGACACACAGCGTTCAGCCGGTCGAGGTCGTGGTGGGGCCCGGCAACCTCTACGTGCAGGAGGCCAAGCACCAGCTCTCGCGCCAGATCGGCATCGACGGCTTCGCCGGGCCGAGCGACCTGCTCGTGCTGCTCGCAGACGGCGCCGGCGAGCGTGAGATCGCGCTGTGCGCGCTCGACATGCTCGCGCAGGCCGAGCACGGCGCGGGCAGCCTCGTCGTGGCGGCATCCCCCTCGATGGGGGTCTGCGACGCGCTCGCCGAGAGCCTCGAGCGGCTCGTGCTCGAGCGCCCCACGGTCGGCGACGCGGGCTTTGCGATCGTCTGCGCGCCCGGCGCGCTGGACGCGCTGGCGCTCGCGAACGCGTTCGCGCCCGAGCACCTGCAGCTGGTCGGACGCGACGTCGAGGAGATGGCGCCCGGCGTGCGCAGCGCCGGCTGCGTGTTCGTCGGAGTCGACAGCGCCACCGCCTTCGGCGACTACGTCGCCGGCTCCAACCACATCCTGCCGACCGCGGGCGCCGCGCGCTTCGCCTCGGGGCTCACGCCGCGACACTTCCGCCGGCGCATGGCCGAGGTCAGGATCGGCGAGGGTGCCGAGAAGCTCGCGGCCGCCGGCGCGCCGATCGCGCGCGCCGAGGGCTTCGAGGTGCACGCGGAATCGATGGAGGCCCGCGTGGGGGAGAATTGGCGTCGATGAGCAGGACCGCGAACATCGAGCGCAGGACCGCCGAGACCGAGATCCGCCTGAACCTGGCGCTGGAAGGAGTCGGCGCGGGCGAGCGCGATACCGGCGTCGGCTTCCTCGACCACATGCTCGACCTGCTCGCCCGGCACGCCGCGATCGACCTCCGGCTGACCGTGCGGGGCGATCTCGAGACGGGCGCGCACCACACCGTCGAGGACGCCGCGATCGCGATCGGCCGCGGCCTGGACGCGGCGCTCGGCGACCGCACGGGCATCACCCGCTACGGCAGCGCGACCGTGCCGATGGACGAGGCGCGCGCAAGCTGCGCGATCGACATCTCCGGGCGCCCCTTCACCTTGTTCGAGGCGAACCTGCCCGCGGGTGCCACCGGCGGCTTCGACCACGAGCTCACCGAGGAGTTCTTCAGGGCGCTCGCCAACAACGCCAAGCTCACGCTGCACCTGCGCGTCGAAACCGGCACGAACGCCCACCACATGATCGAGGCCGCCTTCAAGGCCTTCGCGCGAGCGCTGCGCGCGGCGGTCGCGCTCGACCCGGCCGAGACCGGCGTGCCCAGCACGAAGGGCACGCTCACCGCGTGAGCCCGGAGGCAACCGCGCGCATGCAGGACGGCGTCGATCGCTCGGAGGGTCCGGCGCTCTCGGATGCGCCGCTGATCGGAATCGTCGACTACGGCATGGGCAACCGCCGCTCGGTGGAGAAGGCGCTCGAGCATGTCGGCGCGCGGGCCCGGATCAGCAGCGAGCCGCAGCAGCTGCGCAGCGCGGACGGGCTGGTGCTGCCCGGCGTGGGAGCCTTTCCGCGCGCAATGGACAACCTGCGCGAGCTCGGCCTGGACGCGTTGCTGCGCGAGCGCGCCGGCGCCGGCGCCCCGATCCTCGGGATCTGCCTGGGCATGCAGCTCGTCTTCGAGCGCTCCAGCGAGCTCGGCGGCGCCGGCGGGCTCGGCCTGCTGCGCGGGGAGGTGACGACGCTCAAGGCCGACGGGCTGAGCCTGCCGCACATCGGCTGGAACGAGGTCGAGTTCGAGCCGCGCGAGTCGCCGCTGCTGGAGGGGATTCCGCGCCGCTGCGCCTTCTACCACGTGCACTCCTTCGCCGTGCGCCCCGCCGACCCGCGCGACGCGCTCGGCTACGCCGACTACGGCGAACGCTTCGTGAGCGCCGTCGAGCACGAACGCCTCTACGGCGTGCAGTTCCACCCGGAGAAGTCCTCCGCGGCAGGCCTCAGGCTGCTCGGCAACTTCGTCCGTATCTGCGTCGGCGCGCGCGCGTCGCTGCCAGGGTGAGGCTGTACCCCGCGGTCGACGTCCTCGGCGGCCGCGCCGTGCGGCTGACACAGGGCGACTACGAGAAGGAGAAGGTCTACGACGACGACCCGCTCGCCGCCGCGCGCGCGTTCGCCGACGCCGGTGCGCGCCAGCTGCACCTGGTCGACCTCGACGGCGCGCGCAGCGGGCGGCCGGCCAACCTCGGGCAGCTGCGGCGCATCGCGGCGGAGCTCGACCTACCAGTCCAGTACGGCGGCGGGCTGCGCAGCCTCGAGTCGATCGAGCAGGCGCTCGCGGCGGGCGCCGAGCGCGTGATCCTCGGCACCGCCGCGTTCACCGATCCCGAGCTGCTGCGCGCGGCACTCGAACGGCACGGCGCGCAGCGCGTGCTCGTATCGCTCGACACCCGCGCCGGCGCCGTCGCGACCGACGGCTGGACGCGCGTGAGCGGCGAGCAGACGTCGGCCGCGGCGCGCCAGCTCGTGGACATGGGAGTGCGCGAGCTCGTCTACACCGACGTCGAGCGCGACGGCATGCTCGGGGGACCCGACCTCGAGGGGTTGCGCGAGCTCGCGCAGGTGAGCGACGCGCGGCTGCTGTACTCGGGCGGCATCGGCACGCTCGCGGACCTCGAGTCGCTCGCCGCGTTGGGGCTCGAGAGCGTCGTCGGAGTGATCGTCGGCAAGGCGCTGTATGAGCGACGCTTCACGGTCGAGCAGGCGCATGCGGCGCTCGCGGGGTAGGTTGCGCAGGTGCACCTCAAGCGCGTCATCCCGTGCCTGGACGTGGACCGCGGCCGCGTCGTGAAGGGCGTGGAATTCGTCGACATCCGCGACGCGGGCGACCCCGTCGAGCTCGCGGCGCACTACGACGCCGAAGGCGCCGACGAGCTGGTGTTCCTCGACATCACCGCCACCCACGAAAGCCGCGAGACGATCGCGCAGCTCGCGCGCCGCACCGCCGATGAGGTGTTCATCCCCTTCACCGTCGGCGGCGGCATTCGCACGGTCAAAGACGCGCAGGTCGTGCTCGACGCGGGCGCCGAGAAGATCTCGGTCAACTCGGCCGCGCTCGCACGTCCCGAGCTGATCGACGAGCTCGCGGCGAACTTCGGCGCCCAGTGCGTGGTGCTCGCGATCGACGCCAAGGCGACGCCGGACGGCGGCTGGCAGGCCTACACCGCCGGCGGGCGCACGGCGAGCGGCCGCGATGTGATCGAGTGGGCGCGCGAAGGGGTCGAGCGCGGCGCGGGCGAGATCCTCCTGACGAGCATGGACCGTGACGGCACGAGCGAGGGCTACGACCTCGCGCTCACCGCGGCCGTCAGCGATGCGGTCGCGGTGCCCGTGATCGCCTCCGGCGGCGCGGGCGAGCTCGAGCACCTCGTCGAGGCGCTGCAGGCGGGCGCCGACGCGGTGCTGTGCGCATCGATCTTCCACTATGGACGCTTCACGCTTCGAGAGGCGAAGGAGCACCTGGCGGACGCGGGGGTGGCGGTGCGGGCTCCGGTATGAGCACCGGTGATGCCGTGATAGCCGCCCTGCGCGAGCAGCCCGGGGGAGAGCAGCTGCTCGCGCTCGCGGCGCGGGGGGAGGACGTCGCGCTCGTCGGCGGCGCCGTGCGCGACCTGCTGCTCGAGCGCCCCCCGAAAGAGCTCGACGTCGTCGTCGCAGCCGATGCGGACGCATTCGCGCGCGAGCTGGCGCGACTGCTCGAGGAGAGTGGACGCGGCCCGCTCGAGCTCGCCACGCACGACCGCTTCGGCACGGCGAACGTGGAATGGAGCGAGGGCCGCGTCGATATCGCGCGCCGGCGGGCCGAGAGCTACCCGGCGCCCGGCGCGCTGCCGGAGGTGCGGCAGGGCACGGTCGAGGAGGACCTCGCCCGCCGCGACTTCACCGTCAACGCGATCGCCGTGCCGCTGGGTGGCGCGCAGGCCGGCGATGTTCTGGCGGCCGAGCATGCGCTCGAGGATCTCGCGGCGAGCCGCCTGCGCGTGCTGCACGAGCGCAGCTTCCTCGACGACCCCACCCGGCTGCTGCGCCTCGGCCGCTACAGCGCCCGCCTCGGCTTCCAGCCCGAGCCTCGCACCGCGATGCTCGCGAGCGAGGCGCTCGCCGCGGGCGTGTTCGCTACCCTCTCCGGCGCGCGCGTCGGCGCCGAGCTGCGTCTCGCGCTCGAGGAGCCCGATGCGCTCGACGCGCTCGCCTCGCTCGAGCAGCTCGGGGTGCTCGGCGCGCTCGTGCCGGCGCTCGCGCTCGACCGTGCGCTCGCCGAAAGGGCGCTCGCGCTGCTGCCCGACGACGGACATCCGGGCGAGCTGATCGTCGCCTCGCTGCTGCTGGGACCGGCGCGCGGGATCGAACCGACGCAGGAGGCCATCGGCGACCTGCTCGACGAGCTCGAGTTCGGCGCCGGCGAACGGGACCGCATCGCGCGCGACACGATCGTGGCGCCGCAGCTCGCCCAGCGCCTCGGGCTTGGGCTGCGGCCCTCCGAACAGCGCGAGCTGCTCGCACGCGAGCCGCTCGAGGCCGTCGCGCTCGCGGGCGCGCTCGGTGAGCAGACCGGCGCGGCGCGGGCCGCTGCGCAGGCGCAGACGTGGCTCGAGCAGCTTCGGCACGTGCGCCTGGAGATCACAGGCGATGACCTGTTGCAGGCGGGTCTCGCGCCCGGGCCGCAGATCGGGCGGCGCCTGGAGGTCGCGCTCTCGAGCAAGCTCGACGGCGAGCTCCCCGCCGAGGACCGCCGCGCGGAGCTGCGCGCGGCGCTGGAGGCACGCGTGTGAGCGCGGCGCCGCTGCTCATCGAGCTGCCCGGCGGCGGGCGCGTGCTGTTCAGCGAGCGCGCGCACGGCAATGCGTCGAGCGTCGGCGGCGAGGGAGCGCAGCACGGCGCGCTCGTGCGCGAGCACCTGCGCGAGCTCGCCGGCCTGCGCGTGCTCGCGCGCGGCTACCAGGTGCACGGAAGCATCGTGCAGCGAGTGCGCGTGCCGCCGCAACCGGAGGACGTGCCGGCGCGCGCTGTCCAGGCTGGCGGGGGCGCGAGCTCGGCGGGCGCCGGCAGCGGCTCGTCGGGCGCGGGCGCCGGCTCGTCGGGCGCCGGATCAGGAGGTGCGGCGCTGGCCGCGGAGCGCCTCGCCGTGGCGCTCGAGGCGGAGCTCGAAGGCGCATCCCTCGAAGGCGCATCCCTCGACGGCGCGTCCAATGGCAGCGCGCCCCATGACGGCGCGTCGACTGACGGCGCGTCCGACCACGGCGCGTCCAGCGACGGCGCGCACCGGCTCGTCGCTCCGAGCGCCGAGGACCACGCGGACGGGCAGGCGACTGCGCTGCGCCTGGTCGGTGCCACCGTGCTGACCGCCGACTGCCTGCCGGTCGCGCTGGGCGGCGATGGCGCCGTCGCGATGGTGCACGCCGGCTGGCGAGGGCTGGCGGAGGGCGTGCTCGACGAGGGCGTGCGCGCGGCGCGCGAGCTCGGCGGCGTGACGCCGACGCACGCGGTCATCGGGCCGGGGGCGGGCGTGTGCTGCTACGAGGTCGGACCCGAGGTGCAAGCCGCCTTCGGCGCAGCGCATCGTCGCGGGCGCAATCTCGACCTGCACGCGATCGCGCGTGAGCAGCTGCTCGCGGCCGGCGTGCGCGAGGTGATCGACCTCGAGATCTGCACGATCTGCGACGAGCGCTTCTTCTCGCACAGGCGCGAACGCGAACGCGCAGGCAGGCAGGCCGCGATCGCGTGGCGCAGCTGACGGTCGAGATCGACGCCGAGCGCGTGCGCGAGAACCTGCGCCGCGTGCACGCGGAGATCGCGGCGGCCGTGCAGCGCAGGGCGCCGCCGCCCGCGGGCCTCGGCCGGCGGGCGGACGTCGCGGTGCTCGCCGCGACGAAGTACGTGGCGCCGGCGGACCTGCCGAAGCTCGCGCAGGCCGGCGTGCGGCTCGTCGGCGAGAACCGCGCGCAGGACCTGCAGGAGAAGTTCGAGGCGCACGGGCGGCTGTTCGAGTGGGACTTCATCGGCGCGCTGCAGAGCCGGCGGGTGCGCGCGATCGTCCCCTACGTGCGCCTCATCCACTCCGTCGCCTCGGAGTCCGCGCTGCGCGAGCTCGCGCGCCACCGTGACAGCGCGCGCGCCGGTCTGCGCATCCTGATCGAGGTGAACCTCGCGGGCGAGCAGGGCAAGGCGGGCATCGCGCCCGAGCGCCTGGACGAGTTGATCGCGCGCGCGCCGGTGCCCGTCGCCGGATTGATGACGATGCCGCCGCTCGCGGGCGCGCCCGAGCAGAGCCGGCGCTGGTTTCGCGCGCTGCGCGAGCTGGCCGACGAGCGGGGCCTCGAAGAGCTCTCGATGGGCACCTCGCAGGACTATGTCGTCGCCGTCGAGGAGGGGGCGACGATCGTGCGGCTCGGCACTACCCTCTACGGCTAGCACGGCTGCTGCACCGCCGAGTCGGCATGCGCGGCCACATCCGCTCGGCAGAGAAGTAGCATCTGCAGGGAAATCGCGCAGCTGCGCGAACACGCACCTGAGCTCATATGTCCCTTCGCGACTCCTGGCACAGCGCGCTCGTTTACTTCGGCCTGGCCGAGGAGTACCACGACGACTACGACGAAGAGGCGGCGCCCGAGGCGGAGATCGAGGGGCGCTACCGCGAGCGGCCGAACGTGCGGCGCCTGCGCAACCGCCGCGACGAGATCGACGACATCTTCGCCGACGACGAGGAGGACGCGGGCTCCCGGCGCGGAGGCCGCGGCCGGCAGGCCGTGCTCAAACCCGTCGGCAATGGCAACGGCGACGTGCGCGTGCATCTGGTCGTGCCGAAGTCCTTCAACGACGCACAGCAGATCGCCGACAAGTTCAAGGACTCGATCCCCGTGATCCTGAACCTGCAGGGGACCGAAACGGACCTGTCGAAGCGGCTGATCGACTTCGCTTCCGGCCTCACATACGCGCTCGACGGCGGCATGCAGCGCATCGCCGACAAGGTGTTCATGCTGACGCCGCGCAACGTGGAGATCTCAGCCGAGGAGCGCGCGCGGCTGATCGAGAAGGGCTTCTTCAATCAGTCCTGACGCGCTGGCAGCGGCGGCCGGCGTACAGCGCTCATGCAGATAGGGCTGATCGGCGCAGGCAACATGGCGCGCGCGATGGCGCGCGGCTGGGACCGGGCGCTGCTGTGCTCGGACCCGGTGGCCGGACGCGCGCAGGCGCTCGCCGCGGAGGTCGGCGGCGAGGCGCTCCAGAGCAACGCGGAGGTGGCGCGCAGAGCCGACCTCGTCGTGCTCGCGCACAAGCCCGCGCAGCTCGATGCGGTGGCCCAAGAGATCGCGCCGGACGCGCGCGCGGTGGCCTCGATCCTTGCGGTGACGCCGCTGTCCGAGCTGCGGCGCGCATATCCCGAGCGCCCGGTCTACCGCTTCCTGCCCGCGCTCACCGCGGAGGTGCGCGGCGGCGCGATCGTGCAGGCCGCGGACGCCGCGGCGCGCGCCTCGGAGGACGCCGGCCCGAGCGAACTCGACGAGCAGGTCGCGGTGCTGTTCGGCGAGCTCGGCCGGCTCGTGGTGCTCGACGACGCGCTCCTCGACGTCGCGATGGGCCTGATGTCGTGCGCGCCCGCCTACGTGGCGCTCGTCGTTGAGGCGCAGGTCGACGCGGGCGTGCGCGCGGGCCTGCCGGCGCAGCAGGCGTCCGAGCTCGCCGTCGCGACGCTCGCGGGCACGGCGGAGCTGCTGCGCCGCCGCGGCTACGACACGCTTCAGGTCCGCCGAGAGGTCTCCTCGCCCGGCGGCCTCACCGCGCGCGGCCTCGACGCGCTCGAGCGCGGCGGCCTGCGCGCGGCGTTCAGCGACGCGCTCGATGCGGTGCTGCGCTAGCGCCTGTGCCACGCTGGGAGGCATAGATGCTGCTGCTCGCGAGCGCCCGTACCGACATCGCCGAATTCCTCTCGACGGTCATCTACGTCTACACGCTGGTGATCATCGTGTACATCGTCACGAACCTGCTGTTCGCCGCGGGCGTGCGCCCGCCGTACACGCGCTGGGGCAGCGCGGCGCTCGGCTTCCTGCGCGACGTGTGCGAGCCGTTCCTGCGCATCTTCCGGCGCATGCTGCCGTCCTTCGGCGGCTTCGACTTCAGTCCGATCATCGCGATCGTCGTGCTGCAGATCATCAACATCGTGATCGTGAGAGACATCATCAACTGAGCGGGGGGGTGGGCACCGCTCAGATGACAGCGCGAGCGGGCAGTCGCGGCCGCACCGCGCTGCGCGCGTGGCTGCTCGCGCTGCTCGTGATGGCGATCGTCGTGGCGGTCGACCAGCTCAGCAAGCGCGCCATCGAACACTCGATCGTGCCCGGTGAAGAACGCGGGCTGCTGCCGGGCGTGCAGCTCGTCGACACGCGCAACAAGGGCGTCGCCTTCGGCCTTTTCCCCGGCAACCACGTCATCGTCACGGTGCTGATCGCGCTCGCGCTGCTCGCGCTGCTCGCGTACTTCGCGCGGCATACGCGCATGTCGCTGATATGGCTTCCGACGGGCATGCTGATCGGAGGCGCGTTCGGCAACGTGCTCGACCGCGTGCGCAACGGCTCCGTGACGGACTTCATCAAGCTGCCGCTCGGCTGGCCGCCCTTCAACCTCGCCGACGCCTCGATCACGATCGGCGTCGTCGCGCTGTTCCTCGTGATCGACCACGCCCGGCAGCACCCCGGGTGAGCGGGCCGCCCTTCGAGGTCGTCTACCGCGACGACCACCTGCTGGTGCTCGACAAGGCGGCAGGATTGGTGGTGCACCCCGCGCGCGGGCACCGCGAGGACACGCTCGCGCAGCTGCTCGCGCCGCTGCTGGCCGGCGGCGAGCCCGAGCGGGCGGGCATCGTGCACCGCCTCGATCGGGACACGTCGGGCTTGCTCGTCGTCGCACGCAGCGAGGAGGCTCATCGGCGCCTGCAGGCCGCGCTCGCGAAACGTCTCATCGGCCGCGAGTACATCGCGCTCGTCGAGGGCCTGCCGCCGGCGCGCGCGGGCACGATCGAGGCGCCGATCGGGCGCGATCCGCGAGTGCGCACGCGCATGACCGTCGGCGGCGCGGGCGCGCGCGAGGCGCGCACCCACTTCACGCTCGAGCGGGCGCTGCCCACGAGCTCTCTGCTGCGCCTGCGCCTGGAGACCGGCCGCACGCACCAGATCCGAGTGCACCTGCGCGCGATCGGCCACCCCGTCGCCGGCGACCCCGAGTACGGGACGGCCGGCCTCTTCGGCCTGCAGCGCCAGTTCCTGCACGCCGCGCGCCTGTCCTTCGAGCACCCCATCACGCACGAGCCGCTCGACCTCTCGGCGCCGCTGCCGGCTGATCTGCAGGCCGCGCTCGCGCGCGCCGAGCAGGTATCCTGAGGGGCGAAGACCACCACTACCCGCGCGGCCGCCGATGGCGGCCCTGCCCGGGCTCGCGAGCGGAGCATCGCATCGCCAGCGCCGGGTCCGCCGAAGTCCGCGCGGCATCAAGCGAGACATATAAGGGAGGTAGCCCGTGCCACCAGAAGTTGGCATTGCGGAGCTGCTCGAGGCTGGAGTCCACTTCGGCCATCAGACGCGCCGCTGGAATCCAAAGATGCGCCGCTTCATCCATGGCGAGCGCGGCGGCATCTACATCATCGACCTGCTCAAGACGCAGGCGCTCCTGGCCCAGGCCCAGCGCTTCGTCGACGAGCTCGCCCACCGCGGCGGCACGGTGCTCTTCGTCGGCACCAAGAAGCAGGCTCGCGACACGATCCAGGAAGTCGCCGACGCCTCCGAAATGCCATACGTCAACCACCGCTGGCTGGGCGGGCTGCTGACGAACTTCCAGACGATCAACCAGCGCATCAGGCGCCTGCACGACCTCGAACGCTATGAGGCCGAGGGCCAGCTCGGCCTGCTGCCGACGCGCGAGCGCATGGCGGCGCAGGCCGACCTCGAGAAGCTGCGCGCGAACCTCGGCGGCGTCAAGAACATGCAGCGCGTGCCCGACGCGATGTTCGTGATCGACCTCAAAACAGAGGCGATCGCCGTCAAAGAGGCCCAGCGCCTGCGGATCCCGATCATCGGCCTGGTCGACACCAACTGCGACCCCGACGGCATCGACTTCGTCATCCCCGGCAACGACGACGCGATCCGCTCCTGTGCGCTGATCACGCAGGCCATCGGCCAGGTCGTCTCCGAGGGTCACTCCGTGTTCCGCGCCGAGGAGGAGCGTGCGCGCAAGGAAGCCGAGGAACGCGCGCGCGCCGAGGCCGAGGCGCGCGCCCGCCGCGAGGCCGAGGCACAGGCCGCGCGCGAGGCCGAGGAACTGGCCGCGCGCGAAGCGGAGGAACGGGCCGCGCGCGAGGCCGAGCAGGCCGCGCGCGAGGCGGCCGAGCGGGCGGCTGCCGAGGCCGCGGCGGCCGCGCAGGCCCAGGCGCCAGCGGCGCCGGCGCAGGCCCAGGCGCCGGCCGCGCCGGCGGAGCAGCCAGTCCAGGAGCCCGAGGCAGAGAAGGCGGAGATCGCCGAGGCTGTCGAGTTGGCCGAGGCGGCCGAGGCGGCGCAGGTCCTCGAGGCGATAGAGGAGGTCGAGCAGAGCGCGCCCGCGGACGCGCCTGAGAGCGACGTGGCTGCCGAGGCACCGACGGCCGCCGCCGAGGCACCCGAGGGCGAGGAGCAGGCGCCGGCCGCCGAGGCGCCGACGGCCGAGGAGCCCGCGCCCGAGGAGCCCGAGCCGACGGTGGCGAGCGAGCAGGCGACGACAGCGGAGACGAGCACCTGATGAGTACCGTGGAGATCTCAGCGAAAGACGTGAAGGCCCTGCGCGACCGCACGGGCGCGGGGATGATGGACTGCAAGAAGGCGCTGACGGAGGCGGGCGGCGACGTCGAGAAGGCGATCGAGATCCTGCGTGTGCGGCAGGGCAAGAAGATCCAGGACCTTGGCGAGCGCGCGGCGACGGAGGGGACGGTGCAGTCCTACATCCACGCGGGCGCGAAGGTGGGCGTGCTGATCGAGGTGGACTGCAACACGGACTTCGTGGCGAAGAACGATGATTTCGTGACGTTCGCGCGCGAGGTGGCGATGCAGATCGCGGCGACGCCGACCGTGAAATACGTCAATCGCGAGGACGTGCCGGAGGAGCTGCGCTCCTCGGAGGCGCGGATCTACGAGCAGGAAGCGGCGGACAAGCCCGAGCAGGTGCGCGAGAAAATCGTGTCGGGGAAGCTGGACAGCTGGCTGCAGACGATCGTGCTGCTCGAGCAGGAGATGCACAATCCGAAGTTCGAGGGCAAGACGGTGCAGCAGCTGCGCGACGAGCTGACCGCGGCGACGGGCGAGAACGTGGTGATCCGCCGCTTCGCGCGCTTCGCGATCGGCCAGTAGCCGGCGGGCGAGCAGGCGGTAGGCTCCGGCACGCTTCGATGGCCGCTGCCTTCAAACGGATCCTGCTGAAGCTCTCGGGCGAGGCGCTGATGGGCAGCCTCGACTACGGCACCGACCCGGAGCGCGTGCAGGCGGTGGCGCGGCAGGTCACCTACGTGCAGGAGCAGGGCGTGGAGGTGGCGATCGTGGTGGGCGCGGGCAACATCTACCGCGGCATGAAGGCGGCGGCGGGGGGGATGGACCGGGCGACGGCGGACTACATGGGGATGCTGGCGACGGTGCTGAACGCGCTGTCGCTGCAGGACGCGCTCGAGAAGATCGGCACGGACACGCGCGTGCAGTCGGCGCTGGGCGTCTCGGAGGTCGCGGAGCCCTACATTCGCAGGCGCGCGATGCGCCACCTCGAGAAGGGGCGCGTGGTGATCTTCGCGGCGGGCACGGGCAACCCGTTCTTCACGACGGACACGGCGGCGGCGCTGCGCGCGGCGGAGATCCACGCCGAGATCATCCTGATGGCGAAGAACGGGGTGGAGGGCGTCTTCAGCGCGGATCCGGCGATCGAGCCGACGGCGCAGTTCATCCCGCAGATCACGCATATGGAGGCGATCGAGCGCCGGCTTCGCGTGATGGACTCGACGGCGCTGGCGCTGTGCATGGACAACGGCATGCCGCTGCGCGTGTTCAACATGGACGACGAGTCGAGCCTCGCGCGGATAATCTCCGGCGAAGCCGTGGGGACGCTCGTGTCGACGCCTGCAGGAGAGAATTAGTGCCAGCCGAGAATCTGATCGACGAACTGCTGAAGGACGCCAACGAGCGGATGGCGAAGTCGCTGGAGTCCGCACAGCACGAGTTCTCGACGGTGCGCACGGGGCGCGCGAGCCCGTCGCTGCTGGAGCGCGTGGTGGTCGACTACTACGGCGCGCCGACGCCGCTGAACCAGCTGTCGACGATCTCGGCGCCGGAGGCGCGGCTGCTGACGGTGCAGCCCTACGACAAGTCGGCGATCAAGGCGATCGAGAAAGCGATCAACGAGTCGGACGTCGGCCTGACGCCCTCCAACGACGGCAACGTGGTGCGCCTGGTGGTGCCGGAGCTGACCGAAGAGCGCAGGCGCGAGCTGGTGAAGGTGCTGCGCGGCCTGGCGGAGGAGGGTCGCGTGGCGATCCGCAACGTGCGGCGCGACACGATGCACCACCTGCGGGAGCTGAAGGCGGAGGGCGAAGCGTCCTCGGACGACGAGCATCGCGCGGAGGTGGAGCTGCAGAAGCTGACGGACACGCGCATCAGCGAGCTGGACGGCGCGCTGAAGAACAAGGAAGAGGAGATCCTCGCGGTGTGATGCCGCCCGCGGGAGGACGCGAGCAAGGCTCCTCGCGCGCGGCGAGCGGACCCTCATCGGCAGCCGCGACGGCGCGCTACGTGGCGATCATCACGGACGGCAACGGCCGCTGGGCGCGCGCGCGCGGGCTGTCGGTGAACGACGGGCACAGCGCGGGCGCGGACACGGTGAAGGCGCGGCTGCGCGACGCGGCGCAGCTGGGGATCGAGGAGCTGACGGTGTATTCGTTCTCGACGGAGAACTGGTCACGACCGCCCGAGGAGGTGCGCGGGCTGATGTCGATGTTCGGGAAACGCATCGCGAGCGAAACGCCGGAGCTCGACCGCGAAGGGGTGCGGATGCGCTTCATCGGCCGCCGCGAGGGCGTGAGCGAGGAGCTTCAGCGTCAGATGCGCTGGGCCGAAGAGGTGACGGCGTCGAACACGGAGATCACCCTGTTCGTGGCGTTCAACTACGGCGGGCGTGCGGAGATCCTCGACGCGGCGAGCCGCTTCGGCGGGGGCGGCGAGGAGGAGTTCCGCGCGTGCCTGTACGCGCCGGAGATGCACGACCCGGACCTGATCATCCGTACGAGCGGCGAGCGGCGGCTGTCGAACTACCTGCTTTGGCAGTCGGCGTACTCGGAGCTGGTGTTCCGCGAGGAGCTGTGGCCCGACTTCACGCGGCAGGCGCTCGAGGAGTCGCTCGCGGAGTACGCCTCGCGCCGGCGCCGCTTCGGCGGGCGCTGATGGCGGGCCCGCCGCGGGGACCCCGCGAGCGCACCGCGGAGACGACGGTGCTGGTCGTGAGGGGAAGGAGAGCGGGCGGCTCGGCTGACGCCGGCCGCGAGGGCGTTCGCGACGGCAGCCGGAGCGCCGCGGCGGCGGACCGGCGGGGGCGTGCGCGGCGGCGCGCGCGGCGCGGCGAGGGCGGCAGCGAGCTCGGGGCGCGCGTGCTGGTGTCGATCCCGGCGATAGCGGTGGCGCTGTTCATCGTGATCGAAGGCGGCGCGGTGTTCGCGGGGGCGCTGTTGATCCTGGGCGGCGTGTGCATGCACGAGCTGTACGGGATGTACGCGCGCGCGCATCCGGTGCGCCTGGCGGGCCTGCTGGCGCTGGCGGGCCTGCTGGCGGCGGCGCTGTGGGGCAGCCAGTTCCAGGTGCTGCTCGTCGCGGTCGCGGCGCTGCCGCTGGTGTTCGTGCTCGCGCTCGCGTCGCCGCGGCCGTCGGTGGGCGGCGTGGCGATCACGCTGCTCGGCATCTACTGGATCGGCTTTGCGATGGCGCACGCGGTGATGCTGCGCGGCACGCGCCACGGGATGGGGATCGTGATCGACGTGCTGGTGGGCACGTTCCTGGGCGACACGGGCGCCTACCTGGGCGGACGGCTGTTCGGGCGCCGGCCGCTGGCGCCGGCGGTCTCTCCGGGCAAGACGGTGGAGGGGCTCTTGATCGGGATGGGCTGCGCGGTGATCGGCGTGTGGATCGCGAGCCGCTACCAGGAATGGTTCCCGGGCGGCCACGCGCTCGTGCTGGGCGTGGGCGTGGCGCTGGTGGGCCCGCTCGGCGACCTGTTCGAGTCGTTCATCAAGCGCGAGGCGCAGATCAAGGACTCGGGCGGGCTCTTCGGCGCGCACGGGGGCGCGCTGGATCGCCTGGACGCGGCGCTGTTCACGGTGGTGGCGAGCTACTACATCTGGTCGGCGTACCTGCACTGAGCAGACGGCGAAGCGCCCTTGCGCGGGCAGGCTCGCTGCGCGGGGAGAGCCGAGCGGGGCTGCTGCGCGGATCATGCGAAGCGCCTGATTGCAGACGCGCGCGCGGGGTGCGATGATCGGGTGCGTGTTCGGTCGGAGGGGGCCTTTCACGGCGAGTCTGCTCGCGATGGCGCTTTCAGCGGCGCTCGCGGGCTGCGGTGGCGCGGGCACGCGCGCCGGCGCCGGCTCGAAGGAACCGAACGCCGCGACGGAAGCCTCGAACGCGAGCGCGCGGAGCTCCGCCCCGTCGCCGGTGGGCAGCGAGCAGGTCGCGAGCGTCGGTGCGCCGGCTGCCGCCACGCGCGCGACGGCGCCCCGCTCCAGACGCGCCCGCCGGCCGGCTGCGGGCGGCCGGCACGGCGCGAGGTCCAGAGCGAGCGGCGAAGCGGCGCTCGAAGCGGCCCGCGCACAGCGCGAGCTGCGACAGTTGAGCCACCGGAGCGCGGTGCAGGCGCAGAAGGCCGAAGAAGTCGAAGCGGCGGCCTCGATGCGACGCCGCAGCGAAGCGGAAATCGCGGCCGCCGAGCAGGCGGTGTACGAAAGGAAGCTGCCGCCCCCCGAGCCGGGCACCGCGACCGTGTCGCAGTCGGGCGGCGGTGGCGGCGGCGGCTCGGGATCGCAGCGTGGCCGCGAACTCGACGAACGCAAGGTGGAACGCGAACTGCGCAAACGAGAACGCGAAGCGGGCAAACATCATCAGGGCGAAGGCAGCGAAGGCGGCGGCGGCGGCGAAGGGCGCAAGTGGCCGGCCGCGCGCCGCATCAGGTAGGGCCGCGGCGGCCACGTATCATCGGCCGATAAGGCGCTCCCGCACCCTCCAGCCCCGGATTGCCTGGCGATGGCCGCGCGCAAGCGCCTGCTGATCCTCGGATCGACGGGCTCGATCGGCACGCAGGCGCTCGACGTCTGCGAGCGCAGCGAGGAGCTCGAGATCGTGGGCCTCTCCGCGGAGAGCTCCTGGGAGGCGCTGATCGCGCAGGCGCGGGCGCATGGCGTGCAGCGGATCGCGCTCGCCGACCGGGACGCGGCGGCGCGCGCGGCCGAGGCATGGACCGACGGGCAGGCGCTCGGCGGCCCCGAGGGGCTCGTGCGCCTGGTCGTGGAGGCCGAGGCGGACCTCGTGCTCAACGCGCTCGTGGGCTCCGCCGGCCTCGGCCCCACGGTCGCGGCGCTCGGCGAGGGGATCGACCTCGCGCTCGCCAACAAGGAGTCGCTCGTCGTCGGCGGGGAGCTCGTGACGGCGCTGGCCGAGGCGACGGGCGCGCGGATCGTGCCGGTCGACTCCGAGCACACGGCGCTGCATCAGCTGCTACAGCGCCAACCAGCGGGAGCGGTCGAGCGCCTGATCATCACGGCCAGCGGCGGTCCCTTCCGCGGCATGCGGCGCGAGGAGCTCGAGGACGTGACGGTCAAGCAGGCGCTCGCACACCCGACGTGGGCGATGGGGGGCAAGATCACGATCGACTCCGCGACGCTGATGAACAAGGGGCTCGAGCTGATGGAGGCCCACCATCTGTTCGGCGTGCCGTATGAGCGGATCGACGTGATCGTGCATCCGCAGTCGCTGGTGCACGGTCTGCTCCAGCTCGCCGACGGCGCGATGCTCGCGCACCTCGGTCCGCCGGACATGCGGATCGCGATCTCCTATGCGCTGCACGGCGGCGAAAGCGTGCCGCTGCCGATCGCGCCCCTGGACCTCGCGCAGGTCGGCAAGCTGACCTTCGAGCCCGTCGACTTCGAGGCGTTCCCGTGCCTGCGCCTGGCCAGCGCGGCCGCGCGCGAGGGAGGGACCGCTCCGTGCATCCTGAACGCCGCCAACGAGGTCGCGGTCCACGCCTTCCTCGCGGGGCGGCTTCGCTTCCTGGAGATTCCCGAGGTGATCGAACGCACGCTCGAGGAGCTGGGCGGCGAACCCGTGAGCTCGTTCGAGTCGCTGTACGAGGCCGACCGCGAGGCGCGCCAGCT
Organism: uncultured Solirubrobacteraceae bacterium; assembly: GCA_963755475.1. Classification (GTDB taxonomy): domain Bacteria; phylum Actinomycetota; class Thermoleophilia; order Solirubrobacterales; family Solirubrobacteraceae; genus Palsa-744. Next base: position 789,992 of record CAVWJK010000003.1, read on the forward strand.
CGCGGGGCAGGCGATCACCGCGTCCGGGTAGGCGCCCGGGCGCCGGCGCGCCCGGGCGGCGGCCAAGCCGCGGGGCCGCCGCACGCGGCCTGCCAAAATGCGGGGGTGAGCTGGGTTCTCACCATCCTCGGCATAGTCGCCCTGATCGTGCTGCACGAGCTGGGGCACTTCACGGCCGCGAAGGCGGTGGGCATGCGTGTCGAGCGCTTCTCGCTGTTCTTCCCGCCGACTCTGCTGCGCGTGCGCCGGGGCGAGACCGAGTACGCGATCGGCGCGATCCCCGCGGGCGGCTACGTGAAGATCACCGGGATGAACCCGGAGGAACTCGGCGAGGACGTGGACCCTGCCGTTGCGCGCCGCGCCTACTACAACCAGGCGCCGTGGAAGCGGATCGTGGTGATCCTCGCCGGCCCGGGCATGAACATGCTGATCGCTCTGGGGCTGTTCTGGGCGGTCCTCGCGGCGGGCAACCTCAACGGCGCCACGACGCTTGAAAACCTCAACCCCTCGATCGCCACGCGCGTGGCGACGACGACCGTCGCCGCTATCGAGCGCGGCGAGCCCGCGCAGGCCGTGCTGCGCCGCGGCGACAAGATCGTCGGCATCGATGGCCGCAGTGCGAGCGTGGCCTCGGTGCAGCGCGTCGTCGGCGAACACGGCTGTGCCGGCACGCTGACGGGAGGATGCCGCGCACGCGCACCGGTGACGCTCACGCTCAAGCGCGGCAAGCTGACGCTGACGCGCACGGTGTACCCCCGCTACGACGCGGCGGCCCACCGGATGCTGATCGGCTTCGTGTTCGGTGAAGCGGCGAAACGGTTCGGCCTGCTGGCGGCGGGCGCCGCCGCGTTGCACGAGATGTGGGGCGTGACGACCGGCCTGGTGACGCACCTCGGGCACGCGCTCACCAGCTCGAAGGCGCGCGGCGAACTGCACAGCGTCGTGGGCATCACCGAAATCGCGCACGAAGCCGTGGACGCGGGCCTGGGCTATGCGCTCGTGTTCCTCGGGTTCATCTCGATGGTGCTGGCGGTCATCAACCTGTTCCCGTTCCTACCGCTCGACGGCGGACACGTGATGTGGTCGCTCGCCGAGAAGGTGCGCGGCAAGCGCGTCTCGCTGGCCGCGATGTACCGCTTCAGCTCGGTCGGCATCGTGCTGCTGCTGTTCCTCGTGATCAACGGCATCGGCAACGACATCGGTCGCCTGGGAGGCTGAGCTCCCCGCCTTCAGGGCAGCGCCCGCCCGGAGTGCGGCGCGCGCGTGGGCGCTGGGCGTGTCGGTGGCTACTCGCCGCCGCCGCCGCCGACCTGGGCCTCGAGGCTTCTTTTCGCGAAGTCGAGCATCCCCAGCGCCACCCACGGGAACATCTGAGCTCGAATGCGAAGCCCCACTTCGCCATCGGGCTGCTTGACCTCCACGATGGTGAGGACGCGCATGATCTCGAAGTCGTTCCCGAAGTCGGCTTCGATGGCGTCCATCTGTTCGGCCACTTCTTGCATGAGGCGGCTTCTGGGGTTGTCGCTGGGCGCTGTGTGGTCGGGCTCGATGTCGCCGGCCATGCCGATCCTCCGTGTCGAGAACTGCAGGCCATCCTAGCTCCGAACCACGCTGACGGGATCGAGCTCACCCGCAACGCGCGGGTGGCGCGCGCGGCGGCATCGTAGAATCGGTCCTTAGAGATGGCCTCCAAGCATCAGATCCGCGTCGGCGGCGTGGCGATCGGGGGTGGCGCTCCGGTCGCTGTGCAGACGATGACGAAGACCGAGACCGCCAACCTGTCGGCGACGATGAGACAGATCCGCGCGGTCGCGGAGGCGGGCGCGGACATCGTGCGCGTGGCGGTGCCGCGCGAGCAGGACGTACATGCGCTGAAGGAGATCGTCGCGCAGTCCCCGATTCCCGTGATCGCGGACATCCACTTCAACCACACGCTGGCGCTGAAGGCGATCGAGGCCGGCGCCCACTGCGTGCGGCTGAACCCCGGCAACATCGGCGGCGCGGAGAAGGTCGCGGAGGTGATCGAGCTCGCCCGGCGGCGCGACACGCCGCTGCGCGTCGGCGTGAACTCGGGCTCGCTGCCCAAGCACCTGCGCCAGCTCGAGTACGACGATCCCGTGGAGGCGCTCGTGACGGCGGCGATCGAGACGGTCGAGCTGATGGAGCGCCTGCAGTTCACGAACTTCAAGGTCTCGATGAAGTCGACCTCTGTGCCGAACACGATCGCCTCCAACCGCATGCTGGCCGAGCGGATCCCCTACCCGCTGCACCTCGGGGTGACCGAGGCGGGCACGAAGTGGTCGGGCTCGCTGAAGTCGGCCGTCGGTCTCGGCACGCTGCTGGCGGACGGCGTCGGCGACACGATCAGGATCTCGCTCTCGACATTCCACGCCGAGGAGGAGGTGAAGGTCGCCTGGGAGATCCTGAAGGCGCTGAAGCTGCGCGAGCGGGGCCCGGAGCTGATCGCGTGCCCGACCTGCGGGCGACTGCAGTTCGACATGGACACCGTCGTGGCCGAGGTCGAGCGCCGCCTGGAAGCCTACGAGGACCCGGTCCAGGTATCGGTCCTCGGCTGCGCGGTCAACGGCATCGGCGAGGCGCGTCACGCGGACTTCGGCATCACCGGCGCGAAGGACATGGGCATGATCTACAGCAAGGGCGAGCCGCTGAAGAAGGTGCCCACCGAGCAGCTCGTCGATGAGCTGTTCAAGGAGATCGATCGCTACTACGCGGCCGGCAAGCGCGTGCAGCGCGACGAGCGCGCGGCGGCCGAGGCGCGCGCGTGGCTGGCCGAGAACGAGGACACGAGCGCGATGACGCCGGAGCGGATCGCCGCTCTGGAGGCCGCTGCGGCGGAGAACGACGGGCTCGCCGACGCCGTGCTCGAGTCGATGCTCGAGCCCGCGGGCGCCGGCGCGGCCGGCGCGGCCGGCGCGGCGCTGGACGACTCGGTCTCGCCCGTGGCGGGCCGGCGCTTCAGCCGCGGCTGATCGGCGCTAGACCTCGGCGAAGCGCCCGGCGACGAAGTCCCAGTTCACGACGTTCCACCACGCGTCGATGTAGTCGGGGCGGCGATTCTGGTACTTCAGGTAGTAGGAGTGCTCCCACACGTCGACGCCGAGCAGCGGCGTGTTTCCGTCGGAGATCGGGCTGTCCTGGTTGGCGCTGCCGACGACCGCCAGACCGGAGCCGTCGTGGATCAGCCAGGCCCAGCCGGAGCCGAACTGGTTGACGCCGGTTTCCTTCACCTTGGCGCGGAAGTCCGCGAAGGAGCCGAACGCCTGCGCGATCGCGTCGGCGAGCGCGCCGCTCGGCTCGCCGCCGCCGTCGGGGCTCATCATCTGCCAGAAGAGCGAGTGGTTGTAGTGCCCGCCGCCGTTGTTTTTGACGGCCGCGCGCTTGCCGTCGGGTACCGCGGAGAGGTCGCGCAGGACATCCTCGATCGGCGCGTCCGCGAGCGGCGTGCCCTCCAGCGCCTGGTTCACTTTGTCCACGTAGGCCTGATGGTGCTTGTCGTGGTGGAATTCCATCGTCGCCTTGTCGATGTGCGGTTCGAGCGCGTCGTAGGCGTAGGGCAGAGGCGGAACGGAGTAGGCCATGTCTCTAGCTCCTTGTCGGGGGTCCCTCGAGGTACAGCCGGTCAGGCGCTGTTCTATCAAAGCCCGCGCGGTAGGCTCGACGCTGCCGCGCGAGGCTCTCCGGGCGCGCGGCGAGAGCGCACGCGATGACACGCCTGTCCGAATACCTGCTGCCGACCGAGCGCGAGGCGCCCGCCGACGCGGAGGCGATCTCGCACAAGCTGATGGTCCGCGCCGGCCTGATCCGGCAGCTCGGCACGGGCATCTGGACGTGGCTGCCGGCGGGCTGGCGCGTGCACCAGCACGCCGTCGCGATCATTCGCGAGGAGATCGACGCGATCGGCGGGCAGGAGATGCTGATGCCGGTGCTTCAGCCCGCGGAGCTGTGGCGGCGCAGCGGACGCTACGACGTCGACGTGCTGTTCAAGCTGCAGGACCGCAAGGGCTCGGAGCTCGTTCTAGCGGTGACCCACGAGGAGGCGGTGACCGCGCACGTCGCGCAGGTCGTGCGTTCCTACCGGGACCTGCCGCTGATCCTCTACCACGTGCAGACCAAGGAGCGCGACGAGCCGCGCCCGCGCGCGGGTGTGCTTCGCACGCGCGAGTTCGTGATGAAGGACTCCTACACGTTCGACCGCGATCTGGCCGGCCTCGAAGAGCGCTACGAGTTGCACGTCGGCGCCTACGAGCGCATCCTGCAGCGCGCGGGGCTGCGCTTCTACCGCGTCGAGTCCGACGTCGGGATGATGGGCGGTCTCGGCGCCCACGAGTACATGGCGCCCTCCGCGGCCGGCGAGAACGAGGTCGCGCTGGCGGGCGGGTACGCGGCGAACGTCGAGGTCGCGAGCGCCGAGCCGCAGCCCGTGGATCTGCCGGCCGCTCCGGCGCAGCCGGAGAGCGTCGCCACGCCGGGTCTGACGACCGTCGCCGAGGTCGCAGGTCTGCTCGAGCTCCCGCAAGGCGCTCTGATGAAGGCCTACCCCGTGCTCGCGCCGGTGGGCGAGGACGGCGCGCAGCGGATGCTGCTCGTGCTCCTGCGCGGCGATCACCGCGTCAACGAGATCAAGCTCGCGAACGCGCTCGGATTCGAGCCGCGCCAGCCGAGCGGCGAGCAGATCGAAGCCGCGATCGGTCCGCCGGGCTTCATCGGTCCGATCGGCGTGGGGGAGGACGTGGAGATCCTGCTCGACGCGGCGCTCCTCGCCGGCCTCGGCGCCGGCGGCTACGTCACCGGAGCCAACCGCCGCGACGAGCACCTGCGCGGCGTCGTGCCCGGACGCGATTTCGAGTTCCGCGAGGTGGACGTGCGCACGATCTGCGCGGGTGACACGATCGCCGGCCAGCGGGTCACGATCGAGCCGGCGATCGAGGTCGGCAACATCTTCAAGCTGGGCACGCGCTACTCGGAGAAGCTGGGCGCGCACTACCTCGACGAAGAGGGCCGCGAGCAGCTGATCTGGATGGGCTCCTACGGGATCGGGCCCGCGCGCATCGCGGCCGCCGCCGTCGAGCAGTTCGCAGACGAGCACGGGATCTCCTGGCCACGCGAGCTGGCTCCGTTCGCGGTCCACCTGGTCGTGCTCGGCAAGCCGGGAACGCCCGAGCGCGAGGCCGGCGAGCGGATCTACCGCACGCTCAGGGAGGGCGGCATCGAGGTTCTCTACGACGACCGCGACATCGGGCCGGGCGAGAAGTTCGCCGACGCCGAGCTGCTCGGCTGCCCGCTCAGGCTGACCGTCGGGCGCCGCTCGCTGGAGTCGGGCGAGATCGAGGTGCAGGCTCGTCGCGGCCGCCAGGCGCGCCCGCCGCTGGCGCTCGAGGCCGAGCCGGCGCAGCTGGTGCAGGCCGTCGAGGAGCTGTGGAGCGCGCTCCCGTAGGGCCCTCAGCGCGTGTGGCGCGCGGCAGGCTCACCGTACGGCGTCTGCTTGGACTCGACCGCTCAGGCCCGCCGCCGCCGCAGACGCTCGCGGGGCAGCCGCTGCGCATCTGGACGCTGCCGAACGCGATCGGCTTCCTGCGGCTCGCGCTGATCCCCGCCTTCCTCGTGCTCGCGCTGACCGGCGCCAGCGGCACCGAAGCGCTGCCGGCGGTGCTGTTCGCGGTGGCGGGCTGGTGCGACTACGCGGACGGGATCGCAGCCCGGCTGACGCGCCAGTACAGCCGCCTCGGTGCGCTGATGGACCCGATCACCGACCGCCTGCTGATCGTCGCCGGCGTCGTGGTGTGCTGGCGCTTTGACCTGCTGCCGCGCTGGGCGCTCGCGCTGCTCGCCGCGCGCGAGCTGGCGATGCTGATCCTCGGCCGCTACGGGCAGCGACACGGGGTCGAGATGCGTATCAACTGGGCTGGCCGGCTGGGGGTCTTCCCGGTCATGAGCGCGGTGTTCGCCGCGCTCATCGCGCTGCACAGGCTGGGCGAGGTGCTGCTGTACATCGGGCTCGCGTTCGCGCTGTCGGCGACCCTGCTCTACGTGCGCGACGGTGCCGCGCAGCTGCGCGCGGCGCGAGCGCCGGCAGCCACGCCGCGCGACGCGCCCTGAGCTTCCTTCGCGTAGTCTCAACCTCAACTTGAGATTTCGGCTATAATCGGCGGCCCTGGGTCGGTTGCGCGCGAGGTCCGCTGCTGATGCCCGCGCCTCCCGGCCGGCCCCAAGCCCCGAGAGTAGAGAGAGGCGACATTGGACGATACGTTCCCAGACCTCGGCAACCTGTCGGACCTCGAGCTCAAAGACGTGATCCGCCAGCTGACCGAGGAGGAGACGGAGATCTCCTACAAACGGCGCATCCTGCACGGCAAGATCGACATCCTGCGCGCCGAGCTCGTGAACCGTCTGCGTCACAAGCACGAGGGCGGCGAGGCCCTCATCACCGGCGCGGACGTGCAGCGCCTCACCGACATCCTCGCGCAGGGGCCCGCCAACGGCCAGGGGGAGTAGGCGCGCGGGCGATGGCCCTGCACTGCACCGAGTGCGGCTTCGTCAACAGCGAGGGCGCGAACTACTGCCAGCGCTGCGGCGCGCTGCTGCCTCGCCCGGAGGCCGCCGGCGAGTCCGCGACGGCGACCTACCGAATCGACGAGACGGGCGAACTGGTCCCGGTCGAGATCGGCGAGGTGACGCAGCGGGGGCCGGCGTTCGTGATCCGTGCGGGCGGCGGGCGCGTCGGCGAGAGCTTTCCGGTTGAGGGCGAGCGCATGAGCATCGGCCGCCGGCCGGACTCCGAGGTGTTCCTCGACGACGTGACGGTCTCGCGCGACCACGCGCTGGTGATCCATCGCGCCGGCGAGTGGTACCTGGACGACTGCGGCTCGCTGAACGGGACCTACGTCAACCGCGGGCGGATCGAGTCGCACCATCTGCAGGACGGTGACGAGGTGCAGATCGGCAAGTACAAGCTCACCTTCCACAAGCGCTGATGGCCGTCCCGCCCACAGACACCGAGGCGATGGAGCTGGCGCTCGCACGCGAGGCGGGCGCACGCGAGCAGCCCGCGGAGGCCGCCAGCAGGCGCGAGAAGTCGCTGACGATCGGAGCGGTGTGCAAGGCGCTGGCACAGGAGTTCCCCGACATCTCGATCTCCAAGATCCGCTATCTCGAGGACCAGAAACTGCTTTCACCGCGGCGGACTCCGGGTGGCTATCGCCTGTACGCGCAGGCGGACGTGGCGCGCCTGCGTGCGATCCTGCGCATGCAGCGCGACGAGTTCCTGCCGCTGCGGGTGATCCGCCAGGAGCTTGCCGCCGGGCGCGCGCAGGACGACGCCGTGCAGGTTCCGGCGCGGCGCGAGGGCGCGCGCGCGTGGCGTGCGAGCGTCAGTGTGCGCGCCGGCGCGGGCGCTCTGCACCCGCTCGATGATGTGCTCGAGCAGACCGGCGCGGAGGCGAAGCTCGTGCGCGAGCTGGAGGAGTTCGGCGTCGTGAAGGGCGAGGTGCGTGGCGGCGTGCGCTACTTCGACGACACCGAGCGGGAGATCATCGGCGCCGTCGCGGAGCTCGCGCGCTACGGCGTCGGCGGGCGGAATCTGCGCGTGTTCCGTTCCTCGGCCGACAGGGAGGCCAACCTGCTGCAGCAGATCCTCGCGCCGGCGCTGCGCTCGCGCAACCCCGAGCGCCGCAAGGAGGCGGTGGAGGCGCTCGAGAACCTCGCGGCGGTCGCGACGCATCTCAAGCACCTGCTGCTGATACGCGATCTGCGCAAGATCGTCCGCTGATGCAGGAAGCGGATCTGCGTGCGCTGATCCGCGACATCCCCGACTTCCCGACGGCGGGGATCGTCTTCAAGGACATCACGCCGCTGCTGGCCAGCGCGCCGGCGCTGGCGCGGGCCGTGCAGCTGCTGGCGGAGCCCGCGCGCGGGCTGGGCGCCGAGTTCGTGGTCGCGGCGGAGGCGCGCGGCTTCGTGCTCGGGCCGGCGCTCGCGCTGGAGCTGGGCGCGGGCTTCGTGCTCGCGCGCAAGCCGGGCAAGCTGCCGTATGAGACGGTGAGCGCCGAGTACCTGCTCGAGTACGGCTCCGGTCAGCTCGAGCTGCACACCGACGCGATCGCGGCCGGCGGGCGCGTGCTCGTGCACGACGACCTGCTAGCGACGGGCGGCACCGCGGCGACGCTGTGCGAGCTCGTCGAGGCGCTCGCGGGAGAGGTCGTGGCCTGCAACTTTCTGATCGAGCTCGAGCACCTCGGGGGGCGCGAGCGCCTGGGCGGGCGCGAGGTCCACTCGGTGCTGCGCTACGCCGCCTAAGCTTGCGCTCGCCGTGCCGAGTGCTCGAGCCAGCAGGACGATCGCGGTGCCGCTGCCGGAGCTGTGGCAGGTGGTCGCCGACCCGCACCAGCTGCCGCGCTGGTGGCCGCGCGTGGCGCGCGTGGAGAACGTCGCGGCGGACGCGTTCACGCAGGTGATGAGCGCGCGCAGCGGCAGGGTCGTGCGCGCCGACTTCGCCGTACTCGTGTGCGACGATGACGCGCATCTGCTGCGCTGGTCTCAGCGCGTGGAGGGGACGCCGTTCGAACGGGTCCTGTCCTCGGCGCAGACCGAGGTGCTGCTCGCGCCGCATCCGTCGCGCGCGGACGCCACGGATGTGACGATCGAGCTGCGTCAGGTTCTGCGCGGCGTCCTCCCGCGCAACGGGGCGGCGTCGCCCCGGGGTGCCGGGTCCTGGCGCATGGCGCCGTCGATCGGGTTCGGCTCCTTCCTGGCGCGCCGCGCGGCCGCGGCGACGATCAAGGAGGCTCTCGGTGACCTTGAGCGGATCAGCAGCTGAGGCATCGCGGCCGGCGCAGATGCGCTGGTGGGGGTGGGGCGAGAGCGACCATGCGCCGTCGCTCTCGCCCTACGTGCTCGCCTACCTGCGCGCGACCGTGGGCGTGGCAGAGCGCCCGCGCCCGCCGGTCGCGCTCGAGCGCGTCGAGCTGCCCGAGTCGCGTCTGCCGGAGGGCGTGGCCGACCGGCTGCGAGCGATCGCCGGCCCGCAGGCGCTGGCGCTCGGGCGCCGCGAGCGTGTCCTGCATCTCGCCGGCAAGGGCTATCCGGACCTGGTGCGCCTGCGCGCGGGCGCCCCGGAGGGCGCGCCCGACGCCGTTCTGTTCCCGCGCGAGCACGCCCACGTGCGTGCGCTGCTCGAGCTGTGTGCGCGCGCGTCGATCGCGGTCGTCCCATTCGGCGGGGGCACGAGCGTCGTCGGCGGGGTGGCGCCGCTGGCGGGTGCGCACGCCGCCGTGCTGTCGCTCGACACCGGCGCGATGGGCGGCGTGCTCGAGCTCGACCGCGAGTCGGCGACGGTCTGCGTGCAGGCTGGGATGCGTGCGCCGGCGCTCGAGCGCTACCTGCACGAGCGCGGGCTGACGCTCGGCCACTTCCCGCAGTCCTACGAGTACGTGTCGCTGGGCGGGTGCGCGGCGACGCGCTCGGCCGGACAGGCGTCGACCGGCTACGGCGCGATCGAGGAGATGGTCCTCGGCGTGCGGCTGTGCGCACCGGCGAGCGACATCGACCTGCCGGCGCTTCCGGCGAGCGCGGCGGGGCCCGAGCTGCGACAGCTGATCGTCGGCTCGGAGGGGGTGCTCGGCGTGATCAGCGAGCTGCGGCTGCGGGTGCGCGAGCAGCCGCGCAGCCGCCGCTACGAGGGCTTCTTCTTCAGCGAGCTCGGCGCCGGCGTGGAGGCCTTCAGGCTGCTCGCACGGGAGCACGCGCTGCCCGACGTCGCGCGCCTGTCCGACGAGCGCGAGACGGAGGTCTCACTGCTGCTGGCGGGCGCCGGGACGCTGCATGGCCGGCTCGCGCGCGCCTACCTCGGCCTGCGTGGCTACCGCGGCGGCTGTCTGGCGATCGTCGGCTTCGAGGGTCCCGAGCAGGAGGTCGACAGCAGGCGCGTGCGCGCTCACGCGCTGCTGGCGCGCTGCGGCGCGCGCGGCGTCGGCGCGGCGCCCGGGCGCGCATGGCTGAAGGGGCGCTTCGAGGCGCCCTATTTGCGCGATGAGCTGCTGACGCATGGCGTGATGGTCGAGACGCTGGAGACCGCCGTGCAGTGGTCGGGGCTGTTGCGCGCGCACCGCGAGGTCACGAGGGCGATCGAGCAGGAGCTGGTCGCGCAGGGCACGCCGGGGATCGTGATGTGTCATCTCTCGCACGTCTACGAGAGCGGCGCCTCGCTGTACTTCACGCTGATCGCGCGACAGCGCGAGGGCCATGAGATCGCCCAGTGGCAGGCGGTCAAGCGCGCCGCGACGGATGCGATCGTCGCTGCCGGGGCGACGATCACCCACCACCATGCGGTCGGCCGCGACCACCGCGCATGGATGCAGAGCGAGGTCGGCGCCGGCGGGGTGCGGGCGCTGCGCGCGCTGAAGGACGAGCTCGACCCCGCGGGGATCATGAACCCCGGCAAGCTGCTGCCCGAGCTCCCTACAGGCTGAAGGCGCCCTTGAGAACGATCGCCCCGGGTCGCCGGGGGCGCGGGTTCGTCTGGCGCGTGAGCAGCACCTCGTGGTAGCTGCCGGCGTTCGTGGGCAGCAGCGCGCCGCCCGCGAGCTGGTGACTCGGCCCGACGTTGGCCTTGGAGAGCGGCAGCGCGCTCTTGGGTGAGTTGTAGAGCCAGATCGCGTAGAAGAAGCCCTTGCTTTCGGGGAGGTTGTCGGCCTCGATGTAGAAGGCGCGCTTGCTGCCTTCGGCGAGCACCTCGAGAACGCCGACCTGTTTGCCTTTGTCGGGCGCGTGCATCACGATCTGGTGCACCCTCGGGCCCGTCGTCGCGCTCGAGCTCGTCGTTGGCTTTTTGTGGTGCGAGTTGCCGCCGGTCAGCAGCAGCACGACGGTGACCGCGATCGCGACGACGATCGCGGCGAGGATGAGGGCGCCGCCGAGCCGCGAGCTCGGCGCGGCTGCGCCCGGCTGCGACGGGCGCCCGCGCCGATCGGCCGGCCGCGTGGCGATGGCGGCACGGGCGCCGGGCGCGTCGACGGGGATCTCGGGTAGATGTCCGTTGGTGAGCGGCGCGAGCTCGGCCGCGACCGCGCGCGCCCATTCGCGCGCGGGCTCGGAGGTGCCCAGGTAGGTTCGCGTTCGCAGGCGCTCGGAGATGCTGCCCTGCTGGCCGAGGAGGTAGTCGCCGACCTCCAGGCGCTGCGCGGGATCGAGCCCGCGTGCGGCGCGCGGCGCAAGAACGGCGAGGGCGGCATGCGCGCGATCGTGGACCGCGCGCGCCGGGATGTGCAGCAGGTCGGCGACCTCCGCGTAGCTCTTGCGCTGTCGAAGTAGCAGGGAGAGCGCTGCGCGCTGGTCAGGTGGAAGCTCGTCCAGTCTGCTCATTGTGTGTGAGCGCCTGCGGCACGCGGTCCCCGGGGCGGCGCCTGTAGCCGGGGACCGTAGGCTATCGTGGCGCGCCGATGACGACGGTGAGCGTCGAGGAGCTGCAGCGCTTTGTGCGCGGATTCGATGGCCTGTACGGCCTGGAACTGCTGTCTGTCTCCGACAGCGAGGTGCGCGCGCAGGTCCAGGTGCGCGAGGAGCTCATGCAGCCGTTGGGGCTCGTGCACGGCGGCGTGTACGCGTCGCTGGCCGAGTCGATGGCCTCGCTCGCGACCGCGCTTGCGGTCGGCGCGCAGCAGGCGACGGCGGTCGGGCTGTCCAACAACACGAGCTTTTTGCGACCCGTCACGGGCGGGACCGTGCACGCCGTTGCGACGCGCATGCACCGGGGACGTAGGACGTGGGTGTGGGACGTGAGCTTCGCCGACGACCAGGAGCGGTTGTGCGCGCTGACGCGAATGACGATCGCCGTGCGCCCGGTGGGCGAGCGCGGCTCAGCTGTGCGTTAGCGCGACGCCGAGTGCTCGCAGCGGGTTCGGCACCTGCGTCGGCAGCGGGCGCGTTTCGTACCCGTTCGGCGGCTGGCGGCCGGGAAGCGGCTCGCCCGGTGCGCCCGGGCCGTTGATCGCCGCGAGGCCGTCGGCCGCGGCGAGCGCGAGCCGCGGATTGTCGGCGTAGATGTCGACGATGACCGAGCCGGTCGCGATCAGGATCGTCTTGCCGCCCTGGGCGAGCGTGGCGCTCACGCCCCTGATGCGCGCCGCGCGCACGCGCAGGGATCCGCCCGGCACGAAGCTGTTGTCGGGCGAGGTGACGATGCGCAGCGGCGGCACGCAGTAGCCCTGCCCGCCCTGGACGCAGTTGCCGTAGTCGACGACGTATGCGTCGCTGGGATCGTGCTGTGTTTCGCTGACGGCCAGCCCGCGGAAGCTGCCGCCGAGCCAGTAGACGGTGTACGGGGCCGTCACGAGTCCCTCGAGGTTCTGATGCGGAATCGGCGAGACCTGCAGCGTGTTGCCGCAGGCGCAGATGCCCAGCGCGCAGAGTGCGGCGAGCAGTGGCGCGGCAGGTCGCATCGCCCTAGCTTATGGGCGGCCGCGCGGCTATCCGCCGTAGCGGTTGGTGATCGGCATACGCCGGTCGCGGCCGAACGCGCGTGCGGTGATCTTGATGCCGGGAGGCGCCTGGCGGCGCTTGTACTCGGCGAGGTCGACGAGGCGAATCGTACGGTCGACGTCCTGCGGCGGGAGCCCGCTCGCGACGAGTTGCTCGCGGCTCTGGTCGAGCTCCACGTAGCCCTCGAGGATGCGGTCGAGCAGCTCGTAGGGAGGCAGCGAATCATCGTCGCGCTGATCGCTGCGCAGCTCCGCCGACGGGGCGCGCTCGAGGATCGAGGCGGGGATCGGGCTATGCGCCGGCTCGCCGCGGGAGTCGGGCAGGTGGGCGCGCAGGATGTCGGGGTCTACCGCGTTGCGCCAGCCGCAGAGCCTGTACACGAGCGTCTTCGGTACGTCCTTGATCACGGCGAATCCCCCGGCGAGGTCGCCGTAAAGCGTCGTGTAGCCGACCGACATCTCCGACTTGTTGCCGGTCGTGAGAACGAGCCAGCCGAACTTGTTCGAGAGCGCCATCAGCAGGTTGCCGCGGATGCGCGCCTGTAGGTTCTCCTCCGTGACGTCCGGCTCGCGCCCGGCGAACTCCCCGCGCAGGAGCTGTTCGTAGGCGTTCATGGCGGCCTCGATCGGCAGCTCGTGTGCGCGCACGTCGAGCGCGGCGGCGAGCGCGCGCGCGTCCTGCTGGGTCTCGCTGGAGGAGAACGGCGAGGGCATGATCGTGACGTCCACGCGCTCCGGGCCGAGCGCGTCGGCGGCGAGGCAGGCGACGAGCGCGGAGTCGATGCCGCCCGACAGGCCCAGTACGACATGGCGAAAGCGGTTCTTCTCGACGTAGTCGCGCAGGCCGAGCGAGAGGGCGGAGTAGACCTCGGCCTCGAGCGGCACGAGTAGCTCTGCGAGCCGCGCTTGCGCGAGCGTCCGCGGCTGCTCTGAGCCGGCCGGCGCGGCGCTCGCGCCTCCCGCCAGCCGCGCGGGACCATCGCCGGCCGGGGCCAGCGGCGGCACTGTGATCACCGGGTGCGCGCTTCGCCGCGCCGCCGGACGGTGGCTCGTGTCGCGCAGGCGCGCGGCGGCGGCGGCGTCGAGGTCGAGCTCGCAGAGCAGGAGCTCCTCGCGGAACTGGGCCGCGCGGGCGATAGTGCGCCCGGTGTGGTCGAGCACGCAGGAGTGTCCGTCGAAGACGAGCTCGTCCTGGCCGCCGACGAGGCCGCAGAAGGCGACGCATGCGATGTTGTCACGCGCGCGCTGCGCGAACATGCGCTCGCGCTCGAGGCCCTTGCCCGCGTGATACGGCGAGGCGGAGATGTTGAGGATCAGCGTCGCGCCGGCGAGCGCCTCGTCGCTCGCGGGTGGCCCGGGCTCCCAGATGTCCTCGCAGACCGTCAGGCCGACGCGCTGCGCGCCGAGGTCGAGGACCGCGCCGCGGGAGCCGGCCTGGAAGTAGCGGTGCTCGTCGAAGACGCCGTAGTTAGGCAGATAGACCTTGCGGTAGATCGCGTGGATCGCGCCGCCGTGGAGCACGGCAGCCGCGTTGTAGACGTCCTCTGCGCGCTCGGGGAAGCCGACGACGGCGACCGTGTCGCGCACCGCGAGCGCGACCTCCGAGAGCGCGCTGCGCGCGTCGGCGAGGAAGTGCTCCTTGAGCAGCAGGTCCTCCGGCGGATAGCCGGTCAGGACGAGCTCGGGGAAGAGCGTGATCTGCGCGTCGGCCTCTTCGGCCGCGGCGAGCCCGTCGAGCACGAGGCGCGTGTTGCCGGCGATGTCTCCCACTGTCGGGTTGAGCTGGCACAGCGCGAGGCGCATCATCGCTCGCTCAGTATTCCGAGTCCGCTGCGCGCTTCGGGGGAGGGCGAGCGCGGCTCGCGCCGCCTACCCGGCGCTGGCCGGACGCTTGGTGGTGCGCGGCGCGCGTGTCGCGCCGCCGCCGTTCTGGCCACGATCGCGCGCCGGCGCCCTGCGCGCGGTGCGCGGGCGCACGCCGGCGGCACGGCAGAGGGCGGCGACGGCCCACCTCAGGTTGGTCGCGATCTCCTCAAGGTCGGGCAGCGCGTCGTAATCGCCGAGCAGCCCGAAGCCCATATGCCCGTCGTAGCTGAGCACGGCGATGCCGAGCGCCTGGCGCTGGGCGAGCGGCACGACGGGGTAGAGGATCTCCAGTCGCCGGCCGAGCAGGTACAGCGAGAACTGGGGCCCCGGTACGTTGGTCACGACGAGATTGAAGAACGGCTGGCGCGCCTGCAGCCGGGCGGCCTGGCTGAGGATCGTGGGCGGCGCGAAGCCGGCGAGGTTGGTGAGCACCTGGGCGCCGACGGCCTGGCCAGATTTCTTGATGTCCTCCATCACGGAGGCGATCCTGCGCATGCATTCGGCGGGGTTCTCGATGCCGACGGGCAGCGGGGCCCACATCGCGGCGACCTGGTTGCCGAGCGCGCCGCGCTGCTCCTTGCTGCGAACCGACACGGGCACCATCGCCTTGAGCACGAGGTTCTCCGTGTCGTAGCCGCGCTGGCGCATGTAGCGACCCAGCGCGAGAGCGACGCACGTCAGCACCGCATCGTTGAGCGTGCCGCCGAGCGAGTCCTTGACGGCCTTCAGGCTCGCGAGTTCTACGTCGAGAAAGGTGTAGCGCCGGTGCGGCCCGATGTCGACGTTGAACGGGCTCGGTGGCGCCGGCGAGCTGATGCCCGCAATCGTCGTGGCGCCGACGCTCGCGAGGCCTTCCCTGATCTGGCCGACCGCTCGACGCGGGCGTCGAAGCATTGCGCGCACGCCGCGCACCATCTCGCCAGGCATCGTCGAGCGCTCCAGTAGAGCCTCTCCGAGCAGCTTCGCCTGTCCGGGCAGCGGTTTCGCCGACCACGGCGATGGCGGCGCGGTGGGGGCCGCCGGTTCGCGCGCCGTGTCGAACAGCACCGTCGTGATGTCGACGCCGGAGATCCCGTCGACGAGGGCATGGTGCGTCTTTGCGATCACGGCGAAACGCCCGCCGGCGAGGCTCTGCACGAGCCACATCTCCCACAGCGGCTTGGAGCGGTCCAGGCGCTGGGAGAAGATCCGGCCGGCGAGGCGCTTGAGCGATCCCTCGTCGCCCGGCCGCGGCAGCGCGGTGTGGCGGATGTGGTAGTAGGGGTTGAAGTGCGGGTCGTCCGTCCAGACGGGTCGGCCCTGCCCGAACGGCACGTAGGCGAGCCGCTGGCGGTAGCGCGGCACGAGGTGTAGGCGGTTCACGACGTGCTCGACCAGCTCGTCGAGCGTCGGCGCCTCTCCCTCGAAGACCATCACCGACGCCACGTGCATGTGGGCGGTCGAGTGGTCCTCGAGGTGCAGGAACGCAGAGTCGAGCGCCGTCAGGCGATCGGGATTGGCCATCGTCTGATTCTGGCCGCTCAGCGGCCGTGCGTCAACGACGTCCAGGAAAACTTGCTGCTCAGGGACTCTGGCGCGTGCGGCGCCCGGAGGCGAGTCGGATGCCGAGCATTTCGTAGATCGCCTGCCGCGAGATCTCGGCCTCGCGGGCGATGCGGGCGATCGGGACGCCGGCTTCGTGCGCGTCGAGGACGCGCGTCCGCAGCGCGAGCGCGGCGGCGTGGCGCTCCTCCTCAGCCCTCTTGCGGCGACGGCCTGCGAAGCGCAGATCGAGGATCAGCGGCGTGATCTCATCCATTCCCGTAAGGCTACCTGACATGCGGTCAGAAGTGCGTGGGCGCGATAGGTGGTCCAAGCTGCTCATCCCCTGAGAGGCCCCGATTCGCGAGCGCCGCGATCAGCCTTCAGCAACCGCGCGTTTCCGATAGCGAAAAAGGGGTTTCCGGCCGTCCGTCGAAGCTTCGCGTCGTGACAAACGTGGCAATCGCGGAGCGGTTCTTTGAGGATGAGACTCAAACGAACCTGGAGAGGTTCATCAGCTCCTTCGACCCCGACGCGGAGGTCGACTTCTCCGAACTCGATCGTCCTTACGGACACGTTTACAAGGGGCCCAAGCAGCTCGAGACGCTGTTCCGCGAAATGACCGGCCCGTGGGGCGATATCCGCTTCGAGACCACCAACGCCGTGGGCCACGGCGAGGACGTCGTGCTCGACGTGGAACGCACGGCGCGCAGCCTCGAGAGCGGCTTCGGCGTTTCATCGACCCTGACGGCGAGGCTCACGCTGCGCGGGGACAAGATCTCCTACTTCAAGCTGTTCCAACGCAGGGCCGACGCGCTCCAGTCCGCAGGGCTGCCGGAGTAGCACGCAGCCTGCCGCCTGCTCAGCGGGCGGTCGCGCGATCGGGTTCCTGCGTTCCGCTCGCGACCGCGCCCGCGAAGGGTGCCCCCCACGTTGGCGGAGCTCGCCTGTCGGCTCGGCATGGCGCGAGCCCTCGCGTGGGCGTCGCCCGCCATCAAGCGCGATACTCCCCTCGATGTCCGAGAAGGACGCGGTGCGAGTGCGTGAGGGCTACGAGTTCGTCGATCGAGAGCACGAACCGGATTTCGATCTGCTCCATCCCGACATCCGGTGGCACACCCGTGCGGATCTGCCTGACACCGCCACGTACCGCGGACGCGATGCTGCCGCGACGCTCCTGGCCGAGTGGTTCGGCGCGTTCGAGGACCTCCGCGTGGACGTCGAGGAGGTGATCGACGCGGGAGACCGCGTGGTCGCGGTGTTGCGCCTGCACGGGCGCGCGAGGGGCAGCGCCCACGAGGTGGACATGTCAGAGACACACGTCTTGACGATGCGCGACGGTAAGGTGACCGAGGTCCACGAGTACCCGACCAAGGCCGAGGCCCTGGAAGTCGTGGGGCTCATATGAATGGCGGTCTCGCGTCTGGCAGTCCTGACAGCGCGATGAGGTCGTTGAGACATCGAGGTGACCATCTGCCCGCTCAACCCTTATGCGCCACGACTGGGCCACCGTCTACCCTTGGAGCACCATGACAGATGAGCCGCAGGAGCAGACCGAGCAGACGCCCAAGCGACTGACCGTGCCGGTGCGCAAGCGCGCTGAGTTCTTCGCCAATCTCAGGAAGCCGGCGAAGCCGCAGGCCGCGCCCAAGCAGCAGCAGCACGGCAAGGGCGGACAGGGTGGCAGGCGCCCGCCGTCTCACGGCAGCGGTCGCGGCAGGTAGGGCTCGGACGGCTTAGCGAACTCGCGCCCGTCGTCGTGCGGGACACTCCCTGCCATGTCCGAGGAGGCCACGACCCCGACCCGTTGGAGCTTGTCCGCAGGCAGTTTGAGGCTGCGAATCGCCGTGATCTCGACTGCGTGACGAGCAACTTCGCTCCGGGTGCGGTCCTGGATGGGAGGGTGGCGGGGGACCGCTTCGAGGGGCGGGCGGCCATTCGCAGCTTCCTTGAGGACTGGTTTGGCACGTACGAGGAATTGGAGTTCGAGCTTGAGGAAGCCCGTGACCTCGGCAATGGAATCGTGTTTGCCGTGGTCACTCAGAACGGTCGTCCGGTTGGCAGCGCCGCTCACCTTCGACAGCGTGAGGGATGGGTCTTCGTCTGGGCGCGAGGCTTGATCGAGCGATTTACCACCTACGGAGACATCGACGAGGCTCGTCTCCTCGCCGAACGCCTCGCCGAGTCGAAAGAGCAGGCGTGACGAGTTTAGCTAGATCCTCCTAGATCTCGGGCCGCTTCCCTGCGGCTGCGCGGTCGAGGAGCTGCATGCACAGTGCGCCCTCGTCACCGCTGCGGGGTCCGCCGCGAGGCATACGCCGTTGGGGGTCAACCTGCATTTGGGGGTGGACCCCGACCCGGCGCATCTATTCGGCGACGTCATGCACGGCCTCCGGTCCGCGCTCGATCAGGTTGCGTGGGGCTTGAGCACCGACCACCAAGCCACGCTCGGCAACTCGCCGCCGCCCTACCCAATTCCGCGCGACAGCCCGTGGCGAGACGTCTCGTTCCCTGTCTGCCGCGACGGGAAGCACTGGGGCGACGTGTCGAGCGACAGCCTCAGAAGGCAGAGTTCTAGCCCACCTCTTGCCGGGCGTGCCTGCGGCGTAAAGTTCGCGCAGCCAGAAGATTGCCCTGCCCGCCCGCGTGGGCGGCTCGTTCACCGGCGGTAGGGCTACGTCACGCGCTGGTGCGATGGCGCGCCGCGCTAGAGCGAGAAAGGGAGGTCTTTGATGAGGCGGATATGTCTTGCGAGCGTGTCCTTCATGCTGCTCGTGATGGGGCTGGGTGTGGCCTCGGCGTCGGCGCTCAAGCTATGCGTGCCGAAGAAGGAAGGTAGTGCGATCCTCACGCCAAAGCGCGGCAAGTGCAGCAAGGGCTTCAAGCTGACTCGCCTGGGCGCGGAAGGCAAGGGAGGCAAAGAAGGCAAAGCCGGTGCGGAAGGCAAGGCCGGACCGGAAGGCAAAGCGGGGACGACGGGCTTTAGCAACGGCGAACTGGAAACACTCAGGAGCCTGCTGCCCCACATCAAGTTTGTCGGGGCTGGAGTCGGCGGCAAGCCGACGATTCAGTTCTCAGCGGTCAATGTGCAGATCGTCAACGGTGAAGGCAAAACCGAAACGACCAACGGCGAGGGCAACCTCGTGATCGGCTACGACGAGAACGTCGGCAACCACAAACAGACCGGCTCGCACGATCTGATCCTGGGCGAGGAACAGACGTTCACGAGCTCGGCAGGAATCGTCGCCGGGTTCGAAGATTCGATCACCGCCGCGTTCGCGACGGTCACCGGCGGCGAGTACAACACCGCGAGTGGCCGTAACTCCTCGATCAGCGGCGGCGAACAGAGCACCGCTAGCGGCCCGGTGACATCCGTCAGCGGCGGTCTGGCCAACATCGCTACCGGCGGCGACAGCTCCGTCAGCGGAGGTACGGAAAACCTCGTCGAAGGCACGGACGCCGCGATCACCGGCGGTAAGAAGAACGATGTCCCGGGCACCGGCTTGGGGGCATCGGTTACTGGCGGACTTGAAAACCTGGCGAACAGCGAATTCTCAGTCGTGACCGGAGGCAGATTGAACCGCGCCGAAAACTTCGCCGCATCTGTCAGCGGAGGCAAGGAAAACAAAGCCAAAGGCTTTTATGCCTCGATCACTGCGGGACGCCTGAACACTGCCGCGGATGAGTTCGCCGCGGTCAATGGGGGTCTCGAAAACCAGGCGACCGGAGAATGGGGCTGGATCGGAGGTGGCTGGAAGAACGTGGCCGAAGGAGAACTTTCAGCCGTCTTGGGCGGCAGTGAACAGCACGCAACAAAAGAGTACGAAACCATCCCGTAGCTGGCGTTTGGTAGTCCCTCGGCGGGCCCGGCCCTCGCGGTCGAGCCCGCCGTGTTCGTCGCGGCGCATGGAGGCGACCCGCGCCGGGCCGCGCTAGCGCTTCCCGCACTACTTTGGACCCTGCGGCCCCTGAGCCGCAGAAACGAGGCAAGGCATACGGATTGGGACGCGGTCAAGTCATTCGTGACCGTCCTGTTCGCCGTCTGGGGCCTTTACAAGCTGCTCCAAGAAGGCAAAGGCCACGGTTGGCTACCGGTCTAAGAGCCAGCGCCACGCTGCGGACGGCTTCGATTGGCCGCAGCGCGGCGCACTGTCGGTAGCGGGCGTCACGCCGGTAGAGTCGCGTTGCGTGAGCGACGCCGAGGGGCGACCGAGGGGGTCGTCGTCGAGACGATCCGACCGTTCGACGAGCTATTCGAGGCCCTCGACGAAGCGGGCTTCGACGCCGAGCGGCGAGCGCCAATCGAGCGACGCGGCGCGGAGCCAGTCCTAGAAGCAATAGCGATCTACCCGGCCCTCGGACGTTCCCCCAATCCGGATCTACGGGCCGGACGGCGAGGTCTTGGCCGAAGTCGAGGTAGACGAGTGATCGCGAGTTTCGCCAATCCTTTCGCCAGTTCTTGCGGCGTCACGAGATTGTGCCAGACCGCACTTCGGAACCGGCGACTTTCGTGCCGACTAGCACTTATACAGGGAATGACCATGTGTGACCAACGTCACACATGTGTAGCAGAAGTATGTATAATGTTGGGCATGGACGAGAACGCCGCTCCCAAGCCCAAGATGCGCGAAGCCCCGAAGCGCCAGAAGTCCTCCGAAGCGGACCTGTCGCTCATGGAGTTCCTAGAGCGCTACCCCAACGACGCCGCGTGCCTGGACCGGCTCTGGCGCGACGGCTACGCGCCGGACGGCCACCACGCCTACTGCCCGAAGTGCGAGCGGGAGCGCAAGTTCCACCGTACCAAGACCCGCGCGTCCTACACCTGCGATTCCTGCGGGCTGCACATACACCCGATGAAGGGCACGATCTTCGAGGGATCCCCGGTCTCGCTCAAGCTCTGGTTCTACGTCATGTACGTCATGGCAAGCACTCGCTGCGGAGTGTCCGCCAAGCAGATCGAGCGCGAGATCGGCGTGACCTACAAGACCGCTCACCGCATGATGAAGAAGGTCCGCACCGAGCTGATGAACGACGAGGACGCCGAGCCGCTATCCGGGGACGTCGAGATCGACGAGACCACATGGGGCGGCAAGCCCCGCAAGCCTCACGGCGAGGCCCGGTTCTCTCCGAACGCTCACGAGCGGCGAGCAGCGGGCGTCGCGTTCCGCGAAGCCAAGCCGACGATCCTCGGGATGGTCGAGCGCGGCGGCAAGCTCCGGTTCCGTGTCATCGCCTCCCGGCACGGTGCGCCGCTTAGTAGAGCCGTCACGGCGAACGTCACAACCCGCAGTCGGTCATCCTCACGGACGATTGGGGCTCATACAAGCCGCTGCGCCGCTACTACATCGACCACAAGGTCATCAACCACTCGGCCGGTGTCTACGTCGAAGGGGACACGCACACAAACTCGGTCGAGGGTGCGTTCGGAAACCTCAAGACCGGGATGCGCGGCGCGTACAAGAAGGTGTCGCTGCGCTACCTGCAGTCCTACCTTGACGAGTACGCATGGCGCCACAACGCGCAGCGCGAGCGCGCCGCCGAAGGCGTCCCGCTGTTCGAGCAGCTACTCGCTCGCGCCGTCGGGGCGTGAACGGCCCCGTGCGGCCCGACTGAGCAGATCCTCGATCTCCCGCTCCTTCGGGACCGGGATCTCGATTGGCTCGTACGGCTTGCCGGTCTTTGGGTCGAGCCCTTTGGGCTGCGTTGGCTGGGTCGGCTGGGCCTCTTGCTCGTCCACCGCCCTAGAACGATAACGCGACTGTAGGCTGCGTCGGTGGAGGATTGGGGGGCCTATGACGCGCAGCGAGAAGACGGTTTTCGTGCGATCGGCCGCTACGTCGTGGCGTTCTCTGAACTGGTCAGCGAGATGCGGCAACAGCTCGCCTGGTACTGCGCGGGCGATGCCTACGCCAGCGAGAGAATGCTCAACGTTGAGATCGCTCTTGGGGGGGCTGCTGCTATCGACATCGCGAACGCCTTCTTCGGTCTGGCGAGACACGCTGGGAGCTTCACGGATGCCGAGGAGAAGATCGCTGCGCGCCTCGCCAAAGAGGTGCAAGACGCAATCAGCACGCGCAACGATGTGGCACACGGCGACTGGCAGGCCGGCGCCCTTCAGCGAGAGGCCGACGCGCCTGTTGAGGCCGTACACCGGCTTGTGCGGATCTTGCCTCACCGCAAAGCGGGGCCGTTCAAGTCGGTCATCCTCACGGTCAAGGACATCGACGCCATGACCGACGCACTGTTGAAGTTGCTAACGACCGTCGTCGAGTTTGGAAAGCTCGCGTTCGGCCTGCCCTTGGTAACGATGGACAGCAAGGTCCGCACGGGCGAGTTCCGCGTCAGCGACGTATTCGTACTCAAGGGCGGCAAGGGACAGAAAAACGCCGAAGTGCTACGCAGCGGGCCGAAGGCGGCCGAGATCAACGTGATCCCGTACGTCTAGGAGGGTCGAGCGAAACGGCTAGCGAAACTCACTCGGCTGTCGCTTCCTTGACCGCCTGAAGCCAGTCCTGCCACTGGGCGGGGTCGTTCGTGGACCCGTCCTCCCATAATCCGCTACCGATGTCGCCGAGCAGATCGCCGACCATGCGGTCGCCTCGGTCGTAGTAGTTCTGGAGGAACCGGCGCATCGCCTCGAAGGCGGTCCTCTCATCGAGCGTCGTCACGCGGGCGATTATCGCGGACTACGCCGCGAGTGGCTAGGCGTCAAGCCCCTCATCCTCGCTGACTTCAAGCAGCGCGAGCTTTTCGGCTTCGTCCCTTTCCCGCTGAGCGAGAAACTCCGTCTCCTGCTCCTCGGAGTCGCCGTGCTGCATCACCGCGAAAACCTCGTCCCACGATGGAGCCCTGTCACGGGCTGAGCCGTTCTCGCGGCGCACCTAGGCCGTCCCCATCACCCCCACACACGGACCAAGCGCAGTATCCGCCGCCCGGAGCTTTGCTCCGGCGCGCTGCCCTGTCACGGGCATCTGAGGATACATACCTTTGCTACACATGTGTGACCAACGTCACATATATCCCTTCACGGGGGGTATACTTGTCCCTACCGTGACGGGGCAGCGCAGGCATTTGCCAGCGATGGTCTCGGCGAACGTCTCGACCGGAGCGATGATGTCGCCAATGGCCATGTGCATTTCAGCGAACGGAGCGATGCCGCCGAGGAGGACGACGCCGAAACCGAGTTCGCATGGCACGTCCACTTCTCGCTTCGGCGCGTCGAGGACGATCCGGCAGATTTCTGTGCCCGGTTCGCCGTAGCTGTCCCCCGGCGTGGGCGGGTCGGCTGGCGGCTTTACCTCGGCGCCTGGGATATCGCCGGGACGAACGGAGACGGCGTGGCCAGCGGCGAGCAACGTCCGGTGCTTGTCGGCGTTGTCCAGCCGGGAGAGCTGCATGAGAACAGCCCGCTCGGGATTGTTGGAGATCCGGTATGGCTGACAAGCCTCGATGATTGCCCGGGCCGAGCGCTCGACATGCTCCAGACGGCCTCGACGTATTTGCTCCACGAACTGGTCGTGGGAGAAACAGATCGGGAACTGGATGCCTGCCTCGACGCGCGGGGTCATCGTTACCCCCGCAACTCGTGCCCCGTATTCCGCGAGTGCCACCGCCAGGTGATCGAGTGCAGACCGAGCATTGTGGATCGCATCGCCCGCGATCAGCCCGAGGCTGTCTGGCGGCGCCGTGTACCGCTCCCAGCGGAAAACGTGATCGGTTCCCTCTTCCTCGCAGGTCCCTCCCTCGATGGTGCGCCGGTACGTGTAGGGCTTGCCCGCGAGAAAGGCCTCCTGAGCCTCCTGAAGTGCGTGCACGTGTTCTGCGGCCCGGTCGAGCTTCAACGCGACACTCCGGGGCAGACTCACGCGCTACCCTCTGAGCATGAGCGGGGACGACAAGGAGCAAACCGAGGAGACACCGCAGGGCTTGACTGTCGCGGTGCCGAGTCGTGAGGAGTTCTTTGGCAACCTGCGGAAGGCGTCGAAGCCAGACAAGCCGGAGGCTCCGGCTAGCTCGGATTCGCAGCGCGGGCGAGCAGAGTCCTGAACATCGCTTGCCGCGAGTGCCGCTCGTTGTAGCGGAACGTGAACTCGTTGAGGTAGCCCTGAAGCCACTTGTGGGACACCTTCCGGTAGGTCCCACGGATCGACGGCTTCAAGTGTCCAAAGAACCCCTCCACGGTGTTCGTGTGCGCCGTCCCGGCGACGTACTCGCCTGTGGAGTGCCGAACTCGACTATGTGCGGCGAAGTGCGCTCCGAGCTGGTTGTAGGCCGGCCACTCGTCGGTGTAGACGATGGAGGTCGGCTCGACCCACTCGATGACCTTGTTGTGCAGCTCGGGGCCGCGCCTGGACGGCAGCACCGTTGCTTTGATCCGTCCCCCTCGCTCGACGGCAGCGAAGACGGTCGCTCTACTACGTTCCCGCAGTTTCTGAGCTTTGGAGCGAGCCTCGGGGCCGTGCGTCATCGTCGAGTATTTCTGGCGCGGCCTACCGTCAACGGAGGTCTCGTCAATCTCGACGTGCCCGTCAAGCGGCTCGTCGTCTTGCGCCATGAGCTTGTTGCGGATCAGGGTGAACATCCGCCACGCGGTCTTGTAAGTCACGCCAAGCTCGCGCTCAAGCTGCTTGGCGGACACTCCGCAGCGAGTGCTCGTCATAAGGTGAATCGCGAAGAACCAGAGGTGCAGCGACGTGGAGGACTTGTGGAAGATCGTCCCCGCGAGTGGGTGCAGGTGATACCCGCAGGAGTCGCAGTCCCAGGCGGGGCGTTCCTTGACCTTGTGGAACTTGCGTTCGCGCTCACACTTCGGGCAGTAGGCGTGCTCTCCGTCCTCCGCGTAGCGGTTGCGCCAAAGCCACTCAAGGCACGCGGCATCGTTCGGGAACTCGCGCATGAACTCCATGAGCGAGTAGGTGGACTCCGAGTAGTCGGCGCGGACGGGGTTATCGCGGTCAACGGGAGGCATAAGACAAGACTACCCGAGAATCTACCCCCTGTCAAGGGATATATGTGACCAACGTCACACAGGCTGCGGGTGCGGCGGGTATGGTTGCTTGAGTAACTAAATCCGACCGCCGAGTTGCTGCCCCACGGGGCGGCGAGCGGGGGGACCATTTCGCGCCGTGAGCAAAGCGGGCGCGGTGGGGCGAATCGGCCGCTGGTGCGGCCGTAACGACCGGCATAACGCAAGCGCCGTCTGCGCGTGCGTACTCGCCCGGACGTGAGCCCGTCAGCTAACCCCGTAGGCCGCAAGGAGCTGTGAAACAACACATGTGTGTTTATGCTGCGCCCGCGCTTGCGCGCGGTGTTGAACCGGCTGCCGTCGTGGCCGCCGATGCAAGCGCGACGGAATGCGAGCCGTCGGTTCTCCACGTTCGCAGGCACCGGCAGAGCGTTCTCGTCGGGGAACGCCTCGAGCTGTGGGGCACGCTCGAGGAAGGGTCCGCGCGCGCGCCCGCCGGCCGAGCGATCGCTCTGGAGCGGAAGGAGGGGCACGCGTGGCGAACGCTTGCCCACACCAGCACCGGCGCATCGGGCCGCTTCCGCATGTCCTACGTGCCCATGCGCACGGGCGCCGGGAAGCTGAGGCTCGTCTTCGGCGGAAGCGCGACCGCCGGTCCCACCACGAGGCCTGCCGGGCGACTGGAAGTCTTCAGGCTTGCGGAGGCCTCCTGGTACGGCGGCGGCGGAAGCCTGGCGTGCGGCGGAGAACTCACGAGCTCGACGCTCGGCGTCGCGAACAAGACACTTCCCTGTGGCACGCTCGTCACGCTGCGCTACGACGGGCACACGATACGTGTGCCCGTGATCGACCGCGGCCCGTACGTCGAAGGCCGTGAATTCGATCTGACCGAAGCAACCAAGCGCGAGCTCGGGTTCGGCGGCACCGGCGAGGTCTGGACGATCGCCTGACTCGCCCGGGGGCGCGCGCTCGCGACGCGCGCCACCGTCGCCAGCGCGCGCCCAACCGGCTCGCCTGCAAGGGAACTCCCGTGCACGTGTTGGAAGCGCACCGCGTAGCGCCGTTCAATGTCGCGCATGCTCGGAGGTGCGGCGAGCTCCGCGACCGTCCAGCCCTGGCTCGAGAGCCTCGGCGACTGGCGCTGGCCATGGGAGCCAGAGCCGTCTGGCGCGGAGCCGCTACCGCCGTCATGGGTGCCGGCGCTGCCGCTCCCCGCTGGCGGACCGGGCACCATCGTCCCCGGTGCGGTCCATGCGCCGCGGCGTCTGCGCGGCGCGCTGCCGGCGCTGATGCTCGCGGCGCTCGCGGCGCTCGGATCTGCGCTCGCGCTGCGCACGCAATCTCCGCGCGTCTCCGATGCGAGTCTCCGCCCACGGACGGGCGCAGACGCACGCCACGCCGCCGCCGTGGGGAGCTTCTCCCTTGCGATGCTGCCGCAGCTCGAGCCTGTGAGCCACGACGCCGCGGGCAGCGTGATCGCGCACGTCGGCTTCAACTCCGTCTCGCTGCACGCCCCGGGCGGCTTCCTCGTCTACCTCCCGCCAAGATTTGACAGTGCGCTGCGATACCCGGTGCTCTACCTGCTCCACGGCAACGAACAGCTCGCAGTCGAGTTTCTGTTGCAGGGCGACCTTCAGGGCGAACTCGACCGGCTGATCGGCGCACGCCAGGTGCCGCCGATGATCGCGGTGATGCCCGAACGAGGTCAGGGCGCGATCAACTGGCGCAACCTCGGCGCGGCGCGCTGGGAAAGCTATGTGGTGGAAGTGCAGGAACTGGTCGATCGCATGCTTCCGACGATCCCCGAACGCGACGCGCGCGCGATCGCGGGGGACTCGATGGGCGCCTACGGCGCGATGAACCTCGCCCTCGACAATCCGTATCGCTTCGGCGTCGTGGAGAGCTGGCTCGGTTTCTTCAACGGTCTCGAACCGCAACTGCGCATGGACGCGCCCGTGATCCGCAAGCTCGGTCTGACGGCGTTCGTCTACGGCGCGGCGCAGGATCACATCGCCAATCCCGACGAGGACGCGCCGTTCGCCGCGGCGCTGCGCGCGAACGGAGCGCACGCGACGAGCGCGATCTACCAGGGCGAACACAACATGCAGACCGTGCAGGAACACATCGCGAGCCAGCTGCTGCTCGTCGGTCGCGTGTTCCGCCAGGCGGAGCGCCGCGCAGGCCGCAGGTAACATTCGTCACGCGGCAGACGGTTCTACGATTTCGGGGGAGGTCCCGATGGCGGCGGTTGGCAGCGATCTCGAGAACGTCCTCGTAGCAGACGCGGCGCTCTGGCAGGACGGCCCGCCGAACGAGATGTTCAAGCGGATGCGTGGCGAGTGTCCGATCCACTGGAGCTCGCAGATCACGCAGTTCCCCGGCGAGGCGGGCTTCTGGTCGGTCACGACCGCCGATGACGTGCACACCGTCAGCCGCGACTTCGAGACGTTCTCCTCGGAGCTCGGCGGCATAACGGCCGCCTCGGCCGTGTTCCCGCTGGAGCTGACGCGGGCGATGTTCATCGGCATGGACCCGCCCAAGCACGACCGCCTGAAGGCGCTCTTCCAGACGGGTTTCACCCCCAGGCGGATCGCCGCGCACGAGGACGCGATCCGCGAGATCGTGCACCGCGTGCTCGACCGTCTGCAGGGCCGCGATGAGGCGGAGCTCGTCGGCGAGGTCGCCCAGCCCGTCGTCGCGCGCGTGATCGGCAGCTTCATGGGCGTCTCCGAGGAGGAAGACGCCACATGGGCGCGCTTGATGAACTCGATGCTCGGCGCGGGGGACCCCGACCTCAACCCGGCGGGCAGAGAGGGCGTGATCGAGAAAGACATACCGGAGCTCTTCGAGCGCTGCCAGGCTTTGATCGCCGCGCGGCGCGAGCACCCGACCGATGATCTGACGAGCGTGCTGGTGCACGCCGAGGTCGACGGGGAGAAGCTCGAGGAGCACGAGATCGTGATGGGCTTCTTCCTGCTGATGGCGGCGGGCAACGACTCCACGAAGGCGACCTACTGCAGCGGCATGCGCGCGCTGATGGAAGACGCCGAGCAGAAACAGCTCGCGGTCGAGGATCCGTCCTTGATTCCGGGAGTGGTCGAGGAGTCGCTGCGGATGTTCCCGGCGTTCGCGCACTTCCGCAGGACGGCCAGCTGCGACACCGAGCTGCACGGCCAGCAGATCAAGGCGGGTGAGAAGGTGGTGATGTGGTACGTCTCATCCAACCGCGATGAGACTCGCTATGAGGATCCCGACCGCTTCGATGTGCGTCGCAACCCCGAGCATCAGGCGTTCGGCGCGGGCGGCAGGCACTTCTGCCTGGGCACCGCGCTCGCGCGGCTGGAGCTGCGGATCCTCTTCCAGGAGACGCTCGCGCGCTACCCGAACATCAGCCTCGCCGGCCAGCCGAGCTACGTCGAGTCGCCCTTCATCAATCAGCTGAAGGCGCTTCCGGTCAGGCTCGCGTCCTGAGCGAGCCGCGCGCCGCGGGTGAGCGCCGGACCGCGCGCACCACGCCCGCCGGGACCCGCACCAAGCGCCTGCTGCTGCGGCACTGGCGCGAGGACGACCTCGCACCCTTCGCGGCGATGAACGCGGACGCGCGCGTGATGGAGCACTTCCCGGCGCCCCTCACGCGCGCCGAGAGCGATGCCCTGGCCGCGAGCATCGAGCAGAGCCTCGAACGCGACGGGTTCGGTCTGTGGGCGCTCGAGCTGCCCGGTGAGGCCTCCTTCATCGGCTTTACCGGGATCACGAGAGTCCGCCCCGCGATGCCCTTCGCGCCGGCGGTCGAGGTCGGCTGGCGCCTCGCAGCCCCTTACTGGGGCCGGGGGCTCGCCACCGAGGCCGCGCGCGCGTCGCTCGCGACGGGCTTTCACGAACATGACCTGGAGGAGGTCGTCGCATTCACCTACGCCGGCAACGCGCGCTCGCGGCGGGTGATGGAGCGGGTCGGCATGACGCGCCGGCCCAAGGAGGACTTCGAGCATCCCGACATCGATCCGGGCCATCGCATCGCCCCCCATGTGCTCTACCGGATCCGCGCCCGCGACTTCAGGCGCTAGCTTGGGGCGCGATGTGCGGGCGCTACACGAACACCGCCGGCCCTGAAGAACTCAACGACCGCTTCCAGGTGCCGATCGCCAGCGCGGAGGGCACACGCCGCTACAACATCGCGCCCACCGAAGAGGTGCTCGCGATCGTGAACGCGCGCGAGGGCGGCCGGGAGGCGATCCTGCTGCGCTGGGGGCTGATCCCGCCGTGGGCGAAAGACCTGAAGGGCGGCGGTCGCATGATCAACGCGCGAATGGAGAGCATCACCACGACGCCGGCCTATCGCGCGCTGATCCCGAAGGCCGCACGCCGTGCGCTGCAGCTGGCGGACGGCTACTTCGAGTGGCTCAAACCCGAGCAGAGCGGCTCGCGCGCGAAGCTCGGACCGCGCCAGCCGTTCTACTTCCAGGTCGACGGCGGGCTCCCGTTCGCCTTCGCCGCGGTCTGGACCCCTGCCAAGATCGACGGCAGCTGGGTGCGCAGCGTGAGCCTCCTGACCTGCGACGCGAGCCCCAATCGCGCCGCCGCGGCGATCCACGACCGCATGCCCGTGATCCTCGCCGGAGAGGAGGAGCAGCGACTGTGGCTCGACCCGGCGCTCGGCGCAGCGGAAGCACTCGAGCTGTGCGGCGCGCTGCCGACGGAGCGCCTGAGCGCGCACCCCGCGAATCCTGCGCTGAACAGCCCCGGCGCTGCGCCCGAGGGCCCCGAGCTGCTGCAACCGCCCGCCTGAAGCGCGGGCGTCGCGCTCACGCCGTCAGCCAGCGGGCCGGGTTCTCGACGAAGATCGTCTGGAAGACCAGCTCGTCCATGACGCCGGCCTCCCTGAGCGCCGGGCAAACCTCGTCGAAGACGAGCGTCATCGACCAGTTGCGAATCGCGCCGCCCGCCGCTGCCGCCGCCGCGGCCTGGGGCGGGAACCAGTCGATCGTCGCGCAGAAGTCCTGCGAGAGCATCAGCCGCTCGGCGTGGCCGCGCCGCAGCAGCTCGGCTGCCGTCGCGTTGCGACGGTCGATCGGCAGCAACATCTCAAGGCCGTAGCGGTCGAGCCCGGCGTAGACGCCGCGCGAGAGCAGCGACTCGAGATAGTCGAGGTCGTCGGTGTCGCCGCAGTGCGCGATCTGCACCCGCGAGAGCTCGACGCCCTCCTGCTCGAAGATGTCGATCTGGCGCGGGCCGGTCGCGACGGCGGGCATCGAGTGCGCCATGATCGGCGCGCCCGTCTGCACGCTCGCGCGCGCGACCGCGCGATGGATCTTCTCGACGTTCGGCGTGACGCCGGCGGCGTCGGCGGCGCACTTCAGGAAGGCGGCCTTGATCTCCGTTCCCTGGATGCCGCGTTCGATGTCGGCGACGAAGTGCTCGGCCATCGCGTCGATGTCGCGGTTCTCGAAGTACTGCGGCAGGTAGCCATAGCTGTAGATGCCCGTGCACGCCACGATCCGCACGCCGGTCCGCTCGGCGACGCCCAGCATGAAGCGCACGTCGCGCCCGCCGAACATCGCGGTGGGGTCGACGATCGTCTGCACGCCCCTGTCGGCGGCGGCACGGACGGCCTGCAGGGCGGCGTCGAGCTCCGCCGCGGGGTCGTAGCGCGCCGGCCACTGCTCGGCGACCGCCTCGTCGCGGAAGCGCACGTGCTCGTGGACGAGCACGACGCCGAGCTCGCCCGCCTCGACTGCGCCCTGCACGGTCTGGACGCTCGCCACGGTCCTCGCCCGCCGCTCAGCGCAGCGGTGGCCCCCAGTGCGTTTCTTTGCGTAGCTGGGCCTTCAGCAGCTTGCCGCCGGCGTTGCGCGGCAGCTGGAATTCGCGCATCGAGATGTACTGCGGCACCTTGAAGTCGGCGAGGTGGATGCGCGCGTGGGCGAGCACGAGGTTCACGTCGATCTGGCGGCCGGCGAGCGGCACGAGCACGGCGCCGACCTTCTCGCCCATCATCTCGTCGGGCACGGGAAGCACCGCCGCCTCGGCGACGCCCGGCGCGGCGGCGAGCACGTTCTCGACCTCGACCGAGTAGACGTTCTCGCCGCCGCGGTTGATCATGTCCTTCTTGCGATCGACGATGTAGATGCGACTGTTCTCGTCGCTGCGCGCGATGTCGCCGGTGTGCAGCCAGCCGTCGACGAAGGTCTCGGCGGTCGCCTGCGGTTTGCGCCAGTAGCCCTGCACGACGTTCGGCCCGCGGACGAGCAGCTCGCCGGCGCCGGTCGCGTCGCGCGCGTCGATCGCGAGGTCGACCACGGGTAGCGCGTAGCCGACCGAGTCGGCGTGATCGGCGGCGTCCTCGTGCGGCAGGAACGTCGTCAGCGAGGAGGTCTCGGTGAGCCCGAAGCCGTTGCCCACACGGGCGCTCGGGAAGGCCCGCATGAGCGCTTCGACGAGGCTCGGCGCGATCGGGGCGCCGCCGTAGGAGACCCAGCGCACGCCGCTCACGTCGAGCTGCGCGAAGGCGGGGTGGCGCAGCAGCGCGTGGTAGATCGCGGGGACGGCGACGAGCAGGTTGACGCCGCGCGAGCCGACGGCGCTCACGAGCCCGTCGAGGTCGAGCGCGCTCGCTGCGATCTCGACGCGCCCGCCGTGCTCGAGCAGCGCCACGAGTTGGGTGTTGCAGCCGGTCACGTGGAAGAGCGGCACGAGCACGAGCGTGGCGAGCGCGGGGCCCTCGCCGCGCTCGATGGCGAGCGTGCGGAAGACGTTCTCGTTGTTGGTCAGGAAGTTCGCGTGCGAGGTCATCGCGCCCTTCGGGAAGCCGGTCGTGCCGCTCGTGTAGAAGATCGCGGCGAGATCGTCGGGAGCGAGCCGCTCGGGCTCCGGCGGCTCGCCGTCGGGCAGCGGCTCGCCGGCGCCGAACGTGTAGGCGACTTCGCTGTCGGCGAGGATGTAGTCGGCCTCGTCGACGGTGAGGCGCGTGTTGACGGGCACCGCGGCGGCGCCGAGCAGCTGCGTCGCGAAGAACGCGAGCACCCAGTCGATGCCGTTGGGGAGGTTGATGGCCACGCGATCGCCGCGGGCGACGCCGCTCGCGCGCAGCCCGCCGGCGACGCGGCCCGCGCGCTGCCACAGCTCGCCGTAGGTCAACGAGGCGCCCGCGAGCTCCGCGACGGCGGTCGCATCGGGAGCTCGCTCGACGCTCGCGCGCAGCATCTCCACGAGCGAGTCCGGGCGGTCGAGGTAGCGCGCGCGCCCGTCGGCGTCGCGCGCCACGCCCGACTCGTCGAACGGGCTGTGCCTGCGGGGAAGGGGATCGATGAGCGTGGTCTGCTCGTTGCCCACCGGGGCCAGCGTACCTCTCCGTCCGGGCCGGCGCTGCGCCCGCGCTGTACGCTGCGCCGAGCACCATCGCCGAGCCGAAAGGGGCCGCAGATGCCAGACGACGGATTGACGCTCTATGTGTGTCACGTCGACGAAAGAGGTCCGCCGCAGCATGCGTGCCGTCGCGCGACCAAGGCCCTGCGCGAGAGCGGCCACTCCTTCGAGAAGGTGGTCTTCGCGAAAGGCATCCCGTTCGGCCTTTTCACGACCGGTCGTCGGCCCGAGCTCAAGCAGATGAGCGGGCAGGAGAAGCTGCCGGTGCTGAAGCTGCCCGACGGCAGCACCGTCAACGGCAGCAAGAACATCATCGCGTGGGTGCGCGATCACGCGCCGGCGGACGCGACACCGCCGGCGGCGGCGAGCTAGAAGCCTCGCCTCAGACGTGCTCGGCGAAGAAGCCGAGCATGCGCCGCCAGCCGTCCTCGGCGGCGGGCTCGTCGTAGCCGACCGCCATCGGCGAGGGCATCCGTGCGAGCCAGCCCTGCCAGCCGTCGACGCGCGAGAAGAACGAGTGTCCCGCCTGCTCGTAGACCTTCACGTCGTGCGGAACGCCGAGCTCGTCGAGGTGGTGCTCGAGGCGTTCGGCCATGGCGCGGCCGACGACGCGGTCGCGTGCGCCATAGCCGGCGACGACGGGGCAGATCCCGTCGAGCCGCGAGCGCTGCGCTGGAACGGTCCCGTAGTTGACGGCGGCCGCCGAGAAGCCGGGCCGCACCGCGGCGAGCAGCGCGAAGCCGCCGCCCTGGCAGAAGCCGGCGACCGCGATGCGGCCGGCGTCGACGTCTGTGCGCTCGCCGAGGGCCGCGCGGGCGGCGTGGATGTCGTCGATCTCGCGGCCCGCCGCGCCGCGCACCATGTCGACCAGCACGCGGCTGAGACAGGCGATGCGCGCGCCGTGCGAGTAGAGGTCGGGCGCGAGCGCCGAGTAGCCCTCGCGCGCGAAGCGCACGCAGATGCGCCGGATGTCGTCGTTGAGGCCGAAGGACTCGTGCAGCACCACGACGCCCGGATGCGGGGCTTCGCCCTGCGCGCCGAAGTACTCCGCGCGCAGCTGTCCGTCGGGCCGCGCGACCTCGAGCTGCTCGCCGGCGTCCTGCAGCGGGGTTCCCTCAGGCCGTGGCGGAGGCGCCGACGCGGTCGGCGAGGATGGCGGCCAGGCGCGCGCGCTGCGCGGAGGCTCCGCCGAGCAGCGCGCCGTCGAGCTGCGCGCGCTTGTAGAGCCAGTGCACGTCGGCCTCCCAGGTGAAGCCGATGCCGCCGTGCATCTGGATCGCGCCCGCAGTCACCTCGCGCGCGGCCTGCGAGGCGGCGGCCTTCGCCATCGCGGCCGCTTCGGGCAGCCCGTCCGGGTCGGCATCGGCGCGCCAGGCGGCCTGTGCGGTGGTGCCGCGCGCCTTCTCGGTTTCGAGCAGCATCTGCGCGCAGCGGTGCGAGACGGCCTCGAAGGAGCCGACCGGCACACCGAACTGCCTGCGGTCCTTGACATAGGCGACGGTCATCTCGAGCGCGCGGTCGCAGACGCCGACGAGCTCGGCGCTCGCGGCGAGCAGCGCGCGGTCGACGCCGCCCGCGACGTCGCCGGTCAGCTCCTGCGCGTCTGCGCGCACGCTCACGCGCGCAGCGGAGCGGGTCGGGTCGATCGAGTCGAGCGGCGACAGCTCCGCGTCCTCGGCGGCGAGCAGCACGCCGCTGCCGTCGCGCTCGACGAGCACGATGACGGCCGCGTCGGGGGCGCCGATGACGAGGTCGGCGACGCCGTCGACGGCGCTGCCGAGGGCGCCGATCAGCTCGCCGCTGGCCAGGCGCGGCAGCCAGCGCTGCTGCTGCTCCGCGGAGCCCGCGTGCTCGATCATGCCGGCGGCCATCACCGTCGGCAGGAACGGCACGGGCGCGAGCGAGCGGCCGAGCTCTTCGCAGAGGATCGCGAGCGCGATCGTGCCGAGCCCGCCGCCGCCGTGCTGCTCGGAAATCGCGATGCCGGGCCAGCCGAGCTCGCTGAGCTCGCGCCACAGCTCGTGGTCGGTGGTGCGCGCCTCGGCGTGCTCGCGCACGCGCTCCGATCGCGCGCGGTCTGCCAGCAACTCGCGCGCGGTGCGCCGGATCTGCTGCTGGTCCTCGCTGTAGCCGAAGTCCATCCGCTCGCTCCCGCTAGGCGGCGGTCTTCAGCCGCGGCAGGCCGAGCACGCGCTCGGCGACGATGTTCTTGAGCACCTCGGTGGTGCCGCCCTCGATCGTGTTCCCGCGCGCGCGCAGGAGCTCGTAGCTCCACGGCTCGCCGGCGGTGAGCGCGTCGGCGCCGATCACGTCCGCGGCGAGCTGCGTGAGCTGCTGGTTGGTCTCCGACCAGAGCCACTTCACGAGCGAGCCCTCGGGTCCGGGCTGGCCGTAGCGTTCGACGTCGGTCAAGCCCTTCCAGGCCATCAGGCGGATCGACTCGCAGCGCACGTGCAGCTCGGCGATCTGGTCGGCGAGCAGCGCGTTGTCGAGCAGGCCACGCTCGGCGGCGGCCGCGATCACGTCGTCGAGCAGCTGGCGCAGGCGGATCTGCAGCGCGAAGCCGAGGCCGGCGCGCTCGTTCATGAGCGTGGTGAGCGCGACCTTCCAGCCGTTGCCGACGCCGCCGATGACGTTCGCGTCGGGGATGCGCGCGCCCTCGATGAAGAGCTCGTTGAACTCCGCCTCGCCGGTGATCTGGCGCAGCGGACGGACCTGCACGGCGTCCTGCTCCATGTCCATCAGGAAGTAGGTGAGGCCCTTGTGCTTGGGGACCTCGGAGTCGGTGCGCGCGACGAGCATGCACCACTTGGAGTACTGCGCGCCGCTCGTCCAGACCTTCTGCCCGGTCACGAGCCAGTCCTCGCCATCCTTGACGGCGCGCGTCTTCAGCGAGGCGAGGTCCGAGCCGGCCTCTGGCTCTGAGAAGCCCTGGCACCAGATCTCCTCGGCCGAGAGGATCGGCGGCAGGTAGCGCTCCTTCTGCTCGTCCGTGCCCCAGACCATGAGCGTGGGGCCGCCGAGCAGCACGCCGAGCGTATTGGCGGCGAGCGGGACGCGCGCGCGGCCGATCTCTTCGAAGTAGATCGCCGACTCCGTTAGCGTGGCGCCGCGGCCGCCGTACTCGACCGGCCATGCGGGCGCGGCCCAGCCGGCCTCATAGAGCTTGCGCTGCCAGTCGCGCCGCCAGCGCTGCTTGGCGTCCTCGCCGCCGTCGGACGGCTCGGGGTCCGGTGGGTTCTGCGCGATCCACTCGCGCAGCTCGTCTCGGAAGGCGATCTGTTTCTCGCTGAAGGTGAGATCCACGTGGCAGAGCGTACATCAGCGCCACGCGACGCCGTGGGCCGGGAAGCCGCTCAGCGCGCGTGCCGTGCGCTGCGCGCGGCGCTCGCGCCCGCAGCGTCCGCCGGCACGACGGCCGCGTTCGGGTGCTGCGTGCGGATGCTCGTGAGCGCGCTGTTCGCCGTGCTCGCGGGCAGGTATTCGTAGGCGAGGAAGCGGTAGGTCGAGCCGCCGTCGACGATCTCGACGGGGCGAAGGCTTTCGGGTTCTACGTACGCGTACGCGTCGGCGTGCGAGCTCGGCGCGTCCGCGGGCAGCGGAGGGGCGTCGGCAGGCGGGTGCGCCGGCAGCACGAAGTCGATGCGCTGCACCGTGCGCCCGCCCAGCTGCGCGGGGCCCGCGAGGTGCGCGCGGTTTTCTGCGAGCGCTGCGCGCAGCGCTTGGACCGGGTCGGCGCCGTCTTCGATCGTTTCCTCGTGCGGGCCGGGCAGCGACGCGCCGAGCGCGACCTCGAGTTTTGCCGAGAGCAGCCGATCGGGCGGCAGGAACGTGAGCGTCGGCAGCACCATGCCGGGCGGCGTCTTGCCGCTCGGCGCTTGCAGCGCGCCGCCGAGTTCCAGCGGCCCTCCGGCGAGAGCGCTCCCGAGGTGGGCGAGGATCCCGCCGCCGGCCCCGCCGGGGATGAAGCCCGGGCCGACATAGCCGACGTTGACGCCGTAGACGTCGGCCAGCGAGGCGAACGTCGAGCCCGTGACGGACGTCGGGTCGCGGTCCGGCTGCAGTATCACGCGGTAGCGGTGGGGCGCGGCGGCTTCGATCCACAGCTGCTCGGGGCCGAGTGTCGCGCCGGCGCCGTAGAGACGGTTGCCGGCTTCGGGGGCGACGATCTTTTCCCAGCGCTCGTAGAGCACCGTTCCGCTCGGCGGCGCGAGCGCGGCGGCGGCCCGCGCGAGGAAGCCCGGCGAGCCGCTGCGCGGCGCGAGCGCGAGCAGGAGGCCCGCGCCGAGACACGCGCAGAGCGCGAGCCCGAGCAGCAGGCGCCGGCCGGGTCGACGGCGCGCGTGGCGGCGGCGTGCCGGTTCGGCGCCGGCCCGATCGGCGCGCAGAGAGGAGCGCAGATGCTGCTTGACCTGCTCCCAGTCGGGGTCGATCGCGTCCGCGACGGGGTTCGCGCCGCGCAGGCGCTCGAGCGGGTCGCGGCGGCGAGTCATGCCGAGGCCTCCGGAAGCGAGACGTTCGCGCAGACGCGGTTGGCCTGCGCGTCGATCTCGGCTAGCAGGTGTCCGAGCCGCCGGCGCGCGCGATGCAGGCGCACCGCGGCCGCTGGCGCGCTGCAGCCGAGCACGCCTGCGGTCTCGCGGATCGAAAGCCCCTCCCAGGCGCTGAGCAGGAGCGCCTCGCGGTCGGCCTCGCGAAGCGCGGCGAGCGCCTCGAGCAGGTGGTGCTCGCCGGGGGAGCCGGCGCCGGGCGCGCGCGGCGCGGCGGCGAGGTGTGCGGCGAGCGCGTGGCGGCGGTTGGCGGCGCGCCGCTCGTTGGCGAGCACGCCGCGCGCGATGCCGTACAGCCAGGGCAGCGGCGTCTCGGGCATCTCGGCGCGCCGGCGCCAGGCGATCAGGAAGGTCTCGGCCGTCACGTCCTGGGCGGCCTCCCGATCGGCGCGGCGCAGCGCGTAGGAGTGCACGGCCGCGGCGTGTCCGCGGAAGCAGCGCTCGAATAGCAGCTCCTCGTCGATCTGCACGACCGTATATGTCCGGAAGGTGGCGGTTTCTTACAGCGCCGGCGCGAGCGCCCTGCCCGCCGCCATGCTGGGTAGATTCGGGAACACGATGCCCGACGTCAACGCGGAGCTCTGCGTTGCCCACCTGGACGCGGACGCGTTCTACGTGTCGGTCGAGCTGCGCCGGCACCCGGAGCTGCGCGGACGGCCGGTGGTCGTCGCCGGCTCGGGGCCGCGCGCCGTCGTGACGACGGCGAGCTACGAGGCGCGCCGCTACGGCGTGGGCTCGGCGATGCCGGCCTCGCAGGCGCGGCGGCGCTGCCCGCAGGCGATCTTCCTGCCACCGGACTTCGCCTACTATCGCGAGGCGTCGGCGCGCATGATGGCGATCGTGCGCGAGCACGTGGCGCGCGTGGAGGTGGTGGGGCTCGACGAGGCCTACCTCGATCTGGAGGGCCTGGCGTGGCCGCGCGCGGCGATGCGCAGGCTCGCGGCGGAGATCCGCGCGGCGACGCAGCTGACGTGCTCGGTGGGGATCGGGCCCAACCGCCTGGTGGCGAAGGTGGCCTCGGACGCGGAGAAGCCGGCGGGCCTGGTGGCGCTGACGCGCGAGCAGGCATGCGAGCGCTTCGCGCAGGAGCCGCCGCGGCTGGTGCCCGGGATCGGCCCGAAGACGGCGGCGCGCCTGAAGGAGCTCGGCTTCGGCACGCTGCGCGCTCTGCGCGCGGCGCCGGAGGCGCTGCTGATGGAGCGGTTCGGCTCAAACCACGGCCGCGA
Source organism: uncultured Solirubrobacteraceae bacterium (assembly GCA_963755475.1). GTDB lineage: Bacteria > Actinomycetota > Thermoleophilia > Solirubrobacterales > Solirubrobacteraceae > Palsa-744. The sequence continues at coordinate 827,973 of CAVWJK010000003.1, forward strand.
CCTGCTGCGCCGCGCGCGCTTCGAAGGCGAGGCGCGCGTGGGCACGCCGCGCAAGGTCGTCTCGGAGTCGCGCGAGCGCACGTTCGACAGCGACCTGCGCGAGCTGGCGCAGTGGCGCGCGGCACTCGAACGCATGGCGGGCGAACTGTGCGAGAGCCTCGAGCGCCATGGGCGCAGCGGGCGCACGATCGGCATCAAGGTGCGCCTCGACGACTTCACGACGGTGACGCGCGCGCGCACGCTGCGCGCGCCGACGCACGATCGCGAGGTGGTGACGACGCAGGCGCTGGAGCTGCTCGAGCAGTACTCGCCGCCGCGACCGGTGCGCCTGCTGGGCGTGCGCGTGGCGGGCCTCGGCGAGGACGTGCGCGGGTCGGTGGGGGAGGGGAGCGGCGGGCAGCTGGCGCTGCCCGTGTAGGCGTTCGTAGCGGCGCGCCGGGCGCGCGGCCGCGGGCGGGCTGGGCGGGGTGCGTTGGGAAAACCGACCGGTGCATCGACCGCCTCGGCCCATTAAGTCGATTCTCAGCCGACGCGCGCATGATGGAACCTCCTCGGTTGAAAGGAGGGTCCATGTCCCAGCCACGTCCGGTCCCGGCGTCGATGAGAGCTCGACTTCGGCGCGTGATGGCGGCCCCGGCCATCGTCGCGGCGGGCGCGCTGCTCGCTGCCTGCGGCGGATCGTCTGCGAGCCTCAACGCCGCGTCGACGGAACGGAACGCCGAAACCAAGCTCGCGGACTTCGCCAGGTGCCTGCGCGAACACGGGCTGCGCGCCGAAGTCGCGTCGATGCCGACCGGTGGCCGCGGCCTGAAGCTCGGTCCCCCTGCAGGCAGCGGGCATCGAGAGGCTCACGAATCGTTCCAAGCGGCGCAGCAGGCCTGCGCGCGCTACCGGCCCGCTCCACAGACCGTGAGCCTCTCCCCGCAGCAGAAGGTCGAACGCGAAGAAGGCGTACGGAAGTTCGCCAAGTGCATGCGCGAACGGGGGATCGTCCTGGAAGTCTCGACACGCGGCGGCGCGATCCAGATCACGCTCCACGGGCACCCCGGTAGCGGACCGAACCCCGAAAGCCCGTCCTTCCAGCGGGCGCAGGCAGCGTGCCAGAAGCTTCTCCCGGGCAGACCCGGTGCCGCTGGCGGCTGAGGAATCCTCCGCGGCGAGACGGCCGCGGCGTTTGGCCAAACCCTCCTAGGCGCCGCCGTAGCCGACGATGAGGTCGGTTAGAACGCCGACGAGGAAACCGGCGGAGAGCAGCACGAGGCCGAGCTCGCGGTAGCCGTGCCGGCGCATCGCCGTCCAGATCTCGCCGATGACGTACAGCAGCGCCCCGGCGGCGAGCGCGTAGAAGAGCAGCTCGAGCGCGGCCGAGGTGACCTGGTAGCCGACGATCGTGCCGAGGAAGGTGGGGCCGCCGCCGATCACGCCGGCGAGCAGCAGCCAGCGCCAGCTGGGACGCGTCTCGCCGAGCGGGCCGACGATGCCGAAGCCCTCGGTCGCGTTGTGCGCGCCGAAGCCGATGATCAGCACCGTGGCCAGGCCGACGGCGCCGGTGGAGGCCGAGACGCCGATCGCGAGGCCCTCGGCGAAGTTGTGCAGCCCGATCGCCGTGGCGATCGTGAGGCCGGTGCGCAGCGCGGCGCTGTCCGTGCGCGGCACGCTCGCGGACGTCTCGAGCGCGACGGCCTCCGGGCCGGCGAGCGCCGGCAGCTCGGATGAGCCGCCCCCGAGCGGCGGCAGGCCGGCGGGACGCGCGCGCTGCAGGCCGCGCAGCTGACGCTCGACGGCGGGGATGCCGGCGGCGCCCGCGAGGAAGCCGACGATCAGCAGGCTGAAGAGCCCGAGGACGGTGCCGAAGGAGCCGTGGTGATGCTTGAAGGCGAGCAGGTGGGCTTCGATGATCGCCTCGCCGTGCGAGCCGACGTCCATGAAGATGAACGCGAGGATCCCGACGGAGAACATCGCGAGGCACACTCGCGTGCGCGTATTGAGCGTGCGCAGGCGTCCGACGGGCAGCCCGATGAAGATCGTGAAGCCGGCGATCGCGCCGAGGCCGACTGTCTTTGCGAACGGAAGAGCGGAGGACGCTACGGGTAGCACGGACTGCGGGTGCTGTGGCCGGGGAAGGAGGATTGCCGACCGACTTAGGTGACCCTAACACAGGCGCTGGCGCCGGCGAGCTCGGTGCGTGCGCGCGCTGCCGCACGGGGCGCCGGGAGGCTGGGCGCGCGCGGCGCCGGGAGACTGGGCGCGCGGGGCGCGGGGAGACTAGGATCGCGCGTCAATGCCGCTGGCGCAGGTCGGGGAGACGGTGCTGGATTACGAGCGCACGGGCGAGGGGCCGCCGCTGCTGGCGATCATGGGGATGAGCGGCACGATGCTCCACTGGACCGAGCCGTTCCTGGCGCCGCTGCGCGAGCGCTTCGAGGTGATCGTCTACGACCACCGCGGCGTGGGCGCGAGCACGCCGCTGGACGGGCCGGTCACGATCCGCGAGCTCGCGTCTGACGCGGCGGGTCTGCTGCGCGCGCTGCAGATCGAGCGCGCGCACGTGCTCGGCATCTCGATGGGCGGCATGGTCGCGCAGGAGCTCGTACTGGCCGAGCCCGAGCGCGTGAGCACGCTGACGCTCGGCTGCACCTTCTGCGGCGGGCCCGGCAGCAGCTACGGCTCGGCGCGACGCGAGGCGCTGTTCGAGGCGGTGCGCTCGCGCGATCGCGAGCGCGCGCTACGCGCGGCGTTCGAGCTGAACCTGTCCGAGCGCGCGGCCGCAGATCCGGCCATGTGGGCGCGCTTCCTCGAGATCGCGGCGGAGCGCGTGGTGGCGGCGCCGGTGATCATGGCCCAGCTGGGCGCCGCGATGGCGCATAACACGAGCGCGCGACTGGCGGGTGTCCGCGCGCCCACGCTGGTGATCCACGGCGGCGCCGACGCGATGATCGCCGCGGAGAACGCCCGCCTGATCGCCTCGCTGATCCCGGGCGCTCAGCTGGAGGTCCTTGACGGCGTGGGCCACCTTTTCTTCTGGGAGCAGCCCGAGCGCTCGGCGGAGCTGCTCTGCGGGCACGCGCTGGCAGCCGCTTGAGCGAGTTCAACGTCACGGCGGGTGGGGTTCTCATCTCCGGCGAGGACTCCGGCGACGAGCGCGCGCAGGGGACGATCGTGCTGCTGCACGGGCTGACGGCGACGCGCCGCTACGTGGTGATGGGCTCGCGTGCGCTCGAGCAGGCCGGGCTGCGCGTGATTGCCTACGACGCGCGCGGGCATGGCCGCTCCGCGCCGGCTCCCGAGCGCGGGTACGGCTATCCGCACCTGGTGGACGACCTGCATGCGCTGCTCGAGCAGCTGGACGTCCGACGCGCGGTCCTCGCGGGCGCCTCGATGGGCGCGCACACGGCGGTCCGCTACGCGCTGGAGCACCCCGAGCGCGTCGAGGCGCTCGCGCTGATCACGCCGGCCTATGACCCGGTGCGCCACGGCGCGGGCGGCTTTCGCCACTGGGACGAGCTCGCGCGAGGGCTGCGCGAGGGCGGCGTGGAGGGCTTCGTGCAGGCCTATGACCTGTCGGCGCTGCCCGAGCGCTGGGGCGCGACGGTCGAGACGGTGCTGCGCCAGCGCATGGCGGCGCACGAGCACCCGCGGGCGGTGGCCGATGCGCTCGAAGTCGTGCCGCGCTCGCGGCCCTTCGACGAGCTCGACGACCTCGACGCGATCGCGGTGCCGACCGTCGTGGTGGGTAGCCGCGACGAGGCCGATCCCGAGCATCCGCTCGCGGTCGCCGAGCTGTACGCCGAGTACATCTCGGGCGCGCGGCTCGTGGTGGAGCCGGCGGAGCGCCCGCCGCGCTCGCCGCTGGCCTGGCAGGGCGGGCAGCTCTCGCAGGTGCTGCTCGAGCTCACCCAGCAGCGTACGTGATAGCGTACAGACGTATGGCAAAGCGCGAGTGGGATGGGGCGAGCTACGACCGCATCTCGGGGCCGATGGAGCAGATGGGGCTCGCCGTGCTGGCGCGGCTGCCGCTGCACGGCGATGAGACGGTGCTCGACGCGGGGTGTGGCTCCGGGCGCATCACCGAGGCGCTGCTCGAGCGCCTTCCGCGCGGGCGCGTGATCGCGGTGGACGCCTCGCCGTCGATGATCGACGCCGCGCGCGAGCGCCTCGGCGCGGTGGACGGGCGCCTGGAGCTGCTGTGCACCGACCTGCTCGAGCTGCAGGTGGCGGAGCCGATCGACGCGATCCTCTCGACCGCGACCTTCCACTGGATCGCCGATCACGAGGCGCTGTTCGCACGGCTGCACGGCGCGTTGAAGCCGAACGGCAGGCTGGTCGCGCAGTGCGGCGGGGAGGGCAACATCAAACTGCTGCGCGGCGCGGCGGCCCCGGTCATGCGCCGGGAACCCTACGCCGCGCACTTCGCGTCCTTCGAGCCCCCCTGGAACTACGCCGCGCCCGATGACACCGAGCGGCGGCTGCTGGGCGCGGGCTTCCAGTCGGCGAACTGCTGGCTGGCGCGGGCGCCGCAGCAGCCCGAGGAGCCGCGCGAGTTCCTCTCGACGATCGTGCTCGGCCCGCACGTGCAGCAGCTGCCGCCGGAGCTGCGCGAGCAGTTCATGGACGAGGTCCTCGAGCTGCTCCCCGAGCCGGTGAGCGTCGACTACGTGCGCCTGAACATCGAGGCCCTGGCCTGAGCGAGGTCAGGCGAGCGCCGCCGGCGGGCCGTGCTCCTCGTCGATCAGCGCGCCGCGCAGCAGCGCCGCGTAGCGGCCGGCGCTCTCCACGAGCTCCTCGTGCGTGCCGCGTTCGACGATGCGCCCGTCGTCGAGCACGAGGATCTGGTCGGCGTCGCGAATCGTCGAGAGCCTGTGCGCGATCGCGATCGTCGTGCGTCCGCGCGAGAGCTCATCGAGCGCCTGCTGCACGGCGCGCTCGGTCTCGGTGTCGAGCGAGGAGGTCGCCTCGTCGAGGATCAGCACCTTCGGGTTGCGCAGGATCGTGCGCGCGATCGCGATGCGCTGCTTCTCGCCGCCGGAGAAGCGGTAGCCGCGCTCGCCGACGGGCGTGTCGTAGCCGTCGGGCAGCGAGGCGATGAGATCGTGGATCTGCGCGGCGCGCGCGGCGTCTTCGACCTCCTCGTCGCTGGCCTGCGGGCACGCGAAGCGCAGGTTCTCGCGGATCGAGGCGTGGAACAGGTAGGTCTCCTGCGAAACCAGGCCGACGGCTTTGGCGAGCGAGTCGAGCGTCATGTCGCGCACGTCGACGTCGTCGATCAGCACCTCGCCGCGCTGGGGCTCGTACAGGCGCGCGACGAGGTAGGCGAGCGTGGTCTTGCCCGAGCCCGTCTCGCCGACCAGCGCGGTGCGCGTGCCGGCGGGCACCTCGGCGTTGATTTCTTCGAGCGTCCAGGGACGGTCGGTCTCGTAGCGGAACCAGACGTCGCGCAGCTGCACGTCGCCGCGGACGTCGAGGAGCTCGCGCGCATCCGGGCGCTCGACGATGTCCAGCGGCAGGTCGAGGTACTCGAAGATGCGCGCGAACAGCGCGAGCGAGGTCTGCACTTCGAGTCCGACCGACAGCAGCTGCTGCATCGGGAACAGCAGCCTCGTCTGCAGCGTCGTGAACGCGACGACCGTGCCGATCGAGATCAGCGCGTGGCCGTGCGCGATCGTGTAGCCGGCGAACCAGTAGACGGCCGCGGGCATGATCGCGAAGCTCATCTGCACGGTCGCCATGCGCCAGCGGCCGGCCATGCGCGCGTGCACCTCGAGGTCGGCGAGTTCGCTCGACTCCGAGGCGAAGCGATTGACGAGCTCCGGCGAGCGCCCCATCGTCTTGCCGAGCAGGATCCCGGAGACCGACAGCGACTCCTCGACGAGCGTCGACATGTCGGCGAGCCTGCTCTGGCGCACCGCCTGGATGCGGCGGCGCTCGTTGCCGACGCGGCGCGTGAGCCACACGAAGAAGGGCAGCAGGAACAGCGAGAAGACCGTGAGCTGCCAGCTCAGCGCGAACATCGCGGCGATCGTCGCCAGGACGGTCGCGACCGTCGAGACCGTCGAGGTGGCGGTGCTCGTGACGACGTCGTCGATGCCGCCGATGTCATAGGCGATGCGCGCCTGCACCTCGCCCGAGCGCGTGCGCGTGAAGAAGGCGAGCGACATGCGCTGCAGGTGCTCGAAGACGGCGGCGCGCAGGTCGTGCATGACGCGCTGGCCGACCTGGTTGGAGATCAACGTCTGCGCGACGCCGATCACGGCGTTGATCACGGCGAGCGCGATCATGCCGAGCACGAGCCAGGTGAGCAGCGTGAGCTCGCGTTTGAGGATCCCCTTGTCGACCGCTTCGCGCAGCAGGAACGGCGAGGCGACGCTGAGCACCGAGCCGAGGACGATCAAGCCGAGCAGCAACCCCAGGCGGAGCCGGTAGGGCTGAAAGAGCCGCGCGATCCGCCGCAGGGAGACGGGTTTGTCGGGAACGTCCTGCGGGCGCGGCGCGCTCCGTTCGGAGCGCCCGCCGCCGCCCATCGTCGGGTGTCCGCCGCCGAATGGCTGTGCGCTCATGTGCTGACTTTAGGAGGCCCCGCCGTACACTTGCTGCGGTGGGCGCGGTCCGCGGAGGAGCAGCAAGGGGCTTGGCGCTGCTCGCCGGCTGCATGATCATCGCGGCGCCGGCAGCGGCGGAAACGCGCTACGGCGCGTTCGGCGAACCGCAGCCCGTGCACATCGAAGGCTACGCCGCAAGCGCCGAGGAGCCGTTCATCAGCCCCGACGGCCGCTACCTGCTGTTCAACACCTCCGAGTCAGAAGCCGAATTCACGCTGCAGTACGCGACGACTGTGAACGCGCAGACCTTCGACTACACGGGGCCGATCCTCGGGGAAGGCGTCAACCTCGCGGGCTCCTTCTCCGGCACGCCCTCGCTCGACGAGGAAGGCGATCTGTACTTCGTCTCCCCGCGCAGCTACTTCGAAACGCTGTCGACCCTCTACACCGGTCACTTCGCGGACGGCACGGTCGGCGACGTCCATCTCGTGCCCGGGGTCGCGGGAGCGCACCTCGGACTCGTCGACTTCGACGGCGCGGTGAGTCCGGACGGCAGATCGCTGTACGTGAGCGTCGGCCAGTTCGGCGAAGGAGGGGCGCCGTCCAGTGCGAGCCTCGCTCTGTACGAACGCGAATCCGGCGGGGGCTTCGCGATCGCGCCCGACAGCTCGCAGCTGCTCGCGGCGGTCAACGACACCGCCGAACTGGTGTATGCGGCGGCGATCTCGGCGGACGGGCTGGAACTGTTCTACACGGCCGCGTCGCCGGCGTTCGGCCGCGCGCCCTCGATCTACCTCGCGCGACGCAGCCAGACGAACGAACCGTTCGGCGCCGGCGAATGGATCCAGGCGATCACCGGCTTCGCCGAGGCCCCGTCGATCACGAGCGACGGCACGACGCTCTACTACCACCTCAAAGAAGGCGCTGATGTGCACGTGATGGTGGCGACACGCGCGCGGTACGTGATCAGCCCGCGGATCACGAGCGTGCGCCCCAGCCGCGGCTCCGCGGCGGGCGGCACTGCGGTACGGATCCTCGGCAGCGGCCTCGGGGGCGCGGAAGCGGTCGACTTCGGGGGCACGCCGGCGACCGACGTGCACGTCGACTCCGCCGGCGAAGTGAGCGCGGTCGCGCCCGCGGGTACGAGCGGCTCGGCGGCGGTCAGCGTGACGAGCGCCGAACTCACGAGCGAACCCTCCGCGAAATCCCACTTCACCTACTCGGCGCCCACCGTGAGCGAAGTCGGCCCCGACGAAGGCCCGCTCGCCGGCGGGACGCGCGTGACGATCAGCGGCAGCGGCTTCGCCGTCGGCGAAGGTCGCACGAGCGTGCGGTTCGGCCCGGTCGCCGCGAGCTACGTGGACTGCGCCTCGACGGCGGGCTGCACGACCGTCGCGCCGCCGGCCAGACGCGCCGGCTCGGTCGCGGTGTCCGTGATCGTCGGCGCTCGCCGCAGCTCGCGCCGCGCGGGCTCGGACCGCTACACCTACCTGGCCCCCTAGCAGCGACGGCGCGGCCCCGACTTCCGCGCGCGGCGCCCGACTCCACGCGCGGCGCCCCACTCCGCGGTGCGTGAGGCGGAGCTAGCTACCGCGCGGGCGGCCGGTGACCAGGAGCGCCGAGTAGACGACCTTCGCGCTGCCCCCATCGCCCGCCGGTTCGACGTGCGCGGAGTGCGAGACCGCGCGGAGCTCCCAGGGCTGCTCCAGCGCCTCGAGGAACTGCTCGACGCCCTGCTCGAGTCCTACGATCGTCTCCGCGGTGACGACCGCGGCACCGTACTGCGTGCTTGCCTTGGACACTGAGGCAGCCTAGCCGGGCACGCAGCCGAATGCGTGCGATCTGCCCTCTGGATGCCCGCGTAGACTGCGCGCCGTGGAGGCCTCGACGGCTGAGTGGTCGAGCCAGGTGCGCTTGGAACTGGAGCGGCTCTGTTCGGCCGACTGTGCGACGCGCGCAGCCATCCTCGACGCCGTCGAGCGGGGCGTGATCGCGCCGCCGAGCGTGCCGGGCGGCTGGGTCGCGCGCAGGGAGGGGGACAGAGGCCTGGCGCTCTACGTGCTCGCCGAGCGCGCGCTCAGCGCCGTGCGCGGCCCGTGCGTCCACCACCAGGGCGGGCTCGACGGTGCCGTGGCCGCGACCATCGACGTCACGCGACTGCCGTTCCGCGAGGACGCGCGGGTCGAGTGCCGCATCGAACGCACCGAGCGGAGATCCGGGGGCGAGATCACGCCCGAGAGCGTCCTGCACTGGCGGTTCGGCTCGGGCGGCTTCGAGTTCGCCCTCGACATCCTGCCCGACTCGCCCGAGCCCGACCACCGCGCGGCCACCGAGCAGGCCGAACGCTTCGCCCGCACCGTCGCCGGCGCGCTCGCGCAGCCCGCGCAGCCGGCTGCCCGCTGACCGCGAATAGCGCCGAGACGCGCGCGAGCGAGAGCATCTCGGAGCGCTCGTGGAGGGCAGTCAGCTGGCAGAAATTGGCAGACGAGGCGAAACTGTGTCTGTGCAGCCCGCCAACCGGCAGCCGGCGTGAGCTACCGAAACCCGCCAGTTGCAGGCGACACCTCGCTCTCGGCCGAGGAGGTGCGCGTGCTCGCCTGCCTGCTCGAGAAGCAGCGAACGACGCCAGACGCCTATCCGCTGTCGCTGAACTCGCTGCGACTGGCCTGCAATCAGAGCACGAACCGCGACCCCGTCGTCGACTACGACGAGACGACGATCCACCAGGCGCTCGGGCGCCTGGCGCGACGCGGCTACGTGCGGCTCGCCAGCGGCGCGGGCAGCCGCGCCGCCAAGTACCGGCACCTGCTCTCGGAGGCGCTGCCGATGGACCTCTCCGAGCAGGCGCTCGTGTGCACGCTCATGCTGCGTGGCGCGCAGACACCGGGCGAGCTCAAGCAGCGCAGCGAACGCATGTACGCATTCGCCGAGCTCGACGATGTGCTCGAGACGCTCGAGCGGCTGATCACGCGCACGCTCGTCGAACGGCTCGCACGCCGTCCGGGCCACAAGGAGGAGCGCTACCTGCAGCTGCTCGGCGGCGGCGCCGGCGGGGCTGTGCGCGAGGCCGGCGCAGACGTCCGCTCGAGCGCGGCGCCGGCCGGCGACGCGGAGCCGGCGGGCGTGGGGCTTGCCGGCCGAGCCGGCGAAGCGAGCGGCGCCGGTGGGCCCGAGGCGTACGCGCTCGAGCTCTCCCGGCTGCGCGAGCGCGTCGAGACGCTCGAGCGCGAGCTGGCCGAGCTGCGCGAGCAGATGCGCCATCCTGTGGGCCAGCAACAGCCATGACGCACGGCCTGATCCTCGCCACCTCAGAAGCCGCGACCGGCGTCGGCATCCCGATCGCGGTCGCCGCCGGGCTCGTCTCCTTCCTCTCGCCCTGCGTGCTGCCGCTCGTTCCCGGCTACCTCTCGACCGTGATCGGGGTCACGCCCGCCGACCTCAAGGGCGGGCAGCTGGGGGTGCGCCGCGTGCTCGTGCCGAGCCTGCTCTTCATCGCGAGCTTCTCGCTCATCTTCATCCTGCTCGGCATGAGCGCGACCGTCATCGGCTCGACGCTCAACGACCACAAACACGCGCTCTCTCAGGTGGGCGGCGTGCTCATCATCGCGATGGGGCTCGCCTTCCTCTCCACGCCCTTCATCGGGCTCTTCAACCGCGAGTGGCACCCGCAGGCGCTGCTGCGGCTGGCCGGCCGTGGCGGACCGCTGCTCGCCGGCGCGGTCTTCGCGATCGCCTGGACGCCCTGCACGAGCATCACGCTCGGGGCGATCCTCACGCAGGCGGCGATCTCGAGCTCCGCGGCGCACGGCGCGATGCTGCTCGCCTTCTACTCCGCCGGCCTGGCGATCCCGTTCCTGCTGATCGCGCTGGCCTTCGAGCGCGCCACGAACGCGCTCGCCGTCGTCAAGCGCCACTTTCCCGTGATCATCGGGCTCGGCGGCGCCGTCATGATCGCGCTCGGCGTTCTGATCGTGACCGGCGAGTTCACCGTGCTGAACAGCTGGGCCTCCAAGACGATCCCTTGGCAGAGCAGCATCTAGGGCGCGGGCGCATGGCCGACGAGCCGCTCATCTTCAACGTCGCCGAAGCGCGCACCAGCACGCATCCGCGGCGCGCGACCGTGATCGACTTCGAGCCGCAGGACGGCCTGTGGCCGGACACCGGGGTGAACATCCAGATCATGCAGCCCGGCGTGCCCAACTGCCGCTATCACTCCGAGCCCGTCCAGGAGGACTTCCTCGTGCTGCACGGCGAGTGCATCGTGATCCTCGAGGGCGAGGAGCATCGTCTGGAGCAGTGGGACGTCGTCCACTGCCCCGCCGGCACCGAGCACGTCTTCGTCGGCGCCGGCAGCGGGCCCTGCGCCGTGCTGATGATCGGCTCCCGCCGCGAGGACAGGGCTCACTATCCCGTCAACGAGACCGCAGCCAAGTACGGCGCCTCCGTCGTCGAGGCCACCGACGAGCCCGCCGTCGCCTACGCGGACTGGCGCCAGCAGCCCTGGACGAGCCCGGCGCCCAACCCCTGGCCGCTGGACCGCTGAGCGAGGCCTCGCGCGCGTCGCAGCGCAACTCTGCCGCCTGCCGAGGGCTTACGCTCACAGGCATTCGGCGCGGCCCCGCCGCGCGCGTGCGCAGGGGCCGCGATTCCGGCGACGGGAGGTCAGCATGACGAAGGTGAGGCTGCTCGCATGGGGGGTCGCCCTCGCCGGCGCGCTCGCGCTGCAGTGCAACGCCGCGATCGCTGCGAGCACACGCCTGCAGCTCAAGAGCGAAGGCAAAGCGCTGCTCGCCGGCGGCGAAGCGCTGCTCGTCGGCGGCTATTCGCTGAACGACTGCTACTTCGAAGAACAGGAATTCAAGCTCGCCGTCAACAACGCGGCGACCGACAAGCTCACCCGCGGCAGCGAAAGCGGGTTCGCCGAAGGCTGCGACGGCGGCGCGAAGACGATCGAAATCTCAAGCTCGCGCCGGCTCACCGTGGAGATGGCGCCGCTGCGCATCCACCTCGCCGGCCCCTGCGTCTACGAATTCAAGCAATTCGCCGGCAGCTATCACCAGCAGAGCTGGGGGCCGGAAATCGCGGGCACCGCCACCGGCGCGCTCTACAAGCGCGAAAGTGAGCGCTCCGGCTGCGCCGCACACCAGCGCAGCGCCTACGCCATCGCGCTGATCGGCATCGAAACCGCGCTGAGCTGAATGCGCGTCAGCCGGCGGCGGCGTGCTCGCGCGCCCAGTGCACGATCTTCCCGCTGCCCGTGATCACCTCGCCGCCGTCGAGCACCAGGATCGGCACCGCGCGCTGCCCGCTCAGCTTCTGCACCTCGGCGCGATCGCGCGCCCGTGACGGCCACGTCCACCACTTCAGCGAGCCGCCCTTCACCGGCTTGATCTCATAGCCATAGCCGGCCTCGTCCAGTGCCTTCGCCGCGCGAGCGCAAGGGTGCGCGAGCGGACCCGGCAGGCCGCCGCCGAGCTTCTGCAGCTCGCACGTGTACAGCAGCACGCGCGAAGCGTACTCCGCGACCCAAAAGCACTCAGCGCGGCACCTGGCCGACCTTCAGCCGGTTGCCGTCGGCGTCTGCGAAGAGCGCCTGGCGCACGCCGTTCGCCAGCAGCTCGACCGGGCCGGCTTCGATCCCGCGCGCCTGCACCTCCCCGAGGAACCCGTTGAGATCGTCCACCAAGATCGTCTGCAGCGCCGAACCCGCCCGCGCCGCGTCGAGCACCAGGTAGATCCAGCCCGTCGCCGTCAGCTGCCAGGCCGCCTCGCGCTCGTTCGGCAGCAGGTCGGGCGCGCGCCCCAGCAGTCGTTCGTAGTGCGACGTCGCGGCCGCGACGTCGCCCACCGGGATCGCCGCGAAGAGGTGCTCGACCGCCACGGCTGCCTCGTCGACCGCCATGGCCGCGTCGTCAGCCGGCGCTGCTCGCCGTCGCGGCCGCCTGCTCGCGCGCCGCCCGCCGCGCCAGGTAGCGCGCTTCCCAGGCCTCCTGGTTGCGGCGCGCGTCCAGCACGAACGGCGAATAGCCGATCGCCTTGACGATCAGCCGGTTGATCAGCGACTCCGGGAACGGCAGCGACCGTAGCACGTCGACGAACAGCACCACGCGCGTCTCATCGGTGTCGTTCCACACCTCGTGGTTGAACGTGTCGTCGAAGATCAGGCTCTTGCCCTGCTCCCAGTGGCGCACGTCATCGCCCACGCGGATCCGGCAGGCCTGCGCCTCGCGCGGCACGATCAGCCCGAGGTGGTAGCGCAGCACGCCCTTGTAGGGGCCGCGGTGGTCGAGGATGTGCTTGCGCGGCGAGAGGATCGAGAACATCGCCGTCGTCATGCCCGGGATCTCGCGCATCAGCGCCGCCGTGCGCGGGCACATCTGCACGCCGAGCTTCGCCTCGAAGCCGTAGCCGTACAGGAAGAAGGTCTTCCAGCGGTCGTCGTCGGTGATCTCGATCTGGTCCTTGGAGATCTCCTGGAAGTTCGCCAGCCCCTCGCGATCCTCCGCGAGCACGCCTTCGAGCTCCTCGCAGATCACGCGCCAGTTGGACTCGACGTACGACACCCACGGGAACCGCTCCTGCTCGAAGAACGTCGCGTCGCCCACCAGCGAGCGCTTGCCGATGAAGCGCTCCACCGGCGCGAGGATGCGTTCGCCGATCGTGATCGTCAGATCGACGGTGCGCTCCCACGGGGACTTGCCGGCATCCGTCATACGCGCGCGCACACTAGCGGCTGACGCCGATCGGCCGTGGGCGAGTAGCGGCCGAAGCCGGCCCGTTCGCAGGCCAGGGCGCTCACGCAGCCCTTGCCTGCGCTTCGATCGCTTCGAGGATCGTCCGCAAACCGCCCTGTGTTTCCGTGTTGAGCGCGTCGAGGATCGCCTGAGCGTCCTTGAACGTGTTTTCGGAGCGAGCGTCGGCCGCGATCGACTGGACGTCCTGGCCGACCATGATGATCGACAGCAACACCAGCTGGATGAACGTCTGCGCGATCCACGCCACGACCAGGATGAGCCCCGGCTTCGTGAGGAATCCCGGGACATCGCTCTTCGTCAGCGCGCCGGCCTCGATCAGGATCGCCGGCAGGCTGGTCAGGGCGATCAGGCAGAACAGATAGGCACAGGCCATGCTGCCGACGCCGTGCGTGATGATCACCGCGAGCTTCGCGTCGAAACCTTCGACCTCGCTCACCGCACGCCTGATTTCCGACGGGCTGAAGCGGGCCGCCCTGGCGAGATGACGCCGTGTCTTGACGGGGTGCGGCGGAACGCCGCCGGCCGGCTGGGCGGCTGCTCGGCGCGCGTCCCTGGGGGGCGTTGTCGCGTCAGGCTCGGCACCCGCGGTGCCGGAGCTCGGGTTCTCTGGGGTCATCGGGCGTGTCCCTTCCGTAGTGGGTGGTGAGCAGGTCGCGGCGGCTTCCTCGCGCCGCGGCGAGGAGCAAGCGATACGCAGGAGGTCCTCGAGACGCAGTCGCGGCCTGAGAGTACGCCGAGCAGTTCCGCGCAGCTCGATGGAATGCGCGGTCCGGACCTTGTCGTGCCTCGCGCGCGGACCGGCGCCGCCACCGCGTAGACGCGCGTCAGAGGACTGCCCGCCGGCGAAGCGGCGCGAACGCAAAAGGGGGCGTGCTCCGCACGCCCCCTTTTCTTTAGATCTCTATTCGCGCGTGCGAGCCCTACGCGGCCTCGCGCAGCGCCGCCAACTCGGGCGACTCCGCGAGCTTCTTCAGCGCGCGCTGCTCGAGCTGCGAGGCGCGCTCCGCCGAGAAGCCCAGCCGCTTGCCGATCGCGGTCAGCGTCTGCGGCTCCTCGCGGCCCGTGCCGAAGCGCAGGGTCAGGACCTTGCGCTCGGTCTCCGGCAGCTGCGAGATCGCGCGGTGCACGATGCGCTCACGCTCGTTGTCCCACGCCGTCTCCTCGGGCACCTCAGCGTCCGAGGGCAGCAGGTCACCGAGCGCCGTGTCGCCGTCCTCGCCGATCTGCTGGTCGAGGCTGACGAGCGCCGCACGCTGGTGGCGCACCTCCTCGACCTGGTCGATCGGCAGGCCCGTCTCCTCGGCAAGCTCCTCGATCGTCGGCTCGCGGCCGAGCCGCACCGACAGCTCGCGCTCGACGCGGCCCACCTTGCGGGAGCGCTGCGCCACGTGAACGGGCAGGCGGATCGTGCGCCCCGAGTTCTCCAGGCCGCGCTGGATCGCCTGGCGGATCCACAGCGTCGCGTACGTCGAGAAACGGAAGCCCTTGCGCCAGTCGAACTTCTCGCTCGCGCGGATCAGGCCCAGCATGCCCTCCTGGACGAGGTCGCCCAGCGGCAGGCCCTGGTTCTGGTAGCGCCGCGCGTTCGAGGCGACCAGACGCAGATTCGAGTTCACGAGCAGTTCCTTCGCGTGCAGGTCGCCGCGCTCGATGCGCTTCGCCAGTTCGATCTCCTGCGCCGGCGTGAGCAGGGGGTAGCGTCGCGAGTGGGCCAGCAGCTGGTCCACCGCCTCGGGGATGAACGTCTCGCTGGGGGCGAGATCGGTGCGCTCGATCGGGTTGTCCAGCCGCTCCGGGGCGGCGGCCTCCTGGTTGTTGTGCTCGTCCAGTGTGGCCTCCTCGAGCTCTCGCTCGCGGTCCTCGGCGGCCACCTCGTGGTCGAGCGCTATTGTGGTTGTTGCGGGGGAATTAGACATAGGCGTCCTTCGTAATCCGATGCTTACAGTCGGAATTATACGCCGCGATAGTTGCGCTGTCAATTAGTCGCCCAGGCATGTGCATTGGGTGCTCGTTCGACGTTTCGTACGCGCTCCCCTGCCTGAGAGATCACTAGGGGGTTTCCCGCGCAACTAATGCATAAACCGTACACACGGCCTAATGGACCGTTACTCGGGGCGCTGAATCTCGCCTAAGCGATGTCGCTGAATCGGCTAAGAGCGCACCGGAGCTGAAGCGAGGTGCGTCTAGGATCCGCGAATGGACGTAGATCTGTCCGGCCAAGCAGTGGCCATAACCGGCGCCTCCTCGGGCATCGGCGAGGCCGCCGCGCTCGCGCTCGCGGAGGCCGGCGCGGCCGTCGCGCTCGGCGCGCGGCGCCTGGATCGCATCGAGGAGCTCGCCGCGCGCATCGAGCAGGAGGGCGGCCGCGCGATCGCCGTAAGCTGCGACGTCGGCGAGGAGGAGCAGGCGCGCGAGTTCGTGCAGCGTGCCCACCGCGAGCTCGGGCGCCTGGACGTGCTCGTCAACAACGCCGGCGTGATGCTGCTCGGGCCGATCGAGGACGCCCCCACCGACGAGTGGCGCACGATGATCCACGCCAACGTCTTCGGCGTCCTCTACTGCACCCACGCCGCGCTTCCGCTGATGCGCGCGCAGGGCGGCGGGCACGTCGTCAACGTCAGCTCCGTCGCCGGGCGCGTCGCGCGCGCCGGCTCCGGCGTCTACAACCTCACGAAGTGGGGCGTCGGCGCCTTCTCGGAGGCGCTGCGCCAGGAGTGCGTGCCGCTGGGCGTGCGCGTCACGATCATCGAGCCCGGCGCCGTCGCCACCGAGCTCGTCGGTCACAACCGCCCCGCGGTGATCGAGCAGATGGCCAAGAACTTCCAGGGCGTGACGCCGATGCGCTCCGAGGACATCGCGCGCGCCATCCTCTACGCCGTCGGCCAGCCGCCGGGGGTCAGCATCAACGAGGTGCTGATCCGGCCAACTAGCCAGCTGCGCTAGCTGCGCTCAGGCGGCCCTGCGGCCTGCGCGCGAGGCGCCCCACAGCGTCCTGCGCCAGTTGTCGTTAGGCGAGTCCGGTGCGAGCCACGGCGGCAGCGGCAGCTCCAGGCGCAGCGACAGCGCGTTCACGTAGGGCTCATAGCTGGCGCGCATCCGCTCGAGGCGTTCCATCACGGTCTCCGGCGTGGCGGCTGGTTCCACGCCCACCTCGGTCAGCTGGCGCAGCAGCTCTTCGACGTCGGCCCGCGGCAGCCGGTCGCCCGCCGGGGGGATGGGGTTCGCGTGGAACACGTAGCTGAGGTCGCCGACCGCGTGGCGGCCGATCGCATACGTGAAGCGCGCCTCGTCGACCGTGCCTTCGGGCGCCGCCGCGATCGTGAACGAGCAGGCGTCCAGCACCGTGCAGATCGTGGCGAGCCAGCTCTGGTTCAGGTGCTGGGAGCGGAAGTACGCGAGCACCGGGTAGGACAGGTGGGACTCCATCAGCTCGGCGATCCACTCCTCCCAGCTCGCGAGGTGCTCGTTCAGCGCCGGCCAGCCCCCGCGCTGGGTGGAGCGCACCATCAGCCTGCCCGCGCTGGGCGGCGAGCCCGCCCGTGCGTCCAGCTGCGAGACGGTCGCCTCGCGGCGCGAGAACGCCTGGTAGAGCGCCGGCAGGTAGCCGATCACGATCGCGATCGCCGCGAGGCCGCTGCCGGCGTCGATCACCTGGACCGCGCGCGCGAACGCGGTGTGCGCCGACAGGCCCGCCGTGCCGCTGCTGGCCATCGTCGCCGCGCTGAAGAAGAAGTCGTTGCCGAAGCTCACCCCGCCGTTGGTGCTCGCGCCGACGTGCGAGCCGCCCGCCCACTGCAGGCAGGCGTAGCCGAGCATCATCAGCGACACCCACACGATCAGGTTCAGAAGCATCCACAGCGGTCCGTAGATGCCGAGCATCGTGTCCGCCGTCTGGGGTGACAGCTTGCTCGCGATCGCGCGCCACGGCCTCCAGCTGTAGGACGTCACCAGGCGCACGATCCGCGGGTCGCGCTTCACGCGCCGCGGCAGCACGTACGCGACGAAGATCTCCGCGAGCATCAGCACCACCAGCGCGCCACCGACCACTCCCACGAACACCCTCACGGCCGCGGCTCGATCCTGAGCAGCGGCTCGCGCGCGTGGTCGACCTGCAGCGTCGTGTGGTCCACGCCGAAGCGCTCGTGCAGCAGCGCCTCAAGCGCCCGCCGCGCCTCGTGGCAGTCGCTCTCGGCGCCCACCAGCACATGCGCCGACAGCGCCGGGAAGCCGCTCGTTATTTCCCACACGTGCAGGTCGTGGACCTCCACCACACCCGTCTGGGACGCGAGCGCCTGCCCGATCGCGCGCGGGTCAAGGCCCGGCGGCGCGGCCTCCAGGAAGACGCGACCGGAGGCGCGCACGAGCGAGGCGCCCGATCGGATCATCAGCGCCGCGATCAGCAGCGAGGCGATCGGGTCCGCCCGCTGAAAGCCGCTCACCAGGATCACGCCCGCCGCCAGCGCCGTACCCACGAACGCGTAAAGGTCGGTCAGCACGTGCCGCAAGCTCCCCTCCACGTTCATGCTGCGCCGCTCGGTGCCCGCCAGCAGCCACGCCGCGAGCACGTTCGCGCCGGCTCCGCCCAGCGCCACCGCGAGCATCAGCCAGGCGTCCACGTGCGACGGGCTCACCAGCCGGTGGATCGCCTCGAACACGATGAAGCCCGCGAGGATCAGCAGCGTCACGCCGTTCACCTGCGCCGAGAGGATCTCCACGCGCGAGAAGCCGAACGTCATCGCGCCGCGCGCCGGGCGCGCCGCCAGGCGCACCGCCAGCAGCGACAGCGCCAGCGCGCCGGCGTCGGTGAGCATGTGGCCCGCGTCGGAGAGCAGCGCCAGCGAGTGCGCCACGATCCCGGCGGCCAGCTCGAGCGCCATCACCGCCAGCAGCACCGCCAGCGCCCACGTCAATCGCCTGCGATCGCCGGGCGAGGTGAGCAGGCGCGCGTGCGAGTGGTGCGCGTGGGCGTGCGCCATGGGCGCACCATACGCTCCCGGGCCGGCCGCGCCGCGCTTTAGGCTGGACGCCAGGATGGCGCTCGTCCTACCCGACAGAACGAGCGCGCGCTCGCCGCGTCGCACGACGATCGCCTCGATCGTCGCGGCCGCGCTGCTCGTCGGCGTGAAGCTCGGCGTGGGCATCGGCACGGCGAGCCTCGGCCTGATCTCAGCCGGGATCGAGTCCAGCGGCGACGTCTTCGCGGCGCTGATCACGTTCTTCGCGGTCACGCTCGCCGGCCGGCCCGCCGACCGCGGCCACCCCTACGGCCATCGACGCGCCGAGAACCTCGGCGCGCTCGGCGAGGCCGTGATCCTGCTCGCCGGCGCGGTCGTCGTGATCGTCGAGGCGGCCCGTCACCTCGCGCTCGGCGGCGAAGCGCCGCGCGTGCGCTGGTACCAGTTCGCCGTGCTCGCGCTCGCGCTCGCGCTCGACGCGGGCCGCATGCGCGCCTCGCGTCGTGCCGCGCGTCGCTTCCAGAGCGCCGCGCTGCGCTCGAACGCCTGGCACTTCAGCGCCGACCTCGCCGGCACGCTCGCGGTGACGGTCGGGCTGCTGCTCGTCGATGCGGGCGCGCACGGCGCCGACTCCGTGGCGGCGCTCGTCGTCGCCGCGATCATCGTCTTCGCCGCCGCGCGCCTGATCGGCGAGAACGCGAACGTGCTGATGGACCGTGCGCCCCTGGAGGCGCGGCTCGCGGCCGAGCGCGCGATCGCCGCGCTCGGCGGAGACATCGAGCTCGACCGCCTGCGCCTGCGCGAGTCGGCGGGGCGCTACTTCGCCGACGTGGTCGTGAGCGTGCCGCCGGGCCGGGCGGTCGTGGAGGGCCACCAGGCGGCCGACCTCGTCGAGGGCGCACTCGGCCGGGCTCTGCCCGGCAGCGACGTCGTCGTGCACGTCGAGCCGCGCCTGCAAGGGCTCGACCTGCGCGAGAGCGTGCTCGCGATCGCGCTCGCGGAGCCGCTCGTGAAGGAGGCGCACGACGTCGCGATCTTCGAGGATGCCCACGGCGGTCGCGCGAGCGTCTCGCTGCACCTGAAGTTCCCGCCCGACGCCGAGCTGCGCGTGGCGCACGCCACCGCCGAGCGCGTCGAGCGGGCGATCGCGGCGCTCGCCGGCGTGGGGGAGGTGCAGACGCATCTCGAGCCGCTGGAGCGGCCGCTCAGCGCCGGCTACGACGCGCGCGACGAGCGCGCGGTAACGCACGAACTGGAGGCGCTCGTGTGCGAGCTGACGGGACGCGCGCCGCGGATGCTGCGAGTGCTCTCGACCGACGCGGGGCGCGTCCTGTTCATCACGCTGGGGCTCGGGGGCGAGCGCTCGCTGAGCGAGGCGCACCGGCTCGCGGGCGAGCTCGAGGACGAGCTGCGCAAGCGTGTCCCCGGCATCGCCGAGGTCGTCGTGCACACCGAGCCGTGAGCGGCCCGCGGGCGGTGGTCAGTCCGCCTGGACGACCTGGCGTGCGTGCGCTTGCGGCCCGTCGGGGGTCGCGCGCGCGCCGAGCCGCTCGACGAGCGCGGTGAGACCCCAGAGCGCCCACAGCAGCAGCGGCGCGAGCACGAGCGCCGTCTCGATCACGTACCACGGCCAGGCGCCCATCAGGCTCAGCAGCGAGTTGTGTTCGGGCCTCGCGCGCAGGTACATGTAGTTGCCGCCCGTGGCGAGATCGGCGATCGCCGCCAGGCAGGCCCAGCCGAGAGCGGCGAGGTAGGCGCGCCCGACCGCCGCGCGCGGCAGCGTTCGCCGTTCGCCCAAGACCAGCAGGCAGGCACCGACGACGGCCGCGCAGTGGTAGGTGAAGTAGGTGAGGTACAGGACCTGCGGGAATTCGTAGGTCAGGTCGGGGGTGAGGATCGCCTGCAGGCTCGCGGTCATCGCCCACAGGTAGGCGAGCTCGACCGCGCGCCGGCGCCCCGTCCACAGCGCGAGCACCGTCACGATCGAGACCGCGTCGGTCAGCTGCAGCGGCAGGTCGTACTTCACCGACCAGATCCCGATCGCGGCGTCGTAGATGTACTCGCCGGCCCACGCGCCGAGGATCAGCAACGCGAGCGCGCGCCTCAGATAGGGAAGGACGCGGGAACGCGCGTTGCGGCGTGCGATCGCGATGCACACCGCCGCGGCGATGACCATCGCCGCGATCGGCAGGATGTGTTCGGCCGAAAGGAACCCCACGGCGCACCCCTTCTTATCTTCCGCCTACCCGCGGTTAACCGTGCTCCCAGGAGCGGATGGCAAGCTGTGCCCATGACTTGGAAAGGCTCGGCTCCGCGTGGCCCGCGTCGCGCTCTGCTCGCGCTGGCGCTCGCGGCCGTGCTGGGCGCGCTCGTCGGTCACCTGCTGTGGAGCACCGGCGTGGCGCTGCGCCTCGGTTCGGCCTCGGTCCGCCCCCCGGGCTACCGCTACGCGGCGCGCGAAGGCGCTCGCCCCGGCGAAGCCGGCGGCGGTCCGTCCGGCAGCCCGAGCGCCGTGCCGGGCCCGCTGACGGCGAAGGTCGACCCGGGGCTCGTGGACATCGACACCGAACTCGGTCTCGAGCACGCCGCCGCGGCCGGGACCGGGATGGTGCTGAGCTCGACCGGCGAGGTCGTCACGAACAACCACGTGATCGACGCAGCTACCAGGATCACCGCCACCGACGTGGGCAGCGGCGCGACCTACAGGGCGCGCGTCGTCGGCTACGACTACAGCCACGACATAGCGGTGCTGCAGCTGGAAGGCGCGTCGGGCCTGAAGACCGTAAGCCTCGGCGACTCGGGGTCGCTGAGGCTCGGCGAGCGCGTCGCGACGATCGGCAACGCGGGCGGCGCGGGCGGGACGCCAAGCGCGGCGGCCGGCGAGGTCAGCGCGCTCGATCAGTCGATCACCGCGAGCGACGAGAGCAACGGCGGCGAGGAGCGCCTCGGCGACCTGGTCGAGCTGGAAGGCGACGTTGAACCCGGCGACTCCGGGGGGCCGCTCGTGAACCGGGCGGGGGAAGTGCTCGGCATGGACACGGCCGCCTCGCAGACCTTCCAGTTTCAGTCCGCCAGCGACCAGGCGTTCGCGATCCCGATCGACGAGGTCGCTGCGATCGCGGGGCAGATCGGCGAAGGGCGCGCCTCCAGCAGCGTGCACATCGGCGCGACCGCCATGCTCGGCGTGTTCGTCGAAGGCCAGCGCGAGGAAGGTGCGCTGGTGGCCGAAGTCATCGAAGGCACCCCGGCCGCCGACAGCGGCCTGCAGGCGCGCGACCTCATCACCGCGCTCGGCGGCTCGAGCATCAGCTCACCGACGTCGCTGACCGCCGCGATGCTGCGCCAGCGCCCCGGCGCGCGCGTGCGGCTGACCTGGCAGACGCCGGCGGGCGCGCGCCAGAGTGCGACGGTGACGCTGTCCAGCGGCCCGCCCCAGTAAAGCGGAGGGCGCCGGCGGCGATCTGGCTCTCGGCGCGGCGGCGACTAGCCCTCGGCGAGGCGCCTCAGCAGCTGCGCGGCGTCCAGCAGCAGCCGGCGCTCCCCGACGGTCAGGTCCTGATCGATCGCCTCGGCGAGCCACCCCTCGCGGCGGCGGCGCTCCTCGGCGAGCACGCGGCGGCCCTCGGGCGTGAGATCGACGATCGTGCGGCGGCGGTCGGCCTCGTCGCAGCGGCGGGCGATCAGGCCGTCGGCCTCGAGGTCCTGGATCGTCTGGCCCATCGACTGCGGGCGCACGCGCTCGGCCTCGGCGAGCTCGCCGATCGACATCGGACCGCTGCGGTCGAGGCGGCCCAGCACTGCGCCCTGCGAGAGCGGGAAGCCGTGCTCCGCGCGCAGGCGGCGCATGAGCTGGCCGAGCACTAGGCGCAGCTCGCTGGCGAGTGTGGTGGTGTCGACCGTGGCGGACACTGTCACGGATACCGAGCGCCTCCCGGGGCGCCCGATTCAATGGACGATTATACAGGGAAACTGTGCAGTTTGCCTGTATAGTGTTTGGGGTATGGCAAGGACCGTGCGGATTCGCAGGAGAGCAGGCTCGCAGGCAGGCTCGACGAACGGATCCACGCCGCGGGCGGCTGCCGCGGGCGACTCCTACAAGTGGATCGC
The DNA here is from genome assembly GCA_963755475.1 of uncultured Solirubrobacteraceae bacterium. Classification (GTDB taxonomy): domain Bacteria; phylum Actinomycetota; class Thermoleophilia; order Solirubrobacterales; family Solirubrobacteraceae; genus Palsa-744. The sequence goes on from CAVWJK010000003.1 coordinate 850,326, forward strand.
GCTGTCCAACACCACGCTGGGTGTACTGCTGGCGACGCTCGACGCGTCGATCACGCTGATCGCGATGCCCGACATCTTCCGCGGCATCAAACTGAACCCGCTGACGCCCGGCAACAGCTTCTACCTGCTGTGGATGATCCTGGGCTTCCTGGTCGTCTCGAGCGTGCTCGTCGTGAGTCTCGGCCGCCTGGGGGACATGTACGGGCGCGTGCGCATGTACAACCTCGGCTTCGTCGTCTACACGCTGGCCTCGCTGCTGCTGACGGTGGACTGGCTGACGGGCCGCGCCGGCGCGAGCTACCTGATCGCCTTCCGCGTGGTGCAGGGCGTGGGAGCCGCGTTCCTGCTGGCGAACGCGGCGGCGATCATCACCGACGCGTTCCCCGCCAACCAGCGCGGGATGGCGCTCGGGATCAACAACATCGTGGGCGTCAGCGGACTGTTCATCGGACTGGTGCTGGGCGGCCTGCTGGCGCCGATCGACTGGCGGCTGGTGTTCCTGATCTCGGTGCCCGTGGGCCTGTTCGGCACCGTCTGGGCCTACCTGAAGCTCGAGGAGCGCAGCGTGCCCAAACGCGCGCCGATCGATTGGGCGGGGAACATCAGCTTCGCGCTGGGGCTGGTCCTGATCATGGTCTCGATCACCTACGGCATCAGGCCCTACGGCGCGAGCACCACCGGCTGGGGCAGCCCCAAGGTGCTGGCGCTGCTGGCGTCGGGCATCGCGTGCCTGGTGGCGTTCGCGGTGATCGAGAGCCGCGTCGAGAACCCGATGTTCCGCCTGCCGCTGTTCCGCATCAAGGCCTTCATCTTCGGCACGCTCTCGACGTTCCTCTCGGCGGTGGCGCGCGGCGGGCTGATGTTCATGCTGATCATCTGGCTGCAGGGCATCTGGCTGCCCGAGCACGGCTTCAACTACACCGACACGCCGCTGTGGGCGGGCATCTACATGCTGCCGCTGAGCGCCGGCATGCTGCTCGCGGGTCCCACGTCGGGCTATCTGTCAGACCGCTACGGCGCGCGCGGGTTCGCGACCGGCGGGATGCTGGGGGCGGCGCTCGGCTTCGGGCTGATGCTGATGCTGCCGGTCGACTTCCGCTACCCGCTGTTCGCGGGCGTGCTGTTCCTGAGCGGCGTCTCGATGGGGCTGTTCGCCTCGCCAAACCGGGCGGCCGTCATGAACAGCCTGCCGCCGCAGGACCGCGGCGCGGGCGGCGGCATGAACCAGACCTTCCAGAACTCCGCGCAGGTGCTGTCGGTGGGGATCTTCTTCACGCTCATGATCCTGGGCCTCGCGAGCAGCCTGCCGGCGACGCTCGCGAGCGGGCTGAAGGCGCACGGGGTGTCGGCGGCGACGGCCGCGCGGGTCTCGCACGCGCCGCCGGTGTCGGTGCTGTTCTCCGCCTTCCTGGGCTACAACCCGATCCAGCAGCTGGTCGGTGCGCACACGCTGAGCGCGCTGTCGGCGGCCAACCGCAGCGCGCTGACGGGACGCGAGTTCTTCCCGAGGCTGATCTCCGGGCCCTTCCACTCGGGCCTTCACGAGGCATTCATCTTCGCGATCGCCGCGTGCCTGATCGCGGCGGCGGCGTCGCTCATGCGAGGCGGGCGCTACGAGCACGCGGACGCGAAGCGAGCGCCCGCGGCACCGGCCGCGCTGGCCGGCGAGCCCGCCGCGGTGGCCGGCGAGCTGGCCGCGATGGAAACCCGCGAGAGCCCGAGCGCCGCGACCGCGCGCGCGGGCAGGGAGGAGCAGCATGCGCGTTAGGTGGTTCGGACAGTCGGCGTTCGGGCTTCAGGGCCGGGCGGGCACGGTCGTGATCGATCCGTTCGGGGACCTGTCGGGTCTCGCCGACCGCGGACTGCAGTTCGACTATCCGCCGATCAGCGACGTCGGCGCAGATCTCGTGCTGGTGACGCACGAGCACGCCGACCACAACGCCGTGGAGGTGATCGGCGGCGAGCCGGCGATCCTGCGCTCGACGGCTGGCACGTTCGAGTCGCCCGTCGGGACGGTCCTCGGAGCGGCCTCCGAGCACGACGAGCACGCAGGCATCGAACGGGGGCCGAACACGATCTTCCGCTTCGAGCTGGACGGCGTGCGCGTGTGCCACTTCGGCGACTTCGGACAGCGCGGACTGCGCGAGGAGCAGGCCGCGGCGATCGGCGCCGTGGACCTGCTGTTCCTGCCGGTCGGCGGCGGGCCGACGATCGGCGCCGCGCAGGCGGCGCTGGTGGTCGAGGAGCTCGCGCCGCGCTGGGTCGTGCCAATGCACTACCGCACGCCGAAGATCGGCTTCCTGGAGCCGGCGGACGCGTTCCTGGACGGCTTCGCGCACGTCGAGCGCCCGAGCGGGCCCGAATTCGAGACCGCCGAGCTGCCCGCGGGCGGGCCGCTCGTCATCGCGCCGGCCGCGCCGTAGCGCGCGCGTGGGCAGCTCACGGCGCGGGTAGGGCATGCTGCAGTCTTCAGATCAAAGCGGCGAGAAAAGAAAGGACCTGAGGCGATGAACATCGGGCGTCTGTTGCTGCGGCTGTCGGTCGGAGGCTTCTTCTTCGGACACGGCACGCAGAAGCTGTTCGGCTGGTTCGGCGGGCACGGGCCGGAGGGCACGGGCAAGTTCTTCGAGCAGCTCGGGCTGCGCCCGGGGATCGTGCATGCACGCGCGGCAGGGCTCTCGGAGGCCGGCGGCGGCGCGCTGCTCGCGCTGGGCGCGTTCACGCCGCTGGGCGCCGCGGCGATCACGGGGACGATGCTGACCGCGATCGAGCGCGTGCACGCGCCGAAGGGGCCGTGGGCGACCGAAGGCGGCTATGAGTACAACGTGGTGCTGATCGCGGCGGCGCTCGCGCTGGCCGAGACCGGGCCTGGGGCGATCTCGATCGAAGCTCTGCTCGGCCACGAACGCAAGGGCACCGGCTGGGCGCTGGCGGCGCTCGGTGCGGGCGCGGCGGGGGCGCTCGCGGTCCGCCAGATGGCCAACTCGCAGCCGCCGGCGCTCGAGCCCCAGCAGGCGGATGGGCGGGCGGCGTCTCCGGAGAATCCGGCGCAGGCGCCCGCGTCGTAGGCGAGGCGAGCGCTCGGGCACCTCGGCTGCGAGGCGCTCAGGCGGCCTCGGCCGCGACCGGCTCGAGGTGGCGCCTGACGAGCAGGAACGCGAACGTGCCGCCGATCAGCGGCACGAGCAGCGAGACCGCCTGGTAGACGACGACTGCGGCGACTGCGTCGTCGTGGCGGATCCCGTACAGCACGAGCATCCCGGCGATGCCGCCGATCGCGCCGACGCCGGCGGGCAGGAACGGCAGCGAGCCCCCGAGCGCGCCGATGACGTAGGCCATCACGACGATGCCGAGACCGGGGAACTGGTGGGCGTGGATTCCGAGGAACGCCGTCCAGAGCACGAGCAGGTCGAAGCTCAGGTAGGCGAGCGCGCCGAGCACGCTCCGCAGCCGCACGCCGTGGAAGATGAACTCGTCGACTTCGGCGACGGCTTCCGAGAGCGTCCCGAGCACCGCCGCCCGCTTGGCGTGCGAACGGCTCGCGTGCGTCGCTTGCGCCTGCAGCCGGCGTGCGAGCGCCAGCGCGCCGAGGAGCCCGAGCGCCGCGACGGCGGCGGGGACCAGCGTGAGCTCCGGCTCGCTCGCGCCCGAGAGGAGTCCGGCGCCGAGCGCGACGCCGAAGACGATCAGCGCGAGAGCATCCACGGCGGTGTTCAGCAGGCTGAGGCTGAGCAGGCGCTCGGCGATGCGCCTGGTCGGCATGCCGAGGCGGTTGAGCAGCCACCCGCCGACGCCGAGCGTGCCGAACGAGCCGGCCGGAACGAGCGTGCCCCCGCCGAGCTGCGCCCACGCGAGCTGCGAGGCCATCCGGCGGCTGCCGCTGCCGTGTGCGAGCAGGTCCTCGGGGTCGACGATCGCGCGCCAGGAGAGCACGTAGCCCGTCTCGGAGACCGTCTCCAGCGCGACCGCCGCGAGGATCCACGCCCAGCTCACGTGCCCGAGGCTGTTGACCGCTCCTTCCAGGCCCGGGAGCAGCTTGAGCACGAGCACGGCGAGCACGGCGTAGGCCAGCAGCTGCAGCACGAGCCGTTTGAGGTGCTGGCGCGCGACCAGGCGCGTCAGCCGTCGATGATGGGCGGCGGCGGTGTCGGTCAGCTGACCCAGACGATGTCGCCGAGCTGGAGCAGCCCGAACACGTAGCGCGATGTTTCGATCGGCAGCTCGACGCAGCCGTTTGACTGCGGGAAGCCGTAGGCTTCGCGCGGGTATCCGTGCACGGCGTCGCCGCCGTTGAAGTAGTTGACCCAGGGCACGTCCGGCACGTCGTATTTGACGCCGTCGGGGTCTTCGCCGGCCATCGAGGTGGACACGTAGCGAGCGTAGATCGGGAATACGCCCGTGGCCGTTTCGGCGCCCGGCACGCCCGTGTTGGTCGGCGTGCGGATCCTGACGCGCGAGCCGACGTGGACCTCGAGCGTCTCCGGCAGCGACTCGGTGACGGTGACCCAGGTGTAGGGGTGCGGGTCGCGGCGGTAGTGCGTGAGGTCGTACAGCAGCGACTCCCAGGTGGCGCCGTTGACCTCGCCGCTGACGGCCAGGCCGCGCTCGCCCTGGTAGACCATCAGCGCGCCGCGCGTGAGGGCTTCGAAGCCGCCGAGATGCGCCAGCGGCGCTCCGGCGAACTCGCGCGTGAGCCGCCCGCGTTCGGGCTCATAGGCGTCGAGCGCCGCCTGCCTGCGCGTGAGCTCGCCGCCGGATGCGCGCGTGCCCGACATCGGCCTGAAGCGATCGCCCAGGTAGCCGAGACGCACGAGCGCCTCCTGCAACCCCTCCGTCGACGGGCAGGCGACCGCGAGCGGCACGACGCGTTTGCGACCGAGCATCGCGTGCCCACTGGCGTCGGTGCGCGCCCAGATCGTGAGCGTGTAGCGCGAGCAGGGCGCGAGCGTCGAGGCGGGGGTGAAGACGAGCGAGTCGCCTTCGGCCTTCCAGCTGCCGGCGTTCCGCGGCGTGAGCATCGGCATCGGCGTGCTCGCCGCCACGGGCCCGGTCAGCGTGACGTGGATCGAGTTCGTGCCGATCACCGGGCGCGCACCGGGTAGCGCCACCAGGCGCGTGGACGGGAGGACGGGCTGCGTGGAGGAGGACGGCCTGCTCGTGCCCGCAGCTGCGCTCGTGGTGGCGGCCAGGGCGATCGCGAGCACGGCCAGCAGGAGCGCACCGGGCGCTCCCCGCAACGCGGGGCCGGTTGCGAGGCGCGGATGCCGCGTCATCTTGCCGAGCGAGTCGATCATCTTCCACGCGCGCATTCCGCGCCTTTCACCTGTCTGCAGGCTAACGAACGCGAAGGCCGTCTTACAGCGCTGAAGGGCCGCCCGCAGGGCCTCTCAGCGCGTCGCGGGCTCGCGCCACGTCGAGCGGCGCCGCGAGAGGACGTGGGCGAGCACGCCGACACACACGGACACGGCGAGCGCGAGCCCGAGCGCGGAGACCACGGAGATCTTCAGCACGAGCAGCCCGCCGCAGAACGCACCCAGCAGCATGCTCGCGATCGACAGCCCGCGCGCGCCCAGGCGCGTCCCCGCGCCGCCCAGCGACCGCGCCTCAGACGCGATCCCGACGAGCGTTTTGGTCAGCACCGTCGTCGTGAACTCGGGCACCGCCAGCCGCTGCGCGGCGGCGTTCTGCATTCCCATCGCGATCGCGAGCGGCACGATCAGCTCGTAGCGGCTGCCGGAGCTGAGCGGTTCGGCGACGGCCAGCGCGAGGACCAGCGCGAGGAGGATGAAGAGCGCCTGCGCCGAGCCGGCGGCGCGCAGGATGTATCCCCGATGCTCGGCGTTGCGCGCCCCCAGCCAGCCGCCGGCGAGCGCCCCGAGCACGAACGCCGCGATCGCCGCGAGCGCCGCCGGCGCGGAGACGCCACCCGCGCCCGCCAGCGCGAAGCCCAGGAATACGATGTTGCCGGTCATGTTCGCGACGAACACGTGCCCGAGCCGCAGGTAGCTGGAAGCGTCGACGACGCCGGTGAGGAACGTGAGCGCGAGTAGCAGCGCCGGCAGCGGTCCGTTCCGGCTGCCCGAGCCGGGCCGCAGCGTCGATCGGATTTCCGCGACCAGGGCGGCTGCCATCGCGCCGCCGACACTAGCGCCCCGGTGAGCGCCGGGGAGATCGTCGCGATCGCCGCGGCGGGGGCGGCGGCCGGGATGATCAACACCGTCGTGGGCAGCGGCACGCTGATCACCTTCCCGGTGCTGCTCGCGTTCGGCTACGCGCCGGTGACCGCCAACGTCTCCAACACCGTCGGTCTCGTGCCCGGCTCGGCCTCCGGCGCCTACGGCTACCGGCGCGAGCTCTCCGGCCAGCGCGAGCGCGCCATGCGCCTCGGCGCGATGTCGCTCGCGGGCGGGATCACGGGCGCCGTGCTGCTGCTCGCGCTGCCCGCCTCGGCGTTCCGCGCGATCGTGCCGCTCTTCATCGCCGCCGCGGTCGTGCTGACGCTGATTCAGCCGCGCATCAATCGCGCGCTGGCCCTGCGCGCGCCGCGCCGCGAGCAGCGCGGGGGGCTGCTCACACCGGCCGCGATCTACCTCACCGGCGTCTACGGGGGCTACTTCGGCGCCGCGCAGGGCATCCTGCTGCTGGCGATCCTCGGCGTCGCGCTCGCGCAGGAGCTGCAGCGCTCCAACGCGCTGAAGAACGTGCTCGCCGGCCTGGTCAACGGCGTCGCCGCGACCTACTTCATCTTCGCCGCCGACGTGCGCTGGGAGCCCGCGCTGCTGATCGCCGCCGGCTCGATCGCGGGCGCGCAGCTCGGCGCGCGCTACGGCCGGCGCCTACCCCCGCGCGCGCTGCGTGCGGTGATCGCCGCGGTGGGCATCTGTGCGATCGTGCAACTCGTTCTCTAGCCCCGACCCCTGGAGCGTCGATGAGCCCCGAACGGACGAAGGACGAAGCGGACGCGCTGATCATCTTCGGCATCACCGGTGATCTGGCGAAGAAGATGACACTGCGCGCGCTCTATCGCCTGGAGCGCCGCGGCCTGCTGAACTGCCCGATCGTCGGCGTGGCGGCGGAGGACTGGACGGTCGAGCACCTGCGCGAACATGCGCGCGAATCGATCCAGGCAGCGGGCGAGGACATCGATCAGAGCGTCTTCGAGCGCCTGGCGGCGCGGCTGTCCTACATCGGCGGCGACTTCACGCAGGACGATCTGTACGAGCGCCTGAAGCCGGCGGTCTCGGCCTACGCGACCCGCGTGTTCTACCTGGAGATCCCGCCGTCGCTGTTCGGCGGAGTGGTCGCGAAGCTCGACGCCGCGGCGCTGCTCGGCGGCGCCCGCGTGGTCGTCGAGAAGCCGTTTGGGCACGACCTCGCCTCCGCGCGCGCGCTGTCGGCCGAACTGCACGAGCACCTGCAGGAGAGCCAGCTGCTGCGTATCGACCACTTCCTCGGGAAGATGGGCCTGGAGGAGATCCTCTACCTGCGCTTCGCCAACTCGATGCTCGAGCCCGTGTGGAACCGCAACTACGTGGCGTGCGTGCAGGTCACGCTGGCGGAGACCTTCGGCGTGGAGGACCGCGGGCATTTCTATGACCCGGTCGGCGCGCTGCGCGACGTCGTCGTCAACCACCTGATGCAGTTCCTCGCGATGGCGGCGATGGAGCCGCCGGCCGGCAGCGATCCGGAAACGATCAAGGACGCGAAGTTCGCCGTCTTTCGCGCGATGGCCGACGCGGACCCCAAGCACTACGTGCGCGGCCAGTACGACGGCTACCTCCAGGTCGAAGGCGTCGCGCCGGACTCCACGACCGAGACCTTCGCGGCGCTGCGCCTGGACATCGACAGCTGGCGCTGGGCGGGCGTGCCGTGGTTCATCCGCGCGGGCAAGCAGATGGCCGAGACGCTCACCGAGCTGCGGCTGCTGTTCAAGCCGCCGCCGCGGTTGGGGTTCATGGGGCACGTGAGCCGCCGCCCGCAGCCGAGCCAGCTCGTGGTGAAGATCGACCCCTCGACCGGGATCCGGATCATCCTCGACGCGCACCGCGCAGACCGCAGGGCGCAGCAGGAGATCGAGCTCGACATGGAGTTCGCCGAGGAGGGCGGCGAGGGGCCCGAGCCGTACGAGGTGCTGCTGCACGCAGCGCTGATCGGCGACAGCAAAGACTTCACGCGCGAGGACATGGTCGAGGAGTGCTGGCGCGTCGTGGCGCCGCTGCTCGAGCACCCGCCGGCGGTGATCCCGTACGCAAAGGGCTCCTGGGGACCGCCGGAGTCAGACCAGCTCGTGGCGCGCTTCGGCGGCTGGCACGGACCCTGGATCGCGGGCTAGCGCCAGCCCGCGATCCACGGTTTCGCGGCTGCGTTACGCAAGTGCGCGCCAAGCCGTACACTTCGGGGCCGCAGGGAGCCCGCACACGGAAGGAGGGCCGCGCGTGAGGCGCGCGGGGGACACGACGGAGGTTGGCTTGGCGGTCGCGGCGGTCGCAGCGCTCGCGGGCGCCCGCGCGCGCGTGCGGCGGATGCTCACGGCGACGCTCGCCGGCGGACTCGCCCTGCTCGGCTCGCTCACGCTCGCGCTCCCGGCCCGCGCGGAAACCGCTGTCGCGCGCGTGGAAATCACCTCGCCCAACGGCGGCGGAGCCTACGAGCAGGGTGAAGCGGTGCCCACCAGCTTCAGCTGTGAAGCGCTCGGCTCCTACACGCTCGAATCCTGTGAAGACTCGACCGGTCACAGCGGCTCGAGCGGCGCGTTGAGCACCGAACTGGCCGGCGTCCAGACCTACACGGTGACGGCGACCGTCAACGGCGGCCTGAAAGCGCGCGCGAGCATCGAATACACCGTCTATCAGCTGCTGAGCGCGGGCACCACCAAGTGCACCGGCCCCTCCGCCGGCACCGGCAAGGAAGTGATCGTCGTGGAGCGCGCCCACTGCACGCTGCTCGCCGGCACCGTCGTGACGGGCAACGTGCGAGTCGAAGCGCTCGGCGCCCTCAATGACGAGGGCGCGAGCATCGGCGGCAGCCTCGTCGCGGTCTCACCCGAATCGCTGCTCGTGGGGGCGCCCGGGACGAGCACGGTCGGCGGGAGCATCGAGATCACGAAGCTCACGGGCGGCCCGCTCGGAGGCGAGAACGCGATCTGCAACGCCGTCATCCACGGCAACCTGCTGGTGTCGGGATCGCTCGCACACGCACGGCCGCTGCTGATCGGCGGCACCCCGGAATGCGCCCCCGACGTCGTTCACTCGCAGGTCAACGTGCTCGACAGCGCGGCTCCGGTCTACCTCACGGGGGATCAGATGGAACAGGGCGTGGTGAAGGACAACACCGCTGCCGTGGAAGTCGACGAAGACACGCTGACCGGCGCCCTCGCCGTGAGCGCCAACCGCGGCCGCACCGCGCTGCGCAGGAACCACCTCAAAGGAAGCCTCACGGTGCAGTCCAACGGCGGCAGCGTGCTCGCCGAAGAAGACGTGATCGGCCAGAACCTGCTCGTGCAGGGCAACACCGGCGGCGTGCAGCTCGACGGAAACGATGTCACGCGCAACGCCGTCTGCTCGGGCAACAGACCGGCTGCCACGGGCACGGCCAACGTAGTCGGCGAACACAACCTCGGCTGCCCTGTATAGGGCGCGCACGGCCGTCCCTGCGCGAACGCCTCCCGGCGCCGCAGGCGCCGCGCTCAAAGGCTCGCGGATGAGCAGGGCCGCGCGCCGCCGGCGCGCCTCGGCCGGTACTAGCCGCTGAAGACCGCGCTCGTGCTGGAGCGCAGAGTACGATGCATGTAGGCGTTGATCAGCGTGGGCAGCCGCGCGAGGTTGTGGCTCTCGACGGTCGCGCTGATCGTGCCCGCGCTCACAGCGGCTTCGAGCTGCTGCTTGCGCGCGTTGTAGATCGCTTCCCGCAGGCCCGCTTCCGACTTGCCTGCGGTCGACTGGGCGATCTGCGCGAGCGTCTTCGAGCGCTGCTCGGAGCGCAGCTCCGAAGAGGTCAGGCCGAGGTAGGACAGCGCGTCCTCGCGCAACGTCAGGATGCGGCGCTTCAAGCGCCCGCCCGGCGCGCGCACCTGCGCCGCGACGCGGCGCTGCAGGCGCTTGCTCGCCTTCGTCAGGCGCTGCCTGTCGACCGCCGCGATCAGGCCGGCTTCGCTCTTGCCCGGCGTTTCCTTGGCGATCTGTGCCAGCGACTTGCCGCCGCGCAGCTCCTCACGCAGACGCGCGGAGCTCACGCCGAGGTAGCTCGCGGCGGACGCGAGCAGCGGACGCGGCGCGTGGTGAGCGGGCGCGCCCGCCGGCTTCGTGCTCGTGGCCGCGGTGCTCGTGGCCGTGGTGTTCGCGCCGGCGTTCTGGATCTGCAGCGCCGGCTTGGGCTTCGAGCCGCCCGCGCTCAGCGCGGCGATCGCGCCGCCCGCGATGGCGGCGGCGAGGAGAACGACGACGATGGTTACGCGTGGCGAGGGGCGCATCGGATCGCCGACTGTGCCAGACGCAGCTAAACGCCGCGCTGGCACGGCCTAAAGGACAGCTTAAGCGCGATCCGGCTGCCGCCGCCGATGCGCCGCGCGTCCGCAGGCGGTCGCGCGCGACCGCGTGCTGCTCGCGCAGCAACAGGTCCCTCTGCAGGGCGTGCGTCGCGCGCCGTTTCGCGGGGACGCCGGGGAGCAGCGACAGATGCGCGCCGCGCGTCTGTTCTGCGGTCCCGAACGCCGACGCGATCCATACCGCGATCGCACCGAGCACGAGCAGCGCGACGCCGCCTGCGAGCAGCCGCCTCACGCGAGGCCCGCCGTCGTCGCCGTCGCGAGCATGCTGCGATTATCGCGGCTGGGCCGCTGCGCGGGAGCAGCGGCAACATCCTCGAGCGCCGCCGCGAAGTAGCCTGACGCGCGCTGCGTGATCGTTGCGAGAAGGAGGCTGAGCGTGAACAAGCCGGTGTTGCTCTGCTACGACGGATCGGACGGCTCAAAGACGGCGCTGACTGCAGCAGTCGAACTGATCAAGCCTGCCGATGCCGTCGTACTGGTCGTATGGATGCCGGCCGCGGTGCAGTTGGCCCGAGCCGGCTCGTTCATCGTCGCCGTGCCGAACGAGGGCGAGATCGACGAGCAGGAGGCGGAAACCGCGCTGCAGATCGCCGAAGAGGGCGCCGCGCGTGCCCGCGAGCGCGGCTACAGCGCCTCCGCACGAATCGCGCAAGCCAACGAATCCGTGGCCAAGACGATCGATGAGATCGCCGAGGAGATCGACGCCGCACTGGTTGTCTGCGGCCAACGCGGCCGCGGCGCCATCGGCAGCGCTCTGCTCGGCAGCGTCTCGCACGCGCTCGCGTCGCACACCAAGCGGCCCGTGCTCATCGCGCCCCAGCACGCGTCCTAGCGCCAAGCGCCCGCCCGGCGCCGTCCGCGGCCTCGAAGTGGTGGCAGTTGCCGATCGCGTGACGCGCGAGCGCGGCCTTGACGGTGGGTACGCGCGGCTTGGCGCGGCCGGGAAGGATCACGAGCGCCAGAAGGAAGGCGAGCGCGAAGATTCCGACCGCCCACCAGAACGCCGTGGTGTCGCCGTGGACCGCCGCGGCGTTGGCCAGGTTCGCCGTGTGCAGGTGGGCGACCGTGTAGCTGGCGAGCGCGCTGGCGAAGATCGTGCTCAGCAGGGAGGTCCCGACCGAGCCGCCGACCTGCTGGGAGGTGTTGACCATCGCCGAGGCGACGCCGGCCTCGCGTCCCTGCACGCCCAGAGTCGCCGTCGAGAACGCCGGCGCGAAGATGGATCCCATCCCGACGCCGAGGATCGAGCAGACCGGGAAGGACATTGCCGGCGTAGCTGGAGCCGGGCGTCAGGCGCGTGAACAGGAACATCGCGATCGCCCCGAGCGCCGTGCCGGCGAGCACCAGCGGCTTGACCCCGGTGTGTTGGATCACGCGCGTCTGCACCGTGGTCGAGGTGACCACCAGCACGCCGGTGAGCGGCAGGAACGCCAGCCCGGTGGTGAGCGGCGAAAGGCCGAGCTGCTCCTGCAGGAAGTAGGTGAGAAACAGGAATACGGCGAAGACGCCCGCGCCGGCCAGCGCGATCGTGACGTACGCGCCGCCGCGCCCGCGGTCCCAGATGATGTGCAGGGGCAGCAACGGATGCTTGGCGCGGCGCTCGATCAGCACGAACGACGTCAGGAGCACGGGGCTGGCGACGAGCGCCACGATCGTGGCCGTGGCACCCCAGGAGTGGGTCTCGGCGTTGGAGAACCCGTAGACCAGTGCGAACAACCCCAGCGCGGAGGTGAGAACCCCCGGTATGTCGATCGGATCTCGATCCGCCGCGCCGCGGTTGACCAGCAGGCGAAACGCCACGAGCGTCGTGGGCACGGCGATCACGAGGTTGACGTACAGGCACCAGCGCCAGGACAGGGCCTGGGTGAGCGCACCGCCCAGTATCAGCCCGAGCGAGGCGCCACCGCCGGCGATCGCACCGAAGATCCCGAACGCTGTGGGCCGGTCAGGGGATCCCTCGAACGTCACCGTCAGCAGTCCCAGCGCCGATGGTGCGAGCAGTGCGCCGAACGCCCCCTGGAGCGTTCGGGCGGTCACGAGCACGTCGAAGGACTGGGCGAGCCCGCCGATCGCCGAGGCGAGCGAGAACCCGGCCAGGCCGGTGATCAGCGTCCACTTGCGCCCGAACAGATCACCGAGCTTGCCGCCCAGCAGCAGCAGGCTGCCGAATGCCAGCGCGTAGGCGGTGACGATCCACTGCCGGCTCTGAGTCGAGAAATGAAGCGCACTCTGGGCCGAGGGAATCGCGATCGTCACGACCGTCGCGTCCAGCACCACCATCAGCTGCGCGACGCCGAGCAGGGCCAGCACCGCCCATCGATTCGGTTCGCGAGGCGCGGAGGCAACCGGCGTCGCGTCGACCGGATTGCGATCGGTGCCGCGGCCATCGACCTCAGCCATTCCGTGACGTTAGCGCGCAAGCCGTCGACGGGCTCGGTCGCGCGGCCGCGCGGAGATCATCGTCGAGCTCGCGGAAGCGATCTCCCCACGCGCGGGTCGCTAGGCACTAGGCGCTCGCCGCGACGGCCCTCAGCTCAGCCAGCGACTCGCGCACGAGCTGCGGGAACTCCCGCTCGTCGGCATCCTGCACCCAGCGTTCGAAGGCGACCCTGAAGACCGCGATCCCCATCTCGGCGATGAGGCTCGCGATCGGGTCCTCCACGCCACGCCCGCGCAGCGTGTCGGCGAGCGCGGCGGACAGGGCCGCGAGCTTGATCAGCTCGCGCTCGCGCAGCTCTGCGCTCGCGGCGATGATCGCCTGGCGCCCTCGCGCGAACTCGCGGTTGTCCTGAAGCAGCGCGGCGATGGCCTCGACGCCGGCCGCCACCGCCCCGATCGGCGGCATCGAGTCGGGCGCGCTCGCGACGGCGCTCACGAGAAGCTCCTGCAGTTCGTGCGCACCCGCGAACAGGACCTCGCGCTTGTCGGCGAAATGCCGGAAGAACGTGCGCTCGGTCAGCCCGGCGCGCTCGGCGATCTCCGCGACCGTCGTGTTCTCGTATCCACGCTCGCCGAACAGCGCGAGCGCGGCCTGCATCAGCCTCTCGCGACTGTCGGGCTCCCAGCGCACCATGGTCCAACTTTAGATGATGTCAGAGGCTGTCATCAGGTGCTAGAGTGATGTCAGCGACTGACATTGCCCGGCTTGCAGCCGGATCCGGGGTCGCTCAGATCACTCGATAGGGAGGTTCCACCATGCGCATATTCGTCACCGGCGCAACCGGGTTCATCGGGTCGGCCGTCGTCGCCGAGCTGATCGGCGCGGGACACGAGGTCGTAGGGCTCGCGCGCTCAGATCAGGGCGCCGCCGCGCTCGCCGAGGCGGGAGCCGAGGTCCGGCGCGGAGCTCTCGAGGATCTCGAGGGCCTGCGCAGCGCCGCCGCAGATTCGGACGGCGTGATCCACACCGCCTACATCCACGACTTCTCGCAGATGCAGATGGCGGCCGAAGCCGATCGCCGTGCGCTCGAAACGCTGGGCGCCGCGCTCGAAGGCTCGGGCCGACCGCTGGTCATCACGACCGGCACCGCGCTCATCAGGCCGGGAGAGGTGGCCACCGAGGATGAGCGACCGGACCCGGGCGAGGGGACCCACCCGCGGCTTGCCTCCGAGCTCGCCGCGGTCGATCTCGCGACTCGCGGCGTGCGCTCCTCGATCGTGCGACCGGGCATTTCGGTGCACGACGCGGGCGACCACGGCTTCGTCCCGGTTCTGATCGAGATCGCTCGAAGCAAGGGCGTCTCCGGATATGTCGGCGAGGGCGCCAACCGCTGGCCGGCGGTCCACAGGCTGGACGCTGCGCGTCTATATCGTCTGGCGCTCGAGAGCGCTGCGCCCGGCTCGGCGTTCCACGCGGTCGCCGAGAGCGTGCCGACGCGGCAGATCGCGGAGGTGATCGCTCGTCACCTGGACGTGCCGGCGGCGTCGATCGCGCCGGACGACGCAGCCGATCACTTCGGCTGGATGGGACTGTTCTTCGGCCTGGACGCGCCCGCGTCCAGCGCGCTCACGCAGCAGCGGCTGGGGTGGAAGCCGGTGCACGTCGGGCTGATCGAGGACCTCGAGCAGGGGCATTACTTCCAGGCGGCACCCACGATGGTTGCCGCGCGTGAAAGCGCAGCAGACGCATCCACGTCGCCGGACCCAGGATCCCCGTGACGGGGAGCCGGTGGCGCCGCTGGAAACCGCCTACCGCTCGCGCGGTCTGTGCGCCGTAATGCCCGCCCGCGGGCAGCCTCGCTCCGGCGGCGTTCAGGAGCTCCTGGGCCCAGAGCACCTCATCCCCGTCGGCGCCGGGCCGGATCGTGGCTGGGCGAACCTTCCTCTTGTGCGTACGCGGCAGCGGCGCGGCGAGCGCGGTGAGCGCGCCGGGCGCCGCGGATTCGAGATCGAAGAAGCTCACCCCGCCCAGGCCGTAGGCGCTCGCCAGCTGGCGGAACCGCTCCAGTTCGGCGAGCGTTGGTTCGCCGTAGAGCTGTCCGACCGGGACGATCGGGCGAGCGTAGATGGCGTTGACGGCGAGTACCTCCGCGTAGGCCTGTTCGACGCTCAGCCGCAGCTCGCGCCAGGGTCCGATGCTCGACTCCGTGACCGAGCGTGCGCCCGGGCCTCTCGGGTCCATAATCCTGCGCAGCGACGGCGCTCTTGCCGATGAGCCAACGAGAGGGAGGACCGAGATGAAGCGCTGTGTAGCCGTGATGTTGTTCACCGCCGCGCTACTGGGCGCGTCGCAGGCGAGCGCCGCGGAAACGCGCACGATCGGCGTTGAGGGCGTCGGCGCAGCCCCGATTGCCTCGACGGCGACGTCGGCTGAAGCGAACGCGGCGTATCGGCAGGCGATGGCGGCGGCGATTGCGGACGGTCTCGAAAAGGCGGAATTCCTAGCCGCAAAGACGGGGGCGAAGGTGGAAGAGATCGACCTGGTCAAGGAAGGCGGCGGCTCGATCGAATGCAGGGACGCGGACGGCTCCTACGCGGAATACGCGGGCGCGCAGGCAGACTTCGGCTACTCGCAGGTGTCGGTGGTGGCGCCCGAGGCGAGCGCACCATCGGGCAAACCGACGACGGCGAGCCCGAATCCGGCGCGCAAGAAACACAAGAAGAAAAAGAAGAAGCCGAAGGCGATACGGGCGGCAGCGGCGAGCTGCACGGTTTCGGCGCAGGTCTCGCTCACGTACTTCATGGCCCCGGCGCCCGCCTGAGGGAGGCCGTCGCCGGGCGCCTGCAAGAAAGGATGACCATGGATGCACGCATCGACGTGATCACGCTCGCCGTCGCCGACCTGGATCGGGCGCTCGCGTTCTATCGCGACGGCCTTGGCCTTCCATGCCGCGGAGTGGTTGGGACCGAGTTCCTCGGCGACGAGAGCTCACCGGCGGGTGCCATGGCGCCATTCGACCTGCGCGGGGGGATGATGCTCGCCCTATACCCGCGCAGCGAGCTGGCGAAGGACGCGAACGTCGCGCCCGGCCCTCCGGAGTCGGGAGAGTTCAGCATCGGCCAGCTCGTCTCGAGTAGGGACGAGGTGGATGCGCTGCTCTCGCAGGCCGAAGCGGCCGGCGCGACAGTGACCGATCGGCCGCACGACCGCCCATGGGGCATCTACTCCGGCTACTTCCGCGATCCCGACGGGCATCTCTGGGAGATCATCTGGAATCCCCGTTCCTAGCCAACAACGAGCAGCGACGAGGTCGTGTTCCTTCCAGGCGGGATAATGCGCGGCCGGTGCAGTTGCGAAGAGAGGGTGTGCGCAGGGCTCGGGGGCTGCTACGCAGCCTGCGGTTCCTCGGCAGGTTGCGGGTCCTGCCGTGGCGCGTCGCATGGTTTCAGTGGCGTGCGTATCGGATCGCCGGGCGAACAGGGGATGAGTTCAGCCTGAGGTCGGCGACGCGACCGGAGGATCTGCGCACGTTGCTCGAGCTGGCCGGGGATCGGCGCCAGGTGGTCGAGCTGGGAACGGGAACCGCCTGGACCGCGATCTCGCTGGCGGTTGCTCAGGCCGATCGCGAGGTAACGACCTATGACCCCGTGCTGCGGGTCGAGCGTGAGCGCTACTTGGCTCTCGTCGGCCCGCGTGTTCGTGCTCGTGTCAGGTTCGTCAACGAGCCTGGGTCGAGCGGTCCGCGCGACGGCATGGAGGTCGACCTGCTCTATGTCGACAGCGCCCACGAGCGGCGGGTGATACTCGACGAGCTCGACGCGTGGCGCCCTGCGCTGCGGACCGGCGCCCTGGTGGTGTTCGATGACTTCACCCACCCCGAGTTTCCAGGCGTGCGAGAGGCGGTTCGCGAGCTGGGCCTGAGCGGCACGCAGCGCGGAACCCTGTTTGTCAGCGCCGCGTGAGGTCGCGCCGGTCCCGGCCGGTCACCGCGGTCCTGGCCGGTCACCGACTACTTGAGCGGCAGGCGCTTGTGGCTGAGGAGGCGTTGGATTGCTTCTTCGATTGCGTACTGCATTGGTCGTGTCTGGTCCTGATACGGGGCGGACCTCCTGGCGAGTTGGCGTTGAAGATCCTGGTTCAAACCGGTCGTGACCGTCGTGCGGACCGTTGGCCGGTGGCTGCCGCTGCCGCAGCCTGCGAGTGCGGCGAGGGCTGCTGCTAGAAGGGCGGTGCGTCTCATAGTTCGACATTACTCGCCCTGCAAGGGCTGTCTCTCTGCGCTTGATGGTGCACGTACGTTGCGGTTGCGGAGGGAGTCGAATCAGTCCAGCGTGCCGCGCGGGGCGATCGGGACGCTGTCGAAGCGAGGCCGGAGCACGTCACCGCGTGATCGTGGTCGTCCATGACTTCGGCGGACGCAACGGTATGGCGATACTTGCGAAGCCGAACTACGACCGCTCGTTCGGTGAGGTGCTGCTGGCGAAAGGGTTCGGTTACACGTGGCTAACACGCTACGAGTCCTACGACAGAGCCTTGTTCGTCGAGGCCCTCAGTGACCGGGGATGGCGCGGTGACGGGACGCCGCCGGACTGGTACACGGGCGTGCCGGGAGATGCCGACGATTGACCGGCAGCACAGGCGCGGCACGTGCGCCTAGATCGTGTGCTTGATAATGCACGAGCGGTGTCGTGGAGTTGGCCGGTGTCGCTGACGCCACGACGCGGAGTCTCGCTAGACGGGCGAGGGTAGTGTCCACTCAACGACGCTGAGAGGTGCCATGAAGTTTTTGATGCTGGTCTGCCGTGACGAGTCGATCCCGTTCACGACGAGTGACATCGGTCGTGAGGTGGAGGCTTGGGCGTCGGAGATGAAGGAACGCGGGGTCCGGCTTCAAGGGGCTGTATTCGCTCCTGTCGTCGACGCGGCGACCGTTTCGGTTCGAGATGGCGAGACGCGCATCGAGCGCGGTCCACGCGTCGAGATGGCCGCGCCTGCGTCTGGCTTCAATCTCCTTGAGTGTGCGGATCTTGACGAAGCTGTCGAAGTGTCGGCCAAGCACCCGATAGCCCGTTTCGGGGTGATCGAGCTACGGGCGATCGCCGCCGAGGGCTGAGGCCGGACCTCGGCGCGCGCATCCCACATCTCCGGTCGTATTTCATGCGCGTGATAATCCACCTACGGTGGAGTGAGGGCTCGATGCCTCAGTATTCGGGTTTGGATAGGTGCTTCCCGTGCGTGCCCGAGTGGGACGCGCTTTTGCCGCCGCACGCCGGCAGCGCCACAGCCAGCGCGAGAGTGGCCAACAGGCAGCACCAGGATCGTCTTCGTCGCGCCATCTGAGGAAGCCTATCCGCGCCCTGGCGTTGCGACGCGGGCCGAGCTGCCATAGGGCTGAAGCCGCGCGGTCTTTGATAATGCAAGCACGGTTCGGGCAGCTGGCGGCGGAAGGCGGATAGACGACAGAGGCGTATGCTGCTCGGAGCGGACGCCGACGAGATCTGGGGTCGTGAGATCGATGCGTCGAAGCTCGAGGCGAAGATCGATCCCAATGGAAGCGCCACCGAATGGTCGCTTGAGGCGAGCGGTGAGGAATCGTGCGGTCCCTGCTGCGAAGAGATCACGGAGATCGAAGGAACAGTCGCGATGGGAAGCCTGTGCGCGAGCAAGCGTCCTCGAACGATCTCCGAGATGCTGCCTTTCGGCGAGGTGGACGTCACCTATTGGCTGGTCGCTGCCAACAGTTCAGGGACTGCGGAAACGCGAAAGATTGACTACGAAAGCAGCAGAGGCGCCAGTGCTGACGGCGAGCGACCGCGGGCGTGGGTGCCTCAGCTTGCGTGCTTGATAATGCGCGACAGGAGTAGGGTCGGCGTGGAGGCGCAGATCGCGGCTTAGGAGGCTCTGCGTATGACGCGGGCTAGGTGGCGTCTTGGGATCCTTGTGGTCGTCGTCCTGGTTGCGGCTAGCTCGGGGATGGCGAGCGCGCGCAGCGTCTGTAAGCACTGCGTAATCGAAAAGGCGCGTACTTCGCACGTCACGGCGACCGGTGCGCAGCTAAAGGTGTTCTTGAGTCGCGAAGCTGAATGTGATCTGGCTGCGGCGTGAATACTGTCGGAACGGCGAGAAATGACCGCCGCTCGGGCCGACCGGCAAAGTCGTTGCAAGGGGGACTGTCGCTGGAAAGTCGTCGGTGAGCTTCGACTTCGAAGATCTCGTCTCAAACGAATGCTACGGAGTCCGGGTGGAAACGGGGCCGTTCGAAGAAAACCGTTTCGAGAAGGGTACGAGGAAGAAGGATTCAAGGGGGCCAGAAAGTAGCGCCGCAAGATCGGGGTCCAGACGAAGAAGTAGCGGAGGGAGTTAAATCAGTCCAGCGTGCCGCGCGGGGCGATCGGGACGCTGTCGATTCCCAGCACACGGCAGAGCGGCTCGAAGTGCCGGTCGTAATGTAGGACAGCAAAGCCGCGCTCTGCTGCTGCAGCCGCGATCAGGTAGTCAGTCGCCGGGAGTCGACGATCGCCGGCGAGCTCGCGTGAGGCACCGATCGCCCGCTCGCATGCCGCGCGAGTTACGGGAGCTTGCGGCATCGCGCCCAATGCGTGGTCGAGGTCTCGGAACGCATCCTCGTCGCGGGCGGCCGCCAGCAGCTCGAGCGAAACGACCGGACACGCTGCGAGGAATCCGGCACTGAGAGTGGCTTGCCACCGTGCGGCGACAGCCGGATCACGCTGCCTGTTCCACGCCGACGTGTCGAATACAAGCGTGACGCCAGACCCGTACCGCTCAGCGTCGGGCGGCATGCAGCTCGGCTGAGACCGAGAAGTCGAAGCGGTCGTCTTCGCCGGTGGATATCCGGTGCAGGAACTCAATTGCGTCCGTGCGGCGGCGCTGCTCCTCGCGCAACGCCTGGGCGCCGCGAACGGCAAGGTCGCGGACGGCGCGAGAGCGGGACCGGCCGCCGAACTCGGCGAGCGCTGCCTCAAGTTCACGATCGACGGTCACTTGGATGCGTGTCGAGGGTGTGGCCACGCGCAACAGTGTACCAGAAGGTTGGTACACATCGCCATCCCAGTCGGTCCCGGCGGCGGCGCTGCCGCCTGCGTCGTGTGCTTGATAATGCACGTTATGTAACTCAGGCGGCGTCCGACTAGATCGCCGCATCCAGCCCTCACTGCTATCGGGCTGGCCCGTCCGCAGAGCCGAGGCTCGGTGCCCGCAGTCTCAAACAGCGCCGAGGCTGGCGGCTGTCGCTCGACCCGTCGCAGTGCGTGAGCGCGCGCGGTTCCGAGCGTGCTCGCAGCAGAAAACCACCCTGGCGCGGGACAGATCGGAACGTCGCCGGGAAGGAACCTCGCGACGTCGGGGTCGTTCAGGAAGCGCACGAAGGCCGGCCGTGCACTGAGCCCCGAACCACAGGAGACACCCCCAATGATGCATAGAACGTCGATCCTCGCTCTCGCTGGTGTTGCGCTTGTCCTCGCCGGCTGCGGCAGCTCCAGCGGCAGCTCCAACAGCAGCTCCTCTAACACGTCGGCTGCAGCGAGCACTGCGACCACGACGTCGAGCGCAAACTCTTCTGCTTTCCTGGCGAATCTGAGGACGGTCAGCAAGGTCGCCTCGACGGTCCCGGCCAACGGCGACGTGAACCCGTACGGCATCGCGTTCGTCCCAACCAGCGTGGGCAAGCTACAGGCCGGCCAGATGCTGATCAGCAACTTCAACGCCAAGGAAGGTGCGAAGGACAGCGGCCAGGGCACAGGCACGACGATCGTGCAGGTCTCGACCTCCGGGAAGGTCTCGCTGTTTGGGAAGATCGATGCCAAGACCCTTCCGGGCCCATGTCCGGGCGGCGTCGGGCTGACGACGGCGCTCAACGTCCTGCCAGGCGGCTACGTCGTCGTGGGCAGCCTGCCGACGACCAACGGCAAGACGGCGACCGCGAAGTACGGCTGCCTGATCGTCCTCGACAGCGAAGGAAAGCCGGTCGAGACGATCGCCAGCAACAACATCCAGGGTCCCTGGGACTCGACCGCCAAGAGCGAAGGCTCCAAGACCACGCTGTTCGTCAGCAACGCGCTCAACGGCGGTGCCGCGAAGGGCACCCACACGATCGACAACTCGACCGTGCTGCGGATCGAACTGGACTCCGGCGAAAACCAGACGCCGAGGGTCCTGAGCGAAACGGTGATCGCCGATGGCATCCCCTGGGTGGATTCAGCAGAAGCCCTCGTGCTCGGCCCAACCGGACTCGCACTCGGCTCCAACGGGACGCTGTACGTGGCCTCGACAGAGGACAACAGGATCCTCGCGATCTCCGACGCAGCGACACGTACGACGGCTGCCGCGAAGGGCGGCACCGTCCTCACCGAAGGCGACCATCTGAAGGAACCGCTCGGCATGGTGCTCGCACCGAACGGCAACATCATCACGAGCAACGGTGGTGACGGCAACGTGGTCGAAACTACACCCGCCGGCCAGCAGGTGGCCGTGCAGACCGCCGACAAGAAGACCGGAGCGGGAGCGCTATTCGGCCTGGCCGTAGCCCCAGAAGGCAAGGGCATCTACTTCGTCGACGACGGCGAAAACACGCTCAACCTGCTGCACCAAGGCGAACCGGCCGCGCCGACGACATCGAGCACGGCGACGGCCCCGACAGCGACGACCGCGACCTCGTCGACTACTGCGGCGAAGTCCCTCAGCCTCGCTGTCCGCACCCTGCCAACCGTGGGGGCGGTGCTCGTGAACGCCGAAGGCCACACGCTCTACACCTTCGCGCCCGACCACCATTCCAAGGTCACCTGTGTCTCCTCGTACGCGACGCTGTGGCCGCCATTGAAGCTCGCGAGCGGTGAAAGCGCGGCTGGGCCGCCCCAGCTGAAGGCCTCGCTGCTTGGCAGCGACCCGGACCCCGAAGGCGGCAACGTCGTCACCTACGCGGGCTGGCCGCTTTACACCTACGCGGCCGACTCGGCGTCCGGCCAGGACAACGGCCAGGGCCTCGAAACCAACGGCGGCCGGTGGTACGTCATCGCACCGTCCGGGAGGGTCGTCACGACGCACTGAGACCGTCCTGCCGGAGGGGAAGACGTCGTGCCGAGTCCTCTTAGGCACTGGATGGCGCATGTCTTCACTTCCAGTGCGCGTGACGACGTGAGGCTTGCCCCCTTTTTCAGCTCTCGGGGGGCCGGCACATTGGCGCGAAGCCAGCATGAGATCGTCGCCGAGCGGTGCGAATAGTCGGTTAGCATCGGAGCCCCTGAACCGGATGAGGAGGCTTGCACGTGGCAAACACGCTCTACACGGCCAAAGCACACGTGACTGGCGGTCGCGCCGACGGCCACGGTACGACGGACGATGGCAATCTCGACGTGACTCTCCGCTTGCCGAAGGAGATGGGCGGAGCGGGCGACGGAACGAACCCCGAGGAGCTGTTCGCGGTCGGCTACGCGGCCTGCTTCGAGGGCGCCTTAGGCGTCGTTGGCCGTCGTGCCAAGGCGGACACCGACAACGCGCAGATCGACTCGCAGGTCGCCCTCTCGCCGAACGGCGAGGGCGGGTTCGTGCTGTCGGTGGGCCTCGACGTCACGCTCCCGTCGATTTCCGATCCCGCCGAGGCGGTCGAGCTGGTCCGGGCGGCGCACAAGGTCTGCCCCTACTCGAACGCCACGCGAGGGAACATCGACGTCGTGCTCACGGCGAACGGCCAGAGCGTCGAGTAGCGCTACCGCCCGAACGTCCGCATCAGCTCGCGCGCGCGGCCGCTGAAGCCGGACAGCAGCTCTCGCACCTGCTCCAGGTCGGAGCGCAGCTGGGCGTCGCCCACCTCCACAGGCAGCAGCGAGTCTTGGAGCGTTGCGAGCGTCGCGTCTGCGCGAGCGACCTCGGAGCTCGCCGCCTCGATCAACCCTTTCACGCCATGCGACGGCGCGGCGCGCCCCGTCTGGTCCAGATCGCGGCCCGCGATCTGGGTTCGCGCCGCAAAGCCCGTGTAGCCGCTGCGGGCTCGCCCGTACGCCCGCTGCACCGGACGGAACAGCTGCTCCTCGACGCGCTCTGCGGCTGCTTCGTCGAGCTGTTCATAGGCCTCGCTGAGCGCAGCGAGGGCACTCGCGAGTGCTTCTGCGGACGCCGCCACCGATTCGAGCAACTGCTGGCGCGCATCGGCCGTCGAATAGGGCATCGCTCGCTACTTCCCGGCGGGCCGGTGCTGGATTTCTAGTTCCCTCATCGGGAGCCACGAGATAGCACACACGACCCTTCGGCTTGGCGGCAGGCCCTCCCCACGCCGCTGGGTTATGAACCCCTCCACCGCGAGGCCGGCAGGGAGGCCAGGAGCCGCGGGGCTGAGCCCTCACAGGAGCCGCAGCGCTGAGCCCTCACCGTTCAAGCAGGTAGACCAGCGTGAGCCGCCCAACGACTTCGCAGCTGGTGGGCGTTGATGCTTGGGCCTTCCTGGCGATCGCCTTGTGCGTCTTGCGCTTCTTGTGCTTCTTCTTCGGTCGGGCCGGCGGCAGCGCGGCCGGCTTCGGCTCCGCCGGCACGAGTGCCATTTCCGGCGGTTCGGGTTCGCCAAAGTCCGGTTCGATGCCCGTGTACGTGACCGATTCGCCCGCGGCGTCCTTGCAGGCAACGTTGCTTCCCGGGGTTTCGCTTATCGCCTCGATGCCCCCGAGCTTCGCGCCAGACGCGTCGGCCACAACGCGGGCCCGTTCCAGCCCGTCGGCGGCCGCCGCAGTCAGCGCCTCGTCGTAAACGTAGTTCGCTTCAGCCACGTCGGAGACCGTCGGGAGAAGCACTCTTCCGATGCCCTCAAGGTGGACGGTGTCGGCGGTGACCAGCGATCCGCCGCTCGCCCCGGGCGCTTCGAGCCCGAAGATCAGCGTGAGCCCACCGATGACTTCGCAGCTGGTGGGCGAAGATGCTTCAGCCGTTCTGGCTAGCGCCTTGTGTGTCCTGCGGCGCTTTTGCTTTTGCGTGGATCGGACGAGCGGCGTGGCTGTTTTAGGCGGGTCCGCCGGGTCGAGCACCACGATCGGCCGTTCAGGCTCGCCGAAGTCCGGCTCGACGCCCGTGTATGGCACGCGTTCGCCGGCTGCGCTCTCACAGCGAATCCTGCCTTCGCTTCCGCCGATCGCCTCGACGCCTCCGAGCGTCGCGCCGGACGCGTGGGCGAGGGCGCGCGCCCGTTCGAGACCCTCGGTCGCTGCTGCACTCAGCGCCTCGTTGTAGACGTAGTTCGCTTCAGCGACATCCGAGACCGGCGGAAGGAGCACCTTCCCGACGCCGCCCACGGTGACCGTGTCGGTCGTGAGCACCCGTTCTGCGCGCGCCGCGGGCGCAGCTGCAAGGAAGACGGTGATCGCCAGAACAGCTCCGCGGTGCCTCATGAGGTCTCCTCTCTCGTGGGTGGCCACTGCGCCTGGGAGTGGCCTGGCTCGAGTCATATACCCGCCAGGGCGCGCGCACGCTGCATTACCGCGTCGATCATCGCCGCCGTCAGCTTCCCCGTGAACGTGTTCTGCTGGCTCGGGTGAAAGCAGCCGATCAGCGCATAACGTCCAGCCGAAGCCTCGGCCCCGTGCCCGAAGCGTGGCCGTGGCCGCGGCGGCGGGACCTCGCTCAGCGCCGCGGCGAGCCGGATCGCCGCCTCCCACGCGAACGCGCCGAGGCAGACGACCACGCGCACGCCTTGGAGCAGCTCCAGCTCGCGTTCGCTCCATTTTTTGCACTCTTCGCGCTCGGCCGTCGTCGGACGGTTCGCCGGCGGCGCACAGCGCACCGCCGCGCTCACCCACACGTCGCGCAGTCGCAGCCCGTCGTCACGGCTCACGGATGTCGGCTGGTTGGCCAGGCCGCAGCGCCACAGCGAGGCGAACAGGAAGTCGCCCGAGCGGTCGCCGGTGAAGATGCGGCCGGTCCGGTTGCCTCCGTGCGCCGCCGGCGCGAGGCCGAAGATCATCACCCGCGCATCGGGATCGCCAAAGCTGGGCACCGGCCGGCCCCAATAGGTCTCCCCCGCGAAAGCCGCACGGCGCTCATGCGCCACCTGCTCGCGCCACTGGACCAGGCGCGGGCAGCGCCGGCACGTGACGAGCTCCGCTGTCAGATCCCGAAGCCCCGACGCGTCCAGACGCATCGTCCAGTAGTACCATCCGACACGAGATGCCGCTGTGGCTCTGGGTGCTGATGCTCGCCGCGCTGATCAAACTGCCGATCGCGGCTCTGATGCTGTGGATCCCGTTCCGCAACGACACCGCGATGGTCGCGCCGGAGAACTCGGACTCCTCCTCGGAAGACGAAGGCGGCTCACGCGCACTGCCGGGTGGCCCGCTCAATCGGCATCCTCGTGGGCCACTCCCCCACCTTCCACGACGCGGACCCCACGGCACGAGCTCGCCTCCTTCACCGCCACGGGTCCGTAGGCGCGTTCGTACGCGCCAGCCCGCCTACCGCTAAGCAGGCCTTCGCGGGATGGCGGCCTGGCAGGGCGCTCAGCGGTTTCGCTTGCGCTGCTGGCGCGCAGCCTTCGCTTTGGCGCGGCGCTTGCGCAGCGTCGTGGCCGTGCTCGGGCGCCCGCCGCGCGCTCCCGCCAGTTCGGCCTCGGTTGCCGGCGCGACCCTTCGCGCATCGCGCACGATCACGAAGGCGATGCCCGAAAGCAGCAGCACCGCGGCGACCATCGCGAGCACGATCACGGTGTGCGAGTTGCTCGATTCGCTCGAGGAGCCCGAACCGGACGCGGTACTTGCTGTCGTCGCGGTTTCGGTATTGCCTTCCTGTTCGGCCAGCTGCTGGAGGTTGCTGCCTTCGGGAGCAGCCGCGTAGGCGCTCCCGGCTGCTGCGCCTGCGCAGACGAGCAGCGCGAGCAGCGCGAACAGGCCGATGAGCCCACGTGTTCGTCGCGCGCCTCTTCTACCAGCCGACATACAGCCGAGAATACCGCCTGCGAGGGCGCCCGTTGCAGCCTCCCGCCCACGCCCGCGGCGCCCCGTAGAATCTCGCCGTATGCCTCCCAAACAGCGTCAGGTCCGGCTCGAGCAGCGCGGCGGGATCGAGGCGATCCAGGCCCTCGAACAGCGCTCCGACGAGGAGCTCGAGGCCGAGACCAAGTACAAGGCCGCTGCGATGGCGATCCTCGGCGCCCGGGCCTCGGAGCGATTCGACGCCGAGGCCGCGCGCTCCTACTTCCAGCGTTCGATCGCCGCCGCGCGCCCCCAGGAGCGCATGCAGCTCAGGCGTATGGCCGATGCCTCGCTCGCACTCGCCGAGCGCCGCGCGGGCGACCTCAAGACCGCCGTCGAGCGCCTCGGGCAGACGCCCCCCAGCGGCCGCCAGCTGTTCGCGCTGAGGGCGATGGGCCTGCTGATACCGACCGCGTCGGCCGGCATCCTCGCACGGATCAGGGGCATCTTCCTGATCATCGTGTTGCTGATAGCGCTGATCGCGGTCGGGCTCGGTCTCGTGGAGCTCGTATCGCTGCCGTTCGGCGGCATCGGCATCGCTCCAGGCATCCTGCTCGGTTTCTTCGTCGTGCTCGCCGCCCTCGGCGTCGCAGCTGCGTTCGGACGACGACGCAAAGCACGCGCCGCGCGCGGCGCGACCGCGAGCTGAGGCGGCTTGCGGCCGAGCGCCGCCGTCAGCGCCGCCAATACGCTCTGAGGACCGATGCCGCCCGCGCGTGCCTGTCTGATCGTCAATCCCTCGGCCGGCGGGGGCAGGGCCGGCCGCCGCGAGGCGCCGGCACGGCAGGCCCTCACCGCACGCGGCATCGAGACGCGCGCCGTGCGCACGCGGAGTCTCGAGCACGCGCGCGAGCTGGCCGTCGAGGCGGCGCGCGCAGGCGAGACCGTGATCGCCCTCAGCGGCGACGGGCTGATCGGCGCGATCGCGGACGAGCTGAGGAGCATCCCCGGTGCGCTCATCGGGATCATCCCCGGCGGCCGCGGCAACGATCTGGCGCGCGTACTCGGGATACCCGATGACCTCGACGCCGCTACAGCTGTGATCGCGGCGGGCCACAGCCGCGCGATCGACCTCGGCGTCGTGCGCGAGCGCGGCGAGGACGGTCCCGGGCGCGCGTTCGTCGGCATCGCTTCCGCCGGCTTTGACAGCGACGCGAACCGTATCGCCAACGAAGCTCCGTCCTGGCTCGGCGCGCTCGTCTACGCCTACGGCGCGCTCCGCGCGCTGATCGCTTGGAAGCCGGCGCGCTTCGAGCTCGAGCTCGACCCGCCCGCCGAGCCCCGCGGCTTCACCGCCTACTCCGTCGGCGCAGCCAACTCCAAGTGCTATGGCGGTGGAATGCGAGCCGCCCCCGGCGCCCTGCTCGACGACGGCCTGCTCGATGTGATGGTGCTCGAGAGCGTCAGCAAGCGAGCCTTCCTGACTCGGATCCTGCCGCGTGTCTTCAGCGGCAGGCACATCGATGAGCCCAGCGTGCACATCTTTCGCGCGCGCGAGCTGTCGATCAGCTGCGAGCGGCCCTTCGCGATCTACGCCGATGGCGATCCCATCGGCGAGCTGCCCGTCACCGTGAGCGCGCTGCCGGGTGCCGTCGAGGTGCTCGTGCCGCTCCACGGTCCTGCCGACCCCGCCTTCGGCAAGAACGCCTGATGTCCGCCCCGCTGCAGGCCAAGCTCGCGCTCGCGCGCACCGTCGGCGCACTCTCCCGCCTGCGCGGCGGGGGGGCCACGAGCGCGCCCGGCAAGCTGCTGCTGCGCCTGCAGCCCGACGCCGTCGCGCGGCTCGGCTCGCGGCTGCCGTCGGGCAGCGCGCTCATCTCGGCGACCAACGGCAAGACCACGACCGCCGCGATGGCAGCCGGGATCCTCACCCGCGCGGGCATCGCGCTCGTGCACAACCGGGAGGGGGCCAACATGGCCGGCGGCATCGCTACGACGCTGCTCGACGCCGCGCAGCCGCACGAGAGGATTGCCGGCGAGCTCGGCCTGTTCGAGGTCGATGAGCTTTGGCTCGCACGCGTCGCGGCCCAGCTGAGCCCGCGCTCGATCGCGCTCTGCAACCTCTTTCGCGACCAGCTGGACCGCTACGGCGAGCTCGAGCTGATCGCCGACAGCTGGCAGCGGCTCGTCGAGCAGCAGCCCGCCGCCCGTCTCGTCCTGAACGCCGACGACCCGCTCGTCGCCGATCTCGGGCGCGAGCACGCAGACGCCCTCTACTTCGGCGTCGAAGACGACTCGCTCGCGCTGTCGGGCATGTCGCACGCGGCCGACGCCAAGCACTGTCGCCGCTGCGGCGCTCCCTACACCTTCGATGCCGTCTATCTCGGACACCTCGGCCACTACCACTGCGACAGCTGCGGCCAGCAGCGGCCCGGCCCCGTGGTCAGCGCGCGCGACGTGACGCTCGAGGGAGTCCGCGCGTCGTCGTTCACGCTCGCGACAGCGGCACAGTCACGACGCGTCACGCTGCAGCTGCCGGGGCTCTACAACGTGTATAACGCCCTCGCCGCCGCGACGCTCGCGCTCTCGCTCGATGTCGAGCTGCAGACGATCGCGCAGGGGCTCGCCGATGCACGCGCGGCCTTCGGGCGCGGCGAGCGCGTGAGCCTCTCCCGGGCGCCCGCCGCGCGCAACGGCCGGCCCTCGGGCGAACCCTCGGCGGCCCGTGAGCTGGGCATCCTGCTCGTGAAGAACCCCGCCGGGGCCAACGAGGTGCTGCGCACGCTCGCGCTCGAGCCGGGCGAGCACGACCTGCTGCTCGTGCTCAACGACAACATCGCCGACGGGCGCGACGTGTCCTGGATCTGGGACGCCGACTTCGAGCTGCTCGCCGGCAGGGTGCACCTCGCCACCTGCAGCGGGACGCGCGCCGCCGACGTCGCGCTGCGTCTGAAGTACGCCGGCATCGAGACCTCGCGCATCCGCCTGGTCAGCGACCTGGGGCGCGCGCTCGAGCAGGCCTCCGCGGCTCGAGCCGATCCGAGCGCGCCGCTCTATGCCCTTCCCACCTACACCGCGATGCTCGAGCTGCGCGAGCTGCTCGTCAGCCGCGGCGAGGCGCTCGCCGCATGGAGCTAGCGCCAACAGCCGCCGGCGCGCCGACCGGGAGCGGCGGGGCGCTCGAGCGCGAGGACGCGCGCCGCGCCGTGATCTGGCATGACCTCGAGTGCGGCGGCTACCGCGTCGACCTGCCTGTGTGGCTCGAGCTCGCGGGCGCGCTCGAGGGCTTCGCGCCGCTGCTCGAGGTCGGCGCCGGCACGGGACGCGTCACGCTCGCGCTCGCGCGCCGCGGGTACCGCCTCACCGCGCTGGACCACGACCCGGCGCTGCTCGCCGCGCTGCGCGAGCGCAGCGCCGGGCTGGCCGTCGAGACGGAGCTCGCGGACGCGCGCGACTTCGAGCTCGGACGCCGTGACTACGGGCTTTGCGTCGTTCCGATGCAGACGCTTCAGCTGCTCGGCGGCGCGGCGGGCCGTCTCGCTTTCTTTCAGTGCGCCCGCGCGCACCTGCGTCCCGGCGGCACGCTGGCCTGCGCCGTCATCGAGCGCCTTGAGTCCTTCGACTGCGCAGCCGAGGGGCTCACACCGGCCGCCGACGCTGCGCGCATCGGCGCGCGGCTGTTCCGCAGCGAGATCCTCGCCGTCCGCTGCGAGACGCGCGCCGTGCGCATCGAACGCGAGCGCATCATCGCCCCCGCCCAGCGTGCCTCGGACGGCAGCGGGGGCACACACGAGCGCTACACCATCGACCTCGATCACGTCAGCGCAGCCGTGCTCGAGCGAGAGGGCGCCGCTGCCGGCCTGCGCCCCGCCGCGCGCCGTCAGATCCCGCCTACCCTCGAGTACGCCGGCAGCGTCGTCGTCGTCTTCCATGCCTGAGCCCGTCGCCTCCCCCCTATTGCAGTCGGCACGCAGCGCGCAAACGCTTCGCGTCTGCGCGCTCTATCCCGACCTCATGAATATCTACGCCGACCGCGGCAACCTGCTGCTGCTCGAGCGCCGCTGCGCATGGCGCGGAATCGGCTTCGAGCTTCACGCGAGCGCGCTCGGCGAGCAGCTCGACCCGGGCGCGCACGACCTCTTCTATATCGGCGGCGGCCAGGACCGCGACCAGCGACTGTGCGCCGCGGATCTGCTCGAGCACAAGCGCGAGGGCCTGCACGCCGCTGCGGCGCGCGAGGCGGTCGTGCTCGGAGTCTGCGGCGGCTACCAGTTGCTCGGACGCTCCTACCGCCTCGGCGCCGAGAAGATCGAGGGCGTCGGTCTGCTCGACGTGGACACGGTGCGCGAGGAGGGACCTCGGCTGATCGGCAACATCGCGATCGAGGTCTCGCTCGAGGATGTGAGCCCCGCAGACGATGCCGTCCTCGCCGGCTTCGAGAACCACGGCGGGCGCACGCGCCTGGGCGACGGGCAGGCGCCGTTCGGGCGCGTCCTCAGGGGGAACGGCAACGACGGGCACAGCGGCAGCGAGGGCGCGCGTACGGGGAACACGATCGGCACATACCTGCACGGCCCGCTCTTGCCGAAGAACACGTGGTTCGCGGACTGGCTGATCGCGCGAGCACTCGGCATGGACGCGCGAGGAGCTCGCGCCGCTCGATGACCGTCTGGAGCGTGAGACGCACCTGAGCGCGATGCGCGCGGCGGGCCTCTGACCGGCGGTCCGAGCTGCGTCGTAGGATCAGAGCGGCTATGGAGCTCTCCGAGTACCAGCGCCTGTCGCGGCGCACGGCGGTCTACCCGGAGGCGGGAGCCTCGCTGACCTATCCCGTGCTCGGGCTCACGGGCGAGGCGGGCGAGGTCGCAGAGCACGCGAAGAAGCTGATCCGCGACGACGGCGGCGAGCTCACGCCGGAGCGGCGCGAGGCGATGGGCAAGGAGCTCGGCGACGTGCTCTGGTATCTGGCCCAGCTTGCGACCGAGCTCGAACTCGACCTCGATGAGATCGCAGAGCGCAACCTCGAGAAGCTGCTCTCGCGCCAGCGTCGCGGCGTGCTCTCCGGCAGCGGCGACGAGCGCTAGGGTCAGCCTCGCGCGGGATCAGTTCACGGCGGCGCCCGCGCCGCGCGGCGGCACGGCAAAGCGCGCGAGCCGCTCCGCGAGGCGCGCAGGCACGAGCGCATGCACCCGCACGCCCTCGGCGGTGTCCTCGCGCGCGAGCTCGCCCGCGAGCGCATGTAGCTCCGCGAGACTCGCGCCGTCCGAGTAGGGCACGAGCAGATCGACCGGCTGCAGCGTGTGCTTCAGCTCGTGCTCGATCCGCTCGCCCAGCAGCTCGAGACCCTCGCCGCGTCTCGCCGCTCACGAGCACCCCCTTCGGGTAGCGCAGCTGCGTCTCCTCGCGCGCCTCGCCATCGAGCAGGTCGACCTTGTTCAGCGCGAGCACGCGCGGGATCTCCCCCGCCCCGATCTCCTCGAGCGTCTGCTCGACCGAGTGCTTCATCTCGGCCATCCGCTCATCCGGCGCCGAGGCGTCGAGCACGTGCACGAGCAGCTGCGCGCGCACCGTCTCCTCGAGCGTCGCCGCGAACGCGTCGACGAGCTGGTGGGGCAGCTTGCTGATGAAGCCGACCGTGTCCGTCAGCAGGTAGGGGCGGCCGCCGAGCCGCAGGGTGCGCGTCGTCGGGTCGAGCGTGTGGAACAGCCTGTCGCGGACGCTCACGTCGGCGCCCGTGAGCGCGTTCAGCAGCGTCGACTTGCCGGCGTTGGTGTAGCCCACCAGCGCCACCGTCGGCGTGGCCGCGCGCTCGCGCTCGGCGCGTTGGACCGCGCGCGCGCCCTTGACGTGCTCGAGGCGCCGGCGCAGCGCTGCGATGCGGTCGCGCGCAAGGCGCCGGTCGGTCTCGATCTGCGTCTCGCCCGGGCCCCTCGTGCCGATGCCGCCGCCGAGCCGCTCGAGGTGGCTCCACAGGCCGCGCATGCGCGCGAGGTTGTATTCGAGCTGCGCGAGCTCGACCTGCAGCTTGCCCTCCGCGCTACCCGCGTGCGCGGCGAAGATGTCGAGGATCACCGTCGTGCGGTCGACGACCGGCAGGCCGAGCGCCTGCTCCACGTTGCGCTCCTGGCGCGCCGTCAGCTCGTCGTCGCAGGCGATCAGGTTCGCGCCGCTCGCGCGCGCGAGCTCCTTGCACTCCTGCAGCTTGCCGGCGCCGAGGTAGGTGTCCGGGTGGGGCTGCTCGCGGCGCTGGATCAGCTCGCCCACGACCGCCACGCCCGCCGTTCGCAGGAGCTCTCCGAGCTCGGCGAGATCGTCATCTCCGCCCTGCGGCAGCGCCGCGATGCAGAACGCCCGCTGGCGTGCGCGGCCGGTCGCTTTCGGCGCCCCCCTCGGCGCCCGCGGCCCATCCTCGCCGCTATCCCCATGGCCGTTGTGGCTGAACTCCATTCGCCACACAGTGTAGGCGCGACCGCAGCGCCCGGATGCGGTCTCTACGGCGCCAGTTTGCCCAGGCGGTCGACCGCCTCGAGCAGCCGCTCGTCCGGCGTCGTCAGCGAGATCCGGAACCAGCCCTCACCCGCAGGGCCGTACACCGCGCCTGGTGTCAGCACGACCGCGGCCTCTTCGAGCACGTGCTCGCAGTAGGACTCCGAGCTGTCGTGTCCCTCGGGCACGGGCGCCCAGACGTAGATCGTCGCGTGCGGCGGGCGCACCTGCACGCCGATCTCCCGCAGCGCGTCGCAGACGATGTCGCGCCGGCGGCGGTAGAGCTCGCGCATCGAGGCGACCTCCGCGTCGGCGTCGGGCGAGAGCGCCGCGATCCCCGCCAGCTGCACCGCCTCGAACAGACCCGAGTCGATGTTCGTCTTCAGCCGCCAGTAGACCTCGAGCGCCTCCGGGTTGCCGACCACGACCGCGCAGCGCCAGCCGGTCATGTTGTAGCCCTTGCTCAGCGAGAACACCTCGATGCCGACGTCCTTGGCGCCCGGCGTCTGCAGGAACGACGGCGCGCGGTATCCGTCGAAGGTGATCTCCGAGTAGGCGTTGTCGTGCACGACGAGGATGTCGTGCTCGCGCGCGAAGTCCACGACGCGCTCGAAGAAGCCCTCGGGAGCGATCGCACCGGTGGGGTTGTTCGGGTAGTTGAGGTACATCAGCCGCGCCTGCGCGGCGACGTCCTCGTCGATCGCGTCCAGGTCGGGCACGAAGCCGCGCTCGGGCTCGAGCGCCATCAGGACGGGCGAGGCGCCGGCGAGCCACGGGCCGCCGCTGTAGACCGGGTAGCCGGGGTCGGCGGCCAGCGCGTAGTCGTCGGGGTCCAGGAAGGCGAGGTTGACGTTGAAGATCGCCTCCTTGGCGCCGATCGCCGGGATGATCTCGCCGTCGGGGTCGAGCGTCACCTCGAAGCGACGCTCGTAGAAGTCGCGCACGGCGCCGCGGAAGTCCGCGCGCCCGCGGTTGGACGGATATTTGTGCGTTTCCGGCTCGGTCACGGCCTCCTGCATCGCCTCGACGATCAGCGGCGGCGTGGGACGGTCGGGATCGCCGATGCCGAGGCTGATCACGTCGATGCCCGCCTCGCGCTTGGCGGCGATCTTGCGCTCGAGCTGCGCGAACGCGTAGGGCGGGATGCGCTCGAGGCGCTTACTCGGTCTGGCGAAGCTCTTCTGCGTACTCATCGCTGATATGGCCCTCGAAGACGGGTCTCGCCCATCCTGTCAGAAAGACGCGAAGCTCCCGCTCGATCTCCACCTCGAGCTCGCCGCCGTCGAGCTGCGCGGTCACACGCAGCGGCAAGCGCGGCGGGTCGCGCTCGAGCGCGTACGCGATCGCGGCGCCGCTCGCGCCCGTCCCGGAGGAGAGCGTCTCCCCCACGCCGCGCTCGAAGATGCGGGCGCGGATGCGCGCGGGCCGC
This sequence comes from uncultured Solirubrobacteraceae bacterium, assembly GCA_963755475.1. Taxonomy (GTDB): domain Bacteria; phylum Actinomycetota; class Thermoleophilia; order Solirubrobacterales; family Solirubrobacteraceae; genus Palsa-744. The sequence continues at coordinate 884,069 of CAVWJK010000003.1, forward strand.
TCCCCAGCCACCGGCGCCAGCTCGGTGTAGAAGGAGACGTTGGTCCGATTTGGGAACAGCGGGTGCCCTTCGATCGGCGGGCCGACCGCGGCGAGATCGAGCGCGTCGAGCTCCCGCTCGGTCGCGATCCTGATCGCGCATTGCGGGTTGCCGATCGACACGTGCTGGATGGCCCAGCGGTGAGCACCCGCATCGAGCTCGGCGCGCCCGTCCGGCGGGCCTTCGGGGAAGTCGACGGAACGCGTCGCTGCGGTGCCCATGTCGACGCGGCAGCGATCGGGGCCGGTGATCGTCGGGCGGATCCTGCCGGCGGGGGTGCCGATCGAGAAGCTGTCGCGCTCGGTCCAGCCGCGCCGGCGCAGATACAGGATCGCCTCGCGCGCGCCGTTGCCCGAAAGCTCGGCCTCCGAGCCATCGGGGTTGAAGATGCGCAGGTCGGCCACGTCCTGGGGGTCGGCCGGCGGCGAGAGCAGCAGCACGCCATCGGCGAAGACGCCGAAGTGCGCGGCGCAGAGCGCGCGCACGCGCGGCGGCGTCAGCTCGAAGGGAAGCTCCTCGCGCTCGAGGATCAAGTAGTCGTTGCCGAGCGCCTGCCACTTCTCGAAGCGCATCGCGCGCGCAGTCTATTGGCGGCGCTCGAGCTCGTTGATGTGCCGTACCGCGCGACCCGGTCGGCTGGCGGCCTTCGGCGGCTCACAGATCACCCGTGCGCGACAGCAGGCCGATTATCTGGCCGGCCGCGTCCTCGGCGCCGATCTCCGTGAGGTCGATCAGCTCGACGCCGGCGAGCTTGCGCATCCAGGTGAGCTGGCGCTTTGCGTAGTTGCGCGTGCGCCGCTTCATCGCCTCGACATCGCCGGAGAGCAGCTCCGCGAAGCCGAGCGCCTTGCGTGCGGTTTCCGACGCGCCGGCCGCGCTCGCCCGCACCGTCTCATCGCGTACCCCCGCCGCGAGCATCGCATCGACGCGCGCGTCGATCGCCCGATACAGGCTCTCGCGCTCCATCGTCAGGCCGACGAGCAGCGTGGGGCGGCGCAGGTCTCGGCTCCACAGCTGGGATTCCCCGTCGGGCCGCTCGAGCTCGCCGAGGTCGAGCAGCTCGTGCGCGCGCACGATCCGCTGGCGGTCATTCGGATCGATCCCCTGCGCGGCCCATGGCGCCCTGCGCACGAGTCGCTCGTGCAGCGCCTGGCTCCCTTCGCACTCGAGCGCCTGCGACCAGCGCTCGCGCACACCCTCCGGCGGTGGCGGTCGCAGGTCGAGCTCGGCGAGCGCCGCGCGCAGGTACAGGCCCGTGCCGCCGACGACGATCGGCCGCCTGCCGGCGTCGAGCAGCGCGTCGATCTCGGCGTGCGCAAGCTCGGAGTACTGTCCGGCGCTGAAGGTCGCGTTGAGCGGCAGGAAGGAGACGAGGTGGTGCTCGAGCTCGGCCTGCTCATCGGCGGTCGCGACGCCCGTCAGGGTCTCCAGGCCCGCGTAGACCTGCAGCGCATCCGCGGAGACGGCTACGGGATCCTCCCCGCGCGCGCGCAGCTCGCGCGCGAGCGCGAGCGCGACGGCGGTCTTGCCGACGGCGGTTGGGCCGAACAGCGCGATGATGCGCATCCCTTTAGGCTCACAGGTCGTGCAGATCGCCGGCAGCAGCGTGCTCTTGACGGGCGCCAGTGGCGGGATCGGACAGGCGCTCGCGCGGGAGCTCGCCGGCCGCGGCGCGCGGCTGACGTTGACCGGACGCCGCGGCGGGCTGCTCGAGGAGCTCGCCAGTCAGCTTTCCGCGCGTGCCGTGGAGGCCGACCTTGCGGACGCCGCTCAGCTGACGCGACTGGCGGAGCTGGCCGGCGATGTCGATGTGCTCCTCGCCAACGCCGCGCTGCCCGCGGCGGGCAGGCTCGAGTCCTTCAGCGCCGAGGAGGTGGATCGCGCGCTCGACGTGAACCTGCGCGCGCCGATCGTGCTCGCGCACGCGCTGCTGCCCGCGATGCTCGAGCGCGGGCGCGGTCAACTGGTGTTCATGTCTTCGATCGCGGGTAAGACGACGGTCCCCGGCAACCCGCTCTACCACGCCTCCAAGTACGGGCTGCGCGGTTTCGCATCGGCACTTCGCCAGGATCTCCACGGCAGCGGCGTCGGCGTCTCGTGCGTCTTCCCGGGTTTCATCCGCGATGCGGGGATCTTCGCCGACTCCGGCGCGCGGCTGCCGCCGGGGACCGGCACGCGCTCACCGCAGGATGTCGCGCGTGCGGTGGCCGAGGCGATCGAACGAGACCGCGGCGAGGTGGATGTCGCGGCGCTGCCGCAACGCGCCGGCGCCGTGCTCGCCGGTTTCGCGCCGGACCTGGCGGCCGCGGTCGTCCGGCGCGCCGGCGGACCGCGGATCGCCGAGGAAATGGAGCGGTCGCTTCGCTCCAAACGCTGACGGCGGCGCGTCAGAAGAGAGTTGCCTGCAGCTCACGCGTCGATGCCGCTCGCGCGTGCCCGCTCGAGCCCACGTCGTCCTCGGCGTTCTCCCGCTCGTCCTCATCTGTCCGTAGGCGGAAGCTGCTCGGCCACTGCGCGTCGCGCACGAGTCGCGCGAGCCGGCGTCGTTCCTCGGGCGGCGCATATGCGCCGCGGCGGTAGAGCTCGCGATAGCGCTCGACGAGATCGGGGCGCGCGTCGCGCAGCCAGTCCATGAACACCTGCCGCACCTCTCCGCGCAGATGCAGCGCCACACCGCCGATGCTCCTCGCCCCGGCGGAACGAGCCGCTTGCAGCAGTGGCTCGATCTGCGCGGGCGAGTCGTTGATCCCCGGCATCAGCGGCGCGACGAGTATCCCGGTGGAGATGCCGGCGCGGTTGAGCTCGGCGACGGCCTCCAAGCGAGCCCGTGGGCTCGGGGTGTGAGGCTCGGTTTGCCGCCAGGCCTTCTCCTCGAGCGTGGGGATCGAGAGGCACGCGCTGAAACTCGTGACGGCGTTGATTTCCTTCATCAGCTCGATGTCGCGCAGCAGCAGCGGCGACTTCGTCAACACCGAGCACGGATTGGCGGCGTCGCGAAGCGCCTCCCAGATCCCCTGCATGAGCTTGTAGCGGCTCTCGACCCATTGATAGGGGTCGGTGTTCGTGCCGAGCGCTACGTGTTCGCGTTTCCAGGACGGCCGCGCGAGCTCTTTGCGCAGCACCTCCGGCGCGTTCACCTTGACGACTATCTCTCGCTCGAAATCGCGGCCGGCGTTGAAGTCCAGATAGGTGTGGGTCGGCCGGGCGAAGCAAAAAACACAGGCATGCGTGCACCCCCTAAACGGGTTGATCGTCCAGCGGAACGGCATCTGCGAGCGCTCGGGCACGCGGTTGAGGATCGACTTCGCATGGACCTCCCAGAATCGGATGTCGAGGGCCTCCGGCGCGTCGAAGCGCCGCACGGTGGCGAGGTCGCGGTAGCCGGGCAGACGGCGTTGCTCCTGGCCCTCGAGCGTGAGATTCTCCCAGCGCATCGAACATATGTTCGCATGATCCCCGGCGGCATGTCGCGCCTCTTACGTCCGCCCTACGTTGCGCAGCAGAGAGCGCTTAGGAGGCTCCTGGAGCATTGGCGCATGCCCCAGCTCACGCGAACCAGGAGGTAGACACCATGCACGTCTCAAAGACGCTGATGCTCTCGCTGGCGGGAGCCGGGCTCCTGAGCGCCGGCGCCGCCGCCGGCATCTCCGGCGCCTCGGCCTCGACCGGCGCCGGCGGCAGCACACGAGGCGCGAGCGCCCAGCCGCCTGCGGGCCCCGCGCCGGCGGGCGTCGAATACGCTGCCAGCAAGGGCGCGACGCCGGGCAAGCAGCCGGCGCCGAAGGCGCCGCGTCGATTCGGAGCGCCGCGGTCGGGCGCGACGCCGAAGGGACCCTGCCCGAACATGGGCGCCGGATCGAGCCCGGGATCCAACTCGGGCTCGAGCTACGCGTCGCCCGAAGCCGCGCCCTCCTACCAGTAGAGGCCCGCCGTCCCCGCCGCCGCGCCGCGCGCCTCAGCGCGGAGCGGCGCGCCGGCGGCGCGCTTCTCAGAACTCGATCACGCTGCGGATGCCGTCCTTGGCCTCCATCAGCTCAAAGCCGCGGTTGACCTCATCGAGCGTGATGCGGTGCGAGATGAACGGGTCGACGTCGATCTCGCCGGAGAGGTAGCGGCGCACGAGCGCGGGCACGTCCTCGCGTCCCTTCAGGCCGCCGAAGGAGGAGCCGCACACGCGCCGGCCGGTGATCAGCAGTCGCGGGATCACCTCGAGGGTCTCCCCCCTAGCGGCGACGCCGCAGATCGTGCACAGGCCCCAGCCCATGCGCGCGGCTTCGAGCGCCTGGCGCATGACGGCGACGTTGCCGGTGGCCTCGAAGGTGTAGTCGGCGCCGAAGCCGCCGGTCATCTCGAGGATCCGCGCGACGGCGTCGTGCCCGCCCTCGAGCAGGTCGGTCGCGCCCTGGCCACGCGCGAGCTCCAGGCGCTCGGGCGCGAGATCGACGCAGATGATGCGCTCGGCGCCCTGCAGGCGCGCGCCGGCGACGGCGCCGAGGCCGACCATGCCGGCGCCGAAGACGGCGCAGGTCGAGCCCTCGCGCACGGCGGCGGTCTTGATCGCGGCGCCGAGCCCGGTCGAGAGACCGCAGGCGAACAGGCAGGCGCGGTCGAGCGGCGCGTCGGGGTCGATCTTCGCGAGCGCGATCTGCGGCATCACGGTGTACTGCGCGAACGTCGAGGTGCCCATGAAGTGGCGCAGCGGATCGCCGTTGCGCGAGAGGCGCGTGGTGCCGTCCGGCAGGAATCCGAGGTTCTGCTGCTCGCGGATCGCCAGGCACAGGTTCGTGAGCGGGCTGGCGCAGTGCACGCACTCGCCGCACTGCGGCGAGAACAGCGTGACGACGTGATCGCCCTCGCCGAGGAGCGTGACGTCCTCGCCGCAGCGCTCGACGACCCCCGCGCCCTCGTGCCCGAGGACGGCGGGCGCGTAGCCCGAGGGGTCGGCGCCGGAGGCCGTGTACAGGTCGGTGTGGCAGACGCCGCAGGCGACGAGCCGCACCAGGACCTCGCCGGGCCCCGGCTCGGCGATCTCGACGTCCTGCACGACGAGCGGCTGGCCGAACTGCTCGAGCACCGCGGCGCGCATCAGCATCGGTCGATCGGCCCCCCGCGGCTTCCGCGCGGCTAAGCCGCGGCCCGCGCGAGCAGCTGCTCCTCGCCCGCGAGCGTCTGGCTGCTGGCGGAGTGGATGTGCACGTCCGCGAGCTCGCCGGCGGCGGCGAGGCCACTGAAGTTGACGACCTTGTTGTGGCGCGTGCGGCCGCGCAGCCGCGCGGGGTCGGTGCGCGAGGGGCCTTCGACGAGCACCTCGAGCGCGCGCCCGACGAAGCGCTGCGCGCGCTCGTGCGCACGGCGTTGGACGAGCTCGACGAGGCGCTCCATGCGCTCGATCTTCACGGGATGCGGAACGACGCCGTCGCCGATCGTGGCGGCCTGGGTTCCGCGGCGCGGCGAGAAGACGAACGTGAAGGCGCTGTCGAAGCCGACGTCCTCGACGACGGCGAGCGTTTCGGCGAAGTCGCGCTCGGTCTCGCCCGGGAAGCCGACGATGATGTCGGTGCTGAGGGCCACGTCGGGCAGGTGCTCGCGGATCAGCGCGACGCGGTCGAGGTAGCGCGAGCGGTCATAGGTGCGGCGCATCGCCTTCAGGATGCGGCTGGACCCGGACTGCAGCGGCAGGTGGATGTGCTCGCAGACGCTGCGAAGCTCGGCGTGCGCGCGGATCACGTCCTCGCGCATGTCCTTCGGGTGCGGGCTCGTGTAGCGGATGCGCTCGATGCCCGCGACGGAGTCGAGTAGCGCGAGCAGGCCGGCGAAGCTCTCGCGCGGGCGCAGGTCGCGGCCGTAGGAGTTGACGTTCTGGCCGAGCAGCGTGACCTCCTTGACGCCGTCTGCGGCCATCGCCTGAACCTCGGCGAGGAGCTCGGGCGTGGGTCTGCTGACCTCGCGCCCGCGCGTGGAGGGCACGATGCAGTAGGAGCAGGCGCAGTTGCAGCCGACGCTGATCTGCAGCCAGCCCTGGAAGGGGCGCTCGCGCCGTGCGGGCAGGTGCCCGGTGAAGCCCTCGAACTCGAAGTAGCCCTGGGCGCTGAGAGAGTCACTCGTGAGGAACTCGGCGAGCTTGTGCACCTGGCCGGGGCCGAAGGCGACGTCGACGAACGGGAAGCGCTCGAAGACCTCGTCCTTCAGCGACTGCGCCCAGCAGCCGCCGACGCCGATCACCCGCTCGGGCGCTTCGCGCTTCAGGCGTTTGGCCTCGCCGAGGTGCGCGATCAGGCGGCTGTCGGCGCTCTCGCGGATCGAGCAGGTGTTGAAGAGGATCAGATCCGCCTCGCCGCGATCGGCCGCCTCGCTGTAGCCGAGCGACTCGAGCATGCCCTTCACGCGCTCGGAGTCGTGCTCGTTCATCTGGCAGCCGAACGTCGTCAGGTGGTAGCGCTTTTCAAGGTGTGAGGTCATCTGTGAGTGTTTGGAGTCACTTGCCCTTCAGGTTCAGCGCGACCGCTTCGCGAACGAGGTTCTCCAGCGCGCCCTCATCGAGCTCGTCGTCCTCCTTGATGTCGATCGCGCGCCTGACTTTCCCCTCGAGGCCGGAATTGAACAGACCGGCGGGGTCGCTCAACGAAGCACCCTTGAAGAAGGTCAGCTTCACAACGTTCCTGTAGGACTCGCCCGTGCAGATCCCACCCTCGCGCGACCAGACCGGTGTTCCCGGATTGGTGGCCTTCACCCATTTCCATTCCTCGACGATGTCGGGGTCGGCTTGCCTGATGATCTTCCGCGCCTTGCCGAGGGTCTCCCCGCGCCAGTCGCCGAGCTCCCCGATCTTCTCGTCTATCAGCCTGGAGGCGTTCGCCTGGTCATCTGCCATCGCTATCCCCAATGCGGTTGACGGCAGTCGGGGGCGGGTCCCATGCGCGGACATCGTAGCGACCGCCTCGCCGCAGAACCCGGGCATGCGAGACCGCGAGAGAAGGCGTGGTGCGAGCATCTGCGTGTGTCCGTCGCGGCCCTCTATGACATCCACGGCAACCCGCCGGCGCTGTGCGCCGTGCTCGCCGAGCTCGAGCGCTTCGGCGTGCAGCGGATCGTCGTGGGTGGCGACGTCGCGGCGGGGCCGGCGCCGCGGGAGACGATCGAACTGCTGATGGCGATCGAGCCGCGTCCGATCTTCGTGATGGGCAACGCCGACCGCGAGATCATCGAGCAGTTCGACACGGGGCGCATGGACATCGACGCGGAGCACGATGCCCCGGAGCGCTGGGCGGCGTTCGCGGCGGCGCGGCTGGAGCGCGAGCAGCGCGATTTCCTGGCGGGCTTCGCCGCCACCGTGACGCTGCAGATCGAGGGCCTCGGCGATGTCCGCTTCTGCCACGGCACGCCACGTAGCGACACGGAGGCGATCACGACGGCGACCCCCGATCGGCGGCTGCGCGCGCTGCTGGCGGACGTACGCGAGCAGGTCGTGGTGTGTGGCCACACCCACCGCCAGTTCGACCGCCGCGTGGAGGACCGCCGCGTGATCAACGCGGGCAGCGTGGGCCTCCCCTACGAGGGCCGGCCGGGCGCCTTCTGGGCGCTGCTGGGGCCCGACGTGCAGCTGCGCAGGACCGAGTACGACCTCGAGCGGGCGCTCGCGGAGCTGCGCGCGAGCGGCTTCCCGGACACCGAAGAGATGCTGAAGGAGAGCCTCTTGGAACCCTCCGACCCGGACGAGGTCGCGGAGCTCTTCGAGCGCCGGGCCGGCGCCTGAGCGCGGGAGGCCCTACGCCGCGGCGACGGCGGGTTCGCTCGAGATCGGCGGCGGCGCGGCGTCCTTGTCGCGGTCGATCGGCGTGACCTGGCTCTTGCCGATGTCGAGCGCGGCGTAGATCTTGGCCTCGATCTCCTTGGCGAGCGCGGGGTTCTCGTCGAGGTAGGCCTTGGCGTTGCCGCGGCCCTGGCCGAGACGGTCGTTGCCGTAGGAGAAGAAGGAGCCCGACTTGGAGATGATGTTGTGCTCGAGGCCGAGGTCGATGAGGCAGCCGGAGGTGGAGATGCCCTTGCCGAACTCGATGTCGAACTCGGCCTGGCGGAAGGGCGCGGCGAGCTTGTTCTTGACGACCTTCACGCGCACGCGGTTGCCGACCGCCTCGGTGCCGTCCTTGAGCGTCTCGATGCGCCGGATGTCCAGGCGCTGCGAGGCGTAGAACTTCAGCGCGCGCCCGCCGGGCTGCGTCTCCGGCGAGTTGTGTACGACGACGTGGTCGACGAGATAGGTGTGACTGCCCTCTACTTCGAGGTCGTAACGACGCCGCTTGGACGGCCGCTCGTGCTGTGAGGGAGGCGCGGGCTTGCGGTACTTGCGCAGCACCTTCATCGGTGCTGCGCACAGGCCGGTGCGCGAGGCCAGGCGCGTGCCATTGAGGTGCGCATCGCTGGTGTCCGGGTGCCAGGCGAAGCGACCACGAAGATCGGGATGCAGCTTGTAGTCCATCGAGGGATGGACATACGGGGCGATCTTCTCGTGCAGCATCCGCGTGCGCTCGCCACTGAACAGCAGGCCTTTGCTGGTGACGGTGGGGCGACCCATGCCCAAGGCCTCGCAGCGAGCCGCGAGCCGCTCCTGATCCTCCGCCGTGAGGCTCTTGTTGTAGATCATCGCCTTGCCGTGGCCCCAGCGCGCGTAATTGCCACCGAAGCTGCCGTCGTCGCAGTACCAGGCCGCGATCGACCGTGCGTCCAGTCGCCCGATGAGCTCGTCGCTCACCGTCCGCCCGCCCGCCTTCGCGTAGACGGCATCGTGCAGCCAAGAGAGCTGGCGCATCGGAATCGTGTCGAAGCCGATGCCGCTCCCGGTCGGGGCGATCTGGTGCGAGAACGGAGCGAGCATCTCGCGCTTCCACTCGCAGTACTCCCTCTGCTTGAGGCCGTGTCCGACTCGGAAGCTCACATTGTGATCGGATGCGTAGCGCAGCGACCCGTCGCCGAGGATGCTGCCGACGATCAGCTGCATCTGGTCGACACGGACGTCGTAGTCCTTGACCGCCGCGAGAACGTCGTCGCCCTCGTCGATTTCGAACGCGTGCCGTTCGCCGTCAGGGGTGAAGATGATGTGGTTCGGGGTGCATGCGAACTTACGCCTGCCCGAGCCGCCTCCGGCTTCGACCTCGAACTGCAGCCACTCGTCGGTCTCGCCGTTGTCGAAGTAGTCGAGTATCTTCCGGGGCGATATCTCGCCGGTCTCGGGGTCCATCGACATCACTTCGACGGGCAGACGCTGATTGACGATCTTGCCGATCTTCTCGGTGCTCCCATCCGCGAGCACGACGCGCGCGTCGTAGTGAAAGCAGCCGAACATGACGCCGACCTTTTCGCGGATCTGGTTGGTGAGGATGCAGAGCGTCTGGGTGCGGTTGAGGTTGCCGGCGAGCTTGCGCATGGCCTGCGACATCATGCGCGCCTGCGCGCCGACGGTCTGGTCGCCCATCTGGCCCTCGAGCTCGACGCGCGGGGTGAGCGCGGCGACGGAGTCGATCGCGACGACGTCGACCGCGCCGGAGCGCACGAGCATGTCGGCGATCTCGAGCGCCTGCTCGCCGTAGTCGGGCTGGGAGACGAGCAGCTCGTCGATGTCGACGCCGATCTCCTTGGCGTAGAGGGGGTCCATGGCGTGCTCGGCGTCGATGAACGCGCAGACGCCGCCGAGCTTCTGCGCCTCGGCGAGGACGTGGTAGATGAGCGTGGTCTTGCCGGATGACTCGGGGCCGTAGAGCTCGACGATGCGCCCGCGCGGCACGCCGCCGATGCCGAGCGCGAGGTCGAGCGAGAGCGCGCCGGTGGGGATCGTCTCGCAGCGCACCTGGGCGCCCTCGTCGCCCATGCGCATGACCGTGCCCTTGCCGAACTCGCGCTCGATCTGCGTGAGCGCGCCCTGCAGCGCGACATCGCGTGCCTTTGCTGCCTTCTCCTCCTCGCTCACGGGCATGGTCGTGCTCCTCACTTTCCAGGGGTCGAGCCCGCCAAGCTAGCCGCCGGCGCGGACGGAACGTGCGAGCTTCAGGCGGGCGCGAGGGCGCTGCTGGCGAGCGGCTCGTACTCGGCGCCGGAGGGCAGCAGCGAGGAGCGGTAGAGCGTGACGGCCTCGGGCGTGAAGCGCAGGCGCGGCGTGACGAGCTCGATGACGGCGCCCTGGCCCTCGGGGGCCTCGGCGCGCTCGCGACGCTCTGCGCGCGCGCGTCGACGCGGCGGTCGTCCGCGGATGCGCGCGACGGTGATGTGGCCGCGGAAGCGCCGGCGCTCGGGCTGCCAGTCGCTGACCTGCGCCAGCGCGTGGCTGAGCTGGCGCTGCATGCGCTCGAGCTCGCCGCTGTCGTCGCGCACCTCGACGGCGAGCAGGCGCGGCTGGCGCGGGGGCAGCCACAGCGGCGCGCCGAGTGAGAGCTCGCACGCGTGGTCGGCGCAGGGCGCGAGCGTGGCGGCGAGCGCGTCGATCTCGCCGACGGGCCGTGAGCCGAGGAAGCACAGCGTCAGGTGCAGCGTCGCGGGGTCGAGCACGCGCAGCTCGCCCTGCCCGCCGGCTCCGCCCGCGCCGCGCGCGCGCGCGATCTGGCGCGCCCAGCCGGCGAGCGTGTCGCGGACCTCCTCGGGGACGTCGATCGCGACGAAGAGCCGAGCTGTGGAGCCGCGGGACATGGAAGCGAGAGCGATGCTATAGCGCGGCGCCTGCGGCGCCGGGAGGCGTGCACGCGGTTGGCCGCGGTAGGTGTCGGCAGAGGAGCGCGACGCCTAGACGGGGCAGCCGTAGTTGTGGCGTTTGGCCGCGTTTTCCCTGCCGGTGGCGGCCGGTTTGTTTCCTCGACATTCCTCGCTGTCGCCGGAGCTGTTGCCGACGATTTCGACCCCGCCGGTGTTCCTGTCGACCGAGAGGTCTTCTCCGATCGTGTTCAGGTCCACAAGGACAGTGCCCTTGTTCGCCGCTACGAGAAGGTCGGCGGCGACGCGGTTGCCGATGATCCGCGTCGGACCGCGATCTTCCTTGACGCCTGAGCCACGGGCGAAGGAGTCTTCTTCGAGGTCCAGAGGACCCGAGTTTCGTTCGAAGTCGAAGAACCCGCTGCTCGTGACGCGGGAGAAGGAGACCGCGTTGGCGTTCCTCGCGACGTCGATGCTGCGCACGGCAACGGATCCCGCGGCGCATTCGCGCCCCACCAGGACAGGCCGCGCGGTGGCGGCGGAGTCGAGCAGCACCAGTTCGCCGAGGATCTCCGCGTTGCAGATGCTGTTCGCTTGCCCGAAGATCCCGCCGGTCATGCCTTCGATCCGAAGGCCTCCTTTGATGACGCTGAGCTGCGGGCCACCGATGCGGATCCCGGCGGGGTCTTGCGCGAGCAGACTCGACCCGATGGAGGCTCCTTCGTCGACGAGTCCGGCATCGGTCTGCACGCGAACATCCTGCGCGACCCTGCTTCCGGGCGGAAGCCGGCACACCAGGCCCTTGGGGATGATCACTTCCTTCGCTGCGCCGCCGACCACGTCGGGGCAGATCGGCAGCGCGGACGCCCCCGAGACGGTGTATTCGATGGAGGCTTGCGCGGTCTGTCCGTCGGTGTCTGTGGCGGTCACGGTGTAGGTGTGTTTGCCTGGGCTTTTCGTGTCGAGTTCGCCGGCGGAGCCCGAGTGGCCGGTTGAGTCCTGACAGGACTGAAGCGTCGCCGAGGCGCCTGCTTCGCATTTGAAGGAGGTGGCGACTTTTTCGCCCTGCTGATAGCTGCCACCCGTTTTCGGGGAGAGAATTTCGGCTTTCGGAGGGCCGGAGACGGTGTATTCGATGGAGGCTTGCGCGGTCTGTCCGTCGGTGTCTGTGGCGGTCACGGTGTAGGTGTGTTTGCCTGGGCTTTTCGTGTCGAGTTCGCCGGCGGAGCCCGAGTGGCCGGTTGAGTCCTGACAGGACTGAAGCGTCGCCGAGGCGCCTGCTTCGCATTTGAAGGAGGTGGCGACTTTTTCGCCCTGCTGATAGCTGCCACCCGTTTTCGGGGAGAGAATTTCGGCTTTCGGAGGGCCGGAGACGGTGTATTCGATGGAGGCTTGCGCGGTCTGTCCGTCGGTGTCTGTGGCGGTCACGGTGTAGGTGTGTTTGCCTGGGCTTTTCGTGTCGAGTTCGCCGGCGGAGCCCGAGTGGCCGGTTGAGTCCTGACAGGACTGAAGCGTCGCCGAGGCGCCCGCTTCGCATTTGAAGGAGGTGGCGACTTTTTCGCCCTGCTGATAGCTGCCACCCGTTTTCGGGGAGAGAATTTCGGCTTCCGGAGGGCCTTCCACGCTCGCCGCTTCGGCGATCACCGTGTTCGTGGTTTCGGTGACCGGCGCGGCGGGCCCGGGCGGCGGGGTGCCGGTCACCGTCGCCTGGTTTTCCCAGCTGCCCGCTTCGAGCACGTGCGAGCACGTGTAAGAGACCTCTTCGCCGGGCGGCAACGCGCCGGGCGGTGCGCCGCTCAGTCCTTCGCAGCCGGGGTCTTCGACGTTGAGTTCGAGCGGGACGTCGCCGGTGTTGGCGACCATGATCTCATATTCGACGGTTTCCCCGACGGCGCCGTTGATGCGTTCGGTGGTGAAGGGTTCGGAGCCGATCCGTTGCAGCTTTTCGACCTCGAGGCCGGGTTCGTCGGGGACGAACACGTCAACCGTGTTGGAGAATTCGAGAGCGGAATACGATTCGAAGCTCGCGACGACGCTCGCCTGATTTTCGTTTTCGCCATAGGTCAGCGTGCGATGACATGTGTACGTGGCGGATTCGCTCGGCTGCAGCGGCGCGCTCGCCCCGCCGCGAACCCCTTCGCAGCTGTTGTCTTCGAAGTCACTGAGTTCGAGCGGCGTGTTGCCCGTGTCGCCAACGATCACCTCGTATTCCACCTGTTCGCCCGCGGCACCTTCGAGCGGCGCCTCGGTGAATTCTCCCTCGCCTTCGATCCGCTGCAGCTTTTCGATCGTAAACGCCGGTTCTTCGGGCACGTCCGCGACGACCGTGTTGGTGGATTCGGTGACCGGCAGAGCTTCGCCGAGCTGCGCCGTACCCGTCACCGTCGCACTATTTTCGTGGAGCCCGAGCCCGAGCTCGGCTTCGCAGAAGTAGGCATACGTTTCGTATGGCCGCAGTTCTTCTGTGACCGGAGGCGCCAAGTTTTCGCAGCCGCTGTCTTCGACCGTGAACTTCAACGGAACGTTGCCTGTGTTGGTGATCGCGATTTCGTAGACGACCGTGTCGCCGACCTTGGCCGTAAGTTCTCCTGTGGTCGGGTTGTGTGAGCCCTCCAATTCCTGTCGCTCCGTCGTTTCGAAGGATGGTTCGGCGAGGATCTCGAGCACGACTGTGTTGGAGCTGTCAGTGATCGGCGGTCCCTCGTCTTCCGGCGGGGTCGCGGTGATCTGCGCCTGGTTGCTGTTGGGCCCGAACCCGGAGGACCCTTCGCAGAAGTACGCGGTCGATTCGCCCGGTTCGAGCGTGCCCGTGGGACCGCCCGTGATCGTGAAGGAGAAGCAGTTGGGCCCGCCTTCGAGTTCACCCAGGGTCAGCGGCGTGTTGCCCGTGTTTTCGATCACGGTCTCGTATTCGACCGCTTCTCCCGGAGTGTTCGCCGTCAGTTCTTCGGTCGTGAACGCGCCGCCGCGCAGGCGCTGGAGCTCTTCGATCGAGAACGATGGTTCGGGCGTCGGAACCGTCAGAACGACGGTGTTCGAGGAGTAGACGATCGTCGACCCGTCTTCCAGTTCCGCGGTGACGTTCACTTCGTCGAAAAAGATCCCTTCGCTGAGCGGCTCGCTGCACGAGTACGCCACCACGCCGCCCGCTTCGAGTTCTTCGTCGGGATCTTCGGGAAGCCCTTCGCAGCCGCCGTCCTGGAGTTCTACGATCGTCACCGCCTCGCCCAGGTTGTTGTGGATCACGACGTTGTATTCGACGGTTTGGCCGACCCGTCCGGTCAGTTCGGATTCGGTGAAGGCTTCGCTGCTGCCGGCGATCCTCTGCTGCAGTTGCACGCTGATCGCGCTCGCGACCGCCGGGCGGACGCCGCCCGCGGGCCGCGCAAGCGCGGCGGGGGCGAGCGCGAGCCCCGCGAGCGCCACGCCCAGGCACAATCGTGCGGCTCGAACCCCACACCCGTGCGCCCGATGCGTGTGCCTGGCTGTGTGCATCTCGGTGGCCCCCGTCGCGTCGGCTGCGCATCGCTGCGGCAGCTGCGCAGCAGCGACGTCGCGCCCCCTTCGCGACGCTACGGTAACGCAACCGCGTGATGAGCGCCAGCCCGGCGGCCGGCCCGGACGCGCCTCAACGCCCGGCGAGCATGCGTCGCAGCAGGTGCATCGCGACCGTGGTGGAGCGCTCGCGCACGTCCGCGCGCCCACCCGGCAGGTGCACCGTGCGCGTCAGCGGCGGGGCGCCGGCGCGCGCGAGCGCCAGGCCGAAGCAGACCGTGCCGACGGGCTTTGCCTCGCTGCCGCCGCCGGGGCCCGCGACGCCCGTGATGCCGACGCCGACGTCGGCGTGCAGGCGCGCGCACGCGCCTCGCGCGAGCGCCGCGGCGACCTCCTCGGAGACCGCGCCGTGGCGCTCGATCAGTCCGGCGGGCACGTCCGCGAGGTCGGTCTTCGCCTCGTTGGAGTAGGCGACGATCGTGCCCTTGAAGTAGTCCGATGAGCCCGCCAGGTTCGTCAGGCGGGCGGCCAGCAGGCCGCCGGTGCACGACTCGGCCGTCGCGACGCTGCGAGGGCCTGCGACGGGCGCGCGCGCGCCCTCGACGGCCTTCCCGCGCAACAGCGCGGCCACCTGTTCGTCGACCGTCGAGCCGTCGGTCGAGTAGAGCGTGTCGGCGTGGCGGCCGCGCACGACCGCTTCGAGGTCCTCGTAGGCGCCCTCCGCGTCGGGCGCGTAGCGCGTGACGACCTCGATCTCGCCGCCTTTCAGGCAGGTCGTGACCTCGAGCCCCTGCAGCGGCACGCCGTCGCGCGCGGCGACGCGCAGCGTCTCGGCGATCTCCGACTCGGGGATGCCGAACAGGCGCATCGTGCGCTGGCGCAGCTCGGCCGGGCGCCCGAGCGCGCGGCGCACGGCGTGCGTCTGCGCCGCTTCGCCCCACATCGGCTGAAGCTCGCGCGGCGGGCCCGGGAGCACCACCACCGTGGGGCCTTCGGGCTGCGAGTCGGGCGGCGGCACGACGAGGCCCGGCGCGGTGCCCACGGGCCCGAGCACCTCCGCGCCGACGGGCACCGTGGCCTGCTTGCGGTTTCCCTCGCGCACCGCCTCGATGTCGAGGTTGGGGAAGCGGCTCGCGAGCGGGCGCAGGATCTCCGCGATGCGCTGCTCGAGCGCCTCGTCGAGCACCATCTCGCGGCCCTGGAAGTCGGCCACGACCTGGGCCGTGAGGTCGTCCGCCGTCGGTCCGAGGCCGCCGCTGGTGATGATCAGCTCAAGACCCTGTGCGGCGAGGAACTGCAGCGCCGCGAGCATGTCCGGCGGGCGGTCGGCGACGATCGTGTTGAAGGCGATCTCCACGCCCAGCTCGCGCAGCCGTTCCGCGAGCCAGGGCCCGTTGCGGTCGCTCACCCGCCCGGTCAGCACCTCGGTGCCGGTCACGAGGATCCCCGCGCGCGCGCGCTCGGTGGCGCCGTGCGCGCCGGCGGCGGCGGGCTGCGCGCTCACGTGCACGTCGGCAGGCTCCCGGCCGGCAGCGCCCGGCGGCCGTACGCCTTCGTGATCGAGTAGCCGATCGCTTCGCTCGACGGCGGCACGACGTGCGCGACGCCGTCGATCAGGAGCGACACGTCGCTGTTGCCGAGCGTTATCTCGAAGCGCCGCGCGCGGTAGACGCGCGTGCTTTCGCCCGGCGGCAGCTCGAGGCCCGGGATCAGCACGCGGCCCCCATCGCCGATCAGGCACACGTACACGACCGCCGTGGGGCGCAGCTGCAGCGAGACGAAGCCGGCGAGCGCGCCGCTGCGCGCCGCGGGGCGCTTGGAGCGCGCGCGCCTGCCCGCGAGCGTGCCCGGCTTGGAGGCGGGGTGCTTGGCGCCCGAGCCGCCGCCGCCGGTGAGCAGCAGCACGATCAGCACCACGATGACCGCGCCGACGAGCCCCACCACCGTCAGGTAGCCGCGCGAGGGCCCGCCCCTATCGCGCCGCGGGCGCCCGCCGGCGCCGCCCACGATCGGCTCGTGCGGCGCCTCGGAGGAGCCCTCCTCGCTCTGGCGGTATTCCTCCACGAGCGCCTTGCCGTCGAGGCCGAGTGCCTGCGCGTAGGTGCGCAGGAAGCTCTTCACGAACGTCGGCCCGGGCAGCAGCCCCCACTCTTCGTTCTCGAGCGCGCGCAGGTACTTCGCGCGGATCTTCGTCGTCGCCTCGATCTCGGACACGTCGATCCGCGAGCGCATTCGCGCCTCGCGCAGGCTCTGACCGATTTCGGGCATCTACAGCGAGAAGGCTAGTGGCTCGCGGGTGCCCGGTGCGCGCCGCGACCGCTGCGCGCGGCGCGACTCGCAAGCGCGGCCGCGCGCGGGGACGCCTAGTCGCGCACGGCGGCGGCGCTCTCTTCGAGCACCGCCAGAAAGCGCGGCAGGTCGGACTCGGTGATCAGCACCTGGCGCGGCTTCGAGCCTTCGTAGCCGGAGATCACGCCGCGGCGCTCGAGCATGTCGATCATCCTGCCCGCGCGCGTGTAGCCGAGGCGCAGCCGCCGCTGCAGCATCGACGTCGACGCCGTCTGCATTTCAGCCACGAGCACGATCGCGTCGCGCAGCAGCGGATCCTCGTCGGGCGAGAGCTCGCCCTCCTTCTGGCTGTCGGAGAGCTCCGGCTCGACCTCCTGCAGGAGCTCCTCGCGCAGCTCCGGCTCGCCCTGCACGCGCCACAGCTCGGTCAGCTTCGCGATCTGCGTCTCGTCGATGTAGGCGCCCTGGATGCGCTGCAGGCGCGAGGTGCCGACGGGGCTGAACAGCATGTCGCCCTGGCCGAGCAGCGACTCCGCGCCGTTCTGGTCGAGGATCACGCGCGAGTCGGTCTGCGAGGAGACCGCGAAGGCGATCCGCGAGGGCACGTTCGCCTTGATCATCCCCGTGATCACGTCCACGCGCGGGCTCTGCGTCGCGAGCACGAGGTGGATCCCCACCGCGCGCGCCTTCTGCGCGAGGCGGATGATCGAGTCCTCCACGTCCGCCGGCGCGACCATCATCAGGTCCGCGAGCTCGTCGATGACGCACAGGATGTAGGGCAGCGGCGCTTCGTCGCGAGCCCTGCGCGCCTCGTTGAGTTCCTTCAGCCCGCGCGTGCGCGCGAGCGACATGATGCCGTAGCGCGCCTCCATCTCCTTGACGAGGTTCTGCAGCGCGTTGGCCGCCATCCGCGGACTGGTGATCACCGGCGTCAGCAGGTGCGGGATCGACTCGTAGTGGTTGAGCTCGACCTGCTTGGGGTCGACCAGCACGAGGCGCACCTCGTGCGGCGTCGCGCGCAGCAGCACGCTGCACAGCATCGCGTTGATCGCGCCCGACTTGCCCGCGCCGGTCGTGCCGGCCACGAGCAGGTGCGGCATCTTCGCGAGGTCCGCGCCGATCGCCTTGCCCGCTACGTCCTTGCCGAGCCACACCGTCAGCGGCGAGCTCTCGCGCGGCGGCTCCTGGAAGACGTCGCCGAGGCGCACGATTCGCCGCCGCGCGTTCGGCACCTCGACGCCGACCGCCTGCTTGCCGGGTATCGGCGCGAGGATGCGGATGTCGGTCGCCGCCAGCGCGTAGGCCAGGTCGTCCTTCAGCTTCGCCACGGCGCCGACCTTCGTGCCCGGCGCGAGGCGCAGCTCATAGCGCGTGATGTGGGGCCCCGTCACGGTGCCGATCACCTTGGCCTGCACGCCGAAGTGGCCGAGCGCCTCGATCAGGCTGCGCGCCACGCGCTCCTGCCCCGCCGTGTCCGGGCGCACCTCGCCCTCGCTGGAGCGTGTCAGCATGCGCGCCGCGTCCGGGCGCCGCCACTGGAACGCCGGATCGTCGGTCACCGCCGCGCGGTAGCGGCCCTGCGGCGTCAGCTGCCCCGGCTCAGCCACGATCGCAGCGTGCTCGGAGGAGTCCTCGCCTGCGGCGTCGTCTTCCTGCTCGCCGCCCTCGCGCCCGCCGGGCGCCACGGGGCTCGCGCCCTCCGTACCGGGCTCCTGCGCTGCGGAGCCCCCTCCACCGGCCGCGGACGCGGCCGGCCGCTCATCGATCTCGCCCGCCGGCTGCATGCTCGCCGCGGAAGCGAGCTCCGCCCACGGATCGCTCTCCTCGCGCTCCCAGTCGTGCGGCTGCGCCTCGCCCGCGCGCAGGATCAGCTCCGCCGGCGGGGGCTCGGGCGGGGTCAGCGGCTGCGCCGCGGGCTCCGGGGCGCCACGGCGGCCGATGGCGCGCATCGCTCGCGTCGTGTCGAGCAGGCCGTGGCCGGTCGCGCGCAGCATGCTCGCCAGCGACGCGCCGCTCAGCAGCACGACGCCGCTGGCCAGCAGGAACAGCACGAGGATGTCGACGCCCACCTGCTGCACCATCCGGTGGCTGAGCGCGAACAGCGCTTCGCCGACCACGCCGCCGCGGCTCTGCAGGCGCGCCGAGCTCCACGCCGCCGCGCGCGTGGCGGACGCCACGCCGAAGCAGTCGCCCGCGAGCGCGAGCGTCAGCCCGCAGAAGACGCACAACGCGCCCGCGCGCAGCGGGCGCGCCACCGGCCTGAGCGCGCGCAGCAGCAGCGCGCCGCCGCCCAGCAGCAGCGCCGCCGGCGTCAGCGCGCGCGCGCGCCCGAGCGTCCAGCCGAGCGCCAGTGCGAGTGCGTGCCCCGCGCGGCCGCCGTCCCAGCCGCCCCACAGCACGAACGCCAAGAACGTGCCGAGCGCGATCAGCGCCAGTCCCAGCACGTCGCGCTGGCGCTCGTCGAGCACCGGCGCCCGCGGCAGCGAGCGCGGCAGCAGGCTCCCCAGCAGACGCGCCGGGCGCACGCGGCGCCGGCGCCGCGGGGTCGGGCTTTTGCGGCGCGCGGGAGCGCGTTTGGTCGAGCTGGAGCGGCCCCTGCGGGTGGCGGGCATCGCCTGCGCACTTCGACGCCGCGCGCGTGGTACCTCCTGCCCACGCCTTACCGTCGCTTTACGGCGGCAAGATAAATAAAGACGCGTGAACGACTTCTCTCGCAGCCCGCGCGTGCTCGTCGTCGAGGACGACGAGGACATCGCCCAGGCCCTGCAGCGCTCGCTGCGCATGGAGGGCTACGAGGTGCGCACCGCCGGCGACGGCCGCGACGCGCTCGAGCAGGGCCGCGCGTTCGCGCCCGACCTCGTGATCCTCGACCTCGGCCTGCCCAAGATCGACGGCGTCGAGGTCGCGCGCGCGCTGCGCGCCGACGACGACGTGCCGATCCTGATCGTCACCGCGCGCGACGCGCTCGAGTCACGCGTCGAGGGCCTGGACGCGGGCGCCGACGACTATCTCGTCAAGCCCTTCGAGCGCCAGGAGCTGCTGGCGCGCATCCGCGCGCTGCTGCGCCGCCGCCCGCCGCGCGGCTCCGCGCCGCTGCGCGTCGGCGACCTCACGCTCAACTCCGACACGCACGAGGTCTCGCGCGGCGAGCGCCAGATCGAGCTCACGCAGCGCGAGTTCGAGCTGCTCGAATACCTCATGCGAAACGAGCGCATCGTGATCTCGCGCCAGCGCCTGCTCGACGAGGTCTGGGGCTATGACCCCTTCTCGACGACCAACACGATCGAGGTCTTCGTCTCCAACCTGCGCCGCAAGCTCGAGTCCGGCGGCGAGCCGCGCCTGCTGCACACGATCAGGGGCGCCGGCTACGTGCTCCGTGCGTAACGCCTCGAGCCTCGCCGCCGGCGCACGCCGGTTGCTCTCGCACCGGTCGCAGCGCTACTCCTCGGCCTTCGACCGGCTGCCGATCCGGGTGCGCCTCGCAGGCGTCTCCGCGCTGCTCACGTTCGCGATCCTCTGCGTGTTCGCGATCGCCGTCGGCTCGCTCACGGTCTCGCGCATCCGCGAGAGCTTCAACAGCGAGGTCGACAGCAAGGCGGAACTCCTCTCCCACCAGCTGAAACTGAACGTCGTGGAAGGCTCAGGCGGGCGCGAACTGCAGATCTTCCCCCCGCTCTCCTACCTGGCGCCTCCCGCCGAACACGCCGTCGTGCGCATCTTCTCCGACACCGGCGTGCTCGACCAGTACCCGGCGAACGCGCCGAAGTTCGGGACGCCCCAGCTGTCGCCGAAGACCCTGCACAACTACCGCGTCATCTCCCGCTACGGCACCGTCAGGATCGACAACGGCCTGCGCGAAGGGCAGGTCGTCATCCAGTACGCGCGCAGCATCGATCCGACCGAGGACACCGTCAGGCGCGTCGAGCTGTTCCTGCTGCTGGGCGTGCTCGGCGGCACGGCGCTCGCGCTGTTCGCCGGCATGATGCTCGCCCGCCGCGCGATGGCGCCGATCACCGAGCTCACCGACGCCGCGGCGGAGATCGCGCGCACGCGCGACCCCTCGCTCGCGATCCCCGAGCCCCACGCCGACGACGAGGTCGCCCAGCTCGCGCGCACGCTCGAGGACATGCTGCGCGAGCTCGACGCCGCGCGCGAGGAGACCGAGGCCACGCTGCAGCGCCAGCGCCAGTTCGTCGCCGACGCCTCGCACGAGCTGCGCACGCCGCTCACCAGCGTGCTCGCGAACCTCGAGCTGCTCGCGGAAACGCTGCGCGGCGACCAGGGCGAGGCCGCCGCCGCCGCGCTGCGCTCCTCCCAGCGCATGCGCCGCCTGGTCGCCGACCTGCTGCTGCTCGCGCGCCGTGACGCCGCCCAGGAGGTCGAGCGCGGACCCTACGATCTGGCGCAGATCGTGATCGAGGCCGCCGCCGAGCTCGGGCCGGTGAGCGACGCGCACGCGATATCGCTGGACGTCCACCCCGCGCGCGTGAACGGCTCGCGCGACGAACTGCACCGCCTCGCGATCAACCTGATCGAGAACGCGCTGCGCCACACGCCGCCCGGCACCGAGGTGCGCATCCGCACCTCCAGCGAGGGCGCGCAGGCGGTTCTCGTCGTCGAAGACGACGGTCCCGGCGTCGACCCCGAGCTCGCGCCCGCGCTGTTCGAGCGCTTCGTGCGCGGCGCCGGCGACCGCGGCGGCTCCTTCGGCCTCGGCCTCGCGATCGTGCAGGCGATCGCCGTCTCGCACGGCGGCAGCGTCACGCTCGAGCGCTCGCGCTCGCCCAGCGGCGCGCGCTTCGTCGTGCGACTGCCGGCGCTCTCAGACCTCGACGACGACGGGCAGCACCATCGGGCGCCGCCTCAGACGCTCGTAGACCAGCTGCGCTAGGTCGTCGTGCAGCACGCCCGCGAGCAGGTCGACCTCGCGGTTGCCCTCTGACGCGGCGTGCGCCAGCGAGCGCTCGACCGTCTCGCGGATCTCCTCCACGAGCTCGCCCGCCTCGTCCAGGAACGGCACGCCGCGGAAGATCACCTCGGGCTCGGCCACCGAGCTGCCGTCCTGCTCGGCGATCGTCACGACCACGATGAAGATGCCGTCCGCGGAGAGCATGCGCCGGTCGCGCAGCGCGACGTCGGCCATGTCGCCGATCTCCACGCCGTCGACGAAGATCATCCCCGACTGCTCGGCCGCGCCGAAGCGCGCGCCGCGCTCGTCGATGTCCAGCGGCAGGCCGTTCTCGCCCTGGAAGATCGCGCGCGGGTCGACGCCCACCGCTTCGGCGAGCTGCGCGTGCAGGCGCAGGCGCTTGAAGTCGCCGTGGAACGGCATCACGTAGCGCGGCCGCGTCAGGTTCAGCATCAGCTTCAGCTCTTCCGCGTAGCCGTGGCCGGACGCGTGCACCGGCGCCTCGCGCGTCGTGACCACCTCGCAGCCGATGTGGTAGAGGCGGTCGATCGTCTCGTTCACCGCGCGCTCGTTGCCGGGGATCGGCGTCGCGCTGAAGACGACCGTGTCGCCGCTCTTGAGCTCCACTTGCGGGTGGTCGCGGTAGGCCATGCGCCGCAGCGCCGACAGCGGCTCGCCCTGCGAGCCCGTCGAGATGATCACGACGCGCTCGTCCGGGAAGTCGCCGATCTCGCGCGGCCCGACGAGCAGCCCCTCCGGTATCTCGATGTGGTCGAGGCTGCGCCCGATGTTCACGTTCTTGCGCATCGAGCGCCCCACCAGCGCGACCTTGCGGTTCAGCGCCGCCGCCGCGTCGATCGCCTGCTGCACGCGGTGGATGTTCGAGGCGAAGCTCGTCACGACGATGCGCCCCTCGCAGCGCGAGAAGACCTCCTCGAGCGCGGGGCCGACGAGCGACTCCGACGGCGAGAAGCCCGCGCGGTCGACGTTCGTGGAGTCCCCGCACAGCAGCAGGATGCCCTCGCTGCCGAGTTCGGCCAGCCGCGAGACGTCGGCCGGCGGCCCGTCGACGGGCGTCTGGTCGAACTTGTAGTCGCCCGTGAACAGCACCGTCCCGCGCCCGGTGCCGATCGCCACGGCGCTCGAGTCGGGGATCGAGTGCGTCATGTGCACCAGCTCCAGCACGAACGGCCCGACGTCGACCGTCTCGCCGTCCTCGATCGCCTCCAGCTCGACCTCGAGCTTGTGCTCCTCGAGCTTGGAGCGCGCCATCTCGATCGTCAGCGGCCCGCCGTAGACGGGCGCGTCGAGCCGCTCGCCGAGGTCGCGCAGCACCCACGGCAGCGCGCCGAGGTGGTCCTCGTGGCCGTGCGTCACGACGATCGCCTCGATGTCCTCGGCGCGCTCGCGCAGGTAGCTGAAGTCCGGCAGCACGAGATCGATGCCCACCATCTCGGGCGTCGGGAAGCGCAGGCCGACGTCGACCACGACGATCGCGCCGTCCTGCTCGAGCACGGTCATGTTCTTGCCGATCTCGCCCAGCCCGCCGAGCGGCAGGACGCGGATCGCGCCGCTCACGCTGGGGCGCCCGTGAGCAGGCCGTGGCGCTGCAGCATCGCCCGGATCTCGGCCTCCTCCTCGGACGTGGCCTCGACCAGCGGAAGCCGCAGGCCGCCCACCTCGAAGCCGAGCATGTTCAGCGCGGCCTTCGTGCACGTCGGGTTGGACGTCAGGAACAGCGTCTCGTAGACGTCGCGCAGCGAGGCGTCGATCTCGGCGCGGCTCTGCGGCTCGTCCACCATGCGCCGCATCTCGCTGCCGACGACGTGGCTGGCGACGAGGATCCCGCCCGCGCCGCCCATGTCGAGAACGCGCGCCAGGTTGCCGTCGTCGCCGGCGTACAGCTCGAGGCCGTCGATCAGCTGCAGCTCCTCGGCGTTGGCCTGCTTGACGGCGCTGATGCCCTCGATCTGCGCGAGCTGCGCGAGCAGCTCGGGCGGCATGTTCGTGCCCGTGCGCGTCGGGATGTTGTAGAGGATGATCGGTTTGTCGGTGGCCGCCGCCACCGCCTCGTAGTGGCGCCTGAGCCCGAGCGCGCTCGGGCGGTTGTAGTAGGGCGTGACGACGAGCATCGCGTCGGCGCCGAGCGCCGTCGCGCGTTCGGTAAGGAAGATCGCCTCGCGCGTGTCGTTGGTGCCCGTGCCCGCGATGATGCTCTTGCCGGCCGGACGCTCGGCGACCGCGAGGCCGATCAGCCCGAGCTGCTCCTCGTCGCTCAGCGTCGAGGCCTCGCCGGTCGTGCCGGCCACGACGAAGCCGTCGGAGCCGTTGTCGGCGAGGTGGCGCATCAGCGCCACGAAGGACTCCTCGTTGACGGCGTCGCGCTCGTCGAACGGGGTCACGATCGCGGTCAGTATCTCTCCCAGCGAGCCCATCTGCAGGCGCTCAGTATCTCACGGCGGGAAGCGTTGCCGGCGCCCGGAGCGCGTCCCGGCGCTTTGTTCGCGCCTGCGCGCGTATGTGACGAACGTTACAGACACGCGGCGCCGCGCCGCGTACAGATACGTGCGCCAAGTGCCTTCAACTTCCCAGAAGGGGGATCAGGAACCATGTCATTGGGTGTCACGCTCGCGCTCATCTGCCTGCTGGACGTCGCGCTCCTCGGGGCGCTCGCTTACGCCATGGCCGCGCCCAGAAGACTCACGCCGCACACCGATCGGCTCACGGCCGGCTCGCGCGCCAGGCGGCTCACGGCCGGCTAGAACAGCAGGCTCTCGAGCCCGATCACCGGCGAGGTCTCCAGCGCGCCCACGCGTCTGATCGCCAGCAGCACGCCGGGCATGAACGACTCGCGGCTGATCGAGTCGTGGCGGATCGTGAGCGTCTGGCCGAGGTCGCCGAGGATCACCTCCTGGTGGGCGACGAGGCCGGGTAGGCGCACCGAGTGGATCGGCGGCGCCTGCCCGCCCGTCGCCTGCGCCATCAGCTGCGCCGTCAGCTTCGCGGTGCCGCTCGGCGCGTCGAGCTTCTGGTCGTGGTGCAGCTCGATTATCTCCGCCTTCGCCATGTGCGTCGCGGCCTCCGCGGCGAAGCGCATCATCAGCACCGCGCCGATCGCGAAGTTGGGGGCGATCAGCACGTTGCCGCGGCGCGTGCCGGCCGCGTCGGCCTCGCGCGCCTGCGCCCGCAGCGGCTGCGGGTCGAAGCCGGTCGTGCCGACGACCGCGTGCACGCCCGCCTGAACGCAGCGCAGCGCGTTCTCGAGCGCGACGTCGGGCGTCGTGAAGTCGACGAGCACCTCGGCGTCGGCGAGCACGTCGGCGAGCGCCGTGCCGAGCGCCGGGTCCGCGCGGCCCGTCAGCTGCATGTCCGCGGCCCCTTCGACCGCCTCGCACACGGTCTGACCCATGCGTCCGGCGGCGCCGGCGACGGCGACGGCGATCACGCGCGCCTCAGCGGCGCGATCGCCTCCAGGAAGCGCTCGCGGCTCGGGCCGATGCCCGCGATCGACAGGCGCGCGGGCGCGTACAGCTCGCTGGCCAGCTCGCGCACCTGCTCGATCCCGACCGCGTCGATGCGCTCGATCATCTCGCCCATCGACAGCACCGGCATGCCGCTCAGCACCGACGCGCCGAGGCGGCTCATGCGCGCGCCGGTCGACTCGAGCCCGAGCACGACGCGGCCCTTGAGGTTCTCGCGCGAGCGCACGAGCTCCTCCTCGCTGGCGGGATCCTCGAGGGCGCGCTCGAGCTCGGAGGCGACGACCGCGAGCGCCTGCGCGAGGTTCTCGGGCCGCGTGCCGAGGTAGATGCCGAGTTCGCCCGTGTGGGCGTGGAGGTTGGAGTAGGAGAACACCGAGTAGGCCAGGCCGCGCCGCTCGCGCACCTCCTGGAAGAGGCGCGACGAGGAGGTCCCGCCGAGGATGCCTTCGAGCACGCGCAGCGCGAAGCGCCGCTCGTCCTCGCGCGCGAGGCCCGGCCCGCCGACGCACACGTGGTACTGCTCGGTGTCTTTCTCGAGGAAGTCCACGCGTGCCGAGAAGGCGGGCGGCGCGCCGGCCTCGGCGCCGACGCTCTCGGGGCGGGCGGCCGCCGCTCCGTCGTGCTCGGCGGCGCCGTCGGCCGCGGCCGGGTAGGCCGGGTCGAGCGCGGCCTCGACGCGCGTCACGAGCTCCAGCAGCCTGTCGTGCTCGATCGAGCCCGCTGCGGCGAGAACGATGCCGGCGGGACGGTAGCGCTCTGCGTGGAAGGCGGCGAGCTGCTCGCGGCTGACGGCCGCGATCACCTCGGCGCGCCCGATCACCGGGCGTCCGAGCGGGTGATCGCCGAAAACGGCGCGGCTGGCGAGGTCGAAGACGCGGTCCTGGGGGTCGTCTTCGTACATCGCGATCTCCTCGAGCACGACCTCGCGCTCGGCCTCGAGCTCGCCGAAGCGCGGCTGCCAGATCATGTCGCCCATGACCTCGAAGGCGTGTTCCAGGTGCCCGTCGAGCACGCGCGTGTACAGCGAGGTCGCCTCCTTGTCGGTGCCCGCGTTCAGCTCCGCGCCCATCGCGTCGAAGATCTGGTCGATCTCCTCCGAGCCGTAGTGCTCGGTGCCGCGGAACAGCATGTGCTCGAGCAGGTGCGAGATGCCCGCCTCGTCCTCGTGCTCGGCGGCCGAGCCGGTCGCGATCCAGAAGCCGAGCGCGACCGAGCGCACGCCGGGCACGCGCTCTGAGACGACGCGCACGCCCGACGCAAGTGTTGTCTGCTGATGCTCGGGAGGCGCGACCCGAGGCGTTCCGCTAGTCGCGGTCGCGCCCATGGCGAGGCCGGCCGGACCCCCTGCTCGCTCCCTCGCTGCGCCGGCGCTCGACGCGCTCACGTCCGTTGCTGGAGCGGCGTGAGCCGCCGTCGCGCGGGCGACCGCCGCCGCCGCCGCCGCGTGCCGACGCCCGCCAGTTCCTCGACCGACTTGCCTTGGATGTCCGGGTCGTCGGCGAGCCGCAGGCCGATGCGCCCGCGCTCGCGGTCGACCTCGACGACGCGCACCGTCACCTCGTCGCCGCGGTTGAGCACGTCCTCCACGCTCTCGACGCGCGCGCCGGGCGAGACGTTCGAGATGTGCAGCAGTCCGTCGGTGCCCTTGGCGAGCTCGATGAAGGCGCCGAAGGTCGTCGTCTTGACGACTTTGCCGACGTACTCGTCGCCGACCTCGACCTCCTTCATCATCATCCTGATGCGCTCCACGAGATCGTCACCGAGCTCGCCGTTGGCGGAGTAGACCAGCACCTGGCCGTCGTCGTTGACGTCGATCTGGGAGTCGAACTCCTCCGACAGGCCCCTGATCGTTTCGCCGCCCTTGCCGATCAGCAGGCCGATCTGCGAGGGGTCGATCTGGATCGTCTGGATGCGCGGCGCGTAGCGGCTGAGCTGCTCGCGCGGCGCTTGGATGATCTCGCCCATGCGCCCGAGGATGTAGGTGCGCGCCTGCTTGGCCTGCGTGAGCGCGTCGCGCAGGATGTCGAAGGTGACGCCCGAGATCTTGATGTCCATCTGCAGCGCGGTGATCCCGCGCTCGCTGCCGGCGACCTTGAAGTCCATGTCGCCGAGGTGGTCCTCGACGCCGGCGATGTCGGTCAGCACGATGTAGTCCTCGCCCTCCTTGATCAGCCCCATCGCGATGCCCGCGACGGGCCGCTTGATCGGCACGCCGGCATCCATCAGCGACAGCGAGGAGCCGCAGACGCTGGCCATCGAGGAGGATCCGTTGGACTCGAGGATGTCCGAGACGACGCGGACCGAGTAGGGGAACTCCTCGATCGAGGGAACCATCGGCGCGAGCGCGCGCTCGGCGAGCGCGCCGTGCCCGATGTCGCGCCGTTTGACGCCGCCGATCCGGCCCGCTTCGCCGACCGAGAAGGGCGGGAAGTTGTAGTGGTGCCAGTAGTACTTTTTCGTTTCCAGGCCGAGCGTGTCGAGGCGCATCTCCTCCTTCAGCGTGCCGAGCGCCGCGACCGACAGCGCCTGCGTCTGGCCGCGCGTGAAGAGCGCGGAGCCGTGGGTGCGCGGGGTCACGCCGACTTCGATCGTGATGTCGCGGATCTCGTCGGCGCCGCGGCCGTCGGGACGCTTCTTGTGCACCGCGATGCGCTCGCGGATGATCGACTTCTCGAGCTTTTCGAACGCCTGCAGCGCCGCCGCGCGGCGTGCCTTGGCGCCTTCGAGCTGCTCTTCGGAGGCGCCATCCGCCGCCGGCGGCGCGAACTCGGCGAGCACCGCCGCCTCGACCGCCTTGGTTGCATCCTGGCGTTCGAGCTTGTCCTCGATCTGCGTGACGCGGTCGAGCTCCTCGCCGTGCGAGGCGCGCACGCGCTCCAGCAGCTGCTCGTCGACCGGAGCCGACAGGTACGGTTTCTTTTGCTTGCCGACGCGCTCGGCGAGCTCGCGCTGCAGCGCGCAGAGCTTCTTGATCTCGGCGTGCGCGATGTCGAGCGCGTCGAGGATCTCGGCCTCGGGGATCTCGTTGGCGCCGGCCTCGACCATCAGGATCGCCTCCTCGGTGCCGGCGACGACGAGGTCGAGGTCGGAGTGAGGCTCGTCCCCCTCGCCCTCGGCCAGCAGCGCCGTCTCCTCCGGATTCACCACGAAGTTGCCGTCGATCTTGCCGATCCGCACCGCGCCGACGGGCGTCGGCAGCGGGATGTCGGAGATCATCACGGCGGCGGAGGCGCCGTTCATCGCGAGGATGTCGTAGGGGTGCACGTGGTCGATCGAGAGCGGGATCGCGACGAGCTGCGTCTCGTAGCGCCAATCCTTGGGGAACAGCGGCCGCAGCGGCCGGTCGATCATGCGCGCCGTCAGCGTCGCCTTCTCGCCGGGGCGCCCCTCGCGCTTGAAGAACGAGCCGGGGATCTTCCCGGTCGCGTACATGCGCTCCTCGACGTCCACCGTAAGCGGCAGGAAGTCGACATCGCGAACCCCCCCGGCGACCGCGGTGGCGAGCACCATCGTGTCGCCCTGCCGCACCACGACGGCTCCCGAGGCCTGCTTGGCCATCCTGCCCGTCTCAAGCGAGATCTCGCTGCCCGCGATCTGCACGGACACGCGCGTTGCGCCATCACTACCCATGTTCACTGCCTTCCCGGTGCGCCGGTCGGTCGGCGGCCCGCATCAAATTTCATCGTTCCCGAACTGCTCGGAGCTTAGCGGACCGCATACGGCGCTCCGGGCGCTCAGGACGCAGCTTGCGCGACTCTCGCGCGCCGCGCGAAGCCGGCCCTCCGAGGGCGGGAGCGCGCCCGCTACTTGCGCAGGCCGAGCTCTTTGATCAGCGCGCGGTAGCCGTCGAGGTCCTCGCGCTGCAGGTAGTCCAGGAAGCGGCGGCGTTTGCCGACGAGCATCAGCAGGCCGCGGCGAGAGTGGTGGTCCTTGCCGTGCTCGCGCAGGTGCTGGGTGAGGTGGTTGATGCGCTCGGTGAGCAGCGCGATCTGCACCTTGGTGGAGCCCGTGTCGCGCTCGCCGGAGCCGAAATGGGCGGCGATCTCGCGCTTGCGCTCGCTTGTCAGAACCGGCATCGCAGGCACGGTAGCAGACCCTCCGAGCCCGGCAACGCAGCGAACGGGGCGCTGTCGCGCGAGGGCGTGGCGCTCTTCGTGCGCCTAGGCCGACTCGACCTCGCGCGTGCGCGCGACGTCGCGGTGCATCTGCTCGATCAGCGAGGAGGCGTCGTCGAAGCGGCGCTCGCCGCGTAGGCGCGCGATGAACTCGAGCGTGAGCTGGCTGCCGTAGAGGTCGCCGTCGTAGTCGAGCAGGTAGGCCTCGATCAGCTCGGCGCGGCCGGTCTGGAAGGTCGGCCGCACGCCGATGCTGACCGCCGCCGGGCGCGCGGGCAGGCCCTCGCCGCTCGCCAGGCACGCGTACACGCCGTGTCCGGGGCACACGAGCTGCTCGTCGGGCACCAGGTTGGCGGTCGGGAAGCCGAGCTCGCGCCCGCGCCCGTCGCCGTGGCGCACCTCGCCGCCGAGCTGGAAGCGGTCGCCGAGGAAGCGGTTGGCGGGCTCGACCTCGCCCGCGAGCAGCAGGCCGCGGATGTGGCTCGAGGAGACGATCTCGCCGTCGATCTCCAGCAGCGGGTGAACGACGGTCTGAAAGCGTGGATCTGCGCGCAGTAGGTCGGGGTCGCCCTTGGCCTTGGAGCCGAAGCGGAAGTTCTCGCCGACGGAGACGACCGCCGAGCCGAGCGCGTCGATGAGCACGCCGTCGATGAACTCGCTCGCGCTGCGCGACGCGAAGCTCGCGTCGAACGGGATCACGATCATCTCCTGCACGCCGAGCGAGGCGATCAGCTCGGCCTTGCGCGCGTGCGTCGTGAGCAGCCGCGGCGTGTGCTGCGGGGAGACGACCGAGACCGGGTGCGGATCGAACGTGAGGACGCTGTCGGCGCCGGCGATCACGGCGCGGTGGCCCAGGTGGACGCCATCGAAGGTGCCCACGGCGACACGGCGGCCCGCTGCGCGCTCGACGTCCGGCAGGGCGGTGACCTTCATCGTCCGGATGAAGCCTATTGAGACGCGCGCGCGAGGCCCAGCGCCGGCTCGAGCGCGCGCAGCGGCGGCTCGCTCCAGCGCTCGCCGCGCGCCGGCGGGGGCAGCGCGTCGCGCACGTCGAAGGGCCCGATGCGCGTGCGCTGAAGCTCCAGGCAGTAGGCGTCCTTCAGCTCGGCGATCAGCGAGCGCACGTAGGTGCCCGAGCCGCATTCGATCTCGAAGCTCGCGCGCGGAAGCCAGTCGGCGGCGCCGTGCGCGGGCGCCGGCTCGCGCCAGATCTGCTGAAAGCGCATGATCGTGACGGTGCGCTCGGGCGTGCGGAAGCTCTCGCCGCGGCGGGCGCGGCGGTAGGCGCGCTCGCCGCCGACCTTGACGGCCGAGTGAAGCGGCGGGCGCTGGCTGATGCGCCCGAGCGGCAGCGCGGGCGGGTCGGGCGGGACGCGGCCGGTGCGCGTGAGCTCACCCTCGGGGTCGCCGGTCGACGAGAGCACGCCGAGCTGCGCGATCACGCTGTAGCTCTTCGGCAGCGCCATGAACTCGCGCTGGGATTTGGTGGCGCGCCCGACGAGCACGATCAGCAGCCCGGTCGCGAACGGGTCGAGCGTTCCGGCATGGCCGGTCTTCGCGCCTGCCAGCGCGCGGCGCACGCGGGCGACGACGTCGTGGGATGTGATCCCCGCCGGCTTGTCGATCAGCAGGATGCCGTCGAGCGACGGGCGCTCGCGCGGCGCCGGGCGCTCAGGCAAGCGTGGGCGCCGCCGAGTGCCCGTTGGCCGCCTGCTCGCGCTGCTCGGCGATCTGGTGGCGCAGGAACTCGACCAGCTCCGGCGAGGCGAGCGTCGTGGAGAAGCCCGCCGCGCGCGGGTGCCCGCCGCCGCCCTGCGCTCGCGCGATGCGCGAGACGTCGACCTCGCCGTCGGTCGCGCGCAGCGAGACTTTGCGCTGCCCGCGCCGCGCGCCGGCGAGGATCTCGCGCACGAGCACGGCGACCTTCGTGCCCTGCAGGGCGCGAAGGTGGTCGATCACGCCCTCGGACTGGCTTTCCTCGGCGTGCGCGTTCGCGAAGTCGCCGGCCGACAGCTCGATCAGCGCGAGCTCGCCGTCGTCGAAGCGCTGGATGCGCGCGAGCGCGAGCGCGAGCAGCGCGAGCTTGGCGGGCGGCATGTCCTCGTACAGGCGCTTGTAGACGCCGGCCACGTCGACGCCGGCTTCGATCAGCTCGGCCGCCATGAGGTGGGCGCGCGGCGTCGTGTTCTCGTAGGAGAAGCGGCCCGTGTCGGTGATCAGGCCGATGTAGAGCGCCTCGGCTATCTCGGGCGTCAGCGCGACGCCGAGCCCGTCCACGAGATCCCAGATGATCTCGGCCGTGCAGGAGGCCTCGGGGACCACGTAGTTGACCGTGCCGAAGTGCGTGTTGTCGTGGTGGTGGTCGA
The DNA here is from genome assembly GCA_963755475.1 of uncultured Solirubrobacteraceae bacterium. GTDB lineage: Bacteria > Actinomycetota > Thermoleophilia > Solirubrobacterales > Solirubrobacteraceae > Palsa-744. The sequence continues at coordinate 915,438 of CAVWJK010000003.1, forward strand.
TGTTCAGCAGGTGAGCGCCGTCGCGCAGCACCGCGGCCGAGTTGCGGTCGATGTTGCCGCAGTCCAGGAAGACGACGGTACGCTCGGCGATGTCGGCGGGAGCCTCGTCGATCAGCGCGTCGAGCGCGAAGATGTCGTACTCGGGCGGAAGCGGCAGGTCGCTGGCGGAGATGAACATCGGCGCCTCCTTGCCGAGCGAGACGAGCAGCCGGTGCATGCCCACGAGCGAGCCGAGCGCGTCGCCGTCGGGGTTCTCGTGGCTGGCGAGCACGAAGCGCTGATCGACGCGCAGGCGCTGGAGCACGAGCTCGCGCGAGCCCGCCCCGTTGTCCGTTCCCGCGTCGCTCACGCCGAACGCACCTCGCCGAGCAGCTGCTCGACGCGCATCGCCTTGTCGGTCGTCTCGTCGTAGAGGAACTCGAGCGTGGGCGTGCGCTTCAGGCGCAGCTCGCGCGCGAGGCGCGCCTGCAGGTAGCCGTGCGCGCTGGCCAGGCCGGCGAGTGTGCCCTCGCGCTGGGCCTGTTCGGAGGCGTGCCCGCTCTCGCCGAGCACGCTCACGTAGACGCGCGCGTGGCGCAGGTCGGGGCTCGTGCGCACGTCGGTGACGGTCACGAAGCCGACGCGCGGGTCCTTGAGGTCACGCGCGAGGGCATCCCCGATGACTTCGCGGATCGCCTCGTCCACCCGGCGCATGCGTGCGGTGCTCATGTTCTCTCCAATTCCGCGCCGAGCTGCGGGTCCCTGCCCAGGTGCGCGCCGCGCCTAGGAGGACAGCTCGCGCTCGACCTGCCGCGTCTGGTAGGTCTCTAGCACGTCGCCCTCGTGGACGTCTTGGAAGTTGGTAAGGACGATGCCGCACTCGAAGCCCGCGTGGACCTCGCGAACGTCCTCGTTGAAGCGGCGCAGGCTTTCGATCGTGGTGTCGTAGATGACCGTGCCGTCGCGCACGACGCGCACGCGAGCGCCGCGCGCGACGATGCCGTCGGTGACGACGCAGCCGGCGATCGTGCCGATGCGCGAGGCTTTGAACAGCTGGCGCACCTCGGCCTGGCCGAGCGGCGTCTCGACCTCCGCCGGCTCGAGCATGCCCTGCATCGCGCTGCGCAGCTCTTCGATCGCGCGGTAGATGACCGAGTAGGAGCGGATCTCCACGCCCTCGCGCTCGGCGAGCTGGCGCGCGTCGCCGACGGGGCGCACGTTGAAGCCGAGGATCACGCCCTCGGAGGCGGCGGCGAGCATCACGTCGGACTCGCTGATGCCGCCGACGCCACGGTGGATGATCGTGACCTGCACCTCCTGCTGGGGCAGCTTGGCGATCTCGTCCTCGATCGCCTCCAGCGAGCCCGCGACGTCGGCCTTGACCACGAGCGCGAGCTCCTTCACGGTGCCGGCCTGGGCGAGCTTGAAGACGTCTTCGAGTGAGACCTTGCGCCCGGAGCGCCGCGCGAGCGCCTCGGTCTTCAGGCGGTTGGCGCGCTCGCCGGCGAGCTGGCGCGCGCGGCGCTCGTTCTCGACTACGCGCACGTGCTCGCCCGCCTCGGGGATGCCGTCGAAGCCGAGCACCTCGACGGGCTGGCCGGGCATGGCGCGCTTGAGTTTGCCGCCGATGAAGTCGTGCATCGCGCGCACGCGGCCGAAGTGCGCGCCTGCGACGAGCGCGTCGCCGACGTGCAGCGTGCCGCGCTGGATCAGGATCGTGACGACGGGGCCGCGGCCGGGGTCGAGCTTGGACTCGATCACGGCGCCCGACGCTTCGGTCTCGCGGTTGGCCTTGAGCTCCTCGAGGTCGGTCACGACCTGGATCGTCTCGAGCAGCGACTCGAGGCCCTCGTGCGTCTTGGCGCTGACGTTGACGAACTCGATGTCACCCCCCCACTCGGCCGGCTGCAGGCCGTGCTGGGTCATCTCGGTGCGCACGCGGTCGGGCTGCGCGCCCTCCTTGTCGATCTTGTTGACCGCGACGACGATCGGCACTTCGGCGGCCTTCGCGTGGTCGATCGCCTCTTCGGTCTGGGGCTTCACGCCGTCGTCGGCGGCGACGACGATGACGGCGAGGTCGGTGACGCGGGCGCCGCGCGCGCGCATCGCGGTGAAGGCCTCGTGGCCGGGCGTGTCGAGGAAGGTGATCTCTTTGCCGGCGTGGTGGACCTGGTATGCGCCGATGTGCTGCGTGATGCCGCCCGCCTCGCCGGCGACGACCTCGGTTTCGCGGATCGCATCGAGCAGCGAGGTCTTGCCGTGGTCGACGTGGCCCATGATCGTGACGACGGGCGGCCGTTCGATCAGGTCCTCTTCGGCGTCCTCGAAGACCGGTTCGAGCTGGACGTCGTCGGCGGCGTGGACGATCTCGACTTCCTTCTCGAACTCGTCGGCGAGCACCTGGATGGCGTCGTCGGAGAGGGTCTGCGTGAGCGTCGCCATCTCGCCGAGCGACATCAGCTTCTTGATCACCTCGGGTACGGCGACGCCGAGGTACTCGGCGATGTCCTTGACGGTCGAGCCCGAGTTGACGCGGATGAGGTCGGTCGCCTCCATCGCCGCGTGGTCGATCGGCGCGATCGTCTCGTCGTAGGTGCCGCGGCGGCGACGGCCGCGCCGCGGACGGCGCTGCGGCTGGTTTGACGGCCCGCCCTGCTGGCGGCGCGAGGCCTGCGAGTCGATCACGACGCGGCGGCGTCCGCCGGGGCCGACGTCGCCGGGCGTGCGCTCGCCGGTGCGCGAGTCGCGCGTCGGGCGCACGCGCTCCTGCGCGGCGGGCGCGGCCTGCGCCGCGTCGGCCGGTGCGCGTGCAGCGGGCGCGCTGCTCGCCGGCGGGGAGGCGGGCGCTCGCGCCGCGGGCGGGGCTGCGCGCTTGCCGGTGCGCGCGGGGCGGCCGGCCGAGGCGCCTGTGCCTGTGGCTGCGCGGGCGCGGGCTGTGATGGTGCGGCGGGGCGCGCGGGCGCCGCCGGCGCGGTGGCCTGGCGCGGCGACGCGGGCGGGTGGGGTGCCGCGGCGGGCTTGGCGTCCGAGGCCTGCGCCTGCGCCTCGGGGGGCGCCGGCGCCTTGCCGTCGGCGGCGGCTTTGCCGTTGGGGCTCGCGGGAGCGAGGCCGAGCGCCTTCAGCGCGAGCGCCTCCTCGACCGAGGAGGCGGCGGCCTTCGCCTCGATGCCGGCGGCTTTCAGCTTGGCGAGGAGCTCCTTGCTGCTGAGGCCCTGCTCCTTGGCGATCTCGTGTACGCGCTTCTTGCTCATTCGCCGATCGATTCTACGAGTTCGGGGGCGACGGTCACGCTCGCGCGCAGCGCCCTGGGAAGCGCGTTTCGCCTCAACGCGAGCGCGAGACAGCGCGCCTCGGGCGCGTCGCCGCGGGCCCCGCGGCAGAGGTAGGCGCCGCGTCCCGGCAGCCTCGCGGCGGGGTCGAGCACGGCTTCGCGGGCGCCGTCGCCGCCGCGCAGGCCGATCCGGAGCAGCTCCGCCTTGGCGGCGATGCGGCCGCATCCCACGCAGCGCCGGCGCGGGCCAGGGCGCGAGGGCTGTGGTTGAGGCGCGTTCGTTGCCAGGAACGCCGCGGCGGCTATGAGGCCTGCTCCTCGGCGGCCCCTTCGGACGCCGGTGCGAGCTGCTGCTCCTCCGCGACGGCGGGCCGATCCTCGCCGTCGGCGGTCAGCCCGTCGTCCTCGGCGCTCGCGGCCTCCGCCTCCTGCGAGGCGTCGACGACGATCGCGGCGGGCGAGCGCGCGTCGATCTGCTCGGGCGAGAGCACCTCTGTGAGCGTCGCGGCGGGGACCGCCGGCTCGGCGGCGTCGCCGCGCCGGGCGGCGGTGAGATCGGCGACGTTGTCGCTGTCGATGTCGGCGAGCGCCTGGTGGCTTTCGAGCCCGCAGTAGCGCGAGCCGGGCAGAGCGGCGTTGGGGCAGCGGCGGCCGTTGGAGAGGATCGCGGCGCAGCGGCCGGCGAGCTCCTCCTCCTCGTAGCCGGCTTCGGCCTCCTCGGCGGCGAACTCGGTCTCCGAGCGGATGTCGACGCGCCAGCCGGTGAGGCGCGCGGCGAGGCGCGCGTTCTGGCCCTCGCGGCCGATGGCGAGCGAGAGCTGGTCGTCGGGCACGATCACCGTGGCCTGCTTGGCGTCGTCGTCGACGAGCACCTCGCGCACGCGCGCGGGCGACAGCGCCTTGGCGACGAAGCGGGCGGGCTCCTCGTTGAAGGGGATGATGTCGATCTTCTCGCCGCGCAGCTCGGAGACGACCATGCGCACGCGCGAGCCGCGCGGCCCGACGCAGGCGCCGACGGGGTCGACGCCGTCGGTGTGCGAGACGACGGCGATCTTCGAGCGGTAGCCGGGCTCGCGCGCGACGTTGGCGATTTCGACGAGGCCGTCGGCGATCTCGGGCACCTCGAGCTCGAAGAGCTTCTTGATCAGCTCGGGGTCTCGGCGCGAGACGATGATCGCGGGCCCCTTGCTCGAGGGCGAGACCTCCTTGATGACGGCCTTGATGCGCTGCGAGTGGTCGTAGCGCTCGCCGTCGACCTGCTCGGACTTGGGCAGCAGAGCCTCGACGCGTTCGCGCAGCTGCACGAGCGTGTAGCGCGAGTCGGACTGCTGGACGATGCCGGTGATGAGCTCGCCGACGCGGTCGCGGTACTCCTCGAACATCATGTCGCGCTCGGCCTCGCGGATGCGCTGCAGGATCACCTGCTTGGCGGTCTGCGCGGCGATGCGGCCGAAGTCGTCGGGGGTGACGTCGCGCTCCTCGATCTGGTCGCGGTATTCGGCGAACTTCTTGGGGTCGATTTCCGGTTCCTCGGGTTCGCGCATCTCGCCCGTCTCGGGGTCGATCGTGGTTTCCTCGTCGATCGTCTCGACGATCAGATGCGCCTCCAGGCGTTCGGGGATGATGAGTTCGATGACGCGGAAGTCGGCGGTGTCGCGGTCCATTTCCACGCGCGCGTACTTGGCGGCGCCGGGCTGCTTCTTGTAGGCCGAGAGGAGCGCGTCCTCGAGCGCGACCATGAGCTTCTCGGGCTCGATCCCCTTCTCGCGCGCGAGCGCGTGCATTGCCTCAAGGATTTCGCGTGACAAGGGTCCTCCCTCTACTCCTCGATCAGGTTCGAACGACGGATCTCCGAGTAGGGGATCGCGATGACGCCCTCGTCGGCGGCGAGCGTGACCTCCTGCTCGGACGCTCCGACCAGCTCCCCCGTGAAGCTGCGCACGGGCGAGCGCTGACCGACCGGCAGCGGGTGGCGCGAGCGCACGCGCGCGCGCCGTCCGACGAAGCGGCGGAAGTGCGCGGGCTTTGTGAGCGGGCGCTGGCTGCCCGGCGAGGAGACTTCGAGCGAGTAGCGCTCGCGCAGCTCGCCGAGCAGCAGCGTGACGCGCTCGCACATCGCGAGCGTGACGCCGTCCGGGTGGTCGATGAACACGCGCAGACAGCGGCCGCCGGCGACCTCGGCGAGGAGCACCTCGATGTCGGGCTCGCTCGCGGCGAGCCGGCGTTCTATGTCTGTCTGCAAGGGGTTGGTCAAAGTCACTCCAAAACGCAAAAAAGCGGGCGGGCGCCCACTTTCAGGTGCTGCTGCCGACGCCCGGTGCGACGGCCGAAAGCTGTGCGACAGAGGATAGCGCGTCGCGCGCGGCCGGGGCCTGATGCGGCGCCGGCGGCGGCTGGACGGCGGCGCCGCTGCGGGCGCCCTCTAACGCGCCGCGTCGCGGCGCGCGCGGTCGCGGTAGCGCCGGTAGTCCTCGCGCTCGGGTCGCAGCGAGCAGGCGAGCGCGAGCGGCTGGCAGGCCTCGCGGTGGCGGCCGAGCAGCTGCATCGAGCGGCCCAGGCAGAAGAGCGCGTAGTCGTTGGTGGGCGAGGCGGCGGCGACGGCCTCGAACTCGGCGGCGGCGCCTGCGTAGCGGCGCGCGTGGAAGAGCGCGCGCCCGAGCGCCTCGCGGATCGAGGCCTTGTCGGGCTCGAGGTCGCGGGCGCGGCTGAGCGGCACGATCGCCGAGTGGTGATCGCCGTGCGCGAGCAGCTCACAGCCGCGCTGATAGAGGTCGTAGACGCTCTCCATCAGGCCATTTTAGGTGCTGCGCGCAGCTCTTCGACGGTGTCGAGGATGGCGCGCGCGGCGAGAAGCTTGCTCGTGCGCGCGACGTGCTGCTGCTGCAGGTGCGAGCCGTCGCGGCTGGCGTAGAGGATCGTTATCTCGTTGGCGTCGGAGTCGAAGCCGATGTCCTCGCGCGCGATGTCGTTGAGCACGAGCGCGTCGAGCTTCTTGGCGGTGAGCTTGGCGGCGGCTTCGCGCAGGCCGTCGGCGCCGTGCTCGGCGGCGAAGCCGACGAGCGTCTGGCCGTCGCGGCGGTGCGCGGTGAGCGTGGCGAGCACGTCGGCGGTGGGCTCGAGCGTGAGCTCGAGGCGCTCGCGGCCGGCCCTCTTGATCTTGCCGGCGGCGGGCGCGGCGGGAGTGAAGTCGGCGACGGCGGCGGCCATCAGCAGCACGTCGCAGGCGGGGAACTCGCGCTCGCAGGCGTCGAGCAGCTCACGCGCGGTGCAGACGTCCAGGCGCCTCACGCCGGCGGGTGCGGGCAGCGCGACGTTGGCGCCGAGCAGCACGACATCCGCGCCGCGCTCGCGGGCGGCCTGTGCGAGCGCGACGCCCATGCGCCCGGAGGAGCGGTTGCCGATGAACCTGACGCTGTCGATCGGCTCGCGCGTGCCGCCGGCGGTGACGAGCACGCGAAGGCCGCCGAGGGTTGGGCTGCCCGCGCGCGCGAGCAGCTCCTCGCAGGCCGCCAGCAGCTGCGCGGGTGGGGCGAGGCGCCCGACGCCGTGCTCGCCGACGGAGGCGAGGCGGCCGCTGTCGGGCCCGACGATCGTCGCGCCGCGCGCGCGCAGCGTTTCGATATTGGCCCGCGTGGCGGGATGCTCGTACATGCGTGCGTTCATCGCGGGCGCGAGCACGAGCGGGCAGTCGGCGGCCAGCGCGCAGCTGGTGAGCAGGTTGTCGGCGAGGCCCGAAGCGAGCTTGGCGATCGTGTTGGCGGAGGCCGGGGCGATCAGGAAGAGGTCGGCGTTGGCGACGAGCTCGAGGTGCGACAGCGGCTCGTGCGGCGGCGGCTGCTGGTCGGGGAAGGCGCCGCGCGCCGGGTCACGCTCGAACTCGTCGAGCAGCACCGGCGCGCCGCTGAGCGCGGCGAACGAGGCTCTTCCCACGAAGCGGCGGCTGGCGGGGGTCTGCACGACGCGCACGACGTGCCCGTGCGCGGTCGCCTCGCGGATGAACTCGAGCGCCTTGTACGCGGCGATGCCGCCGCTGACGCCGAGCAGGATCCGGGACATGGCGCTTGCAGTTCTACGGCTGGTGCAGCTGGGGGGCAAGCGGCGCGAGCGCGCTTGCGGACGTCCGAGCGGCTAGCGGTAGTGGTACTTCATCTTGCCGCTGGCTATCTCCTCGAGCGCGATCGTCAGATAGTTTTTCGAGGCGGTGTCGACCATCGGCGGCGGGAACTCGTCGAAGGTGCCCTCGCCGAGGTTGTGGTAGTAGCTGTTGATCTGGCGCGCGCGCTTGGCAGCGACGATCACGCCGGCGTAATTGGAGTCGACCTGCTCGAGCAGGCGGTCGATGCGTGGAGAGATCACACCAAGACTTTAGCGAGTAACTCGTCGAGCACCTCGCCGAAGGCGCCGAGCTCGAGCGAGAGATGCCCTTGGTCGGGCAGCAGCCGCAGGTGGGCGATCGTGATGTGGGCGCCGAGCCACTCGCCGTGGGCGGCGGGCACGAAGCGATCCTGCGCGCCCTGCCAGATCGTGACCGGCACTTCGATGCTGGGCAGGTCAAAGCCCCAGTCGTGCAGGCAGGCGATGTCGTCGTCGAACCATCCCCAGATGCCGCGCTCGACCGCTGCGCCGAACGCCTCGGCGAGGTGCTCGGCGTAGTCGCCGGTGAGCGCCCGGCGATCGACGTCGGAGAGCAGGTCGCCCAGCGCGGCGCGCAGCTCGGCCGCGCCGGTGGCGGTCATCGCGGCGCTCTCGGCCTCGAGGTAGGCGCGCAGCTCCTCGCCGCCGGAGCGCATGGCCTCGAACTCTGCGAGGTTCTCCTGCCCCATCCCGGCGAGCCAGTCGAGCCCGTGCGCCTTGAATGGCGCGACCGAGCCGATCGTCGCGACCGCCGGCACGAGCCCGGGCAGCAGGGCGGCGCAGGCGAGCGCGTGCGGGCCGCCGCCGGAGACGCCGGCGACGAGCAGCTCGCTCACTTCCAGCGCGTCGGCGATCGCGCTGACGTCCTCGGCGCAGTCGGCGACGACGCGCCCCTCGCGTCGCGTCGAGGCGCCGTAGCCGGGGCGCGAGTAGGTGACCATGCGCAGCCCGCGCGCGGCTGCCTGGCGCACGTGTGAATCGAACAGCCGTCCCGCGCACGGCGTGCCGACGTGGTAGAGCAGCGTGCGCTCGCCCGGCGGGCCGAGTTCGACTTCGAGCTCGCGTCCGTCTGCGACGCTCAGCATCTGCCGCTCGCCCATCGCGCGATCGTACTCAGTCGAGCCGCCGCTCGACGATCGCCGCCAGCTCCCCGAGCGCCTGCTCGAGGTCGTCGTTGACGACCACGTGGCCGAACTCGGGCTGCGCGGCGAGCTCCTGCTCGGCCACGGCCAGACGCCGCTCCACCTCCTCGGGGTCGTCGGTGCCGCGGCCGCGCAGGCGCTCGCGCAGCACCTGCAGCGAAGGCGGTGCGATGAACACCTGGACCGCCTCGGGCATCGCCGCACGGACCTGGCGCGCACCCTGCACCTCGATCTCGAGCACGACGGGGATGCCCGCGCGCGTGCGGTCCTCCAGCTCGGAGCGCAGCGTGCCGTAGCGGCGTCCCGCGTAGTCGGCGTGCTCGACGAAGCGCCCCTCCGCGAGCAGTCCGTCGAACCGCTCGGGCGTGAGGAAGTGGTACTCGACGCCGTCGCGCTCGCCCGGGCGCGGCGCGCGCGTGGTGGCCGATACGGACAGCTCGAGCTGCGGCAGGCGCTGCATCAGCCCGCGGATCAGCGTTCCCTTGCCCACGCCCGAAGGCCCGGTGATGACGAACACGTCTGCCACGGCCGCCCGGGAGGCTAGCCGCGGCTGCGGTAGGAACGCGCGGGCGCGGCGTCCGCGCGCTGCGGCCCGGCGCGCGGGCCTTGCCGGCGCTAGTGGTGCAGCAGCGAGATGAGCTCGCTGCGCTGGCGTTCGGAGAGTCCGCCGATCGTCTTGCTGGGGGCGATGCGGCAGTGCGCGAGGATCTTGTTGACCTTCACGCGCCCGTACTTGGGAACGGCGAGCAGCATGTCGAAGACCTTCGCGGTCTCGACGTACTCGGGTGGGTCGAGCAACAGCGAGTGGATCGTGCGCCGCCCGGACTTCAGGTCACGCTTCAGCTGCGCGCGCTGGATGCGGATCTGGTTGGCCCTGGCGAGCGCGTCCATGCGCTGATTGAGCGAACGCTCCGGGGCCGTCGAAGCGTGTGGAGACGTCGTGCCCGTCGCCGTCGTCATGGCCGGCGAGTCTACACGCCTGCGCCCGCTGATCAAGACAAAGTTGGCTAATTCACCTCCACCTCAACCTGAGGTGGAGCCAGCCGGCGTGCGCGGACCGGCGCAGGGCCTCGTTTGCAGGCGTTTTGTTAGGCGCGCGCGGCGCCCGCGCCCTCGCTGCGGCGCGTCGCGGCGAGGCCCTCCTCGGCGCGATCCAGGTTTTTGCCGAGCTCGCCGCACATCGCCTGAAGGCCCCGGGCGATGCGCCGACCGGCGAACGGATCGCGGAAGTTCTCGGTGCCGACCGCGACGAGCGTCGCGCCGGCCTGCAGCAGCGCACGCGCGTCGCGGGCGCTCTGCACGCCGCCCATCCCCACGATCGGGATCTGCACGCGCGCGGCGACCGCCGCGACCTGTGCGAGCGCGACCGAGCGCAGCGCCGGGCCGGACAGTCCGCCGGTTCCGCCGCCGAGCCACGGGCGTGGGCGCGCGCCGTCGCCGCTCGTGAGCGCATCGGCCATCGCTTTGCGCGCGAGCGTGTCGGAAGCGGGCGCGAGCGCCATCGCGCGCAGCGTGTTGACGAGCGACACGGCGTCGGCGCCGGCCTCCTGTGCCGCCTGCGCGCAGCTCGCGACGTCGGCGGTGTTGGGCGTCAGCTTCACGATCAGCGGCTTGGCGCTGAGCGGCCGCAGCTCGCGCACGACGCTCTCCAGCTGGCGCGGGTCGGCGCCGATGTCGAGCCCCGTGCGCACGTTGGGGCACGACACGTTGAGCTCGATCGCGGCGATCTCGCTACGCGCGGCGCAGGCCTCCACGAGCTGCGCGAGCTCGGCCGCCGTCGAGCCCATCACGTTCGTGAACAGCGGCACCGGCACGCCCTCGCCGAGCTCGCCCCGCAGACCGCGCGTGTGCAGCCGCGCGAGCGCCGCCAGGTCCTCGGCGAGGTAGCGCTCCAGGCCCTTGTTCGGCAGGCCGATCGAGTTGATCATGCCGTCGCCGAGCTCCCAGACGCGCGGCGGCGGATTGCCGGCGCGCGGCTCGAGCGTGATCGTCTTGGACACATACGCCGCGAACGGGAAGTCGCGCTCGATCTGCTCGCCGAACGCGAGACGTGCCGCGAGCGCGTCGAAGGTGCCCGAGCCGTTGAGCACGCGGTGCACGAGCGGGATGCCGCAGAACTCGATGCTCATGCCGGTGCGCCGGCGTGCTCCTCGACGCTCGCGAGCAGTGCGGCGTCGAGCACCGGGCCGTCGAGGCAGACGCGCACGTAGCCGCCCTCTCGCAGCGGCACGACGCAGCCGAAGCACGCGCCGAAGCCGCACGCCATCGGCGCCTCGAGCGCGAGCTCGGCGGGCAGCTCGCGCTCCTGCGCGATCGCGCGCACCGCCTCGAGCATCGCCACGGGACCGCAGGCGTAGATCACGGCGCCGGGCTCGCGCTCGAGCTCCTCCGCCAACAGCTCGGTGACGAAGCCGCGACGGCCGGCGCTCCCGTCGTCGGTGGCCAGCAGCGCGTCCCCGAACAGGGCAGCCGAGCGCGCGCGCTCGCCGTCGCGAAAGCCGAGCAGCACGGTCACCTCTCCCCCGTCCTCGGCGAGCGCGTCGCGCAGCGCGAGGATCGGCGCGATCCCGACGCCGCCGGCGAGGAGGATCGCGCGCCGGCCCTTCGGCGGTGCGCTGAAGCCGCGCCCGAGCGGTCCGAGCGCGAGCACCTGCTCGTCCTCGGCGAGCTCGCACAGCGCGCGCGTGCCCGGTCCCACGTCCTCCAGCACGAACAGCGCCTCTCCTTGACGCCAGCCGGCGTAGGAGAGCGCACGCGGCAGGTACGGCCGGCCGTCCTCGCCGCCGCCCCACCGCTCTGCGCCGGCGAGCATCGCGAACTGCCCTGGCGCCGGCGCCGGACCGGAGTCGGCGAGGCGCAGCAGCCGGTAGGCGCCGAGCCGTTCGTTGGCGCTCACGCGCAGCAGCCTGCGCTCGCAGGGCGCGCACACGCGTCGCTCTCCGCTCACGCCACCCCGACGCCGTGCTCGGCGGCGTCGACATCGCCGCTCGCCGGCGGCGGCTTCTCGACGGCGGCGAGCGGTGCACGCGCGCCTTGCGGCGGGTCGGCGCACGGCGTCGAGCGCACGCCGTGCAGCTCTTGCAGGCACAGCACCTCCGGCTCGCCGTCGCGCTGCGCGCGGGCGATCGCGCGCGCGGCCGAGGCGCCCGCGGCGAGCGTCGTCAGACAGGGGATCCCGTGCATGACCGCGCTGCGGCGAATCTCGCGCCCGTCGCTGCGCGCGCCGACACCGGTGGGCGTGTTGATCACGAGGTCGACCTCGCCGCGCTCGATCCAGTCGACGACGTGAGGCGAGCCGTCGCCGATCTTGTTCAGCGTGCTCACGGGCACGCCCATGCGCGCGATCGCTTCGGCCGTGCCACGCGTCGCGAGGATGCGAAAGCCGTTGTCGTGCAGCGTCTGGGCGATCCCGGCGGCCGCGGTCTTGTCGGCATCGGTGACGGTGATGAAGGCGGCGCCGGAGGAGGGCAGCGGCAGCCCGGCGGCCGCCTGGGCCTTCGCGAACGCCGCCGGGAAGTCGCGCGCGATCCCCATGACCTCGCCCGTCGAGCGCATCTCGGGCCCGAGCAGCGCGTCCGAGCCCTCGAAGCGGTCGAACGGCAGCACCGCCTCCTTCACCGAGACGTGCGTGCCGTAGCCGACGCCCTCGCGCCCGGGCGGCAGGCCGAGAGCGGAGATCGGCTCGCCGAGCATGATCCGGCAGGCGAGCTTCGCGAGCGCGATCCCGACGGCCTTCGAGACGAAGGGCACCGTGCGCGAGGCACGCGGATTGGCCTCGATCACGTACAGCTCGCCGGCGTGGATCGCGAACTGCACGTTCAACAGCCCGACGACGCCGACCGCGAGCGCGATCGCGCGCGTGGCCTCGCGGATCTGCTCGAGCATCTCCTCGCCGAGCGAGTGCGGCGGCAGCACGCACGCGCTGTCGCCCGAATGCACGCCCGCCTCCTCGACGTGCTGCATGATGCCGCCGATCCACACCTCGCGCCCGTCGCACAGCGCGTCGACGTCGACCTCCACGGAATCCTCCAGGAAGCGGTCGAGGTAGATGCTGGCGCCGCTCGCGTCGGCGGTCTCGCGGCGCAGGTAGTCGGCGAGGTCCGCGCGCGAGTACACGATCTCCATCGCGCGCCCGCCGAGCACGTAGGAGGGCCGCACGAGCAGCGGGAAGCCGACGCGCTCGGCACACTCGAGCGCCTGCTCGACCGAGCGCGCGCTCGCGTACGGCGGCGCCCTGTAGCCGAGTTCGTCGAGCAGGGCGCCGAAGCGCGTACGGTCCTCCGCCAGGTCGATCGCCTCGACGCTCGTGCCGAGCAGCGGCACTCCCGCGGCGGCCAGGCCGGCGGCCAGCTTCAGCGGCGTCTGCCCGCCGAACTGCACGATCACCCCCAGCGGCCGCTCGACCTCGACGACCGCGAGCACGTCCTCGAGCGTGAGCGGCTCGAAGTACAGCCGGTCGGAGGTGTCGTAGTCGGTCGACACCGTCTCGGGGTTGCAGTTGACCATCACCGCGTCGCGGCCCGACGCGCGCACGGTCATCGCCGCGTGCACGCAGCAGTAGTCGAACTCGATGCCCTGGCCGATTCGGTTGGGCCCGGCGCCGAGGATCACGACCGACTCACGCTCGCCGCGCTGCACCTCGTGCGCCGCGCGGCGCTCCCAGCCGGAGTAGTAGTAGGGCGTGCGCGCCGGGAACTCTGCGGCGCACGTGTCGACCGAGTGGAACGAGCGCTCGCCGGTGAACGGCTGCTCGGGCGCGAGCGCGAGCTCGCGCATCTCGTGCAGGAACCACGGGTCGATCGCCGTCGCCTCGTGCGCGCGCTCGACGCTCGCGCCGCGGCGCAGCGCCTCGAGCAGCAGCTCGAAGCGCTCGGGGCCGGGAATCGCCGCGCGCGCGATGAGCTCATCTGCGGAGTGCCCGGAGACGCACGCGTCCTTGTCGAGCTCGCGCGAGCGCAGCGCCTTGGCGAAGGCCTGGCGGAAGGTGCGTCCGATCGCCATCGCCTCGCCGACCGAGCGCATGCGCGTCGACAGGTGCGCGTCGGTGTCGGGGAACTTCTCGAAGGCGAAGCGCGGCCACTTCACGACGACGTAGTCGATCGTCGGCTCAAAGCACGCCGGCGTGACGCCGGTGATGTCGTTGGCGATCTCGTCGAGTCGGTAGCCGACCGCCAGGCGCGCGGCGATCTTCGCGATCGGGAAGCCGGTCGCCTTGGATGCGAGCGCGGAGGAGCGCGAGACGCGCGGGTTCATCTCGATCACGAGAATCTCCTCCGTCCGCGGATTGACGGCGAACTGCACGTTGGAGCCGCCCGTCTCCACGCCGACCGCACGGATCACCTTGATCGCCTGGTCACGCAGCTGCTGGTAGAGGTGATCGCTGAGCGTCTGCTGCGGCGCGACCGTCACCGAGTCCCCCGTGTGCACGCCCATCGGGTCGACGTTCTCGATCGAGCACACGATCACGACGTTGTCGGCGCCGTCGCGCATCACCTCGAGCTCGAACTCGCCCCACCCGAGCACCGACTCATCCAGCAGCACCTGCCCGATCGGCGAGACCTCCAGGCCGTGCGCGACGATCCGCTCGAACTCCTCGCGGCTGCGCGCGATGCCGCCGCCGCGCCCGCCGAGCGTGAACGCGGGGCGCACGATGCACGGCAGGCCGAGCTCGGGTAGCGCAGCGAGCGCATCGGCACCGTTCGTCGCGATCGCGCTGCGCGGCATGCGCAGCCCCGCGGCCGCCATCGCCTCGCCGAAGCGCTCGCGGTCCTCCGCGCAGGCGATCGCCTCGTAGTCGGCGCCGATCAGCTCGACGCCGTGTCGCTCGAGCGTGCCGTCGTCGTGCAGCGCCTTCGCGAGGTTCAGCGCGGTCTGCCCGCCGAGCGTGCCGAGGAGCGCGTCGGGACGCTCGCGCGCGATCACCTGCGCGACCGGGCCGGGCAGCAGCGGCTCGACGTACGTCGCGTCGGCGAGCTCGGGGTCGGTCATGATCGTCGCCGGGTTGGAGTTGACCAGCACCACCTCGTAGCCCTCCTCGCGCAGCACCTTGCACGCCTGCACGCCCGAGTAGTCGAACTCTGCGGCCTGGCCGATCACGATCGGGCCCGAGCCGAGAATCAGGATCTTGCGGATGTCTGCGCGGCGGGGCATCAGCCGATCCGCTCCAGGAAGCGGTCGAACAGGTACAGGCTGTCGTGCGGCCCGGGCCCCGCCTCGGGGTGGTACTGCACCGCCCCGCCGGGCACATCCAGCAGCTCGAGGCCCTCGACGGTGCGGTCATACAGGTTTACGTGCGAGAGCTGCGCCGCGCCGAAGTCCGTCTCCCAGCGCACCGGCTCGTCGTTCGGGATCGTGCGTGCGCCCTGCGGCGCAAGCGCGGCGAAGCCATGGTTCTGCGAGGTGATCTCGACCCTGCCGGTCTGCAGGTCTCGCACCGGGTGGTTGGCGCCGCGGTGGCCGAACGGCAGCTTGAACGTCTCGAGGCCAACCGCGCGACAGAGCAGCTGGTGGCCGAGGCAGATCCCCCACACCGGCTTCTGGCCGACGATCTCGCGCACGGTCTGCACGATGTGCGCGAGCGCCGCCGGGTCGCCCGGCCCGTTCGCGAGGAGCACCGCGTCGGGGTCCTCGGCGAGCAGCTCCTGCGCGCCACTCGTGCACGGGTGCAGCGAGACGCGCATCCCGCGCGCGGTGAGCTCGCGCACCATCGACGCCTTGATGCCCGTGTCCAGCACGGCGACGTGCGGCCCCGCGCCGGAGCCGTGCCTGCTCACCTCGCGCGGGGTCACGAGGCTCGCAAGGTCCTGCCCGGCCATCGCCGGCTCGGCCTCGATCAGCTCACGCGCGCGCGCCGGCGGCAGCTCGGCTCCGAACAGGCCTCCGCGCATCGAGCCGGCGCTGCGGATGTGGAGCACGAGCGCGCGCGTGTCGAGGCCGCTGATCGCCGGCACGCCGCAGTCGGTGAGCCAATCGAGCCAGCCGCGCTCGGCCGACGGCGCGTCCTCGCGGTTGCCCGCCTCGCGCATGATCGCCGCGCGCGCCCACACGCGCTCTGACTCCATGGCCTGTGCGCAGGCGCCGTAGTTGCCTATGTGCGGATAGGTGAAGGCGATCAGCTGGCCCGCGAAGGAGGGGTCGGTCATCGACTCCTGGTAGCCGCTCATGCCGGTCGTGAACACGACCTCCCCGACGGCGTGCCCGTCGGCCGCGCACAGCTCCCCGTCGAAACGGGTGCCGTCCTCGAGCAGCACGTATCCGGCTCTCGGCGCGCTCACAGGATCAGCTGCTGCACGGCCTTGAACTCGGGCGTGCCCGCGCGCTCGAGCAGCTCGAACAGCTCCGCCTCGACGGTGTCGATCACGGCGCCCGCGCGCGCCATGCGCTCCAGGCCGCGCTCGTAGTCGACCTCGTGGCGCGAGCCGACGGCGTCGGCCGGGACGTGCACCTCCACCCCGCTCGCGAGCAGGTCGTGCACCGTCTGGCTGACGCACACGTGCGTCTCGATGCCGCACACGATCGCCTGGTCGCGGCCGTCGAGGTCGAAGCCCTCGGCGCGCACCGCCGAGAAGACGCTCTTCTCGATCGGCTGCTGCTCGCCGAGGCCGACCTCCGGCGCGGTGTGGCCGAGCCCGCGCGGGTACTGCTCGCTCGCGATCACCGGCACCTCGAGGATGCGCGCCGCGGCGACGAGCTTGCCGGCCGCGCGCGCGACGCGCTCGAACGCCGCGTATGGACGGAACGCCTCCTGCACGTCGACCACGACGAGCGCCGCGCGTTTGCGCTCGAGCAGCCCCATCAGGCCTCCACCGCCTGCAGCGCCCTGTCGCGGTGCGCGAGCATGCCCGCCGCGATCGTCAGCAGCACGCGCCCGCGCATGCGCCGTCCTGCGAAGCAGCAGTTCTCGGCGCGGCTCTCCCAGCCGTGCTCGCCGGCGGTCCATTCGCCGTCGAGCTCGAGCAGCGTCGCGTTCGCGGGCGCGCCCTCGCGGATGCGCGGCAGCGGCAGCCCGTACAGCGCGGCTCCCGCGCTCATTCGCTCCACCAGCAGCTCCAGCGAGAGCACGCCCGGCAGCACCAGCCCGCCGTATAGCGCCGCGAACGCGGTCTCCAGACCGGTCGTGCCCATCGGCGCCTGCTCGAAGGGGACCTCCTTCTCCTCGCGCGCGTGCGGCGCGTGGTCGGTCGCGACGCAGTCGATCGTGCCGTCGCGCAGCGCCTGCACGAGCGCCGCACGGTCCTCCTCGCTCCTCAGCGGCGGGTGCATCTTCATGCGCGTGTCCAGGCCGCTCACCGCCTCGTCGGTCAGCAGCAGGTGGTGCGGGCTCACCTCGCCGCTGACGCGCCAGCCGTGCGCCTTGGCTGCCGCCAGCGCCTCCGCCGAGGCCGCGCAGCTGAGGTGCAGGAAGTGCACGCGCGCGTCCTCGTAGCCGGCCAGCTCTGCGTCGCGTGCGAGCATCGTCGACTCCGCCACGCTCGGGATGCCCGCGACGCCGAGCGCCGCGCTCAGGCGCCCCTCGTGCATCGCGCCGTCGCGCGAGAGCGAGCGGTCCTCCTCGTGCAGCGCGATGACGCCGCCGCACAGCCGCTGGTACTGCAGCGCCTTGCGCAGCGTGCCCGCGCTCTCCACCGGCTTGCCGTCGTCGCTGAAGCCGACCGCGCCGGCGCTGCGCAGCTCCGCCATCTCGCTCAGCTGCTCTCCCCGCAGCCCGCGCGTGATCGCCGCGAGGAAGCCCACCGGCACGCGCGCCCCGCGCGCCGCCTGCTCGCGCAGCGAGCCGAGCAGCGGCGCCGAGTCGATCACCGGATCGGTGTTGGGCATCGCGAGCACGCCGCAGAAGCCGCCGGCCGCCGCCGCGCGCGTGCCGCTCGCGAGGTCCTCCTTGTGCTCCTGCCCGGGCGTGCGCAGGTGCACGTGCGGGTCGAAGAACGCGGGCAGCAGCGTGAGGCGGCCCTCGCCCTCGAGCAGCTCCTCGTCCTCGCCGGGCTCCAGCGTGCCCGCCGGCGCAAGCCGCTCGATCACGCCGGCGCCGATGCGCACGTCCACGCGCGCGTCGAGGCGCTCCCGCGGATCGAGCGCGCGCACGTCGCGCAGCAGCAGCGCCGCGGGCTGGCCCGTGCCGCCGTTCATGTACTCGCTCGCACGCATCCGATCCGTGTCCGTCACGCCGGCTGGCCCTCGCCGACCGCGACCTCGGCCGGTGCGTGCGCCGACTCGAGCGCGCCGCTGCGCGTGCCCGCGAGCAGCTCGTAGAGCACCGCCATGCGCACCACGACACCGGCCTCCACCTGCGCCGTGATGACCGCCTGCGGCGAGTCGACGACCTCGCCGGATAGCTCCACGCCGCGGTTCACGGGGCCTGGATGCATAAGCAGCTGGCCCGCCCTCAGCCGGCTCGCGTTGACCTGGTAGGTCGCCGCGTACTCGCGCAGCGAGGGCACCCACGTCTCGCTCATACGCTCCCGCTGCATGCGCAGCGCGTACACCACGTCGGCGCGCTCGAGCCCGTCGAGCGTGTAGCGCACCTCGCAGCCCAGCTGCTCGATGTCGCGCGGGATCAGCGTCGGCGGCCCGGCCAGCGTGACGTGCGCGCCCATGCGCCTGAAAGCGATGATGTTCGAACGCGCCACGCGCGAGTGCGCGACGTCGCCGACGATCCAGATCGACGCGCCGTCGATGCTGCCGAGGTGGCGCTTGAGCGTGTACACGTCCAGCAGCGCCTGCGTCGGATGCTCGTGCTTGCCGTCGCCCGCGTTCACGATCGCCGCCGCGCACCAACGCGAGACCAGCTCGGCGGCGCCCGCCCATGGTGTGCGCAGCACGATCGCGTCGGGCTTGTGCGCGCTCAGGGTCAGCACCGTGTCCTTCAGCGACTCGCCCTTCTCGACGCTCGAGCCGCTCGCGGCGAAGTTCACGACGTCCGCCGACAGGCGCTTGGCTGCCAGCTCGAAGGAGCTGCGGGTGCGCGTCGAGGCCTCGTAGAAGAGGTTCAGCACCATCCTGCCGCGCAGCGCCGGCACGGTCTTGATCTCGCGGTCGGTCACCTCCGCGAAGCGTTCCGCCTGCGCCACGATGCGCTCGATCGCCTCCCTGTCGAGTTCCTCCACCGACAGGAGATGTCTCACGCGCGAGCCTCCATCGCCGCGTACGCGGCGATCGCGATCTCATCGACGCCGTCGAGCTCGCGCACGCGCACGTGGACGTGCTCGGAGCGCGCGGTCGGCAGGTTCTTGCCGACGTAATCGGGGCGGATCGGCAGCTCGCGGTGGCCGCGGTCGGCGAGCACCGCCAGCTGCACGCGCTGGGGACGCCCGTATGCGAAGAGCGCCTCGATCGCCGCGCGTACGGTGCGGCCCGTGAACAGCACGTCGTCCACGATCACGACCGTCTGCCCGGCCACGTCGAAGTCGACATGCGAGGCATGCAGCACCGGCGAGTCGGCGCGCGTCGCGACGTCGTCACGGTAGAAGCCGATGTCGAGGTCACCCAGCGCGACCTCCTCGCCGAGCAGCTCCTCGAGCATGCCGTGCAGCCGGCGCGCGAGGATCGCGCCGCGGCGGTGGATGCCGACGAGCGCCGGAGGCGGCGGGGAAGAGTTGCGCTCGAGGATCTCGTGAGCGACGCGCGTGAGGGCGCGCCTCATCTCCTCCTCGCGGAGGATGACCTTCTCGTTGTCGTGCAACCTGTTCCTTCCTGGCCTCGCCGGACCGGGTTAAAGGACTTGCCGCGAATCTATCAGCTCGAGGCGACCGCGCTTGGCGCGCCCGCCTCCTGCGCCTGCGCCGCCGCCTCGCGCGCGGCGGCCCTGCGCTCCGACCAGCGCACCAGCCGCGCACCGCCGCGCTCGGGGAACGGCACCTCGATCGTGTCGAAGTCGCGCGGCGCGACCGTCGCCGCGAAGACGGCGGAGGCCTCCTCCAGCAGCTCCTCGCCCACGTAGCGGCTCGACACGTGCGTGAGTGCGAGCAGGCGCACGCGCGCTGAGCGCGCCAGCTCGGCGGCCTGGCGCGCCGTGCTGTGACTGGTCTCGCGCGCACGCTCGGCCTCCTCCTGGGCGAACGTCGCCTCGTGGATCAGCACGTCCGCCTCGTGCGCCGCCAGCGCGAGCGCCTCGCACGGCGCGCTGTCGCCCGAGTAGACGAGCTTGCGACCCTGGCGCGGCGGGCCCATCACCTGCTCGGGCCGCACGCCGGCGACGGTCTCGCCGTTCTGCAGGCGCCCGAAGTCCCGCCCCGGCGCGATCCCGAGCGCCTGCGCGGCGTCGGGGTCGAATTCGCCGGGGCGCGCGTCCTCGACGAGCGCGTAGCCCAGGCAGTTCTCGCGGCTGTGCCGCACCCCCACCGCGACGACCTCATAGCCGTCGCCGGGCACCGCCTGCATCGGCTCGAGCTCGGTGATCCGCAGGTCGTACGGCAAGCGCCCGTAGACGACCCGCATCGTCTCCATCAGCGCGATCAGCCCGCGCGGCCCATACACGCTGAGCGGCTCGACGCGCTCGCGCAGCGCGAGGGACTTGAGCATGCCGGGTAGCCCCAGCCAGTGGTCGGCGTGGAAGTGCGTGATGTACACGGCGTCGGGGTCTGCCAGCCCGACGGAGCGCAGCAGC
The DNA here is from genome assembly GCA_963755475.1 of uncultured Solirubrobacteraceae bacterium. GTDB lineage: Bacteria > Actinomycetota > Thermoleophilia > Solirubrobacterales > Solirubrobacteraceae > Palsa-744. The sequence goes on from CAVWJK010000003.1 coordinate 935,566, forward strand.
TGGCGCTGCGTTCCTTCGCCGCAATCGAACAGCAGCCGCTCGCCGCCGCGCCTGATCAGCAGCGCCGGCAGGCCCCTGCGTGCGCTTGGGACCGAGCCGGCGGTGCCGGCGAAGAAGATCGACAGGTCCATGCCCCAGGAACTTAGCCGCGGCGGCGGCCGGCGCTCAGCCGCTCGCCGTGCATTGGTGCGGTTCGGGCAGCGAGCGGACGCGCTTGGTCAGGAATTCGTGGTCGCGTTCGCCGGGGTGTTCGCCCGTGTGCGAGCTGCCGTACTTGTTGCTCGCCACCACGTGGTACTCGTATTCGCAGTCCGGGCTGAGCTTGGGCTTCGCGCTGACGACCACGGCCTTGGTGCCCGCCGGGATGTTTCCGCCTCCGACTTCGGTCTGCCGCCACAGCTCGCTGCACGCGCCGCTGCCCTGGCAGATTTTGTACTCCAGGAAGAACGTGTATTCGGTCTTGGCGCCGTTGGGGTCGATCTTCGCCTGGATCTCGGCGCTGTGACTGGTGATCTTCGAAGCGCTGATTTCCTCGATCGCCGGCTGGGAGCCGAGCGCGAACGCTGCCGCGGCCGCTCCCGGCGCGAGCAGCAGCGCAAGCGCCGCCGCGCGTCGCGTGACCCGGGCGGCCCCTGCCGCGCCATCCCGGTCTCTGAAGATGCGGCTGGCTCGTGTCTGCACGGGCTCTCCTCTCGCTCCTCGCCGCGAACGCCGTGCCCGGATCCTAGCTCCCGCCGCCGGCGCCTGCGCCGCTCGTCAAGCGGGCGCACGCAGTAGGGGGCGGCGCCGGCGCGGGCCGCTGAGGGCCTAAACTCGGGCGCCAGGCGCCCGTAGCTCAGTGGATAGAGCGCTCGCCTCCGGAGCGAGAGGTCGGCCGTTCGAATCGGCCCGGGCGCGCTAAGGAAATACCTGCTCAGCGGCCATTTAAGCTCTGCAGCAGCGCGTCTTGCGGCGCCTGCCCTCAAGCGCAACCCCGCACACCGCGCAGCGCCGAGCGGCTACAACTTCGACACCAGCCACTCACCGCCCAACTTCGTTAGCGTCATGGTCTCGCCGCTCGGGCCACCGAACACCACGGTTGCGCTCGACCCAGTCACCACCACCTTCGCGATCGTCAAGCCTGTGAGCGCCTTCGCCTTCTCACCAATGCTCGGCAGGTAGCCGCAGAGCGGGCGGGCTTCGCCCGTCGTAAGAGCGCATGCCGATGCGTTGCCTTCGCCGGCCTCGGCCGTGAATCGTTCGACGGTCGCGCGGATGGAGGCTTCTTCACTGCCTTCGCTGCTTGCGCCCCCGCATCCGCCTACAGCGATGCTCGCTGCAAGCGTCGCGATGACGTAGGCGGACGTCGACCTCATGAGGCCTCCAGAGCACTGATAAGCCTGTCGCCCGCGGGACTACGAGCAAACCACCCCCCGGCACTGTTCTTTGGTGCCGTTGCCCATCGCTTTGTTCGATCCGCCGTCAATCTGCGGACTGTCTGCGTCGATGCCGAGTTCACCGTTGAAATCAGTGACGTTGCCGGTGAGCGTGTCGAGGGAGCCAACCACGATTATCCCGTCTAGCTTGTTGCCGTTCGCGACGTTGTCGATGATCTTGTCTTCGCTGCCGAAGTAGTCATACAAACCCCAGTTGTTGTTCAGCAGATGGTCTGACTCCGCCGTGTCATCCGAACCCTTGACATAGACCCCCTCTTCTTCAATCTCGGCCGCGGTGTCGTCCTTTGCCTCGTCGCTCGGTCCCACCATCTCGATTCCATAGGTCGCGTAGCTGGCCTGTAGGTCGCTGGCGACATCCTCCGCGCCAAGGAAGGCCACGCTGGTTTCGAACTCATCGATGTAGCCGTTCTCGACCGTGTCCTTCGTGTCTTCGGCCTCGATTCCGGTGTATTCCCTGTTGGGACCCGAGATCGAGTGGCCATCGAGGTTCAGGACCACATCGTTGGCAGCGATCGACAGCCCGTTCTGCGGGCAATCGAGGTTGCCGGTGAGTGTCGTGTTGGCCGTGATCGTCTGCCCACAGGACACCGTCGCAGGGCTACCGGCCACGATCGCCGAGGCCTGCGGCCCCGCCTGCGACCTCAGGTTTGCCTGAGCCGCAGCCGCTGCCTGCTTGAGCGACAGCCGCTTCGTCACCGTCGCTGCTTTCGCCGCCCTCGTCCCGCTCGCGTTCGCCTGCACCACCACAACCGTCAGCGCCGCCGTCGCGATGAACCCCGCCAACACAAGACCCACTCGTACGCGGGGCGATCCCATCCCAAACATTGATTCCCCCAGTTGCCCGAAGGCGTTTGTGCCCCACGCCCCTGCTGAGCGCAGCATGCCGACGCATGCTCCCACCAGCAGGGGGGCGACGCAATGCCACGAGCGCGGACCGGTGCCGGCTCGTTATGGGGCCCGCCTTCGACTATCGCTCTCGCTCTCGCATCGTTTCTCTCACTCGATCGGTCGTCGTCATTCGTCACAGGACAATCTCCTGAAAAGACTGCCCGCCGCCGTTCGGTTATGAGCGAACCACCCTCGGCACCGTTCTTTGGTCGCGTTCCCCACGGCCGCGTTCGACCCGCCGTCGATCCGGGTTTAGCAACAGGGCGAGGGCCCGGCGCGATGCCGGGCCCTCCGCGTCGATCCAGCGTTCGCCGTCGTAGTCGGCGGCGTGGCCGGACAGCGTTTGGAGCGTTCCGTCCGCGGCCATCCCTAAGCTCCGCGGCCGATCCGTTCCCCATGGATCGCGCCAGGCCCGCGCCAAGGATGGCGCCGGGCCTTTTGCGCTTGTGGGCCGGGCGTGGCGGCGAAGCTCGTTGCGCTCCTCGGCGCCCGAGCGCCTCAGGCGCTGGCGATGCGGAAGTCTCCCCTTCCGTCGAGCTCCGTGACCGACACCACGACCGTCTTCGCGGGATGGAGGACCAGCGCGCTGCAGGTGAACGCGAGCCCCGCTTCATCCAGTACGTAGGCCGGGCAGGTCACCGTCGCATGCGGCTCGCCCCGGCGCTCGAGCGAGGTCTTGATCGCCTGCTCCACGCGCGCGATGTCGAGCCTCACGAGCGGTCTCTCGCTGCGGTACAGGAGCTTGCCGTCGCCGCCGATCTCGGTGACGCGCACGAACGCTGTGCCCACTTCGAAACTCGCGCTGCACGTGAACGAGTAGCTCGCTCGCCTCGGCAGCCCGCCCGGGCACCTCACGAGCGCTGGAGCGCGCGCCTTGCGCAGGATCTGATAAGCGACGGCTCTGTCGACCTGGCGCGAGTTGAGGGACGGGCGCGTCGCGCGGCTCGATCCGCAGCCCGTCAGCATCGCGACCGCGCCCGCGATCGCGCCGATGCGCCTAATCGTGCGGAAGGCTGGCGGTTTCGGGCCAGTGCTGTGGCTCGCCGAGCTTCTCGAGCGCGTGGCAGACGTCGCGATCGACATGGCCATGGACGCGCACACGAGTGCCGGCCCCGTCACCCGTGAACTCGACGCGGATATGGCGAGGCAGCACTCCGGCCAGGTTGTCGGGCCCGAGGAACGCGTTGAAACGCCAACCCGGCGCGCTCACCTCGGCGATCGGGTCTCGCCGCTCCTCCATCGGCTCTTCGACATCCTCGTCGAGCTGCCCCGAGTCGGCCGGGACGCCGTCGCTGAAGATCAGCTCGCCGGGGCGTTCGCGCACGACCTCGAAGTCGCGGTCCCGCGCGAGCTCCGGCGCGATGTCGCGCACGAACATCGCCTGCGCCTCTCCCGCCGGCTTGTCCATCGAGAAGCTGTGATCGATCCGCGTCATTTCTCGGCCTGTCCTCGCCGGGGTCGGCCGGTCGGCGCCGGTGCGAGCCGCTGCGGGGTCCGTGTCGCCATGTGGCCAATCGTAATCGCACGACCTTCCGCTTGCGTACCGCATAGAGTTCCGCGCCAATGACTCGCTTACTCAAAGGCCCGCGGGCGCTGGGGCGGCGCTTCCGCCGCGTCGCGGAAGTCGTGACGGCGGTCGCGTTCGTGTTCGAGGCACTGCTCGAGCGCTTCGGCGACCCGGGCTTCGGCTTCGTCTCCTAATCGGGCCGCTACATCACCACGCCGAAATCCTGCGTGTACATCGCGCCGGACTCGCCTAGCCCGAGCGATCTGGGCAGGCTCGGCGAGATGCCGATCCCGGTGTCGCGGAAGTCCGGGTTCAGGATGTTCGCACGGTGACCCGGCGATGCCATCCACGCGGCGACGATCGCTGCGGGCGTGGCGTCCTGCATGCTCCCCCAGGCGATGTTCTCGCCGATCTCATAGTCGAGCGTGCCGCCTGCGATGTAGCCGGCGGCCTCCAGCCGTTCGAGCACCGTCCCTCCCGGACCGGTGTGTTCGAAGTAGTCGTCGCCCGACATGCTTTCCGAGTGGGCCTGTGCGGCATTCTGCAGGTCCGGGTTCAGCCGCAGGGCTGTCTCGTGCTGGGCGGCGCGTTCGCGGTTGATCAGACACAGCGTCGCGGAGCGCACGACCGCAAGGTTTTCCTGATCAGGCGTGAGCGACGCGCCCGCGCAGCCGTCGCCGCTCTGGACGACGCTTGATGCCGGCCGCGCCGCCAGCGACTGCGTCGCAACGCCCGAGCGTCTGACGCCGTGCTTGGCGTGGTCGGAGCGCATGCTCGCGTGGTGGGAGCGCCGCCTGGCGCGAGCAGCGGCGCGGCGCGCGCGAGCGCGAAGAGCGGCGCGCAGGCGGCGGCGCTCGCGTGCGCGGTTCAGGCAGCTCTGCGCCTGTGTGGCATCTCGCACGCGGCGCGCGTGCGAGGAACGGCGTTTGTGAGTCCTGCGGCTCGCGCCCGCGCGCGAGCTGCTCCTACGGCTGCAGAGCGGCACCTCACGCCGGTCGTGATAGCCCCGACGGCGCCGGGCGCTGCGATGGGCTCGGGCGTGCCGCGACGGGCTACCCGACGCCGGTGAGGCGAGCGCGAACAGCGCCATCAGCGCCATCATCAGCGGCACCGCGACGCGCAGCACCGCGCGTGAGCCCCGCCACAGCGCAGCGCGCGCGCGGGCGTCCGAACGCGGCCGCGAGCGCACGCGGGTTGGGCCTGGACCAGTTGGCGGATAGGGCGAAGGCACGGGTGAGCCGAAGCGTGGAGACCGAGCCGAAGTGGCCACCCTAGCCGCCAAAGCAGACGCTGTGTGATCCGAAAACCGCAAATAGCGGGGTTTCTGGCACGTTCGCGGGAGCGGCCACCGGAGCCGTTCTCGGCGCCGGTTACAGTCCCATCCCCGTGAGCCGAGTCGCCGGGATAGCGACCGTCTGTGGCGCCGCGATCTGCGGCAGCGCCGTGTCCGCCCAGCCCGCCTCGGCACAGCGGCAACTCGGACGCGCGATGGCACGCGCGGCGCGGGGGCTCGCGGCGATCGTGCGCGCGGACGCGCGGCGGCTGAGCCTCGCGGGCCAGACTGGCGCCGTGATCTCGCGGCGCTGCTGCCACACGCGGGCCCTGCACGTCTTCTACCGCTCGCCTCCCTATACGTATCTGCCCTGGTACGGCGCCTACGAGCTCACGCTCACGAGCACGCGCAGCTTCCTCGGGTCGGTGAGCGTCACCTACTTCCCGACGCCGCGCAATTGGTTGTACGGCGGCCCGCCGCAACGCGAAGGGCCTTCCTACAGCTTCACGATCAAGGCTCCCAACCACGACCGCGGCTGGAGATTCAGCGCGATCGACAGCTTCCTCGGCTGTCCGCAATCGCGAACGGCTGCTTCTGTTTGTGAGGGCTCCAGCCAGGCCATCGGCTTTGACGAACGCCAGCAGGGCAACGCCCAGGAGTTCGCGCGGCTCTTCAGGCAGGCGATCGTGGTCGTGCAGAAGGCCGAGCGCCACGCCCCGATCTCCGGAGAGAACCTCTTCCCCAATCCGCCTGCGGCGTCCTAGCTACCCCGCGCTCGGCGCGGCGGAGACCGCTCCGGCGCTCCGGGCATAGCCCCCGCGCGCTCAGACGGGGGGCACGCGCTAGGGAGCAAACCGGAGCGGCCCCTCCCTCAGGGGCCCTGCAAGGGGGTAGCGGGACCCCTCGCACATAAGTCTACAACGCACTGCCATAGCCCTCGCTTATGGCAGCGGCCCTGACGGACGCGCTGCCACGCGGGCACGGGGATAATCGAGACGCGATGGCCGAGCGCTGGACGAGCGAGCGAATTCCCGACCAGAGCGGCCGCCTCGCGGTCGTCACGGGAGCCAACAGCGGGCTCGGGCTCGTCACCGCGCGCGAGCTGGCTCGCCACGGCGCCGGCGTGGTGCTCGCGTGCCGCAACCTCGAGAAGGGCCAAGCCGCGCTTGCCGAGATACGCGGCGCGGCGCCCCGGGCGCAGGTCGAGCTCGCCGAGCTGGATCTCGGCAGCCTCGCCTCGGTCGAGCGGTTCGCCGAGCGCTTCACAGCCGAGCATGGCGGCTTGGAGCTGCTGATCAACAATGCCGGCGTGATGGCACCCCCGCGCCGCGAGACGGCCGACGGGTTCGAGCTGCAGTTCGGCACCAACGTGCTCGGGCACTTCGCGCTGACGGGCCGTCTGCTGCCGCTGCTTCAAGGACGCGCCGACGCGCGCGTCGTGACGCTCAGCAGCAATGCGCACCGCATGGGTCGCATCAACTTCGCCGACCTGCAGTCGGCGCGCACATACAACCGCTGGGTCGCCTACGCGCAGTCGAAGCTCGCCGACCTGATGCTGGCGCTAGAGCTCGACCGCCGCTTGCGGGCGGCCGGCTCGACGGTGAAAAGCCTCGCCGCGCACCCCGGCTACGCCGCCACGAACCTGCAGAGCGCCGCGGCGCCCGCGCTCGACCGCGCGGTGATGCTCTTGACCAACGTGCTCCTCGCGCAGAGCGCGGAGATGGGGGCGCTGCCGACGCTGTACGCCGCCACCGAGCCCGAGCTCGAGGGAGGCATCTACATCGGCCCCGACGGGATCGGCGAGTTCCGCGGACACCCGCGGCCCGCGGCGCCCAACCGCGCCGCGCGTGAGCAGCAGACGGCTGCGCGCCTGTGGACGATCGCCGAAGAGCTCACCGGCGTCTCCTTCGAGCTGGCTGCCGCGCCCGGCTAGCGCGCTGCCGGGGCCCTCCCCGACTCCAGGGCCCCGGCCGCGCTATGTGTCTCCGCTCGCTGTCCCTACGGTTTACAGGTTTCGGCCGCTTCCGCCAGCGTTTCTTCGGTGCATTCATCCTGGTGTGAGGTGAATTCGATCACCTGCTGGAAGGTGGAGCGGTTCGTCCACGGCATCGTGTACGGGACGGATTTGCCTTTCTTTTTCACCGTCAGAAGGTAAGGCGGGAATTCGATCACGGTCGCGTAGTCTTTCCATTTCTTCGGCGCCGCGCCGCCTTCTTCGTGCTGCTTGGCTTCGAGCGACGTTTGGATCGATGCCCACAGCGATTTGCGGCAGGCTTCCAGGTGGCCATTGCCGCAGTAGCCACGGCTGTACGGTTCGCCCACGTATTCGTGCAGCTGGTGGCGCAGATCCTTGTAGACGTAGCCGTACCAGCCTCCGCCGAACGACGAGCCGCCCGAGTTGCGGTTGTTGTCGACACCCGCGAGCGACTTGAATTCACTCATCAGTTCGGTCCCGAGCACCGGTTCGAGCACTTTTTCCTCGATCGGATCGAAGATCGCATCGATCACCGCCGCGCCGGCTGCTTTCGGACGTTCCTTGCCGTACAGGCTCGCGCCTTTCTTGATCCACGCGTTGAGCACCTTCAGCGCTTCTTCGGCGAGTTTGCTCGGTGCTTTTTCACCGACGAGGACTTTTTCGATCGTCGGCCACACCAAGAGCGCCGGAAGGTCCTCCGTGGCGGCCTTGTTCATGATCGAGACGTCGTTTTCCTCCTTCATCATTTCGCTGAAACCTTTGTACAACTGCACGCGATGGATCGGGCCATAGCCGTATTCGCCCGACGACGCGCCCCATTCGGGAGCGGGCTTGTTGTTCCAGTTCAACAGCTCGCCTTCGGTGAGGATCGCGTGGGGGTGTTCTTCGAGCGACAAGAAGCCACGCCAGTCGTATTCTCCGGTTCCGAACGTCGGGAGCGCCGGGTCGGTTTCGGGCGCGAGCTTCGGCAGCCGGCCGGTCGAGAGGAACGCGATGTGCGTGTCGTCGATGTAGGCCATGTTGAATGTCGTCTCGAGCTCATTCGCCGCTTCGAAGAACTGCTGCGGTGAATGCACTCGGTCGGAGTCGAGGTCGCTGAAGGCGAGCTCGCCCGCGGGCTCACGTCCGCGCGTGCTGCGGTCGGTCGAGACCGCGTACAGCTCGCCGTGCACTTTCACGGTGCCGGTCACGGGGCCGTAGATGCTTTCTTTGAAGTACACCACGTGTTCGGGTTCGGTTTCGGACCTGCCGATCGTCCCCGCTTCGAAGGTCTTCATCTTCAGGCATTCACCGTCGTGTTCGTAGTATTCGTCCGAGGCCCCGATCGGCTGGCCACCGCATTCAGAGAGCTTCAGCAGGAACTGCTGTTCGTTCTCGCTGCTCGCGCTCGTGAGGCTCCATGCGAAGTCGCGCCCGCGCCCGATGAACACGTACGGTGAGATCGGCGCCACGACTCCCTCGGCGTCGATGCCAGGACCATGCAGGTCGGCCTGGAAGACGATCTCCGGGTAGTAGTAGCCGAGCTGCGGTCCCATCACCGCGATCGAGTGTTTCGCCGCCGTGCTTTCTGAGCCGACGAGCAGGAAGTTTGACATTTTGTGGCGCGCGGCCAGCGTCGCGCTCGTCGCCTTCTTGACGCTGTCAGCCTCTGAGCCGGCTTCGATCACCGCTGCACCCGCCGGAACTTTGCCGACCGGTTCCTTGTCATACGGGAACGGAATCGAGGTCGTCGTGGGAGCTTCGGGGTCGTTGCTCTCGCGCAAATCGTGGAAGATTTCAAGTCCAGCTTTTTCGCCGTACTTCCCCTCCAGGCGCGCGAGGAAGTTCGAGTTGTTGACTTCGTTCCCGCCGCCGTTGCCGAAGATCGAGCCGATGAACGCGAAGCCGGCGATCGCGTCGGTCAGGGTCACTTTTTTCGTGAGCTTTTCGAGGCCGGGCGGCGCCGTTTCCTCATAGGCGTTGACGCCTTCGGCCCAGGCTTCGAGATCTTCGATCACCTGTTCGCCGCGCGGCCCTTTTTCTCTCAAGGACGCCACCTGGTTGGAGACGAAATCTTCGGCTTCTTTGCTTGGAGTGAAGGCGCGATTCGTCAACAGCAGTTCGAAAGCGTTCAGGCCCGGCACGCTGAGCGCGGCGACGAACGCCGGCCCCAGTCCGAGCTTCAAGAGCAGGCCGCGGTCCTTCGCGGCGGCCCAGCCGGATCCGAACATCACATCGGCGCGTGTTTCGCCGAAGATGTGCGGGATGTCATGGCTGTCGCGTACGATTTCCAGGCCCGGCTTCGGTTTTTCGGTGCAGGGAACGACCCGCGGTTCTGCGCAGACCGCCGGTGGGGCGCCCTGGAAGAATTTCTCGGACACGTAGTCGCTTTCGATCAAGCTCTGCGTGACTCTGCCTTCCTTGGGTGTGAGGGCGCTGTACAGCTGGCCCTGGTCGGTCGAGTAGGGACCCGCGGAGACCGCACCTTCTGCGCCCGGGGCGAGGATCTGGTAGGCGCCCCCGGAGTCGTCGGTCGACGAGTACGCCGCCGCGCCACCCGCGGTGATCGCCGGCCCCACGCAGGCCAACAGGCCCGCGCAACAAAGCCGTCCCAGCCAGCCGCCAAGGCGGCCCCCAACCATCCGTGTGGACCATCCCTCTCCCAGCACCCCTCCTCCTAGCCGCCCGCCACCCCCGTGCCAGGCTGTCGACTCGGTTAACGCGCGGATGCTATCACGCGCACGGACCCGCGAGGACGGGCGCGACGGCGCCCGAAGGCGGCGCGCTCAGGCTTCGATGTAGTGCAGCGCCACGCGCCCGACGACGATCACGTCGCCGTCGGCGAGCGCGGCCTGCTGCACCGCCGCGCCGTTCACCAGCGTGCCGTTTGAGCTGCGCTCGTCAAGGATGCGCGCGCCGTCGGGACCGACGAGCAGGATCGCGTGCCGGCGCGAGACCGACATGTCGTCCAGGTGCAGGTCGGCCGACAGGCCGCGACCGATGTGCAGCGCGCCCTGGCGCAGTGGGATCAGCAGCGAGCGCTCGGCGCCCTCGACCCGCAGGTAGCGGCCCGGCTGCACGCTCTGCGCGCGCGCGGCGCTGCGCAGCGTGCGCTGGTCCAGGCACTGGATCGGATCAAAGCGCTCGGTGAGGCCGTCGGCGGCCGGGTGCGGCGCGAGGTGCGGGGCGAGGGTGGCGGGGGTCACATCAGCCACTAAAGCGGGCGCCGCTGAGGAACAGCCAAATGTCGGCTAAGAAATGACGAAGTCCGCTGCCGGGCTTGCCGGCGCTCTACGCGCGCGTCGGGACGCGATGCTGCTGGCGCGCGGCCTTGCGGCGCGCCATCCGCTTGGAGCTCCACCAGCCCCAGCCGCCGACGCCCAAGACAGGCACGACGTACATCATCGAGATGTACCAGTGCATGAGGCACGCAAGCGGGCCCATCACGCGGGCAACTCTATCAATTGGGGCCGTCGCTCGCGCCCATCACCATGCGTCCTTCCCACCCGCATCGCGGCGCGATCCTCGCCCCGCCTCGGCGGTGGCGCCGGCGAGCGCCGCGCGGGCGCGCCGGCGGCGCATGTAGAGCACGAACAGCAGGCCGGCGAGCACGATCGCGACGCCCGCGATGATCGCCGCGAGCGGCGTGCTCGAGCTCTCGGGCACCCACCACAGCTGGCCGTAGATGGCGCCCTTCGTGGCGCCGACCGCGATCGGAACTTCCCAGTCGAAGATCAGCGTGCGCTTGTCCTTGTCCTTGACCTCGGGCGGCAGCGTCGGCGTCGGCCAGTGGATGCGGTGGTCGTGCCATTCGAAGAAGCCCGTACGGTCGATCACCTGCCAGCGTGGTGGCGCCTTCGGATCGGCGATCGCGGGGACCTTCACGTCGGCGTAGAAGCTTTCGTTGAGATATGTCGCCGGCGAGAGCACGTTGCGCTCCGCGGTGCCGTCGGCGAGCACGCGCGCATAAGGCTCGCCCTGGTAGCCGTAGATCGTGACGGTCTGTCCCGTGCGGTTGGTCAGCTCGAGGCGGTCGGCGAACTCCAGGATCTGCAGCTCGAGGCCCTTTACCTGCGGCCTGATCGCCGTGATGTAGGAGCGGTAGTCGTAGCTGCCGCCCTGGTCGGCGAAGGGGTTGGCTTCGTTGGCGCTCGCCACCGCCGGCAGCAGGAGCGCCGCCAGCGCGCTCAGGAGACTCGGCAGCTTTAGGCACGGACGGTGGCGCATGCTCGGCTCGCGCAGACCGTAGCGCAGGGCCCGTCCGCGCAGGCCCGCTCCCGCGGCGCCCTCAGGTGCCGACCGCGGACAGCAGCCACAGCCCGAAGCTCGTGAACGCCACCATCACGGCGAGCATCCAATACTGGCTGCGCACGGCCTCTTCGGGGTCGCGGTAGAGCACGAGCGCGCGGTCGTGCGCGAGCGCGAGTCCGCCGACGTGACCGCTCACGAGCGCCGCGACCTGTACGTACCAGATCCCGGCGTAGGAGATGATGTGGTAGTTGATCTGCCAGCTGGCGGTGCCGAAGATGTTCGCGCCGTTGCCGAGCGGATCGGAGGCGAGATAGCCCATCGCCTGGCTCTGCCAGAGCAGCAGCGAGAAGTAGTGCGCGACGACGTATGCGAAGCCGATCGGCACGAGCGTGTGCGCGAAGGTGCGCAGCAGCGTCGGGTTGTCGTAGCGTTCGCTGACGCTGCGCACGCCGATGATCCCGATCCGGTAGACCGCCGCGACGAGCAGGATGCAGCAGATCAGGCCCACCGAGTAGGCGAGCTCCAGCGACGGCGTGGCGGAGAAGCCGAGCCCCGAGAACAGCTGCTGCAGGTTGGGCTCGCTTTTGCGCCAGATCCCGCCGTTGCTGAACCCGTCGAACGTCGTCGTGCCGATCAGCGTGCAGATGAAGGCGACCGTCCCGGCGCGCATTTCGAGACTGGTCAGGCCGCTCAGCGGCCGGCGCACGTAGAGCGCGCGGTCGCGCCCGCGGAACAGCGCCGACAGCTTGGAGAGCAGGTTGTAGTACACGCCGAAGGCGTCGCCCGAGCTGCTCCAGGTCTCGATCCCGAACAGCGCCATGCCGAGACTCATCAGCGCGAAATAGGCCAGCGACAGCGCTGCGAGCGTCTGCGGGTCATCGCGGTCGGGGATCACGTACACGAGCTCGAGCCACGCGAAGCCGACGATCCCCGCGGCGGCGGGCCACAGGCCGAGCCACGCGGGGTAGCGCAGCAGCGGCCGCTCGCGCCGCCGGAGCCCCAGTGCCTGCAGCAGCCGGCGAAGCGCGCGCGCACAGCTGCGCCACGGGCTGAACGCCGCGAAGATGTCCCCGAAGAGCACGCTCGCGATCGGCACGCCCACCCAGAAGATCACGTAGATGAACGTCACCGAGAAGTTCGCGTTGGCGACCTGCGCACCCTCGAGCCCGCTGTAGACCACGAGCGCGAACAGCGCGACGCCGACGAGGCCCGCGAGCCATTCGACGGGCGCGGGGATCGTGAACAGCCTGCGCGGGCGCTGCTGCTGCAGCTGCGGCTTCGTCCACATCGTCGAAAGCGCGACGAAGGAGACCACGAGCACGATCGCGGCCGCCCAGCTGAACAGCCACACGGGGATCGGCAGGTCCGCCTTGCCGACGATGCCGTGGGCGGCTGCGCTCGCCGGGTAGATCAGCGCCATCGCCACCAGGCCGCCGAGCAGCCAGGGCAGCATCCGACGGCGCGAGGCTCTCATGCAGGCGCCAAGTCTAGGCGAGCGCGCCGGCCGCCTCGCCGCTCCGCGAGCACGGCGGCGAGCGCTGGCGCGCCTGCCCGCCCCGCTCTGGCGTAGGCTGGAGGGGGATGTACACCGCGCCGCTCGCCGTCTCCGCGGATCTCTCCTCGGTCTACCAGCTCGGCCCGCTCGCAGTGATCGCGGGTCTGTACGCCAAACGCGTGCGCACGCTCGCCGAGGACGGGCGCCCGGTCCCCGGCTGGCGCCAGGTCTGCTTCTACGGCGGCTTCGTCGTGATCGCCGCGGCGCTCACCTCGCTCGGCTCGGCAAGTCAGCAGCTGCTCTACATGCACATGATCGAGCACCTGCTGCTGGGCGACATCGCGGCGCTGCTGATCGTCCTCGGGCTGACCGGCCCGCTGATCGCTCCGATCCTGCGGATCCGGCTGTTCGACAGGCTGCGCGCGCTGGCGCATCCGGCGATCGCGTTTCCGCTATGGGCCATCGACCTTTACGCCTGGCACGCGCCGGTGCTCTATCAGGCGGCGCTGCGCCACGCCGGCATCCACGCGCTCGAGCACGCGTGCTTCCTCGGGTTCGGCATCAACATGTGGATGTGTCTGGTCGGACCGCTGCCGATGCCGCGCTGGTTCGGCAACCTCGGCAAGCTGCTGTACATCGTCGCGGTACGCCTCGCCGAGACGGTGCTCGGCAACATCTTCCTGTGGTCGGGCACCGTCTTCTACCCCTACTACCTGCACGGCGACGCGCTGCACCACATCTCCCCGCTGGCCGACCAGAACATCGCCGGAGGCATCATGATGGTCGAGGGATCGCTGCTCACGCTAGGCCTGTTCTGCTGGCTGTTCCTGCGCACGGCGCGCGAGGCCGAGCAGCGCCAGGAGCTGCTGGACTTCGCGCGCGCGCACGGGCTCGAGCTGAGCGAGGCGCGCGCGGCGCGCGCGGTCGCCGCCGGTCGCAGCGCCGAGCTGAGAAGGCGCGTGGAAGCCGCCGCGCTCGCGCGCGGGCCGGCTGCCGCGCCGCCGCCGGGCGCCGGCGCGGAGGGCTTGGGCAGGGACGGCATCGGCGCCGCGCAGGACCCCTTCGACGCCGAGGCGGCGCACGGCTGAGCATGTGTGTCGGCTGCGCGATGGCGGCGGCCTCGGCCGCGTCGGGGATGCGGACCTACCTGCAGACGCGAACCCCGCGCTGGTTGACCGCGCAGCGGCTGCGCGCGCTCACGATCGCCGCGCTGTGCGGCGCCGGGATCGTGTCATCGCTGGGGATCAGCGGCTCGGCGCGGGTGCCGGCGCACCCGCAACCCGCGCGCGCTCAGCCGCCGGCGACCGCCGGCAGGATCGTCAGCTCGGCGCCGTCGCTGACCGGCGTCTTCAGCCCTTCCAGGAAGCGGATGTCCTCGCCGGCCAGATAGACGTTGACGAAGCGCCGGAGCGAGCCATGCTCGTCGGCGATGCGCGCGCGCAGCTCGCCGTAGCGGGCGAACAGGTCTTCGAGAACCTCCTGCACCGTCGCGCCCTCGACGACCGCCTCCGAGTCGCCGCTGGCCGCGGCGCGCAGCTGCGCGGGGATCTTCACGAGGGCGGACATCAGGCCGCTATGGCCTCGCCGAGCGCGCTCTCGAACGCCTCGACGCTCGCCGCGATGCTCGTCATCTGGAAGCTTCCGCGCACCGCGTCGAGCGTCTTCAGACCCTCGCCGGTGATCACCAGCACGACGCGCTCGTCCGCCGCGATCTCACCCCGCGCGGCGAGCTTCGCGAGCACAGCCGTCGTGACGCCGCCGGCCGTCTCGGTGAAGATGCCGGTCGTCTGCGCGAGCAGCCTTATGCCGGCGCGGATCTCCTCGTCGCTGACGGCGTCGATCGAGCCTCCGCTTCGACGCGCGAGCTCGAGCGCATAGGGCCCGTCCGCGGGGTTTCCGATCGCGAGCGACTTAGCGATCGTGTCCGGCTTGACCGGCGCGCAGACCTCTGCCCCGTCCGCGAACGCGCGCGCGACCGGCGAGCAGCCCTGCGCCTGCGCGCCGCTCATGCGCGGCAGCTCGCCCGCGAGCAGCCCGAGCGAGCGCCACTCCTCAAAGCCGCGCGCGATCTTCGTGAACAGCGACCCCGAGGCGATCGGCACCACGCAGCGGTCGGGCATCTCCCAGCCCAGCTGCTCGGCGATCTCGAAGGCGAGCGTCTTTGAGCCCTCGGCGTAGTAGGGGCGCAGGTTGATGTTGACGAACGCCCAGTCGCGCTCGGCGCACAGCTCGGTGCACAGGCGGTTGACGTCGTCGTAGCTGCCGTGCACGCCGATCAGACGCGTGCCGTACACGCCCGTGGCGAGGATCTTCTGCTCCTCCAGGTCGGAGGGGATGAAGACGTAGGAGTCCATCCCGAGCGCGGCCGCGTGCGCGGCGACGGAGTTGGCGAGGTTGCCGGTCGAGGCGCACGCGATCGTCTGCAGGCCGAGCTCGCGGGCGCGCGCGACCGCGACCGAGACGACGCGATCCTTGAAGGAGTGGGTCGGGTTGGCGGCGTCGTTCTTGACCCACACCTCGCGCAGGCCGAGGGTGCGCGCGAGGCGGTCGGCGCGGATCAGGGGGGTGCAGCCCGCCGGCAGGCCGACGCGCGAGGCAAGCCGCCCAGACGGCCCGGGGGGGCCCTCCGTCACCGGCAGAAAGTCCGTGTAGCGCCAGATGTTCTGCGGACCGCCCTGGATGCGGCGGCGCAGCTCGGCGATGTCGGCGCCGAGGCGGCTGTGGTCATAGCCGGCCTCGAGCGGCCCGAAGCAGCGCTCGCAGACGTAAAGCGCCTGCAGCGGATAGCGCTCGCCACACTCCTTGCACTGAAGATGGGTCACAGCCATGTCGGGCTCCTTCGTCTGGATCTATAGCCTGTCACTGGTGTGACGAAGGCTCAGGAGGAACTCGCCACACATCTGTCTGGAATTGGCACCTTCCCGCTGTGACATTTGACGGTGGTTGCCGGGGTTTCGTAGGGCCAGTCCCTTCACCCCTCTGGATGTGTCCAGCTATGTGGCGCGAAGTCTAGCAGTCGCCGGCGGCGGAGGATCGCCGCGCTCGCGCACGGGTAACGCGCGCGCCCGACGGGTGTAGGCGTAGCCGTGGGCACCCCGGCCGGCGAGCTCGAGCAGGCGCAGCGCGCGGCGCAGCGCCCCGAGCCGTTCCGCTTCGCCGCGGCGGGCTCGCGCCGACGCATGTTGCTGATCGTCAACCCGCACGCGAGCACCGTCTCGGCGCGCCTGCGCGAGCTCGTGCTGCGCGCGCTGCAGGCGCGTTTCGAGGTGGATGCCGTGGACACGCGCGCGCCCGGGCACGCGCGAGAGCTCTGCCAGGGCGCCGCGCACGTCGGCTACGACCTGGTGGTCACGCTCGGCGGCGACGGCACCGTCAACGAAGCCGCCAACGGGCTGCTCGGCTCCGATACGCCCCTGTGCGCGCTGCCGGGCGGCTCGGCGAACGTCTTCGCGAAGATGCTGGGCACCCCCAGCGACCTGCTCGATGCGACCGAGCACCTGCTCGTGCTCGCCGATGCGTGGCGCACGCGCCGCGTCGACCTCGGCGTCGTCAACGGCCGTTGCTTCACCTTCGCCTCGGGGCTCGGCCTGGACGCGAGCGTGGTCGAGCGCGTGGACTCCAAGCCGCACCTGAAGCGCCGGCTGGGCCCCTACTACTTCGCGTGGGTCGCCGTCACGACGTTCCTGCGCCGCTACCTGCTGCGCCCGCCGCGACTGCGCGTCGACGCCCGCGGGCACTCGCTGGAGGGCGTGACGGCGGTCGTGCAGAACGGGCCGAGCTTCACCTACTTCCAGGACCGCGCGATCGCGATCGTGCCGGGCGGCTCGCTGCGCTCCGGCGAGCTCGCGGGCGGCGTGCTGCGCCGCGCGACGGTGCTGTCGATGCTGTTCATCGCCTGGCGCGCGTTCTCGCGCCGCGCGCGCATCGCCGACCACCGCCAGGTGAGCCCGCTCGAAGAGCTGAGCGAGCTGACGGTGCGCAGCGCGGACGGGCGGCCGTTGCCGCTGCAGGCCGACGGCGACTTCCTCGGCGAGGTCGAGGAGGCGCGCTTCTCGATCCTGCCGCAGGCGCTGCGCGTGCTCTGCTGAGCGCGCAGCGCGCGGCCACGAAAGCGCCCTTTCGCGCTCAGGCGCTCGCGCCCGGCGTCACGCGGTAGGCGTCGAACACCGAATCGATGTTGCGGATGCGCGTGATCGCGCCCTTCAGCGCGTGCGTGTCGGCGATCTCGACGACGAAGCGGTTCTTGACCATCGGCGGGTTGGACAGGCAGCGCGCCTCGACGATGTTGGCGCCGGACTCCGAGAAGGCGCGCGAGAGCTCCTCCAGCAGCCGGTGTCGGTCCCACGCGTCGACCTGGATCTCCACGATGAAGCCGGTCGACTGCTCACCCTCCCAGTAGACAGGCGTGAAGCGCTCGGGGCTCTTGCGCAGCAGCGCGGTATTGGCGCAGTCGGCGCGGTGGATGGTGATCCCGCGCCCCAGCGAGATGTAGCCGACGATGTCATCGCCGGGCACCGGGCGGCAGCACTTGGCCAGCCGCAGCATCACGTCCTCGACGCCTTCGACGCGGATCCCGTACTGCCCCGAGGACTTCGTGGGGCGCCGTCGCGGGCGGCCGACGTGCAGCAGCTCGCTCGCCGAGTCGTCGCCGTCGGCGGCCTCGCCCTGCTTCAGTCGCTGCATCACCTTGTTGACGACCAGCTTCGGCGAGATCTTGGCGGCGCCGAGCGCGATGTAGAAGTCGTCGGCCTTGCGGAACCCGACCTCGCGGATCACGTCTGCGAGCAGCGCCGAGCCGGTGATCTTCTGGGCCGGCAGGCCCGCTTTGCGCAGCTGCTCCTGCAGCAGCTCGCGTCCGGAGTGCTCGGTGTCCTGGCGCGACTCGGCCTTGAACCACGCCTTGATCTTGTTGCGCGCGCGCGTGGTCTTGACCATCGCGAGCCAGTCGCGCGAGGGCCCGCGCTCGCGCTTGGCCGTGAGGATCTCGACGATGTCGCCCGAGCGAAGCTCGTAGTGCAGCGGCACCATCTTGCCGTTCACGCGCGCGCCGACGCAGCGGTGGCCGATCTCGGTGTGCACCTCGTAGGCGAAGTCCAGCGGCGTCGCGCCGGCCGCGAGCGACTTCACTTCGCCCTTGGGCGTGAACACGTAGACCTCCTCCTCGAAGAGGTCGGTGCGCAGCGTCTCCATGAACTCGTGCGGGTCCGAGAGGTCTTTCTGCCAGTCGAGCATCGAGCGCAGCCACGTGAGCTTGGCGTCCTCGTCCACCGCCGCGCGTGGCGTCTGGGCCTCGCCGCCGAGGCTCGACTGCAGCTTGTAGACCCAGTGCGCGGCGACGCCGAACTCGGCCATGTCGTGCATCTCGTGGGTGCGGATCTGGATCTCCAGCGGCCGCCCCTCGGGGCCGATCACGGTCGTGTGCAGCGACTGGTACATGTTGAACTTGGGCATCGCGATGAAGTCCTTGAAGCGCCCGGGCAGCGGCTTCCACAACGAGTGGATCACGCCCACCGCGCCGTAGCAGTCCTTGACCGAGTCGACGATCACGCGCATCGCGGTGAGGTCGTAGATCTCGTTGAACTCGCGCCCCTTCTTGGTCATCTTCGAGTAGATCGAGTAGAAGTGCTTGGCGCGCCCGGCGATCTGCGCGTCGACGGCGACCTTCGCGAGCTCCTCGCGCAGGTACTCGCCCGCCTGGCTGACATAGCGCTCGCGCTCCTCGCGCTGCTGTGCTACGAGGCCCTTGATCTCCTGGTACTTGCGCGGGTAGAGCGTCGCGAACGCGAGATCCTCCAGCTCCCACTTGATCGCGTGGATCCCGAGCCGGTGCGCGAGCGGCGCGTAGATCTCGATCGTCTCGCGCGCCTTCTCGATCTGCTTCTGCTTGGGCATCGCGTCGATCGTGCGCATGTTGTGCAGGCGGTCGGCGAGCTTGATCAGGATGACCCGCACGTCGGTGGCCATCGCGACCATCATCTTGCGGTAGTTGTTGGCCTGCGCCTCGTCGCGCGACTGGAAGGTGATGCCGGTGAGCTTCGTGACGCCGTCGACGATCGCCGCGATCTCCTCGCCGAAGCGCTCGCGCACCTCCTCGATCGATGCGGAGGTGTCCTCGACGGTGTCGTGCAGCAGCGCTGCGCACAGCGTCTCGGTGTCGAGGCGCATGCTCGCGCAGATGCGCGCGACGCCGACGGGGTGCACGATGAAGTCCTCGCCGGACTTGCGACGCTGCGCGGCGTGGTGCTCGCACGCGAACACGAACGCCTCGCGCACGCGCGCGCGATCGATCGGGATCGCCGAGTCGGCGGCGTGCTCGGAGACGATCGCGAACAGGTCGCTCAGCAGGCGCCGCTCGGAGGAGCTGAGCGCGAGCTCGGTGGCCTGCCTGCCCATGGGATCTTCGGCGATGGCCATGAGGACAGGTTAGGGGACGCCCCGAGCGGATCCAAGCGGCGCATCGGCGCCCCACGGCGCCCGCGCGCGCACCGTGCGGCCTCGCTCAGAACAGCGCGAGCTCGAGCTGGCGCTGAACGGGATCGACAGCCGCCGGCTCCTCGCGCGCCGGCTGCGGCGGCGGCGGTTGCGGGCGCGCCTCGCGGCCGGGCGCCGGGCGCAGACGGCGCAGCACCAGACGGGGTTCGCTGACGCCGTTCCACTCGTTGACCTCGAGCGAGAACGTCGCCTGCGCGGGCTGCCCCTCGCCCACCGGCAGGCTCGCGCCGCATCCGAACGCGACGGCGCGCGCGGCGCCCGCGCGCGAGCGCACGGTGAAGCGCATGTGCCTGCCCTCCCCCATCGGCCGCATCTGCTCCAGCGCCGCGCCGTCGAGCAGCAGGCTCGGCCGCGGGTTGCCGCGTCCGTAGGGCGCGAGCACCTGCAGCTCCTCGGCGAGCTCCATCGTGATCTCCCCTCCCTGCAGCACGGCGTCGACGCGCTCCACCTCGTGGAGCTGATCGACGGCGATCGCCTCGCGCGCGTACTCGCATAGCGCGTGCGTGAAATCCGGGACCCGCGCGCGCTCGATCTCCAGCCCGGCGGCGGCGCGGTGACCGCCGTAGCGCAGCAGGTGGGCCGAGCAGGCGTGCAGCCCGGCGAGCAGATCGAAGGCGTCGATGCTGCGCCCCGACGCCCTGCCGCTCTCGCCCGCGAGCGCGATCATCACGACCGGTCGGCCGCTGCGTTCGACCAGACGCGAGGCGACGATACCCGTCACGCCGGCGTGCCAACCGTCTGCGGCGAGCACGTAGGCGGGCTGCTCGCCGAGCTCGGCCATCTGCGCTTCGGCCTCCGAGCAGATGCGCCGCTCGACCTCGCGGCGCTCGCTGTTGGCCGTGTCGAGCTCGCGCGCGACCTCAGCGGCGCGCAGCTCCTCCTCGCAGAGCAGCAGCTCGAGCGCGGCGTCGGCGCGGTACAGGCGACCGGCGGCGTTCAGGCGCGGCGCGAGCGCGAACGCGACGCAGCGCTCGTCCACCGCGGCGGGGGCGATCGAGCTCGCCGCCATCAGCGCGCGCAGCCCGGGCTTGTTGGTGAGCGCGAGCCGGCGCAGGCCCGCGGCGGCGAGCGCCCGGTTCTCGCCGAGCAGCGGCACGACGTCGGCGATCGTCGCGAGCGCGACGAGGTCGAGGTCCTCCTCGAGCGCGCGCACATCGCGCGCCGCGTGCTCGAACAGCGCCTGCGCGAGCTTGTAGGCGACCGCCGTGGCGCACAGCTCGCGGAACGGATAGCCGCTGACGCCCGGATGCACGATCGGGGCGTGCGGCAGCGCGCCGTCGGCGCGCGTGCTGTGGTGGTCGGTCACGACGACCTCCATGCCCAGCGCCTGCGCCGCGGCGACCTCCTCGACGGCACCGATCGCGCAGTCGGCGGTCAGCAGCAGGCGCGTGCCGCGCTCGGCCAACCGCTGAACCGTGCGCGCGTTCAGCCCGTAGCCGTCGCCGGCGCGATCGGGCAGATACCAGTCGACGTCGGCGCCGAGCGCGCGCAACGCGCGTACGAGCACGGCGGTCGAGCAGACGCCGTCGACGTCGTAATCGCCGTGGACGGTGATTCGCCTTGCCGCGGCTACGTGCCGCGCGATCAGCGCGACGGCCTCGCCCATCCCGGCGAACGCGCTCGCCGGGTGGCACTCCGAGCGCGCGAGGAAGGCGTGCGCGGCGGCCGGCTCGCACAGCCCGCGCCGCACGAGGATCTGCGCCAGCACCTCGCTGACGCCGAGCTCGGCGCGCAGGCGCGCGAGCGCGCTCGCCGGGCAATCGGGGATCTCAAGGCGCCAGGGCTGCAAGCTCGCCCGAGAGTACGGGCGCCCAGGGACGGAACGGAGGCGCGCCCGCGGCTACATGCGCTCGGCGATGGCGACTTTGCTCGCGCGTTCGCGGCGGATGCCCTCGAGATACACGATCGCCATGCCGATCAGCGCGCCGGGGACCGCGTAGAGGACGACACCGATGTCGGTCGCCTTTTCGCCGGGAATCCGCAGCGCGGAGACTTTCACGCCGAAGATGATCAGCCCGACCACGACCGAGCCGATGAGCGAGCCGAGGAACGCGCCCACGAGGCCGCCCCAGAAGTGGTCGGGCAGCCAGATCGTGAAGTGCCAGATAGCGAGGCCCATCAGGACCCATCCGAGCATGCCCATCTAGCGCGACCTCCCGTGGCGTCGGTTGCGGGGCCGGCGGTTCTTCGGCGGCCGTTTCGGCGAGTCCTTGAGCACGAGGTCCTCGGGGGTGAGGTCGGCGGCGGGGTCGCGCTCGCGCGCGGGCTCGGCGTCGGGCTCGGGCTCGGCGGGCGCCGCCGTCGCGGTGCGCCGCGAGCGCGCGGGGGCGGCGGGCTCCGCGGCGGGCGCGCCGTTGGCGGCGTCGCGATCGATGTCGAGGTCGCGCACGAGTTCCTGGAACTCGTCGCGCGAGATCTGCTGGCCGGGCTCCTCGGGCGCGATCAGGCTGCCGCGGCGTGTGCGGCGACCCTTCTTTTCGGGCTCCACGTCCTCCTGCACCCCGCCCGTGGCGAGCGCGTAGGCCGGGACATGGCCGAGTTCGCGCTCGATCCGCGCGCGGCGCACGCGGTAGGAGGATTCGCGCTCCTTCCAGTGCGTCAGCACGGGCGAGGCGATGAAGATCGAGGAGTAGGCGCCGGAGGCGATCCCCACCATCAGCGCGAACGCGAAGTCCTTCAGCGTTTCGCCACCGAACAGAAGCAGCGCGAGCACCGGCAGCAGCGTGCAGAAGCTCGTCGCGAGCGACCGCGTGAGCACCTCGGACATCGAGCGGTTGACGATCTGCGAGAACGCGGCGCGCGGCATGCGCGGCACGTTCTCGCGCACACGGTCGAAGACGATGATCGTGTCGTACATCGAGTAGCCGAGGATCGTCAGCAGCGCCGCGACGGTCGCGGTCGTGACTTCGCGCCCGACCAGCGCGTACACGCTCGCAGTGATCAGCAGGTCGTGCATCAGCGCGATCAGCACGGGGACCGCGTACTTCCACTCGAAGCGCAGCGCGATGTAGGCGGAGATCACCAGCAGCGAGGCGATGATCGCGATGATCGCGCTGTTGGCGACCGTCTTGCCGAACGTCGGCCCGATCGAGGTCGAGGAGAAGTCCTTCGTGCCGAACTTGGTGCTCAGCTTTTCTTCGACTTTCTTGACGCCCGAGGGCGTCAGCTTCTTGGTCTTGATCTGGTAGCCCGACCCGCCGACGCTCGCGTTGTTGAAGTGCTGCA
Source organism: uncultured Solirubrobacteraceae bacterium (assembly GCA_963755475.1). Lineage (GTDB taxonomy): Bacteria > Actinomycetota > Thermoleophilia > Solirubrobacterales > Solirubrobacteraceae > Palsa-744. Next base: position 958,087 of record CAVWJK010000003.1, read on the forward strand.
CCGTGGCGCTCGGATAGCCCGCTTCGGAGACCGCCTTGGCGACTTCCGGCTGTGAGACGGCGTGTTTGAATCCGGTCTCCAGGCGCGTGCCGCCCTTGAATTCGAAGCTCAGGTTGATCCCTTTGCCGCCGATCGCGAGCGCGCCGATCAGCAGGATCGTTCCCGACAGCGAGAAGAACCAGCGCGAGGCTCCCATGAAGTCGTATTTCCAGCCCGCGCCATGGCGTTTGCCGGCGCCGAGCGCGGAGGGGTGCGTGACCGCGCGCGTGCGGCTCATCGTGCCGAGCGCAGCCTGCGTGGCGAGCACGGCGGTGAACAGCGAGGCGAGCGTGCCGATGCCCAGCGTGAAGGCGAAGCCCTTGACTTCGGCGACCGCGAGCGCGAACAGGATGAAGGCGGTCATGAAGGTGACGACGTTCGCGTCGATGATCGCCGCGAAGCCGCGTTTGTAGCCGGTCGCGATGGCGGATATGACCGTGCGCCCGGCGCGGATCTCCTCCTTGACACGCTCGAAGATCACGATGTTCGCGTCCGCGGCGACGCCGATGGTGAGGATCAGGCCGGCGATGCCGGGGAGCGTCATCGTGATCGGGATCAGCTTGATCAGCGCGTAGAAGTAGGCGCCGTAGATGGCCAGGCCGCCGATCGCGACGAGGCCGAGCACGCGGTAGAAGATCAGCAGGAACGCGCACACCACGAGGAAGCCGGCGAGCAGCGCGAGCAGGCTCTGTTTGAGCGCTTCTTTGCCGAGCGACGCCGACACCTGCGAGCGCGAGATCAGGACCAGTTTCACCGGCAGCGCGCCGGACTGCAGCTCGTTGGCGAGGTTCTGCGCGCTTTCGAGCGTGAAGCCGCCGGAGATCTCCGAGCCGGTCGTCGCGTCGATCCCTTCGGGGTACTTCGTGTAATCGATCGAGGGGACCGTGATGAACTGCCCGTCGAGCACGATCGCGAAGTGCTGCAGCGACTCTTCCTTGGTGACACCGGGCAGACGCGCTTCCTGGCCGCGGTGCGCGATTTCCTTGGTGACGCGTTCGAAGACGCCCTTGCCGTGGCCGGTGAAGCCGAACGTCACGTCCGGCTGTCCGGTGCTTTCGTCGGTGCTCTGCTGCGGGTTGGTGATGTTTTCGCCGGTCAGCACGGGGTTGTCGTTCAGCACGTAGTAGCTGTCCGGCGACTCGACGGTGATCTTGCCCTTGCTGTTTTCGATCGGGTGCGCCTGCACGATCACCGTGCCGGGGTTGACCCGCACCGCCTTGACCTTCGCGCCCTTCGGGATCTTGATGTCCGTGAGGAGGTCGCGTTCGGTTTCTTCGAAGCCGCGCAGCACCTTTTCGTGCGCGGGTTCGATCAGGAACCAGCTGCCATACAGGCAGCCGTGTTCCTGCGCGGGCGTGCAGTTCTGACTCCAGGTGGTGTCGCTCTTGCGCAGGATCGGCGGGAGCTTGGCCGCCCGCAGCACGGCCTGGTACTCGGTGATCCCGGTCGTGGCGCCGCCGGCGCCCTCGGCCGTGTCATCGCCGGTGACGCTCCCTTCGGTCGGGCCGGCGGTCTTGCCGTTGGGGCCGATCACGTTCGGCTCCCAGTCGTAGAAGTACAGCTGCGCGGTCTTGCCGACCTCGGCTTCGGCGCGCACGATGTTGCTCACGTCGGGCAGGCCGACGTTGATTTCCTTTTCGCCGGAGCGCTGGATTTCAGCCGAGGAGACACCGAGCTGGTTGACGCGCTTCTGGATGATGTTGATCGCGCGTTCCAGCGATTCCGGGTCGACTTTCGCGACGGCGGTCGCCTTGGCCTGGTAGACGAGCTGCACGCCGCCCTTCAGGTCGAGCCCGAGGCGCGTTTTTTTGGTGATGATGACCGCGGCGGAGGCCAGGATCAGGCCCGCCACCACGAGCAGGATCATGATGTTGCGGCGGCGGTCCGTCATGCGCGCACCACGCGAAGGCTACTTGTCGGGGGTGAGCACGAGCAACAGCCCACCCTCGTCGTCGTAGGCCGGGAACATGTCGGCTTTGGCGCTGGCCGCGACGTCGCGCTCGCCGCTGACCTGCACGGGCACCTCGAGTTTGCGCACGCCCCACTCGAGGACCGTGTCGACGGGGTCATCGCCGTTGTCGAAGCGCAGGCCGAGCACCTGCTCGACGCGCTGGCCGATGACCTCCTCCTCCTCGACGCCCGTGAAGGCGAAGGAGTTCCTGCCGCATCCGACGATACGCCCCTCGCCGTCGCACACGAAGAATGCGGCGTCGGGCGCGGGATAGTAGTCGTCGAGCAGTTCGAACAGGAACGCGAAGCCGCACTTTTCGCACCCCTTGCGCTCCTTCGTGAAGCCGAGGTTGCGCGAGAGCTCGCTGGTGCGGTGTCCGCAGTTGGGGCAGATGAACGGGTGCGCCATACCTTCTCCAGCCAAAGAGTACGCGAGCGCGCCGGCGTTGACGGCCGTTTTGCAGGCGACGCGTCCAGGCGCCTCCCGGCCGGCGGCGCATGGGGCGCCCCCCGGCGGCACGTGCTCAAGCGTGAAGAAGCCGGCTGAAGAGCGTCTAAAAGAGCGCCTAGAAGAGCTGCGCTCCACCGCGGGCGGCCTCCACGGGCGCGGGCGCCTGCAACCCGAGGTGCGCGAACGCCAGCGCCGTGGCGGCGCGCCCCCGCGGCGTGCGCTTGATGAGGCCCTCCTGCAGCAGGTAGGGCTCATAGACGTCCTCGATCGTGTCCTGCTCCTCGCCGACGGCGACGGCGAGCGTGGAGAGCCCGACCGGTCCGCCGCCGAACTTCGCGCAGATCGCCTCGAGGATGCGTCGGTCCAGGCGGTCGAGGCCGAGCTCGTCGACCTCGAGCATCGCGAGCGCCTCGCGGGCCGCGCGCGCGCTGACGACCCCGTCGAGGCGCACCTCGGCGTAGTCGCGGACGCGCTTGAGCAGCCGGTTGGCCACACGCGGCGTGCCGCGACTGCGCGCGGCGATCTCGAGCGCGCCGTCCTCCTCGAGCGCGACCTGCAGGATGCCGGCGGAGCGTCGCACGATGACCGCCAGCTGGTCGACGGCGTACGTCTCCAGGCGCGCCTGGATGCCGAAGCGGTCGCGCAGCGGCGTCGACAGCAGGCCGGTGCGCGTCGTGGCGCCGATCAAGGTGAAGGGCGGCAGCTCGAGCGTGACGACGCGCGCGCCGGCGCCCTGGCCGACGGTGATCGGCAGGCGGTGATCCTCCATCGCCGGGTAGAAGGTCTCCTCGAGCGTGCGCGCGAGGCGGTGGATCTCGTCGACGAAGAACACGCTGCGCGGCTCGAGCGCCGTGAGGAACGCGGCGATGTCGGCCTTGCGCTCGAGCGCGGGGCCGGCGGTGGCGACGAACGCGACCTCCAGCTCGGCGGCGACGATCTGCGCGAGCGAGGTCTTGCCGAGCCCCGGCGGGCCGGCGAGCAGCAGGTGGTCGAGCGCCTCCCCGCGGGCGCTGCAGGCCTCGATCGCGACGGCGAGCTGGCCCCGCAGCGCCTCCTGGCCGACGAACTCCTCCAGGCGCCGCGGGCGCAGCGAGCGGTCGAGCTCGTCCTCGGGGACGAGGTAGGGCGTCTGGATGCGCGCGCCGGTCGCGCTGCTCATGCGCTCGCCCCGCCGGCGCTCGCGCCGCGCAGCGCGGCGCCGATCAACTCCTCGGCGCTCTCGCCGTCGGCCTCGCGCAGCAGCTCGTCGGCCTCTTCGGGCCGGTAGCCGAGCTCGAGCAGGCCGGCGCGCGCGAGCGCGCGCGGCTCGCCGCCGGCGAGGGCTGTGACGGCGCTCGCGGCGCCGTTGCGACGCGCGACGATCGGGCTGCGCAGCGTGGCCAGTTCGTCCTCCGCCAGCACCTTCTCGCGCAGCTCGACGATGATCCGCTCGGCCGTGCGCCTGCCGATCCCGGGAACCGCCTGCAGCCGTGCGGAGTCGCCGGCGGCGAGCGCCGCGACGAGCTCACGCGGGCGCAGCGAGGAGAGCACGGCGAGCGCGACCTTCGGCCCGACGGCCTGCACGGCGAGCAGCAGCAGGAACAGCTCGCGCTCCTCCTCGGCCGCGAACCCGTAGAGCGTTAGCGCGTCCTCACGCGCGATCAGGTGCGTGTGCAGCGCGACCTCCTCGCCGACGGCGCCGACGTGACGCAGCGTCTCGGCGGACACCGCCGCGCGGTAGCCGACGCCGCCGCACACGATGACGACGTGGTCGCCGCGGCGGACGGCCAGCTCGCCGCGCAGCAGCGCGATCATCGCGCGTCCCCGCGCGCCAGCGCCAGCTGCAGCGGCGTGCGGTTGGCATGGCAGATCGCGACTGCGAGCGCGTCGGCCGCGTGGTCGGAGCGCGGCGGCTCGGCGAGCGCGAGCAGCGCGCCGACCATGCGCGCGACCTGGTCCTTCTGCGCGCGACCGCTTCCGCAGACGGCGCCCTTGACCTGCTGGGGGGTGTAGCTGAAGCAGTCGATGCCGCGCTGGCCGGCGGCGAGCATGACGGCGCCGCGCGCCTGCCCGACGGCGAAGGCCGTGCGCGCGTTCTGCCCGAAGTAGATCTGCTCGAGCGCGAGCGCGTCGGGCTCGTGCTCGTCGATGAGCGCGTCGACGGCCTCGTGGATCTCCGTCAGCCGTCGCTCCTGCGAGAGCTGCGCGCCGGTCTCGATGACGCCGCCGTCGAGCGCGAGCAGGCGCGCGCCGCGCCGCGCGATGACGCCGTAGCCCGTGCTCGCGAGGCCGGGATCGATGCCGAGGATGACCATCTTCGTGTGGGGTTGATTCTGCGCGCCGGCCCGGACGCCTGCCTGCGGCTAGGCTGCGCGGCGGCGTGAGCGACGAGCGCATCGACTTCGCGGCGGAGGGCCTGCTCGAGGGGCTCGACGGCGAGCGCCGGCGCGACCGGCTGGCGCTGCTGGAACGGCTGGCCGCCGACGGCATGCCGCTCGCGCAGCTGCGCCAGGCCGTCGAGAAGGGCAACCTCGTCTTCACGGCGGCCGACCGCGTGGTGGGCGGGCCCGAGCTGTATACGGCCACCGAAGTCGCCGAGCGCAGCGGCGTCGAGCTCGACTTCCTGCTGGCGGCGCGCAGGGCGATGGGATTGCCGATCCCCGCGCCCGACGAAGTGTCGTTCACCGAGGGCGACCTGCAGGCGGCGCAGCGCAGCCGGACCGCGATCGACGCGGGCCTCGCCGAGGAGGACGTGCTCGAACTGCTGCGGGTCCTCGGGCGCAATCTCGCCAACGCGGCGGCGGCGCTGCGCGCGCTGCCGCTGAAACTCGTGCTGCGCCCCGGGATGAGCGAGGTCGATCTGGCGCTGCAGTACGGCGGCGCGGTGGCGCAGCTCTACCCGCTGGTGGACCCGCTCGTCAGCAACATGCTGGCGGCGCACCTGCGCAACTCGACCGAGAACGAGGTCGTGAGCGCGATGGAGCTCGCCGGCGGCGAGCTGCCGGGCTCGCGCGAGGTCTCGATCTGCTTCGCGGACCTCGTCGGCTTCACGCGCCTGGGCGAGGAACTGCCGCCGGATGAGCTCGGACATCTGGCGGCGCGCCTGGAAGCGCTCGCGAGCGAGGTCGCCGCGCCGCCCGTGCACCTCGTGAAGACGCTCGGCGACGGCGCGATGCTGGCGGCGCCGACGCCGGAGCCGCTGCTCGACGCGGCGCTGGAGCTCCTCGGCGCCTCCGAAGCGCAGGGCGAGGAGTTCCCGCAGCTGCGCGCGGGGGCGGCGAGCGGGACGGCGTTCCCGCGCGCGGGCGACTGGTTCGGGCGGCCCGTGAACCTGGCGAGCCGCATCACCTCGGTCGCGCGCCCGGGGAGCCTGCTGGTCGAGGACGGCGTGCGCGAGGCGGCGGGCGAGCGCTATCGCTTCAGCTTCGCCGGGCAGCGCAGGCTGCGCGGGATCCGCGAGCCGGTGTCGCTTTACCGTGTGCGCCCGCAGGCGGCTACATAGCCGGCGCTGCGGCGGCGCGCGGCTCCCCCACCGCGGCGCGGCCGCGCCCGGCGCGCGCCTGCCACAGCGCCCACGGCGCGGCGCCGGCGGCCCACAGGTCGTTGAGCGCGACGGCGTCCTTGTATGTGTCCATGCAGCGCCAGAAGCCCTCGTGGCGGTAGGCGTTCAGCTGGCCCGCCGAGGCGAGCTGCGCCAGCGGCTCGCGCTCGAGCACGCTGTCCGTCCCGATCTGCTCCAGCGCGCCGCGCTCCAGGCACAGAAAGCCGCCGTTGACCCAGTGCTCGGAGCGGGGCTTCTCGCGAAAGGAGCGCACGCGCCCGTCGGGCGCGAGCTCGGCGACCCCGAACTGCAGCTCGGGGCGCACGACGGTGAGGGTCGCGAGCGCGCCGCCGCAGAGGTGGAAGCGAAGCAGCGCGCGCAGGTCGATGTCGGCCAGGCCGTCGCAGTAGGTCACGCAAACGCGCTCGTGCGCCGATAGCAGCTCGCCGGCGAGGCGCACCCTGCCGCCGCTGTTGCGCTCGTGCCCGGTGTCCAGGCAGCGCACGCTCACGCCGGGCGGCCATCCGGCCTGCGCGGCGAAGCGCTCGAGCAGCTCGCCGCGATAGCCGGTCGCGAGCACGAAGTCGGCGAAGCCCTGCGCGGCGAAGAGCATCACGACGTGCCAGACGATCGGTTGCCCGCCGACCTCGACGAGCGGCTTCGGCAGCTCGCGCGAGTGCTCCTGCAGCCGCGTGCCGCGCCCCCCGCACAGGATCACGACGGGCGGCGGGCGCTCGCCGTCAGCCTGCGACACGTTCGAGGACGTCCGCGGCGACGTCGTAGTTGGCGTGCACCGCGCTCACGTCATCGTTCTCCTCGAGCGCGTCGATCAGTCGCATCAGCCTGCCGGCCTGCTCCTCCTCGACGGGCACGACGCTCGAGGGACGGTAGACGAGCTCTGCGTCCTCGATCTCGACGCCCGCGTCTTCGAGCGCGCGCCGGACCTTGGCGAAGTCGGCCTGCTCGGTGATCACCTCGAAGACGTCCCCGTCGGCGCTGACGTCCTCGGCGCCCGCCTCGATCGCCGGCAGCAGGTCGTCTTCGGAGTAGCGCGAGCCGTCGAGCACGATCTCGCCCTTCTTCTCGAACAGGTAGGCGACCGAGCCCGGCTCGCCGAGGCTGCCGCCGTTCTTGGAGAAGATGTGGCGCACGTCGGCGCCGGTGCGGTTGCGATTGTCGGTGAGCGTCTCCACGAGCAGCGCGACGCCGCCGGGTCCGTAGCCCTCGTACATCACGTTCTCGATGCTGTCGGCCTCCCCCCCGACCCCCGCGCCTTTGGCGATCGCGCGCTCGATGTTGTCCTTCGGCATCGACGCCTCTTTGGCCTTGCGGATCGCGTTCTCGAGCGCGATGTTGTTGTCGGGATCGGGCCCACCCTCGCGCGCCGCGACCATGATCGCGCGCGAGAGCTTGGAGAAGTGCGCGCCGCGCCGCGAGTCGACGACCGCCTTCTTGTGCTTGATCGAAGCCCACTTGGAGTGCCCGGACACGGCCTGGAGTTTACGAATGCACAAGTAGAATCGCCCGCCGATGAGCGCCACGCCGCCGGACGAGATCTTCAAGGCCTACGACATCCGCGGCATCTACGGCGAGCAGATCGACGGCGAGGTGGCGGAGGCGATCGCGCGCGCCTTCGCGCGGGTGCTCGCGCGCCTGCAGGCAAAGCCCACGAGCGAGCTGCGCGTCGGCCTCGGCCACGACATGCGCCTGTCCGCGCCCGAGCTCTCCGAGCGCTACCGCGAGGGGCTGCGCGGCGAAGGCGTGCACGTGCTCGACGGCGGGCTGCTCGCGAGCGAGATGCTCTACTTCCTGGTCGGCTCGCGCGAGCTCGACGGCGGCCTGATGTGCACCGCCTCGCACAACCCGAAGGCCTACACCGGCGCGAAGCTGCTGCGCGAGGGCGCGCTCGCGCTCTCCGGCGAGCAGGGCATCGAGGATGTGCGTCGCGAGGTGCGCGCCGAAGCCGAGCGCGGCCTGCAGGCGCGCGCGCGGCCCGTCGACGCGCTCCCCGGCGCGCTCGAGGAGGTCGACGTCGCGGCCGCCTTCCGGCACGCCGCGCTGGCGTTCATCGACGCGGACATCCTGCGCGAGCCGGCAGGCGAGCGCCCGCTCAAGGTCGTTCTCGACGGAGCAAACGGGATGGCGGGGCCGATGGTCGGGCCGATCCTCGAGCAGCTCTCGCTGGAGCTGCTGCCCTTCTACTTCACGCCCGACGGCAACTTCCCCGACCACGAACCGAATCCGCTGCTGGAGGAGAACCGCCGCTTCATCGTGCAGCGGGTGCGCGAGAGCGGCGCCGATCTGGGCATCGCCTGGGACGGCGACGGTGATCGTTGCTTCTTCATCGACGAGACGGGCCGTTTCGTCGACGGCGACTTCCTCACGGCGCTGCTCGCGGCCTCGCTGCTGCGCACGCACCCCGGCGAGGCGATCCTGTATGACGTGCGGGCCTCCTGGGCGGTGCCGGACACCGTCAGGCGGGCCGGCGGCGTGCCGTACGTCAATCGCGTCGGCCACGCCTTCTTCAAGTCGCGCATGCGCAAGGAGGGCTCGCTGTTCGGCGGCGAGGTCTCGGGCCACTACTACTTCCGCGACTTCTACTGCGCGGACTCCGGCACGATCCCGGCGCTGCTGATGCTCGAGCTGCTCGCGCGCGAAGGCAGGCCGTTGTCGGAGCTGCTCGCGCCCTACCGCTCGCGCTACTTCATCAGCGGCGAGATCAACTCGGAGGTCTCAGACCAGGACGCCAAGATCGAGGAGATCGCCGAGCGCTACGCGGATGCCAAGCAGAGCCGCCTGGACGGCATCTCGATCGACTACGAGGACTGGCACTTCAACGTCAGGCCCTCCAACACCGAGCCGCTGCTGCGCCTGTGCCTGGAGTCGCTCGTCTCGCACGAGGACATGGAGCGCCGCCGCGACGAGGTGCTGGCGCTGATCCGCTCCGCCGCGCCGGCGTCGCCGTGAGCGCCGGCGAGCAGGAGACCGCCGAGCGCGCCGAGGAGGAGGTCGCCGAGCGCGAGCGCCTCGCGCAGGCCGCCGAGGCCGGCATCCACCGCCTGGCGATCCCCACGCCGTTCATGGTCGGGCGCGTCAACGCCTACCTGATCGAGGACTCGCCGCTGACGCTCGTGGACTCGGGCCCCAACTCGGCGAAGGCGTTGGACGAGCTGGAGCGAGCGCTCGCCGCGCATGGGCGCCGCGTGGAGGACCTCGAGCTGCTGATCGTCACGCACCAGCACATCGACCACTTCGGCCTGGCCTCGATCCTCGCGCGCCGCTCCGGCGCGGAGGTCGCCGCGCTGGAGGGGCTCGCGCCGTTCCTCGAGCAGTTCGGGCGCGAGACCGACCTCGAAGACCGCTTCGCCGAGCGCCTGATGCTTCGCCACGGCATCCCCGCCGAAGTCGCCACCGCGTTGCGCTCGGTGTCGGCGAGCTTCCGCGGCTGGGGCGCCGCCGTGCACGTGACGCTGGCGCTGTCCGACGGCGGCGAGCTGGCGCTGCGCGACCGCACGCTGAAGGTGCTGCACCGCCCCGGCCACAGCCCGTCGGACACGGTCTTCCTCGACGAGGCGCGCGGCATGCTGCTCGCGGCCGACCACCTGATCGCGCACATCTCCTCCAACCCGCTGCTCGCGCGCCCGCTCGGCGCGGGGCCCGACTACGACGGTCCGCGACCGCAGGCGCTGATCACCTACATCGACTCGCTGCGCAAGACGCGCGAGATGCGCCTGCAGCTGACGCTGAGCGGGCACGGCAGGACGATCCCCGACCACGTCGCGCTGATCGACGAGCGCCTGCGCATGCACCGCCGGCGCGCCGAGCGCATCCGGCGCCTGCTGCAGGGCGGCCCGCGCAGCGCGCACGAGATCGCGCAGGAGCTGTGGGGGAACGTCGCGGTCACGCAGGCCTACCTCACGCTCTCCGAGGTGCTCGGCCACACCGACCTGCTGCTCGCCGACGGTCTCGCCAGCGAAGACGAGGACGCGGGCGTCGTGCGCTTCAGCGCCGCCTGAGCTGCTCCAGGAAGAGCCTGTGCAGGCGCTCGTCGCTGCCGAGCTCGGCGTGGAAGGCGACGGCGAGGAGCGCTCCCTGGCGCGCCGCGACGGGGTGGCCGTCGAGCTGCGCCAGCAGCTCCACGTCGGGCCCCGCCTGCTCGATCCACGGCGCCCTGATGAAGATCGCGCGCAGCGGGCCGCCCTGCAGGCCGCGCACCTCGAGGTCCGTCTCGAAGCTCCGCAGCTGCCGTCCGAACGCGTTGCGCCGGGCGCGCATGTCCATCAGGCCGAGGTGCTCGCGGTCGAGCATGATCAGCCCGGCGCAGGAGCCGAGCACCGGAGTACCCGCGCGCGCGAGCTCGCGCAGCGGCTCGGCGAGACCCTCGCGCTCGATGCCGAGCGTCATCGTCGTGGACTCGCCGCCGGGGATCACGAGACCGTCGAGGCCCGCGAGGTCGGCCCGAACGCGCACCTGGCGCGTGCGCGCGCCGACGCGCTCCAGCAGGCGCTGATGCGCCTCGAAGCCGCCCTGCAGCGCGAGCACGCCGATCAACACCGAACCGCCCGCGCTCCCCGCGGCGCTGCTACCAGCCGCGCTGCGCCAGGAGCTGCTCGTCCTCGAGCTTGGAGCTCTCGAGGCTGCTCATCGCCATGCCGAGCCCGCGCGAGGCGCGCGCCACGCGCTCGGCGTCCTGCCAGTGGGTGGTCGCCTCGACGATCGCGCGCGCGCGGGTCGGCGGATCCTCGGACTTGAAGATGCCCGAGCCGACGAACACGCCCTCGGCGCCGAGCGCCATCATCAGCGCCGCGTCGGCGGGGGTGGCGATGCCGCCCGCGCAGAAGAGCACGACCGGAAGGCGCCCGTCGCGCGCGACGGCGCGCAGCAGCTCGAGCGGCGCGGCGAGCTCCTTCGCGGCGCTCGCGAGCTCGTCGGTGTTGAGCATCGTCAGGCGGCGGATCTCGCCGGTGATGCGCCGCATGTGGCGCACCGCCTCGACGATGTCACCGGTGCCGGCCTCGCCCTTGGAGCGGATCATCGCGGCGCCCTCGCCGATGCGCCGCAGCGCCTCGCCGAGATTGGTCGCGCCGCAGACGAAGGGCACCTTGAAGTCCCACTTGTCGATGTGGTTGGACTCGTCGGCCGGGGTGAGGACCTCCGACTCGTCGACGTAGTCGACCTCGAGCGCCTCGAGCACGCGCGCCTCCATGAAATGGCCGATGCGCGCCTTCGCCATCACGGGGATCGTCACCGCCTGCTGGATGCCGGCGATCATCTCGGGGTCCGACATGCGCGCCACGCCGCCGTCGCGGCGGATGTCGGCCGGCACGCGCTCGAGCGCCATCACGGCGGCGGCGCCGGCCTCCTCGGCGACGAGCGCCTGCTCGGGCGTGACGACGTCCATGATCACGCCGCCCTTGAGCATCTCCGCGAGACCGCTCTTGACGCGAAATGTTGCCTCCTCGTGCATCGCCGTCCAATTCTGACAGGCGCGCCGCCGCGCTTCGCGCGTCAGGCGATCTGCTCAGGCGATCTCCTCATAGCCCCACAGCGCGACGAGGTCGCGGCCGAGGTAGGCGCTTGCGTCCTCGACCTCGCCCTTGAAGCGACGGCGCAGCTCGAGCATCAGCTCCTCATCGGGGGGGTCCGGCTCGCCCGACAGCAGCGCCTGGCGCGCGGAGCGGAGCGCGCTGCGGCGCAGGCGCTGCGAGGTGACGGCCTTGATGGCTCGCTTGGCGAGGCGCGTCGCTCCGCCTCGTCCCATGTACAGCGAACGCATCAGCGCATAGAGGCCCGGCGAGCGAACGCCGACCGATTGGTTGGCCCTCAGCGGCTCGAGCGGAACCGTCTCGTCGACCTCGAGAAAGCGCAGCACCTGCCGCATGACCGCCTCGTTGTCGGCGAGGAAGTCCTCGTAGATGAGGACCAGGATCTGCTCGGGCGCCAGCACCGCGTAATAGCGGCGCAGCTGCTCCACGTAGCGCACGTGCTGGGAGTAGAGCAGTTCGAAGGGCCTGTAGCAGTCGGGCGGTATGTTGCGGCCTTCGCTGCGCTCTCCCTCGAGCGCCAGCGCCTTGCGCAGATCGAACTCGGGCTCGAAGTGATTGCGCACGGCCTGAAGGTGAAACGAGCGCAGAAAGCTCGCGGGCTCCCTGAGGATCGCGATGACGCGCGCGTCGGGTTGCAGTTCGGCGATGCGTGCCGCGGCCTCGTGGGAGAACAGGTAGGAGGGGGAGTTCTCGCCCACGCGCTGCGCCGGCGCGGCGCTCTCGAAGAGCGAGAGGTACTGGTCGAGCGTTTTCGGCAGCTTTTCGACCTTTCGCGACGCCGCAAAGGGACGCAGCTCGGGCGAGAGGAACCACAGCTCCTTGATGTCGGGCATGTAGATCTGCGGGTGGCGCTTCAACATCCGGTACAGCGCGGTGGTCCCGCACTTGAAGTGGCCGACGACGAAGAAGTCGGGCACCCTCTGCTCGGACGCACGCGCGCCAGCCAGCCCCTCGATCGCCGCCATCGCTCAGGAGGCCTCGGGCGAGGGCCCAGGCGCCGCCCCGCGGGCGCGCGGTCGGTTGCCGGGCCTCAGGCGAGTGCTCGCGCGCGGGCGTGAGAGCGACACGCGGCGATGATATGCGACCCCACAGGGCCTACTTCAGACGGAAGGCCCTGATGCGGTCGTCGTACTGCGCGGAGTCCTGCGCGTAGACGCCGTAGGCGAGACCCTGGATGATGCTCAGCAGAGCCGCGTGCGAGCGTACGTAGGCGGGGCTGTTGGAGGAGTAGTAGAGCTTGATCTGCGCGAGCTTGGCGACCTCCGAGAGCGTGGCATCGGTGATCGCGGCGGTGCGCGCCTGGCGATGGCGCGCGAGCTTCATCGCGCGCACGACGAGCGGGTGCGGGCGACCTGCCGACAGGCCGATCACGAGCGTGCCGGCGTCGATGCGCCCGAGGCGGCTGAGCGCCTCCTGGGAGGGGCTTGCGACGACCTCGACGCGCAGGTCGAGCAGCATCAGCAGGTGGCGCAGGTAGCTGGCGAAGAAGGCCATCTGGTCGGTGCCGGCGACGAGCACGCGTTCGGCGCCGACGATCGCCTCGATGAGCGCTTCGACGGAGCTGCGCGAAACCTTGCGCGCGGTCTCCTCGAGGTTCAGGTGGTCGGCGGCGAGCGCGGCCTCGAACTCGTTCTGGTCGAGCGAGAAGAGCGGCGCCGAGTTGGAGGCGGCGCCCTCGGCGGCCTTCGCGTTGACGCGCCTGTATTCCTCGCGCGCGGCGGCCTGCAGCTCGGGGAAGCCCTCGAAGCCGAGCGCCTGCGAGAAGCGCACGACGGTGGAGCTCGACGTGTTGGCGCGCCGGGCGAGCTCCTCGGCCGTCTGGAAGGCGGCCTCGTCGAGATGGTCGACGATGTACTGCGCGACGTCCTTCTGCGAGCGCGAGCACTCGTCGAAGCGGGCCTGTATGTAGTTGGAGAGGCTCTGGTGCTCCCCGGCGACGCTCGCCGAGAAGGGCTCGGCCTGCTTGGTGGCGGCGCGCTTCATCGGCGGTGTTGTTCGACGCGTGCGCCTCGCACTCCTGCCGGGTCTGGCGCAGGCGTGCAGGCAGGAGATGAGCCGGCGTGCGCGACGCGGGCGGTTGGTCGGATCACGCGCACGGCGTGTACCCCCTTCGGCGGTTGGCTTGCGGCGCGTTTCTCGGCGCGCGCGGCGTGCCGCTCGCGCGCGCGGGCAGGGGCTGGACGAAAGTTCGGCGGCGCGTGCGCGGCTGCGGCGCTTTGGGAGAGCGGGCGCCTATCGGCGCCGGGTGGCTTTGGGGAGAGCGGGCGCCTACCGGCGCCGGGTGGCCGTGGGGAGAGCGGGCGCCTACCGGCGCCGGGTGGCCGCGTTGTGGCGCGCGCTGCTGTGCGCGGGCCCCAGCGGATAGCGTTCGGGAGCGATGCGACGGGCGCTGTTCGAGGACCTGCACGAGGACTTCCGCGCGAGCTTCCGCACCTTTCTGGAGCGCGAGGTCGTCGGCGAGGAGGGCCGCTACGGCGACTGGGAGCGCGCGGGCATCGTGCCCCGCGAGGTGTTCGCGCGCGCGGGGCGGGGCGGCTTCCTGGCGATGGCGGTGCCGGCGCGCTACGGCGGCGCCGGCGCGGAGGACTTCCGCCTGAACCTCGTGATCGGCGAAGAGTGCCAGGCGGCGGGCGTCGGCTCCTTCGGCCTGGGCATCACGCTGCAGAACGACATCTGCCTGCCGTACTTCCTGCGCTACTGCGACGCGCCCCAACGCGAGCGGTGGCTGCCGGGGATCGCGTCGGGCGAGCTGATCACGGCGCTGGCGATGACCGAGCCGGGCATCGGCTCGGATCTGGCGGCGATGAGCACGCGCGCGATCCGCGAGGGCGATCACTACGTGGTGAACGGCTCGAAGACGTTCATCACCAACGGCGTGAACGCCGACCTCGTGATCCTCGCGGCGAAGACCGATCCGCGCGAGCGCCACCGCGGCATCAGCCTGCTGGTCGTGGAGCGCGGGATGGCGGGCTTCGAGCGCAGCCGCCGCCTGCAGAAGATCGGCCAGCACGCGCAGGACACGGCGGAGCTGTCGTTCAGCGACGTGCGCGTGCCGGCGGGCAACCTGCTGGGCGCCGAGGGCGAGGGCTTCGTGTACCTCGTATCGAACCTGCCGCAGGAGCGCCTTTCGATCGCGGCCTCCGCGGTGGCGGCGGCGGAGGCCGCGCTCTCGTGGACGCTGCAGTACGTGCGCGAGCGCCACGCGTTCGGCCAGCCGATCGGCTCCTTTCAGAACTCGCGCTTCACGCTCGCGGAGCTGCGCAGCGAAGTGGACATCGCGCGCGTCTACGTCGATCGCTGCGCGCAGGCGCTCGACGCGGGCGAGCTGAGCGCGGAGGACGCGGCCGGCGCGAAGTGGTGGACGACGGAGCTGCAGGGGCGCGTCGTGGACCGCTGCCTGCAGCTGTTCGGCGGCTACGGCTACATGCTCGAGTACCCGATCGCGCGCGCCTTCGTAGATGCGCGCGTGACGCGCATCTACGGCGGCACGAACGAGATCATGAAGGAGATCGTGGGCCGCTCGCTGGGGCTGTAGCGGGCTCTGAGAGGGTGCCCGCGAGCCGCACGAAGTAGTCGAGCGCGGCGGGGTTGGCGAGCGAGTCGACGCTCGCGGCCTGGCTGACCGGCGCGCCCATCAGGATGCGCTTGACGGGGACCTCGAGCACCTTGCCCGACAGCGTGCGCGGCACCTCGTCGACCTGCAGAACATCGTTGGGGACGTGGCGCGGCGAGCAGTCCTCGCGGATGCGCCCCTTGATGCGCGCCGCGAGCCGCTCGTCCAGCTGCACGCCGGGCGCGAGCACGACGAACAGCAGCATCCGCAGCTCGCCGGCGGGACCGGACGGCACGTCGACGACGAGCGCGTCGAGGACCTCCTGCAGCGAGCCGGCGGCGCGGTAGATCTCGCTGGTGCCCATGCGCACGCCCTGGCGGTTGATCGTGGAGTCCGAGCGCCCGTAGATGACGGCGCCGCCGCGGGGCGTGATGCGGATCCAGTCGCCGTGGCGCCACACGCCGGGGAACATCGAGAAGTAGCTCTCGCGCAGCCGCTCGCCCTCGCGATCGCCCCAGAAGAAGAGCGGCATCGAGGGCATCGGCTCGGTGATGACGAGCTCGCCGACCTCGTCGATCAGGCTGCGGCCCTGCTCGTCCCAGGCCTCGACGGCGCAGCCGAGCATGCGCGCCTGCAGCTCGCCCTCGTATACGGGCAGGATCGGGCAGCCGCCGACGAAGGCGGTGCACACGTCGGTGCCGCCGCTGGTGGAGAACAGCCAGGTCTGCTCGCCGAGCTCGCGGTAGACCCAGCGGAAGCTCTCGGGCGCGAGCGGCGAGCCGGTGGAGCCGACGGCGCGCAGCGCGCCCAGGTCGTAGTCGGCGCGCGGGTGCACGCCGGCCTTCTCGGTGTTCCAGAGAAGGCCGGCGCTGAGGCCGAGGCAGCTGATGCGGGCGCGCTCGGCGAGGCTCCAGAGGATGCCGAGGTCGGGGTGCGCGGGGCTTCCGTCGTAGAGCACGATCGAGGCGTCCGAGAGCAGGCCGCCGACGAGGAAGTTCCACATCATCCAGCCGGTGGTGGTGAACCAGAACAGGCGGTCGCCGGCGCGCAGGTCGAGGTGCATGCGCTTCTTGAGCTGCTCCACGAGGATGCCGCCGTGGCCGTGCACGATCGCCTTCGGCAGGCCCGTCGTGCCCGAGGAGTACAGAACCCACAGCGGGTGCTCGAAGGGCACCTGCTCGAAGCTGAGCTCGCAGCCCGCGCCGCGCGCCAGCAGCTGATCCCAGCTGAGCCCGCTCCGCGCGCCCGCAGCGGGCGGCTGCTCGCCGGCCCCGAGGTAGGGCAGCTGCACGACGTGCTGCACGCTCGGCAGCTCGGCGAGGATCGCCTGCACGACGGCGCGGCGGTCGAAGTCCTTGCCGGCGTGCCTGTAGCCGTCGACGGCGAGCAGCACCTTCGGCTCGATCTGCGCGAAGCGGTCGATCACGCTGCGCGCGCCGAACTCGGGCGCGGCGCTCGACCAGATGGCGCCGATGCTCGCGACGGCGAGCAGCGCGACGAGCGTCTCGGCGATGTTGGGCATGTAGGCGACGACGCGGTCGCCGCGCTGCACGCCGAGTGAGCGCAGGCCACCGGCGGCGGCGGCGACGAGCTCGCAGAGCTCGCCCCAGCTGAGCTCATCGAGCTCGCGCAGCTCGGAGGCGTGCAGCACCGCGGTGGCGCCCGCCCGGCGCGGACCGCCCGCGCCCGTTCCCGCGGCCGGCGCGGGGCCGAGCAGGAGGTTCTCGGCGTAGTTGAG
Source organism: uncultured Solirubrobacteraceae bacterium (assembly GCA_963755475.1). Lineage (GTDB taxonomy): Bacteria > Actinomycetota > Thermoleophilia > Solirubrobacterales > Solirubrobacteraceae > Palsa-744. The sequence continues at coordinate 974,884 of CAVWJK010000003.1, forward strand.
CCGCGCGCCGGCGAACCAGCTCGCACCGGGCATCTGCCGGCTGGCGAGCACGCGCTCATACGGCTGCGAGCAGCGCACGCCGCAGAACTCCCAGAGGTCGGCCCAGAGGTCCTCGAGCGAGTCCACCGACCAGCGCCACGCCGCCTCGTAGCTGTCGAGGCGCAGGCCGCGGCGCTCGGCGACCCAGCGCATGAAGCGGGTCAGCTCCGCGCTCTCGCGCATCTGCTCGGACGACGTCCAGAGGGGTCGCTGCTCACCGTCGCGCGCGCCGTCCATGGCTGGCTCTTATATCCGTTCGCGCGCGCGTGCGGTCCGCATGGCGAGCGATGCGGCGAGACTGTCTGCCCGGTGGCTATTCTCGGGCGCTGGTGGATGCCCCCGCATTGCGCGCCGAGTTCCCCGTGCTCGAGCGGTGCGCGTACCTGAATGCCGGCACGGACGGGCCGCTGCCGGCGCGCGCGGTGCGCGCCACGACGCAGGAGCTCGAGCGCGAGCTGGGAGAGGGGCGAACGCACACCCACTTCGAACGCCGCGCGCAGCTGGGCGAGCGGCTGCGCGACTGCTACGCGCGCGCGATGGGCTGCGAGCCTCCCGACGTGTCGCTGACGACATGCACGACGGAGGGCATCGCGCAGACGCTCGGCGGCCTCCGGCTCGAGCGCGGCAGCGAGATCCTCACGAGCGACGAGGAGCACCCGGGCCTGCTGGGTGCGCTCGGCGCGGCGCGCGAGCTGCATGGCGTGCGAGTGCGCGAAGTGCCGCTGCAGCGCATCGCCGAAGAGGTGGGTCCGCGCACCTCGCTCGTGGCGTGCTGCCACGTCGGCTGGATGAGCGGCGTGCTCGCGCCGGCGGAGCTGCGCGAGGTGCGCCCGCCCGTGCTGCTCGACGGCGCGCAGGGCGCGGGCGCGGTGCGCGTGGACGTGCGCGAGCTCGGCTGTGACGCGTATGCGGCGGCCGGCCAGAAGTGGCTGTGCGGCCCGGACGGCACCGGCATGCTCTACACGACGCCCGAGCTGCGCGCCCGCCTGGCGGTGTCGCGGCGCGGCTATGCGAACCTCGCCGACCCGGACGCGGGCGTGGCCGCGCAGCTGCGCTCCGACGGGCGCCGCCTGGACGCGCTGTCGCTGAGCGCGGAGGCGCTCGCAGGCGCCGTGGCGGCGGCCGAGGTGCTCGAGCAGGCCGGCTGGGAGCAGGTGCACGCCCGAGCGGGCGAGCTCAGCTCGCGGCTCGCGCAGATGCTGCAGGAGCGCGGCCGCCCGCCGGCGCCCCGCGGCGAGAGCACGCTCGTGGCGTTCCCGAGCGAGGATCCGATACAGGAGCGGACGCGGCTCGCGCAGGCGGGCGTGGTGGTGCGCGCGATCCCCGGCCGGCCGTGGCTGCGCGCGTCGGTGGGCGCGTGGAACGACGAGAGCGATCTCGAACGGCTCGTGGCGGCGCTCGGTGGCTGAGCTGCGCGCGCGGCGCAGATGAGCGTCGCCCCGGATCCGACGGTCGGAGAGCGCCCGCGCCCGCGCCCCCGCGGCGGGCGAGTGCGCGAGGGCGTCACGCGGCTGCGCGGCGTGGCGCGCGGCAAGGGCGGCGGCGCGGCGCACCCGCAGCCGGCGGCGATGTTGCTGCGCCATGCCGGCCTGCCGGCGGCGGTGGCGCTGTCGGGCGTGATGAACCTGAAAGGCCTCTCCAAGAACGGCTACGCCAACATCTTCTACTCGGCGGGCGTGGACTCGATGCTGCGCTCGCTGCACAACTCCCTGTTCGTCTCCTTCGACCCGGGCGGCCTGATCACGGTCGACAAGCCGCCGCTTGCGCTGTGGGTGCAGCTGGCGAGCGCGAAGATCTTCGGCTTCTCGCCGATGAGCCTGCTCGTGCCGGGAGCGATCGAGGCGATGCTCGCCGTGGCGCTGCTGTACCTCATGCTCGCGCGCCGGCTGGGCGCGGCGGCGGCGCTCGCGGGAGCGCTGGCGCTGGCGATCTTCCCATCCTTCGTGGCGGTCTCGCGCGACAACGGCGTCGACCCGCTGCTGCTTCTGTTGATGCTCGCGGCGTGCGGCGCGGCGCTCGCGGCGTGCGAGAGCGGTCGGATGCGCTGGCTGATCGCCTGTGCCGTGCTGGTCGGCCTCGCGTTCAACACCAAGACGCTCGCGGCCTACCTGGTGGCTCCGGGGATCGCCCTCGGGTACCCGGTGTGCGCGCCGGGGCGCATCGGGCGGCGGCTGCTCGCGCTCGCGGCGGCGGCTGTCGTGATGGGCGCCGTGTCGTTCGGCTGGATCGCGTTCGTCGAAGCGACGCCGGCGTCGCAGCGCCCGTACATCGGCAGCTCGAGCGACAACACCGAGCTGGCGCTGACCTTCGAATACAACGGCCTCGGGCGCGTCGAAGGTCAGCTGGGCGGTCCGGGCACGGTGAAGGTGCGCGAAGGCGCCTTCGTGCCGGCGCAGGACGTCCTGTTCCCATATCCGCCGGGCACCGCGCAGGCGGCGAGGGTTCAGCGCGGACTGGCGCGCGCGGCGCGGCTGCGCATCGAACGCGCGCGGCGCGGCCTGGCGCCCGCGCGCCGGCCGCTGGTGCTCGACGGACGCGAAGTGAACCCGATCCCGTTCGGCGGACCGCCGGGGCTGCTGCGGCTGTTCGGCACGGGCCTCGGCGACCAGGGCGGCTGGCTGCTGCCGTTCGCGCTGCTGGGCCTGATCGCGCTCGCCGTGCTGATCGCGCTCGAGCGCCGCGAGCGCGCCGCCGAGCAGCCCGACCGCGCCTGCGGCTCGAGGCGCGACCCGCGCCTTGCGCTGCTGTTCGTGCTGGGCGGCTGGTTCGTGGTGGAGGCGGTGCTGCTCAGCAGCTCGAAGGGAATCGTGCACCCCTACTACATGTCCGGTCTCGCGCCCGGGGCCGGGGCGATGATCGGCGCCGGGTTCTACGCGATCGCGCGCCTGGCTCGCGGCGGCCGTCGGCTGGCGGCGTTCTCGCTGATGCTCGGCGCGCTCGCGACGACGGTGGCCGTCGAGGCGGTCCTGATGCACGAAGAGCGCTACTGGCTGTGGTTCGTGCCGGTGCTGATCGCCGGCGCCGGCGCGTGCCTGCTCGCGCTGCTGATCGCGCTGCTCGCGGCGCGCCGCCTGGCGCCGGTCGCGCTCGCGCTGTCGCTCGCGCTGGTGCTCGTCGCGCCGGCGGCGTATGCCAGCACGACCTGGCTGGCGCCGGTCGAGGGGACCTTCCCGATGGCGGGGCCGACGCACGACGCGGGCAGCGGCGGCTACGGCGTCGAAGGGACCGACCTGGCGATCGACCGCGCGCTGGTCCGCTATGTGCGCGCGCACCATCCCGCTCGGCGCTGGGCGATTCTGACGGTGGCCTCCGACCAGGCGGCGCCGCTGATCCTGATGGGCCTGGACGCGGGCGCGCTCGCGGGCTACAGCGGCACCGACCAGGCGCTGTCCGGCGCGGGCCTTGCGCGTCTGGTGCGCGACGGGCAGGCCCGCTACGTGCTGCTCGGCGGCGAGTACTCCGACCGCGGCGGCAACGCCGCGACGCGGGCCGTGCTGCGCGCCTGCCGCCAGCTGCGCGCGGGCACGTGGGACAGCCCGGTGCCCTTCCCCAACACGGTCGTGCTGTTCGACTGCGCCGGCCGCGCAGCGCAGCTGCGAGCGAGCTGAAGGCGGCTAGGAGATCGCGGCGGCGCGAGCGCGGCCGCGGCGGGCGTCAGCCGGCGACCGAGAGGTCGCGGTGGAACGCGCGCGCGAAGATCTCCCGCTCGCGCCCTGCGGCCCAGCGCGGCAGCGCCGACTCGCCGTCGGCGAGCAGCCGCAGCTCCACCGAGCCGTTGGTGAGCGCGATCCTGGTGGAGCGCACGAGCTGGTCGCGTGAGCGCTCGAGGTCCTCGGCGAGCCGCAGCAGCGTCGCGCAGCGGTCGAGGCGCTCGGCGTCGCCCGGGCCGAACAGCGCGGCGAGCGGCCCCGGCGTCGGCATGCCCTTGCGGTGGTAGCGCGCAGCCTGCGCGATGATCGCGGTCTCGACCGGCTGAAAGCCGGGCAGGCCGCCGTTGAGGATCAGGTAGCGCGAGTGCTTGTGGTGGTCGTCGTAGTCGATCGACATGCCGATGTCGTGGAGCATGCAGGCCGCCCACAGAAGTTCGCGCTCGCGGGGGTCGCCGGGGTGAAGGCCGTTCGCGGCGAGCTCGTCGAACATGCCCAGCGCGAGCGCGGCGACGTGCTCGGTGTGGGCGGTGTCCATGTGGTACTGGGCGACCATGTTGAGCACGCTCGCGCGGCGCACGTCCTCGAACATCGGTGGCCCGCCCGGCACCGGTGAGCGTCCCGCCAGCAGCCGGTCGAAGAAGACGCCCTCGCGCAGACCCGCCTCGGTCACCTCGATCGCCGGGAAGGAGCCGGCCTCGAGCACGCCCTGCACGACGAGCGCGCCGGCGAGGATCAGGTCCGCGCGCGCGGGCTTGACGCCCGGCACGCGCGCGCGCTCGGCGGCGGGCAGCGCGGCGAGCCGCTCGACCAGCTCATCGAGCATCGCGCGCTCGATGACCATGCCCTGCACGCCGTTGGAGGGCAGCCCGGCCGCACGCTGCGCGGCGGCGCCGAGGTTGCGCACCGTTCCGCCGATCCCGACGAGGCGCCGCGGCCCGCCGGCCTCGCGCAGCCACTGCGTCGAGGAGAGCTCCTCGGCGAGGTGCGCGCGCAGCTCCTCCAGCTGCTTGCGCTTGGCGGGGCCGTTCGCGGGCAGGTAGCGCTCGCTCATGAGAACGGTGCCGACGCGCCAGGAGCCGCTGCGGCGCGCGAGCCGCTCGGCGACGTCGACCAGCTGCAGCGAGCCGCCGCCGAGGTCGAGCACGCAGCCGTCGGCGAGCGTCGTCGAGTTGACCGCGGCGAGGTAGCCGTAGTAGGCCTCCCGCTCGCGGCTGAGCACGCGCACGGGCAGGCCGGAGCGCTCGCGCGCTATCGACAGGAACTGCTCGGCGTTGTGCGCTTCGCGGATCGCGCTCGTCGCGACGGCGTCGACCTCGCCGTCCTGGAGCGCGCTCGCGCGGCAGAAGTGCGCGAACACGTCGAGCGTCGCCAGGGCGCGCTCGATCGGGCGCTCGCCGAGCACGCCGGAGGAGATCAGCCCCTCGCCGATGCGCACGGGCTCGTAGATCTCGTCGGTGCGCCTCCAGGAGTGCTCGCCCGCCATGAAGACGACGAGCCGGAAGGAGTTCGATCCGAGATCGATCACCGCAAGCCGCTCGCCAGGCTGCATGATCTGAGCGTATTGTCCGCGTCGGCGGCGCTCGCCGTCAGCGCTGCTCGCGCTTGACTCGATACGTCTCGCGGTCGGCGAGCGCGAAGACGTCCTCGGGCGCGCTGGCGTCGGAGTCGATCAGCGCGCGGCCGACACTGGCCTGCGGGTGCAGCAGCTGCTCGCCGAGCTCGACCACGCACGCGCGCACTACCCGCTCGACGCCGTCGGCGACGAGCGCGAGCCCGTCGGCGTCCATGTGCGGCAGCAGCACCGCGAACTCGTCGCCACCGATCCGCGCGACGAGATCGGTGGCGCGCAGTCGCGCGCGCAGTGCGCGCGCGACGACCTTCAGCGTCTCGTCGCCGGCGCGATGGCCGTGTTCGTCGTTGACGCGCTTGAAGTCGTCGAGGTCGAGGACGATCAAGCCGGCGGTCTCGCCGTAGCGACGCGAGCGCGCGACCTGCAGCGCGAGGTCGTGGTCGAAGAGCCGGCGGTTGCGCAGGCCGGTCAGCGGATCGTGATCGGCGAGGTGGCGCAGATGATTCTCGAGCTGCTTGCGCTCGGAGATGTCCTGCAGCTGGGCGATGTAGTGCAGCGGCAGGCCCGACTGCTCGCGCACGAGCGACATCGAGACGATCGCCGGCAGCGTCTCGCCGGCGGCGTTGCGATAGGTCGTCTCCGCCTGCAGCACCGTCTCGCCGGCCAGCAGCGCGAGGCGCCAGCGCTCGTCGCTTTCGTCATCGAGGGCCGGCACGACGTCGCGGAAGGGCCGGCCGAGCAGCTCCTGCGCGGTGTAGCCGCTCGTCTCGCAGAGCGCGCGGTTGACGAGCAGCCAGCGCCAGTCGCGGTCGAGCAGCGCGGTCGCGATCGGCGCGCGCTCGAACACCTGCTCGAAGGCGTCGCGCCCCGCGGCGCGCGCGGGCGAGCCGACGCGCATCGAGACCGACGCGTCGCGCACGACGGCGACTCCGCCTGCGACCTCGCCGTGGTCGGCTTCGCCGATGCGCAGGGGGCCGACGTCGACCAGCAGGCAACGCGTGTGGGCGGCGGTCCAGACCTCGCGCGAGCGCGTCTCGCCCGTGAGCGCCGAGCGGAAGAGCCGCTCGAGCTCGCGCCAGAGCTCGGGCGGGAAGATCGGCTCGAGCGCCTGCCCCGGCTGCGCGCGTTCGCGGCCCTCGCCCGGCGCGAGCGGCTTTCCCGCGTGCACGACGACGCGCAGCTGCGCGTCGAAGACGACGATCAGCGCCTCGGGCAGCTCGCGCAGCGCGGCCTCGGCGAGGGTGTCCGCGCGCGCCGCGACCTCGCCGGCGTTGGGAGCGTGCGACGAGCTCATGGCCCCGCTGCAATCGGCGCGCGCGCGGCCCGCCTTGAAGCGTGGGTGGCCGGCTGCGAGCACGCTCGCTGCGCGGCGCCGCATCGGTCCGCGGGCGTTTCGGAGCATGCGGAGCGGGGCAAATCAGCTGCGGGAATGCCGATCGATCCAGGCGTGCCGGACCTCGTTGCGAGGCTTCATCTCGACACCTACGCGGCCCGCGCGGCGCGTCACTGCGTGAGCACGGTCGACTCCCCCTCGCCCGACCTGCGCGACGCCGTCGCCCTGCTCACCAGCGAGCTCGTCACGCGCGCGGTCGTGCCCGAGCGCCCCTCCGAGGAAGAGGTGCACCTGCGGGTCTGGATGCCGCCCGACGTGGTGCGCGTCGAGCTGAGCGTGCCGCGCGGGCACTTCTTCGCGGCGCTCGGGCCGCGCCCGGAAGACCTCGGGCTGCTCGTGCTCGACCGCGTCGCGGACCGATGGTCGATCGAGCCGGCCGCCGGCGGCATCTCGCTGTGGTTCGAAATCGACCGGCACTGAGCCGCGCCGGCGCAGAAACGGCGAGAAGCGCCGTTTACAGCCTGGATACGTAGATATGTACACGCGCGTGGTTTGCCGCTATACTCGCGCGGTCGACGGGGGGGTCTACCCTGGACAGGATGGACGGAGTAGATGGGGTGGACCGCATTCCTTCTGTCGTCGTGGCATCTCATGAGAACACGCAACACGAGAGGGATGGGAATGAAACGGATTAGGTACCTGGCGATGGCTCTTGTGGCCTGCTTTGTGCTTAGCGCCGGGCTGATGACGACGGTCGCCAGTGCGCACGGCAGCAAAGCCGAAAAACAGGGCGAATACAAAGTCCTGTCGAAAAAACTGAAAGAACGCGAAAAGGAAATCGAAAAGGCCGAAAAGGGCGTCGAAAAGGCTGAAGGCGAAACCGAAAAGCAGTCGGAATACTGCGAAAAGATTGAAGAAAAAGCGAGCATTCAGCAGCGCAAGGAGTGCGAAAAAGACGTAAAGAAGGACGAAAAGAACGCTGAAAAGCTTGCCGCAGGCATCGAAAAGCTAGAAGCCAAGAAGGAAAAGGAAGAAGAAAAGCTCGAAAAACTCGCTGAAGAAATCGAAGAAGGCGAAGAACCTAGATAGGTAGCCTTCGGTCACGCCGCTGGCGGAGCGAGCAGCGCCCGCCGGCGCCGATTTCTCGGAGTTGGCGGAGAGGCCGCGCGAAAGCGCGGCCTCTCCTTTTTTTTGCGCGCGACGAGCGGCGGGCGCTCGCGCACGCCGGGCGTTTGCGGCGAGCCGAGACGCCCCTGCCGGCAGGCGCGCGCCCCCGCCGCCCCGGCGCCGATTCGCCGCCGCTGAGCTGCCGTGCGGACGCTAGGCGCGCGCGCCGAGGCGGACCGGCAGCGTCTTGAGCTGGTTGACGAACAGCGCCTGCGCGGGCGCCGGCCGCCCCTCGAGCTCGATCTCGGGGTAGCGCGCGAGCGTCTCCTCGATCAGGATCCGCAGCTCGAGGCGCGCGAGCGCCGTGCCCAGGCAGAAGTGCCTGCCGCCCGCGCCGAACGCCTGGTGTTCGGGGTTACGGTGGATGTCGAAGCGGTCGGGATCCTCGTAGCGGCTCTCGTCGCGGTTTGAGGAGACGTACCACATCACGACCTTCTCGCCCTCCTTGATCTGCTTGCCGTGCAGCTCGGTGTCGCGCGTGGCGGTGCGCCGGAAGTGGGCGAAGGCGGGGAACATGCGCAGCGCCTCCTCGACGGCGCCGGGGATCAGCGAGGGGTCCTCGACGAGCTCGCGCTTCTGCTGAGGGTCTTCCATCAGCGCGCGCATGCCCGCGCAGTAGGTCGCCTTCGTCGAGTCGTTGCCGGCGGCCATCAGCAGGAAGAAGCCCATCACGATCTCGATCTCGGTGAGTCTCTCGCCGTCGACCTCGGCGTGCACGTAGACGCTCGTGAGGTCGTCCGTGGGGTTCTCGGTGCGCTCGGCGATCAGCCTGCGGCAGCGCTCGAACAGTTCGGGGATCTCGTTGGCAAGGACCCCCTCGATGCCCTCGGGCGCGAGGTCCGGGTCGTCCGGCGCGAGCGCCGCGTTCATGATGCGCGCCCAGATCGCGTCTTCCTCCTCGGAGAGCCCCATGAAGCTCGAGATCACGCGTGAGACGACCGGCTGCGCGACGTCGCTTACGAGGTCGCACCGCTCACGGCCCTCCAGGCGGTCGAGCACGCCGCGCGCGATCTCGCGGATGCGCGGCTCGTGGTCGGCGATCCGCTTGGGCGTGAAGCCGCGCTGGAAGAGCGCCTTCAGGCGGTCGTGCTTGGGGGGATCCATGCCGATGAACATCGCGCGCACGAGCTCGAGGGGAAAGATCTCCGCGAACACCGTCACGCCGCCCAGCTCAGAGGAGTAGGTCTCCCACTCGCGGCTGACTGCGTGCACGTCATCGGCTGTCGTCACCGACCAGAAGCCGGCCTCCGAGGGGTACTGCTCGATGCGGTCGCTCCAGTGCACGGGGCAGCGCGCGCGCATCTCCCTGAAGACCTCGTAGGGCGGCCCGTTGCGCCAGAGCTCGCCGTCGGCCAGCTCGACGGCCTCGATGTCGCGCCCTACCGTAGCCATTCGCTACCTCCTCGTCCCCCGCTCGACAACCCGATCTTCCGGTAGCGCCCAGCTTATACGCCGGCCGACCCTTCGACGTCGGCCGACCCTTCGATGCCGGCCGCCCCTTCGACACCGGCCGATCGATCGGCGTCGGGCGACGCGTTCGCGCGCGCGGGTAGGCTTCGCGCGCCATGCGCCTGGTCAGCTACGAGCAGGATGGTCGCCCCCACGCGGGCATCCTCATCGGCGAGGAGATCGTGCCCGCCGCCGCGCTCGGCGCTCCGGCGGGCACGGTGCGCGGACTGCTGCAGGCGCTGGATGCCGCGGGCCTGCAGGCGCTCGAGTCCGCGGCAAGCGCGAGCACGCACCGGATCGCGCTCGCGCAGGCGCGCCTGTACGCGCCGGTGCCCGATCCGGAGAAGATCATCTGCCTGGGGCTCAACTACGGCGATCATGCGGCCGAGAGCGGCCAGGAGCCGCCGAAGGCGCCGCTGTGGTTCGGCAAGTTCGCGAACTCGCTGATCGGCAGCGGACAGGAGATCGTGCTCCCGCGCGCGCATCCGGACTACGTCGACTACGAGGCGGAGCTGGCGGTCGTCATCGGCCGCGAGGCGCACCGCGTGCAGGAGCGCGACGCGCTGGCCTACGTCGCCGGCGCGATGCCCTTCAACGACGTCAGCGCACGTGACCTGCAGCTTCAGAACCAGCTGTGGATGAGCGGCAAGGCAATCGACACGTTCGCTCCGTGCGGGCCGGCGCTCGTCACGCTCGAGGACGTGCCAGACATCCAGGAGCTGCCTCTGCGCACGCGCGTCAACGGCGAGCTGCTGCAGGAGGGCAGCACGCGCGATCAGATCTTCGGCGTCGCCTACACGGTCGCGTGGCTTTCGCGCACGCTGACGCTGCGCCCCGGCGACATCATCGCCACGGGCACGCCCGCGGGCGTCGGCGCCTCCAAGGGCCGCTTTCTGCGACCCGGCGACCTCGTCGAGGTCGAAGTCGAGGGTCTCGGCGCGGTCGCCAACCCGGTGCGCGCGGAGTGAGCGAGGAGCCGCCGCGGCCCGATCGGCCGCTGTGCGAGCGCGACCTCGCGCCGGGCTGGGTCGAGCAGTTCGGGCGCTGGCTGCAGGAGAGCCGCGACGCGGGTATCGCCGAACCGGAGGCGATGGTGCTCGCGAGCGCCGACGCGCACGGGCGTCCGTCCGCGCGCAGCGTGTTGCTGAAGGGCTTCGACGTCGGCGGCTTCGTGTTCTTCACCAACTACGGCTCGCGCAAAGCGCGAGAGCTCGCCGAGAACCCGCGCGGCGCGCTGCTGTTCCCCTGGTACGCGCTCGGGCGCCAGGTCCTCGCCGAGGGCGAGGTCTCCAAGCTCGACTCGAGCGCCTCCGACGAGTACTTCGCGACGCGCGACTACGCCTCGCAGATCGGCGCCCATGCGAGCCGCCAGTCGAGCGTCATCGCGGATCGGGCGGCGCTCGAGCAGGCGCGCGCGGAGGCGGAAGCTCGCCTGCCGCCACAGCAGCCGGTTCCCCGGCCGAGCTGGTGGGGCGGCTTCAGGCTGGAGCCGATCGGCGTCGAGTTCTGGCAGGGTCGCGCCGGGCGCCTGCACGACCGTCTGCGCTACAGGCGCAGCGGGCGCGAGCCGCAGGCCTGGCTGATCGAGCGCCTGTCCCCGTAGGCATCGCGTCGCTTAGGGTCACCTAACTCGGGTACGGCTCGTGTGTTAGGCTTCCCGAAAGCCGAGCCTCCAGGTCGGATTTGAGCGAAGAGTCCATGACAGAGCAGCCCGCGGCCACCCGGCCGGCGCCCAGCCGGCGGCGCGGCGAACGCGTAAGCGTGTACGTGTGGACGGCGGTGGTGCTGGCGCTCGGCGTGACGGTGGTCGTGCTCGGCTGGCATGCGCGCGGCGGCACGACCGACCCGACGGCGCTCCCGCCCGGGCACCGCCTGAGTCACGCGACGGTGGTCATCAACAGCGCGATCCTCGTGTTCCGCGAGGGGCTCGAGACGATCCTCGTGCTCGCCGCCGTCATGGCGAGCTTCCTCGGCGCGAGCCGCGTCTACCGCAGGCCGGTCGCGGGCGGCGGGGCGGCGGCGATCGGCGTCGGCGTGGCGACATGGTTCTTCGTGGTGTGGCTGATCGGCCGCTTCCATGGCGGCGAGTTCGACGTGCAGGCGGCGACCGGTCTGCCCTCGCTGATCGTGCTGCTGATCGTGATGAACTGGTTCTTCCACAAGCTCTACTGGACCGGCTGGATCTCTTCCCACCACAAGCGCCGGCGCAGCCTGCTCTCGAGCGACCCCGACACGAACAGGCGCAGGCTGCTGGCGGGCTTCGCGCTGCTCGGCTTCACCTCGGTCTACCGCGAGTGCTTCGAGGTCGTGATCTTCCTGCAGAACCTGCGCGAGCTGTACGGCGCGAGCGTGGTGCTCGAGGGCGTCACGATCGGGCTGATGTTCACGGCCGCCGCCGGCGTGCTGACGTTCGCGCTGCATCAGCGTCTGCCCTACCGTCGCCTACTGATCATCACCGGCGTCCTGCTGCTTTCGGTGTTGATCGTGTCGGTCGGCGAGGAGGTCAACGAGATGCAGCTCGCCGGGTGGATCGGAACCTCGACGATCGGCTGGCTGCACATCCCCGGCTGGATGGGTACCTGGTTCAGCCTGTTCAACAACTGGCAGACGTTCGCCGGCCAGGGACTCGCGCTGGCGATCGTGGTCGGCTCCTATCTGCTCGCGCAGTACCTACGGGTATGGCGCCCGCGGCGCCGCGGCGGCCAGGTCGCCCGCTTCGCCGAGAGCGCCCCCGAGCAGCACGCGGCCAGCTGGAGGGGCGCTCCGCAGGGCATCCAGCCGGTTCACTAGGAGGGTTTGGCGAGTCGATTGGCGAACGTCGGCCCATTGCCGTGCGCAGATGCGCTGAAGCCGCGCCGTGGCTCGCCAACGAACGTGGGAGGTTCCAGTCCGTGCTTCTGGCGGCGTGAGTGTCAAACCATCCCGGCACCGGCCGTCCGAGGCGCTTTACCAAGGATCGGTGCAAGATGCGTCCGCCTCTGTTTCTGCGCAAACGGGAGTCTCCTCCCAGAAACCTGTATGCGAGGAAGATTCGCCGATACTTCGCGATCGCCGCTGAGCGATCCATCCACGGGCCGACGTCGGAGCCGAACGGACCGCTCGCGTCCTGCTCGAAACGGTAAGTCAGCTGATCGCCTCCGAGCGTTCGCGTCACGATCTCCCTGTCGGGGATCGTGCCCTGCTGGACGATGGCGAAGCGGTCGTATCCAAGCCGTTCAAGGAGCGAAAGCTGATCCTCGATCTCTGTCCAATCGGTCTTGCTCGACTCGACGCTGACCGAGTGTGGGCGGCCTTCGAGATCGAGGAGCGTTTCCAGACAGAGCTTGTCGGAGCCCTCAATGTCGATCTTCATGAACGACGGCATGCCCGTTTCGCGAAGCACCTCCGCGAAGTTCACGGCAGGCACCTCAACCGCTTCGCTCCTGCCCATGACGACGTTTCGCCCAGCCACCTCCTCGCTCGTGGTGCCCCAGGTGCTCAGCGGATGCTTGAAGAAACGCACGGAGCCTGCGTCGCCCGCAGTGACCGCTCCGTCGATGATCGTCAGGCGCCCCCCCCAATCTCGGCTGCGAAGCGCCGCTGGCACGCCTCCACCAGCTCGGGGTTGGCCTCAAAGCCGACGACGCGATAGCCCTTGGCCAGGTAGAACGCGGTGTCCTCGCCGCGATGCATGCCCACGTCGTACACGAGATCGGCGCTGCGAAGCGACACGGCACCACGCTATCCGACGCGCCCGAGCTACGCCGCGACCGCGACAGCCCGATCGCTGGCGAGCCGGATGGCGAGTTTCGCCAAGATGGTCAGGTCGGCAGGGAGCGCGACTCGCTCCAACCGTCTGACGCGGAGCGGGAGCATTCCCCATTCTTGCTTGAGGCGTCCGAGCTCCCGCTCGACCGCGCCACGGGATTGGTAGAGCTTGCGGCTCCGAGCGGAGTCGAGGGGATTAGCGGGTGCAAACGGTCGGCCTTCACCCAAACGGATGCGGGCGTGCAGATCCCGGTGGGGCAGCGCCACTTTGTGCGATGCCGCTTGAAGTCCGCGCGGGCGAACGTCCAGACGCATGCTCACAGCAGGGCGACGGCCCTAGATCCGCCACGTTTGCAGGGCTTCCGAGTTTCGCCAAAGTCTCCTAGCGCGCGAGCGCGGGTGGACCGCCGGCTGTGGCCCGCGCGGCCCGTTGCCGGCGGCTATACCGCGACGTGTCGCGCGGGTCGCCCGCCGGCAGAGACCTCGACCGTCAGGCCGTGCGCGCGGATCAGCGCCGCGGCCTTTTTCCAGCACACGTCTTCCTCCTCCGGATAGGTCGTGGAGACTCCCTTGGCGATCAGTCCCTGCACGCGCTGCGCGGCCCTGGCTGCGACGGCGCGTGGCCGTCGATATTCCGCGGCGGGCGGCTCGGCGCCTTCGCGGGCGCGCCGGCGCCTGCTCGCCGGGGGCGGGGCGTCGTCCCCGCGTTCGAGGTACTCGCGCAGGCCGCCGACCGTCCAGCGGGAGCCCGGCGGCACGTCGGCCTCGGCGAGGAAGCGCACGAACTGCGCGCCGCTCTGCCAGCGCGAGCAGACCTGCGCCTGGCGCGCGAGGCTGTAGCTCGAGATCTCGTACACGTATACGAAATCGCCGAGCCACTTCATCACCTGGCGGTACTGATCGAGCGCGGCGTAGCCGATCCCGACGTCCAGCGCGAAGTCCGCGAGCGTGCGTCCGGCGGCCCCGCGGCCGTGCTCGGGCACGACCTCGAAGGAGGCGAGCGCGACTTCCATGCGACCTTCGAAGGTCTTGCTCAGCGCGCTTCGCGCCCGCGCCACGGCCGAGCGCCAGACGAGCAGCTCGCCCGCGCCGGCCGCCGGCAGAGCTCTCCCCGAGTGCTCGCTCCCGCTCGTGTTCTCGCGCAACATGCTCCTCCCCTAGCCCCGCTCGCTCCGTACGCCCCTCGGCTCACACCGGGCCTGAGGATCCTAATGGCCGGCGCTCGCGGAGACCGCGGCACCTCCGAAATTACGCTCGTTTTTTTGTCCGTCCGCGAAGCGCCCGCGTATCGGCGGCGATGCGGCTGAAGCGCGGCGAGGACGCTCGCCCCGAGCCTGGGCGGCGATCGAGCCGCGGCACGAAGAGAGCACATTGCGGCGCCTGTGGGAGCGCTGACGTCGTCGGCCTCGCGAGGTGATCTAATCCGCTGCGGCGAGACCGCCGGGAGGCACAAGGCAATGGACGACGAGGCAAAGCAGCTGGCGCTCGAGCAGTTCGCGCGATACGTCAACCCGCAGAAGGTGCGCGTGCTGCGTGCCGCGGGCCTCGACATCATCGAGACCGAGCGAGAGGGACCATGGGTCAACGACGCCGACGGTCGACGCTTCCTGGACTGCTTCACCTCCGCGGGCTCCTTCAACGTCGGCAGGCGCAACCCGCGCGTGCTCGCGGCGGCGCATGCCGCGCTCGATCGGCTGGACAACGGCAACTTCCTGCTGTGCTCGGAGCCGAAGGCGCGGCTGGCCGCGCGGCTCGCGCAGATCGCGCCGGGCTCGCTGAGCTGCAGCATGTTCGGCAGCGGCGGCGGCGAGGCGATCGACTTCGCGATCAAGCTGGCGCGCGGGGCGATGCGGCGCCCGCGGATCGTCTCGACGCTGGGCGGCTACCACGGGCACACCGGGTTTGCACTGTCGGCGGGCGGGCGGGCGGCGTTCCGGGCGCCGTTCGAGCCGCTGATGGCGGAGTTCGAGCAGATCCCGTTCGGCGATGAGGCCGCGCTGGAGGATGCGCTGGACGAGCGCACCGCGGCGCTGCTGCTGGAGCCGATCCAGGGCGAGGGCGGCATCATCGTTCCCCCCGACGGCTACCTCGCCGCCGCGCGCGCGGCGTGCGACCGCGCGGGTGCGCTGCTGATCTTCGACGAGATCCAGACGGGGCTCGGCCGCACCGGGCGCTGGTGGGCGTGCGAACACGAGGGCGTGCAGCCGGACATCATGACGACGGCGAAGTCGCTCGGCGGCTCGATCGTCCCGATCTCCGCGACGATCTTCACCGAGGAGCTGCGCGAGTTCCTGATCCCGAACCCGTTCATTCACCTCTCGACGTTCGGGGGCTCTGACGTTGCGTGCGCGATCGCGCTCGAGGTGATCGACGTGATCGAGCAGACGGGCCTGGTGGAGCACGCGGCGAGGATCGGCGCACGGCTGCTGGAGGGCCTGCTCGCGCTCGCGCAGCGCTTCCCGCAGGTGATCGGCGAGGTGCGCGGGCGCGGGCTGATGCTCGGCATCCAGTACCGCGAGGACTCGCTCGGCCCGCGCATGTCCTACCAGCTCGCACGGCACGGCGTGCTCGCGATCTACAGCGGCAACGAGCCTTCCGTCATGCGCCTGATGCCGGCGCTCGTGATCGGCGAGCGGGAGGTCGAGTTCCTGCTCGGCGCGCTGACGGCGGCGATCGAGGACCTGCTGGCGGGTGCGGGCGCGCAGCAGGACGCGCCGCGGCGAGCACGACGGCGTCCCGCGCGGGCGGCAGGCGCGCACGGCTGAGCACGGAGGAGCGCGATGGCAGAGTGGGATGAGCTCGAGGAGGCGCTCGCGGACTACACGGCGAGCTGCAACGGCAACGAGCGCCTGCGCAAGATGCAACGCGACTGGAGCAGGACGCTGCATTTCGTCTGCTCGGACACCGGTGCCACGTTCTCGATGGAGGTCGAGAGCGGCGAGATCCTCTCGACGCCGCAGGGGCACCGCGGCAGGCCCGACCTCGTCGTCACGACGGACTCCGAGACGTTCTGCGACATGTTTTGGGGCGACCTGAACCCGGTGCAGAAGTATCTGCGCGGCGAGATCTCCGTTCGAGGCTCACAGGAGGACATCATGCGCCTCGACGCGATCAGCTACGTGATCTGGCCGGACGCGTGAGTGGACACGAGCCCGCCGGGCTCGAGCGCGCACCCGACGCGACGGCGCAAGCGCGCGTGGCCCCCTCGGCGCTGCGACGCTCGGTGGGCGCGCTCACCGCGACGGCGACCTCCGCGGGGCTGGCGTTCGCCGCGATCGACTACCTCGGCGTCGTATCGGTGCTCGCCTATGCGTCCGGCGCGAGCGCCGCGCTCGCGATCCTCGTCGGTGGCGCCCTGGTGGTGCTCATCGCCGCGATCTTCTCCGAGCTCAACGGCCTGTACCCGACCGCGGCGGGGGTGAGGCTCTACCTCGGTCGCGCGATCGGCCCGCGCAGCGCGCTGTCGCTGACGTTCAGCTACATGACGACGGTCGTGCTCGTGATCGCCGCTGACGCGTTCCTGATCGGAGCGGCGGTGCGTCACGTGCTGCACGAGCCGCCTGCGCTCGCGTATCTGTGGATCGTCGTCCTGCTCGGCCTCGCGCTCGGCTCGAACCTGCACGGCGTGCGGCTCGCGGGCTGGGTGCAGACGCTCGTCACCTACACGGTGCTGGGCGGTACGGCGGCGTTGTCGGTGATCGCGCTGCTGCATGTCGGCGGGAGCTTCCATCGACCGCTCGACCTGTTCGGCAAAGGCGGCTCCTCGGGCATCCAGGCCGTCGCGTTCGCGGTGTTCCTGTACGCCGCGTTCGAGTGGGTTACGACGACCGCGGAGGAGGCACGCACGCCGCGCGTGATCACGCGCGCGCTGTTCGTGGCTCCGGTGCTGATCTGGATCGTCTGCACCCTGTTCGCGCTCGCGCTGACGCATCTCGTGCGCTTCTCGGCCTCTCACCACAGCGCCTTCCCGCAGCTGCTGCTCGGCAACGCCGCGCTGGGGACTGCGGGCGAGCTGTGGATGCTCGCGCTCACCGTGCTGACCGCGCTGAACACCTTCAACGGCGGCTTTCTCGTCGCCTCGCGTTTCATCTACGCCGCCGCACGCGAGGGCAACCTGCCGCGCGCGTTCGCCCAGCTGAACCTGAGGGCGGTGCCGTGGCTTGCCGTCAGCACGCTGGCGTGCGTCTCCGCGGTCGTCGCGGCAATCGTGTTCGCGACCGGGCAATGGCTCTTGCTGGTCGCGGTCGGCGCCGCGTTGGAGTCCGGCATCTACGCGCTCGCGTGCGCGTGCCTGCTGATCCTGCGCGGGCGCGAGTCTCGCGAGCGCCCCTTCCGGCTCCTCGCGGGCCGACCGCTCGCGCTCTTCGGCGGGGTGCTGTTCAGCGTCCTGTTCGTCGCGACGGGCCTCTCGGACCCCAACGACGCAAGTCGCTTCTCGCCGGTCCCGCTGATCATCATCCTCGCGCTCGCCGCGGCGTCCACCGCCTACGTGCTGCTCGTTGCACCGCGCCTGCGTGCCGCGGCGGGCAGGCGCGCGCAGACACGCAGGCCGCGCAGGCGGCCCCGGCGCGCGTGAGCGCGCTCGGCGGCCCCGGCGCGTGAGCGCGCTCGGCGGCCCCGAAGCGGACCTCGAGACGATCCGCCCTGAAACGTCAGCGCGTCGCGCTCAACCGCAGCAGCGTGCCGCCGTTTCCCACGGTGCCGGCGCGCAGCTCGACGCGCAGCGACCGCGGGCCCTCGCGCGAGTCGCGCCAGCTCTCGAGCAGGCCCTCCCCGCGCTCCTCGACTCCCGCCGGCGAGAGCTCGAGCGCGCCCTCCACGCTGCGCATACATAGCCGAAGCGCGTCCGGCGCAGGCCCGGCCGCGACCGCCGCGAGCAGGGCATCCGAGACGTTCGCGACAGCCGGCGCGGCCGCCGGCGGAAGGCCCGCTGCGAGCCACAGCGCGCGCAAAAGGCGCGGCAGCACGACGCTCGCGAGAGGCGGCGGCGAGCACTCGAACTCGACGTCCTGAAGCTCGCGCGCGCGCTCCTCAGGCGCCGCGGCGGCGGGTTCGAGCGCCACGGCGAGCGGCATCTCGAACTCCATAGCCACCTCCGTGCCGCCCGTCGGAAGGTTCGTGTAGGTGACGCGCCGCGAGCGGACGTGGATCAGCGGCAGCCCGATTCCCGTGTGGTGCTCACGGTGCTCGCCGGGACGGGGACGGATGCCGATCCCCTCGTCGCGCACGACCGCGCGGACGGCGCCCTCCAGCGCATACAGCTCGAGCTCCAGCGGCCCTTCGGCGCCGTCGTAGGCGTGCCAGACGACGTTCTTGCAGGCCTCCGTCACCGCCGTGTCGAGGTCGTCGAGCTCGAGCGCGTCGAGTCCCAGCAGCTCGCCGAAGCCGAGCAGCACCTGGTGCACCACGGCGACGTTCTGCTCGCTGTTCTCAAGCCGCAGGCGGAGGTTCGCTCGCATCTCGCCACCGATTAAAGGCCGCCGCCCCCGATTTCGGGGGCGGCGGTTCTCGATCAGAGCAGTCCGTCTCCGCTCATGTTTCTTTTTCGTTCTCGCAGAGCGGGTCGTTCGGGACGTGTTCGCACGGGTTTTCCATCGATTCCTGTTCGCCCGGAGGCCCGACCGCTTTGATTTCGCTGCGGTTTTCCGATTCCGCCTGCAGTTCGAGCAGGTAGCCGACGAATTCCAGTCCGCCGCCGGGGTTCGGAGTCGTTTCCTTGTCGCAGCCCCATTCTTTTTCGATTTCCACCGGGAACGTCGGGCCGTTGAATTCGTTTTCGGTCAGGCAGTTCTGGGTCGAGGTTTTCGTCCCGAACGCGCCTCCCTCGAATGCGACGGCTCCTTCGTAGCCGGGGTACTTGCCGATCGTGCCGTTATCTTCGAATTTGTTGTCCTTGATCTCGTTGCCCGCGTTCTGGAAGTAGATCGTGTCGTGTTCTTCTCGTTCTTTTTCCCCTTCGTAGAACGGGTTCGGGTACTCGAACGCGAGCACGCCGTTGCTCGGGTTCCTCGTGATCGTGTTCTTTTCGACGAGGTCGCCGTAGTCGCCCGGGAGCTCCACGCCCGCCCCCCACGGCGCCGCCGCCGCCGACGTGTTGGCCGGCGCGGTCAGGTCGTTGTTTTCGGTGATCAGGTTTTCACGAATGATCGTGCAGTGTTCGATTTTGGTGTTTTTGAACGAGGGCAGTTTGCCTTTGTGGTGTTTCAGCGGCGCCGAGTGTTTGCACGCGCCGTTCTGCGGCGGCGGCCCGTCGCCCGGGTTTTCGGAGTTCGGCGCGATTCCGGTCGTGTTGTGCGCGAATGTGGACTTTTCGATGACGAGCTTGCCGCCCGAGTTCGACCCCGAGTAGCCGAGCGCGTTGTATTCCATCGTCGCTTTCTTGACGACGGCCTTGCATTCAGGGCATGCGCCGATGTAGATCCCCGAGTCGTTGAAGCCGGAGGCGTAGATGTTTTCCCATTCGCCGTCCTCCTCGTTGCTCGTGAAGATCCCGTAGCCGCCGTTCAGCCCCGTGTCGTAAGCCGTCAGGTAGCGGCCATACCAGCCCTTCGCGCCGATTTTTTCGGACTCCGCGCCGCCGTTCCACCAGATCTCGTTGCCGTTGCCGCCGTTCAGTTCAGAGCGTTCGAAGTTCTTGACCGTGAGGTTTTCGACCCACACATCATTGGCCTTGTAGATTTCGATCCCGTTCACGCCTTCGGTGCCTTTTGTGATCCCTTCGCCGTTGACGATCACGGTGTTGCGGTTCATGCCGCGGATGAAGATGCCGCCGTGTTTCTTGGTCACCTTCACTTCTTCTTTGTATTCGCCCGGTTCGATCAGGATCCAGTCGCCTTTTTTCGAGACTTCCACGGCCGCCTGGATCGTCGCGTAGTAGCCGGCCCCGACGTTCGAGTGGGACACGATGAAGACTTCCTTCTTCGCCACCGCAACACTCGCGAACGCGAGCAGCGCGAGCACAGCGACGCCAGCCGCCGCGATCGTTCGCGCGCACGCACGCGCGGGCCCGAAACTACGTCGCATGTCTCGCATGCTCAAACTTGCCTCCCTCTGTGAATTTCCCGGGATGCGAGCCCCGCCGGGAACGGTCCCAGCCGCTCCCTAGACCCTCCACACGGCCATCCGAACCTCCACGACGGATCGCCTCCCGCGGCTCCGCTCACAGCGGGGCCAACGCGAAATCTACCCTCGCCCTCGACGGTGGTCAAGCGCGTTGCATCCTTAGGAGGCGAGCTCGACGAGCGGGAAGGAGCGATGCCGGCGCGGCGGAACGAGGAAGTTCTGGCGACGCGTCGCGGTCAGGAAGCGCTCGATTCCCTGGTTCTGCGCGGGCACCGCGTAGCGCTGCACGAGATCGGGCGAGGCCTGGCTCCGACGCATCTGCGCGAAGAACTGCGCCGTCGGCACGAAGATCGCGAACTGCAGCTTGGGCTGGGAGGAGCCGTCGGGCACGTCGAGCGAGTCGAAGCCCGGGCCGTCGGCGCGGATGTGCATCGGCGTGCCGGCGGCCGAGCGGCTCGTGCGCTGCAGCGCCGTCGTGTGCGCGAAGTGCGGCTGGCCGTCGTAGGTGTCGATCGCCTGCGCTTCGTATTCGGCCTGGCGCGAGCCCACGAACGGGTTCGGCACGAACGCAGGCCCGCCGCCGTTTGCGAACTGGTTGGCGTAGCCCTGCCGCGGCACCGGGTCGGAGCTGAACATCTCCGCCGCACGGCGCACGTACGTTTCGCCTGGCGCTTCGTAGAACTGCTGGAGGTCCTGGATCACGTGCGAGAGGTGCATGATCGAGCCGTGGTCGAAGTAGTCGCGGGCGCGAGCGGTCGTCAGCTGCGCCGACCAGTTGCCGCGAAAGGTCGTGATCGCGCGCGGGCCGCTGCTTCCGACCTGCTGCGAGACGAAGCCCATCCACATCGGCGACTGCGGGTTGATCGTTTCCGCGTAGGGCAGGCTCACTTCTTCGGCCAGCTTGCGCGGCAGGCCGATCTGCGTGAACGACAGCCGCCGCGAGGTCACGACGAGCAGTTCTGCCAATCCCGACCCACCGACGCTCGCGCCAGCGAGCGTCTCGCTTTCCCCTACCAGCCACGCCAGTACTTCCTCGATGTTCTCGGCGCTGTCGCTGCGCAGCGTGAGCACCATGTCGTTTGACTCGATCTGCACGGGCACGTCGAAGCGCTCCTTGCTCACTTCCGGGTTCTGCGGGGAGACATCCGTCGGCCCCGGGACGGCCTCTTCGAGGGCGTAGCGTTCGGTTTCGCCCAGCAGCCGCGGCATGTGCGATGCCACCAGCGACCCGGCCATCCCGCCGGGCAGCAGTTCGAAGTAGGGCACGCCGTAGGCGACGGTCACGAAGATCCCGCTCGGTGCGAACGCGTAGCTCGACTCGACGCGCGCGAGCGCGCCCGCGAGCAGCTGCTGGTCGGCCTGGGTGGGCGTTCTCGACAGCGCGATCGTCGCGAATGTGCTGTAGACGGGCGGCAGGCGCGCGCGCACGCCTTCCTTGCTGATCGCCCGCGCGATGAAGGGTTCGATCGCGTACTGGACTTCGGGCAGCGCCCGGGGCGCCGCAAGCGAGCGCTGCGGCGCGAGCGCGAGCAGGTCGAGCGCGCTCATCGTCGAGGCGGCGATGCCGAGGCCCGCCGCGCGCTTCAGCAGCGTCCGCCGCGTCAACCCGTGCCGCGCGCCACCGCTCTGCTCGCTCCGCTCAGCCATCGCCCTCCGCGCGCCCGCTCGGCGCCATCGCCTCCCTCGTGCCGAACCCTGCCTCCGCGGCGCGCGGCAGCAGGCCGGTCAGGTACCCCATTGTAGGCGCGCCCCCCTTCGCGCGCGAGCGGCGGAAGCCGGCTTGCGGCGCCCCCGCTCGATGCTCCGCGGCCCATGCGCTGCGCGCGGATCCCCGTCGCCCACACCCCGCCGGGCGGCTACGGCGCGCAGATGCCGGTGCCGATCCTCGCCGGTTGCGAGGAGCGCTCGCCGAGGGCGCGCCGGACATGCGCGGACTGTGGCGCGTCGTCAGCGTCGAGGTGGACGGAGCGCCGGCCGGCGCCGGGCACCCCGCGCACGGGCACCTGCAGCGCATCGAGCAGTGCGACGAAGCAGCTCGTCTGGCGCTATCTCAACTTCACCGCGCGGCTGGAGCGCGTGCAGGCGTAGGTCGTGGGCGCCGCCGCCGTGAGCTAGCCGGCAGCAGCCGCTAGATCATGCACTGCCGAGTGCGGTGATCGATCCCCACCTCGGTGATCCCCGCAGAGGTGATCTTGATCCGGATCGGCACGTTGTGGCGCTCGAGCAGCGCCCGCAGCACCGATTCTCCCTTTGTCTCGATCGCCGAGCGAAGCGGCTCCTCCACGCCGTCCGGACTCAGCGCGTCGGCGATCTGCACGTAGACGTGTTGCTCGGCGGTGCCGTTCTGCACCTTCCAGCGATAGATGCTGCCCGGCACCTGAACCACGCGAATCGGCGTAGGTCCGCCGACGATGTCAAGTCCTGGCATGGTCGCATGATCGCGCGCGCGCACGCACGTGCAAACGGCCGGCTGGCCAGCATTGCACAGCCCGTCTTGGACAGCTGGCTCACGACCCCGATGCCGGCCCGGACCCGGGACGAGTCGGGTCGGGCCCGCGCTGGGCAGGAGGCGTGAAGCGGGTTCGAGACCGACCAGCGACTCACAGCCCACTTCACCCGAGGCGCTACACGCGTGGCGCGATTTATTCGCGGTGCCGAACCCGCCACGGACACGATCCAGGGGCATGACTGCGGCGCCACCCGCTCAAGATGCACCGCAGTCGAAGTTGCGACCCGGTGATAGCCGTCTTCAACCGTGTCGAGACGCGCGAGGACCCCCGATCACCGGTCGGCTACCTGGTCCAAGCGCTTGGACTGCCGGCGTTCGCGGGGAGTGGGCCCGGCTGGACTCGAACCAGCGACCTACCGATTATGAGTTGCGGCTAAGGGGTGGTGTTTGGCTTGCTTATGCGGTTTTCAGACAGGCTGGCGGGGGTTGTCTGGGGTTGGTTCTGCCCGCCTCGGGAAGTCCTGGGGAAGTACGGCCGGGAACGCGAGCAGAATCCGTTGGCCGGTCGTGGCGGCTGAGGGTCTATACGCGCATGAGCACTCTACGCCGCCCCTCGGGGCACCTCCAAATCCGATCCCACCGCGGTGGTCCGGGGCGATCCTATGTCGCCTACTGGCGCGACGCCGAGGGTCGCAAGTTCGGCCGGACGCTCGGCCCCGCACACGTCCGGGACACCGGCCGGCGCACGGCCAGAGGCGCGATCATCTGGCGCGCCGGTGACGGCCCCCTCCCCACTCCCCAGCACCTGACGCCCCAGGACGCCGAGGACCGCCTGGAGGCAATCTTGCGCACGCTCGCTGCCGAGGAGAGCAAGCCAGCGGCTGGGAACTGGACGTTGCGCGACGCCACGCAGGGCTGGGTGGCGGAGCGCAAGGTCGACAAAGACCTGAAGCGCAGCACGCTGGCGGGGTATGAGCTGATGTTCGAGCGGCTCTACCGCGACCTCGGCGCCGACACGCGCCTCACGGAGTTCGAGGACGGCCGCCTCCAAGCGTATTTCCAGGACTTCAAGTCCTACATGGTCGTCAACGCGCAGACTGCAGAGAGAGCCCGGACGGAAGGCAAGAGCGTCGAGCACCGCCAGGTCGAGCGATGGGTAGCCCGCCTGCCCGGCAGCGTCCCGATCGAGGTCGCTAGCAAGCAGGAGGCCGTGCAGCTCGCCGACGAGCTACCGGGGACCTGGGCGCACCCGCGCCGGGGCGTCTACCGCGTCCTCCCTCTCGATGCTCAGCGCGCGAAAACCGTCACCAGCGCCGAAGCGCACTCCCTCAAAGTGCAGGGCTGGGATGTCGAGCGCCGGACGCGCTCGCTGTGGATGATCGTCTCCCCTGCCGCGGCACAGACACACAACCAGTACCGCGACATCCTTGGCGCGTGCTTCAACTACGCCGTCCGGCAACGCTGGATCACTCATAACCCGCTCGCCCAGGTCAGACGCATCAGCAAGCGCGCAGATCGCGAACGCGTGCTGCGGCGTGAGGACTTCTACAACCCCCAAGAAGTCCAACGGCTCCTCGCCCATGCCCCCACGGTGTTCGAGGAAGCCTTCTGGCTGTGCGGCGCCCACGCCGGCCTGCGTCTCCCTGGCGAGGCACTCGGCCTGAAATGGGGAGCCGTCGACTTCCACGCCAAACTGATCCGCCCCTACGACAACTGGGTCCGCGGCGCACCAGACACCACCAAGACCGCCGACGCCCATCCGATCCCGATGACGCCTCAACTCGCCGCCGCTCTCGAACGCTTGCGTGCACGCGGCACCGCGACCGGCGATGACGACTATGTGTTCGCCACGGCGCTACAGCCCGACAAACCTGCCGCCGATAAGCCGCTCCGCGAAGCCTTCCAGGCCGCTCGGCAGGCAGCCGGGCTGAAGCCGATCAGGATGTACAACCTCCGGCATTCCTTCGGGACCACCCTCGCGGCGAACAACATCAACATCCGCACCATCCAGGCCCTGATGCGCCATACCCGCATCACGACGACCGAACAGTGCCTCGCCTACCAGCCCCAGCCACACCTCAATGCACAAATCACGCAAGCCCTAGAACCAACCGCCCGCCACAGCGATCCGGCAATTACTGCGACAGCACAGTGCTGATGAACTCGGCCGGCGTGAGAATCGGGATGCCCTGGAAGATGCCGAGCCTCAGCAGGTGCTCATCTCCCGACACGATGTAGTGGACGCTCGCGGCGACGGCCGCCTCGAGAATGCGGTTATCGCTCTCATCCTCCACGACGGCGAACACGTCGGCCGGCTCGACGACGACGCTCGACGTCTCGACGAGATCCGCGAGTCTCAGACCGTCGGGGATCGCCTTGGCGAGCTTCGGATAGGCGAGGACCCGGCGAAGCTCCGCCAGCAACGGCGAGCTCGTCACCAGCACCAGCTCGCCAGCCAGCATCGCCTCGATGATGCGTGCCGGGGCGCCCGACCAGCCGAGCCCCGAGACGATGACGTTGCAGTCGAGGACTGCCCGGCGGGTCACGCGGCCGCTCGCGCAGCCTCGATAGCCTCGTCAACGACCGAGACATCAAGGCCAGCGGATGCGACACTCGCACGGACCTCGGCGAGCCTCGCCTGCAGCTCCTCGCGGGCCAACCTACGCCGCAACTCCAGCAGCGCTTCGTACTCAGCCGGGCTGATAAGGACCGCCACGGCCTGCCCACGGCGCGTCAAGACCACGGCCTCATCCTCCGCCACGATCTCATCAGCTAGCTGCCCCAGCCGGGCCCGAGCCTTATCAACACCAATCGTGCGCTCCATCACGCTCTCCTATCGGTCAACCGTACCGTAAACCTTACCGCCACGTCGCGGGCCGTGGCGTCGCCACCCGCAGACGCGTCCAAGCCACGCAAGCCCACGTCAAACCGGATCTACTCCACCTCGAACCGCTGATTGGCGTGCTGTCGGAGCCCAGGGAGCCTCCTGCCAGCCCGCACCGCGATCAATGGCTCGCCCAGGGGCGGACGGCAGACCCGCCAGGGACTCCCCCGAGCCATCAGAAGACCCCTACCGCTCTCGGGCCTGCTCCATGTTCGACTGGTGGGGGCCGGAGAGCCAGTCCGCATCCGGCCCCAGACGCGCGTCGACCGGTTCCTCTCCTCGCCGCAGCGCGTCGATGTAGGCACGATCGGCGGCTAGGCGGGCCGCCACCTCGCGACCCTCGGCAACGGCGCCGTGGCCGGGGACCACGACATCGACGTGCCTGGCGGCCTCTCCCAGCCGGTCGAGTGCCGTCTCGTAGGCGCCCACCTGATCGGCTCGGCGAGCGTCGAGGAGAGGAATCAGGACATCGGAGAGCATGTCGCCGGCGAGCAGGACGCCACGGTCCGCGAGGAGGACCGCGGCGTGGCCGACGGCGTGCGCCTGATGCTCGATGATCTCGCCCGGCACGGGTCCGCCGTCCGCGGGCAGCGCGGTGACGAGCGCGATCAGCTCGAGAGGGATGCCCGACGCACTCTCCACCGCCATCGCCTGCGCCCGCTCTCGGGCTTCAGCGGCAGCGTTGGCGCCGGCAGGGGTGGCGTAGCGCGGCACCTCGCCGAACCGGGCATGCCAAAGCAGGTGGTCCCAGTGGGGATGGGTGGAGAACCCGGCGAGAACCGGAATGCCGAGCCGGTCCAGGTCATCCGCGAGCTGGTTCAGCTCGGCACCATCGATGCCAGGATCGACCAGGATCAACCCATCCTCCCCGCGCACCACGATGGAATTGGTCCAGACCCACTCACTCTGCCGGACCCAGACGCCATCGGCCACCTGAGTCAGCATCGATCAATTGTGTCAGGTATCTCCCCGGCGCCAGAGGAGGGCCCGCGTCGGCACGCCGTTAGTGGCGATTCGCGGCTCACCGGTTCTGAAGGAATATCGGGGCGACAGGATTGAACCTGCGACCGCCCGGCCCCCAGCCCCCGATTCCTGCGCCGCTGGGCGCGCCTGAGCTGCGATCACATCCCTGGCAGGCCCAGGGACGGCAGTCCCCGCGTGGACTGCTCCTTTCCGCGCAAGGCAGCTCGTTGATTGAGTCGGGCGAGGTTCGCGCTGCTGCGCGAGAGGGGATGTCACGAGGTGCTTCTAGTCGAGCAGCACGAGTGCTTGGCCGTGGAGTCTCGGCAGTCGTATGACCGGCCCTAGGAAATCTCGAGTCGAGAAGTCGAACGCGATCGCGTGAGCCTCGCCGACGCAATAGAGGTCGCCGTCCGGCCCCAATCTCAACCCGCGCGGCTGGCGGAAGTTCACTGAGCGGTCAGGAGCAAAGATGCGGAGGAGATCTCCGCTGGCCGGATCGTATTCGCGAACTGTGACTACGGCATCGCGGGCACGGAACGGAGACTCGCTGGCGACGACGATGCGGCCGTTCGGAACCACGGTCAGGTCCAGTGGGCTCAATTCGGGATCCGTGACCAAGCGACGCGGCTGGACGGGCGCGTCGGGATGGAACACCAGGATGGTGTTGTCGCCCTCGCCGGAAGGGCTGATGCCCGAGGCGAGATACAGGCTGCCGTCCCGGCCGAAACCGAACCCGCGTGGGAATGGGACGATGCCTTCGGGCAGGAGCGGTTCTGCGTGGCCGTTGAGCGTCGCGGAGATGCCCAAAATCGTCCGGCGGCGCCGCATCGTGACGTAGAAGCGACCGTCTGGGCCGAACACGGCGCCGCCCGGGTCGAGGTCGGCCATCGGCCCTGAGTCGCGCACGACACGTCCGCTGCGATCAAGGGCGAGCATCCGGTCCACGCTGTTCAGGTAGATCAGCGTGCCGGAGGGATCAATGCACAGACCACGCGGATCGACGATCCGGGGGTCTTCACTGAACGGGCCGACGAACTCGCCTTCGGCGTTGAAGGCGAGCACCGCGTCATGGCCACCGCCGTTGGCGCTACCCGCACTCGTGACGAGGAAGCGCACCAAGTCATGCTAACCCGGATAAGCGGTGGGTTGAGCCCTGCCTTTCGCCAAAACGAGGGGAGGCGCATCGCGCGGCTATCGCGGCCGAACGAGCGTCTGAACTGAAACCTCGCCTGACGTTCAAGCAGATAAGGGCGAGCGGACCCCGGAGCCAGTCTCGCGCGAAGTGCGGGGCGCTGCTCGGCGGTTGGAGACGGGCGTCTTGCGTCCCATCAGCGTCCCGTCGTCGGGAGCTCTGCGTCCCATTTGCGCCCCTCCAACCACCGAACAGCCGCGAACAGGCGCGAACTCGGCTCCCGCGAGAGCCCTAGCCTATAGCCTAGCTTTCGGGCGTTTTCGCACGTCTTCGCTGGGCTTCGCGGGAGGTAGACCTACCTATCGGGGCGCCCGGACTTGAACCGGGGATCCGTTGCCATTACTTCCCCCGGGGCCGCCGTCGAGGAAACAAGGTCGGTGAGCGGTCGCCCGTCGGGTTCCCAGATTTTGCAGATTTGCACCATTTTGTAGGTGGTTTGAGTGGGCCCGGCTGGACTCGAACCAGCGACCTACCGATTATGAGTCGGCAGCTCTAACCAACTGAGCTACGGGCCCGCGCGGGCAGGCCGCAGAGCGGCTCGCGCGCGCCGGCGGGACGCTACCAGCGCGATATGCCATGCTCCCGCGCGCCCGGCGCCGATCGGGCCACCAGCACAACCGGCCACGCACCAGGAGGCACTGCCACATGGCGACAGCACAGCGCGCAGCGATCGTTACCGGAGCGTCCAGCGGCATCGGCTTCGCCATCGCGCGAATGCTCGGGCAGGAAGGCCACGCCCTCACACTCGCCGCGCGCAGGCCCGAGAAGCTCGACGGCGCCGCCAAGGTGCTCGCCGACGACGGCCTCGAGCTGCAGGCCATCGCCGCCAACGTCGCCGACGAGCTGGAGATCAAGAAGGTCGTCGACGCGCACCGCGAGCGCTACGGCCGCCTCGACGTGCTCGTCAACAACGCCGGCGTCGGCATCGGCGCGCTCGTCGGCGAGATCGCCACCAAGCGCCTCGACATGCAACTCGACATCAACCTGCGCTCGATCATCCTCTTCTACCGCGAATGCCTGCCGATGCTCAAGAACGCGGCCGCCGAGCACAAGAGCGCGCTCGTCGTCAACACCTCCTCGATCTCCGGCAAGCACGGCGAGGCCTGGCTGTCGATCTACTCCGCCGCAAAGCACGGCGTCGTCGGCTGGACCGAAGCCATGAACAAGGAGCTCGGGCGCGAAGGCATCAAGTCCACCGCCCTCTGTCCCGCCTTCGTCGACACGCCCATGACCGACTTCGTCAAGGACTCGGTGCCCGCCGACGAGATGATCCGGCCCGAGGACATCGCCGAGTCCGTGCGCTTCCTGCTGCGGGTCTCCCCCGCCTGCGTCGTGCCGGAGATCATGTTCGTGCGCCCCGGCGAGGCTCTCTGATCCGAGGCCTCGCTCAGCCGCGCGCTGAGACCGGCCACGAGAGCCGCCGCACCGGCGCCCGCGCCGAGTCGTCTCCCGAAAGACCGCGCCGGCCCGCAACGCGCCGTGCGCTGATCTCCCCGCGCGGGTCGATCGCCTCGAGCAGCCGCCACCTGCGCCGGCGCTGGGCCGCGAGCAGCCTGCGATGGTCGGCGATCGCCTCGTCGAGCGCCAAGCCGTCGGCCTCTGCGAGGCTCGCCTGCAGCTCGCTGATCAGCACCGCCAGCTCGCGCCGCGTCGCCGCGCGCGGGCGACCTCGCGCGGCCGCGAAGCGATCCCACGAGCGCGCGAAGCTCAAGAAGTCGGTGCGCCCGCCGCAGCGGTGCGCCGCCAGCATCGGGCACACCCCGCCCTCGCGGTCCACGTAGGCGCCCACGATCACGCGCTCGCTCCCGCGCACGCCGCGCAGCATCGCCTCGCGCGTCGCCACCGGCAGGCAGTCGATCGCCAGGCGCAGGCCCTGCACCGCTCCGCTGCCGCCACTCGATCGCTTTCGCATAGGCTGTGCGCCGCCGCACGCTCCAAGCTCGCGTGCCCTCGGCCGGGCGAAGCGTAGGACACGCCTGCGCGCCCGCAAAGAATCTCCTCCCGCTGAAAGGAAATTTGCACATGAAGCTCGGCGTGCACATCGGCTACTGGGGCCTCGGCCTGAGCTCGCAGGACCAGCTCGCGATCGTGCAGGAGGCCGAGCGCCTGGGCTATGACTCCGTCTGGACCGCCGAGGCCTACGGCTCCGACGCCGCCACC
Source organism: uncultured Solirubrobacteraceae bacterium (assembly GCA_963755475.1). GTDB lineage: Bacteria > Actinomycetota > Thermoleophilia > Solirubrobacterales > Solirubrobacteraceae > Palsa-744. Next base: position 1,004,549 of record CAVWJK010000003.1, read on the forward strand.
GTGCTCGCCTGGCTCGCCGCGCAGACGACGACGATACGGCTCGGCTCCGGCATCTTGCAGATGCCCGCCCGCTCGCCCGCCATGACCGCGATGACCGCCGCCACGATCGACCAGCTCTCCGGCGGGCGCATGCTGCTCGGCATCGGCTCCTCCGGCCCGCAGGTCGCCGAGGGCTGGCACGGGCAGCGCTTCGCCAAGCAGCTGCAGCGCACGCGCGAGTACGTCGCCGTCGTGCGCAAGGCGCTCGCGCGCGAACGCCTCGAGTTTCACGGCGAGACGCTCGAGCTGCCGCTGCCCGACGGCCCCGGCAAGGCGCTCAAGCTCACCATCTCCCCCGTCCAGCAGCGCATCCCCATCTACCTCGCCGCCATCGGCCCCAAGAACACCGCGCTCGCCGGCGAGATCGCCGACGGCTGGATCCCCACGCTCTTCTCGCCCGAGCACGTCTCGGAGTTCCGCCCCCTGCTGCAGGAGGGCGCCGCGCGCTCGGGCAAATCGCTCGACGGCTTCGACATCGCCCCCACCGTCAACGTCTTCATCACCGACGACCTGCAGGCCGCGCGCGACTCCATGCGCCCCTTCGTCGCCCTCTACGTCGGCGGCATGGGCTCACGCGAGCAGAACTTCTACAACCACGTCGTCAGCCGCTACGGCTTCGAGGCCGACGCCAAGCGCATCCAGGACCTCTACCTCGAAGGCAAGCGCGAGGACGCGATGGCCGCCGTCCCCGACGCGCTCATCGACACCGTCTCGCTCTGCGGGCCGCCCGCCCACGTTCGCGAGCGCCTCTCGGTCTATCGCGACGCCGGCGTCGGCACGCTCGGCGTCACGCCCACCGCCTTCACCCGCGAGGAGCGCCTGCAGCAGCTGCGCCTGCTCGCCGAGCTCGCCGCCTGACGGGGACCACGCCCTTGCGCATCCTGCTCGGCGCCTTCGGCGACCCCGGGCACGCCTTCCCGATGATCGCCCTTGGGCGCGCTCTGCGCGCCCGCGGGCACGACGTCGCGCTGCAGACTTGGGCGCGCTGGCAGACGCACGTCGAGGCCGAGGGCATCGCCTTCGCGACCGCCCCCGAGTACCGCGTCTTTCCGCAGGGCTCCGAGCCGCTCGACTTCTACGCCGCCGTCGAGCGCGCCGCGCGCGACACGCTGCCGCTCGTGCGCGAGCTCGAGCCGCACGTGCTCGTCTCCGACATCCTCACGCTCGCTCCCGCGCTCGCCGCCGAGCTCGCCGGCGTGCCCTGGGCCACGCTCGTGCCGCACGTCTTCCCCTACGGCGCGCCCGGCTTCCCCGTGTACTCGCTCGGCGCCCGCCCCGCGCGCACGGCCGCCGGGCGCGCGTCCTGGCGCGCGCTCGAGCGGCCCGTCGTCGCCGGCCTGGAGCGCGGCCGGCGCGAGCTCAACCGCGTGCGCACGCAGCTCGGGCTCGCGCCGCTTGCGCACTTCCACGGCGGCATCAGCCGCGCGCTCGCGCTCGTCGCGACCTTCCCCCAGCTCGAGTACCCGCGAAACTGGCCCGACTGGGCCCACGTCGTCGGCCCGCTCATGTGGGAGCCGCCCACCGAGGACGTGGCGCCTCCGGCCGGCGAGGGGCCGCTCGTGCTCGTCGCCCCCTCCACCGCGCAGGACCCCTCGCAGCGCATGCTCGCCGCCGCGCTGCGCGCGCTCGACGGCCTTCCCGTGCGCGTCCTCGCCACCTACAACCGCCGGCTGCCGCCGCGCGCGCTGCACGTGCCGTCCGGCGCGCGCGTCGTGGACTGGCTCTCCTACTCGCGCACCATGCCCCGCTGCGAGCTCGTCGTCTGCCACGCCGGCCACGGCACGCTCGCGCGCGCCCTCGCCAGCGGCTGCGCCGTCGTCGCCTGCCCCGCCGTCGGCGACATGAACGAGAACGCCGCGCGCCTTGACTGGGCCGGAGCCGGCGTGCGCGTGCCGCGCCGGTTCGTCGGCAGCGCGCGGGCGCTCAGGCTCGCCGTCGAGCGCGCTCTCGGCGATGCTTCGATGCGGCTCAGAGCCCGCGAAATCGCCGCCTGGAGCGCCGCTCACGACAGCGGCGCCGTGGCCGCGCAACTGCTCGAGCGGCTTGCGCTAGGCTCGCCGCAAGGCGGCACGTGAGCCCCGCCGCAGACGTGGAGCGCGTGCCGCGTCCACAACCAACGGGAGGTGCAGCGATGGCCGTAGGCCTCAGGATCAAGTTCGACGGTGGCACCCAGGAGCAGTACGACGCCGTGCACCGCGTCATGGACATCGACAGCGACCCGCCCGCGGGCCTCATCTTCCACTCGGCCGGCCCCATCGACGGCGGCTGGGGCGTGATCGACTTCTGGGAGTCCCGCGCCGACTTCGACCGCTTCGCCGAGGGCCGCCTGCAGTCGGCGCTCGCCGAACTCGGCGAGCGGACCTTCGAGGGCCCGCCCGACATCAAGGAGTTTCCCGTGCACCACATCTCGCACGGGGCGTCGGTCGCGAGCGCCTGAGCCTCAAAGCAACAGCCGGGGGCCGTGTTCGAGTGCGGCCCCTGGTCCTCTAAACGAATACTCCGGGGGTGGGACTCGAACCCACAACTTCCTGATTAACAGTCAGGCTATCTGCCAATTGATATACCCCGGAACGGGCGACCCCTGATGGAGGTGGCAGGCGCCCTATGTTACGGAAGCGCTCGCACATTCGGGAGGGTTGCGACTCCAACCTCCACCTCGCAATGGCAGTTAGCGCACAGTAAGACGCACTTACGAGCCTCTGTCCTCAGGCGCTCGAGCGAACGCGCGGCGCGAAGGCTCAGCGCAAAGTGCTTTTCGCTGGGATCCACGTGGTGGAACTCAAGTGCCGAAACGCAGCGGCTGTAGCCGCACAACAGGCACGCGCCGCCGGCCTCCTGCACGAGCAGCCGCTTGACCTTCCGTCGGCGCCGGCTGACGGCTTCCGCACTGCACTTAGTGCACCTGTAACCACCTGCCGGGCGCTTCGTGAACTTGGCGACGCCGTGCTTCGGGCACCTCGACATGAGCCGCGTCTGGTCCCGTGCCGATGCAGCGCGCCTAACCGAATATGTCGTCGACAACCCATACTCGCGCAGCCAGTAGCGGACGGTCGTCTTACTGCGGCCGACCTCCTGCGCGATCTTCGCGAGAGACCGGCCGCCCTCGACCAGGCGCACCAGCAGCTCCCTGTCGAGCGGACCCTTAGCGGCGTGCATCGCGCGATCGTTCGCGGCCAGGCCGTGCCTGCGAACCCAGTAGCCGACGGTTGCTTCATGGAGCCCGACGCGCCGAGCGATCTGCGCGAGCGATGCGCCCTCTTCGAGGAGTTCCTGAAGCGGTTTGCGCTCCATCAAGCCGGATCCTGATCCGGGGGTGGGACGAAACGCTCGAACGCTTGTTCGCGCGTGAGCCGAGATGCTTGTGCTGCTGCTATCCCCGCTCGCCGCTCTCTTCGAGCACCAGCTCGTTCGCGCGGTCGAAGTCCGCTTTCAGCTCCTCCCTGCGGCGCGCGAGCGCGCTCACCTCGCCCGCCTCGCGCCCGCGCGCGCGGCGGATCTCCCGTTCGATCTGCGCCAGTTCCAGCTGCAGGCGCTGCACCCTGAGCATTCCCGGCTCCGGCTCGCTGCCCGCCCCCACGACGAGCTCGGCCAGCAGGCGCGAGAGGTCCGGATCGGACTCCAGCGAGCCCTCCCTACCCGCGGGATCGCGTAGCGGTTCGCGCAGATAGCCCTCCTGCAGATGGCGCGCAGCGCGGCGCGTCAGCTCGCCGCTGAACTGCTCCTCGACGTCCAGCGCCGCCAGCTCGAGCCCGCCCTCCTCCGGCGAGGCGATGCACAGCGCCAGAAACGCGCGCTCGGACTCCTCGCGCCCGGCCAGCTCCGAACGCGCCGAAGACGGTGCCGCCGCGGCCGCGCCCGTGCGCGTGGCGCCCGCTGTCGCGCGAGGCGCAGCGGCGCGCCGCTGGCCCGAACCGGGCGCCAGCGCGCGCTCGGTCGCGCCCTCTTTGAGCCCGAGCCTGCTCGACACCAGCTGCGTCAACTCCATCCGCAGCGCGCTCTGCGGCAGGGCGCGGAAGATGGGACGCAGCTGCTCGAGCACGCGATCCGCATCCGCGCGCTCGGCGCCCGCGAGCACCCGCTCGACACGGAAGCGCACGAAGTCCACCGACTGCGCGATCGCCTCCCGGATCCGCTCGGCTCCGTCGCGCTGGATCAGCTCCGCCGGGTCGGTCCCCGCCGGCAGCTCCACCACGCGCAGCTCGAGCTTCTGGCGCGCCGCGAGCGTCGCCGCGCGCAGCATCGCCTCCTGTCCGGCCGTGTCCGCATCGAGCGCGAGCTTCACCGTGTGCGCCATCCGCGCGAGCTCGGACACCTGCTCGGGCGTGAGCGCGGTGCCCATCAGCCCGACCGCGTTGCGCACGCCCGCCTGGTGGAGCGCGATCGTGTCCGTGTAGCCCTCGCACAGGATCACCTCGCCCGCGCGCGCCGCGTGCGGGCGCGCGAGCTGCCCGCCGAACAGGTGCGCGCCCTTGTGGTAGATCTCGCCGTCGGGGCTGTTCAGGTACTTCGGCTGTTGATCCTCCCCCATCGCGCGCGCGCCGAAGCCCAGAACGCGCCCGCGCAGGTTGCTCAGCGGGAACATGATCCGCGCGCGGAAGCGGTCATACGGCTGGCCGCTCTCGCGCGAGCGCTGCGCGAGGCCCGTCGCGTGCAGCTCCTCGACGCTGAAGCCCTGGCCGCGCGAGGCGCTCAGCAGGCGGTGCCACGCGCTCGGCGCGTAGCCCACGCGGAACTCGCGCAGGATCTCCTCGCCGAGCCCCCGGCCCTGCAGATACTCGCGCGCGCGGTGCGCCTCCTCGGACTCCCACAGATAGCGCTCGTAGTAGCCCGCCGCGCGCGAGAGCAGCTCGAGCAGCCGCTCACGGCGCAGCCTGCGCTCCGCCTCCCGCGGATCCTCCTGCTCGCGCTCGAGCTCCACCCCCGCGCGCTCGGCGAGCAACTCCAGAGCCCCCTTGAAGTCCACGCCCTCCGTCTCCTGCACGAACGTGAAAACGTCCCCCGAGGCGCCGCAGCCGAAGCAGTAGTAGACCTTCTGGGAGGGATCGATCCCGAACGACGGCGTGCGCTCCTCGTGGAACGGGCACAGGCCCTCGTAGCGCGAGGGTCCCGCGCGCCGCAGCTCCGTGCGCGCGGAGACGAGCTCGAGGAAGTCCACCGCGTCACGCACCCGCTCCTTGCTCTCGCTCGTGTACAGAGCCACGGGCAGACGCTAGCGGGCGAACGCCTGCGGCACCTCGAGCTCCGTGTAGGCGCGGATGCAGTAGCGGTCCGTCATCCCCGCCAGGTAGTCGGTCACCCGCTGCGCGAGATCGTCCTCGTCCGGCCCCGCCGCCAGCAGCTCCGGGTGCTCGACGTAGTGCTCGAACAGCCGGCGCACCACCTGCGTGATCTTCGCGTGCTCCGCGCGCACCGCGGGGCCGAGATACACGCGCTCGAACATGAACGCGCGCAACGCCGCCATCGCGGGCCCCGCCTGCGGGCCCTGCACGATGTCGCCGGCCGCCTGTGAGCGCTCCACCATGTCGTGCACGAGCGCATCGATCCTCGCCGAGCCGGTCGAACCCAGAACCTCGATCGGCTCGCGCGGCAGCTCCGCTTCGCTGAGCAGCCCCGCGCGCACCGCGTCGTCGATGTCGTGGTTGATGTACGCCACGCGGTCGATGATCCGCACGATCCTGCCCTCGAGCGTCTGGGGCAGCGGCGCGCGCGAGGAGTGGCGCGCGATCCCATCGCGCACCTGCTCGGTCAGGTTGAGCCCCACCCCGTCGCGCTCGAGGCGCTCCACGATCCGCAGCGAGTGCTCGTAGTGGCGAAAGTCACGGCCGAAGCGCTCTTTCAGGCAGCGATCGAGGACGTCCTCGCCGATGTGGCCGAACGGCGGGTGTCCGAGGTCGTGGCCCACCCCGATCGCCTCCACCAGATCCTCGTTCAGCCGCAGCGCGCGCGCCACCGTGCGCGAGATCGTCGTCACCTCGAGCGTGTGCGTCAGGCGCGTGCGGTAGTGGTCGCCGCGCGGAGCCACGAACACCTGCGTCTTGTGCGTCAGCCGCCTGAACGCCTTGCTGTGCACGATCCGGTCGCGGTCGCGCTGAAACGGCGTGCGCAGCGAACAGTCGCGCTCCTCGTGCTCCCGCCGCGCCGGGTAGGAGCGCGCGGCGAGCGGCGCGAGCACGCGCTCCTCCTGCTCGACCACGCGCGCCGCGAAGCCCGCCGCCACGCTGCCCTGCTCGATCGTGCCGCTGCTCACAACGCGATTCTGCCGCGTGATGCGGCTGGCCCCGTGCCGGCCACCGCAAAACCGCCGCGCCTCAGCGTTCGCTCTCGCGTTTCCAGTCGTAGCCGTGGCGCGTGAGCTTGTGCACCCAGTGCTTCCAGCCGCCCATCTCGCCCGGGTCCTCGTCGAACACCGGCGCTTTGTGCTCCGGCGGCGGCAGCGCGCCCGCTTGCGTGGAGTCGATGCGCAGGTCCACGCCGTGTTCGTGGATCGAGGCGATCTGCTCCGCCTCCACGAACCGTATCTCGCGTCCGTGCGTGTAGATCAGCAGGCCGTGGAAGATGTCCTTCTCGGGCGCGCTCAGCACGCTGCCCACGGTCCCCACCTGCTCGCCGTCGCTCGCGATCACCGGGACCCCCGCGTCGAGCAGCTCGTATGCGATCGGCGCGCCCTCGTCCACGTGACCGCACCTTAGCTCAGCTCACGCGCCGCCCGGCCCACGGCGCCGGCGCTTACGCCGCGCGCGCCACCGCCGGCATCAGACGGACGTGCGCGTGGTGCTCCGCGGTCGCCGCGATCGCGCGTTCGACCTGGCCGAGCGCGCCCGCCGACGCATCCGGCAGCTCGCTCAGCCCCTGGCCCAGCGCGCGCGACATGAACCTGTGCGCATCCGCGCCCAGCGGGAACGAGCCCGCCTCGCAGGCCGCGCACACCACGCCGCCCGCCGAGCCCGAGAAGCCCACCAGGTGCTCGCGCTCGCCGCAGCTCGCGCACATCGACAGCTGCGGCGCGAGACCCGCGGCCAGCAGCAGCTTCAGGCGGAACGACAGCGCCGCCGGCCAAGCCCACGCCGGCGCCCGCTGCACACCCGACTGCCCCGCCCGCTGCGCACCCGACTGCGCCGCCCGCTCGTCCAGCAGCGACAGCTGCCTGCAGAGCAGGTGGAAGACCGCCGGATGCGGCTCCGTGGTCTCGAACAGCCGCCCCACCGCATCGCACGCGCGCGAGGCTGCGTCGAGCGCCGGCGCGCTTGCGCGCAGGCGCGCGTACGCGTCGATCGTCTGCGCCCCTGTAACCGTCAGCAGCTCGCCGCGACCCTCGTGCAGCTCAAGCTGCGCGCGGAAGAACGGCTCGAGCCGGCCGCCGAAGCGGCTGCTCGCGCGTCGCACCCCCTTCGCGATGGCGCTCACCCTGCCGCGGTTGCGCGTGTACACGTGGAGGATGCGATCCGCCTCCCCGTAGCGGATCGAGCGCAGCACCACTCCTTCCGTCCTCACCGCGCCGCGCATCGTTCCTCGCCTTCGCAGTCTACGCGCGCCACCGGCGCGAGGAGGGCACGCCCGGGACGCACCCAGGACGCCTCAGCACACCCGCCTATACTTTCTGAAGTAATGCGCGAGGTTACCGTCTATACGACCGACCCGTGCGCTTTCTGCGCGCGCGCGAAGGGCATCCTCAAGTCACGCGGCGTCGAGTTCGAGGAGATCAACCTCGCCAAGGACCCCGACGGCCGCGTCGAGCTCGCGCAGCGCACGGGCATGATGACCTTCCCCCAGGTCATCATCGGCGATCAGCTCGTCGGCGGGTTCAACGAGCTGCAGGCAGCCGCCCGGAGCGGCCGCCTCGACGACCTGCTCGCGGCCTAGCGATCCGCGCGCCGCGCGGGCGCGGCTGACAGCGCTCGCACACGTAGGTGCCGCGACCCACGAGGACCATCTTCACGACCGCCCCGCCGCAGATGGGGCACGGCTGACCCTCGCGGCGGTGCACGAGGAACTCGTCCTGGAAGGAGCCGTGCATTCCGTCCACGTGGCGGAAGTCGTCGATCGACGCGCCCTGCGCCGCGATGCCCGCACGCAGCGCGGCCGCCAGGCCATCGCGCAGGCGCACCAGCTGCGCGCGCGTCAACGTGCCGGCGGATCGCGCCGGATGTATGCCGGCGCGGAACAGCGCCTCATCGGCGTAGATGTTGCCCACGCCGGCGACCCTGCGCTGATCGAGCAGCAGCGCCTTGATCGAAGCGCTGCGACCGCGCGTCAGCTCGCGCAGGTGCTCGACCGTGAAGCGCTCGTCGAGCGGCTCGAGGCCGAGCCGCCCCGCAAAGAAGCGCTCGAGCGCCTGTTCGCCCACGAGCAGCTCGCCCGTGCCGAAGCGGCGCGGGTCCGTCAGCGCCAGCCGCGGGCCGCCCGGCCCGAAGCGCATCCGCACGCGCGTGTGCGCCGGCTCGGGGCGGGGGTCGAGGAGAATCGCGCCCGTCATGCGCAGGTGCTGCGCGAGATGGACCTCGCCGCTGAAGCTCCACAGCAGGTACTTGCCGCGCCGGCGGAGGCTGTGCACACGCCGGCCGGCCAGCGCCTGCTCGAGTTCCTGCGGCGCCAGCGGGCGCGACCAGCGCGGATCGAGGACCTCGATTCGCCGCAGCACCTTGCCCTGCACCAGCGGCGCCAGCTGGCTGCGGATCGTCTCGACCTCCGGTAGCTCGGGCATGCCTCGCCCAGCTTATGCGCCTGTCATGCGCTCCAGGATCCCCCGCGCGCCCGCGGTCCGGGACTGCGCGCGCGCCCACGCGCAGAGGCGCGGCTCACTCGCGCCGGCCGCCGAGCGTCGCCCGCGGGTGGGCGCCGAAATAGGCGTCCTTCAGCGCCTCCGTCGACAGGTGCGTGTACACCTGCGTGGTCGCCAGGTCGGCATGGCCGAGCATCTCCTGCAGCGAGCGCAGGTCGCAGCCGCCGTTCAGCAGGTGCGTGGCGAAGGTGTGGCGCAGCGTGTGCGGGCTCATGCAATCCGCGAGCCCCGCGCTTCGCGCGTGCGTCTGCACGACCTTGTACAGGCCCTGGCGCGTGAGCGCGCTGCCGCGCCGGTTCAGGAACACGCACCGCTCGCTTCCCTCGTCGAGCAGCTGCGGTCGTCCCACTCTGCACCACGCGCGCAGCGCCGCGAGCGCGTGGTTGCCGACCGGCACCAGGCGCTCCTTGGAGCCCTTGCCGCGCGCCCGCAGCACGCCCTCCTCGAAGTCGACGTCCGAGAGCTCCAGCCCGACCGTCTCCGAGGCGCGCAGCCCGCAGGCGTACATCACCTCGAGCAGCGCGCGGTCGCGCAGCGCGAGCGCGTCCTCGCCGTGCGGCTGCGCGAGCAGCCGCTGCACCTGCTCGCGGCTGAGCACCCTCGGCAGCTGGCGCGTCTTCGGTGGGCCGCGCAGCTGCGCCGTCGGATCGTGTTCGATCACGCCCTCCAGGCGCAGATGGCGGTAGAAGGAACGCAGGCACGCCACCTTGCGCGCGAGCGTCGCCGCCGACACCGGCGCGCGCTCCTCGCTGCCGTGCGCGAGCTCGGAGAGGAACTCGGCGAGCTGCGCGTGGCGCACCGCCAGCGCATCCGTGCCTTCGCGCTCGAGGAACGCGCCGAGCTGCTGCAGGTCGGAGCCGTATGCCTCGAGCGTGTTGCGCGAGAGCCCGCGCTCGAGCTCCAGGTAGGCGAGGAAGTCCGCGCCGAGCCGCGCGAACTCGCTGGACGCTTGCGCCTGGCTGCTCGCGCCGGAGGCCATGCGCCAACACTTCGGTTACGTGCTCGCGCGCTCCTGCCCGTGCAAGCGCCCATTCAGCGCCGTGCGCCCGGCGCGCTCGATCTCCGGCGGACCGGAACCTCCCGCGAAGGCGGCGCCCCGTCGCGGCTCGTGCGCTCAGCGTGCGCTCAGCGCGCGAGCCGGCGCGCGAGCCAGCACAGGCCGATCAGCGTCTTCGCGTCCTTGCACTGCGCGATCGCCTCGTCGAGACGCTCCAGCGGCCAGCGCACGATCTCGATGCGCTCGTCCTCGCCGCTCTCGGCGCTCTGCTCATACAGCTCGCTTGCCGCATACAGGTGCACGCGCTCGTCCGTGAAGCCCGCGCTGGAGTAGTAGGAGAGGATCGGCTCCCACCTGGACGCGCCGCGGCCGATCTCCTCCGCGAGCTCGCGCTGCGCCGCCTGCACAGGCTGCTCGCCCTCCTTGTCGAGACGGCCGGCGGGGATCTCCAGCAGCGCCGGCTCCATCACCGCCTCGCGCGGCTGGCGCACGAGCCACACCGCATCGGGCTCGCACGCGACGACGCCGACCGCGCCGCGGTGGCGCACGATCTCGCGCTCCACCACCCCGCCGTCCTCGTGTGCGAAGCGCTCGAGGCGCACCTGCACGAGCCACCCGTGATAGACCGTCTCGCCGCCGAGCGCCTCGATTCGCCGCTCGCTCACGCCACGCGCCCCGCGGCCTCCTCGTCGTGCTCCTCCGCCTGCACCCGCGCCGCCTCCAGCGCGAGCTCGGCGAGCGCGCTGCCGCCCGCGAGCGCCGCCGCGAAGAACAGCGGGTCGTGGGCCAGCGTGCGCCCCATCGTCTGCGCGGGCAGGCCGCTGGCGACGTACCCCGGAAGGTCGATCGGCGCCCGCCGCCAGTCGTGGCGCGTGATCCGCGCCGGACGCTCGAGCTCGATCTCGACGGCCAGCGCCGGCCTCGAGTGCGAGCCGGCGAGGCCCCCGTCTGACTCCGATCTCGCGGCGAACGCCGCCCCGAGGCCCGCGCGCAGCTCGGCGCCGAAGGGCGAGCGCATACCCGCGGGCAGCGCGACGGTCACCGGCTGCAGCAGCAGGTCGAGCACGGTCAGCGTGTGATGCGAGATGCCGCGGTGGCGCGCGCGCGCCTCGCCGGAGGAGATGCGAGCGACCAGCAGCGTGCGGCAGCCGAGCGCGAGCGCAACGTGGGCGGAGTCGAGCGCCTCCATGCCGCCGTGGCCGAGTGGCGTGCCCGAGCCGAAGATGCCAGGACCGGGGCCGCACACGGCGGCGTCCCAACCGAGCGTCGAAAGGCCGTGGTGCAGCGCGCCCGCGCAGCTCATCGCCTCGCCCTCGCCGCCGAAGGCCGCGCCGGCCGTCAGGTGGCCGGCGAGCAGGCCGCGCTCGCGCAGCATCCGCACCACCTCCGAGTGCGAGCCCGCGAGCGCGCCCCCCTCGGTCTGGATGTAGCCGAGCTTCCTGCCAGCTGCGCTGCGCGCGAACGACCACGCCGCGGGCGCGAGCTGCCCGTGGAGTGCGAGAACGCCGACCGCGCGACCCAGCGGCAGCGCGAGCGATCCGTCCTCGACTGGCGTGACCGTGTGCTGGATGCTCGTGTAGTTCAGCTTCATGACGCCGTCACCTGCTCGGTCTTCTGAAGAATCAAGGCCGCGCGTGAGGTTCGCGTGCACGATGTCGGCGCCGCCCGAGCCGAGCCCCAGGTCGAGGGCCTGCGTGTTCACGATCAGCTCGTCGCCCGCCTGTGCGCGCCCGACGAGCGCGACGTCGGCGACCGCCGGCCGGCGCCGCAGCCCCCCCGGCGCGAGGGCGTCCGCCGGCGCATCCGCGAGCTCGATCACGAGCGCCTGCTCGCGCTCACCGTCGTCGGCCCGCAGCACCGTCGCGCGCCTCAGCTTCAGCATCGTGACCGCGGCACGCTCATGCCGGCGCCGCGCCGAGCTCGAGCGCCGCCTCCGCCAGCAGCGCCACTGCGACCGCGAGCATCTCCTGCAGCGCCGCTTCGCTCACCCGCTCGCCGGGCTCGTGCGCGTGCTCGGTGCCGTTGGCGAGGTTCACGCACTCAAAGCCCTGCGCCAGCAGCGCGTTCGCATCCGAGCCGCCGCCGCTCGAGATGCGCTTCGGCTCGTGCCCGCACGCGCGCAGGGCGCGCTCGGCCACGCGCAGGGCGCGGCTGCCCGACGGCAGGCGGTAGCCGCCGAAGGTCTTCTCCGCGCTCACATCGACGTCGCAGTCGCAGTCGGACAGGTTCGCGGCCTCGTAGCAGCGCTGCACGATCTCCGCGACGAGCCCCTCCGCGCGGTGCTCGTCCAGGCTGCGCACCTCGCCGCTGAAGCTGCAGTGCTCGGCCACGACATTCATTGCACTGCCGCCCGCGATCGCGCCGACGTTCAGCGTGCTCTGCTCATCCACGCGCCCGTACGGCAGCGACGCGATCGCGCGCGCCGCGGCGAGCACCGCGCTGCGGCCACCCTCCGGGTGCATCCCCGCGTGCGCGGCCGCGCCGAAGAAGCGCGCCTCGAAGCGGAACTGGCTCGGCGAGGCGACGATCACCTCGCCGATCGGCGAGGCGTGGTCGAACACATAGCCGAACGCGCTGCGCAGGCGGCCCGCCTCGAAGGCGCGCGCTCCCGCCAGGGAGCGCTCCTCGCCGACGGTGAACAGCAGCTCGAGATCGATCGGCGCGCGCGCGCGGTGCACGCGCCGCGCGAGCGCGAGCAGCACCGCGATCGCCGCCTTGTTGTCGGCGCCGAGGATCGCCTCGTTGGAGTTCTCCCAGACGCCTTCGCGCAGCAGCGGCTCGACGGGCGCCTGCGGCGGCACCGTGTCGAGGTGCGCGCACAGCAGCAGCGAGGCGCCGTCTGGGCGTGGCTCGCCGCGGGCGTCCGCGTGCGGGCGGCCCCCGCCCTGCGTGCCGTGCGCCGGCGCGCCGGCGCCTGCCTGCACCGAGCCGGCGCCGGGCACGCGTGCGAGCAGGTTGCCGCAGTCTGAGCCGGTGAGCGCGCCGGCGCCGTCCTCATCGACGCTCACGCCGAGCGCGCGCAGCTCGGCGATCACCCGCTCACCGCAGCGCCGCTCGCTGCCGGACGGGCTCTCGATGCGGCACAGCTCGGCGAAGGTGCCGTTGAGGTAGCTGAGCTCGGCGTCGGTGATGCTCGTGGCCGACCCGAGCACGCTCACGACGCGGTGGCGGCCGCCTCCCGGCTCGGCGCAGCGCCCTCACCGGCACGCGCGAGCGCCGCGGCGATGAAGCCCCGGAACAGCGGCGCCGGGCGCTCCGGTCGCGACTTGAACTCGGGGTGGAACTGCGACGCGACGAAGAACGGGTGGTCCTCGAGCTCGATCAGCTCGACGAGCCGCTCATCCGGCGAGGTGCCCGAGATGCGCAGGCGTCCACCGGGGCCGCTGCCGACGGCGTTCGTGAGACGCTTGCGCAGCAGGTTGTTGACCTCGTAGCGGTGGCGGTGGCGCTCGTAGATGACGGCCTCGCCGTACATCTCCCGCGCGCGGGTGTCGGGATGCAGCTTGATCGGATCGGCGCCGAGGCGCATCGTGCCGCCGAGGTCGGCGACCTCCTTCTGCTCGGGCAGCAGGTCGATCACGGGGTTGGGCGTCTCGATGTCGAACTCGGTCGAGTTCGCGCCGTCCATCCCCGCGACGTGGCGCGCGAACTCGGCGACGGCGACCTGCATGCCGAGGCAGATCCCCAGGTACGGCACCCGTTCCTCGCGCGCGAAGCGCGCCGCCGCGATCTTCCCCTCGATGCCGCGCCCGCCGAAGCCGCCGGGTATGAGGATGCCGTCGGCGGCGGCGAGCCGCTCGGCGGCGGATCCGCCCTCGAGGCTCTCCGAGTCGATCCAGTCGATCTGCATGCGCGCGTCCTGCAGCGAGGCCGCGTGCCGCAGCGCTTCGGAGACCGACAGGTACGCGTCCTCGAGCTGCACGTACTTGCCGACGAGCGCGATCCGCACCGTGCGCGTGGCCCGCGCGGAGCGTTCGATCGGCTCCTTCCAGCGCGCGAGCTCGGGCTCGGGCGCCTGCACGCCGAAGTGCTCGAGGATGAACTCGTCGACGCCCTGGTCGTGGAAGGTGAGCGGGACCTTGTAGATGTCGTCGACGTCGCACGCGGACACGATCGCCTCCACGGGCAGGCTCGCGAACAGCGCGATCTTGCGCCGGATGTCCTGCGAGAGGGAGCTCTCCGAGCGGCACATCAACATGTCCGGCGCGATGCCGATGCGGCGCAGCTCGTTGACCGAGTGCTGCGTGGGCTTGGTCTTCAGCTCGCCGGCGTGGCTGATGTAGGGGACGAGCGTGAGGTGGATGAACATGCAGCGCCGGCGCCCCACGTCGACGGGAAACTGCCTGATCGCCTCCAGAAACGGCAGCGACTCGATGTCGCCGACCGTGCCGCCGATCTCGGTGATCACGAAGTCGACGTCGCTCGACTGCGCGATCAGCGCGATGCGCTGCTTGATCTCGTCGGTGATGTGCGGCACGACCTGCACGGTGCCGCCGAGGTAGTCGCCGCGGCGCTCGCGGCGGATCACGGTGTCATAGACGCCGCCCGCCGTGACGTTGGAGGCGCGCGAGGTGTTGGAGTCGGTGAAGCGCTCGTAGTGGCCGAGGTCGAGGTCGGTCTCCGCGCCATCCTCGGTCACGAACACCTCGCCGTGCTGGTAGGGCGACATCGTGCCCGGGTCGACGTTGATGTAGGGGTCGAACTTCTGCAGCCCCACGGTGAGGCCGCGCGAGACCAGCAGGCGCCCGATCGAGGCCGCCGCGATCCCCTTGCCGAGCGATGAGACGACTCCGCCGGTGACGAAGATGAATCGCGTCTTCGTCGGTGCCTGGGCGTGTCGGTCGGCGCTGTGCAGGGTCATCAGGACCTGCCCAGAGAGTCTAGCCAGCGCAGTCCCGGGGTCCTGTCGATCAGGCGCGAGATCGAGCGCAGCTCACCGTAGGCGGCGATCGCGGCAAGCAGCGCGAGCGCGGCGAGCTGCCCCGGCAAGCCGAGCGCGAGCACGATCCACAGGCCGCCGAGCGCGCCCAAGAGGCTGGATCCCGCATCGCCGAGCATCGCGCGCTCGCGCAGGTCATACCGAGCGGCGACGAGCACGGGCGCGCTCAGCAGCGCGAGCGAGAACGGCGCTGCGCCGCCGGCGGCGGCGGTCAGCGCCGCGCCGAGCGCGAGGAACGCCTTGATCGCGCGGCCGGGGCGCAGATCGAGCAGGTTGAAGGCGTGCGTGCAGAGCAGGAGCACCGCGACGGCCAGCGCCAGGCGCTCGCCGTGCAGGCCGAGGCGCGGCAGCGCGAACAGCGCGAGCGCGAGCGAGCCGGCCGCCTTCAGCTGCCCCGTCGAGGGGCGTCCGCGCAGCGCGGCGGCGGCGTGAGCGCGCAGGCCGCGCGGCCCGTCCTCGCCCGCGAGCGCGTCGTCGAGCAGGCCGAGGCCGAGCACGCCGCCCGCGTAGAGCGCCACCGGGGCGCTCTCGCCGGCGAGCAGCCCGAGGTGCGCGAGCCGGTCGGCCAGCAGCAGCGGCGCGCCGGCGAGCAGCGCGGAGGCGCCGATCAGCAGCCCGAACGAGCGCGGCAGCCGCCGGCCTCGGTAGTTGGGTGCGGTCCAGCCTTGCCGTTGCAGCGCGCGCGCCAGCGCCGGCGCGAGCGCGAGTGCGCACAGCAGCGAGGCGAGAAACGGGACCGCTTGCACGAGGCTGGAAGCTAGCGCTCAGCCCGGCGGGTAGAGCCGGCTGACGCCCTTGGCGTCGACGAGGATCTCGCCGACGCGCAGCCGCGTGAGGAAGGTGGAGGCCATGCCCTTGCGGTTGCGGTCGAGGAACTCCAGCAGGTTGAAGTGCGAGCCGACGGAGACGATCAGGCGCGCGCCCTTCTCCGCGGCGATGAGCAGCGCGAGGTCCTCGCTGAGACCGGGCGCGGGGACGACCTCGAAGGCGAGCCGGAGTGCGCGCAGCCTCGCGCCGCCCGGCGCGCGCCCGTCCGGATAGGCGTGCACGACGAGCTCGGCGCCGCAGCGCAGCGCGTCCTCGCCCGCGGAGTCCATGTCGCCGACGATCATGTGCGGGCGCAGCCCCTCGTCGAGCAGCGTCTCCGCGGCGCCGTCGACGGCGATGACGACGGGCCGCCTGTCGCGGATGAAGGGCCCGAGCGCGCGCAGGTCGCGCCGGTGGCCCGGTCCCCGCGCGACGACGAGCGCTGCGCGGTCGCGCATGTCGGTGGCGAAGCGCGGCATCTGGATCCCGCCGTCGAGCAGCTCGCGCTCCTCGCGCATGTGCTCGATGGTGTTGCGCGCGAAGCGCTCCAGCGCCCGGTCGATCTCGCGCCGGCGCGCGCGCGTCTGCGCGCGCACGCGCTCGACGCCGAGCAGCTCGCCGCGCGCGAGCACCTCGCGGGCGCCGGCGCGCCGCACCTCGGCCTCCACGCCGTCCGCATGCGCCGGCGCGCGCCCGCCGGCGGGCGCGCAGGTCCGCACCTCGATCGCCTCGCCGTCGCGCACGCGTTCGAAGAGCTCGCCGCCGTGGAGGTCGACGAGCGCCACGCCGGCCTCGAGCAGCAGCTGCGGGCCGAGGTTGGGGTAGGAGCCGCCGGAGGAGGCGCTGCAGTTGAGCACCGCAGCGGCGCCGGCGGCGATCAGCTCCTCCGCGGAGACGCGGTCGATGTCGAGATGATCGATCAACGCGATCTCGCCGGGCTGCAGGCGCCTGACGAGGCGCTTGGTCGTGCGCCCGCCGCGGACGGCGCCCGTGAGCACCTGCTCCGGGCGCAGCGGCGCGCGTGATCGCGTGGCGGCCATCCGCGCGGGAGACTAGCCGCCGCCGCGCCCGCGCCCGCGCCACCGCGATCGGGCAGCGCGCCCTCAGCCGCGCTCAGGCGGCGCGCAGCAGCTCGCGCGCGTGGCGCCGCGCGGCCGAGTCCTCGCTGTCGGCGCCGAGCATTCGGACGAGCTCGCCGACGAGCTCGTCCCGCTCGAGCTCGCGCACGAGTGTGCGCGCGGTGTCGGCGTCGGAGTCCTTGACGATCGTGAAGTGCCGCGCGGCGAGCGAGGCGATCTGCGGCAGGTGCGTGATGCAGATGAGCTGGCGCTGCTCGGCGAGCGCGCGCACGCGCTCGCCGACGGCGCGCGCGGTGTGACCGCCGATGCCCGCGTCGACCTCGTCGAAGACGAGTGTCTGGCGCTGCTCGCGGGAGTGCGCGACGCTGAGGATCGCGAGCATCACGCGCGAGAGCTCGCCGCCGGATGCGATCTCGCGCAGCGGCGCCGCGGGAACGCCGCGATTCGGCGCTATGAGCAGCTCGACGGCATCGGCGCCGGCGGGGCCGAGCTCGCTCTCCGCGAGCGCGACGTCGAACTTCGCGCCGGCCATCGCAAGCGGCTCGAGCTGCTCGCGAACGGCCTCGGCGAAGGGCTTGGCCGCGTGGGCGCGCGCGCGTCGGAGCTCACACGCATGCGCCTGCAGCGCCGCGCGAGCCTCGCTCAGCTGCGCCGCCGTGTGCGCTTCGGCGCTCTCGCTGCGCGCGAGCTCCTCGCGCCGCTGCTGGGCGGCGCGCGCGTGCTCGCGGACGGCGGCCGGGCTGCCGCCGTGCTTGCGCAGCAGGCGCTCGACCGCGGCCAGGCGCTGCTCGATCGACTCCAGCGAGTCGACCGCCCCCTGCTGAGCGTCGAGCGTCTCCTCCTGCAGGCGTTCGCCGTAGGCGCGCAGCTCGGAGGACAGCTCGTGCGCCTCGAGCGCGAGCGCGCCGGCACGCGCGGCGAGGGCGTCGAGGGCGCTGTCGACGCCGGCGAGCGCGTCCAGCGCGCAGGCCGCGCGCGCGGCCGAGGCGCCGGCGCCGGGCTGCTCGAGCGCGGCGGCCGGCGAATCGGTGCCCGATCCGAGCAGAGCCTCGGCGGCGGCCGCGGCGCCGAGCAGGCCATCGATCCGCCGCAGGCGTTCGCGCGCGGCGCGCAGCTGCTCGTAGTCATCGATGTCGCCCGCGAGCTGTGCGATCTCGGTGAGCTCGTGATCGAGCAGGTCGAGCTCGCGCGCGCGCGTCGTGCCGAGCACGCGGAGTCGCTGCAGCCGCTGCTCGAGCTCGCGCGTGCGCGCGTACTCGCTCGCGCATTCGCGCAGCGTGCGCGCCTGGCGCTCGCCGCAGCGCGCGTCGAGCAGCGCGAGCTGCGCGGCCGGCGAGAGCAGTCTGCGGTGCTCGTGCTGGCCGTGGAAGGCGACGAGCGCGCCGCCGAGCTCGCGCAGATCCGCGACGGAGGCCGAGCGGCCGTTGACGTAGGCGCGCGTGCGCCCGTCGGTGCCGACGCGACGGGCGAGAACGAGCTCGCGCTCGGCGTCCTGCTCCTCTGCGGCGGCGAGCAGGTGCTCGGCGGCATCCGGCAGCGGCTGCGAGGAGGGCAGCCGGAAGATCGCCTCGACGTAGGCCTCCGAGGCGCCCGGGCGCACGATGCCGGTCCGCGGACGCCCGCCGAGCAGCAGGTCGAGCGCGTGCGCGAGGACGGTCTTGCCGGCGCCGGTCTCGCCGGTGAGCACGTTGAGGCCGGGCGCGAGGCGCAGGCGGGCGCACTCGATCAGAAGGAGGTTCTCGACGTGGAGCTCTTCGAGCATGGCAAGGGACATGTAGCAGCGAGCGGGGACGGAGTGGGCGCGCTCCACCAGCGCTGGCGCGGGACGCGCGGCGCGCGCATAATCCGGCGGAGCACGCGGAAGGGAGATCCGCGCGCGACCGCGACCTAGACTCGACGGCTCAAAGAGGGCATGGCTGCCAGCTACAGCAACCGCGACGCCGACGGCCCCGCAGGAAGGGCGCGACAGTCGCTGCCGGCGCCGGCGCTGCAGGAGCGCCTCGGCGAGGAGATAAGCCGCGCCGAACGCCACGGCACGGGGCTGGCATGCCTGCTCGTGATGATCGAGAACCTGGAGACGCTCGCCGAGAGCTACGGCGGCGAGCTGCGTGAGCAGGCGCCGCAGTACCTGGCGGCGGCGCTCGAGCCGGGACTGCGGCGCTTTGACGCGATCGGACGCCCGCAGGCACGGGAGCTCGCGATCGTGCTGCCGGGTGCGGACGGGCCGCGCGCCGAGGTGGTTGCGCGCCGCGCGCTGGAGCGTATGCGGACGATCAAGGTGGAGGCGGCGGGCGAGCGGATGCCGCTGCGGCTGTCGGTGGGGCTCGCGGCGTGGCGTGATGGCGAGGACGCGTCGGAGCTGCTCCAGCGAGCGCGCGCGGCGGCGCTCGCGTCCGGGGGACGTAATGCGAACGGCGAGGACGGCGCGCCTCCCGGCTGACGCCGGCCGAGCGCCGGCGGCGGCGCCGCTCCCCTGACCTGACGCCGCGCGCGTTCCTAGACTCCGCTTCGTGCTGTCCGGCTCGGAGCTGTGGTTGCTGAAGTTGATGTCCGATCGCGGCCTGGCGCTGCTGGATGCGAGCTCGCTCGTGCTGATGATCGAGGACCGCGGCGAGCTGCAGGTGGCCGCGTCGAGCGGAAGCGGTCGCCCGCGGCTTCGCATCGTGCCGGTCCGCGGCAGCGAGCTCGGCGCGCTGTATGAGCGGGGCCAGCCGCTCGCGCTCGAGCGCCCGCGCGGCCCCGAGGCCGCGTGGCTGCACGAACTGGGACTCGAGGCGCGCTCGGCGCTGATCGAGCCGCTGAACCTCGAGGGACTGGGCGGCGGGCTGGTGATCGCGCTGCGCAGCGACGGCAGCTTCGGGCGGGCGGACCGCGACGCCCTCAAGGCGTTCGCGGCGAGCGTCGCGCAACGGCTCGCGGCCGAGCGCTCGGTGCAGATCGAACGCCTGCGCCACGGCATCGAGATGCGCGAGCACGAGCGCACGCGCTGGGCGCGGGAGATCCACGACGAGAGCATCCAGGGGATCGGCGCTCTGCGCCTGCAGCTGGCGAACGCGCGCGACGCCGCGGACGAGGGCGCGCTCAGAGCGAGCGTCGACGCGGCGCTCGAGGGGTTGCAGAACGAGATCGACGGTCTGCGCCATCTGATCACCGAGCTGCGGCCCGCGGCGCTCGACGATCTCGGGCTCGCGGCCGCGCTGGACGCGCTGGCGAGGCGCGCCCAGGCGATCGAGGGTCTGGACGTGCGGACGCAGATCGACCTGAGCGAGCTCAACGGCGCGAGCGCGGGCGAGCCGGGCGCGACGCCGAGGCTCGACCCGGAGCTCGAGAGCACCGTCTACCGCATCGTCCAGGAGGCGCTCACCAACGTGAGCCGCCACGCGCATGCCTCGAGCGCCGCCGTGAGCGTGCGGGCGCAGGATGAGGCGCTGCTGGTCGCGGTCTCCGACGACGGCAAGGGCCTGCCCGACGCCTCGCAGCTCGGCCCGCGCGAGGGCGGTCTGAAGGGTGGCTTCGGCATGGGCGGAATGCGCGAACGCGCGGAGCTGGTGGGCGGTGAGCTGGAGTGGGAGCCGGCGCAGGGCGGCGGCACGGTCGTGCGGCTGCGAGTGCCGCTCGCCGGCAGGCCCGTCGCCGGCTAGGCGCGGCGCGGGCCTAGCGGCCGCTACGGCGCACGTAGGCGGTGATCTCCGCGCGCGAGGAGAACCCCAGCTTCTCGATGGCGCGGGCGCGGTAGGTCTTGACGGTGCGCTCGGCGACGTCGAGGCGCTCGGCGATCTCGGGGTTGGTGAAGCCATCGGCGATGAGCTTGATGACCTCCTGCTCGCGGTCGGAGAGCGCGACGTCGTCGGCGGAGCCGTTCTCACCGGTCGCCATCAGCGCGCCGAGGCGCGGGTGCAGGTAGTTGCCGCCGGCGACGGCGGTGCGGAAGGCCTGCAGCAGCTCGGCGGGCTCGGCCTCCTTGAGCACGTAGCTGTGGGCGCCGGCGCGCAGCGCCTGGCGTGCGTATTCGGGGTCCTCGCGCATGGTGAGGATGGCGACGGCGAGCGTGGGATGCGCGATGAAGACCTGGGGCAGCGCCCCGAGGCTCGAGCCGCCGGGCATCGTGAGGTCGAGCGTGAGCAGGTCGGGCTTGTGTTCGCGGACCAGCCGCACCATCGAGGGAATGTCCCCGGCTTCGGCTACGACGCGGAACTCACCCTCCTCGCGTTCCAGGACGGCGCGGATTCCGTCGCGCACGATCGAGTGATCGTCGGCGATGATGACGTCGATAGGCCGCTTGGCCGCTGACATGCCCGCCTGCATAAGTCTGCGGGTAGAACCGTAGCGCTCGCATCCGACTGATCCGCGAGGCGTCGGCGAAGGTACGCCACCGCGAGGGTTAGCGGGCGCCTGCCGGCGCCGGGTGCCCGCGCGGCGAAACACGACTCGAGGATCGAGAAAGCGTCGCGAACGACCTGCGCAGCGCCCGATCGAGCCGGTCTCGGCTACCTGCGGAGGATGCGGAAAGCTGCACACGGGGTAGCAGCCAGGCGCCACCGGTTCGTTGCCAGAGACGTACGCAACGCCCGCGCATTGACCTCCGTCTGCACGAAAACCTGCACAACCCTACGCAAATTGGACAAAGCTGCCTTTCCCTGTACTATCGGTCCGGATCTACACAAACGTGTACCGGGCTTCCCGATCGGAGGCGCCTTTCGGGGCCCTGACGGGGGGCGAATTGGCGAAGGAGGGTTCCCATGCAGCCGTGGGGCAACTAGGCAGCAACAGGAATCAAGAAAGGGGCGCCCCGCAAGCAGCGTGGCGCCCCTTTTCTCGTAGGCGGGCGCAGCCGAAGCCAGTTTGGCCGCGAACGGCGCCCGGGCCGGAACTCTGATTAGCCGCGGTTTACCAGTCGTCGCAGGGGCAGCCGTTGCGGGCTCGTACGCGGTACCGACTGCGGTCTCGCCATCTTCGCCACGCGCGTCTCCAGCGCGAGCTCCGTCTTGTAGTCGGCGTCCTGCGCGAAGTTTGCGCCCTTGCGTTCCAGCAGCGATATGAAGCTCTCGATCAGCTCGGCGTCGAGCTGGGACCCGGCGACGCGCCGAAGCTCGCTCATCGCCTCCTCGGGGCTCGTCCGTAGGCCGTAGGCATCGCGGTTCGTGATCGCATGGTAGGTGCTGCAGATCGCCACGATGCGCGACGCCAGCGGGATCTCGCTGCCGATCAGGCCGGCCGGGTAGCCCTGGCCGTCGATTCGCTCGTGGTGATAGAGGATCGCGTCCGCGACCGGACCGAACCCGTCGAATTTGCCCACCATCATCGCGCCGTCCTGAGGGTGGCGTCGGATCACGGCCCAGTCCTCGTCGGTGAGCTCGGTGGGGTGCAGGATCCGGTCCGACCAGGTGAACTTGCCGATGTCGTGGAGCAGGCCCGCGAGGTGGATTATCTCCTGCTCCTCCTCGTCGCACTCGAGCTCGACCGCCATCGCTTTCGCGTAGCTCGCCACGGCGGCTGCGTGGCGCATCGCGCTGGGGTCGCGGAGGCCTAGCCCCTCCATGAAGGTCGAGGGCACGGCCCACTGGAAGGACGCCAGCTGGCGGCTGCGCGCATCGAGTTCTTCCGCGCGACGCTCGGAGCGCACGAGCGCGACGGTCAGGTGCCGAAAGACCAGGAAGACGGGCATCGCGCAGAGCAGCGCCGGCAGACCGGCGCTCCGATACGCGAGAACGAGGATCACGGCGATCACGCCGACTGCGAGTTCTCCCGGCAGCAGCGGCATGAAGAGCTCGCGCACCGAGCGCACAAGCGCACGGCCTTCCTTGACCCGCTGCCAGAGCGCAAACAGGGCGAAGTTGACGGCCAAGAGGATGAGCACGGCGCCGGAAAGGACGAGACCGAAGCTGAGGCTCTTGGCGAGGGTCTGTCCGTGGATGTTTGCGACATCGCCTTCGACGGCACGCACGACCCAACCGCCGGCGAATGCCGCAACGCCGAACGCCACGAGGTTGTTGAGCCAATCACCGGCTCCACGGCGACCCATCGCGGAGTGGATCACCATCGCCGCAAGACCGCACGCCGCCGCCGGAGCTGGCCCGAGCAGACCCATGGCCAGCACCATCACCGCCAGTGATGCGCTCAAGATCCCGCCGCCGATCTCGACCGTGAACCACTCGCCGCCGAGCGCGAGCGCTAGCAGCAGAACTACGAGCGCCAGCGGATGCCATTCGTCGGGCTGGGACAGTTGCGTGGCGGCGAAGACCATCCCCCCGAGCAGGGCCGACTCAGCCGCCCAGAAGAGCCGTTTCATGAGCGTCGACGCAGACATCCAAGGGCCCTGTTGGCTTTAACGGCCGACGCGCCGCAGCACTTTAGGTGCAAGGACGTAACGCGGTCCGGACGTCTCGCCCAGACGTGCGCAAGGACCCGCGATCAGGGCTGTTGAGTGCCTGGCTCACGGGCCAGATGGGCGCCAGCCGCGTCCACCCGGGCGGGACGGCACTCTTCCGTCGTCATTTGCGGTTCAGCACTCGCGAGGCATTGGCCTTGGCCTGGTTCGAGGCCTCGCAGCGTCAAGCGCAGGAAAGCGACCGTGGTCGTCGCGGTCGCGAGCCCCACGACGAGGAACGCGACGCGCGTGGAGCTGAGCGCGACGAGCGCCCCCCCCAACGGCAAGCCGGCGGCAAGAGTCAACGCAGTCAGGGATTCGACGGCGCCCATCAGGCGGCCATGGAGATCCGGCGGAGTCAGCCGCTGCACGAGGCTCATCAGCGCCGGGAGGTCCAGACCGTTACCGATGCCCCCGAGGAACGCTGCGGCGCAGGCGACCGCGAGGGACGGCGCAACGGCGACGCCGACGAACGCGACCCCGAGCGCCAAAGGACCCGCAGTCAGCATCGCCCCTAGCGGCCGTCGCGGCGAGCGCGCGAAGATCACGCTCGCCACCACCGCGCCGGCTCCCCAAGCGGTCACGAACAGGCCATAGCCTCGATCGCCCGCATGCAGCGTCGCCTTCGCGTAGACGACCTCGATCGGTCCAGCCGCCTGGATGAAAACGAGCGCCGCCGCCTGCGCGAGCAGCAGCACGCGCAGCGAAGAGGTGGCGTTTATGTGAGCCCAAGCCGCTCGCAGCTGCAGACCCACGCCGCCAGCGACGGCACCGTCGACGCGGGGATGGAAGTCGAGCAGCAACGCGCCGCAGACGAGAAAAGACCCCACGTCGATGAACAGCGCAGCGGGCGCACCCGCCGCAGCCGTGACCGCGCCTCCGATCACCGGGCCCGCGACGAACGAGACCGAGAAGCAGACGTTCAGTGCCGCGTTCGCTTTGCGCTCAGCATCGTGCCCGGCGCTCGCGAGTATCTCCTCCGACCCGAGTGGGGCCGCGCCGGCGAACACCTGCTCACGCGCCACCCTCGCCAACGCCGCTCGCTGCAGGGCGCTCGCGGTGAGCGCTGCCGTCCCATCCAGCGCCGCCAGCACGAGCACCACGGGGAGCGAGAAGTCGTACAGCAGGACCGCGAGCCCGACGGTGAGCACGGCCTCGCAGAGATACAGGAGACTGAGACCGCTACGCCGGCGCGAGGCCTCAACTCGAGCGACGACCGCCGGTACGAGAAACGCCGGCAGCGCCTGCCAAGCGAGCAGCAGCGCGGCAACCGCCAACGAGCTGTGGGTGCGATCGAAGACCGCCAACGACAGCGCGACGAGCCCGATCCAGCTTCCGAGACGGTTGACCGTGTACGCGCCGAGCATCCGGCGCAGCCTGCGCGGCTGCGGGGTCGAGGATAACTGGACGGTCGAAGACAATGGGCTCAGACGCTGCGCTGGATCTGCCCGGCGTTCCCGAAGCCTTGCGGCCCCTTGACAATTGTGGCCGGCCGGGAGGCGGACACCACTCCTCGATCGACCCGTCCGAGCATCGGCTAAACGGTCCGCGCCGGATTGTCGCTG
The DNA here is from genome assembly GCA_963755475.1 of uncultured Solirubrobacteraceae bacterium. Taxonomy (GTDB): domain Bacteria; phylum Actinomycetota; class Thermoleophilia; order Solirubrobacterales; family Solirubrobacteraceae; genus Palsa-744. The sequence goes on from CAVWJK010000003.1 coordinate 1,029,121, forward strand.
CGCAATGCGGAATCGCCAACTTCGCTGCACGTGGCATTGCAGCGCTGTCCACAGCGCCGGCAGCGCCCAGCGATCGACTCGTCCCCTACCCGCACGAAACGTCCACAAAGCTCATGCCGCGCTCAAGTTCCTCGCCATAGGTGGCGATCAATGCAGCACCATGACCCTCGCAACGCAAAGAACACGGGACGAGCGCCGGCTGGTCTTCACGAGCTCGCAGGCCGCAAGCTACCTCGGCGTCTCCCTCGCGACCGTCCGTCGCTGGACCGACGCCGGCCACATCGCCTGCTACCGCACGCCCGGTGGCCAGCGCCGCTTCTCGCGCGATCAGCTCGACCGCTTCGTCACCTCGATGCACCACACGAGCCATCCCGCCGAGGCGCACGCGAGCAGGCCGAGCAGCAACGCCGCCTGACGCCGCGGACCGGCCCTCCACCACGCGCAAGCGCCGACGCCCGGCTCGCCGTTCGGGGGCCTAGCTCGCCAGCCGGCCGAACTTCTCGCGCAGGCGGCGGTAGAAGGAGGAGCCGGGCAGCTGCGCGAGCGTGCCGCGGTCGCGCATGTAGCGCGCGCTGATCGCTGCTCCGGCCGCAATCTCACCCGCTGGCCGACCGTCCACCGCCACGTCGAGCGGCTCGAGCGAGCGGTTGAGCACGGACAGCTCGTCATCCGGCGAGGCGACGAGCGCGCGCGCGGTCATCGAGTGCGGCGCGATGAACGAGACCACGAAGCCCTCGACGCCCCAGGCCATCACGGGCCCGCCGTTGGCGAGGTTGTAGCCCGTCGATCCCGCCGGCGTCGCGACGACGAGGCCGTCGCAGCGCACGCTGCCGGCGACCTCGCCCGCGAGCGCATAGGCGAGCTCGGCGACGCGCTCGCCGACCTTGCGATGCACGGCGATGTCGTTGAAGGCCGTGCGGCTCGACCCGTCGAGATCGAGCACGACGCCCGGCAGTCGCAGCAGCTCGAAGTCGCCGCGCAGCGCCCGTTCGATACCGAGCGCCGTGTCCGCCCGCTCGACCGTCGCGAGGAAGCCGATCGCACCGAAGTTGATCGCGAACACGGGCACGTCCGTGCCTGCGTACATCTGCAGCGCGCGCAGGATCGTGCCATCGCCGCCGAGCACGACGCAGAGCGCGACGTCCGCCTTGAAGGGCGCGTCCAGCAGCAGCCCCGCGGAGGGGCGCAGCGCATGCTTTGCGGTCTCCTCCGCGTCCAGGCGCAGCGTTACGCCACCGCGCGCGGCCTGCTCGATCAGCAATGCGAGCGTCGCGTCCGTGTCGGCCGTGCTGCGGTGCGTCAGCACCGTCATCTCGCGCCCCCGGGCGTCCGCGTCGCTCATCGCTCGATCTCGCGCGCGAGGCGCTCGAGCGCCTCACGGGGCTGTGGCGGCTCGCCGGCCGTGGGCGTGAGCCAGATGAAGCTCTCGCGGTTGCCCTTCGGCCCCGGCAACCCGGAGGAGTGGTAGGCACGCACGCGCGCGCCGAGCGCAACGGCGGCCTCCCCGACCGCGAGGAGCGCCTCGCGCCGCAGCTCGGGCTCGCGCACCACGCCGCCCTTGCCCACGCGCGAGCGGCCCACCTCGAACTGCGGCTTCACGAGCGCCAGCACGTCGTAGGCGGGCTGCAGGCAGCCGATCACGGCGCCGAGCACCTTCTCGAGCGAGATGAACGACACGTCCACGGTCGCGACGTCGGGCAGGCCAGGCGCGCTCCCGTGCGGCGCGGGCGGGAGCATCGACGGCGTGAGCGAACGAACGTTCGTGCGCTCGAGCAGGCGCACGCGCGGATCGCTGCGCAGCCGGTAGTCGAGCAGGCCGTAGCCGACGTCGACGGCGATCACCTCGCGCGCGCCGTGCTGCAGCAGGCAGTCGGTGAAGCCGCCCGTCGAGGCGCCGACGTCGAGCGCCCGCCTGCCCGCCACCTCGAGGCCGCTGCTGTGCAGCGCGTTCGCGAGCTTCAGGCCGCCGCGCGAAGCGAACTCGCGGCGCTGCTCGAGCGCGAGCGTCTCGGCATCGTCGACCAGCTCGCCGGGCTTCTCGGCGCGCCGTCCGTGCGGCCCGCCGATCCGCACCTCGCCGGCCATCACCGACGCCGCCGCGCGGCTGCGCGAGGCGAACATGCCCCTCTCGGCGAGCAGCGTGTCAAGGCGGCGCTTGGGCATTCCGCGAGAACCCTTGCACATGCCGAGCGCGGCGCCCGGATCGCGACAGGTCAGCGCGTCCGCCTGCGTTTCAGCGCCCGCACAAGCGCCAGATCGCCCGCGACGAGCCCGACGAGGACCACCAGCAGGATGATCGCGATCTCCATGCGTCAAGGCTATCCGCCGAGCGCTCGACGGGCCAAGTGTGAGCGATATCACACATCTGGGCGGCGTTGCGAGCGATAGTGCAGCTGATCGAGAGTTGCATTTGCATCTCTTTGAATCCCTCCTCCCCGAAGCGGCCCGCACTCCCCGGCGGGCCGTTTCATTTCTCGGGTCGGCCCGATCGCACGCGCGGCTTAGGAGCCGATCACCGCAGAGTCGCCCTCGTGCGGCATGCCGCTCGGGCCAGCAAGCGCGCCGAGCACGCGCTCGGCGATCCGCTCGCCGGTGAACCCGACCTCCTCGTGCAGCAGCGCGGGCTTGCCGTGCGTGACGTAGCGGTCGGGCAGGCCGACGCGCAGGATGCGCGGCGTCGCGCCGGCGTCGTTGAGCGTCTCCCACACCGCGGAGCCGAAGCCGCCGGCGAGAACCCCCTCCTCGACCGTCACGAGCAGGTCGTGCTCGGCCGCCAGCTGCGCCAGCAGGCCGGCGTCGATCGGCTTCGCGAAGCGCGCGTCCGCGACGGTGACCGCGAGGTCGTGCTCGCACAGCAGCTCGGCCGCCGCCAGCGCCTTGCCGACGCCGCTGCCGTAGCCGATCAGCGCCACGTGCGCGGCCGCGTGCGCAGCTGACTGCGCCTCGAGCAGGATCTCGCCGCAGCCGATCGGGACCGCTGCCCCGCAGTCGGGAAGCGCCACGCCCGTGCCCTCGCCGCGCGGGTAGCGCAGCGCGATCGGCCCCGCGTCGTAGTCGAGGGCTGTGCGCAGCATGTGCACGAGCATCGCCTCGTCGCGCGGCGCCATCAGCACGATGTTCGGCAGGCAGCGCAGGTAGGCGATGTCGAAGGCGCCGTGGTGCGTCGGCCCGTCGTCGCCGACGAGGCCCGCGCGGTCCATCGCGAAGACGACGTTCAGGCGCTGCAGGCAGACGTCGTGCACGATCTGGTCGAAGGCGCGCTGCAGGAACGTCGAGTAGATCGCGGCCACCGGCTTGACGCCCTCGAGCGCGAGCCCGGCCGCGAACAGCACGGCCTGCTGCTCGGCGATGCCCACGTCGAAGTAGCGCTCGGGCATCGCCTTCTGCAGGATGTTCAGCCCGGTCCCCGAGTTCATCGCGGCGGTGATGCCGACGACGCGCTCGTCGCGTTCGCATTCGCGCACGAGCGCCTCCCCGAACACCTGCGTGTACTGCGGCGGCACGATCCTGCGCGATCGCGAGGTCCGCGCGGCGGGTGCCGACGCCGGCGAGCCGTTGACGATCGAGTTGGGCTTGGCGGCGTGCCACTTCTCCATGCCCTCGAGGCCCCCGTTCTCCGCCGGCGCGAAGCCCTTGCCCTTCACCGTCGCGATGTGCACGACGACGGGGCGTTCCGCGGCGAGCGCCTCGCGCAGCGCCTCGCGCAGCGCGCGCACGTCGTGCCCGTCGATCACGCCCATGTAGGCCCAGTCGAGCTCCTCCCACCACAGGCCGGGCGCCCAGAAGGCCTTGATGGACTCCTTCAGGTGCGGCCCGAGGCGCTCGAAGGCGGCACCGATCCCGATCGGCAGCCGCGTGAGCCCGCCCTCGATGTCCGCGCGCGCTCGCCACAGCTTCGGGTTCAGGCGGATGCGGTTGAAGTAGCGCGAGATTGCGCCCACGTTGGGCGCGATCGACATGCCGTTGTCGTTGAGCACGACGACGATCGGCGTGCCGAGGCCGCCCGCCTGGCTGATCGCCTCGAACGCGACGCCGCCCGTCATCGCGCCGTCGCCGATCACCGCGACGACCTTCGCCTCGGCCTCCGGGCCCAGCCTGCGCATGCCCTCCTTGATGCCGACCGCGTATCCGATCGACGTCGAGGCGTGTCCGGCGCCCATGATGTCGTGCTCGGACTCGGCGATCGAGCAGAACGGGGCGAGCCCGCCGTACTGGCGGATCGTGGCGAGCCTGTCGCGGCGGCCGGTGAGGACCTTGTGTGGATAGGCCTGGTGACCGACGTCCCACAGGATCTTGTCGCGCGGAGAGTCGAGTACCGAGTGCAGCGCGACGGCGAGCTCGCATGCTCCGAGGTTCGCGCCGAAGTGCCCGCCGATCTCACCGACCGTGGCGATGATGTGCTCGCGCACCTCCTGCGCGAGCTCCGCGAGCTCCGCCTCCGACAGCTCGTGCAGGTCCGCGGGACCGTCGATCCTGTCGAGCAGCCTCATGAGGTGCGCGTGAAGATGAAGTCGGCGATCCCCTCCAGCTCCGCCGTCGCGCCTGCGCGTGTTCCGCCGCGTCCTCCGTGCGCGGCGCCAACCCCCGTGCCGACGCCCGGGCGCGCGGCGATTTCCGCGAGCGCCTCGCGCGCCGTGCGATGCGAGTGCGCCGCGAGCTCGCGCGCGCGCTCGATCCCGAACTCGCTCACGTACGTGCGCTTCCCGTGCCGCTCGTCGCTACCGCGCGGCTTGCCGAGGGCAGCCTCCGTGCCCGTGACGTCGAGGATGTCGTCGACGATCTGGAAGAGCACGCCGAGCTCGGCGACAAAGCGCCGGAAGGGTCGTATCTGATCTGCATCGTCGGTCCCGTTCAACACTAGTACGCAGAGCACCGAGGCGCCTATCAGCCGGCCGGTCTTCAGCTCGTGCAGCCGCCGCAGCGAGGAGGTGCTCCCCGCGCTCGGCGGACTCACATCGGCATACTGCCCGCCCACCATACCGTTCACGCCCGTCGCGGCGGCGAGCTCGGCCGCCGCGCGCAAGACTCTGTGCGGCGCGGAGCGCTGCTGGGTGAGCAGATGGTGGAAGGCCTCGGCGTAGAGCGCGTCGCCCGCGAGGATCGCCACGTCCTCGCCGAACTTGACGTGGCACGTCGGCTTGCCGCGGCGCAGGTCGTCGTCGTCCATCGCCGGCAGGTCGTCGTGGATGAGCGAGTAGGTATGGATCAGCTCGATCGCGCCGGCGAGCGGCAGCACCTGGGCGTGCTCGACGCCGAGCGCGCGCGCGGTAGCGAGCGCCAGCACGGGCCGGATGCGCTTGCCGCCGGCGAGCAGCGAGTAGCGCATCGCCTCCTCGAGCCCTGCCGCGAGTGGCTCCTGCGAGAAGCGCAGCCGCTGCAGGTAGCGCTCGACCTCTGCGCGCAGATGCTCGGGATAGCCGTCGCTCAAGACCCGCTGTCCAACCGCGCCCGCGCCTACAGGAGCGTGTCCTGCCCCGGTTCGGGCAGGAGCGTGTCCTGCCCGGGCGGCGGCTCCGCGAGCTCGCGCTGCGTGAGCCGATCGAGCTCGCCCGCAGCCTGCGTCGCGAGCGCGGCGCAGTCTTCCACCAGCCCCGCCGCCGCGTCGGAGGAGAGCTCGCCCGAGCGCAACTGCTCGGCCGCGCGCTCGAGCCGCGCGATCAGCTCATCGAGTTGCTCGACGCTGGTCATCTGCTGGGAGCATTCTCCCGCACATCGCGGAGCACCGCCGCGAGCACGCCGTTGACGAAGCCGGGCGCGTCCGCGCCGCAGAACGTCTTCGCCGTCTCTACCGCCTCCTCGATCGCCCCCTCCGGCGGGATCGGCTCCTCTGCGGGCACCTCGCCGGGGTGCAGCATCTCGACGAGCGCCACGCGCATGATGCTGCGCTCGAGTGGCTGAATGCGCTCGACCGACCAGCCGTGCGCGTGGCCGTCGATCAGCGCGTCGAGCTCCACGGCGCGCTCGGCGGCCGCGCACGCCAGCGTCCGCACGAACGGGGAACAGCCCGGCTCGAGCGTCTGCTCGAGCGGCCGGCCGAGCAGATCGTGCTGATAGAGCGCCACGACGGCCTTGCGGCGCTGCTCGGAGCGCAGCATCAGGCCCGCGCCACGTACTCGCCGGAGCGCGTGTCGACGCGAATCCGCTGCCCCGGCTCGACGAACAGCGGCACGTGGATGACAGCGCCCGTCTCGAGTGTGGCTGGCTTGGTGCCGCCGCCCGACACCGAGTCGCCGCGCACGCCCGGGTCGGTTTGCGCGACCTCGAGATCGACCGCGCTCGGCAGCTGAATGTCGCTCGGCTCGCCGTCGACGAGCAGCACGTCGACTTCGCTGCTCGGCGTCATCCAGCGCAGCACGTCCTCCAGCGAGCTCTCCGGGATCGCGATCTGCTCGAAGGTCTCGGAGTCCATGAAGTGGGCATCGCTGCCGTCGGCGTATAGGAACTGCATCTTCTTCGACTCGGTCCGCACGGGGCGGAACTTCTCCCCCGCGCGGAAGGTCCGGTCGATCACGTTGCCGTCGCTCGCGCGGCGCAGCTTCGTGCGCACGAAGGCGCCGCCCTTACCGGGCTTGACGTGTTGGAACTCGACGATCTTGTAGACGATCCCGTCGACCTCGATGTGGTTGCCGTTCTTGAATTGGTTTGTGCTGATGGCCACTTGCGTCTCCGGTTCTTATAGCGTCCGCGCGCACGATAGAGAACGCGGGCGCCCGCACCGCCCGGGGCCGCGTCGCTGCTCGAGCTGATCCACGGCGCGACGGGCTTCGCTGTGAATGGGCGCCCTTGCTCCGGCTAGAGCCGCCGCGGCGAGGCGGCGCGCGCGGCTCCGACAGCAACCGGGCGCGGCGATTGGCGCGCAGGCGCACGCCTTGCCATGCCGCCGCGCTCGGGGACGCGCCGCTCGCGGCCCTGCCGCGCTAGGGGGCGCGTTGCGCGCGGCTCTGTGCGGAGCTCACGCGCCGACCCGAGCGACGGCCACGCGACCGTACGCCGCGCACCGCACAGCTTGCGCGGCGACCGTTTGACCCGCCGGCGCGACGCGAGGCGCGCGTTGCGATACGCCCCCTGGGCTTGGACGCGCCCCGTCGCGTGCCCGCGGTCGCACCGGCCCCGCAAGGCTTGGGCGGATCGACGACGACTTGGTTCGATGTTTTGGTTCGCGATTCGCCTGCTTTGCTCGTCCCCGTGATGGTCCCTTCGTTTACCCAGTGGCCGTATTCCGTGAGCCTGTGCTCGCAGGCGAACGTCTCGGATTCGCCCGGCTTCAGTTCGGTTTCGCCGCTCGGCGAGATGTGCGTGCAGTGGGCGTCGGTGAGGGGCGAGAATTTCAGCGTCACGGTACTCGTGTTGGTGACCTTGATTCGATAGTCGACGAACTGTCCCAGGAAGGCCTCGATTTCCGCCTTGGTGTAGTGGGATTCGCTTTCGAAGGAGAGCTTCTGCACCTTTTCGATCACGAATTCAACTTCTGGGACTTCGGTTTCGACTTCGTTTGATTTTTCTTCTTTTTTGTTGGCGTCAGCCGCCGCAACGTTCTTGTAGGTGCCTGGCGCGGTGAGCTTCAGTTCGCAGGTGTAGCTCGTGGATTCGCCGGGCATCAGTTCGCTCTTGCCCGGTCCGACGAGGTTCGTGCAACCGGGATCGGTCAGCTTTTCAAGCGTGATCTTGGTTTCACCGGTGTCCGTCACGGTTATCAGATATTCGACCGTCTGGCCGACTTTCCCGACGAGCTTGCTCTTGGTGTAGGCCTTTTCGCCTGCGAAGCGTTGTTCCTTGGCAATCGTGAACCCTTCCGTGGGCGGCACGATTTCTTTTTCTTCTTTGGTTTTTTCTTTTTCCTTTTCTTTTTCTTTTTCTTTTTCTTTTTCTTCTTTGGTTTTTTCCTTTTCTTTTTCTTCGACTTCTTTTTCTTCTTTGGTTTTTTCTTTCGGTTCTTCTTCCACGGTCGGCCTGGGTGCTTCGATTTCGAACCCCGTGAAGACGCTGTTGAAGGATTCAGCCTGTTCGAGACTGGCCTCGATGGTCACCTTGCCGGGCTGGCAGGAGGTGGCGCCCAGCACCACCACGAACGCGTTGCCATCGTCGTCCGTTTCCAGCGCGTGAGCGCCTTCGAGGCGACCGGTGTTTTCGGTGATCACGTTCTCGTTGGGGCCCACCCAGATGACATGCGGAGGCTTTCCGCAGCGGTCATAGAGCTGTTCGGCGTTGATCGCGACTTTCGCCTCGGCCACCGAGAACTCAACCTGAATGATCGTGGCAACGCTGCTGTAGACGTCGTCCTCGACCTGTTTGGCGGGCAGCGTATACACCCCTTCTTTGGTCGGTACGGGCGGCAACACGGTGAATGAGCTCATGTACGTTTCGACGGGGTAGCTCGTCTCGTCGACGAGGATCGACGTGGGGCCGGGCTTACACCCCGGACCTGCCCACACGACGACCGTCGCGTTGCCATCGTCGTCAAGCGTCGCTTCCGTCGCCGGCCCGGTCGTCGATTTGAATTCGTATGCGGGGGACCAGCTCATGTGCTGCGCGCAGCGGTCGTAGAGCTCCTGGTCGGCGATCTTCACCTTCCCGTCGTATTCGAAGGGCTGGCACTCGACTTCGATGATGTCGGCGACGCTCGATGCTTCAGCTTCGAGCCCTTGATCGACGAACGACGGCAGCGAATGCACGACGCATTGGGGTGCCGCCGCGTTGGCGGGCACCCCGGCGGGCATCGAAACGCCGGGAAGTAGCGCCGATGCGGTGCTCGGCGCGAGCAGCCAAGCGCCTAGGGCGAGGACCACCAGCACAGCCATCCTCGTCAGGCTGGCCAGCTTGACGGGCTGGATCTCGTGGTTGGAAGCGGCGGGCATCGTCGGTTTCAGCGCGCGCCGCACGGGCAATTTTCGCGGCGGGGAGCGGAAAACCTAGCAACCAGTTGTGCCGCAACTTTGCGGCGGGGAAAATAAAGGCACCCAAATTGCGCGCCGTCGACTCGGTTTGTGCCGATTGGCCGCGCAAAGCCCTCGATCGGAGCCTTGTTTTGATGCGATCTCGCGTCGGACGAGGCCGATCGAGTGCAACCACGCGGCTGGACGAGGCGTGACAGGTCAACCGCTCGAGGCCTCGGCGATCGCGACGCACACGGGCCACCGCCACACGCGCCGGCGCGCGGCTGGGATCGGGTCATCGCGCTCAAGCCTCTCGGCGCGAAAGCCGATGCGAACTCATGCGAGCGGCGCTGCGCAGGAACGCCGTCTGCGCGACCGCGGCTGCCGGCGGCTGCGCCGTCATGGGCTGGCTCGGCCTCTACGGGTTCGCATGGAACGACTATGAACAGGAGGCACAGCCGGCGCTGCACGCGCTGGTCTCGGGCCGCGTGGCTGAATTCCTGCGCCTCGCCCCCAGCTACGGCGGCTCGCTGATCGAGCGGGCGCCGTTCGCGCTGATCCCGTCACTGTGGGGCGGCGGCGAACTCGCCGTCTACCGGATGGTCGCGCTGCCGTGCCTGCTCGCTGCCGCTGTCCTCGGCGTATGGCTGGTGGCGCGGATGCGTGCGCGTGGAGCCCCGCGCGTGGCACGCGCGGTCGCGCTCGCGGTCTGCGTGGCGAACCCGATCACGCTGTCGGCGCTCGAAATCGGTCATCCCGAGGAAGTCCTCGGCGCCTGCCTGTGTGTCGCAGCGGTGCTGCTCGCCGCACGCTCGGCGGCATCCGAGCGTCTGGCGCCCACGCTGCTGGCAGCGCTCGCGCTTGGCCTCGCGATCGCAAACAAGGAGAGCGCGCTGCTGGCGGTCGGGCCCGTGCTCGCCGTGCTGCCCGCACGACGGCGCTGGCCGTGCCTGCTAGGCGCCGCGGCGGTCGCCGGGGCGCTGCTCGCGCCTCTGCTGCTGGTCTCGCGCGGGACCTTCATAGCCGGCGCCCGCGCAGCCGCCTCGACCGACGCGACGATCTTCCAGCCGTGGCAGATCTGGTGGTTCTTCGGCCACCACGGCGCGCTCGTACACGGCCAGTTCGGCGCTCCGCATCCCGGCTATCGCTGGGCTCCCGCCTGGGCCGGGACGATCAGCCACCCGCTGATCCTCGCCGTCGGCGCGGCGCTCGCCGTCGCGCTGCTGGTGCGCGCCCGCAGGCGCGAGCGCGGCGGCGCGCAGCCGCTACCGCTGGCACAGGCGCTGCTGGCACTCGCGCTCGTTCTGCTCCTGCGGTGCGTTCTCGACACCTGGGACATCACCTACTACACGCTGCCGTTCCTGCTCGCGCTGCTCGCATGGGAGACACAGACCGCGCCGCACCGTCCGCCGGCGCTCGCGTTGCTTTGCAGCGCGCTGGCGTGGCTCAGCTTCGTGTGGCTGCACACCCGCGTCTCGGCCGATGCGCAGTCGGCGCTGTTCCTCGCGTGGACGCTGCCCCTGGCCGGGATGCTCGCGCTGAGGCTCGCGCGTGCCGAGCGCACGACCGGGAACGGTCATCTGCGGCTTCTGGCGGGTCAGCTGACCACGGTGAGGTCCTTCGGCAGGCGCGTCAGCACCTCCTGAGTGCCCTCGCCAAGCGCGACCAGGTCCTCGATCCGTACGCCGAGCTCGCCCGGCACGTAGATGCCCGGCTCGACCGTCACCACGTTGCCCGCGCGCAGCGGGGCCTCGGGCGCGGTGCGTGACAGCCGCGGGCCCTCGTGGATCTCGAGCCCGACGCCGTGTCCGAGCCCGTGCCCGAAGTGCTCACCCTCCCCCGCCCGCTCGATCACCTCGCGCGCGGCGGCGTCGGCCTCGCGTCCCGTGACCCCGGCGCGCACCCCGTCGAGCCCCGCCAGCTGCGCGTCGAGCACGATCCCGTAGATCTCGCGCGCACGCGCGGGGACGTGCTCCCCGGTCGCGTAGGTGCGCGTGCAGTCCGAGCAGTAGCCGTCGAGCAATGCGCCCCAATCGATCGTGACGAGCACGTCCGGCGGGATCTCGACATCGCGCGGCTCGGCGTGCGGCAATGCGCCATGAGGCCCGGCAGCGACGATCGCCGGGAAGCTCCCCGACTCCGCCCCGAGGCGGCGCATGCGCAGCTCGAGCTCCGTCGCGACGTCGCGCTCGCTGCGCCCGAGGAGACCGTCTTCGAGAATGCCTTCGAGCGCCCGATCGGCGAGCTGTGCGGCCGCCCGTATGCGCTCGATCTCGCCCGGATCCTTGATCGTGCGCAGGCGCGCGACCTCCTCCTCGCATGGCACGAGCTCCCAGTTGCCCGCGAGCAGCTCTTGCAGCCGGCGGTGCGTCTTCACGCTCGTGCTCGCCTCGAAGAAGCCGAGCCTCCCGCTTGCGGGCGCGAGCACCGCCGCTGCCGCGTCGGTCAGCTCACCCGTCACGATCTCACACTCGAAGAGCTCGGGCGGGACCTGTTCGGCAGATTGGGTGTCGTAGCGGAAGTCGGTGAGAAAGCGCTGGCTCGCGGCAGCTCCGTCGCCGTCTGCGAAGAGCACGAGCGCGACGTTGTCGCCGGTGAAGCCCGTCAGGTAGCGCGCGTCGATCATCGACTGCAGAAGCAGCGCGTCGAGCTCGAGCTCACGCGCGCGCTCGACGAGTCGCGCGACGCGCGTGCCCAGCACGCCGGCGTCGGGCGCGGCTCCGCTCACGTCTGCTCCCGGGCGTCGAAGTGCTCTCGCAGCGCCTGCAGCGCGTCGCGGTAGCCGGCGGGGCCCCGGCCCGAGATCTGGGCGAAGCACAGGTCCTCGAGCACCGAGAAGCGCCTCCATTGCTCGCGCGCGCCGACATCGGAGAGGTGGATCTCCAGCGCCGGCAGGTCGGCGATCTCGAGCGCGTCGTGAATCGCCCACGAGTAGTGCCCCCAAGCGCCGGGATTCAGGAGCACGGCGTCGACCTGCCCGCGCAGGGAGTGCAGATGCTCGACGAAGGCGCCCTCGTGGTTGGTCTGAAAGAAGCGCACGGCGATGCCGAGATCCTGCGCGTCGTCCTCGATCTGGCGCTGCAGCTCCGGCAGCGTCAGTGTGCCGTACAGGCGCGGATCGCGTCGCCCGAGCTGATCGAGGTTCACACCGTGCATGACCTCGACGCGGTAGCGCGCCGGCGCGCTCACGCTGCGAGCTCCTCGACTGCCGCGCGCAGCTCGGCCGGCGCGACGGCACACCCGTAGTGCACGTCCCCCGGCCCTGCCACGAGCACGAACGGCACCTCGGCGCCGGTGCGCTTCTTGTCGTGGCCGATCGACTCCAGCACGCGGTCCGCCGTCGTGCCCCCGAGCGCGACCGGGAGACCGTGTTCGAGCAGGAGCGCGCGCACGTGCTCACGCAGCTCCTCCTGTCCGGATAGCCGCAGCGCGGCGAGCAGGCCGAGGCCCACGGCCTCGCCGTGGCGGTAGCTGCCGTAGCCCGCGGCCGCCTCGACCGCGTGACCGACGGTGTGGCCGAGGTTCAGCACCTGCCGCGCGCCCGCGTCGCGTTCGTCGCCCGCAACGACGGCGAGCTTCGTGCGCGCACAGGCGAGAATGATCCGCTCGTCCACCTGGCTGCCGCCAGCGACAGCCTCCCATAGCGAGCCGCCGGCGATCAGCGCCGTCTTCAGGACCTCCACCCAGCCCGCCGCGAACTCCTGCGCCGGCAGCGTGGCGAGCGCGTCGGGATCGACGAGCACCCCCGCCGGCTGGTGGTAGATGCCGACGTAGTTCTTCGCCCGCGGCAGGTCAACGCCCGTCTTGCCGCCGTAGGCAGAGTCGACCTGCGCGACGAGGCTCGTCGGCAGGTGCACGACCGGCACGCCGCGCTGGTAGCTGGCTGCGCAGAAGCCGGCGAGGTCGCCGACGACGCCGCCGCCGAGCGCCGCCACGTGGTCTGAGCGGGTCACCCCGGCCGCGAGCAGCGCATCCCAGACGAGCTCTGCGCTCGCGATCGTCTTGTGCGCCTCTCCGGCCTCGACCGTGGCGCTGCCGGCCAGCGCCCCCACGCGCTGTGCGTACAGCGGCGCCACATTCTCATCGCTGACGAGAAAGGGGCGCGAGCGCTCGCGCGGGAGCGGCCACAGCCCCGCAAGCACGTCGGCGTCGAGCAGGCCTCGCCCCACGAACACGGGGTACTCACCGGCGCGCGCGGTCGCCCACACGAGGCGCGTCCCGGGTGGCGCCTGCGTGAGCGCCTGCAACGCGCCTGCCGCGTGCGAAACCGAACCCGGCCTTGGCTGCAGCAGCACCGCATCGGCGAGCTGCTCGTACGTTGGCAGCCGCTCGCCGTACAGCTCGATGAAACGCGCTCGCTCGCGGGCGAGCGGGCGCGTGCGCCCGCCGCCGGCGCCGACGCGCTCCCAGCATCGCTGCGGCGGGACGTCGATCAGGATCGTCAGATGCCCGGCGAGAGCCTCACGGACGCGTGGGGAGAGGACGCTGCCGCCGCCGAGGGCGATCACCTCGCCCGCGCCGGCGCCGCTGAGGAGTTCGCCGACGAGCGCCTCCTCAGCCTCCCTGAAGCGGCCCTCGCCGTTGCGCTCGAACTCCTCGGCGGCGCTGTGGCCGAGGCGCTGCTCGAGCAGCGTGTCGCTGTCGCTGGCGGCGACGCCGAGCGCGGAGGCGAGCTCGCGTGCGGCACTCGACTTGCCGGCGCCCATGAAGCCGATCAGGACGAACGCCATTCGATCCGCTGCTCGTACGCCTGCACGGCCGCGAGCACGTCGTCGATGTGGTCGCCCCCGAACTTGCGCCGGTAGGCATCCGCGAGCACGTAGGCGACCATCGCCTCCCCCACGACGGCCGCAGCGGGCACGGTGCAGGAGTCGGTGCGCTCGCGCAGCGCCTGCGCCGGCTCGTGGGTGGCGGTGTCGACCGAGCGCAGCGGCTTCGTCAGCGTCGGCAGCGGCTTCATCGCGGCGCGCACGATCAGCGGCAATCCGGTGGTCATGCCCCCCTCCAGGCCGCCTGCGCGGTTCGTCTCGCGGTAGTAGCCGCGCTCACGCGAGTAGAAGATCTCGTCGTGCGCCTGCGAGCCCGGCAGCGAGGCCACCTGAAAACCGTCGCCGAGCGAGACGCCCTTGATCGCCTGGATCGAGCAGATCGCCATCGCCAGGCGCCCATCCAGGCGCTCCTCCCATGAGACGTGCGACCCGAGCCCCGGCAGCAGGCCGAACGCCTGTACCTCGAAGACCCCACCGAGCGACTCGTTGGCTCTGCGCAGCGTGTCGATCTCCTTCACCATCGCGCGCGAGGCGGCCGCGTCGAGGCAGCGCACGGGCGATGCGTCGACGTCGGCGAAGTCCGCGGGCGTCAGCGCGCACGCGGACTCGGGCGCCTTGACCGATGCGATCTGCAGGACGTGCGAGTGGACCTCGACCCCGAGCGCGGCAAGGAATGCCTTGCAGAGCGCGCCGCCGGCGACGCGGGCGGCCGTCTCGCGCGCAGAGGCGCGCTCGAGGATGTTGCGGACGTCGGTCTGCTTGTACTTCTGCGTGCCGACCAGATCGGCGTGCCCTGGCCGCGGCAGGTGCACCTCCTCGATCTCCTGCTCGACGGGCCAGGGGCTCATCCGCTCCTGCCAGTTGGCGAAGTCGCGGTTCTCTATCTGCAGCGCAACGGGGCCGCCGAGCGTGCGTCCGTGGCGCACGCCGCCGGTCACCTCGGCGCTGTCGCGCTCGATCTTCATGCGCCCGCCGCGCCCGTGTCCGAGCTGCCGGCGCGCCATGTCGGCGTTGATCGCCTCGCGCGAGAGCTCAAGGCCCGCGGGCAACCCCTCGACTATGCATGTGAGGCCGGGACCGTGCGACTCGCCGGCGGTGATCAGACGCAACGACACGCGCCTAGCTTATTTGTGCTCCCTACTGGGCCGGGAGCAGCACGCCCGCCACGCCGGACTCGCGCAGCCCTGGCAGGTCGAGCAGGTTGGCGCTGCGGAGCACTCGCAGCCCCGCCAGCGACTCGCCCCGCCAGACGCTCGCGACGGCGGCTGCCGTGGCCTCGGCGGCGTGGATGCTCACGATCTTCAGTTCATAGGTCACGGCCGTCTCAGAGCCCGGGGGCAGGTATTGCACGTGCTCGACCTGACCGGACTTCAGGCTGATCGCTTCGCAGTCATACGGGCTCGGCTTGCACGCGCCATCGCCAGAGAGGATCGCTTCGCCGCTGACCGTGAAGGTCGCGTCCTTGCCCCCCTTCCTGACGCCGCGGAAGACCAGCAGCGGCGCCTTGATGGACGGCAGCGGGGTCAGCAGCTTGAGGTCGTCCAGGGCGCTGAGCGCGGAGCTCCGTTCCTGTCCGGCGGGCACCTGGCCGAAGAGCGCGTCGAGCTGGTAGATCGTCTTGGGCTTGGAGGATTCGGGCGATCTGGGGCTGGAGGAGCTCGGCGAGGGGCTCGAGGAGCCGCCCGATGAGGAGCTCGCGGAGGAGCCGCCGCTGGATGTCGCGCTCGAGCCGGAGCTGGAGGCGGATGTGCTCGCCGAGCTGGTGCTCGCGGAGGTCGCGCTCGGAATCGCGCCGAACGGGTCGTGCGAGCTTCCCTGCTGCTGGGAGGAGCCGCCGTTCGTCGTCTCGGCGATCGCGTTTTCGTGCGTGTTCTCGCTGATCGTCAGGGCCGATGGAGGCGCGACCGGCGTCGCGTGGGTGCTTGCGGCCTGGGGCGCCGGCTGACTTCCGCCACCGACGGCGAGGTAGACGACCGCGGCGACCAGGCCGATCGCCACGAGCGCGACGAACGGCCGCAGTCGGCGATCGAGCAGGTCGGCCTTCAGTGAGTCGAGAAAGTCATTCACCATCATCTCACCCCCACGACCGCCGCAGTGGTCGGGGACGACGCGCCGGCGGCGGACGCGGCGCTGGCTGCGCTCGACGCGGACGATGTGCCCGTGAGCGGTTCGGCGGCAAGCAGGTAGGCGGTGGCGGAGACCGACGCGGACAGCAGTCTGGACTTGCCCCCTTCGGCGTCTGGCGCGAGCTTGACGCTCTGCACCGTCAACAGCCGGCCGTTGACCTCGAGTGTGCCGGAGCGACTCAACGTCGCGAGGTCGTCGAGATTGCGCAGCAGCTGTTCGAGCTTGAAGTAGCTGCCGCTGAAGGTGAACGTGAAGGGAAGCTGGGAGAAGCCGGCGCTCGCCGCCGGCGCCGGGCTCGCAGAGCTCGTGCCCGACCCGACCGTGATGCCCTGGAAGTCGACGTCCTGCCGCTTGGCGACGTGCGTGAGCTGGTAGATCAGCGCGGGCACTTCCTCGCTGGTCGGTACAGCTTTGCCGACGCTGACGATCGAAGCGTAGGCGGCCGCGTAGCTGGCCTGCGCCTGGCGCGCGGCGTTCAGCTTGCTCTCCGCGCTGGCCAGCTGCGCCTTCGCTGTGGCGACCTGGGTGACGGCTTCGCTCGCCTGCTTGCGCTCGGGCGAGACGACCATGATCCACGCGGCGCCGATTACGACGAGCGCGATCACTCCGGTGAGGACAAGGCGGTCACGCAGTGTCATTTCCTGCTCCCTGAGCTCGCGTGGCTCTTCGAAACCGTGGGGTCGGCCACCGTTTTCGCCGCTGGGAAGGCGGAGCTCGCGGGAAGCGGAGCGAACACCACCCCGGCGGAGAAGCTGGTTCCGTGCGTGCACTCTTCGTTGGCGCTGGCGGAGCCCGTCACGTCGTTGGCGGTAGCGCTCTGCAGAGCCGCTTCCTTGACGCCATCGATCAGACGCAAGCGTTCGAGCGCTTGTGCGACTTCGTCCTCGGAGTGCGCGCAGCCTTTGAGCGTGAAGCTCGGGATGCTGCCGGGGGGCGTGGCGGAGCTCACGCTCGACGCTTTGGCGCCCGCGGCCGCTGTCGAGCTGGCGGCGGCGGTGCTGGTCGACCCGACGGCTCCGCTGAGCGCGCTCACGGAGACCCCCGCGGGCAGCACGCGGCCGAATTCGTGCATGACGTGTGCCCAGTCGAATCGGGCGTCCATGAGTTCTTCGACTGCCTTCACGCGCTTTTCCCGCGTCGCGTTGAGTGTTTCGTAACCGGAGAGCGAGGTCGCGTCGGAGAGCACCTGCTGCGCTTGGGCGTCGAGCGACGCGACCTGGCCGCGGCTGCTCGAAACCTCGCGGTGCGCCTTGCCGTACAGATATCCGAACAGCGCGAGTACGCCGACGACGAGCAGCAGCGCGTACGCGCCGCCCTTCGAGCGGCCGAGTCCGACGGTCGCGCTGCGCTGGTCGGCGGGAATCAGGTTGACAGCTCTCATGGGGACACCTCGAGCGTCGCGAGACCGGCGGCGACGGCCAGCCGGTGCGGCGAGACGTCCCGCGGCGGCGGGCCAGCGAACGCGACACTTTCGCCGCGCACCTCCACCCCAAGGGCGGACTGCAGCTCCTCGGCGAATCCAGGGATGTCCTGCGCAGCGCCGCTCAGCACGACGTGTGAGACGTCGCCGCCGCCCTCCTGGGAGCGGTGAAAGTCGAGCGAGTTGCGGACCTCGCCGTAGATGTCGCGGATGCCGCTCTCGAGCACCGCCCACACGTCGTGCTCGGCGCTCGTCGCCGGCTCGGGCCGGTCGGGCGCAAGGGCCTCGTCGTACTCGGAGCCGTCGCTGTCGAAGGTCTCGCCGACGGCGTCATCGCCGTTGGCGTCGGGCGCCGCACCGATTCCGAGCTCTTCCTCCTCGTCGGAGGGCGCGGGGCGTGTGAGGTCGAACGCGGCGATCTTCTCGCGCGCCTCCGCCAGGCTGATAGCGCGGCGCTCGGCGAGCTCCACTGCCATCGACTCCAATCCGCCCCCGACGACGCGGGTGAAGCGGCAGGTCGTTCCCTCGGCGATCGCGAGGTTTGTGAGACCGTCCACGTTGAGATACAGCACGCGAGCGCGTTCGTGGTCGGTCTCGGGTTCGGGCCTGTAAAGCGAGCGGATCAGTGCGAACGCTGATAGATCGACGCCCTCGGCCGTGAGGCCGGCCCGGTTGACCGCGCTGAGCAGGCGTTCCACCATGTCCTTCTGCGCCGCGACGAGGACTGCACGCTGGCGCGGACCGTTGGGCGTGTCGATCACGCCCAGCGCGTGGAAGTCGAGGACCGCGTTGTTGAGCGGCATCGGGATCTGCTCCTGGGCCTGGAACTGGACGGCGGCAGCAAGTTCCTTGCGATCGGTGACCGGCGGAAGCTCGAGCGTCCGCAGCACCGTGCGCTGGTTGGCGATTCCCACGCGCACGCGCTTGCCGAGGCCGCTCTCCTTGAACAGCTCCCGCAAGACGCCGGCGAGCGCGTCGGAGTCGACGACCTCGCCGTCGCGCATCGTGTCACCGTCAAGCGGCAGCGCCGCGGCCTTGTCGGCGACGACCCAGCCGTTGGCGCGCGCGTTTGCAGCCGCGACGAAGCCGGGCTGGATGTCGAGTCCCGTGATGGCTGGACCGCGGCGGCCGAAGTTGCGGTCGAGCTTGAGATTGAGGGAAGGAAGCTGGGTTGGAAGTCGCATCGCGTGGTCTCCTGCAGCGGCGGTTCGGGGCGCCGCACGTGGGGTATCGGCGTTAGGGCTGCTGCGCTTTAGTGAAGAAAGTGCTGGACGTAGGCGTGCACGAGCGCGTGGCCGAAGAACGCCGCCACAACGGCGCCGAAAGCCAGGAACGGCCCGAAGGGGACCGCCGTCTTGCGCCCGGCGTGGACCCCCTTGCTGGCGATCACCCCCGCTCCCAGCACCACCCCGCTGAGCAGCGCGATCAACATGGCGGGCGCGACTGCGGAGCCCAGGAACAGGCCCATCACGGCGGCGAGCTTGACGTCGCCCATGCCCATGCCACGCGGATAGGCGAGCGCGGCGAGCAGCAGCAGCCCGCCGGCGGCGAGGCATGCGATCAGCCGAGCCGGCTCGCCGGCGGGTTCGAGCGCGCTCCCGAGGGCGAGCGCCACGACGGCGCCGAGCGCCGTGATCCGGTTGGGAATGATCCTGTGCTCCAGGTCGATCAGGGCGGCCGGGACGACGATCAGGATGAGACCGATGCTGAGCGCCACCGCGGCGGCGCCATGGTGCGCGAGCACCGCGCCGACGCACAGCGCCGCGGTCAGCGCCTCCACGAGCGGGTAACGCGGCGAGATACGCGTGCCGCAGCTGCGGCAGCGCCCCCGTAGCAGCAGCCAGGAGAGGACCGGTACGTTGTCGTAGGGCTTCACCGGCACACCGCAGCTCGGGCAGTGCGACGCGGGTTTGACGAGCGACTCGTGCCGCGGGAGGCGATAGGCGACGACGTTCAGGAAGGACCCGAAGACGGCGCCAAAGAGGCCTGCAATCGCTGCAACCGCCATGCTCAGCAGCCTCCCATCGTCGCTAGGATCCAGCCACCGTGGGCGCGGTCCTCGTGCTCGCACGGATGCATGTCGGCGCGCCGCCTCATCCCCAGGGATATCGGTCTCATTGCCCCGGCGCTTTATTGCCGGCGGCGGCGGCGTTGGCGGCGGCCCGCTGCCGCGCGATGCACGCGCAGCGGTCGCGCGGCACGGTCTACCAGTCTCCGGTCGGGCAGCCCTTCGTGCCCGATTCTTCTTCGCACGTCTTCACCAGTTCCCCTTTTGAGTTGCGGGTGATGACGTATTTGTCGCCGTCGCTGGAGATAGCCGTGACTTTGTATTCTTTTTCGCTGCCCGTGGTCGCCGAGGATTCTTCATCCAGGCAGGCTTTGCCGGCCTGCTTGGCTGTGCAGAGCGGGACCGTTCCTTCGTATTCGTGGATCTTTTTCGCCGTCACGGCCGTGTAGCTGCCAAAGCTGTCGAGTCCGATCGTCTCGGCCGTGGTGGAGGCGGTGTGCGCGAGCTCCTTCGCCTGCGCGTCATAGGCCTTGCTCTTCTGGCTGAGGAACGCGGGGATCGCAATCGCGGCGAGGATCCCGATGATCAAGATCACCACCAGAAGCTCGATAAGGGTGAACCCGTGCTCCTGAGATGTGCGCACGCGCAGGTGGGCCCGCGAGCGCTTGTCGAGGGGATTGCTCATTCCCATGCGGTATCGGCCGGACTGGCAGCGTCCTTTACCTGCGCTGTAGGCGCCCCTCCGGCGCAGACCGATGTGGTGCGGCGCCCGATGGAGGCGGCGATGGGACGCTTGCGCGGCGCCGCCGCGACATCGTCTACGCAGACGCGAACGGGGGCGGCACATGGCCGCCCCCGAATACGCTCAAAGCTCGTCCGCTGTGCGGACGGCGGTTTCTACCAGTCGCCCGTCAGGCAGGCTTTCGTCTTTGAAGCCGATTCTTCTTTACAGGTCCTGACCAATTCGCCGTTGGCTTCGCGTTTGATCGTGTATTCGTCGCCGTCGCTGGCCAGCGTCGTCACCGTGTAGGTGGTCGCCGTGCCAGAGGCGGACTTCAGGCAGGCTTTGCCGGTTTCAATGGCAGAGCAGCCCATGTGGCTCGAGCCAGCCGCGAGCGTTTCTTCGTATTCCCAGAGCTTTTTCGGGCCAACTTCCGTGTAGCTCCCACCGTTGTCGGTGGCGATCGTCTCGGCAGTCGTTGCCGCCGTGCGCGCGAGCTCCTTCGCCTGCGCGTCGGTGGCCTTGTTCCTCTGGCTGAGGAACGACGGAATCGCGATCGCGGCAAGAATGCCGATGATCAGAATCACGACCAGAAGCTCGATAAGAGTGAAACCACCCTCATCTGAAGAGCGCTGGCGCAGTCGATACAACATGTTCTTGATCCTCCTGGATCCGTGTGTTGGGCGCCAGCCCCTTGGTGTTACCGCCTCAAGCGATGCGCCCCTCAGAGATGAGAGCCGCCGGCTTTGCTACGCACCGTTACTGATGCTCTGCCCTCACCGCGGCACTGGCTTTGTCAGCCCGTGCATCGACGCAGTCAAAACGCGCCTTTATACGTGCAATCGTCGGTGGACGAATTGCTTGCGTTCAGGATGTGCTCGCGCCGGCGTCCGCTGCCGGCGCCGCGCCCTCGGAAGGCTCGCCGGCCGGTCGCTCGGCCCGCGTGAGTGGCTCTCCCTCGGCGCCGGCGGGGGTGCCGCCGGGCCCCCAGCGGGACTGCGCATCCACCCCTGGTGTGCGCACGCCCGAGCCCTCGCACCAAGGGCAGGTCACCTTCGAGGGGGTGCCGCCGAGATGTGAGATGACCTGCCCGCTGCCGCCGCAGGGCATACACTCCCGCGGCCCTTGGGCTGCGCCTGCCAAATCGCCGCTGCCGGCTGTCTCCTCGGTCACGAGCCGACCAGGGTAGCGCCAGCCGCAGCCGGAGGGCCTCGATGAGCGCCGCCGAGGAATCGGCGCGCCTGGCATCGCTCGGCGAAGGGGCGCGCGCCGCGGGCAGGCTTGCGCTCGACACTGAGTTCGTCGGCGAGGGTCGCTATCGCACGCTGCTGTGCCTGGTTCAGCTCGCGATCCCGGAGGGAGCTCAGGCCGGCGAGCGCATCCTGATCGTCGACCCACTGCAGGACGACCTCGACGCCGCGCCGCTCGTCTCGCTGCTCGAGGATCCCGCGGTCGAGATCGTCGTGCACGCGGGCCGCCAGGACGTGGCGCTCGTGCGCAGGCGCTTTGCATGCGAGGTGCGTAATGTCTTCGACACTCAGGTCGCCGCGGGGTTCGCCGGGCTGGGCGCGCAGAGCTCCTACGAGTCGCTGTTGAGCGCGCTGCTCGGCTTGCGCGTAGGCAAGAGCGCGAGCTTCACGCGCTGGGAGAGCCGTCCGCTCACGCGCGAGCAGCTCGCTTATGCCCGCGAGGACGTCGTGCACCTGCTCGAGCTCGCGGCCGAGCTCGCGCGGCGCCTGCAGGCACTTGGCCGCCTGGAGTGGGCGCGCGAGGAGTGCGCGGCGCTCGAACGCGCCTCCGACGAGCGCGATCTCGACGCGATCTTCGAGCGCCTGCCCCGCATCACGACCCTCGGCGCGCCCGCGCGGGCGGTCGCACGCGAGCTGCTGCAGTGGCGCGAGCGCACAGCCGAGCGCCAGGACAGGCCGGTCCAGAGCGTGCTCGGCGACGCGACGCTCGTGGAGCTCGCACGCCGGCGGCCGCAGTCTCGCGAGCAGCTCGCGAAGATCCGTGGCGCCGGTGGCGTCGCGCAGGGCAGGCGCGGTGAGGAGCTGATCGCGGTGGTCAGGCGCGGCGAAGAGCGCCCGCCCGAGCCGCCGCGGCAGACGCCGCGTGTGCCGCCGCCGCGTCCGGAGGACGCGCCGCTGGTCGCGCTCGCCGAGGCGCTGCTTCGCACACGCGCACGCGAGGCGGGGATCGCGTATGAGCTGCTCGCGGCGCGCGCCGAGCTGCAGGGCATCATCACCGCCCTGCGCCTCGGTGAGCGCGAGCCACAGGTGCGGCCCCTCGTGGGATGGCGACGGGAGCTCGCCGGGGCCGAGCTGCTCGAGCTGCTCGCCGGGAACGTGTCCCTGTCGGTGCTGCGCGACGGACGCGGGATGCGCGTGCGCGTCTCGCGCGAGCGCCCCTGAGAAGCGCCCCCCGTTATTCGATGCGGTTATAGACTTCGAAGAGCGGCAGGTACATCGAGATCACGATGAACCCGACGATCGCGCCGATCACGAGGATCATGATGGGCTCGAGGATCGAGGTGAGTGCTTTCACCGAGGCCTCGACCTGTTCCTCGTAGAACTCGGCGACGCGGTCGAGCATCGCGTCGAGCGCACCGGTTTCCTCCCCCACGCCAACCATGTGCGTGACCATCGCGGGGAAGATCGACGCCTGCGCGAGCGGCGCGGCGATCGTGCCTCCGCGCTTGACCGACGCGATCACGCCGTCCATCGACTCCTCGACTGCCGAGTTTCCGCCGGTGCGGCCGGTGATCTCGAGCGCCTGCAGCAGCGGCACGCCGGCTGCCGTCAGCGAGGCGAGCGTGCGCGACCAGCGCGCGATCGCGACCTGCTGCACGATCGTCCCGATCTTCATCGGCACGCGCAGCCTGAAGTGGTCCCACTGACGCCTGCCCCAGTCGGTCTTCTTCCACTTCAAGAACGCGAAGATGACGAGTGCCGTAACGCCGAACAACAGCCACCAGTAGCCGGTAACCAGGTGCGAGAGCCCCACCGAGATCTTCGTCATCGCGGGCAGTTCACCGCCGAAGGTCTTGAAGACGCCGACGAACACCGGCACGAGGAACGCGACGAGGGCCATCATCACGCCGACCGCGAAGACGATCACGAGCGTCGGGTAGATCATCGCGGATTTGATCTGGCGCCTCAGCGCGGCATCCTTCTGCAGCTGGTCGGCGACGCGCACGAGGGCGTCCTCGAGCACACCGCCCGTCTCCCCCGCCTGCGTCATCGCGATGAACAGCGGGCTGAAGACCTTCGGATGGCGGGCCATCGAGTCGCTCAGAGACATCCCGGTCTCGACGTCCTTGCGCACCGCGATGATCGTTTCCTTCAGGAATTTGCTCTCGGTCTGCTCCTCGAGCACGTACAGCGCTCGCAGGATGCTCATGCCCGAGTTGATCATCGTCGACAGCTGGCGGGCGAAGACGGCGAGCTCGGTCGCTTTCACGCCCTGCATGAAGCTCAGCTCGATCTCGCGCGAGGAGCGCTTGTCGGCGATGTCGAGGACGATCAGCCCCCGCGCCTTCAGCTGATCGGCGACGGCCTGCTTGGAGTCCGCTTCGACCTCCCCGCGCGCTCTCCCGCCGGCGGCGTCGAGTGCCTTGAAGACGTAGGTACTCATCGTGGGGCGTGCTGTTGGGGCTGCTCGCTCTAGGCGGCCGCGAGCGTCGGCGCACCGAGCAGGCGCCTGAGCTCTTCGGGGGTCGATGAGCGCGCCTCGGCGAGCTTCTGCGTGATCTTGTTCTGGCGCACGAGCCCGGCGAGCGCCGTGTCCATCGTCTGCATGCCGGTCGCCGAGCCGGTCTGCAGGACCGAGTAGATCTGGTGCGTCTTGCCTTCGCGGATCAGGTTGCGCACGGCCGGGGTCGGCACGAGCACCTCGCAGGCGGCGACGCGGCCGGAGCCGTCCGCGGTCGGCAGCAGCTGCTGGGTCATGATGCCCTGCAGCGAGACCGACAGCTGCACGCGCACCTGTCCCTGCTGGTCGGCGGGGAAGACGTCGATGATGCGGTCGACCGTCTGCGCGGTGTCCTGCGTGTGCAGCGTGCCGAATACGAGGTGGCCCGTCTCCGCGGCGGTCAGCGCGGTCGAGATCGTCTCGAGGTCGCGCATCTCCCCGACGAGGATGACGTCGGGGTCCTGGCGCAGCGCGGCCTTCAAGGCCGCCGAGAAGCTCTGCGCATCCGAGCCCAGCTCGCGCTGGTTGACGATGCATTTCTTGTGGCCGTGCAGGAACTCGATCGGGTCCTCGATCGTCATGATGTGCTCCTCGCGCGTGCTGTTGATCTCGTCGATCATCGCCGCGAGCGAGGTGGACTTGCCCGAGCCGGTCGGGCCCGTGACGAGCACGAAGCCGCGCGGCTTGCGCGCGAACTCGTGCACGACCGGAGGCAGCCCGAGCTCGTCGATCGAGGAAAGGCCGAAGGGGATCAGCCTGAAGGCGGCGCCGAGCGCGCCGCGCTGGAAGTACGCGTTCACGCGGAAGCGCGCGTGCCCGGGGATCGAGTAGGCGAAGTCCAGCTGCCAGTCGGTCTCCAGGCGCTGGCGCTGGTCGCCGCTGAGGATCGAGTAGATGATCTCGCGGGTATCCGTCGAGGAGAGCCTCGGATATTCGTCGAGCGGCGCGAGGCGCCCGCGCACGCGCACCGTCGGGTGGGCGCCGGAGGTGAGATGCAGGTCGGAGGCACGGCGGTTTACGACCTCCATCAGAAGGTCCGCGAAATCGATGTCCATGCCGCCCCATCGACCGCGGACGCCCGCGGCCTTACCCATGGCGCTCTGCTTGCTGGACGGATGTCCTAGCTTGAGCCGGTGACGCGCGTGACCTCGGCGATCGAAGTGCGGCCGTCGCGCACCTTCATCAGGCCGTCGTCGCGCAGCCGTCCCATCCCCTGGCGCACCGCGAGCTCGCGCAGCGCCTCCGCCGGCTTGCGTTCCAGCGCCAGGTTCTGCAGCTCCGGCGTCATCGCCATCACCTCGTAGAGGCCGATGCGCCCACGGTATCCGGTTCCCCCGCAGCGCGGGCAGCCGACCGGCTCGTAGGCCTCGAGCTCCATGTGCGCGCCGTAGCCGTTCTCGCGCAGAACCTCCGCGGGAATGATCGTGCGCCGCTTGCAATGCCGGCAGAGCATGCGCGCGAGTCGCTGGGCGACCACGCAGTCGAGCGCCGAGGCGACCAGGAAGGGCTCGACATCCATCTCGAGCAGCCGCGTGATCGTCGACGGCGCATCGTTGGTGTGCAGCGTGGAGAGCACGAGATGGCCGGTCAGCGCCGACTCGACCGCGATCTTCGCGGTCTCGCGGTCGCGAATCTCGCCGACCATGATCACGTCGGGGTCCGCGCGCACGATCGCGCGCAGCCCGGCGGCGAAGGTGAGCCCGATCTTCGGCGCTACCTGTAGCTGTGTGAGCCCGTCGAGTTCGTACTCGACGGGGTCCTCGACGGTGATGATGTTCTTCTCCGGCGTGTTGAGCATCTGCAGTGCGGCGTAGAGCGTGGTCGACTTGCCCGAGCCGGTCGGGCCGGTCACGAGCACGGCGCCGTGCGTCTCGCGGCATGCGCGCTCGAACTGCTCGCGCTCGGGCTGCGCCATGCCGAGCCGATCGAGCTCCATCACGATCGAGGACTTGTCGAGAATGCGCATCACGATCCCCTCGCCGTGGACGCTGGGCAGCGTCACGACGCGCAGGTCGACGTGTTTGCCGTCCACCTTCAGCCCGACGCGCCCGTCCTGGGGAAGCCGGCGCTCGGAGATGTCGAGGTCGGACATGATCTTGATGCGCGAGACGACGCCGCTCGCCATGCGCCGCGGCACAGTCGTGATCTCCTGCAGCACGCCGTCGACGCGGAAGCGCACGCGCATCTCGCGTCCCTCCGGCTCGAGGTGCAGATCGGAGGCGCCGCGCTCGACCGCCTGCGCGACGAGCTGGTTGACCAGCTTGACGATCGGCGCGTCGTCCGCCGTCTCGTGCAGCGCCACGACCTCGGCGCCCTGGCCGTCCACTTCGGCGGGCCCCTCCAGATCGGCCGCCCCGACGACGTCGTCCAGGCGGTTCAGCCGCGAGATCAGCGAAGCGATGTCATCGGGCGGGGCGACCGCGACGCGCACCTCGAACCCGGTCATGATCGCGATGTCGTCGACCGCGAGCACATTCGACGGATCGGCCATCGCGACCAGCAGCGTGCGCTTGTCGGCGAATGCAACGGGGATCGCCTGGTAGCGC
The DNA here is from genome assembly GCA_963755475.1 of uncultured Solirubrobacteraceae bacterium. Classification (GTDB taxonomy): domain Bacteria; phylum Actinomycetota; class Thermoleophilia; order Solirubrobacterales; family Solirubrobacteraceae; genus Palsa-744. Next base: position 1,055,275 of record CAVWJK010000003.1, read on the forward strand.
TTGGCGACCGCGCTGCTCACGAGGTTGGCGGCGCCCATGTCGACGACGGCCTCGGTGAGGTCGATGTGCTCCAGGCCGTAGCGCTCGGCGAGCGCGCGCGAGAGCGCATCCTGGGTGAGCGAGCCGTTGTCGAGCAGCACGCGCTCGGGCGTGATCCCCGAGTTGCGCGCGAGTTCGATCGCCTCGTCCACCGCTGTGCGCGAGGCGAGGCCCATCGAGACGATGACGTCGGTGAGGAAGCGCCCCGCACGCGCCGGGCCCGAACGCTGCTCGAGTGAGACGACGGCGCTCGCGGCGTGTTCGACCTCAATCTGGGCGAGCCGGCGCTGCTCATCCTCACCGCCCGCTTCCAGGCGCTCCGTTGACGGACTCTCGGGATGCTCGCCGTCGATCGCGATGGCCGGCTCGGCGTCATCGCCGGCGCCGATCAGCTCCTCAGGGTCGCGAGTGGCGGGCAGCTCGAAGTCGCCGTGCTCGAGCGCGTCGCTCATCGCGCCGGCGTGCCACGCTCGTCAGCTCGCGCGCACGGCCTCGCGCATGACCTCCAGGGGGGCCGGCCTGCCGGTCCACAGTTCGAAGCTGAGCGCCCCCTGCGCGAGCAGCACGTCAAGTCCGTCGACCGTATGCGCTCCGTGGGCGCGCGCGACCTCGAGCAGCGCGCTGCGCTGCGAGCTGTAGGCAAGGTCGACGACATGAGCGTACTCACCTATCGCATCGGACGTGAGCGCCAGTTGGTTGAGCTGCGCCTCGGCGCTGGCCGAGGATTCGAGACCGACGGCGGTGCAGTTCACGAGCAGATCGGCGGGCTCCGGACGCGCGCCCGCGCTCGCGTCCAGCTGCAGCGCGAGCTCGCGCGCGCGCTCGGGCGTGCGGTTCCAGACGAGCACCTCGAGCGCACCGGCCCCGCGCAGCGCCCACACCGCGGCGCGCGCACTGCCGCCGGCGCCGAGCACCTGTGCGCGCATTCCGCGCACGGGCACCCCGAGCGCGGCGAGCAGACCGGGAGCGTCGGTGTTCGCCGCCGAGATCTCCCCTCCCTCGCCGAAGCTCAGCGTGTTCGCCGCGCCGATCTCCGCGGCTGCATCGCTCACCACCGTCGCCAGACGCAGCGCAGATGCCTTGTGGGGGATCGTCACATTGACCCCGACGAAGCCGGTGGCGGGCAGCGCGCGAGCGGTCTGCTCGAACAGCTCCGGCGGCACGGGCAGACGCTGGTAGCGCCAGCCATCCATGCCGAGCGCGGCCAGCGCGGCGTTGTGCATGGCCGGGGAGCCGCTGTGCGCCACCGGCCAGCCGATCACGCCGAGCAGTGCCATCAGTGGCGCGTGCAGCGCGGCGGCTTGCCGCCGTTGCGCGCGAGGGCCGCGTCGTAGGCGGCGACGTCTTCTTCGAATCGGGCCTGCGTGTCGGAGAAGACCTGCTCGCCGCAGCCGTCGGCGCCGGCGACGTAGTAGAGGTAGGGCACGTGCGCCGGGTTGGCGGCGGCTTCGATCGAGGCCACGCCGGGGTTGGAGATCGGCGTCGGCGGCAGCCCCCGGTGTGTGCGGGTGTTGTAGGGCGAGTCGATATGGAGGTCTTGCTCGGTCAGTTCGCCGGTGTATGTCGCGACGTGCCGCGCCTGCTCGACCGCGTAGTAGATCGTCGCGTCGATGCCGAGCGGCATGCCGGCGCGCAGGCGGTTGTAGACGACCGCAGCGATCTTCGGGCGGTCGGAGGGGATCTTCGCCTCGCGCTCCACCATCGAGGCGACAGTCAGCAGCTGGTAAGGCGTGACGCCGAGCGCGTGCGCGCGTGCGAGGGCGGCGGCCGGCACGTCTTCGTGAAAGGCCTGCAGCTGCAGCTCGACCAGCCGGCTCGCGGGCGCGCCTCTGTACATGTCGTAGGTCGCCGGGAACAGGAAGCCTTCGAGGTTAGGCGAAGCGGCGGAGGCGCCGTAGGCGCTCGGGTTCAGCAACGCCGAGGAGCGTGAGGCGTCCAGGTAGCTGCCTTTGAGTCCCTCTTCGCGGGCGATCTCCGCGATCTGCGCGCGCGTCTCCCCCTCCGGGACCAGCACCTTCTCGATCGGCGGTGCGGGCAGCGGCGGGCGCGGGCGCGGGCGTGTCGCGATCGCGATCGCGATGCCGGCGAGGACCGCGACGAGCGCGAGCGCGAGCAGGATGCCCCGACGGCGCGCGGCCCTGCGTCGCCTGATGGCGCGTTCGCGTGATCGCTCCGGGACTGCCAACGGATCCTGACGCTAGCGAGCGCGCGCGGCGAGCCAGTCCTCGAGCAGCACGGCGGCGGCTCGCGAGTCCTCGCTCGAGCAGGGGACGCCGGGCACGCGCTGCGCGATGCGCGTCGTGAACCGCTCGTCATACAGCTCGACCGGGACGGCCACGCCGAGGCGCCTGCGCAACCGCTCGGCGAACTCGCGCGCCTCGCGCGTCTGCGCGCTGTCGGCGCCGGATAGCGTCAGCGGCAGCCCCACGAGCACGAGGCCGACGCCATGCTCGCGCGCGAGCTGGTCGAGGATCGCAAGCCCGCGCCCGCTGGCGGGCTTCGCGACGGCGGCGATCGGCGTGACGATCGTGCCGCTGGGGTCGCTCACGGCGCAGCCGCAGCGTGCACTGCCGTAGTCGAGCGCGAGGATCCTCAAGCCGACAGCGCGTCGGTGATCGCCGCGCGCGCCGCCGCGATCGCATCGGGCAGCTTGTCCGGTTCGCGCCCGCCGGCCTGCGCCATCGTGTCGCGCCCGCCTCCTCCGCCGCCTACGAGCTGCGCGGCGAGCTTGACGAGCTCTCCAGCCTTCACGCCGCGCCGCACGAGCGCCGGGGCGACGCTCGCGACGAGGTGCACGCGTCCATCCGCGGCACTGCCGAGCACGATCGCGGCGTCGCCGAGGCGGCCCTTCAGGCGATCCATCAGCTCGAGCAGCGCCTTCGCATCGGGCACCTCGACGGCGGTCGCGAGCACGACGGCCCCGTCGACGCGCGCGGCTTGGGAGGCGAGCTGCTCGAGGTCGAGCGTGCCCGCCGCCACGCCGGCGCCGGCGCGCGCCTCGTGTTGCAGGCGCTTGCGCTCCTCGAGCACGCCGGCGAGCGCTGCGGGCGCCTGCTCCGGGCGCGTGCGCAGGAGCCCGGCGAGCTCGCCGAGCAGCCGGTCGTGCCCGCGCAGCAGCTCAGTCGCAGCCGGCCCCGTGAGCGCCTCGATGCGCCGAACGTTCGCCGCGCTCGAGGTCTCCGCGATGATCCGGAAGACGCCTATCTCCGCGGTCGAGCGCACGTGTGTGCCGCCGCACAGCTCGCGCGAGTACTCGCCGTCGCCGATCTGCACCATGCGCACGACCTCGCCATACTTCTCGCCGAACAGTGCCATCGCGCCGAGCCTGCGCGCCTCCTCGAGCGTCGTGGTGATCGCGCGCACCGGCTCGTTGAGGGCGATCCACTCGTTCACGCGGTCCTCCACGTCGCCAAGCTCCTGCGCGCTCAGCGCGTGGCCGTGGCTGAAGTCGAAGCGCAGCTTGTCGGGGCCGACGTAGGAGCCGGCCTGGCGCACGTGCGGACCGAGCCGCTCGCGCAGCGCCGCCTGGAGGAGGTGCGTCGCGGTGTGGTTGCATTCGGTCGCATGCCTTGCGACGCGGTCGACGCGCGCGACGACCTGCTCGCCGGGGTGCAGCTCGCCCGTCTCGACGAGCACCTCGAGCGCCTGGTCCTCGCCCACGCGGAACACCTCGCGCACGCGCGCGCGGCAGTCGCCATGGGCGCATTCGATTGTGCCGGCGTCGGAGACCTGGCCGCCGCCTGCCGCGTAGAAGGGCGAGTCTGCGAGCTTCACGAGCACGGCGCCGTCCTGCGAGAGCCGCTCCACCGCCGCCACCGTCGTGGCCTGCTCCCCGGTTTCGTAGCCCGTGAAGCGCGTCGGCGTGCCGCTCGCGCCCAGGAAGCCGCTCGCGGCCTCGCGCACTCCCGTCCCAGGTGCGCCATGTGAGCCGGCGAGGGCCTGCGCCCGGCCGCGCTCGCGCTGGCGCTCCATCAGTGCGTCGAAGTCGCCCTCGACCTCGAAGCCCTCCTCGGCGAGCATCTCGCGGGTCATCTCCTGGGGCAGGCCGTACGTGTCGTGCAGGCGAAAGACCTCCTCGGCGGAGACCCTCCTGCGCCCTTCCTCGCGCGCGCGCCCGAGCATCTCGTGCAGCGTCTGCGTGGCCGCCGCGAGCGTGCGCGAAAAGGCCTCCTCCTCCGAGGACAGCCACATCTCGATCGCCTGCCACTGCTCGCGCAGCTCCGGATATGCCGCGCCCATCACCTCGCGCACGCGCTCGCCGTAGCGCACCAGGAAGCCCGGCGCGAGCTCGAGCGAGCGGCCCTGCTGGATCGCCCGTCGCGTCACCCGCCGCAGCACGTAGCCGCGCTCTTCGTTGGACGGCACGACGCCGTCGGCGAGCAGGAACGTCATCGCACGCGCGTGATCGGCGAGGATCCGCATCGCGCGGTCGGTGGCAAAGCCCTCGCGTCCGTAGCGGCGCCCGGACAGCTGCTCGCCGAGCTCGATGAGTGGCGTGAACTGATCGGTCTCGAACACCGAGTCCTTGTGCTGCAGGATCGCCGCCATGCGGTTCAGCCCGAGGCCTGTGTCGATGTTGTTCGCGGGCAGTGGCGCGAGGGTCGAGCGCGCGCCGTTGCCCGACGGGCGCTGGTCGTACTGCATGAAGACGAGGTTCCAGTACTCCAGGAAGCGCTCGTTGTCCTGCCCCGGCAGGTCGGCCGCGCTGCCGAACGAGCTGCCGCGATCGACGTACAGCTCAGAGCACGGTCCGCACGGCCCGGTCGGCCCCGCTTCCCAGAAGTTCTCCGAGCGTGGGCACTGCACGATCCGCTCGCGCGGCAGGCCGACGTCGAGCCAGAAGCGGATCGCCTCCTCGTCGGGCCCGAGCCCGAGATCCTGGTCGCCCTCGAACACGGTGACCCAAATGTCCTCCTCGGCGAAGCCGAAGACCTCGCGCGAGAGCTCCCAGGCGTAGGCGATCGCCTCGCGCTTGAAGTAGTCGCCGAACGAGAAGTTGCCGAGCATCTCGAAGAACGTCAGGTGCCGCGAGGTGTTGCCGACGTTGTCGATGTCGACCGTGCGGAAGACCTTCTGGCAGTCGGTCAGGCGCGGTGCGGGTGGCGTCTCTTCGCCCAGGAAGTACGGCTTCAGCGGATGCATCCCCGCGACGGTGAACAGCGCCGAGGGATCGCGCGCGGGAGGGATCAGGGACGCCGACGGTATGCGCGTGTGACCGCGCTCCTCGAAGAAGCTCAGATAGCGCTCGCGGATCTCGTCCGAGGTCATGCCGGAGACCGATGTTAAGGCGCGATCGCGCCGTGGCCGGCGACGAGCTCGCCGGCGTAAAGGCACGCGAGCTGGCCGGGAGCGGTGAGCTCGGCCGGCTCCTCCAGGCGCAGCCGCGCGCGCGCGTGCGCGCCGCGAGCGAGTCCGCCGACGAGTGTGCAGGGAAGCTGCCGGCCATGCGCGCGCACGCGCACGCTGTCCACGCTGCTCGCCTCGCGCCTCAGCGTGAGCCCGCGTAGTTCGAGCTCCTCGACGAGCAGCGCGCTGCGTGGTCCGACGGTGACCGTGTTCGTGGGCGCGTCGGTGCGCAGCACGTACAGGCGCTCCTGCGAAGACAACTGCAGGCCGCGACGCTGCCCGGTCGTGAACAGGTGCGATCCGCCGTGCTCGCCGAGCCGCTCGCCGCGCTGCCCGACGATCGCGCCCGTGCGCCGTCCGAGGCCCCCGTGGCGCTCCAGGAAGGCCTCGCGGTGTGTGCCCGCGAGGAAGCAGAGGTCCTGCGAGTCGCGTCTGCGCGCGACCTCCAGGCCCGCGGCGCGGGCGATCTCGCGCACCTGCTGCTTGTGCAGCTCGCCGAGCGGGAAGCGAACGCGCTCGAGCGACTCGGGCGCGAGCGCGCACAGCACGTAGCTCTGATCCTTGCGTTCGTCGGCAGCCATTCGCAGCGTGCGGGCGCCGGCGGTCCGCGCGTAGTGGCCGGTCGCGAGCGTGGCGGCGCCGAGGCGCGCTGCGAGCTGCAGCATCGCGTCCAGACGTACGCTGCCGTTGCAGCGGATGCACGGGTTGGGCGTCAAGCCCTGCGCGTGCTCGCTGATCCAGTGCTCCACGACGCCCGCGCGGAACTCCGCGCGCAGGTCGATCGAGAGGTGCGGCATGCCGAGGCGCTGCGCGAGCGTGCGTGCGCGCCGCACCGCCTGCGTCGAGCAGCAACTCAGCTCGCCGTCGTTTTGCGGATCCGACCACAGCTCGAGCGTGACTCCGACCGTCTCGGTGCACCGTTCACGCTCGAGCAGGGCGGCGACCGCGCTGTCGACGCCGCCGCTCATCGCTACGAGCGCCCGCCCGGACGCAGGTGCGAGCGGCACGCATGCGCGCGCGGCCTGTCCGAGCGCGCGGTGCAGGGCGTCGGCAGCGAGCTCGGCGGCGTGCTGCTTGCTTGGGCTGAGCCCTCCGAGCTCCTCGGCGATCTCGTGCGCGCCGACGCGCGCGGCGTCCAGCAGCCCACGACCGCATACCAGCGCGACGGCGGCGCTGCCGGCGGCGATACTCGCGCCGCAGCCGGCGGCGTCGAAGCCGGCGTCGGCGATCACGCCGGGCGCCCGTGCGCCCGCGAGCGCGAGCGAGATGCGCACCAGATCGCCGCACGCGGCACCGCCGGCCGCGCCGGTGAAGGCGCCGAGCGGCGTCTGCCCGCGGGCGCGCGGGTTTTCGAGATGGAGCCGCAGCCCCGCTTCGCGCGTGTCCACGAAGGCGAGTCTAGGTGCTGGGCTTGCGTGCTTCGTCGATCGCCTGTTCGATCGAGAAGCGTTCCTGCAGCCCCGTCAGCTCCGTCGTCTGGCCGTTCTTCGCGACGATCAGGATCGTGGGAGTGCCATAGACGGGGATGTCGCGCGTGAGCGCACCGTAGGAGGCGACCGCTTCGCCGTTGCCTTCGAAGATTTCGACCGGGAGTCGGCTCCGGGTGATCCGCTGCAGCTGTTCGTGCACCGCGATGTCGTCCGCTCCCTGGGGGTTCCAGAACAGCACGACCGGCACCTTTCCGGCGGCGAGCGTGGCTTCCACGGCGCGCTGGCCGGCGGGCACGAGCGCTTCTTCGGCTGCCGAGCGTTTGACCGCGGCCTTCGCCGGCGCGCTCGGGGTGCGCGTCGCGTGCTTGCTGGCGGTGCTCGAGGTGGTCGCGGCTGCGCTCCTGGAGGAGCTGGTCGTCGTGGCGGCGGCTGCGCCCGCGCTGGAGGCGGCCTTTTCGCCAGATGCCTGCGCCGACTTTTCTGCGAGCGTGTTCGCGTTGGCCTGTGAGGTGGCGACTGCTTCGTGCGCTTTCCTGACGGCACGCGAGAGGCCCTCGACTCCGGGGGCGGAGCCGTGGTAGATCGGCGTCGGCTTCGCCGCCTGCTTGGCCTCTTCCGCTGCGAGGTTCGGGTTGGGTGCTTGAGAGCTGGCGTGCGTGGTTGCGGGCTGACTGGAGCTGCTGCTTTGGCTCGATCCGCTCGAGGGTGAGTGGTGCATGCCCAGCGCGAGCCATGCCAGCGCGGCGAGCAGCAGCGTCACCAGCGCGATCTGATAAGGCCGGGAGAGTTGCGCCATCGCCTCCCTTTTCGGCAGGCGCTGCCCGAAAGTTGAACGTGGAAGTTGCGCGCCCGCCGAGCTAGAGGGCGTGCTGGCCGCGCAGGACGGCGTGCACGACGGCGTGCGGCGACAACGGCTGCTGCTCGCCGGCCTGCATGTCTTTGAGCACCGTCTGCTGGTCGCCCACGATCGCCACGTAGCGGGCGCCCAACGCGTCGGCATGCGAGAGCTGACGCTTCAGCGAGCGTGCTGCGAGCTCCATCTGCGCCGCCAGGCCGGCGCTGCGCGCCTCGCTGAGCAGCGCGAACGCCGTGCGCCGGACCGTTTCGCTGGCGTCCTCGAGCGCGACGAACAGCTCGACCGCGGCGCTGCTCCTGGGCGGCGGCTCGCCTGCCAGCAGGATCCGCTCCACGCCGCAGGCCCAGCCGATCCCGGGCGTCGGCGGCCCGCCCAGATCCTCGACGAGCCCGTCGTAGCGCCCGCCGCCGCCGACGCCGCTCTGCGCGCCCAGCTTGTCCGAGGTGAACTCGAAGACGGTTCGCGTGTAGTAGTCGAGGCCCCGCACGAGCGTCGCGTCGACCTCGAACTCCACCCGCGCCTGCTCCAGTAGCGCGAGCACCTCGCGAAAATGCTCTGCGTCGGCGCGGCTGAGCTGGTCGAGCAGCCGCGGCGCGCTTTGCATCACGTGCATCGTGCCTGGATGCTCGGAGTCGAAGGCGCGCAGCGGGTTCTGCTCGATCCGTTCGCGCACGTCCGCGGAGAGCTCGTGCTCGTGCGCACGCAGGTGGGCGCGCAGCTGCTCGCGGTATGCGCCGCGCGTCTCGGCGGTGCCCAGCGAGGAGATCCGCAGCCGTGTGCCTGTCACCCCCATCTCGAGCAGCAGCGTCTGCGCCAGCGCGATCGCCTCCGCGTCGACGGCGGGGTCCTCGGAGCCGAGGACCTCAGCACCGACCTGCCAGAACTGCCTGTAGCGGCCGCGCTGTGGACGCTCGTGCCGGAAGAAGCTCGAGAGGTACCAGAGCTTCACCGGCTTTGGCCGCTTGTGCATGCCGTGCTGCACGTAGGCGCGACAGACCGGCGCGGTCCCCTCGGGACGAAGCGTCAAGGAGCGTCCGCCTCCGTCCTCGAAGGTGAACATCTCCTTGCGCACGATGTCCGTCGAGGCTCCGACGCCGCGCGCAAACAGCTCGGTCGCCTCGAAGGTGGGCGTCTCGATGCGCTCGAAGCCGGCCTCGCCGAGGATCGCTCGCGCGCGCGCCTCGAGCAGCGCGCGCGCGCCCTCGTCATCGCCGAGCAGGTCGAGCGTGCCCGGTGGCGCCTGGATGCGGCCGCTCAACGTGCGCTTGTCTGCGCGTGCGCCGCCGCCGGTGTCGCGGCAGGCACGCGGACGCGCAGCTCGCTGAGGAAGGGGTTGGTGTCGCGCTCGCGCTCGAGCGTCGTGACGCCCATGTGCCCGGGATAGACGACGGTCTGGGCGGGAAAGCTCTTCAGCAGCAGCTCGATCGAGCGCTCGAGCGTCGGCCAGTCGCCGCCTGGCAGGTCGACCCTCCCGACCGAGCCCTGGAAGAGGACGTCGCCCGAGAAGACAGCGCCCGGCACCGCGTAGGTGAGGTGCCCAGGGCTGTGCCCCGGCGTGAAGAACACGTCGACCTCGACGCCCGCGATCTGCAGGTGCTCGCCGCCGGAGAGGGTGTGGTCGGCCTCGTAGCTCTCGAAGGGGCCGAACCCCGGCGGCACCCAGCTCATCACGTCGGCCAGCACCGGACGCTCGATCACGGGGCAGTAGACGGGGGCGCCCGTGGCGGCGGCCAGCGGCGCGACGGCGCCGATGTGGTCGAAGTGGCAGTGCGTGATGAGAATCGCCTCGATCTTCACGCCAAGCGCCTCGATCGCCTCCAGCAGCCGCTGCGGCTCATCACCCGGATCGACGATGAAGGCGCGCTCGGCCGAGCCGTCGGCACGCACGATGAAGCTGTTCTCCTGTACCGGGCCGACCGTGAAGGCGCGCACATCCAGTTCGCTCACCGTGCGCCATCCTTCCCGTTCACGCGCCCTTGCGCCCTGCTCCGCTTGCGGCGCTCGTACTGGCGTTTCTGCATCCAGTAGGTGAGCGGCCAGTAGATCAGCAGCACGATCGGGAACAGCTCGACCATGCCCGACTTGCCTTTGAAGAGGAAGAGCGCGATCACGAGGAAGATGACCGCGGCGAACATCGCGGGGATCAACGCCGAGCGCCAGGAGGGAGCGCGGTCGCGCGGGTCGGCCGGCTTCGCGCGAGCCTTCGCCCCGGCCCGGACGTCGCCGGTCTTCTCGGCGGCCGTCGGCTTGCGCCCGGTGCGGCCGCGCGACTCGATCACGCCTGCGGCGTTGCCGCGGTGCTTGGTCTTTCTTCTGGTCTGCGCCACGGCTAGCAGCCTAATGCGTTCTCGAGGATGTGTCTGGCGGGATCGAAGCCGGCTATTGCGATGTCCTGCGGGAATCCCTCGAGCGCCGTGCGCGGCACGAGCCCCACGATCTCCGCGCAGGAGACGGGCGCGCGGCTGCGCACCGCCGCCACGATCTCCGCGAGCGGAAGCTCGTAGGGCCGCTCGACGTTCATCGAGACCTGGGGCGTGGCGCCTTTGAGCAGGATCGCGATGGCGCGCAGGCCGGGCATCCCAGCCTCGCCGCCTTCGCGGATCTCAGCGGCGATCGCTTGCGCCCGCTGGAAGCTCGCGGGCGCAGCGAGCTGGAGGTTGAAAGCGACCAGCGGCGCCCTGGCCGCGACGAGGCTCGCGCCAGCCGTGCGATGAAGGCGCGCCGGGCCGAAGTCCGGACGCAGCGGGTCGGCCGGGTCGCCCAGCCGGGCCGCGAGGCCAGCGACGCCGCCGCGGCGCAGCCCCGCGCGCGTGCGCGGCGGAGCGCCGTGCGAGGCGGTGAGCTCCCCGTAAAGGAAGACGGGAAGGCCGAGCTGCTCGCCGAGACGGTCACCGAGCACGAGCGCGGTCGCGCAGGCCAGGCCGCGGTCGGCATCGCGCAGGTACACGATCGGCGCGACGTCGAGCGCGCCGACGCGCGGGTGCTGGCCACGCGTCGGCTGCGCGGGGAGTGGCTCGCCGACCACGTCTAGCCGCTCGACCGCGACGGCGGCGCCGCGCACGAGCGCATCGACGAGCGCAGCCGGGGCGCCGGCGAGCGTGAAAACCGAGCGGTCGTGATCGGCGTCGGCGTGAAGGTCGAGCAGCCGGGCGCCGTCGCCGGCCCCGAACGCCCGCGCCAGCGAGGCGAGCAGATCTGGGTCGCGACCCTCGGAGACGTTGGGAACCGCTAGCAGGGGGCTCGCTTGCACGGCGAGCCGAGGCTACCGCCGCGATCGACGGCCTGTGGCCTACGGTATCGTCAGCTTTCGCGCGCGTTCGCGCTCGATGAGAGATTGATAGCCGTCGCGAACCTCGCCGCGGCACCCCGCCGGAGTAGCTCAGTCGGTTAGAGCAGCGGAATCATAATCCGCGTGTCGGGGGTTCGAGTCCCTCCTCCGGCACTCCGGAAAAGCCCCGCTTGGTGGGGTTTTTCTATGGAGCAGCGTGGTCGAGAGCAGCGCGCGATTCCGTGGGGTGTCAGCGAAAGTCTCAGCGGCGGGCGGAGGTGCGAACGCGGGTATCCGTACCCCGCTCCACCCCTGTTGACCGCCGCGCCGGATTCTGCATCCTTCTACGCGCAACGCACGTGGCTATATACGGACGCACCGCTCCACGGCCGTCGCATAGCGTCGGCGACCGAGGACTGCGTGGCGACTCCCCGCCGACCCCGGTCCTCTCGACGCGAGCGCGCCCATGAGGTGCCGCCACGCCCGGCCACGCCGCCACTATGGCGTGGCCGGGCCTATTTCTAGGACGCTCACGCCTCCTGCGCCCTTTCGATGGCTGAGGGGCGCGGGCGGGTCTTGCGTGAGCGAGGGCCAGATGGGAACATACGTTCGCATGACGCCCCGCCCCTGGAGACCCGCCGCCGAGCTGGACGCGGCCCTCGACCGTGGGGATCTGCGTTTCGCGCTGTCGCTGGCGGAGGAACTTCGGATCGAGGGAAAGCCGATCTCGCTGGCCACGGCCTGCAAGTTCCTGCCGCTGGTCGCGAGGGAGCGCCCCGGTGAGTACGACCACTGGGCGTTGCGGTGGCTGAGGCGGTGGGCTGAGAGCGCCAGCTCGATCCACGACGCCGTCGACGTCGCCGCGCTGCTCGCCGAGCTTCCGAGCGAGGAGGCGGCGCTAAGCGAGCTGACACGACTTCTCGCCTGCTAGCGACGACGCTGCAGGCGTCATCCACCTCACCTCGCTCACCTCGCTTGCGTGCCTTTGACTGCAGGCATGATTCCCGGCTGCGCGAGTCGTAAGGCCGACGCGGAAACCACTTTGACTGCGCTACCAAAGCGGTTCGATCGCGGGGCGTCACCTGCAATCACCGAGATGCTCGAGGGCGCAACGCGCGCTTTGACATGTACCGCAAGTACGAATGCCACCCCCCATTCTCACCGTAACGATTGTCGGCCGCTGGATGGCCGGCACGGCGAGCGTCGCGTGACGCAGAGGACGGGCCGGTCGGTGGGATAGTCTCTCGGCCCCATGAGGATTCGAGGCGGTCCGAACCGAGCCCTTTCTTCAGTGACGCTTGCCGGCCTCTGCGTGGGTGCCCTCGGCGCATGCGGTAGCAGCTCCCCGTCGTCTACCAGTCCCACCACGGCGTCCAGCGCCGAGGCGGGAAAATCCGCGGCGGAAATCTTGAAGGGCGCCTCGGCTGCTCTTGCCCGGGTACATAGCCTTCGAATGCAGGGGCACGTTCGCTTTGAAAAACGACCGTCCCAGATCACACTGGAACTCGAAGCTCCGAGCAACCTGAACGTGACGATCGACCGTGGCGGTCAGGCGGCGTCGATCACGGTCGTGCACGGCAGCGCTTACCTGAAGGCCGATGCTGCGTTCTATCAGCACGCTGCAGGCGTCCCGAGTGCCGCCGTCGCGCTCGTCGCCAACCGTTGGATCAAGGCTCCCACCGCCTCCCTCGGACAGGAACTCGTAAAGGGCCTCGACCTGGCGACCCTGGCGAAGTGCCTCATCGGCGAAGTCGCCCGCGAACCTGGGGAATTCGCGCTGGACGGCATGAGCAACGTCAACGGGCAGTCTGCGATCGCGATCACAGCCAAGGGAACTCTCCCGGGGTCAACGCCCGGGAAAATCTACGTTGCGGCAACCGGCACGCCATACCTGCTACGGGCAGTGACCACCGGCAAGCAACGGCCCGGCGGAACTCGACACGCCGAATGCAACGAAGCAGCCGAACGGACGGAACCAGGCGAAGAATTGACATTCAGCCGATACAACAGCCGGATGAACATCGTCGCGCCGTCGGGAGCTCTCGAACTTAGCCAGCTCGCCCACCAGCTCTGACGCGCTGTTCTTTGCGCTCGCGGCCAGTGGCGGCGGCGAGGCGTCCTTGAGTTTGCGAGTGCGACGCTGCAAGCAGCAGTCTCAAGTGTTACCAGATCGTCGTCACCTCAAAGCCTTGGACGGCTTGGCGTCCACGGACGCGACGCTGAAAGTCGCACTCACCGGACGCGCTCACAGGCCGCATCGGACGCTCCCGGCCTCACGGTGCCTTCTCGCGTAAAACCGTCGCGCTTCTCCCATTTCAATTGGTGAGCTCAGCGCTCGGGCCAGAATCCCGGCTCCCCGAGGCGTAGGAGCGCGTCGCGCACCGCGCGAGCACAGCGGCCGCGGATCTCGACTCGCGTGCCAGAGACGGCGCTGTCGAATGCGACACGCACGCGTGGGCCGCCCAGTATTCGGCGAGGCGGAGCCTCGGTGACTCTCGTGAGAACCGTTTTGTGTTCCCTCAGAAACGCGAATTCGAGAAGCCCTGGTCGACGCTTGCACAGGCGCAGCTCGGCGTTGCGATCCAGCTCCGGCGCGATCTCCTCGAGGAAGCGAGCCTCCGCGTCCGCCGGCGATTCACCCATCTCGAAATTGTGGCGAAGCCTCGCCATCGCGCAAGTATCGCCCGGGACGGCGGCGCGGATCGCCCGGGACGGGGGCGCGGATCGCCCGGGACGGCGGCGCGGACGACAGCGAGGCCGACGCTCGGAGGCGGCCGCGGAGATGCGGGTTACGCGACCTGCGCGGCATCATCGCCGCGAGCATCGAGCAGCTCGAAGCGCAGCGCGACCCGCATCCCGCCGGCGCGCTCCAGAGCAAGACCATCGGAGCACGCCAGCATCAGCAGCATCCGCAGCTCGAGGTCCGGATCGTCGGGCTGGTCGGTGCCGTCCGCCTCGCAGGCGATCGTCACGTGCAGCTCGCGCCCGCGTTGCAGGGCCCGGACGTGGAGCAGGCGCGCGTCCTTGCCGAGCGCCACCGAGAGGGCGCACAGCGCGCCCTCCGATGCCGCCAGGCGGACCTTGTCGGTCAGCTCCCGAGCCGCTCCGAGCGACGCTACGACTCTCGCCAGGTCCTCGCGAATCCGCCTGACGGACTCCTCGACGGCCCAATAGGCCGCGTTCCACAACGCCTGCTCGGACTTCGCGGTGTGCTCGAGCCCCGCGTGCGGCTCATAGGACATGCTCATCAGATTCCCTGGCAGCGCGGCGCAAAACAGATTGCACGAACAACGGGCCGAGAGCACGCAGGCCCGCGGAAGTCGGCCATTGGCGCCTGACACCCACTGCCGCGCCCCGTATGCTGCGCAAGCGAGCGATGGGCCTGCTTCGTATCGAGACAATCGCCGAGAACGGCCGCTGGCGCATGAGGCTGCGCGGCGATCTGGACATGATGAGCGCCCAGGAGCTCGCGGACGCGGTCAGAGGCGTCTGCGAGGACGACCCGCAGTCGGTTCTGATCGACATGCAGGACGTCGAGTTCGTCGACTCCTCGGGCGTCCGTGCGCTGCTGCTGGCACACGAGTTCTGCGCCGAGCGCGAGGGGAGCCTGCTGATCGACGCCAATCTCCCCGATCGCATCGCGCGCGTCTTCGATATCGCCGGCGTGACCGAGCTTTTCAACCTGTGGCGGGGTGAGGACGCGGGAGCCTCCGCCGATCCGGGCAGCGCGGCCTCCGAGGACGCGAGCTAGCGCTCAGCTCGCGGCGGCCGCGCAGCGGCTGACGATCGGCTGCGGGTCCAGATCGCCGGGGCCCCTGTCCGCGACGTGTCGCGGGCTTCTCCGTGCTCAAGGAGCACGCGGTGCTTGACGATTGCCGTCTGGTGCCAATGTTTTGGGCGTGCCAAAGCGGGAAGCATTGCCTCATGTGGTTGGGCGCGCCAGCGTATGCGCGGCCGCTCAGCGGCGGCAGCGCATGCGCGCCGGCCGCGCCCGCGCCGGCCACAGCAGCGCCGGCCACGCGCCCGGCGAGGAGATGCCGATGACGGGGATCGAGCTGGAGAAGTCATATCCGGCTGTGAAGGAGGCGATCGCCGGCATCCGCCATGACGTCGCGGCGGTCGTGTCCTACCTGGGCGCCAACGAGGAGGCGGTCGAACGCGTCCGCCTGGCCGTCTCGGAGGCGGCCACGAACATCGTGCAGAACGTCTTCGAGCACACCTCCGGGCGCATCCACGTCGCGCTGACGCGAACCGGCGAGGAACAGATCGTGGTGGTCGTGTCCGACGATGGCCACGGTGCGGTGCACCGCAACGTCGAGGCGGGACTTGAGCTCGGTTTCATCGTGATGCGCGAGTGCGCGGACACGCTGAGGGTGCGCCAGCCGACCTCCGGCGGTGTGCAGGTGGAGATGTGCTTCGCGCGGCGGCCGCGTCTGGAGCCGATGAGCCCTCGCGCCCACGCGGCAGCGACGGCGGCAGCGACGGCGGCCGCGGAACAGCCGGCGCAGGAGTCGACGGCGCTCGACGCCGCCGAGCGCTGAGCACCCGCGCACGCCCGCGCGGGCCGAGCGCCCCACGCCGGCCGAGCGCCACGCGCCGCGGCGCGCCTCGCCGCCCGCCCGCGGGCATCGCGGACCCCAATTCCAACATGGTAGATTCGCGCGAGGGCGGCCGCGAGTCCCTCGGATCGAAGCTCCCATGCAGACTCCCTTTGCCATCGACATCGGCGGCAGCGTCGACAGCCGGCGACTCGCACTGCGAGGCGAACTGGACATGGCGCATGCAGCGCAACTCGAGGGGGCCGTGCGGGAGCTGTGCGCTGAGGGCGCCCGCGAGATCGTGGTGGACCTGGGCGCCATCGCGTTCATCGACTCGAGCGGGCTGCGCGCGCTGCTGGGCGCCATGAGCTTCTGCCGCGAGCACGAATGTGCCTACCTGTTGGCGCCGACGCTGCCGCAGCCGGTCCGGCGCCTGTTCGAGGTGGCGGGCGTGGACAACCGCTTCGCGTTCGCGGGGACGGTTCGCAGCGAGGAGGACTGACCGCGCGGGCCCGGCAGCGCGTCAGCGGCGAGGCTCGCGCCACATGCGCCACAGCGGCGGCGCGGCGGGCGCGTATCGGCACTCCTCGAGCAGCGCGAAGCCGTGGCGTTCGTAGAGCAGCCGGTTGCGCGCCGTGGAGGCCTCCAGATAGGCGGGCGTGCCGTCGGCGTCGCAGCGCGCGAGGACCGGCTGCAGCAGCGCGGCGCCGAAGCCGCGCCCCTGCCATGGCGGCGCGACGCCGAGCACGGGCAGATACCAGTGGTCGGGCTCGCGCGGGTGCTTGGACTCGATGAAGGTGAGCGCGCGCAGGAAGCGCGGCAGGTCGCGACGCAGGTTGGCGGCGATCGCGGGCAGCAGGCGCAGCTGTTCGAGCGGGCCCTGATGCCAGGTGCCCGGCGGCAGCCATATGGCGGCGCCGAACAGGAGCTCGTGCGTGTAGCACTCGCCGTGACGCAGCCAGATCCGTCGCGTGAAGGTGTCGAAGCCGCGCTCCAGGCGGCCGATGCGCTTGGCGTCCTCGCCAACGATCCAGCGGAAGTGCGGATCGTCGAAGAACGCCTCGGCGAGCGCGCGGGCGACCTTCGGTACGTCCTCTGAGCGGACCCTGCGGACGTCGCGGCCGTCGGGCCGCGGTCGGTCGGAGGCGAATCCGCCCGGCGACGGGTCCGCGCCGTCGGCGTAGTCGAGCGCCTGGGACTTGTCGGCGCAGCCCTTGAGCTCGATGATCGCGCCGTCGCGGACCGTCACGACGACCCAGGCGAGGCCATCTTCGAGCGGCCGCGGCCCCTGCGGCGGGCGCGGCGGCCGGAAGGCGACGAGCACGCGCTCGCCGCGCGCGATCGCCTGCTCGATCGTTGCCGGCGGACCGTGTGCGCGCGCGGCGCGCATGCGCTCGATGATCGCGGCGCGTCCCTCGCACACCCACTCCGGCTCGACGCCCTCCCAGCGGGCGTCGCTGGCGAGCACGTGCTCGAGCACGTCGTGCTCGCCGCGCGCGAGCGCGGCCCAGGTGCGCTCGATCAACTCGACGCCGCGCGGCTCGGCGGCAGAGCGCTCGCTCATGCGCTCTGGGCCTGCGCGACGCGCTCGATCGCGTGCAGCATCGCGGCCCGGCCGTCGCGCAGGACGGGCGCGCCGTGCGAGACGAGCACGCGCTCGACGGGCAGCTCGAGCAGCTCTTGCAGGCGGGCGACGAGGCCGCGCTGGTCGACGTGCTCGTCCTTCAGCCAGGACTCGGGGCAGAGCGTGAGCCGTCCCTCGCCGTCGCCGAGCAGCGAATCGCCGGGTACGAGGCTCGCGACGCGGGGAAGCCAGAAGACGATCTCGCCGGCGCCGCGCAGCCGGCGCGGAACGACGCCCGCGGGCACGGCGTTCCAGGCGCCAGCGGTCTGAGCGCGATAGCGCAGCGCGAGCTCGCGGCGGTCGCGGCTGTGCCAGCGGATCGTGGTCAGGATGCCGACGTCGCGGCCGGCGACCTTGGCGTCGAGCCACGCGAGCGCGCCCTCGCGGTCCTCGCGCGGCAGCAGCGGATCGATCAGCGCGACGGTGTCCTCGAGCTCGTAGAGCACGCAGCCGACGTCCTGGGCCCAGTCATCGCCCGGGTCCCAGTCCGGGTGGGGCGCGGTCCAGCGGTAAAGGCCCGGCGCGATCTCGAGCGCCTGCATTGCGGCGATGGTACATCGCCTCGTAGCGCATCGGCTCGTCGATGCGCAGGCGCCCTGATCGCCTCCGGGAGCGGCGTCGTCGGAGATTTCTGCGGACATTGCGGGATGGCCCGCCGCGGGGTCTTGCACGCCGCTGGGCTAATGCGTATGTTCATCGCCAGACGCGACTCCTGAGCCGAAAAGAGCGAGGCCACCGAGGTGTGAGGCCGCGCCACCCAGAAGCGAGAGATCCTCGGATCGCCTCGTGGAGGGTTCCTCGACCCGGCTCGGGGTCGCGTCGTTTTTTTTCTGCGGCGCCGGGGGCAGGCGACTGAGAGGCGTCAGCCGTAGACGTGATAGGCGGAGACCCAGTTGGCGGCGATGAGCTGCTGGGCGCGCGCGAGCGGCATGCGCCGCGCGCAGACGAGCCGGTTGAGCGCGTCCTCGAGGTGATCCTTGGGATTCAGGTAGTACCCCGCGGGCGAGGCGTAGTCGGGCTCGGGCCACAGATTGCGCGGGTCGTTCGCGGCGCCGCCGAGCTCGAGCGGGACCAGGTGGTCGTACTCGTATTCGGAGGCGTGGCCACGCACGCCGTAGGCGCGCATGCTGGCGAGCTTCTCAGGCTCGGTGACGGACTCGGGCGGGCGCACGCTCTCACTCCAGCCGGCGCGGCAGATCGTCGAGCCGATGTCCGCCTGATCGACCGCGGGGTTGAGCGCACCCGGCGTGCAGTGAGCGTCCGGCAGCTGGTAGAGGCCGCTGCCGCGCGCGTGGCAGGAGTCCGGCGAGGGCTGGGGCTGCACGGCGCGCGGACTTGCGTGCGAGGCGGCGAGCGTGGAGGCGGCGAGCGTGGAGGCGGCGCGGGCCTTGGCGGCGGCGGCGCCGCCGGTGCTCCAGCACGGTTCATAGCGCTTGCCGTTGAGCTGCAGGTTGAAGCGCGCGCCCATGATGCCGGCGGCCTCGTCGCTGGCACAGAACTTCTTCGTGGGCAGGCGGTACTCGGCGTTGAGCACGGGCTTGCCGGCCGCGAGGTATGGCTCGAATTCGCCGCATTCGGAGTACTGGTTGCACTGCTCGGTGAGCGCGCCGTCGAAGTAGGGCTCCTGTTCGACGGTCTGCTGCGCGTCGTTCTTCTGCAGCACCGCCATGCCGAGCGCGTGCACCTCTTCGGCGATCCAGAGGTTGTACGTGAGCTGCTCCTGCGCGGTGATCGGGAAGCCGCTCTTGTTGGCGTAGGCTTCGATGTTGTCGGGCTCGACGGCGTCGAAGCCCTTCGTGCGGCACATTTCGAAGCGCGCCGCCATGATCGGCTCGACGATCGAGAGTTTGCGAATGTCGATCCAGTGCTCGCCGGGCCAGCCGTTGGAGCGCCCGAGCACCGCCTTGGGGAACTCCTTGTAGTCCGGGCGCCAGTTCTCGGCGGTGCCGGCGTCGATGTAGCAGATGGCGTGCACGCCGCGCGCATTCAGCGCTTCGACCTGCGTGCTTTCTGTTTCGAACCCGTCGAGGTCGTAGGCTTCGACGGGCAGGTCCATGTTCGGCGTGCCCTGCAGCTGCCAGTACCAGGTGAGCTGCGCCGGCATCAGCCACCGAGCGAGCGCCTGCGCGCGCACGGAGAGCTCGCGCGCCGCTGCCGGTCGCGGGGATGCGAGTGCGAGCAGCGCGGCGAGGGCGAGCGCGAACAGCGCCCCGGCGATCGCGCGCCTGCTTGGGAGGTGGGCGCCGGCGCGCGCCGGAGGCGGACAGCTGCTCGGCATGAGGAGGCAGATGCTACGACCAAGCGACGAGAGCGCTCGTTTGCGCTCTCAGCAAGCTCACAGGTTGCGCTGGGGATACGCTCATGAAAGTCGGCGAGCCTTGCTTTCAGAGCACGTGGAGAGAGCGTCGGCGCAACAGGTGGCAGAGAGCTCGCACAAGCACCGGGTGCTGGTGGTCGACGATGAGCCGCATCTCGTCGAGGTGATCACGATGGCGCTGCGCTTCCAGGGCTTCGAGGTGCAGGGCGCCGCGACGGGCCGCGAGGCGCTGGCGGCGGTGACGAGCTTCAAACCGCACCTGTTGGTGCTCGACGTGATGCTTCCAGATATGGAGGGCTTCGAGGTCGCGCAGCGCCTCGGCGCGCAGCGCGCGGGCGTGCCGATCATCTTCTTGACGGCGCGCGACGCCGTGGAGGACAAGGTGCGCGGCCTGTCGGGCGGCGGCGATGACTACATGACGAAGCCGTTCAGCCTGGAGGAGCTGGTGGCGCGCATCCGCACGATCCTGCGCCGCAGCGGACAGGAAGCGCTGGAGTCCTCGGTGCTCGTGTTCGCGGACCTCGAGATGGACGAGGAGTCGCGCGAGGTCAGGCGCGCGGGCGAGCCGATCGAGCTGACGGCGACCGAGTACCGGCTGCTGCGCTACCTGCTGCTGAATCCGCGACGCGTGCTGACGCGCGCGCAGCTGCTCGACCACGTCTGGAACTACGACTTCGGCGGTGACGGACGCGTGCTCGAGACGTACGTGAGCTACCTGCGCAAGAAGCTCGACGCGCACGGCGCGCCGCTGATAAGGACGGTGCGCGGAGTCGGTTACGCGTTGCAGGCGCCGCGCTAGATGCTCTCGCTGCGCGCGCGACTGCTGGCCGGGCTGCTCGTGCTGGCCGGCGCGGGCCTGCTCGTGCTGGCGGCGGTGACCTACACCGAGCAGCGCTCGTTCCTGAACAGCCGCCTGGACGGGGAGGTGCGTGCAGCCGATCCGGCGATCGACAACGCGCTGGGACGCGGCGAAGCGCTCGATGAAGATGATGAGCGGGCGGCGCCGGGCGCCGCCGGAGGCGCGCCGACGAGCGCCGGGACGGGGCCGGGCTCCCCCGGCGTCACCAGCTCGCGCGGGGACGGCGGGGAATCGCGCTCACGCGCTCCTGGACCCCGTCCGGGGATGCCGACGCCCGACCTCCCGCTGGGCACCTTCGGCGAGGTTCGCGAAGCCTCGGGCAAGACGATCTCCCATCAGTTCTCCTACGGCGAGTCGATCCCGGAACCGAGGATCCCCGCGCACGTTCCGATCGGAAGGCTGTTCACGGTGGACGCGAAGGGCTCCAACGAGTTCCAGTACCGCGCGTTCGCGACGGCGCACCCGAGCGGCGCGATCACGATCGTGGCGATCCCGACGCGCGAAGTCCAGCAGACGCTGAGCCATCTGCTGCTGGTGGAGGGCCTGGTGATCGCGGGCGTGCTGCTGCTGCTGGCGGCGGGCGCCTCCTGGGCGTTGCGGCTGGGGCTGCGGCCGCTCGACCGCATGGCGAAGACGGCGAGCGGGATCGCCGCGGGCGACCTGTCGCGGCGCGTGCCGGCGAGCGAGCGCACCGAGGTCGGGCGCCTGGGGATCGCGCTGAACGAGATGCTCGGGCGCCTTGAGCAGGCGTTCGCGGAACGGACCGCGAGCGAGGAGCGCCTGCGGCGGTTCCTGGCGGACGCCTCACACGAGCTGCGTACGCCGCTCGCCTCGATCCGCGGCTACGCGGAGCTGTTCCGCATGGGCGCGGCGCGCGACGCGCACGAGGTGGAGCTCGCGATGCGCCGCATCGAGGAGGAGTCGAGCCGCATGGGCAAGCTGGTCGAGGACCTGCTGGCGCTGGCGCGCCTGGATCAGACGCCGGCGCCGACGCGCGTCCAGCTCGACCTGGCCGCGCTCGCTGCAGACGCGGTGGCCGACGCGCGCGCGATCGCGCCCGAGCGCGAGATCACGCTGGGCGGGCAGGGAGAGACGCTCGTGGCGGGCGACCGCGACCAGCTGCACCAGGTGCTGGCAAACCTGCTGCGCAACGCGCTCGTGCACACGCCCCCTGGCAGCCCGGTCGAGGTGTCGATTGCGCGCGGCGGCGACGGCTGGGTGAGGCTCGCGGTGCGCGACCACGGACCGGGCCTGCCGGCGGGCGCGGATGACGTGTTCGAGCGCTTCTGGCGCAGCGAGCGCGGCCGCGAGCGCGGCAAGGCGGGCGCGGGGCTCGGGCTCGCGATCACGCGCGCGATCGTGCTCGCCCACGGCGGCAGCATCCGCGCCGCGCAGGCGGAGGGCGGTGGCGCGCTCTTCGAGCTGCGCCTGCCGGCCGCGCGCGCGCCGAGCGAGCATGGCTCGCCGAGCCAGCCCGCAGCGGGGGCGGCGCGCGAGCCCGCGCAGCCGGCGGCGCGAGGAAGCTGAGCAGCCTTGCGCGCGCTCGTGCAACGCGTGAGCCGCGCCGAGGTGCGCGTGGCGCGCGAGCGCGTCAGCGCGATCGGGCCGGGTCTGCTCGTGCTGCTCGGCGTCTCGCGCGAGGACGACGAGCGCTCGGCGGAGCGGCTCGCCCGGAAGGTGCGCGCGCTTCGCATCTTCGCCGATGCCGCCGGACAGATGAACGAGCCGCTCGGGCAGCGCGAGATCCTGTGTGTGAGCCAGTTCACGCTGTACGGCGACGCGCGCCGGGGCAACCGTCCGAGCTTCGTCGAGGCCGCACCGGGCGAGCGGGCGCAGCCGTTGTACGAACGCTTCTGCGAGCTCACCGGAGCGCAGCGCGGAAGCTTCGGTGCGCACATGGAAGTCGAGCTCGTCAACGACGGGCCGGTGACGGTCCTGCTCGAGGTCTAGCGCCAGCCGGCCGTCGCGGCCATCGGGCGCCGGCTCACGCCCCGGCCAGCCGTCGCGGCCATCGGGCGCCGGCGCGCCGGCTCACGCCCCGGCCAGCCGTCGGCGCCATCGGGCGCCGGCTCACGCCGCGGCCAGCCGTCGGCGCCATCGGGCGCCGGCTCACGCCCCGGCCAGCCGTCGGCGCCATCGGGCGCCGGCTCACGCCCCGGCCAGCCGTCGGCGCCATCGGGCGCCGGCTCACGCCGCGGCCAGGCGGGGGTTGCGCTCGGCGAGCGACTGCCCGCCGACGAAGCGCAGCGCGACGATCGCGACGTCGTCGCGATGGGCGTCGCCGCCGGCGCGCGCGTAGTTCTCGAGGATCTCGCAGAGCTGCTCGGCGCTCGCTCCCGGCGGTCGCTCGGCGAGCGCGGACTCGGGCACGCGCGCCACGGGACCCTGGTCGGTCAGCCCGTCGGTGTAGACGACGAGGCTCTCCTCGCGCAGCAGGCGCAGGGCGGCCGTCTGCAGGACGATCTCGGAGGTGACGCCGAGCAGCGTCCCGCTCGCCTGAACGAGCGCGGGCTGTCCCTGTCGCGGCACGACGATCGGCGGAGGATGCCCGGCACAGGCGACGAGCACGTCGGCGCCGTCACGGCCGACCGAGAAGGTGACGCAGGCGATCGTGACGAAGCGGCGATCGACGCCGCGCTGCAGCAGAGATTCGTTCAGCAGTCGCAGCGCCTGCGCGGGCGGTGTGCCCGCGGCGAGCGAGGTGTGCAGGGTCCAGCGCGACATCGAGGTCAACGCCGCCGCGGGCGCGCCCTTGCCGCACACGTCGCCGACGACGATCGCCCAGCCGCCGGGCGCGATCTCGAAGACGTCCTGGAAGTCGCCGCCGACGAGGCCGGCGGCCGGCAGGAAGCGGCTCGCGCACTCGCAGCCGGGAATGCTCGGCAGCGCGAGCGGCAGCATGCTCTCCTGCAGCGTGCGGCTGACGCGCTCGCTCACCATGCGCGCGCGCTGCTGCGCGACCGCCAGATGGCCGAGTGCACCGCCGAGGGCGAGGATCAGCCCGATCAGCAGCACCAGCACGGCGATCGCCTCGGCGATCGAGCGCGAGGCGGAGTGGCGCGTGGCGGCGTCGCTGGCCGAGATCCGCGCCGAGATCGCACCCTCCAGCGAAGTCGATTCGGCGCGGATCGCGTCGACCTGGCGCTTGCCTTCGAGCGCGACCGCGTCGAGCCGCGTCGAGCCCGACCGCGCGGTGCCGAGCGCGAGCACGCGCCGCACGTAGCCGGCGAGGTAGCGGCGCGCCGCGGCGCCCAGCACGGACGCGCTGCGGCGGTCGAACGGCGCGATGCGTTCGAGCTCCGCGACGGTGCCCGGCATCTGCCCGCGCGCCGTCTGCAGGGGCTGCAGGAACACCGCGTGTCCGGTGAGCAGGTATCCGCGCACGCCCGTCTCGGCGTCGAGGACGAGCAGCTCGACATCCTCGACCTGGGCGAGGTAGCGCTCGGAGGCGAGCGCCGATGTCGCGCGGTTGCGCACCGAGACGGCGTTGTTCAGCAGCAGCGCGACGCCGGCCGCCGCGAGGAGCGCGCCGAGCAGCACGAGCAGCGAGATTCGCCCGCGCAGTGGCAAACGGATGCGCACTGCGGATGATCTTTACAGGTGCCGCGAGGCGACCCGCTCGCGGTCCGCCAGGCGTCTAGGGCTCGACCGTCACGCCATGCCAGAAGGCGACGCGATCCCTGATCTGCGCCGCCGCCTGCTTCGGCTCGGGGTAGTACCAGGCGGCGTCGCGGTTCAGCTCGCCATCCACTTCGATGCTCTTGTAGCTCGCCACGCCCTTCCAGGGGCACGTCGTGTGCGCGTCGCTGTCGCGGAAGTAGCGCTCTTCGATGCTGTCCGCCGGGAAGTAGTGGTTGCCCTCGACGACGACCGTCTGATCGCTCTGCGCGAGCGTCGCGCCATGCCACGTCGCTTTCACATCGCCCTCCTCGCGTCGTTCGTCCCCCGGCCGGGAGACGCACGCCCTGACGCTAGTGCACGCGCGAGGACGCGGCCCGACAGATCGCGGCAGCCGCAGCCCGGCATGCGCGACCTGCTAGACCCCCGCACGTGCAAGGAGCCGGCGAGCCCACCTCGGCGCGGCGCCGAGGCAGGCCGCGGCGCATCTGGCTGCTCGCACTTCTCGTCCTCGTCGCCGGGCTCATCGCCTTCGCGCTCTCGCGCCTGGAACTGTCCAAGGCCGGACACGCGCTCGTCACCGCGACCCCCGGCTGGCTCGGGCTGGCGCTCGGCGTGATGGGCACCTCGCTCCTGTTCCGCTCGATCTCCTGGCACGAGGCGCTGCGCGCCGCGCTGACCGACATCGCGATTCCCTGGCGCGCGGTCGTGCGCGCCACGATGATCGGCGTGATGGGCAGCGCCGTCTTCCCCGGCCGCGCCGGCGAGCCCGCGCGCGTGGTCATCCTCTCGCGGCGGCTGCAGGGTCCGAACCGCGAGCTGCTGCCGATCATCGCCGGCACGGTCTTCTCGCAGACGCTCATGAACCTGATCGCGCTCGCGATCCTCACGATCATCGCGCTCACCGGCGCCCCCTTCCTGAGGGGCAACGCCGCCGGCGTCGCCGTCGCCGTCGCCGTCCCGTTCGCGATCGTCGCGCTGGTGCTCTCCGGCCCGCGCCTGCTCGATCTCTCCGCGCGCTCGCGCTTTGCGCGCATACGCCGCGCCGGCACGTGGCTCGCCGGGCTGCTGCGGCTCGCGCGTCGTGGCCTGGTCGTCTTCGCCCGGCCCGCGCGCGCCGTCGGCGCGGTCGGCTGCCAGCTGTTCGCGTGGGCGCTGCAGTGCCTGTCCTGCTACTGCGTGCTGCGCGCCCTGCACCTGCAGTCCCACGGCGGCCTCGCCGCCGCCGCCGGCGTCCTGCTCGCTGTCAACCTCAGCGCGATCCTGCCCGCGACGCCGTCCAACGTCGGCGTCTTCCAGGCCGCCTGCCTCGTAGTGCTCGCCGCCTACGGTGTCGGCTCCGGACCCGGCCTCGCCTACGGCATCCTGCTGCAGGCCATCGAGGTCATCACGGCGCTCGCGCTCGGCGTGCCGGGGCTGCTCGGCGAGGGACTCAGCTGGCGCGAGATCCGCGCGGCGGGCGAGGAGGGCGAGCAGGCCGAGGAGGCCGAGGCGCGCGGCTCAGCCGGCGAGCGCGCGCAGTGACTGGCGCAGCGAGTGCGTCGTCTGCAGCACCGCCGTCGGCTCGTACCCGCAGTGGGCCATGCAGTTGTCACAGCGCGGATCGCGCCCGCGCCCGTAGGAATCCCAGTCGGTCGTCTCGATCAGCTCGCGGTAGGTCTGCGCGTAGCCGTCGGCCATCAGGTAGCACGGCCGCTGCCAGCCGAAGAGCGAGTAGCTCGGGATGCCCCACGCGGTGCAGCCGAATTCGGCCTTGCCTTCGAGGAAGTCCAGGAACAGCGGGCTGTGGTTCAGCCGCCACTTGCGCCGCCGGCCGTCCGCGAAGGCGTCGCTGAACAGCTCGCGCGTCTGCCTGACGCCGAGGAAGTGCTCCTGGTCGGGCGCTTTCTCGTAGGCGTACGCGGGCGAGATCATCATCTCGTCGACGTGCAGATCGTCGTTGAGGAAGTCGAGCACCTCGCGCACGTTCTTCGCCGAGTCGTGCGTGAAGAACGTCGTGTTCGTGGTCACGCGGAAGCCAGCCGACTTCGCCGCACGGATCGCGCTGACGGCCTTGTCGAAGGTGCCCTCGCGTTCGACCGACGCGTCGTGGCGCTCGCGCAGCCCGTCGATGTGCACCGCCCACGCGAAGTACGGGCTCGGCTTGAACTTGTCGAGCTTGCGCTCCATCAGCAGCGCGTTCGTGCACAGGTACACGAACCGCTTGCGCTTCACGAGCTCGGATGCGATCACGTCGATCTCGGGATGGATCAGCGGCTCGCCGCCCGCGATCGACACCATCGGCGCGCCGCACTCCTCCACCGCGGCGAGCGCCTGCTCGACCGGCATGCGCCTGCGCAGCACGTGCTCGGGGTGCTGGATCTTGCCGCAACCCGCGCACTCGAGGTTGCACTGGAACAGGGGCTCGAGCTCCACGATCAGCGGGAAGCGTTCGTTGCGCGCGAGCCGCTGGCGCGCGAGATACAGCGCCATGCGCGTGCTCTGCCTGAGTCGCACCGCCATGCTCGCCAACACCTTACCCAGCGGAGCGCACTGAAACCGGAGCGAGGTCGCCGAGCGCCCGCGCGAGGAGCCGCAGCGCCCGGGCCGCGCGCAGGGCCTGCGGCACGGCGCCGATGCGCAGCAGCTCATGCGATGGGCTGTCGAGCACCACACGCGCGACCCCGAACGGACGCCCGTGCGCCCCCGCCGCGAGCCACACGGACTCCATGTCGACCGCGATCGCGCCGTCCGCGTGCAGCTGCGCGCGGCGCTCGCCGACGGCCAGGCGCGAGCTGCAGACGATCCGCCCGCTGCGCACCTTCATCCCGCGCCCCGTCAGCGCCACCACGAGCTCGTCGCGCAGCGCGCAGCTGACCGCGCCCTCGGGGTGGCCCTCGTCGGCGGCCGCATAGACCTCATCGGCGACGATCACTTCGCCCGGGATCGAGCCCTCGTCGAGCCCGCCGCAGAAGCCGAGCACGAGCACCGCGCCCGGGCTCTCGCGCGCGATCCTGCGCGCCGCCTCGCGCGCCCGCCGCGCTCCCATGCCCGTCGTGCGAACCAGCGCCGCGCGCCGCGCGCCGCGCGCGACCAGCATCGCCTCGACACGCATCGGCGTCGCCACGAGCAGCTCGCTCATCGCCCGCTCAGCTCACTCACCACCCGCTCAGCTCACTCACCACCCGCTCAGCTCACTCACCACCCGCTCAGCTCACTCACCACCCGCTCAGCTCACTCACCGCCCGCTCAGCCCGTCGCACCCAGCGCGCTGCCCGCGAGCGGCGCGCGTTCGCCAACGCCCGCGCCGGCCGCGAGCGCCGCGAGTGCGTGGGCGGCGGCCGCGTGCCCGCTGAGCACCGCGCCCT
Source organism: uncultured Solirubrobacteraceae bacterium (assembly GCA_963755475.1). Classification (GTDB taxonomy): domain Bacteria; phylum Actinomycetota; class Thermoleophilia; order Solirubrobacterales; family Solirubrobacteraceae; genus Palsa-744. The sequence continues at coordinate 1,082,517 of CAVWJK010000003.1, forward strand.
CGAGCGTCGCCGGCCAGCCCGTCGCCGTCCACGCTCCCGCGAGCGCGAGCCCCGCCAGCCCGCTCGCCGCCGGCGGGCGCAGCGACTCGCTGCCGGGCGCGGCGCGGAACGTCGCCGCGTGCTCGCGCGTCACCAGGAACGCCTCCACGCGCGCCCCGCGCGCGCGCGGCAACAGGTCGCCGAGCGCGGGCAGGTAGCGCTCCCGCAGCTCCTGCACGCTCATCGCCATCTCGCGCTCGGCGCCCGACAGCGAGACCGCGAGGTACTGGCTGCCGGCCGGCGCGCCGGCCGCGGCGCTGCGGTCGAAGACGTACTGCACCGGGGTCTGCACGCCGGCGGCGAAGCGCGTGCTCATCACCTCGCGGTCGTAGAGCACATGCAGGTTGACGATCGGCGAGCTGCCGAGCGCGCGCCAGCGCGCCGCCTGCTGCCCGAGCAGCGGCTCGAGCAGCCCCGCCGCGCGGGCGTGCGGCAGCGCCACGATCACGGCCTGCGCGCCGAGCGCCTCCCCGCCCGCGCTCTCGCTCCTACCCGCGCGGCCCAACAGCTCGAACCCCCCGCGCGGCGCGCGCCTGATGCTCTCCGCGCCCCAGCCGAGCAGGACGCGCACCCCCGCGCGCTGCAGCGCGCGCCGTGCGGGCGCGTCGATCGTGGCCGCGAGCGTCGCGTCGTGGAAGCCGATGTCGCCCGCGTCGGCGCTGGCGAGCACGCCTTCGCGGAACACGAACGCGCCGAGCGCGAGCGAGGCCTGCGCGGCCGGCAGGTTCAGCGTGGGCAGCGCGATCAGGTCCCACAGGACCGCCTGGGCGTGCGCGCCCTGGCCGTGGCGCTCGAGCCAGTCGCCGAGCGTCTGCTCGTCGGGAGCCGTCGCGCGCAGCCCTCGCAGCGCGAGCGCGCAGCGCGCCGCTCCGAGCCGCTCCCCCGGCGAGAGGTGCGGGTAGCCGAGCAGCGCGGGCGCCAGGTGAAGCGGCGCCGGCAGCCGCGCGCGCCTGATCACGGCTGGGCGCGCGCGGGGGCTCAGCACCGGTATCTCCAGGCGGTCCTGCAGCGACACGAGCCGCGCGCTGCCGATGCGCGTCAGCAGCGCGCGGTAGGCCGTGCAGCAGCGCAGGAAGACGTGCTGGCCGTTGTCCATCTCGAGGCCGCCGCGCTCGACCGAGTACGCCGCGCCGCCGAGCCTGCGGCGCACCTCCACGAGCGTCACCTCGGCACCCGCCTCGGCGCAGTCGAGCGCCGCGGTGATGCCGGCGAGCCCGCCGCCGACGACGAGCACGCGGCCGTCGCTCATGCGCTTGCGCTGAGCAGGCCGCGCACGGCCACCCAGGCCTTCTCGCTCGCGGGCAGCGAGACCCGCCGCACGATCACCTGCGCCGGCTCCCGCTCGATCCGCTCGAGCAGGCGGCGGTAGATGCCCGCCATCGCCACGACGCACGCCGCGCTGCGGCGGTCGAGCCGCGGCAGCAGCTGAAGGCCGCGGTCGAACCACTGCTGCGCGCGGCGCGCCTCGAAGCCGATCAGCTCCGGAAGCCGCGCGGCGGCGGCCTCGCCGCGCAGCGCCGCGGGCAGGTCGGCGATGCCGAAGCTGCGCAGATCCTCCGCCGGCAGGTACACGCGGCCGCGCTCGGCGTCCTCGCGGACGTCGCGCAGGATGTTGGTGAGCTGCAGCGCGACGCCGAGGTCGTCGGCGAGGCGCTGCGTCTCCTCCCCGCGCTCGCCGCCGCCGCGCAGCGCGAAGATCGCCAGGCATATGCGCCCGATCGTGCCGGCCACGTGCCTGCAGTAGCGCACGAGCTCATCGAAGCTCTCGTAGCCGACGCCGAGCACGTCCATGCGCACTCCCTCGATCAGCTCGACGAACGCGCCGAGCGGCAGCCCGAAGCGGCCGTGCGCATCGGCCAGCGCGAGCAGCACCGGATCCGACGCGGGCGCCGCGGCGCCGTCGCGCAGCAGCTCCAGCGCCTGCTGCTCCTCGGCCAGCAGTCGCAGCTTCTGCTCGCGCGCGAGCTCGCCGTCGCCGATGTCGTCGATGCGCCGCGCGAGCGCGTAAGCCGCCGACAGCGCGTGCCGGCGCTCGCGCGCGAGCAGGCGGATGCCCCAGTAGAAGTTCGCGGCGCGCGCACGTGTGATCGCCTCGCATCGAGCGTAGGCGCGCTCCACCTCGTCCGGCCCGCCGCGCCGTCGCGCGAGGAGCCTCCCCCCGCCTCGGCGAGCGTCGCGGCGAGGGCGCGCGCCTTCTCGGCCCGGCTCGCGCGCGGCGCGCCGCCGAGCACGTCGTAGCGGGAGCGCTCGATCGCGGCGAGCGCGGCGCGCCCGCCGGCGCTGAACGCGGCGACGGCGAGCGCCGCGCGTGGCGGCAGCTCTCCGATCAGCGGCGCGCCGTCCCGCAGCAGTCCGTGCGCGCGATCGGCCTCGAAGGCGATCAGCGCGCGCACCCCCTCGCCGGCGCGCGCCGCGGCGAGGTCCGCCTCGCTCACGCCGAAGCGCGCGAGGTCCTCGGCGGGCATGTAGATGCGGCCGTGCGCGAGGTCCTCGGCCACGTCCTGGCAGTGCTCGGTCAGCTGCAGCGCCGTGCAGATCGAGTCAGACAGCGCGATCCGGCGCTCGTCGCGCACGCCGAAGACCGCCAGCACCAGCTCGCCGACGGGGTCGGCCGACAGCGCGCAGTAGCCGCGCAGCTGCTCCCAGCTCCGATAGGACGTCGTGCGCTGGTCGAGCCGGTTTGCGTCGATCAGGCGCACGAACGGCTCGCGCGGGAGCGCGTGGCGTCGCAGCGCGGGCGCCAGCGCGACGAACAGCGGGTGCGTGGCGGCGCCCGAGAAGGCGCGGTCGAGCTCGGCTTCGGCCCAGTCGAGCGCCTGCAGACGGTCGCCCTCGTAGGAGTCGCCGAGCTCGTCGACGAGCCGCGCGAAGCCGTAGATCGCGATCAGGCCGGCGCGCTGCTCGCCTGCCAGCAGCCGGCTCGCGACCGGGAAGTTCTCCGCGCGCGAGCGCGCCAGGATGGTTGCCGCGGCGGGGGTGTCGGCGGGCGCCGCTCCAGGCGCCATCAAGGCCGCGGCTGAAGCGCGGCGGGCGCGCGGGCGCCGCTGTCGCCGGCGGGCAGCCCCGCCGCCAGGCAGCGCGCCAGCGCCATCAGCGGGAACGTGAGCCGATACAGGTGGTAGTTGATGTAGTAGTCGCACGGGAAGCCGGTGCCGGTGTACTGCGGCTCGTCCCACGTCCCGTCCGCGCGCTGCGCGTCGAGCAGCCACTGCACGCCGCGCGCGAGCGCCTGCGAGCGCTCACCCGCCGCGTGCAGCGCGAGCAGCGCCCACGCCGTCTGCGACGCGGTGCTCGGGCCGCGGCCGATCCAGCGCGGATCGTCGTAGGAGCGCGCGTCCTCGCCCCAGCCGCCGTCTTCGTTCTGGTGGCTCTCCAGCCAGCCGACGGCGCGGCGGATGCAGTCCTCGCCGGGATCCACGCCGGCCGCGATCAGCGCCGGCACCGCGGCGCCGGTGCCGTACACGTGGTTGATGCCCCAGCGGCCGAACCACGAGCCCGAGGGCTCCTGGTTGTCGATCAGCCAGCGCACGCCGCGCGTCGCCGCGGGCGTGTGCGCGAGGCCGAGCGCGGCCAGCATCTCGACCGTGTGCGCGGTCACGTCGGCGCTCGGCTCGTCGATCACCTCGCCGAAGTCCAGGAACGGCAACTCGCGCGCGGCGCCGCGCGTGTTGTCCGCGTCGAACGCGCCCCAGCCGCCGTCGCGGCTCTGCATGCCCACGACCCAGCGCAGCGCGCGCTCGAGCGGTCCCCGCGCCTGCCGCGCCAGCTCGCCACGCAGGCGGCCGAGCGCGAGCACGACCTCCGCGGTGTCGTCGACGTCGGGGTAGTTGACGTTCGCGAACTCGAACGCCCAGCCGCCCGGCTCCAACCGCGGCCGCGCCACCGACCAGTCGCCCTTGCTGCGGACCTCCTCCTCGAGCAGCCAGCGCCCGGCGCGCCGCATCGCCTCGTGCTCGCCGTCGAGCCCGGCGTCGTCGAGCGCGACGATCGCGAGCGCGGTGTCCCACACCGGCGACTGGCACGCTTCCAGGCGCCGGCTCGCGCCCGCGGGCGCGCCGACGCCGCGCGCATCGTCGCGGTCCTCGACCATGAAGCGCTCGATCCCCTCCAGCCCGCGCCTCATCACCGGATGCTCGAGCGGATAGCCGCCCAGATGCAGCGCGATCAGCGAGTACACCCACGGCGGCTGGATGCCGCCCCATGACCCGTCCGCCTCCTGGCGGCGCACGATCCAGTGCTCGGCGCGGTCGACCGCGAGCCGCCGCAGCGGACCGATCGGGCGGCGCTCGTAGGCGCCCAGCACGCGGTCCAGCCGCGACAGCCACCGTGCGCGCTTGGAGCTGGGCTGCGGCCTGGGCGGCGCGTCGCCGACGTGCAGCTCGGCGAGATCGAACGGCAGCCGGTGCGCGGGCCGATGCGTTTTCACGAGCGATACCGCGACGATCGTCTGGCGCGCCCAGCAGGCGAAGTCGTAGACGTTGAGCGGCACCTGGCGCGGCAGCAGGATGATCTCCGGCGGCAGCGCGGGAACGCGGTCCCACGACCACAGCCCGAACAGCGCGAGCCACAGGTGGGTGAAGACGCGGGCGTGCTCGAGTCCGCCCTGCGCGCGGATGAACGTGGCGGCCGCGCGCATGTGCTCGGCGCCGGGGTCATCGCCCGCCAGGCGCAGCGCCCAGTAGGCCTCGATCGTCGTGGACAGCTCCGCCGGGCCGCCGTAGAAGTTGGCCCACGTGCCGTCGGCGCGCTGCTGGGAGCGGATCCAGGCGACCGCCCGTTCGGTCTCGTCGGCGCGGCGGATCCCGAGGAACTCGCGCAGCAGCATGTCCTCGGCGTCCATCGTCACGTTCGTCTGCAGCTCGCCGCGCCACCAGCCCGCCTCGTCCTGCAGGGCGAGCAGGTGCTGGGCGGCGTTCTCGACGGCAGCGCGCAGGGCGCTGGCGGCGTCGGTGGTCAGCTCGGGCGAATCGGTCAAGGGCTGGATCCTGTCGCTTGGGTGCCTGTTCTCGGGTTCTCCCAGTCCGATCCCGGGCATCCTAAGCGGAGAGGCGGGCGCGTGCGGGGACGAGAACATCGGGTGCGGCGAGCGTGATCACATGGCGCCTGAGGCTCGCCTGGCTGAGGAGCCGCGGCACCGACGAGACGAAACGGTAGTCGATCAGGCCGTGGACGTTTAGCCGCGCGAGCAGGTGAAATCCCGGAGCCGGTGGTTCGGCGGCGCCGGCGCGCAACGGCGCGTACCCCGTCTCGTCGATCTGGCGCACGAGAACCTTTGTACCCGGCGCCATGTTGCGCAGACCCGCCAGGTAGTAGCGAAGCGGCTCGTCGCCGAGCTCGACCGTCGTGATCACGCGCTCCGGGCCGCCGCGCCCGAGCGCGCGCGCGAGGCCGCTCCAGTCCCCGCGCTGAAGGCGCGGGCTAAGGTTCACGTCGATCGTTATCGCAAGCCCGGCGGCGACGATCGCCGCGCCGAGCAGCACGCCGGTGCGGCCGCTGCTGGGCGAGGCGACGAGCAGCGCGATCGCGGCGCTGACGGGGATCATCGCGCCGACGAGGTTGCGCGGCGCGAGGTAGTCCTCGCCCGCGAGCGCGAGCGCGAGCGGGATCAGGATGCCGCCGGCGGCGATCAGCACCATCAGCCACAGCCCGCGCCGCTCGCGCGCCAGCGTCCGCTGCGCGGCCAGCGCCTGCGCTCCGCGCCGCCGCGCGGAGGGCTCGGGCTCGTACATGCGCCAGATGCCGAAGGCGATGCCCGCGAGGATCGGCAGCGCGACGAGCAGCTCGACGCCGTGGCCGAGCGGCGCCCCGGAGTAGCCGGTCAGGTAGTACTGCGGGATCGCTTCAAGGCGCTGGCCCAGCGGCCAGCGGCCGATCCACTGCGTGCCGTGGCCCCCCTGTGCGAGCGCCAGCGGCGCCAGCGCCAGCGCGACCGCGACGAGCGCGGCGCTCGCGCCGATCGCGCGCCGGCGCGAGCGTCGCTCGGCGAGCAGGACCAGCGCCATCGGCGCGAGCAGGAAAACCGCGAAGTAGTGGCTGAGCAGCGACAGCGCGCCGGCCAGCGCGAACAGCGCCATGTTGCGCGCGCTCGGCTCTTGCAGCGCGCGCAGGAAGCACAGCAGCGCGAGCGCCGCCGTCAGCACGAACAGCTCGTACGCGCGCGCCTCCTGCGAGTACCACCAGAACAGCGGGTTGACGGCGACGATCGCCGCGCACAGCACGGCGACGCGCCGGCCGGAGATCTCCCGGCCGATCGCCCATGCGACGGGCACGGCGGCGATGCCGAACAGCGCCGAGGGCAGCCGCAGCGCGACCACGCCGTCACCGAGCACGCGGTAGTCAGCCCAGGCGAGGATGTACCAGAGCGGCGGCGTGTTCTCGTGGTGCACGACCGCGTGCAGCGTCGCGATCAAGCTCGGATGCAGGTCGCGCACGGCGACGAACGCCTCGTCGTACCAGAAGCTCTGCAGCCCGAGCGTGGACAGGCGCAGCGCGGCGGCGAGCAGCGTGAGCAACGCGAGCGGCCACCAGCCGGGGAGCCTCGCGCGAGCGCTCGTGCGGGCGGCGGCGACTGTCGGCGCTGCCGCGCTCACTTCGGGCAGATCTTGATGTACGGCGGGATGTAGCCGAAGCACCCGTAGCGCTTCGCTTTCACGTCGGGTGTCTTCGGCGGCAGGTACCAGCCGCCGTGCACGGTGCGCATCCCGTCGCGAATCGGGCCCCAGATCTCCAGGCAGATCTGCGTGCGCGTCCCCGGCTTGCCGGGGCTCCTGTTGCCGCATACGACCTCGCGCGTGCTCTCGTAGCTCGTCCCCAGCAGGATCGTGTCGACCGACAGTTCGACGTCGTGGTGCGTGTACTGGCGCCACGTCGCCTCGTCGGCGCTGAGCCGGTCGTTGATCGTGATCTCGCGGTGCAGGTCGTAGATCGTCACGACCGCGAGCAGGATCGCGAGGATCACCAGCAGCGTCGTCTCCACGTGGCGCGCGCGGCCGGCGGCTTCGGGCTCGCGCTCGCGCGGGCGCAACCGTTCGGGCAGCCACGCGAACGAAGCGCCGCCGTCCGTGCCCTGCCGGGAGACCTCGCCCGGGGAGCTCAATGCACCGGCGCCAGCAGCGGCGCGAGCTGGTGGACGATGTAGAGGCCCTGCACGAGGAGCATCGCGTACAGCAGACGGCGGTCGCGCACGACGACCGCGAGCGGCAGCGGCCACAGGATGTACCACGCCAGCAGCCACGTGGCCGTGACGCTGATCGCCAGCAGCGCCCAGCCGGAGGCCGCCACCCAGTCGTAGCCCCGCCAGGTGCGCCACAGCAGGTGGAGCACGATCAGCACGAGCGCGCCCTTCAGGAAGTCGTGGTCGATCGGGAACACACCCGGCTTGCCGAGCAGGTGGGCGAGCTCGTTGGCGAAGCTGTCCGACGACACGAACGATGCGTCGCGGTTGAGCGCCGCCACCACGTCGATGCCGTGGATGCCGAACAGTCCGTAGCCGATCAGCCCCCCCGCCGCCGTCGCCGCGAGCGCGCCGAGAATCGGCGCAAGGCGCCGACGCGAGACGATCAGGAACGGCAGCAGCGCGGCGACGGTCGCCTTGATCAGCCCGCCCGCCACGATCGCCGCCGCGGCCCCCGCTTCGCGCCCGCGCGTGAGCTGGGGCGGCGCGACCATCAGGCTCACCGCCACCATCATCGCGAGCATCATCAGCAGGTCGTTGTGCGCCCCGCCGAGGCCGTAGATCACGTACAGCGGGTTGGCGCCGACCACCAGCAGCGCCAGCACCGGGTCGAGCCCGCGCGCCTTCGCGCAGCGCCACGTCAGCGCGAGGATGCCGGCGCTCGCGAGCAGCGCCTCGGCCTTCGCGAGCCACAGCGCGCCGAGCAGGCCGAATGCCGCGAACGGGTAGGACAGCACCGTGTACAGCGGCCCGTAGGCCGTCGCGACCTTGTACCAGTCGGGCCCGACGTAGGGGAAGACGCGATCGTGCTTGATCGCGATGGGCCCGTGCGTGTAAGGGTCGATGCCGTGCAGCACCGCCATCCGCGCGTAGGCGATGTAGCTGAAGACGTCGGTCGACAGGAGGATCGGCCCCACGAACACGATCAGCTCCACGGCCACCACGAGCGCGATCGCCGAGCGCCGGCGTAGCGCCCGCGCGGCCTCCCCGGCGGGGGCCTCGCGAGCGGCGAGCAGGACGAGCCCCGCATACGCGCCCGAGCACGCCAGCAGCGCGATCAGGAAGACGCGGAAGCCGAGGTTCTCGCCGAGGAACGACAGCCAGCCCGCGACCCGCGGGGAGATCGGGATCAGAGCCGAATGACCGCCTGCGCCGTCGATCACGATCTCCGCGACCGCGGCGACCATCACGACCCCCAGCGCGGCGGCGAGCGTCGCCTCCCGGTGCCTCGCGCGCACGCGCGGGAGCCTGCCTTCGCTGTGGGCGACCGCGCTCACTATGCGGCGTCGCTCACAGAGCGGTCCAGACCGTCTTGGTCTCCAGGTAGGCGTCCAGCCCGTCGTGGCCGTGCTCGCGCCCGATGCCGGATGCCTTGAAGCCACCGAACGGCGCGGACGGATCCGACAGGCCCCAGGTGTTCACATACACCGAGCCCGCGCGCAGCATCGCGGCGAGCCTGTGCGCGCAGGACACGTCGCGGGTCCAGATGCCGGCGGCGAGGCCGTAGTCGCAGTCGTTGGCGCGCGCGGCGACCTCCTCGAGCGAGTCGTAGGGCGTCGCGACGAGCACCGGCCCGAAGATCTCCTCGCGCACGATGCGCAGATCGTCCGAGCGCGTCGCGAACAGCGTCGGCGCTACGAAGTAGCCGCCGCTGTCGGGGAGCGCGGCCTGTCCTCCTGCGATCAGCTCGGCGCCCTGCTCGCGCCCGGACTCGATGTAGGAGAGCACGCGCTCGCGCTGCTCGGCCGAGACGAGCGGGCCGAGCTGGGTCTGCGGGTCAAGGCCCGGGCCGAGTCGCGCCGCGGCGGCGGCCGCTGCAAGCGCGCCGAGCACCTCCTCGAAGCGCTCGGCCGGCACGAACAGGCGCGAGCCCGCGTTGCAGGCCTGCCCGGAGTTGAAGTAGATCGCCTGGTATGAGCCCTTGATCGCGGCGTCGAGGTCGGCGTCGGGCAGCATGATGTTGGGCGACTTGCCGCCGAGCTCGAGCGTCACGCGCTTGAGCGCGCGGCCGGCTCGCGCGCCGATCTCGCGGCCCACCTCCGTCGAGCCGGTGAACGCGATCTTGTCCACGCCCGGGTGCTCGACGAGCGCCGCGCCGGTGCTGCCATCGCCGCTCAGGACGTTCAGGACCCCCGGCGGGAAGCCGACCTCGAGCGCGAGCTCGCCGAGCCGCAGCGCGCTCAGCGGGGTCTGCTCGGCGGGCTTCAGGACGCTCGTGCAGCCCGCCGCGAGCGCGGGGCCGAGCTTCCACGCCGCCATCAGCAGGGGGAAGTTCCAGGGGATGATCTGCGCGCACACGCCAACCGGCTCGCGGCGCGTGTAGCAGTGCATGTTCGGCGCGGCGACCGGCAGCACGGCACCCTCGATCTTCGTCGGCCAGCCCGCGAAGTAGCGCAGGTGTGCGATCGCGCCGCGCAGGTCGACGACCCGCGCGAGCCCGACCGGCTTGCCGTTGTCGAGCGACTCGATCTCGGCGATCTCCTGTGCGTGGTCCGCGAGCGCCTGCGCGAGCGCCAGCATCAGCTGCTCGCGGCCGGCGGCGGGCATCGTCCCCCACTCGCCGGCGAGCGCCTCGCGCGCCGCGCGCACCGCGTCATCGACGTCCTGCGGGCCCGCTTGCGGGACCTGGCAGATCTCGCGGCCGCTGGAGGGGTCGAGCGTCGCGAAGCTGCGCCCGTCGGCGGCCTCAGGGCGCTCAGCCCCGATCAGCAGGCGCTGCGGACGGGACAGGAACGCGCGGGCGTCGCCTCCGAGCGCCTCCGGGAGCGCCTGCGCGGGAGCGGTATCTGCGGGAATCGTGCTCATGAGCTGTGAGCGTACTGCGCGTCACGCGGCGAGCGCCAGCGGCGGGCGCGGGCGGCCGATCGCATAGCCCTGCGCGTAGTCGACGCCGAAGCGGCGCAACAGGGCAAGCGTGCGCTCGTCGCCGACGCACTCGGCGACCGTCTCGCGGCCCATCCCGCGCGCCAGCCGCGCGAGCGCCTGCACGATCAGCTGGTCGGTGTGCGACGCCGCCAGGCCCCGGATGAACTCGCCGTCGATCTTCAGATGCGTGAACGGCAGGTGCTTCAGGTAGGCGAAGGAGCCATAGCCGGAGCCGAAGTCGTCGAGCGCGATCGCGCAGCCCAGCTCGAGCGCGGCGGCACAGAAGGAGCGCGCCACATCGAGGTCGGTGATCGCGGCCGTCTCGGTCAGCTCGAGGATCAGCAGCTCGGGCGCGACGCGGTGGCGCGCAAGCGCGGCGCGCAGCGCCGGCATCAGCGCGCGCTCGCTGACGGACAGCGCCGATAGGTTCACCGCGACGCGCGCCGCGCCGCCTCCTCGCTCGGGCAGCGCGCGGCTGGCGAGCAGCTCGAGCGCTTTGTCGAGCACCGCGAGATCGATCTCGCGGATCAGCCCGCTGCGCTCGGCGTGTCCCAGGAAGCTCGCGGGCGCGACGAGCGTCCCGTCGCGCTCGTCGGCGAGCCGCACGAGCGCCTCGTGGTAGGAGACGCTCCGGTCGCGCAGCGACAGCACGGGCTGGAAGTGCAGCACGAGGAGGTCCTCCTGCAGCGCCCGCCGCAGCCGCTGTTGCCAGGCCTGCGCCTCGTCGACCCGCTCGCTGCGCGTGAAGATCGCCATCTCGTGCAGAGCATTTCGACGGCCCTGCGCCCGCACCTGCGCGCTGCACGCCGCGGCGCGGGCATCCGGCGGGCCGCTCAGGCCCGCCCGCTCTCATCTTCGCGCGTAGGGTCTTCGCGCGCGCTCGGAGACAAGCAGCAGCAGCGCGATCAGCACGAAGTTCATGACGACCGAGGAGCCGCCGTAGGCGACGAACGGCAGCGTCACCCCCGTGAGCGGGATCACGCGTGTCACGCCGCCGACGATCACGAACACCTGCATCGCGATCGTGAACGACAGCCCGGTCGCCAGCAGCTTGGAGAATGAGTCGCGCGCGGCGATCGCGATCATCAGCCCGCGCGCGACCAGGAGCAGGTAGACGACCAGCAGCGCGACGCCCCCCACGAGCCCGAGCTCGTTGACGATCACCGCGTAGATCATGTCGCTTTCGGGAACCGGCAGGATCGGCTGCCCGTGGGCCTGCAGCAGCGAGCGGTCGAAGCCGGTCCCGAGCACGCCGCCGTCGGCCTGCGCGAACAGCGACTGCGCGAGCTGGTAGGAACCGCCCGGCCGTTCGTAGAGGGCCCTGTTGAAGGGTTCTTCCCACGCGAGCACGCGGTCGTGCACGTGGCTCACGTGCAGCACGATGAAGTAGCCGCCGAGAACGAACAGCACGAGGCCGATGAACGGGAAGGACAGCCGGCCCGTGGCGACGTACAGGAGCGCCAGGAACGCGCCGTAGAACATCAGCGACGTGCCCAGCTCGCGCGTGATCAGCAGCGTGCCCATCGCGGCGCCCCACACGATCAGCATCGGGCCGAACTGCTTCATCGGCGGCAGCGTCAGGCCGAGCAGCCGCCGCCCCGCGGTGACGAGGATCTGGCGGTTGTCGCGCAGGTAGCTCGCGAGGAAGACCACGATCGCCACCTTCGCGAGCTCGGCCGGCTGGAAGGTGACGCTGCCGACGTGGACCTCGAGATAGGCGCCGTTGACCTGCTCGCCGATTCCGGGCAGCCGCGGCAGGATCGTGGCGAGGATCGCGACCGTCGCGATCGTGTAGCGGTAGTTCTCGAGCACGCCCACCCCGCTGCGCCTGAGCGCGAGGATCGTGGCGGCGAACAGCACCAGCCCGATGATCATCCACTGCGCCTGCTCGCGCGCGAGCGTGGGTTCGATGCGGTACAGCATCACGATCCCGACGCTCGCGAGCACCGCTACGAGCGGCAGCAGATACGGGTCGGCGTTCGGCAGCGCGACGCGGATCACGACGTGCGCCGCCAGGCACAGCGCGAGGAACAGCAGCCCGTAGGTGAGCGACACGCTCGAGGCGTGGTTGAGCGTGAGGCTGGTGTCGGCGTGGGGCGAGTTGCGCTGCGTCTGGATGAAGATCGCCGTGAAGCCGCCGACGACGAGCAGCGCCGCCGGCACGAGCCCGAGCAGCTCCCGGTTGCGCGCGCTCAGCACGGGCCTACGCTACTCCCAGCGGCGGCCGCAGCGGACCGCTCAGGCCGTGTCGAGCGCCTGGTTGACGAGCGCGTCGGCGTGCGCGTTCTGCTCGCGCGGGACGGTCCGGATGGTCCAGCTCTCGAAGCGCGCCAGGGCCGCCAGCGCCTGCTCATACAGGGGGCGCAGCGCGGCGTTCTTGACCTTGTAGACGCCCTGCACCTGCCGCGCGATCAGCTCCGAGTCGCCCACGATCTCGACCTCGTCGGCGCCGAGCTCGGCAGCCCGCTGCAGCCCGAGCAGCAGCGCGCGGTACTCGGCGACGTTGTTGGTCGCGACGCCGAGCGTCTGCGCGCGCTCCTCGAGCACCGTGCCGTCGGCGCCCGCGATCACGGCGGCGGCCGCGGCGGGGCCCGGATTGCCGCGCGCGCCGCCGTCGACGTGCACGAGCAGCCTCACGGAGCCGGCACGGCCGCGGCACGCCGCGGCGACTCACAAGCAGCGCTCAGACGCGCGCCAGGGGAAGCGTGTCGCCGGCCACGCGTGCGCGGCGGCGGTCGCGTATGACGCGGCGCTGCGCGTGGATCTGCTCGTCCGGCCCCAGCGGGTGCCCGCGCCGCGCGCGGCGGTCGCTGTGTCGGCGGTCGACGATCACCGTCACGTTCTCCTCGTCCTTGTAGCGCTCGACGAGTTTTGGGTAGAGCTCATCGGCGAGCGGTCTCGGCACCACGCAGTAGATCATCTGGGGCGCGATGTTACTCCGCGCGTCCATGGAAGCAAGGGCCGCACGTGCTCGTGCGCGGCGGCGCCGTCAGGCGACGGCGGCGAGCGCGAGCGCGCCCTCGGCTGTGAGGATCGCGTTGAAGTCGCGCTCCTCGCGCTCGAGCTGGGCGAGCTCGCTGCCCTGGGCGAGCGCTCGCACAGAGGGCTCGGGCTCGCCGAAGTCGATCTCGTAGCGATACCAGCACAGCTCCCACGCGACCACGATCGTGACGGCGCCGTCGAGGTGCTCGGCCGGCCTCACGCTGACCTCCGGCTGGCCCAGGGAGCGCGCCACGCCGCGTACGCGCCGCGGATACTCGCTCGCGTTGAACGCCGACACGGCCGACTCCAGCAGGCTCGGCGAGGGCGGCTGCAGATGCTCCTGAAAGGCGCCGGCGGGCTCGCGCGCGATGGCCGGCGCCGACTGATGCTCGTCGGTCGGCTGTTCCGGCTCGGCGTCCTCAGCGCGCGTGCCCGGGCGCGCGGCGGGCGGCTGCGCGATCGAGCGCAGCAGGCGCCCGAACAGGCCGCGCGAAGGGCGCTCGCGCGGCTCGGAGAGCGCGTCTAGGTCGAGCTCGCGCTCGCGCGTCCAGCCCGCGTCGCTCGCGCGCGGTGCGCACAGCTCGCAGACGGTCCGCCGCTGGCCGGCCTGGATGAACACCTCGGCGTGCTCGCCGCGCAGCAGCCTGCGCGAGCACACCTCGCAGGACTGGACCGGTGGCAGGGTGAGGATGGTGCGTGTGGACATCGTGAGGGCAATGAGCCTAGCTAGACCGGCGGCGCGAGGTCGTGGCCTGGCGGCGGCTGCGCGTGCGCGTTCGCTCAGGCGTGCGCGGGGGCGCGCGCCTCGGCGGCCTGCTCGACGACCTTGCCGGCCAGATGCGCCGGCAGCTCCTCGTAGCGCAGGAACTCGAGCGTGTAGTCCCCCTGGCCGGCGGTGATCGAACGCAGATCGGGGGCGTAGGTGAGCATCTCGCTCATCGGCACCTCGGCCTTGATCTCGGTCATCGCGCCGATCGGCTCCATCCCCTGCGGGCGCCCGCGCCGACTGTTCAGGTCGCCGATCACGTCGCCCACGCAGCTCTCCGGCACGGTCAGCGTGACGAGCATGATCGGCTCGAGCAGCACGGGTTCGGCGAGCTCCAGCGCCTGCTTCATCGCGACCTGCCCCGCCAGCTTGAAGGCGATCTCCGAGGAGTCCACGGAGTGGTGCTGGCCATCGACCAGGCGCACGCGCACGCCCTTCACCGGGTAGCCCGCCAGCACCCCTTCGCCGAGCGCCTCGCGCACCCCCTTCTCGACGGCCGGGATGAAGGAGCCCGGGATCACCCCGCCCTTGATCTGGTCGACGAACTCGAAGCCGTCGGCCGCGTCACCGTCGCTCAGCGGCTCGATCTCGATGCGGCAGTCGCCGAACTGCCCGCGCCCGCCGGACTGCTTCTTGTGGCGCCCGTGTGCCGCGGCCGCTCGCCTGATCGTCTCCTGGTAGGGCACGCGCGGCGGCTTGAGCGAGACCTCCACGCCGAAGCGATCGCGCAGGCGGTCGACGATGACTTCGACGTGCACCTGCGAGAGGCCCGCGACGATCTGCTCGCCGGTCTGCCCGTCGCGGTGCAGGTCGATCGTGGGATCCTCCTCCTGCAGCCGCCGCAGCGATGCGACCACCTTGTCCTCGTCGCCGCGGCTCTTCGGCTCGACCGCGAAGGCCATCACGGGCGCCGGCAGCGTCAGCCGCGGCATCTCGATCGGCTCGTCGCGGTCGGCCAGCCAGTCGCCGGCGCGCGTTTCCTTGAGCTTCGCCACGGCGCCGATGTCGCCGGGTCCGAACTCCTGCACGTGGCGCACGTCCTTGCCCGCGAACAGCAGCAGCTGACCGATGCGCTCCTTGGCGTGGGCGTGCGTGTTGAGCACCTGGCTGTCGGCGTGCAGCACGCCCTGGTAGACGCGCAGCAGGTTGATCCGGCCGGCGAACGGATCGGCGCGCGTCTTGAACACGAACGCGAACAGCTCGCCGTCCTCGCGCGGGCTCAGCTCGACCTCGCCGACCTTCAGCGCGCCGTGCTTGACCGGCGAGGGCAGGTCCTCGACGATCGCGTCGAGCAGCCTCGTGGTGCCGAGGTTGCGCGTGGCGCAACCGCACACGACAGGGAAGATCTTGCCGTGGTTGGTGCCCTCCTTCAGCGCGCCGACGATCTCCTCGTGTGAGATCTCCTCGCCCTCGAGATAGCGCTCCATCAGCGCGTCGGAGACTTCCGAGACCTCGTCCATCAGCTTTTCGCGGTATTCCTGGGCGCGCGCGGCGTCCTCGTCGGGGATCGCGATCTCGCTGAAGGAGCCGCGAGTCGGCTCGACCGAGTCCTGGCGGTAGGCCTTCATGTCGACGAGGTCGATCACGCCCCGCAGCTCGTGCTCTGAGCCGAGCGGGATCTCGGTCGCGACGACGTGCGGCCCGAAGGCGCTCTTCAGCTGCTCGAGCGTGCGGAAGAAGTCAGCGCGCTCGCGGTCGAGCATGTTCACGAACAGCATGCGCGCGATGTCGAGCTCGGCCGCGCGCGCCCACAGCCGGCTGGTCGTCACCTCGACGCCCATCACCGCGTTGACGACGAAGATCGCCGCCTCGCAGACGCGCAGCGCACCGAGCGCGTCGGCCACGAAGCTCGGCTCGCCGGGCGTGTCGAGCAGGTTGATCTTGCGGTCCTGCCAGTCGATCGAGCTGAGCGTCGCGGAGATCGACATCTGCCGCGCCTGCTCGTCGGGGTCGGAATCCGACACGGTGGTGCGCTCGGGAACGGACCCGAGCCGCGACGTCAGGCCGGCCTCGAACAGCAGGGCCTCGTGCAGCGAGGTCTTGCCCGCGCCGCGATGCCCCACGAGCGCCACGTTGCGGATCCTGTCCGCTGGCTGGTGGGCTCCGTTCGCTCGTTCCCCGCTAGCTGCCATAGACCCGCTCCTCTTCGCTGGAGCGACCACGATAGCGCCGCGCCGCGCGCCGCGCCAGCGTTCGGGCCGTCAGTCGAACGCTTCCTCCTGCATGCGCGAGCGAAGCCGCAGCACGGCCTTGGTGTGCATCTGGGAGACGCGCGACTCGGTCACGCCGAGCACCTCGCCGATCTCGCGCAGAGTCAGGTTCTCGTAGTAGTAGAGCGCGATCACGAGCTTCTCGCGCTCAGGCAGGTTGGCGATCGCGTCGGCGATGCGGTCCTTGAGATCACCGACGTCCATCGCGCGCGCCGGGTCGGGCGCGCTCGGGTCCTCGATCGTGTCCATCAGCGAGACCTGGTCGCCGCTGGAGTCCGACACGGTCCACAGCTCGTCCAGCGCGACGATCGACGAGTGCGAGATCGCGAGCAGCGAGTCGTTGAGCTCCTCGACGGTGATCCCCATCTCGCCGGCGATCTCCTGGTCGGTCGGCGCGCGCTGCAGCAGGTGCTCGAGCTTGGCGTTGGCGCGCTCCACCTCGCGGGCGCGCGCGCGCACGCTGCGCGGCACCCAGTCCAGCGAGCGCAGCTGGTCGATGATCGCGCCCTTGATGCGCATGATCGCGTAGGTCTCGAACTTGATGTCGCGCGAGAGGTCGAACCGCTCGATCGCCGACATCAGCCCGTCCATCCCGTAGGAGATCAGGTCCGCCTCCTCGACGTGCGGCGGCAGCCCGGCAGCCGTGCGCCCGGCGACGTACTTCACGAGCGGCGAGTAGGCGACGACGAGCCGATCCTGAGCACGCTTGTCGCCGTCGTTCTTGTACCGCCGCCACAGTTCGCGCAGCTCGATCGGTTTCACGTTCGTCTCCAGGGTTTCCTCCCCCTGTTTAGGCGCGAGGATGACTGCGCGCGTAGGCGCCTTTGAGCCTTACGGACTCTACCCGAGTGTATATCTGGGTGCTCGACACGCTCGAATGGCCGAGCATCTCTTGGATGCTACGCAGGTCCGCGCCGCCGTCCAGCAGGTGGGTGGCGAAGCTGTGGCGCAGCGAATGCGGCGAGAGCGCGCCGCCGATGCCCGCGCGCGAGGTCCAGATCCGCAGTCTGCGGCGCACGTCGCTGGTGAGCAGCGCCCTGCCGTTGCGGCTGAGGAAGAGTCGCTTGCCGCCGTCGCCGCCGCGCGCGAGCACAGGCCGCGCGCGCTCCAGATAGCGAGCCAGCGCCAGCTGGGCGTGCTCGCCGATCGGCACGACGCGCGTCTTGCCGCCCTTGCCCTCGACACGCACCTGCTCGGCGTCGAAGTCGACGTCGCCGACGCACAGCGAGACCGTCTCCTCGGCGCGCAGGCCGCAGGCGTAGGCGAGCTCCAGTAGCGCGCGATCGCGCAGCTCGAGCGGCCCGCCGGCACCGATCGAGTCGAGCAGCTCGCCCGCCTCGCGCGCGGTGAACAGGCGCGGCAGGCGTTGCGCGCGGCGCGGCGTCGCGACGAGCTCGGCTGGATTGTGCGCGATCCGCCCGTGCTCGCGCTGGCTCTCGAACAGCGCGCGCACGGCGGCGAGCTTGCGCGCGGAGGTGGACGGCGCGGCGCCGCGGCCGGTGAGCTCCGCGACGTAGCGGCGCACGAGCTTCGCGGTGAGATCGTTCGGTGCGAGCCCTTCCGCCCGCGCCCAACGGGCGAACTGCTCGAGGTCGGTCAGGTAGGCCCGGCGCGTGCGCTGCGCACGGCCCCGCCGCAGCAGGTCCTCGGAGAGCAACCCGAGCGCGGCCGACCAGGCGCGCGTGCTCGCGTCCGTCGCCGCCGCGGGCGCCTGCGCGCCGCGATCGGGATCGGTCGCTACGCTCATGGCTCTACTTTCGCCGCCTGCCGCGAGTTCGCCTGCGCGCGCGTTCAGTAGATTCAGTCTGATGCTCACGGGCCCCACAGCGGCGCGCTCGGCGCGCGTGCCGGCCGGCGAGGCGGCCGCGTACGGGCCCGTCGGGCACTCCCCCTGGCTCGACATCGACTGGCGCGAGCATCAGCGCTGGGTGATGGTGCACGGTCGGCCGGTCAACACGATCGAGATGGGCTCCGGGCGCTCGGCGCCCGGCCAGGCGGTGGTGCTCGTGCACGGCCTCTCCGGATCGTGGATGAACTGGCTCGAGCAGATCCCGGTGATCGCGCGCGAGCACCGCGTGGTCGCGCTCGACCTGCCGGGGTTCGGCGCCTCGCCGATGCCCGCGGGCGAGATCTCGATGTCGGCCTACGCGCGCACGCTCGACGCTCTGATGGACGAGCTCGGGATCAACGCCGCCGCCGTCGTGGGCAACTCGATGGGCGGCTTCATCGCGGCCGAGCTGGCGATCGCCTTCCCGCAGCGCGTCGAGCGGCTCGTGCTCATCTCGGCGGCTGGCATCTCCACGCATCCGCCGCCCGATCGGCGCGACCTGATGCCGGCGATCGTTCGCTCCGAGCGCATCCTCGCGGCCTGCGCGGCGTGGGTCGCATCGCGCTCGGCGACGGTCGCGCGGCGCCCGCGCCTGCGTGAGGCGACGCTCGGGCTCGTCGTGCGCCACCCCCGGCGGCTGCCCGCGCCGCTGGCGGCCGAGCAGCTGCGCGGCGCGGGCAAGCCCGGCTTCCTGCCGGCGCTCCAATCGATCGTGAGCTACGACGTGCGCGAGCGCCTGCCGGAGATCGCCTGCCCGACGCTGATCGTCTGGGGCGACGGCGACCGGTTGATCAGCGTGCAGGACGCCGACGTCTTCGCGGAACTGATCAGGGACTCGCGCAAGGTGATCTTCGAGGACACCGGCCACATGGCGATGCTCGAGCGGCCCGCCGCCTTCAACGCGCTGCTGGGCGAATTCCTGGCCGAGCAAGGCTGAGCTGCGCGCCGCCGCGCACGGCCCGGCCGGCGCTCAGCGCGCGATCGCGCCCTCGGCGGCGCTGCCGACGAGCTTCGCGTACTTGCTGATCGCGACCTCGATCGGCTGCTCGCGCTGCGGCGGGGCGTAGGAGCGCAGCCGTTCAGCAAGCTCGGCCTCGCCCAGCGCCACGCGCAGCGAGCGCTCATCGACATCGATCGTGATCTCATCGCCGTCGGCGAGCGCGCCGATCGGGCCGCCGCGCGCCGCCTCCGGCGCGACGTGGGCGACCATGAAGCCGTGTGTGGCGCCCGAGAAGCGCCCGTCGGTGATCAGCGCGACGCTCTCGCCGAGACCCTCGCCGACGATCGCCGCGGTGACCGCGAGCATCTCGCGCATGCCGGGCCCGCCAGCCGGGCCCTCGCCGCGGATCACGACCACGTCGCCCTCGTTGATCTCTCCCGCGATCACGGCGGCCATCGCCGCCTCCTCGCCGTCGAACACGCGCGCGGGCCCGGTATGGGCACGCCGGGCATGGCCGGCGAGCTTCACTACGCAACCGTCGGGAGCGATGTTGCCGCGCAGGATCGCAAAGCCGCCGTTGGGCTGCAGCGGCTCGGCGAGCGCTCTCACGACCTGCTGGCCAGGTGTTTCGCGCGCCTCGGCGGCGTGCTCGCCGATGCTGCGACCGGTGACGGTGGGGGCGTCCTCGTTGAGGACGCCGGCCTCGGCTAGGCGCGCGAGCACGAGCGGCACGCCGCCGGCCTCGTACAGATCGGTCGCGGCGAAGCGCCCGCCGGGCTGCAGGTCACACAGCAGCGGCGTGCGCGCGGCGATCTCGTCGAAGTCGTCGATGTCGAGCGGCACGCCCATTTCGCGCGCGACCGCGAGCAGGTGCAGCACGACGTTGGTGGAGCCGCCGCTCATCGCCGCCGCGGCGATCGCGTTCTCGAGCGCCGCGCGCGTCATGACCGCGCTCGGTCGCTGGCCGCGCGCGAGCACGTCCATCACCAGTTCACCCACCTCGCGCGCGACCTCGAGCTTGCGCGAGTCCTCCGCGGGCACCATCGAGGAGCCGGCGGGAGAGATGCCGAGCACCTCGAAGGCCATCGCCATCGTGTTCGCGGTGAACTGCCCGCCGCACGCGCCGGCGCCGGGCGAGGCGACCTTCTCGAGCTCGTGCAGCTCCTGCTCGGAGATGCGCCCGGCGGCGTAGGCGCCGACCGCCTCGAAGACCTGCTGGATCGTCACCTCGGCGCCCTTGTAACGGCCCGGCCGGATCGAGCCGCCGTAGAGCATCAGCGACGGGACGTCCAGGCGCGCGAGCGCCATCACGCTGCCGGGTATCGTCTTGTCGCAGCCGGAGATCGCGACGAGCGCGTCGAAGCAGTGCGCCGATGCGACGAGCTCGATCGAGTCGGCGATCACCTCGCGCGAGACGAGCGATGCGCGCATGCCCGCGGTGCCCATCGTGATGCCGTCGGAGATCGCGATCGTGTTGAGCTCCATCGGCGTGCCGCCGGCGGCGCGGATCCCCTCCTTGACCTTCGCCGCGAGCACGCGGTTGTTGAAGTTGCACGGCATCGTCTCGATCCACGAGTGCGCGACGCCGACGATCGGCTTGGCGAGGTCCTCTGCCGTGTAGCCGATGCCGTACAGGTAGGCGCGCGCGGCAGCGCGCTCGGGCCCCTCTGTGAGGGCCCGGCTGCGGTGCTTGGGATCCAGGCGTCCGTTCGCGCTCACGCGGCGCGCACACCACCGTGTGGGCCGAAGGCGTGCCCTCGCTCCCAACGCTCCAGCCGCGCGAGGTCGCGCCGGACGCGCTCGGGATCGACCTGCCTCCCGGGCAGGTGCATGTTCGCCACGCCGATCAGCCGCCGCTCGTCGGCGGTGATCGCCATCCACTTCGCGAGCACGTCGTCGGAGTCGGGAAGCCGCGCGCTGCCGTAGGGCCCAGAGCGGTCGGGGAACGCGACGCAGTACTCGTTCAAGAGCTCCCGCGTCTGAGGCACGTAGGCGATGATCGGCTTGTGCGGGTAGATCAGATACGCGTACGGTGCCTCGCCGGCGCCAGCGCCGCCGCCGGGGCCGGAGCGCGGCCCGGTCGCCCCCGGCACGCGCAGGAAGCCGAGCTCACGGTACATCTGCCAGTCGTGCGGCTCGATGCAGGAGCGCAGCAGCGCCTGCGCGCGCAGCTCGGCGCGGCGTTCGCGGCCCGGGTCATAACGCTCGGCCGCGGCGCTGCTGCGCATCTGCGTGAGGCGCGCCCACGCGCGCTTCAGACGCCCGCGCAGAAGCTCCGATGCGAGCGCGACGAGCAGGATCCCGCCGGTGTAGAGCGGAAGGGTCACGCGCGCTAGCGGCGCACAGGGTGCGAGCCCCCGGCGGCACGCGGGAAGAAGATCACGCGCTCTGCGTCGCGCGGCACGTCGTCGAAGCTCTTCACGAGCTCGGCCTCGCGCCGGCCGCCGACCCGCTCGGTCGGCACGGCGGCCCACATGCCTGCGTCGAGCTCCCGCCGGAACGCTTCGATCAGCTGCTGCTCCTGCTCGGGTATCTCGACGTCGCCCTCGGCGAGGACGATCTCGCCGTGCCCGGGCTTCATGCGCAGCAGCTTCACGACGCCGATTATGGCAAACGCCGGGGCGCGTGTTTAGCCTGGCGTTAGCTGCCGCGCAGCCGCGCGAGTCCGATCACATCGACGGGCCCGGAGCCCGCGCCGATGTCGCGCAAGCCGCGCGCGACCGCCTCGCCGGCCCGCTCGCGCGCGATCCGCGCGGCGTCCAGTCGGCTGCGCCCGAGCGCCAGCTGCGCCGCCAGGATCGCCGAATGCGTGCAGCCCGAGCCGTGCGCGGCCTCACCCGGGTGACGCGGCCCTTCGATCGCGACGATCGCGCTCGCGGGCGTCGAGTCGAGGAACAGGTCGACGGCCTGCGCGCGATGCCCGCCGGTCAGCACCGCGCTGCCGACCCCGAGCGCGAGCACCGCCAGCAGCAGCTGCTCGGCTTCCCCCTCACGCTCCCGCTCGCGCTCGGGCTCGCCGGCGAGCACGCGCGCCTCGGCCAGATTCGGCGTGAGAACATGCGCGCGCGGCAGGATCTGCTCGACGAGCACCCGCTGCGCGTCGCGCTCGATCAGGCGGGCACCGGACTCGGCGACCATCACGGGGTCCACGACGACCGGCGTCATCGGCGGAAGCTCGGCGAGCGCCTGCGCGACCGCCGTTGCGACTGCCGCCGTGCCGAGCATCCCGACCTTCACAGCGTCCACCCCGATGTCGGCTGCGACGGCGCGAACCTGTGCGATCACGATCTCCGGATCGAGCGGCGCGATGGCGCTCACCGCGACCGTGTTCTGCGCGGTCACCGCCGTTATCGCGCTCATGCCGTGGACGCCGCAGCTCGCGAACGCCCTCAGGTCGGCCTGGATCCCGGCGCCGCCGCCGGAATCCGATCCGGCGATCGTGAGCGCGGTCGGGGTCGTGCGGGCGCGCGCGCTCGCGGAGCCGGCGCTCAACTGCCCGGACCGGCCGGCGCGGGCGCGCCGGTCAGACCGCGCGGACGGTCGCGCCGCGGGAAGATCGAGTAGCTGCCGATCGCGGTCGCGAGCAGCCTGCCATCGTCGTGACGCACCTCGCTGCGCATCACGCCGATCGTGCGGTTGCGGCGGTCGAGCTCGGTGCGGCAGACGACCTCCCCCTCGGTGGCGGTCTGGATGTAGTTGATCGAGATGCTGATCGTCGCGATGCGCTCGTCCTCGCTCGTCTGCGCCCACAGCGTCGAGCCCATGCAGTAGTCGACGAGCGCGAACGTGACGACGCCGGACAGCAAGCCGCCGCTGTTGATCAGCTCGGGCCGTATCCCCAGGCGGACCGTCTGCGCGTCCTGCCAGCGCATCCCGATGAAGCTCGTCACCCCGTCGAGCGGGCGCGGGGCATGCTCCGGTTGGCGGTGCTCGGCGGACACCCGCTGCAGGCTAGCCGTTCGCCTCGCGCCGGCCGGCGCCATGCCCGCGGCGCGCACTCGGCACAGCGCGGGCACACAGGACACGCTGCGGTCACACTCGCGCCACTAGCTTCGCCGCCATGCAGCTCGATCCTCGACGTGCAACGGGAGCGCGCGGCGAGGAGCTCGCCGCGGCGCACCTCGAGCGGCTCGGCATGTGCGTGCTCGCGCGCAACGCGCGCACGGCCGCCGGCGAGATCGACATCGTCGCGCACGCCGCCGGCGCGCTCGTGTTCGTCGAGGTCAAGACGCTGATCGCGCAGCGCGGAGCTTCGCCGCGGGGCGAGCGCTGCGAGCCGCTCGCGGGCCTGCGCCCGCGCCAGTGCGTGCGAGTGCGGCACGCCGCCGTCGCCTGGCTCGGCGAGACGGCTGGCTCGCGGCCGCGTGCGCACACGCTGCGCTTCGACGCGATCGGCGTGGTGCTCGACCGCGACGGGCGCCTGCTGCGCCTGGATCACGTTGAGGACGCGTGGTGAGCGTGCAGGACTCGGCACGGGCTTTCGCGCGATCGACCGCTGCGCGCGTGTGGATCAGCGCGCGGGAGCGCCTCGCGGCGCCGAGCGGCGGGTCACAGCGCGAGCTGCTGGTAGGCGAGCGACTGGAAGGACATGCGGTGCAGCGGCGAGACGCCCTGACGCAGGATCGCCTCGCGGTGCTCCGGCGTGGAGTAGCCGACGTGTTCGGCGAAGCCCCAGCCGGGATGACTCGAGTCGATGTGACGCATGTAGCGGTCGCGCGTGACCTTCGCGATGATCGAGGCGGCCGCGATCGCCGCGCTCGTGGCGTCGCCGTCGACGATCGCACGCTGGGGCTGATCGAGTGCGGCGACCGAGAAGCCGTCGACGAGGCAGATGACGTCCCCGCGCAACCCGGCGGTCACTCCGCGCAGAGCATCGCGCAGGGCGGCGAGGTTCGTCTTGTGCAGGCCCCGCGAATCGACGGTGCGCACGCACCTGGAGACGACGACGACGCGCGCGGCGCTGCTCAGCACGATCGGGTACAGCTGCTCGCGCGCCTCGGGCGTGTGCTGCTTGGAATCGTTCAGCGAGCGCAGCGCGCGCAGCTGCCGAGGGCCGAGCGAGGCGTAGTCGAACAGGACGCCGGCCGCGACGAGCGGCCCCGCGAGGCACCCGCGGCCGGCCTCGTCGGCGCCCGCCACGAAGCGCACGCCGAGGCGCCGGTCGAATGAGAACAGGCGCTGGCCGCTCGAGCGCCGGCGGCGCTTGCCGCCCTGCCCGGCGCCGGCGCGCTTGGGGGCCGCGCCGCTAGAGGGTGCCGATGCGGTCGGGCGGCCAGTACGTGAAGAAGGCTTCACCGATGATCCATCCGGTTGGCACAGGTCCCCAGAACCTGCTGTCATCGGATTCTCCACGGTTGTCACCCATCATGAACCAGTGTCCGGGCGGAATGCTGATCGGCTTGGGGAAGTTGCACTCGGGACTCGAGCCGCAGGCCCGGATGTAGGAGTCCTTCTCGCGCACGAACGGCCCGACGCCGGCCTTGCGGTGATAGACGTGCCCTTCCTTCACATACATTTCTTCGCCCGGACCGGCGACGATGCGCTTGATGAAGTTGACGCTGGTGTCCTCCTTCGGGACCGGCTGCGAGCATGGTTCGCCGCCGAGCGTGATGGTGTGGGGGCTCGGCCCGCACTCCTCCTGTTCGGCGCCTTCCGGCGGATGGAAGACCACGATCGCGCCCACTCCGGGATTGCCGAAGTCCATGCCGATGCGGTCGACCAGCACGCGCTGATTGATGGCGAGCGTCGGCTCCATCGATCCGCTGGGGATGCGGTAGGGCTTCACGAAGAACGCCTGGATGCCAAGCGCGAGGCCGAGCGCGACGGCGATGATCAGCGCCAGCTCGATGACCGTGCCGCGGAGCGTTTTCGCGCGGCGGCGTCTCTTTTTCACCGGCGCCGGCGCGCCTGTCTTGCGGGGTGCCTGGTTCGTCTTCACGCCGACTCGTCGGCCCCGTCGCCGGCGGACGGCTCGGCCGCGGCGTCGGGTGCGCTCGACTGGGGGGACTCACCGTCGGAGGAGTCCTCGCCCCCTGCCTGCGCCTGCCCCGCAGGCGGCGCCGGCGCGTCCGTCCCGCCCGCTTCAGCGTCCTGCTCGCCGACGTCGGCTGCGCCGGCGCCGTCCTCGGCCAGGAGCTCCTGCGGCTCTGCGCCCGCCTCCTGCGGCTCTGCGCCCGCCTCCTGCGGCTCCGCCGCGGAAGCCTCCTCGGCGGGCGGCTGGTGCAGCAGACCCGGCTCGATCGCCTCCTCCGGCCCGGTGTAGCGGCGCTCGCGCACACGCGCGCGCTTGCCGACGCGTTCGCGCAGGTAGTAGAGCTTGGCGCGGCGGACGTCGCCGCGGGCGGCCAACTCGATCCGCTCGATCTTGGGCGAATGCAGCGGAAACATGCGCTCGACGCCGACGCCGAAGGACTGCTTGCGGACGGTGAACGTCTCGCGCGCGCCGTGTCCCTGGCGCTTGATCACGACGCCCTCGAAGACCTGCACGCGCCGGCGCGTGCCCTCGATGACCTGGAAATGAACCTTGACGCGATCGCCGGGGGCGAAGCTGGGCACGCGCCGCAACTGCGCGCGCTCGATGGTTTCGATGACGCTGCTCATGAGGAGGGACGCGCCTCGTACCCGCCGGGTGCTAGCCGGCTCGGCGCAGAACGGAGATGGTAGCGGACGCGTGCTCGAGGCCCGCACGCGCAGGCGGCTGCGCTAGCGCGCGCGGGAGCGCATGAGGACTCGTGCGGGCTAACCGTCGCGCGCCGGCGCGACCGGACCCTCCCCCTGCCGCACGCTTCGTTCGCGGCTGCGCTCCCGGCGCCATGACTCGATGCGAGCGTGGTGCCCCGACAGCAGCACCTCCGGCACGCGCCAGCCGCGGAACTCGGCGGGGCGCGTGTAGTGGGGGTACTCGGGGTGCCCGTCCAGCGCCTCGCTGAAGGACTCCTCCAGCAGCGACTCCTGCCTGCCGAGCGCGCCGGGGAGTCGGCGCAGCACCGCATCGCTGAGCACCATCGCCGCGAGCTCCCCGCCGCTCAGCACGTAGCGGCCGATCGAGACGACATCGCTTGCATAGTGCTCGAGGATGCGCTCGTCGAAGCCCTCGTAGCGACCGCACAGCACCGTCAGCGCGGGCTCTCGCGCGAGCGCGCCGACGAGCTGCTCGTCCAGCAGCCGTCCGCCCGGTGCGAGCGCGATCACCGGCCGGGATCGGCGCAGCTCGACGGGATCGATCCCGTAGTGGGCGCGCAGCGCGCTGTCGATCACGTCGACGCGCAGCAGCATGCCGGCGCCGCCGCCGAACGGCGTGTCGTCGACCTGCCCGGCGCTCAGCGGCGTGTGCCGGCGGATGTCGATCGCCTCAAAGCTCGACCCTGCGGCGATCGCGTTGGTGACGTGGCGCTGGCTGCAGAACCACTCGAACCACTGCGGGAACAGCGTGAAGACGTCGATCCGCACGAGCTCAGCCGCCGCGCGCGGGCGACGCGCCGCTCTTGCCGGCGGGCGCCGGCGCGATGCCGAGGAAGTCGAGGTTCACCTCGATGCGCCTGCGCTCGACCTCGACCACCACCACGGCGTCCTTGACCATCGGCACGAGCAGCGCCTCGCCCGCACCGGCGCGCTCGACCTCGAGCACCTCGCAGGAGGGCAGCTCGAGCATGCGCCTGACGATGCCGAGCGTCACCTCGCCGGCGACGACCTCGCAGCCCTCGAGTTCGTGCGCCCACCATTCGCCAGCGGCGAGCTTCGGCGCCTCGCCGCGGGCGACCGTGATGTCGGCCCCCCTGAGCGCTTCGGCGCCGGCACGGTCCTCGACGCCGTCGACGCGCACGATCGGGCGTGCGTCCGTGCCCGACCGGCGCACGATGCTCGCCGTCCGCTCGCCGACGCTGACCTCCGCGCCGAGCGCCAGCAGCCGCGGCAGTGCGCGCGTCACGTAGAAGCTGCCGTCGAGCCCGTGCGGACGCCCGACGCGTCCCGCGTGCAGGCGCTCAGCGCCGCCCGGCCGATGCGGCTGCCCGCGCGCGGCGCTCAATCGACGATGTCGAGCAGGACGTGCGTGCCCTCGCTCGCGGCGGCGGCTTTCACGACGGTGCGCAGCGCGTGCGCGGTGCGCCCGCCCCGTCCGATGATCCTGCCGTAGTCCGCCTCGGCGACGCACAGCTCGAGCACGATCGTGCCGTCGTCTTCCTCGAACTGCTCGACGGCGACCGCGTCGGGGTCCTCGACAAGACCTTCGGCGAGGTACTCGAGGAGCTGTTTGGCGCTCTCGCTGGGCATCCGTCTGCGATCCCGCCGGGGGAACGTGCCGGTCTCAGCTCGTGGGCGTCGTGATTCCCCGGATGCGCAGCAGCTTGCGCACGGTGTTCGACGGTTGCGCGCCGCGCGCGAGCCAGCTGCGCGCGCGCTCCTCGTCGATCAGCAGGGTCGAGGGATCGGTCTGCGCGTTGTAGTGGCCGATCGTCTCGATCACGCGACCGTCGCGCGGGGAGCGCTGGTCAGCGACGACCACTCGCCAGATCGGGTCCTTCTTGCCGCCCACGCGGGTGAGCCTCAGCCTTACCGCCACGTCTTCCTCTCTGCCGCCCTTGGCGTGGGCGGGCCGCTCGTGAGTCTTTGCAAGGGGAGAGCTTAGAGGCTTCCTGCGAACGTCGCGGGCCGGCGCGCGCTCTAGCGGGCACCGCGCATCAGCGCGCCGATGTCCGGCATGCGGCCGCGACCGACCTGGCGCATCAGCTTGCGCATCTGGCCGAACTGTTTGACCAGGCGGTTGACCTGCTGCACGTCGGTGCCGGAGCCGCGCGCGATCCGCAGCCGGCGCGAGCCCTTGATCAGCTCCGGGCGGCGGCGCTCTTCGGGGGTCATCGAGAGGATGATCGCCTGGATGCGGTCGAGCTCGCGTTCGTCGAGCTTCATGCTCTGCAGCTGGTGGCCGGCGAGGCCGGGGATCATCCCCAGCAGGCCCTGCAGCGGTCCCATTTTGCGCAACATCCGCAGCTGCTCGAGGAAGTCGTCGAGCCCGAGCTCGTTGCGACGCAGCTTGCGCTCGAGCGCGTGCGCGTCTGCCTCCACGAACTCGCGCTCGGCCTTCTCGATCAGGCTCAGCACATCACCCATGCCGAGGATCCGCTGCGCCATGCGGTCGGGATGGAAGAGCTCGAACTGCTCGAGCTTCTCCCCCGTGGAGGCGAACACGATCGGCTTGCCGGTCACGGCCTTGATCGACAGCGCGGCGCCGCCGCGCGCGTCGCCATCGAGCTTGCTCATGAGCACCCCGTCGAACTGCACTGCCGCTGCGAAGCTCTCGGCGACGTTGACCGCGTCCTGCCCGGTCATCGCGTCGACGACCAGCAGGACGTGCTGCGGCTGCACCGTGTCGCGGATCCGCACGAGCTCCTCCATCAGCTGCTGATCGACGTGCAGGCGGCCACTCGTGTCGACGATCAGCACGTCCTTGCCGTCGCGCCGCGCCTGCTCGAGCGCCCAGCCGGCGATGTCGACGGGGTCGCGTTCGGTCCCCTGCCGATAGACCTCCGCGCCCGCCTGCGTGCCGACCTTGACCAGCTGCTCGACGGCCGCGGGGCGGTACACGTCGCACGCGGCGAGCGCGACCGCCGAGCCGCGCTCCTCGTGCAGGTAGCGCGCGAGCTTCGCCGCCGCCGTGGTCTTGCCCGACCCCTGCAGACCGGCCATCAGGATCACCGTCGGTGGGCTCGCGGCGAACGTCAGCCCCTCGGCCTGCCCGCCCATCAGCTCCGTCAGCTGCTCGGCGACGAGCTTCACCACCTGCTGGCCGGGGTTCAGGCCGCCGACTACGCCCTCGCCGAGGCAGCGCGCCTTCAGCTGCGAGGTGAACTGGCGCACGACGCGGAAGTTCACGTCGGCCTCCAGCAGCGCGAGGCGGATCTCGCGCATCGCCGCGTCGATGTCGGGCTCGCTCAGCGATCCGCGCTGGCGCACGTCGGAGAGCGTCGTCTGCAGGCGTTCAGCGAGCGCGTCGAACATGCTCAGATTCTCGCAGCGACGCGCGGCAAAGGCGGCTGGCGCCAGCGCGCTCGCGCGTCAGCTCTTGCCGTGGCCCGGAGTCGAGGGCGGCAGCCCGCCGCGCTCGCCCGAGCCCTGCTCGAGCGCGGGGCCGCCCTCCTTGGGCTGGCCCGCGCCTCCGTTCTCGCCGCGCCCCTTCAGCGCCTCGCCGATGCCGCCGAACGCGGCGGTGAACTCCGACGGCACGACGAACACCTTGTTCGCGGCGCCTTCGGCGAGCTGCGGCAGCATCTGCAGGTATTCGTAGCTCAGCAGCTCGCGATCGGGTTTTCCCTCGTGGATCGCCGTGAAGACCGTGTCGATCGCCTTCGCCTCGCCCTCGGCCCGCAGGATCGCCGCCTGCCGCTCGCCCTCGGCGGTCAGCACGGCAGCCTGCTTGGCGCCCTCCGCCGTGAGGATCTGGGCCTGCTTTTCACCTTCGGCGGTGAGGATCGCGGCGCGGCGGTCGCGCTCCGCGCGCATCTGCTTCTCCATCGCCGTGCGGATGTCGGGCGGCGGGTCGACCGACTTGATCTCGACGCGGTTGATCCTGATGCCCCACTTGCCCGTCGCCTCGTCGAGCACCGTGCGCAGCTCGGCGTTGACGCTCTCGCGCGAGGTGAGCGTCGCCTCGAGCGAGAGGCCGCCGATCACGTTGCGCAGCGTCGTCACGGTCAGCTGCTCGATCGCCTGCAGGGGGTTGGCGATCTCGTAGGTCGCCGAGCGCGCGTCGGTGATCGTGAAGTAGAGGACGGTCTCGATGCTCACGACGACGTTGTCTTGGGTGATCACCGACTGCGGCTTGAAGTTGACGACCTGCTCGCGTAGGTCGACGAGCGGCCGCACGCGTTCGATGAAGGGCGTGACGATCGCGAGGCCCGGTTCCAGCGTGCGGCTGTAGCGGCCGAGGCGCTCGACGACGCCTGCGCGCGCCTGCGGGATCACGCGGATCGAGCGCGACGCGACGAACAGCGCGAAGACGAGGACGACGATGATGACGATGAGCACTGCCATGTCCAGAGTTTCCTTTCCCGCGTGCCGCGTGGACGCCTAAGGCATCACGAGCGCGGTCGCCCCCTTTATGTCGACTACCTCCACGCGCTGCCCCGCCTCGATGACTTCGTCGTCCAGACTGCGCGCGGTCCACACCTCGCCGTTGTCGATCCTCACGCAGCCGACGCCCTCGTCGTTTGCGATCCGCTCGAGCACCATCGCGCGATGGCCGACGAGCGCCGCGGCGCCGGTGCGGATCGCCGGCGGCAGCCTTCTGTGACGCAGCGCGACCGGCCTCAGCGCGCCGACGACCACGACCGAGGCGCCGATGAAGGCGACCGCCGACAGCGCGGCGCCCACGCCGAGCAGTGAGAGCACGGCTGCGAGCACGGCAGCGATCGCGAACGGCAACAGGTACAGGCCGTTCGTGTGCAGCTCCCCGACGCCGAACACAGCGGCAGCGATGAACCACAGAATCCACGCATCCATTAGTTGGAGATTAGCTCTCGGCGAGCAACGCGCGGGCGAAGTCGCCTGCATCGAACGGCCGCAGGTCCTCGAGCGACTCGCCGACGCCGATCAGCTTGACGGGCAGCCCGAGCTCGCTTGCGATCGCAAGCGCGATGCCCCCGCGCGCGGTTCCGTCGAGCTTCGTCAGTACGATCCCGCTGACCTGCGCCGACTGCGCGAACATGCGCGCCTGGCGCAGGCCGTTCTGGCCCGTCGTCGCGTCGATCGTCAGCAGCGTCTCGTGCGGCGCTCCCTCGAGCTGACGCGCGATCACCCGGCGCACCTTGGCCAGCTCGGCCATCAGATCGTCCTGGGTGTGGAGGCGCCCCGCCGTGTCGACGATCACGACGTCGACGTTCTCCACGCGCGCTCTCGCGATCGCCTCGAAGGCGACGGCGCCGGGATCCGATCCCTGCGGCCCGGCGACGAGCTCGCAGCCCGCGCGCTCGGCCCAGGCGGCGAGCTGCTCGTGCGCGGCGGCGCGATAGGTGTCGCCCGCGGCCAGCAGCACGTTCGCGCCCAGCTGCTCGCGTAGATGCCACGCGAGCTTGCCGATCGTCGTCGTCTTGCCCGTTCCGTTCACGCCGACGGCGAGGATCACCGTCGGCTTCGGGCGCACGTCGATGCGCCCGTCGCCGGTGCTCGCCGTCTCGGCGAGCAGCTCGATCAGCCGCTCGCTCAGCGCCTGTCCGCCCTGCAACGTGCCGGCGGCGGCCTCATCCTCGAGGCGCTGCACGACGGCGGCTGTCGTGGGGGCCCCGACGTCGGCCATGATCAGCGCCTCCTCGAGCCGTTCCCAGGTGTGCTCGTCGAGCACCCCGAAGAGCGTCGAGTGGATCTCGCTGCCGAGCGCCTGGCGCGTCTTGGCCATGCTCTCGCGCAGGCGCCGCAGCAGCCCGGAGCGCTCGCGCCGCGACGGCGTCGGCGCGCCGTCGCCTTCGCGCGCGCGCGGCCCCTCGCCGGTGATGAACAGTTCGCTCCAGTCGCGCGCCACGGAACGCGAGCGACCTTAGCAGCGGCCCTGCGTCAGGCGACCTCGGCGACCTCCGCGACTCCGAGACCGTCGCCGGGCAGGTGCCGAGAGACGACCTTCGAGACGCCGTCCTGGCCCATGGAGACGCCGTACAGCCAGTCGGCGGCCTCCATCGTGCGCTTCTGGTGGGTGACCACGATGAACTGTGCGCGGTCGCAGTAGCGGCGCAGCAGCGCCAGGAAGCGATCGAGGTTGAGGTCGTCGAGCGCGGCCTCGACCTCGTCGAGGATGTAGAAGGGGCACGGGCGCGCGAGGAACACCGCAAACAGGAACGCGAGCGCGGTCATCGACTTCTCCCCGCCCGAGAGCAGCGTCAGGCGCTTGGTCGACTTGCCGGCCGGCGTGAGTTCGATCTCCACCCCCGGCAGCTCCGCCTCGCCGGACTGCAGCGTCTCGGTATCGCCGTCCTCGTCCTCGTCCCCGTCCTCGTCTCCGGCGCCGCCCTCGTCGCTCAGCGCGGCGCCGCCCAGCACCGGCCGCGGAGCCGGCTCGTCGGCGACCAGTGTGAGGCGCCCGCTGCCGCCGGGGAAGACCTCGCGGACGAGCTCTTCGAAGTTGCGTGCGGCCGCCGTGAAGGTCTCCTCGAAGGTCTCCTCGATCTGGCGATCGGTCTCGCGGATCAGCGCGCGAAGCTCGCGCAGCGCGAGCTCGAGGTCGCCGCGCTGGCGCTCGAGCTCCTCCACGTGCGCGAGCGCCTCGCCGTACTCGTCCTGGGCGAGCGGGTTGACCGGGCCGAGCTGCTCGCGCCTGCGCTCCAGGCGGGCGAGCCGCTCGCCGAGCGCCTCCAGCTCCTGCGCTCCCAGCGCGACCGCATCCTCGGGCGTGGCCTGCTCGGGCTCGCCGAGGCGCTCCCGTACCTCGCCGAGCTCGAGTCGCGCCTCCTCGGCCTGGTCGCGCAGCCGCTGCGCCGCCACCTCGGCGGCCGTGACGGTCTCGCCGGCCGCCCGCAGCCCGGCCTGGATGTCGACTTCCTCGGCGGCGCAACTCGCCAACTCGCCGGACATCTCCTCGCCGGCGACGCGGTGCCCCGCGAGCTCGTGCTCGAACGCACCGGCGCGCTCGCCGATCAGCTGCGCGAGCGCGGACAGCAGCGCGGCGAGCTTCTGCGCGCGCGGCGCGAGCGCCTCATCGGCCTGCTTCTGCGCGCGCAGCTCGTGCACGCGCGCTGCCCGCCCGGCGAGCTCGCGCTCGCGCTGCTCGAGCTGGCCGCGCTCGGCCGCGAGTCGGCCCTCGAGCTCAGCGCGTCGCACCGCCAGCGGCCCGTGCGCAGGCGCCGCGCGGCGCTGCTCGATCAGCCACTCGCTGCGACGCTGCTGCTCGAGCGCCTCGAGATGGCGCCGCTCCCCCTCGCGCGCCGCCTTCTCGGCCGCCGCGCTCGCCGCTTCGGCATCCTGCAGCGATCGCGCTGCGACCTCGGCGCTCCCGCGCTCTGAGCTCTCGGCGACGCTCGCGTCCTGCAGCGCTTGGGTCAGACGGTCGCTCTCGTTGCGCTTTGCGAGCAGGCGCTCGATCCCCCCTTCGCCGAGCTGGCGGAGCTCGCCCACGCGCGCGAACCAGACACGCCCGCCGCGGGTGACCGCGATGCCCGCGAACGCGCCCGGCAGCCCGTCGAGCCGCTCGACCAGCCAGGCATCGGCGAGCAGACGCCGCGCGAGCTCGAGCGCCGGCTGCGGGCCGTCGAGCAGATCCGAGAGGGGCAGCGCGCCCTGCACGGGCGGCTGACCCGTGGGCGCCGCGCCCTCGCCACGCGCGCCGGCGAGCAGCACGCCCCCGCCGTCGGGACCCGCACGGTCGAGCAGGTCCTGCGCGCCGGCGATGTCATCGACGATCGCGGCTTCGAGGCGACCGCCGAGCGCCGCGGCGAGCGCGAGCTCGTATCCCTCGCGCACCTTCAATTCCTCGCCGAGCGAGCTCACGCCGGCGGCGAGCCCGGCGAAACGGGCATGGCGCCCGAGGAACTCCCGCACCGCGGACAGCTCGGCGGAGATGCGCTCGACCTCGCGCCGCGCCTGCTGTGCGCGCTGCTCGGAGCTGTCCAGCTGCTCGCGCGCATCCTCGAGCGAGAGGCGTGCCGCGTCGCACTCGCTACGCACTCGCGCGAAGTCGGCGGCCAGCCGGTCGGCCTGTTCGCGCGCCTGCTCGCGCGCGCCCAGCAACGCGTCGAGCTCCTGCTCGAGCTCGCGCTCGCGCTCGCGCTCGAGCTCCTCGAGCTCGGCCTGCAGGGCGAGCACGCGCTCCTGGCCCGACGCGCTCGGCGCGCCGTCGGCTGCCTCGGCCAGCTCGCGCTGCTCGCGCTCGGCGCGCGCGATCCGTGTGGCGAGCTCCCGTGCCCGGGCGATCGTCTGCTCGGCGCGCAGCTCCAGGCGCTCGGCCGCGCCACGGGCGCCGTAGGCGCGGGCGGCGAGTTCGTCGTGGCGCGCGGCGCGCTCGCTGAGCGCGCGCTCGGCCGCGCCGCGGCGCGCCGTCAGCGCCTGCAGGCGCTGCTCGATCTGCGCACGCTCGGCGCGCGCGCGCCCCACGTCCTGCTCGGCGCGCGCGAGCTCTCCCGAGCGCGCGCGCAGCGCCTCGCGCGCGAGCACCAGGCGCGCCTGCAGCATCTGCAGCTCCAGGCGCTCGTGCAGCTGTGCGGCTTCCGCCTGGCGCTTGAGCGGGCGCAGCCGCGTGCGCGCCTCGCGCTCGACGTCGAGCGCGCGGTCGAGGTTCTGCGCGGTGCGCTCGAGCTTCAGCTGGGCGCGCCTGCGCCGCTTGCGATGCTTGCCGAGACCGGCCGCCTCCTCGATCAACATGCGGCGGTCGCGCGGCTTGGAGATCACGATCGCGTCCACGCGCCCCTGCGAGATGACCGAATGGCTCTCCTTGCCGAGCCCGGTGTCGGAGAGCACCTCGAGCACGTCGCTGAGCCGGCAGCGGGCGCCGTTGAGCCGGTAGGAGCCCTCGCCGCTGCGCTCGAGCCGGCGCGCGATCGAGATCTCGCTGAACGGGACGTCGACCTCTCCCCCGGAGTTGTCGAGCACGAGCTCGACCTCGGCCGCGCTGCGGGGCTGCACGCCGCGCCCGCCGCCGAAGATCACGTCCTGCATCGACTGGCCGCGCACCGCCAGCGGCGACTGCTCGCCCATCGCCCACAGCACCGCGTCGGTGACGTTCGACTTGCCCGAGCCGTTCGGCCCGACCACGACGCTGACGCCGGCTCCGAAGTCCAGCCGCGTACGGTCGGGGAAGGACTTGAAGCCCTCGAGCGTGATCGACTTCAGCCGCATGCCCGACCTATTGGCGCTCGCCCGCGAGCTTTTCCACGGCCACGCGCGCGGCCTCCTGCTCGGCTTGCTTCTTGCTGCGCCCGCTGCCGCTGCCCAGCTCGCGCTCGTCGACCACCGCTAGAACCGTGTACTGGCGGGCGTGCGGCGGGCCCTCCTCCGCGGTGATGCGGTAGCTGACGTGCGCTCCGCGGCGCGCCAACAGCTCCTGCAACGCGGACTTGAAGTCGACGGGGTGCTCGAGCGCGTCCTCGATCTCCGGCGCAAACGCCTCGACGACGGCCTCCGCCGTTCGCTCGTAGCCGGCGTGCAGATAGCAGGCGCCGATCGCCGCCTCGATCACCGACGCGAGCACGCGCTCGGTCTCGAGCGCCGCCGCGCTGCCGCGCACGCCCGCCGGCGCGGCGCTGCGAAGCCGCTGCGGCAATGCGAGGCGCTCGGCGACGGCGCGGCATGAGGCCCCCGAGACGGCCTGCGCGCGGATCTTCGTGAGGCGCCCGGCGCCGAAGCGCTCGGCCTCCAGGCGCGGGTACAGGTGCGCCGTCACCGCAAGCGCGAGCACGCTGTCCCCGAGGAAGGCCAGGCGCGCGTAGGAGTCCTCGCGGCGCTCGCTCCAGGAGGCGTGCGTGAACACCTGGCGTGCGAGATCGTCGGGCAGCTCTTCCATGAGCTCCGCGAGCAGCATCATCGAGGCGCATCGGCGCTTCCATCGTGCGCCAGCACGAACTCGACTGCAGCTCCCACGGTCAGGATCTGCGCGGCCTGCTCGTCGCTCATGCTGACGCCGTAGGTGTCCTCGAGCTCCTGCACGAGCGTGTACAGATCCAGCGAGTCGGCCTCCAGGTCCTCCTTGAAGCGGGTGCCCTCACCGATCAGGACGGGGTCGACGTCGAGCTCGTCGGCGAGGTGGTCCCTGATCAGCTCGAACACCTGCTCGCGAGTACGGCCGCTCATGTCGCGCGCAGGCTAGCGTCCCCCACGGACACGGGCGAGCGTTTGAGCGCGCCCGCTTCGGCGAGCGCCCGCTGGGTCGCGCCGACGATGTCTTCGCTGGCGCCGCGCTGCGCGCGGAGGATCGCCTGGGCGAAACCGCGCCGGCTGAAGCGCCCGTGCGGCACGACCCCCAGGCGGCGCAGTCCGAGCAGGTAGGCCCCGCCGACCCCCTCGGGGTCGATCTCGTCGCGAAAGCCGCGCAGTGCGCCGCGCAGCAGCAGACCGCCGAGCTTTGCGGTGCCGGAGGACATCGCGGCGTCGCGGACGGCTCCGAGCATCGTCTGCGAGACGCCCTCCATCACCTTCAGCGCCACGTTGCCCGTAAAGCCGTCGGCGACGATCACGTCCGCGACACCCGAGACGAGATCGCCGCCCTCGACGTTGCCGACGAAGGCGAATGCGTCGGGGGCATCCGCGATGCGCCGCGACAGCTCGGCGTGGGCCTCGACCACGAGCGCGTTCCCGCGTGCCGCCTCCTCGCCGTTGGACAGCAGGCCGACGCGCGGGTGCGCGATGCCGAGGACGCTTTGCGCGAGCGCGGCACCCATGAACGCGAACTGCACCAGGTGCTCGCGGCGCGCCTCGGCGCTGGCGCCGACGTCGAGCAGTGTGACCGGGCCGCCCGGCACGGGCAGCGGCAGGGCAAGCGCGGGACGGTAGATGCCGTGCGCGCGCTTGATGTTGAACGTGCCGGCCGCGACGGCCGCGCCCGTGCCGCCCGCGCATACGAGCGCCTGTGCGCGTCCCGCGGCGACCGCGCGCGCCGCCTGCACGATCGACGCCTGCGGCGTCATGCGCACGGCGCTGACGGGATCGGGCGCCTTCGCGATCGACACCGGCGCGTCGATGACTTCTATGCCGGCGGGCAGCGTGCCGAGCTCCGCGGCCGGTCCGAACAGCAGCACGCGCGCGCCCTCTTCGGCGGCCAGCGCCGCTCCCGCGGCGACTTCGCCCGGGCCACGGTCGGCGCCGTTGCAGTCGACCGCCACGACGGGGCGCGCGGATGCGCCCTCCGCCCCCCGCGGCGCGCCGGCCCCGTTGGCTGCTGGGCTAGGCGTCGTCGTGCTCGTGGCCCTGCGATGCCTCGCCGATCACCTCGCGGCCGGCGTAGGTGCCGCACACCGGGCACACGCGATGCGGCCTGCGGGGACTGTGGCACTGCGGGCAGGAGTTGACCGCGGGCGCGGCGATCCGGTGCTGCGCGCGGCGCTTGGCGGTGCGGCTGTGCGACTGCTTTTTCTTGGGGACTGCCATGACGCTCCGCGCAAGGCTACCAGCAGCGAAACGGGCTACTCGAGCTTCAGCTCGCGCAGCTTGGCCCAGCGGGGGTCGGGCGCGCTCTCGTGGCGGTGCTCGCCCTCGACCTCGTTGAGGTTCGCCGCACACACGGGACACAGACCGGCGCAGTCCCCGCGACACAGGATCTTCGCGGGCAGCGCGAGCGCGAACGCGTCGTGCGCCCAGCGCGAGAGCTCGAGCGTCTCCTCGCGCACATAGGGGCTGTCGAGCTCCTCGCCGGCGCCCGGACGGTCGACCTCGCGCGCCTCGACCTCGATCCGCACGGTGGCGTCCGAGAGGCAGCGCATGCAGGGCCCGACGACGTCCGCGGCGAAGCGCAGGCGCAGCGCGTAGCCGCCGCCGGTCATGCGCGAGACGGTCAGCTCGACGGGCACGCGCGCCGGCTCGGCGACGTAGCGCTCGCTACCGAGCTCGAGCGCCTCGATCGGCACCTCCAGGGACAGCCGCCGCCCCTCGCCGGGCGCCAGGTGCAGCCCCGCGAGGTCGAAATCGTGCGTCGCCGCCGGCATGGCAGCAAGGCTAGCGGCGGCAATCCGCGCCGCCGAGCGCTCGGGCGCACGCGCTGGCGCTGGGGCTCGCGCCGCGGCACGCCCTGGCGCTGGGGCTCGCGCGGGGGCGCGCGCTAGTGCTGCAGCTCGCGCTTCAGGACCTTGCCCGTAGCGTTGCGGGGCAGCTCCTCGAGGAAGACGATCTCGCGCGGCACCTTGAAGCGGGCGAGGTTGGCCTTCACGTAGGCCTGCAGCTGCTGCTCGCTCGGCGCGCTGCCCTCGCATGGCACGACGAACGCCCGCAGCCGCTGGCCGAACTCCTCGTCGGCGACTCCGACGACGGCCACCTCGCGCACGTGCTCGTGGTCCGCGAGCAGGTCCTCGACCTCGCGCGGGAACACGTTCTCGCCGCCGCTAACGATCATTTCGTCATCGCGCCCCTCGACGAACAGCCGCCCGGCCTCGTCGAAGCGCCCGACGTCGCCGGTGCTCATCAGCCCGTCGACGACCTCCTTGCCACCCCCGCCCGTATAGCCTTCGAACATCATCTCGTTGCCCACGAAGATGCGTCCGCTCTGCCCGCGCGGAACCTCGTGGCCCTCCTCGTCGAGCAGCTTCACGACCGTCCCGAAGGGCGGCGAGCCGGCCGTGCCGGGAGCCGCGCGCAGTTCCGCGGGCGTTGCGATCGTCGCCCAGGCGACCTCGGTCGAGCCGTACAGGTTGTAGAGGACGTCGCCGAAGGCGTCCATCGCGCGGATCGCCAGCTCGCCCGGGAGCGCCGAGCCGCTCAAGGCGATGATCCGCAGCGCGCGCAGGTCATAGCGCGAGATCGCCTCCTCGCCGAGGTCGAGGATGCGCTGCAGCATCACGGGCACGAGCACCAGCGCGCTCGCGCCGTGCTGCGAGGTCGCGCGCAGCGTGTCCTCGGGGTCAAAGCGCCGGCGCAGCACGAGCGTCGAGCCCAGCGGCAGCGCGAGCGTGAAATGCGCAAACCCCCAGGAGTGAAACAGCGGTGCGGCGATCATCGTCGTCTCCTGCGCCCTCAGCGGGATCTTGGAGAACAGCGCCGCCGCCGGCTCGAGCGAGTCTGGCTGTTTGCGCGCCGCGCCCTTCGGCGTGCCCGTGGTGCCCGAGGTGAGGATCACGACGCGGCCCTTCTCCGCCGGCGCCTGCAGCGCCGCCTGGCCCGAGCGTGCGATCAGAGCCTCGAGCGTCTCCGGTCCGCCGCGCTCGGCCGCCGCGGCGCTCGCGGCCCAGCCGAGGAAGCGTTTGCGCGTGCGCGCGCCCTTGGCGACGAGGTCCTCGAACTCCGCGTCGTAGATCACGGCGACGGGGTCCTCGCGCGCGAGCACGTCGGTGATCTGCGGCCCCGCGAACGCCGTGTTCAGGTACAGCGCGCTCGCCCCCAGCTTCGAGCAGGCGACGGTCGCCTCGATGAAGCCGCGGTGGTTGCGGCACATGATCGCGACGCCGTCCTGTTCGCGAACGCCTTCTTGCGCCAGCGCGCGCGCCAGCGCGTTCGTGCGCCCATCGACATCGCCGAAGGTGAGCATGCCGCGCTCGTCGACGAGCGCTGCACGCTGTGGGTGGCGTGCGGCGGCGCCCGTGTAGGCGGCGGCGGGCGTCGGGCCGAAGCGGCGCAGAGCGCTGAGCGCGCGCAGCGCCCGATCGGGCCGCGTGGGCGCGATCATGCCCGTGTCGAGCAGCGTCTTCGCGACCGTGAGCTTCTGCTTTACGAGTTTCGCGTCCACCTCAGCGCTCCCCACCGCGCTCCGCGGTCGCGTCAGCTGACTTCGGCGGGCTCGTCCTTGCCCGCCAAGCGCTCGCGGCCGCGCTGCACCGCGGCAATGAACTTCGACAGGTTCACCTCGAGCGTGTTGAGGATCTCGTCGGCATAGTCCTCGGCGCCGAGCCGGATCTCGCGCTCCCGCGCGCGCGCGTCCTCGACGATGTCCTCGGCGGCGCGCTCGGCCTGCTTTGTGACCTCCTCCTCGCCGATCAGTTTCTCCTGGCGCTCACGCGCTTCCTTGATGATCCGCTCGGCCTCCTTCTTGGCCTCCGCGAGCATCTCCTGGCGCTCCTTCACGATCCACCGCGCCTGCTTGATCTCCTCGGGGATCGTCGCGCGCATCTGGTCGAGGATGTCGTAGATCTCCTCC
Organism: uncultured Solirubrobacteraceae bacterium; assembly: GCA_963755475.1. Lineage (GTDB taxonomy): Bacteria > Actinomycetota > Thermoleophilia > Solirubrobacterales > Solirubrobacteraceae > Palsa-744. The sequence continues at coordinate 1,122,067 of CAVWJK010000003.1, forward strand.
TTGTCGACGCGCACCGAGTCGCTCAGCGGCACGGTCTTGGCGTTGTGCACAAGATCGTCGAGCTTGTCTATGAGAACCAGGACATCCATCAGCGCCTCCACTTCCGCGGGCTCACGGCCGCGGTGCGTCGACCACAATAGACATAAGCTCGGCCTTCTTCATCTTCGTCAACGTCTCAGCTCCTCCTGCAGCCGACGCGCAACCTCGTCCGGGACGAGGTCCTCGATGCGCCCGCCGAAGGTGGCGAGCTCCTTGACGCCGCTCGAGGACAGGAAGCTGTACAGCGGGCTCGCCATCAGGTAGACAGACTCGATCTCCGGCGCCTCGCGGCGGTTGAGCTGGTTCATCTCGAGCTCGTACTCGAAATCGGAGATCGCGCGCAGACCCTTCACGATCGCGCGCGCGCCGACGCCGCGCGCGAAGTCGACGACGAGCGTCGAGAACGGCTCGACGCGCACGTTCTCAAGCTCCGTGATCGCGCGCTCGATGAAGCCGACGCGCTCAGCGATGTCGAACAGCGCGCCGCTCTTGCGCACCGAGCGGTTCACGACGGCGACGACGACCTCGTCGTAGAGCTTCGCGGTGCGCCGGATCACGTCGAGGTGTCCATTGGTGACCGGGTCGTAGGTTCCCGGGCAGACGGCTATCGACTTGGAGGGCTCGCTCATGGCTGGCGGTGGATTGTGATCAAAGTGTCGCCGTAGCGTCGCTCGCGTAGCAGTGGGAGCTCGAGCTTCAGCGGAGCGCGGTGATCGCTCTCGAGGACCACGCGCGCGCCCGCTGCCAGCAGCGCCGGCACGCTTGCCGACAGCGTCTCGGTCAGCTGCGGCGCCTTCTCGTAGGGGGGGTCGATGAGCAGCAGATCGTATTTCTCGCCGCGCTCGCGTGCACTCTGCAGCGCCAGCTGCGCCTCCGCGGCGCGCACCTGGGCGCCTTGGCCGAGCAGCCCGAGCGAGCTGAGGTTCGCGCGCAGCGCCGCCAGCGCGCGCGCGTCGCGCTCGACGAAAACCGCGCTCGCCGCGCCGCGCGAAAGCGCCTCGATGCCGAGTGCGCCGCTGCCCGCGTAGAGGTCGAGCACGCGCGCGCCGGTGAGCGGCCCGAGCATCGCGAACAGCGCCTCGCGCACGCGGTCGCTGGTCGGGCGCGTGCCGGTTCCGCGCGGCGCGCGTAGGCGCCTGCCGCCGAGGCTGCCGGCGATCACGCGCAACGCGCCTATCCGCCCGCGGGCGCCTCGCGCTCGGCCCGCTCGAGCGCCTCGGCGAGCAGCGCGTGCTCGGGCTCCGCGAGCTCGCCGTCGGCCGCGAGGAGCGCCTCGGCGTGCGCGCGCGCGAGCTCGAGCAGCTGCGTGTCCTCGGGCAGGCGTGCCACGCGGTAGCGCCCCAGCCCGGACTGGCGCGTGCCGGTCAGCTCGCCCTCGCTGCGCAGCTCGAGGTCGATCTCGGCGAGACGGAAGCCGTCATGGTGCTCGACGAGCGCCCGCAGGCGTCGCGATCCGTGGGCGCTCGGGGGGCCGAGCAGGTAGCAGCGGGAGCGGTGCTCGCCGCGCCCCACCCGTCCGCGCAGCTGGTGCAGCTGCGAGATGCCGAAGCGGTCGGCGTTCTCGATCAGCATCACGCTCGCGTTGGGCACGTCGATGCCGACCTCGATCACCGTCGTAGCGATCAGCACGTCCGCCTCGCCGGCGACGAACGCGCTCATCGCGGCCTGCTTCTCGCGCGCGCGCATCCCGCCGTGCAGCAGCACCAGGCGAAAGCCCGCGAGCTCGCCCGCGCGCAACCGCTCGAGCTCGGCCGTGGCCGCGCGCAGGGTCCCGTCGGGGCTCTCGCGCGCCTGCGCGTCGCCTCCGGGCGCCGGCTGCTCCTCGTCGATCAGCGGGCACACGACGTACGCCTGGCGGCTTTCTTGCAGCTCGCCGCGAAGCTGCTCGTAGGCGCGCGCCCGGCCGCCATCGCCGGAGGCGATCTTCGTCGTGACCGGCTCGCGGCCGCGCGGCAGCTCGCGCAGCCTGCTGGTGTCGAGGTCGCCGTAGCGCGACAGCGCGAGCGTGCGCGGTATCGGCGTCGCCGTCATGTGCAGCGTGTGCGGGGGCGGGGAGTCGGCGCGCTCGACGAGCGCGGCGCGCTGGCGCACGCCGAAGCGGTGCTGCTCGTCGATCACGGCGACGGCGAGCGCGGCGAAGCGCACGTCGGGCTCGATCAGCGCGTGCGTGCCGACCACGAGCGACAGCTCGCCGCTTGCGAGCTTGCCGAGCGCATCCGCGCGCCGGCGCGCCGCCGTCGAGCCGGTCAGCAGCGCGAGCGCGAGCGACTCGCCGCCGAGCAGCCGCTGCAGCGTCGCGAAGTGCTGCTCGGCGAGCGTCTCGGTGGGCGCCATCAGCGCCGCCTGGCGTCCGTGCTCGACCGCGCGCAGCATCGCGTGCAGCGCAACGACGGTCTTGCCGCTGCCGACCTCGCCCATCAGCAGGCGCTGCATCGGCGTCGCCAGCGCGAGGTCCGCGGAGATCTCCTCGATCGCATCGCGCTGGTCGCCGGTCAGCTCGAACGGCAGCCCGTGCGCCAGCCAGCGCTCGCTCAGCGTTCCTGGCGCATCGAGCGCGAACGCGCCGGTGCGCTGCCTGCGCCGCGCGCGCCGGCGCAGGAACAGCAGCTGCATCAGCAGCAGCTCTTCGAAGGCCAGGCGCCGACGTCCGCGCTCGAGCTCCTGCGCGTCGCGCGGAAAGTGCATCGCCGTGAGCGCGCCGGCGCGGTCGACCATGCCCGCCGCGACGCGCACGCGCGCCGGAAGCGGCTCGACGAAGTCCCGTAATGCGGCGCGCTCGCGCCGCACGAGCGTGAGGATCTGGGTCGAGGTGATGCCCTCGCTCGCCGGGTAGTGCGCGACGGCGCGCGGCTCGGCGCTCGGCTCGCGCGCGGCCACAGCGCCGTTTGCGGGCCGCTCGAGGCCGGCCTCGGCGAGGGCATGGTGGCTGACGCTGAAGCCACCGCGTCCGTCCGAGCGGCCGTGCAGCAGCAGCCGCGTGTCAGGCCCGTAGCGATCGGCGAGCCACGGTTGGTTGAAGAACGTCGCGCGCATCGAGCCGGTCGCGTCGGACACCCGCGCCTCGACCAGCGGGCGCATGCCGCGGCGGCGCACCCGCCGCGTCGCGATCGCGCGCACGACGACCGACACGGTCGCCTGCTCGCCCGCCCGCAGCTCCGCGACGGTGCGCGCCTCGCGGCTCTCGCCCGGCAGATGTTCGAGCAGCTCACCGACCGTGTCCAGCTGGAGCGCGTGCGCGGCGGCGGCCGCACGTCTGCCCTCGACGAGCAGCGGAGCGGCGAGCCGCGACGGGCGCGGCCAGCGCACGGACGCAGCGAGCAGCTCGCTGCGTTCGAGCTCCTGCGGGGAGGCGAAGCGGCTCGCGCCTGCCGGCGCGGCTACTCGGCCGCGACCAGCCACCAGTAGGCCGACTGCCCGCCGTGGCGCAACTCGAGCTCGATCGCGCTGCTCACCATCCCCTCGAGCTCGCCGAGCGACAGCGGCGCCTGCTCGCCCGCCAGCACGCTGATCAGCTCCGGCGGCTGCTGCCCGTCGCCGCCGAGCGCGAGCTGCCGCAGGACGCCGCGCAGCGTCTGGCGCACCTCGCCCCACACGACGACCTCCTCGTCCACGAAGCCGACCGCCTCGCCGCGGCGGAAGCGGCCCTGCGGGTCGTCACGCGCCGCCGGCGCGACCGCGCCGGTCCGCACGCGCGCAAGCGCCGCCGCGATCGAGCGCGCGTTCTCCTCGACCGAGCGCTCTGCCGAGAGCGCGAGCGCAGCCGCGAGCCCCGCCTGCTGGGTGGTGGTGCGCGCCACGAGCACCTGCTTGTCCGACAGGCGCGCGGCGTGCTCGGCGGCCATGAACACGTTCGCGCTGTTCGGCAGCAGCACGACCTCCTCCGCCGGCACCTCGTGCACGGCCGCGAGCAGGTCGTAGGTCGACGGGTTCAGCGTCGGGCCGCCGTCGACCGTGCGAACGCCGAGCTCTGCGAACAGCTCGCGCAGCCCGGCGCCGTTGATGACCGCGACAGCCCCGCAGCGCAGCTCGCCCGCGCGCGCGCGGGCCCGCGGGACAGCGCCGCCTGCCCCGCGGCGTGCGTCGCCGTCTGCGGCGTGCGCCGCTGCCGCGGGCGGATGCGCGCCGTTACCCGTCGCGGGGGCGTCGACGGCGGTCGCGTGCGCGCCGTTGGCGGCAACGTGCGCGCCGTTCGCCGCGGCCTGCGCCGGCTCGGCGATGCGCGCGTCGCGCTCGACGACCTGGGCCTGCATGTCCGCGACGTCGAGCCGCGAGACCTCCCCCGCATCCGCGAACACGGCGGTCGCGCGCTCGGGATCGTCGGTGTGCAGGTGCACCTTCAGCGTGCTCGCGTCGCCGACGACGAGCACCGAGTCACCGATTCGCTCGAGCTCGTCGATGAAGCGGCCAGGCTCCAGGCCGCTGCCGGTGACCGCGAAGTTCGTGCAGAAGCGGTAGGTGCTGGAGCTGTGCTCCGGGTGCGTGATGCGCGCCGGTCGATGGTGCTCGAGCTGCGGCGGCTGCTCGCCGCGGAGCGCCGCGACCACGCCCGCGATGATGATCGTCAGCCCATAGCCGCCGGCATCGACGACGCCCGCCTCGCGCAGCACCGACAGCAGCTCGGGGCCGCGCTTGACCGACTCCTCGCCCGCCTGCACGGCGCGCTCGAGCGCCGCCGCGATCGCCGCGTCCTGCGCGCCAGGCTCGGTCGCCGGGCCGAGGCGCAGGCTCTCCTCCCGGCTATGGGCGACGTCGGTGACGATCTTGTGCGCCATCTCGCGCGCGACGGTGAGGATCGTGCCCTCGGCCGGCTCGCGCACCGACGAGTACGCGCGGTCCGCCGCGTGCACCAGCGCGGCTCCCACGAGCGTCGCGTCGATCAGCTGGCCGGGCCGGCTCACGAGCTCCTCGGCGGCGCCGCGGATCAGCTGCGAGAGGATCACGCCCGAGTTGCCACGGGCGCCGAGCAGCGCCGAGCGCGCGACCGACTGGACGATCTCCTCGCGGCCGATCTGATCGATCGTGCGGTCCTCGTTGGATTCCTGCAGGCGGTCGAGCTCCTCGAGCACCGCGCGCAGCGTGAGCGTCATGTTGTCGCCCGTGTCGCCGTCGGCGACAGGGAACACGTTGAGGTCGTTGACCTCCTGTCGACGCGATTCCAGATGCGCGAGCGCGCCCGCGACGGCTGCCCTGAAACGACGCAGATTGGTGTCGCTCACCGCGCTACCTCTATCAGACCGCAATGGCGGAGCGGCGCCCGCCACCCGCCTTGCGCTACAGCGCCTTGGTGACCTTGCCGGCTTTCAGGCAGCGCGTGCACACGTACACGCGCCGCGGCGCGCCGTCGACCATGATCCGCACCTTCTGGAGGTTCGGCTCGAAGCGGCGCTTGGTCGCGACCATCGAGTGGCTGCGGCTCTGCCCGAACGAGGGGCCCTTGCTGCAGCTATGACAGACCTTGGCCATCGCCGCCTGAGTCTAGCCGCTCTAAAGCTCGGCTCGCAGCGCCGCCATCAGCATCACGGTCTGCGCGGCGTGGCGGCCCTGGTCGCGCTTCTCACCGCCCGCGCGGGCCAGCGCCTGCTCCATCGTCGCGCACGTCAGCAAGCCGAACGCGCACGGCACGCCGGTCTTCAGCTGCACCTGCATGATCCCGCTCGCCGCCTGCGCGCACACGTACTCGTAGTGGTCGGTCTCGCCGCGGATCACGGCGCCGAGGCACGCGACCCCGTCGAAGCGCCCGCTGCGCGCCGCGTAGCTCGCCGCCAGCGGCAGCTCGAATGCTCCCGGCACCGAAAACACCTCGACGTCGCTGACCTGCGCCTCCTCGAACGCCGCGCGCGCGCCCAGCTCCAGACGCGCCGCGAGCTCCTCGTAGAAGCGCGCGAGGACGATCGCGAAGCGCACCCGTCTAGCGTCCGGGCTTGCGCGGGCGCGCGCGCAAGAGCTCCTCGTCGAGGTTCAGGCCCTGGTGGTGCAGCGTGTGGCCCATGCGCTGGGCCTTCGTGCGCAGGTAGGCCTCGTTGTGCTCGTTCGGCGCGTGCTCGATCGGCAGCTGCCCGCTGACCGACAGGCCGTAGCCCTCCAGCCCCCTGATCTTCTTCGGGTTGTTCGTCAGGATCCGGATCGAGCTGAGGCCGAGGTCGACCAGGATCTGCGCGCCGATCCCGTAGTCGCGCAGGTCCGCCGGCAGGCCCAGCCGCTCGTTCGCCTCGACCGTGTCGAGTCCGTCCTCCTGCAGCTTGTAGGCGCGCAGCTTGTTCAGCAGGCCGATGCCGCGCCCCTCCTGGGAGAGGTACAGCAGCACGCCTTTGCCGTCGCGCTCGATCATCGTCAGCGCCGATTCGAGCTGCTCGCCGCAGTCGCAGCGCAGCGAATGGAAGACGTCGCCCGTCAGGCACTCGGAGTGCACGCGCACGAGCACGTCGGACTCGCCCGCCACCTCGCCCTTGACGAGCGCCACGTGGTGCTTGTCGTCGATCAGCGAGCGGTAGCCGATCGCCGCGAACTCGCCGAACGTCGTCGGCAGCCGCGTCGCGACGACGCGTTCGACCAGCTTGTCGTGACGGCGCCTGTAGGCGATCAGGTCGGCGACCGTGATCATGCTCAGCTCGTGGCGCGCGCAGTACTCCACGAGATCGGGCACGCGCGCCATCGTGCCGTCGTCATTCATGATCTCGCAGATCACGCCCGCGGGGTTCAGCCCCGCGAGCCGTGCGAGGTCGACCGCCGCCTCGGTCTGACCGGCGCGCTCGAGCACGCCGCCGGGCCTGCTCTTCAGCGGGAACACGTGCCCCGGCTGCACGAGGTCCCAGGCCCTGCTCAGCGGGTCGATCGCGACCTGGATCGTGTGCGCGCGATCGTGCGCGGAGATGCCGGTCGTGACGCCCTCCCGCGCCTCGATCGAGACCGTGAACGGCGTCTCGAACGGCGACTCGTTCTTGGCCGCCATCAGGTCGAGCCCGAGCTCGTCGCAGCGCTCGGGCGTGAGCGACAGGCAGATCAGCCCGCGCCCCTCCTTGGCCATGAAGTTGATCGCCTCGGGCGTGGCGAACTGCGCCGCCATCGTCAGGTCGCCCTCGTTCTCGCGGTCCTCGTCGTCGCAGACGATGACCATGCGCCCCGCGCGGATGTCCTCGAGCGCCTGCTCGATCGTCGCGAACGGGCGAGCTGTCGCGGGCGCGCTCACGTCCGCGCCGCCAGCAGCCGCTCGACGTGCTTGGCGAGGATGTCCACCTCGACGTTCACGAGCGCGCCGCGCTCCAGCTGGGAGAGGTTCGTGCGCTCGAGCGTCTCCGGGATCAGCGACACCTCGAAGCCCTCCTCGCCGAGCGCGCTCACCGTCAGACTCACGCCGTTGAGCGCGACCGACCCCTTCAGCACCAGGTAGCGCAGCAGCCGCTCCCGCGCGTCGGCGTCGCTGGGCGCGAGCTCGAGCACGCGCGCGAAGCCCTCCTCGCGCGCGCCGTGCACGACCGCGGTCGCGTCGACGTGGCCCTGCACGATGTGCCCGCCGAGGCGCTCGCCCGCACGCAGCGGCAGCTCGAGGTTCACCGGCGAGCCCGGCCGCAGCCGCCCGAGCGCCGTGCGCGAGAGCGTCTCGTGCATCGCCTGCGCGCTGAAGCCCTCCCCGCCGACCTCGCGCGCGGTCAGGCACACGCCGTCGACGGCGACCGAGTCGCCCTCGTGCAACGCCGAGCCCAGCCCGCTCAGCACGCGCAGCGTCGCGCCGCGCTCGTCGCGCTCGAGCGCGCCGACCATGCCCACCTCCGCGATCAGCCCCGTGAACATCCTCACCACTCGCGCAGACGCGCTGAGATCAACAGATCCTCCCCCACGCTCTCCCAGCCGAACGCGAGTGCGCGCACCGCCTCGGAGATGCGCTCGACCCCTTCGCCCTCGAGCGGGTCGCGCGCCGCGCTGCCGCCGAGCAGCAGCGGCGCCAGGAACAGCCGGATTTCGTCGATCTCGCCGGCGTCCAGGAAGGCGCCCGCCAGATGCGGGCCGCCCTCCAGCAGGAGCGACGCGACCCCCATCGAGCCGAGCTGGTCGAGCGCCGCGCGCACCCGCGCCGGCTCGTTTTCGCCTGTCGCGACGAGCACCTGCACGCCCGCCGCCTCGAGCGCGTCCGTGTCCGCGCGCGCCGCTGCGCGCGAGACGACGACCGCGAGCGGCACCTCGCGCGCCGCCGCCACCAGCTGCGAGCTCGGTTGCAGGCGCGCGAGCGAGTCGAACACCACCCTGCGCGGCTGCAGCTCCGGGTCGGCCGCGATCCCGTCCGGACGCGCGGTCAGCTGCGGGTCATCGGCGAGCGCCGTGCCGATGCCGACGACGACGGCGTCGACCGACGCGCGCCAGCGGTGCGCGAGCGCGCGGCTCTGCTCGCCGCTGATCCACTTCGAGTCGCCGCTGCGCGTCGCGACCTTGCCGTCGAGCGTCATCGCCGACTTGAACAGCACCCACGGGCGCCCCACGCGCGCGTGCTTGCGGAAGGCCTGGTTGAGCAGGCGCGCGCTCGAGGCGAGCTCGCCGTCGGCGAGCACGACCTCCACGCCCTCGTCGCGCAGGATCCCGAGGCCCCGCCCCGAGGCCTTCTCGGTCGGATCGTCGGAGGCGACCACCACGCGCCGGATGCCGGCCTGCAGGATCGCGTCGGTGCACGGCGGCGTCTTCCCCTCGTGACAGCACGGCTCCAGCGAGACGTACAGCGTCGCGTCGCTCAGGTCCGCCAGCCCGCACGCCTCGATCGCGTTCACCTCCGCGTGCGCGCCGCCGTACTCGCGATGCCAGCCCTCGCCGAGCACCTCGCCGTCGTGTGCGACCACCGCGCCCACGACGGGGTTCGGCTTCACCGCGCCGGTGCCCCTGCGCGCAAGCTCGATCGCCCGCGCTAGGTACAGCTTGTCGGTGTCGGTGCAGCTTTCCATTCCTCCAACGAGGATAAACGTCCGTCAGCGCCCGCACCGGCCGCCGTGCAGGCGGTAGACGGTGATCGACGGCCCCGGGCGCGCGTACGCGAGCGGGTAGTAGTCGAAGCTCCAGTCGAAGTTGAAAGCCACAGGGCCTGCGCCGGCGCGGTAGGGCGAGGCGCGGAAGCGCACTTCGCCGCGTCTTTGCAGTTCGCGGTAGTAGGCGAGCGCACCCGGCACCTTGGCCGGGTCCGCGTACGCTCGTCCTGACTCCGTCGAGGCGCTCAGCACCCAGCAGTAGCCGTGCGCGGTGTAGTAGCCGATCAGCGCCGGCGCGAGCGTCGTCTCGTAGTCCTCGATCCCCACCGGGTAGCGCGAGGCCGCGACCAGCGCGCCCGCGCTGTTCACCCTCAGCGACAGAGAGGCGTACTTGTTCCAGATGTGGGGATCCAGGCCCTGGGATCTGCCCGGGATCGCTTCGCGGTCCCATTCTTCGAAGGACACCGGCTCGGCGACGATCGCCGTGCCGCGCGGAACGTGCGCGAGCATCCACGACCGCGTGATCGCGCGCGTGTCGGCGCGGGACATCACGAGGCCCGAGTGCACGCTGTAGATCAGACCCTGGGCGAGCAGCGCCGCCACGACCACGACCCCGACCGCGCCCTGCAGCCAGCGCGCGCCCCCCGCGCGGGTACGAATGCGCGGCGAGAGCAGGGCGCCCGCACGCTCGAGCAGGGCGCCCGCACGCTCGTTCAGCGACGCCGCGAAGCTCGCCGCCAGCAGGCACACCAGCGGGAAGATCGGCAACAGCCAGCGCCCGAAGAAGCGCCCCTCCGTACCCATGAAGGCCAGGAACAGCAGCGCCGCCGGCACCAGCATCGCCGCCGCGCGCGCGTCGCGCCGCCACAGCAACAGCGCGCCGCCGAGCGCCGCCAGCGCCGGCGCCCAGCCGAGGCCCCACGTCAGGGTCCACAGGTAGTAGACGATCGCCGCCTGGTGCGGCGCGCCGAGCTTGCCCTGCGATTCCGCCGACAGCGTCGACTGGTGCACCAGTTCTTCGTGAAACTTCGAGTAGTCCAGCAGCGCGTACGGGTTCGCGATCAGGAAGGCCGCCAGCGCGAGCCCGCCCGCCAGCAAGAGGCCTCCCGCCAGAGCGCGCGCCCTCGCGCGCTCCTCGCTATCCCTGTAGCGCGCTGCGGCGGCCACCAGCAGCGGCACGAGCACGACGCCCGCCGTGTACTTGGTCGCGCACGCGAGGCCCAGCCCGACGCCCGCGAGCGCGTAGTCGCGCGCGCGCCCGCGCCGCAGGATCCCCGCGCTGCCGAGCAGCGAGAGCGTGAGCGGCGCGAGCGTCGGCACGTCGTTGAGAGCGAGGTGGCCGTAGAAGACCGGCAGGAACGCGACCGCCTCGATCGCCGCCGCGAGCAGGCCCACCCCGCGGCCGAACAGCCGCGCGCCCGTCAGGTACAGCAGCCACAGGGCCAGCGTGCCGAGCAGCGCCGAGGTCACGCGCGCCACTTCATAGAGCGCCGCCGGTTCCACCGCGAAGCGGTGCACGGCCGCGCGCGAGCTGCCATAGGCGATGGCGTAGACGACGTGGAGCAGGTACGTGAACGCGGGCGGGTTGGCGAAGTAATGCGGGTTCAGCGTCCCTTCCTGGAACATTTCCACCGCGTGTTTGACGAAGTGGCCCAGTTCGTCGATGTTGAACACGAACGGCAGCCCCTCGTCGATGCCCCACAGGCGCAGCGCCAGGCCACCCGCGAGCACGACCGCGAGCGCCGGCCACACCAGCCGCCGCGCGTGCCAGCTGCCCTCCGCGACCGCGCCGGCCGAGGCGCGCGCGCGCGGTGGCAGCTCAGCAGTTGGCATACACCGCGTAGTAGCGGCTCGTGTACAGACGCCTGAAGCGCGCCAGGGGCACCTGGTCGAGCGGGCTGTCGCCGACGTCGACGATCGCATCGACGAACACCGCGCTGCCCAGCGGGTACACCGCGACGCTCGCGCGGTGCAGGCGCTCGAGCAACGCCGGCTGGCCGTGGTCGGCGAGCGCGCGCGCCTGGCTGCGAGCGACGATGTCGCCCTGGCCGTAGGTGTCGAGGATCCAGCGCGCGTCGGGGATCAGCTTGTTGTCGGGCAGCGACAGCACGCCGCAGCGCTTCAGCGCGGCGCTCACACGCCGGTCGCGCAGCGCACTGGCCAGTCCGTTGTGGAATTCGTAGTGCTCGGCGAGCGTCGTGCGCAGGCTCGAGAGGCTCAGCGTGCTCGCCGACGAGACGGCACCTGCGACCACCAGCACGACGGCCGCGGCGATCCACGGCCGGCGCAGCCGCGCGCCGCGCTCGAGCATCGTCCAGCCGCCCACCGTCACGGCGCAGAACAGCAGCGCGAGCGTCGCCGCGCCCGTCAGATAGCGATCGACGAGCGACGCGCCCGCAGCGCCCTCGCCGAGGAACGCCAGATAGGAGCCGGCGAGCGCCCCCGCCGGCATCAGCGTCCGCCGCGGCGCCAGCGCGAACGCGATCACCAGGCCCGCGATCGCGCCGAGCAGCACCGGCAGGTGGTCGATGCGATCGCTGTAGCTCCACGTCGACGCGAGCACCGCGCCGAAGCCATGCGTGCGTTCGAGTTCCTGCGCGAGGCCCGCAGTCGCCGTCAGCGAGTACAGCGGGTTGCCCGTCACGACCGTGTCGACCGCCACCCACACCACCGGCCCGATCGCCGCGAGCGCGAGGTAGCGCCCGGCGCGCCGCAGCCAGGCGCCGTCGAGCGCGCCGCGCGGCCAGCAGCACCACAGCCAGTACAGGCCGCTCAGCACCCACGCGTCCGGGCGCAGCAGCCCCGCCGCCGCGAGCAGCCCGAACACCGCGGCGCCGCGCCGTCGTCGCTCGACCTCGAGCGCCAGCGCCCAGATCACCAGCGCGATGTAGGAGACATCGAGGTACCCCTGGGCGGCCAGGTTCTCGACGAAGAAGCGGCTCAGCAGCAGCAGCGCCGCCAGCAGCCCCACGACCGGGCCGTAGCAGCTCCGGCCCACGCGATACATGCCGGCGACCGCCGCCACGAACGAGGCGATCGAGCCGAGCACCATCAGGCGCGCCCCGCCCTGGCCGAAGATCGAGCACAGCGCACCGAAGGCGATCGCGAGCGGGTGCTCCGTCGGCGCCCTGTACACGTTGAAATCCGGCAGGTGCAGGTGCAGCACGTTGCGCCCCCACAGCAGCGCGTAGAAGGAGTCGTACGTCGGATAGGTCGGAAACGCCAGATAGCCCGCGAACGCCGCCACGCACATCAACAGCAAGCCCGCGCGCGCCCACGCGCGCCCGTCCCACTCGCGCGGACGCACCGGACCGGTTGTGCCCGGCAGCAACCGGGTGAGCGTCGCGCTCTGCATCAGGGCTCTCCCGTCCAGCGGGGCCGCGCGAGCCGCCGCGGACGCCCTCTCGACGGACCGGCGGGCGCCGGGGCAGCGTCCTGCGCTTTGGGATACTGCTCTGCAGCGCGCAGTCTAGGCAATCGCCCCGCCGTGAAGCTCATCATCCAGATTCCCTGTTACAACGAGGCCGCGCAGCTTCCGCGGACGCTCGCCGACCTGCCGCGCGAAGTCCCCGGCTTCGACGTCGTCGAGCGGCTCGTCATCGACGACGGCTCGCGCGATGAGACGGTCGCGGTCGCGCGCGCCAACGGAGTCGAGCACCTCGTGCGGCTCACCAACAACAGGGGCCTCGCGACCGCCTTCCAGGCCGGCATCGACACGGCGCTGAAGCTCGGCGCCGACGTCATCGTCAACACCGACGCCGACAACCAGTACTGCGGCGCCGACGTCGCGCGGCTCGTCGAGCCGATCCTCGCGGGCCGCGCCGACATGGTCGTCGGCGACCGCGAGATCGCCGGGATCGAGCACTTCTCGCGCTCCAAGAAGCTGCTGCAGCAGCTCGGCTCCTGGGTCGTGCGGCGCGCGTCCTCCACCTCGGTGCCCGACACGACCTCCGGCTTTCGCGCCTACAACCGCGAGGCCGCGATCCAGATCGTCGTGGTCTCGCGCTTCACCTACACGCTCGAGACGATCATCCAGGCCGGCAAGCTGCTCGTCGCGATCGACCACGTCCCTGTCCGCACCAACCCGAAGACGCGTGAGTCGCGCCTGTTCCCCTCCGTCGGCGCCTACGTGCGCCGCAACGCCGTCTCGATCTTCCGCATCTACGCGCAGTACGAGCCGCTGCGCGTCTTCTGGAGCCTCGCGCTCGTCATCGGCGTGGCCGCCATCGGCGTGTGGATCCGCTTCATCGTCGCCTACGCCGAAGGCGGCGGCAAGGGCCACGTGCAGTCGCTGATCCTCGGCGCCGTCCTGTTCATCGCCGCCGTCGTGCTGTGGGCGCTGGGCGTGATCGGCGATCTGCTAGCCGCCCAGCGCGTGATGACCCAACGCACCTTCGAGCGCGTGCGCCGCATCGAGCTTCAGCTCGGCGTCGCGCCCTCCCACTACGAGCGCGGCGCCGGCGCGCATCCGCTCGATGCGATCGCCTCCGCGAGCGACGCGACCGACCCCGGCGCGAGGGAGAGCGACGCGACCGACCCCGGCTCCCACGCGCCTGTCGACGGCATCGCCGCCAGGCGCCGCGAGGACGAGGCCGAGCCCGCCCGCCCGGCCGGGAGGAGCCTGTGAGCGGCGTCACCGTCTCCGCCGACGGCGTCGTCACCGGCAACACCTACGACAAGTACGGCTCGGCCAACCCGGTCGTGCGCCGCCTGATGGCCGGCTTCCAGCGCTCCCTGGATGAGCTCTTCGACGCCGCCGCGCCGCGCTCGGTGCTCGACGTGGGCTGCGGTGAGGGCGTGCTCGCACAGCGCTGGGCGCGGCGCATCGACGGAGCGCGAGTCGTCGGCATCGACCTCGAGGAGGAGTCGATCCAGGCCGGCTGGCGCGCGCACGCGGCCCCCAATCTCGAATACCGCATCGGCGGCGCGCAGGAGCTGTCCTTCGCGGACGGCGAGTTCGACATGGTGAGCGCGATCGAGGTGCTCGAGCATCTGCCGGCGCCCGAGCGCGCGCTGTCGCAGATGGCGCGCTGCGCCCAGCGCCACCTGCTCCTCTCGGTGCCGCGCGAGCCGCTGTGGCGGATGCTCAACGTCGCGCGCGGCGCCTATCTGCGCGAGCTCGGCAACACCCCGGGCCATCTCAACCACTGGTCGGCGCGCGCATTCCTCGCGCTGCTCGCGCGCCACGGCGAGGTCGTCGCGGTCCGCCAGCCGTTCCCGTGGACGATGGCGCTTGTCCGCCTCTAGCGCACGCGCGCGGGCAGCTTCGCCGACGCGCTCATACGGCCGCGGCGCGCGCGTGCTGTCGATCGGCATCGCCGCCACCGGCCTGCTGACGTTCGCTTACTTCTCGATCGCAAGCCACGTCCTCGGCGGCGACGCCGCCAAGCGCCTGGACCTCTTGTGGTCGGTCATGTTCGTGATCATCTCGGTGATCTATCGGCCGATCGAACAGCTGCTCTCGCGGACGATCGCCGAGCAGCGCGCGCGCGGGCACGCGCAGCACTCGCTGCGCGCGCCGATGCTGATCCAGGCATGTTTCGCGCTCGCCTTCCTCGCCGCCGCCCTCGCGCTGCGCCACGAGCTCGTTCAGCACGTCTTCGAAGGCCGCCACACCCTGTATGACGTGCTGCTCGTCGGCACGCTCGCGTACGCCGCGAGCTACTTCGCCCGCGGCTGGCTCGCGGGGCACCAGCGCTTCGCCCTCTTCGGCGGGCTCGTCCTGATGGAGGCGCTCTCGCGCGTCGCGTTCGCGCTCGCCGTCGCGATCGGCATCGCCAGCGGCGAGAGCGCGGTCGCGCTCGGCATCGCGGCGGCGCCGCTGGTTTCCCTCGTGGTGGTGCCGGCCGCCTTCGCGCGCCGCCGCAGCGCGCCGGCGGGCGATGACCGTGCCCCCGCGCAGGCCGGCCTCACGGGGGCGACGCGCGTCACCAGGGACCGCACGAACGTTCGTACGGACGGCGCGCCGATCACCGTCGACGAGGCCGACGCGGCGCTCGCCGGTCCCGGCACCGAGGCCGTGCAGGAGACGGCCGCGCACGAGCAGCTCTCGCTGCGCCGCGGCGGGCATTTCGCCGTGTGGGTGTCGAGCATCATGCTCTCCGAGCAGACGCTGCTGAACGCCGGCGTGCTGACCGTCGATGCGACCTCGCACGACCACGCGCTCGCCGGCATCGTCTTCAACGTGCTGCTGATCGCGCGCGCGCCGCTGCAGCTCTTCCAGGCGATCCAGACCTCGCTGCTGCCGCACCTCACGGGCCTGGAGGTGACGGCCGGGCACGCGGCCTTCGCGCGGGCGATGCGGACGACGGTGCTCGCGATCGGCGCCTTCGCCGCGGCGGTCACGCTCGCGCTGCTGCTCGTCGGGCCCTTCGCGCTCGAGCACGTGCTGTTCGGACAGCACTACGTCTACCCGCGCGTCGGCCTCGCGCTGATCGGGATCGGGATGGGCCTGCACCTCACCTCCGGCGCGCTCAACCAGGCGGCGCTCGCGCGCAACCGCGCCCGCGCCGCGGCCTGCTGCTGGCTGCTCGCCGCCGCGGTCTTCCTCGCCTGGATGCTCACGCCCGCGGTCGGCGACCAGCTGCTGCGCGCGGAGATCGGCTACGCGGGCGCGACGGGCGTGCTCGCGCTCGCGCTCGCCGCGCTCTACCGCGGCTCGAGCGAGGCGGCGATCGCGCGATAGGACTCGCCCGGGTCGGGCGCGTCGAAGATCGCCGAGCCGGCCACGAACAGGCTCGCGCCGGCGGAGCGGCAGCGCGGCGCGGTGTCGGTGTCGATGCCGCCGTCGACCTCGATCCCGGCCTGCTCGCCCACGACGGCGCGCAGTCGCGGCAGCTTCTGCAGCGAATGCTCGATGAACGGCTGCCCGCCCCAGCCGGGGTTGACCGTCATGCACAGCGCCACGTCGATCGCGCCGGGCAGCTCGGCCAGCAGCTCGGGCGCGCTGCCGGGGTTGATCGCGACTCCGACGCACGCGCCGCGTTCGCGGATCAGGCTCGCCGTGTAGGCGAGGTGCGGCGTCGCCTCCGCGTGGAACGTGACGGAGTCCGCGCCGGCGCTCACGAAGTCGGCGACGTGGCGCTCGGGTCGCTCGATCATCAGGTGCACCTCCAGCATCCCGCCGGCGCTGCGCACGCCGCCGGCGAGCGCCTCCACGACGAGCGGGCCGACGGTGATCGGCGGCACGAAGTGCCCGTCCATCACGTCGACGTGAATCAGCCGTGCGCCCGCGTCGAGCACCTCGCGCACCTGCTCGCGCAGCCGCCCGAAGTCGGCGGAGAGGATCGACGGCGCGACGAGAACGCTCCTCAGCAGCTCTCGCGGGCGGCTCATACCGCCGGCTGCATTCCGGCTAGACCGCCTGGAGCATCGTGTCGCCGCAGTTGTTGCAGTGCAGCACCGCGGTCGAGGACATCCGCACGATCGTCGAGTGCTCCCCACAGTTGGGGCAGACCGAGGTCAGCTCGAAGCGGTGCAGGCAGTTCACGCAGCGGTAGCGCCCAGGCAGGTTCGTCGGGCGCAACCACGGCTCGCCGCAGTGCGGGCACAGGGGCCCGAGGTTCACGGCCATCCTGGCCGGTCCGCCGGGCTCGCCCTGCATGGCGTCAGACCAACTTCAGCCGCGCGATGTAGAAGCCGGCCGTGCGGTCGCGATGGGGCAGCGTCTGACGCAGCTCGTCGAGGCGGAAGTCGGGTCGGGACTGAAGGAACGCGGCGATCACTTGCTCATTCTCAGCCGGGGAGATGGTGCACGTAGAGTAGACAAGCACGCCACCCGGACGGAGGGCGCCCGCGCCGGCGTGCAGGATCGCGGCCTGCGCGCGCGCCATCTCGGCGATCGCGGGCTCGCTGACGCGCCAGCGCAGGTCCGGTCGCGCCTGCAGCGTGCCGAGGCCCGAGCAGGGAGGGTCGACCAGTACGCGATCGAACGGAGCGTCGCGGCGGGGCCGGCTCGCGTCGCCGACCTCGACGCGCACGTTGCGCGCGTGCAGCCGCGCGGCCGTCTGCTCGAGCTGGCGCGCGCGCCGCGGGTCGCGCTCGACGGCGAGGACCTCGCCGTCGCCCGCCATCAGCGCCGCCAGGTGCGTGCTCTTGCCGCCGGGCGCCGCGCACAGGTCGAGCACCCGCTCGCCCGGCTGCGGGTCGACGCTCCTGGCCACGAGCATCGCGCCGCGCGACTGCGCGAGCAGCGCCCCCCTCCGCCACGCCGCGGTGGCGTGCAGGTCGAGTGGCTGCTCGAGTACGAGCGCCTCGGGCAGCTCGCTGTCGCGGTGGCACCGGACGCCGAGCTCGCGCGCGAGCGCGTCTGTGTCGGCGTCGTCGGTGAGCGAGTTCACCCGCAGCGCGAGCTCGGCCGGTTCGTTGTCGGCGGCCATCAGCGCACGCGCCTGCTCGGCGCCGAGCGCCTCCCACCACAGGCGCGCGAGCCACTCCGGATGAGAGTGCTCGATCGCCGCCTGCTGCGGCGTCTCGTCGCTGAGCGACGCGAGCAGCTCGCGCGCGCCGGCCCGCTCGGCGCGGCGCAGCACCGCGTTCACGAGGCCCGCGCCCGCGCGCGCGGAGCCCTTCGCGAGCTCGACCGCGTCGGCGACCGTCGCGTACGCGGGCGCGCCGCCGAGGTAGCAGAGCTCGTACAGCCCGAGCCGCAGCGCCGCGAGCAGCGGCGGGTCGACGCGCTCGACGGGCCGCTCCGCCAGCTGGCCGATCAGGTGGTCGAGCGTGGCACGCCGCTGGATCGCGCCGTAGGCGAGCTGCATCGCGAGCGCGCGGTCGCGCGCGTCCAGCCCGCGCGCCTCCGATTGCAGGGCGCGATCGGCGTACGCGCCGCGCTCGAAGGTGCGCCTCAGCACGCGGTAGGCGCAGGCGCGCGCGGGCGCCGGCGGGTGCGCGCGATGCGTTGTGCGCTTGCCTTCGCCGTCCACTGCTCGCGCCTACCCGCTGCGGCTGGCGCCGGCGGCGCAGAGCGTCTCGGCCAGCGCGCCTGCCAGCTCGGCCGCCTCGGGCTCGAGCAGCGTGGACACGGTGACGCGGATCGAAGGGTCTGTGTTCGCGAGCCTGTAGGGAGCTCCCGCCGCCACCAGGAAGCCGCGTTGCAGCAGAGCCGCCAGCACGCCCGCCTCCTCGGGCACGGGGATCCAGACGTTCAGGCCGGAGGCGCCGTGCGCCGCGATGCCGTGGCGCGCGAGCTCGCCGAGCAGCCGCCGGCGCCGCGCGACGTAGCTCTCCGCCGCGCGCTCGACGGTCTGCTCGACATCGGCATCGCTCCACAGCTCGGCCACGAGCGCCTGCAGCACGTGGCTGACCCAGCCGGGCCCGCACTGCTGGCGGCCCTGGACGCGCGCGATCGTGCGCTCGTCGCCGGCGAGCACGGCGAGCCGCAGGTCGGGGCCGAGCGCCTTGGAGACCGAGCGCGTGAACGCCCAGCGCTCGCGCCCGGGCGCCACGCTGTTGAGCGGCGCCGCGGCGAGCGGGCCGAGGTGGTCGTCCTCGACGACGAGCACCTGCGGGTGCGCTCGCAGCAGCGCGCGTAGCTCGCGCGCCCGCGCGTCGTCGCTCGCGGCGCCGGTCGGATTCTGGGCGCGCGGCGTGAGGATGACGGCGCCCGCTCCGCGAGCGAGCGCGCCCGCAAGGCCGTCGGGCAGCATGCCGTGATCGTCGATCGCGACCGGCTCCAGCCGCATCGAGCCCGCCCGCAGCAGGTCGTAGAGCGCCACGTAGCCGGGATCCTCGACCGCGACGACGTCGCCGGGTCGCAGGTTGGCCGCCAGCACGCGCTCGATCGCGTCGAGCGCGCCGCTTGCGACGCAGAGGTGCTCGCTCGCCACGCCATCGGCGCGCAGCCTCTCGGCCGCGACCTCGCCGAGCGCAGGCAGCAGCGCCGGCTCGCCGTACAGGCGCCTCGGCAGCTGCAGGCGCCTGATCGCAGCCGCGAGATCGGGCAGCAGCGCCGGGTCGGGGTTGCCGCGCGAGAGGTCGCGCACTCCGGGCGGCACGGGCAGCATCGACCGGCGCGCGCCGACCGGCGGCCCCTCGCCGATGCGGCTGCCGCGACGCTGCTCGGTGATGACCAGCCCGCGCCTGCGCAGCTCGGCCAGCCCGGCGGCGACGGTCACCGGGCTGAGGCCGACCTGCGTGGCAAGGCGCCTGACGGACGGGAGCCGCTGGCCGGGCAGCAGCTCGCCGCTGATCACGGAGGCCTCGATCTGCGCGACCAGCTCGGCCGCGCTGCGCACTTCGGGTGTATGCTGTGCAAGATCAGTCATGGCTCTGTACTGTTACACATCTCCCGGTGTCCCGCGCGGCGCAGCTCCTGCGCGATGAGCGCCAACCCCTCCACTCCCTCCGAGCGCGTTCGCCTGCGGCGCAAGCGCGAACGCGGACGCTACGAGCGGCGCGTGATCGACGCGATCCTCGACGAGGCGCTGATCGCGCACCTCGGGATCGTCGACGAGCATGGGCAGCCGTTCGTGATCCCGACGCTGCACGCACGCAGCGGTGACGTCGTCTACTGCCACGGCAGCGCCGCGAGCCGCACGCTGCGCGCGCTGGCCTCGGGCGCGCCCGTCTGCCTGACCGCGTCGCTGATCGACGGGCTCGTGCTCGCTCGCTCGGCCATGCACCACTCCGCCAACTACCGCTCGGTCGTGCTGCTCGGCCGCGCGCGGCTGATCGAGGACCACGAGGAGAAGCTCCAGGCGCTGCACGCCGTCGTCGAGCACATCGTGCCCGGCCGCTGGGCGGACGTCCGCTGGCCGACCAGCAGCGAGCTCGCCGCCACGTCGGTGCTCGCGCTGCCGATCGAGGAGGCCTCGGCCAAGGTGCGCGTCGGCGGTCCCCTCGACGACGAGGAGGACTACGAGCTGTCCTGCTGGGCCGGCGTCATCCCGCTCGCCTACGAGCCGGGGGTGCCCCAGCCCGATGAGCGGCTGCGCCCGGGGATTCCGCTGCCGCCCTACGCGCGCGCGTACCGCCGTCCGGGCGGCTCGGCCGTCGCCTAAGCTCTGGCCCAGGTGGCTCAGCGCTCCGCGCTCGGCTCGTGCCCGCGCAGGTAGGCGGCGGCGTCCATCGCGCGCGCTCCCGGAGGCTTGACCTCGAGCAGCTCGAGCAGGCCGGGCGTGCATGCCAGCAGCAGGCGGCCGCCGGCCACGAACACGCCCGGCGGCCGCGGCTCGCCGGGGGCGCTTGCGCCCGGTGCAGCGGCGGGCGCGAGCGCCGCGCGCTGAACGCCGAGCAGCGTTCCGTCGGGCAGCGCCACGCGCGCGCCGATGTGCGGGTGCAGCGCGCGAACGACGCGCTCGAGGTCGCTCGCGGCCCGCGCGGGATCCAGCAGGCGATCGGCCGCTTCGATCTTCTCGGCGTAGGTGACCCCCTCCTCGCTCTGCTCGTGGAACGGCGGCCGCTGCAGCAGCGCGCGCACGATCAGCTCGCCGGCGAGCGCCTGAAGGCGCTCGGCGAGGCTGCCGTAGCTGTCCTGCGGCGTGATCGGCTCTTCGGCCTGCAGGCACACGGGCCCGCTGTCGAGGCCCGCGGTCAGGCGCATGATCGACACGCCGGTGCGCTTGTCGCCGGCCATGATCGCGCGCTCGACGGGCGCCGCGCCGCGCCAGCGCGGAAGCAGCGACGGATGGATGTTGAGGATCTCGTGCTCGGAGAGGAGCGGCTCCTTGATCAGTGCGCCGAACGCGCACACGACGACCGTCTGGCGCGCGCTCTCCGTCTGGCGCGCACCGTCCGGGCGCTCCGATGACGCGCCGCCGTCGCCGGCGCTGGCGATCAGCGCGCGTCCGTGCTCGTCGTTGACGCTCGCCGGCTGCTCGACGCGCAGGCCGAGCTCGCGTGCGCGCACCGCCACGGGTGGCGGCGTCAGCCTGCGCCCGCGCCCCGCGGGGCGGTCGGGGCGCGTCAGCACCAGCGCGGGCCGCAGCCGCTGCTCGGAGGCGAGCCGCGAGAGCACGGCGGCGGCGAAGCCCGAGGTGCCGAGGTAGACGATGCTCACGGCGGCGACTCGCGGCGGAGGCCTGTGCGCCGGCGTGCGCTAGGCGGCGCTCGCCGGCTCCTGCTCGTGAGCCTCCTGGCGCTGCGCCTGCTCCTGCGCCGTCCGCTGCTCGGGCGCCTCCTCGTCGGCTGCCCGCTGCGCCTGCCGCGGCTCCTCGACGCTGCGCCCTTCCTGCGCTTCGCGCATCGCGCGCATCGCCTCCTTGCGTGCCTGGCGTGAGATGCGGTCGAGGATGAGCACCCCGTCGAGGTGGTCGATCTCGTGCTGGATCACGCGCGCGCGCAACCCCTCCGCCTCGATCGACAGCTCATCGCCGCCGGCGTCGCGCGCTCGCACGCGCACGCGCGCGGGGCGCTCCACCTCGACGTGCACGCCGGGCAGGCTGAGGCAGCCCTCCTCGGCGACCTCGAGCTCCTCGCTGTGCCACTCCACCACGGGGTTCACCAGCGCGGTGAGCTCGTCTTCGGGGTAGGCGCGGTAGACGAGCGTGCGGTGCAGCACGCCGAGCTGCGTCGCGGCGAGGCCGATGCCGAGCGCGTCGTGCATCAGCTCACCCATCTGCTGCAGCTCGCGAGCGAGCCCGCCGTCGAAGCGCTCCACGGGCAGCGCCCTGGCGCGCAGCACCGGATCGCCGAAGCGGCGCACGTGACTCAGCGCCGCGTCGCGGCGCGCGCGCGTCTCGGGATCCAGCTCCGCGGGCTCCGGCGCGTCCTGCTCGCGCTCGACCTCGACGTCGTCCAACTCGTCTGCCATCTCTATGCGAGTGAGTTTATGAGCCGCTACTGCGGATCGACGTCGACGCTGTAGTTGACGCCCGCCCGGCGCTGCGCGGCGACCTCGTGCACGGCGGCGCCGACCGCGCGCACGGCGACGCGCCGGTCGGAGGCCTTCACGACGAGCATCTGCCGCTCGCGCCCGCGCAGGCGGAAGAGCGGCGCCGGCCCGAGCAGCTCGTGCGCGCCCTCGCGCGCGCCTATTGCGCTTCGCAGCTCCTCGGCGGCGGCGCGCGCGGGGCCGGCGTCGGGTGCCGAGCAGACGATCCTGATCAGGTGCGCGAACGGCGGGTAGCGCAGGGCGCGGCGGCGCTCGAGCTCGCCGGCGAGGAAGCCCTCGCTGTCGTGCGCGGCGGCGTGGCGGATCGCGCGCGCGTCGGGGGCGATCGTCTGCACCAGCACACGCCCCTCGCCGCCGCGCCCGGCGCGGCCGGCCAGCTGGGCGAGCAGTGCGAACGTGCGCTCCTCGGCGCGGAAGTCGGGGAAGCGCAGCGTCGCGTCGGCGTCGAGCACGACGGCGAGGCGCACGTCGTCGAAGTCGTGGCCCTTGGCGACCATCTGCGTCCCGATCAGCACGCCGCAGTCGGCTGACTCGAAGGCCGCGAGGATCGCGGCGCTCGCGGCCTGCGGGTCCTCGGCGACCGCGTCGGCATCGAGGCGGTAGACGGGGAAGCGCCCGCCGTCGTCGAGGATCCGCGCGAGCTCATGCGCGAGCCGTTCGGTGCCCGCGCCGTGGCGCGCCACCGCGCTGGCGCCGCACTCGCCGCAGCGCTCGGGCGCGGCCTGCCGGTAGCCGCAGTGGTGGCAGGCGAGATATCCGCCGGAGCGGTGCAGCACGAGCGTGACGTCGCAGTCGGGGCAGCTCCACACGCGCCCGCAGGAGCGGCAGGAGAGGAAGTTCGCCCAGCCGCGGCGGTTGAGCAGCACGATCGCCTTGCCGCGCTCGGAGCGCACCTGCGCGAGTGCCGCCGCGGTGCGCGGGTGCAGCCCGCGCGGCTCGCCGCGCATGTCGATCACCTCGACCTGCGGCAGCGCGCCGCCGTCGACGCGCCGCGCGAGCAGGCTGCGCGGCGTCGCCAGCAGGCTCTCCGGGCGCGGCGTGGCGCTGCCCAGCAGCAGCACGGCGTCCGCGCGGCGCGCGCGCTCGGCGGCCACCTCGCGCGCGTCGTAGCGGGGGTCGCCCTCGTGCTTGTAGGAGGACTCGTGCTCCTCGTCGACGACGATCAGCCCGAGGCGCTCGATCGGTGCGAAGACGGCCGAGCGGGGTCCCACGCACACCCGCGCCTGTCCCTCGCGCAGCCGCCGCCACTCCGAATAGCGCTGCGCGGGCGTGAGCCGGGAGTGCAGCACCGCCACGGTCTCGCCGAAGCGCTGGATGAAGCGGGCGACGATCTGCGGCGTCAGCGCGATCTCGGGCACCATCACGATCGCACCGCGCCCGGCGTCGATCGCGGCGGCCGCGGCACGCAGATAGACCTCCGTCTTGCCCGACCCCGTGACGCCGTGCAGCAGGCGCTGCTCGTGGCGGGCGCAGCGCAGCGCCTCGAGCACGGGCTCGAGCGCCGCCTGCTGTTCGGTGGTGAGCGCCGGCGCCCGCTGCGCGCGGCGCCCGACGGGCTCGTGGCGTGGCGGCGGCAGGCGCCGGCGCTTGCGCCCGCCGAGGCGCTGGGTGGCTCCGGGCGGCAGCACGAGCGCGAGCGCGCGGGCGAAGGTCGAGCAGTACTCCTCGGCGATCCAGCGCGCGAGCGCGACCAGTTCCGCGGGCACGCCGAGCTCTAGCGCGCGCAGCGGCGCGAGCAGACGCGCGTCGGCCAGCTCGCTGTGATCGGACAGGCCGACGACCACGCCCAGCACCTCGCGGCGACCGAACGGGACGACGAGCATCGAGCCGACGTCGACGCCGTCGCGCAGCGGCTCGGGCAGCTGGTAGTCGAACGGGCCGCGCAGCGCGCGCGTGGTGGTCATCGGCTCGACCTTGGCGATCGTGGGGGCGCTCATGGGCTCGGGGTCCGACGGACCCTAGAGAGCCGCCCGGTCGCCCCGGCTAGAGCCCGGCGGCCTCGCGCAGCGCCTTGGCCTTGTCGGTGCGCTCCCAGGTGAAGTCGTGGTCTTCGCGGCCGAAGTGCCCGTAGGCGGCGGTCTTCTGGTAGATCGGCCGGTGCAGCCTGAGCTCCTCGCGGAAGGCGCCGGGACGCAGGTCGAAGTGCTCGCCGATCAGGCGCGTGATCGCCGCGCGCCCGATCTTCTCGGTGCCGAACGTCTCGACCATGACCGACACCGGGTGCGCGACGCCGATCGCGTAGGCGACCTGCACCTCGGCGCGGTCGGCGAGGCCGGCGGCGACGATGTTCTTGGCGACCCAGCGCGCGGCGTAGGCGGCCGAGCGGTCGACCTTCGAGGGGTCCTTGCCCGAGAAGGCGCCGCCGCCGTGGCGCGCCATGCCCCCGTAGGTGTCGACGATGATCTTGCGTCCGGTCAGCCCGCAGTCGCCCATCGGGCCGCCGATCACGAAGCGGCCGGTGGGGTTCACCAGGAAGTTGCGCACGAGCTTGCGCTCGTCGTAGAGGTCGGCGGGCAGCACGGGCCGCAGCACGTGCTCGACGAGGTCGGGCTTGATCAGCGTGTCGGTGTCGATGCCGCTGGAGTGCTGCGTGGAGATCAGCACCTTCTCGATCTCGACCGGCCGCCCGTGCTCGTAGCGGACGGTCACCTGCGTCTTGCCGTCGGGGCGCAGGTAGGGGATCACCTCGCCCTTGCGCACCTCGGCCAGGCGCTTGGCGAGCTTGTGCGCCAGCGAGATCGGCAGCGGCATCAGCTCCTCGGTCTCGTTGGAGGCGTAGCCGAACATCATCCCCTGGTCGCCGGCGCCGGCGATGTCGAGCTCGTCCTCGTCGGCGGGGTCGTGGCGGGTCTCGTAGGCGGAGTCGACGCCCTGGGCGATGTCGGGGGACTGCTTGTCGATCGCGCTGATCACCGCGCAGGTGTCGCAGTCGAAGCCGTAGCCCGCGTCGTCGTAGCCGATCCGGCGGATCGTCTCGCGCGCGACCTCCTGGATGTCGACGTAGGTGTCGGTGGAGATCTCGCCGGAGACGACGACCAGACCGGTGTTCACGAGCGTCTCACAGGCCACGCGCCCGTAGGGGTCGTCGCGCAGCACGGCGTCGAGCACGCCGTCGGAGATCTGGTCGGCGATCTTGTCGGGGTGCCCCTCCGTGACGGACTCGGAGGTGAACAGGAATTCGCTGTCGGAGAGCTGGTTCATGGGCGGCGCGGGGAGAGCGGCGCGGAGAGTGTACGCAGGTGGGCGCGGCTGCGCCGGGCTACGCCGCGCGCGCGCCGGGCTACGCCGCGCGCGCGCCGGAGCGCTGTCCGCGCTCGACGAAGTCGATGATCAGCGGCACGCCGTCCATCGCGTAGCGCGCGCGCAGGCGGTTCTCGACGAAGTAGGCGTAGTCACGCGTGATGCGCGCGCGCGAGTTGACCTGGATCGAGAAGCGCGGCGGGCGCTCGCCGGTCTGCGTCATGTAGATGAGCTTCAGGCGGTGCCCGGCGGCGCTGCGGCGCGTGCCGACCGGCGGCTGGCGCGCGCGCACGACCTCGCCCAGGAAGCGGTTCAGCTCGGGCGTGGGGATGCGCGTGGCGAAGCGCTCGCCGAGGGCGAGCGCCTCCGCGAGCACGCGCGAGATGTTGCGGCCCGTACGCGCGCTGGCGGTGAGCACGCGCGGGCGCAGGCGCAGCTTCTCGGCTACGCGCGCGCGCTCGTGCTCGAGGTCGATGACGGGCTGCCCGGCCGCGCGGGCGCTTTCGAGCAGGTCCCACTTGTTGAGCACGAGCGCGGTCGCACAGCCGGCGCGCATCGCGAGCTCGGCGACGCGCAGGTCCTGTGCGGTCACGCCGTCGGCGGCGTCGCAGACGACGAGCGCGACGTCGGCGCGCTCGGCGGCGCGCTGCGAGCGCAGCGCGGTGTAGTACTCGACCGAGTCGGCGACCTTCGACTGCCGGCGCATGCCGGCGGTGTCGACGAGCGTGATGCGGCGACCGTCGAGCAGCAGCTCGGTGTCGATCGCGTCGCGCGTGGTGCCGGCGCGCTCTGAGACGATCACGCGCTGCTCGCCGAGGAAGCGGTTGACGAGCGAGGACTTGCCGACGTTCGGGCGTCCGATCACCGCGAGCCGCAGGCGCTGCGCGTCCTCCGCGTCCTCATCCTGCCGGCCCGCGCCGGACTGGCGCAGCGCGTCGACTATCCGGTCGAGCAGGTCGCCGCTGCCGAGGCCCTGGGCCGCTGAGACGGGTATCGGCTCGCCGAGGCCCAGCCTGTGGAACTCGGCGGCGAGCGGCACGTCGGCGAGCGTGTCGACCTTGTTGACGGCCACGAGCGCGGGCAGCCGCGAGCGGCGCAGCTCCTCGGCGAGCTCTTCGTCGCCCGGGCGTAGCCCGGCGCGGGCGTCGACGACGAGCACGGCCAGCTGCGCGTCGGCGAGGCCCGCGCGCGCCTGCTCGCGGATCGAGCCGGCGAGCGGGTCCTCGTCGGCGAGGTCGATGCCGCCCGTGTCGATCAGCGTGAAGCGCAGCCCGTTCCACTCGCAGTCGAGCTCCTTGCGATCGCGCGTGACGCCGGGCCGCTCGTGCACGACCGCCTCGCGCGAGCCTGTGAGGCGGTTGATGAGCGAGGACTTGCCCACGTTCGGATAGCCGACGACGGCGACCTTCATGGGGGCTGAGTATGACGGCGCCTGGATGGGCGCCCGGAGGGCGCGGCGATCACGCGCCGCGCGCGAGCGAGGCGATCCGCGCGACGACCTGCCCCACGCGCAAGCCGTCGGTGTCGAGCACGACGGCGTCCTCGGCGGGCCGCAGCGGGCTGTGCTCGCGCGCGCGATCGCGCCGGTCGCGTTCGGCCTGCTCCGCCAGCACCCCCCGCACGTCGGCGTCGAGCTCCGCGGCGCGCCTGCGCGCGCGCTCGGCCGGCGAGGCGTCGAGGAAGATCTTCAGGGCGGCGTCGGGGGCGACGACGGTGCCGATGTCGCGCCCCTCGGCGACCCAGTCGCCGTCGGAGAGCAGCGCCCGCTGCTTGGCGAGGAGGGCGTCGCGCACGCGCGGGTCGGCGGCGACGCGCGAGGCTGCCTCGGAGGCCTCGGGGGTGCGGATCTCGTGCGTCACGTCGCGACCGTCGAGCAGCACGCGACCGGGGCCGCCGGCCGCGCCAGGCTGAAAGCCGATGCGCGCGGCGCGCGCGAGCTGGCCGGCATCGCTGTGGGGCGAGGCGAGCGCGAGCAGGGCGACCGCGCGGTACATCGCGCCGCTGTCGAGGTAGCCGAAGCCGAGCTCCTGGGCGAGCGCGCGCGCGACGGTGGACTTGCCGGCGCCCGCGGGCCCGTCGATCGCGATCACCACTGCGCTGCCGCGCCCCTCAGAGCGTGACCGCTCGCAGGTCCTCGACGAAGCCGGGATAGGAGACGGCGGCGGCGTCCATGCCGCGCACCTCCACGCCCTCGCGCGAGGCGAGGCCGGCGACGGCCCCGAGCATCGCGAGGCGATGGTCACCTTTCGCGTCGAGGACGCCGCCGCGCAGCCCGCCGCCGCCGCGCACGCGAAAGCCGTCGCCGGTGGCCTCGATGTCGGCGCCGAGGCCGCGCAGCGCCTCGACGACGCCGGCGATGCGATCGGACTCCTTCAGGCGCAGCTCCTGCGCGCCCTGCACGAGCGTCTCGCCCTCGGCGAAGCAGCCGAGCAGCGCGACGAGCGGCAGCTCGTCGATCGCCGGCGGAACCTCCTCGGCGGTGACCGTGGTGCCCTCGAGCGCGCCGTGTGCGACGTCGAGATCGCTGACGGGCTCCTCGCTGCAGAGCTCCTCGGACTCCTCCTCGAGGTCGCCGAGGACGATGCCGCGCATGCGCCGCAGGATCCGCAGGAAGCCGGTGCGCGTCCAGTTGACGCCGACGTCGCGGATCAGCAGGCGCGAGCCGGGAACGAGCACGCCGGCGCTGATGAGAAAGGCGGCCGAGCTGATGTCGCCGGGCACGCGCACGCGCGCGAGCGCGAGCTCGTCGGCGTTCTGCACGACGACCGCGCCGGCCGCGCGCGCGATCGAGACGCCGGCGCGCAGCAGGATGCGCTCGGTGTGGTCGCGGCTGCGAACCGGCTCGATGACGCTCGTGGCGCCGTGCGCGCAGAGCGCGGCGAGCAGGACGCAGGACTTGACCTGCGCGCTCGCGACGGGTAGCTCGTAGTCGATTCCGTGCAGGCGCGCGCCGTGGACGGCGAGCGGCGGGAAGCGCCGCTCGCGCGCGTCGAGCTCGGCGCCCATCAGGCGCAGCGGGACGGCGATGCGGTCGACGGGGCGCCGGCGGATCGACTCGTCGCCGTCGAGCGTGAAGGAGCGCCCCTCCTGCGCGGCGAGCCAGCCGGGCAGCAGACGCATGAGCGTGCCGGCGTTGCCGACGTCGATCGGGCCGTCGGGCTCGCGCGCCTCGCGCAGGCCGGGGCCGCGCACGACGACGTCCTCGCCGTCGAGCTCGACGAGCGTGCCGAGCGCCTGCACGGCCTGCAGCGTCGAGCGCGTGTCGGCGGCGTGCAGGTAGCGCTCGATGCGCACCGGCTCGGCGGACATCGCGCCGAGCAGCGCGGCGCGATGTGAGATCGACTTGTCGGGTGGCGCGGTGAGCTGGCCGGAGAGCCCGCGCGCGGGCTCGAAGCGCATCTTGAGGGTGGCGACGCTCACGTCGTTCAGGCCTGCACGACGACGGGGAAGCCGAGGCCCGCGATCAGCTCGTGCGCACGGCGCGCATGGCGCTCGCCGCCGCCGATCCACAGCGCGACGACGCCCTGGCTGTTGTCGGGCGAGGGCGAGAGCGCCATGTCGGCGATGTTGACGCCCTCGCGGCCCAGCGCGAGCGCGATGTCGGCGATCACGCCGGGACGATTGGGCACGGAGACGCGCAGCTCCCGGACGGGGCCGCCGACGAGCTCGGCGCCGAGCAGCGCCTCGCGCGCGGCGCGGGCGCGCTCGTTCCAGGCCGTGATGGCGCCGGCGTCGCGCGCGGCGATCGCCGCGCGCGCGCGGCCCAGCTGCGCGATCAGCTCCTCGAGGGCGCCGGCGATGGCGTCGCTGTTGGCCATGTAGATGTCCGTCCAGATGCGCGAGTTGGCGCCGGCGACGCGGGTGGCGCCGCGGAAGCTCGGGCCGACGGCGGGCAGGCGCTCGGAGCTCTGCGGGCCGAGCACGGTGGCGGCCTGCTCGACGAGCGCGTTGGCGAGCACGTGCGGCAGGTGCGAGACGCTGGCCATCAGGCGGTCGTGGGTGGCTGCGTCGATCGCGGTCGGGCGAGCGCCGAGGCTCGAGAGCAGGCGGTGCAGGCGCTCGTAGAGGACGCCCGCCGTGCTGCCCTGCGACGGCGTGAGGTACCAGACGGCGCCGTCGAAGAGGTCGGCGCGGGCGTGCTCGACGCCGGCGCTCTCGGCGCCGGCGAGCGGGTGCCCGCCGATGAAGCGCTCGTCGGCGCCGCTGGCCTGCAGCGCGCGCTTGACCGAGCCGACGTCGCTGACGACGCAGTCGGCCGCGGCGGCGGCGAGCGCGGCGGCGACGGCGGCGGGCAGCGCGGCGACCGGCGTGGCGGCGAAGACGACGTCCGAGCCGGCGACGGCGTCCTCGAGATCCTCGGCGGCGGCATCGATCGCGCCGAGCTCGAGCGCGCGGCGGCTGACATCCGGGTCGGCGTCGTAGCCGACGACGTCGGCGCGTGCGCGCGCGCGGGCGGCCAGGCCGATCGAGCCGCCGATCAGCCCGACGCCGAGTACGGCGACCCTCAAGCGGCGCGTCCCGCGGCGCGCGGGCCCATCAGACGGCGCTCACTGCCTTTCCGGCCACCGCGGCGACGGCCTCGACGGCGCTCATGTAGTCCGCGAAGGTGTCCGCGAGCAGCGCCTGCGGGCCGTCGCAGAGCGCCTCCTCGGGGTTGGGGTGCGTCTCGACGATGATGCCGTCCGCGCCGGCTGCGGCTGCGGCCAGCGACAGCGGCAGCACGAGGTCGCGCCGTCCGGCCGCGTGGCTGGGGTCGACGATGACCGGCAGGTGCGAGAGCTCCTTGAGGATCGGCACGGCCATCAGGTCGAGCGTGACGCGACGGTGGTCGGTCTCGAAGGTGCGGATGCCGCGCTCGCACAGCATGACGGCGTGGTTGCCTTCCTTGAGGATGTACTCGGCCGCCATCAGGAGCTCCTCCAGCGGAGCGGAGAGCCCGCGCTTGAGCAGCACGGGGCGCGAGGCGCGGCCGACCTCGGCGAGCAGCGGGTAGTTCTGCATGTTGCGCGCGCCGATCTGCACGACGTCGGCGACCTCGAGCACCGCGTCGATGTCGCGCAGGTCCATCAGCTCGGTGACGATCGGCAGGCCGGTCTCCGCCCTCGCCTCGGCGAGCAGCCGCAGGCCCTCCTGCCCGAGCCCCTGGAAGGCGTAGGGCGAGGTGCGCGGCTTGTAGGCGCCGCCGCGCAGCATGGCGGCGCCGGCGTCGCGCACGATGCGCGCGGTCTGCAGCAGGGTCTCGCGCGATTCGACGGTGCAGGGGCCCGCGATGACCGCGAAGTTCTGCCCGCCGACCTTGCGCCCGTCGATCTCGAGCACGGTGCGCTCCCCGTGCGTGAGCTGCGCGGAGGCGAGCTTGTACGGCTTTAGGATCGGAACGACCCTGTCGACGCCGGGCGCCAGCTCCAGCCCGAGGCTCTCGACGGTCACGTCCTCCTCGACGTCGCCGATGGCGCCGATGACGGTCACGCGCGCGCCGGTGCTGCGATGGGCGCGCGCGCCGGCTCGCTCGATCTTGGAGACCACCGCGGCCACCTGCTCCTCGGTCGCCCCCTCCTTCATCACGATCATCATGTACTCATCCTTTCACTGTCGCCTGGAGATTTCCTATGTGCGCAGCCCGCCAATCGGTTGGCTGATTCGTGAGAGCGGGCGCCTTACGGCGCCGGAGGATGGCGCTCGGTCCCCAGAGGCGGGTGCGGGACCCGGTGCGGCCGTCGGTCCGCTCACGCGACGGACCCCGTGGCCGAAGCGCCTAGCTAAATCGCCAGGCGCAGCGGAACGACCACGCGAACGCGGGGGTGCAGTGCGGATATGCGCTCGTGGTCGCGTTCATGGCGTTCCGCGAGGGTTTGTAGCAGGTCGGCGCCGCGCAGTCCAGGGCGCGCAACGCGAACTTCACCGGCCGCGCTCAGGCGCGCACGAGCCCGAGAACCTCGGCGAGCGCGTCGAGGAAGCGCGCGTTCTCGGCGGGAGTGCCGCACGTGACGCGGAGCGCGGGCAGCTGCGAGCCGAGCGCGCTGCCGGCGCGCACCAGCACGCCGCGCTCGGCGAGCCCGCGCATGACGAGCCGCTCGTCGTGCTGCTCGCCGAGCGTGACCCAGCAGAAGTTGGCCTGCGAGTCGGCGACGCGCAGGCCGAGCGCGCGCAGCGAGCCCTCCATCGCGGTGCGCTCGGCGACGGTGCGCGTGACGCGCTCGATGACCTCGTCCTGGTGGGCGAGCGACTCGGTGGCGGCGGCCTGCGCGAGCGCGTTGACCGAGAAGGGCTGGCGCACCAGCCAGAGCGCGTGCGCGAGCTCCTCCGAGCCGCACAGCGCGAAGCCGACGCGCAGCCCGGAGAGACCGTGCACCTTGGAGAAGGTGCGCAGCAGGATCAGGTTGGGGCGGCGCGCGAGCAGCTCGATGGTGGCGTCGGGGTCCTCGAGCAGGTTGAACTCGCAGTAGGCCTCGTCGAGCAGCACGCAGGCGTGGTGGGGCACGCGCTCGACGAAGTCGGCGATCCGCGCCAGCCCCAGCGCGGTGCTGGTGGGATTGTTGGGGTTGCAGACGAGCACGAGCCTGGTGGCGACGGTGAGCTCGCGCAGCATCGCGTCGAGGTCCAGGCGCGCGTCGGCGTCGAGCGCCACGGCGATCGCGCGCGCGCCGCTCGCGGCCGCGAGGTGCAGGTACTCCGAGAAGGAGGGCCAGGGGTAGACGAGCTCGGCGCCGGGCTCGAGCAGCGCCTCGCCG
The DNA here is from genome assembly GCA_963755475.1 of uncultured Solirubrobacteraceae bacterium. Lineage (GTDB taxonomy): Bacteria > Actinomycetota > Thermoleophilia > Solirubrobacterales > Solirubrobacteraceae > Palsa-744. The sequence goes on from CAVWJK010000003.1 coordinate 1,153,854, forward strand.
GCGGCGAGCAGCAGGTCGCAGGAGCCGTTGCCGACGGCGATGCACGGGGCGGGGACTTCGTAGCGGTCGCTGAGCGCCTGGCGCAGGCGCGTGCAGGCGGGGTCGGGATAGCGGTTGAGCGCGGAGAGCTCGTGCTCGATCGCGCGGCGCACGGGCTCCGAGGGGCCGAACGGGGACTCGTTGCTGGCGAGGCGCACGAGCGGCTCGCGCTGCGCGTAGCCACCGGCCACGGGATAGCTGGGTATGCGCCGGACGCGGTCTGCGAACTCGATCGCCATGCGCTGCATTGTGCCTGCTATTGCGCGGAGCTGAGGTCCGCGCGCAGCGCCTGCGCGTCGCGCAGGTAGACGTGCACGGGGCTGTGCTCGTCGGCGGCGTGGTAGTGCATCAGCACGCGGATGACGCGTGGCATCGAGCCCGGCACGGGAACCTCGCGCGCACACAGCAGCGGCACCTCGCCGAAGCCGAGAGCGCGCGCGGCGACCGCCGGGAACTCGGCGTCGAGGTCCTCGGTGAGCGTGAAGATGCAGCTGACGGCGTCCTGCGGGGTGAGCGAGTTGCGCTGCAGGATCTCGCGCATCAGCTCGGTCGTGGCGTCGAGTATCTGCTGCGCGTCGTTGCTGTGCACGGTGACGGCGCCGCGGAGTGCGAACAGTCGCATGGCGCGCGATTGTGGCAGAGCGATCAGCCGCTGGGGGCAGAGCGATCGGCTGCCGCGGCAGAGCGATCAGAGCGCGCGCAGCTGCGCCAGCTCGCGCGGGGAGAGCCTGCGGTGCGCCCCCGGCGCCAGCTCGCCGAGTTCGAGCGGGCCGAAGCGCACACGTTCGAGCGTGCGCACCGCATGTCCGACGGACTCGCACATTCGCCGCACCTGACGGTTGCGACCCTCGGTGATCGTCAGCTCCAAGCGCCCGTCGGGCAGCACGCGCGCCTTCGCCGGCGCGGTGCGTCCGTCCTCGAGCTCCACGCCGCGGCGCAGCGCGCGCAGCGCGGCGCCGTCCAGCGGCCCGCCGCGCAGCGCCGCACGGTAGGTCTTCGGCACTTCGAAGCGCGGATGCGTGAGCCGGTTGGCGAGCTCGCCGTCGTTGGTGAGCAGGATCAGCCCGCTCGTCTGCGCGTCGAGTCGGCCGACCGGGTACAGCCGCGCGCCTGCGCCGGCGATCAGCTGCGTGACGGTCCTGCGCCCGTGCGTGTCGCGCGCGGTGGAGAGCACGCCGGGCGGCTTGTTGAGCATGTAGACGACGCGCGCCTCGGGCCCTGCGAGCGCGCGGCCGTCGACGCTCACGCCGCTCTTCTCATCGACGTCGAGGGCGGGATCGCTGACGGTGCGTCCGGCGACGCTGACGCGGCCTTCCGCAACGAGCGTCTCCGCCGCGCGGCGTGAGGCTACGCCGGCGTGCGCGAGGTACCTGGCGAGGCGCATGGGCGCTGCGGCGCGCGCTTGCTGACCGTGCTCGGCGTCATCACGCTGCCACCATAGGGGTCGCCTGCCGCATGCGGGCACGACGATGGATCTCGAGCTCCTGGACAAGACCCTCGGTGAGCGCGGCGAGCGCGGCTACCGCGCGCGCCAGATCTGGTCATGGGCCTCGCGCGGCGCGGGCGGCTACGGCGAGATGACCGACCTGCCGGCGACGCTGCGCGAGCAGCTCGAGCGGGCGGTGCCGTATTCGAGTCTCGGCGTTCGCGCCGAGGCGCGCTCGCGCGACGGCACGGTGAAGGCGCTGTTCGAGACGGCCGACGGCAGACCGGTCGAGGCCGTGCTGATGCGCTTTCGCGACGGCAGGCGCTCGGTCTGCGTCTCCTCGCAGTCGGGCTGCCCGCTGACGTGCAGCTTCTGCGCGACGGGCGCGATGCGCTTCTACCGCAACCTGAGCGCCTCGGAGATCCTCGACCAGGCGCTGCACTTCCGCCGCGCCGAGCCGATCGACCACTGCGTCTTCATGGGCATGGGCGAGCCGATGCTGAACCTCGACGCCGTGCTGGCAGCCTGCGAACGGCTGCCGGACCTCGGCGTGAGCCACCGCCGGATCACGATCTCGACGGTCGGCTGGATTCCCGGGATCGCGCGCCTTGCGGAGTGCGAGATGCCGGTGCGCCTCGCGCTCTCCCTGCACGCGCCCGAGGACGCGCTGCGCTCGCAGCTGATGCCGGTGAACGAGCGCTACCCGCTGGCGGAGGTGCTCGAGGCGTGCCGCGCCTTCTACGCGCGCCGGCGCCGGCGCGTGTTCGTGGAGTACGTGATGCTCGCGGGCGTCAACGACCGCTACGCGCAGGCGCTCGCGCTCGCGCGCCTGCTGCGCGGTGAGCGCGAGCGCCGCTCGATCTTCAAGGTGAACCTGATCCCGTACAACCCCACGGGCGCGCGCTTGCGCGGCTCCAGCAGGGAGTCGATCGAGGCCTTCCGCGGCGTCCTCGAGGCGAACGGCGTCCCGGCGACGGTGCGCCTGACGCGCGGCCGCGACATCGACGCGGCCTGCGGCCAGCTCGCGGCGCGCGCAGCCTAGGCGTTGCGCGGCGACTCGCCGGCGCGCGCCTCGCCCGCACGCAGCAGGCGCTCGCGCAGCTCGGCCTGCTCCTCGGGCGTCGGGTCCCAGCGCGCGATGTCCGGCAGCTCCTCGAGCCCGCGCAGACCGAACAGCTTCAGGAACTGCGTCGTCGTGCGGTACAGCACGGCGCCGAACTGCGAGGTGCCCGCCTCTTCGATGAGCGCGCGGTCGAGCAGCGAGGCCACGGCGGAGTCGGCGCCTACGCCGCGGATACGCGCGATCTCCGGCCGCGAGACCGGCTGCAGGTAGGCGACGATCGCGAGCGTCTCCGCCTGCGCAGGGCTGAGCGTCGCCACGCGCGGGCGGCTGAACAGCCTGCGTGCCGCCTCCTCGCAGGAGGGGTCTGTCGCGAACGTGTAGCCGCCGCCCAGCTCGCGCAGCAGCAGGCCGCGCCGCCCCGGCTGGTACTCCTCGCCGAGCGCGCGCAGCGCCGCCAGCACCTGCTCCTCGCCGGCCTGCGTGGCGTCGGCGAGCTCCGCGACGCCGAGCGGCTCCGAGGAGAGGAACAGCAGCGCCTCGAGCGTGCGCGCGAGCGCGTGCAGGCCCTCGTCCTCCTCTCCCACCAGGCGCAGGCCGTGCTCGCCGGCGCGCGAGCTCATCGCGCGCGACCGCCCGCGGCGGCGAACGCGCGCGGCGGCTCGCCCTCGTCATCGCGCGCCGGCGCGGACGGCGCGTCGCCGAGCCCTCGAAGCGCGCGGTGCGCGCCCTCGCCGGTGGCGGGATCGGCGCTCCGCGCGCGCACGTCTATCTCGCCGAAGCACTCGCGCTGCTCCCAGTCCGCCTCGCCGCGCTTGTACAGCTCCAGCAGCGCGTAGAGCGTGACCGCCACGGTCATTCGATCTGCCCCGGCGACGGCCTCGCCAAACTCGAAGCTGCCGCGCCGCAACAACTCGCGCAGGTGCGCGAGCCGCTCGGCCACGCTCACGCGCGCCACGGCGATGTGGCGCACGTCGATCGTCGCCGGCGCCGTCAGCAGCCTGCCGATCGCGGCGCCCAGCGAGGCGGGATCCTGCGAGCCGGCGGGCGCCGGCAGGACCGTGCGCCGCAGCTGCGCGGGCAGCGGCGCCTCGCGGAAGCGCACGCCGTCCTCCGCCGCCAGCAGGGCGCCGAGGTGAGCCGACGCCGCGCGGAAGCGGCGCGCGTCGAGCATCCGCGCGAGCAGCTCCTCGGCCGCCTGCTGCGGCTCGATATCCAGCAGCTGCTCCTCCTCGGCGCCCAGCATCAGGCGCGACTTCAGCTCCAGCAGCGCGGCGATCAGGACGATGAACTCGGTCGCCACCTCGAGGTCGAGCTCGCCGCGCTGCTCGAGGTGGTCCAGATAGGCGAGCACGACCTCCGCGAGCGGCAGCTCGAGCAGGTCGATCTCCTCGCGCAGGACGAGCGCCAGCAGCAGGTCGAACGGGCCGCTGAACAGGTCGAGGTCGAGCTCGAGCACCGCTACCGCGCTCTGCGGCGCCTCCTCGTGCTCGCCCGCACGCCGACGGGAGCTCCAAGCCATCGTGCAACCGTACCGTCCCGCGCCGACGGGCTGGCCGATCTGTACGCAACCTGGCGCGATCGGGTACTTGCGCCGTCAGGCCGGCGGGCCGACGCCCATCAGCTCGCGCACCTCCGCGAGCGTCTGCTCGGCCATCGTGCGCGCGCGCACGGCGCCCTCGGCGAGCACCGCCTCCAGCGCGGACTCGTCCTCCCGCAGCTCGCCGTAGCGCTCGCGCACCGGCGCGAGGTACTCGCTCACCGCGTCGGCCACGGCGCTCTTGAAGTCCCCGTAGCGCGACTGCGCGAACTCCGCCTCGATCGCCTCCGGCGCCTGCCCGCGCACCGCGGCGAGGATCTCGATCAGGTTCGCGATCCCCGGCTTCTCCGGCGCGCGCCGCACCTCGCTGCCCGAGTCGGTCACCGCCGAGCGCACCTTCTTGGCGATCGCCGCCGGCTCGTCGAGCACGTACACGGTGCCCTGCTCGCTCGCGTTCGTGGTCGACATCTTGCGCGTCGGCTCCTGCAGGTCCATGATCCGCGCCCCCACCGGCGGGATCCGGTGCTCGGGCACGAGCAGCACCTCCCTGCCGTCCGCGTAGCGCGCGTTGAAGCGCCGCGCGAGGTCGCGCATCAGCTCCAGGTGCTCGCGCTGGTCCTCCCCCACCGGCACCTCCTGCGCGCGGTAGGCGAGCACGTCGGCCGCCTGCAGCACCGGGTACAGCAGCAGCCCCGCCGACACCAGTTCGCGCTGCGCCGGCGCCTTGTCGCGGAACTGGTGCATGCGCTGCAGGCGCCCGAGCTCGGCGACGCTGCACAGCAGCCACGTGAGCTCGGTGTGCTCGTGCACGTCGCTCTGGCGGAAGAGCACGCTGCCGCGCGGGTCCAGGCCCGCCGCCAGCAGCACCGCGAGCGTGTCGTACAGGCGCGCGCGCAGCTCGCGCGGCTCGTAGGAGACGGTGATCGCGTGCAGGTCGACGATGCAGAAGATGCCTTCGCCGCGCTCCTGGCTGGCCACGTATTGCGTGATCGCGCCGATGTAGTTGCCGAGGTGCTTGCGCCCGGTCGGCTGGATCCCCGAGAAGATGCGCACGCGGCCCGCTACAGCGACTCGCGCACGACCGGGCGCTTGGCCGCGGCCACCTCGTCCAGGCGGCGCACCGGCGTGGCGTAGGGCGCGCCGCGCGCGATCCGCGGATCCTCCGCCGCCTCGCGCAGGATCTCGCCGACCGCCTCGGCGAACGCGTCGAGCGTCTCGCGCGTCTCGGTCTCGGTCGGCTCCACCATCAGCGCCTCGTCCACGAGCAGCGGGAAGTACACCGTCGGCGGGTGATAGCCGAAGTCGAGCAGCCGCTTGGCGAGGTCGAGCGTCCTGATCTGAAGCTCGCGCTTCATCGGCCCGCCCGACAGCACGAACTCGTGCATGCAGTGCTCGCCGTAGGCCAGCGGCAGCCGCTCGCCCGCGCTCTCGCGCAGCCGCGCGAGCAGGTAGTTGGCGTTCAGCACCGCGCTCTCGGACACGTCGCGCAGGCCGTCGCAGCCCAGCGAGCAGATGTACGCGTACGCGCGCACGAAGCAGCCGTAGTTGCCGTGAAAGCCGCGCAGCCTGCCGATCGACTTGGGACGCTCGTAGTCGAGCTCGAAGCCGCCGTCCTCGCGACGCGCCACGACCGGCACCGGCAGATACGGCGCGATCCGCTCGGACACCGCGATCGGACCCGCGCCGGGGCCGCCGCCGCCGTGCGGCTGCGTGAAGGACTTGTGCAGGTTGAAGTGCACGATGTCAAAGCCCATGTCGCCCGGCCGCGAGAGGCCCATCACCGCGTTCAGATTCGCGCCGTCGTAGTAGAGCGTCGCGCCCACGTCGTGCACGATCTCCGCGATCTGCGCGATGTTGCCGTCGAACACGCCGAGCGTGTTCGGGTTGGTCAGCATCAGACACGCCACGTCCTCGTCCGCCTTGGCGCGCAGGTCGTCGAGGTCGACGCCGCCGCGCTCGTCGGTCGCGAGCTTGACCACCTCCAGGCCCGCCATCGTCACCGTCGCGGGGTTCGTGCCGTGCGCCGTGTCGGGCGTCAGCACGCGGCGGCGGACCTCGCCGCGGTCCTCGTGGAAGGCGCGCGTGAGCAGCACGCCCGCGAGCTCGCCGTGAGAGCCGGCCGAGGGCTGCAGCGAGACATGCTGAAGGCCCGCGATCTCCGCCAGCGCGCGCTGCAGGTTCCACATCAGCTCGAGCGCGCCCTGCGCGCGCTCGTCGTCCTGCAGCGGGTGCAGATGCGCGTGTCCCGCCAGCGCCGCCGCGCGCTCGTGCAGGCGCGGGTTGTGCTTCATCGTGCAGCTGCCGAGCGGATAGAAGCCCGAGTCCAGATCGAAGTTGCGCTTGGACAGACCCACGTAGTGGCGCACCAGCTCGGGCTCGGAGACCTCCGGCAGGCGCGCCTCCTGACGCCGGCGCAAGCGCTCGGGCAGCACCTCCGCGCGGTCGGGCGCCGGCACGTCCAGCTCCGGGCACACGAACGCGCGCCTGCCCGGCGCGCCCTTCTGGAAGATCGTGCGGCCGTCCTGCGCGCCCGCACCCACCGTGCGCGGCGCCGCGCCCGCCGGCTGCGCGTGCGCGGCCTCGGCGCCGGGGGCGTGCCGGCCGTTCGCGCTCGGCGTGCTCACGCCGCCACGCCCAGCGGCTCGGCCCGGGGCGCGCGCGCCGAGCGCTCCGCCGCGAGCGCCTGCCCGAGCACCTCGACGAGGCGGTCGATGTCCTCACGCGTGCGCCGCTCGGTGATCGCGACCAGCAGGCCGCCGCGGTCGGACTCGCGCCCGCTCACGCGCTCGATGTCAACGCCCGGGTTCACGCCCTGCTCCAGGCAGCGCCGGCGCAGCGCCGCCACGTCCGCATCGAGGCGCAGCGCGAACTCGCGCACCACCGGCTGATCGTGCAGACGCTCGACCCCCTCCAGCGCCGTCAGACGCTCGCGCGCGTAGTGCGTGCGAGCCAGCAGCAGCTCGCCCAGCTCGACCAGGCCGCGCCGGCCCAGCCAGGACAGGTAGACCACGCCCGCCAGCGCGTTCAGCGCCTGCGCCGTGCAGATGTTCGACGTCGCCCGCTCGCGCCGGATGTGCTGCTCGCGCGTCTGCAGCGTCAGCACGAACCCGCGCCTGCCCTCGAGGTCGTGCGTCTCGCCCGCAATCCTGCCCGGCATCCTGCGGATGTACTCCGCGCGCGCCGCGAACAGGCCGAACGACGGGCCGCCGAAGTCCAGCCGGCCGCCCAGAGACTGGCCCTCGCCCACCGCCACGTCCACGCCGCATGCCCCCGGCGGCGCGAGCACTCCGAGCGTGATCGGATCGACCTGGGAGATCACCACGGCCGGCCCTCCGGCGCCGTCCTCGGCGCCCGCTCTCTGCTTGACCGCGGCACTCAGCGCCGCCGCGTCCTCGACGGCGCCGTAGAAGTTCGGCTGCGCGAAGATCGCCGCGCTCGTCTGCGCGTCGACCGCCGCCGCCCAGCGCTCGGCGTCGGTCACGCCCTCGCGCAGCGGCACCTCCGCGACCTCCATGCCGTAGCCGTGCGCGTAGGTGCGCAGCGTCTGCAGCGTGTGCGGATGAAGCCCCGCGCTCGCCACGATCCGCCGGCGGTCGTTGTGCAGCAGCGCCATGTACGCCGCCGCCGCCACCGCCGAGGGCCCCTCGTACACCGCCGCGTTGGACACTTCGAGCGCCGTCAGCTCGCAGATCGCGGTCTGATACTCGAACATCGCCTGCAGCGTCCCCTGCGCCACCTCCGGCTGATAGGGCGTGTAGGGCGTCAGGAACTCCGAGCGCGAGGTCAGCATGTCGATCACCGCCGGCACGTAGTGGTCGTACATGCCGGCGCCCAGGAAGCTCAGCTCGCGCTCGGTGCTGAAGTTGCGCTCCGCGAGCGCGCGCAGGTGCTCGTAGACGTCCTGCTCGCCCATGCCGCGTGGCAGATCGAGCGCGCGCTGCAGTCGCACCTCCGGCGGGATCTGGCGCTCGAGCAGCTCCTCGCGGGAGGACACGCCGATCGCCGCGAGCATCGCCCGCTCGTCCTGCTCTGTGATTGCCGTGTATCGACTCAAGACCAGCTAGCAGCGTAGCTAGCCGTCCAGCGACGCTCTGTACGCGGCCGCGTCGAGCAGCGAGTCGCGCTCGCCCGGGTCCGACAGGCGCACCTTCACCAGCCAGCCCTCGCCGTAGGGGTCCTCGTTGATCATCGCCGGGTTCTCGCCGAGCTGCGAGTTCACCTCCACGACCTCGCCCGACAGCGGCGCGATCACCTCCGAGACGGCCTTCACCGACTCCACCTCCGCGTAGGAGGAGTCCTTGCTCAGCGTGGTGCCCACCGCCGGCGCCTCGAAGAACACCACCTCGCCGAGCGCGTCCTGCGCGTACCAGGTGATGCCCAGCGTCGCCGTATCCGGATCCGCGTCGATCCGCGCCCAGTCGTGCTCGGGGTGATACAGCAGGTCCTCCGGATAGCTCGCGGGCGCCATCGTCACGCTGCCTTTCGATAGAGCGGCTTCTCCTTCACCACGGCGGCGCGCATCTTGCCACGCACGTCGATCTCGAGCCGCGTGCCCGGCGCCGAGCGCTCCGCCGGCACGTAGGCCATGCCCACCCCGACCTTCAAGCAGGGCGACAGCGTCCCGCTGCTCACCTCGCCGCCGCCCACGATCGCGTTGCCCCGGCGCGCGATCCCGCGGCCCTCGATCGCGAATGCCGCGAGACGCTCGCGCGTGCCCCGCTCGCGCGCCGCTCGCACCGCCTCCGAGCCGATGAACGCGGTCTGCTCCCGGCAGGCCCAGCCGAGGCCCGCCTCGATCGGATTGCGCTCCCTGCTCAGCTCGTTGCCGTACAGCGGGAAGCACGCCTCCAGGCGCAGCGTGTCGCGCGCCCCGAGGCCCGCCGGCCGCGCCCCGCGCCGCACCAGCTCCTCCCACAGCGCCGCCGCCTGCTCCGGCGCGCACAGCAGCTCGACGCCTTCCTCGCCCGTGTAGCCGGTCCCGCACACCAACGCCTCGGCCGCCGCGAGCCGTCGCGTGCTCACGCGCATCCGCGCCGGCAGCGGCGCGTCGGAGATCGCCTGCACGACCTCGCGCGCCAGCGGCCCCTGCACCGCCAGCATCGCCCAGTCCTCGATCCGGTCGCTCACCCGCGCCCCGGGGAACTGCGACGCCACGCGCCTGAACTGCTCGAGGTCGCCGGCGTGGTTCGCCGCGTTCGTCACCGTCAGGTAGCGCTCGGCGTCCAGGCGATAGGTGATCAGGTCGTCCAGCACCCCGCCGTCCTCCTCGCACAGCAACGCGTACTGCGCCCCGCCGGTGCCGGGGCCGCCCGGCGCCGCCGCCGCCGCCGCAGCGGTCGCGCTGAACGCGATCGCCGCCACGTCGTTGCTGAGCAGGCGCTGCAGCAGCGCGAGCGCCTGCGGCCCGCTCGTTTCGATCTGGCCCATGTGCGACACGTCGAAGATGCCGCACCCCTCGCGCACGGCCACGTGCTCGGACACCACGCCCTCGTACTGCAGCGGCATCTCCCAGCCCGCGAAGTCGACCATGCGCGCGCCCGCCGCGAGGTGGCACTCATACAGCGGCGTTCTGCGAAGCGTCGTCTGTCCCGGGCTCGTCATCGCCATCGCGGAGTCCCTGGCAGGCTAGCGGCGGCCCCGCCCGCTTCCGGGCTCGCGCGCGCGCAGAGCAGCCAGAGCGCGCACCCAGCGCGCGCGAAGCCTGCCGTCGGTGAGGTGCCCCGGCGCTTTAGCGCAGGAACGGCGGCACGTCGATGTCGTCGTCTGAGATCTCGAGCGTCGAGCGCTGGCGGTCGCTGATCCGCGGTGCGCGGTCGGGGCGTCCCGCGCGTGCCGCGCTGCGGGCGCGCAGCCCCGGCCGGTGGTCGAAGCCGGTGCCGATGACCGTCACGCGCACCTCGTCGGACATGGTCTCGTCGATCACGGCTCCAAAGATGATGTTCGCGTTCGCGTCGGCCGCGTTCTGGATGATCTCTGCCGCGTCGTTCACCTCGAACAGCCCGAGGTCGCGCCCGCCGGTGATGTTCAGCAGGATCCCGGTGGCGCCCTCGACGGAGTCTTCGAGCAGCGGCGAGGAGATCGCGGCCTTCGCGGCGTCGGCGCAGCGGCTCTCGCCGCTCGCCATGCCGATCCCCATCAGCGCCGAGCCCGCGTCCTGCATGATCGTGCGCACGTCCGCGAAGTCGAGGTTGATGAGTCCCGGGATCGTGATCAGGTCGGTGATGCCCTGCACGCCCTGGCGCAGCACGTTGTCGGCCTCGCGGAACGCGTCGAGCATCGAAGTGCGCCGCTCGACGACCGCCAGCAGCTTCTCGTTGGGGATCACGATCAGCGTGTCCACCACCTCGCGCAGCCGCTCGATGCCCTCGCTCGCCTGCCGCCCGCGCTGGGAGCCCTCGAAGTCGAACGGTCGCGTCACGACGCCGACCGTCAGCGCGCCGATCTCGTTCTTGGCGATCTCCGCGATCACCGGCGCCGCGCCCGTGCCCGTGCCGCCGCCCTCGCCGGCCGTCACGAACACCATGTCGGCGCCCTTGAGCGCCTCCTTGATCTCGTCGCGGGACTCAGACGCCGCCGCGAGGCCGACGTCGGGGTTCGCGCCCGCGCCGAGGCCCTTCGTCGACTCGTGGCCGATGTTCAGCTTGATGTCCGCGTCGCTCATGGCGAGCGCCTGCGCGTCGGTGTTCGCCGCGATGAACTCGACGCCGCGCAGTCCCGCGTCGACCATCCGGCTGACCGCGTTCGTACCGCCGCCGCCAACGCCGACGACCTTGATCACAGCCAGGTAGCTCGAGTTCGTCTCCATACGCGTTTGCGCTCGGTCCAGTGCGAGTCTTCAGTAGTGATTGAAGGTTGTTCGGGCGCCATCGCCCGAGGGCCCCAAGATGCTCACGTTATGCAGGCAACTTCGCCATGTCAACGATAGCCGCGAGGCTGGCAACAATCCTTGCACACTGCGTACCCTCAAGCAGCGCCTGAGGCACATGGGTGCGATCGCCCTCTAGCTCAAGTAGAGCTTGAAGGTTCTCCGGGCGCCTGCGAGGCACCCTGTTCGCCCGCTGCGACCTGGCCGGTCTGTTCGCCCTCTTGGCTCGTCGCCGCCACGCCGGGCTGGCCGGCGGCGGCGGCTTCGTCGCTCGCGCCGGCCTGCTGGGAGGAGGTCTGGCTTTCCGTCTGGCTCTGCGGCTGGGCCGCCAGGCCGCTGCCCGTTCCTTCGCGCAGCTGTTCGGCGAGCGCGCCGATCGTCGCTTCCGAGCCGCCCACCTGGGCGCTCGTAGCGTCTTCGCCCGCCGTCCCGGCGCCGGTGACCGGCGGCGATTCGCCGCCGTCGGGGAAGCCCGCCGCCGGCCGTTCGGGAAGCCGAACGTCGATGTAGGAGGCGCCCGCCGAGCTCGGGTCCGCCAGCACGCGAGCCAGCGCCGCCCACTTCGCGCGCGCGTCGCGCGCGTCCCCGAAGTACACCTGCAGGCCGTTTCGCATCGCCGCCGTCAGCCCCTGCGCTCCCTCCGAGAGGCGCGCGACCCTCGCCGCGAGCCGACCCGGCGCGGCGCCGATCAGCGTGAGCATCGCGCGCACCTCGGCGCCCCGCGCGAGCCGCCTCGGCGCCGGCTCGCCGCCATAGTCGATCGTCGGCAGGTCCGGCTCGAGCGGCCCCGTGCCGAGCACGACGCCGTCCGCGGCGACCGCCGTGCGCCATCCGCCCGACTGCAGCTGCGCGACCGGCGGCTGCTCCTCGACGCTGATCCGGACCCCGTGCGGGAAGCTCGTACGCACCTGCAGCGAGCGCACCACCGGGTAGGCGGCGACGGCCTCGCGCAGCGCAGCGCTGCTGAAGTCGAGCGTCGTCATGCGCCGCGCCGTCGCTCGCAGCGCCCCTTCGATCGCGCCCCGCTCGGGGCCCCGCGCGACGCCGGCCACCTGCACCCGCTCGACCGCGACCAGCGAGGAGCCGCGCAGCCACAGCCAGCCGCCTCCCAGCAGCGCCAGCGCCAGCGCCGCGCAGCTCAGCGCGATGTGTGCACGGCGCTGTCGGCACAGCGCGCCGGCAAGCGCGGCGAGCCGCCCGAGCGACGGCCTGCGGATCCCGCGACCGAGCCCTCGTGTGAGCGGCAGCCGTGCTGCGAACGAGCGCTCCATCCACGGTGTCTTCGACCTCGCGCGCGCATCCCCTACCGCTCTCGCCAGGGGAAGCGAACCTCGCCGAGTGTCTGCACCTCGGGCTCCAGCTCCACGCCGAAGCGCTCGCGCACGCGCCGACGGCCCTCCGCCATCAGCGCGAGCACGTCGGCGGTGCTCGCGCCGCCGGTGTTCTCGATGAAGTTCGCATGCTTGTGCGCGAAGCGCGCGCCGCCCACGGCGACGCCGTTGCATCCCGTCTCGGCGAGCAGCAGCCCCGCGCTGCGTCCGCCCGCGCGCACGTCGCTCGGGTTCTTGAACGTCGAGCCGAACGTTTTGATGCCGCGCGGCTGTGCCTCGTGGCGCAGTCTGCGCATCTCCTGCAGGCGTGCCTTCACGGCGTCGGGCCGCTCGCGTTCGAGCAGCAGCGAGACCGCCGCCACGATCTCACCCTCGCCGAGGTTCGAGCGCCGGTACTCCAGGCCGAGCTGCGCGGGCGCGCGCCGCCGCACGCCGGCGGCGCTCGCCACCTGGACCCACTCGAGCACGCGCCCCAGCTCGCCGCCGTAGGCGTTCGCGTTCATCTTCACCGCGCCGCCGATCGTGCCGGGGATATTCACGCCGAACTCGATGCCCGCGAGCCCCGCCTTCGCGGCGCGCGCCGCGACGGCCGGCAGGCGGGCGCCGCCGCCGCAGGCGATCCGCGGCCCATCGAGCTCGATCGCGGCGAGCGCGCGGTCGAGCTTGAGCACGAGCCCGCGCACGCCCTCGTCGGCCACCAGCAGGTTCGATCCCGAGCCGAGCATCGAGATCCTCAGCGCGCGCTCGCGCGCCCAGCGCAGCAGCTCCGACAGCTGCTGCTCGCTGCCCGCGCGCGCGAAGTACTCGGCGCTGCCGCCGGTGCCGATCGTCGTGAGCGGCGCGAGCGGCAGGTCTCGGCGCACGAGAGCGCCGGCGAGCTCCTCCACGCGGCTCACCGCGCCACCAGCGCGCGCGCCAGCGCATCGCAGTCGCCGGCGCCCATCACGACGCACAGGTCACCGGGCCGCAGCTCGGCGGCGAGCACGCGCTCGGCCTGCTCCAGCTCGGGCAGCCAGAACACCGGCCGCCCGCCCGAGAGCTCGGCGGCGCCCAGCGCGATCCCCAGCCCGCTCACGCCGGGATGATCCTCGGCGCGCTCGCGCGCCGCGTAGACGTCGAGCACGGCGACGACGTCGGCCTCGGCGAGCGCCTGCGCGAACTGCGGCGCGAGCGCCTGTGTGCGCGAGTACAGGTGCGGCTGCAGGACGGCGAGCAGGCGCTCGTGCGGCAGCGTGCGCGCCGCCTGCAGCGTCGCCGCCACCTCGGTCGGATGGTGGGCGTAGTCGTCGTACACGAGCGCGCCGCCCACGCTGCGCCCGACCAGCTCCAGGCGCCGCGCCGCGCCGTGGAAGCCCGCGAGCGCCGTCGCCGCGCGCGCCGGCTCGGCGCCCGCCAGCAGCGCCGCCTCGAGCGCGCCGACCGCGTTCAGCGCGTTGTGGCGGCCCGGCACCGCCAGCGTCACCTCCTGACCGCGCCAGCGAAAGCGCGAGCCGCCGCCGCCGAGCTCGACGATCGGCGGCAGCTCGAAGTCGACCGCCTGACCATCGCGCAGCTCGAGCAGCTCGGGCTGCCCCCAGATCACCGCCTCGCGCGCGCCGCGCAGGAACTCGCCGAACGCGCCGTGCAGCTCCGCCAGCGAGCCGAAGCTCGCGTGGTGCTCGAGCTCGACGTTCGTGAGCAACGCGATCTCCACATGCAGGCTGAGCATCGAGCGATCGGACTCGTCGGCCTCGACGACCAGCCACTGCCCCTCGCTCCAGTGCGCGTTCGCCAGCCCCCCGCCGACGGCCGCGCCCACCACCCAGCCGGGATCGAGCCCGGCGCCGCGCAGCGCGTGCACGAGCATCGCCGCGCTGGTCGTCTTGCCGTGCGTGCCGGCCACGGCGATCGTGCGCCGCAGCGCGCTCAGCTGCTCCAGCAGCTCTGCGCGCGGGCGCTCACGCAGTCCCCGCGCCCGTGCGCCGGCGCGCTCGGGGTTCTCGGGCGCGACGGCCGAGGAGTAGTAGACCTCGACGTCCTCGCCGCCGGGGATGTTCTCGGCCGCCTGGCCGACGGCGGCGCGCTCGAGGATCCCGTCGGCGAGCAGGCCCTCCAGGTTCGGCGTCGACGCCGCGTCGGAGCCGCTCACCCGCGCCCCCAGCGCGTGCGCCGCGCGCGCGTAGGCGCTCATGCCGGCGCCGCCGACGCCGATCAGGTGCATCCGCCGCCCGCTCCAGGGCGCGCTCACCGCGCGGCGTCCAGGAGCTCGCCGGCGATCTCGCGCGCCGCGTCCGGGCGCGCGATCGAGCGCGCCGCCGCGGCCATCCGCGCGAGCCGTTCGCCGTCGGCCAGCAGCTCTCGCACCTCGCGCTCGACGCGCTGCGCCTGCAACTGTGAGTCGGCGATCACCACGGCGGCGCCCGCGTCGGCCATCCAGCGCGCGTTGGCGCTCTGGTGGTCGCCCGCCGCGTGCGGGTAGGGCACGAGGATCGCCGGCGCGCCGTGCGCGGCGAGCTCGAACACCGAGCCGCCGGCGCGCGCGACCACGAGGTCCGTCGCGCTGAGAGCGTCCGCGAAGTCTGCGAGCTCGAGGTACTCGCGCAGGTCGTAGCCCGCGGGAAGCGTGAGCGCCGACAGCTCGCCGTAGTCGCGCCGCCCGCTCACGTGCAGCACCCTCACGCCTTCCTGCGCGAGCGGCGCGAGCCCCTGCACCGCCGCGAGGTTGATCGAGCGCGCCCCGAGCGAGCCGCCGAACACCAGCACCGTGCGCGCCTGCGCCGGGATCCCGAAGCGCCGCCGGGCGTCTTCGCGCTCGGCGCCGTGCGGGCCGATCGCTCGCCCCGTGACGCGGTAGCGCGGCGCCTCGCGGCCCGGCAGCGGGAACGCCAGGCAGACCCTGCGCGCGTATGGCGCGAGCGCGCGGTTGCTCAGGCCGAGGCGGCTGTCGGCCTCGCTCAGCACGAGCGGCACGCGCAGTGTGACCGCCGCCAGCCCGACGGGACCGGAAACGTAGCCGCCGCCGCCCAGCACGGCCTCCGCGCCGATGTCCCGCAGCAGCGAGCGCGCGCGCGGCAGCGCCGCCGCCGCCAGCGCGAGCGAGCGCGCGGCACGTGCCGGGTGCGAGCGGCTGAGCCCCTCGACGGCGATCGTGTGCAGCTCGTAGCCCGCCGCCGGCACCAGCTGCGCCTCGGCGCGCGAGGAGCCGATGAAGCTGACCTCGGCGCCCTCAGCCCGCAGCGCGTCCGCCACCGCGAGCGCCGGCACCACGTGTCCCGCGGTGCCGCCCGTGGCGATCGCGATCCTCCTCGGCGGCGAGCTCACGCGCCCATCGTGCCGTTTCGCGTGCGCGCTTGTCCCCCTGCGCCCTGCGGGCGGGCGCCTTTGCGACGACGCCGGAGGCGCCCGTGCGGCGTCTGCGCGGCGGCGCGACGGCGCGCACGTGGCCGCTCTCGCCCGAGGCGACGTTCAGCAGCAGTCCCATCGCCGCGAGCGTCACGACGAGGCTCGTCGAGCCGTAGGAGACGAGCGGCAGCGGCACGCCCGTCAGCGGCGCGAGCCCGAGCACCGAGAAGGTGTTCAGCAGCGCCTGCGAGACGACCAGCGTCGTCACGCCGACCGCGATCAGCGCGCTGTAGAGGCTGCTCGCATGCTTTGCCGCGCGCAGCCCCGCGTAGCCGATCAGCCCGTACAGGAACAGCAGCGCACCGACTCCCACGACGCCGAGCTCCTCGGCGATCACGGCGAGGATGAAGTCGGTGGGCGCCTCCGGCAGGTAGAACATCTTCTGCACCGACTGGCCGGGACCCACGCCGAACAAGCCGCCCGAGCCGATCGCGATCTGGCCCTGCACCGCCTGAAAGCCGCTCGAGGAGGCGTGCGCCCACGGATCCACGAACGATGTCAGACGCTCGCGCATGTACGGCTCGGCGATCAGCATCAGCAGCACGCAGGCGAGCACGCCGGCCACGAGCATCGCCAGCGAGCGCAGCGGGATCCCGGCGGCGAGCAGCATCGCGCCGACCGTGAAGGCGATCACCATCGCGGTGCCCAGGTCGGGCTGGGTCAGCACGAGCACGCAGGCCGTGCCGACGACCAGAAGCAGCGGCCGCGTGAGCTCGCGCAGGCTGCGCACCGCGGTCGGCCGGCTCGCGAGCAGCGTCGCGCAGTAGAGCACGAGCGCGATCTTCAGCAGCTCCGACGGCTGGAACTGCAGGATCCCGGCGCCGATCCAGCGGCGCGCGCCGTTCACGCTCACGCCGACGTGCGGCACGTGCACCGCGAGCACGAGCACGAGCGAGACGAACAGCAGCGGCGCCGTGACGCGGTGCACTTTCGCCACGCCGTCGCGGGCGAGCAGGCGCATCGCCGCCAGGCCGACCACCCCGAACAACGCGAACTTCACCAGGTAGCTGCTGCCGTAGCCGCCGCCCTGCAGGAGCGTCGGAGCCGAGGAGGCGCTGTACACCATCACCGCGCCGAACGCCAGCAGGCAGAGCGTCGCGGTGAGCAGCATGCGGTGCTCGAGGGTCCGCTCGGCGCGGCGGGCACGCGCCCGCACCGACGGGGCATCCCGCCCGCGCCTTGCCGAGGCCGATGGCATCTCTAGGCACTTTCGACGCCGCCGCGTGGATGCCTGCCCCGCGCCGCTACAGACCGCGGCTCTGGCGGTAGAGCGCGAAGCCGATCGCCGCGCAGATCGAGGCGACGATCCAGAAGCGAAGGATGATCTTCGTCTCCGACCACGCCTTCAGCTCGAAGTGGTGGTGCAGCGGCGCCATCAGGAACACGCGCCTGCGCGTGGTCTGGAAGGAGATCACCTGGATCACCACCGACAGCGCCTCGATCACGAAGATGCCGCCGATCAGGATCAGCAGCACCTCGGTCTTCGTCATCACCGCCAGTCCCGCGATCGCCCCCCCGAGCCCGAGCGATCCGGTGTCGCCCATGAAGATCGTCGCCGGGAAGGCGTTGAACCACAGAAAGCCGACGCAGGCGCCGACCAGGCAGCTCGCGAGCATCGCGAGGTCGTACTGCTTGGCGAGGAACGCGATCCCGATGTAGGCAAGCAGCACGATCGCCGCGCAGCCGGCGGCGAGGCCGTCGAGCCCGTCGGTGAGGTTGACGGCGCTCGTCGTGCCCGCGACCACCAGGTAGATCAGCACCGGGTAGAAGGGGCCGAGGTCGATGTGGTAGTCGACGAACCGCAGCCTCAGTTCCGGCGCCAGGCCAGCCTCCTTTTCGGCGACCAGCCACAGGCCGATCGAGATCAGGATCGTGACCAGCAGCTTCGTGCGGGCGCGCAGGCCGAGCGAGCGCCGCTTGGCGAGCTTCGTGTAGTCGTCGGCGAAGCCGAGCAGCGCACACGCGAGCGCGACGCCGAAGACGCCGATCGAGCGCCATTCGAATTCGGTCAGGATCAGGAACGCGACGGCGACGGCGAGGAACACGATCATCCCGCCCATCGTCGGCGTGCCCGCCTTGAGATGGTGTCCCTGCGGCCCGTCCTCGCGTATGTGCTGTCCGAACTCGCGCCGGCGCAGCGCCTCGATGAACTTCGGGCTCAGGAAGATGCAGATCAGCAGCGCGGCCGTGCCGCCGAAGACGATCCGCCCCATTCAGTGCTGCCCCGAGCTGAGCGGCTGTGCGCTGAGTGGGGGGTGCGCCGGCGCCGACGCCGGCGCCGGCGCTGCGGGCTCGCGTCGCGAGAGGCCTTCGGCGACCCGCTCGAGGCCGACGCCGCGCGAGCCCTTGAGCAGGACGGTGTCGCCGGCACGCAGCAGCCGCGGCAGCATCAGCGCTGCCGCGGCGGCGTCCTCGGCCCGGTGCGCCTCGCCCGTGAAGGCCTCCGCGATCTCCGCTGCGAGCGGGCCGACGGCGAGCAGCACGTCCACGCCCGCCTGCGCAGCGAAGGCGCCGATCTCGCGGTGCATCGCCGGCGCCTGCTCGCCGAGCTCGAGCATCTCGCCGAGCACCGCGATCGTGCGGGCTTCCGCGCTCTCGACGAGGTCGGCGATCGCGGCTCGCATCGACATCGGGTTGGCGTTGTAGCAGTCCTCGATCAGCCTCACGCCACCCGGCAGCTCGCGACGCTGCCCGCGCATGCTCGAGAAGCTGACCTCGAGCTCCCCCGCCGGCGTGAGCCCGAGCGCGCGCGCGGCGGCCACCGCCGCGAGCAGGTTGTGCAGGTTGTGGGCCTGGCCGAAGGAGGGGCGCAGGCGCATCTGCTGCTCGCGATGGCGGATCAGGACGGTGCCGTCGGCCTCGCGGCCGGCCAGCGTGACGTCGCCGCCCTCGCCGAAGGTGATCACTTCGAGGTCGGTCCGCAGGTATGGCTCGAGCAGCGGCTCGCGCGCGGGAACGATGACGCTCGCGCCCGGCGCGAGCCCTGCGATCAGCTCCGCCTTGGCGGCGGCGATCGCCTGCAGCGAGCCGAGCAGCTCGACGTGCGCGGGACCCACGTTCACGATCACGCCGACGTCGGGGCGCGCGATGTGCGTGAGCTGCGCGATCTGGCCCGCGCCGCGCATCGCCATCTCGAGCACGAGCGCCTCGACGTCCTCCTGCGCCGACAGCAGCGACAGCGGCAGCCCGATCTCGGTGTTGTGGTTCTCCGGGCTCGCGAACGTGCGCAGCGTGAGCGCGAGCAGCGCCGCCAGGATGTCCTTCGTCGAGGTCTTCCCCGCCGAACCGGTGATCGCGACCGTGCGCGCCCCGCGCGCGTGCAGGTGCTCGCCCCAGCCGGCGGCGAGCGTCTGCAGCCCCGCGAGCGGATCCTCGTGCTCGAGCAGCGCGCCCGCGGGGCCCCGCTCGAGCAGGGAGCGCGCGTGCGTCGGCGAGACGAGCACGCCCCAGGCCCCTTGCTCGAGCGCCTGCGTCGCGTGCTCCCCCCCGTCGACGCGCGCGCCGGGCAGCCCGACGAACAGCTCGCCGGGCCGCAGCGTGCGCGTGTCGATCGCGGCGCGCGCGGGACCGGGCGAGCCGGCGGCGGGCGCGGCCAGCAGCCTCGCCCCCGCCGCGTCGGCGACGCGAAGTGCGTCCCAGCTCCTCACGCCGCGCCCGCTCCCTGCAGCGGCGACCGCGCCAGCTCGCGCAGCGCCGCGCGCGCCACGGCGACGTCGTCGAACGGGATCTTGCGCCCGTCCGCGAACTCCTGGCCCTGCTCGTGGCCCTTGCCGGCGATCACGAGCACGTCGCCGCGCGCGGCCTCGCCGATCGCCGCCGCGATCGCCTCGCGGCGATCGACGATCCTGCGGACCGCGGCGTGCGCGGAGCCCGGCGCGATCCCTGCCGGGAGCCCCGCCGCGATCTCCTCGACGATCGCCTGCGGATCCTCCGAGCGGGGGTTATCGGAGGTGATCAACGCGAGATCCGCGAGCTCGGCCGCGATACGCCCCATCAGCGGCCGCTTGCCCCTGTCGCGGTCGCCGCCCGCGCCGAACACGCAGATCACGCGCCCGTCGCCCGCGAGCTCGCGCGCCGCGCGCAGCACGTTCTCGAGCGAGTCCGGCGTGTGGGCGTAGTCGACGAGGACCGCGAAGCCCTGACCCTCCTCGACCGGCTCGAAGCGGCCCGGCACCCGTATGCCGCGCGCGAGCGCGGCGAGCAGCGTCTGGAGCGGGCCGCCGAGCGCGTGCACCGCCGCGAGCGCCGCAAGCGCGTTGAGGACGTTGAAGTGGCCGGGCATCGGCAGCTCGAGCTCGTGCTCGCCCGCCGGCGTCGAGAGGCGAAAGCGGCAGCGCTCGAAGTCGCAGCGCAGATCGTGCGCGCTGTAGTCGGCGTCGGTCTCGACGCCGAACGTGATCGCGCCGTCGAGTTCGCGCGCCAGGCGCCGCCCGTAGGGATCGGACACGTTCACCACGCTCACGCGCGGCGCGCGGCCGCTGGCCGGCACGAACAAGCGGCGCTTCGCCACGAAGTAGTCCTCCATCGTCGGGTGGAAGTCGAGGTGGTCCTGCGTGAGGTTCGTGAAGACCGCCGCCGCGAACTCGATCGCGTCGCTGCGACCCAGCGCGAGCGCGTGTGAGGAGACCTCCATCGCGCACGCGCGGTCGCCGCCGTCGAGCATCGCGCGCAACTCGCGCTGCAGGTCGATCGCCTCGGGCGTCGTGCGCACGACGGGAAGCTCCTCGCCGGCGATCACCGACTTCACCGTCCCGAGCAGGCCGGTCGGTCCCCCGAGCGGGGGTGGACATGCTTCCAGCAGCGCGCGCGCGAGATACGTTGTAGTGGTCTTGCCGTTCGTGCCGGTCACGCCGACCACGTTGAGCTCGCGTGAGGGCTCGCCGAAGAAGCGCGCCGCGAGCGGCGCCATCGCGGCGCGCACGGAGGGCGCGAGCACTTCGGGGGCGCCGAGCCCCAGCGCCCGCTCCACCACGAGCGCCGCCGCGCCGGCAGCCAGCGCGTGCTCCGCGAACAGGTGGCCGTCGGCGCGCAGGCCGCTCACGCAGAAGAACAGGTCGCCTGGCTCCACGTTGCGGCTGTCGTAGGCGAGGCCGCTGATCTGGCGCGCGGCGTCCGCGCCCTCGCAGAGGCGCACCTCCGCGGGCGAGTTCGCGATCAGCTCTGCGAGCCTCATCGCGCGCCCAGCGCGCCGCGCAGCCATGGATGCGAGTCTAGTTTCCGTGCCCGCCGGAGCCGCCGATGCGCCGGCGCAACAGCGCGGCAGGCCACGGCCTATTCGGGGGCGATGCCGAGATATGGAAGCGCGAAGCTCATGATCTGGCCGAACGCGGGCGCGGCGACGGCGCCGCCGTAGATCGAGCCGAGCTGCGGTTCGTCGACGACCACCGCGCACAGGAGCTTCGGGTGCGAGGCGGGCGCGAAGCCGATGAACGAGGCGACATACGCGGTGTGTGAGTATTCGCCGGTTTCGGGGTCCACCTTGCTCGCCGTGCCCGTCTTGCCCGCCAGCTGGTAGCCGGGTATCGAGACCTGGCTTGCGGTCCCACCCGGCGCGAGCACGCCTTCGAGCATGCGGCGCACCTCGGCCGCGGTCCGCGCCGAGATGACGCGGCGGCCGGCGGGCAACGCCAGCCGCCGGCCTCCGACGGAGGCGACTATGTGCGCGGGGCGCAGGATGCCGCCGTTGGCGATCGCCGCGTACGCAGTCGCCATCTGGATCGGCGTGACGAGCTCCCCCTGCCCGATCGGCAGGTTGCCCATCGAGGATCCGGAGTACTGCGAGGGCGAGAGCACCACGCCGCTTTCCTCGCTCGCGAGGTCGACGCCGGTGCGCGCGCCGAAGCCGTAGCGCCGCACCCAGCGGTTGAAGACTTCCGGGCCCTCGAGTTTGCCGATCTCGATCGCGCCGACGTTGCTCGACCGCGCAAGGATCTGCGCGGCGGTGAGCATTTCTTCGGGGTGTTCGGTGTCGTCGTGGATCGTGCGTTCGGCGACCTGGATCTGGTCGGGGACGTTGAGCGTCGTGTCAGGAGTGATCAGCCCTTCCTGCAGCGCCCCGGAGACCGCGACGACCTTGAATGTCGAGCCGGGTTCGTAGGGGAAGCCGACCGCCCGGTCCTCGAGCTCGGCGGGGGTCGACAGGGCGGGATCGCTGGCGTTCATCGCCGGCCAGCTCGCGACCGCCAGCAGCGCACCCGTGGAGGGTTCCATCACGATCGCGGTGGCATCTTTGGGCGCGAACGCGCGCCCCACGGCGGCGAGCACGTCTTCGGTGCGCTGCTGGATGTTGGTGTCGAGCGTGAGCGCGAGGCTCTTGCCGGGCACGGCGGGGCGCGGTTCGCTGATCGAGATCGGCTGGCCGCGCGCGTCGCTGACCACGCGGCGGGTTCCCGCTTGCCCGCGCAGCACCGAGTTCTGCAGATATTCGAGCCCCGTGAGGCCTTCCCCTTCGGTGCCGACGAAGCCGAGCGCCTGTGCGGCGAGCGCGCCGCGCGGGTAGACGCGGCGCATCACCGGAGTGCCGGCGATGCCCGCGATTCCGAGCGCGAGAACCCGTTTGGCCTGGCTTTCGGGCAGCGCACGCGCGAGGTACACGAAGCCCGTGCGCTGCGTGAGCTCGTCGAGCACCCGCTGCGTGGAGGTGCCGAGCAGCGGCGCGAGCCGTTGCGAGGCCGCGAGCGGTTCGCTGATCTGCAAGGGATCGGCGGAGATCTCCTGCGCCGGTTCGGAGATCGCGAGCACCGCACCGTGGTCGTCGGTGATCGCCCCCCTCGTCGGTTGGATCGTTTCGGCGACCAGGTGCTCCTCGCTGGCGGCGTTGCGCAGCGTCGCGCCGCGTGCGATGTCCAGATACAACGTCCTCGCAGCGGCGATCAGCAGCAGCGCGAGGAAGGCGGCGAAGATCGCTCCTGCGCGGTGCTGGACGGCCGCCATCGGCGCTAGCCCCCCGGCGTCGCGCTCGACGTGGCTGCGGGCGGCGTTCCCCCCGGGTCGCCCGCCGCGCCTTCGCCGCTTGCGGATGACGCCTGCGAGGCCGGCGTGACCTCGGCGCCCGCGGGAGTGCTGCCGTCTTCGGGCTGGGACGCTGCGGTGGCGCCCGGCGCCTGGGTGGCGCCCGCCGCTTCGCTACCCGCCCCCGTGCCCGCGCCCGTGCTCGCTTCGCCGCCGGCCGCGGTCGTGGGCTGATCTTCGGCGGCCTGCTGTTCGGTGGCCTGCTGTCCGGCGGCGCTCGCGGAGCTCGCCTGGGTTTGGGCCGTGCCCGTCTGACGCGTGCCGGCGGGTGCGAGCAGCGCCGCGGCGGCGCGCGCGAGCGTGTGCGAGTCGCCGCCTCCGAGCAGGCGCAGCGAGCTCTCGGGCGCCGGGCGCATGCCCTCGCGCGCGGCCAGCGCCTCGATCCGCTGCGGCGCCGAGAGGTTCGAGTTTTCGACGCTCAACGAGGAGTTCTCGCGCTGCAGCGCGGCCTCGCGCTGCAGGGTGCGCCCGATGCTCGCGTTCAGCTGCAGCAGGCCGAGCTGCAGCGTCACGACGCCGATGAGGGCGAACGCGACGAGTGCGATCCACGCGCGCCCGCGAATCAGCCGGTCGAGGATCTGCCGGCGCGGCAGCGCGCGCACGCTCGCGAGCACGCGGGTGGGCAGGCCCGGGAGCGACGGCGCGAGTCCTCGCGCCGCGCGTGCGGCGCGTGAGGGCTGAGCGCCTGCTCTGGCGGGGCGGGAGGGGCCGGAGATGCGCCGCGTGCGCGGGGCGCGCTCGATGCGCGGGCGATCCCGCACGCTCGCGCTCGTGGGGCGCGGCCGCGCGCGCGCGGCGCCTGGCGCGCTCACCCGTCCTCCTCGCGCGCGAGCTTGCGCGCCGCGCGCAGCCGTGCCGAGCCCGCGCGCGGATTGTGCGCCAGCTCGGAGGCGGATGCGGAGATCGCTCGGCGCGTGAGCAGCGCCGCCTCCGCAGAGCGTCCGCACACGCATACGGGCAGCCCCGGCGGGCAGGTGCAGCCCCGCGCCAGCCCGCCGAGGAAGCGCTTCACGCGCCGATCCTCGAGCGAGTGGAAGCAGATCGCCGCCAGCACGCCGCCGTCGCGCAGCAGACCCCATGCCGCGGGCAGCGCGCGCTCGAGCTGTCCCAGCTCGTCGTTGACCGCGATCCGCAGCGCTTGGAAGGTCCGCTTCGCGGGGTGCCCGCCGCCGAACCGCGCGGGTATCGGGATGGCTGCGGAGATCGTCTCGACGAGCTCGAGCGTGCTGCGCAGCGGCGCGCGATCGCGCCGCGCCACGATCGCCGCGGCGATCTGGCGGGCGTAGCGCTCCTCGCCGAAGTCGCGCAGCGCGAGCTCGATGCTGCGCTCGTCCCACTCCGCGAGCAGCTCGCGCACGCTGAACGGCTGGGAGGTGTCCATGCGCATGTCCAGCGGCGCGTCGTAGGAGTAGGAGAAGCCGCGCTCGCGCGTGTCGATCTGCATCGAGGACATGCCGAGGTCGAAGTAGACGATGTCCGCGCGCAGCTGCTCGCGCTCGAGCGACTCCAGCGCCTCGGCGTAGGCGGCTCGGATGAAGCGGATCGTGCACTCGACCTCCTCGGCGAGCGCTTCGCAGCGGGCCTGCGCCGCGGGATCCCGGTCGATCGCGACGAGCGTGCCCGCAGCGCCGAGGCGCTCTGCGAGCAGGCGCGCGTGGCCGCCGTCGCCGAAGGTGCAGTCGACCGCGACCTGGCCAGGCCTGGGGTCGAGTAGCTCGAGCAGCTCGTTCGCCAGCACGGGCGTGTGCCCCGTGGCCGACGCAGCCTGCGCGCGCGCGCGCGCCGCGGCCCGCGCGCTTGCGCGCTCCTGCCCTGCGCGCCGTCCGCGTGCGCGCCCGCCGCGCGCGCCGACGATCGCCGGCGACTCAAGCTGTGCTGTCTTCACGCGCGATCACCTCCTCGAGCGCCGCGTAGAGCTCGGGCGTGCGCTCCTCCCACGCCTCGAGGCTCCAGAGCTCGAGCCGGTTGCCGGTGCCGACGACTCGTACGTCCTTGACGAGCGAGGCGTGCTTTGCCAGGAACGCGGGGACCATGATGCGCCCGGCCTTGTCGAGCTCGATCTCCTGGGAGGTGCCGTACAGGAAGCGCTCGAGCTGGCTGCGGGTGGAGGACAGTGGCGGGAACCTCGAGACGGCGTTCTCGGAGAACTCCTCGTAGTCGGCGGGACGCCACAGGCCTATGCACGGCCTTTTGTCCCACGGCATCGCGAGCACGGCGCCCTGCTCGAACTCCTCTCGATAGCGGGCCGGCACCGTGAGGCGATTCTTCGCGTCGAGCGTATGGTCGAAGGTGCCGCGAAAGGAGGCCACATCTACTCCGGAGGCTGGTTCCGAGCCGAGGTGGAGGGGTGGGAGGAGCCCCTCCACCCCGGCTCGCTGTGGCGCGACCATAACCCACCATCCCCCACAAATCAACCCTTTGCAACATTTTCCCCCACGGAGCCGCAGCGCTGCCTGCGTTGCAGGCGCACGCGCGGGGCCCGCGCGGCGGCCTCACGGGGCGCAAGCGACGTTGCTGCTGGGCAGCTTGCGGGCTCGCGCCCGGTGCGAGCGCTAGGGCGAGACTTCGGCCGCGGAGACCGAGAAGGCACGCAAGAAGACGGGGCGCCCGTCGACGACGGAATCGACGGCGTAGCGTCTGAGCGTTGTTTCGCCGCTCGCTTCGATCGAGTAGGAGCCGATCACCGAGTCCCGATCGCGCGTGTGAAGCACGCGTTCGGTGATCGTGTCGCGGTCGTCGCCGTGGGAGCCGGCGGCGCGGATCGCATCGAGCACGAGGTTCATCGCCTCATAGCCGTAGAGCGCCTCCGGCCCGGCCTGCCTGCCGAAGGTCTTGCGGTAGGCGCTGAGCACGTGCTGCGCCGCCCGCGGGTACATGTCGGTGGCGAGCAGCGGCGTCGCGAGGTAGCTCGCCGTCGCGGCGGCGCCGAGCTGCGAGCTGAACGCTTCGGTTGCCATCGTGCTCGAGCCGAGCAGCTTCAGATGGGAGTCGGCGCTGTGCAGCTGACGCCACAGCGCGACGACCCCCGCTCCGCCTTCGCTGGAGATGAAGACCGCCTGGGCGCCGCTCGCGATGATCTTGCGGATCGCTTCCGAGTAGACCGCGCCCGCGCTCGTGCCGATGCTTTCGTTGGCGGCAATCGCGATGCCGGCATGCTGGGCATCGCTCGCGAGCAGTTCGGTCAGCGGCAGCTGGAAGGCATCGCTCGAGGCCCCTTCTTCGTCGGCGAGGACGTAGACGCTGTGCACGCCCAGCGAGCGCAGCAGCTGGACCATCGCGGCCGCCTCGACCGGATCGCCGGGCTGCAGGCGTGCGAACGTGCGCTTGCCGCTGGGGTAGAAGCGTTCGGGCTCGTCCTGGCCCGCGTCGAGCGAGGAGGTCAGGCCGACGTAGGGGCTCGCGGCGCTGATCTGCAGGATGCCCGCTCCGTTGATGAGCGGCAGCGAGACCGCCGTCGCGGCAGAATCGAGCTCGCCCAGGTAGGCGATCGTGCTGGTGTCCTGCGCGGCGAGCTTGGCGTTCGTGGAGGTGACGCCGTCGTTCCAGGAGCCGCTCTTCGGTTCGGCGTCGTCGAGCGAGTCGAAGGCGACCTTGTAGGCGCCGGCCCTGCCGCCCGCTTCATACAGCGCCAGCTTCTCGCCGCCGACCAGCTGTTCTGCCAGCGGCGCCTGGGGGCCCTGCAGCGGCAGGCTGGAGTACACGCTGAGGTCTCCGCCGGTCGCTTCCGCCACGTCTGCCGAGGGACTGGCCGCGCAACCGCTGAGCAGCGGCGCCGCAGCGAGCGCCGCCAGGAGACCCAGCCAACGTGCGTGCACGCGCGCTAGCTGCGACGCCCGGGAAGGTAGCCCGAGACGATCCTCAGCGTCGCGCCCGCGAGGAAGATCACGATCGAGACCAGGAAAGCGTCGAGTCCTTTTCCGCTGATCGCCCACAGCACGATCCACACGATCAGGCCGCCGGTGACGGTGGTGACGAGCCCCATGCGGGCACGAATCCTAGCGGTCCGGCGCGAGCCCCGCGGCCAGTTCGGCGACGAGCGCCGCGACCGCGGCGGGCGGGTCGCTCGACTCCGCGGCGGCACGCACCAGCCGCGTGCCGACGATCACGCCGTCCGCGCCCGCCTCGGCAGCCGCCCGCGCGTGCGCGGGCGTCGCGATGCCGAAGCCGAGCGCGACAGGCACCTCGGCGCGCGCATGCGCGCGGGCGATGAGCGTGCGCGCGCCCTCGGAGAGCTCCTGGCGCTCGCCGGTGGTGCCGACGACCGACACGGCGTACAGAAACCCGCGCGCCTGCGCGCCGATCGCCGACAGGCGCTCGTCGGTCGTCGTGGGCGCGATCAAAGGCACGAGCGCGACGCCGTTGCGGTCGCAGGCCGCGCGCAGCTCCGCGGCCTCCTCGTGCGGCAGGTCGGGGACGATCAGCCCGCTCGCGCCGCTGCGCGAAAGGCGCTCGGCGAACGCCTCGGCGCCGGGCGCGAAGACCAGATTGGAGTAGCACATCAGCACCACGGGCACCCGCTCGGAGAGGGCGCGCGCGAGCTCGAGCACGCCCGCGAGGTCGGCGCCCGCGCGCAGCGCCTCGGTGCCGGCGGCCTGGATCACGGGACCGTCGGCGAGCGGGTCCGAGTAGGGCACGCCCAGCTCGAACATGTCGGCGCCCGCCTCCACGCAGGCCTCGCCGATGCGCAGCGAGTCGGCCAGCGTGGGGAAGCCGCCCATCAGGTAGGGCATCAGGGCCGCGACTCCGCTCGCCGATGAGAACGCCGCGGCGATGCGCTGCGCGCCGTCGCGCACCCCGACGCTCACAGGGCGTCCCGGGAGAGCACCTGCGCGAGGTCCTTGTCGCCGCGGCCGGAGAGGCACACGAGGTCGAGCTCGCCGGCCGGCTCCGCGAGAACGAACGCGATCGCGTGCGCGGTCTCCAGTGCGGGGATGATGCCCTCAAGGCGCGTCAGCTCGCGGAACGCCGACAGCGCCTGCTCGTCGGTGACGGCGGTATAGCGTGCGCGACCGATGTCGCGCAGGTGGGCGTGCTCCGGGCCCGAACCGGGGTAGTCCAGGCCGGCCGAGATCGAGTGGGCCTTTAGAATCTGCCCCTCCTCGTCCTGCATCACCGCCGAGCGCGAGCCGTGCAGGATGCCGGGCCGCCCGCGCACCGTCAGCGGGGCGCCGTGGCGGCCGCTGTCGATTCCCTCGCCCGCGGCCTCGACGCCGATCAGCTCGACGTCGCGATCCTCGAGGAACCCGCTGAAGATCCCGATCGCGTTGGAGCCGCCGCCGACGCAGGCGATCACGCGCCCCGGCAGGCGCCCCTCGCGCTCGAGCAGCTGCTCGCGCGCCTCCCGCCCGATCACGCGCTGCAGCTCGCGAACGATCGCGGGGTACGGCGCCGGGCCGACCGCCGAGCCGATCACGTAGTGGGTGCTCTCGACGTTCGTGACCCAGTCGCGGATCGCGGCCGAGGTGGCCTCCTTCAGCGTCTGCGAGCCGGCCTCGACCGGTTCGACCGTGGCGCCGAGCAGCTGCATGCGCTGTACGTTCGGGCGCTGCCTGACGGTGTCCTCCAGGCCCATGTAGACGACGCACTCCATTCCCATCAGCGCGCATACCGTGGCGGTCGCCACGCCGTGCTGTCCGGCGCCCGTCTCGGCGATGATGCGCTGCTTGCCCATGCGCCGCGCGAGCAGGATCTGGCCGAGCGCGTTGTTCAGCTTGTGCGAGCCGGTGTGATTGAGGTCCTCGCGCTTGAGATAGACGCGCCTGCCGGCGCGTTCGGAGAGCCGGCGAGCGTGATACAGCGGCGTCGGGCGTCCGCCATAGTCGTGCAGCAGCAGCTCGAGCTCCTCGCGGTAGGCCGGGTCGGCGCGTGCCTGCTGCCAGGCGCGCTCGAGCTCGGCGAGCGCGGGCATCAGCGTCTCGGGCACGTACTGCCCGCCGTAGGCGCCGAAGCGGTGCTCGACGGCGAGCCCCGGGGTACCCGCGTTCATGCGGGCGCGCCGCCGCTCGCTGCGCCCTGCACCGCGTGAAAGAACGCGCGCAGGCGCTCGGGATCCTTGTGGCCCGGCGCCGACTCGGTTCCGCTCGCGGTGTCGACCGCCCAGGGCCGCACGGTGCGGAGCGCCTCGGCGACGTTCGCGGCGGACAGCCCGCCGCTGAGGATCAGCGGCACGCTCGTGTGCCGCGCGCGTGCGAGCTGCCAGTCGAAGCTCTCGCCGGTGCCGCCGCGCAGCGAACGCCGCGCGGCGCTGCGCGCGCGCGTATCGAGCAGGTGGAAGTCGACGTGGTAGCGCTCGAGGTCGCGCACGTCGCCCTCGCCGGATACCTGCGCGGCCTTGATGACGCGCGCGCCGGTACGGCGTCTGAGCTCCGCGCAGAACGCGGGCCCCTCGTCGCCGTGTAGCTGCAGCAGCGTGAGGCCGAGCTCCTCGCTGGCGCGCGCGACCTCGTCGAGCGGCGCGTTGACGAACACGCCGCACAGCTCCACGCGCCGGCGCAGCGCCGCGCAGATCCGGCGCGCCTGCGCGAGCGCGCAGCGCCGCGGGCTGTCCTGGAAGAAGATCATGCCGATCGCCCAAGCGCCGAGCTCGTGCGCGAGCTGCGCGTCCTCGAGCGTGGTGATGCCGCACACCTTCACCGTGCGCGTGAGCTCCGCGGGCGTCGGCTGCCCCTGGGCCGGCCGCGCGGAGGCGTGCGTGCGCTCCGCGCCGGCGCGGACCGTCGCAATCGTCTCCGGGGAGGTCGCGATCAGCTCCGAGGAAGTCGCGATCGTCTCCGAGGGGTGCTCCCTGCGAGCCTGCGCGTGCGGCATGGCCCCAACGGTAGCGCCCGCCTTCTCGCGCGCGGGGGCGGCGCCGCGCGCGCGAGGCGGCGCGCGCGCTCAGCCTTCGGGCGTGCTCGGGTTCGGGACGGAGTTGGGGCGCTCGCCGAGCGTGGCGGTGAGCGTCATGTGCTTGTAGTGACCTTCGCCGGTGGCGCGCCAGATCCCGATCTTCACCGCTTCGCCCGGTTTGTGGCCCTCGACCGCGTTGCCGAGTTCTTCGGAGCTGTTCACGGCCTTGCCGTCGATCGAGACGATGATGTCGCCGCCGACCGCGACCTGGCCGTCTTCGGTGTTCGTGCTCACGGTGCCACCGTGGATGCCCGCCTTTTCGGCGGCCGTGCCCTTCTGCACGCTCTGCACCAGCGCTCCGCTCTTGACGGGCAGGTTCAGCGCCGCGAGCGAGGCGTCGACGCTGACCGTGGTGAGCCCCAGATAGGCGCCGCGCACGGTGCCGCCTTTCTCGAGCGCGCCGAGCTCTTCTTTGGCCTTGTTGATCGGCACGGCGAAGCCGATGCCGACGCTGCCGTCGCCGCTGCCACCGGTCTCGATCTGCGAGTTGATGCCGATCACCTGACCCTGCGCGTTGAGCAGCGGCCCGCCCGAGTTTCCGGGGTTGATCGGAGCGTCGGTCTGCAGCACGTTGTCGATCGTGAAGCCGTTGGGCGCTGTGATTTCGCGCTGCAGCGCCGAGACCACGCCGGTCGTGAGCGTGCGCTGCAGGTCGAACGGGTTGCCTATCGCGTACACCGGTTCGCCCACCTGCGCGCTGCTCGAGTTGCCGAGCGCGAGCGGATGCAAAGTCAGGCCGTCGGTCGGTATGCGCAGGATCGCGAGGTCGTCGGAGGGGTCGGTTCCGACCACTTTCGCTTCGACCGTCTGGCCTTTTTCGAAGCTGACCGTGACCTTGATCGCGTTCTCGATCACGTGGTAGTTGGTGAGGATCGTGCCGTTGGCCGAGATCACGATCCCGGACCCCGTGTCCTGCCCCTGGCTGTGCGTTTCGTCGCCGAACAGGAACGGCGATTCGGTCTTCTCCACGACGGTCGAGGTCACGAACGCCACGCCGGGTGCGTCGCGCTCGTAGATTTCGTGCGGCGTGAGCCCGCCGGCGACGTGCGCGGCATTGGCGGTCGCCGCAGCGGGCGCCGTCTCCTGCACCGTCGTGACCGTCGTCTGGTTCGAGCCGAGCCCGCCGAACGCGGCGATCAGGCCGGCGACGATACCGCCGCCGATCAGCGCGGAGATGAAGGGGATGATTGCTGGGCGTTTCATGCTCGTTCGCGGCGGTTGTGATCGCCGCCGGATGCCATGATCGGAGCGCGTTGTGAAGCGAAACTAAACAACTGCCGTGTGCAGCGTTAAAACTGCGTGGGCTCGAGCAGCTGCGCGAGCGCGGCCGCCGGATCGGCCGAGCGCATCAGCGACTCCCCCACGAGCACGGCTGCGACGCCGAGCCCGGAGAGCTGCTGAAGCTGCGCGGCGGTGGCGATCCCGGACTCCGAGACGACCGTCACGTGCGCTGGGATCTCGCCCAGCAGCTCCGCGGTGCGCGAGAGATCGACGCTGAAGTCGCGCAGGTCGCGATTGTTGACGCCGACGAGCTGCGGCTCGAGCGCCAGCGCTGCGTCGAGCTCGCGCCGGTCGTGCACCTCGACGAGCACGTCGAGGCCGAGCGCTCGCGCCTGCGCGTACAGCGATGCGAGCTCTGCGCGCTCGAGCGCGGCGACGATCAGAAGCACCGCGTCGGCGCCGGCGGCGCGCGCCTCGTGCAGCTGGTAGACGTCGACGACGAAGTCCTTGCGCAGCAGCGGCAGGCCGCTGCTCGCGCGCGCCTCGCGCAGATCGGCGAGCGAGCCGCCGAAGTTCGGCTCCTCGGTGAGGATCGACAGCGCGCGCGCGCCGCCGCGCTGGTACGCCTCGATCGTCGCCCGCAGGTCGCTGCCGGTGCCGATCGGGCCGGCGCTCGGCGAGCGGCGCTTGAACTCGGCGATCACCGCGATCCCCGGCGCGCGCAAAGCCGCCAGCAGGCTGCGCGGTGCCGGCGCGGGCGCTTCGGCCAGCTGCTCGAGCGGGACGCTCGCCCGGCGACGGTCGACCTCGGCGCGCGTTTCACCGAGGATCCGCGCGAGCACCGAGGGAACCTCCAGGCGCGCGCTCACGAGGCGGCTCCGGCCGCGGCGGTGCTGCGCGTGGCGGCCACGTAGCGCTCGAGCGCCTCGGCGGCGCGGCCGTCGGCGAGCGCCTCGCGCGCCGCCTGCACTCCCTGCGCGATCGATTGCGCGCGCCCGGCGGCGTAGATCGCGGCTCCGGCGTTGATCAGCGCGAGCTCTTCGCCGGCTACGGGACGCGAGCCGTCGCCGCCAGCCAGTATCGCGGCCGTAACCCGCGCGTTCTCGGCGGGGCTCCCCCCTGCGGGGGCGGCTGCCCGCTGGGAGATGCCGACATCGCTCGGCGTGAGCATGTAGCTGCGTAGATCCTCGCCGTTTACCTCGACGATCCTCGTGGGCGCGCTTGCGGAGACCTCATCGAGGCCGTCCTCGGCGGCGACCACGAGCGCGCGGTCGACTCCGAGCAGCGCGAGCGCACCGGCGATCGTCTCCAGATAGCGCGCGTCGGAGACGCCGATCAGCTGGCGGCGGGCGCCCGCCGGGTTGGTGAGCGGGCCGAGCAGGTTGAAGATCGTGCGCACCGCAAGCTCGCGGCGGACGGGCACCACAAAGCGGGTCGCCTGGTGGTGGGCGGGCGCGAACATGAACCCGAACCCCGCATCGCGTATGCAGCGCGCGACCTCGGTCGGGCCCAGGTCGATGCGCGCGCCGAGGGCCTCGAGCAGGTCGGCGGAGCCCGACCGGCTGGTGGCCGAGCGGTTGCCGTGCTTGGCGACGGCGCAGCCGGCGCCGGCAGCGATCAGCGCGGCCGTGGTCGAGACGTTGAACGAGCTCGCGCCGCCGCCCGTGCCGGAGGTGTCGAGCAGGTCGTCGCGGTCGACCGGAACGTGCGCGGCCAGCGCGCGCATCGTGCGCGCGAGACCGGCGAGCTCATCGACCGTCTCGCCCTTCGTGCGCAGCGCGATCAGGAACGCCGCGATTTGCGTCTCGGAGGCCTCCCCGCGCATCACCTCGGCGAGCACCTCGGCCGCCTCGTCGGCGCCGAGATCGCGCCGCGAGGCGAGCGCATCGATGGCGCGGGTGAGGACCTCGTTGGGCATCAGCGGGCCGCGAGGAAGTTGCGCAGCAGCTCGTGCCCCTGCTCGGTGAGGATCGACTCGGGATGGAACTGCACGCCCTCGGCCGGCAGCTCGCGATGGCGCAGCGCCATCACGAGCCCATCTCCGCGGGCGGACTGCTCGAGGCAGTCGGGCAGCGCGGCGTCGACGACGAGCGAGTGGTAGCGGCCGACCGTCAGCGGCGAGCTCAGCCCGCGGAAGATCGTGCGCCCGTCGTGCTCGATGATCGTCGCCTTGCCGTGCACCGGCGGGTGCAGGCGGATCTGTCCACCGAACGCCTGCGCCATCGCCTGGTGGCCGAGGCATACGCCGAGCGTCGGCACGTCCGCCTCGGGCATCCGGCGCACGAGCTCGAGCGTGATTCCCGCGCTGTCGGGGGTGCATGGCCCGGGCGAGACCACGCAGCGGTCGAATCGCCTCTCGATGAGCTCATCGACGCTCGCGCGGTCGTTGCGGACGGTCTGCACCTCGGCTCCGAGCTCGCCGAGGTACTGAACGAGGTTGTAGGTGAACGAGTCGTAGTTGTCGAGCACGAGCACCCTCATGACCAGTCCTGCTCGCAAGCCATCTCGATCGCTCGCATCGCCGCGCGCGCCTTCGCGACCGACTCCTCGTACTCGTTGGCGGGCTGGGCGTCGGCGACCGTGCCGCCGCCGGCCTGGATGTGAGCCACGCCGTCCTTCACGACGACGGTGCGGATGTGGATCGCGGTGTCGAGGTCGCCGGCGTAGCTGAGGTAGCCGACGGCGCCCCCGTAGCCGCCCCGCTTGACGGGCTCGAGCTCGTCGATGATCTGCATCGAGCGCACCTTCGGCGCGCCCGACAGGGTGCCGGCGGGCAGCACGGAGCGCAGCGCGTCCATCGCGCCGACGCCCTCGCGCAGCGTGCCCGAGACGCTCGAGACGATGTGCATGACGTGGCTGTAGAGCTCGACCTCCATCAGCTCCTCGACGGCCACGCTGCCGTACTCGCACACCCGCCCGAGGTCGTTGCGGCCGAGGTCGACGAGCATCACGTGCTCGGCGCGCTCCTTCTCGTCGGCGAGCAGTTCCGCCGCGATGCGGCGATCCTCCTCGGGGTTCGCGCCACGCGGACGTGTGCCGGCGATCGGCTTGGTCGAGACGCTCCGGCCGCTGACGGTCAACAGCGGCTCCGGGCTCGCTCCCGCGACCTGGAAGTCGCCGAAGTCGAGGAAGTACATGTAGGGACTGGGGTTGACGGCGCGCAGCCCGCGGTAGATCGAGAATGCGCTGATCGGAACGGCGGCGGACCAGCGCTGTGAGGGAACGACCTGGAACGCATCGCCGGCGTGGATGTAGCGCACGACCCGCTCGACGATGGCTTCGAAGCGCTCGCGGGTCATGTTCGACTCGAAGCGCGGCAGCGCGCGCGGCGCGTGGGCGGGGGCGCGCGGCACCGGCGCGGCGAGCGCCGCACGCACGTCTTCGATCGTCGCGAGCGCGCGTGCGTAGGCGCGCTCGGGATCGGGGTCGGCCGCGAGGTCGGCGTTCGCGAGGATCGTGACCGTATGCTTGAGGTGGTCGAAGACGACGAGTGCGTCGGACAGCATCAGCGCGAGATCGGGCAGGCCGACCGGGTCGGGCGGGCTTTCGCCGAGCGGCTCGATCGCGCGTACCAGGTCATAGCCGAACAGCCCGACGGCGCCGCCGGTGAACGGGAACTCCTCCTCCACGGGCGCCTGCCGGGAGCGACCGAGGCGCTCGGCGACGAGCGCGTACGGGTCGCCGCCGTCGGCGAGCGACCATCTGAGGACGGCGCGAGGGCGCACGCCGATGAACGACCAGCGCCCCACGCGTTGGCCCTGGTCGGCCGACTCGAGCAGGAACGACGGCTCGCCCGGAGCGAGCTCCTGCAGCTTCAGGTAGGCGGAGACGGGCGTCTCGCAGTCCTCGATGAAGCTGTGGCGCAGCGCGATCAGGTTGTAGTCGCGCGCGAGCTCGCGCGCGCGCTCGAGGCTCGGGCGGACCCGGACGGTCGCCGCGCCTGCCGCGTCCGGCGCGGCGGCCGCGTGCGAGGCGGCTGCGCCGCGGCCCTTACGCGCGACGGCCATCGAGCACCCGCTCGACGTCGGCAAGCGAGCGGCCGCGGGTGCGCAGCAGCACGAGCAGGTGGTAGATCACGTCGGCGGCCTCCTCCTCGACGCGCTCGTCGGACTCCTCGCGCGCGGCGCGGGCGACCTCCTCTGCCTCCTCGCGGACCTTCTCGCCCGCACGCGGCGGGTCGTTCAGCAGCGCGACCGTGTAGGAGTCCGCGGGGCGCTCGCGCTCGCGCTCGGTGAGCGTGCGCTCGAGCGCCGGCAGCGTCTCGGCCGGGGCGCCGGGCTGCAGCTCGCCGCGGTGAAAGCACGTGCGGTCGCCGGTGTGGCAGGCGGGGCCGCGCGGCTCGACGAACGCGAGCAGCGCATCGCCGTCGCAGTCGATCCGCAGAGCGCGCACTCTCTGGACGTTGCCGCTGGTCGCTCCCTTGTGCCACTGCTCGGAGCGCGAGCGGCTCCACAGGTGCAGCTCGCCCGTCGCGCGCGTGCGCGCCAGCGCCTCGCTGTTCATGTAGGCGAGCATCAGCACCTCGCCGCTGCGCCAGTCCTGCACGATGCACGGGACGAGGCCGTCCGGGTCGTAGCTAATCTGCTGCTCGATGGGCTCGCCGGCCGCTGTGCTCATGGCCGGCAGATTGTAGGTCGAGCCGCCCTTCGCGGCCGGGCGGGCGCGGCGTTTTCAGCAGCTACAGGCCGGCTGCAACACACACATTTCCGAAATGTCATCACTGCTCGATCGCAGGCTGCTCTTCGTCACCGGCAAGGGCGGCGTGGGCAAGACGACGGTCGCTGCCGCGCTCGGGCTGCTCGGTGCGCGCCACGGACGGCGGGCGATCGTGGTGGAGGTGGGCGAGCAGAGCCGCCTGCCGTCGCTGTTCGGCGTGTCGGCGCGCGCGGACGGGGCCGAGACCCAGCTCGCCGAGAACCTCGCGAGCATCTCGATCGACCCCGACAGGGCACTGCTCGAATGGCTGCAGAAAC
Organism: uncultured Solirubrobacteraceae bacterium; assembly: GCA_963755475.1. GTDB lineage: Bacteria > Actinomycetota > Thermoleophilia > Solirubrobacterales > Solirubrobacteraceae > Palsa-744. The sequence continues at coordinate 1,189,589 of CAVWJK010000003.1, forward strand.
TCGGCGGGCGCGTTCCCGGGCGCGTGCTCGCCTCGAGCGGCACCTTCCAGTACTTCGCGGCGGCCGCACCGGGTGCGAAAGAGCTGTTCACGATGTTCAAGATCTGGCAGCTCTCGCGCGGCGCGCAGCATCGCCGCGGCTATGACCTGGTCGTGATCGACGCACCCGCGACCGGGCATGCGCTTGCGCTGCTCGGCTCGCCGCGCACGTTCGGCGCGATCGCGCGGATCGGGCCCGTCGCACATCAGACGCGCGAGATGCAGCAGCTGCTCGAGGATGAGCGTCTGACCGCCTACCTGGCTGTCGCGCTCGGCAACGAGATGGCGGTGACGGAGACGCTCGAGTTGCAGGAGGGACTCGAGCGCCAGCTCGGGCGCAGCCTCGCGGCGGTGATCGTCAACAGCCTGCTGCCACGCCGCTTCTCGGCGTCGGAGATGGAGATGATCCTCGGCGCGTGCGCCAACGGGCAGGCCTCCGAAGGCGCTGGCGGCTCGCCTGCGCAGCTTCGCGCGGCGGCCGCGCGCGCGGCGGTCGCCGTGCACCAGCGCGCACGAGCACAGCACAACCAGGTCGCGCGGCTGCGGCGGCGCAGCTTCGAGGTCGTTCCGCTGCCGTTCGTGTGGCAGCAGCGGCTGGACCTCGCGTCGCTGCGCGGGATCTCCGAGCGCCTCGCGCACAGCTTCGGCGTCTGACGCGCGCGACTAGCTGATGCCGATGCGGTCCAGCAGGGCATCGTCGCCGCGCCAGCCGCGCCGAACGCGCACCGAGAGGTCGAGGAACACCTGGCACGCGAGCTCGCGCTCGAGCTCGCGGCGCGCAGCCGTCCCGATCGCCTTGATCATGCGCCCGCCCGCGCCGACCACGATCGCCTTCTGCGACTCGCTCTCCACCCACACCAGGGCACGCACGCGCGTGAGGTCGCTGCGCGGGGCCTCGATCTCCTCGATCACGACCTCGACCGCGTGCGGGACCTCCTTGAAGGTGCGCCTGATCACCGCCTCCCTGATCAGCTCGGCGAGCAGCTGCTCACGCGGCTGATCGGTGCGCGAGCGCTCATCGAACATGAACGCGCCCTGCGGCATCTGCAGGGCGAGGTGCTCGAGCAGCGCGTCGAGGCCGCTGCCGGTGCGCGCCGAGATCGGAAACACCTCGGCGTCCAGGCCCAGCTCCTGCACCGCGGTCAGCATCGCGAGCAGCGCCCCGCGACGCACGCGGTCGATCTTGTTGACCGCGACCGTGACCGGCGGCTCGGCGGCGGCGAGGGCGCGCGCGATGAAGCGGTCGCCGGGGCCCACGCCCTGCTCGCCGTTGAGCATCAGCAGCGCGGCGTCGGAGCCGCGCAGCTCCTGCTGCACGCGCGCGGCCATCCGCTCGGTGAGCGCGTCCTGCGGACGCTGTACGCCCGGCAGATCGACGAGCACGAGCTGACTATCGCCGCGGTGCACGACGCCGCGGATCGCGCGCCGCGTCGTCTGCGGTCGGTCGGAGACGATCGCGACCTTGCGGCCGACGACCGCGTTCAGGAACGTCGACTTGCCGACGTTGGGGCGTCCCGCGAGCGCGATGAAGCCGGCGCGTGTCATCGCTGTGCGTGGGAGGAGCGGGCCAGCAGCTCGTCCTGCAGCCTGAGCATCTCGCCCTCGTCGCTCTCGTGGTCCATCCCGAGCAGGTGCAGCATCCCGTGCACGAGCGCCTCGCCCACGTCCACGGTGTGCGCCGGGCAGATCACGATGTCGCCCAGCTCGCGCGTGGCCTCCTCGGCCAGCGGAGCGCGACCGTCGACGGGGAACGAGAGCACGTCGGTCGGGCCGCTGCGGCCGCGATGCTCGGCGTTGAGCCGGGCGATCCGCCGGGCGCCCACGAAGTGCACCGCAACGTGGCCGCTGGCGACCCGCAGCTCGGCCGCGACGAGCTCGCACAGGCGGCGCACCTGCGCAGCGTCGACTGCGGCGGGTGCAGCGCCAAGCACCTCGACGTCGAGCATCGGCTGACTCAGGCGCTGCGGATCGCCGGCCAGCTCTCGTCCTCGGGGCCCGCCTGGGCGCTGGCGCCGGCCGGTCGCTGGCCGTGTGCGTCGTAGGCCTCGACGATGCGCTGCACGAGCTTGTGGCGCACGACGTCCTCGCCGCCGAAGCGCACGAACTCGATCCCCTCGATCGCGTCGAGGATCTCGCCGACGACGATCAACCCCGAACGCTGCTCGCGCGGCAGGTCGACCTGCGTGATGTCGCCCGTCACCACCATCTTCGAGCCGAAGCCGAGTCGCGTGAGGAACATCTTCATCTGCTCGGGTGTGGTGTTCTGCGCCTCGTCGAGGATCACGAAGGAATCGTTGAGGCTTCTTCCGCGCATGAATGCCAGCGGCGCGATCTCGATCACGCCACGGTCGATGTGCTGGGAGACCTTCTCGGGGTCGAGCATGTCGTGAAGCGCGTCGAACAGCGGCCGCAGGTAGGGGTCGACCTTCGCCATCAGATCGCCCGGCAGGAAGCCGAGTCGCTCGCCCGCCTCCACGGCGGGGCGCGTGAGGATGATGCGGTTGATCTCGTGGCGCGAGAGCGCGGCTGCCGCCATCGCGACGGCGAGGAACGTCTTGCCGGTCCCCGCCGGGCCGATGCCGAAGGTGACCGTGTTGCGGCGGATCGAGTCGACGTAGCGCTTCTGGTTGACGGTCTTCGGGGCGACACGCAGCCCGCGATGGCTCCACACGACATCCTCGAGCACGCGCGCCGGCGATTCGTGGGCGTCGAGCGCGCCCGTGACGGCCGTGATCGTGCCCGGCCCGATCTGGTGGCCGCGCGCGATCAGCTCCGAGAGCTCGCGCACCACCCTCTCTCCCACGTTCGTGTCGCTCTCGTCGCCGTCGAGCGTGAGCAGGTTGCCGCGCAGGTAGACCCTGCAGTCGAGGTGCTCCTCGAGCGCGCGCAGGACCGCGTCCTGGCTGCCGGCGAGCTCCGCGGCGACTTCGTTGGAGAGCTCGATCTGCGTCTTCATCCCTCGAGCGCCGCGCGCACGAGCCCCGAGACGCGCTTGCCGTCGGCGCGTCCGTCGACGACCGCCATCGCCTGTCGCATGGCGAGGCCCATGTCCTTCGCCGAGGACGCGCCGCTGTCGCGCACGGCCTGCGTCACGATCGCCTCGAGCTCCGGCTCGGACAGCTCGGCGGGCAGGTAGGCGCCGATCAGCTCCGCCTCCTCCTGCTCGCTCGCCGCGAGGTCGTCGCGACCGCCGCTGCGAAACGCCTCGGCTGCCTCCAGACGTCGCTTGCGCTCACGGCGCAGCACCGCGAGCTCGTCGCTCGAGCCCTCCTTGGCGGCCTTCTGCAGCTCCGAAAGCACCATCCGCAGCGCCCCGACGGTGCGCCTATCCCCCGCGCGCATCGCGCCCTGCAGGTCGGCCCTGATCCGCTCCTGTGTCTGCACCAACGGATCCAGGATACGCCGTCGGCCGCTCGCCGCTCGCAGCGCGCGCTGCCACACAATAGGGTGCGCCGCTGTGAACGAGACCCTGTACGCCGACGCGCTGGTGCCGTTCCTGGCGGAGGTCGAGCGCCTGCGACCGGACGCCGCCGATGTGATCGACGCGCACACCCATCTCGGGCTCGACGAGGACGGCCGCTCGCTCACGCCCGAGCAGCTGCTCGCACAGCTCGACGCCGCCGGCGCGAGCCGCGCGTGCGTGTTCCCGTTGCACGATCCGGAGCGCAAGCCCGCCTACCGCGTGCCGAACGACCGGGTGCTCGCGTGGGCCGCGGAAAGCGACGGGCGCCTCACGCCGTTCTGCCGGCTGGACCCCGCCGAAGGCCCGCTCCAGGAGGCCGAGCGCTGCCTGCAGGCGGGCGCGGGGGGCATCAAGCTGCACCCGCGTGCGCAGGACTTCGCCTTCGACAGCGAGGAGCTGTCGGGCATCTTCGCGATCGCCGAATCGGCGCGCGTGCCGGTCCTGATCCACGCCGGCCGCGGCCTGCCGCCGCTCGCGGACGGCCTCGTCGAGCTCGCGCTGCGCCATCCCGGCGCCGTGTTGATCCTCGCCCATGGCGCGATCTGCGACCAGGGCATTCTCACGACTCGCCTCGCCGACCACCCGGGCGTGCTCTATGACATCTCCTGCTTCTTCCCGCTCGACGTCGTCGAGCTGTTTGCGCGCGCGCCGGCCGAGCGCATCGTCTTCGCATCCGATCCGCCCTACGGCATGCCCGCGACGACGCTCTACATGGCGTTGCGCGTCGCGCACCAGGCGGGCCTGGACGAGACCGCGCTGCGGGGAATGCTCGGTGCCACGATGGCGGGGCTCCTCGACCGCGGCGAGCTGCCGCCGGCGCGGCCGCCGCGCCGCGGCGCGCAGATCACGCTCTCCGGGCGCCTCGCGCGGGTCTACGGCTACGCGAGCCTCGTGGGCCCCGCACTCTTCAGCGGCGTCGTCGACCAGGCGCAGGCGATGCTCGAGATGGCGCTCGCCGCATGCCGCGACCCCCGCCCCGACGGCGTCGCCGAGGCGCTCGAGACGATTGGCTCGGCGCTCAGCTGCGCGGTCGCGCTCCTCGCCGAGGAGGACGGCGTGCGACCGGCGATCGATCTCGTCTACCGCTCGATCGTGCGCGCCGCCACCGAGATCCCGGACGCCGCGGTCACCTAGCTCGCCTCGAGCGTCTCGTCGCAGGCGCCGCGTAGCTTGGCGGCCGCGGGGTCAACCATCGAGCGAATGGAGGACCAGTCATGGCGTTCCAGATCAACCGCGTCGTCTTAGTCGGTCGCTTGACACGCGAGCCGGAGGTGCGCTCGCTGCCGTCCGGCTCGAGCGTGTGCAGCCTGCGGCTCGCATGCAACTCGAGCCGGCGCGAGCCCGACGGAACTTACAGCGAGCGCCCGAACTACTTCGACGTCAGCGTCTTCGGGGCGACGGCGGAGAACGTGGCGCAGTACATGCACCGCGGTAGCCGCGTCGGCATCGACGGGCGCCTTGAGTGGCGCGAGTGGGAGGCCGCCGACGGCTCAAAGCGCCAGGCGGTGAGCATCGTGGCGGACACGGTCCAGTTCCTGGAGGGCGCGGGCGAGCAGGCGGAGGCCGACGGCGAGCTGGTGGGGGCGGCCGCGGGCGGCGAGGACGAGATCTCCTTCTAGGCGGGACGGCGGGGCGGCCCTCCGTGGGCGCCCCGCCGGCCCCCTGTGCATAAACTGCGCGCGCCGCGCACGTCCCGCGCGGTTGACGCGAAGGAGATTGCTGATGCCGGTGAAGACGGACGCGGTCGGCAAGAGCTACGAGCCGGTCGTGTACGCCGTGGGCCGCGAGAAGGTGAGGGAGTACGCGCGCGCGGTGGGCGAGACGAACCCCCTGTACCTGGACGTGCAGGCGGCGCGCGCCGCGGGCTATGCCGACGTGGTCGCGCCGCCGATGTTCGCGGTCGTCTACAGCGCGCCGGCGGTCGGGCCGGCGCTGTTCGACCCCGATGTCGGACTGAACTTCGCGATGATGGTGCACGGCGGGCAGGAGTTCGAGTGGGGGCCGGTTGTCGTCGCGGGCGACGAAATCACGACGACGGCAAGCGTGAAGGACATCTCCGAACGCGACGGTCGCGGCTACTACGTGTTCCTGTCGGACTCCGTCAATCAGCGTGGCGAGCACGTGTGTCGCGCGACCTGGACCAACATCGTGAGAGGGGTGTGAGCGGCGCGATGGTGGAGCTGAAGGCCGGCGAGCAGATCGAGCCGCTGCATGTGACACCGGACAAGTACGTGACGATGCGCTACGCGGGCGCCTCGGGCGACTTCAACCCGATCCACATCGACGAGGAGTTCGCGCGCGCCGTGGGCCTGCCCGGGAGGATCCTGCACGGGCTGTGGACGATGGCCCAGGTGGCGCGCGCCCAGACGGATGCGGCGGGCGGGCCCGAGCACCTGAAGCGGCTGTCGGTGCAGTTCCGCGGCATGGGTCTGCCCGAGCAGGAGATCGTCGTGAGCGGGTCCGTGCGCGAGGTCAGGGACGCCCGCGCGATCATCGAGACGGTGGCCGAGCAGGCGGGCAACCAGATCATCCGCAACGCGGAGGCGGAAGTCGAGCTGTAGCGCTGCTCGCGCCGAAAGTGGCGCGCGCCGGCGCGCCTACAATCACCCCCATGCTCACGGCTCGCCAGGAGTGGATCCTGTGCAAGGTTGTCGATGAATATCTGCAGACCGCACAGCCGGTCGCCTCGCGGCTGATCGCCGCGGACCCGGCGCTCGACTGCGCGCCCTCGACCGTGCGCAACGAGCTCGCTGTGCTGGAGGAGCTCGGCCTGCTCTCGCATCCGCACGTCTCGGCGGGACGCGTGCCCACGGAGAGCGGGCAGCGCTACGTGGTCGACCGCCTGCTGCGCGCCGACGGCTCGCTGCCCTCACCGCCCCGGCGCCTGGAGCTCTCGCGGATCTGCAGCGAGATCGACGAGGCCGTGCGCACGACCTCCGAGACGCTCTCGCGCATGACGAACTTGGTCGCGGTGGTGTCGGCGCCATCGCTGAACAGCTCGACGATCAGGCACGTGGAGGTGCTCGCACTGCAGCCCCAGCTGGTGCTGATCGTGATCATCACCTCGACGGGCAGCGTCTCGAAGATGCTCGCCTCATTCGAGCGAGCGGTCGACCCGGGACTCCTCGCGTGGGCGAGCGAGTACCTGAACGAGCGTCTGGTCGGCCTCGCGCTGGGTGCGCGCATGGTCCAGCAACGCCTGCTCGATCCCGGTCTGTCGGCGAGCGAGCTGGCATTCCTCGAGCGCTTCGTGCTGGGCTTCGGCGAGCTGGCCAACGAGGGCGAGGACGCGATCTACGTGGAGGGAACGGCGCGGCTGCTCGAGGAGGGCATGCTCGGGGGTGGCACGCGCGTGACCGAGCTGGTCGATCTGTTGGAGCGGCGCGTGGCGCTGCTGCGGGTGCTGCGTACGGCGCTCTCGGAGTCGGGGGTGTACGTGCGGATCGGGCGAGAGAACGAGCTGCCGGCGATGCAGTCGCTCGCGTTCGTCGCGGCCGGATACGGGGCGCGGCGCAAGCTGGGCGCCGTCTCGGTCATCGGCCCGGTGCGGATGGACTACGCGGCGGCGATCGCGAACGTGCGGGAAGCCGCCCACGAGCTCTCGCGGTTCGTGGAGAACAGCTACGGCGAGAACTAGCGAGCGAATGCCGCGCGACCCCTACGAGGTGCTCGGCGTCGCGCGCGACGCCTCCGAGCAGCAGATCAAGAAGGCCTTCAGGCAGCTCGCGCGCGAGCTGCACCCGGACGTGAACGCGCACGATCCGGACGCCGAGCAGAAGTTCAAGCAGGCCGCCGAGGCCTACGAGATCCTGTCCGACTCAGAGCGGCGCGCAACGTATGACCGCTACGGCCATGACGGCCTGCGCTCGGGCGGCTGGTCGCCGAACTTCGACGCCTTCGGCTCGATCGGCGACCTCTTCAACGCGTTCTTCGGCGGCGTGGCGGGCGGCGGCGGCCGGACGGGTCCCGCGCAGGGTGGCGACATCGCCCTGGCGATCGAGATCGACCTGCTCGAGGCGGCGCAGGGCACGCGCGTGACGGTGCGCTACGAGGCGGTCGACCGCTGCGAGCGCTGCAAGGGCAACGGCGCCGAGCCGGGCACGCCGATCGAGACGTGCGAGCGCTGCGGCGGCAGCGGTCAGCTGCAGTCGGTGACGCGCACGCCGTTCGGGCAGATGATGCGAACCGTGCTGTGCGAGGTCTGCCACGGCGACGGACGCGTCGCACGCGAGCCGTGCCGCGAATGCCGCGGGCGCGGGCGCCGGCAGGTCAAGCGCGACGTCGAGGTCGAGGTGCCCGCGGGCATCGCCGACGGACAGCGCATCCGCCTCAGCGGCCACGGGCATGCGGGCGAGCTCGCTGCGCCACCGGGCGACCTGTATGTGGCGGTGGGCGTGCGCCCGGACGAGCGCTTCGTGCGCGACGGCGACGACCTGATCACGGCGCTGGACGTGCCGGCCTCGGTGGCCGCGCTCGGAGCCACGCTCGAGGTCGAGACGCTCGAAGGCAACGTGCCCGTAGAGCTTGCGCCGGGGACGCAGCCGGGCGAGGTGATCACGCTGCGCGGCGCGGGCATGCCGGCGCTGCGACGCGGCCGCCACGGTGACATGCGGGTCGTCGTGAACGTCCTCGTACCGCGACGTCTCACGCCCGAGCAGCGCGAGCTGATGGAGCGGCTGAACGAGTCGCTCGGCGAGGAGAACCTGCGCTCCCAGGAGTCGGTCTTCTCGAAGCTGCGCCGCGCGCTCGGAACGCAGGCGGCTTGATCCGCCTGGCAGTGCGCGTGCGGCGCGAGCACGCCGAGATCGTGCTGGCCGAGCTGCTCGAGCTGGCTCCCGAGGGCGTCGAGGAGGTCGAGGTCGACGCGCGCACGATCGAGTACGCCGTCTACGGGCCTCCCGGCGAGCTGCCTGCCCTACCGGACCTGCGCGCCGCAGCGGGTGGAGCGCTGGTCGAGGTCTCGACGCGCGTGCTCGCCGACGACTGGCGCGAGCGCTGGCGGCGATTTCACCGCCCCGTACTGATCGAGCCGCCGCGAAGCGCCGCTCGATCCGACGACGCCGTCGGGCCGCTCGCGCTGCGCGTTCGCCCGCCGTGGGAGCCGCCGGCGCCCGCCAGCGCGGAGCGCCTGGAGGAGATCGTGGTCGAGCCGGGCCAGGCGTTCGGCACAGGCGCGCACGCCACGACGCGCCTGTGCCTGGAGCTGTTGCTTGGCCTCGCGGTGGCGCACGCCGAGCGGGGCGAGCTGCTCGACGTGGGAACCGGGTCCGGGGTGCTCGCGATCGCGGCGGCGCGCCTCGGGTTCGCGCCGGTGGTCGCGATCGACAACGACGCGAAGAGCGTCGACGCGACGCGCGCGAACGCGCGCGCCAACGACGTCGCGATCCAGGCGCAGCGGCTCGATCTGCGCTCAGAGCGGTTGCCGGCGGGCGCGGAGGTCGTGTGCGCGAACCTCTTGCGCCCGCTGCTTCTCGAGCTCGCCGCCGTCCTGCGATGGCGTCCGCGCGCGCTGATCTTGGGCGGGCTGCTACTCGACGATGCCACCGAGGTGGCGGAGGCGTTCCAGACGCGGCTCGGCATGCGCCTGAGCGAGCGCAGGGAGAGCGGCGAGTGGTCGGCGCTGGCGCTCGAGCGCTGAGCGCGCGCAGCGCCGGGCTTTCCGCTCACTGCGTCGCGGACGGCTCGAGCAGCTCGTCCAGACCGAGCAGCGCGATCTGCGCACCGGCGCGCGCCTCGCGCAGGGCGCGTTCGAGCGGCCGCCGGGCCTCACGCGAGGCGAGGTAGAGCACCCCCGCGACGCAGCGACAGCGCGACCACGCGGTGCAGATCTCGAGCAGCCTGCGTGGCGCCTTCACCGTGAGCTCGACCTCCACCGCCACCGGCAGGCCGCCGGCCCGCGGCCAGAGCACGAGGTCCGGCCGGTGTAGCTGCGCTCGCTCCCAGCCCGCGCGCGCCGGCAGCCGCGCGCTCGCCAGCGCTTCGCCGTAGGCGCGCTCGTCGCGGCGCAGCTCACGCTCGCTCGACACCACGTATCCCCTGTAGGCGGTGGCGAGCGCACTCGCCGCCGCCGCGCACGCGATCGCGTGCCGTGCGTTCGCGGCGCTGACCCGCGCCGGCTCGAAACCGTGCAGAGCGGCGGCGCGCAGCCCGGCCGCCGTGGCCACGTACAGTGCCGGCTCCCGCGCGAGCGGCCTGCTGCGGGCGAGCAGTCCTGCGCGCTCCGCCGCGAGCAGTCGCCCGCGCGCGCTCGACACGCTGCGCTGCTCGCTGAGGGCCAGCGACTCTGCCGTCAGCGCCCCGAGGCGCGCCGCGATGCGCACCAGCTCGACGCGCTCGCGTGGATGGTTCCCCTGTGGCCTGCTCATCTGCTCGCGCTCCTCTCCTCGATCTGGTCTGGTTGTGGTGGCGAGTACACGCGCGTAAGCCGCACGCTGGCGGCCGTGCCCAGCTCGATCACGGCCGCCTGGCCCCGATCCAGGTAGCGCACCTGTTCGGCTTCGAGCCTTGGCCTGCTCGTACGCGTGCGCGTGCTGCGGCCGTCGCTGTGGCTCGAGGACCGCCACGCACCGGCGCGGCCGGCGAGCTCCGCGATCAGCTCCGCCGACTCGCGCACGACCTGGCGGTGAGCGATCAGCACCGTCAGATTCCCGATCACCTGCTCCAGCACGCGCTCGCGTCCGGGCAGTCGCAGGTCAGAGACCTCCTGCGTCCCAAGCAGCAGCGTGATGCCCGCCGAGCGCGCTCTTGCGAACAGGCGAACCACGCCGGCGGCGGCGAGCGCGGAGAACTCGTCTATCGCGACCAGCGTCGGCAGCGGACGCTCCTGCGCGGACGCTACGACCGTCTGCAGGTCCTGGACGATCGCTGCCGCGAGCATCTGGCTGAGCAGCGGCCTGCGGTCGGACTGCAGGCCGAAGTACACGACCGACCGTGCGCGCAGCGCGCCGAGCATCTCGAACCGGCGCGCAGCCGGCGTGGAGGGGTCGAGCCACGCTCCGACGTCGGACTCCGCGAGGATCGCGAGACGGTCGCGCACCCCCGCGAGGTCGCTGAGCTGGCGCGCGCTGAGCGAATCGAGATAGACGTGCAGCGGCTCGGCGCTCGCCGCGGGCAGCTCGCGCGCGAGCAGCTCGAGCCCCCTCGGATCCAGGCAATCGACGATGCGCCGCAGGCTCACCTCCCCGCCGCGCGAGCCGGTGCGCAGCGCGCGCACCGCATGAGCGAGATAGCGCTGGGCCTGACGCAGGTAGTGCGGCTCGGTGAACAGCTCGCCCGCGAGAGCCTTGTCGGCGATCTCCGTCTCCGAGCCCGCCGCGAACGGGTTGTACACCGTCGGCCCCTCAGGGCTCCACTCGAGGAAGCTCCTGCCCGCCTCGCGTGCCGCTCGGCCAAGCGCGGCCCGCATTCCCGCGTCGCCCTTGGGGTCGATCACCACCGCGGCCATCCCCTGTTCGATCGCGGCAACCGCGATTCGCGACTGCGTGACGGTCTTGCCCGAGCCGGTCGCGCCCACCACCATCGCGTGGCCGCCGCGAGGCGCACTTACGCCGAGCGGAAGCACCACCGCTCGCCAGCGCTCGTCGTGCCCGAGCACGACAGCTCCCGGGCCGCGTGCCGAGGGCAGCTCGCGCGCGCGCGTGCGCCGTAGCTCGATGCGCGCGAGCAACCCGTCGAACAGCGCGAGCGGTCCGCGCCGCTGCGAGGCCGCGCGCGCGAGATCCTCGCCGGCCTGCATGTCTTCGCGGTGCCAGCGGCGCGCCTTCCGCATCGCGCATAGCGATCCCAGCCCGATCGCAAGCGCCGCCTGCGCGCCGATCACGGCCTGCCCGAACGCCGCGGAAGCGAGCGCCAGCCACGCCCAACTGTGGTGAACGCCCCGCCGGCGCATTACGCGGGCCGCCGACAGTCCCAATGCAGCCGCGAGCGCACACAGGACGACCGCGCCCGCGAGCCAATGCGCCGCCTCGAGCAGCAGCGCGAAGGAGGACTGTTCACTGGCAACACCTTTCGAGGGCATCACGCCCCTCCTCTCTTGCTTGTGGTCCCGCCAAGCCGCGGGACATGGGTTTGGCGCCCGCCGGCGGCGGACGCAGGTGATCGCGCTCCCGCGGCAGCGAGAAACGCGCGCTCGTGGCGACCCTGCGGCCGCCCGGGGTGGTGGCGCTCGCACGAGCTGCTAGATGTGCGCGGCCGCGATCAAGCAGCCGCCACTGCGTGCGAGCGAAGACGTGCGCTCATGCCGTGCCGCATGGTGCCGGCGGGCACTGAAATCGGTTTGCGCTCAGATGAGGCGGTAGCCGACGCCGCGGACGGCGATCACCCAGGCGCCGGAGGTACGCGGATCGAGCTTCCTTCTCAGGCGGCTCGCATGACTGTCGACCGTGCGCGTCCTCGCCGTGGCGCGGTAGCCCCATACCTCGCCGAGCAGCTCGGCTCGCGAGCACACCCGCGAGGGCTCCCGCGCGAGGTGCACGAGCAGCTCGAACTCCATCCGCCGCAGCCCAAGCGGGTGCGTAGACATGCAGGCCGAGCACGCGGAGGTGTCGATGCTGAGCGCGCGGACGCGCAGCAGCCTGCCCGGCGGGCGCCGCTGCAGCGCGACGCGGCGAAGCAGTGCGCCGACGCGCGCGCGTATCTCCAGCTGCGAGGCGTCCGCCGCGACGAAGTCATCGGCGCCCGCATCGAACGCGCGCAGCAGCGCGAGCTCCTCACCGGCTCGCCCCAGGACGATCACCGGCAGCGTCGACTCCCAGGGGCCCGGCGCCGACGCGCAGTCTGGCGCCCTGATCTGTTCGAGCAGCATGAGCGGCGTGCGCGGCTCCTCGAATGCGCCAAGCACCGCAAGTGCCGGTTGCTGGCTGCGTGCGAGCACGCGCGCGTGCTCGGCGCTCGCGGCAAGCTGTACGCGGTAGCCGTCGAGCGAAAGCTCATACGCCATGCGCGCGCGCACGTCCGGATCGGACTCGACGAGGAGGATCGGAGGTCGAACCGGCTCGCGCTCGGTCAGAGTTCGACCTCGCGCGGGGCGATTCCCAAGCCGCGGCGCGCGATCAGGCCGAGCACCTCGCTGTGTACCCAGGGCGTCGGGTGCGCTTGGCCACCCTCGGGCAGCAGTCCGAGCCGACGCGCGAGCCAGCTCGTCTCACCGCTCTCGTTGCCGCGCGTGTCGCGCTTCACGCGCCCGCAGCGGATCGCGATCTCGCTCATGCTCAGTTCGTCGCGCGCCACGCTGGCGAGCACGGTCTCGCGCAGCGCGCGGTTGAGCACGATCGGGCTGTGCCGCACGCGCGCGAGCTCGGCGCGGAGCATCGTCGTCGACAGTCCGGCGCCCGACCGCACAAGTGCGATCGCAGCCGCGGTCATCGAGCGCAACGGCTCGTAGTCCTCGAGTACGCCGACCGCCTCGCGCAGGCTCAGCGGGCGCTCCGCGCAGAGGGGCGCTCCCGGATGCGTCGCTGTCGCTTGCCCGCCCAGCCGCCACCAGCGAAGCTGCGGCAAAGCCGCCCGCATGCGCTGCGCAGCGAGCACGAACGCGGCGCCGGAGTTGCTGCGGTGAGGCGGCACGGTCACGGGCGCGACCCAACTGCCGGCCTGCACGAGCTCATCGGCGACCGGCGTGCGGCAGAGATCGTCGTCCGCGAACGCGCGGCAGCCACAGTCCGCCCCGGCACGCAGGCGCGCGAGGTACTCGCGGCAGACGATCATCGCGTTCTCTGTCGGCTCATCGCCCGCGATGTGCGCGATCAGCCGTGGAGCTACGGGTCGCGGGCCTCCGCGGTCGACCACGACGGTACTGCCGGACATTCCCTTCCACGCGAGCAGCTCGTGGATCGCGTGGCGGCCGTCGGTGTAGGTCGCGAGGACCCGCTCGCCGCGAGCGAGGGCTTTGGCGGGGCGACGCTTCGCGCAGACATGCATGGCTACTGCCAGCGCTATCCGACGCTTGCCCGCTGGTGGGACGCCGCGGCGTCGCGTACTTCCGCAGTTCGGCGGCGCGCCGCCGTGTGATCGAGGTCAGGTGTGGGAGTTGGACGGCGCACGCTAGCTCCGCCCGGCGATGGCGCGTTCGAGCGCGAGCCTCGAGCGCGAAGATCGGCCGCGGGTCCGCACCTCCTCCGTGCGCAGTCGCCTGCTGCGAGCAGAAGCCTCGCGACGCGGGTCCCGCAGTCACCCGGCTGAAAGCGGCTCGGCGACTGCACGCTCGGGGCCCGACCGAGCCCCCCGACTGCACGGCGAGCAGGCGCGACTGCACGTCCCGGCGGGGCGGCTGCATGAGCCGGGACACGCCTACACGACGCCCGGCGCCGACTTCGGCGCGGATTCCGCGAACAGCGCTCGCCGCTGCGGGCTCGCCGCCGCGGCTGACGGGTCGCCGTGCGCCGCCTTGACGCGGACCGCCGCTGGCAACCGCTCCACGCCGTAGGCGAGCACGCTGCCTTCGTGCACGTCGCGCTCGGCCGCGAACAGCACCGATTCGCGTCCCGGATATGACCAGTCGACGGGGTACTCGCCCGCGTATGCGCGGCACGCGGAAAGAACCGCATCGGCGGCGAGCGCGCAGTCGCGGGCGCGCACGCGGTCGCGGCAGACGAACAGCACGATCGGCGTAGCCTGACCGCGCGGGCCGTAGCGCGAGGTGCACAGCGACCACCCGCTCAGGAAGTGGTCGTAGCGCTCGAGCTTCCCCGCCGCGCGGCCGCGCGGCGGCCGGTCATCGAGCTCGATGAGGACGTCGAGTCCCCCGGCCACGACGATCGCGTCCGGACGGATCGTCTCGAAGCGCTCCACCTCGACGCGCCGGTCCGCGTGCAGCGTGCGCATGAACTCGTGGGGCGCGCAGCCGCCGGGCAGACGCAGCTCGCCGGGCCCGATCGTCTGCCCGTCGCGCATCGGTGGGCTGAGAACCGATTCCCGCCCGCCCTTCAGCGCCGAGCAGCGCGGTCCCAGCAAGCGAGCGAACGCAAGCGCGTAGCCGGCGACGTGCAGCTCGTGGCGCGCCTGGCGCAGGATCGCGCCAGGGTCCGAACCGCTCGCTCGCGGGAGCTGGGGGCCCGAGCGGCGCCGCTCGCCGGCGGCGGCGTCGGTGCGCCCGTGCAGCTCCAGCAGCTGTGCTCCGGCGCCCGAGAGCAGGTAACACATCGGGACCCCGCCGCCGTCGCTGCGGTGAAACTGGAAGCGCCGGACCAGTCCCGCGTCCGAGAGGCGCTTCAAGCGTCGTTGCGTCGTCGTCGCTGCGCGACCGGGGTTGAAGCAGCGGTGAAGCTGGCTGCTGAGCAGATGTCCGAACGCCCCGATCAGCGCGAGCATTTCGAGGTCGCCGCGGTCGGGCTCGAGAGGTCGCGCGGTGCTGGGGGCGGGAGCCCAACGCACACTCTGCGCGCGATCGAGCTCGACGAGCTCGCGGTAACTGTCGGCGCGGGCGGGGCGCTGCGGGGACGTGGGATCCGGCGCCGCCGCACTCTGCGCAGCCGGTCGCGGAAGGGCAGAGGGCTGGACCGGCGAGTGACCAGGCTGGTTGTGCTTGGCGCCTTGATCCCAGTGGGGCTGGCGCAGGTCGGTGAGGTGCCGGCCGCCACGAGCCTGCTGGCGGCGTGCGTGCTCGACCACGCGCTCACGGTCGAGCCGTGGCGGCAGCGTCTGCGCCACGAACGCCGGCTGGCGACCGTCGGCGCTGCTCCAGCTTGCGATCGCATGGTGCTTTGGCAGATGCAGGCGGACATCCGGGCGCCCGAGCACGCCGCGGTCGGCAAGGCCAGGGCGAATGCTGTCCGCGAACTCGGGCATCGTCAGCGCGGCGGCGCTGCGCGCGTCGCGCGCCGAGGCGGTCGCGAAGTAGACGCGGTGAGCGAACAGGGCATCCAACTGCTCGCGCACCTCGCGGTCGAGCCATTGTGCGTCCGATTGCCAGCACGCGACCGTCTCGAGCCCGGCCGAGCGCTTCAGCGCCATCGTCTCGGCGAAGCCGCGATTGAGCACGAGCGGCGCCTCGTCGATCTTGAGGGCGACGGCGACGCGCTCGGAGGGCTCGACGAGATCCTGCTGGCGCGCCAGCGCGGCGTCGAGCATCCCGACGAGCAGCTGCATCATGACCGAGGTGTTGCCGGCGCCCATCGCGCCGAGCGCCCCCTTCACGACGAGGACCTCCTGGCGCGAGATGATGCGGTCGAAGTCCACGCGCAGCGAGTCGTTCAAGAGGATGCGCTTGATCGACGGCGAGTTGAGCAGCCGCGCAAGCTTGTTCACCGGCGCGTCCAGCTTGGAGGTGGTCGGGCCGCGCGCGTCCGCGAGTTGCGCGCTGAGCTCCGAGGCGAAGAACTCGGCGATCTCCTTGTACTCGGGCAGGCCCCTGACGGCCGAAGCGACCTTGCGCCGAAATGCGTACCCGTCCTCGCCCACCATCAGCAGGCGCGCCGCGTCCCAGAGCGTCGCGTTGCGGTCGTGGGCGAGCACTGCGATCACCGCGTTGCGCAGAAATCGGTCCGAAGATGCCCTGATGTCTGCGTCGCTGAAGAGGTTGCGCAACGCCGCCACGACGTAGTCGGCGATCACGTCGGCCGGCGCGTCGACCGCGAGCGGGTTGAAGCCGCACGTGGGATGGCTGAAGTCCAGCAGCGTGCATGGGCGCACCGGCGCGACGAGGCTCAGCGCCGCATCGGCCGCGTCGCCCTTCGGGTCGAGCACGATCAGCGCACAGCGCTCGCGGCGCAGATCTTCCGCGACGGTCGCGATCAGGAAGCTCGTCTTCCCCTGCTCGACCGCTCCGGGGACCGCGACGTTCTGCTTGCGCAGCTCGACTGCGATCGTCACGGGGCCGTGTTCGTCGCGGAGCATCCCGTATCCGTCTGCGACGCGCGAGACGCCCGGAGGCGCCGGAGCGACCGGCACTCCGCTGCGGGAGACGGGCACGGCCGCGTAGTCGACGGAGGGAAGCTGCCATAGCGCGGCCAGCTCGCTCGGCGCATACAGCTCGCGAGCCGGCGAGGGAAAGACGTTCCCCTCTCCTCGCGCAAGCCGCCGCGCGTATCGGCCGAGCAGACGATGGCGCAAAGGTGTGCCCCGTTCCCCGAGGCGATTCTCAGCTGCGCGTGAGCACAGCTGCGCCGCGACACGACGACATGCGGCACGGCTCGCCGCGAGCACCCTGACGTCGGCGAAGAAGAGCGGCGCGTTCACGAGCTCGAGGCCGCCCCGCAGCTCAGCCTCGGCGAGCATCGTGCGCCGGCCCGCTCGCCCTCTGCCCTGGGCTCCCCCGCCAGCGCTCCCATCACGCTCCGCGTGACGCCGCCTAGCCAGCCACTCGAGGCTCGTAGGCGCGGGCGTCAACGCCAGTTGAACGCAGCACGGCTCAGAGCACGCGGCCATCGCGCTCAGCAGCCGGTCGATCGCCGGAGGCTCCTCGCGGCGCCCGCGGTCCGGGCTGCTCGCGTGCGCGACGAACGCGCGCCGCTTGCGTAGGCGAACGAGCACGCCTCCGAGCGCCACCGGCGGGGGTGCGGGGCACAGGCGGCAGTTGGGGTAGGCCGCGCGCAGCGCCGCCTCTACCAGCCGCTCGAGCCCCTCCGGGCAGCTGACCGCGAACCATGCGGACCGCCGGGGACCGGGTTCGAAATGCGCCTCGAGCGCGAGCGAGGGCTGCCCGCTCAGCAGGCGACGCGCGCGACGCTCGGCCAGCCGCGCATGCAGGGCCTCGAACATGGCGAGCAGCGCAGCGGCGTCGGCGCGATCCGTCCGGTAGGGCTCGACGCGAAGGCGCACGTATCGCCGGCGGCAGCGCGCGTGCCACCGCGACAGCGCGAGCAGCAGAGCCGAGCCCAAACCGAGCAATACGAGCGGCCTCGCCACGCTCGCGCCCAGGTCCTCAGCCGAGGCCATGAAGGAGCTCCGTCCATCACTCGCCGAGCGAGTCTCGCGCGCAAGCTCTCGCGCGAGGTCGACGTGCGTCGCCGGCGCGCCATGCGCGAGGATCCGCGCGAGTCCGCCGTCGAGGAGCCGCATCGCCAGGACGACGACGCACAGCAGCGCGAGCGCCGCAAGCACGCGCCACAGCAGGTAGCGAAGCACCTGAGCCGTCTCCGACGTCCGATCGCGGACGGGACCACGGCGGTCTTCTCGGCCGAGTGGCCGCTAATCCCTGATCCCGAGCCTGCGCCTCACCGACGGGCGCAGCAGCATCCGGTAGGCCAGATCGCTGATGCCAAGCAGCGCGATCATGATCGCCCCCGGGCGGCGCAACATTGTGACGATCTGCCGCATCGCTGTGATCGCATCGGCGCGGGCGCGCCGCGCTTGAGCTTTGGGGCGCGCTCCTCATGCGCCGCAAGGCCGCGGGAGCAACGCTCGGGCGCGTCCGCGCGCGCAGCACAACACGGAAATCGAGTCCCCGCGCCCCAAGGGTGCGCGCGGGGAACCCGACCGCCACTGGCATCACTGAGTGAGGTCTTCCTTGCCCCGCTGGGGATCGTAGGCACGTTCGGGCGTGCGCGCGCCAGCTACCCTCCGCGCAGTCATGAGTGCGGTGAACGTTCGAAAGGCTCGGGAATCGGACCTCGAGCCGCTTCTGGCCCTCTATGAGGGTCTCGCGGGCGCTAAGCGTTCGGCCCGGCCCGCCGACGCCGACGTCTCTGCGGGCGTGATGAGACAGGTGCTCGAACAGCCATCCCGTCACCTGCTGGTCGCCGAGATCGACGGCGAGCTGGTCGGAACCGCCGACATGGTGATCGTCCCCAATCTCACCCATCACGGCAGGCCGTGGGCGATCGTCGAGAACGTCGTCGTCGCCGAGCGCCATCGCCGCCGGGGCGTCGCGGGCGCCCTGTTCGCGCAGCTGTTCGAGCTCGCACGGTCCTCGGCGTGCTGCAAGGTCCAGCTCGTCTCCGGCAAGCAGCGCGGCGGTGCTCACGCGTTCTATCGCGGCGTCGGCATGCAGGCGGTCGCCGAGGGCTTCAAGCTCTATCTGGACGAGTGAGCGGCCGCAGCGACACACTCATCGACAGCGGACTGCAGTACACGCCCGGCGAGGGTGTGCGGGTGTGGCTCATGCGCCGCGACGAGCGCGTCTCGGTCAGCGATCGCGGGGCGGCCGTTGAGCGGGCAGGACGGCCGCAGGGGTTTCGAGAGGCGTGCCGGCGCGTCGCCGCCGAGCTCGTGGTTAACGTCGACCGCAACGGCGTGGTGGAGCTTCCGGTTGTGAAGGCCGGCCCCGGTGAGCGCGTGATCGTGCAGCGCATCGCCGAGGCGTCGCTCGCCCTATACGAGGACCTGCTGGACCTGCAGAGCGCGTGACGCCGCGGCTGGCGCGTATCGACGCCCAAATCGAAACGATACGTTTCGTTTCGTCGCTAGAATGAGGGTGTGCAGGCAGCAGAATCACCAGGACCGGCCTCCTCTGAGGCCACGCTCGCCACGCGAGGCCGAGGGCGCCCCCGCAGCGAGAGGTCGCGAAGCGCGATCCTACGCGCGGCCAGCGCGCTGTTGCTCGAGCGGAGCTTTGACCAGATCAGCATGGACCGCATCGCCGCGCGCGCCGGGGTCAGCAAGGCGACGATCTACCGCTCCTGGTCCTCCAAGGAGCTGCTTGCGATCGACGCGGTGCTCAGCGAGTGGAGTGGAGCCGTTGAGTCGCCTGACGGCCGAACGCTGATCGACGACCTACACGCGCTGATCCTGCCCTGGGTCGCGGAGCTCAGATCGCGCCCGTACGCGCGCACCGTCGCTGCGCTGCTCGCGAAGGCGACGCGCGAGCGCGAGTTCGCGCTCGAGTACCGATCGCGCTTCGTCGCGCTACGACGTGAGCCGGGTCGCGAGGCGTTCGAGCGCGCGATCGCACGCGGCGAGATTCCCTCCCACACCGACTTGGAGATCGCACTCGACCTGCTCTACGGTCCCATCTACCACCGGCTACTGCACGGCCACGCGCCACTCAGTGACGAGTTCGCGCGCATGGTCGTGAAATACGTCGTCGCTGGCCTGGCGGGCGGAAGCGAGCGTACGAGATGAGCGAAGCTCGCTGTCACCGTGGCGCGCTCGCCACCGATCGCCTGGCGACCAAGTGGCGCACGCGGTTACGGCGCGGCCCTCTCTTTGGGTTCGGCGGCGCCGAGAGCGACGGATCGCCGCTGCCAATCGACTTCCTCGCGAAAATCCAGTTGACCGATTCGAAGCACCTTGCAATCGAAGTCGAGCTTCTGGATGTCGCAGCGGCGGCGGCTTCGGAGGTGCCCCCGCTCACCTCCCGTGAGCGGGGGATCGTGGCTCTGATTGCCGAGGGACTCGGAACTCGCGACATCGCCGAGCGCCTGTACATCTCTCCGGCGACGGTTCGCACGCATGTGCGCAACGCGATGTCGAAGCTGAAAGTTCACACCCGCGCTCAGCTGGTGGCTGTCGTGCTCGCAGGTCTGACAGCTTTGGAGCAAGAGAAAGAAGGTGAGTGGTAAAGATGCAGAATGATTCGCAGTGTGCTGGACAAGGCGCACGAATGAGGCGGTTGTGGCAGCGCGTACGGCCACGCCACTCCCACGGCTCTGGATCTCTGGAACCTCGATGTCACGCTGAAGACGCGCGAGGCGCCGGACAGTCGGTGCACTCCAGCGTTGTCACACATTTCACCTCAACCCGGTTTCGGTGAGGTCCCAGCTGCCCTGCGAGGGCAGCTGTCCGGCGCGTGCGACGCCAGAGCGGCGCGACGTGCGCGCCGCCCCGCCCCAACGCGCCCGTGGCCGGATAACTGCGAGCGGCGTCCCTGCGGTGGCCCGTGCGACGTCTGCACAGGCCACCACAGGCGGTCTTCGACTCGAGATGTCGTATGCCGCTAGACCGTCGGTCGAGGCGCTTCGATGAGGAATTTGCCATTCAGGGTGTTGAACGATTCGGTTTCTTCCAGGCTCGCTTCGAGATCGACCCTGCCGGGCTGGCAGGACTTCGTACCGAGCACGACGACGAACGCGTTGCCGTCGTCGTCGGTTTCGATCGCAGTCGGGCCTTCGAGGCGGCCGTCTTCCCTCGTGATTTCTTTCTCGTTCGCACCGACCCAGATGATGCGCGGTTCCTTCTTGCAGCGTAGGAACAGCGCTTCAGCGTTGACGGCCACTTTCGCCTCCGCGACGCCCGGGTACTCGACCTGGATGATCGTCGCGACGCTGCTGGACACGTCGTCCTCGACCTTGCTTTCAGGCATCGCGTGGACGCCTTCCACGGTTTCATCGGGCGGCAGAACCGCAAACGGCGTCATGTAGGTTTCATTCGGGTATTCGATCTCGTCCACCATGACCTGTGATTCACCCGGCTTGCACCCTGGGCCTGCCCACAGGACTACGGTCGCGTTGCCGTCGTCGTCCAGCTTGGCTTCGGTCGCCGCGCCATCCGTCGGCGTGAATTCGTTGGTCGGCGACCAGGACATGTGTTTGCCACACCGGTCGAAGAGCTCCACATCGGAGATCTTGACTTTTCCGTCGTACTGCAGTTTGCCGGTGTATTCACACTCGACTTCGATCACGTCAGCGACACTCGATGCTTCTCCTTCGCTGCCCTGATCGACGAAGGCTGGCAGCGAGTTTACGACACACCCAACCGGTTCAACCGCCGGCTTCGCCTGCTTCGTGTGCGCCGATGCGGTTCCGGCCAGCACCAGCACGCTGAGAACCAAAGCTACAAGCCCTGCCGTTAGGTTACGCGTCTCCATGACATCCTCCAGTCAACTGATATTTCGATGGCACCGCAGTCCCGGAGCATCCGGGAAAACCAGCCCCCGATTGCAACCGGCCCCCTATCGCGTCGAGACCCCGCGTAGGTTCAAAAAGGGCTCGCACGCGGTTGTAAGCGGCGTCCGTCAGATCGGGCAGCCCGTGTTGCTCCCTTTGATGCTGTTGGGTTCGCCGGTTGCCGGCGGTTTATCGTCCGTGCACTTCGCGTTGCCCCCGACCGTGTTCTTTGAGACCCGCGCGGTGCCCGTGTCGTTTGTCACCGTGAGATTTTCGGAGATCGCGTTTTCCTGCACGACCAGTTCACCTGGGTTGCTCTCCGCGGAGACGCTCCCGCCGGCTTTGTTGGCGAGAACGGTCGTCTGGCCCTTATCGTGGCTTACACCAATGTTGTACGTGAAGCTGTTTTCGATGACTTTCACCACGCCGCTGTTGCCTTCGGCGAGCATACTGTGCTGGCCGCTGTCGTCTGCGACGACGATCGTATTGGCGTTGTCGATCACGTTGAGGTTCAGGCGCACCGAGACCGTGCACGGCGTCACGTGAGGCGCGTCCCCGACGAAGATCGGCGGAGTTTTCGCCGCCGAGCCGAAAACAAGTAGATTGCCCTCCACCTCCAGGTTGCATAGCGTCATTTCGGACACTTCGTCGTAGGTGAGCCCCGTGATCTGCAGGTTGCCGGTGACCATGCTCGTCGTGCTGCCTCCGACGTAGACCGCGCGCGGGTCACTCGCCAGCAGGCTCCCGCCGATGCTCGCGCCGTCGTCGTTCAGCCAGCCTCCCTTCTGTACGCGCACGCTGGCCGACACTTTCGTCCCTGCGACCAGCGTGCAAACCGCGCCGTTGGGCACGATTACTTCCTTGCCGCTGCCGCCGTATACCGAGTTGCACGTCGTCGTGCCCGGACTCAGCGGTCGATAGACGGTATATTCGATGCTCGCCGTGCCGCTCTGCCCATCTTTGCTTCTTGCCGTCACCGTGTAGGTGTTTGACCCAGGCGTCGAGGTTCCGAGCGTACCCGATCCGCCGGAAACCGTGTTCGTGCCGGTGCTGTCATCACACGATTCAAGCCCCGGACCCGAGGCGCCTTCCGTACAGGAGAATTTCGTCGGGACGACCAGGCCTACTTCGTACGTACCGCCGCTGGGCGGAGCCGTGATCGTCGCTTTCGGCGGTGCCGCGACCGTGTAGCCGATGCTCACCGTCGTGGTGTCGCCATCTTTGCTTTTCGCGGTCACTATGTAGGTGTGTGGCCCCACAGCCAAGGTTTCAAGCGTACCCGAGCCGCCCGAGACGGTGCTCGTTGCGTTGTTGTCATCACAGGACTCCAGGCCCGGCCCAAGGGGGGCTTCTTCACAGGAGAACTTCGTCGGGACCACTTCACCTACCTTGTATATGCCGCCGCCGCTCGGAGCCAAGATCGTCGCTTTCGGTGCCGCCGGGGTGACGGTGTAGGTGTGCGTCAGGGTTTCTCTCTGCCCATCGGTGTCTTCCGCAGTAACCGAGAGCGTGTTGCTCGTCGCGGTCGTAGTGTCGAGTTCTTCCGTCGGGTTGATCCCTTTCCCGTCATTCGTGCCCGTACATGATTTGAGCGTCGCCCCGACAGCCGGCGTGCAGGAGAATTCCGCTTCGACGAACTTGCCATAGCTATAGCTCTCACCATTCGGCGGCGTCGTGATCGTCACTGTCGGCGGACTGATCCCATATGTGGCACATGACTCCGGTGTGGCCGTACCATTCGTCTGCTGCGAAGACACCGTCGGGAACGGCTGCGCCGACAGAGAGGGCGTGCCCTCCCCCGTCAGGTTGTTCGACTCCGCCGTGTAACTCGTCGGCAAGCAGATCGGTGGCGCGTCACTCAGGGTGCTGCTCCTGACCCCGGTGTTCACCGTGATCGTCGTATTGGAGCTGAAGTTCGCTTTGCTCCCTTCGAATTCGCCGAGCACCGCGAATTCGGAGATCTTCCACGCGTTGTCGAGGTCGAGCACGCTGGGCGCACCGGTCGCGACCGCACTGCCACCACCAGTGATCATCACGACTGAATCGAGGCCGCCGCTGTTCACCCTGCCTTCGAACGTCATGCCCGTAAGCTCCGAGACGGTCAAAGGACCACCGGGCAACGACGTGGCGCTTGACTTCTTGTAGCAGTCTTCTTTTTCGAATTCGCCGAAGCCGCTGGGACATTTTTTGCCTTCAGGGAGGTAGTGGATCAGCCAGTATTCGATGAAGACCTCGTTTGAAAGGGCGGGGTAGAGGAACTGCTGCCAAGCTAGACACCCGGAGATTGCGCCGCACGCCGGCGAACCCGTGAAGAACTGGGAATTCATCTGGAGCTCGAACTTTTCAGACGTACCTTCGTCTTCCTCGGTTGCTCCGGCGCTCACGCTCGGAACCGAGCCAACCGAGCTCGTTATCGTCCCTGAAGGAACCTCGGCGGAGTAGGCGTTGCCGTTGCCGCTGTTGGAATGACCCAGAAAGGAGCCGAAGGGACCCCCGAGAAGTGCAGCCGGGGAAGGAGGCGAGTGGGGCCGCGGCGCGGGCACGCAGGACGTTTTGTGCCATCTAACCGACGGATAGGCGGCGTGAAAACAGCCCGCTGCGGGCACCGCCGTGCTCTTGATCGCCTGACTCCATAGCCGGACGGCCTGCTTGCTCGCCGCGGAAGCACTCGCGGTCACCACCAGCGCCACCAGGACGCTCGCTAGCAACGCGGTCGGGGGCAGCATCCGACGGAGGCGCGCTGCACAGCAAGCCTGCGAAGCCACCCACTCACCACCATCAGGTCCAGCCATCACCAGTGGCCCCCAAGTTTGGTTATGTCAGCGTTGATCGGCTTGGCCGGCAGGCCCGACTTCAAGTGTCGGAAGTCCCGCGTGGCCGTCGACAGGACTCCTATACCTCAGCCGGCCCGCACGCGGTTGGCAAATGTACGTAAATTGCGACTTGTTCGGCAACGCGACGCCGCCGGGACCGCACCACGCATCAGCTGGCAACGCACCGCCGCCCCGGTGCGTGGGTCGACTCCAACAATCGCCGTCGATCACGCGGCGACCTCGGCCGCCGCGCGCCCTTAACCGCGTAGGCGGGAGCGTAAGGTCGCAACTCGAGCAGCGCCCAGTCGGGCACACGGCAACGGCTCGTAGCGACTCGGCGCGCAGCATAAGTCCGCACTGAGTCGGCGCCGAAGAATTGCACCCCGCCACGCGCGGCCGTAACACGCGAAGCAGGCCGTCAGCCACCCGGGCCGCTTGGCTGGCGCGCACCGCGCCCAGCTGCGCGGGAAGCCCCTGATCTTCGGGGCCTTCATGCAGTACCGCTACCGGGATTCGAACCCGGGTTTCCGGCATGAGAGGCCGGCGTCCTAGTCCCCTGGACGATAGCGGCGAGAGGCCTGAGGCTAGCAAAGCGCCGCGCGGCGGCAGCGGGCGGTGCGCTATCGTCGCCCCCCACCACCACGCGGATGTGGCGGAATTGGTAGACGCGCACGGTTCAGGTCCGTGTGGATGCAAGTCCGTGGAGGTTCGAGTCCTCTCATCCGCATTGCGCCGGATCGGCCCCTCTCACGGGAGGGCCACCCCGGGCTTCAAGACGCTTGCTTGGGGGTGTGAGCGGTCGTGTCGCACGAGCGCCGGCGCGTCACGACGAGAGTTCTGCGTGCACTCGCGCGGATGGCCGTGCTCGATCTGCCCACGCCGCCGCGGTCCACGCTGACGGGGTGGGCCAGAGAGCCGACCGCAGCGATTCGACCCGCTCCATGGCGATCGTCCTCGTCATCGTGCATGCCTCGCCCGACGGCCGCAAAAGCCAGGAAGAGACGCTCAGGAAACCCAAACGAGAGGTTCCGCCCCAGCCCGACGCCGCTGAACGTGAACTCGAGGGGTTGGAGGACAAGCCGCCGCCGTCGCCGCGATCAGGTCGGCTTCTGTGCGGGTCGAGCGGCTAGTGCGGCGCGGTTCCGCGCCTCAGGATCCTTACACCGCCGGGTCGACCTCCAGCGATTCTTCGCTCGTGAGCGTCACTGTGCTCGTGAGCCCCGCCCTTTCGAAGGATGCCCCGGCAATGCTCGTTTCAAGGACGTCCGTCTCCTTGGCCCCTTCGGAGGTTTCGTATTCAGATGGCTTCTGAGCGCCTTTGGTGGCTTTGTATTTCAAGCTCACCGTAGCCGCCATCTTGTCGGTCTTCACGGCGGCCAGGACCGAGCCCTTGACTTCCACTTTCTTGCCGGCGCATTCAAAGCCCATGATCGCACCCCCGCCGGGCCGCGAAAGGTCTAGGGCGACCTTGCCGGATGCTTTCTTTTCCCACACGAGCTCGCCGCTCAGGGTGTTGGAGCGCACTTCTCCCGCTCCCGCCCCGCTGGACGAGCACGCTTTGCGTTCCAGTTCGCAGCCGGTGAGCGTGAGGAGCACTCCTTCGAGGCCTTTGCCGTGGGCGTGGGCGCCTTTGCCGCTCAGGGCTTTGCAGGCGATGGCGGCCTTTGCGACGGTTTCGAGCTTGACTGACGAGGCGGAAAGCGTCACTCCTGTCTTGGAGGCTTCCGAGGTCCATTCGTAGTCGTCTTTGCCGCCGCTGGTCGTGCACTTGGAGCTCGAGTACTTGCCTTTACCCGTTTCGACCTTGACGCAGCGGCCGAATTCCGGCGGTGTCTGCGCTTCCCCTTCCACGAGCGGCATTTCGAGTTTGAAGTGCCCCGCTTCGACGACCGTGCTCACGGCGTACTCGAGCGTTTCGCCCGCTTTCGCCGGTACGTACGCTTCGCTGGCCCCCGCCGAGAGCTCTTCCACGGGCGGGGATGTCGGAGTTTCCCGCACGAGCACCGGTTTGGAGCCGAACGGGCTCTGCAGGTTCGGAGTCGAATACACCTCGAAGCCTTCCGGCGTGCCATACCCGCTACCCGCTGTCTTTTTCCAGCGCAGGTGAACGAAGCTCGGCGTAGTGGTCCGTGCTTCGAGTTCATAAAGCGGCGGCGGCGGGAGTTCTTCGATCCCTTCTCCGGGGTGGATCGTTTCGCCTACGAACGTCGCGCTGGAGATCCCCGGGTTGAAGGTCCCAAGGCTCGTTTCTTCGGGCACGAGTATGTAGGGGCGCGCGATGTAGACCGGCCGTTTGGGAATCAGTTCACCGAGCGCTTCGCTGAACTGCTGGCGGGGCTGGAAGATGAAGTGTTCGTGGACGTCTTCTTCGATCGCGAGTTCCACGTTGTAGAGCGGTATGTTCGCCACGTCTTCGATACCCAGCGTCACGTGATACGGCGTCGCCCTGATGTATTTGCCCGCGTCGGCCCGCACCTTGAGCTTGAGCGCTTCCGAGCCCCAGACGCGAAACGCCTTCTGCAGAGCAGCATGCGAGCCGATCGCCGCTTCGAATGGTTCGAGGGTCCCCGCATAGTCCGCTGAGAGGAAGTATTCCCCGGGCTGGTCCCCGCGGATGATCCAGTTGGCACTGGCGCTCCCGAGCGGTTTGATGTCCGGAAGCGACTGCGTCAGAGACTGCGGCGTGGGGGTGGGCGCCAGGCTCAACCCCGCAGGCAGGTTCAGCGTGGCCTCGTTCCTGGTCAGTTCGAAAGGCGCTTCGGGCGACAGATTCACGACGCCCATGCTGACTTCCAGGAACTGCTTGAGCATCGTAGCCTTTCCCCGCAGGATCAGCCACTGGACGGCGGGCGCCGGCGGGACGGGTTCCGGTTCGCATTCTTGGCACGGTTTGGGTCCCACCGGCGGTGGCACCGGTTCGATCCTGACCACTCCGCCTTCACCGCCGCCGCCTTCCGTGCCGGGAATGCCGCCGCCTTCGCCCGCGCCTGTTTCGCAGCCGGTTGCGCTGCACGCCCACCCTTCTTCGCCGCCACCGACAGTTTTGCCTCCGCCGCCTTCACATTGGCCCACGAACTCGCCCGCAGCATTGACGTAGCATTCGAACGTGGCGCCGTGGCCGGAGCCGCCAAAGCCGAGTTTCACTTCGAACTTGAAGACCTCTTTGTTCGCCGGTTCATCGGGGTTGATCCCCGCCGCTTCGATTTCTTCGAGGTCCATTTCGTGGGAGTGCACACCGGTGGCGACGATTTCCCCTTCTTCGAGCGTGACCGTCGCTTCGCCTTCACCTTTGGCGTTGACTTCCACGCGAGCTTCCCGGGCTCGGTAGGCGCTCCCGCTCTTGTACACATAGACGCTGGCGATCCCTTCGGGGAGGCCTGACAGGACGGCCTCTCCAGCGGATTCCGTGAGCGAGTCGATGCGCGTGCCGTGGGGCGCGACGTACAGGACCTCGGCGCCCGTGATCGGCGCTTTGGAGGCGTTCTGCACATGGATGAGGACCTTGTCCGGGCCGGCCCCGACGCCGCCGCAGCCAATGACTTCCACTTTGATGGACGCGCTCTGGTGTTCTGTGTTGCGCTGCACGGTCAGAGTCGCCGTATAGGTGCCCGGCGAGCTGTAGGCGTGCTCGACCGTGGCCCCTTCGGCGCCTGTGCTGTCGCCGAATTCCCACTGGTAGTCGCTGATCTGGGACGCCGGCGTGGAGCCGGTCCCGTCGAAGCTGACTTCCACGCCGGAGCAGGCTCTGAGGTTTTCACCCGGGTTGGCCATGAGCGCCAGAGCGGTGATGACGGAGCTCGCTTCGGAGTCCTGCGGTTCGCTTTCTCCGGCGCGGTTGTAGGCCACCTCTTCCACCCGCAGCGTGTGACCGACGTCCGCCGCGGAGAGCGCGTAGCTCTGGTCTGTTTCGCCGGGCACGGCTTCGCATTCCTCCCCTGTCGCGTTGCAGCGCAGCCACTGGTCGAGGAACCCCGTGGGGCTGTTGGTCCAGCTCCCGTGTCCGAGGACGAGCGTGTCGCCCTGCTGCTCTCCCCCGAGGATCGTCGGGGGTTTGACGTTCGCCGGGACCGGGCCGGGCGGGACGATGAACGCCCACACCGCCCCTGCGCCGGCGTCGTCCTCGCTGCCGCCGATCAGCGCCCTTGTGGCGCTCGAGGAGAAAGCGACCGCCGAGCCGAACTGTCCGGCGCCCGACTCCGCGCCGCCCGTGAGCTTTTCGCTTTCCTGGGACCAGGTCGAGCCGGAGCGGGTGAACTCCCACGCCGCCCCCGTGCCCGCGTTGTCCTGGTTTGCACCGATGAGCGCCGTGTCTCCGTTGCTCGAGAGCGCCTCGGCGTCGCCGAAGCGCCCCGCGCCGGTCTCTTCTGCGCTTTTCGGCGTGAGCTTTTCGCCCTGCCCGGTCCATTTGCCTTCCGAGAGCGCGAACACCCACGCCGCCCCCGCTCCGCTGTTGTCGCCGGGCCCGCCGATCAAGGCCGTGGTCGCTTCCCCGGACAGCGCCACGCTCTCTCCGAACTGCCCAGTGCCGCCCTCTCCTTCCCCGGTCAGCTTCGAGCCGTCCTGCACCAGCACGACCCCTTTTTTGCCGCCCGTCAGCGTGAATGCCCACGCTGCCCCGGCTTCGCCGTGGTCCCCCGGAGCGCCGACCAGGGCGCTGCCGTTGACGAGCGCCACGCTCTCCCCGAAGCTTCCGCTGCCGAGCTCTTCACCGCTTTTCGGCACGAGTTTTTCGCCCGATTGAGCCCACACGCCAGTTTTTTTGGCGCGTGAGAAAACCCATACGGCGCCAACGTTCCCGTCGTTGGCCGGCGCCCCGATCACCGCCGTTTCTCCCAATTTTTCGCCGCTCAGCGCCACGCTTGTGCCGAACGCGCCGGCTCCCGTCTCTTCGCCGCTTTTCGGCGTCAGCTTTTCGCCCTGCTGGATCCATTTGCCTTCGGAGAGCGTGAACACCCACGCCGCCCCCACTTTGCCGTTGTCGGCGGGCGCCCCCACCAGCGCCTCGCGGCCCTGGGAAGACAACGCCACGCTCGCTCCAAACCGCCCCGTCCCGACCTCTTCGCCGCTTTTCGGCGTCAGCTTTCCGCCCACCTGGGTCCAGGTGGACCCCGATCGCTTGAACGCCCATGCCGCTCCTGCTCCAGCGTTGTCTGCGGGGCCCCCCACGAGCGCTGCCGATCCGTTGGAGGACATCGCCACGGCGTAGCCGAATTCCCCGCTGCCCGCCTCCCCGCCCCCGGTGAGCTTTTCACCCTGCTGGACCAACGGGTCGATCCGCAGCGGATACCGCGCCCCGGTGGTGTCGATCCGCAGCAGCAGCCGCCCGGAGTGCAGTTCCATCCAGCTGCGGAGCGCTCGTCCGCGCGCGTCGGTGGCGAGCAGGCTCGTGTACCGAAGCACCGCCCTCCCCGCGTCGGTGAGCGTGAGGGAGTGGCCGTTCCCGGTGAGCGTCGCGTGGCTGTTGCCCGACAGGGCCAGCGAGAGCGTCAGCGGTCCGGACACGACGGTAGAAAGGCGGCGCGGGATGCTGAAGCCCTGCTGCAGGCCGAGCGGTCCGTTGAAGTACCACTCGCTCAGCCCCGGATGGGCGTACAGGACTCCGTTCGCGCGGGCGGCCGGCGTGGCAGCCGGGACGTTGCGCAGCGCGCTTCCGTACCCCGCGGCGCTCAAGCGCAGCCCGAGCTGAAGGCCTTCGGAGCTGATCTGCACGCCTCCGGGCGCAAAGCTCAACTGCAGACGCTGTGCAGGGTTCGACGCTCGAAAGCCGGCCCGCGTAGCGGCCACTCGGTAGGCGCTGCTGCCAGAGCCGAGCGCCGCCGAGACCGCCCCCTGTGCACGAGCGGGAAGTGTGAACAGACCCGCATGTGCCGGCCGACGGTGCCGCTGCACGGCCCTCGTCGCGGGGCGTCCGGAGCGCCCACCCGCGGTCTCGAGCGAGACGCCGGCCGCGATCGCCGCCAGCAGCGCCGCGCAGCTCGCGAGAAGTCCGAGGCGGACGGGGCCCCAGGGACGCCGGACAGACCGGCCAATCTCGAGGGCCGTATCCCCAGACGCAGAAGTACCCGACGTGAGCATCTCGCCTCCCCCTTGTGAGTCGCGCACCGGGCCGACGCGACCCCAACCGGCCCGTGCTACTGACAGCCACCGCTTGAGGGCGCGACCCTACCACCTCCGCTCCCTCCCCGTCAGCTCGCGCGGGCCGCACGGATCGAGATCGAGATCGACGACGACGACCCGACGGCGCTGTCAGGTTGCGGTGACCTCGACTGCGCCGAAGCCTGCGAGCGGGCCGTCGACGAAGAAGATCTCCATCGTGATGTCGGGCTCGACGTGGGCCTGGCTCAGAAACGCGAGGACCTTGCGGCCGGTGAGTTCTTCGACGGTGTGCTTGTAGCGCTCGGCCATGACCGCTTGGAACTCCTCGCGCATCGAGATCACGCGCTCGGGCTGGCCGCTGTCCATGATGGTCTGCTCGAGGGGGGTGAAGCCGCTTCCGCGCATGACGACAACGATGATGTCGTCGAGCGCGTAGGTCTTGGCCTTCATCGGGCCGCGCCCGTAGTGCTCGCGCAGGATGCCGACGATGCTCGTCGAGATCGCCGCCAGCAGGTGCCCACCCCCGAGCGGGGCCTTCTCCACATCCGCTGCTGTCGACGTTTCCACTTTGCGCTGGCTCGAAATCCGGCGAGGTCCGCGAGACCTCTGCCGTCGATCGTTGTCTTCTCGGCTCGATCGTGAGGACCACCACGATCCTGCCGGCCCTGAGCGTATCGCAAGGCGCCAACGGCGTGAGGTGCCTGGGAGACCGCTAGTCGGTCGTCGCTTCCGACTCGAGCACGAAAACCTCGACCGATGCCTCGGCGAGCGTGCTGATGCCGCTCAAGAATCTGCGCACTTTGCGTCCGGTGAGCCGCTCGACGACTGTGATGAGCTGGGGCTCCATCGCGCGTTGAAGCTCATCGCGCGCGAGGCGCACCAGCTCGGCCTTGCCGGCGGCGACGAGGTTCGCCTCGGCCTTGGTCACGCCGTTCTCGAGCAGGCACACGATCATGTCCTGGTCGATGAGCGCGCGTGACCTGGGAGCGCCGCGGCCGGTGAAGTCGGCCACCAGCTTCCCGATCTCGTTTGCGATCGCGGCCCTCAGCGGGCCCATGGCCAATTCGCCATCCGGCGTTCTCATCTCAGGCCTCCCTGTCCGTCTCTCCGGGCGAGAGCGCCGTCTGGGCTGAGAGAGGGACAAGGACCCGCGAAGGCGGTGCGGCACGAAGAGCCTAGCGGTTGTCAGCTGGCGGCAACGACATGAACCGGAACGCTGCAGTGCGAGAGCTGCGAGACGCTCCAAAGCCGCCGGCGCGGCTCGTGGGCGCGCAAGACCCCCGCGCGCTACGATGCAGCCACAGCGGTTCTGTGCGTCGCCACCGGCGGTGCCCGGGATTGCGCCTGATAGCAGCGGAGCGACCCTGCGGTCACATGATGGCCGCGACGTTCCGGTCCGTGTAGCCACTCGTTGAAGGAACACGAGGTGTTGACGAGCGCCGGAGCAAAGATGCGCGACCGCCGTGGAGGAGCGCCCGATGCGCTGGATAGCGGCGCTCTGATGCTGCGCTCGCGGCCGGGTCGCGGTCGATCGCTCGGATACGAAAAGCTTGGACGGTCGGCCAACTCCCCGGTCGCCGTCCGGACCAGCGCGCGGCGAGAGCGCGTTTGTCGCCGGCGCGCTGGAACGGGTGCGGGGACACCCACTGCCTTGGGTGTCCCCGCATCTCCACCACCCCTCGCCTGCCGGAGCGAAAGAGCTCCCGAGCTCACGGCTGTCCGCGCGATCATGCAGACGATCATCCCCAGTTGGCGGCAGTGGTGAGCGTCGACGCCGGCGAGCCGATGCGCCGCCTACTCGAGGTGGGGCGGATCCTCACCTCCGAGCTGGACGAGCACGTCGTACTGAACCGTGTCCTTCAGACGGCACGGGAAATCACGGGCGCCCGCTATGCGGCCGTCGGGATCTTGAACGAGCAGCGAACCGAGCTTGCGCGCTTCCTGACATCGGGCGTGGATGAGCTCACCCAGCGTTCGATCGGAGACCTGCCGCGTGGGAGGGGCGTCCTCGGTGCGCTGATCGAACGCCCCCAGCCGTTGCGGCTGGCGGACGTGGGCCAGCACCCGAGCAGCTACGGATTTCCACTCGGGCACCCCGTCATGCGCAGCTTCCTCGGTGTGCCCGTCGTGATCCGCGGCGAGGTGTGGGGCAACCTGTACCTGACAGAGAAGGCTGACGGCGAGTTCACCGAGGCAGACGAGGAGGCAGCGATGATCCTCGCGCAGTGGGCCTCTATCGCGATCGAGAACGCCAGGCTGTATGAGACCAGCGAGCGGCGCCGCGAAGAATCCGAGAAGTCCGCGCGCGGCCTTGAGGCGACCCATGACGTGATGGTCGCAATCGGCGGAGAGATCGCGCTTGAGCACGTGCTCGAGCTGATCGTCAAGCGCGGCCGCGCGCTCATCAACGCAAGAAGCCTCGTGATAATGCTGCGCGACGGCGAGGAGCTCGTCGTGCGCACCAGCGCAGGCCACGTGCAGGAGGTACGTGGTGTGAGGATGCCGATCTCGGGCTCGACATCCGGGGAGGTGCTTGAAGGCCAGGTCCCCGAGCGCATCAGCGACGTCGCTGCGAGGCTGCGGATCGCCCCGCGCGAGTTCGGTGTGGCGGACCCGCGGACGGCGCTGCTCGTGCCGATGCTCTACCGGGGCGACGCGCTGGGGATCTTGGCGGCGTTTGACCGCGGTAGCGAGGGCGAGCTGTTCAGCGAGGACGACGAGCAGACTCTGCGTACGTTCGCCGCCAGCGCCGCGACCGCCGTCGCGCTCTCCCAGAGCGTGCAGGCCGACCGGCTGCGAAGCTCGATCGCCTCCGCGGAAGCAGAGCGGCGGCGCTGGGCACGCGAGCTGCACGACGAGACGCTGCAGGGCCTGGCGGGACTGCGCGTGCTGCTGTCCACGGCGCTGCGCCGGGGCGAGCCCGACGAGCATGAGCTGACGATGCGCGCCGCCGTGGAGCACGTTGATCAACAGATCGAGAGCCTGCGAACGGTCATCACCGAGTTGCGCCCCGCGGCTCTGGACGAGCTGGGCCTGAAGACGGCGATCGAGGCGCTGCTCCACCGCCAGTGTGAGCAAACGGGGCTCAAAGTCAGCACAAGGCTCACGCTTCCCGACCCCGCAAAAGGGCAGGCACGACTCGACCCTGACGTCGAGAGCGCCGCCTATCGGCTCGTCCAAGAGAGCCTCACGAATGTCACCAAGCACGCCGAGGCGACGCGCGTACGCGTGACCGTCGGCCAGTCCAACGGAGCGCTTCATGTCGAAGTCGAGGACGACGGTCAGGGCTTTGACCCGCAGGCCGCCAGCAAAGGCTTCGGCCTGCAGGGGATGCGTGAGCGGGTGAGCTTGGCAGGCGGCACCCTGAGCATCGGCCCGAGCGACAACGGCACGCTGATTCGAGCGTGCTTACCGACTGCCGCCAACGCCGCCGACCGACAGCAGCGGGCCGCATCCTAGGCGCAGGCGGTGGCTTACCGCTCTGCTTGCGAGCGGCGCAGCGCGGAATTGAGCCGGTCAGCGACGCGCGGGCTGATGTACTGCTCCTCCTGGGCGGCGGCGCGCACAGCCTCAGCTAGCTCACCGTCGGCGCGATCCTTCAGGACAAACCCGAGCGCGCCGGAGGCCAGCACGTGTTGGGCAACCACGGGGCTTTCCTCCATCGCGAGGAGCACGACCTGCGTCGCGGGCGCTCGCGCACGCAACTCGCCGATCGCCTCGCGGCTGGAGCCCTGCACCATCCCGACGTCGAGTACGAGGACGTGCGCCTTCCCGCGACGGACACCTTGCAGGGCCGCCGCCAGGTGCTCCGCCTCGGCGATCACCTCGATGCCCTCCTCGGCGTCGAGCAACGATCGCAGGCTCTTGCGCAACAGCCCATGCTCCTCGGCCAGAACGACGCGAATGGGCGAGGAGGTAGCGATCTCCCCTTCGCTTGCGGGCGCTGGCACCAACCGTAACGTCATACCTCGAAGCTATTGCTCCAGACGCCGCACAGCCTCCGTGCAAACAACGTGATCCGCCGTGGCAAAACACCTCCGGCCCGCTCGCGAGGAAACCCCAGCGGGCGCGGCGCGTGAGGGCGACGCGTGGCGATGGTGAGCGGAAGAGCGCGCCGCGGCCATTCGCTCTGGCGACGCGTCTGTCATCAGGCTGGTGTCGGCGTGATCTCGACCTTGTCGTTCGTGACCGGTGCAGTGCCTACAGCGTGGCCATTTACGGCCTGTCGCAGCGGGCCGATGAGATCGATCGGCAGGGGGAACACGATCGTTGAGTTCTGCTCGCTGCCGATCTCGAGCAGCGTCTGCAGATAGCGCAGCTGGATGGTCACCGGGTTGCGACTGATCACGTCTGCGGCCTCGCCGAGCTTGGCGGCGGCCTGGAACTCGCCCTCGGCGTTGATGATCTTCGCGCGGCGCTCGCGCTCTGCCTCGGCCTGGCGCGCGATCGCATGCTGCATGTCCTCGGGAATCTCGACGTCCTTGATCTCGACGGCGGTGACCTTGATCCCCCAGGGCTCGGTCTGGTCATCGATGATCTTCTGCAGATCCTCGTTGAGTCGCTCGCGCTCGGCGAGCAGGGTGTCAAGCTCGGCCTTGCCGAGCACCGAGCGCAGCGTCGTCTGGGCGATCTGGGACGTGGCGGCGAGGACATCCTCGACCTCGACGACCGAGCGGTTGGGGTCGACGACGTGGAAGTAGGTGACGGCGGTTACGCGCGCCGGCACGTTGTCTCGAGTGATGACCTCCTGAGGCGGGATCTGCTGGGTGACCGTTCTCAGGCTGACTCGCACCATCCTGTCGACGAATGGGATCAACAGCACGATCCCCGGCCCCTTCTTGTCGAGCAATCGGCCCAGCCGGAAGATGACGCCACGCTCGTACTCGCGCAAGATGCGGACCGATGCCGAGGCGAGAACCAACCCCAACAGAAGGACGACGACTAGTACGACTATGACGATCGTGACGATCATGAGTTCAGCTCCCATTCCTCGGCCCTGCGCACGCACAAGGTCAGGCCATTGACGCCTTCGACGACCACGCGGTCGCCGTCGTGCAGCTCGGTTTCGTGGTGAATCGGGCTCGGCTCCGCACGCCATAGCGAGCCGTCGAGGAAGACCGAAGCGGCGCTGCCGGTGTGTGACCTGACCACGCCCACGTGCCCGATCAGTGCCTCACTGCCGGTGCGAGGGCGCGCTCGCAGCGGGCGCAAGATGCGCTGCCCGGCGAATAAGAGAAGTGCGAGGGACGCTAGTGCCAGCACGACCGCGACGACCAGGACGACCACGGCGCCGGCGCCGGCCGCCGCCAACAGCAACACCACACCTCCGACCGCGGCCGCACTCGCGCAGGCACCGATCAGCCCTCCCGTAGAGAGATGCGCCTCGGCGAGCAGGAGCACCAGCGCAACCGCGATCAACGCGAGTCCGAGGGCGGTCATGGCGCCAAGGGTGGGCTCGGCAGACGCATCGTGCCGCGAGCGTATTTGGCGCGCCGCCCAGTTCCATCAGACGATTCCCGCGGCTCACTGCGGAGAACTACCTGGGGTCGCTCCCCCGTCGGACTGCCGGGGTCTGGGAGCTTCGGCCTCAGGTCGAGGTGAACAGAGTCACTCGCCGCTCTCGGCGAGGCCGCGCCTCTGTTTGCGTCGCTCGCCCTTTGCGGTCCGAAGTCCGCTGGCCGCCTTCGCGAGCTCGGCTGGCTGGCGCATCGTGTTGATGCCGCGCTCGAACAGCTCGGCCTGACGCTTCATCAGCCCAGCGGTTTCCTCCAGAGCGCGTCCCGCAGCCTCCAACGCCTCCGCCTGCCGGCGCAGCGTCACCCCGGTTTCCTCCAGCAGATCGAATACGGCGTCGACGGGCGCAATGAGGCGACCGGTCAACTGCTTCTGCACCCGGCGCTCGCGCTCGATGACCTCTTGAACGAGGTCGAGTTGGCGTTGCATTGCTCCGAGCAGGTCATGCGGAAGCTCCGAGCCGCCGGCTACCGACGCAGCCGATGTGATCAAGGAGTCCATCAGCTTCCTCCACTCTTGAAGCAACTCGCGGGCACTGAGTTCAGGCATCATCAAACCCCTCGGCCATGACGGCGGTCGCTGGTGAAGCTGATCCCATGCGGTGCCACATTATGCGGCTCCTCTTCACCGGTCGCCATCCGCGCGGGATCTTCGACGACCTCGAGGACCTCACACGCCAGCGTGCTTGGTCTGCTTAGCTGGCCCGGGGCGAGAAGCGGAAGGTGCGCGCTGCGATGAGAAGGGCCGCGATACCCCACGCGGCGACGAGCAGCAGATTGGAGGCAGAGATGCCCGTGCCGTGCGTATGGATGATCGGCTCACGGACGGCCTGGGCCAGACGCTTGATGGGAAAGACGTTTGCGATATCACGCAGGTACTTGGGGATCTGGCGTTCGGGCACGAAGACGCCGGAGATGAAGTACAGGGGCAGGACGGCGAGGTTGGTGGCCGGGGCTGCGGCCTCGGCCGTAGCGATGCGCGTCGAAACCGCGAACGCGATGCACACGAAGGACGCGGCTCCGACGATCACCGCGATGACGAGCCCGAGCATCGTGGAGTGCGGAATCGGCACGTTGTAGGCAACTCTTCCGAGCAGCAGCAGCAGAGCCGACATCACGACCGCGACGACGACTCCAACCGCGGCGCGGCTCGAGATGACAATGCTCGTGGGCAGCGGTGTGCCACGCAGGCGCTTGAGCTCGCCGCTCTCGCGTTGGGAGACCACGGCCTGTGTCAGGTTGACGAAGCTGGCCGAGATGATCCCCAACGTCATGATCCCCGGAACGTAGAAGGTCGTGATCTTGATCACCCGCCCTTCGAGGACCGTGGTGCCTTTGAAGATCCCCGCGAAGATCACGAGGAACACGATCGGCAGCAGCAGGGTGAAGTAGCGCGATTGCGGGTTGCGCCAGAAGCGCGCGAGATCTGAGCGGAACTGGTGGGCGAACAGGCGCGGAGCGCTCACCGTGGGTGCTCCCCGGCGCCGGTGAGACGGAGATAAACCTGCTCCAAGCTCGGCCGCGCCACAGTCAGGTCGGGCAGGTCTAGGTCGTTCTCCAGCGCCCAGCGGGTGAGCGCAAACAGCGGTCGGGCAGGCTCGATCGCGGTGATGTGAACTCGACCCTCGCGCACCTGCGCCAGCGGTGCAAGCTCGTCCGGCAGCTCGGACACGGCCATGCTCGGGGACAGGACGAACGAGATGTCCGACACCGCCCGATCGCGACCGCCGAGCGTCTCCGGCGTGCCCTCGGCGACGATCTCTCCTGCGGCGATCACCGCCACGCGGTCGGCGAGTGTCTGTGCCTCGTCCATGTAGTGCGTCGTGAGGAAGATCGTCTTACCGAGGTTGCGCAGGTCGGCTATCACCTCCCACGCGTGGTGGCGAGCCGAGGGATCAAATCCAGTCGTCGGCTCGTCGAGGAACACCAGCTCTGGGTCCCCGATCAACGCCAGCGCGACGTCGAGGCGACGCAGCTGGCCCCCCGAAAGATGTCCGGTGCGTTGGTCGCGCTGCTGCGTGAGACCCACGAGCTCGATGGTCTGCGCCGCCGGGCGGGGATCGGGGTAGTAGCCGGCGTAGAGCTCGACGAGCTCGGCCACTGTCAGCTCGGCCGGCATCGTGCAGGACTGCAACACCAGGCCGATCCGCGAGCGCCACCCACGGTCCGCCGTGGCCGGATCCTTCTCGAGGACGCTCACCTCGCCCGCGTCGCGCGAGCGGTAGCCCTCCAGGATCTCGACCGTCGTGGTCTTCCCCGCCCCATTGGGTCCCAGAAACGCGAACACTTCCCCGCGCTGAACCTGGAGGTCGACTCCGCGAACCACCTCGCGACCGCCGTAGCACTTGCGCAGCCCGTGGACGTCGATAACGGGCGCGCTCACGCCCGTCTGCTCGACGGCAGCTTGGGGCGCGCCGTCGTGGAGCTCGCGCGTCTTGCTTCTCGCCCGCTAGGCACGTCGCGCAGACCGGGCCTCTGCTGCCCCTGCCCGCGGGCGCCGTGGTCGCTTGGGCTCGCGTGCGCGCAGCTCTGAGAAGGAGCGTTCGATGCCCTCTGCAAGCACCCCGACGTCGGGGGCCGACATACGATCCGCGTTGAGGCCGAAGACCATCTGGCCAGCGTATGTGACGACGGCGATGCCGATCGTGTGTCCGGCGAATAGCGGTACGAGCGGAAGGACCTCGACGAGCGGAGCGCCGAACGCGTATAGCCGCTCCTGCGGCCCGGGAACGTTCGTGATCGTGAGGTTGAACATCCGCGTGTCACCGAACATCGAGCGCGCGAGTAGCGCGCCCGCCAGCGGCGGTCCCATGTCGGCGAGGTCGACGATCGCCTTGCCGCCGGCGCGTTGCGATCCAGACTTCAGCCGCTCGGCACGCTCGACCACGCGGCGGTAGCGCGCGATCGGATCCGCCTCGCTGACGGGCAGCTCGACGAACAACGACGTCAGCTCATTGCCGAGCGCGTGCTCGCGATCCTCTCGGCGGATGTTCACCGGCACCTGCGCGCGCAGATCGTCCTGTGTGAGCGCGTCGCCGCGCGAGAGCAGCAGGTGTCGCAGCCCGCCTGCGCACAGCGCGAGCACCACATCGTTGACCGTCCCGCCGAGGCGCGTCTTCGTCGCCTTGATCTCAGCGAGATCAAGGCGCACCGTGGCAAAGTGGCGCGTGCCGCTCATCGGCCCGTTGAGACTCGACTGCGGCGCCCCGATGATCTCCTCGCGCACGATCAGCTCGAGGGCTGCCCGCACCCGATCGAAAGACTCACGCGGGTGCAGCGCCGCACCGACGCCGGCGCGCGCCCCACGCAACACCAGGCCCGGCGAGAACCAGAGCTGGCCACCGTGCGCGCCGACATCCTCGGCTGCCTGCGGCAATGGCCGCGAGTGCGCCGGGGGAGCGTCAGGCGAGGTCTCGAGAAGGGCGTTTCCGATGTCAACCGAGCCCACGCCGTCCACGAGACAGTGGTGCGTCTTGGTCACCAGCGCCCAGCGCCCGCCTTCGAGCCCGTCAAGCAACGTCATCTCCCACAGCGGCCGGTGTCGATCCAGCCGGTGTGACCAGAAATCTCCAAGCCACTCGTGGAGCTCTGCCTCGCCGCCAGGCGCCGACAGCGTCGCGTGATGGACATGGCCATCGGGTTGAAACGGCTTTGCCTGCTCCCAGGTGAGCCACGTAAGCGGGCCCGCGTGCGGAGCAGAGAGCTGCTGGGCAAAGCGCGGCAGGACTCCCACCCGCTGGCGTACGTAGGCGCGGAACTCGCTGATCTCCGGCGTACCACCGCCGGGGAGCGCCTCGAATATGAGCGCCGCGCCGATATGCATGTGAGCCGCCTGATCGAACTGCTCAAGCTCCAGGAACATCGTGTCCAGCATGCTCAGCTGCTCAGCCATGACCTCTGACCCCTCAGACGTGATCGTGAGTGCGAAGCTAACGCGCGAGGATCGAAGCGGCATCGGCGTCACCCCGCGCAGCGCATCGGTACTTCCCCACAGCACCCATGTGGGCGGACGTAGTCTGCCCACGCCAAGTGGGAGTTTCTCCGGATGCCGGCTCCGTCGTGCCGGCTTAGCGTCTCAGCCGAATGGTGGAGGCTGTGGAGCAGGACCCGAAGGGACGCGCCCAGGGACCCGAAGGGACGCGCGCCCAGCAGTCGCGGTCCGGTCTGCCGGCTTCTCGCGAACTCATCGACGAGACCCAGTTCCTGAAAGGGTGGTGCTGATGCCCGACACGAAAACCCGACGCCCGCCGGCGGCCACTAGCAAACGCCGCCCCGCAGCGAAGAAAGAGGCGACTACGCGTAAAGTTCGTGCGGTCCAAAGGGAGCGCAACGGACGCGTCGCGGTCAAGCGCACGACGGAGCTCTCCGAGGACGTGCTGAAATCGCTCGACGACGGCGCGCGCGCCGCACTGGATGCAGTGCGCAAGTTCGCCGACACCGTCGACCGGGTCATGCCGCAGCGTGGCGAGGGCCCGTCGCGGAGGGAGGAGATCACCGACTCCGCCCTGGAGATGGCCCAGCGGCTCGTCCACACGCAGTACGAGTTCCTCAGCAAGGTTGTGGACAGCGCGGGCAGGTCGCTGAACAACTCAGGCCGCGCGAAGAAGTAGTTCGCCGACGCGGAGCGGCTGGCGTCGAGTCAGCCGCTCCCCTGCGGGTCGGAGCTCCGTGACGCGGAGAACTACCCGCTCGATCGCGTAGAGATCCCGGGGCGCGGCGATGATGCCCGTGACGATGAACAGCTCATGGCGGACGATGTACGCAAGGGCCAACCAGAGCAGGTCCTCGACATCGGGGACGCTCTGAGTCAGCTCGTCGAGGCAGGTGGCTCCGATCTTTGCCTGAAGGTGGGTAACCGCCCGTTGATCCGGGTCGACGGCAAGCTGCGTTGGCTTGACGCCGCGGCGCCGGAGCTCGGCGAGCAGGACACGATGGAGGTGCTGCATGCGGTGCTCCCCGACGCGCGCGTGAAGGAGTTCGAGACTTCGCGCGAGATCGACTTCGCCTACTGCGTTCCGAATCTCGCTCGCTTTCGCGTCAACGGATACATGCAGCGCGGCTACGTGTCGATGGTCTTCCGAGTCGTCCCCTACGCGATCCGCTCGCTCGCCGATCTCGGATTGCCCGACGTGATCCGCAGGCTGGCCGAGGAGGAGCGCGGCGTCATCCTGGTCACCGGCGCAAGCGGCTGCGGGAAGTCGACGACGCTCGCGGCGATGATCGAGCACATCAACGAAACGGCGTTCAAGCACATCGTCACGATCGAGGATCCGATCGAGTATCTGCATCGCGACAGGACCTCTGCGATCGAGCAGCGCGAGGTCGGAACCGACACGGACTCATTCGAATCCGCTCTGCGCCGCGTGATGCGCCAGGACCCCGACGTCATCCTGATCGGGGAGATGCGCGACGAGACGACGGTCCGCACCGCGCTGGCGGCGGCCGAGACGGGCCACCTGGTGCTTTCGACGGTGCATTCGCTCGACGCGCCCGAGACGATCAACCGCGTCCTGGACTTCTTTCCGCCCGCCCAGCACCAGCAGGCCCGCGCGATGCTCGCCGGGACGATCAAGGGGATCATCTCCCAGCGCCTGGTGCCCCGGGCCGATGGCGTCGGGCGCATCGCGATCGCGGAGGTCCTGACGATGACCGGACGCGTTCACGACCTGATCTCGGATCCCAGCCGCACGGGCCAGCTGACGGACGTGATCGCGGAGGGTGAGTACTACGGAATGCAGACCTTCGATCAGGCGCTCTTTGCGGCCGTGCGATCCGGAGAGGTGTCGGTGAAGGATGCACTTCACTACGCGACCAGGCCGCCCGACCTGAAGCTGCTGCTCGGCGCCGAGGGCCATCTGCACACGACCATGGACGACGTGGAACAGCAGCCTGCCCCGATCTCAGAGCGCCAGGCAGCGGCGCGGTAGTACGTCGCACACGCTCGGCCCATCAGCTGCTCGGCAGACTCGCCGGCGGCTTGGAGGCGTTTGAGTAGTGTCCACGCGAGTGGGTTTCCCATCCGCATCGGGGTCGCGGCGGCGAGCTCGTCCTCGCCCGACGCGGACAGATCGAAAGGCGGTAAGCGATGCGCTTCGACATCGTCCCCGGCGGCACGTTCCCCGACTACGAGCTGCCCGACCACACGAAAACGGCCCGCAAGCTCAGCGAGCTGCAGGGCGATGATCCCCTGATCCTGACGCTCGCGCGCGGCAACTACTGCCCGAAGGAGCACCAGCAGCACCTCGAACTCGCCGCCTTGCACCCGAAGATCGCGGTTGCCTACACCCAGATCGCGACGATCGTCAGCGACGCGGACCACGAGCTCAAAGAGTTCCGCGCGTCGGTGGGCGCGCAGTGGACGTTCCTCTCAGATGCCGAACGCAAGGTGCAGAAAGACCTCGACATCCAGGAGTACACCGACCCCGAGCACGACCCGATGATCCCGCATACGCTCGTGCTGAAGCCGGGGCTGGTGATCCACAGCGTCTACAACGGCTACTGGTTCTGGGGGCGACCGTCGGCCGTGGAGCTCTGGCGCGACCTGCGTGCGGTCAGCGCCGAGATCCGGCCCGACTGGGACCTCGCTGCGCCGGGGCTGCGCGAGGCGTGGGACTCAGGCGAGCGCGGGCCCTTCCACGGCTTCGACTAGCGCCCGCGCCGGCGACCGACGCGCCGACGGCAGCCGGTTATTTTCCCGCGGCGCGCGCGCCCGCGTAGGGGTCCCGCGGCGCGCGATCCTCCGAGAGCGACTCGCGCGAACGCGCGACGAGCCGCTCGATCGCGTCGGCGAGGTGGACGGGCGCGATGTTGTAGTCGCCGCGCTCGACGCGGATGCGGTGCGCCTCGAGCAGCACGTCGGCGTGCGTGTGGCCTGCGGGCGGCTCGAAGCGGTAGGAGGCGAGCTCGATCAGCAGTCCGAGCGGGTCGCTGAAGTAGATCGAGTCCATGAAGCCGCGGTCCTTGACGCCGCTGTGCCCGATGCCGCGCTCCTCGAGGCGCTCCAGAGCCTGCGCGAAGGTCGCCTGGGAGAGCGCGAAGGCGAGGTGATGCACGCAGCCCGGCTCGGTGGGCGTGCGCTCGGGGTCGCCGCTGCGCTGCTCGTCGGTGAAGACGGTGATGAGGCGGCCGTCGCCGGGGTCGAAGTAGAGATGACTCTCGGCCGCGTTGTCGAGGTTGGGCTGCTCGAAGACGAAGGGCATGCCGAGCACGCCCTCCCAGAAGTCGATCGAGCTCTGGCGGTCGGCGCCGACCAGCGTGATGTGGTGGACGCCCTGGCTCTGGAGCTTGCGCATCAGGTGCTCGCCGTCCTTTCGATTGCGATCGCTTGGCGGTGCGCTGCGTGGCCTGAGCCTACGGGTGGATCAGCTCGCAGCGCGACGGGTCGCCGGGTGTGAGCGCTGCACCCACGCGCTCAGCACCTCCACACCCCAGGGGTCGTGGAAGCGCACGCGGCCGGCGAGCGTCATGTGCGCCTCGCGCCGGAGGCCGTCGCGGATGTCGACGATCCACTGGTAGGGGCGGTGGTAGAGCTCGTAGTAGGCGCCGAGGCGCGGATAGGAGCCTTCGGCGAGCACGCGGTCGCGGTGGCGGACGAGCAGGAAGCGCAGCGCGGGCTCCATCGGCTGCGTGCCGAGGTCGAGCGGGCCGAGGCGGTAGTCGATCGCGACGCCCGGCGGCACGATGCGCTCGATGCTGCGCGCGAGCGACGCGATCGGGTGGTACTCGTAGATGTGCGAGTCCGGCCTGGCGGTCTTCGCGACGGCGTCGCCGACGAGCGCCACGCCGGCCGCGCCGCCGAGTCCGACGCAGGCCAGCGCGAGAGCGCGCGCGAGCGCGAGCCGCCGCGCAGCGAGCGCAGGACGCGTACGCCGGCGCCGCAGCAGTGAGCGGGCGGGCGCGCGGAGCAGCCACGCGAGCGCGAGCCAGAGCGCCCAGACGAGCACGAGCGAGACCCAGAGGCCGAGCTCGGAGCCCCACCAGAGCGTGTAGCCGAGCGTTTCCTCGAGCAGCTTCGAAGAGGGGTTGGAGGCGACCTGCGCGACCATGACGGCGCAGAGGCCGAGCGCGATGAGCGCGGCGGCGGCGAGGTCAAGGCGCCGCCTCAGCGCGCCGGCGAGCATCACGAGCGCGAGCGCTGCGAGCACGGCGATCGCGGAGTTCTGCTGGGTGTTCGTGAGCGGTTTCAGGACGTCGCGCTTTCGCTCCCACTCGCTGGCGGGCACGTAGAGCCACCACGGGCGCTCATCGACGGCGTGTACGAGCGCGTGCCAGCCGATGCTCTCGCCGAGCGTGTGCCCGCGATGCTCGACGGTGCGCGTGATCAGAGTGAGGTTGCCGGGGCTTTCCTCGAACTGCTGTTTGAGCGGCAGCACCCAGCAGCCGGCGAGGACGACGAGCGCGGCGAGCGCCCACGGCCAGATCCTGCGCGGCCGCCGGACCGCGCCGGCGCCGCTCATCGCCGGCCTGCGTGCTCGGATTGCCGGCGCGGCGCGGCGCGAGCTGAGCCCGACGAGCGCGACGAGCACCACGACGGCGGTCGGCGCGAGGTACATGAGGTGGGTCTGCACGACGAAGCTCGCGGCCAGGGCGAGCAGCGGCAGCAGCCGGTAGTCGCCGCAGGAGACCGACCAGCCGGCGAACAGCGTGAAGAGGAACGGGAACAGGCCGGCGGCGGGATTCCAGATGTCGTGCAGCGACTCGGTGGGCAGCGACTGGCACATCAGCGCGATGCCGGCGGCGGCGGCGAGCATCAGCGGGTAGCCGCCGCGCCGCTTGGCGATCGCGACGCAGCCGAGGATCGCGAGCGTGTTGAGCGCGCCCATCGCGACGGCTAGGTCGGCGACGCTGCCGAGGTGGGCTGGCAGCGCGAGCACCCAGTAGAGCATCGGGCCGGGGCTGTGCATGACCTGCCCGTGGATGACGAGCCCGGCCTCGGAGTACTGGCCGACCAACGGCGTGTGCGAGGTGAACACGTCCC
This sequence comes from uncultured Solirubrobacteraceae bacterium, assembly GCA_963755475.1. GTDB lineage: Bacteria > Actinomycetota > Thermoleophilia > Solirubrobacterales > Solirubrobacteraceae > Palsa-744. Next base: position 1,234,188 of record CAVWJK010000003.1, read on the forward strand.
AGCCGCGCGTGGCGATGATGCCGTCGTCGCCGGCGGGCATCCAGCCGGCGCGCACGGCTTTGACGGTCGAGTTGATGACGGGGATCGACGCGGCGGCGCCGCTGAGCAGCACGGGCACGGTGCTGAGCGCGCGCAGCGCCAGGGCGCGCGCCCGGGCGCGCAGCGCGAGCAGACGACTTTCGCGCGGCGGCGCGCCGCTCAGCCGACGACGGCTACGACCGAGCCGCAGGGGGTGACGCCGTAGGAGTCGGCCGCCTTTGTCGCCGCCTGTGCTTCGGTCTCGACGTGCGCGAGCAGGCCAAGCGCGGCCGAGGCCTGCCCGGAGCCGAGCGAGGATGCGGCCTGGCCGGCCGCGGCTACGACGTTGGACAGTGGCGATAGGAACCTTTCTATCGCCGCGGCTTCTCCTTTGGGCTGCTTGAGCGAGCGCAGCTGCGAGAGGCTCGCGACGCCGTATTCGTGCACCTTGGCGACGACGGATGCGAGTTCGCGGGCAGCGGCGGGGCTGCCGGAGGCGAGCGCGGCGCCGCCCGCCTCGAGTTTGCTGATGAGCGGCGCCGTTTTTTCGCCGGCGGCCTTGCAGATCGCGTTGGCTTTGGTGATGTATTCGGCCTTCGTGGGCCCGCTCGCCTTCGGTTTGCTGCTGCCGCAGGCGGCGAGCGCGAGCGCGAGCGCGAAGACGCCGCAGACCAGCAGACCGCGCGGGCTCCTCATACGCGTATCTGTAGCAGCGCGCCCGGTCGGCAAAGGGCACTCAGGAGGAGATCGTGATGCGGTTCTCGAGCGAGTCGTCGGCGAGGCGGGCGCGCAGGACCTTCTTGTCGAACTTGCCGACGCTCGTCTTGGGGATCTCCGGCACGAACGCGAACTCGTCGGGCAGCCACCACTTGGCGACGCGCGGGCGCAGATGCTCGAGCAGCTCGGCGGCGAGCTCGGAGCCGGCGCTCGCCTGCGGGCGCACGACGACGCAGCAGAGCGGTCGCTCGGCCCAGCGCGCGTCGGGCTTGGCGATGACGGCGGCCTCGACGACGTCGGGGTGGGCCATCAGCTCGTTCTCGAGCTCGACGGAGGAGATCCACTCGCCGCCGGACTTGATGACGTCCTTCGTGCGATCGGTGATCTGCACGAAGGCCTTCTCGTCGACGGAGGCGATGTCGCCGGTGCGCAGCCAGCCTTCCTGGAACTTCTCGGGCGTGGCGCCTTCGCGGTAGTAGCCGGCGGCGACCCATGGCCCGCGCACCTGGATCTCGCCGGTGGAGGCGCCGTCGAATGCGACCTCCGCGCCGTCGTCGTCGACGAGGCGCAGCTCGACCCACGGCAGCGGGCGTCCCTGGCGCGCGCGTTCGTCCCAGTAGGCCTCGTCGTGCTTGCGCTCACGCGGGCGTGAGTAGGTGGCGACGGGGCTCGTCTCGGTCATGCCCCACGCCTGGAAGATCGCCACGTCGTGGCGCTCGGCGAACGCGCGCATCAGCGCGCGCGGCACGGCCGAGCCGCCGCAGGCGGCGTTTTTGAGCGAGGAGAGATCGAGCTCGTGGTGCTCGTCGGCGTAGCGCAGCAGGTCGGCGAAGATGGTGGGGACGCAGCCCATCTGGGTGGGGCGCTCGCTGGCGATGAGGCGTGCGAGCGAGGGGGCGTCGAGATGGCGGCCGGGCAGTATGAGGTCGGCGCCGGCGAGCGCGGCGCCGTAGGGCAGCCCCCAGGCGTTGGCGTGGAACATCGGCACGACGGCGAGTACGCGCTCTTCGCGGCAGAGGCCGTTTGCGTCGGCCATCAGCGTGGCGGTCGAGTGCATGCTGATCGAGCGGTGCGAGTAGAGCACGCCCTTGGGGTTGCCGGTGGTGCCGCTCGTGTAGCAGAGCGCGGCGGCCTGGCGCTCGTCGAGCTCGGGGTAGGAGAAGGCGCCGGCGCCGGCTTCGTCGAGCAGCTGCTCGTAGCGCAGCGCACCCGGCAGCGAGCCCGCGTCGCCGTCGCCGATCACGACGAAGTGCTCGACGCGCTCGATCTCCCCGAGCAGCGGCTCGATCAGCGGCACGAGCGAGTCGTCGAGGAAGATGATGCGGTCTTCGGCGTGGTTGATGATGTAGGCGAGCTGCTCGCGGAAGAGGCGAACGTTGAGCGTGTGCAGCACGGCGCCGCTGCAGGGGACCGCGAGGTACAGCTCGAAGTGGCGCTGGTGGTTCCAGGCGAAGGTCGCGACGCGCTCGCCCGGACGCACGCCGAGCCGCTGCAGGACGCGCGCGAGGCGGTCGACGCGCTCGGCGAGCGCGGCGTGCTCGATGCGCTGCACCGCGCCGTGAGCGTCGACGCTGACGACCTCGGCGCCGTGGTTGCAGCTGCGCATGCGGCGCAGGATGTGGTTGAGCGTGAGCGGGAAGTCGTCCTGCATGAGCCCGGGGAGCTCGCCGACCGCACGAACGTTCGTGCGGTGCTCCTCGACGCCGCGTGCAGCGGCGGCGCCGCCGTCCTCGCCGCGCTGGCGTGCGATGCCCCCAACGCCCGCCTCGCTCATGCCGTTGATCATCCTCCTCTGGCGCGCTCGCGGGCGCGCCCGGTCCTGCCGGCGTGCGCGCGCGGCGTGTGCGCGCGGCGGATCGCGCCGAGGTAGACCTCGCGCGTGCGCTGGGCGATGTCCTCCCAGTCGAAGCGCAGGACGTGCTCGGAGGCCTCGACGACGAGGCGCTCGCGCAGCTCGCGGTCGACGAGCAGGCGTTCGATCATGAAGCCGAGGTGCTCGGCGTCGCCGCCGTTGAAGCGCAGGCCGACGCGCTCGCCGTGCGGCACGACCTCGCGCAGGCCGCCGGTGTCGGCGACGATGCAGGGGCAGCCGGAGGCCATCGCCTCGAGCGCGACGAGGCCGAAGGGCTCGTAGATCGAGGGCACCACGCAGAGGTCGGCGATTCGGTAGAGCGAGTGCAGGACGTCGTCGCCGATCCAGCCGAGGAAGGTGCCGTGCTCGAGCAGGCCGAGGCGCTCGGCCTGTGCCCTGAGCTCGGCCTCGTGCGTGCCGCTGCCGGCGACGAGGAAGCGCACGTTGCCGAGCTTGGAGATCAGCTCGGGGAGGGCGTCGAGCGCGAGCTGGAAGCCCTTCTCGTAGACGAGGCGCCCGACGAGCAGCACGAGCCGCTCGCGCGGCGCGGCGAAGCGCGCGCGCAGCGCCTCGAGGTCGCCGCTCGGGCGCATTTCGCCGGGGTCGACGCCGTTGGGGATGACGTTCACGCGCGCCTCGTCGATGTCGAAGATGTCGGCGACGTGGCCGCGCATGTAGTAGGAGCAGACGATGACGCCGTCGGCGCGGCGCGCCATCCAGCGCTCGACGGCGTGGATGTGCGACTGCGGCGGCTTTGCGACCCAGCCCTGGTGGCGGCCGTGCTCGGTGGCGTGGATCGTGGTGAGGTAGGGCGCGCCGATGCGGTCGGCGAGCGTGGCCGCGGCGTCGGCGACGAGCCAGTCGTGGCCGTGGACGAGCTGGTATGGGTGCTCCTCGGCGAGCGCGCGGCCGGCGGCGAGCATGTCGGCGTTCATCTGCTTGACCCAGGCGAGGAAGCGGTCGAGGTCGCGCGGCCAGCGCGGCTCGGGCACGCGGTGCACGCGCACGGCGGCGTGGCCGGAGGCGATTAGCGGCTCGCTGGCCGCGGAGCGGCCGCTCGCGAGGGTCGGTTGGGTGGAGGGACGATCGCCCGCGAGGTCGGCGGCGCGGGTGAGCACGTCGACGGACACGCCCCTGCGCACGAGCGCCTCGGCGAGCTTGCGAACGTGCCGGGCGAGGCCGCCCTCGATGACGGGCGGGTACTCCCAGGAGAGGATGAGCACGCGCGGGCTGATGCGGGGCAGCCTATAGAGGCGGCGCGCGATCGGCGAAGATGCGTGGTGGCATGGCCGGCGAGCAGGTCGACTTCTTCTATGGCGCGATGTCGCCGTACTCGTGGCTCGCTGCGGAGCGGATCGACGAGCTGCTGCCGCAGGCGCGCTGGCGGCCGATCTTCCTGGGCGGGCTGTTCAAGCAGGTGGGGCGCGTGTCGTGGGGCGTGACGGAGCTGCGCGAGGCGGAGATGGCGGAGTGCGAGCGGCGCGCGGAGCGCTATGGGCTGCCGGCGATGCACTGGCCGCAGCGCTGGCCGACGAACGATCTGACGGCGGCGCGGGCGATGGTTTTCGCGCGCTCGCGCGGCCTGGTGCGCGAGCTCTCGCTGCAGGCGATGCGGCTGGCGTTCGTGGAGGCGCGCGACCTCGGCGAGCGCGCGACGGTGCTCGAGGCGGGCGAGCGCGCAGGGATCGAGGCGGGCGAGCTCGAGCGCGCGCTCGAGGACGAGGAGGTGAAGAGCGCGCTGCGCGGCGCGACGGAGGAGGCGTTCGAGCGGGGTGTGATCGGCGTGCCGACGGTCGCGGTCGGCGAGCGGCTGTTCTGGGGCGATGACCGTCTGCCGGAGGCGGTGGCGGCGGCGTCATGAGAGCCTCGCCGCGTCGGCGTCCCGTAACCGCATGGCCGCGGCGGCGTGCGCGCGATGCTCGGGTCGTGAGGCTGCGCGAGCGAGGGCGACGCGGGTGCGCTGGCTGATCGACGGGATGAACGTGATCGGCACGCGGCCGGATGCGTGGTGGCGGGACCGGCACTCGGCGATGACGCGGCTGGTGGACATGCTCGAGCGCTGGTCTGCGGCGACGGGGGCGGACGTGACGGTGGTCTTCGAGCAGCCGCCGCGACCGCCGATCCGCTCGACGGTGATCGAGGTGGCGCACGCGCCGAAGCCCAAGCGCGACTCGGCGGACGACGAGATCGTGCGGCTGCTGCTCGCGGACACCAAGCCGGAGCAGGTGCGGGTCGTGACGTCGGACTCCTGGCTCGCGGGCCGCGCGCACGCGGCGGGCGCGAGCGTTGAGCCGGCGGCGGCGTTCCGGGCGCTGATCGAAGATGGCTGAGCCGCCGCAGACGCGCTACGTGGAGAGCGATGGGGTGAGCATCGCGTACAACGTGGTGGGCGAGCGCGGCCTGGACGTGCTGTTCCTGCCGGGCTGGATCACGCAGATCGAGCACCTGTGGGAGTCGCCGGCGCTGCGGCGCTTCAACGAGCGCCTGATGGGCTTCGCGCGCCTGATCATCTTCGACACGCGCGGCACGGGCCTGTCAGAGCACGTGCACGACGGCTACTCGCTCGAGCAGGAGGCGCGCGACGCGCTGGCCGTGCTGGACGCGGCGGGCAGCGAACGCGCCGCGCTGTTCACCTACGCGCAGGGCGGCATGCTCGGCGCAAAGCTCGCTGCCGCGCACCCCGAGCGGATCGGCGCGCTGGTGATGTACGCGTCGATCGTGCGCCCGGGGTGGGCGCCCGACTACGAGTGGGCGCCGACCGATGAGGAACGCGCCGAGCTGATCGAGCGGGCGTTCACGATGTGGGGCGAGCCGGATCCGCAGATCGTGCAGACGCTGGCGCCGTCGAGCGCCGACGACCCGTCGCTGGTGACGTGGTTCGCGCGCAACCAGCGCCTTGCGGCGAGCCCGCGCGAGGCGCGCACGATCGGCCAGGCGGTGGCGCGTCAGGACGTGCGCGCGCTGCTGCCCGCCATCCACGTGCCGACGCTCGTGCTGCACCGCCCCGCGGAGCACAACATCGACGTGCGCCACTCGCGCTATCTCGCCAAGCACATTCCGGGCGCGCGCTACGTGGAGCTGCCCGGCGAGGACTCGCTGCCGTTCGTGGGCGACTTCGAGGGCCTGCTCGGCGAGGTCGAGGAGTTCCTGACGGGCGTGCGGTCCGGCAGCGAGCCGGTGCGCGATCTGCTGACGGTGATGTTCACGGACATCGTCGATGCGACGGGCACCGCGGCGCGGATCGGCGACGCGCGCTGGCGCGACCTGCTGGCGGGGCACGACACGGCCGTGCGCGCGGAGCTCGGCCGCTTCGGCGGGCGCGAGGTGAAGACGGTGGGCGACGGCTTCCTGGCGGTGTTCCGCGGTCCGCCGTCGCGTGCGCTGCGCTGTGCGCTGGCGGTGATGGCGGCGATGCGCGGCCTGGATGTGCAGGTGCGGATCGGAATCCATACCGGCGAGTGCGAGCTGATCGGCGAAGACGTCGGCGGCATGGCGGTGCACATCGCCTCGCGCGTGGCGGCGATAGCCGAGCCGGGCGAAGTGCTGGTGTCCGGCACGGTCTTCGGCACGGTGGTGGGTGGTCCGTTCGAGTTCGCCGAGCGCGGCCTTCGCGAGCTGAAGGGCGTGCCCGCGCCGTGGCCGCTGTTCGCGCTTGCGGCGTAGCGTCGCGGCGCGTCTGCCCCCTCCCCGCCCGCGGCTGCCCGCTCGCCCGGCGCCACCCCCTCTCCGGCGGCTACCCCCTCGCCCGCGGCTACTCCTCCTCGAGGTCCACGTCGAAACTGTCGCGGCCGTACTGGTCGGGGATCCAGCCCCAGCCTTCGATCGCGAGCGGCCTCCGGGGAGCTTCGCCGCAGATGGCGCGCGGGTCGACCCTGTCGGGCTGCACGACGCAGCGGTGCTCCCAGCCGTCGCCGAGGTCGAAGACGTAGCGGAACTCCTCCCCCGGCGCGAGCACATCGGCGACCTTGAGCGCGGCGTGGTCGAGCCACGCGAGATCCTCAGCATCCTCGTCTGGATAGCCGATCGAGCGCCCGTCGGAGAGCTCGAAGACGTGCAGATGCGCGGGATCCCAGCGCGCGAAGGCCGTATTGATCGCATCCGCGAGCTGCTCGAAGGTGTGCGCCGGGCCGACGAGCATGATGCGCCCGGCAGGCGCGTCGAGCACCTCGCCGCGTCCGCCGAGCAGGTCGATCCGGATCGTGAGCCAGCGCGCCGCCATCTGCTAGGCGGGGCGACGCGCGACGCCGAGGACGTGCGGCAGGCCGGGCAGCCGCGGCGAGGGGCCGAACGCGAAGCGCTCGCAGCTCTCGATGCGAAAGCCGGCGCGCGCGATCGCCGCGTCGGTGTCGCGGGCCATGTGACAGCCGCCCGCGATGTGCGGCCACAGCGTGGCGTCGGCGAGGCGCTGCACGCGCGCGGCGCCGGGCGAGCGCGAGCTGACGTGCTCGTAGAAGCGCAGCTCGCCGCCTCGGCGCAGCACGCGCATCGACTCGGCGAGCGCGCGCGGCTGATCGCTGACGGAGCACAGGATGAGCGAGACGACGACGGCGTCGAAGGCGCCATCGTCGGCAGGGATGCTCTCGGCGCGCCCCTCGGCGACGGTGATCGCGACGGGCGCAGCCTCGGCGGCCCGCCTGGCGCGCTCGCGCAGGTAGGGCTCGGGCTCGAGCGCGAGCACCTCGGTGACGGCCGCGTCGTAGTAGGGGAAGTTGGTGCCGGCGCCCGCGCCGAGCTCGAGCACGCGCCCGCTCAGGCCGGCAAGCAGCGAGCGCCGGTGCTCGGCCGCGCCGGCACGCTCGCCGGCGGCGGCGATCCGCTCCCACATGCGGGCGAAGAGCGGGTGGCGAACGGCCTCGCCCTCCGGCGCCACGCGGCCTACTTCGCGGTCGGTTCGGGCACGATGCGAATGTAGGGCTTCGGCTCCTTCCAGCCCTCGGGGTAGATCTCTTTGGCCTGCTCGTTCGAGACCGAGCCCGCGATGATCACGTCCTCGCCGCGTTTCCAGTTGACGGGCGTCGCGACCTTGTGCTGGGCGGTGAGCTGCAGCGAGTCGATCACGCGCAGGACCTCGTCGAAGTTGCGGCCGGTCGTCATCGGGTAGATGAGGATCAGCTTGATCTTCTTGTCGGGGCCGACGACGAAGACGTTGCGCACCGTCTGGTTGTCGGCGGGCGTGCGCGCGCCGGCGTCGCCGGAGACGGCGGCGGGCAGCATTCCGTAGGCCTTCGCGACCTTGAACTCGGGATCGGCGATGATCGGGTAGTTCGGCGCGGTGCCCTGGGTCTCCTCGATGTCGCGCGCCCAGCGCTCGTGCTCGCCCAGCGCGTCGACGGACAGTCCGATGATCTTCACGCCGCGGCGGTCGAACTCCGGCTTGGCGTTGGCCATGTAGCCGAGCTCGGTCGTGCAGACCGGGGTGAAGTCCTTGGGGTGGCTGAAGAGCACCGCCCATGAGTCGCCGATCCAGTCGTGAAAGCGAATGTGGCCCTCCGTGGTGTCCGCCTCGAAGTCGGGTGCCTCATCGCCAATTTGCAGCGCCACTGGCTCGCTCCTTTCTGATTACCACCTGTTCAGTGAGAAACTAACACCAAACCGGGCGCGTTCGCCCAGCCGCAGGGTAGCGGCAGGCACGCGGCCACGAACCACGCAGGCGCGGCGGCCGGGCCGGCGGGGAGCCTCAGCGGGCGGCGTGCGGAGGCGCGGCGGGCCTCAGGTGTCCTGCGCGGCGCAACTGCGAGTGCGCGAGCGCGCTCCGGACGACTCGCTCGCCCGGCCGTGTGTGGCGCGTGTGCGTGCGCTGCTCGCGCTCTACTCGGCGCGCACGGAGCGGACGCGCGAGCTGCTCGATGTAGCCAGCCGGGTAGGCGCTCAACGTCCCAGCCCTCCCTGCGCGGCGGGGCGCATGGCGGTGATGCTCTCGGGTGCTGCCTGGATGCTCCTCATCGCTGGCTCCTTGCTATCGGGTGCGAGGTCAGTGTCCGCGCACCGCCTAAGCGCTAGCTGTACTCCGAATTAGAGCTTCTGAAAGTTCGCTCCAGCGTGCAAACGGACCGATGGACGATCTCGCCGATGAATCAGCCTCCCGCCGCGCGCCGGTAGCGGGCGACCGCGAGCGGGGCGAAGATCGCGATGATCACGAGCGACCAGACCGCCGCGCCCCACACGTAGTTGCCCGCGGGCGAGCCGAGCCACAGCGCGCGGACCGCGTCGACGATGATCGTGAACGGGTTCACTTTCGCGAATTCGCGCAGCGCCAGCGGCATCGTCGAGACTTCCACGAACGCCGAGGAGATGAACGTCAGCGGGAACACGGCGATGAATCCCACCGAGTTCGCCGCCTCCGGGGAGCTCACGAGCATGCCCACGAACGCGAACACCCACGAGAACGCGTAGCCGAACAGGATCAGCAGCGCGAAGCCGGCGACCACGTGCGCGGCGTCCGTGTGGAAGGAGAAGCCGATCAGCAGGCCCGTGGCGGTGAGGATCGCGACCGACAGCATGTTCGTGATCACGTCCGCCGAGGTGCGCCCCGCGAGCACCGCCGCGCGCGCCATCGGCAGCGAGCGGAAGCGATCGATCAGCCCCTTGTGCAGGTCCTCGTTCAGGCCGATCGCTGTCACGAAGCCGCCGAAGGCGATGTTCTGCACCGTGATCCCCGGGATCAGGTAGTCCGCATAGCCTTTGAAGCCGTGCGTGCGGATCGCGCCGCCGAAGACGTAGCGGAACAGCAGCACGAACATGATGGGCTGCACCGTGAAGGCGAGCAGCAGCTCGGGCGAGCGCGGCAGCCGCACGAGGTTTCGCTCCGCGATGACGAGCGTGTCCGACAGCAGGCGCCTCACGCCGCCGGCGCCTCCTGGGCCTGCTCATCCGGCGCCGGCTCGGCGACGCGGCCGGTGATCGCGAGGAAGACGTCGTCGAGCGTCGGGCGGCGCAGCGCCACGTCCTGCACGTCCACCCCCGCCTCGTCCAGCCGCCGCACCGCCTCCACGATCGCGCCCTCGCGCCCGCGCACGGACAGCCACACGAGATCCTCGCGCGCCGTCGGCGCCCCCTCGGCCATCGCCGCCAGCGCGCTCGCCGCGGCCGGCGCGCTCGCAGCGTCGCGCAGGTGCACCTCGACGCGCTCGCCGCCGACCCGATCCTTCAGCTCATCGGGCGTGCCCGTCGCGATCACGCGCCCGCGGTCGATCACCGCGATCTCGCTCGCCAGACGGTCGGCCTCGTCCAGGTACTGGGTCGTGAGCAGCACGGTCCTGCCCTCCGCGGCCAGCGCCTCGATCGTGAGCCACAGCTGCAGGCGGCTGCGCGGGTCCAGGCCGGTCGTCGGCTCGTCGAGGAACAGCACCGGCGGGCGCGCGACGAGAGCCGCCGCGAGGTCCAGGCGCCTCCTCATCCCGCCCGAGTAGGTCTTCACGATCCGTCGCGCCGCGTCGCTCAGTTCGAAGCGCTCGAGCAGCTCCGTCGCGCGCGTACGCGCCTGCGCGCGCCGCTCGCCGTACAGACGGCCCACCATCGTGAGGTTCTCGAGGCCGGTCAGGTTTTCGTCGACCGCCGCGTACTGCCCCGCCAGGCCGATCTTCGTGCGCAGCAGCGCCGCATCGCGCACCACATCCAGGCCCATCACGCGCGCGCTCCCGCCGTCGGGCCTCAGCAGCGTCGTGAGGATCCTGATCATCGTCGTCTTGCCCGCGCCGTTGGGGCCCAGCAGTCCGAGCACGGTGCCCTGTGCGACCTCCAGGTCGACGTCGTCGAGCGCCCGCACCTCGCCGTATGACTTGCTCAGCCCGCGCACGCTCACCGCGGGCTCGGCGCCGGCGCTCGCCGCGGCAGCGGCCGCCGCGGCAGCCGGCAGCGATGTGCGCTCGTTGGGGCTCGCGCTCATGAGGCCACCCTACCCGCGGCGGCCGCGCGCTCCACGCGCGCCTCCCGCACGCGCGAGCGTGCGCGCTGATCGCTCCCCCTTCACCCCGCGCGTACGGTTTTGTACGGATTGCCTCTTGACAGACCCACCAATTTCCGGATAGACGTTGCCCCAGCAGCGGCTAGCCAACCCTCCCGCCGGTCGTTGCCGCCCACTTGGCACAGGACGCCAGACCCCTGGAGGGAGAGGGAAGAAGCCCGGCCGCAGCCGGGCTTCGGGCGCTCTGGAGCCGTCGCCGGCGCCCAGCGCGCCGGCGGTCCCGCTCCTCACGCATCCTCGGAGGCGTCCTCGCCCTGCACGGGGATGTACTCGCCGACGCCCGCGACGTTGAAGACGCGCTGGATGCGCGCGGGGATCGTCGGGCGCAGCAGGTACTCGCAGCCGTTCTTCTCGCAGTAGGCGCGCCCGCGCAGCAGCGCGTGCAGACCGAGCGAGTCGATGAAGTCGACGCCCTGCAGGTCGAGCACTACTCTGCGCACGCCCTCGGCGGCGAGTCGTTCGAGCGCCTCCGTGAACTGCCGCGAGCTGCCCAGGTCCATCGCGCCACGCAGCACGAGCGTGCGGTGCAGCGAGTCGCCTTCGATCTCGATGTGGAACGCGTCTTGCGCCATGGCAGCCACGCACCTCGAACAGTACGCTGCGACTAGAGCGATCGATCCAGTCGAGGAGGCTGTGATGGCGCGCATGCTCGCGGCGGAGAAGACGGCAGCGAACGGGCACTCCGGCTCAGCGGTCCGTGCAGCCGCGAGCGCACAGCCGACCGGCCGCCGCTACCGCGCGCGGGGCTGGCTGCGCCACTACGCGGGCCTGCTCGCACCAGGCGCCGCGGCAGCGATGCCCGTCGTGTTCGAACGCAACACCGCGCAGCGCCTGCAGCGGATCGCGGTTACCGCCGGCGCTGGCGCGCGCGAGCGCATCCACGGCTCGCGCCCGCGCATGCGCGCGCTCGTCGCCGCGCCCGGCGCGCGGCTCAGCTGGCGCTCGGTTCCCGCGCCGGCGGACCCGGGTCCGCGCGGCGCGATCGTGCGGCCGATCGCGGCCGCGACATGCGACATCGACGGCCCGCTCGCGCGCGGGGCGACTGCGATCGTGCTGCCGCTGCATCTCGGCCACGAATGCGTCGCGGAGGTGACTTCCGTGGGCGAGCTCGTCGCCGGCGTGCGCGTCGGTGAGCGCGTGCTCGTGCCGTTCCAGATCAACTGCGGCAGCTGCGCCGCGTGCCTCGGCGGGCGGCCCGGCGCCTGCTCGAGCGTGCCGCCGCTGTCGATGTACGGGATGGGCGCGCTCACCGGGCACTTCGGCGGCGCCTTCTCCGATCAGCTCGCCGTGCCCTTCGCCGACGCGATGCTCCTGCCGCTACCCGAGGGCATCGACCCCGTCGCGGCGGCGAGCGTCTCGGACAACATCTGCGACGCCTACCGCCACATCGGCCCGCACCTGCCGGCGATCCTCGCAGCCGACGCCGACGCCGAGGTGCTGATCATCGGCGGCTTGAGCCGGCGGCCGCTGTTCAGCGCGAGCTGCCCGCTCTACACGGGTCTCATCGCGCGCGCGCTCGGGGCTCGCAACGTGACGCTGGTGGACTCGCGCGACGACGTGCGCGCGCACGCGCAGCGGCTCGGCCTCGCCGCACTCGCGCCCCGCGAGCTGCGCGGCAGAGAGCCCGCGCCGCTCGTCGCGCACATCAGCGACGGGCCGCTGTCCGTCGCGCTCGCGCACACCGCTGCGGATGGCGTCTGCACGAGCTCGGGCGGGCTGCACCGACGCGCCGCGGTGCCGTTCGTGCAGATGTGGATGCGCCGCGTGACGCTGCACGTGGGCATCCCCCACGTGCGCGCGTTGATGCCGGCCGTGCTCGAGCTGATGCAGAGCGGGCATTTCGCGCCGGGGGACGTCGTCACGAACGTCGCGCCCCTCGATGAGGCCCCGGCCGCCCTGCGCGAGCACGTGCTCAGCGGCGCCACCAAGACGGTGCTCGTCGCCTAGCCTCTCCCTGGCGCAGCACGGGGCGCGGGGCGCGGAGCGCGCGATCATGATCAGCCCGTCGTATCGCTGCGAGCGAGCGCCGATCCAGGCATCGCCGAGCCCGCTCGCGCGCCGATCGGCGGTCCAGGTCGGGGAGCCCTGCAGTCAGCGCCGTCGGCCGCCGCGTGGGCGGCGACCGAGGCGCGTCAGATCCGTGCTGTGTGCAGCGGCGCTACAGCGCGCCGCTGCACACGCGAGCCGCTAGCCGCACTGCGCTACGGCAGTGAGTTCTGCTTCCGACACAGCGCCGACGTTGTAGGCAGTCACAGACCATTCAGTCGCGTTGACTGGGAACGATTGTGCAATGACGACCGAACCTTTGGAGGTTCCGGTCACTTCGCCGCCACCCCCGAATGCTTCTTCACCACCTGAGCAGTGGACGGTTGCGGTTGTCTCTTTGCCTATGGATCCCGCTAGGGAGGCGGAGGCTCCTCTCGTCGTGGTCAGCGCCGGCAGCGTCCCTTCGGGGCCGGTGGCTCCGGTGGCCCCTTCGGGGCCGGTCGGTCCGGCTGCCCCGGTCGGGCCAATCGGTCCGGTTGCGCCTTGAACACCCTGGATGCCGGTGCCGCCGGTCGCTCCGGCGGAGCCGGTGGCGCCCATCGCTCCCGTCGCTCCCATAGCTCCGGTCGCTCCCGCCGCACCCTGCTCGGCGAGCAGCAGCCACTTGCCGTTGTTCTGGTTTGGCTGGTTGCCTTTGTTGGCATTGCCCTCAGAAACGTAGGAGCTGCCTTCATAGAAGACGCCTTCGCCTTCTTGATACGTGGCGCCCGCGCTCCATGGGCCATCGAAATGGATGGGTGGGCCCGCCGCACCCGTGGCTCCGGTGGCCCCAGTGGCACCCACGGCTCCCGTGGCACCTACAGCCCCGGTCGCGCCCACGGCCCCGGTCGCACCCACGGCCCCGGTCGCACCCACGGCCCCAGTGGCACCCGCGGCCCCGGTCGCACCCACGGCCCCAGTGGCACCCGCGGCCCCAGTCGCACCCACAGCCCCGGTAGCACCCGCGGCCCCGGTAGCGCCGGTGGCGCCGGTGACACCCATGGCACCGGTCGCTCCTACGGCGCCGTGTTCACCCTTTTCGCCCCTCGGGCCCGTTGAACCGGTTTCACCGGTTTCGCCGCGTTCTCCGCGGGCACCCGTGTTACCGGTTGCGCCGGTCGCACCGACCGCGCCCGCTGCTCCCGTGGCACCGGCGGCTCCGGTCGGGCCGGCGGCACCGGTGGCGCCTTGGACACCCTGCATGCCGGTCGCACCGGTGGCACCCGCTGCCCCGGTTGCGCCCTGCTGCGCGAGGAGCAGCCAGAACGCGCCAACGGTTGGCGTGTGATTCTGGTTGTGAGACTGCGCGGACACGTAGGAGCTGCCGTTGTATGAGACGGCTTCGCCTTCTTCATAGATCGTCGTCGAGCTCCAGGCGCCATCGAACTCGATGGGCGGCCCCGTCGCGCCGGTGGCTCCAGTGGCGCCCGTGGCTCCGGTCGCACCCGCGGCGCCCACTGCTCCGGTGGCGCCCGTCCCGCCCTGCTGGGCGAGCAGCAGCCATTCGCCGTTGTTCAGGTTCGGCTGGTTGCCTTCATTGTCGTCGCTCGCAGAAACGTAGGAGCTGCCTTCATAGAAGACGCCTTCGCCTTCTTCGTATTCCGTGCTCGGATTCCATTCGCCCTTGAAGGTGATCGGGGGTCCTGGGGAGCCGGCCGCGCCCGTCGCACCGACTGGGCCGACTTCGCCCGTGGCACCCGGAGGCCCGGTCGGGCCGGTGGCGCCCTGGACGCCCTGTACGCCTTTGGCGCCAGCGGGTCCAGCGCCGCCGGCGGGTCCGGCTGGACCGGCGGGACCGGCGGTCCCCGGCGCACCGGTCGAGCCTTTGACGCCAGCCGCGCCGGTGGACCCTGCCGGACCGGTCGTGCTCCACGTGATGGCGCTTTCGCCGTGCTTGCACTTCGCGTGCCCGAAGATCACTCGAAGCGCACCGGTCTTCCTGCTGTAACAGGCGCGGATCGTCGAGTTCGCAGCTGATGAGTGTGCGCTTCGCTTCTTCGAGGCGGCCAGGGAAGCGGGGACGAGGACCAAACAGATGCACGCAGCAAAAATGCACGCAAATAGCGGCCCGAGCGCGCGGTGGCGCCGCTCAACCGCAGGAACAAGGTCGGCAGCGAGCGCGGTCGTCATGTATGAGCGGGACCAACATCTCGTGCGTGCCATCAGGGTCCTTTCATTAGAAGCCTTGCGTTCACCAGAGCAGGTGTAAGGCTCTCGCGGCGCGCAAGATACACGATGCTCAGGCGGTACCCGGCCGCTTGCAGCCACCAATCGTAAGAAAGCGCGCTCGTTGCAACACTCCTTGCAAACTCCGACCATCTGGGCCGTCCCCTGCCCCTGCGACCCATCGTCGGCGCGCGTCAATAGCCTAAATGGCTAGCCTGCAGCGGATGCACATGGCACGCCGTGTTGACACACCAGCCCGCGGCGCTCGCGCCCGCCGCGGATCGCTTGCCATGATCGCGGCGCTCTCGGCGACGACGTTGGTGAGCGCCTGCGGCTCCTCCGCGTCCCCCACGACGACTACCAGCTCCACCGCAGCGAGCTTCACCCCGACCGCGATCTTGAACATGCGCACGATCGTGCGCTCGATCGAAGTCAGCATCCTGACCCAGCGCCACATCCACGCGAAGGTCACCTGCCCGCTGGTGGTGCCCGAGCAGAAGGGCAGGAACTTCGCGTGCATCGCGCATGTCCATGGGAGCAAGGCCAAGACGCCGGTCGCCGTCACCCAGCAGAACAACGACGGCTACGTCACCTATCGGGTGGAATAGGCCCGCGGTTCACGCGCCACGAGCTCGATCCAGTCCAGCGGCCGTCCGCACAGTCGTGCCGCCCGCCTTGGACTCACGGTGATCAGCTCGCTCGACGGGTTCTGCTGGGGCTCGAGCACGATCGCGCTGAGGGACGTCAGTGAGTTGTCGCCGCTTCCCGGCGTGAGGTCGGAGTGCGGGTAGGTCAGCCCGAAGGTGTGGACGCCGGCGGCCAGGAAGACGTCGGCGACGTGGACGTAGCGGTCGGTGATCGAGACCTCGTCCTTGACCGTGCCGACGTCGCGGCCGTCGACGCTCACCTCGAAGCCGCGCGCGAAGCTCCCGCCCAGCCACAGTTCGTAGCTCTGTTCGGTCGTGACGGCGATGTGGCTGATCGCCTCCCCCGGGACCGTGGCCGTCAACGTGTGCGATTCCGGGTAGTGGATCCACCGGCCCGGCCACAGCGTCTGATCGCCGCGCGCGACGATCGGCTGAGGTCGCTGGTAGGCGACGAGCTCCGCGTGGCGGCGCAGCGCCAGCCTGGCGAGGCCCTGAATCTGCGTGCAGGGCGGGATCGCCACCGGATCGACCGAGCAGGCTGGTGCAAAGGCCGCGTTCTCGGCCGCGCCGCAATAGGGCTGCGCGTTCGATTCTCCGTAGGGGACCTGCTCGATGATCCGCGTCGAGGGGCGTGCCGGGCGCTGCCACAGTTCGTAGTAGCGCCCCTGCCAGACGCGGTGGTAGATCGACGGCGGGCGGCTTTCCACCGGCGAGCGCTGCACGACGATCGAGCGGTACGGCTCGAGCGTCGCGAGCGCGAAGGAGTCGAGATCGGCCCACGCGCTCTTGGTCAGCAGCACGCCGTCGCGCAGGGGGAGCAGCACCGAGCGGTACTCGGCCGGCTCCACGGGAGCGCCTTCGCGCAGGAAGTGACGGTCTGCGTAGATTTCGTAGTCGTTGACGAACGTCGGCCCCTTGCCGGCGAGCAGTTCGCCGATGCGCTGCAGCTCGACCAGGCGCGGGCGCGGCGCGAGCACGGCGTCGTGGTAGGCGAGCGCGTTGGACCAGAGCACACCGCCGACGATGACCGCGAGGACCAGCCCCCCGCCGATACGGGTTCGCGACCAGAGCAGCGCACCGCCCGTCAGCGCCGCGAGCGGCAGCGCCGGCGATGTGATCGCCATCGCCTTGCCGACGACCCATGGCGTGCCGCCGAGCAACCAGATCACGCCACAGCCGAGCAGCGCAACGCCGAGGTAGGCCGCCACGCCCGCTCTCCCGCGGCGGATGCTCGACCACAGGCAGCCTGCCGCGGCGAGGACGATCACCGCGATGAACAGCGCCGTCGGGAGGATCGATGCCGTCAGGCGGAAGTCCCCGACCGGCCAGACGCCCGCGAGCTGAAAGACGCTCAACGGGTGCAGCAGATTGCCGAGCGCTTCAGTCGGGGCCGACGCCGCGGTCTTGCTCGCGTAGCCGGCCTCGTAGGAGAGGGAGGTGCCGAACACAAGCCACGCCGGGAGTGCGAGCGCGAGCACCAGCGCGCCGAGCGACACCGTGCGCACTAGCACGGCCCGCGCGGCGTGCGCGACGCGCGCGCGCCACAGCCAGGCGAACAGGACCGCGACCAGCAGCGGCAGGACCCATACCGCGACCCCTGGCCCGAACGCGTCGAGCAGCGCGGCGATGGCCGTCGCCGGAGCGATCATCTCACGCGCTCGGGGAGCACGCCGACCGATCATCAGGGCCGTGAGCGCAACGACGAGGACCAGCAGGAACGCGACGGTCAGCTCCTTGATGCCGCCCCACAGGCTGTAGCCGTACAGCAACGCCGACTGCGCCGCCGCGAAGGCGACCAGCGCCCGCATCCGCGCCGACGCGATCAGCGGCCCCGTCAGGGAGTAGATCGACAGCGCCACGGCGGCCCCGCAGAAGGCGAGATAGGGCTGGAAGAGCCAGGCGACATCCATCCCCACGAGGCCACCGCCGACACCCAGGATCAGGAACGAGCCGACGGGATACCCGGAGCCGAGGTAGGAGTGCAGCAGCAGCTCGTAGGTCGAGCTCGGCAGGTATCCGAGCGCGCGCCCGTGCGAGATGACCTGATCGGTTATCCCCAGCCACGTTGCCGTGTCATCGAGCCGGAGGTAGCCGAGGAAGGTCGCCTCCCCGGACAGCAGCACGGGCGCGCCATAGCTCAGCAGCACGCCGAGCGCTGCCAGCAGCGGCCAGCGTTCTATGCGCTCCACGCGCAAGCGCCAGCAGAGTCCTGCGAGCGCGCCGGCCGCGGCGACCGGCGTCGCCGCCGGCGCCGTGGCTTCAAAGGCCGTGAGGACCCCTGCCACGACGATCACCGCTGCCGCGCCCAGGGGCACGATCAGCGCACCCGGCAGTCGTGAGCCCGCCGCAGCCTCCACCAGCAGCCCCCAGCCGCAGCACAGCAGCAGAAGGACGAGGGGAAACAGCAGCCACGCGTGCAGCAGGCTCAGCACGCGCCCGCTCCGCGAGCAGGCCGCTCGCGGCCGGCTTCGAGTCTGCCCGGGCCCGTCACTGCGGCGCCAAGCTACAGATGCGGCACGGGCGGCGTCTCGGTCCGCCTCGCCGATCGAGCTCCGAGTGACCCGGTAGTCGGGGCGGCCGGATTCGAACCGGCGACCTTAGCGACCCAAACGCTACGCGCTGCCAGGCTGCGCCACGCCCCGCTCGCTCAGCGAGTCTACCCAGTCACGTTCAAGACGATCGATCCACGCCGCCAGACGAGCGCGCAAGTAGGTGTCGCCGGCAAGGATCGTGAGTACCCCGTACTTGCAGCGCCAGATCCTTCCCGAAAGCCGACCGCTGTTGGATTTGCGGTACAGGGCGATGCGCGCCGCCGGCACGCCAAGCTCCGACGCCCAGTAGCTGGCAAGCGCCTCGCCGACTTGATCTTCGTGGAAGTGGATGGTGTACCTGAGTGGTTTAGGTGTCAGCTGAGCCATCCAGCGGTTCGCGAGCTTCATGACGACGGCGTTGGAGTTGCAGATCGCGAAACAGTTGCGATTTCGCTTGTATCCCTCGGCGATGTAGAGCGCGACGAACTCGCGAAACGTTGGCTGAGCCGCGAGCACATCGAAGCTGGCCAGACCGTCTTGGTAAGCCGCATCCCGTCGGCGCTTGTACGTTCGCTGCATCGCCTTGGTGCCAAGTCGTTGCGCGTCGCCGGGCCAGCCGCCGCCGGGTCCCGAGCCGGGGATCGGCAGGTCGCGCACCCAGTAGTAGATCGTGCTGCGCGACAGCGCAGCCGTTCGGCGAGCTCATCGATCGTGAGCTGCCGCTGCAGGCGCAGCGCACGCGCTCGCTCTCGTAGGTAGGGGGGCGTGGGCCATACGAACACATGTTCGTCGCTGCTTGGGATGGAACGCTCCAGGCGCCGAAAAGGCCGCTGCTAGCCTCCCCTGCCCGATGGCCGACGTCCAGCCGCTGCGCGCCCTGCACTACGACCCCGCCGTCGCGGGCCCGCTCGCGGACCTCGTCTCCCCGCCGTACGACGTGATCGACGAATCCCAGCGCGCGCAGCTGCTCGCGCGCTCGCCCAACAACGTCGTCGCCGTCGATCTGCCCAGAGCCCGGCACGAGGGCGAAGACCAGTACGCGCGCGCCGGTGAGCTGTTCGAGCGCTGGCGGCACGAGGGCGTGCTGGCCCGCGATGAGCAGCCTGCGCTCTGGGCGCACGAGCAGGACTACACCGGCCCGGACGGGATCGCGCGCACCCGCCGCGGCTTCTTCTGTCGCGTACGGCTCGAGCCATACGGCCCCGGGCGCGTGCGCCCACACGAGCGCACCCACCCCGGCCCCAAGGAGGACCGGCTGCGCCTCACGCGCGCTACGCGCGCGAACCTCTCCCCCATCTTTTCGCTGTACTCGGACCCCGCGCAGAGCGCCTGGGCGGCGCTCGAGCCCGCCACCGCGCAGCCGCCGTGGGGCGACATCACCGACGGCGACGGCACCCGCCACCGCATCTGGCGTGTGAGCGACCCGCCGGCGATCGCCGCGGTGCAGCGCGCGACGGCGGGCGCGGAGCTGCTCATCGCCGATGGCCATCACCGCTACGAGACGATGCTGGAGTACGAGCGCGAGATCGACGCCGCCCAGCACGCCGCCCCGCAGGGCACGGCGACCGGCGAGCCGTCGTACGAGCATCGCTTCATCCTCATGTGCCTCGTCGCGCTCGAGGACCCGGGCCTGACGATCTTTGCGACG
This sequence comes from uncultured Solirubrobacteraceae bacterium, assembly GCA_963755475.1. Taxonomy (GTDB): domain Bacteria; phylum Actinomycetota; class Thermoleophilia; order Solirubrobacterales; family Solirubrobacteraceae; genus Palsa-744. The sequence goes on from CAVWJK010000003.1 coordinate 1,253,755, forward strand.
CACCGCCTCGTCGGCGGTCTCGACGCCGAGCGGCGAGCGGCGCTGCAAGCCGCGCTCCAGCGCGACTTCGAGATCGAGCAGGTCCCGCTCGAGCAGATCACGCCGGCGGCCGGCGACGGGCCGCTCGTGCTCGGCTTCTACGAGGGGCGCGGACACCCGGCGCTGCGGCTCAGACTGCGCGAGCAGTCGATCGCCGACACCGCGCTGGCGGGCAGCTCGCAGGCCTACCGCGAACTGGACACGGGTGTGCTCGAGGCGCTGCTGCTGAAGGGAGCCCTCGGGCTCTCCGATGAGGACATCTCGCACTTCCGCGGCCTCTTCTACGCGCGCGACACGCCCGAGGCGCTCGCGATGGTCGACTCGGGCGACTACGACGCGGCCTTCCTCGTGCGCCCGACGCGCGTGCAACAGGTGCGCGACCTCGCCGCGGCCGGCGAGAACATGCCGCCGAAGTCGACGTTCTTCTATCCCAAGCTGCTCACCGGGCTGCTCTTCAACCCGCTCGCCTAGCCAGGGAGTCCAGGCGTCCGCTGGCGCGCACGCCGCCACAGGGCGCCGCGCGCCCGCGGATATGCTTGATCGCAGGGGATACGCGGCCGGCTGAAAGGGCAGACGATGGCTGACGCGCAACAAGCCACACGGATCAGAGCGACCGCGCGGCGCGAGGGCGGCGCGTTTCGCCACAGCGTGCGGATCCGCGGGCATCAGCTCACCGTCGATGAGCCGCCCGCCGCCGGTGGCGGGGATGCCGGTCCCCACCCGCGCGAGCTGCTCGCCGCGAGCCTCGCCTCTTGCACCGCGATCACGATGGAGATGTACGCCGCGCGCAAGGGCTGGCAGGTGGGCGCGATCGAGGTCGACGTCGAGTACACCTCCGCCGACAGGCACTCGACCACGGAGTTCGAGCTCGTGCTGCGCATCCCCGACGACGTCCCCCGCGAGCAGGCCGAGCGGCTGGCCGTGATCGCCGCCAAGTGCCCGGTGCACCGCGTGCTCGAGGGCAAGGTCTCCTTCGAGGAGCGCGTTGAGCGGGTTCACCTGGCCGCCTGAGCTCCCCGCTCAGGCGCCGGCGGCCGTCGCCGCGGCCGCGCGCGCGGTGCGCGGCGAGCCCGTGCATGCGGCCGTGCTCGTGCCGCTGTTGCTCGCCGCCGCCCGCGCGCGCGACCAACCCGAGCCGCAACTGGTGCTCACGCGCCGGCGCAGCGACCTGCGCCGCCATGCCGGCGAGATCTCCTTCCCGGGCGGCCGGCGCGAGGAGACGGACGCAAGCCTGCAGGAGACCGCGCTGCGCGAGGCGCAGGAGGAGATCGGACTGCCGCGCGCGGGCGTGAGCGTGATCGGCGAGCTGCCCGCCACCTCCACGTTCGCCACCAACTACCTGATCCATCCGTTCGTCGCGACGATCCCGCAGCGCATCGCATGGCGCCCGTCCGTCAGGGAGGTCGACGCGGTGCTCGAGCTGTCGCTCGGAGAGCTGCGGGCGAGCCGCACGAAGACCCAGATCGAACGGCGCGGCTTCACGTTCACGACCGACGCCTTCGTGCTCGAGGGCAACGTGATCTGGGGCGCGACCGCGCGGATCATCGACGAGCTGTTCGCGCGCCTGGAGCGCGGCGAGTGGAGCGAACGAACGTTCGTTCGCGACTAGTCGGCGCCTACGAGGGGCTTCCCGGCGTCCAGCCCGACAGCGCGTCGAAGGGGTCGATGCTCGCCGGCTCCTCGACGACGGCGGACAGCAACATCGCCGAGCGCGGCCAGATGCCGCCGACGGCGACCATCAGCGCGCCGAGCAGTGCACCCCAGGCACCCTCGCGCAGCTGCACGGCGAGCACCCCGTCGGTGCTGAAGGGCGTGTGCGCCATGCGATAGGCCACGCAGGCAGCGGCGACGGCGCCGAGCAGGACGACCGCCCTGCCGGCGCCTTCGGGCAGCGGCGTGCCCGCCCGCGCGAGCGGCACGAGCGCGTCGAGCAGCGCGAGCGCTGCCAGCACGAGCAACACGACGTTGAGGTCGTGCAGCGCCTGATGGGCGCTCAGCGATAGGAATTCGCGACCGGCGATGGAGGCGAGCCGGCCCTGGTCGGCGCTGAATTGGGCCTGCAGCGCCGCGTTGCCGTACTGCTGGACGACCTGCTCGCCGGCCCGCTGAGCGGCGGCGACGCCGGCGGGCGTGAAGCTGAGCCCGTACCAGGGCAGGAAGACCGCGACCGCCAGCAGCACCGCGCCGAGCGCGGAGACGAGCAGCCCGTAGCGCGACCGGTCCCCCTGCATGACGTGCTCTAGATCGGCGTGGGCCCGCCAGAGCTTTACAGCCGCGCGGCGCTCATGCGCGGGCGAGCAGGCGCTCGACGGCCGCGTGCGCCGCGGCGAGCCTGCCGACGGCGTCGCCGGTGTCGGCGTGCAGCAGCTGCAGCGGGATCGCGTTGCGCTCGGTGAGCCGCCGGGCGATCTCCTCACCGGCGGCGAGCGAGGCGCGCGATCCCTGCGGCGCCGGGCCCGTCTCGTACACGAACCCCCTGACGGTGCTGTCGATCATCTGCGTGAGGAAGAACTCGAGGCGCTCGCGCTGCAGTTCGCGCAGCTCCAGCTCCGTGCCCCTGGCGCGCGCGAGCAGCCAGCAGGCGATCGCGACGCCCTCCAGCACGCCCCGCAGCGTGGCGAGGCGCTGCGGCGTGCCGACCCAGCACTCGGCGCCGATCGCCTCGATCGCGGCGCGGCCGGACTCGCTGCGCGTGGTGATGCGCACGGCATGTCCGTCGGCGAGCAGGCGCGTGGCGAGCTCCCGCCCGAAGCAGCCGCCGCCGAGGAGCAGTATGCGCGCCACGGGCGCGCATGGTAGGCGCCGCGAGCTACGAGGAGATCGTTCGAGCGGCCGCGAATGAGGACCCCCACGCCTGCCCCGACGCGGGGGTCCGCCCCGTCAGTCCGTCCAGAGAGGCCATCCGTGACCCAGGCGCAGTTGTATCCGGCCTGCAGGTACCGGGTCAAGGCTCTTGGTCGAGGCTCTCGACGCCCCCGGATGGAGGCTCCCGAAGCATCAGCCCCTAACGGGCGCGATCGGCGGTGCGACGCTAGATGAGGAGCGACGGTCCAAGAACGCTTCCCCGCCCGGCGCCGGGGCGAAGGGGCCTCGGCGGCTGTGCGAGCCGTCTCTCAGCGGGACGGCCATGCGTTCGGGATCCGATCACCATTAGATTGGATCGCTACGGGCGCCCGATGCCCGGAGACGAGACGGAAGCGGCGGGGCTGCCAGACGCCTATCGAGCCCGGTCCGCGTCATAGATTCTTGCGCCAGTTTGTGCGTCAGTCGTGCCCTGAAATCATCGAGATCGGTCGGAGCCAGTCGCAACAAGAGCCGCATGGTCGAGCCAAAATCCACACCAACGCAGGCTACGGCGACGATGGACAAGATCGTGGCGCTGTGCAAGCGCCGCGGGTTCGTGTTCCCGTCTTCGGAGATCTACGGCGGGGTCGGCTCGACCTACGACTACGGCCACTACGGGGTGCTGCTGAAGAACAACCTGAAGGCGGAGTGGTGGCGCGCGATGCTGCAGGAGCGCGACGACATCGTGGCGATCGACTCGGCGATCCTGCAGCACCCGCGCGTGTGGGAGGCCTCGGGTCACCTCGAGGGGTTCACGGACCCGCTGGTGGACTGCCGCACGTGCGGGCAGCGCTTCCGGGCGGATCACCTGCAGGAGCTGCAGTGCGGGCGCAAACCGTCCAAGCATCCGGGCGAAGCGGAGGAGTGCTCGCTGACGCAGGCGCGCGAGTTCAACCTGATGTTCGAGACGACGATCGGGCCCGTGAAGGAAGCGGGCGCGACGGCGTATCTGCGCCCGGAGACGGCGCAGGGGATCTTCATCAACTTCAAGAACGTGCTGCAGTTCAGCCGCAAGAAACCGCCGTTCGGGATCGCGCAGGTCGGCAAGAGCTTTCGCAACGAGATCACGCCGGGGAACTTCATCTTTCGCACGCGCGAGTTCGAGCAGATGGAGATGGAGTTCTTCGTGCCGCCGGCGGATGCGCAGCGATGGTTCGAGCACTGGCTGGCAGAGCGCGAGCGCTGGTATGTCGAGCTGGGGATCCAGCCGCAGAACCTGCGACTGCGCGCGCACGAGGCGGACGAGCTGTCGCACTACAGCTCGGGCACGAGCGACGTGGAGTACCTGTTCCCGTCGGCGTCGGACCCGCTGGATCGGCGCTGGTCGGAGCTCGAGGGGATCGCGAACCGCGGCGACTTCGACCTGAGCCGCCACGCGCAGTTCTCGGGCGAGAAGCTCGAGTACTTCGACCAGGGGACGGGCGAGCGCTACGTGCCGCACGTGATCGAGCCGGCGGCGGGCGCGGACCGCGCGCTGCTGGCGTTCCTCGTCGACAGCTACGACGAAGAATTCGTGGAGCGCGCGGGCACGGGCGAGGGCGAGCGCAGGACCGTGCTGCGGCTGCACCCGCGGCTTGCGCCGGTCAAGGCGGCGGTGCTGCCGCTGGTCGGCAAGGACGGCCAGCCGGAGCTTGCGCGCGAGGTGCAGCGCGCGCTGCGCGAGCGGGTGCAGTGCGAGTACGACGGGGGCGGCGCGATCGGACGGCGCTATCGCCGCCAGGACGAGATCGGCACGCCGTTCTGCCTTACGATCGACCACGAGAGCCTCGAGGACGGCACGCTGACGCTGCGTGACCGCGACAGCCTCGAGCAGGAGCGGCTGCCGATCGAGGGGATCGCGCAGGAGCTCGAGCGTCGCGTGCTGGCGCCGTGGAAAACGCCGAAGCTGAAATGAGGGCGAATGGACTTTGAGCTGACCGACGAGCAACGCCTGATCAAGCAGACCGCGCGGGAGTTCACCGACAACGAGGTGATCGAGCGCATGCGGATGAACGCGCGCAACCACCACTTCGACCTCGAGCTGGTGGGCAAGATCGCCGCTCAGGGCTACCTGGGGGCGATCGTGCCGCCCGAGTACGGCGGCGCGGGCCTGGACTACATCAGCTACGGGCTGATCGTCGAGGAGATCGGCCGCGGGGATTCGGCGATCCGCACGGTGATCAGCGTGCAGACCTCGCTGGTGTGCTCGGCGATCCTCAAGTGGGGCAGCGAGGAGCAGAAGCTGAAGTACCTGCCGAAGCTGTGCTCGGGCGAGTGGCTGGGCTGCTTCGGGCTGACCGAGCCGGACACGGGCTCGGACGCGGCCAACCAGAGGACGCGCGCGCGGCGCGACGGCTCGGGCTGGCTGATCAACGGCGCGAAGATGTGGATCTCGATGGGCGACTACGCGAAGGTCGCGATGATCTTCGCGCAGACGGACCCGGAGCTGAAACACAAGGGGATCGCGTGCTTCCTCGTGGACACCGATCAGCCCGGCTTCAAACCGCAGCCGATCGAGCACAAGATGGGACTGCACGCCTCCGACACGGCGTCGATCGCGCTCGAAGACGTGCAGGTCGCCGAGGAGGACATGCTCGGCGAGGTCGGCGACGGCTTCAGGGTCGCGATGTCGGCGCTCGACTCGGGGCGCTACTCGGTCGCGGCGGGCTGCGTGGGGATCTGCCAGGGCTGCGTGGAGGAGTCGGTGAGGTACTCCAAGGAGCGCGAGCAGTTCGGGCGCCCGATCGCGAGCTTCCAGCTGGTGCAGGCGATGATCGCCGACATGGTGTTGAAGACGGACGCCTCGCGGATGCTGGTGTGGCGCGCGGGCTGGCTGAAGGACAGGGGCCTGCCGAACACGCTCGAGACGTCGGTCGCCAAGCTGCACGCGACGGAGGCGTCATTGGAGTGCGCGAACCTGGCGATCCAGGTGCACGGCGGGGCCGGCTACGTGGACGACCACCCGGTGGAGCGCTACTACCGCGACGCGCGCGTGACGACGCTGTACGAGGGAACCTCGCAGATCCAGAAACTGATCATCGGGCGCGCGATGACGGGCATCGGCGCGCTGGTGCCGGCGTGACGGCGCGCCGGCGCGGCGCGCGGGGAGCGCGGGGCGCGCGGTGGCGCTGAGGCCGGTTGGAGCAGGAGAGCGGGCCGGCGAGGCCGGCCTGGAGGGTCGCGCTGCGCAGATCGTCGGCGTCGTGGGTGCGGGCACGATGGGCGCGGGAATCGCGCAGCTGGCGGCGCGCTCGGGTGCGCACACGCTGATGTTCGATCCGCTCGCGGAGGCGCTCGAGCGCGGGCTGGGGCGGGCGCGCGAGGGGCTCGCCAAAGAAGCGGCCAAAGGCCGTCTGTCGGCGGAGCAGGCGGGCGCGGCGGCCGAGCGCCTTCAGCAGGCGGGCCACCTGCGCGAGCTGAAGGCGTGCGAGCTGGTGATCGAGGCGGCGCCGGAGCGTCTGGAGCTCAAGCACGAGCTGTTCGCGACGCTGTCGGAAATCGTCTCGGAGGAGTGCGTGCTGGCGACGAACACCAGCTCGCTGCTGGTGACGGCGGTGGCGCGCGTGGCGAGCAGGCCGGAGCGGGTGGTGGGGATGCACTTCTTCAACCCGGCGCCGGTGATGCGCCTGCTCGAGGTCGTGGCGGGCGAGCAGTCGAGCGAGGAGGCGCTGGCGCTGGCGGAGGCGACGGGCCGGGCGATGGGTAAGAGCGTGATCCGCGCCGCGGATGGACCGGGATTCCTGGTGAACCGCTGCAACCGGCCGTTTGGCCTGGAGGCGCTGCGCGTGCTGCAGGAGCGCCTGGCGGAGGTCGAGGCGATCGACCAGGTGGTGCGGATGGCCGGCGGCTTTCCGATGGGCCCCTTCGAGCTGATGGACCTCGTGGGGGTGGATACGGGCTTTGAGGTCTCCAAGAGCTTCTACGAGCAGAGCTTCGGCGAGCCGCGCTGGCGGCCGTCGCCGATCACCGCGCGCTACGTTGCGGCGGGGCGCTTCGGGCGCAAGAGCGGGCGCGGCTACTACGACTACGCGGGCGAGGGGGGCCTGCACCGGGAGGCTGACCCGCAGCCGCTGCAGGCGCAGGCGGGCGAGGGCGAGGGCGTGGTCGTGGTCGCCGGCGCGGGCGTGCTGGCGGAGGAGCTGCGTGCGGCGGCGGCGCAGGCGGGCTACGAGGTGCGCTCGCCGCACGCGCCGAGCGGCGGCGTGCTGCCGTCGCTGGCGATCGACTGCGACCTGGGCGCACCCGTCAGCCGCGTGCGCGCGCCTGCGGGCCGCGCGGGCCTGCAGCCGGGTCTACGCGGCGCGCCGGAGCCGCCGCGACTGGCGGAGGCGGGCGCGGGACCGGGGGGCGCGCGGCTCGTGCTTTGCGCGCGAGGCTCGCTCGCGGCACTCGAGCCGGGCAGCAGCGCGGTGGGCTTCCACGCGCTGGCGCCGCTGGGCGGCGCGCAGCTGGTGGAGCTGACGCGCGGCGAGGCCAGCTCGCCGCTGGCGGCGACGCGGGCGCAGCGCTTCTTTGAGACGCTCGGCAAGCATGTGCGCTGGGTGGGCGATGCGCCGGGGCTCGTGCTGGGGCGGATCGTGTGCCAGGTGATCAACGAGTCGGCGTTCGCGCTGGGCGAGGGCGTCGGAAGCGCGCGCGACATCGATGTTGGGATGGTGCTCGGACTGAGCCATCCGCGGGGGCCGCTGGAGTGGGCCGACCTGATCGGGATCGACCATGTGCTGGCGGTGCTGGGCGCGCTGTGGGAGGAATACCGCGAGGAGCGCTACCGGCCGGCGCCGGCGCTGCTGCGACTCGCGGCGGCGGGCCGGCTGGGTCGGGCGAGCGGCGGCGGCTTCTTCGACTACGCACGCTGAGCGCGCGGCGCGTCTCACACCTCCGGGCGCGGCGTCGTTATATGGGTGCTGTGAGCTACACGCCTCCCCTCTTCAAGGCACTGCTGTGAGCTACACGCCTCCCCCCTTCAAGGCACTGCGGTGAGCTACACGCCTCCTCCCTTCCAGGCGTTTCTCGACGAGCATCGCGAGGTGGTGTGGCGCTACCTGGTCTCGGCCGTCGGCGCGAGCGAGGCGGATGACTGCTTCCAGGAGACGTTCATCGCGGCGCTGCGCGCGTATCCGCGCCTGCGCGAGGACTCGAATCTGCGCGCGTGGGTGCTGACGATCGCGCACCGCAAGGCACTCGACGCGCACCGCGGTCGCGCGCGCAGGGCGGTTCCGGTCGCGGCGATCGACGCGCTCGACGGGCGCCGGGCGCCGGCGCCGGGGCCAGAGGAGAGCGAGCTCTGGCGCGCCGTGCGCGAGCTTCCGCCGCGGCAGCGCTCGGCGGTGGCTTTGCGGTTCGTGGCGGATCTGGCGCACCGCGAGATCGCGCAGGCGATCGGCTGCTCGGAGGATGCCGCGCGACGCTCGCTGCACGAGGGACTCGCGAAGCTGAGAGCGGAGGTGGCGGCATGAGAGAGATCGAGATGAAGCTGCGGATGGGCGCTCCGGCGGGGCCGGCGCTCTCGCGCGAGGCGCAGCAGGCCGCGACGCGGCTGGCGGCGCGGATCGCGCGCGAGGACCTCGCGGAGATCTCCTACGCGACCGTCCAGACGCCGATCGGGCCGCTGCGCGCGGCGCTGAGCAGGCGCGGCCTCGTGCGTGTCGCCTTCGGCGAGGAGTCCGAGGAGTCGATGCTCGAACAGCTCGCGTCGAGGCTCTCGCCGCGGATCGTGCGGGCCCCGGGCAGCTTCGACGAGGTGAGGCGAGAGCTCGATGAGTACTTCGAGGGCCGGCGCACGCGCTTTGAGCTGCCGCTCGACTGGGCGCTGATCGGGCCGTTCGCGCGGCGCGTGCTGACGCGCACGGCGGCGATCCCCTACGGCGGTCATTGCAGCTACGGCGAGATCGCGGCGGAGGCGGGCAGCCCGCGCGGGGCGCGCGCGGCGGGCAACGCGCTCGGCTCGAACCCGATCCCGATCGTGATCCCCTGCCACCGCGTGCTGCACGCGGGCGGCGGCCTCGGCGGCTACGGCGGCGGACTGGAGCGCAAGCGCTTCCTGCTCGAGCTCGAGGGCGCGCTGTAGGCCGCGCCCGCAGCCGGCGGCGCTATCGCTCGGCGAGCGGCGCCCACTGCGCGAGCGCGGGGTCGCCGGCGGGCATCTGCTCGGGCGCCGGGATCTCGGGCGTGTCACGCAGGTACCACTCGGCGTCGAGCGCCGCCTGGCAGCCCGAGCCGGCGGCGGTGATCGCCTGCCGATAGGTGTGGTCGACGAGGTCGCCCGCGGCGAACACGCCGCGGAGGCTGGTGCGCGTGGACTTGCCGTCCGTGGCGACGTAGCCGTTCTCGTCGAGCTCGACCTGGCCGCGCACGAGCTCGGACTGCGGCTCGTGGCCGATCGCGATGAAGCTGCCGGAGATCGGCAGCTCGCGCGTCTCGCCCGTCTCGGTGTTCTCGAGCAGCGCGTGGCCGAGCGCGCCGTGGTCGGCGGGCACGAACCGCTCGACGCGATATGGCGTGAGGAACTCGATGTTCTGCTGCGCGCGCGCGCGCTCGAGCATGATCTTGGAGGCGCGAAACTCGTTGCGGCGGTGCACGATGCTGACCTTCGAGGCGAACTTGGAGAGGAAGATCGCCTCCTCCATCGCCGAGTCGCCGCCGCCGACGATCAGCGTGCTGGCCTGCTTGAAGAAGGCGGCGTCGCAGGTGGCGCAGTAGCTCACGCCACGGCCCGCGAGGTCCTCCTCGCCGGGCACGCCGAGCTTTTTGTGCTCGGCGCCCATCGCGAGCACGACGGTGCGTGTCCGATACTCGGTGTCCGACGCCCACACGCGGTGGACGCCGCCGGGCTCGCGCGCGAGCTCGACGCGGTCGGCTTGCTCGGTGAGCAGGCGCGCGCCGAAACGCTCGGCCTGCTCGCGGAACAGCTTCATCATGTCGGGGCCCATGACGCCCTCGGGGAAGCCCGGGTAATTCTCCACGTCGGTCGTCTGCTGAAGCAGGCCGCCCCACGCGAAGCCCTCGATCACGAGCGGGCGCAGGTTCGCGCGCGCCGTGTACAGCGCCGCGGTGTAGCCGGCCGGGCCGCTGCCGATGATGATCACGCTCTCGATGTCGCCCACGTGCGCCTCCATTCTGAGGCATCCGCCTCGCTCGCCCCAGTCGCTATACAAAGTAAAGTGTAGCACCCGGGCGGCGGCGTGTCCGGCCGGCCGCCAGGGCTAACGTTGCCCACGTGAGCGAGGTCAAGACGAGCGCCCGGCGTCGTGGGCGCCCCGCTGCCGCGACGCGCGAGCAGGTGCTCGAGCTGGCGAGAAGCACGTTCCTGAGGGGCCTGCGCGTCGACGTGCAGGCGCTCGCCGCCGAGCTCGGACTCTCGCGCGCGACCATCTACCACTGGTTCGGCTCGCGCGACGGGCTGCTCGGTACCACTGGTTCGGCTCGCGCGACGGGCTGCTCGGCGAGGTGATGCTGCAGACCGCCGAACCGCTGTTGCGCGAAGCGCGCGCACGCGCCCGCGGGCGCGGAGCGAGAGCGCTGCTGGCCACGTTCGAGTCCTTCAACCGGGCGCTCGCGGACAGCCGCGCGCTGCGCCGCTTCATCGAGCAGGAGCAGCACGCCGCGATGCGCGTGCTCACCTCCAGCGCCGGCCGAGTGCAGCCACGCATGTCGGAGCTGATCGCCGAGCTGATCACGCGCGAGGTCGACGCCGGCGCCTACGAGGCGCCCGCCGATCCCGCCGCGCTCGGATACGCGATCGTCCGCCTCGCCGAGGCGTTCCTCTACAACGACGCCGTCGCGGGAATGCGCGGCGACGTCCAGCGGCTCGCCGAAGTCGAGGCCGCGATCCTGGGCGTTCGCCCTCCGCGCCGCACGCGTTAGCTCAGGCGTGCCGGACGGCGCCGACGCCGAGCGGGCCCCTGCCCGAGCGCTGCTCCGCGCGCCAGTGCGCCACCGTCCTGCGCAGCTGGAAGTACGCGACGGCGCCGGGCAGCGTCGGCAGCCAGAAGGAGATCGCGCGGTAGGAGAGCACCGCGAGCACGGACAGGTCGAGGTTCACCCCGAAAGCCGCGAAGGCCCCGATCATGCCGCCCTCCACGCCGCCGAGGCCGCCGGGCAGCGGCAGCAGGTTGCCGAGCGTCCCCACGAAGTAGGCCATCCAGATCACTGTCAGCGCGGGCGGCGAGCCGAACGCGTGGAACATCGCCCACAGGACCATCATGTCGAAGCCCCACCACGCGGGCGCGCCGAGCAGGCCTGCGTTGCGCTCGCGCACGAGCGCGATCGCGGTGCGCACGCCGCTCGAGGCCAGCGCCGGCACCGTCAGCAGGCGCGTCAGCCAGCGCGCCGGCGCCCACCGGTGTCGCGCGCGGGGCTGCCCGGCGACGCCGGCCCACCCGCGCAGGCGCTTCTCGAGGTCTTTCGGCAGCAGCGCGATCGCGCCGACCAGCGCGACCAGCACGGCCGCCGCGATCGCCGGCACGATCGTGATCGCGAACGAGCCGCCGCCCGGGAAGAGCCCACTGCCGAGGCCCACCCCGTCGATCAGCAGCGACCCCACGTAGACCACGTACAGCAGCGTCATGAAGGCCACCATGCGACAGGCGACCAGCCGCGCGGGCATGCCCGAGCGCCGCAGCGCCCATGCCGTCAGAGCCACCCCGCCCGCGCCGGCGGCCGCGAACAGGCGCGTTGCCGCGAGGCCCGCCATCGTTATCTGATAGCTCACGCGCCAGCCCACGCGGCCGCGTTCGCGCACGAACACGTAGCGAAACAGCACGATGTAGCCGGCGAAGGACAGCGCCTCGAACGCCACGCCGACCGCGATCCACCACTTCTCGCCGCGCTCGATCCGGTGCACCGTCGTGCCGAGGCCCGCGAGGTTCGGCAGCACGAAGTACAGGAACGCGATGCCCGACAGCACGAACAGCCCGAACGCGACGATCTGCCTGCGCGTGAGGCGCACACGCGGCATCTCCTCCTCGTGCATGTGCACGGCGGCGGGCTGCCCCGCGCCATCGCCCTGCGGGCTGCCTTCGGGCTGCACTGCGCCCGCCCCCCGCGCCCGCTCGGCGGGCGCCCGCTGTCTCCCTCCCCGTCCCGCTCTCACCGCCTCCTAGCCCTCCCCGTGGGCCACCCGTTCAAGCGCCGCGATCGCGCCCCCCGCGCGCCTCAGCATCGGTCCCGCCCGCGGCCCGAGCCTCCACACGGCCGCCGTCAGCGCGCCGCCGGCGAGCAGGTCGACGACGTAGTGCTCGCCCAGGTAGACGAGCGCCAGCGAGAGCGTCGCGGCATAGGCGACGCCGAGCGCGCCCGCGACCGGGCTCACCTCGGCGAGCAGCAGCGCGGCCATCGCTGATGTGGCGAAGTGCAAGGAGGGCATCGCGGCGAGGGGGTTTCCCCCGAAAACACTGTAAAGGGAGTCCCAGCCGTCTCCCCAGAAGTGCTCTCCGTACTCGACCATCATGCGCCGCACCGCCGCCGCCTCCTCACCGCCCTGCGCGAGCGCGCGCTCGCTGCTCGCCGCGAACCACGGCGGCGCCGTCGGGATCACCCAGTAGAAGCTCGCGCCGAGATCGAACACGGCGTACGTCAGCACCGCCGCGCGCTCGAAGCGGCGCGGATGGCGCACCATGATGTAGACGAGCGCCCCGTGCGGCACCGCGAACCAGCTCCAGTGCGCCCACACGAGCACGCGGTCGAGCGCCCGCCACCTCGGCCCGTCTGGCCCGGTGCGCGCGAGCGCCTTCTGCAGGCGCACGCTCGGCAGCTCCCCGAAGCCGAGCAGCCGGTCGGCGACGATCGGGTAGCGGATGCGCACGCGCTCCTGCTGCGCAGCCTCGTCGTCGTGCGGCGTCTTGTAGGCGGCCGTGTAGGCCCACATCTGCAGCGCGCAGGTGGCGACATCGCGCGCGCGCGAGCGGCGCACCGCGACGCACAGCGCCACCGGCGCGGCGAACGCGACCGTCTGCGTCAACAGCGGCGGCGCGCCCACGCGCTTGCGCGCGAGCGGCGCCACAGCGCCGGCGATCAACACGCCCCAGGCCGTTGCCCGGATCGCCCTGGAGAGCCGCACAGGGCGCGGAGTATAAGAGCGGGCTAGTCGCTCGCCAGCGTCGTCGCCGCGCGCGCGGCCGCCGCCACGAGGGCGCCGATCACCGGGCTCGCCTCGTCGGCCTCCGGGTGCCACTGCACGCCCAGCACGAAGCGCCGGCCGGGCAGCTCGATCGCCTCCGGCAGCTCGTCGAGCGTCGAGATGCCGCTCACCACCAGGCCCTCGCCGAGACGATCGACGCCCTGGTGGTGGTGGGACTTGGTGATGTGCACCAGCTCGCCCGCCGCGGCGGCCGCGAGCGAGCCCTCGGTGAGGATCACGTCGTGCTCGGCACCCTCGAAGGAGCCGAGCACGCGGCGGTGCTCCTCATGCCCGAGCAGATCCGGGAGGTGTTGGGCGAGCGTGCCGCCGCGCGCGACGTTGATCAGCTGCATGCCGCGGCAGATGCCGAGCACCGGCACGTCGGCCTCGATCGCCGCCTGCGTCAGCGCTATCTCGAACGCGTCGCGCGCGCGGACCGTGTCGACCGTCAGCGGGTGCGCTCGCTGCTCATAGCAGACGGGATCGATGTCGGCCCCGCCGGCGAGCACCAGGCCGTCGAGGAGCTCGAGCAGCTCGGGCGCCTGCTGGGGATCGCCCGCGAGCCGCTCGTCCGGCGGCAGCATCAGCGCGATCGCGCCCACCCGCTGCGCGGCCCCGATGTAGGTCTCCGGCAGCAGCGCCGCGCGCATGTCCCACACGCTCCAGCGCGCCCTCTCGAGCGCCGTGCAGATACCGATCACGGGACGCCTCATGCCTCAAAGCTTAGGATCCCGGTCAAACCGAACGGGCCCCTGGCGGCTTGCGGGCCGGCCGGCCCGCAAGGCACGCGAGCCAAAGGAGAGCCATGAGCGACACGAGCCTCGAGCTTCAGACAGTCAACGTGCGCGTGCACGAGGGCGCGGCGACGATCGAACTGAACCGGCCCGAGGTGCTGAACGCGTGGAACGGGCAGCTCGGCTCGGACCTCCTCGCCGCCGTGCAGCAGCTCGCCGGCGAGGAGGCTGTCAGGGCCGTGCTCATCACCGGCGCCGGCCGCGCCTTCTCCTCCGGTGCCGACCTGCGCGAGGTGGGCGGCGGCTTCACCACCGAGGATGGCCGTCCGGACGTCTACCGCACGCTCACCGAGCGCTACCACCCGATCATGACGACGATCCGCGAGATGCCCAAGCCCGTCCTCGCCGTCGTCAACGGCCCGGCGGTCGGGATCGGTTGCTCGCTGGCGCTCTGTTGCGATCTCATCATCGCCGCCGAGAGCGCCTACTTCCTGCTCGCCTTCGTGAACATCGGTCTGGTCCCCGACGGCGGCTCCTCGCTGTTCGTGCCCACGCGAGTCGGCATGGCGCGCGCCGCGGAGCTGTCGCTGCTCGGGGAGCGCCTACCGGCGCGGACGGCGCTCGAGTGGGGGCTGATCAACCGCGTCGTCCCCGACGCAGAGCTCGCGCAGAGCGCGCAGGAGCTGCACGCGCGGCTCGCCGCCGGACCCACCCGCTCCTACGCCGGCTCCAAGCGCCAGCTCAACAACTGGCTGTACGCGCGCATGCACGAGCAGCTCGAGCTCGAGGCGCAGATCCAGCGCGAGATGTCCTCCTCCGCCGACTTCCTCGAGGGCGCGATGGCGTTCGTGGAAAAGCGCAAAGCGCGCTTCTCGGGCTCCTAGGGCAGCGCTTCCACTCTCGTAGCAATCGATATCAAGTCGACTTCGACGGTCGCCCCATTAGAATCCCCGCGCCTTGAGCCTGCTCCTCACCCTGCTCGCCTTCTTCACGCCGCGCTCGGGCGGCTCCGCGCAGGCGAACGAAATCAACAGCCTCTACAAGGTCGAGCTCGTGATCGCGCTGATCATCTTCTTCGCGGTCGAGGGTGCGCTCGGCTACGCGCTGATCAAGTTCCGCAAGCGCAAGGGCGCCGTGCCCGCGCAGATCCGCGGCAACACGCGACTGGAGGTCGGCTGGACCGCCGCGGCCGCGCTGATCCTCGTGGGCCTCGCCGTGTTCACGTTCGTGAAGCTCCCCGCGATCGAGAATCCGCCGAACTCGAGCCCCGGCGCGCCGAGCATCGCCGACGTGAGCGAAGGCGGGATCCAGCTCGCGAGCGCCAACCAGAAGCTGCCGCCGAACCGAAAAGCGCTTCGGATCAC
Organism: uncultured Solirubrobacteraceae bacterium; assembly: GCA_963755475.1. GTDB lineage: Bacteria > Actinomycetota > Thermoleophilia > Solirubrobacterales > Solirubrobacteraceae > Palsa-744. Next base: position 1,268,832 of record CAVWJK010000003.1, read on the forward strand.
GGTCATCGGCCGCCAGTACATCTGGCAGTACCTGTATCCGGGCGGCGAAGCCGACGGGCTCGGTGCGCCGTACTCATACGAGGAAATGGTCGTGCCCACGAAAACGACCGTCTCGCTGAACATCGTCTCGGCCGACGTCGTGCACTCGTGGTGGATCCCTGAACTCGGCGGCAAGTTCGAGGCCGTCCCCGGCTACCACAACTACACCTGGTTCAAGATCGAAAAGCCGGGTGTCTTCCATGGCCAGTGCGCGTTCCTGTGCGGGCGCGGGCACGCGCGCATGATCGCGACCGTGCGCGCCATCGAACCGCCGCAGTTCGAAGAATGGCTGGCCAACCAGAAGCAGATGATCCACGAAGCCAACGAAGACGCGCGCAAGACGCGCGAAAAGCTCGGCGTCCAGGAAGGCGCCGGGGCGGTCGAAGCCGCGACGAGCGAATGATCGCGCCGATGCAGCGCCCGATCCCCGCGACCACGAGGAGACACCCCTAGCGATGGCGACCCAGGCAGCCCCCGCCCCGTACATCGCGGCGCACCGCGTGCAGCGCGAGCGCACCGGCTGGACGAGCTGGATCACGACGACCGACCACAAGAAGATCGGGATCATGTACATGGTCACGACCTTCGTCTTCTTCCTGTTGGGCGGGACGGAGGCGCTGATGATCCGCCTGCAGCTGGGGGCGCCGGAAAACACGCTCGTCACGCCGACGACCTACAACCAGCTGTTCACGATGCACGGCACGACGATGGTCTTCCTGTTCGTCGTGCCGATGATGGCGGGACTCGCGAACTACTTCATCCCGCTGATGATCGGCGCGCGCGACATGGCGTTCCCGCGCCTGAACGCGCTGTCCTACTGGCTGCTGCTCTGCGGCGGGATCGTCTTCTACGCGTCGCTGTTCTGGAACCCGCCCGAAGCGGGCTGGGTCAGCGTGGTGCCGCTCGCCAACTCGACCTTCTCGCCGGCCGGCGGCGAGGACGCCTGGATCTTCCTCATCCACCTGACCGGCCTCTCCTCGCTGCTCGGCGCGATCAACTTCTACGCGACGATCGCCAACATGCGCGCGCGCGGGATGAGCTGGGGGCGTCTGCCGCTGTTCGCCTGGACGATCCTCACCTACTCGGTGCTGCTGATCTTCGCGCTGCCGGTGATCGCCGCGGCCGTCACGATGCTGCTCGCCGAACGTCACTGGGGCACCCACTTCTTCGACCAGGCAGCCGGCGGCTCGCCGCTGTTGTGGCAACACCTGTTCTGGTTCTTCGGCCACCCCGAGGTCTACATCATGGTGCTGCCGGGATTCGGGCTGATCTCGGAGATCCTGCCGGTGTTCGCGCGCAAGCCGATCTTCGGCTACAAGGCGATCGCCGCCTCGACGGTCGCGATCGCGTTCCTCGGCTTCCTCACCTGGGCGCACCACATGTTCACCGCGCCCCTGCCCGAGGCGATCCTCGTGTTCGTGATGCTGAGCTCCTACCTGATCGCCGTGCCGACGGGCGTGAAGGTGCTCAACTGGGTCGCGACGCTGTGGCGCGGAACGGTCGAATTCAAGACGGCGCTGCTGTTCGCCGCGGGCGCCGTCTCGATCTTCCTGATCGGCGGCATCTCGGGCATCTTCCTCGCGACCTTCCCGATCGACTGGCAGGTCAACGAAACGTACTTCGTCGTCGCGCACCTGCACTTCGTGCTGCTCGGCGGCGCGGTGCTGCCGATCTTCGCGGCGATCTACTACTGGTTCCCGAAGATGACCGGGCGCCTGATGAACGAGGCGCTGGGGCGCGCGAGCTTCGTGTTGATGTACCTTGGCATCCTGCTCACGTTCCTGATCCAGCACGTGATCGGCCTTGAAGGGATGCCCAGGCGCGTGTACGAGTACGACAACGTTGGGAACCTGCATCTCTATAACCTGATCTCGACCGTCGGCGCGTTCGTGCTCGCGGCCGGCGTGCTGCTGACGGTGGTCAACGTGCTGCGCAGCCTCAAGCGCGGCGTCGTCGCGGGACCGGACCCGTGGAATGCGAACACGCTCGAGTGGTTCACGACCTCACCGCCGCCCGACAACAACTTCGACGTCGTGCCGCTCGTGCGCTCGGCCGAGCCGATGAAGGACATCCGCCGCGAGGTCGCTCGCCGCTCGGGCGCGCGCGTCGAGGGTCCTGTGACGGTGCCGGCGGGCGCGACGCGGGTGGGCGCCTAGATGAGCGCCGGTCCCGGCGCGGGAGCACGCGCGCTCCCCGCGGCGCAGCTCGGCCTCGCGCCGCGCACCCGCCAGCTGCTCGGCGACTACCTCGAGCTGACCAAGCCGAAGGTCCAGTCGCTGCTGTTGCTGACGACCGTCACGACCATGTATGTGGCTGGCGATCCCTCGGTTCTGCGCGTGCTGCTGACGTGTCTCGGCGGCTCGCTGTCGGCGGGCGGCGCGGGCGCTATCAACCACTACTTCGACCGCGATATCGACGCCCGCATGCGTCGCACGGCCACGCGTCCGATCCCCGCCGGCAGGGTCGCGCCGCGCGCCGCGCTGCTGTTCGGCTGCACGCTCGCGACGCTGTCGGTGCTCGAGCTGGCGCTGCTCGTCGACCCGCTGGCCGCCGCGCTGTCGTTCACCGGCTTCCTCGGCTACGTCTGCGTCTACACCATGTGGCTGAAGCGGCGCACGCCGCAGAACATCGTGATCGGCGGCGCGGCCGGCGCGGTCCCGCCGCTCGTCGGCTGGGCTGCGGTGACGCACTCTGTGAGCGGGACGGCGCTGATGCTGTTCTTCATCGTCTTCTTCTGGACGCCGCCGCACTTCTGGTCGCTGTCGCTGCTGATGAAGGACGAGTACGGCCGCGTGGGCGTGCCGATGCTGCCGGTGGTGCGCGGAGAGCGCGAGACGCGCCGGCAGATCCTGCTGTACGCGATCCTGCTCTACGCGGTCACCCAGCTGCCCTACTGCGCGGGGGGCTTCGGGACCATCTACCTCGTCAGCTCGCTCACGCTCGGCCTGGGCTTCATCATCGGTGCCGTGCTGCTGGTGCGCCGTGCCGATCGCCGCTCGGCGCTGCGGCTGTACCTGTACTCGCTCGCCTACCTGGCGCTGCTGTTCTGCTCGATGGTCGCCGATGCCCACCTGTAGGCGCCCCGCTATCCTCAGCGCGCCATGATGACCCGCCGCCTGGCGCGCAAGAACATCCGCACGGGGCTGATCGTCGCGGCGATCTGCCTCTTCATGTTCGGGATCACGTTCGTGGTCGCCGCGGTCTACGTGTCGTGAGCCCGCTCGATCCGCAGGCGCCGCCGCCCGGCGAAGAGATCCACCTTCCCGGTCCATCGATCCTGCCGGCGCTGACGGCGATCGGCATCACGCTCGCGCTGATCGGCTCGACGACGTTCGTCGAGCTGGTGCCGATCGGCGGGATCCTCGCGATCGTCTGCATCGTGCTCTGGATCAAAGACACGCGCCGCGAAGTCGACGAGCTTCCGCTCGACGCCCACGGCGGCAACTCCTAGCTAACGCGCCGCGCTGCACGCCGCCGCGTTGGCGACCGACGCCGGCCCGCGCCTTGGCTGACGCGCAGGGGCGAAGTCGAGCCGGCGCACGGCCGCATGAGCGGGGGGCGCGGTCCCCCGACCGCGCCCGGCCCCTATCGACCGACGGCGTGCCTGCTCCCCAAAGCCCGGCGCGCCGCCCCTCTCACCCCACTGCCACCCGCTCCGGGACCGGGCAGATCGCGCCGTCGTCGGTCCAGCAACGCACCACGTCGCGGACCGACAGGACGCCGACCGTCTCAGCCCCGTCCAGGACGATCAGGTGGCGGAAGCCTCCTCTCACCATCGCCGCCGCCGCCTCCTCGAGCGACCACTCGGGCGCGGCGTAGACGACATCGCTCGTGAGGTGGTCGGCGACCACCTCGTCGTCGGGGTCCTCGCCGGCGCCGACCGAGACGAGCAGGTCTCGCTCGGTGATGATCCCCGGGCCGTGCGCGTCCGGGTCGAGGACGACCGCCGCACCCACGCGGCGCTCGGACATCTGGCGAGCCACGGCGCGCAGCGTGTGGCTGGGCCCGACTGTCAGCACGGTCTCGGTCATGCCCTCTCGCACTTGCATGTCGCGCTCGTCCTTTCGCTCGTGCCGGCACGCGCCGCGAGCGCCGCCGGGCGCCCGCCGGGCGCTCCAGCGGCACCCGCGCGGGCACCCTCGCTGGTTAGCAACTTTTGCCTCAATCTAGACCCTCTCCCGACGGTCGTCAAGGAGGTCTTCGTGCCGTGGCCCCAGGCATTAGGATCCGTGCTCGCGATGCGGAGGAGCGCGCCACAGCAGACCCCCAAGGCCTCCGCCGCCGCAGCCGCGGCATGACCCGGCGCTCGATAGTGGTCACCGCGATCGCCGCGCTGGTGGCGATCGGCATCGGCATCTGGCTGAGCTACGTGATCCGCTGGTTCCCGCCGGCGGCCTCGACGCAGGCGCGCAATACGGACCGCCTCTACCACGTGCTGGTGATCGCCTCGATCCCGATCTTCGTGATCGTGGTGACCTCGATCCTCTACTCGGTGTGGCACTTCCGCATGCGACCCGGCGAGGAGCTCAAGGACGGCCCGCCGATCCACGGCAACACCCGCCTTGAGGTCTTCTGGACGGCGCTGCCGACCGTGCTGCTGCTGGGCCTCGTCGGCTACTCGTTCGTCGTGCTGCACCAGAACGAAGTGCGCCCGAAGAAGCAGATCGAAGTCGGCGTGACCGGCCAGCAGTTCTTCTGGACCTTCCAGTACCCCTCGTCGGTCACCGGCGGGGCGCCGCTCGACAGCTACGCGCTGTACCTGCCGAAGGGCGAATCGGTCTACTTCGACATCCGCAGCAAGGACGTGATCCACTCCTTCTTCATCCCGGCGTTCCGCCTGCAGGAGGATGCGGTGCCCGGGATAACGACGCACTACCGGGCGACACCCGACCGGCTGGGCAACTACCCGGCGGTGTGCGACCTGCTGTGCGGCGTCGGCCATTCGCTGATGCGCACGACGGTCCATGTCGTCACGCCGGCGCGGTTTCACGAATGGATCAAGAGCCAGCTCGGCTCCTCGGCGGGCAGCGCCACGGCCTCCACGACCGGCGGAGGCAGCGGGTAGTGTTCGCGCGAGCTATGGCTGGCGGAGACCTCGGAGGCTGAGCGGATGGCGGCACGCCTGAAAGCACCCGGCTTCTACCGCGCGGCGCTGTTCATGACGGCGGCGGTCGCCTTCGCGGTCGCGCTGACGTGGATCGTGCGCTCGAACACCGGCCACGCGACCTTCCACCACTACATCGACGGCGAAGCGATCCTCAACGTCTCGCTGATCGCCGCGCCGCTCGCGTTCCTCGTCGGCATCGGCGGCTTCGACTACTGGCTGTATTGGGCGAGCGGGCGCCCGACGCGTCCGGAGGACCACTCCGGACACGGCGCCTACAGCTGGCGCGACTACTTCCGCATCAACACCGATCACAAGGTGATCGGCATCCAGTACACGGTCAACTCGTTCGTCTTCCTGCTGATCGGCGGCCTGCTGGCGATGCTGATGCGCGCGCAGCTCGCGGAGCCGGGCTCGCATTTCGTGAGCGCGGCCACCTACAACAGCCTGTTCTCGGTCCACGCGACGCTGCTGATCTTCCTGTTCGTGATCCCCGTCTTCGCGGGGCTCGGCAACTTCGTGATCCCGATCATGATCGGCGCGCCAGACATGGCTTTCCCGCGGCTGAACGCACTGTCGTTCTGGCTGCTTCCGGTCGCCGGGCTGATCATGCTCGGCAGCTTCCTCGCGCCCGGCGGCGCCTTCGCCGACGGCTGGACGGCGTACGCGCCGCTGTCGGACAACATGCCCGTGGGGCAGATGTTCTTCTCGATCGGCGTGCAGTTCGCGGGCGCCTCCTCGATCATGACCGCGCTCAACTTCCTGGTCACGATCATCACTATGCGCGCGCCTGGAATGAGCTTCTTCCGGCTGCCGCTGCTCGTGTGGGCGAACTTCGCGACCTCGCTGCTGGTCGTGATCGCGACGCCGTTCATCGCGGCCTCGCAGTTCTTCGTGCTGCTCGACCGCGCGCTGAGCTTCAACTTCTTCAACGCCGCGAGGGGCGGCGACGTGCTGATGTACCAGCACGTCTTCTGGTTCTACTCGCACCCGGCCGTCTACATCATGATGCTGCCCGGCTTCGGGATCATCAGCGAAGTCATCGCCGTCAAGGCGCGCAAACCGATCTTCGGCTACCGCATGATGGCCTTCTCGCTGCTGGCGATCGTGGGGCTCGGCTTCACCGTGTGGGCGCACCACATGTTCACCTCGGGGATGGCCAACTGGATCCGCATCCCGATGGCGATCACGACGTCGATCATCGCGGTGCCGACCGGCATCAAGATCTTCTCCTGGCTGGCCACGCTGTTCCGCGGCGTGCTGCATCTCGACACGCCGATGCTGTTCGCGCTCGGCTTCGTCGTGACGTTCACGCTCGGCGGGATCAGCGGGATCATGCTCGCGATGATCCCCTTCGACATCCACGTGAGCGCGACCTATTTCATCGTCGCGCACATCCACTACGTGCTGTTCGGCGGCTCGCTGATGACGATCTTCGCGGGCGTCTATTACTGGTTCCCGAAGATGACCGGGCGCATGTACGACGAGCGCCTCGGCAAATGGCACTTCTGGAGCACGTTCGTCTTCATGAACGCGACGTTCGGCCCGATGCACGTCCTCGGCCTGCAGGGCATGCCGCGGCGCGTGGCGACCTACGCGAGCGAATTCGCGGGCATGAACCTGTTCATCTCGATCGCCAGCTTCCTGCTCGGCGCCTCGACGCTGATCTTCGTCTACAACATGGTCACGAGCTGGCGCGGCGGCCCGAAGGCGGTCGCCAACCCGTGGCGCGGCATGACGCTGGAGTGGCAGGTCGCCTCGCCGCCGCCGGTGTTCAACTTCGACCGCGTTCCGACCGTCGTCGGCGGCCCCTACGAGTACGGCGTGCCCGGCGCCGTGCATGGCATCTTCGCGCCCGCGCCGACGCCCGCGACGGTCGCCGCCGGAGCGGGCGAGGCGAACGTCCCAAGCCCTTAGGAGGAGGAGCGCGCTCGTGATGGAAATCCTCGTGGTCGCCAACCGGACGCTCGGCGGCGGCAAGCTGCTCGACGCGGTGCGCGCGCACGCGGCGGCGCCCGGCGGCGCGCGCTTTCGGCTCGTCGTGCCGCAGAGCAAGCCCACGGCGGGGCTCGTGATCTACGACGAGGCGGTGCGCGAGGCGGCCCAGGTGCGCGTTGACCTCGCGCTCGAGATCGTCCGCGCGGAAGGCATCGAGGCCAGCGGCGAGGTCGGCGACGGCGACCCCTTCCTGGCGACGATGGACGCAGTCGCCGAGCGCCGCCCCGACGAGATCATCATCTCCACACATCCCGCGACCTCCTCGGGCTGGCTGCGGCGCGACCTGATCGAACGCGTGCAGAACGCGAGCGGCCTGCCCGTCGAGCACATCGTGGTCGACCTCGCGAGCGAAGGCCTGCCCTTCAAGGTCACGCTCGTGGTTGCGAACAAGACCGCCAGCGGCGAGGAGCTGCTCGAGCGCCTGCGGTCGAGGAACGTCGGCCCGGAGCGGCGTCTGTTCATCGCGGTCGTGCCGCAGACCGACGGCAGCGGACGCGCGGCCGGCGAGGCGCGCCTGCGCCTGGCGCGCATGCTCGGCCACCTGCACCAGGCGGGGCTGCTGAGCGCGGGCATGATCGGCGACCCCGATCCCTACACGGCCGTGCTGAACGCGCTCGAGCTGTTCCACGTCGATGACATCGTGGTCTCGACGCTGCCCAACGAGCGCTCCGGCTGGCTTCGCTCGAACCTGATCGGGCGCCTGCGCGGCAGCACCTCCGCGCCCGTCGAGCACGTCATCGTCGACACGGACCCAGCCGCCGCGCCCGACGCGGCGGTCGTCTAGGAGCAACGCCGGGTGGAGGCCGCCAGCATCGCGCACGCCGGCGAGCACGCGCACGCCGCCCACCCTCCCGCCGCGCACATCAGCTCACGCGCCCCGGCACCCGTGCTCGGAATGCTGCTTTTCATCATCTCCGAGGTGATGATCTTCGGCGCGTTCTTCACGGCCTACTTCTTCATCCGCATCGCGCAGGGCGAGCCGTGGCCGGCGCCGGGCACCAAGCTGCCGGTGCAGGTCGCCGGCGTGAACACCCTGATTCTCGTGTCCTCGTCCTTCACGATGCACTGGGCACAGAGCTCGATCAAGAAGGGCAATCGCTTCGGGCTGAAGGCGGGGATACTGACGACGTTCCTGCTCGGCTGCACCTTCCTGTTCATCCAGATCAACGAGTACGCGAACATCGGCTTCGCGCCGCAGGACCACGCTCAGGAGACGATCTTCTACTCGCTCACGGGGCTGCACGGCGCGCACGTGTTCATCGGCCTCACGCTGCTGCTGATCGTCACGATCCGCTCCTTCCGCGGCCACTACAGCGCCGAGGAGCATCGCGGCGTCGAGGTGCCGGGCATCTACTGGCACTTCGTCGACATCATGTGGATCGTCGTGTACACGACCGTCTACGTGCTTTAGCGGGCGAAGGCCGACGGCGATGCTCAATCCGCTGCGCTCCGAGGAGGAGGCCTTTCGCCTGCTGCTCTACGTCGTCGGCGTGTTCATCGTGATCATCGCCGTGCTGCTGATCCTGCGCGCGGTCCTCTAGGGCACTTGCGCGCGCGCAGCCCCGCGCCTTGGGCGGGAGGGTCCTCTGTGGCCGTCGCTACTTGACGGTCAGCGTGCCGTACATGCCGGCGGCGCGGTGGCCGGGCGCCTGGCAGAAGAACGTGTACTTGCCCGGCTTCAGGTTGACCGTGACCGAGGTCGTGCCCTTCGTGATGAACGAGCTCGCGCCGATCGGCGCCACCTTCGCCGTCGCGCCGTTTTCACCGGGTTCGATGGCGATGTTGTGCATCACGCCCGACATGTTGGCCATCGTGATCGTGACCGGGCCGGCCGTCGCGGTCGCCTTCGAAGTCGTGTAGGCGAGCTGGCCGCTGGGGCTAGCTTCGATCGCGAGCTTGCCGGCCTTCTCTTCGGCGGCCTTGGCCGAGCTGGGCGATTCGACCGCGGTCGCCAGCAGCCCCGTGTCCGGCCCCTTGGCGTCGGCGGACTGCGCGACGTAGGCCGCGATGTCGCTGAGAGTCGCTCCGCTCGCCAGGTCTTTGGGCATCAGCCCCGACGGGTTCGGGTAGCGCACCTGGTATTCGACGACGCTGCGGATCGTGTTGCGCTGCAGCCCTTCTTTGATGCTGGTGCGGAACGCTTCGTCGAGGTTCGGCCCGACGATGCCCTTGCTGTTGGCCCGCGCGAGCGTGTGGCAGGAGCCGCATTTCGCGACGAACGCCTGCTTGCCGAGGATCAGGTTGGGGTTGTCGCTGCCCTTCAGCGCGCAGCCGCTCGTGGCGAGCGCGAGCGCGAGAACGGACAGTGCGCCCGCGGCGCGCGCGCGCGAACGCGCCTTGCGTGGTGAGGCCGCCCGAGCAACCGCTTCTCCCGCTTGCCTCCTGTCCATGGGGAGCCGGAAGCCTACCCCAAGGCGCGGCCGGTGAGCGCGCCCTGCGCGCAGCGCGCCTGGGCGCACGAGGGCGCAGCGCGCCCGGGCGCACGATGGGAGGTCGGACACTACGGCGGCGCGAGCCGCTCGAGCCGGCCTTCGGCCGCCGCGAGCACCCCCTCCGCGACCGCCTGCCAGGACCACCGTTCGCGCACCGCGCGCACGAGCGCCTCGCGCGTGCCCGCTCGCAGGCGTGGATCGGCCGTCAGCCAGCTCGCGAGGCGCTCGGCCAGCTGCTCGACGGCGTCCTGCGCGAGCGGGAACGACAGCAGCCGCCGCGCGCGGACGGGCACGGCCTGCGCGAGCGCCTCGCTGACCTCGGCAAGGCCCGAGTGCGCGGCGCTCACGGGCAGCGCGCCGCAGGCCGCGGCCTCGGCGGCGACCATGCCGAACGCCTCGGGAAAGGTGCTCGGAACCGCCAGCGCGTCGCACGCGGGCAGCAGCTGCGCGAGCTCATCGTGCTCGAGGCGGCCGGTGAACAGCAGCGACTGCGGCAGGCGCGCGGCGGCGGCCAGGAAGCTGTCGCGGCGGGAGCCCTGCAACCCGTCCAGGAAGGCGAGCAGCAGCCGCAGCGGCGCCTCCCCGGCGGCGGGCTCGCAAGCGGGAGAGTCGGCGCGCAGCTGGCCTGCGAGGGCTGGCTGCGCGGTTGCCGAGGAGGCGGCGGACTCGAGCGTCCGGCCGGCGCGGGCGATCGCGCGCGCCTGCTCGATGTCGCCGGCGGCGAGCGCCTGCGCGAGGCGTTCCAGCGCGGCGCGGTAGGAGCCGAACCCGACGATCACCAGGCGCGCGTCGGGGACCTGCTCGAGCACGAGCGGCCAGCCGGCGAGCAGCAGGTCGAGCCCCTTGCTGACGATCAGCTTGCCGACGTAGGCGACGAGCGCGCCGCGGCCGCCGGCGAGCCGCGCGATCGCGACGGACGCTTCGCGGGGATCGCGCTCGAACGCGCTCGTCACCCGCGCGCCGCGCCGCCTGCGCCGCCCCGCGTCTGCAAGCTCGCCGGCAAGCGCCGAGAGGCCCGCCGCCGCGGCGTCGGGGGAGCGCGGCATGAACGTCTCGACCTCGACGCCCGGCGGGCCGAGGCGCGTGCGCGAGGGCAGCTCCTCGTCCTCGAGCGCGCGCCACAGGCTCTCGGCGGTGTGGCGCGAGCCGACGAGCACGCCATGGGCGGGAGCGAGCCCCTCGCGCGCGAACGGCAGGAAGCGTCGCGGTTCGGGCTTGACGGTGTACTCGAGCGCGCTGCCGTGCACCTTGACGGCGTACGGGAGGCCCGCGAGCGCACGCGCGAGGATCACGGGGCCCATCACGAGGTGGTTGGCGAGCGCGAGCTGCGGGCGCGCGCGCTCGCAGACCTCGCGCACGGCGGCGACGTTCGCGCGCATGTAGCGTGCGATCTCCTCTTCGCTGCAATCCGCGAATGTGCGGGCCTCCAAGGCCTCGTAGCGGTCGGCGACGTACACCGGCAGCAGGCCGCCGATGTCGGGGCGGTAGATGGTGCAGCCGCCGGCCTCGGGCGCGTCCCGCAGCGGCCGTACGACGAGCTCCCCCGTCTCCCAGTCTGCGGCCGCGTCCACGAACGCGAGGCGCTCGGGGTGGCGCTCCTGGCAGACGAGGTGGACCTCGTGGCCGGCGCGCGCGAGCGCCTGCGCGAGGCGCGCGTTGTAGACGTTGGAGCCCGTTCCCGCCAGCAGGTATCCGTGGAAAATCAGGACGCGCACTCGGAGCCGGACCCTACCCGTGAGTCGCTCAGCTAGAGTCTGGCCGCGATGGCCCGCCACGAGCGCTACCGCATGCGCAACCCCAGCACCGGCCGCGAACTGTTGATCGAGGCCGACTCCGACCTCATCTACATCGACCGCGAGACCGAGCAGCCGCTGGAAACGATCGGCAAGCAGCTGCCGCTCGCGCCGTCGACCTCGCGGCTGCCGTTCGCGGTGGAGAACCTGCGCTTCTGCCCGTGGTGCGACCAGCTCGCCCAGCGCGACCTGAACGACTGCCCGACGTGCGGCCGGCGCATGGACCCGCTGTGAGGGGCCGCACCTCGCTACTGCTGACGCTCGCGCTGCTCCTCGCGCTCGGCGCGAGCGCCTGCGGCTCGAGCAGCGTTTCCGACCCGACGCCGAGGAGCACGCCCGAAATCACGCCGCCGAGCAACACCAGCGCGGAACGGGCGGCCGCGAAATCGGCGTCGTCGAGCAGCAAGAAATCCGGCACCAACTCCTCGCAGACCGCCTCGAGCGGCGCCTCCTCGACCGCCGAAGCCGAAACCGGCAGCGGCGCGAGCTCGACGCCCTCCACGAGCGAAGCGACCGCCTCGGGCGGCACCAGCGCCGGCGAAAGCAAGTCCGGCGAAACGACGAAACCAAGCAGCGGCGAAGGCGTGACCAGCCCCACGGGCGGCGCGAGCGCCCCGTAGGCGCCGCCCCGCTACGGCGTCGAGATGAGCGTCGCGCTGTAGGTCAGGCGCGCGGTCTGGTAGAGGCAGTAGTACTGCACGTTGCTGCCGGGCTGCGTGTCGGCGGTCTGCGTGCTGGTGCTCGTGCACTCGCTCTTGGTGCGGCTCGCGCGCCAGGAGGTGTTGTTGCCGAAGCCGAGCGCGAGCGCGGGCGCCCAGGTGGGCACGGTGATCGCGACGACGTCGCCCTTCTTCACGGCGATCGTCGATTCCAGCGCAAACTCGACGGTCTTGCCGAAGTACTGCTGCAGCTTCTCCAATGGCCCCTGCGCGACCAGCTTGTAGGTGAGCGCGGGCTTGGGCTGCGGCGCGAGCACGGCGAGCGCGGCTTCGGAGGCGCCGCCCTCGTTCTGATCGAAGTACTTGATCTGCGTGGCGCTCGGCTTGGCGAGCGTGATCGTCCACGCGACGATGCGGCCTTCGCGCGGCGCGCTCAGCGGGTTGTGGGCGTTGCCCACCTTCACCTGGAAGCCGGTCGTGCGGCTCACGGCCAGGCACGGGCTGCTCGGGCAGCTGGGCACGGTCGCCGGCGTCGTCGTGCCGAGCACGCCGAGTTCGGTGAGCGTCGCGGGCGCAACGGCGGGCAGAGCCAGCGCGAGCGTGCACGCGGCGAGCATGGCGAGGGGGATTCGTCGTCTCATGTTCGGCATCAACACGGCGCGGCTGCGTTTGTAGCGCCCCTGAGGTGCGCTATTCGTTAGCCGCCCTCCAGTTCCTGCGCGGCGCGCGCGATCTGCTCCTCCTCGCCCGCGGCCGGCACCCAGGGCAGCCTCAGGGGGTCATCGCGGTAGCGCGGGATCACGTGGAGGTGAAAGTGGAAGACGGTCTGCCAGGCGGCCGGACCGCACGAGTTCAGTACGTTCACGCCTTCGGCGCCGAGGCGCTCGACGGCGCGGGCGGCCAGCCGCTGCGCGGCAGCGACCGTCGCCTGTAGGTCCTCGCTGCCGACGCTCAGCAGGTCGCGGCTGTGGGCGCGCGGGATCACGAGCGCGTGCCCGCGCGTGGCGGGCGCGATGTCCATGAAGCTGAGCGTGCGCTCGTCGGAGGCGACGATGCGGGCCGGCAGCTCGCCGGCGACGATCTTGCAGAAGATGCAGTCCGGGTCGCTCATCTCACGGCGCGAACACTATTCGCTGTCGAGCAGCTCGCGCGCGCGCTCGATCGCCTCCTCGCGCGTTTCGATCTCGCCGGCGTAGCGCGCCTTGCGCAGCTCCTCCAGCAGGCGGCCGAGCTGCGGGCCGCGCGGGATGCCGAGCGCGCGCGCGAGCTGGTCTCCGCGCAACGGCGGCTGCGGCGCGCCCTCGCGATGCCAGCGCAGCGCCTCGGGCAGCAGCGCCGACGCGACACGCAGGTGCGCGGCGATCGCCTGCTGGGAGCGCTCGCCACGCGTCGCGAGCCGATCCGCGACGGACAGCAGGGTCACGTCGACCTCGACGGGCTCGCATGCACGCATGTACGCGAACAGGGTGCGCCGCGCGAGCGGCTGGGGCTCGTGCACGAGGAAGCCGAGCCGCAGGTGATTGCGTACGAGCGCCGCGACGTGCGAGCGCAGCCGCTCGCTGGTGCGCAGACGTGTCAGCACCTCGCGCGCGAGCTCCGCGCCGCGCTCGTCGTGGCCGAAGAACGTGACGCGGCCGTCGGCGCCGACGGCACGCGTGAGCGGCTTGGCGCAGTCGTGCATGAGCGCTCCCCAGCGCAACGCCTGCCCCCGGCTCATCTCGTCGGCGAGCGGTTCGCGCAGCAGCTCCGCGACCGCGCCGCCGCTGCCGGCGAGCGCCCGCTCGAGCTCGACTCGTTGCTCGAGCAGGGCCGGCTCGGGATCCGGCGCGCTGAGCGCGACCGTCCAGTCGAGCGCCTCGAGCGTGTGCTCGAAGACGTCCGCGTGGTGAAAGCGCGTCTGCCCCACGCCGCGCAGCGCCTCGAGCTCGGGCAGCACGGCGGCGCCGGCGCCGATCGCGCTCATCAGCTCGATGCCGACGCGCGGTCGCGGGTTGGCGATGATGCGACGCAGCTCGGCGAACACGCGCTCGGCCGACACGGAGCGCAGGGCGGGTGCGGCCGCGCGGGCGCGCTCGAGCGTCTGCTCATCGGGCTCGAGGCCGAGCTCGAGCGCGACACGGACCAGCCGCAGCACGCGCAGCGGGTCCGCCGCGAGTGACCCCTCCCCCGCGACGCGCAGGCGTCCGCGGCGCAGGTCCTCAAGGCCCCCGAGCGGGTCGACGCGCTCGCCCGAGTCCAGCCGCTCGGCGACCGCGTTCGCGGTGAAGTCCCGCAGCGCGAGATCCTGCTCGAGCGTCGCGGCGCGCAGCGGCTCGACGTCGACATGCCAGCCGCGGCCGTGCGCGACCACGCGCCAGGAGCCGTACTCGTCCGAGAGCGCGAACACCGCCGCGCGGCCGAGGGCCCGCGCGATCGCCTGCGCGGCCGCCGCGGGGTCGCCGGCGACGAGGACGTCGAGGTCCGCGGTCTCGCGCCCGAGTGCGCGGTCGCGCACCGCGCCGCCGACGAGCCAGGCCTGCTGCCCGGCGAGGGCCGCGCGCGCCACCTCGATCGGTGAGCGCCCGCCGGAGCTCGCGCTGCTCACGGCCGGCCGTACCCGCGTGCGTCTGCGCCGTCGCGGTGGTAGACGCGCGCGACGCGCGGCGTCAGCCCGCATGTGAGCTCGTAGTTGATCGTGCCGAGCCGGCGCGCGAGGTCCTCGGCGGTGATCCGTTCGGCGCCCTGTGCGCCGATCAGCGCCGCGAGCGCGCCGCGCAGCTGATGCGCCGAGGGCCCGTCCCCGAGGTCGACGGTGACGCTGTCCATGCTGACGGTCCCGACGAGCGGGTAGCGGCGCGCGGCGATCAGCACCTCGGCGTTGTTGGAGAGCGCGCGGCGCCAGCCGTCGCCGTAGCCGATCGGCAGCACCCCGACGGCGGTGGGCTGAGCGGCGATGAAGCGCCGGCCGTAGCCGGCGCTGTCGCCGGCGTCGAACGGCTTGACCTCGACCACGTGCGTGAGCAGCTCGAGCGCGGGCTCCAGGCCGTGCGCGTGCGGATCCTCGCCGAAGGGGTCCATGCCGTAGATCGCGATGCCGCAGCGCACCATGTCGAAGTGCGCCTCGGCGCTGCGCAGCGTGGCGGCGCTGTTGGCGGCGTGCAGCAGCAGCCCGGGGTGCTCGCGCTTGAGTTCGCGCGCCCAGTTCGCGAACGTGCGCAGCTGCTCCTCGAAGAAGCCTCCGTCGTCGTGTTCGTCGGCGGTCGCGAAATGGGTCATCAGGCCGGCGAGCGCGACGCCGTCGGTGTCGCGCGCGGCGGCGGCGGCGCGCGAGGCCTCGGCGGGGTCGCGCGTGCCGAGGCGTCCCATCCCGCTGTCGAGCTTCACGTGGACGCGGCCTCCCCCGGCCGCCGCGACCGCGGCGACCTGGCGCTCGCTCCAGACGAGCACGTCGCCGCCCGCTTCGAGTGCCTGCTCGAGCTCGCGGCCCTCCAGCGCGCCCATCACGAGCACGCGCACATCGCCTAACCCGGCGTCGCGCAGCTCGCGCAGCTCGCGCGCGTCGGCGACTGCGAGCCAGCCGGCTCCGCCCGCGAGTGCAGCGCGCGCGGCGGGCACGGCGCCGTGGCCGTAGCCGTCGGCCTTCACGACCGCGCACAGCTGCACGCCGGCGCCGAGCTCGGCGAGCATCAGCGCGCAGTTGCGCTCGATCGCGGCGAGGTTCACGCGCGCGAGTGCCCTGGCGGCGGCGGCGCGGGCCCCGGCGCCCGCTTCGGCGGCGAGCAGCTCAGCCACGTGGTCGCTCCTGGCCGGCCTCGGCGGCATCGATGGCGCGCGCGCGCGGGAGCGCTTCGATCACGTCGGAGGCGACGACGCCCTCTGCAGCGCCGAGCTTGCGCGCTGCTTCGCGGCCGGCGCGGGCGTGCATCATTGCGGCGGCGCACGCGGCGGTGAACGCGTCGAGGCCCTGCGCGAGCAGGGCGGCGACGACGCCGGTGAGAACGTCGCCGGTGCCGGCGGTCGCGAGCGCGGGGCTTCCGCCCGGATTGACCGCGACGAGGCCATCCGGGCGCGCGACGAGCGTATCGTCGCCCTTCAGCAGCAGCACCGCGCCAGCCTGTGCGGCCGCCGCGCGGGCGTGCAGCAGGCGGTGGCGCTCGATCTCCGCGCTGTCGGTCTCGAGCAGACGTGCGAGCTCGCCCGCATGTGGCGTGAGCACGGTCTCGCGCGTGCGGGCGCGCAGCTCGCCGAGCCGGCCGGCGTGCGCGTTCAGGCCGTCGGCGTCGAGCACGAGCGGCACCTCGGCCGCGCGGGCGAGGGCGCGCGCGAATTCGAAGGCGCCGTCGCTGCGTCCCAGTCCTGGGCCGAGGGCGAGCGCGCCGCCGCGGGCGCTCTCCTCGACGACCGCCGCGAGCGCGTCCGCGCTGAAGCTCCCATCGCGTTCTGGGAGCCCGCGCGTCATCAGTTCCGGCGCTCCCGCGGAGGCGAGGACTGCCTGCAGCGAGGCGGGCACGCAAACGGTCACGTAGCCCGCGCCCGCGCGCATGCTCGCGCGCGCGCTCATCATCGGGGCGCCGCTGAGGCCGCGCGAGCCGCCGGCGACGAGGACGTGCCCGGAGGTGAACTTGGTGCCGTTGGCTCGCCGGCGCGGCAGCTCGCCCAGCACGGCGCGCGTGATCAGCCCGATCGAGCTCTCCTGCGGCGCGCCGCGCGGGATGCCGATGTCGTGCACCTCGACCTCGCCGGCGTGTGTCTTGCCGGGGTTGATCCACAGTCCGGGCTTGGCGGCGTGGAAGGTTGGCGTGCGCGCCGCGCATACCGCCGCAGCGGCGACCTCCCCGGTGGAGGCGTCCACGCCGCTCGGCACGTCGACGCTCAGCACGGGGGCCTCGCTGTCGTTGATCAGCGCGATCGCCTCGGCGACGGCGCCGCGCGGTTCGCCCTCGAAGCCCGTGCCGAGCAGCGCGTCGACGACCGTGACGCCCGGCGCCAGCAGCTCGCGCGTCGCCTGCCGCGCGCCGGCCGGCGCGCCGTCCGCGGCCTGCCACGGCGTGCCGTCGAGCCGCAGCGGGCCGGCGCCCGGGAGCCGCTGGAGGTTAGTTTGTGCGTCGCCCTTGAGCTCCTGCGGATCTCCGACGCAGACGACGCTCACATCGCGCTGCGCGGCGCGCAGCAGGCGCGCGATCACGAGGCCGTCGCCGCCGTTGTTGCCCTTGCCGCAGAAGACGGTCACGGGGCCGTCCGGCGAGAGGCGCTCGAGCGCGGCGAGCGCGGCAGCGCCCGCACGCTCCATCAGCTCGAGCCCGGGCACGCCCTGCTGCTCGATCGCCCAACGATCGCAGGCGCGCATGCTCGCGGCGTCGAGCAGCGGTGTGAGCCAGCCGGCGAGCTCCGTCACGAGCTCCGATGCTAGATGGTCGCGAACGCGGGGATTACTCGACGGTGACTGTCTTCGCGAGGTTGCGCGGCTGATCGACGTTGAGCCCGCGGCGGCGCGCGATCTCGTATGCGAGCAGCTGCAGAGGGATCACGGCGAGCATCGGCTGCAGCATCCAGTCGACGGCGGGCACCGTGATCAGCTCGTCCGCGCACTCGCGCACGAGCTGCTGGCCATCGCTGGCGAGCGCGATCACGCGCGCGCCGCGCGCGCGCACCTCCTGCATGTTGGAGATGACCTTCTCGAGCACCGGCGAGTCGGTGGCGACGCAGACGACGGGCGTCGACTCATCCAGCAGCGCGATCGGCCCGTGCTTCATCTCGCCCGCCGCGTAGGCGTCGGTGGCGATGTAGGAGATCTCCTTGAGCTTCAGAGCGCCCTCGAGCGCGACGGGCAGGCCGACGTGCCGGCCGATGTACAGGAAGAACTCGCTGCGCCAGTGCCGCGCGGCGACGGCCGTGACCTGCGCTGGCACGGTTGCGAGCACCTCGTCGACGTAGTGGGGCAGGCGCTTCATCTCGCCGACCAGGTCGCGCAGGCGCTCGGGCTCGAGCTCTCCACGCAGCTCGGCCAGGCGCAGCGCGAGCAGGTAGACGACGGCGACCTGGCAGAGGAACGTCTTGGTGGCCGCGACGCCGATCTCCAGGCCCGCGCGCGTGAACAGCACGCCGTCTGCATCGCGCGTGGCCTGCGAGCCCATCACGTTGGTCACCGCCAGCACGCGCGCGCCGCGCTCGCGCGCCATCCGCATCGCGGCAAGCGTGTCGGCGGTCTCGCCGGACTGGGTGATGCCGACGACGAGGTCGCCGCGGCCGATCACCGGGTTGCGGTAGCGGTACTCGGAGGCGATGTCCATCTCGACGGGCAGCCGCGCCCACTCTTCGATCGCGTAGCGGCCGATGAGGCCCGCGTGGTAGCTGGTCCCGCACGCGACGATGACAATGCGCGAGACGCCGTCGAGCAGCGACTCATCGAGCGCGTCGTCCTCGCCGAGATCGACGCCGTCGCCGCGCGCGGTGCGGTCGGCGATCGCGTTGGCGATCGCGTCGGCCTGTTCGGAGATCTCCTTGAGCATGAAGGTCTCGAAGCCGCCCTTCTCGGCGGTCTCCTCGTCCCACTCGACGAGTTCGCTCGCGCGCTCGACCGGTACGCCGGCGGCGTCGAAGATCGCGACCGCGTCGGCGTGCAGCGCGACGATCTCGCCGTCTTCGATGATCTGCACGCGCCTGGTGTGCGCGAGGAAGGCGGGCACCGCGGAGGCGATGAACTGCTCGCCCTCGCCGCGGCCGACGACGAGCGGGCACTCGCGGCGCGCGCCGACGAGCACGTCGGGCTCCTCGAGGCTCATCGCGACGAACGCGAAATGCCCCTCGAGCTCCGCGTAGGCGGCGCGCACCGCCTCGAGCAGGTCGCCCTCGTAGCGCTCGGCGATCACGTGCGCGATCACCTCGGCGTCGGTCTCGGAGCTGAAGACGCTGCCCGACTGCACGAGACGGTGCTTCAGCGAGACGTAGTTCTCGATGATCCCGTTGACGACGACATGGAAGCGGTCGCTGGCGTCGGTGTGGGGATGTGCGTTGCGCTCGCTCACACGCCCGTGCGTGGCCCAGCGCGTGTGGCCGATCCCGATCGTGGGCGCGCGCTCGGCGACGGCGACGGCTCCACCCGCGGCGGGCCGTGCAGGCGTGTGCTCGAGCTTGGCGCGCAGCGCGCTGAGGTTGCCGACGGCGCGCACCGAGTCGATCCCGTCGTCGGTGATGACCGAGATGCCCGCGGAATCGTAGCCGCGGTACTCGAGTTTCGTCAGCCCGGCGAGCAGCAGCTCACGCGCGGGGCGCGACCCGACGTAGCCGACGATGCCACACACCGCCTCGACGATACCAGCGCCCTCGGCGCGCGACGGCGGCCGCGGACGGTTAGGCGAGTTCGCGCTCGACGAGCTCGACGAGCCTGCCGCAGACGGCGTCCGCCTCCTCCGAGGTCGGCGCCTCGACCATCACGCGCACGAGTGGCTCGGTGCCGCTCGGCCGTACGAGCACGCGCCCGCGGCCCGCGAGCTCGCGCTCGGCCTTGCCGACAGCGGCGGAGACCTCGGCCGCGCGCTCCAGCGCGCCGCGGTCGCGCACGCGCACGTTGACCAGCCGCTGCGGGAGCTTGTGCATCGCGTCGCGGTCGCTCAGATCGCGCCCGCCGAGCGCCTCGAGCGTCAGCAGCGCGCTCGCGATCCCGTCGCCGGTGCGGTTGAAGCTCGCGTCGATGATGTGACCCGACTGCTCTCCGCCGAGGATCCAGCCGCGCGCGCGCAGCTCCTCGAGCACATAGCGGTCGCCGACGGCGGTCACGCCGACCTCGACGCCGGCGCGCTGCATCGCCGAATGAAAGCCGTAGTTCGTCATGACGGTGACTGCGACGCCGTTGCCGGCGAGCGCGCCGCGGTCGCGCAGATGGATGGTCGCGAGCGCGAGCAGTTCGTCACCGTCGACCACCTCGCCGGTGCGGTCCACCGCGAGCACGCGGTCGCCATCGCCGTCGAAGGCGAAGCCGACGGCGTGGCCGCCCTGCTGCACGCGCGCGGCGAGCTGCTCGATGTGGGTCGAGCCGCAGTCGGCGTTGATGTTGCGTCCGTCGGGCTCGTCGGCGATCACGCTGACATCGGCGCCGAGGCGGCGGAAGATCTCCGGCGCGACCTGATAGGTCGCGCCGTTGGCGCAGTCCAGCAGCACGTCGAGGCCGCGCAGGTCGAGCTGCGCAAAGCGCGTGTGCAGCTCGCGCAGGTAGTCCTCGGCGGCGCCGCGCAGCTCACGGATCGTGCCCGGTGTGGCGCCGGTCGCAGCGACACCCTGTGCGAGCTCCCGTTCGATCTCCTCCTCGGCGGCGTCGGAGAGCTTGTAGCCGTCGCCGCCGAAGAACTTGATGCCGTTGTCGCGGTAGGGGTTGTGCGAGGCCGAGATGACGCCGGCCAGGTCGAAGCCGTAGCGCGCGATCAGCAGCGGCGCGGCCGGCGTCGGCAGCACGCCGGCGAGCAACGCGTCGCCGCCGGCGGCGCTCACGCCCGCCGCGAGCGCGGCCTGGAGCATCTCGCCGGACTCGCGCGTGTCGCGGATGATCATCATCTGCGGGCGCTCGCAACCGCTGCGCGCGACGGCGGCACGCCCGAGCGCGAGCGCGAGCTCCGCGCTCAACTCCTCGCCGGCGACGCCGCGGACCCCATCGGTGCCGAACAGCCTGCCCACCATCTTCTCCGCAGTCGGTCCGCGGACCTAGCGCTTTGAGAACTGAGGACGCTTGCGCGCCTTCTTCAAGCCCGCCTTCTTGCGCTCCTTGGCGCGCGAGTCGCGCGTGAGAAAGCCGCGGCGCTTGAGCTCGCCGCGCAGGTTCGGGTCGGCCTCGAGCAGCGCGCGCGAGACGCCGTGGCGCAGCGCGCCGGCCTGCGCGGAGATGCCGCCGCCGTGCAGCCGCGCGACGACGTCCATGCGGTCCTGGTAGCCCACCGTCTCCAGCGGCTGGCGAATGTTGCGCTGGAGTGTCTGGCGCGGGAAGTGCTGCTCGAGGGTGTGTCCGTTGATCAGGTAGGCGCCGCTGCCCGGACGCAGCGTGACTCGCGCGATGGCGGTCTTGCGCTTGCCGGTCGCGCGGTAGCGCGCACCGGAGGCGAGGTCGATCGCGGCGGTGGAGATCGGCTGGGTGAGGACCTCCTCCTCCTCTTCCTCCGGCTGGGCCTCCTGCGGCTCGAGCTCGGTCTCGTCCTCGAGCGCGTAGGTGTCGACGTACTGGTCCTCCTGGCGCCCGAGCGGGTCGACGCCCTCGGGGACGATGTCGACCTCGAGGTGGGCGCCGGGCACGGCGGGCTTCTCGCGCGGCGCAGGCTCCTGCTCCTCCCACGTCGCGGCGGGCGGCACCTCGACGGTTGCCTCCTCGGCCTCCTGCAGCGCCTCGAGCGCCGCATCCTCGGCGGAGCCGGCGATCTCGCGCGCCTCCTCGCTGGGCACGGCGTTCCCCTCGGCAGCCGGGCCAGGCGGCTCGCTCTCTGCTGCGGTCGCGTGCGCGGTGTCGACCCCGGCCTCCTCGGCCTCCTGCAGCGCCTCGAGCGCCGCGTCCTCGGCCGAGCCGGCGATCTCGCGCGCCTCCTCGCCGGGCACCGCGTGCCCCTCGGCCTCGTCGGGCCCTTGTGGCTGCTGCTCGTCTGCCATCTAATCCTCGATCTCCAGCGGTTGCGGTTTCTGGGCTTCGTGCGGGTGCTCCGGGCCGGCGTAGATCTTCAGCTTCGTGATCTGCTTACGCGCGAGGCGGTTGCGCGGCATCATGCCCTTGACGGCGAGCCTGATGATCTCCTCGGGGCGGCGCGCCTGCATCTCCTCGAAGGTGCGCGAGCGCAGGCCGCCCGGATAGCCGGAGTGACGGTAATAGCGCTTGTCCCGGCGCTTGTTGCCGGTCACGTGCACCTTCTCGGCGTTGACGACGATCACGAAGTCCCCGGTGTCGATGTGCGGGGTGTAGCGGGGCTTGAGCTTGCCGCGCAGCAGGTCGGCGATGTGCGTCGCGAGGCGGCCGAGCGTCTTGCCGTTTGCGTCGATGAGCAGCCAGTTGCGCTCGCGGTCTGCGGGCGTGGCGACGTAGGTCTTCGTGGACGGTGCCATGGCGCGAAAAAGGCCACGCTCTGCCGGAGCGCGGCGAAGCCGACATGATAGGCGAAGTGCGGCGCCCCCGACGGTGGCGCCGGAGAGCGCCTGCCGGGCGTGCCGATCTACCGCCGGCGAGCGATCGGCACGCGCCGCTCAGGCAGCAGCGCACGTGCGGGCGCGCGCGGCTACTCCCACTCGATCGTGCCCGGCGGCTTTGAGGTGATGTCGAGCACGACGCGGTTGACCTCGCGCAGCTCGCTGATCATGCGCGAGGCGATCGTCTCCAGCAGGTCGTAGGGCAGGCGCGCCCAGTCGGCGGTCATCGCGTCGTCGCTGGTGACCGCGCGGATGACGACGACGTAGCCGTAGCTGCGCTCGTCGCCCTGGACGCCGACGGTGCGCACGTCGGGCAGCACGCAGAAGGACTGCCAGAGCTCGCGGTAGAGCCCGGCGGCGCGGATCTCCTCCTGCAGGATGTGGTCGGCCTCGCGCAGGATGTCAAGGCGCTCCTTGGTTGCTTCGCCGCCGATCACGCGGATCGCCAGTCCGGGGCCCGGGAAGGGCTGGCGCCAGACGAGGCGCTCGGGCAGGCCGAGCTCTTCGCCGACGGCGCGCACCTCGTCCTTGAAGAGCGCGCGCAGCGGCTCGACGAGCTCGAACTGCAGATCGTCGGGCAGTCCGCCGACGTTGTGGTGGGACTTGATCGTGGCCGCACCCGTGCCGCCGCCGGACTCGATGACATCGGAGTAGAGGGTGCCCTGGACGAGGAAGCGGGCGGCGCGGCCGCCGTCGCGCGCGGCGAGCGCGGCCGCCTCCTCCTCGAAGACGCGGATGAACTCCTCGCCGATGCGCTTGCGCTTGGTCTCGGGGTCGGCGACGCCGCGCAGCTTCTGCAGGAAGCGCGCCTCGGCGTCGACGGCGACGAGCGGCACCTTGAAGGTGTCGCGGAAGGTGCGCACGACCTGCTCACCCTCGTCCTTGCGCATGAGGCCATGGTCGACGAAGACGCAGGTGAGCTGCTCGCCGACGGCGCGGTGCACGAGCAGCGCGGCGACGGAGGAGTCAACGCCGCCGGAGAGGCCGCAGATGACCCTCTCGGAGCCGACCTGCTCGCGGATGCGGCGGATCTGTTCCGCGACGATGCCGGCGGGCGACCAGCTCGCATCGCAGTCGCAGATGTCGGTGAGGAAGCGCTCCAGAATGGCCCGTCCGTACGGTGTGTGAACCACCTCGGGATGAAACTGGATGCCGTAGATGTCGCGCTCGAGGTCCTCGACGGCGGCGACGGGCGAGGCGGTCGAGGAGGCAAGCGCGGCGAACCCGGGCGGGGCCTCGTAGACGGTGTCGCGGTGGGACATCCAGCAGGTCTGTTCGCGCGGCAGTCCGCCGAGCAGGCGCCCGCCGCGTCCGCGCAGCAGCAGGTCGGAACGGCCGAACTCGCCCACCTCGGCCTGCTCGACGCGGCCGCCGAGCGTGCGCACGATCAGCTGCATGCCGTAGCAGATGCCGAGCACGGGCACGCCGAGCTCGAGCAGGCCGGGCTCGAGCGCGGGGGCGCCGTCGGCGTACACGGAGGCGGGGCCGCCGGATAGCACGATGCCGCGCGGCTTGCGCGCGGCGATCTGCGCGAGCGGGACGTTGTGTGCGAGCAGCTCGCTGTAGACGCCGCAGTCGCGCAGGCGGCGCGCGATGAGCTGCGAGTACTGCCCGCCGTAGTCGAGCACGACGACCTCCTGGAGCGCCCCGGCTGTGCCCGCCGGCGCGGCGCGCTCGGCGAGCGCACCGGGCGAGGAGGCCGCGTCAGTCATCGACGAGAGCGGCGACCTTCCCGTTGGTGGCGCCCATGCCGACGCCCTGATCGCGCTGCAGCGCCTTGCCCTCCGTCTGCAGGGCGGGTGCGACGACGACCTCGGCGCGGTTGAACTCGGCGAGATCCTTGTGCCCGCATGTGGCCATCGAGGTGCGCAGCCCGCCGAACAGGTTGAAGGTGCCGTCGTTCTCGCGCGCGGGCCCGGCGAGGATCTCTTCGAGCGTGCCGTTCTGGGTGGTGGCGACGCGGGCGCCACGCGGCAGCGTGGGATGGAAGGTGGCCATGCCCCAGTGGAAGCCGCGGCCGGGCGCCTCGTAGGCGCGCGCGAGCGGCGAGCCGATCATGACGGCGTCGGCGCCGAGGGCGATCGCCTTGGCGACGTCGCCGCCGTTGCGCATGCCGCCGTCGGCGATGACCTGGCTGTACTCGCCGGTCTCGAGCATGTGGATCGAGCGCGCGTGCGCGACGTCGGCGATCGCGGTGGCCTGCGGGACGCCGATGCCGAGCACGCCGCGGGTGGTGCAGGCGGCGCCGGGGCCGACGCCGACGAGCACGCCGGCGGCGCCTGTGCGCATCAGGTGAAGGCCGGTGTGGTAGGAGGCGCAGCCGCCGACGACGACGGGAACGTCGAGCGTGGGGATGAACTCCTTGAGGTTGAGCGGCTCGGAGACGCTCGAGACGTGCTCGCCGGAGACGACGGTGCCCTGGATGACGAGCACGTCGAGGCCCGCGTCGAGCGCGATCTCGTGGTACTTGAGCACGCGTTGCGGGGTGAGCGAGGCGGCGACGACGACTTTCTGCTGCTTGATCTCGCGGATGCGCTGCGCGATCAGCTCTGCCTTGACGGGCTCGCGGTAGATGTCCTGCATCTCGCGCGTGGCGACCTCCTTCGGCAGCGCGGCGATGCGCTCGAGCTCGGAGTCGGCGTCCTCGTAGCGGGTGAAGATGCCCTCGAGGTTGAGTACGGCGAGCCCGCCGAGTCGGCCGATGATGCCGGCGGTTTCGGGCGAGACGACGCCGTCCATGGCGGAGGCCATCATCGGCAGCTCGAACTGGTAGGGGCCGAGCTTCCAGGAGATGTCGATGTCGTCGGGATCGCGCGTGCGCCGCGAGGGCACGATCGCGATGTCGTCGAAGCCGTAGGCGCGCCGCGCCTTCTTGCCGCGGCCGATCTCTATCTCCATCGCCGCATCCTGTCAACAGACGCGGACGGCAGCTCCCCGCGCTCGGCGACCGTGGGCGGCCTGTCAAGCCACGAGCGAGCGGTGTGGAGGAGTGTCGGCAACTGAAAGGCGAGCATAGCAACGGGGCCCGCAGCGGCCCCGAGGCGCTGGGCTATGCTCGGATCCATGAGCTTTGGGAGCGAGGGGCGCTACGAGCCCGAGCTGCTCGAGCGTCGCCGTCAGGCCGCGTGGCGACAGCGCGACGCGTTCCGCACGCCGCCGATCAGCGACGATCAGCCCCACATCTACATCAAGCCCTCGGCGCCATTCACGTCGGGCAACATCCACATCGGCCACGTGCGCAGCTACTCGATCGGCGACGCGTACGCGCGCTTCCGACGCGCGCGCGGTGACGCCGTGCTGTTCGCGTTCGGCTTCGACGCGTTCGGCCTGCCGGCGGAGCTGGCGGCGATCGCGGCGGGGATCGCGCCGAGCGAGTGGGTGAGCGCGTCGGCGCAGCACATGCGCGGCCAGCTTGAGCGGCTGGGGTTCTCGTTCGACTGGGAGCGCTCGTTCATGAGCTCGGACCCGAACATGTACCGCTGGTCGCAGTGGCTGTTCCTGGAGCTGCTGCAGGCGGGGCTGATCTATCGCGGCACCGGGATGGTGGACTGGTGCGAGAACTGCCAGACGACGCTGGCGTCGATGCAGGTGGAGGCGGGCGGCACGTGCTGGCGCTGCCACGGCCCCGTGCGGCTGATCGAGCTGCCGCAGTGGTACTGGAAGATCAGCGCTTACGTGCCCGAGAACGACCGGCGGCTCGCGGAGCTCGAGTCCTCGGGGATCTGGGACGAGGTGGCGCTGGCGTCGCAGCGGATCGTGCTGGGACGCGTCGACGGCGTGGAGGTTGTGCTCGAGGCCGACGACGGCCGGCGGCTGACGGCGTTCACGCCGCACGAGCAGGCGCTCCCGCAGGCGCGCTTCGCGCTGATGTCGGCGCGTCACGAGCAGGCGGAGGAGTGGGCGAGCTCGCCGGAGGCGTCTGAGCAGCTCGTGCAGGTTCGCTCGGGCGGCTGGGAGCGCAGCGCGCGCGAGGCCGAGACGGTGCCGGTGGTGGACACGGGGCACACGGTGAGCCTCGCCGGCGGCGTGCGCCTGCCGCTGCTGATATCGCCGCTGGTGGACGGGCGCTTCGGGCCGACGATCGTGCTGGGGATGCCGGCGCTGGACCGCACCGACGAGGTCGTGGCGCGCCGCTTGGGTCTCGCCGAGCAGCAGTCGGAGTCCGAGCAGGCGACGCGCGCGCAGGCGTGGGCTTCGGTGCAAGCGCGGCCGGCGGTGCGCTATCGCGCGTGGGACTTCACGATCTCGCGCCAGCGCTCGTGGGGCACGCCGATCCCGATCGTATACTGCGAGCGGTGCGGGACGGTGCCGGTGCCGCGCGATCAGCTGCCGGTGCTGCTGCCGCTGGACATCCTGCCGACCGGCATGGGCAATCCGCTCGCGGAACTGGACGAGTTCGCGAACACGAGTTGCCCGAGCTGCGGCGGGCGGGCGCGTCGCGAGACGGACACACTGGACTGCCATTTCGATGCGCTGTGGCTCTGGATCCCGGCGTGCGTGCCGCAGGCGGCGAGCCGCGCAGACAGACTCGAGCAGATCCTCGCGCTGGCGGATCTGCGCTACTGGCTGCCCTCGGAAAGGCTCGTGGCGGGCTCGGACAGCGGCAACTTCGTCTTCGACCAGCGGATCGCGACGAAGGCGCTGCGCGACATCGGGCCCCTGGAGTTCCTGAGCGAGGGCGAGCCGTTCGCGGGCTGCCTGTTCCACGAGATGGTGCTGCGCGAGAACCGCAAGATGAGCAAGCACCTCGGCAACGTGGTGGATCCGGACGAGCTCGTCGCGCGCTACGGCGCGGACACGGTGCGGCTGGCGTCGCTGTGGGCTGCGAGCCCGCAGAAGCCGCTGAACTGGGATGACTCGGCGGTGCTGCGCTGCCACCGCTTCCTGACGAACGTGTGGGACTTCGCACAGGCGCAGCTCGCGCATGCGCGCGCGCTGGCGGAGCGCGAGGCGCCGGCCGCGGGCGACGGTGCGGGAGACTCCGCGGAGGAGCGCGACAAGACCGAGCACCTGCGGCTCAAACTGGCGCAGTGGTGCGAGAACGGAACACGCAGGACGACACGGGACCTCGAGGAGCTCGAAATGCACAAGGCGGTGCGAGACGTGATGACGCTGTTCGACCGGATCAAGGACTTCCAGAAACGCGCGCTGGAGCGCCAGCCGGAGATGAATGAGGCGAACTCGCAGGCGCTGCTGCAAGCGCTGGGTCTGCTCGCGCAGATGCTCGCGCCGCTGGCGCCCCATATCGCCGAGGAGCTGTGGCTGGCGCTGGGGCACGAGCAGGCTGGCGTGCAGACGCCTTGGCCCGTCGTATCGTTTGAGGTGACGGCATGAGCACCCACACCGCCGAGAGCCCGACGCAGCGGGCGAGGCAGCGGACGCGCTCGTGCGCGACGGGCCTCGTCTGTCACCGCTGCAAACACAGCTACGAGCTTGTCGACAGCGTGTTCTCCTGCCCGGACTGCGGCAAGGGCTTGGACATCGTCTACGACTACGAGCTGGCGGCGACGCACTTCCGCGAGGTGCCGAGCTCCGGGCGTCCGCGCAACATCTGGCACTTCGAGGAGCTGCTGCCGATCGTGGACGCGGGCGCGCAGGCGCGCGTGGGCCAGACGGCGGGCTACACGCCGCTGATCCGCGCCGAGCGCCTTGGCGCGGAGCTGGGGTTGTCGAACCTGTGGCTGAAGGACGACTCGAGCAACCGGCCGAGCTTCTCCTACAAGGACCGGGTCGTGTCGATGTCGGTCGCGCGCCTGCTGGAGCGCGGCAAGCAGGAGATCGGCTGCGTCTCGACGGGCAACGTGGGCACGGCGGTGGCGTCGCTGGCGGCGAAGGCCGGCGTGGCGGCGTACGTGGTCTATCCCAACCGGCTGGAGAACATGAAGGCGCGGGCCTGCAGAGCGCTGGGCGCGAAGGTCTTCCAGGTCGAGGGCAACTACGACGAAGCGAACCGGCGCTGCCGCGAAGTGGCGCAGGCGACGGGGCTTGACTTCGCGAACATCACGCTGCGCCCGTTCTACGCGGAGGGCGCGAAGACGGCGGCTTTCGAGATCGTGGAGCAGCTCGATTGGCAGGCGCCGGACCGCATCATCACGGCGGCGGCGGGCGGCACGCTGTCCTCGCGCATTCACAAGGGCCTGGGCGAGCTGCAGCTGCTGGGCCTGTCGGAGACGGACGGCACGAAGATCGACATCGCGCAGCCGAGCGGCTGCAACCCGATCGCGAGCGCGATCCTGGCCGAGGAGGCGGAGATCCACGCTGTGACGCCGGAGACGGCGGCGCACTCGCTGGCGATCGGCGCGCCGGGCGACGGCTATCTCGTGATCGACGCGGTGCTCAAACGCGGCGGTACGGCAGGTTACGCGAGTGACCCGGAGATCTTCGCGGGGATCGACCTGCTCGCGGCGACGGAGGGCATCCTGACCGAGCCGGCCGGTGGCACGACCGTGGCCGTGCTCGACAAAATGGCGGCGACGGGCATGATCGCGCCCGACGAGACGGTCGTGGCGATCATCACCGGCAACGGCCTGAAGACACTGGATGACCATCCGCAGAAGCCGTGGGAGTCGGGCATCGCGTGCGAGCTGGACGCGATGCTGGTGCGCTGGAGGGGCTCAAGCGCGAAGGGGGCCTGATCGAGTCCGCGCGCGCGGAGCTGAACGACTGACGAGCGACGCTCCCGCTATGGACGACGACGCCGGGCTTGACCCGATCCACGACCTCGAGCGCCGCCGCGTGGAAGAGCGACGCGCAGTAGAGGAAGCGGGCGGCGGCGAGGCGGAGGGGTTCGAGCTGGCCGAGCAGGAGCTGATCGAACACGCCTCGCACGGCGACGAGCACAACACGACGCCGATCCTGCGCGACGCCGAGCACCTGTCGGAGGACCCGGAGGCCGTCGAACAGCAGGACGGCGAACCCGACGAAGAGCACAAGGCCGACTAGGTAGCGCATGCGCCGCCGCTTGCGCGGCGGCGACAGGCATGCGTCAAGGCGACAGTCCGCTCGTCGGATTCGCGGAGATCCTGAGGCGCGAACGGGAGCAGATGACGCGTTCGAGCGAGACGTGAGCCGGAGGCCAGCCCGATGACGAGCGCCAGCGGGCGCGCGATCCACGTCGGCTGCTCAGGCTGGAACTACCGCGACTGGCGCAGAAGCTTCTATCCGTCGAGGTGAACACGACCTTCTACCACCTGGTCAAGCGCGAGACCGCCGCGCATTGGCTGGAGCAGACGCAGCCGGAATTCACTTTCGCGGTGAAGGCGAGCCGCTACATCACGCACATCCGGCGCCTGGTCAACGTTCGCGACGGAATCGCACGCTTCTACGACTCGATCGAGCCGCTCATCGAAGCTCGGCGATTGGGGCCGGTGCTCTGGCAGCTGCCCGAGAACTTCCGGCTCGAGCTCGACCGGCTGCGCGAGACGCTCGAGCTGCTGCCGGCAGGCCGGCACGCGTTCGAGTTCCGCGATGCGAGCTGGTTCGTGCCCGAGGTGTACGCGCTTCTGCGCCAGCACGGCGCGGCGCTGGTGTTCGGGGATCATCCAGCGCGCCGCTTTCAGGTGGACGAGCGCACATCGGACTGGGGCTACGCGCGCTTTCACCACGGCACGCGCGGACGTCGCGGGAACTATTCGCGGCGCGAGCTCGAGGAATGGGCGAAACGGCTGCGCTCCTGGCGGCGCACTGGAGCTGAGGCTCAGCCTTTCCTGCGGTTGACCGCGCGCTCGAGCTGGCCCTTGTTCATGTGCGAGCGGCCATCGATGCCGAGCCGTTTGGCCTCCTCGTAGAGCTGTTCGCGCGTGCGCCCTCGCGGGCCGGGACGGCCCGAGCGTCTGCCGCCACGCTCACCGGAGGAGATGTCCTGCACGGAGGTCCGCGAGCGCGCACGTGATTCTCCATGGCGCGCGCGCTCCTTGTTGACCGTCCGCGCGGCTATCTCCTCGGCGCGGGCCTCGGACTCTCCCTGCTGGATCTCGCTTTGCTTTATGTGTTCGTACTGCCGGGCCCGCTTGCTGTCCTTTTGAACGCCGCGCGGTGGCATGGCAATTCACCTCCTGCTCGTGTCTGGCTCTCGCCGCCTTCGTGAGGCGATGCAAAACGTCAACCGCGAGCTACCCGATCGCGCGTTCGTTAGTCGTCAACTAGTGAGGCGGTAGAGACGGACGATCGCGGGGCGGCCCGTATCCCCCGTCACGGCACACGTTCGCCAGTGCGCCGGCAGGCGCGTCAAGCGATGGGCACCGACGCACGGGTCGGAGCAGGAGACAGGCCGGCTGCACTCAGTGGGCGACGCGGTAGGCGAGCCAGACGCCTGCGATGCCGCCGATCACGAAGCAGACGAGCGATGCAAGCGAGAGCTGTCCGTCGCCCCAGACGCTGGGGACGAAGCTGCCGATGAGGCTGCCGAAGAATCCGCCGATGTAGGTCGGGCCCTTGAGCATCATCGATGCGTCGGCGCGCGGGCGGCGATGCGCTATAGAGCGAGAGCAGGGACGGACGAAGAGACGAGCTGCTGACGCGGCGCCCAGATCTCGCCGGACACGAGCGCCGACGGCGCACAGGTGGGGAACCCGGTGAGCGCATCCCTGGCGCAGCTTCTATGCAACACCCGCCCGCGCCGGAGGTGTAGGATGCCCGCGCATCCTGCCGGTTGGCGTCGGCGAGGCCCCTCGGCCGGAGAGACGATCCATAGAGCCAAGGTAGAGGCAAGGAGGCGGGTCATATGAAGGCGTATCGGGCAGCGGCAGCGACGATGTTGCTCGCAGGTGCAGTGTTTCTGGGGTCCGGTGTGGTCGGCGCGCAGGGCTATCCGCTCGTTGCAGGCGCCCCGCACGTGGCGCTCGATCGCGCGACACCTCCGAACACCAACGAATGCGTCAAGGAAACCGGCCTGGCCTGCTATCAGCCCAACCAGATCGAGCGGGCCTACGGCGTCCCGACCCTATGGACGCACGGCGTCGAAGGGCAGGGCCAAACCATCGTGCTCGTCGACTCGTTCGGATCGCCGACGATCCGCCACGACCTGTCGGTGTTCGATTCGGCCTTCCACTTGCCCGAACCGCCATCGTTGCGGATCATCCAGCCGGCGGGCCCGGTGCCGCCCTACGAACCGACCAACGAAGCGATGGTCAGTTGGGCGATCGAGACCTCGCTTGACGTCGAGTACTCACACTCCATCGCGCCGAAGGCGAACATCCTGCTGGTCGAGACGCCGGTCGCCGAGACGGAGGGCGTCGAAGGCTTCCCACAGATCATCGCGGCCGAGAACTACGTGATCGGCCACCACCTCGGAGACGTCATCTCCCAGAGCTTCGGCGCAACCGAGGAGACCTTCCCAAACGTGCAGTCACTGCTGTCACTGCGATCGGCGTACTACAACGCGGCCGCAAACGGCGTCACGGTGGTCAGCGGCTCCGGCGATTACGGGGTCTCCAACGAGGAGCCCGGTGAAGCCTGCTGCTACCCGTACCGGGTGAACTCCTGGCCGTCCTCCGATCCGCTAGTGACCTCGGTGGGCGGCGCACAGCTGCATCTGAACCTCGCGGGCGAACGCACCGCGCCGGACAACGTGTGGGACGAACGGCTTGGAGAAATCGTCGTCGGCGGCGGCGGCGGGCCGTCGCACGTGTTCCCGCGGCCTTCCTACCAGTATCTCGTCAATACCGGCTCCGGCTTCTGGCGGGCGACTCCCGACATCAGCATGAGCGCAGCGGTCAACGGTGGTGTGCTCATCTTCACCTCCTTCGAAGCGGCATCGGGCTTCCCGGCGCCCAACTCGTTCAACATCATCGGCGGTACCAGCGAGGCGACACCGCTGTTCGCGGGCGTCGTCGCGCTCGCCGACCAGGTCGCCGGGCACCCGCTTGGGTTGATCAACCCAAGCTTGTATGCGCTCGAGCGCTTCCCCAACGGCGGCATCGTGGACATCACGAAGGGGCAAAACTCCTTCGAGCTGTTCGAAAAAGGCGTGCCGACGATCTCCGTTCCGGGCTTTGAAGCTGGTCCGGGCTATGACATGGCGAGCGGGCTCGGCACCGTCTGGGCGCCGACGTTGGTGCCAGCGCTGGCACACTTCGGCTACCCGTTCGGCTACGGTCAGCGCTAGCGGCGGCGAAATCCGAGGGCGGGCTAGAAGGGGGCGCGAGGCGGGCGCCCCCTCCGCCCCTTGCGGCCTTGGATCTGCGCGGAGCTAGGGCGGGCGCCACCCGGTTGGCGGCTTCAGGGCCGTGGTAGAGGTGGTTGTGGTCAGTACACGCCCCTTGGGCAGGCAGGCATGGGGTACCCGGACAGGTCGGTGGCGGGCGCGCGGCGCCACGGAGCCGCAGACGCCCTTCACGAGGCTCCTCGCGGGCTCTAAGCCGATTCTCAGACAGCCCCGCGGCGATGGAAGCAGCGGAAAGGTCCTGCGCGCGCTACAAACCGGAACCCCAGAACGTGAACGTCTCGCCGCAGCAGAAGGTGGGCCCGTGAGGGACGGCACGCCCTCAGGAGCAGCGAACGTGTGATTCCGGCATTGCGCCACCGAGCCGCTGAGCGCCGGCGCGAACCTGCGCAGATTCCGGAGCTGCTAGGACAGCATGTGGCCGGCGAGCAGTTCCCTGGATCCCCGCTGGCGACAACACGCTAGCAGTCGTTTTTCGCGTTCTTGTGAGGACTGTGCACTGTACCGGCGGAGTTGCTGGCTACGAACCAATATTCATACGCGCAGTCGCGGGTATTTCCCGTGTAACCGACCAGTTCCGCGCCGTCGCCCGCCGCAAGGCTAGCGGAGTCAATCGGCTCTGATGTGTGCTTCGTGCACGAGGGCACTTTGCCTTCACATAGATGCCTCTCATACCTGATCCAGATTTCGTACGTGGTCTGACTGCCATTCGGGTCGATTGTTGCGCTCAGGGTAGACTCGTATTCGCGGTATCCGCCGATCGGGGTCGCTGAGGCGTTCGTTATGCGCGGTCGCGCTCGACATGATTCCGTGCCCTTGCTGCAGTGCTGTGCGTTTGTACTCGCCAGGCCTCCGCTCGCGCCGAGCATCGTTGCCGCTGCCGCGACCGTCACGGACGTGAGCAATCTACTGCGTAGCATTGGTTTCACACCCCTGCCCCCACTTCCCATTACGTGTAACGGCTCAAGTTGCTGACACGGACCCAACAGGAAGGAGGCGAACTCGAGCTACTGCGCGTATAGAAAGACCCCGCCGGAGCGGGGTCTTTCCTTAGCAGGTCGATAAGCCGGATTCTGTCGTTGGGCAGCCATCCATCTGAGCGGCCTACCTGGACCTCGGCGAGCAGCCTACGAGCGGTCCTCTTTGGCCTTGCATCGGGTGGGGTTTACCCAGCCGCCGCGTCACCGCGACGCTGGTGCGCTCTTACCGCACCGTTTCACCCTTGCCGGCTCGCCGTTCACGTGGGACGGCGGACGTTGGCGGTTTGTTTCTGTGGCACTTTCCCGCGAGTTTCCTCGGGTCGATAGCTCGACCACCCCGCTTTGTGATGTCCGGACTTTCCTCGGGGATCGCGCGGCACCCCCGCGGCTGCCTGACCTGCGCTATCCATGGTATCGCAGCGGCCGGCCCCCGCCTGGCGAGACGCGCGCCCGCGCCCGTGTGCTCAGACGCGTCTGAGCAGACCGACGACTCGCCCGAGCACTTTGACTTCCTTGGTACGGATCGGCTCCATCGCGTCGTTCTCGGGCTGCAGCCGCACATGGTCGGGCTCGCGGAAGAAGCGCTTCACCGTCGCCTCCTCGCCGAGCAGAGCCACGACGACATCGCCGTTCTCGGCGGTGTCCTGTGGATGGACGACGACGTAGTCACCCTCGAGTATGCCCGCTTGCTTCATCGATTCGCCGCGGATGCGCAGCAGATACTCGCCATCGTCGCCGCCGGCAATCTGCGGTACCGAGACGTACTCCTCGACATTCTCCTCGGCGAGGATCGGCTGCCCTGCGGCGACCGCGCCGAGCAGCGGCAGACGCTCGTCGCGCACGATCCCGCGCACGCTCTCGACGGCGCTACCGACGGCCCGATCGAGCAGCTCTATTGCGCGCGGCTTGGACGGATCACGCCGCAGCAGGCCGATCTTCTCGAGGTTGGCGAGGTGCGCGTGGACGGTCGAGGAGGAGGCGAGCCCGACGGCCTTGCCGATGTCTCGAACTGTCGGCGGGTAGCCGTACTTGGCCGAGTACTTGCGGATGAAGTCGAAGATCTCTTGCTGGCGCTTGGTCAAGTCCATCGTGCGGCTCCCCTCTGTGAGGCGGTTTGCGCGGCGAACACGTGTTCGTAAATGTAACGCCGCCCGCCGACGGACACAAGCTGCATGCGCGCTGGAGCCAGCGGGCCCGAGGCTATACTCGCCCCTCTGCGCTCGTGGCGGAATTGGTAGACGCGCAAGGTTGAGGGCCTTGTGGGCTTCACGGCCCGTGGTGGTTCGAGTCCACTCGAGCGCATTGCGCCGAATCGACCCCTGTTAGAGGGGACCAGACGAGCTATGAAGCCGCGTCTGCTTTTCGTGCGGAGGGAGCGCTCGTCCGGCTGCGGCGCGAACACTCGCATCCATGTGAAAGGAGCAGCCTCGTCCGGACCCCTCCCTCGCCTGGCGCGGTCGCGGACGCTACATCGCGGTACTCCAAGAGACCTACGAGCAACCCCTCGCCACCTTTCTTCCGGCTCGTGGCATCTGATACCTTTCGGATGCGCGCTGGTCAGCGCGCACCGTCCGCAAGGGCCGTAGACAAGGGGATGGAATCTTTATGCGCCCAGGGAATTGTGTTCTTGGCGTGGGTCTGGGTGTGCTGCTAGGGGGACTCGGGTTCAGCGCGAGCGCGTTCGCGGAAACCGTGACATTTAGCTACACCGGCAAACAGCAGGAATTCGTGGTGCCTGCTGGGGTCACAAGCGTTGATGTTGTGGCGACCGGGGCGGCTGGAGAAGCGGCGGAAAACTCCAACGTGGACGGGACTGAACTACCCGGTGGCAAGGGGGGGCTCGGTGCGGTCGTGAGCGGAGAGCTGACTGTCACACCGAAGAGCATCCTGTACGTCGAGGTTGGCGGCACGTCGGTCCTCGGCGGTTTCAACGGGGGTGGTGCCACACAAGAACTCTTCGAAGGCCGTGCCGGGGGTGGCGGTGGCGCCTCGGACGTACGCACGGTGGGGCGCAGCGAACCGAACTCGCTCAAGTCGCGGCTTCTGGTCGCGGCGGGAGGCGGCGGAGGCGGAGCTAGCGAACAATGCATCGGTGGCGACGGTGGCAATGCCAACGCCAACGGCAGCAATGGCATCGGCGAATATATCCCCGCGGGCGGAGGCGTGGGCAATGGCGAAGAAGGCGGAGGCGGAGGCGAAGTCGTAGCGTGCGGCAATGAAGATTGCGCATGCAGCTACGGCACTTACGCCACCGGTGGTGCTGCAGGCAACGCAACTGAAGGTGGCGATGCGGGCTCGCCAGGCGGCGAAGGGGGCGCGCTGGGCCTGGGCGGCCTGGGCGGACTAAGCGTGTTCGAAGCGCGCACCGGCGGTGGTGGCGGCGGCGGCCTGTACGGCGGCGGCGGCGGTGGCGCGGGCTTCCCCAGCCAGAACGGTGGGGGCGGCGGGGGCGGGGGCTCGAACCTCGTCCCGACTGGCGGTACGGCCGGCCTGGAGGCAAATACTGGGGTGCCGCCTTCGGTGGTGATCACCTACATCCCCAGCCGTCCGACCGCGACGACCACCACCCCGCCGAACGCCACGCAGAGCAGCGCAACGCTGGAGGGTACCGTCAACCCGAACGGCGACAACGTCACAGCATGCAAGTTCGAATACGGCACAAGTACTGCATACAGCAAAACCGCAAACTGCGCCAAACTTCCCGGCGCAGGCACCAGCGAAGTAGCGGTCTCGGCAGCGATCGCCAGCCTCACCCCCAACACCACCTACGACTACCGCATCAGCGCTACCAACGCCCTCGGCACGGCCAAAGGCGCCAACGGCACCTTCAAGACCCTCGAAAAGAAGGCGCCCTCGGTTGAAACCAAGCCCGCAAAAGACCCCGGCCAGACCGGCGCAACGCTGGAGGCCACCGTGAACCCTCACGGCGGCAACGTGACGGCGTGCAAGTTCGAATACGGCACGACAACCTCCTACGGCAAATCAGCGAACTGCGCGAAACTCCCCGGCACCGGAACGACCGAAGTGGCGGTATCCGCGGCGATCAACAGCCTGACCGCGAACACCACCTACGACTACCGGATCAGCGCAACCAACGCCGCCGGGACCACCAAAGGCACCAACAGCACCTTCAAGACCCTTGAAAAGAAGGCGCCCTCGGTTGAAACCAAGCCCGCACAAAGCGTCAGCCAGACCGCCGCAACGCTGGAGGCCACCGTGAACCCTCACGGCGGCGACATCACAGCGTGCAAGTTCGAATACGGCACAACCACCTCCTACGGCAAATCAGCGAACTGCGCGAAACTCCCCGGTGCCGAAACGACCGAAGTGGCGGTGTCCGCGGCGATCAAAATCCTGACCGCCAACACCACCTACGACTACCGCATCAGCGCAACCAACGCCGCCGGGACCACCAAAGGCGCCAACGGCAGCTTCAAAACCTAGCGCCATGACACCGCTGCGCGGCCACCCTCGCGCTATCGAGGAAAGCGACCGTATCGCCAACGCAACCTAAGACGACCCGTTGGAATGAGACGAATAGCACAAGCACCGCGGCTGGTGCCGTGCCCTCTCAACGAGACGGCGCCAGCCGGTAGCGGCCTCGCGCTACACGCTCGAAGCGGCACCGAGCCGCGCGGGCACCAGTCGATAGACAGCTGCTGACCGAGTCCCGGCTGACGGTGCGTCGGAGGAGCACTTCGACCGCCGCATGAGCCTCCCCCACGTCCATCGCGCCATCAGCCTCCGCCAAAGCCCTGATCACAGCCCGCTGGATCAGGCCATTGCCGAGCCGTTTCGGCTCGCGCAGGATTGCTTTCTGCGCGCTTCGACGACTCCTCAAGCCCTCGGAAGGGCATCGCGGGACAGTCTCAAGTGCTTCTGGAGGGTTTGAGTAGTGTCCACTCAAGTGGCAGTCGCTCGTCGCCCATACGGGCCGGCCCTGAACCCAGAGGGCTGCCATCCACAGGGCGCTACGGCCGCGGACTGCGGCGGGTCCCGCTTCGAGACAAAGAGGAAGCCCGACCCCAGGTCAGCGCAGACTGCTGCTCGTCGTCCGTTGCGCTCGCGCCGGCGCATGGCGTCCGCACGCCTGCTTTGCCATCAACGAGAAAGCCCTACTTTTCCAGACCCACGGCTTTCAGCGCCTCGCACCAACTCGGGAACGAGCGAACCTCACGGAACTCTCCGTCACGGAAGCCCGAAATCACGAATCCGCGTCGTTGATTCACCTCAGCCGTCGAGCCCTTGATTCGTCCAATCATGTCCACGAGCGCGACGACGCGGTCTGCCGCATCGCGTATGTCGTTGACGTCATAGCGGAAGTCATCAAAGTTCTCGGAAAAAGCCGCCGCGAGCCTTTGCATGCCGTCATGCCCCCGGTACGCGGAGTCGTCCAACCAACGATCAATGGGGTACCAGACGACGTCGGGTGAGAAGTACCTGAGTGCGGCGTCGATTCCTTCCGCCCCAAAGGTCTGGAATGCCTCTCGCACGATCTCCACGTTCGCCTGAGACATCGCCTACCCCCGCTCCTCCGCGACGCGTTCGGCGGCAGCACGAGCCTCGTCGATGTCAGCCATGAGGTAGGTCGTGTGCCTGGCCAGCAGTTCGTCAACCCATACCAAGATCCACGCCTCGCATCGCTGTAACTAGCCGGTGACGCCTACCGGACGGGCCGTCTCGGAAACGACCGCGAACACAACGCCATTGACTAGGTCGTGGACCTCATCAGTTCTGAACTCGTACTCCTCGTAGCTCCCGAACCAGTCGCTGAGATGGCCTCTGATCGCCGCATGTCCTGTCGAGGTGATGCCTAACCCCCTTAGCTCCAACACGGCGTCGGGAGCGTAGAAACGCAACATCTCATCGAGGCCGCGCCTGTTGACCGCCTCAGACGCATGATGGGTCAACTCCACCAGGGCGGGGGTCGTGGGCTCCTGAGATGCCATGCGGGCAAGTATTCCCGACGCCTCTCGCTACCGCTTTGCGAGCCCAAGCGAGCGCCCACGCGGGACCCGAGCAGACGATCGCAGCGGACGAATCTCGATCGTCTGGTCTCGCGCTCGCGAGACCGCTCCTTCCCGATGGCGAAGCGAGCGTCTCGCGCGCCGGAGCGCAGACGAGCGCTCGTCGTCCAAAGCGGGTGCGTGCGTGACGCGGGGCCATACGCTCGCGTTCGCACGGAACCACTCGTGTCTGGATTTTCTGAGGCCGAGCGCAGACCCTAACGTGGCCGATGGCTCAGTGTCTTCGCGAAGCCGAGCGCGAGCCACGGGACGGTGGCGTCTGAGCCGGAGCGCCTTGCAGTCGGCGGAAACGTCGTGGGAGCGCGGGATTGGGCGGCGCTGCCGTGCTTGTGCGAGGGACGCCGGAAGGTGGGATGATTTTAGGGGCGGCCGGGGGGTTTGGTTTGGGCATGATGCTCCTGTCCCGCGAGCCACTCACAAACGGAACAGGGGGAAGTGATGTTTCAAATCAGCTCTATCCACCGGCGTGGCATCTTATTCGCCGCGTTGCTCGTCGCGGGAGCGTTCGCGTTCGTGGCGGTGCACGCTAGCGCGAGTGGGGCCAAGGCAGCGAAGCGGCCGACGCTAGGGGCACGCTCGCTCAGGCTCTCCGGTTTGGCGAAGATAGCGTCGCTTAGGGACTTGCCCCAGGCGTCGCTAAAGGGTGCGCCAGCGCTAAAGCCAACTGTGCCGGCCGGGGCTACCGCGGATGCTGCCGCACTGACCGCCGCAGGTACGGCGACGACCGTGTCCTGCGGGCAGACGCTCACCGCGAGCGTTACCCTGTCGGCCAACCTTGACTGCGAAGGTGAGGACGGGCTCACGCTCGGCGCGAGCGGGATCACTTTGAATCTCGACGGGTATGGCATTTTCGGCTCTTTCGGAGCGGAAGACGGCACATTCGGGGTGCAGGCGCTCTACGCAAAAGACACTGTCGAGAACGGTTATGTCGTGGGCTTTGACGGCGGCGTGGTCGCAGGAGGCACCGACACGGCGGTGACAGGCCTCCAGGCTGACGACGCAGACGACACTGGCATCGCTCTGGGCGGCACCGGTTACAAAGCCACCGATGACACGGCGGCCGCGAACGGGTTGGGCATCGCGGCGGAAGGAGCCGGTACGGTCGGATTCGACCACCTGCTGAACAACAAGGGCTTCGGGCTTCTGATGTTCTCACGAGGCAAAGTCCTCGACAACATCGCGGACGGAAACGGGATCGACGGGATTTTCGCGAGCGGTCTCGTGACTGTCACTGGCAATGTCGCCGATTTCAACAGTGGATACGGGATCGACGCCAACCCGCCCGAGATCGATGGTGGGTCGAACAAGGCGATGGGGAACGGAAAGTCGGAACAGTGCATCGGGGTCGTCTGCTCGTAACCCGCGTATGACAGGCCGGCAGCACGGGCGGGGCGCGGCGTGCGCTCCGCCGGTTTGCCGAAGCCGTGGCGCTTGCGCTTTGCTGGCCGAGAGCGCAGCAGAGCATGAGCCGAACATACGCTCGGATTGGACGAAAAGCAGAAGCGCCGCGGCTAGTGCCCTGCCCTTTTCAACGAGACGGCGCGAGCCGATAGCGGCCTCGCGCTACACGCTCGAAGCGGCATCGAGCCGCACACGCACCAGTCGATAGACAGCTGCTGACCGAGCCCCGACTAACGGTACGACCGAGGAGTACTTCGACCGCCGCGTGAGCCTCCCCTACGTCCATCGCGCCATCAGCCTCCCCCAGAGCCCTGATCGCCGCCCGCTGGATCACGCCATTGCCGAGCCGTTTCGGCTCCGGCAGGGTTGCTTCCGGCGCGCTTTGACGGCTGCTCAGGCCCTCGGAAGGGCATCGCAGAACAGTCTCAAGGGCTTCTGGAGGGTTTGAGTAGTGTCCACTCAAGTGCATCAAAAAGCGCCTGCTAAAAGGCGCTTTTCTGCTGCTTGCGCGCCAGCGCGGCGGCAGCGACGCCGTCGGCCGGACAGCCAGGACGGCTGTCCCGTCAACGCACGCCTCGGACATTGCATCGCCTGACGAAGAAATGGTGCTTGAGCTGCGCCACCGCTTCAAGGGCGAGGTGGAGGCGATAAGCACGTTCCTCGGTCGTGACCTTGTCGCACGCTGGGGCTACGACAACATTATGTGACGCGCAGGCCAGGCGCCGTGAGCCGGTGCATCGCTCTCGCGAGGAGGCGGCGTATCCCAGCGTTTGGCGCCGTCACCGCCTCGCTGAGAGGTGCCGCACTCAAGCCCTCCCCGACCGTGTAAGCCGTCGTCGCGCACCGTTGTCACTAAGGCGTTCCCTGCTTTCCGCGCATTTCGAGACAGTCTGTCCCGGCTCCAAGATTGCGTGGGCCGCGGATCCAGGGCCGGCCAGGTGGCGTGCCTATGTTCGCGAGCTGTCGCTTCCCGTTCAGGCGACGACGGCGGGCGGCCGGGCCGGCGGGGCCGAGAGGCCTTGCTTGACGTTGCGGGTGACCTCGTCGGCGAGGATCTCGGCGAGGTCCGTCTCGATGCCGTCCAGCGCCAGCGCTGCGACGTCAGCCGGGTCGGCCTTGGGGGCGGCGATGCGGGCCGCCATGTCCGTGTCCATGTAGGCAACATGCAGCGCCGCGACGTGGATGCCGCGGGGCGCGAGCTCTTGGCGGGTGGCGTCCGTCATGGCCCACGCGGCGGCCTTCGCGGCGCTGTAGGCACCGGCGGCAGGGAAGTGCAGCCACGACAGCACCGATAGGACGTTGAGGATCGCCCCGCCGCCGTTGGACGCCAGGATCGGCGCGAAGACGCGCGTGACGCTGAGCGGGCCGTAGAAGTTCGTCTCCATCTCCCGCTCGATCTGGGCCAGCTCGCCGTCCATCAGACTCGTGCCGGTCGATATGCCGGCGTTGTTGATGATCAGCGTGGCGTCGCCGGCAATCGCAGCCGCCCGGGCGACCGAGTCTGGGTCGGTTATGTCGAGGCCGAGCAGCGTGACGCCGGGAATCTGAACGCTCTCGGGGTCGCGCGCAGTGGCGTACACCTTCTTGGCGCCGCGCTCGAGCAACTGCGCTGCGAACTCACGGCCTAGCCCGCGGTTGGAGCCCGTGACCACCGCGACTGAATCATGCAATTTCATGAGCTTGAGTTCCTTTCCTTGATCGATTTATTGGGATGCCATCTCCTGCTGTCGAATCAGCTCTCGCTCGCGTCAGCGCGATTGATGTGGTGGCGTGGCCGACCAGTTCGCCCGCCGCCTTACGGGCGTGGGCCTCGGCGAAGGCGATGCGGCTACCTGCCCGTAGGACCTGGCCGTGCACCTCGATCGGGTCGCCGGCGGCATGCAGCGGCGGCAGGAACCTGACCTTCAGCTCGATCGACAAGAAGCCGGCACCGGCGGGGAGAAACTCGCCGCCAGGCAAGCTCGCGGCCGCAGTCGCCGGGATCGCCGGGTCATACCGGCTGACCTCGCGTGTGCGTGCACCGCCCCCGCCGTCTAGCGTGAACTCGCTCGGTTGCATGGCGGTGCTCATGACGTCAACTCGATCGCGACGGGCGCGGCAGCCGGTGCCGCTTCCCGCTCCGGGGAGGGCCGCGCGAGCAGCACGACCCCGATTAATCCTGCGATCAGCGCCAGGCCGGCGATGATGTACGACGCGCGCTGGTAGGCGTCGAGGGTCGCGTGCGGCGTGTGCGGCGACCCCAGCACCGCGATCAGGACGGCAACCCCTATCGCCAGGCCGATCTGGCGCATCATGTTGATCACGCCCGATCCCGTGGCGAACGAGTGCGCAGGTAGCGCCGCGGCGCCCGCGGCCGTGAACGTCGGCAGCGTGAGCCCGACGCCGACGCCGGTCAGCATCATCCCGCCGAGCATCTCCCCGGCGTAGTCCGGCGCCAGTCCCATCGCCAGCGCCCACCACGCCACGCCGGCGGCGAAGATCGCGCAGCCCGCAGCGATCACGGGACCCGGGCCGAATCGGGCGATGAGGCGACCCGCGAGGAGTAAGGCGACCAGCGGGACCATGATCGGCCCGGGAGCGATGGCCAGCCCGGTGCTGAGCGGCGACCAATGCCAGACCTCTTGCGCCCAGAGCACGCGCGAGAGCAGCATGCCTCCGAAGGCCGCCATGAAGAACACCGCCACCGCGGAGGAGCCGACCACGGCTTTCAGGTGAAACAGCTCACGGTCGATCAGCGGGTTGCGGCTGCGTGCCGTGTCGAGCGCGAACAGCGCCAGCGCGATCGCGCCAGCGGCCAGCGTCGCGATGGTCCTGGTATCGCTCCAGCCCCAGCTTGCGCCCTTGACCAGACCGAGCACGAGCGAGCCGACGCCGCCCGTGATCAGGAGGGCACCGAGGGCACCCGGCGGAGACACGGGTTGCCCAGCGACGCGTGGCAGACGGCGCCAGCCGACCGCGAGCGCGAGCAACCCGATCGGCACGTTGACCAGGAACACCCAGCGCCAGCTCGCCGCTACCAACAGGCCTCCGACGACGGGACCCGCGGCTGCGGCCAGACCACCGACGGCGGTCCAGGTCCGCACGGCTCCCTGACGGCGCTCGGGCGCGAAGGTCGCAAGGATCAGACCCAGTGAGGTGGGGGTCAGCAGCGCGGCTCCGGCCGCCTGGATGATGCGGAAGATCACCAGCATGGGCAGGCTGGGTGCAGCTCCGCAGGCTGCCGATGCGGCGACGAAGATGGCCACCCCCAGCAGGAACGCGCGCTCGCGGCGGTAGCGCTCTGCCAGCCGCCCGAAGAGTACGAGGAAGGCGGCATAGACGATCGCGTAGGCGTTCAGCACCCACGAGAGGTCCCCGAGGTCCCCAGCGCGCAGATGGAAGTCGTGCCCGATCTGGGGAAGCGCGACGTTGACGATGAACAGGTCGAGGCTTGCGAGCACGACGCCTGCGCAGACGATCAGCAACACGAGCCCGGAGGAGGCGTCACCGCGCCCTAGCCCGGCGCGCGTCTGCTGACGCACGGGCCGACCGGCAGCCCCGACACGAAAACCTTTGTTCCGACGAGAAGCGATGGAGGACATGGGCTCTCCCGAAGCGAGTTCTTTGACGAGACGCACCCTAACACGTTGAGTTCTATTACGCAACCCACTATCATGAAGCCATGGAACGCAAGAGCTTTTCCGACATGCACTGCTCGCTCGCGCAGTGCCTCGAGGTCGTCGGCGAGTGGTGGACGCTGCTGATCGTTCGCGACGCCTTCCTCGGCGTGAGCCGCTTCGACGAGTTCCAGCAGCGACTCGGGATCTCCCGCAACGTGCTGGGCCAGCGCTTGGCTGGGCTCGTTGAGGCCGGCGTCCTCACCAAGGTTCCCTACAGCGAGCACCCGCCGCGATTCGACTACCGGCTGACCGACAAGGGCAAGGATCTGTGGCCCGTGGTCACCGCCATGCGCCAGTGGGGCGACAAATACGCCGCACCAGACGGCCAGCCGCTGCAGCTGATCCACGACAGTTGCGGTCAGGTCTCAGAGCCCCAAACGGCCTGCTCCGCCTGCGGCGAGCCGATCGGCCCCCGAGACGTCAAAGCAATCCCCGGGCCGGGAGACCTCGACGGCATAGCGTCACGCGGCCAACTTGCCTGAACGCCCTGGACCGCAAGACCTGCGAGCTGTAGATCGCGGGAAAAGCGCCACGGCGCAACCCTCGGCGACAAGAACCCGAGCCTGCCCTCATCGACGCCGTTGCCCGGACGGCTGGGCGCGCGCCCAGCCGTCCTGGTTTGCGCTCGACTGTCAGTGCACGAGCTCTCGCTCGCTGTCCTCGGTGGGGTTCGGCGTTCCCACGCCGCTGGCGATCAGCCGCTTTAGGC
The DNA here is from genome assembly GCA_963755475.1 of uncultured Solirubrobacteraceae bacterium. GTDB lineage: Bacteria > Actinomycetota > Thermoleophilia > Solirubrobacterales > Solirubrobacteraceae > Palsa-744. Next base: position 1,312,926 of record CAVWJK010000003.1, read on the forward strand.
TCATGTTGATGTAGAAGCCCCATGCGCTCGAGCACTTCTCGTAGCACTCGATCTCTGGGGTCAGCCCGATATGGCTGAACTTCACCGCGGTCTGCTCGCCGTCGCCCGTGATCTCGAAGATGATCTCGCTGCCGACCCACTCGCGGGGATCGTCGGTGAAGTCGAGGTAGGCGTCGAGCACCTTCCAGGCGACCCGGCGACCAGGGACCAGTTCGGTGATCCGTTGCGTCGAATGGTGGACCTCCTGATAGCGGTACGTGAACTCGGCGCCGAGCTTGTCGGTGGCGCCTTCGACGTTGCCCGACCACCAGGCGCGGACGTCGACGATCGCCGTGAACGCCTCCTCGGGGGTCTGCTCGACTGTGAATTCGGTCGTGAAGCTCTGCATGACTGGCGTCTCCTGTTGTCGGTTGTCCTCGGCTGATGAGGCTTTGACATGTAGATCCGGGCCATCCTCGAAATCCATCGGGCTGATCGCCGCGACCTCGGGGAGCCTGTAAGAGCCTCCGCCAGAACCCGGAGCGGGGCGTCGTTGTGCGTGTCCGTGCTAGGACCGGTGCCTGACGCTTCCCGACGAGCGCCTCTACTCGATCGCCACTTGAGCGTTGAGTCTCGCCGCCCCCTTCGGATCTCAGTTGAAACCGCTGAAGAGACAGGCGGTGAGCGTCATCAGGCGCACGCCGGAGACCGGGCAAACGCGCGGGTAACGCCGGAGCGTGGGCCCGCCCCGTGGGCCCCGGCGCGGAGCAGCAGCACGGTCGGGGGGCAGCAAGCGGTAGCGGCGAATCGACGTGCCTCCTCGCGCGCGCTACGCGCTGAGCGGCAGGTGGCGCGCGGTCGCGTCTACTGGGCAGCTCGCGAAACGCGTCATAGCGCGACCGATGGATTCCCGCTGCTCCCCGTATCTCCATCAACAACGAGGAAGTACCGCCAACCGACCGACCGAGGAGCTCGCAGATGACGCCCACGACACCACACATCAACCGCTGGCGCGCCTTCGCGCTGTTGGCGGTGGCCTACTTCATGACCTGCGTCGATCTGACCGTCGTCAACGTGTCGCTGCCGACAATCGGCCGCGACCTGCACTTCAGCGTGACGAGCCTGCAGTGGGTGGTTACGGCCTACGCACTCGGGTACGGCGGGTTCCTGCTTCTCGGCGGTCGCATCGCTGATTTGTTCGGCCGCCGGCGCGTTCTGATGGGCGCGCTTGGCGTGTTCAGCGCCGCGTCGCTCGTGTGCGCGCTCGCGCCGAACGACGCGGTCCTGATCGGTAGCAGAGCGGTCCAGGGACTCGGCGCCGCAGTGATGCTCCCGACCGCCATGTCGATCGTGACGAGCATCTTCGAGGAGGGCCCTGAGCGCAACAAGGCGCTCGGGGTGTGGGGCGCGCTGGGCGCGACTGGCGGGACGATCGGGCTGCTCACCGGTGGGCTGATCACAGGCTATCTCGGCTGGCAGTACATCTTCTATCTCAACGTTCCGATCGGTGCGCTCGCGCTGGCGCTGGCCCCCAGGCTGCTGCCGCGCGGCGAGTCTGGAACGACCGACCGGCGCTTTGATCTGCCAGGAGCGCTCGCCGGCACCGGCGGCCTGGTCCTCCTTGCGGACGCGGTCTCGCAGTCGCCGCAGTACGGGTGGGGCGCGGAGCGGACGGTCTCGTTGGTCGCTGCAGCGGTTGCGCTGCTTGCCGCGTTCCTGGTGATCGAGAGCCGCAGCGAGTCGCCGATCGTGCCGCTGTCGATCTTCCGTCTGCGGACGCTCACTGGCGCGGTCACCGCCGGTCTGCTGATCGGCGGCAGCTTCTTCGCGTTCCTGTTCATCGGCACGCTCTACATGCAGCAGGTGCTCCACTTCAGCGCCCTGCAGACCGGGCTGGCGTGGATGTCGGGCTCCTTGCCATCGATCGTGTTCGCCGGCGTCTCCCAACGGCTGGTCACCCGTCGCGGACCGAAAGTCGCGCTGGGGATCGGTGTGTGCCTGGTCGCCGGCGGGGTGGTCTGGGGAGCCCAGATCCCGGTTCACGGGCACTTCCTGGCAAACCTCGCGGGCCCGTTCGTGCTTGCAGGTGCCGGAACGGCGTTCTCGTTCATCCCGATCTCGATCGCTGTGCTTGCGGGTGTCCGCCAGCACCAGGCCGGTCTCGCCTCCGGGGTGATGAACACCTCGATCCAGCTTGGCGCGGCGCTTGGGATCGCGATCGCCTCAAGCGTCGCCGCAAGCCACACCCAGGCGCTGCTACATAACGGCACCGCCGGCCCCGCGGCGCTCGCCGCCGGCTATCACCACGCGCTGTGGCTGCTGGGAGCGATCGCGCTGCTCGCCCTCCCGGCGACCTTCGCAGTGACCCGCCGCAACTACCCGGACGAGCAGGTGCACACCGCCACCGTCGGCGCCGCCCAGCCGGTGCTGGCCGCAACCAGCTGAACCACTCCAGCACTACCAAAACCCAACGCAGCCAAGGAGACCACGATGTCCACCACATCAATCGAAGGTAAGACGGTACTGATCACCGGCGCCAACCGGGGTCTCGGGCAAGCGCTCGTCGACGAAGCCCTCCAGAGGGACGCAAAGCGGGTGTACGCCGCGTCACGGCAGCCGATTGCTCACCCGGATGATCGAGTCACTCCGGTGATCATGGACGTGACCGACTGGGCGCAGATCCAGCGGGCCGTCGAGGGCGTCGAATCGCTTGACATCCTGATCAACAACGCCGGACTGTCGCTGCCCGACGACATGAGCAGTCGATCCGCGTTCGAGCAGCACTTCGACGTCAACGTCTACGGCCCGCTGATGGTCACCCAGGCGTTGCTGCCGTCGCTCACTCGGAGCAGTGGACGGATCGTCAACATCGTCTCGATCGGGGCGTTCGCCGCGGTCCCGATACTTCCGGCATATTCGGCATCGAAGGCGGCCGCGTTCTCGGTGACACAGTCACTGCGCGCACTGTTGGCCGGACAGGGAGTGACGGTTCATGCTGTCCTGCCCGGTCCGATCGACACCGACATGATTCGGGATCTCATGGTCCCGAAGGCCTCGCCGTCGTTGGTCGCCCAGGCCATCTTCGACGGCGTGGAGAACGGGGACGAGGAGATCTTCCCCGACCCGTTCTCAGAGACGCAAGCCGACAGCTGGCGCCACGGCGCCGCCAAGGAGCTCGAGCGCCGGAACGCCGCGCTCGTACCTGCCGAGCCCATCGCTGCCTAAACGCCACAACAGTGTTGGCCCGCGGCCGTTCCCACAGTGGCGGGCCAACACCCCGTCGCACAGGTGACGTCGAGTTGCGAGCACACACGCCCACCCACCTAGCGAGACGAAAAGAGGCCCTCCATGTCCGAGACACCCACCCAGTACAACGCCACGATCATCGGCGAGTTCCGTGCCAACCAAGGACGCGTCGGCGGCACCTGGGAGGAGATCCCACTGCTCCTGCTTCATCACACCGGCGCGAGGTCCGGCGTGAACCGGGTCAACCCGGTCGCCTACCTGCCCGGCGATCGGGGCTACCTGATCTGGGCCGCAAACGGCGGCGCGCCAAAGAACCCCGACTGGTATCACAACCTCATTGCGCAGCCCAACACCCGGATCGAGGTCGGCACCGAGACGATCGAGGTCGTAGCCCGGGAGGCGACAGGCCAAGAGCGTGACCGCCTCTTCACGAAAGCGACCGGGCACTACCCGCAGCTCGCCGAAGCGGCGCGCAAGACTGACCGTGTGATCCCCATGATCCTCCTCACACCTCGCGAGAGCGCATGAACCACAAACCCAGCTGACCACCCAGCCTCTCACGACCACCAATGAGCGAATCGAGGCAACGATGAGCCGCGAAGCGAACAAGCATAGGCCGACAGAAGCTGACGTAGCCGACTCGGTGGCGCGTCCTGCGGCAGTCGATCGGGACACCTTTCAAGCCGAGCTCGATGCCCTCCGGGTGCGCGAGAAGGCGCACACCCGCGAGGGTGACGCGATCGCCGCGGCGCGCCGCCGCCTCCCGATGGTCGAGATCGACCCCAGCCTCCCGCTGATAGGTCCCCGCGGCCCAGTGACGTTGCTGGACGCGTTTGAGGGCCGCCGACAGCTGATCGCCTACTACTTCATGTGGTGGGACGGCCATCCGGCCGCCGAGCAGTGCGAGGGCTGCACGCACTACACCACGCAGGTCGGCGAGCTCTCCTACCTGCACTCGCGCGACGTCACGTACGCCACGTTCTGCCAGGGGCCATACGAGGAGAGCATCCGCTACCGCGACTTCATGGGCTGGGAGATGCCGTGGTATTCCGCCGAAGGCTCCCTCGACGCTCTGCTGACCGGGCGTCAGGTCGGCAAAATGCACGTGGTTTGCTACCTACGCGACGGCGACACGGTGTTCGAGACCTACTGGACCACCCGCCGCGGCGTCGAGGCGATGGATTACAGCTACGGACTGCTGGACCTGACCGCATACGGCCGCCAGGAGACCTGGGAGGACTCGCCGGCAGGCTGGCCACAGTCGCCGGTGATGTCCCATCTACGCAGCAACGGACGGCCCACCGCCCAGTGGTCCCGCCTGCAAGCCGGACGCTCCGACGACCTTGGCGCCAGCGACCACTGACCCGGATGAGCGAATGCGTACAACGGTTTCGGCGCGATGACAGTCAGGTCCATGCAGCTCGCCAGGCGAGCACGCGTGCCGAGGTGCGTGCAACGCCGCCAAAGCAGGCCACGAGGGTCACGCTCACGGGGAGGCTGGCGTTTGGAGGCGTTCGCTGATTGCGTGACGGGCTCGTGCGAACGCGGTCGGGTCATCGAGGAGGATAAATGAGGTGTTGGCCGCGACGAGTAGGGCCTTGAGTTCGAAGGCGAGTTGGGCCGGATCGGCGTCGAGGTTGAGTTGACCGAGTTCGATGGCTTCGCGGGCGAGTCGTTCGAGCAGCGCCAGCCATTCGCGTTGCTGGGTGGCGATCGCGTCGCGGACCGGGCCGTTCAGGGTGCCGACGTCCGCGGCGGCTGCGGAGAAGAAGCAGCCGCCGGGGAAGACGCGGCGTTCGATGTGTGAGAGGTAGGCGTCGCACGCTGCTAGCAGTCGCTCGATGCCTTTTGGTTGGCGGAGTGCGGGGCGCACGACCTCGTTGGCGAATGTCGCGCGGGCGGCGTCGATCGTTGCGAGCTGGAGCTCCCGCTTGGATCCGAAGTGGGCGTAGAGGCCGCTCTTGCTCATCCCGGTCGCGAGCGCGAGGTGTCCGATCGTGAGGCCCTCGAGGCCGTCGACGGTTGCCAGGCGGGCAGCTTGGTCGAGTATCGCCGTGCGGGTTCGTTCGCCCTTGGTCCGCTCGTCGGTCTCGACCGCCATCGCACGAGCATAGAAGAACGATCGTGCTATTCTCCCTTCCCAGAAAAAAACGACCGTGCTTTTCAGCGCGGGAAGTTAGGAGCGGGGACGTGCGGCTGAGCACGGATTATCTGGTCGTGGGAGCGGGCGCGAGCGCCCTGGCGTTTGTCGACGGGCTGGTGGCTGAGGCGGATGTGGAGGTGATCGCGATCGACCGCCGCCAGGCTCCCGGGGGTCACTGGCAGGATGCGTATCCGTTCGTTCGCCTGCACACCCCTTCCGCCTATTACGGCGTGAACTCGCTGCCGCTCGGTCGCGATCGGATCGACGCCGACGGTGAGAACTCCGGGTTCTACGAGCGGGCGGCCGGAGCTGAGGTACGCGAATACTTCGAGCAGGTGGCGGCGCGGCTCGCACAGACAGGACGGGTGCGGGTGCTCACCGCTCACGAGCACCTGGGCGCCGCGGGCACCGGTGAGCAGGTCAGAGACCTTGCTACCGGAGCGCTTCACGAGATCGAGGTTCGGCGCAAGGTGGTCGATGCGCGGTATCTGGAGGCGTCGATCCCGGCCACCCATCGCACTCCGTTCGATGTGGCGCCGTCGGCACGGGTCGTCCCCGTCAACGACCTGCCGGCGGCCGTCGGGTCGGCCTCTTCCTATGTCGTGCTCGGCGCCGGCAAGACCGCGGTCGACGCGTGCGTCTGGCTGCTGGACAACGACGTCCAGCCGGATCGGATTCGCTGGATCAGACCCCGCGACGCGTGGTTCTACGACCGCCGCCACTTCCAGCCGCTCGGCCAGGTCGCAGCGACCATGGAGGGTATCTCCCTGGATGCCGAGACGGGGGCACAGGCGGCGAGCCTCGAGGAGCTCTTTGAGCGACTCGAGGGTTCAGGGCGGCTCGTGCGCATCGACCTGTCCCATCCGGCCGTGATGTACCGCGGCACGATGCTGAGCGCCGGCGAGCTTGACGCTGTACGTCAGATCGAGGACGTGGTCAGGCTCGGCCGGGTGGTACGCGTCGAGGCGGACCGGATGGTGCTCGAGCGCGGCGAGATCGCGACGAGCACCGACGCGCTGCATGTCGACTGCACGGCGCTCGGTCTGCGCGACGCTCCCGCCACCCCGATCTTCGCCGCCGGGCGGGTCGTACTGCAGCAGGTACGCCACCTCTCGCCGTGCTTCAGCGCTGCGGTGATCGGGTTCGTCGAGGCGCACCGCGAAGAGGACGCTGAGAAGAACCGGCTCTGCCCACCCAACCCGTACCCGAAGAGCATCGCGGACTGGCCGCGGATGATCAGCCGGAGCTGGAGAACCGAGGCGCGTTGGCTGGCCGAGCCGGACCTCGCCGCCTGGGTGGCCAACAGCCGGCTCAACCTGCTGCGCGCGCTCCCAGACCATGCCGACGAACCGGCAACGCAAACGGCGATCAAGCGATACCTCGTTCATGTCGGCAGCGCAATCCAGAACCTCACGCAGCTCCACGCGGGCCTCTCGTCCGCCCAGCTTCCCACGCTCGATCCGAATCCCAACCCCAAGGAGGTCGCATGCCGCTCATCAACGTAAAAGTCATCGAGGGCGTGTTCATGGCGGAACAGAAGACGCAGATCGCCGAGCGCCTGACAGATGCGATGGTGAGCATCGAGGGCGAGAACATGCGCCAGGTCACCTGGTGCGTGATCGAGGAGGTCAACAGCGGCGACTGGGCGATCGGCGGCCAGTGCCTGACAACCGAGGCCGTACACGCACTCGCGGCCGGCGTGCCCGCCACGGCATGAGTCGAGTCACCGTCGGCGGGTCGTGTGCGCCTCTGCGATCGATGTCTACCCAGTTGGGCGGGGAGTCCGTATCCGGAGTCGATTTGAGGTTTAGGATCGGGCGATGATCGAGCAGCAGCTCGCCGGCGCGGTGGCGGTGACCAATGAGGAGGCGGTCCGCGCCTGGGATACGGTCCTCTACGAGCGCTGGAAATCGAACCGCCGCGTGTTCGTCGGCGCGCTGGACGGGGTCACCGAGGAGGTATTCGAGCGCTTTCCTCCGCCGGCTGGCGGATACTGCATCGACATCGGTTGCGGGTTTGGCGATACGACTCAGCGACTGGCGAAGCTCGTCGGGCCAAGAGGACTCGCGCTCGGTACCGACTCCTCTCGCCATTTCATCGAGGATGCCCGTCGCGAGGCCGCCGAAGCTGACGTCGACAACATCAAGTTCGAACTCGCAGATGCGCAGACGGCACAGTGGGACCCGATCTATGACTACGCGTTCTCGCGGATGGGGACGCAGTTCTTCGCCTCGCCCGTTGTGGCGATGCGGGCGATCCGCGGGGCGCTGAAGCCCGGTGGGAAGCTCCACAAGCTGTGCTGGCGCCGTAAGGCCGATAGCCCAATCTGGGCCGAGACCGAGGAGGTTGTCCAGCGGTTCCTCTCGCGCCCGGAGCAGTACGACGCCGACACGTGCGGGCCCGGCCCGTTCTCGCTTGGGAATCCTGAGACCACGCGAGGAATTCTCGAGGCCGCCGGCTTTACGGGGATTGAGTTGGATCAGCGCGACTTCGACTACTTCATGGGCGCGGACATGGATGAGGCAGTCGAATCCCTTCTAGCGATCGGGCCGGGCGCCGAGCTGATTCGCCTAAACGGTGGGTACGGTGAGAGCCGTCGGGATGAGATCGCCGAGGCGCTGCGGGAGCACTACGCCCGCTGGCGGAAGCCCGACGGGTCGATCGTCGGCCGCGGCTCTGTCTGGCTCGTGACCGCGACGAGCCCCGGCTAGCGAGTGCCCCCAACGAGACGGGACACGAGGAGAGCGCGTCAATGACAGATCAGGACGGAGCCCTCGGAAAGGCGTTCGCTGAAGCGTTAGCCCGAAAGGACGTCGCCGGTGTCGCGGCCGTTCTCGATCCAGAGATCGATTTCCGAGGACTGACGCCAAGTCGAAGTTGGGAGGCGACCGGAGCGGATGCGGTGCTGGAGCTGGTGCTCGGTCAATGGTTCGAGGAGTCCGACGAGATCGAACAGGTGGTATCGATCGATACCGAGCCCATCGCCGATCGCGAGCGTGTCGCCTATCGCTTCGATGTCAGCAACCCGGACGGAAAGTTCGTGGTCGAGCAGCAGGCGTACTGCTCCGTGCGGGACGGACGGATCGCATGGATGCGTGTGCTCTGCTCCGGATTCCGGTCGCGCTGACTGACGAGAACGGCCTCCGATCTTGCAAGGCGGGCGATTCGTATCTAGGTCCGAGCCGTCGGCTTCCGCTCCGTTCTAAGAAGCATGCGAGCAGCGCCGGGAGTGCCACGAACGCGAGCCAGCGCGCCTGCGCCTCGTCTCTCGCCCCTCCCAACCTTCCGGGCGCGCGCACGTTCTAATGGGTACTTCCTAAGGGGGCGCAGGTGGGTCGGTCGACACGTATCCAGGAATGCTGAAGCGGCCGGCGGGCCGCGAAGATCGTCGCGGCGCGCCCGAGGCCGCAGGCGAAGGCGGCGAGCGAACTCGCGCGCGAGTGCTCGCGCCGTGCGACTGGCCGTCGTTCTTCGGCTCGATCGCGTGCGGGCGCGATCACCTGGTCGCGGCCGTTGCGCTGCTGCACGACGGCGCCGCCGAGCAGACCGGCCACGCTGCGTCGCGCGGCGATCGGCTGCGATCGATCGGCTACGACGGGGAGCGCGATCTGCTCGAGCTCGCGGTTGGCGGCATCGCGCGCGCGGCGGCGCTGCGCTACTTCATTCGCTCGCCGCAGCGCGTCAGCGTCGATCAGCGCGCCAGGCAGCTCACGATCGTAGTGAGGGATGCGAGCGGTGCGCGCACGGTGATCCGGATCGAGCGGGCAGCCGTGCTGGCGGGCGGAGTCTCGCGCGTGCCGGCCGGCACAGCCGCCCAGCTCTCGCTGGCGCCGCGGCCGGCTGGCCGCCCACGCCTACCGCGTTTCGACGCATGAACCGCATGGCACCACTTTTCGCCGTGGCTGCCGGAGGCGTAGAGCCCACGCCTCGCTTTCGCCAACACGGGGTTTCGATGATGGCGCGACATCGTGGCCACCAGCGGGCTCGAGAGGCTCGCCCCTGCTGTCCGCGCAGAGCTGGTCAGCGACCCGTCGAGCTTCAGGTCTCGCGGCGCATGCGGAGCAGGGCTCTCGCGACCGATCGCGCGCTTCCTAACGCGGCGGTCTGCGCGGGTGGATCACGCCTGAAGGGATCGCGCTTCGGGCGAGGGTCAACGCCTGATGCCAGCCACGAGCGCATCCCAGTTGCCCGCGGCGATCCGCTCCTGGTCGGGCCGATCGAGCCCCGCGCTCTGAAGGAAGTGCTCGACGCCACCGTCGGGGCCGGGCCTGTACGGGTAGTCGGTCGCGAACAGGATGCGCTCCACGCCGACCACCTCAAGCGCCCACCGCAGGTAGCGCTGGCTGTAGACGCCGCCGGCTGTAACGTAGGCGTTTCCGCGAGCGTACTCCGAGAACAACTGCGGGAGCCCGGCCTGCATGGCTAGCCCATCGGCGCGCTCCAGATAGAACAGGACGACCTCGCCCCAGTGGCCTAGGAGCACTTGCAGGTCAGGAAACCGGTCGAACACGCCGGCGAGCGCGAGCCGAAGGAACTGCACGCCGGACTCGTAGTGCCAGCCGATGCCGTAGGTAGCGAACGCAATCTCGATCGCATCGTCAAAGCCCGCGTACAGCGCAGACCGAACCGGCGGCTGCGGGGCCTGCGGGTGGATGTACAACGGGGCGCCCAACGACGCAGCGGCCTCGAAAATCGGCCAGTTGTCCGGATGGTCGAGGTTGCGCTCACCGGTGCGGCCGAACAGGAGGGCACCGTTGAGGCCGAGCTTCGTGACCGCGCGCTCGAGCTCTTGCGCAGCTGCGGCGGGCGCGGGCATGGCAAGGCTGGCGAAGCCCTGCAACCGCTCCGGGTAGGTGTACACGAGCTCAGCGATGCGGTCGTTCGTCTCGACCTGCAGGCGGGTGGCCTCATCCGCCGGCAGGTCGTGGAGGCCGGGCGAGGTGAGCGAGATCACCTGCACGTCCAGCCCCGCCTCGTTCATCGCCGCTCTCCGACCTCGCGCAGCCGCTCGCCCACCTCCCCCGGCGGGACGCTAGCCAGCAACTCCTCCCGCGCGGGAGAGTCGACCCGGCTCCACGCCGTGAGCACCTCGTCAGTGACGAAGTGCTCCTCGGTGCCGATCGTCTTCATCTCGGTGCCTCCTATCGCTGCCGCAGTCTTGATTTGTGTCTTTCCGGGCTGCGGCGTTGTCGATCTTCGACTAGGACGTTAGGCACCGCAAGTCGGCATTGATGCCGACCTAGGACGGCGCAGCGTCGGCCCGACCGTAATACGCCGACTCCCCTGCAGTCCGCGCGTTGCGGACCGCTTACGTCGCCGGCTTGGTGCTCGCCCCGCAGCGGAAACAAGTGTCGGCCTGAGGGGCCAACGGGGCTAGGCTTCAGCGGGCGTGTCGCTGACCGCCCTGACGTCCGCAGAGATTTCGCTGCCGGCCGAGCCCGATGGCGCGCGCGTCAGCGACGGGATCGCTGTTCTGGCCGACACCGTCGACGTCGTCGGGTTGACCGACAATCACGCCGGCCAGCCGCGGATGTCGCCGCTGGCTGCGGTGGCGCTCGCACGAGAGCAGGGCGTCGGGACAATCGTTCACGTTTCCTGCCGCGATCGCAACCGGCTTGCCCTGCAGTCCCAGATCGTGGGCGCAGCGGCGCTCGGCGCTGAGGCGGTCCTCTGCATGCAGGGCGATCGGGTGCCTGGCATCGAACATGTGGCCGACATGACCGCCACACAGCTCATTGCGAGCGCGTCGCCATGGAGCGCCCCGCACCCGCTGGCGGTCGGGGCGGTGGTCAATCCCTTCGCCGAGGACGTCGACCGGGAGTTGCGACTCCTGCGGCGCAAGATCGCCGCTGGAGCAACCTTCGTGCAGTCGCAGATGATCTTCGACCTCGGGCGCCTCGAAGCGTTCCTCTCGGCCGCCGAGGACATCCTCGAGGACGTGCGGTTCTACGCAAGCGTCGCGCTGCTCCGCAGCGCGCACATGGCAGAGCGCGCCTGCGCGCTACCGGGGGTCGCGATTCCTCAGCGAGCCCTGGCGCAGATCAGTCGCGGCGGCGGCATCAACCTAGCGCGCGAACTGGCGGCCGGCGTTGCCAGCATCTCGCGCGTAGATGCGCTTCACGTATTTCCGCTCGGAGCCGAGGCGGCTACACGCGAGGTCGCCGCGGAGTTCCGCCTCGCGCGGGGCGTCAGCGCCCAGCGCCCGGCAGGGACCGGTCAGTAGCCGGAACGTCTCCTAGCAGCGCCCCCGCAGTTCGGGACCTTCACACCGGTCCGGTGTTCCGACGTCTCACAAGACCCATCCGGAAGCGCGTCCCGGGACCGTAACGCTTTACGGACTCCATCGCGGGGCACCGAGAGCGACATGCCCGAGCGTGGCAAGAGCAGGTCTCCTGAGAAGCTGCGGTCGGCACCCGCATCTCGCCAACAGCAGAACATCCACTCGCGGACGCAACTGAGTCGGGCGCGAAAAGCAGAGGCTCTCCGCTAGCGTCGTCGATTCAGTCAGCGCGACCACTCGAGCTGGTAGCGGCCGCGCGCGACACGCTCGAAAGGGCGCCCCGCACGGGCACCAGTCGATAGACGCCTGTTGACCGATTCCCGGGAGACGGAACGTCCGAGGAGCGCTTGGACTGTCGCATGCGCCTCCCCGACGTCCATCGCGCGATCAGCTTCCGCCAGAGCCTGATCACCGCTCTCTGGACCACGCCATTGCCGAGCCGCTTCCTCTCGGGGACCACGGCTCGCGCCACACGCTCTGGCGGCTGCTCGAACCTTCGGAAGCCATCGCAGGACAGTCTGAAGGGTTTCTGGAGGGTTTGAGTCGTGTCCTGCATTGGGAAGGATCGAGCCTTGTTAGAGGGGCGCAGGCGGCCGAGCGAGTCTCGGCTCTCCACCAAGCGCGGCAGTGTGGCGCGGGAGCGGCCCGGTGTCGTCCCGTGCCGCTCCCTTCGTCTGCGTCTACTTCAGGTGAAGCGTCGAAGTGATTGCGTCTTCGGCGACCGAGGCCGGCGTCCACGGCAGCGTGATCCATTCGTTTTTGGAGAACCGCTGGGTCTGGTCTTCGTAGTAGGGAGAAGTCGGGTCTTCCGACTGCGAGTAGGCCAGCAGGCCTTTCGCTACAGGTTCGTGGCCGGCCTGCAGTTCCGTGAACATCACGATGCTCGTGCCGCCCGTCACTTCAGCCTGCTTCGAGGTGGGCGTCGGGAAGGACGATCCGATGGCCGCGTAGCAGCCGTCCCCCTCCAAGCAGCCGGGCATCGGAGCCCCGCCGGCCTGTGGGGCGCGCTGCACTTCACCGATGCTGGCGTCTAGCGGGATCCCGCGTGTCTGCATCGAGCTGACCGCTGTCGCGAGCGCTTCCTTGCTCGCCTGCAGCGAGGTGTTGAGCGTGTTGGGCGTGTAGACCGGTTCGGTCACCGTCCATGGGTGGATCCAGAAGTCCGCCTGGCCATTCGGTGCGTGTTCGAACCATTCTTGGAACAGCCAGCCGCCCTTGTCGTCGAGCGTGGCGGTCGCGCCGTAGTCGTTGAGGACGGGGCACGCTTCGCTGACGTCGACGCCGTTGATCACGCCGCCGTCTTCGCTCACCGCGTTTTCGCAGATTTCGCGCAGACCCGGGAGGGCGCGTTCGGCCGGGAGCGAGCGGAACTTGGTCCATGAGTCCTGGAGCGTTTCGGCGGTGAATCCGGGCACCGGCGAGATCCCGTCGGTCGGGACGCCGCTGTTGTATGTGCCCACGCGCTGGGCGACCATGTCGATCCCCGTCTGAGCGCGCATGCCGGGGTTTTCTTCCTCGCCGCCGAGGGCAGGCGAGAACCCGGTGAGCGGACTGTTCGCGTTCGCGAGCCAGAACGAGTTGTTCGAGTTCTCGACGTAGTCTTTGCGGACCAGCGACGGCTCGTCGCTGCCCGCAAGGATGCCCGGCACGACCGCACCTGGGCTTTCGGGCAGTTCGCATTCACCGTCGCCCAAGAACGGGCCGGTGTCTGACCCCGGCTCGAGGTTGCAGCGCGAGTCAATGAAGGCCTTCGTCAGACTCGAGGCCACGACGATCTCCGTGTAGAACGCGTTGCCCTGGTCGTCGGCGCCGATCGTGTTCACCCACGGCACACCCTGGATGGCACGCTCGGATTCGATCACCTGAGACGCGTTTTCGGCTTTGCTGATCGCGAGCCACTGGTTGACGCCCCGGAGGTTGTTGGCATTGGCGTCATCGACCGCGATTGGCAGACCGTCCTCCCAGATCACCGGCCCGTAGCGGCTGTAGTAGAGGGTGCGGGTGCGCGGCACCAGTTCGCCGTGTTCCAGAGCCTCGACCGACACGGTCTTCGTCTTCATCTTTACTTCTTTGCCCTTGTAGGTGTACTTGGTCGGTCCGTCGGGCGGCAGGTACCAGAACGTGACCGTCGTGTTCGTCGAGACGGTGTGCGTCCACGCGACGTCCTGGTTGTGACCGATGTTGATCCCGGGCAACCCCCAGATTCCCGCACCCATCGCGTGGTACTTGCCGGGGACTTCGACATTCATCTCCCAGAAGCGTTCCGCACCGTGCCACGGGAAGTGCGGGTTGGCGAGCACGAGGCCGCCTCCGTTGGCGGCGTCTTCGCTACCGACGGCGAGACCGTTGGAACCCAACAGCTTGCTGTGCCCGACCTGCGCGAGCTTCCCGATCGAGATGCTCCCGGTCGAGGCCGTCCGCACGCCTTGGCGCTTCGCCGACTCCGCGGCCGGGTCCGCGGGCGGACCGTATTCTGCATTCGCCTCGGCGTACGGACCGAGGGCAGAGTTGCCCGCGAGGTCGTCGACCTGGTAGATGCGAAGCCAGACGTCTATCGGCTTGATCGGCCTGACCCACGCTCCACCTTTGCAAGCGGGGTCCGTGACTCCGATCGCTCCGCCGATGTGCTTGAGGTAGGCGTTGTAGCCGGCGGCGTAGCCTTTCACTACTTCGAGGCCTTCCGTCGATGGGCCCTGCGGGTAGGGAAGCGCGAGCAGCTTTTGGATCGTGTGCCGTTCCTTGATCGAGGTCCAATAGATGTCTGAGTTGAGGTTCGTGAACTGCAGACCCCCCTCAGCTTCGTTCTTGAAGACCCCTTCTGGGCCGAGGAACCTGGAGCGTTCGCCCTCGACCGTCAGGAATGTTTCGGCGAGCAGACAGATTCCGTCCTGGGCCTGTGCGTAGCCGACCCCGAATCCGAGGTCGGCAAAGTTTTCGCCGGAGATGTTCGCGACGCCGCCCGTGGTCCGGGTCAGTGACACGCTGTACGACGCCGCGGCGAAAGCCGGGAAGCACATCGCAGCTGCAACCACCGCGAGCGCCGCAAGGACGCAGCTCCTTATAGACCGCCGATCCCCGATCTGGCCGTCGTGCGCGCAAGGCGCAGAATCCGTCCCCATTGGGCGTCGCATGTGTATGGCTCCCTCACCCTCCATTGTTGACTTCCCTCCAGCACGAAGGCATTGATGGACTAGCCCGTCCCTTACTCGTTGGTAATGTACCAGCGTGTCCACCACTGCGCAAGCCGGCATCGAACGGCTCCCACGCGGGCCGCACCGCCTCTCTCGCGAGCAGGTCGAGAACCACCAGCGCGGGCGCATCATCGCGGCGATGATCGCGGCGGCTGGGACGAAGGGCTACGGATCGACGACGATCGGCGATATCACCCGCCGCGCGCGGGTCTCGCGCGACACCTTCTACGAGCAGTTCGGCAATAAGGAACAGTGCCTTCTCGCGGCCTACGACGCGACAACACGCGAACTGCTGGACCAGATGGTCGCCGCGGGAACAAGCCAGCCGAGCTACGTCGAGGGCATACGCGACGGCGTGCGCGCCTACCTGAGGTTCTGGAGCGAGCGCGCCGACGCGGCCCGTGTCTGGTCACTCGACATCCTCGCGGCCGGCGAGGAGGCGCTCGTTCACCGCGAACGCACGCTCGAGACCTTCACGCGCCTCTTTCACGCCATCGCTGAGCGAGCCGCCGCGGAGCAGCCTGGACTGCCGACCGTCCCGGATGTCGTGGCGCGCGCGATCGTAGTCGCTGCGGTCGAGCTCACGACCCAGTACATCCGAGACGGTCGCGTCAGCTCGCTGCCAGAGCTTGAGAACGATGTCCTCTACCTGTGGCTTATGGTCCTTGCCGGCCACGAGGTGGCCGCTGCCGCGGTCGCGACGACGACCCACGCGGCGGCCTCAGCAGCTGATTACTAGCCCGCTCGCCGGGCTCGGGCTGGGGCACGGCGGATCTGTCTCGCCGATCACTAGCCGTAGAGCCTGAGGACGTTGAAAGGACGTTGTTCATCCTGGCCTCCTTGGAGGCTGAGAGGTGTCGAAGCCACTCAGACCGTCGAGCCGAGATCACCGAGGCCCTGAGGGACCACTACGCGGCCTGGCAGAAGCCCGCCGGCTCAATAGTTGGCCGCGGGTCCGTCTGGATCGTCGCGGCCAACCCCCGATAGCGCGAGGGTGCCCCCGTCAGGCGACCGAGCTGGCTGTCGCGAAGAGGGCCGGTGTACCTGATGCGCGCTGGCTCGGTCGAGAAGATCTGAGAGCCGGAATGTTACGTGTGCCCACGGGCACGGCCCAACACCGGCACTTGTGCTTCCCGCTTGAGGGCTGCCGCGTGGATCTCGCGGACCCTCGCCGCAAGGTAGCTTCACACCCGTGATGGGTTCCGTCGAACGCATACCACTTGGTCGAGACGTCGAGCTCGCGCTTCTGAGCGAGTTCATTGACGACGCGGAGCCCGGGAGTGCGCTCGAGCTCGCCGGAGGACCTGGAATCGGGAAGACGACCCTCTGGGAGCACGGCATTCGGGCTGCACGCGAGCGCGGCCTGCGGGTGCTCGCCGCGCGCTCGAGCAGCGCCGAGGCACAGCCGTCGTTCGCCGCACTTGTCGATCTGTTCGACGATGTCCCCCCGGGAGAGCTGGACGGACTCGCCTCGCCGCAACGCACAGCGCTCGATGTCGCCCTGCGGCGTGCCGACCCGGGCCGGTCCCCGGTCGACCGCCACGCGATAGCGCTCGGGTACCTAAATGCGGTGCGTGCTCTCGCCCATACCTCACGACTGCTGATCGCGATCGACGATGTCCAGTGGCTCGACGGGCCGTCGGCGGCAGTGTTGGGCTACGTCGAGCAGCGCATCGCCGGTGCGCCAGTGACCCTGCTGATGACGCGTCGCGAGGGCGAGAGATCGCCGCTCGAACCGAGCTTGCGGCGCGGCTCCATGATGCATGTGCAGGTCGGTCCGTTGACGATCGGCGCCACCCGGCAGCTGCTGTTCGAGCGACTCGGTCTGACGGTGTCCAGAGGTGTGATGCGGCGTATCGCCGACGTGACGCTCGGCAACCCGCTGTTCGCGATCGAGCTTGGTCGCGCGCTCCTCGAGCGCGAGACCGAGCTGACGAGCGAGGAGATCCCGGTGCCAGCGACTGTCGAGGAGGTGCTCGGCGTCAGGGTCGCGGCGCTCGGCCCCGCGGTCAGGACAAGCCTTGCGGTTCTGGCTCTGAGCGCCGACGTTCGCGTCACTCAGCTCACCGAGGTCGTGGGCGCGGACGCGGTCGATGAAGCCGCTGATGCCGGCATCGTGCTGATTGACGGAGATCGAGTAAGGGCCGCGCACCCACTTCTTGCGGCCACGGCCCGCGCGGTTATGCCTCGCGGCGATCTGCGCAGGCTTCACCTCGCGCTGTCGAAGATCGTCGCCGACGAGGGACAGCGGACGATTCACCGGGCGCTCGCGGCCAGCGGATTCGACGAGGAGCTCGCGGCGAGCGTGGCCGACGCCTCGGCAAGGGCGTCGGCGCGTGGAGCGCGCGCTCAGGCGGTCACACTCTCAGAGCACGCGTTGCGCCTCACCGCGCCGGCCTCCCCGTCCCGCAGCGAGCGTGTTCTTGAACTCGCCGCGAATCTGGAGACCGCTGGCGAGCTGTCGCGGATGACGCAGCTGCTCGAGCCCGAGATCGCGTCACTACCGCAGGGAATGCCCCGCGCGAGGGCGTTGCTGATGCTCTCTGAGGGGTCGGGGCCACGCAACCTCGATGACCTCGAGCGCTACCGTACCCGCGCGCTCGCCGAGGCCGGCGCGGACCCCGGCATGAATGCGCTCGTGCTCGCCAAGAGGGCATCCAACACGGCGGCGAGCGGGGTCATCGGCATCGAACAGGCGGAACGTTGGGCGCTCGCAGCCACGGCGGCTGCGGAGAAGGCCGGGCCAGTCGAGAGGCGGCTCGCGCTCTACGCCCTTTCCTGGGCGCGGGCGATGGGCGGGCAGCCGATCGACGACCTGTGCGCGTCCTTCAGGTCCGTTTCGGACGCTCCTACCTACATCGCCGCCTCCCCCGAGCGAATCGCTGCTCAGCGTCTGGTCTGGCGGGGAGAAATTCGGGCCGCGCGCGCGGCGTTGGCCGCGCTGCTCGCGCTGGCCGACGAGCAGGGCGAGCGCGAGTCATACGCGCTCATGCGCCTACACGTGTGCGAGCTGAGCCTACGCGAGGGGGACTGGGCGACGGCGGCGGCCCTGCTCGATGAGTGGGCGGAGTCAGCAGATCGCGAGCTGATGTTCCGGCCGAAGTACGAGCGCTGCAGAGCGCTGCTCGCTGCCGGTCGAGGCGAGCACGAGGACACGCTGCGATGGGCGTCCGAGGCCATCAACCAGGCCACCGCGTCGGGCTGCAACTGGGACGGACTGGAGGCCAGCCGCGCGCTCGGCTCGGCGCGGCTACTCGCACGAGACCCCGCAGGCGCCGCCGCAACGCTGCGGACGGCCTGGGAGCACACGGTGCGCGAGGGCGTAAGCGAGCCGGGAGTGTTTCCCGTTCTCGGCGATCTCGTCGAGGCACTCGTCGAACTCGGCGAGCTCGAGGAGGCACGTTCGGCAGCGGGCCGCGCCGGGAGCCTCTCACAGGAGCAGAACCATCCTTGGGGCATGGCCACCTCGCTCCGCTGCAGGGCAATGATCGATCTCGCGGCCGGGGAGCGCGAGGAGCGCGCGGCTCAGGATCTCGCCAGGGCAGCGCAGCTATATGAAGAGATGGGGCTTCGCTTCGACGCAGCCCGCTCGCTGTTGTCTCTCGGGCGCAGTCAGCGGCGGCTGCGTAAGTGGGGCGAGGCCAGGCGCAACCTCGAGCAGGCAGCCGCGGATCTCAGCGAGCTCGGCTCCGGCGGCTGGAGCACGCACGCGCGCGAGGAGCTCGAGCGAGTCGGCGCCCGCAAGCCGAGCCCGACTGGGGAGCTCACACCGTCTGAGCGCAGGACCGCCGCGCTCGCCGCGCGAGGGTTTTCCAACAAGGAGATCGCGCTCGAGCTCGTCGTGACCGTCCACACGGTCGAGGTTCACCTCTCGCGCGCTTACGCCAAGCTCGGGATTCGCTCACGCTCCCAACTCGCGACCCATCTCGCCGGCACAAAAGATTGAGGGTTTCCGCTATTGAGGTCGCATCGAGTCGCGCATACGGTCTCGCGGAATGGGCGAGTACTTGGTCGAGCTGTACGTATCCCGCGACGACCTGAAGAAGGCGGAGGACGGACGATCGAGCGCGTGCGTCGCTGCGGCCTTGCTAACGCAACGCGGAACGCGTGTCGAGTACCGACGCTCGATCCTGCTCGCCTCGGAGGAGACCTGCTTCTTGCTGTTCGACGCCGACAGCGTCGACGCCGTTCGCGAGATGGCTGAGCTCGCCGGTCTTGGCTGCGACCACGTCAGCACAGTCACCGGGATCGGTTGAGGTGAACCGATCGCCGGCGACTGGCGTGCTCACAGGGCGTCCGCTGTCTCAGCCCACCGGCGGGTCACCGTGTCGGGGAGTCGGACCACAAGACCTAGAACCGCAACCGAGGAGCCTGAGTAGCTGGGGCACGGACGTGCGTCCCACAGAACGGGTGATCAGAGGGGGACTGACGATGCAACGCACCGCATGGATCGTGGCTCACACGAAGTTTGCTGCGCGACGGAAGTTGTTTGGTCGCCGAGGAGTGGTCGGCTTGGCGGTGGCCGCCGGCGCGCTGGTGTGGGCACTGCCCGCCCCAGCGAGTTCCCCGACGATGATCACCAGCTGCACGCAGGCGTCGGTCGAAGCGGGGATTTCCAACGGGGGGACCGTCGAGTTCGCCCAGAACTGCGAAGTGGCGCTGAGCTCGACCTTGACGTTGACCAACCTCGACGTCGATCTCGAGGCCAACGGCCATACGGTTGTGTTCAACGGCGAGAGCGCCGTGCGCATCATGTCGATCACGGGCGGCGACGTGACCATCGGCGGAATCGACTTCTTCTACGGATACGTCGCCGGGGCGCCGGGAACCGAAGGGACTGCGCCAGGGCCCGGCACCGCAGGCGCGAGCGCGAAGGGCGGCGCGCTGCTGATCAACTCCGGCACGGTGGTGCTCAACGAAGACACGTTCTCGCACGACGGCGTGCGCGGCGGCAACGGTGGCAACGGCGGCGCTGGGACGGCCGGAACGGGAGGAGCCACAGGCGGTGTCGGGGCGCCCGGCTCGACCGGCACAGCCGGCACGCCGGGGTCGAAGGGCGGCGCCGGCGGCGCGGCCGACGGCGGCGCGATCGCGAACGCCGGGACGTTGACCGTCATAGGCGGCTCGATCATCGGTGAAGCCCGCGGAGGCTACGGCGGCACCGGCGGACAGTCCTACGCAGCCGGCGGAGGGGCCGGCGGCTACGGCGGAGCCGGCGCAAGCGGCGCGGGCGGCAGCCCAGCGACCTCCCCGGGTGAGAGCGGCGGCGACGGCTCGACCGGCGGGAACGGCGGCAGAGGCGCGAACGGTACGCCCGGCGGCGCGGGTGCAAATGGCGGTAACGGTGGCTCGGCCTACGGCGGCGGCATCTATAACAGCGGCCAGCTGACGATCGAAGGCGCGACCATCGAGGGCATCGCCGTCGGCGGCTCCGGCGGCTCCGGCGGCTACGGCGGCAATGGGGGCATGGGCGGCAGCGGCGGGCGGGGCGGCAGTGGCGGAGAAGGCGCCGGCGGCGCGGACAGCGGCGGAGAGCAGGATGTGCCCGGAGGGCACGGCGGCGAAGGCGGTGACGCGGGCAACGGTGCCGCGGCCGGTAACGGCGCAGCCGGCTCTGCGGGCGCCAAGGGCGGCACCGGCGGTGTCGGCGCGGGAGGCGCGCTCGCGACCACCACCGGCGCGACGATCGTCAATTCCCTGATCACCAACAGCGGCGTGACAGGCGGCGGTGGCGGCGAAGGAGGCCGGGGCGGCCAGGGCGGCGCCGGGGGGACCGCCGGCGGGGGCGGCGGCGGGGGAACCGGCGGCGGAGGGGGTAGCGGGTCTGGCCCTCCGGAACCGACCTCGGCTGGCTCGGGGGGAGCCGGCGGCGACGGTGGGCTCGCCTCCGCCGCAGGAACCCCTGGTGCGAACGGCAAGGCCGGCGCCGGTGGGGCGGGCGGCGCTGGTGACGGCGGCGGCATATGGCACAAGGGCTCAGGCACCCTGGCGCTGAGCGGAGACAGCTTCAATGGCCTCAGCGCCAGCGGCGGCCCCGGCGGCCAGGGCGGCTATGCGACCCCCGGCGGCCAGGGCGGCTTCGGCGGCGAAGGCGGGCCTGGCGGGCACGGAGGGTACTCGGGCGACTTCGGGACTCCCGCGGCAGGTGGCGGCGGCGGCAACGGCTCCTCGGGCACGAGCGCAACGAACTCAGGGGCGGGCGGCAACGGAGCCGCCGGCGGGAAGGGCGGCGTCGCAGCCGGCGGAGCCGTGTATGACGGAACCGCCCTCAGCCTTGCAACCACGGCCTTCTCAAGCAACCAGGCGCTGGCCGGCGAGGGCGGTGGCGGTGGGAACGCGGGCAGCGGCGGCAACGGCGTCAGTGGCGGTCAGGGCAACGGCGGCGGTGGCGGCGGGCCGGGCGGCAGCGAAAACGGAGGCGGCGGCACCGGTGGCAACGGCGGTCGCGGCGGCAACGGCGGACGAGGTGGCAACGGCGGCAAGGGCGGCAAGGGCGGTGCAGCGATCGGCGGCGCCGTCGACGCGACGGCGAAAGTCACCGTCGGCAGCGGCGTCACCTACGGCCCGAACTCGGTCAAAGGCAGCAACGGCGGCACCGGCGGCAATGCGGCCAGCGGTGGCGGCGCGGGACTCGGCGGCGAAGCTGGCCTCGGCGGACCCGTGGGCGATGGCGAATCGCGAGCACCAAGCGGCAGCGCCGGCCAAGCGGGCGTCGCGGGCGCCGCCGGGAAGGCCGGCAAGGCGGGAGCCGGCGGAATCGGAACCGACCCGAACACCAACTTCTGATTTGTATACAAGCCAGGAGTGCTTGACTTTCGGTCCAGCGGGCGGCGCTCGCGTCCGCCCACGAAACGTGGAGGTATCGCAATGAGGGCGCTCAGGCCGCGTGGCGTACGGCTGTGGCGGCGTGGCTAGCCGCTGCATTGCTGGCGGTGACGGTGAGTCGAGCGATGGCCTCGCCCGTCAAGCTGTGCGTGCCGAAGAAGGAAGGCAACGCGATCCTTACTCCCAGGCACGGGGCCTGCAGGAAGGGATACGGGCTAACGAGGCTCGAGCGAGAACCCACTGGAGGCGCTGAAGGCAAAATCGGTCCGGAAGGCAAAGCGGGACCACAAGGCAAGGACGGGACTGGAAGGTAAACCAGGACCGGAAGGCACGGCCGGGCTGACGAGCGAACAGGTCGCCCAGCTCACGGCGATCCGTCCCTACAAGAACGCGTCTGAAGGCGTTGCGTCCTCGATCTTCGGCGGCAAAGAACAAACTGCGACCGGCAAATATCAGGCCCTCCCCTAGCGTCCAGGCCTACGTGACGACAACGTCGACAGGTCGCGGTCCGGAAAGCGAACGCATCCGCCTTCGGGCCCTGCACGGCCTCCTTCTGGGGGTGGCCCGCTATTTCGTTTTTTTGACCGGCGCCAGTGAGTTACCGGGTGCAATTTCCGCGCAGTCCTGGGGCGCGGCGAGGCCTGCGAAGCGTTCGGCGAGCCAGGTCGCGGCCTCGGGCAGCCACGGCCCCGCGCCCTCGATGTGTCCGAGGTCCTGATATTCGGTGTACTGCACGGAGACGCCGCGACTGCACCATTCGCGCGCAAGGCTTCGCACGTCACCGGCGATCATGACGCCGTCGCCCGGTCCGATCCCCGGCTTGTCACCGGGCGTCCCTTCGAACTCTTCGCCGCCGTTGCCCTGCCCGATGAGGAACGGGACCGTCGGAGCCCGCTTGCCACCCAGGTTGAGCTGGTTGGCGATGCGCACGAAGGCTGGGATCGCTTCGGGTGTGGGGTACTTGGACTTGGCTAGCTGAGACCAAGTGAGGCCGGGCACTTCCTGCTCGTTGGTGATCGAGTCGTGCTGATCCTCCTTGAGCAGTTCCTGTCCATATTCGCTGAGATAGGGCGTCAGGTCGAGGTGAAAGGCGCGCGATAGGCCGTCCAGGGACATCGGGATGATCGATGCCCATTTGCTGCTTCCTTCGACGTATTTCAGGTTGTGCGCGGGATCGACAAGCACCCCTCCCATTGCTGCGCCGACGATGTCCGAGTTGATTTCAGGGGCATAGGTGGGTGCCAGTTGCGCGGCCCACTCCGTCGCGATCGCGCCACCGGAATAGCCCGCGAGGCCGATCTTGGTGTCGGCCGTGAGACCAGTGGCGGGCGAGCTGAGCGCAGCGCGGAGCGAGTCGAGCGTGTTGTAGCCGTACACGGGCCCCGCGCTGAAGTCCGCTTCCTCCCCCTCGGTGTCGGGAACGACGACCGTCTCGCCTGCAAGCAGGGCCGGTGCGATCAACACCGACTCGGCCTGGGGGATTTCGCCTCCGGTCGAGAAGCCGCCCGAGATCGCGTACGACGGGTCGTCTTCGGTGCTGAGACTGTCGTAGAAGGACTGATAAGAGAGTGCCGTCGGCGTGGCGAGTGGTACGGGCGGCAGCAGTACCGAGGTCACGTTGACGGTTGGCTTGCCGAGCTCTGACGTCGAGCGGTACAGGAGCTGAACCGCCGTGATCGGAAATGGGATCTCAGCGATGTGAAAGGAAACGGTTCGCGTCTTCAAGACCGTTCCGGGCGCGATGCGCTTGAGCGGCGTCGAGCCTTCGTACTTGTAGAACGGATCCGCTTCGGGCGTCAGGGCTGCGCGCGCCGCAGGCGCGGCAACGGCGATCGAGGCAACCAGCACCAGAACCGCAAGCGTGCCCCACCGACGCTGCCGACGCCCGGACTCGGACATCGCCGCTCCCACAGTGCCTGCCGTCGTCATTCTGCCCCCTGTCGTCCTTTGCGGATCAGCTGCTCGTGCGTGCCGGACACCAACCTGTGCGCCCGACGGTCTACCCGTCCCGCGCAAACGGCAAACGCCACGGAGATCCACGGAACCTCCGACCGGTTCGGGGGGATCTGCCCTGAGTGGGTGGCCTACGCGCGCGGGCACGGCCCACCGCTCGTGAGCAGCTCCTCGTCGATGGCTTGCCAGTTCATCCAGTCGGTATGCGTGCGGAGGTCGGGTTTGTGACGGTCTGCGCACGAGGCGCGTCGCCGTGCGGCGCCCGCCACGGTTCCCCGTCGTCTTCAGAGCGCTGGCGCGGGTACGCCGACACTCCGCGGCGCTTGCGTCGGGGTCAGGCTCGGCGGGTGGCGAAACGCTGGCGTGAGGATGGCCGCGGCCGCAAGCAGCAGCGCCCCCAACAGGGGACCCACACCTGCCCTACTTGACAACCACGCCCATATCAGCTCGGCGTCTCGTCCGTCGCCGATAGAACGTCGTCGACAAGCCTCTGCAGCCGCTGCTTGATCGCCTCCAGGTCCGCGTCGCGGGTGATCTCCATGCGGATGTGCGACCGGCTCAGCTTGGCGTCTTCGACGGGGCCGCCGACCACCTCGAGCCCCACCAGCGCGGAAGCGAGCGAGGTCCGAGCATCCTCTCCCAGCGTCTCCGGAAACGGGACCTCGACCCGCTGCGTGCGGCCGTCGATCCGGTGGAACCTCGCCCTGTCCCATTCGAGCGTCAGCATCACGATCGTGCGGCCACTTCGGCGTGCATGCGGCCAAAGGCTAACGGCTCGCTTGGTGGCAAGAGCAGGCGCGTGGACGGCGTCGGCGTCCGTCGTGGCGGGCCCCGACGGGAATACAGGCGCCACGGCACGGACAGATGCTCAACGCGGAAGCGGCGGCGAGTCCGCAGAGCCGTTCTCGCGGACGAACCCAACGGCCGGCTACGCGCCGGTGCTCGTCGAGTGCCCGCCGGCTGCGGGCGGGCCGGCGGTGGGGTTCGTCCGCTCGTTGCGAGCTTGGCCGTCGAACAGGTGTCCGCGGCTGAGACTCACTGGTCTGGCTCGCTGTAGGACGAGCCGTCCAGGAAAGGAGCAGGATGGCTATCAGCAACACATCAGGCGCTTGGCCACCAAGCCCGCCGGCGTGCGCGGTCAGCCGGCGTGCGCTCGACGGGCGCATCACGGTCGTGACCGCGGCCGGGGAGCTCGACCTTTCCTCCGCACCGGAGCTGAAGTGGGCGCTGGCCGGTGCGCTCGATGAGGAGGGCCGTCAGGTCGTCCTGGATCTCTCGAGCGTGACCTTCCTCGACTCGACCGCCCTCGGGGTGCTGGTGGGGGTCCAGCGGCGACTGAGCCGCGGAACGCACCTCGCGATCGTCTGTGCAGACGCCAACCTGCTGGGGATCTTCGAGCTGAGTGGTCTGCTCAGCTTGTTCGAACTCTTCTCCACCCTCGAGCTTGCGCTCCAGGCCGCCCGAGCTAACGCGACGGAGCCGGGTTGATGGCGAGCGGAACCGAGCGCCCGCGCCGCCACACCCCGCGCGACCGTGCGCGTCTTCGGCATGCGCCGCTCGCTCCCGACGCGGCCGCCGGAATGGTCCTGGGCATGGCAGCCACGGCGATGCCGTTCGCGCCCTCGGTCGAGGGGGAGGCCGAGCGCTGGCTGCGCATACTGCGCCTCTACGGCGAGGCCGGGAGCGCCCTTCAGGGGCTCGGAGTGAGCGAGGCCCCGCTCGAAGCTCTGGACAATCACGATGAAGGCGCGCGCACCGATGAGGCGCGCGTGCACAGCCGGAGCGTTGTCGCGGCCGTCACCGAGCGTGCCGGCGGCGCTGCGAGGCGGCGTGGTGCCGACACGATCGGCACGTGCGACGTGTTCGTTGCGGTCCTACAGGTATACGGTGCGGACTTCGAGCGCGTGCTGTGGGCGCACGGCACGGACTCGGACGAGGTACTCGAGCGGCTCGGCGTGACGATGCCTCCCGGCGACCCACCTGGTTGAGCTCGGGGGTCCTCGGCGGCTCGGACATCTCGTGGTGAGGTATCCCGGACCGCCGCACCCGCCGCGCAACCCGGCGAGCTCGACCGTGCTCCTCGGGACGACCGCGGGGGACTACGCCGACGTCAAGGGCCGACCGTCGAAGAGTCCATGAGCTCGCGCGCTCGTTTAGCAAGATGCGCGACGCCGACCTCCTCGAACAGCGCCGCGGCCCGCGCCAGCGCCTCAGCGCCGGCCGTATCCTGTTGGGCGATCAGGCGTCGCCCAAGCAGCGCCTCGCAGCGCGCGACCTCGAGAGGTCGCTGAAGCCTTTGCCACATTGCTCGCGCCGTCTCGATGTGGCCGATCGCCTCGGGCAGCGGGGCAATGAGTCCCTCCGCCTCGAGCGCTGCGGCGCGGCCCGCGGGATCGTGGATGCGCGTCGCGCCGCGCCGCGCATGCTGTGCGGCATCCAGCGCGAGCTCCGGCCGGTCCGCCAGGGCGCCCACGAGCGCAAGCGCGGCGTACGCCTGTACGGACTGCGGGACCAATCCGGCGCGCTCGCATATCGCAAGGGCGTCTTGCAGGGCCAGCTCGGCTTGCTCGAGTTCGCCCGCGTCTCTTTGGGTCGCAGCCAGAGCCAGCAGTGCTGTGAGCGCGACCTCTGACCAGCCCACACGCTCGGCAAGGTCGCGGGCCGTGGTGAGCAGACGCGTCGCGGCATCCCACTCACCGTCGCGCCAGCACAGCCGTCCGCGCAGGACGTTTGGCAGGCAGAGCTTGCCCACCAGGCCCTCCTGTTCTGCCAGCTGCGCGCTGGCGTCGGACGCAAGACGAACGTCCTCCCAGTCGCATCGGTAGAACGCCAGCTGCGCGAGCGCCGACTGCAGCTCTATCTGTGCTGGCACGTCGCCGATCCGCTGCGCGAGCGCAAGCGCCTCGAGGTAGCGCTGCTCCGCTCCGGAGTAATCCCCCTCGGAGTGCTCGAGGTTGTGACCGAGCGCCTGCAGCGCCAACACGATCTCAACCTCGTCGGCCTCGCGCGCGAGCTCCACGGCGCGCTCCAAGTTCTCGCGCGCCTTCTCGGCGTCGCCGATCCGGCCGAAGACCCTTCCGAAGATCCCGTGCGCCCGGCTCGCGGCCTTCGCCTCACCGAGGCTCTCTGCCAGGCGCAGTGCCTTCTCCGACGCGTAGATCGCCAGCATGTTGTCCCCCACCTGCATGTACAGCCACGCAGCCTCCTCGTACAGCCGCACGAGCGTCAGAGAGGGTCTGCCGTCCTTGATCAGGTTGATGCCGAGCTGGTGGTGTTCGATCGCGCTCTTGCGCTCCCCCTTGTGCGCTAGTCCCGCGCCGATCTTCCGATGCAACGCCGCCACGTGCTCGGAATCCGCCTGCTCGCCGTGGTACTCCAGGCAGCCGCTCCACAGGCCGATCGCCGCGTCTACGCGCCCGAGCCGCAGGGAGACGTCGCCGCTCTTCTCGGCGATGCGCTGGACGCGCGGCTCGTCAGCGTCGATCAGGCCGGCGGCGGACTCGTAGTAGGCGAGGGCTTCGCGGTTGGAGTAGAGCGCCGCCGCAGCGTCGCCCGCGACCTCCCCGTAGCGGATTGCCTGCTCCCGCAACTCCGCTAACTCGGCCGCCGGTAGGTGTGAGTCGGCGGCAAACGACGCGGCGCGCGCGTAGTGCTCGGCCACCAATCCGACCGTACCCTCCGCGCTCCCCCCCGCACGGTCGAGGATGAAGCTCGCGACCTCGGCGTGCTTGCGTGCGCGCGCCGCCTTCGAGAGCATCTCATAGGCGACATCCCGGATCAGCACATGCTTGAAGGCGATCTCGCGCTCCCCAGCAGGTGTGAGGCTGTCGCCCGGCAGGAGGATGTCCTTCTCGCGCAGCGATGCCAGCGCCGCCCGCAGGTCGCCCCCCGCGGCCTCGGCCAAAGGCTCCAGCGCGCTCTCCCAGAACGTCCTTCCGAGCACCGACGCGTGCGTCACCAGCTGACGCTCGAAGGACCCCAGCGAGTCCAGGCGCGCAGCCAATAATCCCTGCACGGTATCCGGCAGCTCGAGCGGGGCGATTTCGTCCTGCTCGGCGACCCGCTGCACCATTGCCTCCGCGAACAGGGGGTTGCCGCCCGAGCGCTCGGCCAGCGCGCGGGCCTGCTCGCTGACGGTCCCCGTCGCGTCGAGCAGCAACTCGATCAGTCTCCGGGACTCCTCTGGCGCCAAGGGTTCAAGAAACGCGACGGTTGCGCTGCGCCGCGTCATGCTCCAAGTCGCACGACGCTCCAGCAGCTCATCCCGCGCGAGGCAGATCTGCAGCACGGGAGCCCTCAACCAGCGCGACAGATAGTCGATCAAGTCGAGAGTGCCCTCATCGGCCCAATGGATGTCCTCCCATGCCAGTACGAGCGGCCGCTCCTGCGCGAGGGCCTCGAGTACGGCTCGTACGACCCCAAAGAAGCTCTCCCGCGCACTCTGCTGGTCCTCCTGCTCGAGAGCCTCCCTGCCGCCGATCGACTGGGCGCCGAGCAGGCGCGCGAGCGGGGCGATGCGCCGCTCGATCTGATCACTCTCACCGTTGTGCGCCAAGAGCGGCACCAGTCGCTCGCGCAGCTTCATGTGCGCGGTCGCCGCCTCCTCCCCCTCGCCGATCTCGCACTCCGCTCGCAGCATCTCTGACAGCGGCCAATAGGCGATGCCGCGGCCGAAGGCCAGACAGCGTCCACGACGAATCCGCGGAGCGAGCACGCGCGCATCGAGCCTACGCTCGAGCTCTTGCAGCAGGCGACTCTTGCCGATACCCGCCTGACCGACGACGCTGACCAGGTGCGGTGCATCCTCGCGCGCGACTCGGTCAAACAGCGCTTCCAGGCGTGTGATCTCCGCCTCGCGTCCCACCAGCGGCGTCGACGACGCACGGTGCCCGGCGGGCGTCGCCGCCCGACGCATCTCCAGAGCCTCCCACGCCGGTACGTGCTCGGACTTACCCTTCAGCGCAAGCGGCTCGAGCTCGCGATAGCCGACTGCCCAGCTGCTCAGCCGCTGGGTGCGCTCGCCGACGAGGATGCCGCCGACCGGCGCGGCGGCCTGCAAGCGTGCTGCCACGTTGACGGCGTCGCCCATCACCGTGTAGGCCTCACCGATCCGCCCAGCCAGAACCTCACCCGTGTTCACGCCGACGCGGAGCGCAAGCTCCACCCCGAACTCGGCGGCTAGCTCGCGGTTTATCTCAACCATCGCGCTCTGCATTCCGAGCGCCGCACGCACGGCGCGCTCCGCGTCGTCCTCATGCGCCACTGGCGCACCGAACAGCGCCATCACGTTGTCACCTATGAACTTGTCGACCCGTCCACCGTAGAGGTCGACCTCTGCTGCCAGACGCATCAGACAGCGCTCCACAAGCGCCTTCACCGCCTCGTGATCTAACTGCTCGGCAACCGAGGTATAGCCGGACAGGTCCGCGAACAGCACCGTCACGGTGCGCCGCTCCCCACCGTCGATCGACGCAGCCGGATCACGATTGTTCGGGCGTGCGGCCTCCAGCTTCGCCCCACAGGCATTGCAGAAGCGCGCACCCGCTGGAGAGCGCGTGCCACACGAGGCGCACGCGATCGACAGCTCGGCTCCGCACGTCATGCAGAACCGAGCGTCCTCCGGGTTGTCCGTTTCGCACTGCGCACACGCCCCCATGGAACAAGATCATTGCGCGATGAAAGGTCCGTTGCCCCGAGCAGCGGTTCTGTCCTGCTCCCTGACGCAGCCAAAACGCAGGCCACGAAAGCGGCCGCGGCGCCCGGGTCGCAAACGCCGACGAGCGCGTCTCCTCGGCTTGCGATCTCCTCGCGCGCGGCCGCGGTAGGTAGTCGCCCGCAATTGTCTGTGGCTTTCCCCGAGTGGTGAGAGCGAGCGTGGGACCGAAGAAGTCCTCATGGAGCAAGCGTTGGACAAGCGGACTTTCGTGCTTGCTGTGTGCTTCGTGGTGCTAGCGAGCTGCGTGGTCGCGCTCTGGATCGGGCTACGGCTCGGTGGCGTCCGCGCGACTCTGTGGGTCGACGACGGCTCGACCCCGCTGGCGGCCGGGCTCGCCTGCTTTGCCTGCCTGCGGGCCCGCGCTAGGCACGTAGGGCGCATGCGGCTGTTTTGGTCGCTGCTCTGCTGCGCGACGGCCTCGTGGACGGTCGCCGAGGTGATCTGGGGCGTCTATGCGCTGATCCTCGATGAGCTCGTGCCGTCTCCCTCGTGGGCGGACCTCGGGTATCTCATGGCGATTCCCCTGACGGTGGCAGCGCTGCTCGCCCACCCAGCTTTCAGGGGCAACGGGACGCGCAAGGCGCGGTCTGTACTCGACGGGCTCGTCGTCGCGACGGCGCTGCTGTTCTTGAGCTGGACGCTCGTGCTGGGGCCGCTCTGGCGTAGCACGGACCTGAGCACCTCCGCCGGCATCGTCACGCTGGCCTATCCGTTCGGAGATGTGGTGATCCTCTTCTTCGTCGTGCTGACCGCCCGTGCGATGAGCGGCGGAGACCGACGCTCGTTGTGGTGCTTGGTCGCCGGGCTGTCGGCACTCGCGCTCTCGGACAGCACATACAGCTATCTCACCGAGATCGCGAGCTACAGCAGCTCCAGCGGCAACGTGATCGACGCGGGCTGGATCGTGGCGTATCTCGGGATCGCGCTTGCGGCGTTCTCCTCCTCGGGCCACTCAGTGGGGACACTGAAGCTCGACACGCCGAAGCCCTCGCTCGCGTCACTGATCTTCCCGCTCGCGGTCGTGCTGATTGCCCTGATCGTCGCCGCTTTGGAGATCAAGCTCGGCGATCACCTCGACCACGCAGCCTGGTGGAGTGTGTTTGCGCTGATCGCGCTCGTGCTCGTACGACAGGGGCTCGCGATCGTCGAGATCCTCACGCCGGCGTCGGAAGGGCCAAGCAGCGTAACCCAACGGCTCACGGATGCGGCACTGAGCCGACCAGCCGTTGGACACGGATCGGGTACGCGCTGATGAACCCTCCTGGTCTCCGAGCACAGCGAAGCGAGCGACAGTTGCTCCACTATGACGCGAGCAGCGTCAGATGGATCCGCGACGAGAGCGTCAACGCGCCGCTGGTCCTGCCGACCATCACGGATCGCTCGGAGCGCACGACGGCGCTCATCGTCGTCGCGCTTACCCTTGCTTGCACGGTGCTCGCCATCTATGACCTGTTCCTGCTCGCCGCCGGCGTGTAGCACGCCGGCACCTCAGGTGCGAGGTCAGGTAAGTCGCCGATAGCGAGACGCCGAGGGGCTCCGCCTGCCTTCTGCGAAGCCCCTCGCCTGTCGTCGACCGCGCGTGGCGCGCCCCACGATCACCCGGGCCGCTACTGCCGCAAACTACGCCCTGATCTCCAGCTGTTCTCCTGAGTCGAGTCTCGTTTCGAGCGTGTCGACCTGAGCGTCGTCGGCCCAGCCGAGCGTGCCGGAGCCATCGCCGGCTTCCGATTCGAGAATGTCCTTTTTCTTGCCTTCGAAGCTTTCAGGGTTCTGGTGGCCTCTTTCGCGTTCGACTTCGCCGCTTTCGTTGGTGACGGTTTTCTCTTCGTAGGTCTGCGTGAGGGTGGTCGCCATCGTGTCGATCGGCGTGACGGGCGAAATGATCGAGTCACCGCCGCCTTTTGCTTCTTTGCCGCCCACACGTACGATCAGTGGACCGCCTTCTCTCGAGTGCTTGACCCCGCATACGAACTCTGCGAAAAGTCCCTTCTTTTCTTCGGGTTCGAGCTCCAACCCGACCTTGGGTTCGCTGGTGCCCGCGCCCGAGATGTAGCCGAGCTTGCCCTTCAAGAGCCTGGTCGAGATTTCACCTTCGAAGTATTCGAACTTAGGTGGTTCTTCGCTCTCTTCGAAGGTGTTCTCGCACGCGAAATCCAGGAAAGTCAGTTCGCATCCTTTGAACGTCACTTCCACGCTGGTCACGTCCCTGATACCCGACAAGCTGCCCCTCGCTTCGGTGGATGTGCAGTCGACGGAGATCCCCTGGGAGGTTTCGAGTTCGGCCTGTTCGCTGGTCTGTTTGGCCGTGAATTCCGCGCCTCCCGGGAGACCTTCGACGCCTTTCAGGAATTCGTATTCGCCACCCGCTAGAGCCGTAGTGCAGCCGGCATTCGAATACTTGCCCTTCTTGTGGACGTGACCTTTGATTTCAACCGGCACTTTCAGGCACCGGCCCCATTCGGGACCAGCCGCTGAGGCGGTCCCAGCTGTGACGGCTGCCATCGCGAAGATAGCGACGAGGCAGAGCCCGAGAATCCTTACGTGTCTCACTTGTCCGACCACTCCTTTAGTTGCTGGTCGTGATTTGTGGGCCCAAGTACAAGGCGTACAGGGCAGACCCCTCCGGAAGCCCGATGATCCATCGTGCTGCGTGGACGACACTGGGCCGGCGCTCGGACCGGCTCCTTGGTCTGGCGTCATCCAAGCACCTCGAACCGGTGCGTGCTTCGTGATTCGACCCTCCCCGCGCAAGCTCCGTTCTCTGGTGGGCCGGCGTAGCCCCGCTCTCTGGCGGCCTAAGCCGGAAGCGGTCGTGCCCAAGCGGAAGCGGCTCGGCGGGCGATCATCGGCTTCCGAGAGATCGAAGCCGCCCTGGGGGCCCCGGTCTGAGGAGCATGCTTTCCTACTCGGGCGACCGCCTCGACGCAGCGATCCTGCGACGGCCCCGTCTCGGACCGTGCCTCCTCAGCGGCGATTAGCCGTGCCCCTGACGCCCCGACTGCGCATCTCGGAGCTCCTGCTCGGTAGCGCCCGCCGCGAGAGCGCCCTCCCGAAGTCTGCCCTCGAACAGCGACAAAGCCTCGTCCGGCGCTTCGCGCAGGCGTCGAAGCGCGAACTCCTTGGCACTGACATCAGGCTGCTCCGCGTCATCCTCCGGGGCCCTCCCCGCTGCACCCGCGGTTTCGCGCTGCTCCTTCGCCTCGTACCTGACTGCGTCCGCAGCCTCTTTGGGAAACAGATGTTTGACCGCCTTCTCGGCCGTGAGGTCGTGGGCCGCTGGTCGGCCTTCGGGCAGCGGGCTCTCCGTGTCGAGGGCGGCCTGCTCGGGGGCTTGCTCAGCGCCCTCGGTGGTCGTCGCGCTCAGCGCGCCTTCCGTCGAGTCGAGGGATTCGGAGGGCGCCTGCTTGCGCGCATCCTTCTTGGCCTGCTTGGTCAGCCGACGTTCGCGAAGTCTCGCCTCGCGGGCGAGCTTCGCGAACGTGGTCTTCTTCTTGCCGCTCGAGGCCATGTTTCACCGTCCTTTGTTGTACGGCTCGAATCTGTCCCTCGATGGCGCGGTCGGTATGTGCCACCCCGCGGCGTCGTTGAACCTGAGAGGTCTCCCGCCAGCGGAGCGCTCGGTCTGCCGTAAGACCGGCAGACCCAAGCGGTGCTAGGCAGGCTGTACGTTTACGGCCTTGGGCCCCTTGTCGCCTGGTTCGGCGTCATAGGAGACCTTCGCACCTTCCGTAAGCGAGCGATAGCCGTCGCCGACGATCGCGCTGTGGTGGACGAACAGGTCCGCGGACTGGTCATCAGGCGTGATGAAGCCGAATCCCTTGTCGTCGCTGAACCACTTCACGGTTCCAGTTGCCATTGATGTTCCTCCGGCGTTGATAGTGCTGCGAACGCGGAGTTTGCTGAGCAAAGGCTACGACCGCTGGCACGCTATGTCGAGCAAATCGCCCGACCTGATGCCAGCAACCCTAGCAGCATCCGCGAACAGCGGCTCAACAGCTGTCGGCCCAGGGCGCCTTGCGGCCAGGCCCGCCATGCTCTCACCTTGAGGGGTCGCCGGCGAGCCAATCGTCGTTGCCCTGGTCATGATCGGCCCCTCGTGGGGCGTACCTGCCTCTGCCACGAACCCACCGCTATAACCCGGCGCTGGTGTCAATCGGTGCTAAGCTCGATGTAAGCCGCGAGGCCATCGCGAGTGCCCACGGAGACCCGTCTGCCAGACATCAACGCCCGGCGACGAAGGTTCCGGCGTCGAGAGTGTTCCATCTGACGGCGAGCTGTTTGGGCTTGCCGGCAGTGCCGAGCGCGGCGCGGACGGTCGCGGAGGCTGTCCAGCGCCACTGTCAGGAGGCAGCACTTGCCGGGAGCCCAGCAGGAACGACACCAGCAGAAGCGCGAGCAGAAGCTCAAGGACATCCGTGACCAGGTTGCGCAAGGCAAGCTCGTCATCCGGAGAATGACGGCCGAGGAGCGAAAGCGTTTTCCGCGGCGCGAAGCCGACGCGATGAGGCGCGGCAACAAGCGCTACTCATGAGCCGCTCCTTCGTGCCGCCGCCACCTCAGGCTGAAGCCGAGCGCGCATACCAGGCATTGCGCGAGCAGGCCGAGGCGTGCACCGGGGTCTCCTCGCGCGACCGTCGGATCCAAGAGATCGAATGCCGACACCGAGGCGTGGACCGCTGCCTACGCGTCGGTGAGTCGGACGCTGGGAACGGCAAGACGGTGGAGGCGATATTTCAGCTCGGGCGCGATGCCTACACCGTCCACCATGTCCAGTCGGGTCCGGACCGCAGTGCGCCCGTCGTCCTGCATCGAACCGACGTCTACTCGGTCACCGACTTCGAGTGATACCGGGCGTGGGCGGCGTCGCGCGTCGGCAACTCGTGCCGGAGCGCGGCATTGCGCGCCGCATCTCGTGGAGGCTGGGTACTCGTCGCGGGCGCGCCGGGTAGGCCATCTACCGTCGCGCCCATCGGTCGGCCCAGTCTTGTAGCGGATCGAGGGCCTCGAGGAGCTTCAGGCCCTCGTGCGTGAGTGTATAGCCGCCGGCGCCCGCCGGATTCAGGACACGGGCCGCTCGGAGCTCGCGAAGCCGCTCGTTGAGAACGCTCGAGGACATTCCCTCGCAGCGAGATTGGAGCTCACGGAACGTTAGAGCTCCATCCCGCAGCTCCCAGATCACGCGCAGCGTCCAGCGTCGGCCAAGAAGATCGAGGAGCGCCATGATCGGACGACCCGTGCGTGATCCTCGCACTGGTCTCCCCGGCCGCGGCGCTGAGCTTGCGTGCTGCGAAAACAGAAGCTAGACTCCTTGCTTTGATTATCGAAGCAAAGGATAGACGAATGCCGAAGCCGAGAATCGCGCCGCTGGAGCCGCCCTATACGCCCGAGATCGCATCCTTACTGACCAAGTGGATGCCGCCGGGAAGCGATGCCGAGCCGCTGCGCCTGTTCCGCACACTCGCTGTCCATGAGGACTTCGCGTCGCGGATGCGTCCGCTAGGGGCGGGCATCCTTGGCCATCCGTCGCTCGACCCCCGCGACCGCGAGCTGCTGATCCTGCGCACCTGCGCAAGGTCCGGCGCCGAGTACGAGTGGGGAGTTCATGCCGTCGCGTTCGCCAAGCCGCTCGGACTGACTGAAGAGCAGCTGATCGCCACTGTGAACGGCGGCGCAGACGATCCCGCATGGTCTGAGGCCGACGGCCAGCTGGTCGCCGCCGCGGACGCTCTACACGAGCACGCCACAATCCCAGACAGATTGTGGAACGAACTCGCAGCGCGCCTCCAGTCAAGCCAGCTGCTCGAGCTCGTGATCGTAGCTGGCTGGTATCGCCTCATCGCTTACGTGATCAACGCCACCGGCATCGAGCTCGAGTCGTGGGCGGCCCGGTTTCCATGAACAGGACGATGCGCTGCGGCGAGGCGGAGGCGCAGCGGATGATGCCCTAGCCGAAACAGCCGAGAGGCGAGACCGACGCGGCGGTGTGATCGATCCGCCGGTGCCGCGCGGCCGTCTTGCGTATTCTCGAAGTGGGTCGCGCAGGGCCTCGCCCGCGCACACCTGACGCACACCTGGCGCGCACGCCAGGATTGACTACTGCCGGCGTATTCAAACTCGGAGATGTCGACGAGGCGAGCGGACCGCTCTGAAGCGCTGTCGGACTCCAGCCCGCCCGCGGAGCTCGCTCACTTGACGGGCGAGCGTCAGCTGGTGGCCTGTCGCCGAAGCGACCGCACGAGGTCCCGTGGGTCAGATCCCACCCGAGCGTCGCCGTTCGCGTGAATCGCGAGGTAGATCTCCCGCCGATGGACCGGGACGCTTATCGGGGCCTTTATGCCGAGGCGCACTTTCGAGCCGTCAACAGCCAGAACCGTAACTTCGACGTCGTCGCCGATCAAGATGCTCTCTCCGGCTCTGCGCGTCAAGACGAGCACGGACGACCTTCAGTTCTCAATCGACCGGCAACGGAGGCGCATCGAAACTTGCATTGCGTCATTATCTCGCATTGCGTCATTATGTAACCCAGCTTACCGCCATCGCGGAAATCGGGAGTGAGTGAGCCTTATGGTTGGGGCGAAGCAGCTGCGATCAAGATGATCAGGGGTTCTCCGAGGGGGGCTCACGGCCTCTGGATGGTGCTCTCGGTCGTGTTGTGGGTCCTCATACTCGCCCCCAACGCCGAGGCGAGTGAAGGCAGCGCTGGCGAAGGCCCAGCGAGCAATGGCGCTGCCGAAGCGCAAACCATCGCCACCGTTGAACCCTCATCAGCCGAATCGGCTGCGCCTGCAGGGGAAGAAGCGCAGCCGTTGAGCCAGGAAGGCGGCTTGCCGCAATCTCAGGAACAGACCTCTCCGTCGGCTTGGGAACAGAGCTCCACGCCAGCGCAAGAACCGGTACCCCCGCGAGCCAGCGAACAAACATCCCCGCCCGCCGAAGAACAGCCGCCCACCGCTCAAGAACAAGCCCTCCTGCCCTCCCCAGCGGAAGAACAGGCGCCGCAGCGCGCCCAAGAAGAGAGCTCCACGCCCGCGCAAGAACAAGCGCCCGCAGCCACCGAACAGACACCGCCACCGGCCGAAGAGCAGCAGCCCGCCGCTCAAGAAGAAGCCTCCATGCCGTCCGAAGCAGCGGCCAGCGGGGAACAGACACCGCGGCCGGCCGAAGAACAGAGCCCCATATGGGCGCAAGAACCGGAACCCCAGCCAGCCACCGGACAACCACCTCCGCTGGCCGAAGAACAGACCCAGCAGCCCGCCCAAGAACAAACCCCCCCGCCCTCCGAATCGCCGCCCACCGAAGAACAGACGCCCACCGAAGAACAGACGCCGCGGCCCGCCGAAGAACAAACCCCCCCGCCCTCCGAATCGCCGCCCACCGAAGAACAGACGCCCACCGAAGAACAGACGCCGCGGCCCGCCGAAGAACAGAGCCCCATATGGGCGCAAGAACCGGAATCCCCGCCAGCCACCGGACAACCACCCCCACCCGCCGAAGAACAGACCCAGCAGCCCGCCCAAGAACGAACCCCCCCACCCTCCGAATCGCCGCCCACCGAAGAACAGACGCCCGCCGAAGGACAGACGCCCGCCGAAGAACAAACCCCCCCGCCCTCCGAATCGCCGCCCACCGAAGAACAGACGCCCGCCGAAGAACAGACGCCCGCCGAAGAACAGACGCCCGCCGAAGAACAGACCCAGCAGCCCGCCCAAGAACAAATCCCCACACCGGAAGAAGAACCAGCGCCCCAGCCAGTCACCGAACAACCACCCCCGCCGGCCGAAGAACAGACCCAGCAGCCCGCCCAAGAACAAACCCCCCCGCCCTCCGAATCGCCGCCCACCGAAGAACAGACGCCCGCCGAAGAACAGACCCAGCAGCCCGCCGAAGAACAAACCCCCCCGCCCTCCGAATCGCCGCCCACCGAAGAACAGACGCCCGCCGAAGAACAGACCCAGCAGCCCGCCCAAGAACAAACCCCCCCGCCCGCGGAATCTCTTCCGGAACCAATACAGCCGCCCACGGACCAGCCGCCGCCGGCGCCCGCACCCCCGACCGGCACGGTCGAAAGCAACCCGACCCCTCAAACTCGAGAAGGCGAAGCGGTTCCCGTGACCAGCGAGAAGGAGAGCGAACAGTCTCCCGAAGCTATGAACGGAAGCTCTCGATCCGAAAGCCAACTTGACCAGCAGCCGAGCGAGAGCGGCGAAATGTCGGGCAGCGCTCCGCAACCGGCTGCCAACAACCCCCCCAGCGCGCCTTCGCCCGTGCCGCTCGGTGTCTCGGCTGCGCCCAGCCCCCCCTCCGAAGCGCAGCAGCAACACGGGTCACCCACCGTTGCATCGGAATGGAGCTCCGGGCCCCGCATCGGACAGATGCACGGATGGCTCGCCGCGCTCGAAGTGCCGAGCGAAACGACTTCCTCGGCGGGCACGCTGGACCTCTCTGCGTCCGTGGTTGTTCCACTGGCGGGCCTCGGGGCCGGCTCTGCGCCGCTGCGGCCAGATGCCGTTACTGGCGCCGCGGACGGCGGGTCTGCGACAGAAGGTCACTCGCCCGAACCCTCCCCCGGGTCCGGTGGCTCGGCGGGCGGATTTGCAGCGGGAGGCGGTGCAGCATCCGGCTCTTCGGCGATGTCGACGCTCGTCTGCGTCTTCATCACGTTGCCGCCGAGCGTGACGCGGCGGTTGAACACGGCGTCGCGCTCACGGCGCGACACGTTCTTCGTTCTGATCCCAGAGCGACCGGGCTAGCTCCTTCCGGTCTCTCCCCACTCGGATCTGGAATCGCCCTGATTCCAGGTCCGTCCGACGATCGAAGAGGCAGTGAAAGGAGCTTGGAAGACATGAATCATCGGTTGACATCTGCAACGTTGCGGCCGGCCATCACCTGTGATGACGCTGGGGGTTCGCCGGCCGCGCAAGACCTGCGCATCGCGCCCACAACTCCATCCTGGAGGCATACGCTGATTCTCACCGGCGTCTTGAACACCGGATCGGCGGCTGAACTTCAGGAGGAGGTTGAGTGCCTGTGCCAGGAAGGCGTGACGAGCATCATTCTCGACCTTCGGCGGCTGCTAGCGATCGATTGGGTCGGCGCACAGGCAATCGCCTCCCTCCCCATCCTCTACAGGCGGCGGGGACTGGAAATTGCCATGATCGGCGGGGGCGCTCTGGCGAGTTATGCGCCGCTGCAGACGGACAACGTCGAAGTGTTCGCACAGGATGGACACTCCGAACTACGCCGTTTCGGCTCTACCCGAGACGAGACTCTGCCAGCCAGATCGACCAAGATGATCAAGGTGCTGTGAGTCTCGACTGCGGCATAGAGGCCTTCCGCCATTCGGCGTGATGCCAGAACCAGCGTGAACGGCAGGCCGCGGGCCGTCAAACCCGCGGCCTGCCACAGCACCCATTAGCTGGCGATTGACGAGTTCCGCGTCAGGACGCAGCGAACCCAGAAAGGAGCTCAGCATGATCTTGCGCAGCTACGTGAACACTTGGCGCCGTCGGGGTTCGAGGACCGCAAGGTCGGTCCTGGCAGCGCTCACCGTCGCGGCCGCTGCGTCGGTCGCCGTCTGGTGGGTGTTCGAGCGGCCGGCGGCCGCGGCGCGTTCGACACCCCCGGCGAGCGTGACCGCGACGAAACTTCCCGTCGACAAACCGCCTTTCCGGCAGGCGAGTTCAATCGTGAGCACCTCGAGACTCGGCGTACGGGTTTTCGTGAACGCGACAGACGGCTTTGCGCTGGCGACGGTCAGCGGCACGACATACCCCGCGGCGAGCGTGGATGGCGGCAAGACGTGGCGAATTGATGGTCCCCACCTCCACGTATCGGCGGCGAACGCGCCGGATGTCGTGACCCAACTCGGCGCAGCGGGGCCTGAGACCTACTTCGCGTACGGTGGACCGGAAGGGGGCGAATCCATCGCCGTGAGCGCCGACGCCGGCAAGCAGTGGTGGCGCGCGTACATGCCCGGCGTTCCGGTGGCGGTCGTTTACGGTGCTGTGGGTAGCAGCGGCACGCGTGGCCTGTTGGCCTTCGTACGGTCGAGCCCAAGCGAAATCTGGACCTACATCTCCACGGACGGCGGACGTCGCTGGAGCTACAGGTAGCAGCAGTCGACGACTGATTGCCGCAGCGTAAAGTGGCGCGTCGTGCAGCCGCGCCGCGCTTCCGAGTCCCGCTCCGTGCTGACGCGCTGGATGGGCATCGAAGACGCGAACACCGCCGGCTACGTACACGGTGGCGTGATCATGCGGCTCTGTGACGAGGTCGCCGGCATCGCCGCGATCCGGCATTGCGGCGTACGCGTCGTCACCGCGGGCATGGACCGCATGACGTTCATGCATCCAGTCCACGTCGGCCAGCTCGTCACCTTCCGCGCGAGCGTCAACGCCGCGTGGCGGACCTCGATGGAGGTCGGCGTGCGCGTCGACTCCGAGAACGTGCGAAGTCGCGAGGTCGCGCACACTTCGACCGCATACCTGACGATGGTCGCGCTCGACGACGACGGCAGGCCGACACCTGTGCCGCCGCTCATCGCCGAGTCCTCTGACGAGCAGCGCCGCGAGAAGGAGGCGCAGCTACGCCGCGATAACCGACTGGCAGAGCGCGCCGCGATCCGGCGCGCCCGCCGCGAGGATGCGTGAGCGTCGTCAGCGCGCGGCGGCGAGCGCGCTGATCAGGTCCGCGGCCTCGTAGGAGCGCGTGTGCAGCCGCCCGTCGATGAACAGCGTCGGCGTGCCCGCAACCCCAACCGCTTCGCCGCTGATCACGTCGCGGCGCACGCGCTCCAGCGCGCGCTCGCCGACACGGTCGCCGTCAAAGCGCCGCACGTCCAGGTCCAGCTCGGCTGCGTAGCGTTCGAGATCGTCTTCTGCGAGCGCGTGCTGGCGATGGAAGAGCAGGTCGTGCATCTCCCAGAAGGAGTCCTGGGCGGCGGCCGCCTCAGCCGCCGCTGAGGCGGCGAGCGCGTGCGGGTGGATCTCGGTCAGCGGAAAGTGCCGGAAGGCAAAGCGCACGTCATGGTCCTGCGACTGGACGGCTTCGATCGCGCGGATCGCTTTACGCGTGTAGGGGCATTCGTAGTCGCCGTACACGAGGATCACGTCGCCGCCTGCAGGCCCGCGGATGTGGTCAACCACCTCCTCGAGCGGCTCTGGTTGCGCCCTCGCGCTCACCTCGCAACCGAGCCTAGCGCCGCGGCCGCCAGCGCGTGGCCGCTAGACCGGATCGCGCGCGACCGACGGGAAGTTCGGCTCACGCCGCTCGAGGAAGCTCTGCACGCCCTCGCTGAAGTCGGGGGCCGCGAACGACGCGAGCATCAGCTCGTCGGCGAGCTTGGTCGCACCGTCGAGCGGGCGCTCGAGGTCGGCGTACACCTGCCGCTTCATCGTCGCCATGCTCGCCGGCGAGGAGTGCACGACCAGTTCGCCCGCATAGGCGAGCACCTCCTCCATCAGACGGTCAGGCGCCAGGACCCGGTTGACGAGGCCGAGCTCGTAGGCCTCATCCGCAAGCACCACGCGCGCGGACAGCAGCAGATCGAGCGCGCGCGCCGGTCCCACCAGCCGCGGCAGGATCCACGAGATGCCGTGCTCTGCGACCAGGCCGCGACGCGCGAACGCTGTCGTGAACTTCGCGCCCTCGGCGGCGAAGCGAACATCGCACATGAGCGCCTGCACGAGCCCGATCCCCGCGCACGCGCCGTTGATCGCCGCGATGATCGGCTTCGGTATCGAGAGCGGGTAGCGCTGCGCGACACGCTCGCGTGCCGCCGCGGCCGGCTGCCCGTTCGCGCCGAGCGCTTGCAGGCCTTCCATGTCCGCGCCGGCGCAGAACCCCCGGCCCGCGCCCGTCACAACGATCACCCGTACATCGGAGGAGCGGGCGCAGTCCGCGAGCAACCCGAAGTAGCGCTCCTCCATCTCGTTCGTCCAGGCGTTCAGGCGATCGGGGCGATTGAGCGTCAGCACCGCGACGCCGTCACGCACCTCCTTCCGCACCACCTCGCTCACGGCGCGAACATTACGGCTCCGGCGAGCGATCGGCCACGTCGAGGCCTGAGGCGAACTCGCACGGGGCCCGAGTGGCTGCCCAGCCGGCTCAGGCCGCGAGCTGCACGACGAGCAGCGCCGCGATCGCGAGCGCGCAGAGGATGTGCTCGCGGCAGATCGAGCGCGCGAGCTCGCTGCGGCGCTCGATCCCGTCCGCGCCCGTCCCGAGCCTCACCGCGCGCGGCACGATCCGCGCGCCCGCGAGCGCGATCGGCCCCAGCGCCAGCGCGAGCGAACTCCACGCAGCCCACTTGGGCGCATCGCCGTCGATCAGCTCGAGGAGCAGGGCAGCGAGCGTCGCGAGCATCACCAGCGCCACGAGGCGGTTCATCGGCCTGGCCGCGGTGGTGACGCGCGCGTAGTAGCGCCCGATCGAGGAGAGCACCTCCTCGGGGAGCGCGCCACCGCCGTGGCCGAGCACCTGCACGTCGAACATCAGGTCGAACCAGAGCACCGCGAGCAGGAAGCCCGCGCCGGCAGCCACGCACGCCCGCACCGCGGCAGCGTAACGGCGCCACTTAGCGGCGTTGCGCTTCAGCCCCGCCGGGTGACCCGGGCGAGTCGAGGATGCTTGGCGTCGTCGAGCGGTGCGGTGTGCGCATCCCGATGCGCGAGAGGACCGGCTAGGCTCCGCCATACCAGTCATGAAGGGTGATCGCGTGGAGATCGTCATCGCCGCCGACGACGGCTCGCGCACCTACGAGGTGACCGCAACGCGTGCCGGCAGGCGCGTCGAGGTCACGAGCGCGCGAGGCATCATCGAAGTCAACGAGGTCACGCGCACCGGCGAATCGGTTCGCCGCGCGCGCTTCATGGCCAATCGCGTGCTCGCGCTCGTCGAGCACCCCGCCGCCGAGGCCGGAGCTCCATCGCCGGCCGAGCGCGCCGACGAGCAGCCGTCGCTGCCCTTCTGAGCGATAGCGCCGTCGGTGAGTACACCTGCTCAGGGCGGCTGGCTGGTACAACGGGTTCGGTAGCCAGCGAAAGGCCAGGGACCGCGATGGGGAGCCAGACGTTTTCCGGCAGTGCACGAGTGCGCCTGCGTAGCCCGGATCGCTCGGGCGCGACCGCGCCTGCACCGCGGGGGCGCTCGCGCGCAAGGCGCGTCGGCGCGCGATGAACCCCGATGGCGTCGCCGAGTTCGCCGCCCGCGTGGGCGCCAACGTCACACGCGCCGTCACGGCGCAGCCGGCGGTCCTCGAACAGCTGCTGGTCGCGCTGCTCGCCGGGGGCCACGTGCTGATCGAGGATTACCCCGGTGTCGGCAAGACCGCGCTCGCGCGCGCGCTGGCGGCTTCGATCGGCTGCGAGTGCTCGCGCATTCAGTGCACCGCTGACCTGCTGCCTTCGGACATCACGGGCGCGAACGTCTACAGCCAGGCCAGCGGCCGTTTCGAGTTCCGGCCGGGACCGGTGTTCGCGAACCTCGTGTTCGTCGACGAGATCAACCGCGCGCCCGCCAAGACCCAGTCGGGGCTGCTCGAGTGCATGCAGGAGCGCCGCGTCACGGTCGACGGCTCCACGCACGAACTCGCGCAGCCGTTCCTCGTGATCGCCACGCAGAACCCGATCGACTACGAGGGCACCTACCCGCTGCCCGAGGCGCAGCTCGACCGCTTCATGCTGCGCCTGGAGCTCGGGTATCCCGAGGCCGCCGCCGAGGCCGGCATGCTCGCCGACCATGCCGCGCGTGACCGCGTCCTCGATCTCGCCGCGGTGGGCGAGGTCGAGGATGTGCTCGACGCGCAGCGCGCAGTGGCCGCCGTGCATGCCAGCGAGGCCGTTTGCCGCTACGTCGTGGCGATCCTCGCGCGCACGCGCAGCGACCCGCGCACCGAGATCGGCGCGAGCCCGCGGGCAGGGCTGATGCTGCTGCGCGCCTCGATGGCGAAAGCGGCGCTGCACAGGCGCGACCACGTTCTGCCCGACGACGTGCAGGAGCTCGCCCCGGTGGTGCTCGCGCACCGCCTGCTGCTCGCGCCGGGTGCCGGCGAGAGCGAGCGCGCGGCGGTGATCGCCGAGGCGCTCAGCCGGGTTCCCGCACTATGAGCCGTACGCTCGCCGCGGCAGCGCTCGGGCTGGCCTTCTGTCTGCTCGCCGAGCTGCTCGGCGTGGACGCGTTCATCGTCCCCGGACTCGCGCTAGTCGTGCTCGCGCTCGGCGCCGAGGTCGCCGTGCGCCTGATGTGCTGGCGCGTGCGGCTCGTGCGCGAGCCGCTGACCGCGAGCGCTGAAGAGGGAGCGCGAGTGCGAGTACGCACGCGCCTGCAGGGCCCCCGCGCGCTGCGCCGCAGCGGCGAGTTCGCGGCGCTCGCGGATTCCGAGCCGCGGCCACGGCGGTGGTTGGACGGCACGGTGCATGAGGTGAACGCGCTCGCGCGGCGCCGCGGGCTGCACGAGATCGGACCATCGCTGCTGCGCTTCTCCGACCCCTTCGGCCTGTGCGGACGCGACGTGCTCTCCGAGCCCACGCGCCTGCTCGTGCTGCCGCGCGTGGAGCGCGTCAGGCGCGCCGATCTCGCGCGACTCGGCGGCAGCACGAGCACACGGCGGGCGCTCGCGGCGGCGGCCGGCGAGCTCGACGACCTGCGCCGAGCCGATTCCTACGTGAGCGGCGGGCGCATCCACTGGCTCACGACTGCGCGCACCGGCACGCTGATGGAGCGGCGGCTGCGACCCGAGTCCGACGCGCGCCCGCTCGTGGTGCTGGACGGTCGTGACTGCGCCGGCGCCGACGCGTTCGACGCGGCGGTGCGCGCGACCGCGTCGATAGCGCTCGCGCTAGCGCGCTCCGGCGGTTGCACGTTGCTGCTGCCGCCCGAGCGTCGCCCGCACCGACTCGACGGCGCGCTCGCGTCCTGGCCGCGGATCCACACGCGCCTGGCGCTGATCGAGCCTTCCGACGCGCTCGCCTGGGACGCGATCCGCATCGCC
This sequence comes from uncultured Solirubrobacteraceae bacterium, assembly GCA_963755475.1. GTDB lineage: Bacteria > Actinomycetota > Thermoleophilia > Solirubrobacterales > Solirubrobacteraceae > Palsa-744. Next base: position 1,357,248 of record CAVWJK010000003.1, read on the forward strand.
TCCGTCGTGCTGTGGGTCAGCGCCAGCGCGGACCCGCACGCGCTCGCGCATCCCGGCGGCGGCACGCGCTTCATCGTCTCCCCCTTCCCGCGCGCGCACGCGGAGGTGCTGTTCACGGTCGCGGGGTGCGCCGTGCAGCGCCGCGATCAGCGCGCGCCGGCGGCAGCGTAGATGAGCGCCTGGGCCGAGCCCCGCGCGGCGACGGTCGCCGTGCGCCGTGCGCGGGGCGACGAACAGCTCGGACCGCTCTGGGTGCGGCTGCTCACGTTCTTCGCTGTGACCACGGCGTCGGCAATCGCCTACATGCGACTGCTGCACCACGCGCCGGCTCCAGACGCCATCGGCGTGGCCGCCGTCGCGACCGCCTGCGGCGGGGCGCTCTCGCTCGGCCTGGCGGCGCTCGGCGCCGAGCGCCCCCCCGGCACGGCACGCCTGCGCGCCGACGCGGCGCGCGCCGCCGTGGTCGTGGTGGCGACGCTGCTCGGACTTGAGCTCGGCCTGCTCGCCGTCGGCGTGCCGGCGCACCTCGTCCCGCCCTGGCGTTGGGCCACGCTGGCCAATCAAGTCGGCGGCGGGCTCGCGCAGCTCGGCAACTGGACCTGGCCCTACCTCGGCGGCGCGCGCTGGGCGCGCCTGTCGGTGCTGATGCTGCTCGTGCCGACCACGACGCTGATGGCGGTCTTGTTCTTCTGGCCCGTGCGTGCGGGCGCCCGCGCAGCCGGGCGCCGCTTCTGCGCGCTCGCGATCGCCGTCGCGCTCGCGCTGTGCGGCATGGCCAACGCACCGGGTGGCGCGTGGCGTGTGCAGGGCCTGCTGCTGCTGCTGCTCGTGTTCGCGTGGCTGTGGCTGCCGACCCTGCGCGGCTTGGACGCCGGCCGCGCGCTCGGCTGGACGGTCGCCTGCGCGGTGCCGGCGCTCATCGTGGCGCCACTGCTGAGCGGACACGCGTGGATCTCGTTCGCCTCCGGTGATGCGAGGAACCCGACCGCGTTCCAGTGGGATCAGCTCTACGGGCCGATCGAGTGGTCGCGCACGCAGGAGCCGATGCTGACCGTGCACTCGAGCCAAGCGCCCGGGCTGCTGCGCGTGACCTCGCTCGACCGCTTCGACGGGCTGCGCTTCATCCGCTCGGACGCGCCGCCGCAAACCGCCGCAACCGACATTCCCGCGGACGCGAAAGCGAGCTGGTACGAGAGCGCGACGATCATGATCGAAGGGCTGCGCTCGAACCTGCTCGTCGGCGCCTCGGGCATCGCCACGCGGGTCGCCGCCTGGCACGGCGGTGAGGCTGTCGTTGTCCGCCACGCGCCCGACGGCACGCTCTCGCTCCGAGAACCCCTCGCGGCCGGCACGAGCTACACCGTCATCTCTTACGCTCCGAAGCCGACGACGGCGCAGATGCGAGCCGCGCCGCGCACGTTCCCGCGCGCATACCTGCCCTACACCGAATTCGAACTGCCGCTGCTGTCCTCGAGTGCGCTGCGCGCGCCGGAACTCGCGCGCGAGGCGAGCTCACCGCCGCTGCACACCCAGCTCGTGCACGGGCCCGCGCTCGGCACGGGGGAAGCCGGCTCGGCGAGCGCTGGGGGCGCAAGGGCGGCGGCCCGCGCGTCGGCGCTCCCACGGCGCATCCTCGCCTCGCCCTATGGGCCGATGTACACACTCGCCAGGCGCCTTGCCGCCGGCGCCGGCTCGAGCTACGAGGTCGTCACGCGCATCGAGCGCTACCTGCTCGCCGGTTACACCTATGACGAACACCCGCCGCTGACTCGCTACCCGCTGGAGTCGTTCTTGTTCGAAACCCGCCGCGGCTACTGCGAGCAGTTCTCGGGCGCGATGACGCTGATGCTGCGCATGGACGGCATCCCGGCGCGCGTCGGCGTCGGCTTCAAGCCCTCGCTGCTGAACACGGCGGACTCGGCCACGACGGTACGCGCGCTCGACGCACACGCCTGGGTCGAAGTCTTCTTCAGCGGCATCGGCTGGGTGCCGTTCGACCCGACGCCGGCGACGCACATCGTGGGCAGCGACGCCGGCGGGGCCGCGTCCAAGACGCTGCAGCTCGAAACCCTCTCGGCGAGCGCCGCCCGTGCGCACGCCTCGCGCGCGAGCGGAGCGCTCGCTCGGCGCCACGCCGGCAGCGGCGGCTCACTCGGGCTCTCCGCCTGGCAGTGGGCGCTGCTCGCGCTGCTCATCGTGGCATCGGTGCTCGCGGCGTGGTTGCACGTCCGCGCCGCTCGCGCGCGGGGCCGCGCCGCGGACGTGCCGGGCGTCGAGACGGCGGTCCGCGAGCTCGAGCGCGCGCTGCGCGGATTTGCGTGGCCACTGCTGCCGGGCATGACGCTCACCCAGCTCGCGCAACGCCTCGAGCGCGTGGCGCAGCCGCAGGCCGCCGCCTACGTCAGGCGGCTGCGCGAGCGTCGCTTCGGTCGCGAGCAAGCGCTCACCGGCGCGGAGCTGTCGGCCGCGCGCGCCGAGCGACTCGCGCTGCGCCACGCGCTCGCCCGCGGCAGGGGGCTGCGCGGCCGGCTGCGCGCGCTGCGCCTGCTGCCGCCGCGCGCGCCGAGCCTGTAGCCGCGGTCAGCGCCCGGGCGAGGACGCATCCCTCGACGCCGCCGCTGAGGCGGCTGCGGTCGCGGCGTCGCGCGGGTAGGTGTCTCGCGCGCGCAGCAGGAAGAAGCCGGCCGCGGCGAGCGCGCTGAGCATGATCAGGAAGGTGACTTGCAACCCGGTGCCGGTCGCCGAAGAGACGACCCGGTGCGTGTGCGTGCCGATCGGCGCCTGGGCGGGGACGATGCCCGCGACCAGGTCGGCGACGGCGCCGAACAGCAGCGGCGCGAGTGCCTGTGCGAGCGAGCGCAGGAACGTGCGCGTGCTTTCCGCCCGTCCCCACAGGCCCGAGGGCATGATGTCCAGGCGCGCGGCATCGAGCGGCGGGTTGGCGGCGAAGATGAAGGCGCCGCCTGCGACGTAGAACCAGAGAGCGGGCCCGAGGCGGCTGGTGAGCAGGCCGGCGAGCAGGAACAGCGTCGCGGCGATATAGGAGATCGCGGGGACCCACACGCGCGCTCTCAGCCTTCCCGTGTGCACGAGGAAGTCCGTGAAGCGGCCGCTCGCGATCGTCGCGACGAGCGCGCCGACGACGAGCAGCCCCAGTACGAGCGTCGCCGTCGCCTGGCTCGAGCCGTAGTGGCCGCGCAGGAACACGAGCGCGAAGGTCTGCAGCCCGGCGAGGAAGAAGTAGCCGAGCGAGGAGCTGATGATCAGCAGTACGTTCGTCGGCACGCTCATGATGTAGCGGATCGAGTCGACGAGCCCCATCTGCTTGGGGTCCTCGTGCAGCACGAGCGCGGGATCGGGTTCGGCTTCGCGAAAGCGCGCATGCGCCTGCTCTTCGGTCGGCTGGTTGAAGCCGAGGAGTTCGGTGGCTGCGTCTGGAGTCGCCTTGACCTCGCCCCCCTGCGCCGGCCGCGCGGCCGCCCGGCGTGCATCAGCGACTGCAGCCTCGAGGTCCACTACGCCCGGCTGCAGCCGGCTCTGGCCCCCGCGCGGCGGCTCGGGGACCGTGCGCCATAGCGTGCGCGCGAGGAAGAAGCCGGGGATCGCGAGCACCGCGAACGCGAGCCGCCAGGAGATCGCGCTCGCGAGCGTGCCGCTGACGATGAAGCCGGCGGCCGTGCCCGCGATCTCGCCGCTGAGTATGTAGCCGTAAATGCGGCCACGCTCGCGCGCGGGGAAGTAGTCGCCCGTCAGCGAGGCGATCGCCGGCCCGGCGGTCGCAGCGACCGCGCCGAGAGCGACGCGCGAGAGCAGCAGGCCGGAGTAGGACTGCGCGAGCGCCCCGAACAGCGTGCCGGCGCTCCACAGCACGATGCTCGCGGCAAGTAGCGGCACGCGCCGCGCCCGATCCACGACGAGGCCCACCGGCACGACCGCGATGGCGCCGACGAGCAGCGCGACCGAGTTCAGCAGGCCGATCTTCGTATTGCCGATGTGCAGCGCGTGCTCGAGCTGCGGGGCGACCGCGCCGACGGTCGCGATCTGGGCGCTGTTGAGCGCGAGCACCGCCCCGAACAGCGTGATCACCCGCGCGCGCGCGGGCCCGCCGACAAACTCGACGACCTGTCCGCGCGCGTTCGCGCCAGCCCGGCGCGTGAGGCCTACGAGCCCGCGCAGCGCTCGTTCGAGCGTCCCCAATCCTTTACCTCAGGCGCACCTAGCTGCGCTGCGCCGCCGCCTGCGAGCGCGTGGCTTGGAGTGTGTGTGCATCGGGCTGCGGCTCCATGCTACGCGAGCACCGCTGACCGCGGCGCGTGTGAGATGCTTCCTCGCATGGACACCGAAACGGTAGACAAGCAGTACGAACAGCTGCAGCAGGAGTTCCAGGATGTCGCGAAGTCGGTGCAGGACTTCGCGCAGAAGCTTCAGACGGCGGCGCAGGGCGGCGACCAGAACGCGCGCGAATGGCTGCTCGACCTCAAGCAGATCGCACTCGACGTCAAGGACGAGCAGGTTCAGGCGGCTGCGCTGCTGCAGGCGATCCACGCCTGGGCGACAAACGCTGCGCAGGCCCAGCAGCAGGCTCAGCAGCAGCCGATGCAGCAGCAGCCGATGCGCACGGGCGGCTTCGGGATGGGCGGCGGCATGTTCGGCGGCCTGCTTGGTGGGGGTTTCGGTCGCGCGATGGAGATGGGCGCTGGAATCGGCCTTGGCGAGGATCTGATCAACAGCATCTTCTAGGGCGCGAGGAGGCAGATGCGTTCACCGGGGGAGACGCTCAGCAGGCGCATCGCGCCGCGCGCGGTGGTGGCGCTGTCGGGTGTCAGCTGGCCCGCGCGGGCGAGCGCTGCCGCACGCCGCCAGCTGCAGCGGCGCGGACGCGTCGAGCTGTATTTCGCGTTCGACGATCCGCACAGCGCGGTGGCTGTGCTCGACCTCGAGCGGCGCCTTACCTCAAGAGATGTGACGCTCGCGCTGCGTCCGATCGTGCGCCAGGGGATTCCGGGAGACCCCGCGGTCGAACACAAGCGCCGCTACGCGCTGCTCGACGCGAGCCGGCTCGCGTCTGCGCGTCTTGGCCTCGAGCTCCGCCGCAGCGAGCCGCTCGAGCCCGAGGTATGCGCCTTCCTCGCGGACTGGGCGGCCGCCGGGCCGGCCGACGCGCGTGCACGCCGCTTCTGCATCGAAGCGCTGAGAACGCTGTGGTTTGAGCCGCATCCACCCGAGCTCTCGCCGGCCGCCTACGCGCCGCTGTGGCGCGCACAGTTCGGCAGCGCGCCGCCGCCCGCGGCCGACGGTGAGATAGCCGTGCGCCGCAACGAGCGCGCGATGCGCCTGCACTGGATGTACGGGACGCCCGCGGCGTGGGTCCACGGTCGCTGGTACTTCGCGCATGACCGCCCGCGGCAGATCTGCGAATGGTTGGACGAGCTCGGCTGGGGCGAGCGTTGAGCGGCGCCGTCACGCACGCGCGGCCGGCGCGCGAGCGGGCGTCCGCGTCGCAGCCGCCGACGGTCGACTTCTACTTTTCCTTCCGCAGCCCTTACTCCTATCTCGCGGCGCCGCGCGCGTTCGCGCTACCCGAGCGCTACGCGATCGTGCTGCGCTACCACGGCGTGATCCCGATGGCAATGCGCGGCCAATCGGTCCCGCCCGCGAAGCGCCTGCACACGCTCATCGACGTCGCGCGTGAGGCGAAGCGACTCGGCATGCCGTTCGGGCGCATCCATGACCCGCTCGGCGACGGCGCGCTGCGCTGCCTGATCGTGGCCCAGCACGCGCTGAAGGAGGGTCGCGAGCGGGACTTCGTGCTGGCCGCCAGTCGCGGGATCTGGGGCGAAGCCCTCGACGTGGCGGGTGACGCGGGCCTGCGCCTGGTATGCGAGCGCGCGGGCCTTGATTGGGAGAGCTGTCGCGCGGCGCTCGCCGATCCGGCGCTGCGCGCGCGCGTCGATACGGACACCGAGCAGCTGGAGAGCCTCGGGCACTGGGGCGTGCCGGTGTTCGTTTTCGGGCAGGACTCCTTCTGGGGCCAGGACCGGATCGAGGACCTGGAGGCCGCGATGACAGCGGCGGAGCTGCGGCGCTGATGGCCGTCAACCCCGACGAGCGCCAGCTCGAGCAGGTGGCAGCGGCGGCTGCGCGCGACCCGGGCGGCCCGCTGGTGATGCTCAACCTCAACGGCTACCGCGAGCGGGCGCGCTACCGCGCTGCGCCGCCCGGCGGAGCCTCGCCCGACGTCAGCGGCAGGGAGGCATACGCGCGCTACGGCGTGGTCGCGTTCGGCGTGATCCAGCGAGTCGGGGCGCAGATTCTCTGGAACACGAGCACCGGCGCGAACTTCGTCGGCGAGCCGGCGGAGCGCTACGACGAGGTGATCGCGGTCCGCTACCCGAGCCTGAGAGCCTTCCAGGAACTACTCAGCGACCCCGCGATCCTCGAGGCCTCGGCGCACCGCGACGCGGGGCTCGAGCGCGCGTTGGTGATCCCCTGCGCGGACTCCGGAGAGGGTCCGCTGCGCGAACGTAGCGGCGGCTAAGCTCCTGCAGGTGAGCGTCGGAAGCGCAGTGCGGATCGACCGCGAGCGTGTCGAGGAGCTGACCGAGCGCGAGCTCGCTGCGCTGAACAAGCGCACACCGGGCTCGGCGGCGATGTTCGAGCGGGCGCGCGGTTCGCTGAGCGGCGGCGTCGCGTCCTCCTATCAACTGCGCGACCCGTGGCCGATCTACCTCGTCGCGGGCGAGGGCGCCCGCGTGATCGACGTCGACGGCAACGTCTACTGGGACTTCCACAACGGCTTCGGCTCGATGGTGCAGGGCCATGCCAACGCGGCGATCGTGGCGGCGATCCGCGAGCGTGCAGGGCAGGGAACGCACTTCGCGGCAGTGACCGAGGACACGGTGATCGTCGCGGAGGAGCTCGCACGCCGCTTCGGCCTCGAGCGCTGGAGATTCGTGAACTCGGGCTCGGAGGCCACGATGGACGCGATCCGGATCGCGCGCGCGCTCACGGGGCGCGACACGATCGTGAAGATCTTCGGCTCCTACCACGGCCACCACGACGCCGTGATGGTCTCGATCGGCGTGCCCTACGAGGACATCGGCGACCGCGAGGAACTCGCCTCGCTCCCCTACGGCGAGGGCATTCCTCGGGCCGTCAGCGAGCTGACCGTGCCGGTGCCGTTCAACGACGCCGCGGCGATGGAGCGCCGGATCGAGCGCCTCGAGCGCGAAGGGCGCGCGCCGGCGTGCGTGATCATGGAGGCGGCGATGATGAACCTCGGGGTGGTGCTCCCGCAGGAGGGCTACCTCGAGCACGTGCGCGAGATCACATCCCGACACGACGTCGTGCTGATCTTCGACGAGGTCAAGACGGGCCTGGCGATCGCCGCGGGCGGCGCGACCGAGCGCTTCGGCGTGCGACCCGACATGGTGACGCTCGCGAAGACGCTCGGAGGCGGGCTGCCCGCGGGCGCGATCGGGGGCAGCGAGCGCGTGATGAGCGTGGTCGAGGACGGCACCGTCTACCAGGTGGGCACCTACAACGGCAACCCGCTGACGATGGCAGCGGCGCGCGCGAGCCTCGAGCAGGTGCTGACGCCGCCCGCCTACGCGCACCTCGACGCGCTGAACGAGAGGCTGCTTGCCGGCTGCGAAGGGGTCATCGCGCGCCACCACCTGCCCGGCTACGCGGTCGGCGTGGGTTCGAAGGGGTGCGTGACCTTCTCGCCCGTGCCGATCACCGACTACGAGAGCTTCAAGGCAAATCAGGACGTGGCCGTCACCGAGCTCGCGTGGCTGTGGAACATGAACCGCGGCATCTACATGACTCCCGGCCGCGAGGAGGAGTGGACGCTGTCGGTGCTGCACGAGGAGGAGGCGGTCGACGCCTACGTGCAGACGTTCGCCGAGCTGGCGCGGGCGCTGACCGCGTAGTGCGGTCTCGGAAGGCCCGGGGAGGCGCGTGAGCCTGGCGAGCGCGATCCTCGCACGGCGCATGCACCTCGTGCGCCCGCAGAGCTGCGAAGTGCTCTGCGAACGCGACCTGTGCGTCGCGATGGACGACGGGACGGTGCTGCTCGCGGACCGCTGGGTCGCGGCGGAACGGCGTGCGGCGCCGCAACCGACTGTGCTCGTGCGCTCCCCCTACGGACGGCGCCAGATCGTGGGCCTCATCCTCGGCCGGCTGCTCGCCGAGCGCGGTCTCCAGGTCGTGCTCCAGAGCGTGCGAGGGACGTTCGGCTCTGGCGGGGAGTTCAGCCCCTTCGACGAGCGTGGCGACGGGCTCGCGACGCTGCGCTGGCTGCGCGCCCAACCGTGGCACGCGGGAGGGATCGGCATGATCGGCCCGAGCTATCTCGGACTCGTGCAGTGGGCGCTTGCGGCGGGCGCGGGCGAGGACCTCGCGGCGCTCTCGATCCAGGCGAGCGCCTCGCAGTTTCACGGGCAGACCTACGCCGGCGGGAGCCTGTCGTTGCAGACCGTCGCCTCATGGCTGGTGCTCGTGGCAGCGCAGGAGCGTCGGCTGGCGCCGCTCGCGATGACACGTGCGCTGCGCGGCCTGCCGCGCCTGCTGGAGTCGCTCCCGATCAGCGAACTGGACGTACGCGCCACCGGCGCCGAGGTCCCGTGGTTTCGCGACGGGCTCGCGAGCCCCAGCCGCGAGGAGGCCTACTGGGTGGCGCGGGACTTCGCGGCGGGCGTCGGCGAGGTGTCCGCGCACGTCCAGCTGATCGGCGGCTGGCAGGACATCTTCTTGCCGTGGATGCTCGAGGACTACGCGGCGCTGCGCGCGGCGGGGCGCCCGCCACAGCTGATCATCGGTCCGTGGACGCACACCTCCCCGGGGCTGGCGGCGGCGGGCCTGCGCGAAGGTATCGCCTGGCTGCGCGCCTATCTGCTGGACGACCCCCGCATGCTCCGCGCCGACGGTGTGCGCGTGTACGTGACGCGCGCGAGCGCTCGCGGTGAATGGCGCGAGCTTCCTGACTGGCCTGCGCCGGGGACGCGCGAGCAGCGCCTGTGGCTCGCCCCGCACGGCGTGCTCGCCGAGGCACCGCCCGCACTCGCGGACGAGCTCGGGACGCGCTACCGCTACGACCCGCTCGACCCGACGCCGTCACTCGGGGGACCGACGCTGCTGGCGCGCGAGGCCGTGCTCGACAACCGCCCGCTCGAGCGGCGCGCCGACGTGCTGACCTTCACGAGCGCGCCCCTGGCAGAGGATCGCGAGGCGATCGGTCCGGTGCGCGTGGAGCTCTACGCACGCGCGAGCTCGCCCCATTTCGACCTGTTCGCACGCGTCTGCGACGTCGATCGCTGCGGCGTCTCGTGGAACGTCTGCGATGCCCTGCACAGCGTTCTGCCGGGCGGGCACGAGCAATGCGACGATGGCGTGGCACGCGCCGCGTTCGAGCTGTGGCCGACCGCGCATCGCTTCGCGGCGGGGCACCGCATCCGCCTACAGGTCTCTTCCGGCGCCTATCCGCGCTACGCGCGCAACCCGGGCAGCGGCCAAAGCGCGGTGCATGCCGGCGCGCTGCGCGCGGTCGAGGTGGAGCTGCTGCACGATACGCAGCACCCCTCGCTGCTGAGGCTGCCTACCGCGGCTTGAGGGGCATGCGTTACCTTCAGCGCTTGTGAGGCTGGAGGAACTGCAAGACGGGGTCGCGCGCGGGGCGGTCGACACCGTCCTGCTGGCGATCACGGACATGCAGGGACGCCTCCAGGGCAAGCGCCTGACCGCCCGGCACTTCCTCTCGGAGGTCGTCGAGCACGGCGCGGAGGGCTGCAACTACCTGCTCGCGGTCGACGTCGACATGGCCACCGTCGACGGCTACGCGATGGCGAGCTGGGAGCGCGGCTACGGCGACTTCGTGCTGCGCCCGGACCTCGAGACGCTGCGCCCGGTGCCTTGGCAGGAGGGCACGGCGATGTGCCTCGCCGACGTTGTGTGGGAGGACGGTTCGGACGTGCTGGCGTCGCCGCGACAGGTGCTGCGCGGCCAGCTCGCGCGCCTCGCCGAGCGCGGCTGGGCCGCCAACGCGGGGACCGAGCTCGAGTTCATGGTCTTCCGCGATAGCTACGAGCAGGCCTGGCGCCGGAACTTCCGCGATCTGGAGCCAGCGAACCTCTACAACGTCGACTACTCGCTGCTCGGCACCGCGCGCGTGGAGCCGCTGATCCGACGCATCCGCAACAGCATGGAAGCAGCCGGAATGCTCGTCGAGGACTCCAAGGGCGAGTGCAACCACGGACAGCACGAGATCAACTTCCGCTACGCCGACGCGCTCAGGACCGCCGATGAGCACTCGATCTACAAGAACGGCGCGAAGGAGATCGCCGCGCTCGAAGGGATGTCGATCTCGTTCATGGCGAAGTACGACCAGCGCGAGGGCAGCTCCTGCCACATCCACTTCTCGCTCGCCGACGAGCAGGGGCCGCTGTTTGAGCGCGAGCGCGCGCTGTTCGAGTCCTTCCTCGCGGGCCAGCTTGCGTGCCTGCGCGAGCTGACGCTGCTGCTGGCGCCCAACATCAACTCCTACAAGCGCTTCGCGGCGGGCAGTTTCGCTCCGACGGCGATCGCGTGGGGACGCGACAACCGTACGTGCGCGCTGCGCGTCGTGGGCTCCGGGCCGTCGCTTCGCTTCGAGAACCGCGTGGGCGGAGCGGACCTGAATCCCTATCTTGCGCTGAGCGGGATCATCGCGGCGGGCCTGCACGGCGTCGACCGAGGCCTCGAGCTCGAGCCGGTCTTCGAGGGCAACGCATATCTGAGCGAACAGAAGCCGCGCGTGCCGCGCTCGCTGCGCGACGCCCGCGACCTGTTCGCGCAGAGCGAGGTCGCGCGCACGGCGTTCGGCGGGGAGCTCGTCGAGCACTACGTGAACGCCGCAGACGTGGAGCTCGAGGCGTTCGGCGCAGCGGTCACCGACTGGGAGCGCGTAAGAGGGTTCGAGCGGTTGTGAGGGACGCGCCCGCGGGGCAGCAGGAGCTCGAGCAGGCGCACGGCCGCGCCCCGCTGCTGGCACCGGAGGCGGTGTTCGCGCCGGTGCGCTCCTACACGGCGTTCGAGGAGACCGTCGAGCGGCTCGGCACGGCGATCAAGCTGGGACTGCTACCGGCGGGCTCGCGTCTGCCGGCCGAGCGCGAGCTGTGCGCGCGGCTGGGGATCGCGCGCTCCACGCTGCGCCAGGCGCTCACCGCGCTCACACAGAGTGGCTACGTGTTCGCGGTGCGCGGGCGCAGCGGCGGCACGTTCGTCTCAGACCCGCAGCCGCCGGCCGAGGCGCCGTCGGGAGAGCTGCTGTCGCAGTGGAGCGAGATCTGCGACCAGCGCTTTGCGATCGAGCTCGGCGTGGCGGTGCTCGCGGCAGAGCGCGCCGAGCCGCGCGACCTCGCGGGCCTCGATGAGCTGATCGCGACGCTCGATCAGGCGGTTGAGGACTTCCCGCGCTACCGCCAGGCAGACGTACGCCTACACGTCGCGCTCGCAGCCGCGACGGGCTCGCGCCGATTGCTCAGCGCGACGACGGAGGTGGAGGGACAGATGACCGACCTGATCGCCTACATCCCGCACCCGGCGGAGGTGCTGCGCTCCTCCAACTCGCAGCACCGACGGCTGCTCGCGGCGGTGCGCGAGCGCGACTCCGAGCGCGCGGGGCGCGCGATGAGCGCCCATTTGCGCGGGACCGAGCATGTGCTCGCCGGACTGATGCCGAGCGCCTGAGCGCTGGTTGGCGTGATTTCTCACCGGCCCGCTTGACTTACGTCGGCCCTCGCACTTATTGTCACGAGCGAAGGACGGATATTCAAACCTTTACCCAGGGGGCGAGCCGATGAGTGCCACTGGCGGAACGATCGACCGCGACGAGCAGCGCCTTGCGGAACTGGGCTACAAGCAGGAGCTGCGGCGCGGCTGGAGCTCGTTCTCCAACTTCGCGATCTCCTTCACCATCATCTCGGTCCTAGCCGGCCCGTTCACGACGTTCAGCCAGGCGTGGAACAACGGCGGCCCGCCGGCGATCACGATCGGCTGGCCGGTGATCACGGTGTTCGTCCTGGCGGTCGGCCTCTCGATGGCCGAGCTCGCGTCGGCCTTCCCGACGGCCGGCGGCATCTACTACTGGGCGTACAGGCTCGGCGGCGCGGGCTGGGCATGGTTCACCGGCTGGTTCAACCTGCTCGGGCTGGTCGCGATCACAGCATCCGTGGACTACGCGGCGGCCACCTTCCTGAACACGCTGCTCGGGCTCTACAACCTGCATTTCCTGGTCAACTTCGGCACGGCGAGCATCAGCTCGAACCTGCACCACACGTTCGACCTGTTCGCGCTGATACTGCTCGTCCACGGGCTGATCAACGTCTTCTCCTCCCCTCTCGTGGCGCTGTTCAACCGCATCTCGGTCTGGTGGCACGTGCTCGGCGTGGCGACGATCGTGGTGATCCTGTTCGCGGTGCCCTCCCATCACCAGAGCTTCGCGTTCGCCTTCACACACCGGCTCAACAACTCCGGCTTCGGCCACGACATGTACTGGTTCTACATACTGCCCGTCGGCTTCCTGCTGACGATGTACACGTTCACCGGCTACGACGCCTCGGCGCACATCTCGGAGGAGACGACCGGGGCTTCGATGGCGGCGCCGCGGGGACTGTGGCGCTCGATCTTCTACTCCGGCTTGGTCGGCTGGGTGGTGCTGCTGGCGCTGGTGTTCGCGGCCACGCACGTCACGAAGATCAACGCCGAGGGAGGCACCGCGCTGGCGATCATCGAGACGGCGCTCAAATCGTCGCTCGCAAAGCTCGTGATTCTGATTTCGACCGTCGGTCAGCTGTTCTGCGGGATGGGCTGCGTGGCGGCCGCCTCGCGCATGGCCTTCGCGTTCTCGCGCGACGGCGCGATCCCCGGCCACAGGCTGTGGCGGCGGCTCAACGCGCACAGCACGCCGACCTGGGCCGTGCTGTTCGTGAGCCTGTTCGCGCTGGCGATCACCTGGCCGGCCGAGTTCGGTGACAAAGCGGGCACCGCCGTGGCGTTCATCGCGGTCACGCAGATCACGACGATCGGGCTCTATGTCGCCTACACGATCCCCGTGTTCCTGCGCTGGCGAAAAGGGGACTCCTTCCAGACGGGGCCGTGGAACCTGGGGCGCAAGTACAAGGTCGTGAACCTGGTCGCGATCGTGTGGGTCGCGCTGAACGTGATCATCTTCAGCCTGCCGGCGACGCCCACGGCGGTGCCGTTCAAGTCGGGCTTCTCGTGGACCGCATTCAACTACTCGCCGCTCGTCAACATCGGCGTGTTCATCGCGGTCGGGCTCTGGTGGCTGCTTTCGGCGAACCGGAGCTTCAAGGGTCCGGTCCGCACGGTCGACGCGCCCGGTGCGCTGGGCGCGGGTTTGGGCGCGACGGTGGCCACAGCGGCGCCGAGCGACACCTGACGCTGCCCGGCACGCTGACAGTCATCGAGCCCGCGACCGAGGCGGTGCTCGCGGAGGTGCCCCGCGCGGGCCCCGCGGAGGTGGACGCGGCGGTCGAGCGCGCTGTCGAGGCCCTGCCGGCGTGGCGCGCGATTGCCCCTGCACAGCGCGCGGCGCTGCTGCACGCGCTCGCGGACACGCTCGCCTCCGAGCGCGAGGCGCTCGCGGTGCTCGAGGCGCGCAACGCGGGCAAGGCGATCGGCGACGCGCGCGGCGAGATCGGGATGGTGATCGACACTTTCCGCTACTTCGCGGGCGCGCCGGAGCGCCCGCAGGGCGAGACGATCCCGGTCGCAGGCGGACAGGCGTTCACGGTGCGCGAGCCGCTCGGCGTGGTGGGACTGATAACGCCGTGGAACTTTCCGCTGACGATCGCCTCCTGGAAGCTCGCTCCGGCGCTCGCGGCGGGCAACACCGTGGTGCTCAAGCCGGCCGAGCTGACGCCGCTGAGCGCGCTGCGCTTCGCGGAGCTCGCGCGCGCGGCGGGGGTCCCGGACGGCGTGGTGAACGTCGTGGTCGGCCCGGGCAGCACGTGCGGACGGCGACTGGTCGAGCACCCGCAGGTGGCGAAGATCGCCTTCACGGGCTCGACCGAGGTGGGGCGAACGATCGCCGCGGGCGCCGCGCAGACGATCAAGCGCGTGACGCTGGAGCTCGGTGGGAAGTCGGCGAACATCATCTTCGGTGACGCGGATCTCGAGGCCGCCGCGGCGGCGGCGCCGCTCGCGGTGTTCGGCAACGCCGGCCAGGATTGCTGCGCGCGCTCGCGGATCCTCGTGCAGGACGACGTGTACGAGCGCTTCCTCGAGCTGCTCGAGCGCGAGGTCAAGGGGCTGCGCGTCGGAGATCCGCTCGCCGAGAGCACGCAGATGGGCCCGCTGATCTCGCGGGCGCAACTGGAGAGCGTCTCTTCCTTTCTCGAGGACGGAGCGCCGGTGGCGTTCCGCGGAAGCGCGCCCAACGGCGCCGGATTCTGGTTTGCTCCGACGGTGCTCGCACCGCTCGCAAACGACGCCCGCGCGGCGCGCGAGGAGATCTTCGGTCCGATCGCGGCGGTGATCCCGTTCGCGGCCGAGCACGATGCCGTGCGTATCGCCAACGAGACGATCTACGGCCTCTCGGGTTCGATCTGGACGAGCGACGGCGCGCGCGCCTTGCGCGTGGCTCGCGCGCTGCAGACCGGCGTGCTGTCGATCAACGCGAACACCTCGGTGCGCGTGAGCACGCCGTTCGGCGGCTTCAAGCAATCCGGCTACGGGCGCGAGCTCGGGCCTCATGCGCTCGAGGCCTACAGCGAGCAGAAGACGATCTACTACGCGACGGGCTCGTGAGCGCGGTCGCTGACAGCACCGGCAACGGCCCGCGATGAGCGCCGGCGCGGGCAGACTCGCCGGGCGAGTGTGCGTCGTGACGGGCGCCCGCGGCGGCATCGGCGCAGCAGCCGTCGAGCTCTTTCAGCGCGAGGGCGCCCGCGTCGCGGGCGTCGACCTGCAGACGGGCGCCCCCGGCGAGCTCGCGCTGCAGGCCGACGTCAGCGAGGAGCGCGAGGTGGTCGAGTTGCTCGCCCACGTGCGGCGCGAGCTCGGGCACATCGACGTGCTGTTCAACAACGCGGGCATCTCGCCGGGCGAGGACGCGTCCGCGCTGGAGACCTCGCTCGAGACGTGGGAGCGGGTGCAGCGCGCGAACCTGCGGAGCGTCTTCCTCTGCTGCAAGCACGGGATCCCCTACCTGCTCGAAAACGAGGGGCCTCTGCGCGGCTCGGTGATCAACACCGCGTCCTTCGTCGCCGTCATGGGCGCCGCGACCTCGCAGATCTCCTACACCGCCTCCAAGGGAGGCGTGCTGGCCCTCAGCCGCGAGCTCGCCGTCGAGTTCGCGCGGCGCGGCGTGCGCGTCAACGCGCTCTGCCCCGGCCCGGTCGACACGCCGCTGCTGAAAGAGCTCTATGCGAAGGACGCCAAGCAGGCTGCGCGGCGGCTCGTGCACGTGCCGATGGGCCGCTTCGCGCGCGCCGCGGAGATCGCACAGGCGGCGCTGTTCCTGGCCAGCGACGAGTCAAGCTACGTGACCGCCACGACCTTCCTCGTGGACGGCGGCATCAGCGGCGCCTACACGACGCCCCTGGAATAGCGCGCGGAGGTGGGCAATGGTAGTGTCAGGAGACCTATCCGAAGACGGCGCCTGAGGCGCCGTCGCGATCCGGGGGGTAGCGAGAGATGTTCAAGAAGATCGTGTGGGCGACGGACGGCTCGGACTCGGCGGACCGCGCACTCGAGCTCGCCAGGTCACTGGCGCAGGACGGCGCGACGCTGCTGGCGGTTCACAGCGTGGAGTACATCATCGGCAAGGGCACGATCCCGGTGGACGCGCGCGAGGACGAGCACCAGACGAAGATCGCCAAACAGGTCGCCGAGCTATCCCAGACCGGCTTGGACGCCAGCCTGAAGGTCGTCGAGGGCGGCGTCAACGGAGCCGCGCACACGATCGCGAAGGTCGCAGAAGAAGAGCACGCCGACCTGATCGTCGCCGGCACGCGCGGCCACACCGTGCTATCGGGGCTGTTCCTCGGCGGCGTGACCCAGCGCCTGCTGTACGTCGCGCCGTGCCCCGTGCTGGTAGTGCCCGCGAGCTGAGCGCCGGCAGGCGATCGCGCGGCGCGACGTCGCCGTGAAGAGCGCCTGAGCGTTCTGACGTCCACAGCGCCCGCGCCCGCGCTCTCGCGCACAGACGTCTGCGAGCACGTCTGAGCACCCCGGATTAGGGGTAACAGGATCTTCACCGAGGACCGCGCGCGTCCGGGAAATGCGGACGCGACTGCCGCTGTGGGCGCGGCGCGAGTTCAACAGACCTCCAACGCAGGGGGAAGGAGCAGAGAACGTTGCGCTATCCGGATCCGTGGCCAGACAACCTCCGACTGACACGACGCTCGTTGCTGCGCTACGGAGGCTCGCTTGGCGCCGCCGCCGCGGCGGCCTCCAGCGGCGGCGCCATCTGGCGTACGGCCAGCGCGCTCGCGGCTGGCAGGCGCGCGCCCGACAGCCTGCCGAACCCCAAGGTCCCGGCCGGAACGGTCAACGAAGCGCTCCCGTTCGAGCACATCGTGGTCGTGATGATGGAGAACCACTCCTTCGACAACTTGCTGGGCGCGCTCGCGCTGTCGGGTCAGAAGCGCGCGGACGGGCTCAGGTTCAACCACCATCGCGAAGCGCTGAACACGAACCCCGGGCCGAAAGGCGAAGGTGTGGTGCGCTCGTTCGCGATCCCGACGACCGCGCAGGCACCGCAGGTTACGCAGACCTGGAACGCGACGCATATCCAGATCGACGGCGGCAAGATGGACGGCTTCCCGCGCTCGGTCGAATGCGACGAGCCGATGGGCTACTGGACCCAGGAGGTGCTTCCGTTCGCGTACTCGTTCGCGAAGACTTTCACGCTCGCCAACCGCTGGTTCTGCTCGGCGCCCTGCCAGACCTATCCGAACCGCCGCTTCCTGATGGCCGGGACCGCCTACGGCGACATCGCCACCGACGACGAAAGCCTCAAAGACCCGCCTCCGCCGAACGGCACGATCTTCGACCGCCTCCAGGCATACGACGTCAGCTGGCGCAACTACTTCACCGACCTGCCGCAGACGGGGATCATCCCGACGGTAATCGAGAAATATCCCTCGAACATCACGCCGATCGCCGCGTTCTTCGCCGACTGCCAAGCCGGGACGCTGCCCTCGGTGAGCTTCGTCGACCCCGAGTTCGGCGTGCTCACCGACATCGGCGCGCCGCTGGCGGCGTTGCCGCAGCTCGAACCGATCGCCAACAAGCTCGACACGACGGGTGGCGATGAGGAGAGCGAACAGGACATGGCCTACGGCGAGTTCTGGGCCTACCAGATCGTCAGCGCGGTGCTGAAGTCGCCGGCGTGGCCGCGCACGCTGCTGATCTACACATACGACGAGCACGGCGGCTACTACGACCACGTGCCGCCGCCCGCCGCGATCGCGCCCGATTCGATCCCGCCGGAACTGGGCCCCGAAGACCTCCCGGGCGCCTACGACATGTACGGCCCGCGCGTGCCCGGCATCGTCGCCTCGCCGTACTCCAAGCCCAACAGCGTCACGAACGTCGTGCACGACCACACCTCGGTGCTAGCGACGATCGCAGCGAAGTGGAACCTGCCGGCACTCACCTACCGTGACGCCAACGCCAAGACGGTCGAGGACTTCCTCGACCTCAAGAGCGCGCCGCGGATGCTCGAACCGCCGCTGCCGACCGAACCCCCCGCCCCCGTCGAAGCGCTGGCGGAAAGCTGATATGGGCCCGCTTCAGAGGCTCATCGACCGGCTGCCAGCGCGCCTCGGCGTGAGGGTTGCAGCGCTCGCGCTGGCGTTGGCGCTGCTGGCCCTTGCAACCACTTACGCCGCATCCGGCGCTGCGCGTGCGGCGCGCAGCGGCGTCGCGCGCTCGCACCCGCGCACAGCCGCCGCAAGCCGCGATCGCGCCGCCGCCTCCAAGCAGCACGAATTCAAGCTGCCGAGGATCCGCCACGTGTTCTTCATCATGCTCGAGAACGAGGACTACGCGAGCACCTTCGGCGAACCTTCGGCCGACCCCTATCTGGCGCAAGAGCTGCCCGCGCAGGGCGCGCTGCTGGAGGACTACTACGCGATCGGGCACGAGAGCAACGACAACTACATCGCGCTCGTCTCAGGCCAGCCGCCGAACCCCGACAACCAGGCCGACTGCCAGGACTTCGACGAATTCCCCGTCTCGGCGATCAACGAAGAAGGCGTCGAGGAGGGGGTCGGCTGCGTCTACCCGGAAGCCGTCCAGAACATCGGTACACAGCTGAGCGCGCGCAAGCTCACCTGGAAGGGCTACATGCAGGACATGGGCAACGATCCCAACCGCGAGACCGCCGCCTGCGGGCATCCGGGGCTGAACGAACAGGATCACACCCAGGAAGCGGTCGAAGGCGACGGCTATGCCACCCGCCACGACCCGTTCGTGTACTTCAAGTCGGTGATCTCAAACCAGTCCTACTGCGACGCGCACGTGGTCGCGCTGGGCTCGCCGACGGGGCAGATGCCGGCGGCGGCGCTGAAGGGCGAGAAGGGGCTCGCGACCGACCTGAAGAAGATCTCGACGACGCCCGACTTCTCCTTCATCACGCCGAACCTGTGCGAGGACGGGCACGACTATCCGTGCAAGAACCAGGCGAGCGGGGCGTCGGCGCTGGCGGACATCGACAGCTTCCTGGAAACGTGGGTGCCGATGATCACCAGCTCGCGCGCCTTCAAGGACAACGGCCTGCTGGAGATCACTTTCGACGAGTCAGACGGCCCGCAGTCAGACGCCTCCTCGTGCTGCGAAGAGAAGCCGGGACCCGCCTCGCCCCTGCCCGGCATCACCGGTTCCGGCGGCGGCAAGATAGGCGCGGTGCTGATCTCGCCGTTCATCAGGCCGGGGACGGTCAGCACGACTGCCTACAACCACTACTCCTCGCTGGCCAGCTGGGAGGAGCTCTTCGGGTTGCCGCGCCTCGCCGACGCGAAAAGCGTGCCGAGCACTTTCGGCGCGGACGTTTTCACGGAAGCAAGTCGAGCTCGTTCATGATGTCGCCCCAGGTAGCGACTTCGCGCGCTTCCAGTTCGGTGATCAGTTCTTCCAGGTGCGCGGTGCGCCGCGCGAGCGCGCGCTCGGCGCCGGACTCCAAGCGCGCAAGCCCGGCGGGCTGATCGCCGGGCGCCACCCAGTTGGCCAGGAACGTCGTGTCGAACGGCTCGGTCGCGGCCGGCAGCGTGCCGAAGCCGCTCGCGGCCCAGCTGCGGATGTCGTTGCAGATCTTCGGTACGGGCAGCGCGATCAGGCGGCTGACGTGGGCGGCATACGCGCGGACCTGTCCGCTCAGTGAGCCGCTGCTCCAGCTCAGGCCGCGCACGGCCTTCACGAAGCTGCGCCCGGCGGCGAGGTCGACGCGCTCGGCGGTCGTGATCATCGTGCCGATCACCTCGTTGCTGAGCTGTTCTGAGTCGGTGTCCTCGGGCGAGTTCGCGGCGGCGCCGGAGCATTCGCTGCCAAGCCGCACGCGCAGCGAGCGCAGCGTGTGTTCGACCTGCCCGATGCGCGAGCTCGCGGCGCTCACGAGCGCGTAGTTGGCCTGCAGGTAGGCGCCGGTGGCACTCGCGTCGGAGGCCTGCGCGCCAGACGGCGCAATCGCAGCGCCGGCCGCGAGGAGCAGCGACGCAGCGAGGCAGTGCACCAACGAGCGGGGCTTGCGCATCCCTGCAGCCTACGCGCCCGGCGCGTCGAGGGCAGCATCAACCGCGTCGGCGCTGCCGATGAGCCCGCCCGGTCGCGGCGGCGCCCATGATGAGCCGCCACCGCGCGGGCTGCCGAGCGGATAGCTCCTCAGTTGACCGTGTACCTGATGCTCGCTTTGGTTTCCTGCCCGTCGCTGCTCTTTGCGGTCACTTCGTAGACCCGCTTGCCGGGGCTCGAGGTGTTTAGGCTGCCGGGCGAGCTCGAGCCGTTGCTGTCGAGGCAGCTGGAGAGACCAGGCCCAAAGGCGCTTTCTTCGCAATGGAAGCTCGTTTCGACGACTTCGCCTTCGTGGAAGGTGCTGCCCGATTGCGGGAATGTGATGACCGCTCTAGGCGGCGCCGCTACGCGGTATTTGATGCTCTTCGTAGCGACCTGACCGTCCTTGCTGCGCGCGGTCACGGTGTAGGTGTGTTCCCCGACTTCCGAGGTTTTCAGCGTGCCCGTGCCGCTGCTCACACCGTTCGAGTCCGTGCAGGAGGAAAGGCCGCTGCCTTCTTCCCCTTCTTTGCAGGAGAAGCTCGTGTGCACGACCTGTTTGAGCCTGTAGGTTTCCCCCCGGGTGGCGAGGCGATTATCGCTTCGGGTGCCGCCGCGACCACGTAGCTGACGGCCTTCGTCCCCTCCCCCGTGTCATAGCTCGTAGCAAACAGTTCATAGCGATATTTGCCTGGTGTTTCGGTTTCGAGCGTGTCGGTGAAGGTGACTTTGTCGACTCCTAGATGTGTCACCGTTTGCCCGACGGCCCTGCTGTCGTAGCATTTTTCCAGCCCCGGCCCGGAAGCGCCTTCGCTGCATTGGGCGCTGACGTGGACGACGGCGTGCTCGGCGTAGATCTTGTTCGCGGTGACGCCGGAGAATGTGGCGGTGGGCTTGGCGGCAACCTTGTATTTCACGGTTTCCGTCTTGGTGAGGCCGTCTTCGCTGACCGCGGTGACGCGCAGCGAGAAGCTGCCGGAGTGGGCGGTCGACAGTCCCGCGCCGTCCGCGACTTTCGTTCCCGCTCCGTTCACCGCGAAGCAGCCTTCGGAGCCGGGCTTGAGGCTCGATCCGCCCTTTTCTTCGCATTCGTATTCTGCGAACAGGGTTTCACCGACGACGTAGGTCGCGCCGTTGAGCGGACTCGTGACGGTCACAACAGGCGCGGGCGCGACGTCGTAGGCGATCGCCACCGCGGTCTTCTGCGACGAGGGAGCGAGTTCTTGGACGCAGCCGCCTTCACAGTAGTCCTCGCCGCCGGCGCCGCCACCGCCGGAGGCCTCTTCGACCGTTCCGCCGGTTGCGCTCGAGCCGCCGCCGCCGCCACCCCTGTAGCCGCCGCCGCCGCCGCCGCCGGCCGAGGAGAATTCGGACAGCGATTCCTGGCCGTTGCCGCCCGCCTGCTTGCCGCCGTTCCCGCCGACTTTACCGCCGGCGCCGCCAAGAGACGGTAGAGCGGTCAACCCTTCCAGAATCCAACCGGCTTCGCCGCGTTCATCGGCTTCGCCGCCCTGCCCACCCGGGACGCTCGAGCTGCCGGCGCCGCCGCCACCGCCGCCCGCCACCACGAGCGGTTCCGAGCGGCTGGGGAGTCCGAACACCCCGGAGAGGCCGCCTCCCGCACCGCCGGCCGCGAACTGGCTGCCGGCCGCGTTGGCGCCGCCTTCGCCTCCGAGCACGCCCACGCAGACTTCCAGCGAGCGCCCCGTCGCGGCGCTGATTTCGCCCCTGACCTCGCCTCCGAGGCCACCTGCGCCCGGCGCGGCGGCGTTGCCGGCCTGCCCGGGCTTGCCGGGTTCGGCGACGACCGCCGCTTCATAGGGTGTGATCACGCCGGCGGGGACCGTCCACGAGCCGCAGCTGCCCGTTTCTTTAAAGACTGCGAGCTTTTCGCCTTTCAGCACCGTGTACGTGATCGTCAGTTTGGTTTCCTGGCCGTCGTTGCTCATCGCGGTGACGGTGTATTCGCCAACGCCCACTGTCGAGGTATTGAGTTCGCCGCTGCCCGTCTTCGAGCCGTTTGAGTCTTCACAGGACAGCAGCGTCGTGCCGCCCGCACCTTCGGTACAGCTGAAGGTCGTTTTGACTTTTTCGCCGACCAGATAGAAGCCTCCGCTTGCCGGCGATATGTGGACCTGCGGCGGCGCCGCCACGCGGTACGTGATCGACTTCGTCGCCGTCTTGCCGCTTTTGCTGATCGCAGTGACGCTATAGGTGAATTCGCCGCCGTGTTCGGTCTTCAGCTTCCCTACGTCGCTTTCACTCCCGTTGGAGTCCCTGCAGCTCGACAGGCCGGGTCCGTTTTCACTCTCTTTGCAGCTGAACTTCGTTTTGACTTCCTGGCCGATTTCGTAGACTTCGCCGCTGGCCGGTTCTTCGATCGCGACCGACGGTGCACCGACGGCAGGGCCGCCTTCGTAGCTCAGCACGACCTTCTCTGAAGCGCCTTCGGCCGAGGCGAATTTGGCGAGTTCCGCCAGCGGCGCGCCGATCACGAAGCTCGCGCCCGCGCCGCCGCCGCCGGCGATGAATTCGCCGGCTTCGCCGCCCCCGCCGCCGTAGTAGCCCGCGCCGCCGCCGCCGCCGCCGTCGTCGGCTGCTTCGCCCCCCGCGCCGCCAGTGGGCCCGCTGCCTTCAGCTCCCGCGTTTTTGCCGCTTCCGGTTTTTTTCCCGGCCGCCGCCTGGGTCGCACCTTCACCGCCCTTGCCGCGCGCGCCGCCTTCGAAGAGCCCCGATTCGCCCGAATGCCCGTTCTTCCCTTCCGTGCTGCCGCCTGCGCCGCCGTGGTTCGAGGACGAGCTCGAGCCGGCGCCGCCGCCGCCTCCCCCGCCGCCCGCGACGACGAGCAATTCGCCCGCGATGCTTTCCTCGCGCACGATCGAGACGCCGCCGCCTTCTCCACCCGCGCCGGCTTTGCAGCTAAACGCCTTCCCTCCTTCGCCGCCGCCCCCGAATTCAACGTACAGAGCGGACAGCGCGCCGGTGTCGACGGCGGCGCTCACCTTCGCGCCGGCGCCGCCTTTGCCGCCCGGTGCGGTGCTGCAGCTCCCGCCTTCCTGGCCGGCGCCGCCGATCGCGAGAACTTCCACGCCGGTCACGCCGGCGGGGACCGTGAACGTCGCCGAGCCTTCGCTGGGTTTGAACGTGACCGTGTGCGATTCGGCCCACGCCGGTGCGGCCGACGACAGCATGCACGCCAACAGGACCCCAATCCCTGCGAGAGCGCGCTGCGGCGCCCTCCTCGACCCAAGCGCTCTCACGACGATCCCACCCCGTTTCCTGGACGCGTCAGACCCCGCTCGCGGAGCCCCCTGGCTTCATCCGCACGCCAAAGCTAGCACCTGTGCAGAACCGATGATCTCTTCTCAGCGCGGGCCGGTAAGG
The DNA here is from genome assembly GCA_963755475.1 of uncultured Solirubrobacteraceae bacterium. GTDB lineage: Bacteria > Actinomycetota > Thermoleophilia > Solirubrobacterales > Solirubrobacteraceae > Palsa-744. Next base: position 1,380,405 of record CAVWJK010000003.1, read on the forward strand.
GCTATGACACTGTGCTCTCGCCTCATTGGTGGCGCGGCTTGGCTGTGCCGGCAATCAGCGCGTGCATCTCGTGCGTCAGCTCGCTCAAGCGCTCGCCCGCACGCAGCTGCGGCCGGGCAAGAGCGCCGTTCACAGGCTCGACCCTCTGCAGATAGACCTTCAGCTTCGCTTCGGTTCCGCTGGCGCGCACCACCACGCGCGTCTGTGCGCCACAGCCGAAGACGAGCACGTCCGCCGGCGGCAGGCCCGGCACACGCGCGCGGTCTGCCCGCGTGCCCGGACCCGGGCACCGAGCGCCGGCGCGACCGGCATCCCCATGCAGCAGGTCTTCGAACCAGTCGACGGCCTCGCCGGCGAGCTCGCGCGGCGGGCGCTCCCGCAGCGCCGCCATGACCTCGCGTGCGCGCGCCGCCGCGTGGGCGCCCTCGAGCACGATGCTGAGCTGGCGCGTGGCGTGCAGCCCGTGGCGCCGCGCGAGGCACTCGAGCCGATCCAGCAGCGACATACCCTCGCGCGCGGCGTCTTCCGCACAGGCGCTCAGCGCGAGCGCTGCCGAGACGCCGTCCTTGTCGCGCACGACGTCGCTCACGGCGTAGCCGAGCGCCTCCTCATAGCCGAACAGCAGCCGCGTCCGGCGGCCGAGCGCCGCCGGCGCGCGCATGACCCACTTGAAGCCCGACAGCGTCTGCGCGAAGGGGACACCCGCCTGGTGCGCGAGCTCGGCGAGCAGCGTCGAGGAGGGCACCGTCGCGACGAGCAGCCCGCGGGCCCGGCTCCCCGCGCGCCGCAGCACATGGTCGGCCAGCAGCGCGCCGATCTCATCGCCGCTCAGCACCCGCCAGCCGGCTTGGGCGTCGGGGTCGTCCGCAGCCTGCGCAGGGACTGCCGCGGCGAGGCGGTCGGCATCCGGGTCGTTCGCGAGCGCAAGCTCGTAGCCGCCCGCCGCCGCCGCGCGCAGCAGGGGAGCAAGCGCCTCGTGCTCCTGCGGGTTCGGCCGTCCGACCGTGGGGAAGTCGGGATCGGGCTCGGCCTGCGGCGCGTACAGCTCGGGGCTCGCGCCGCCTGTGCGCGCGAACGCCGCCAGCAGCGTGCGCGCGCCCGCTCCGTGCAGCGGCGTGTACAGGATTCGCGGCCCGCCGGTTGCGCGACGCGGAGGGTTCGCCGCGCCGGGCGCTTCAGCGGCCACGCGGGCGGGCGCCGGACGGCAGCAGTCGATCGCCGCCAGCGCGTCGAGGTAGGCCTCGAGCACCTGCCCGTCGAGAAGCTCGCCGGTGTCGCCGAGCGGGATCTCGCGCGGGTCCGCGATCGCGCGCATGCGCTGGCTTATCGCCTCGTCCAGGGGCGCGACGATCTGGACGCCCTCCTGCGTGTAGATCTTCAGCCCGTTCTCATCGCGCGGGTTGTGGCTGGCCGTCACCATCACGCCCGCCGCGCAGCAGAGCTCGCGCACGGCGAACGCGAGCACGGGCGTCGGCAGCGCTTCGGGCAGCATCAGCACGCGCACGCCGGCGCCGCTCAGGACTCGCGCCGCCTCGACAGCGAAGCTCTCCGAGCAGCGCCGCGCGTCGCGGCCCACCACGACGCTCGGAGGTGGCGTGCACGGCAGCGCCTGCGCGAGCAGCTCGCCCGCGAGCGCGGCAGTGACGCGTCGCACCGTCGCGACATTCATGCGCGACGGTCCCGCCCCGAGGCGCCCTCGGATCCCGGCCGTGCCGAAACGCAACGGCTCGCCAAAGCGCGACCCGATCCGATCGAGCGCTCCGCGCTCGATCTCGCTTTCAAGCTCTCGGCGCGTGGCGGGATCCGGATCCTGCGCGATCCACGCCCGCGCGAGCTCGAGCAGCGCAACCCGGTCGCTGTCCTCGGCGCGGATTTCGATGCGCGTCAGTATCGCGGCAGCCCAAGCGGCGGATGCGCCGCTGCGAGCCTCGCATGCGCCGCCACGAAGGCAGCGGCGCCCGCGCCGGCCTGAAGGCAACGCGCCGCGAACGGTCACGACGGCTGCCACGACCGGGCCAGCGAGCCAGCTAGCCTGAGTGAGGCCATGGCCTCCGAAGCGATAATCGCGACCGCACGCGAACTGTTCGTGCTCGCGGTGCTCGTGATCGTCTTCGCCTGGGTGGGATATCAGCTGCTGCGCACCTCGAAGCGCTGAGCGCTCGGGTTCGCAGTTGGTGCCCGCCGCGAGCAGGCCGGGATTTGTAACTGCCCTAGTGGGAGAATCCGCTCACGACGGACGGGTCGCGCGGCGGCAGCGGCGACTTCAGGCTCTCGAGGTACCCGGTCAAACCCTGTATGTCGGAGAGGAGCAGGTCGGCCATATCGTGGTCCATCCCCGCGCGCACGACGATTCGCAGCACTGCGAGATCTTCACGCTTTTCGGGGAAAGTGTAGGCCGGTATCTGCCAGCCGCGCTCGCGCACGCGGCCCGCGACGTCGTACACCGTGTAATTCTCGATGCCGTCCTTCAGCTTGAACGCGAACACGGGCAGCTCGCTTCCGTCAGTGAGGCATTCGTAGGGGCCGAGCTTGCCGATTTCCTCGGACAGGTACATCGCCACGGACTGCGAGCGGCGCTGGATCGACGTGTAACCCTCCCGGCCGAGATGCACGAACATGTAGTACTGGGCGATGACCTCGCTTCCCGGGCGCGAGAAGTTGAGCGCGAAGGTGGGCATGTTGCCACCGAGGTAGTTGACGTTGAAGATGAGCTCGCTAGGCAGCGCCTGCTCGTCACGCCACACGGCCCACCCGACGCCCGGGTAGACGAGGCCGTACTTGTGACCGGAGGCGTTGATCGACTGCACTCGCGGCAGGCGGAAGTCCCACACGAGATCGGGCTGGAGGAACGGCGCGATGAACCCGCCTGAGGCGGCGTCGACATGCATCGGCACATCAAGACCTCGATCGGCTTGCAGCGCATCGAGTGCCTGGGAGATCTCGGCGACGGGCTCGTAGCTGCCGTCGAATGTCGAGCCGAGGATCGCGACGACGCCGATCGTGTTCTCGTCGCAGAGTGCGACGGCCTGCTCGGCGCCGAGGTGAAGGCGGTCGCCTTCGACGGGCACCATGCGCGGCTCGACGTCCCAGTATCGGCAGAACTTCTCCCAGCAGACCTGGACGTTCGCGCCCATCACGATGTTCGGCTGATCGACCGGCTTGCCGGCCGCGCGCATCCGCTCGCGCCAGCGCCACTTCAGTGCTAGCCCGCCGAGCATCACGGCCTCGCTCGACCCGGTCGTCGAGCACCCGGTCGCGACGTCGCACTCAGGCACGTTCCACAGCGAGGCGATGATGTTGACGCAGCGTGCCTCGATCGCCGCCGTCTGCGGATACTCGTCCTTGTCGATCATGTTCTTGTCGGCCGTCTCGGCCATCAGGCGGGCGGCCGGCCCCGGCATCGAGGTGGTGACGAACGTTGCGAGGTTGAGGCGGGCGCTGCCGTCCAACAGGAGCTCGGAGGTGATGAGTTCGTGAGCGACCGTGGCCGGGAGCGACGCGTCGCGCAACTCATGGCGGGGCGCGTAGACTTCCTCGGGATCGCCCCGATGGGAGCGACGCTCGGCGGGCATTTCCTTGCGGGACAGGGGCATCGCGGATCTCCTTCGTCGTGGGCCGCCCATGATGCTAGGCGCGGCGGCGCGGCGAGGCACGGCCGATCGTTGCGCGCCGTCTCGCGTCCTGGGCGGGGGTCGTGAAGCGTGGCGTGCGCGCGTCGCTTCAATTGCCGCTGCAATTCCAAGAGATCGGCGTCTCAGCGGTCGAGTAGCTCCTGGGCCAGCGCTTGGCGAACCTCCGCGGAGGCGACTTGCAACTCGTCGAGCTCGTCCACGGTGACACTCAAAGCCTGAGCGTCAGTGTCTTCTTCCATTCGCTGGCAGGCCGCGCTAAGCCGCGCCGCGCCAAGCGTAGCGCTGGTCCCCTTCAGCATGTGCGACACGCGTCGGAGCTCGACGTTGTCCCTGCGCTCGACTGCGCTGAGGATGTCGGCGACACTTTTGTCCAGCGATCCGTCAAACGCTCGACAGAGATCCTCGAGCATCGCAGGGCTTTGCGTCCGCCTGAGCTGGCGGACGATGGCCTCGTCTAGCACTTGGCCGACGCCGCTCGAATCGAGCGCGCTGGCGGACGACACGCCCTCGGGTCGCGTAAGCGCGAGGATCTTTGGCCGATCGGTCGGCAGCCACCTGTTCATCATCGCCTCCAGCTGCTCGGCTTGAACGGGCTTGCTCAGGTAGTCGTCCATGCCGGCAGCCAGGCAGCGCTCGCGGTCGCCGGGCATCGCGTGGGCTGTCATCGCAATGACCGGCACGCGCCTGGTCCCTGCCGCGCGAATGCATGAGGTCGCTTCGTAGCCGTCGAGTCCCGGCATCTGGCAGTCCATGAGAATCGCCGCGTAATCGTTGGCCAGAGCCATGCCGACGGCCTCGGTCCCGTCGTGGGCGACAGATACCCCCAACCCCTGGCCCGTCAGAAGGGCCCTCGCGACCGCGACATTGATCGCGTTGTCCTCGGCGATGAGGACCACCGGACCGTCGGCCCCGACGCATGCGCTCGCAGCGAGGTCGTTCCAGCCCGGATCTCTCGACTGGTCTCCTGTCGACTGACCGTCGTAGAAAGGCGCAGGCCTCTCGACGGCGTCGACGATCGCGTTGAAGAGCTGTGACCTGCGTATCGGCTTCCTTAGCACCGTCGAAATACCGGCATCAGCGAGCAGCTCTTGCTCGACCGCGGCGGAGCTGACCACGACTATCTGAAGCGCGCGCAGCGCGGGGCGCGCGCGGATGGCGCGTGCGAGCTGGATGCCACTTTCCCGTGGCATGTCGAGATCGAGCAGAAGCAGCCCGAACGGTTCTCCAGAGCGCGACGCCGCCTCCAACGCCTCAATCGCCTCGCCGGGCCTATCGACGCATTCACTGCTAAGGCCCCATGTCTTCAGGTAGTACCCGAAGATCGTGCGGTTCGTCGCAAACGAATCCACGATGAGGGCCCGCAGGCCGCAAAGTTCGGAGCCTGAGCGGACCGTCTCCTCGACAGTCGTCCCCTCGGGCAGCGCGGCAGTGAACCAAAATACGCTCCCTCCCTCCTTGCGAGGGACGGCGCCGATTTCCCCGCTCATACTACGCACCAGTTCGCGTGAGATCGTCAATCCGAGCCCGGTGCCGCCCATTCGCCTGGTCATCGATTGGTCGGCCTGGACAAACGGTTCGAATAGTTCGGCAGCCTGGCCCGCTTCGATCCCAACCCCCGTGTCCGCCACCTCGAAGCGTACGACGCCCTCGCGTTCGGGGGACACGCGGACAGTGACCTCTCCGTCGTCGGTGAACTTGAGCGCGTTTGAGAACAGGTTCAGCAGGATCTGGCGCAGACGGCCGCGATCACCGGTGACCGTCGCGGGGAGAGCTGCGTCCACCGAATGCGTGAACTCGACACCGCCATCGCGCGCCTGCCCGGCGGACATCGAACACACCTCATCGACCAGGTGGCGCAGATCGAAGTCGGTCGGGTCGAGCTCGATATGTCCCGCCTCGATCTTCGAGAAGTCGAGAATGTCGTTGATGACGGCCAGCAGCGCCTCGCTGGACGCCGCAAGCGCATCAACGTACCCGCGCTGGACCGCATCCAACGAGGTTTTTCGCAGAAGGCCGGCCATGCCGATCACGCCGCTCAGAGGCGTGCGTATCTCGTGGCTTATGTTGGCTACGAACTCAGACCTCAGCCGTGACGTGTCGACAGCTTGGGCCAGGGCATTCTTTTGATCGGTGATGTCGGTGGAGATGCCGGCGATCGCGCTCACCGCCCCATCTCGCCCATGGACGGGAAACTTGACCGCCAGGTAGGTACGCACACCGTCTGGTGTCGGCATCTCCTGCTCGAAGGACATGGGGACACGGCCCTCGATTACCGCCCGGTCGGTCTCCCTTATCTGTTCGGCGATCTCGGGGGCAGCGATTTCATGCTCGGTGTGACCGAGAACGTCCTCTGCGCGCAGGCGACGTATCCTTTCGAACTCGCGATTGACGAGCAGATAGCGGCCAGCGGCGTCCTTGATGTAGATCGCCGCGTTCGCGTTGTCGAGGATGCCTTGGAAGCGCTCCTCGGTGGTCCGGAGACGACGTTCTCGTTCCTCGAGCATCCGCGACATCCCGTTGAACGCCCGGCCGAGGGCTGCGACCTCGCCCCGTCCGCTCTCGGGCACGCTCCCGCCGGACCGGCCCTCACCCAGCAGCACCGCCGCCTGAGCGACGCGACGAACCGGGATGAGCACCGTGCGCGTCAGGTGAGCGGCTAACGCAGCCAACACCAAGATGACCAGGGTGACGCCGGCTGCCGCGACGGTCAGGTCAAGGACCGACACGCGCGCGCCCTGGTGTGAGTCGACCCCCAGCAGGAGAATGAGCACCGCTGCGACGAGGATGAGCGCTCCGGCGCAGGCGCCCACTAGCACCGCCGCCAGTTCACCACGAGGGGCAAAGGCCCTCAGCCAGGTACGACGTTGACGCACCGCAGCCGCCTCAGGATCGTTCACGAGCTTCGCGCCGCTCGGCGACGCGAACCCGGATCGCTTCGATCAGAATCTCGGCGAGCCGGTCTGTGGCTAGTCCCTTCCGACAGTAAGCGGTCGCACCTGCGCGCATGAACTCACGAACGGTCCGGTCTGACTCATCGACCGACAGGACCACGATCGCTGTATCGGGGGCGACCTCGAGCATCCCCCACACGGCGCCCAAGCCTCCGCCCTTTGGCATCTCAACGTCAATGAGGGCGACATCGGGCTGACTGGTTCGGGCAAGCTCGACAGCCTGTTCACTGTCTGCAGCTGCGCCCACGACTTCAAAGCCCTCACCGAGCGAGATCCCCAACATCGAGCAGACAGCCGGGTCATCGTCGGCAATCAAGACCCGCGGAAGGTCGTCGGTCGGGAATGGCTGATGCACGGAGGAAGTGACGGTCGTCACGATATTTGTGTCGACCGAGCATCGAATAACCTAAATCCGCCGATCGGCCGATCTCCTTGCAGACTTCCTCGCGCCCAGGATTGCATGCTAGGGCTTTGCATCACCGAGGATCCGAGCAGATAACCGTCGTTCCAGCGCTGTGTGTGGGGAGCATTTGAGCCGGGGGCCGCAGACCGGGAACGAATGAGATCTCATGGCTCGCACTGCCACCCGACGCGAGACCGTCCGCGGCGCCGCGGCTACCTGTCCGGCGCACGAGCCACGCGCTAAAGGCAAGTCCTTGCACCGACGAGAAGCTGGCGTGAACACGATGAGCGAGATGTGCACACAACGATTGCCGGAGACTCGGGCGGCAGAACGGCCGACCCAGATCACCGCTTCGAATCATCGCGCCCGCCTCGTGATCGCAGACGACGACCCTGTCGTCCAGATGGTCCTCAGCATGTCGCTCGGGCTCGAGTTCGAGGTGGTCGGGGTCGCTGGCGACGGCGAGGAGGCGATCCAACTGGTCGAAGCCAGCCAGCCCGATGCCGCGCTCTTGGATGTCGTCATGCCCAAGGGTGGCGGCGTACGCGCCGCACACGCCATCCTCAAGGTCGCTCCCGATACCGCGGTGGTGATGCTGTCCAGCGAGAAGTGCAACAGGGCGGTGCGGGAGCTGCTGAAGGCCGGCGCGATCGTATACCGGCGCAAGGGCATCGAGCCGCATGCCCTTGCTGACGCTTTGACGGAGTCGATACGGGCGCATACGGCCGAGCGCCGTGACTCGGCTTGGAAGATTCTCAGCTGGTACTGCGCCAGCCTCGATCGGCAGGCACGCCGGCAAACACGCACCCGCTACTTGCCGCGCAAATAGCGCGCTCTTTCTCGCTCAGCAGCGTCCGTCATGCGCATGGGCGCCAGCAAGAGTCCGCGCCGCCGTGATGGCGGCAGATTCGCCACATTGGGGCGAAGACCCACTGGATGCTGGGATCCGCTGCGAATACCGCGTATCGGCTGTTCGGCCGATTGACGACCGCAAAGCAGAGCCCCTAGCGTGGACGTCCAGGCAGCTGTCAGAGCCTGAGCCGCCCGGGTCGGGACTTGACGCCCGAGGGACGGGTGGAGCACCACGGGGGCGGATTACCATCCTGGTCGATCGCCGAGATCGATGAGGTCGCGGCGTCTAAGAGTACGTTCTGGTTCTTGGGTCATGCGCAGGTTGGATCGATCGGGTGGCGTGGACGACGACACGTCGCGGGCCCTCGTCATCAGCGACGAGGAGGGACACGTCATTGAGGTCGATCGCGGCTTCGAGCGCCTATTTGGTTTGACCAACGCAGACGTGCAAGGCAAGATGGTGGCGGAGCTGATCATCCCGCCGCGGTTTCGGGCCGCCTATCGCGCGCGCCGCCGCGAGGCCGTGAGGGACGGAGCGTCTACGCCGCCCCGTCGCACCAGAGAATTCTCGGGCCTGCGCCCGGATGGCGGCGAGTTCCCTGTCGAGTTGAGCATCGCTCAAACGAGTGAAGATCCGCGTCGAGTGACCACATGGATCAAGGTGCCGAATGACAGTCAGCAAGCGGTCGCCATAACTAGGCGCCGGTTGGCCTTACACGAGCGCGTAGAGGAGCTAGTTGGGGTCGGGAGCTGGGAGTGCGTGCCAGCGACCGGCGAGCTGTTCTGGTCAGACAACATGTTTCGCCTCTACGGGCTGGAACCAGGCGAGATCACCCCCTCGACCGAGTACGTCATCACCCACACGCATCCCCGCGACAAAGAGCGCGTCGAGCGCGTGCTCGACGAGCTCATGGACACGGGCAGGCTGGGCCCCCTGCGCTATCGACACGTGTTGCAAGACGGCACCGTGCGTCACATGGAGTACACCATGTCGCTTATCGCACAGGCGCCCGGACTACCCGCGCACACGCTGGGCGCGCTCCGGGACGTCACCGAGGACCGCTGGGCCGAGCAGGAGATAGCTGCTCACTTCGCCGTTTCCGACGCTCTGGCCGATTGGCGCCCTGGCCGCAACGGCGCTCTGCGCCTGCTGAGGGACTTGGCTGAGGCGCTGGAATTCGAGGCCGCGGCTCTGTGGGTTCCGCGGGAAGGTCAGCTGATCGCAACAGAGATCTGGCTGGCGTCCTCACTGAACGTGTCCGGGCTGGATGCGGCACTGCGCGACGCCGCTCTCAAGAAAGGCGCCGGACTCGCGGGGCGAGCGTGGGCGACGAAACGGCCGCTCGTCGTCTCCAGCGTCGCGCGGGAGCCGGAGCACGCCCTGTGTCAGCTCGTGATCGACGCCGAGCTACATGGCGGGCTCGCCGTGCCGGCGATCTTCGGCGATGACGTGCTCGCCGTGCTTGGGTTTGCCTCCCAGGACGAGGTAGAGCTCACGGAGCGGCTTCTGCGCTCGCTGAAGGGGGTCGGATATGAGATCGGCCATTTCCTTGCGCGGCGCCATGGCGAACTCGACGCACCGCTGCTGACCTCACGCGAGCAAGAAGTACTACAGGTCGCAAGCGCCGGTCACAGCGGGGAGGAGATCGCCGAGCAGCTCCAGGTGAGCCGCTCCACGATCAAGACGCACTTCGAACACGTCTACGGCAAGCTGGGAGTGCACGACCGGGCCGCAGCAGTCGCTGAGGCCATGCGGCGAGGGCTGATCGGTTGACGCGCGCTGCACAGGGGGTCCGCGCTTGCGCTATGTGCGGACAGCCCGAGGCTGGTCGCCCGACGGCAGGCATTGCGCTCATGTGATCGCTCTCAACCGTGCAAGAGGCAAGCCGCCCGCCTCTTTGCCGCTTCGCGTACGTGCTCGGCGCCGGGCCTGGAGCACCGCTGGAGCTCCGGCATTCGTCGCTATGTGCACGGACTGCGTGCACGTGTCCGCCGATCGGGGGATTGACGTTTACTCGCCTGAGTCGCAGCGTAAAGGATGCCTGCTCCTCGTCGAGCAGGACCGTTGGCATCCAGCGATATTACGATGGCGCGATTCCCGGCTGCGATTGGGGTTGCCTCAGAAAGCGGAGCACGCATGTTCGGGTCAGGGTATGACTAATAGCGATCTGAGTCGGAACTCCATCAAACTGGCGCTGCGTGCATGGGTTGCCGTCCACCGGCGAGCGCGCGCGGTTACGCCGGCGGCAGCTGCCTTCGAGGCCGCCATGCCTGGTCCCATACGGGGAGATGAGCGCTTTCAGCAAGCGTTGCAAGACGCCCAAACGGCGGCGTCTCTCCAGCAGGCGATGGCGTTGAACGAAGGCGAGACCAAGGATTGGACGTCCAAGGCAGTCGTTCTGCTCCGGGCGATCGAGACCGCCGATGACGCGTACGAGCAGGAGCTCGGCGACGCATTGAATGCCTACCGCAGGTCGGTGACGGGGGCCAGTGAGGCGCACGACACCGATGCTCAGTAGCCATCGACCGACGCGTACTGAAAGCGCGCGCATGCGCAACACGATCCTGATCGTCGACGACCAGGACGAGGTGCGGCTGGCGATACAGGCAATCCTCGCACTCGAAGGCTGGGACACGGCTGAGGCGGCGTCGGGTGAAGACGCGGTGGCACGGGTAACCCGCAGCCACGACTTCGCCGGCCTCGTTGTCGACTACCGGATGCCGGGCCTCGACGGGCTGGAGGTCACGCGGCAGATCCGGGGATCAGGATTCGAGCGGCCCATCATCATCTGCTCGGCCTACCTGAATGCGGAGATTGAACGTGAAGCGTTCGCCCTCGGAGCGCACACCGCCAGCAAGGACGATCTCGGCGCGCTTCGGGAGATGATTCGCGAGCTTCGAGGTAATGGGGCCGAGAAGCCGAGGGGACGCGGTTTGGCGGCCATCATCGGATCCTCGGAGGACGCGATCATCAGCAGGGCCGAGGGGATGTTTCGTGGTCTCTTGGAGGCGGCACCGGACGCGATGGTGATCGTCGACTCTGTCGGGCGCATAGCGCTCGTCAATCGCCAGACCGAAGAGCTGTTCGGATACGTGCGCGAAGACCTGCTCGCCAAGCCCGTGGAGATGCTCGTTCCGGAGCGCCTGCGTCGTCGCCACCGGTCCGACCGAGACCAGTACTTCGTCAATTCGATCGCGCGCCCGATGGGCGCCGGCCTCGAGCTCTACGCCGTGCGCAACGATGGCAGCGAGTTCCCCGTCGAAATCGTCCTCAGCCCACTGACCATTGAAAGCGAGACGATCGTCTCCGCGGCGATTCGGGATCTGACGGAGCGCAAGAAGACCGAGGAAACGCTGCAGCGAGCACTGACGATCGAGAGAGAAACCGAGCGCCTGCGAGACCTCGACCGACTAAAGGACGAGTTCCTTTCGACAGTCTCACACGAGCTCCGCACACCCCTAACCGTGATACTCGGCTTGACTGAGGTTCTGCGTGGATCGGGAGCGACCGACTCTGAAGATCGGTATGAGTTGCTAGAGCGGATCTTCGCAAATGCCTCAGACATGCGCGCGATGATCGAGCAGCTTCTGGACTACTCCCGCTTGGAAGCCGGGAAGGTTCGGCTCGAAATCCGGCCGCTTCCCCTTCGGGAGGCCATTTTGCGCTGCATCGACCTGGCGCGCGGCGTCCTCGGGCCGCGCCGCAGCTCAGTCGACGTTCCAGATGGACCGAAGGTCCAAGCCGACGAGCATGGGTTCGATCGGATCCTCATGAACCTGCTGACGAACGCGGCCAAGTACTCCCCGGAAGATTCAACCGTGCGGGTGACTGCCAAAGCAGAGAACGGAGTAGCAACGATTTCGGTTCAGGATGAGGGCACCGGAATCCCCGCAACCGAGCAGTCCCAAATATTCGAACGCTTCTATCGGAGCTCGCAGCGGTCGGGGGGCCGGGGCACAGGCGTGGGACTCGCCGTCGTGCGTCGATATGTTGAGCTGCTCGGAGGCAGCGTCTCGGTCGAGAGCGAGCTCGGTCGGGGCTCGACGTTCCTACTCACGTTGCCACTGTCGGCGAGCTCGGAGAAGAGCGCGGGATGACTCGTACGATCTTGGTGGTCGACGACGAGCCTGACATCCTGCTCGCGGCTCGTCTGATGCTGGAGGCGGCCGGATATGTGGTGATCGAAGCAGCGAGCAGCGCGGAGGCTCTTGCGCTCGTTGAGGCCCAGGAAACGGACTTGGAAGCCGTCTTCCTGGACCTGCGGATGCCCTGGCTGGATGGCTGGGGGGTGTTGAAAGAGCTTCGCGCCAAAGGAATCTCCCATCTGCCCGTGATCGTGCTCTCCGCCTATTGCGACCCGTTCGCGGTTGAGCAGAGTACCGAGCTTGGCGCTGTGGGATACATCAGCAAGCCATTCCAGACCGCCGATCTAACTCGGGCGTTGGAGGCTGTGCTGGAGCCGCCGTCCGAGCCGAAGCGCGTGACCGAAGGATCGGTGCTTACACAATGAGCGGGTCGCGGCTGCTGATATGTGACGATGACCTGCAGACCCTTCACGTTCTCACGCTGGTGCTCTCTGAGGCCGGCTTTGAGGTGATGCCTGCCGCGAGCGGCCGCGAGGCGCTCGACCGAGCCGCCGCCCGCCCACCAGAGGCAGCGATCCTCGATGTGTTACTACCGGACGTAGACGGCACTGAAGTCTGCCGCCGTCTCCGCGAGTGGAGCCGGATGCCGATACTGATGCTCTCCGCGCTCGATGATGAGCAGGTGAAGGTACGGGCGCTGCGGAGGGGCGCCGACGACTATCTGACCAAGCCGTTCGCACCAGCCGAGCTGGTCGCACGGCTGGATGCCGTTCTCCGGCGCAACACGGAGCGGACTCCCGATGATCCGATGGTGGCGATCGAGGGGCTCGAGGTCGATTTGGCTGGGCGCATCGTCCGCGCCGAGGGCCGCGAGGTGCGCCTGACGCCGATTGAGTACGACCTGTTGCGGGTTTTTGTGCAAAACCTCGGCAAGCTGATGACTCACCGCGCCCTGCTACTCGAAGTCTGGGGGCCGGGCTGCGAGATCGACACCCGTGCACTTCGGTTTCACGTCTCAAATCTCCGTAAGAAGATCGCGCCTTCGGCCCGACGCGGGCCGCACGTCCGTACTGAGCGAGGCCTTGGATACCGGTTTTCGCTGGGGACGTCCGGTCGCAGCCGCCCGGGGAAACGGGAAGTCGGCGCAAATAGCCCAGAGGCTAACGCGAGGCTAATGCCGAGCGCGTAACAGTGCTTCCCCCTGAAAAGACGCGAGAAAGGCTGACGCTCGGTCTAAGCGACGCTGGCGCCGCCGGAAGGAGCGAGGAGATGTCCCACATCAAACTGGAGCCGATTGCCGGTGGCCGCGAAGAGGTCGAGCGCATGATGAGCGCCGGCGAGTCATTCGGAGCCGTCGAGGCCCTGATCGACGAAGCACAGCTCAGCGAGGAGGAAAAGGCGGCTCTATGGCTGTTCGCTTGGTCGATGCGCGATAGGCGTACGCAACAGCGAGAGACGCGCGGATTGCTCGCATACCTGTCAAGCGTCTCGCGCGACTTTGCGAGGAACGGGTCCTAAGAAGCGCGCGCTGCGTGCTCGCTCAGAATCGCCCAGAGACACCTTTGGGTGGGTCATGCCCGAGCCAGCCGCGACTTCTTCGCAGGTTGAACCTAGAGCCATGGCGATTGCACACTCGCCGAGGTCAAGCGACGACGTTGCGCGCCGCGGGAGCCTCGCCACGCCAATTGGGAGGGAAGGCAACATGAACGCGATAACGACAACCCCTGTGCGTCCACAGCACATGCGTGCCCTGGAGCGCGCCAACGAGGTCCGTCTGGCCCGCGCAGAGCTGAAGCGCCGGGTGGCCTTCGGCAAGATCGACGTCGCCGAGGTGATCGTCTACTGCCCCTGGGAGGCGCACAGCATGGCGGTGGCCGACCTGCTGATGAGCCAGCGTCGCTGGGGTCGCACGCGATGCCGCAAGCTTCTCGCCGAGATCCCGATGTCCGAGACGAAGACCATCGGGTCGATGACTGACAGGCAACGCCGCGCGCTCGCGGTGAGGCTGACCTCCGCTGAACGGCGCCGTGGATGGCGCGCGAGGCCTGAGTAATGCACGGCCCGATGAGTGCCTGACATCCCGAGGTGGTAGAGCCGGCCAGCCGCGAGTCCCGCAAGTCGCAAGAAGCCGGGTGCACGCGAGCTGGCCGATGTCTACGATGTCCCGAGACATCTGTCTCCGATGTCCCGACACTTCACAGAGGGTGAGCGAGGGGACTCGAACCCCCGACCGCCTGGACCACAACCAGGAGCTCTACCAGCTGAGCTACGCCCACCGCGGATCTGTCGCAGGCGAAGTCTAGCGGCGGGCAGATCGCCGCCAAGGTGCCCCTCGACGGCTTCCCGCGATCAGCAGGAGCGCAGCGCTCAGGCGCCTTGACGTCGTGCGATCACCTCTTCGGCTATCGCGAGGCTCTCGCTCGGCTTCAGCGTAGTCGCTGCCGCGCCGGCGGCAGCACGCCATGCATCGAGCAGCGCGACCGCGTCGTCGCCCAGGAGCGGGGCGAGCAGTACGGCGGCCTCTGAGCGCTCCTCACCAGACGTGCTCGCCGCCGCCGGGCTCGCCGGGGCAGACGGCCGGCGCTCGGCGGCCACGCCCGTCTCTCGCGCCCATTGGATCATGCGCGTCGTCACGTCCCTGCCCTCCCGCTGGGCCGTGCGCCAGCCGCGGCCCATCGACAGCTGCTGGAGCTCGAGCTTGGGTCCCTCGAGGACCGTGAGCCTCGCCCTCTCGGGGCTCCACTTCCGTTCTCCGAACTCGATGATCCGTTCGTGGGCCCAAGGCAGGACGATCGCCTGGACCTCCTGCTCGTTCAGGTTGAAGCGCCAGGCATTGTGGGGGAACTGGCGGATCTCCACGTGGAACATCGCCGTAAGGCTCGCACGTCGAGGCTCACGCTGGGGCCTCAGCTCGCGTGCACACCGCGTGCGGGCGGCGTGTGCGTCGGGCCGGCGCCCCCTCCGACGCCGAGCCGCGTGCGCATGATCTCGACCGCGTGCGGATTGCTGTCGATGAGCACGTAGCGGCGTCCGAGCCGTTGCGCGACGGCGCCGAGCGTCCCGCTGCCGGCGAAGAAGTCAAGACACCAGTCGCGCGGCCGCGTGGAGGCGAGAACCATGCGCGCGACGATCCCCTCGGGCTTCTGCGTGGGGTAGCCCGTCTTCTCCCTGCCGCTGGTCGGCACGATCGTATGCCACCACACGTCGGTCGGCAGCTTGCCGCGCGCCGCCTTCTCGGCCGAGACGAGGCCAGGAGCCATGTATGGCTCCCTGTCGACCTCGCATGAATCGAAGTAGTAGCTGTCAGGGTCCTTGACATACACCAGGATATTGTCGTGCTTTGCAGGCCATTTCCTTCGACTACGAGCACCGTAGTCATAGGCCCAGATGATCTCGTTGAGAAAGCACTCACGCCCGAACAGCTCATCGAGCAGCAGCTTGCAGTAGTGCGCCTCGCGGTAGTCGATGTGAAAGTAGAGCGTCCCGCTCTTCGCGAGCAGCCTCCTCGCCTCCTTCATGCGTGGCTCCAAGAAGCCCAGGTAGTCGTCGAAACTGTCGCGGTAGCTCGAGCGCTCGAGTAGCTCCGTGCGGTAGGCGCGGCCACCGAACCCGCGCCTACTCGCCTGCTCGTCGCGAGCGGCGCGCAGCACACTGCGCGTCTGGCGCCGGCCGGTGTTGAACGGCGGGTCGAGATAGATCAGCTGAAAGCTCTCCTCGGCGAACCGGGGCAGCAGCTCAAGGTTCTCGCCGAGCAGGATCTGGTCGATCTCGGATTCCTGGCGTGGCCCCTGCACGGCGAACTGCGCACGTTACGCGCAGGCGGGGACGCCTCCTGCTCGTCCGCCGCGCTCCAGCAGCGCGGGTCTCCCGTCCCGCTTGGGCCGCTTAGACTGGCTGCGAGCCGGTCACGTGAAGGAGGCGCTCGTCGATGGCAACCAGCGGGGCTCGCCGCCCCTGCCGAGCGCGAGCTTCCTGGCGCCCCGCCCGGCGGGGTGGTCTTCTCGGGCCAGCTGCCCGTGTCGCTCTTGATCGGCGTTCGCGCGGCGGCGGCAGGGTCCGCTCAGCCCTCCGTGCCTGGTCTCGGAAACTGCGTGGCCAGGAAGCGGTCCCAGAGGCCGGCGCTCATGACCCGGCGCTGCGTGATCAGCAGATGCGCCGACGGGGTCACACGCACGCGGATGCGCGCGGAGCGACGGGTGATCGCCTTCTCGATGGCGCGCGCGACGTCCTCGGCATCGCCCCCGAGCCGTGCCAGCGGACCCCTCTCGTAGGCCTCCACGGTGGCCTTGGCGACGCTCGCGTTGAACGCTGCGTACGGGCCGTCGCCGTTCTGCACCGCATTTGCCGCGGTCGCCCCGAACTGCGTGCGGATGAGTCCGGGCTGGATCACCGTCACCTCGACGCCGAAGCCCTTCACCTCGAAGCGAAGCGCGTCGCTGATCGCCTCGACGGCGTACTTCGTCGCGTGGTATACGCCGCCGCCGGGCAAGGTGAAGTTCGCGCCCATCGAGCTGATGTTGATGATCCGGCCCCAGTGTTGCTTGCGCATTCCGGGCAGCACGAGCTGGCACATGCGCACGAGGCCGAACACGTTCGTCTCGAACTGGCGGCGAAGCGCGTCCATCGGAACCGTCTCGATCGCCCCCGATTGCGAGTAGCCCGCGTTGTTCACGAGCACGCCGACAGCGCCGTGCTCGCTCGTGACGTGCTCGACGGCCGCGCGCATCGAGCCCTCCTCGCGCACGTCGAGCGCGAGCGTGCGGCACCCCGCATCGGCCAGGTCGGAGATCGACTCCAGACGGCGCGCGGTCGCGTACACCGTGTGACCGGCACGCGCCAGCCGCTCGGCCGTCGCGCGACCGATCCCGGTCGAGCAACCCGTGATCAACACGATCTTCGATGGCGCCGCCATGGCCGGCCGATTCTAATCAGCGCGTCGCGATCGGGTTACTCTGAATGCATGCGAGCGATGGCGATGAGCGCGGGCGCCGGACGGCACAGGCGATCGCCCGGACTTGCCGTGCGGCTGCTCGCCTCGTGGCTGACGAACGCGCTCGTCCTCGCCCTGGTGGCGCTCCTCCTGAGCGGCATACACGTTTCCGACGCGGGCGCGTTGCTGCTCGCAGCGGCGGTCTTCGGCGTGCTCAACACGATCCTCAAGCCAGTGCTCAGACTCGTGACGCTCCCACTCGCGCTCCTCACGCTCGGGGCCGCCTGGTTCTTCGTGTCGCTGCTCATGCTCGTGGTGACCCGCTCGATCGTGGCGGGCTTTCAGATCCACGGATTTGGGACGCTTGTCGCGGCGACGCTGCTGATCTGGCTGGTGAATGTCGTGCTCGACTTCACGCCCGGCCCGTGGCAGCTGACCGGACGCCGGCGCCGACTCGCGCGCCAGGGCGCGCGGCGCGACTAGCCCGAGGCGATGTCGGACCGGCTCGCCGGCAACCGGACCCTCGTGAGCCTGGCTGCTCGCCGAGGATCGCGGCGGTGAGTGGGGCGAGCGCGCCCGAGCTCGATGTGGTGCGCTTTCGGCCCGCCGGGCCCGACGACGCGCGGGCGATCGCGCGCCTCCACGCCGACAGCTGGCGCCGGCACTATCGAGGGGCCTACTCGGACTCGTTCCTCGATGGCGACGTGCTCGTCGAGCGCATCGCCTTTTGGCGAGGGCTGCTGGGCGAGCCCGACGCCTCGAGATTCACGATCGTCGCCGCGGCGGACGGCGTCGTCGGGTTCGCCAACGCCTACCTCGACGCGGACCCGCGCTGGGGAACCCTCCTGGACAACCTGCACGTCGTGGCGAGCCGCCAGCGCTCGGGAATCGGCTCTCGGCTGCTCGCCCTGACCGCCGCGGAGGTGCTCGCGCACGGGGCGCACGATGCCCTCTACCTGTGGGTCCTCGAGCAGAACATAGAGGCGCAGGCCTTCTACAGCGCGCGCGGCGGCGAGCGCGTCGAGCGCGCCGCTGTGTCGCCGCCAGGAGGTATCGAGAGCCGCATCAACGGCTCGCCCCTGAAGCTGCGGTTCGCGTGGCCCGATGCGCGCGCCGCTCGCTGAGAAGAAGTGCGAGGGGGCCAGTCGTTTTCCGCGTACCCGCGGAACCCCTCGCGCCCAACATGCTAGCCCGGATCGCGCCCGCCGGTCGAGGTGGGCGCAGAATCTCCGGGAACGGCTCCTGGATCGGGCACACCGCCGTCGCGTTCGGGGTCCCGAGCCGTAGCGCGCTTGAGAACCCCGCTCCCCGCCTCAGAGCGCGAGCACGATCTTCCCGTGCGTGTGGCCGCGCTCCAGCTCCGTGTACGCCGCGCGGACGTCATCGAGCGGATAGACGGCGGCGATCGGAACCTCGAGCTCGCCTTCCTCGATCAGCCCTGCCAGCTCGGCGAGCACCTCGGCGCGTGCGCCGGCCGCGTTGCCGTCGCCCTTGACCCCGAACTTCGCCATCGCCTCGAAGTCGGCGATCGTGTCGATTCGCTCGGGCGCGACGCCGAGGCGCAAGGCGAGCTCGACGTACCCGCTGCCAAAGGTGTCGAGGAACGCGTCCACGCCGGCACTCGCCGCGTCGCGAATCCGCTGCTCGGCGCCCTCGCCGTAGCTGACGGGGATCACGCCGTGGCCGCGCAGCCACGCATGGTTGTCCTCGCCGGCGAGCCCGATCACGCGCGCCCCGCTGCGGCGCGCGAGCTGGACCGCGATCGAGCCGACGCCCCCCGCGGCGCCGGAGACCACGACGGTGTCCTCGGCCCGAAGTGCGACCGCTCGCACCATCGCCCACGCCGTGGTCCCCGCCACGAAAAGCGCGCCCGCAACCTCCCATGGCACCTTCGGCGGGCGGCGCGTGAGATCGTGCGCCTCGACCACGACCAGCTCGGCCTGGCTCGCCCGCTTGTCGGTGAAGCCGATCACCTCCTCCCCCGGCTGGACGCCCGCGACCCCCTCGCCGACAGCCTTCACGACCCCAGCGAGGTCGCTGCCCTGGCCCGAGGGGAACGTCGCCGGCCAGCGCGAATCAAGCAGCCCTTCGCGGATCTTGCTCTCACCCGGATTGATCCCGGCGGCCGTGACGCGCACCAGCACCTCACCCGGGCCCGGCACGGGATCCTCGACGTCGAGGACGTGGAGGACCTCGACGGGTCCGTAGTGATCGAATCGAACTGCGCGCGGCAAAGCGGGGCAGACCTTAATCCTTCGCGCAGTGGAACGTCCTGCACGAGAAACGTTTAGAGCGCGAGCACCCGGGTATTTATCCGCCCACTCGTGCTGGTTCGAGTCTCGAACCTAGCACCGAACCGCGAAGAAGGGGAGCAGCCTTGAAGTCAGGGGACCGAGCGCGTCGCACGTGCGCGAGAGACATGCTGGATGGAGCCTCACTGCCCGTCGGGCAGGCGGGCGGCGATTTTCCACTCGCGAGCCGCACGGATGGTCCCCACTCGGCGGCGGCGTCTGCACACAGGCGTCGTGTGCGGGTCGGTTTCCTGGCGACGCTTGCGACCCTCGCGGTCTTGCTGGTCTCGGCCGCGTCCGCATCCGCCTTCAGTGCGAACGGAAGTGTGGAACAGGTCTACGTCACGGGTGCGGCGCCGAATGCTCAGATGTCGCTGCTGAACTCTCGGGGCGCAACGGTTTCCACCGTGAATCCAGCGAACGAACCCGTGTCCACGCAGCGAGCGGACTCGCTCGGGGGGCTGCTGTTCCGGAAGGTCAAGCCGGGAAGCGGCTACAGGGTGCTCCTGAACTCCACAGGTGAAGAGTCGAGCCCGATCACCGTCCATACCGACGCCTCGGAACCCTGGGACCCCAGCGTCTACAACCAGGAAATCCCGGACAATGGATACACATATCTGACGACGCGTGACGGCATCCAGCTGTCGATCGACGTCCACCCCCCATCCAGCCCGGCGGGCGAGCCCGGCGTGCCGTCCGAATTCCATTTTCCGACTCTCCCGATCGAAGGCGTGCCGACGCCGAGCTACACGCCGCCCTATCCGACGCTGATCGAATACTCGGGGTACGGCTACGCGAACCCCAAAGGCCCGGAAAATGGCATCGCCGTGCTCGCCAACCTGATGGGCTTCGCCGTCGTCGATGTCAACATGCGCGGGACTGGCTGCTCGGGCGGCGCATACGACTTCTTCGAACCGCTGCAGAACCTCGACGCCTACGACGTGATCGAAACCATCGCCAAACAGCCGTGGGTTCTCGGCCACAAAGTCGGCATGATCGGCATCTCCTACGGCGCGATCAGCCAGCTCTTCGCTGCGCAAACCCAGCCTCACGCCCTCGAGGCGATCGCGCCGCTGTCGACGATCGACGCGACCGCGACGACGCTCTACCCCGGCGGCATCCTCAACACCGGATTCGCGGTGAAGTGGGCCGAAGAACGCCAGCAGAACGCCGAACCCGCCAGCCCTGGCCACGGTCAGGCATGGGCAACTACGCGGATCGAAGAAGGCGATCAGACCTGCGCGGCCAACCAGGTCCTCCACGGGGAGGCCACAAACCTGTTGAAAAAGATCAAAGAAAACGCGACCTACAGTCCGTCGGTCGCGGACCCCCTGGACCCGATCACGTTCGTCAACAAAATCAACGTGCCGGTGTTCATGGCCTGTCAGTGGGAGGACGAGCAGACCGGCGGCCATTGTGCCGACCTCGCCCAGCACTTCACGGGCACGAGCAAGAAGTGGTTCACGTTCACCAACGGCGCGCATATCGACTCGCTGGATCCAGATACCTACGACCGCTGGTATGACTTCTTGTCGCTCTACGTCGCGCATAAAGCGCCGATCGAAAACTTGGCGGTCGTAGACGCCGCAGCCCCGGTCGTCTTCCAGGAAGCGATGGGACTCCCCAAAGAAGACATAGTCACGCTGCCCGTCGAATCGGTCCAGGAGCAGCCGACCTACGAAATGGCGCTCGCCGAATTCGAAAAGCTCCCGGAGATCCGGGTCCTGTTCGACAACGGCGCCGGCGAATCGCCGACCGATCAGAAGACACCCGGCAATCCGTACCCGGGCTTCGAAGCGACGTTCCCTGAATTTCCGATTCCCGACACAGTCGCTCACACCTGGTATCTCGGACCCCACGGCACGCTCAACGAACAGTCCGCGACTCAGAAGGGAGTCGACTCGTACACCTCGAACGCGAGTGCCCTGCCGCTCACCGATTACTCGGGCAACACGGGCAGCGGCGGGCTTTGGAGCGACGCGTCCAAGTGGGAATGGAAATGGGAACAGAACCCTGCCGGTACCGCTGTGTCGTATGTGTCGGCGCCGCTCTCGGCCAACGCCGTCGCCATCGGCGCCGGCGCCGTCCACCTGTGGGTCAGGTCATCCACTCCGAACGTCGACCTTCTGGCCACGGTCAGCGAAGTGCGTTCTGACGGCAACGAGACGTTCGTCCAGAACGGCTATCTGCGGGCGAGCGAGCGCAAGCTGGCCACGAACGCAAACAACATGTTCAAGCAGGAACCCACGCTGCTGCAGCCGATCCCCACGTTCCTCACCAAGAACGTGAAGCCGATGCCCGCCGGGAAATTCGTCTCCCTCGTCATCCCGCTGTACTTCCAGGGGCACGCGTACCGCGCGGGCTCGCGCATCCGGGTCACGATTGCGGCACCCAACGGCACACAGCCCGTGTGGTCGTTCAGCCAGACAGAACCGGCTGGGGGAACTTCGAACGTCGAAATCGAGTTCTCGCCCAAGCAGCAGTCAAGCCTGATCCTCCCGATCGTGCCGGGCGTGAGCGTGCCAACCGAACTGCCCGCTTGCCCGAGCCTGCGCAACGAGCCGTGCCGCGCTTACCAGGCGTTCACGAACGACGGCTCCTGACAGCGACTGAGGGCGCTCGCTTCGGCCGGCCCGGAGCGAGCGCGCCGGCGGTGCGGTGTCTGAGCGTCTGGCGAGTTTGTCCGGGACTCGCGATGCTCCACCGTGCGGAGTCTGACGATTGTTGGGTGACCGCTCGGTGGCGAAGCGAGCCTGGTCGCAGGCCGGGTCGGCTCAGCCCGTCAGCAGTGAGTCCGTGGCCTCGCGCCCAAGAGCGGCGTTCGTCGCGCCGATCGGTGGTTCAGGCCCATCCGCGCCGCGCGGTAGGGGGCTGGGACGCGCGGCCGCTTGCTTGATCGCCTCGGGGACGGTGGGCCTGCCGAGGAGAAAGCCTTGACCCATCTCGCAGCCCATTCCTTCGAGGGTGCGGAGCTGGTTCTCGTGCTCGATGCCCTCGGCGACTACTGAGAGTGAGAGAGCTTGGCTGACTCCGAGTATCGCGTGGAGTACCTCGCTGGCACGGACGAGCTCCCGGCTCCAATCCCCAGCCTTGAGCGCCGCGACAAAGCTCCTGTCGATCTTCAGAATGTCAATCGGGAGGCGTTGCAGGTGTGAGAGCGACGCATAGCCGGTACCGAAGTCGTCGATCGCGATGCGCACGCCCAGCCCCTTGACCTCGTCGAGGTACTCACGCGTTGCACGCAGGTCGCGCACCAGCATGGTCTCGGTGATCTCAAGCGTCAGCAGCGACGGTTCTATCGCCGACTCGGCGAGCGCGTGGCGGACATCCTCGACGAAGTCCCTGCGGCCGAGTTGGTAGGCCGACACGTTCACGGAGACGCCGATCCGCAGACCTTCTTCGGCCCACACCGCCGATTGGCGACACGCCTCGTTGAGGACCCAGCGCCCGATCGGCACGATGAGTCCTGTGTTCTCGGCGAGCGGGATGAAGCTGTCGGGAGCCACGACGCCCCGCTTTGGATGGCGCCAGCGGATGAGAGCCTCGACACCGACGAGTCGGTCGCCCGCCAGGTCATAGATCGGCTGGTAGAGCAGGCAGAACTGCTCGTCGGCGTTTTCGACTGCGGCGCGCAGGTCGGCTTCGAGCTCTGGCCGGCCCTGCGTGAGCGCACCCATGGTGGGGTCGAAGAGCACGTAGCGGTCCTTGCCCGCGGCCTTCGCGGCGTATAGGGCAAGGTCCGCGTCACGCAACAGCGCGTCCGGATTCGCGTGCGGTCCACGAGCGACGCCGATGCTGACCGTCTGCGAGGAGATCTTGCGGCCGTCCTCGAGCTCGACGGGCTCGCGCAGGACTTCGGTCAGACGGTCGGCAAGCAGATCGAGCGTCGCTTCTCCGAGTCCCATCTCACCCAACACGACGAACTCGTCTCCACCGATGCGGCCGACGGTGTCCTCCTCGCGCACCGTCTGCAGGAGCCTTTCCCCGACGGTCTTCAGGACCACGTCTCCGGCCGCGTGCCCAAAATTGTCGTTGACGTGCTTGAAACCGTCGAGGTCGATGAAGAGAGCGCCGGCGACGATGCCCGGCTGGCGCGCGGTCCGCGCCAGCAGCTGCTCGGCGCGGTCCAGCACGAGCGCGCGGTTGGGAAGCCCGGTCAGTGGGTCATGGAGGGCCTGGTGGGCCAGCTCCCTGTTCTTCTCGGATAGTTCGTGGGTCTTCTCGCGCACGATCGACAGCGCACGTCTGCGCCCGGTTGCAAGCACGAGGACGAGCAGACCGAGCACGAAGCTCAGCAGGAGTCCGCCGCCGAGCAGCGCGATGGCGTTCCAGTGTGCGAAGACCGCGGCGGAGGGTGCCGCCGTGAAGGTTTGCACCGTCCAACCGTTGTGCAGATCGATCGTCGTGTTCTGCGCAGCGCGGGGTACCGGTCCGCTCGTGAACGCGATCTTCGATCCCGCTTCGTTGTAACGGAAGCTCACGGCGAGCCCCGGGTGGCCTTCCAGCGCTCGGACCAACACGACCTGGGGCTCGAGCAGCTCTCCGAGCCAACCCACGAAGGCTCCTCGCCGAGCCGTCACGGTCGAGGGCAGTTCGCCGCCCCGGTACACCGGGGTCTCGACTCCCAGCTCGTTCTTGTTCCCGTCGAGGACGGGCGCATAAACGGCCTGCCCAGAGTCGCGGGTCGCCATCAGAGTCGGGGCGAGCGCGCAGAAGTCGACGCCGTCGGGCAGGTACGTCGCGAGCGTCCGTTCCAGGCCCGCTACAGCGAAGCAGTAGTACGGTCGCGGCCCAGCGGGCAGGATTTCGAAGCGTTCCTTTGGCCCCACCGAGTTCGGCCCGAGCGGTCGGATCGGGTTGGCGGCTATGTCTGCTTCAAAGGCCTTCAGATGCGAGGCCGGCACGAGCGTGACGAGACCGACGTCCTGCAGCTCTGGGTAGCGGCGCATCGCCTGTGCCGCTTCCACCCACCTGTCGAAGTTGGCGGGCGACACCTTGGGGTTGCGGGCTACGAATGCGCTGGTGTCTGCGACCAGATCCTGCTCATGCTCGATCGCCAGCTTGAGCGTCGAAGCGACCTCGGCGGAGCTCAGATGGAACGCCTGACGCGCCTTGTCCGCATCCGAGCGCGCCACGGCACGGGCGCCGATCGCCGCCCCGAGCGTCCCAGCGAGCACAAGCGCCGCTGCAGCGGCGCCCCAGACGCCCCAACGACCACCGGAGAGCGACTTCAGCGCCCTCAACGGCGCGGTCACTACGCTCGAGAACGACCGCCCTGAATTGACTGGTGATGGGCAGCCGACCGTGCCGGTGGGTGCACTCGAGTTGTTCATGTGCGTGTCTCGGACGGACCTGCCCGATTGGAGCAGTGGATGACGTTCTTTTCGGGCTGGGATCCGGAAAATCGCGCACTCGATACTCAAAACCGGACGTTTGGCCGATGCTCGCCGTCGCGAACTCCACCCTCCCGCGAGAGCGAAGAGCCTGATCGCCCTCCCTCATGGACGACAACTCCTCGTCGTTTCGTCCAGTGGCACAGAGCGCTGCTAAGGAGCACGTCAGCGTCGGTCGAAGCGCTCGAGAACAATCAGAGTCGCTCAGGGCAAACCTGTCGCGAGGCAGGGACGCAAAACCAGGGATCTCTCGTAGACCGCCCGGCTGCCGATCTTCATCGACCGGTCGCGTCTCCTCGCGGTCAGACACGGAGGTTCCTGAGGTGCCTTATATGATCCGCCCGAAGAAGGCTTGCGCGGCCGTCGTGAGCCTGCTCGCCTCGGTGCTCGTCGTTCTCACATTGCCGGCTGCAGCCGGTGCAGCATCCTGCGCGTCTAACGCGACGACACACCCGTTCGTGCAATACGGCGACGACGCGGCCTACAGCCTCGTGCAAGCAGGCTCCTTCGAATCGGGCGCGAGCGGCTGGTCGCTGAGCAAGGCCGCCGTCGTGAGCGGCAAGGGCGACCAAGTCGACGGTGGCACCCATGCGCTCGAAATTCAGCCGAGCGGCGAGGCCGTGTCGCCGGCGTTCTGTGTGAGCGCCGAATATCCGTCGTTCCGTTTCTTCTTGCGACAGACCAGCGGCAGCTGGGCGGTGCTCAATGTGATCCTGCGCTGGACAGACTCGTCCGGCACGACTCATGAAACGACGGCCGGCTCCCTTCAGACCGGGACCTCCTGGGAGCTGAGCCCGATCATGCAACTCGGCTCCTCGCTGCCGGTGGAGGGCGGCGGCACGGTCAGCGTGAGGCTCGTCTTCAAACCCGAACCGTACGGCGGAGCGTGGGCGGTCGACGACGTCTACATCGATCCCTACTCACGCTGAGCCTCAGCCCCGAATCTGGCGGGTGAAGAGGCTGAAGACGCTCACGGACAGCCCGGCCGAGGCGGGCATCGCACGCGCGGCCTGTGAAGCTTTCAGGAGCGGCGATTGCCGCGGTCGGGAGCTATTTCGCCGATGACTTTGTGGGGGAAGCGCCCGACATGCTGCCGACCGGCTGGGTCATCCATGGCCAGGACGCGCCGAGCAGTAGGGTGGAAGGATGGAAAGGCAGGCGGGCGTGGTGCTTTACGTGCTCGCGCTGGTAGCCGTCGTGGTCGGCGTGGACGTCTTGTTCCTCAGGCATCGGTTCTGGGAGCGCCTGATAGCAAACGTCGGGATTGTCCTGGTGTTCGGGGCGTTCTATTTGAGGTTCCTGAAGCGCGCATGAGCGCAGCCCGCGTCCCAGCCGAAGCCGCCGGCCGCTGGCCCGACGAGCGCCACGCGCTGGGGTCGCAGCCACGAGACGCCTGTTTCGATATGGCAAAGCGAGCGTCTCATACGCTTGAGTGAGGACGAGCTGGTCGTCGGCTTCAAGCGTGAACACAGCACCAGGTCGACGCTCGCTTGTCCGACTCGCGGCTGTTGAAGGCCACGCGCGGTTACAAGCCTGGGAGGACGAGGGGCTAAGTCTCGGCTACCTCACTGAGGCCTTGACGCTCGTCTCGTAGAGCCCCGATCCGTCCGCCTCACTCGGGCGCGCCCGCGCCAGAGCCGCCGCGCTGAACGCCGGCGCTCCTGACCCCGGCGCGCGAGGTGAGACCGGGCGGACGCTCGCAAATCATCCAGAGCAGGCACGGGGCCGACTACTGCACGGACGCGGATCGCGAACAGAAGCGCGAGCAGCCGCACGGCTCGAGGGAGAGACCGCTACCCCACCGCGAGGTCGGGTTCACGCGCGCGCAACCGTGCCGCAAGGATGATCGGATGCGCACGCGGACGGCGCGTAGGCTTGGACGGTGCGCACGGGGCCGCTTCGCGAGCGATCGTTCCGGCTGCTGTTCACGGGGCGGGCGATCTCCTCATTCGGGGACCGCGTGGTCCCGGTTGCGCTGACGTTCGCCGTCCTGCACCTGACTGGATCAGTCAGCGACCTGGGGATAGTGCTCGCGGCGCAGACCGTGCCGCTCGTGCTGTTCGTCTTGATCGGCGGGGTCTGGGCAGATCGGCTGCCGCGCCAGCGGGTGATGCTCGCGTCCGACCTCGTTCGTTTCGCCGTGCAGGGAGCGAGCGCGGCGTTAATCCTCGGCGGAACTGCGCGCGTGTGGCAGCTCGCGGTCCTGCAAGCCGTGTATGGCATGGCCGATGGGTTCTTCACACCGGCGGCCAACGGACTCGTGCCGCAGGTCGTCGCCGCGGACGAGCTGCAGCACGCCAACGCGATCCTCGGTCTCAGCGAAAACGCAACGGCGATCCTCGGACCGGCGGTCGCCGGGGTCATCGTCGTCGGCGTGGGAGCAGGATGGGGGCTCGCGGCCGACGCCGTGACGTTCATCGTGAGCGCAGCGTTCCTCGCCGCGCTGCGCGTCGACCTCGCGCGGCACGTCGCGCGCGAGCGAACCACGGGCCTGGTGACCGAGCTGCGCGACGGCTGGAAAGCCTTCAGCTCGAGACGATGGCTGCTGATCAGCGTCGGCTACTTCACGCTCATGTTTGCGTTCGGCTTTAGCGTTCTGAGGGTGCTCGGCCCCGAGGTCTGCCAAAAGGCTCTCGGCGGACCCGGAGCATGGGCTGCAATCAGCGCCGTCACCGGCGTCGGAGCGCTCGCAGGCGGGCTTTTCGCGTTGCGCTGGAAACCGGCGCACCCACTCAGGGCAGCGTTCACCATCAGTCTCTTCGGTGCACCGCTAACGCTGCTGCTGCTCGGGGCGCACGCGGCACTGTGGCTAATCCTCCTCACCGCCCTCATCGAGGGCGTCACGGGAACGTTCTTCAACGCCGTCTGGTTCACCGCGATGCAGCAGGCAGTACCCGCCGAGGAGATCTCGCGGGTGACTTCCTGGGACGCCGTGGGTTCCTACGCGCTGCAACCGGTCGGTCTCGCCCTGGCCGGACCTGTGGCCGCGTTGATCGGGGTCTCGACCACCCTGTACGCCGCCGGCGGCATCTTCCTGCTCATCACACTCGCAGTAATCGCCGTGCCCTCGATCAGGAACTTCAGCGGCGCGCCGCAGGACGGCCTCGTTCGGGCGCCGGCGCCCTGAACCTCGCACGACAACGAAGCCGTGATCTCACGGCACGATGCGAGACCGCAAAATAGAAGGGCCTCGGATTCTTCGAAGTCGGTTCATGCTCGGGGCTGGGGCCATGCGGGGATGCGTCTCCGTCCAGCGGTGGCGGCCCGGGAACCGCGGGTCGGCACCCGACGGATGCGCCCAGACTTGGTCGAGGACTCCACGCCGGCACTCATTGCGCGCGAGACGGTCGGCGCTTCCCCCGCGGAGCCAATGTTGGCCCAGCGGAGGGCCAGCAGCTCGCCCTGTCGCAGCCCGGCGTACACGGCTACCCGGAACATCTCCGCGTCCTGGTCGTCCTCGGCTTCGCATGCCGCGCGCGCCGAGATTCGCACGACGGTCCGGTGCAGCCCTTCGGCCAAAGCGGCCGATTTGCAGGCAGGATGAAGCGCCCCCGCCAGGATTCGAACCTGGGACCCTCGGATTAGAAGTCCTACGTCCGGCCGCCGGTTGCCGCAAGTACGAGCAGTTGTGCGCCGCTGTGGGCCGTCTCGGAGGGTCCTTTCAGGGTCGTTCGCAACCCCAACCGCAACCCCGCCCCGTCCCCGACCGCGTCGAGCTCGAGCTGACCGCCTGAAAATCCGGAGCGCGTCCGGGCCGTGGGCGTCGGTCAACTCCACTTCCTTTTGTCGGCATCGACCCAAGCCAGCAACCACTTGCCCTCGCTGATCGTCTCCTTGTCCCGGCTGTCCTCGACGGCCTCATCCCAGTGGACGTTCGCTACATGCTTGACCTGCTCGACCTGCAGTGCCTTCCAGGTCTCGCTGTCTGTTTGCTCGAAGCCGATTTCGCCCTCATCGTCCTTCCCTTTCTTCCTCTTTGCGCATCTCGGCCGCCTGCGCTTCTTCGCCTGGCGTATGTGCGGTCTGTTCTTCCCGTAGCGCAGCACGTGCCGCTTCCACTTCCCGTTTGTTCCGTGCGGTCACTGATTCTTCAGTGGTTGTCGTCGCAGACGGCGGGGCACTCACGTGTCGGGTGTATGCCGCTTCGCCTGGTAGCGCCTCGACTACTTCGCCGTCTGCTTCAACAGCGTGCCGAACAGCATGTTCGCCGATACATTCCTGTCCGGCGACCAGGAGGATCGTTTGGCCAGCGTCGGTAAAGCTGTCCGACGGTGACCCGCTCGGCCTCGCGGCTTCCCGTGCGGCCAGTTCGCTCGCCGGCACGGCGAAGCGCCTACACGTGTCCGCGACCACATGCTTTGTCGGCGCGGACTTCTTAGTCGGCGCGTGCGTCGTGGATCCGCAGCCGGCGCATGCCAAGGCGGCGACGGCGAGCAGCAGTGTTCTTCGGTACATGGTGGTGCTCCCCGCCCGCATCGCGGACGCGACCCTAGCGCCCCGGCCTGACGACGTCCGGAGCCGGCGGGCGGCCCATGGCTACACCGCCCGCCGCTTCTACGGACCTACCTGCTCCTGCTCTCGGCGCATCTCCTTTTCCAGCTCACGGCTCTCGGCCTCCCCGGCAGCGTGGAGCGCCGCGAGATGCTCCTCCTCGGTGGTGCCTGCGCGCTCCAGCGCCGTCTCGGGTGTGGGTTGCTCGTTGTCGGTGCTGATGGCGCCAGCCTACCCCTGCCGCCGTGTTGTCGTCATGGCGTGTGGACATTCGCCGGTGCCGACTTCAAGCGCCGCGCTACGAAGTGGCGCTGCCCCACTGGCGAGTGCCAGCCCGCGAGCACATGGATTAAGGCTTCCCGGCTGCGCTCGCTGATCCCGCGCGAGTCCGAGCGCAGCTCGGCGCAGCGACCTTCCCGGTGTCGAGGA
Organism: uncultured Solirubrobacteraceae bacterium; assembly: GCA_963755475.1. Classification (GTDB taxonomy): domain Bacteria; phylum Actinomycetota; class Thermoleophilia; order Solirubrobacterales; family Solirubrobacteraceae; genus Palsa-744. The sequence continues at coordinate 1,409,863 of CAVWJK010000003.1, forward strand.
CCCAACGCTCGAGGACATGCGTCCGATCTTCCAGAGCCGTATAGAACGTCTGACCGTACGTCGCGCGCCACGCGGCGTAGCGGTCCCTGACCGCTGCTCGCTGGCCCTGGCCTAGTCGATCTACAACCGAAGCGTCGGGGTCGGGCCACTGAGCGGTCGCTCAGCGCGTCAGGGACTCGCTGGATACCCAGGGTTACTTGAGCACCGCAACGAGCGCGACAGCCAGGGAGATGATCGCGATGGCGAGCGTGAGGCGCGCGAGCGTAATCAGGCTCTTGGTCCCTCGGTCGATTTGTCGCGAGGATGCGGCGACGTCTGTCGTGGCTTTCCGGAGGTCATCGACAGCCTTCAGCAACACGGCTGCGATCAGCTTCTCGCTCGGCGGGAATGGAGCCTCAGCCAAGCGCCCAATGAGCGTGGACGTGTCCAGCGCCACCAGCGCATGCACGTCCCCAACCTTCATCCAGTCGAGCGAAGTCTTGGTGGGCTCGTCCATGCGGCCAAAGTAGAGATCCTCGCGGACGCGCCGCCGTCGCGCGGTGTAGCGTCGGACGCTCATGAAGTGGCTGGCGGGTCTTTTGGTCCTGTTCGGGATTGGCACGATCGTGGATGCAGTCAGGGGCGAATGGGTCTTCAGCGAAAGGCCGGGGGGCGCGGGACTGATCGCGCTCGACATCGTGATCGGCGTTGTGTGCTTTGCCGCGGCCTTCGTCCTGTGGCGCAGGAAGCACGTACAGAGCTTGGCCGTCGCGATCCCCGGCGTGAAACGACAATCCGGTGTGGGTCGTACCCTTCCTGACACACGTCCTAGCCAAGCGAGGAGTCCGATGGAGTTCGTGAATGAGGCGCAACGCGAGGTCTATACACCAGTCCGCAACTGGGTAGCGGCGCTCTACGGGGAGTCGGCGTGGATCGACGAGGAGATGCCAAGGTTCAGCGCCCCCATCTCGGACATCCTCGTCGGGATCGCCATTCTGCCCGTCGGCGAGACAGAAGCGGCTGTGAACATCTGGACGTTCCCGCTCGATGAAGGTCCGCAAGAACTCACGGAGTCTGCCCTGCGCTTCATGCTTGAAGCCAACGTGTACCACCCGTTCGGAGGCTTCGGCGTCCAGAAAGACCCGGACGGCCGGGTGGTGTTTGAGTACACCGTGGAGTGGGAGGGACTGACCAAGGATCGCCTTCGGAGCCTTGTCGTTACTGTCGCACTTTCGACACGCGACCTACGGGTTGATCTGGCGCGCCAGCTGACGACCTAGACCTATTCGATCAGGCGGCGCGGCGGGATGCCGTCTCGGGCCCCGAGAGGTGTCCAGCAAGGCGCTGAGTCGTCGTGGTACGGCGCTAAGCTCGTCGGCTGTGGATGACTTCACGGTCGGCGAGCACGTCGTGCTCGTGAAGGGGCTGCCGGGCCGCAACGACAACGTCGGCACCGTCGTGGAGGTCGACGACGACGTCGTCTGGGTCCAATGGAAAGGGCCAGACGCCCCGGAGAGGCCGGCAAAGTACGTGCCCCGAGCCCTGCAACGCGCCTAGCCCGTGCCTTTATTCGGGAGAATCGAGGACAAGTACGGCGTGGACGAGCCGGGCTACGAACCGCCGCCACCGGCGGCGGACGATCCCAGTCCTCGCACCGAATCGCAGGCGCCGCAACCCGCATTGTGGCGACGAATCGTTCGCGTGGTGGTCTTCGTTCTGCTGCTCTCCGAGTGGCCGCTGTTCCTCAAGAAGGAAACATCGGTCTGGGAAGCGCCTGCGAGCGAAATCGTGCAGGGCGTCGTGCTGACGCTCCTCGCGATGGCGATCGTCGGGTCGGTCGCCTGGCTCATCCGTCGTTCTTCCAGGACTTGGTGGCAGTCCACTTTCACGGTCCCGGTCATGCTCGTCACGCTCATCGTTGGCGCTGGCGGGTACGCCGGACGCCAGCAGGAACGAAGGAACCAAGCCACCAGCGAAGCCGCAACAGCAGCCGGCACCAGCGTGGCCGCGCTGGGGGCCCGTCAGGACGCCTTCGTCCGGTGGCTCGAAGCCTACGTCGATGCCCTCCGGCCGCGCGCCGCAATCACTAGGACCGAAAAGCGTGTAGCCGCAATCGAGAAGGAAAGACCTCTCGACCTCGCAAGCCTGCAACGCGAGTTCGACCGCGGGTACTCGCAGGCACAGGACTACCGCCGCGGCTTCGCGCACCTCCCGGCGAATCCGCAGCTCCTCGACGCCAACCGGAACCTCGTCAAGGGCGCGGACTACGAAGTAGCTGCGTGGCGCGACTACGCCGAAGGTCTGCGAGCCCAGGACTTCAAGCGCGCCGAACGCGGCGACCCCGTGAAAAAGAGAGGCGTGACGTACCTCCGGGCCGCGGCCGCCTCGGGCGAAGCCGTCTACAAGGAACTCGGCGGCGAGAAGGCGTTCAGTGGTCGAAGCGACTTCGAACACTTCCTCAGCCTCCTCGAAGAACTCCGGGCTAAACGGGGAACCTGACGCGCGTTCGGCTGGTGCCCTGAGCCGGCGCGCCAGCAGAGCGTGCTAGATCCGCTCGTGCCCACGCCGGGAGGCGTCTCGTGGCCCGCGACGGGCCGCTGCGTGCAGGATTCAAGCGTCGAGCCGCGTATTGAAGGGCTATGACTGAGGAGAAGCTCGCGGAACTGCTGCGCGACGCCATCGAGGCGTCGAACATCAGCGGCCACCTGAAGCTCGAAGGGATGCCAGAGTCCGAGGGCGAGGTTCTGCTCGAGGCCGTGCTGAAACTACAGGAGCCCGAGCTGTCGCTGAACCTCGTGCGAAAAGCGGCCAAGGGCAATGACACGATGCGGACCATCACGTACGACCGTGCAGATCCTGAATCAGTCCGGGGCGCAATCCTTGACCTGCTCGCCGTCGCAAACACGCTCGGCATGAAAGTCATCTGCAGCGTGCCCGCGAACACTGTGGACTCGACGACGCCCAACGCGCCCCTGTCGTCATTCCTGCGGCGTCCGGGCGAGTCAGAGGGCGAAGCGGAGAAGCGCATCACCGGCGAGTAGCGGTCAGCGTCATGCGATGCGGAGCAGGGCCGGGACGCTCGCGCAACGCCCGGCCCGCTCGACGCTCTGCCTTCTCTCGGATCGAGGATCCTGTCCTCCTTCGAGGCGGCGCTAGGATGGGAGGCACCGTGTAAGCCTCCTCAACGCCGCGGGCAGATTGTGGCGCCGCGGTAGAAGTGCGCAGCGCCGCCCGGGAGACCAATCCCGGAAGCTTGTTTACGTCCGTTCGCGCTCGGCGTCGGCCTTCGCGCGTGCGATCTCAGCTTCGAGCCGTGCGCCCTCAGCGGCGAGCTTCGCCGCCTCGACGGGGTCGGTCGGGGGCTCGGTGCCGGCGCGTGCGCGTGCCGCTTCGGCCGCCTCGCGGGCTCGGCGGACGATCGGGGGCTCCGGCAGTCCCTCTTCCGGTGGGGGCCGAAGTGCCTGGTTGTAGCGACGAGCGAATAGCTTCTCCTTGTGGCGGTCCGAGCGTTCGCGCGCGCGGGTTTTGTGCGCGCTCCCGCGGAGCATGGCGTTCATACGATCGTTTGCTGTCTCGCGACCAATGCGCATGCCCTCCGCGACACCTTCCTGCACAGCCCGGGCGATTCGTTCCTCCTGTGTCTCGCTCATGCTCGGCCCCCGATCGTGGTCGCGTCGAGCGCCCGACCGGTGAGCTGCAGGTTGCCGAGGTTGCCAGGCGGGTTGAGAGCGCTCCACTCCTCGTCGGTCAGGTCCGGCTGGAAAGTCTCCGCCGGGTAGCCGGCAACTTCGTGTGCGAATTTCTGCTGGTGCCGCTTCTCCGAGGCGGCGTCGTACGCACGGCTGGCGGAGAGACGCGCCTGGCTGGCCTGGTAGCTGATCTCGGCGGCGCCGTATGCCTTTTCCACCGCCGTAGCGACCTCCTCGCCGCTGCCCTCTGCGGTGAACTGGTGCCTGATCGGGTGTGCGCGATCCTTGCCGATCTCGGCGATCAACTCCTGCCTGATCGCCTCCAGGGCGTCGGTGTATCCGTCGACCTCGAGTTCCTTCGCTGCGCGGTGTAGGTACAGGTCCGGCGCAGGGTCGCCGGCACGGACAGCGGCGGCGATCTGCGCACGTCGCTCGCGGCGGTCGGAGCCATCCACGTCCAACCGAAGTTCGGCTACGACGCCATCGCGTCGTGCTCGGACAACGTCATACTCCTTCACCAACTTGTCTCTCGTGGTTGCCATGGGTCTCCTCTCAGCGCAGCGGCCGAAGCCACTTGCGGGAATCGTTCGTTTCGCCGCCGGGTGTGCCGATGGTCGGCGTCACGTACGGATCGTCGTTGGTGTGATCGGCTCCGCTCGGTTTCGGTGCCGGTGACGGATTCTGCAACGTGCCGCCGCTGCCGGTTGGCGGTGCGGGGTTCTTGACGGGCATGGATGGGAGCTTGCGTGCTAGTGCCATGTTTCCTACCTCTCGTGTGGATTCTTGAGTGGTTGCGTTGTCTTCGGTCGCGGCATCTGCTGGCCCTCGCCGCGTGGAGTGACCTCTGATCCTCGTGCCTCTTCGGCTTTCAGTGCGGCGGCGTACTCGGCCGGCGTGAGATCGATCGACTTGCAGGGTCCTCCTTGGTGGAACGCCTTGCCGCCGCCGCTGCCTAGTGTGCTGCTCATGTCTACCTCCCCATGTAGATCGGGCTGCGCCCGGGTTTGCTTCCAATCACGTTGCCGCCAGCACCGGCGTTCAGGTAGGCGGCCCACGACAGGCAGCCGGCCATTGCGATGTCGATCTTCTTCGGGCTGTTGGCACGGTCCTTCGACATCACCCAAATCGGCTCGCCGTCGGGTCCGTTTTTGCCTGGCCAGTACTTCCGTGCGTTCGCCAGGTGTTCAGTGAACTTCCGGCTCCCGCTGTAGGTGACGCTGCCGTCGCGCCACGCGGTGACGTAACGCTGAATGAGCGGCGACATCTTCGAGTACGCTTCGGTGGCGAAGATCTTGGCGTTCGCCTTCTTGCCGTCAGGGCTGTTCACCCAGCGGTTCACCTCGCTTTCCCACCACCGCTGATCGAACAGCGCCGCTTCGACCTTGTAATCCTTGAGCAGGCGCTGCCAGGTCTCCTCGACCTCTTCGCGGTTCACCTCCCAGCCGGGTGACTTCGGTGGGCGCTCCCACAGACCCTCAACCCACTGAAAGCCCGAGCGCATCCCTGTGCAAACGAAGGCAGTGCTATCGAAGCTGACGCTTCCGTCAAACCCAACGGCGACCTCCTCTTTGCGCACTGGACGGTGGCTGGGCCGAGCCCGTTCCAACACACACGTCATTGGGAACACGCCGGCCTCGCTGGAGACAACCTTGCCGAGCCAGATCTGCTCGAGTTCGCTGTGTGGGAAGGTCTCGTCCTCCCACATCGCAGCGATGCGCGGCACGTCCACCCAAGAGCCGGCGCCTGCCTCGCGGATGGCGTCTTCGCGGCCTTCCTGCGTCTTCAGGTCGTGGTGGTCAGAGGCGAAGCGCGCGCTGAAGTAGAAGTTGGTGGTGTTGCCTTTGCGCGCCCGTTCGTGCAGTTCCTCGGCCACACTCGACTGGCCGGGCAAATATGCCGTTCCGATGGCCAACGTCCAGGAATCTGCCACCCGGCGCTTGGCTGCATTTTTCTCCAGCACGCGCCACAGGTCGTGGTGGCCGAGTTCCGTGAACCGCCACACTTCGTCACACACCTGGAAAGTTGCGCGGCTACCATCCGCCCGCGACGGGCTCCGCGTCAGGCTGCGCGCGATGCCGCGGCCGTCCTTGCGCTCGATGAAGCGCTCGGTGATGTTCAGCTCGTCGGCGATCTCACCCTCTTCGGCGATTGTCTTCAACGTGTCGAAGTTGATTTCCGCAGCCTGATCGCCGCTCCAGGCAAACATCAGCACAACTGGCGAGGTGACTGGCACACCGACCGGCTGGCCATGTTCATCGAAGCCGTCGCAGCGCACAGGCCCGAGCAGCTCTGCAAGGGAGATGAGAGCGGCCAGCTCCGACTTGCCTGCCGACTTCGGGAGCTGCAGCGCGGCCGTGGTGAACCGGCGGCGCCCCGTGCCAGGGAGTACCTCGTAGAGGCGATACAGGTAGCGGAGCTGGTCGTCGGAGAGGTGAAGCGGCAGCCCGACGCTGTCGCCCGGGCCGTGGCAGGCGTTCTCTTGGAGCCAGTCGAGGACCGTCCCCCCGAGGCTCGGAAACAGAACCTTGTCGGCTGTCGGATGCTCGAACGTTGCCATCAGGGTGCCTCCCTCGGATCCGGGCGCCGTGCCGGCGACACGGCCGCCTGTGCGCCGGATTCGGACTGAATCGGCGCCTGGCCACCGAGCCCGAGCGACTTGCGGCCCGCACGGATGCAGGGTGTGAGCCGCAGGCGGAGCTTGATGTCGTCGCCGGCCCTGTGGAAGGCGTCGATCATGGCCAGGAGTTCGCGTCCCTCGTTGCGCTGCACCTCGGACCACTGGCTCCACCAGCCCTCTGTGTGCCACGCCTTCCATTCACCTGCGGCCACAGGGTGCGTTCCGGCGGCCACACGGGGCGCTTTCAGTGCCTCAGCGGGCTTGGCGCGGCGCAACTCGGCCTTCGTGCGGCCCACCCTAGCCCGCTTTCGTGACGGCTGCGTAGGCGGCGTGGGCGGCGCGTAGCGACCGGACCATCTCCTCCTTCAGGGCGCCGATCTGGCCTTCGAGTGCGCCGACGCGCTTACCCAGGGCTTCAACTTCGTCCTTCGTTGGGAGAGATTCCCGCTCAACAGCGGCCTTTTTGGCCATGTGGAGCATCATCCCTTTGATCTGCTGCGGCGCTGCCATGAACTCCGGGTCTTTCGCAAGCTCAGTCCAGACGTCAGTCATCGTTTCCTCCTTCGATTCCGATCAGGTCGGCAAAATTCGCATTCGAATCGCGTCTGAAAATCAGGCGCCGAACCGCCTGCCACGATGCCGGGTATGGGGTATGCCGGTACCCCATTCATCCTGCAAATGGCCACATTCCACACATACATGGGTATATCCGCGATGCCCTCGCCGGCACCTGCACATCGCTGGCGAAATCATGGAGATTCATATCGGCCTCACACCGCGCGCGCGACGTCGTGCCGCACCTGTGATCGCGTTGTGGCAACCCTGGCATACGGTTTCCAGCCTGCCACCTCCAGCCGGCCCCTCTTCATCCACATGATGCACGATCATCCGTCCGTCCTTGCGGCCGCACCGCTGGCACGACGGCGACCGCCGGATTTGCCGCGCTCGCTCGGCTCGCCACTCGCTCGTCGAGTATCCAAGGTTGTATCTAGGCAAGCGACTTGCTGAGCGACGACATCGCACGATCCTCAGCAGCGACAACTACATCGTGCCGATGATGCACCGCGAGGTTCACCTGTTGCCGCGGTAGTTCCTGCAGCAGTCTCAGCTCGACGACTTTCCGCTCCAGATCCGGCAGCTTGTCGATCGAAGCCCGTAGATCGATGAGTTCCTCGGCGGTGACGTCAGGATCGAACTCCGTTGCCGGATCCACGACGAGATCGACGAGCATGTCGTCGCTGTCCTCGGCAGCAGGCTGATCGAGCGTCGTCACGACATGCGCCGCAGACATTGCAGCGCAAACCTGCGGTTGAGTGCAGCCGAGCCGTTCGGCGATCTCGCCGGTGAGCAGCCCTGAAGGAAGATCTTCGATCTTGTGGCGAAGAGCGACGAGTGCCGGGGGCTGAGACACGAGGTTCGCCTTCTGCACCGCGCTCCGCATCGCATCCCTCACGAAGAGCTGCGCATAGGTCGAGAATCGCGTGCCGCGCTCTGGATCGAAGCGATTCGCTGCTCGGATCAGCCCGAGCGCGCCGGCCTGCAGCAGATCGTCGCGATCGACACCAAGATCTTCGTAGCGCCGCACGACGAACTCGCAAACCCTACCGTTCGCCTCCACGAGCCTGTTCCGAGCCCCGCGCGCGACGTCCATGTCTTCGCTGTCCAGCAACCTGCCCAGCATCTGCTCTTCAAGTCTGTCCATGCGCCCTCCTATCGCCAGTCGGTTCCTAGTCCCAACGAAACGTGGAACCTGGAACCTGAAGTCGTTTCGTCTAAGTCGGTGGAACCTGGAACCTGAGAAATAGTCCGTAGAAGTGGGGAGTTTTCAGGGTCAGGTTCCAGGTTCCACTTTCCAGTGGGACTTGCGGCGCCAGGTTCCAGGTTCCACGCGACTTGGACGAACCGCTAAACCAGGCTCCCGAGTTTCCACCACCACACGCCGTCTCGCTGCTCCTTCACGATGTCTTTCGTCGCGCGCGAGATGGTGGCCTTCGAGTGCCCTGCTGCTTCCAGCTCCTCGGTCATCGCGCGATGCCACCCACCGTCAGCGAGCCGCGCCATGACGATGCCCTTCACCTCGACGGAGCGCTTCGGCTCAATGGTCTTCTCCTCCTTCGGCGTCTTCAGAAGGTCGCGCCAGGTGATGTGCGTCGGTTTGAGCGCGGTGACACAGGGAACCTCTTCGATCTCATCCTCGATCTGGACGTCTTTGCCAACGATCTCAAACTCGAACACACCAGGATCGCGACCGATGTTGGATCCACCAGGTGGGCGCATCAGCACACGGCGGCGCTCTTGATCCGGCAGGTCGAGGTCATCGGGATGCCAAGCGAACAGCAACCCCACGCGAGCGAGGTGAACGAAGGCAGCCGACGCCATCACCGTGTCGGCGTAGGTTGACCCCTTCGCCTTCGGCGGATGCGTCGAGATCAGGCCGGAGATCCGGCGCTCACGGCACATCTCCGCGAACGGCGCGAGCGCACCGCGCACGTAGGGGGCGGAGTTGATGTTGTCGGCGCCGGTGCGCTGCTCGGGAAAGTGCTCAAGCACCGAGTCCACGAACACGAGCTTCGCGTCGGTCTCCTCAACCAGCCGCGATGTCGCCGCCATGCCGCCCTTCAGGTTCCAGTCCTGTGTCGAATCCTGGAAGTGGACCTTGTCCAGATCGGCGCCGGCCGCATACAGCCGTGGCAGCCAGGTCGTTTCCCAGGCATCCTCGGTCGCGATGATCAGCACGGCCGTTGGCACGTCCTTGAACTTGCCGGGAAGCAGGCCACGCGTCAGGCTCGCGATCATCCAGCAGGCGAACGTGCTCTTGCCGAGGGCCGATTCGCCCGACCAGAGCGTGATGTACTCCAGCGCGAGGTAGCCTTGCCACATCCACCGGATCCGGCGCATCGGGAGGCTGCTGGCGGTGACGGCGCGGGCGTTGTTCAGCCCCTCCAGGAACGAGGTGGCCGAGCGAGCCCGTTCGATGATGTCGTTCTTGATGTCCACAGTCGCCTCTTCTCATAGGTGGCGCTCGCTCTGTCCGCTACGAGCGCCGGGAACCGGGCATGAAGGGAGGCGAATCCCTGGACAGCCGGCAGAGGACGAAGAACACCCTCCGTGCGTACTGCCGAATTCCCGTTTAGTCGTCGACGATGAGCGTGTCGTACCGCGACCACCCATCGACTTCCGCGATCGTGTTCGCCCGCCGGCCGGTGTTTCGGGCGAGATCATCTTTCGTGGGCGGCGTGTCCAGCGAGGCCTCGACGCGCCCGGATTCCATCGCGGCGCGGATGTGTTGCGGCAGGACCTGCTTCTTCGGTGTGCTCAACCGGCGCGCGGCCTCGTCGGCGCTGCACGGCCCGAGCGCCTCAATGCGCTTGCGCAGCACCTCGTGTGCAGGCGGAGCCTTGATGGTGCGGGACTGGCGTTCGAACGCGTGCTGAATCCTCCGCTCTATCCTGCGGGCCGCGTATGCCGTCAGACGTCCGCCGTTGTCGGGATCGAACGCGGTGATCGCGAGCCAGGTCTCCTCCTGCGCGATGCTGCCGATGATCTTCGCCTGCTCCGGATCCCCGGCGCCGTGCTTGCGGACGGCCTGCTCCGTGAGGTAGTGCAGCTTGTCTAGGAGTGTGTCCACGGCGCGCGGGTCGCCCGCGATATGCCGTTTCCACAGCTCTCCTTCCATCCAGGGAGTTAGAGTCACAGGAGGCCGTCCAGGCGGTCGACGATCTCCTCCAGCTTCCCGATGCAGTCGAGGAGCAGGTTCCAGAGCCGCTGCATCTCAGCCCGGTCGGCGGAACCGTGCTCGAAGTGGTCGGCTTGTGGCGGCTCTCGGGTGCCCGGGGGGGATTTGCCGCCGCCGCTGTCCGGTGCTCGCGCCTTGACCTGCGGGCCGAGCAGCAGCTTCCGTTCGAGTTCGCCGAGCTGCTGGCCTGCCGGAGTTTGCTTGCGCCGTGCGAGTCGGTCTATGCGCTCCTGCTGCTTGAAGGCAGCGTGTGCCTCCCGACGCCGCTCGGTCTCCTGCTCGAGCCACTTCGGGTCCACTCCCTCCTCTTCGAGCAGCCGACGCGCGAGATCGCTCACGGCGGGCTTCTTCTTTAGCGAGAATTTCACTTGGTCTCCTTCCGGTGTGCCCTCTGCCGACAGGTGGCCGAGCAGAATCGCTGGTCGCTGCGCTTCGGTGTGAACTTCACATCACAACCGGGCGCCGCGCAGTCCACCCGCGGCACGGCGCCGTACTCCTCTTCGATCCGCTTGCGCCGCGCGCGGAGATTGCGGCGGTAGGCGTTTTCGCGGCCGCGCTCCTTCTGTTGATCGCACTCCCACCGGGTGCGGCACTTGTCGCAGTAGAGCGCGGGCACCGTGTAGGTGCAGATCTCGCAGGGGTACCGGAAGGATGTCACGAACTCGTGTACGGAAACTGCAAGCTCGGATAGCGGCTCGTGACGGTCCTTCTTCGGTGGATGGAGTTTCAGGTATGGGCGCAGCTCCGTGAGCCGTGCGGTCACGCGCGTTGCCATCTCCTGGCGCTCCGGCGGGTGCCCGTCCGGATGCGTGAGCGCCAGCACATCGGTGAACAGATCGCTGTCGATTTCGCCCTTGACCGCGAAGGCGAGTTCACCCTGCAGCGCTGCTTCAAGATCCGCGGATCCCTTGGGTTTGTCGCGGCGCCGCTGCTTCGCCTCGCGAAGCACCGTGTCCTGGCAGTCGATGCAGACGTCGGGTCCGCCGCGGTCGCCGTGTAGCGCGACGAGTAGCGGCGCCGGCCGGTTGCAGCGTGCGCAGCGGGGGCTCATGAGTTCCCGAGCGGCGGTGGGTAGAGCAGGCGCAGCGGTTCGCGCTCCGCCGCGTCGCGCAGCTCCTCAGCCGTTTCTCCGCTATGGCGGAAATTCAGGAGCGCGGCCCGCTCGAGCTCGCCGCGCTCGCGGGTTTCGGCAAGAACATCGGGGTCGACGTGCGACTCGATGGCTTCGCGGAGAAGCTCGGCGATGACGTTCGGCGCCAACGCCTCCAACTCGCACTTGAGCGTGCGGCCTTCGCTCTTCCACTTCTTCGAGCGCGAGTCTTCCGTCTCCAGCTCGTCCATCGAGAGGTTGAAGATGCTGATCTGCGCCTTCGTGAGCGCGACGCGCTCCAGCTCGAAGTCGTAGAGCGGGCCGTATTCGTCATCCGCGGCGGCGTCCTCTTGGAGAAAGGCCGAGACGTCGGTCTCGACGCGTTTGTACATCGACTCGCCACTCGGGTCGTAGTCGCCGAGGTGCAGCAGGACGGTGTCGCGTTCGCTCTGGACAACGTCGTCCACAATCTGCCGGATGGCCGTGAGTGAGTTGAAGCCGCCGCACGAGTAGACCGGCACCGAGTAGTCGTCCGCGACGCGTGCGAGCTGCGGCAACATGCCGGCGGCCTCGCACCAGACCTCCAGCCGCTTCTCCTGGTCGACTTGCAGGCTCGGTGCGAACCAGCCGCGTCGGTCGCGCTCGAGCGCGAGGAACGTCTCCAGGTCCGCGATCGCGTAGTCGTGCCCCTGGATGCCGTCGTCCCGGATGCTCTCGAAGGGAATCCGCCCGGAGCGCCGGCCCTTGATAAGGATGTCGCTCAGTGTTTCGTTGAAGACCTTGCCCTTCGGGTGACCGTATGCCGCGACCATCCGGTAGTAGATCTGCCGGACGGTCAGCGGAAGGTGCGCGCGATACTCATCCAGAATCTGCTCGACCTGCCCAAGCAGAATCTGCGATTTCCGGTGCGGGCGCCACTCGATGTAGCCAGCCGCGCGCGCCGTGTCCTTTTTCCGCCTTGGCGGAGATTCGGCCCGTTGCCCGTCTGCGGGCGCTCGTGTACCCACGGACGGGCAGGGCGCGGCCATCAGCGCTGCCCCCGGAGCCACTGCTCCAGCTCGTCGCGCAGGAATCGCCTATGGCGTCCGACGCGATGCGACGGCAGCGACCCCACGCGAGCGAGGTGCTGAATGGTGCTCACCGGGATGCCGAACATCTCGGCGACTTCGCGGGCGGTCAGGACATCTTGTGCGGCAAGGGACAACGGGCGCTCCTCTCACTTCAAGGATTCGCACGTACTTCCCGCGCCACAGCCCACCGCGGGCTGATCTTTGCCGTTATTCCCGTTGCCCGTTTCGACTGCCCGGGTCGGGGTGGACTTCCGGATTACCGCCCCGGCACGCTCCCGGCAAATGTTCGACCCGGTTCGCGCTCGACGGCCGCCTGGTTGGGTGGAGGCCGGCTGGGCGCCTCTCGCGTCCATGCGAGTGTAGCATCCGTTGGCGGTCGCTCGACGCGGCGGCGGCTACTGGAAGGCCGCGGAGAAGCGCTCGGCCTGGGTCGTCGCCGGACGGGCGTGCAAGTAGATGCCCGTCGTCTTCGGGTCGCTGTGCCCCATCGCGCTCTGAATCTCGACCAAGCTGATCCCGCCGGCCGCCAACAGCGAGCCGAAGCTGTGCCGAAGATCGTGCCACTTCAGCGGCGCCACGCCCGCGGCGGTCTGTGCCTTGCGGTAGCGCCGGCGTAGCGCGGAGCCATCGAGGTGACGCCCGAGGTGGTTGACGAGCACGAGCTCGCCAGCGTCGACGAACTCCCCGCGGTCCTGGAGGCGCCGGAGCGCGTCGGCGGCCGGCGTGACGAGCGGGATCTGGCGGGCCTTGGAGGACTTCGTCTCGCCCTCGATGCCGGCGCTCATTGCGCGCTGGACCGTGATGACGCGGCGGTCGAAGTCGACGTCCTTCCAGCGCAACGCGAGCATCTCGCCGAGACGCAGCCCGGTGAAGGCAGCGATGCGGACCGCCTCGGCATCCTGCGGATCCACGCACGCGCGCGCGACGGACTCGATGTCCGCGGGCGAGTAGTAGGCCAGAGCGCCGCGCTGTGGCTGCCGGCGGCGGTCAGCTTCCTTCGCGGGGTTGGTGGGCAACCCGAAGGTCGACGCGCGCATCCCCCAGGTGAAGATTGCCGAGACGACCGTCCTGTACTTGTTCCGGGTCCGCGCCGACCCGCCGATCGACGCGAGCATGTCGTTGATCTCGCGGGTGCTGACCTCGGCTGCTGGCCGATCCCCGATCGCGGCCATCACGACGCCGTTGGCGTCGCCTGGCTCAGCGAGCATCGATCGATAGTCGTAGAGCGTAGAAGGCCGCGCTCCCTTCACGTCGCTGACCCAGGCGAGATAGGCGTGTGCGACCTCGCGGAAGGTGGTGCCGCCCCCCGCGGGGGCAGCATGCTCCGCGGCGTAGGCCTCTACGAGCTCCGCCGCAGCGACGGTCGCGCCTCGCTCGTCGAGGTAGCCCTCGGGCACACGGCCTTTGCGCGGGGCGTGCGAGCCCGGTTCGAGCCAGGCCTCTCCCACCCGGCGTTTCACCACTTTCCCTTGGTGACGCCACAGCGCCTCGAAGAACACGCGCCCCCGCTGCTCGCGGGTCTGGATGCTGGGTTGCGGCATGCCCGACAAGGTACCTCGACGCGGCGCCGTCTGCAACCCCAAACCGCAACCCCACGACTGCAACCCGATGGTCCTGACAGACGAAAGGCCCGCGTGTGCAGGCCTTTCGTGGATGCCCCCGCCAGGATTCGAACCTGGGACCCTCGGATTAGAAGTCCGATGCTCTGTCCAGCTGAGCTACGGGGGCGAGGTGCGCGGGGCCAACGCCCAGAGGGCGCTTTCGCTTGACCGCGCGGCCCTCTATGCTGCCAGCTTCGGGCAGCAGGCTCCGACTAGGCCGGCACCGGCAGGCGCCTGAGCGGCAGGACTTAGCCCGTGTTGAGCGTAACCCTGTAAAAGCTAGGGCCATGACTTCAGAAGAGGCCGACCAGGATCTGACACGCAAGCAGCGGCGCGAGCAGGCTCGCGCTGACCGGCGCGCACTGGAGGAAGCCGAAGCTGCCGGCGCAGCGCGGCGCAAACGGCTGCAGCTGCTGGCCGGCGTCGTTGGCATCGTCGTGATCGTGATCGTCGTCGTGCTCGTCGCGACGGGCGGCGGCGGCAAAGAAAGCCATCTAGCGACGAGCAAAACGGCAGTCACCGCGGTGACGAAGGAAGTCGGCACGCTGATCGGCGGCATCCCCCAGGCCGGCAACGCCCTCGGCAAGCCCAACGCACCGATCACGCTCCAGTACTTCGGCGACCTCGAGTGTCCGATCTGCCGCGAGTTCACGCTCGGCGCGCTGCCCGACGTGATCAACAGGTGGGTACGGGCGGGTGACCTGCGAATCGAATACCACTCGCTCGAGACCGCGACGCGCGAACCCGAAACGTTCAAAAAACAGCAGGTGGCCGCCTACGCGGCCGGCTCCCAGAACAAGGCCTGGTACTTCATCGAGACCTTCTACCACGAGCAGGGAGAAGAGGAGACGGGCTACGTGACTGAAAGCTACCTCGACGGGATCGCCAAACAGGTGCCGGGACTGAACCTCGCGCAGTGGCAGTCCGCGCGCGCCGACAAGAAATACAGCCAAGAGGTCGAAGAAGACGCGCAGGCCGGCAACAGCGAGGGTTTCACGGGCACGCCGTCGTTCCTGATCGGCCGTAGCGGGGGCGCGACGAAAAAGCTCGAATACACCTCGCTGACCGAACCGACCTCGTTCGACGAAGCGATCGAAAGCCTCCTCAAGAGCTGAGCAGGCATGAGCTCGCGCGCGCTCAGGAGGACGCTGATCGTGCTCGCCGTGATCGGCGTTGGCCTGGCGGCATACCTGACCTACCTGCACTACTCGGGCGGGGTCGTGCCCTGCTCGATCAAGGGCAACCCCTGCAGCGAGGTGCAGAAATCGGTCTACTCCAAGGTGGCGGGCGTGCCGGTCGCACTAATCGGCCTGATCGGCTACATCCTGATCGTCGGCTCGCTGCTCATGCGGGAAACCGAGACGAGCCGCTTCGCGACTGCCGCGCTTACGCTGGGCGGCTTCGGCTTCAGTGTCTACCTCACCTACCGAGAGGTCTTCTCGCTGGAAAAAATCTGCGAGTGGTGCGTCGGCAGCGCGTGCCTGATGACCGTGCTGGCGATCCTCTCGGTATGGCGATTCCTGCGCCCCGGCGCCGGCGCCCGCACGCCGATGCTGCTCGACGATGGCCGTGGCGATGAGCACGACGGCGAGCTTGCCTCGCCGCGCGAGCCGAGTGGCCAACTCGGCGCCTCCTAACGCCCGCGCTGCGGCAGCCGGCGCCCGCTGAGCACGCGCCGCCCAGACGCCCCGGCCGCACTCGAAAATTCGTCCAGCGCCCGCGCCAGAGCGCGATGCGGCGAGCTGTGCGGCCGACTCAGCTGCCAGAAATGGCCTTCCAAGAGTCGCTTGACCCGGCTGGCGCCACGCGCGAGCCCGGACCCGACACGCCCGGCGCGCATGCGCCGGCGCCGAGCCGCAGCGAGTCAGAGATCGAGCGTCTGTTCGAGGTGACGAGCGACCTGCTCGCGACGATCTCGCTGGACGGTCGCTTCACGCTTCTGAACCCGGCATGGGAGAGGCTGCTGGGTTGGACTCGTGCGGAGCTGCAGGCGGCCCCGATGGATGCCTTCGTGCATCCCGACGACGTCGAGCAGACGCTCGAGCTGATGCAGGCCGGCGAAGGCGATGAAGATCAACTGGAGACGTTTACGAACCGCTACCGCCATCGCGACGGCTCGTGGCGCTGGCTGCTCTGGAGCGCGCGGCGCTCCGGCGACACCTGGTACGCGGCGGTGAAGGACGTGACGGACCGCATGTGGCTTGAGCGCCAGGCACTGCACGATCCGCTGACGAAGCTGCCCAACCGCCTGCTGCTGCTCGACCGTGCCACGCAGGCGGTCGCGCGCCTGCACCGCTCCGACGGCGTGGTCGCGATGCTGTTCATCGACCTCGACAAGTTCAAGGCGGTGAACGACAACCTCGGCCATGAGGCAGGCGACCGCCTGCTGGTCGCGATCTCTGGACGACTTCTCGAGCTGATGCGCGATACCGACACCGTGGCGCGCCTCGGCGGCGATGAGTTCGTGATCCTCGCCGAGGACCTCGAGAGCGAGCAAGAGGCGCTCGCGCTCGCCCAACGCGTGATCGACGCGGTGGAAGCGCCGGTCCCGTTGAAATCGACGGAAGTGGCGATGCTTGCGAGCGTCGGCGTGTCCGTTGCGCACGAGCCGGACGCCGACCCCGAAACGCTCCTGCGCGAGGCGGACGTGGCGATGTACCGCGCCAAGCAGTCGGGCGGCCAGCGCGCCGAGCTGTTCGACGAGCACATGCGCAAGGAGCTGACGACAAATGTGCAGATCATCGGCGCGCTGCGCAACGCGCTGCCGCAGGACGAGCTCGAACTTGTCTATCAGCCGATCCTGCCGCTGGCAGGCGGCAAGGCGATGGGCTGCGAGGCGCTCGTGCGCTGGCGCCCCCGTACGGGCGAGCACGCGCGCGACGAGGCGCTGCTGCCATCGGCGTTCCTGCCACCGGCGGAGGACAGCGAGCTGATCGTGCAGATCGGCAACTGGGTGCTGCGCAACGCGTGCATGCAGGCGGATCGCTGGCGGCGCAACGGCATCGCGATGCCGGTGTTCGTGAACGTCTCCGCCCGCGAGTTGACCGAGCTCGATCTCGCCGGGCGCGTCAAGGAGGAGCTCGCCCGCTCGCGCCTGCCGGGGCGCGCGCTGTGCCTCGAGGTGAGCGAGGAGTCCGTCCAGCGAGACCCAGAGCGTGCACGTGCTGCGCTGAAGGACGTGAAGCGGCTCGGTGTGTCTATCGCACTGGACAGATTCGGCTCCGGCAAGTACTCGCTGGGGCTCCCGAGCAACCTGCCGCTGGACGTCGTGAAGCTCGACCGCGGCCTGGTGGCGAGCTTCGACCGCGACAAAGAGAAGCGCGCGATGTTCGCCGCGACGATCGCGCTCGCGCGTCAGGCCAATCTGACGGCGATCGCGGTCGGCATCGAGAACAGCAGGCAGCTTGCGCTGGCGCGCGAGCTCGACTGCTCGATGGGACAGGGCGTTCTGCTGCACAAGCCCACTGCGCCTGAGCGACTGCGTCTCCGGCGCACGGCCGGCTCGGTAAGGTCCGCGCCGTGGCGCACGACGGTTCGACTGGGCGGCAGCGAGCGCCCGCGCTGACCGAAGACGCGGTCTTACTGCAGCAGAAGCGCGCGGCGGCTATCGCCGCCGCGGGGCTCGTGCGGGATGGCATGCGCGTCGGCCTGGGGACCGGCACGACGGCTGCTCAGCTGCTGCCCGCGCTGGCGCAGCGCAGGTGCAGGAACCTGCGCTGCACCGCGACCTCGCCGGAGACCGAACGGGCCGCGCGGGCGCTCGGCTTCGACCTCGAGTCGCTGGATGCGTTGGGCGAGCTCGACATCGCGATCGACGGGGCGGATCAGATTGATCCGATCGGCTGGCTGATCAAGGGCGGCGGCGGCGCGCACACGCGCGAGAAGATCGTCGCAGCCTCTGCAGAGCGCTTCGTCGTGATCGCCTCTGCGAACAAGGCGGTCGAGCGGCTGCAGCCCCCCGTGCCGCTCGAGTTGCTGCGCTTCGGGGTGCAGCGAACACTCGCCGCGCTCGCGCCCGCGAGGCTGCGCGAGGTTCCGGAGAGCCCGGACGGCGGCTTGATAGCGGACTACTTCGGGCCGATCGAGGACGCACGCGAGCTGGCTCGCGCGTTCGATCAAACGCCCGGGCTGATCGGGCACGGACTGTTTGCGCCTGAGATCGTCAGCGACATCCTGATCGCGACCGAGCGCGGCCTCGAACACCGCCGCGGACTGAAGCCCGAGCGCACCTAGCAGAACGAACAGCTCGCGACCTGCGCGATCGAGCCTGCTGCGGAGGGTGGCCGCTTCTGACGCGACGGACCGACGGTTTGGAGGCCGGCGGCGCGCGTCATTCTTCGCGCTCCTCGGGCGGAGCAAATCTGTAGAGGCCGCGTCCTACGCGGTGGATGTATTCGTCTTTGGCCATGCGGGAGATCGTGGAGAGCAGCGAAGCGAAGTCCCTCTTCTCGCTCGTCATCCAGCCATAGCGGACTAGGTCATCGCGGATCTCGTGCGCGGTCCAGACCTTGAACCGCGAGTGTTGGCCCATTGCGCGCAAGACTTGGCTCTTCTTCCCAACGGGGGCCGGGACCCCCGCTATGGGCAGATGCGCCTCCGGGATTGACCTTCGCCGCCTCATCTGCGTGGCGCCGAGTTCGAACCTCTCCTGCGCGATCTGCCCGATTCGTCTGAGCATCTGGCGCGACATCTGGCCAAGCTCGTCCTGAATCTGAAGCTGTTGTCTGACCAGAGCCTGCAGCTGGTCACGCACCTCCACCTCGTCGAGCGAATCAATCCACTCACGGACAGGATCGGACTCTGGCGGCGCGCCCACCCCCGCAAGATACCGAACTAACCGTTAGTTTGCTTGTGAAGGCCCTACGTGTCACGGCTACACGCTTGCCACCGGCGCAGCGCTCCGCGAGATCGCAGCCCGCGGGTGGACGGCGAAGGCGGCGGCCGCGTCAGCGCCGGCAGGTGGATGAAGGCGCATCGACCTCTACTCGAAGGTCAAAGTGGCCGCTTCGCGAGAGCTCCCCCGCCGACAAAGGCACTGCCATTCGTGCGATTGAGCAACCTCGCCCGCCGCTGCACGCGACCCTCATGCGTCGTCCGGGTCGGGGGAGCGTCGTCCCCCGCGCGCGCATGCCGTCACCCCTCACCGGGCCCGCCAAGCATGACGCCACCGCTCGGAGAGGGATCCACGTTCGCGCCCACGCATCACGGCAACCATCTCGCTTGACAAGGCCAGATCTAGCTGAAAAGCTCATCAACCCTGGGCAGCCGGGGGATCTTTTGGCTGGAGACTGTGGGGAGCTTGACTTGCGAGGCAGGGACGTCGTAGCGCAGCACTGGCGCGGATCGGGGGACCCATCCCTCCGCTAGTGCGTTTTGGGTGGCGAGATGGCTAGGCCCGGGCAACTACGTCCGGCGTTTGCCGGCGCCCCGGCGCTGGGCCCGTCGGCCCGACGCAAAGCCGTGGGCCTCGGCGGTCTCGGCACGCGCCGCCAGCGCCTGCTGTTCGCGCTCCTCTGCCTGATCGCGCTCAGCTTCCCCTACAGCGCGCTCGTGGCCGCCATCAGCAGCGAATACCAGGGGCAGGACTCCTCCTCCGTGCCGATCGGCGCGCTCGCCCTGCCGATCGCGGAATTCCCCGGCGTGGCGATGCCGCGGCTGCAGTCCTCGGGCTCTGGCGGCGCCGGCACCGCGGCGCCGGGCTCGCACGGCCCGGGTGGATCCGGCGGCTCAGGCGCGCCGACGGGCGCGGGAGGCGCGGCGAGAAGCTCCCAGCAGGGCGCAGGCAGCCAGCAGGGCGGAACGCCGCTGCTGGTTAGCTCCTACTCGTTCGCACCCAAGCCGTTCTCGGTGGCGCCGACGAGCCTGCCCGGATCGGCCGCGATCGAAGCGCTCACGAAGGCGCTCGCGAGCGCGCCCCTGACCGTGAATCTCGCGCCCGCGCCCGCCTCGCTGCCCCCCTCCGGCGCCACTGTCACAGTTTCACCTTCGGCCGTCTCCTCCTCCCCGCCCCCGCAGGCGGTCCTGAGCGTACCGTCCGAGTCCTCCTCGCCGGCGCCGTCCGCCGCCGAAAGCTCGAGTGAGACCTCATCTGCCACGCCGGTCGTCACCTCGACCACCACAAACGAATCAACGACCACGACGGGTAACACGACGACCACACGCGATGAAACAGTCACCACGAACGGCACGACCGTCACCGAATCAAACGACGGGAGCGCCTCCTCGAGCCCCACAGAAACAGGCTCTGCGACGCCCGCGGATCTAAGCTCGGAAGCCTCGCCGACGCCCGCCGCGCAGGAACCCGCCTCGACGCCGAGCGCTTCTGTGGCCCCAGCGGCCACGACCCAGCCCAGCTCTCCCGCGGAAGCTGAGCCCACCTCGACAGCCGGCGCCCAGGCAGCGACAGCGAACGAAGCGCAGCCGGCCTCCCCCACCCCGGCCCAGTCGAGCTCCTCCGAGGCGCCGGTCGCGTCGCCCGCACCCGCGGCGAGCCAGCCCGCCGCGGCGGCGAGCGAGGCCACGGACAGCGCACCTGCCTCCGAGCAGGCGACCGCGCCCGCGTCGAGCCAGGCTGCAGCGCCGGCGAACGAAGCGGACTCGCCGGCGGCAAATCGAGCGGCACCGGCTGCGCCCGCTCGCGCTGCGGCCCCGAACGTGGCAATGGCACAGCTGAGCACGCCCGCCGCGAACAGCCCCTCCGGCGAAGGCTCGGCGGCGGCGGCGGCGGAAGGCGAACGCGCTGCTGGCGAAGAAGAAGACGGCACGCCTGGCGGATCCGGTGCAGCGGCGGGCGAACCGGCCGCGAGCCCTCAGGCGCCGTCGGCCGAATCGGAAGCGGCGACGACAGGGTCGAGCCCTGAAGCGTCCTCGAGCAGCGACGCGCCGAGCGCTGGCTCCAGCAGCGCTTCAGCCGCGTCGTCCACCGCCACGATCACGGGGAACGGCGCTGCGCTGCAGTCCATCTCCGGACAGACACAGGCGGCGGCGGGCGAAGCAGCATCCACCTCGGTTGCGACGACCGGCACGGGTGCCTCCTCCGAACCTTTGGCGGCCTCCACCGAAGGCGTCTCGGGCGAGTCGGGCTCCGAAGCGACCGGACGCGGCGAATCTGAGTCCTCGAGTGCAGAGGGGTCTGTCACGGAAGCCTCTACGCCCAGCGCTGGAGCTCTGCCGCTGGAAGCCGCGAGCGCGAGCAGCGCGACGCTGGCACTCGCGTGCGCGGCCACCACGGCCGCGGTCGCCGGCGCGACCGCGGCGGCTTCAGCCTCGGCGGGAACCGCGGGCGCCAACTCGCCGATCACGGCCACCTCCAGCGCCCTGCTGGCGCCACCGCCGCAAGCGGCGAGCACCCAAACGGAATCCACTCAGGCCAGCGGCCAAGGACAGTCACCCTCCGGAGGCGCCCGAGCGCCCCCGGCGACCTGGGAAGTGAGCGCGACCGGCAACGTCGCGCTTGAAGTGTCCGGCAGTGAGCTCCTGCTCACAGCCGATGGCGTGCTCAGCAGCCGGCCGATCAGCGACGTGAGCGGCGTCAGCATCAGCGGCGCGAGCTCGCTCACGATAGTCTCCAGCTCCCCCACGGACTGGTCCTACGCCGGCGGCGGCGAGATCAGCGTCAGCGGAGCCGGGATCGTTCCGGTGAGTGCCACCGGCGTGCGTCGCGCCTCCGCCGCGGGAGCCGAGAACACCCTCGACGGTCCCGCCGCGGCAGCCACCTGGTACATCTCAGGCCCCAACGCGGGCAGCGTCGATGGCCTGGAATTCAGCGGCTTCGGCAGCCTCACCGGGTCGCCCGGCACCGCGCAGACGTTCGTCTTCGAACCAGGCGGCACGCTCAGCGGGCTCGTCAACGGCGGCGGAGATGGATTCATCGAAGTGACCGGCGAGCGGGAATCGGTCTCCTCGACGGCCAGTGATCGGCACTCCGGCACGCTGCTCGTCGACGGCTCCGCGATCGCCTACACGGGCATGGCCCCGATCAGCTACTCCGCCGGCAGCGCGACGATCGAAGGCGGCAGCGCGGAAGTCAAGGTCAGCTCCACCGGCTCGACGATCGTGGTCGAAAGCCCGAGCATGGAGACCCAGTCGATCAGCGGTATCACCTCGAAGCTTACGATCAAGGGCGGCTCGGTGATCCTCAACGGCAACTTCACGCTGAATGCCGGCGTGACGCTGACGATCGAAGCCCAGGAGATCACGATCGGAACGCTCGCGGCCACCACGATCAACGTCGGCAGCGGCAAAACCAGCGGCGAAGTCAAGCTCATCGCCACGGCAAGCGGCAATGGCACCGACATCGCAGGGGTGATCAAAGGCGCCACCCCGGAAGCGATCGTGAAGATCGAAAACACCGCGATCACAGCCGGGAACGTCCTGATCTCCGCGACCGCCACGACGGAACCGGAAACGAGCCTCATACCGATCGCCTACATCGAAGCCAAGGCGATCGCCGAAGTGATGCTGCTCGGCGCCTCATCGATCTCGAGCAGCGGCGAAGTCAAGCTCCAGAGCGCCGCCTCCGCCACCGTCAAGGCGCTCACGAACGAACTCGAGGGCCACCCCGTCGAAAGCGACCAGGACGCGGCACTGGCGATCTCGGAAGTCGAATCGCGCGCGATCACGCACGTCTCGGGCACGAGTTACATCCAGGCGTCTCGCGCGCTCACGCTGTCCGCGACGAACACCACGTCGGTCACCACGCTGGGCAACGGCACCGCGCGCGAACAGGGCGCCGCGATCGCGATCGCGAAAGTCAAAACCGCCACAAAGGCCTACATCGACGCCGCCGGCGCGAACGCCACGAAGGCGAGCACGATCGCAATCGAAGCCACGACGACCGATTCCTCGGCGTCTACCAGCGAAGCCAGCCCGGGCGGAGCCACCGAAGACTTCGGGTTCCTCGAAAAAGTCGCCTCGCCCGAAAAGGTCTACAAACTCACCAACAACAACGCGGCGGTGCAGGACCAGAACAGCGGGGCGAGCACGCCGATCAGCGTCGCCGCCGCGCTCTCGTTCAGCGAATTCGCCGACGAAACCGAAGCCTACGTCGTCGGATCGAACCAGCTGCAGGCACCCACCGGCGCGATCCTCGTCCACGCGTCGTCGGTCAACGGCGCGCCGGTGCTCGCGACCGGCGAGCCCGTGCAGGCGATAAAGAGCAAGACCGCCGTCGGTGTCGCGGTCGCGATCGGGCTCGACACGGTCACCACGAAGGCCTACGTGGGCGGCAGCACGGCGCTCGAAACGCCGAAGAGCACGTTCGAAAGCTCCATGCCCTCGACCGGCACCACCTCGGATGCCTACTCGACCGAAGCGATCTCCGGCCGCGGCAGCGCGGAAGTCGCTGCGGTCGCGGGATCGCTCGCGCTCACGGTCCTCACGATCACTCGCGAAGCGACCGTGCTGCCGTCCTCGACGGTCACCACGAGCTACGAAAAAGGCGGCGAAGGCGAACTTGTGCTCTCCAGCGAATCGGCCGCCTCGAGCGGCGCGAACGCCAACTCCAACCTGAAGGTCTTCAACCCGCAGGCACCGGGCGTGATCCTCAGCGCGCTCCCCGGCGACCCCTCGATCAACAGCAAAGTCGTGATCCACCTCCCCTACAAGCTCAGGGAAGGCACGAAAGACATCCACGTTGGCTCGAAGCTGCGCTACAGCACCGGCGGCGGCGCCGCGATCGGCGGCCTGGTCGAAGAAGGTCGCTACGTGGTGCTGGCGATATACGACCCGCCCGGAGAAAAAGGGATGTACATCGTGCTCGCCTCGGCCACCGGGCTCACGAAAAACGTGGTCCCGATCGTGCTCGAACCCTCCACGGCGGAAGGCACCGAACAGCGCTTCGTGACCGAAGAAGAGGTCTCGGGCGTAGGCATCGGCGCATCGTTCGCGATCAACGTCGTGAACGACACCGACACCGCCGCGATCGGCGAAAACGCCGCGCTCACGGGCGTGAGCAACCTCGCGATCTCCGCGAAGACGACCGACGAAATGCTCACCTTCGGCCAGAACGGCACGCAGGGGAAGATCGCGATCACACCGACGGTCGCCGTCGCGATCTCGAACGTGAAGACCAGTGCCCTGATCGGCGCGGCCGCCACCAAGCTGAGCGTGAGCGGCAATCTCGAAGTGAGCGCGACCCAGACGGCGACGCTCGAAACAAAGGCGCGCGGGAACTTCGAAAGCTCGACGGCGGGCATCGGCGCCTCGATCGCGATCACCTCGGCTGATGACGAAGTGGTGGCGACCACCTACCGCAATCTCGAAGCGGGCGGTGAAGTGAAGTTCACGGCCATCGGCTCCTCTGCTACCAACAGCGAAACGCGCTCGTCCGGCCATGGCGCCGAGGGCAACGAAAAGGGCGAAAAAGGCCCGAGCGGCGATGTCCAGCAGCAGGCCGAATCACAGCTCAAAGGAGGCAACGAAGCCGCCGAAAAGAACAAAACCGGCACCTCGATGGACAAGAGCGTGCCCGCAGCGACCAACCCCGAAGGCGGCGCCGGGTCCGGCAGCAGCGCGAAGGTCCAGGCCGCCGCGGCGATCACCTACAACCTCGTCCACTCCGACTCCCTGGCCTCGCTGGCCGAAGGGATCACGGTCGTCGCCGGCGGCAAGCTTTCGCTGTCCGCCGCGGCGAACACCCACGCAACCGCTAACGCCGACACCGAAGCCGAAGGCGGGGGGCCCGGCGCCGCGATCGCGGCCTCTGTCGGGATCAACAGAGCGTATGTGAACAACGAAGCGAACATCACCGCCGGTGACTCGATCCACTCAAACGGCCTGCTGCTGAGCGCCGTGATGAACCCCGTCACGAGCGAAGCGGAAGGCAAAAAGGAAGAAAACAAGACCGACACCTTCACGGGCAAGGCGGAAGCCGGGGCCTCGGAAAGCGAAGACCTGAACATCACCGGCGCGCTCGGCCTGAACATCATCGACGTCAACACCTCGGCGCAGGCGCTCGGGGCCAATTCGAACACCAAACGCGGTCCCCCTGTAATCCAGGTCAACTCAGGCGGCGTCTCGATGACCGCCGAATCGGCCGTTGAAACGAACACCGAAGGTCGTGAGGAAAAGCACATCTTCGACCCCAACGAAGAAGGCGAGCTCGTGGGGCTCGAACAGGTCCTCGCCGGCGAAAAAGTGACGGAACTCGAATCCGCCTTCAAAGTCGGCGAACACCTCTTCATCCGGCTCCCCCAGGAACTGGAATTCGAAAACAAGCCGCTTGAAACCGGCAACCCGGTCATCTACCACGACGGCGGCAACAGTCCGATCGGGGAGTTCGGCGGGATCGGAAGCCTGAAGGACGGCGAAAAGTACTACGCGATCGTCCTGCGCTCGGGCTACGTGGCGCTCGCCACCAGCGAAGCGAACGCCAAGGCGATGATCCCGATCGTGCTCGAACCGAAGGCCGCGACCGGCAAAGAACACCGCCTCGAAGTCGCCGGTAGCGAAGGCAAGGTCGGCGTCGGCGCCTCGATCGGGATCAACCTTGTCAACGAAACGACGATGGCGGGCATCGCGGCCGGCGTCGAACTGACCGAAGCCGAAAGCGTCGAACTGAGCGCCTCCGGCGCGGACAAGGTCTACACCGAAGGCAACGGCGGGGCCGCCGGCAAGTTCTCGATCGCACCCACCGTCGCGGTCTCGATCCCCAACATCGTCACGACCGCAAGCTTCGGCTCCGGGCCGACGTTGACGGCATCGGGCAAGATCACCGCCATAGCCACCCAGGCCGATGAACTGGAAACCGTCGCGCGCGGTCAGTTCAACGGCGGCAAGGTCGGGATCGGAATCTCGCTCGCGCTGGCGGTGCCGACCTACACGGTCGAATCCACCAGCGCCCGCAGCCTGACGGCCGAAACCGGCGAAATCGAACTGCAGGCCCACGACAGCGCGAGCGTCACAAGCGTCACCTACGCCGCAGGACAGGGCGAGACGACCGCGGCGGAAGCCAAAGAAATGGGCACGCAGAACTCCCAGGGTGGCCAGAACGTCAACGAAAAGGCCAACAGCCAGCTCGCCAACGCCAAGGGCACGCAGATGGCGAACACCGGCTCGAGCACGAAGGCCACGGCGACGCCAGAAGCCTCGACCGGCGAAAGCAACGGAGCTCTCACGGTCGCCGGGGCGATCACGATCAACCTCGTAAACGTGACCGCGCTCGCGAGCTTCGCGAGCGGCACGACCATCGACGCCGGCGGGGCCGTCGCGCTCAAGACCTCCGCCGCGACCAGCACGGTCGCCTTCGCCAAAGGCGAAACGAAGACCAGCTCCACCGTCGGCATCGGTGCCGGGGTATCGATCAACGAAGTGACGATCGTCAACCGCGCGAGTACCGGCGGGGCCACGGTGAAAGCCGACGGGATCGCGCTCGAAGCCGGCATCCCGACCAGCGAAACGAGTCCGGTCTGGCGCCTGTACATCCCCCAGGACACGAGCTTCCCGCCCGAATGGGTGCGCGTCAGCTCCGGGATCCTGCTTCCCGTCGCCCCCGAAAACAACGAATACTTCTACCTCACCGAACACAGCGGCTTCCGCGAACCTGGCGTCTACAAGTGGAACATCTTCAAGCTCACGACCCACGGGCTCGGCGAATGGGAAGCGCAGGAAGTAACGGAAGCCGAAGCCCTTCCAGAAGCGTCCTCGGCACTGCCTGAAAACGCTCTGTACCGCACCGGCGCCCAGCGCATCCTCTCGATCTCCACCTCCGGTGCGAGCCACGGCAAGGACGTGATCGCGGGGTCGCTGGCGATGAACATCGTCCACAACTCCACCGAAGCGCTGCTCGCGAACGGCGGCGGTGAAGTGACCGACGAAGCGGGCACCGGCGCCGTCAAGCTCAGCGCCTACAACCTGGAAGTCGACGCAGCCAACGCGAAGGCGACCGCCGACGGGAACTCCGAGAAGCCGAAGAGCAGCGGCAGCTCCGGCACCTCGACCGAAGAACCATCGAGCGGGAGCAGCGACGAATCGGGCTTCTCGATCGGGATCGGCGCTTCGGTCGCGCTCAACATCCTGACCCAGGAGCAGGTCCGCGCCGAAATCGAAAACCATGTCGCGCTCAAGCAAGCCGGCAGCGTCGAACTCGCCGCCGCCTCCGAACGCTACGTCTCGACCAACGTCGAGGCGGGAGCCAGCGGAAAGGTCGGGATCGCCCCGGCGGTGTCGCTGGTGGTCTTGAACGAAGACGCGACGACCGCGCGCATCGGCGAATCAACCGAAAAACTGCACGCTGCAGGACCGATCAGCGTCCACGCAACCCATGGCCTGCGCGCGGGCGAACCCTCGGGCGCTACGGGAGCCGAACCGCAGGAGACGGAGGGATCGGCGACCGCGGCCGGCAAGAGCGTCGCCGTCGGCGCCGACATCTCGATCAACGTCGTGCTGGCCTGGAGCACGACCGCCGAAATCGCCCGCAGCGCGGAAGCGACCGCGGTCTCGGTGATCGCCGTCTCGACGGTCAACACCACCGCCAGCACGAAGGCCGGCGCGAAGGGCGCCCCGAGCGAAAAGGAAGGCGGCGGCGAAGAAGAAGGAGCCAACGAAAAGGCCAACGGCGTGCTCGGCAACAACAAGAACACGAGCAACTCGAGCACGGGGAACCTCGGCAAAGGCGGCGGCACGATGCTGCCCTCCTCGAGCTCGGAAACCTCCTCGGCCAACGGCAAGGCGTCCAGCCAGTCCGGCGACAGCGGCGGCGGAGTGGGCATCGCGGCGGCGATCAGCGTCAACTGGGTCGTCGCGACCAACAGCGCACGCCTCGCTCCCGCGATTACGGTCAAGGCCACGGATGGCGCCGTGGTCGTGGAAGCCAGCGAGCTCACCAACGACATCTCAAAGGCGATCGGCTGGGCCGCGAACTTCAAAGAAAAAAGCGACGCCGACATAGCGGCGGCCGTCGGGCTGAACGTCGAGCAGGTCAAAAACATCGCGGCGATCGGGTCTGGCGCGACCGTCAAGAGCGCTGGCGCAGGCGCCGGGATCACCGTCGCCGCTATCACCCCCTCGGGCACGCAGAACGACTACATCGTGTGGGGCCTCGCGGGTGCCGGCGGCGAAAGCAAAGCGAGCGTCGCGGCCTCGGTCGGCGTGCAGGTCCTCAGCTACGAAGCGCTCGCCGGGATCGGGACCGGTGCCACGCTCGAATCCGGCGGCGGCATCACGGTCAACGCCACCAACCCGCTCGCCGTCCAGAACCTCGCGCTCGCCGGCGGGCTCTCGATCGGCGGCGCCGCGGTCGGCGGCGCGATCGTGGTCAACGTGATCACTGCTGATGTGACGAAGGCCTACATCGAATCGGGCCTCGGCGCGGGCGAAACGACCGTTGTGAACGCGGCTGGGGCAATCGCGGTCACCGCGACCGCCTCGCTGCTGCCGATGGCACCCGACCTGACCGACCTGAAGATCGAAGGCGAGCGTCTCCCCTCCGGCGCGCAGGCGGGGGTCCCGGTGCTCTCATCGATCGCGATCGGGGCAGCCGCCTCGAGCGAAAAGGTCGCCGTGACCGGGTCGGTGATCGTCGACGTCCTGTCCTTCACGACGGAAGCCCTGATCGGCGAAGGCGCCCAGATCAATCAGAAAGCCCACGGCGGAACCGCCGGCGGCTCCCATCAGACGCTCGAAGTCGCCGCCCGCGACGCAACCGGCATCGTGAACGTCGCCGGCGGCCTCGCACTCTCCTCCGGCAACGCGGGCGTGGGGATCGGCCTGATCGTGGACGTGGTCAACACGAAGGTCAACGCGAGCATCGGCGCCTCGGCAGCCGTCTACGCCGGCGGCAACGTGGCAGTCGAAGCCACGACGAGCGAACGCTACTTCGAGCTTGCCGTCGAGCTCGCCGCCTCACAGAAGGCCGGCGTTGCCGGCTCGATAATCGTGCTCGTCACCAACCCGTCGGGTGGAAACGGGACCTACGCCGAGATCGGCAAGTCGGCGAGCGTGATCTCGGGCGGCGCTCTGAAGGTGCTCGCATCCGACACGGCCAGCGAACTGGGCCTCTACGCCGGACAGGTGAGCGTCGGCTCGAAGGCGGGCGTCGGCGTCTCCTCCGCCACGCTCGTGCGCAGTCAGACCGTCGATGCTGGAGTCGCCGAAGACGCGAGCGTCGCTGGGCTCGCGGCCGAAGGCGTGCACGTCAGCGCCACGCAGGAAGAGTCGATCAAACTGATCGTCGTCGGTGGCAGCGTGGGTGGCAACGCCGGCGTGGCGGGCTCGGCGAGCGTGGATGTACTCACAGACACCACCAACGCCCACATCGACCCCGGCGCGAAGGTGAACTGCGCCGGAGGATCCTGCACCGACGAAGGCGCCGCCGCGAGCCAGGAAGTCGCGGTCGTGGCCTCCGACAACACCACCACGTTCGACACGGCGGGTGTCCTCGCGATCGGTGGAGACGCCGGCATCGGCGCGGGTGTCGACGTGCAGGTGCTCAACAAGACGACCACCGCCTCGCTCGGCGCCGGCGACGCCGTCAACGCCAACGGGAACGTCACCGACACCGCCACATCGAGCGAGAACGTGCTGTCGATCTCGGCTGGCGCGAGCTTCGGCGGGGACGTGGCGGTGACCGTCAACGCCGGCGTCTCCGTCCTCACGATCGGTACCGAAGCGTCGATCGGCAACGGGGCACACGTGCTGGCGGGTGGCTCGGCGAACGTGGCCGCCAACGAGGGCCTCACGCTCGACGTGATCGCGGGCAACATCTCCGGCGCGGGCGATGCTGCCGTCGGCGCGGCCGGCGCGGTCCCGGTGATCAACAAGACCACCAAGGCTTGGATTGGCAATGAAGCCGATGTGACCGCGCTCGGCACCGGTGCCGGTAGCACCATCGACGCGGGCTCTTTCACCGTGGAAGCATTCGATCCCCGCTTCAACCCGGCAGAAGCCATCGAAGGCGAAGAAATCATCAATCTCGCCGCCGACATGACCCCGGAAGAACGACTTCACTACTCGGACGGATTCACAGAAGGCGAGGCGGTTCGCTATGACAATGGCGGCGGCGAAGACATCGTCGGCCTCCCGTGCGGTGAATCATCCGAAGAAGTCGAAGAAAAAGGCGAAAAAGTAATCAAGTACGTCACGAATGAATGCGAAAAAAACACGGGCGGCAACTCGGGCGCGAAAACCAATGAACACGTCGGCCAGGTCTACTACGTGGTCCTCGTCAAGGAACCGGGCGGTGAAATCTCCAACCACAGGATAAAGCTGAGCCTCAGGCCGGCGGGCGTCCCCGACGGAGGGGTAGCCCTGAAAGGCCTGAAAGCGCCCGTGCACGGCGGCGAATCCCAACGGTTCGTCGGCTCCACCGCGGTCACGACTCCGAGCGACGACGCGCCGCGCTTTGACCCCTCCAAGCATGTGCACGGAAACGTGATCGAACTGCCCTACACGCTCACCGGCGAAGCGGCCTTCAGCGCCGGCGAACCGGTCATCTACAGCTCCGGCGGAGGTGCGCCGATCGGCGGGCTCGTCGACGGCGGCGAATACATCGCGCGCAAATCGTCCAAACTCGCCGCCAACGAATGGGAACTGGAAGAAGTCGGCGCCGCCACCCAAAAGGAACGTGAAGAAATCACCGAAGGCAAACTTGCGCCGAAGATCATCACGCTCAACAAGTCGCTGGCGACCGGCCGCTCGCACAGCCTCGTGAAGAAGGGCTCCGAGCCCTCGCCGAGCGGCGCCGCCGAGAACCAGCCGGGCGTGAGCGCCGGCACGGTCGGCGGCTTCCACGGCGTCTCGGTCACCGCGAGCAACAGCGACAACATCGCCGCCATCGGCATCAGCGCCGCGATCTCGGGCGGGGTCTCGGTCAGCCTGTCGGGAGCGGTCGCTGTGATCAACGCGGAAACCCTCGCCTACATCGGCGAAAGCGCCCACATCGACTGCAAGCTCGCCGAAGCGAGCTGCGCCGCGAACGCAAGTGGCGCGGCGGCAGAACAGTCGGTCGACGTGTCCGCGTCCGACAGCTACCGACAGCTGAGCGTGGCGGCCTCGCTGGCGATCGGCGCCGATGTCGGCGTCGCTCCGAGCGTCGGCGTGGGGGTCTCGAGCCTCACGACCAAGGCGGACATCGGCAAGTCCGCGGTGGTACACGCCCAGGGCCTGATCGCGATCGCCGCCACCGGCCAGCAGTCGGTGATCTCGGTCGTGGTCGGCGTTGCCGGGGGCGAGGTCGGCGTCGCGGCCTCGGCCGGCGTGACCGTCCTGAACGCCACCACCTGGGCGTACACCGGCGAAGACGCGAAGCTCACCTCTGCCGGGAACGTCCTCGTCAACGCCGCCGACGGGACCGAAGTGATCTCGGTCGCGGGCGACATCGCCGCGGGCTACGTCGGGGTGAGCGCCGGGGTCGGCGTGCTGTCGATCACGAAGGACACGCGCGCGTTCATCGGCGCTGCGAGCAAAGTCGAAGCGAGCGCCAGCGAAGCGGCCGGCAAGCTCTCCGCGATCCGCAATGGGATCACCCATGAACACTGCTCGGGTACGGAATCGTGCTTCGGCTCCGAACAGATGCGCGGCGTGGCGGTGCAGGCCGCCTCCAGCGAGAACATCTTCGGCTTGGCGGTAGCGATCGGCGCCGGCGTCGTCGGCGTGGCGGGCGCCGTCAACGTGACGATCGCCCACGTCACCACCCTCGCCTACGTCGACAAGGAAGCGACCGTGAACACGCTCGGCTCGGTCGCCGTGGCGGCGGTCGACTACGCCAAGACGCTGACGATCGGGGGCGGCGTGGCCGGCGGGTTCGTCGGGGTCGGGGGCGGCGTCGACGTCGGCATCCTCAACGAGACCGTCGAGGCCTACACGCAGGTCGGCTCGGAAGTCATCGCGAGCGGCAACGTCGGTGTCTACGCGGTCGGCTACAAGGAAGTCACGACGTTCGCGATCGGGCTGGCCGGCGGCTTCGTGGGGGTGGCCGGCGGCGTCTCGGTCTGGACGATCGGCCCGCAGGCGACCTCGACCTACAACGAAGGCGCCGGCGGACCAAACAAGGGCGAATGGCAGCCGGGCACGATCTACGACAAGGGCGATGTCGTCACCTACTGCAGCGGCGCTGGATGCACGCCGGAAACGTTCGCCGCCAAGGAAAACGATCCGAACACGACGCTGAACCCCAAGAGCAACTCCAAAGAATGGGAAGCCGGCAAGAACGCGCTCTCTGAAGGATCGGGTGGGCCGGCTGCGGTCGGCGACCAGACGGCGAGCGGCCAGAGCGGCTCGCTGCCGACGTGGGAAAAAGGCATCGAATACAAGGAGGAAGATGTCGTCACCTACGAAGGAAGCAACTACGAAGCGACGGTGAAATCGCCTGAAACCACCAAGACGCCGGCGGCCAACGGGGCGCAGTGGAAGAAGCTCGAATGCACCGAAAAAGATCCCTGCGGCTCACCCGGATACACCAGCGCGCTGAACGGCACCTCCAACTCCACTCCGCCGGCCGCGTGGGCCAGCGGTAACCCTTACGCCGGCGGTGAATTCGTCGAATACAACGGCCACTACTACGAGTCCGTGGGGCCGACGAAGAAGGAAATCAAAGAAGGCAAGAAAGAAGTCCCCAACAAAGGCGAGAACCCGGAAACGAATCCGAGCCTCTGGACGAACGTCGACGGCCAGTTCAAGACCAACTCGCGCATCCAGAAGTACACCGGCACATCCTCCGGTACATGCGAAAAAGGCACCGCGAGCGGCGAACTGGGATGCAGCAGCCAGGCGGGGGTCGTCTCCGGCGCACTCTCCTCCAAAGAAGTCCCCAAGGGGACCTCCGCAGAGATCTACGGGAACGTCCGCGCCGAAGGCAACGTCACCGTCCTCGCCCACGACGAACTCAAGCTGCTGGGCGTGGCCGGCGCGGTCGCCGGCGGGTTCGTCGGCGTGGGGATCGGCGTCCTGGTCGTCAACATCGAGGGCAGCACCGACGCCGGCATCGGCGAAGGCGCTTCCGTCAGCGCCGGCGCGTCAACGGGCACCGTAACGGTGAAGGCGACGTTCAACGAGTCCGTCGAGGGCGTTGCCTTCGCCGGCACCGGCGGCTTCGTCGCGATCAGCGGCGCGGTCGCGGTGATCAACGACTCCAACGCCCAGAAGGCGCATGTGGATGACAAAGCCTCTATCCCCCGCGCGGGCGGAGGGCTGGTCGTCGAAGCCATCACGAACCGCTCCGTGAACGCGCTCGTGCCCGGCGGTGGCGGCGGCGTGGTGGCGGCGGGAGCCAGCGTGGCGATCGTCAGCGTCAGCGGAGATGACCAGGCGCTCATCGGAGATGTGCTCGTGGGCTCGACCAGCCCGCTCGGCGGCGTGAGCGTCCACGCCGAAGACACCACGCACCCCTCAAGCCTCGCGATCTCGATCGAGGCCGGCGCCGGGGCGATCTCCGGCGCAGTGGCGTTCACCGACCTCTCGGGCGCCACGCGAGCCTCATCGGGCGCGCACGGGACGGTCGGCTCCGGCGGCATGAGCGTCACGGCAGTCGGCCACCACTCTGAAGTAACCGCGGAAACGTTCGACATCACGACCGGCGCCGTGGGAGTCGGCGTCGTCATCCGGCACGCCGTGGACGACCGCACCACCGAAGCCGACACGACCGCTTCCGCGACCGCTGGCGCGGCGCTCTCGACCACGGGCGCCGTGAACGTCACCGCTCGGGCCACCAACCACGCAACGGCGCAGGCCTACACCGGCTTCCCCGAAATCAAACTCGCGGGCGTCGCGATCTCGGTCCTTTACTCACTCGCGGAAGTCGCCGGCGCCACGCGCGTGAAACTGGACGGCAGCATCTCGCATTCGAGCTCGATCACCGCGACCGCCTATGGCGACAACAGCGCGATCGCGCCGGTCGTCCAGATCGAAGCGTCGGTCGTAGGACTCGGCGGGATGTACGCCGGCGCCATGATCGCAAAGGGTGCGGCCATCGAAGCGCTCGTCGAATCAGATGCATCTCTGGCCACCGAAGGGGCGGTGGAAGTGGTGGCCCGGACCGCGCGCGAAAACGGCACCGCCGTCGCGAACACGGCCACGGCGGACATGTTCAGCGCCGGCTTCTCTGTCGCGAAGATCACCGTGATGATCTCGAGCGCGCTCATAGATGGCGCTGTTCACGCCTCGCTCGACGGCAAAGTCGTCAAATCGGAGTCGATCACCGTCAAGGCGCTGGGCGAAAACCAGGTTGAATCCGTCACCAAGACGATCTCGGTGACACTCGGGGTGGCAATGGAAGGCTCCGGCGCGAGTGCCGAAATCGGCGTAGATGCCAAGACGGACGCAACCGCCGCAGCCACCTCGTCGCTGGCTTCGAGCGGATCGATCGAATTCGACGCCTCCTCGAACAACAGCGCCAAGGGCGAATCGTTGGGCGCCGGCGCCGGGATCATCGCCGTGAGCGTCGACATCACATCGGCGATCGTCCAGGGTGAAACGAACGCGTCGGCCGGCGGGAACGTCGAAGGCTCGAGTGCGGGCGTGACGATCAAGGCGAAGAGCGCGAACCACGCCCAGACCTACTCCGAAACCGTGAAAATTGGGTTCGCCTCCGCCGGGGGGTCCGAGAGCACCTCGGAAATCACGGGCAGCGCGCTGACGGCCGCGTGCGGCGGCCTCTACAGCGCCGGCACGTGCACGAGCAGCGGCACCTGGAAGGTCCCGGCCGGCGCGGTATCCGTGACCGCGACCTCGGCCAACCTGGCCACGAGTGAAGCAACGGGCGGCGGCGGCGGCGGCGTCTCGATCGCGCTGATCTACACGAAGTCGTTCATCGGCGGCGCGACCGTCGCCGGCTTGACCGCGTCACTCGATGCCACCGGGACCGCCGCGGCGAGCCTGACGATCGAATCCACCAGCCAGAACGTCGCGATCAGCGGAACGTTCGTGGTGTCGGTCGGGATCCTCGGCAGCGGCGTCGGCACGGGCTCCGAAGCCGAAGTCGGCAAGGAAGCGTCCACGAACGCCGTGATCGGCGGCGGGGCGGTCGTCAAGAGCGCGGGCGCGGTGAAGGTGCTGGCACAGCAGGGCAGCGGGAACGGCCCGGGTGGGCATTGCGATGAAGGCATCTGCAGCTGCGGCGAAAAGAGCGGGGCGTGCGCGAGCGCGTACACGCACGGCGGCGGCGGCGGGATCGTCAGCGGCGGCAGCTACGCGGCGAAGAGCGTCCTTGAAGGTGGGGTCACGGCGGCCGTGAACGGTGAAGTCAAGGCCTCGAGCTCGCTCACCGTCGAAGCGACGTCCAAGAACGATGCCGAGGCACAGACCAAGTCCTTCGAAGTCGGGCTGGTGACGTTCGAACCGAGTGGTGGCGGCGTGCTCGCGAAGATCGGTCCGGAAGCGGTCACCGAGGCGCTCAGCGGGTCCTCCTCGCTGCTCGGCTCCAGCGGGCTGATCACCGTCAAGGCGCGTTCTGCCAACCATTCGGTCGCGCGGGCTGACAGTGCGACTGGCGGCGGTATCGCGGTCGCGGTGAAATCGACGAGCGCCGTGATCGAAGGCGCGACGGGCGCAGCGGCCGGCGGGAACGTCGAAGGCACGAGCCAGGGCGTCAACGTCACGGCCACCAGCGCCAACCGCACGATCTCGAATGCCGGCGCGCTGATCATCGGGATCCTCGGCAGCGGCGGGCGCACCGAAGCCGAAAGCCTGATCGGCGCCAACGCGAAGACGTTCGCGTGCGGCGGCGTCTTCTCGGGCGACTCGTGCACGGGCAGCGGCACATGGACGGTCCCCGCGGGCGCGGTGTCGGTGACCGCGAAATCGGCGAACGTAGCGACCGCGGACACCTCAAGCGAAGGCGGCAGCGCGGTCGAAGTCTCCTTCGACTACTCCAAGGCGTTCAGCGACGGCGGGACGTTCGCGGGCTTCACGGCCTCGCTGGATGCCTCCACCAGCGCGGCGAAGAGCCTGACCGTGGAAGCGACCGCGCAGAACCTGGCGCTCGCGGAAACCTACGTCATCTCGGTGCACGTCCTCGGCGGCGGTGTCGGCACGGGCGCCGAAGCTGAAGTCGGCAAGGAAGCTGTGACCGTCGCCGAAGTCGGCTCCGGGGCCGTCGTGAACGTGGAAGACGCGGTCAAGGTGCTGGCGCAGCCGGGCAGCGGGAACGGCCCGGGCGGACATTGCGCTGAAGGCAGCAGCTGTAACTGTCATGAAAAGCAGGGTGACTGCGCGAGCGCCTACACGCACGGCGGCGGCGGCGGCATCATCAGCGGCGGCAGCTACTCCGCCAAGGCCATCGTGGAAGGCGCCGTGACCGCGGTCGTGAACGGCAAAATCAAAGCCTCCAGCTCGCTCACCGTCGAAGCGACGTCCAAGAACGATGCCGAGGCACAGACCAAGTCCTTCGAAGTCGGGCTGGTGACGTTCAAGGCGGAAGGCGACGGCGTGCAGGCGAAGATCGGCACCCACGCCCTCACCGGGGCGCTCAGCGGATCCTCCTCGCTGCTCGGCTCGAGCGGGCGGATCACCGTCAGCGCCGGCTCCAACAACAACAGCTATTCGAAGACGGACAGCGCCACGGGGGGCGCCATCTCGGTCACGGTCGGCTCGACCGACGCGGTCATCGAAGCGCCGACGGGCGCGGCCGCCGGCGGGAGCGTCGAAGGCGCGAGCGAAGGCGTCTATGTCACCGCGACCAGCGCCAATACGACCACCGCCAACACCTCGGCGTTCACGATCGGCCTGCTGGGCAGCGGCGCGGGCGCCCAGGCGGAAAGCACGATCACCGGCACGGCGAGCACCTTCGCGTGCGGTGGCGCATACTCCGGCGGCGGCTGCACCGGGAGCGCCGTGGAATGGTCGGTGCCCGCAGGCGTGATCGCGATCAGCTCGCAATCGCACAACACGAGCACCGCCACGAGCGGCAGCGAAGGCGGCGGCGGAATCGAAGTCGCTGTCGACAGGGCGGTTTCAAGCGACGAAGGCGGAGCGGACGCTTCCTTCAACGCGACCCTCAACGAGGCGTCCCAACTCGAAGTGCTCGCGCAGGGCCAGGACAACGCGAGCTCCACGCTGAAAGTCGTCAGCATCGGCGTGCTCGCCACCGTCGTGGCCTCGGGCTCATTCGCGACGGTGGGCGGCACGAGCAACGCCACGCTGGGCTCCTCGACGCGCATCCAGAGCCCGGGCACGAACGTCAAGGTCCAGGACACGCACAATGGCGCTGCGAGCGCCTCCGCCTCCGGCGGCTCGGGCGCCCTCGGGTTCGCAGGCGAGTTCCTCGAAGCGTCCGGCACCGACAGCCCCCACGTCAACGCCTATCTCGAAAACGGCGCCGTCGTCGGCAACACCACCGGAAAGCCAAGCTCCTTGAGCGTGGGCGCCACTGCGTACGAGGGCACCAACGTCAATGCCGAAGCGGGCAGCGGTGGCATCGCCGACGTCAACGGCATCCACGCCAACTCGACGCTCAAGCCGCAGGTCGAGGCATACCTCGCGGGCGAAAACAAGATCGCCCTAACCAACGAACTCACGGTGAAGGCGGTCCTCGAACACGCCGAAGGACACACGAAGGCCAGCGCATACGGCGGTGGCGTCGGACAGGTCGGCGCGGCCCACGCCGAAGCCACTGTCGAACCGACTGTGATCGCCTACGCCGGGAACGGCTCGAGCATCGTGGTCGGCGGCAACGTGACGATCAACGCCGAAGACCTCGCGAAGGAAATCGGCACCCCGCTGACCAACAACTTCGAAGCGAACTCCAACGACGTCAACCAATCCACAGGCACTGTCGAATTCAAGGAAAGCGGCCTGAGCACCGGCGACGCCGTGCTCTACGTGGACGACGGCAACCTTTTGCCGGGGATGCGCCAGGGCTGCGAACTGGCGGCAGACGGCGGCTGCATCTACGGCGTGGTCGTCGTCAACAACAACCACATCCAGTTCGGCGACAAGTTCGTCACGACGGGCGTCGACACCAGCGGGATCCCGGGCTTCTGCGGGGCCGAACACCCCCAGAGCTGCCCGGGTGTCGACACCAACCGCAACGTGATCCGCTTCGCCACCCCGGACTACTTCGCCAGCGGCGATCCGGTCATCCTGGAAGGTGTCGGGATAGGCGCACCGACCAACACGCCGCTATACGTGCGTGTCATCGACCCGTACACGGTCGCGCTGTACGCGAACAAGTCCGAAGCGCTCGAAAGCGGCACCCCCTTCTCAGCCGGCTCTGCGAGCGGCACCGAAATCAGCGTCGGCAACCCGTTCACAACCGGCGAGCGCGTCACCTACGAAAGCGCGCCGCCGCTGCCGTTCACCATCCAGGGCGTCGACGTCAACCCGAACAACTACGAAGAAAACGACAACAGTGCGTACGACATCGTCGTCGGACAGGTCATCGGCAAGCCCGGTAAAGAACACAAAACGTGTGAATCGATCTGCACCGAAGATGGACTGTTCACCGGCGAGAAGGTCATCTACCGCACCACCGGCGAAGCCGTCGGCGGACTCGTGAACGGTCACACCTACTACGTGATCGAAGTCAACAAGTACATCATCCAACTCGCCGAAAACCTCGAGGAAACGCAGACCTACACGTACACATGCGGCAAAAAAAGCTGCACGCACGAAGCCAACCCGATCCACATCACCCGTCCAGCGAAGGGCAGCGGCGGCCAGGAGATCGCGCCCGCCCCGATCAACGGCCTGACAGATGGCTACACCTACACGGTCGACTCGACCTCGACAAGTAGCGTCATCAAGCTCGACCCGGCCGGCGGCGGCGGCCCGATCAGTATCTCCGCGCGAGAAGTCGACAACCGGGCCGACGGCTCGAAAGTCACTCTAATCGTCATCGGCGGCACGCAGAGGCTGTTCAAGGCGGGCATCGCACTCAGCTCGGGATCGGCGACCGACACGCTGCGGATCAACCTGTCAGGCACATTGCCCGGCGGCCTCAACTCGCTCTACGCCACGAACGGGACCTCGCTGCGCCTGCTGTACCCGGCCGCCGGCGACGGGCTGACCACCGCGACCGCCGAAGGCGGCGGCGGCGGCGGCTTCTCCTACAACGAACCCGAAGCGAAGGTCACCAACAACCCGACCGTCAAGGCCTACGACGACGCGACCCTGATCGAAACTGCCGGCAACGTGACCGTCACGGCCAACTCGGAACTCAACGACGCGGCGAACGCCGAAAACGGCTCGGGCGGCGTGATCGCGGCGTCGAGCGTGCAGACCAACATCAACATCGGCCAGGGCGGCACCTACAACAACTACGCGTTCGTCGGCGAAGACATAGGCAGCCACAAAATCACGGGCAACACCGGGCCGATTCAGGTATCCGCCACCGGCGTGACGATCAAAGCCGGCGGCAACATCGCGATCCTCTCCTCGAGCTTCCAGAAAACCCACAACACGGCCAGCAGCAGCAGCGGCGGCCTCGGCGACGGCTCAGAGGCCAACGTCAACACCAGGGAGGCCGACAACACGGCAGCGGCGGTCGGCGCGAACGCCAAGCTGACGGGCCAGACCGTTCGGGTCGACTCTCACTCGAGCAGCGAACACTACGGCGACTCCGAAGACACGGTGTACGCGTTCATCGGCTTCTCCGAAGCCAACGAGCACTACACCGTCGAATCCAATGACACCGCGCTGCTCGACGGCTCGGGCAGCACGTTGGCGGAAGTGACGGGCTTCTATGGAGTCGACGTCCGAGCCTGGCACGAAAACGAGGGCGGGAAACACAGCTCCGACAACAACGACTCGAGCTGCTACTGCATCGGCCCGTCCCTCGGCGGCGCCGGATCGACCTTCACGCTGCACAACACCGCCGCCGGCCACGAAGGCGTCGTCGTCACAGCCGGGCCGCGTCTGGAGTACGGCGTCAACGAGAACGACCCCGAACTCGAAACCCCGCTGAAGGCGATCGCCGCCGATCACAGTCTCGCGCTGTACGTGGAGGCGCAGGACGAAGCCAGCGTCGAACAGGACGAAAAACCGAGCCAGAACATCTTCTGGAACTCCGATGTGATCGTCTACGACGGCGCCGGGCCCTATCTGGTCATCGGCCCGGGCGAAACAGCGACAGAGGCCGTCAACATCACGGTCAACTGCACCAACGGCGGCACCGGCTGCATCACCGACCCCGGCCCGGGAGTCAAACTGAACGGCATCGTCTCGGACATCAGCGACGGTGGGCCTGCCGAAATCCAGATGGACTCCAAAGGCTCGAGCGGGACGATCCAGGGCGGCGTCCAAATCGGCGCCCACCACTGGGGCACGTTCAGCTTCTGGTCCAACTACCAGTCGGTGACGATCATCAACGAATCGAAACTGACGCTCACCGTCGACAACATCAAAGTCATCAACACCTCAGGTGAACCCGCAGTGCGGCTGAACGCACCTACGATCCACTTCGGCTCATCGGCGCCCGAAGGATTCGCGATCAAGCAGAACGTGATGCCCACGCTCATCACGATCCGAGGCACGACCAGCGCGAACATCGTCCTCAACGGGACGATCGAAAACCCGATCGGCGAAACCGTCATCACCAACAAGGAAGGCAACATCCTGGCCAGCACGACGCGCGGCGCGACGACGGCCGACGGTCACACGTCGCTGGTGATTTCGAACATCCTGAAGATCGACGCGATCCTCGGGAGCATCGGATCCGCAAGCGGCCCCTACGTGAACGTCGACATGATCCAGTACCCCGGGCATCCTCAGAACCTGCTCCCCGTCGCCGGCACGGACATCAACCTCGACCTGCTGACGTGGCTGCGCGACAAATCGATCCCGCTGCCGACGCTGGAATCCCCCTACCTCATCGAACTCAACCACTTCGTCGCCGGACGCAGCATCAACGTGCGCCTGCAGCCGACCCTCTACGGAGCGGGCACCAGCCTCGTTCCGGGCATCAAAGTGTTCGCGACCGACGGTCCATCCTCTCCCCCGTCCTACTTCAACTACTACCACCCCGACACCGGCACCCCGGGCAAATACAGCGAAGGCGCGTTCGAAGGCGCCACCAATGAAGAAGTGCCCAGCACCTACGACTTCACGCTGCTCGACGCGGGATCGAAACATCCCGACGGAAGCGTCGACGTCTTCGCTGCGAACGACGGCGTCAAAGCGACGCGCATTAACATCGAAAGCCCCGAGGTCGAAGTCCGCACCGAAGCCGGCTGGGACGAATACGGCGATCTCAGCGCCGACACGAACGGCTTCATCACGCTGACCGAGTGGCACGGAGACATGCGCCTCGGCGTCGTGCGCTCGACCGACGACAACGTCACGCTGACCGCGCCCGGCTCGATCTACGACGCGCCCGTCGGTACGCCCAACCCGCCGCCGACCGGCCATCAGCCGCCCGAATCAAACCCCGAGGTGCTTGGCGTCAACATCACGCTGACCGCCGAAACCGGCTCCATCGGCGAGGACTCCAACTTCGTGGAGATCGTCTCCTCGATCGACCGATTCGGCGTGCTCATCGCGCACGCTCCAGGCGTCATACGGATCACACAGACCACGGGCGACCTGCACGTCGACGAAGTCTCGACCTGCTACGGCTCGAGCGCGACGACGTGCGCCAACATCAGCCTGACCACCGATAAAGGCTCGATCACCGATGGCCACAACGAAGGACTCGGCGGCACGACGCCCAACATCACGGGCGACACGCTGGACCTCCAGGCGCTCGGCGGCAGCATCGGCGCCGCGAACGGCAACAACGACCTCAAGGTCTTCGCGGCCGCCGGATCGGTGTGCACGGCGGCCTACACCTACCTCTACCAGGGAGCCGACTACCAGAACGCCACCGGTGAACAACGCGCCGTCACGGACACCTGCGACTTCGCCGCCCAAGCCGACTTCACCATCTATGTGACGCAGACCCAGGGGCTGCTGCCCGTGCTGCTCGCACGTGCGCATGACGGCAACGTGCGCCTCACCACGACCGAAACCGGCACCGGGGAAAACCACATACTGCTGCTGCACAACGGCAGCACCCTCGTTGTCGAGACATCCCCCACCAAGACCCCGCCCTCCCCGCAGATCGTTCCCTACGGCCTGATCGAGGCCGAAAACGGAAACGTCAAGCTCGTCTCCGCAGATAACATCGTCACGGACCCGAGCAGCCAGATCCTCGCCACGACCGAAGCAGGCGGTCCCGGCGCCGTCGCCTCCGGCGCCGCCTGCGGGCCCGTGACGCCGAACGCCAGCGACCCGAACCAGCCGAAGAACGCCACGGGCAACATCGACATCTGCGGCGACAGCCATCCCGGCGTGGCAGGCATCAGCGGCGTCGGCACGACGATCGTGCTGCGCGGCTCGATCACCCCGGGAACCGGCGGTCTGACCCGCGTGTTCGGCAACGAAAACGCCGACACGATCATCTTCGACCAGACCTACCTCGGCGGGGAGACGCGCGCCTATGGCAGCGCGACACCGACACCTCCGGGTCAGTTCGCACCCGAAGGCGACGGCACCGGGAAGGCCTGCCCGGCCGAAAAGTCAGGCTGCGATGACACCTTCATCGTCAATCGCCTCGCCTCGATGGTCCCGCTCGGCCAGGACGTCGCCACCGCCGACACGCTCACGCTCGACGGCCAGTCCGGCAGCAACGTCTACGACGTCTTCACCTCAGGCAGCAAACACGGCTCCAACAACTACACAGTCAACGTGCTCGGCACCCACGCTCCCACCGACGGGACCGACACGCTCAACATCTACGGCTACGACACCTACAACGAAACGACCAACGAACCCGAAGAAACGGGCTACAACGCCAAAACGGGGCAAAACTACGAAACAAACGACATCTTCCTGCTGCGCAGCACGCCGTACATCACCGGCGAGACCGCCTCCCGCCCCACCCTCTACCAGGGCACCGGCGACTGCGGCGAACCGGACGGCTCGAAGCTCCCCGAAGAAACGAGCGCCGCGATCTGCTCGGGCGGCGCGGCCTTCGTCGCCGTGCTGCACGCCTCGCTCGCCGAAACCCAGGCGAGCAACCAGAACGGCACGATCGTCGGCGACGCGGAAACGAAGACGTTCGGCGTCGAGCGCATCAACTACGACAGCTCCGCCAACGGCGGGCTGCACGTCTACAGCCTCGGCGGCAACGACTACTTCGCCGTCGACGACAACTCCACGAGCACCTACCTCGACGGCGGCCAGGGCGACAACACCTTCCAGATCGGCCAGCTCTACGGGCTGCAGCGCACGAACTCGGGCAACCTCAGCGGCAACCTCGCGACAGAGAACGTCTTCGCCGTGGCGACCGTCGCCACCACCCAGGGCTGGCTCTCACGCGGCACCAGCTCACCGCTGGTCGCGCAGGGCGGAACCGGCAACAACACCTTCATCGTCTACAGCAATCAGGCCGTCGTGCACCTCGAGGGCGACGGCGGCAACAACACCTTCATCGTGCGCGGCTTCGCCCTGGCGGAGACCAACAAAGCCGGCGAAATCATCCTGCCCGGCGGCTGCAGCGCGATCTCCGCGCCCTACTGCCTGCCGATCCCGCTCACGACGAACGGCTACTCGACCTCGGCGGAAACGGAAATCCGCACGGGCGCCGGCAACAACCAGGTCGAGTACAACATGAACGCGCCCGTCTCGGTCGACGGCGGCACGGGCTTCAACCAGCTGATCATCCTCGGCACCGAATTCGCCGACCACATCGTCGTGACCGCAACGGGCGTCTACGGCGCCGGCGTATCGGTCACATTCATCAACATCGAGCTGCTCGTGATCGACGGCCTGCAGGGCGACGACACGATCGACGTCCTCTCGACCGCGCCCGACATGGCGGTGAAGATCATCGGCGGCGAAGGCAGCAACACGATCAACGTCGCCGGCGACGTGATCGGCAACGTCTACTCGGAGGACATCGAGGGCTCGAGCTCGACGATCAACGAGCAGATCATCACCGAAGAACAGGCCTACCAGGACCTCGCGATCCCCGGCGTCAGCCTCAGCGTCGTCCAGGAAGCGCTGGGCGCGGTGATCATCACCGAACCCGCCGGTGGCGTGAGCGTGGCCGAGACCGAAAGCGGGCCGATCGGCACGCTGTCCTCCTTCGATGTGCGCCTGGCGAAGAAGCCCGAATGCGCAGGCGCACCGAAATGCAAGGTGTACGTGACGCTGACCGCCGAGCCCGACCTGCTGGCCAACCGCACCGGCACCCCCTACGGCGACTCGATCCTGCTCGCCATCGGCGAAAACCCGAACCCAGGCAAAACGGAAGCCGAATCAGCGTTCTACGAACACCTGATCGTCAACGGCAAAGAAGTCCAGGTGCCGCGACGGGCGGTCGTGCTCGAATTCGACGAAGAAGACTGGGAGATCCCCCAGGTGGTGACCGTGGGGGCGATCAACTCGCCGCTGCATGACGGCAAGCGCCTGTACGAGGTCTCCAGCTCGGTGCTGAGCGCCGACCCGTTCTACGACAACGCCGTGGTGCGCAACGTCGAAGTCACGAAGCTCGACTCCGGCAGCCCCGCGATCCGCGTGACCAATATCGGCAACAGCAACACGCCGGGCATCTACAGCGACGGCGTCGGCAACGGCAGCACCACCTTCACCTCCGCCACCGCAACCTTCACGGTCGCCGACGTGGGACAGCCGATCATCGAGATCGATGGCGGCTCGAGCATCCCGACCGGGACCAAGATCGAAAAATTCGTCAATGCCACCACCGTGGTGCTCTCGAACTCCGTCGCGGCCGCCAGCGGGATCGCCTTCTCGCTGCCGAGCCGGATCACGCCGCCCGCCCACTTCAGCGACGGCGCCGCCAACGGCACCACGACCTTCACCTCCGCCAGCGCGGACTTCACGCTCAGCGACCTCGGCCAGTCGCTGA
The DNA here is from genome assembly GCA_963755475.1 of uncultured Solirubrobacteraceae bacterium. Taxonomy (GTDB): domain Bacteria; phylum Actinomycetota; class Thermoleophilia; order Solirubrobacterales; family Solirubrobacteraceae; genus Palsa-744. The sequence continues at coordinate 1,454,423 of CAVWJK010000003.1, forward strand.
TCGAGACCGACGGCGGCGGGCACGTGCCGACCGGCGACGTGATCATCGAAGTCATCAGCCCGACCTCCGTGAAGCTCTCCCTTGCGGCCAGCGCGGCGAGCAACATCGCCTTCGTGCTGCCGAGCAGGCTCGACGGGTTCCTGAGCTACCACGACGGCGACAGCAAACTGGGCTCGACCACATTCACCTCGGCGACCGCGGCGTTCAACGCCGGCGACATCGGCCGGCCGATCGTCGAGACCGACGGCGGCAATGTGTTCGCGGCGGGCACCGTGATCCTCGCCGTGATCAGCTCGACCGAAGTCAGGCTGTCGGCCGCCGCACTCGCGAGCGCGACGAAGATCTCGTTCGCGCTGCCGGCCCGCAACGCGAGCAACGTCATCCTCGAGGGCAGCGCGACGACACAGATCGTCGACTACTTCTCGGTCACGCTGGCCACCAAACCGGCTGGCGAAGTCATCGTCGACGTCAGCCCCTCGGACAACCGCGTCACCCTGTCCAGCAACGACCCGCGCTTCAAGACGATCGCGCCGCCGGGCGAAAAGGCGGGCGTCTACGAGGTCCTCTTCACAGCCGCCAACTGGAACGTTCCGGTCGTCGTCGAGGTCTCGGCCACGCCGCAGAACGGCGTCGCCGACCCGCACAACACCTACATCACCTACACGGTCGACCCGAAATCGAACACGACCGCGCCCGAATACAAGGAAGCCACGAGCGAAGAAGGACCGCTCTACATCGAAGTGCTCTCCGACCACGAGCCCGGAGCCGTCGTGCAGGCCCCCGAAAACATGGTGATCACCAAGTGCGGCAACAGCGCCTGTACGATCCCAGGGGCCGGATCGAGCTACACGCTGCGCCTGACCGAGGAACCGAAACTGCCGGTCAGCGTCGCGCTCGAAGGCGACGGGCAGACGGTGATCGGCATCGGCGGCAGGATCAGCTACCAGCCGGTCTCCTCCCAAGAACTGGCGAACCTGTTCGGCGGTGCGGTCCTAATCTCCGGCACGACGATCCAGCTGACGGGCGGCTCGTCGCTTGAAAGCTTCATCAGCGACGGCTTCGCCGCGGGCCAGCTGATCGAGATCACCGGCACCGGCACCGCCGACGACGGGATGCAGCTAACGATCGCCTCGGTGACGGCGACGCAGATCACGCTGACGACAGCGCCGCCGAGCGGCGGCACGTTCAGCGCCGTTTCGATCGGGCGCATCGTCAAGCACGGCGCCTACACCGGAACGATCAGCTACAACGCGACCGCCGGCACCCTCACGCGGACCGACGGCTCAAGCTGGCTCGAACAGGGCTTCGTCGAAGGGGAGCTCTTCCAGATCAACGGCGCGGGTGCGCTCTACAAGATCCAGGCGATCGGCGGCACCGCCCCCGGCCTGCTGAACGTCCTGACGGTCACGGCCGCCGCGTTCAACGCGCTGACAGGCGCCGAGAGCGCCATGAGCCTGCCCTTCAAAGGCACCGGCACCGAAACGATGACGCTGCAGCAGTGGGCCCCCGAGATCACTTTCACGCACGAAAACTGGTGGGTTCCGGTGGACATACCAGTGGTCGCCGACCCGTACTACAAGCTCCCGCCCGGCACCGCGGATCTGAAGAAGTTCCCGAAGATGCCGCACCTGCTGTCGCACATCCTCGGGCCGCTTCAGGTCGAAGGCGCGTCCACTGCAGGCAACACCTACGCGGCGCTGCAGCTGCCGGTGATGCTGCCGCACGAGAAGAACGCCGCTCCGTTCGGCATCGGGACCCAGCCGCCCGAGGCCCAGCAGGTGAACGTGCTGAACATCTTCGACGACGGCTCCGAACAGGATCAGACCGGCACCCTCAGCTCGACCACGCTGAGCGGCTTTGAAATGGGCGGCGAACTGAACTTCACCCATCACAAGGGCTACGAACCCGGCAACCCGAACAAGCCGACCTTCGGCGAGCCGGCCGTGATCCCCGGCGGCATCAGCTTCGGCTCGCTGATCACGGGGCTCTCGACGGTGCAGGTGCTGAACTTCATGATGGGCCAGGGCAACGACCACCTGACCGTCACGGGCAGCCTCGTCCCGGGACCGTTCACCTACGAAAACGGAACCCCCGGCACCACCTTCGTGCAGGGCGGTCTGACCCAGATCCAGGGCGGCGGCGCGAGCTACCTGTCGCTGACCGCGACTCCGGAAAGCCCGTTCGAAATCACCGCGACCTCGATCACGCGCAAGGACCACACGAGCTGGGCCTCCGAACAGTTCGCGCCAGGACAGGAGCTGATGTGGAACGGCGTTCCGTTCGGCATGATCACGAGTGTCTCGGGCGCGACGCTCACGATCGCCGGCGCGCCGCCCGTGACCGGCACGAGCGTCGTGGGCACGCTCTCCGTCTTCGGCCCGCAGATCAGCTCCACCGGCGCGTTCACGTTCTCCGGCCAGACGATCACGCGCAGCGACCTGCTCGACTGGGCCCAGTTCGGATTCGCGGTCGGTCAGGAAATCACTGTCAACGGCCGGCTGATCGGCAAGATCACGGCGATCGGCGGACCGACCGACGACGTGCTCACGGTCAGCGGCACGCTGCCCGTGAGCGGTGAAACGATCGCCGTCTACAACCACACCGAGAACCAGGTCCTGCTGGGGGGCAACGAAATCATCATCAGCGGCGGCGGGGGCCCCGGTCCGGGGCTGACGCCGCCCACCGCGACGGGCACCTTCGTGTCGACCCCGGCGGGCGCCGGCAGCTCGACGCTGACGCGCGCCAGCGGCTCCTGGCTTGAAGAAGGGTTCGAATGGGGGATGCTCGTCCAGGTCAACGGTGCCACCGTCGGCACGATCAGCGCGCTCACCGCCACCACCCTGACGATCGCCGACTCCAAGCTCTCAAGCGGCCCGCTCACCAAAGCGAGCGTCGCCGGCTACGCCCCGTCGCCGCTGGTGATCTTCGGCAGCACCTCGCAGAACGGCGTCTGGTACAGCGGCGAAGCGAAGAAGCTGAGCGGCCGCGCGTTCGGCTCAAAGCCGTTCCCCACGCAGCTCGGCAACGGCTCGCCCGAATTCTTCTTCCCGGTCGCCGACAGCTTCCGCCATGCCGGCAACAACATCATCAACGCGAGCGCCGACTTCGCAGAAACGCCCGAGGGCGAGCTCCCGAGCGTCGGCCTCATCATCTACGGCGGGCCGGGTCACAACACGATCTACGGCAGCCAGGCCTCGGACTTCATCGCCGGCGGCTCGGGCGCGAGCACCATCTACGGCGGCCGTGGCGATAACCAGCTGCTCGGCAGCGATGGCATCAACGTGAACGTGATCACGCGCACGATCACCTTCCCGACCGTCAACACGAGCGTCTACCCGAACGCCGACCCGCTGATCGCCTCCAACAACCTGATCTACGGCACGAGCCCCGGCTCGGTCGCGACCGACCGCTTCGGTGACTACAACGACGTGATCTTCGGCGCGATGGGAATCGTGACCCAGGACACCGCGAGCGCGACCGTCGGCACGCTCGGCCCGGCGGTCATGGTGACCGGGACGCTCGCGTCCAACCCGACGACGGGCGAGGCCACGCTCACCTGCGCGAGCGCCTGCTTCGTGGCGAGCGATGTCGGACTCGCGGTCGCCGACGCCGGCCACGTGCACATCTCCGAAGGGACCGAAATCATCTCGGTCAACCTGGCCGGCACGGTCGCGACACTGTCGCGCAACGCCGTCGGCCTCGGGACGGTGTCCGGGCTGACAGTCGAAGTGGGCCCGCCGCACGGCTATTGCCGGCCGACCGGCACGAGCTCCGACAGCGAGTACTGCGCCGCGAGCGGGAAGACGCCGTGGGGCAACGCGCTCGAGGAGACGATCCAGACGACCGGCGACATCCTCGGCATCTCCTCCACCGCGCCGCAGAACCACGGCAACGACACGCTCTACGGAAGCGGCGGCGATGACGTGATCATCGGCGGCGACGGCACCGACAACATCCAGGGCGGTCCGGGCGATGATCTGATCATCGGCGGCAGCGTGGCGCTCGAACGCACCACGCACCTGTTCAACTACACCGACCCGCGCTTCCAGGCCCTGTCCGGCGAAGAGATGTACGAAACGGGCGACGACGGCCCCGTCACCGAAGGCAGCGCGCTGAACAACGGCGTTGCGCAGGAAAACCCGGCCGGCAGCGCCTGGTGGGCGGACTTCCTGTCCGCGGCCGTCGGCGGCAAAATCGGCATCCAGCTGTCGGTGCCGACCAACTGCGGCCTGCCCACCGGCACCGGCGGCTGCAGCGTGCCGCAGTACCTGCAGGACTCCCAATTCAAGGGCGCCGACTACATCGCCGGCGGCTCGGGCAGCAGCATGATCTTCGGCGAGTCCAACAACAACATCATCCAGGCCCACGGATCGATCGAAATCACAGACCCCAACGGCCTCGCCCCCGCCACCGACTCCCCCACCGCCAACGACCCCTACGGCGGTGCGGCGAGCTGCCAGTTCGCCGGCTACTACCTCGGCGACAGGGTCGGGGCATGCCGCACCTCGCCCGGCGATCCGCTGCCGATCGACCCCGCCGACACGCTGCAGATCAACCCCTCGGCCGACAACTACGGCCCGAACTACAGCGTCACCGCCTCCTTCGAATTCGGCACCGACACCGTCACGCTCAGAAACGGCAAGTCGTTCGCCGACTACGGCTTCAGGAAGGGCCAGACGGTCGACATCGGCGGCGAAGAGGTGGGCGTCGTGATCTCGGTGAGCTTCAACGAAGCGAGCGGAGTCAGCGTGCTGACGCTGAGCGGCCCGCCGGCGCCGGCCTCGTGCAAGTCGCTGCCCTGCAGCGCAAGCGCGACGCTCGTCGTCACCGACGGCGAGGCCTACGTGGAGGGCGGCCGCGGTAACAACACGATCTTCGCCGACGAGGGCCAGAACGACATCATCGGCGGCAACTCCAACATGTTCAGCCTGACGCTGCCGAGCGAGCGCGCGAGCGGCTCCAACATGATCTTCGGCGAAAGCGGCCAGAACTCGGGCTATGAGACCTGCAGCTTCGGCCAGCTCAACGAATTCAACCAGTGCATCCCCACGCTGGATGGCCACGCCCACGACTCCAACGTGATCCTCGCCAACAACGGCGACATCGTGCGGCTGGTGGGCACCGAGAACACGGTCGGCAGAGCGCCGACGGGCGGAGTGCTCTCGCCGATCGGCTACCTCACCTACAACTACGACGTCTACGGCTACCCGACCGCGACCGAGCGGATCATCCCGCGCGCGGTGACGCTGCTCGACAACACCCCCGGCGGGCCCGACCTGGCGGGCCAGCTCGGGCCGCTCGTCACCGGCAGCAAGGCGACCAACGGCGTGGGTGACATCGGCGGCACGCCGGCACCCTGCCACGAGAGCGCCGAAGAACAGATGCTCGTGTCCTGCCTGCAGATCGGCTCGGAGATACATGCCGAAAGCGGCGACGCCTTCATCTACGGCGGCCCGGCCGACGACACCATCTTCGGGGGCGCCCAGGACGACACGATCATCCTCGGCTACGGCGACGACTGGGTCTCCGGCGGGCGGGGCGAACAGTGCATCATCGGCGGCGGCGGGCGCTGCCTGCTGAGCCGCATCAGCTCCAGCTACGGCGAGCCGCTGAACGGGATCGCGCCGACTCCGAAGAGCGAAATCAACGAGCTGATCTCCACCCCCGGCGGCGAAGACGCGCAAGAGGCCCTGATCAACGTCGCCAACTCGCTGCGCTACACCGCGCTGCTGTACCCCTACAACTGGGATCCGAGCACCTGGGTCGCGCCGGGCGTCTCCAACAACGACCCCACGTTCTCGACGGACGGAGAGGCCGGGCAGGTCGGACCCAACACCACTCCCTACCGGCCGCGCTACGGCCACGAGATCATCTACGGCGGCTGGGGCAACGGCGTGATCCACGGCGGACCGGGCCAGTCGGCGATCTCCGGCGCGGACGCGCCAAAGCTCAGCTACACCGACAACTGGAGCATGAACGGCGAACAGCTGAACACGAGCGCGATCGAGAGCGACTTCTTCCACCCGGTCAACCCCGGCAACCCCGAGGGCTTCCTGCCCGAAACAGAACCGGCGCAGAGCTCGACCACGGGAGCCTCGCCGGAGGGCAAGTCCGTCTACTTCGATCCCGAGGAACCGCGCCGTGAGGTGCTCCTGAACCCCAACGGCTCGCTCTGCAAGTGGGGCGCCGGCTACGCCAACCCGACGAGCGCCTCCTGCCTGAACTGGTTCCTGAACGCCAGCTACGAACCAACCTGGGACCAGCTGATGCCGCTCGACACGCTGTACTACCCCGGCACCGGCCACCCGCAGGAACCGGTGACGGGCAACAAGGCGATCTTCGGAGACCTCGGCAACGATTGGATCGTCGCCGGCATGGGGCGCACGCGCGTATACGGCGGCTGGGGCAACGACGTCATCGATCTGCGTGCCCAGACCAACATCGAGGGCGGGCTCAACGAACTGCCGGTGCCGAACCTCAACGGCACCTACGGAACGCCGGCGTGGGAGAGCCTCGCCTTCGGCGGCGCCGGTGCCAACATCCTGCTCGCCGGCACGGGCGGCGACCGGCTGATCGACTGGGTCGGCCCCCACGACAGCTACTACGTTCCGTTCGCGCCCTACGGCGGGCCGACGATCACGCGCACGCTGCAACCGGGTCTGGCCAACTTCCTCTACGCGCTCTCCAAGAGCGACGGCGCCGACCCGGAGCTGGGGCTTCGCTACGGCGGCGAAGCCGCGCGCAACGGCGAACCATTCGGCGAGCTCAGCCTGGTGCTGCCCACGGACGCCGCCTGGCAGGAGCAGCTCGGGCCGCCGTTCAACCCGATGCCCGAGAACCTCGGCAACGTGCCGATCGACGTCGTCAAGACCGCCAACGTGCGTCCGATCGAGTCCTCGGGGATGGTGCCGAGCTCCGTCGCGGAGGCGCTCACGCTTCCCGCCGCCGGCGTCGATTCGGGCAACGTCACGGCCGTGCCGATCCTCGTCAGCGGCTCGCCCGGTCAGACCGTCACCTACAAGGTCCTCGAGGGCTCGAGCATCCTCAGCGGCAGCGGCACCGTGGACCACAGCGGATCGTTCGCCGTCGACGTCAACCTGTCGAGCTTCAAAGACGGGACGATCACCGTAACCGTCACGATCAGCGGGGACGGCCAGCAGCCGAAGACAATCGTCGGCACGCTGACCAAGAGCACCTCGCCGCCGCCCGCGCCCAAGGTGATAATCCCCGCGGCCGTCGACCAGGCCAACGAGGGCAAATTCCTGGTGACCGTCGAAGGGCTGGCCGGTGAGGTCGTCGAGCTGCTCGTCAGCGACGAAGCGAGCCCGACCCCCGACGTGGTCGACAGCGAAGCGGTCATCGGTTCGGGTAAGACGGTCACGTTCACGCTCGACGTGGAAAGCCTCAAGGACGGCAAGCTCACCGTCGCGGCCACAGTCACCAACACCGCGGGCAACAGCGCGAGCGCCAGCGCGACCACCCACAAGGCCACGACGGGCCCGCCGCTATCGGTCACCACACCGTCCCGCATCAACAACACCAACGTCGCCAACTTCCCGATCTCCGCAACCGGGACGCCGTTCGACGCCGTGAGCTACTCCTTCACCGACGGGACCAACACCGTCTCGGGCTCGCAGCGCTTCAGCTCGAGCGGCACCTGGAACACGACCGTTTCGCTGACCACGCTGAAAGACGGCCCCGTGATGCTGACGGTGACGGAGACCGAAGCAAACGGCAACAAGACCGTCTACACGGAGAAACTCGTCAACTACACCGCGGCCGTGCCGACGCCGACTGTCGTGCTGAACCCGACCTCCGACAGCGGCTTCTCCAGCAGCGAGTATGTGACGAACGACAACGCGCCGCAGTTCATCGTGACGACCGCTAAAGGCACGACCGCGACCGTGTACGTCAACGGTGTCGAATATCTCGGGCAGAAACTCGCCGACGGCTCCTACGTTGTGACCGTGATCGCCACCGACGAACACGGAAACGTCTCGGCCACCGGCACGGCGCCGAAGACGCTCGTGATCGACACCAAAGCACCCAGCGGCGGCTTCACCGTCGCCGGTGCCAAGACGATCGCGAAAGAACTGATGAGCAACAACGAAACGCCCACGCTCGAACTCGCCTACAGCGACGGCGGCGGCCTGGCCTACATCGAAATCTCCACCAACGGCGGCGCCACCTTCGGCTCCCAGATCGCCTACAGCACGAGCACCAGCATCTCGCTGGCGGGCGAAGGCGTGCATACCATCGAGATCCGCGTGACCGACTTCGCGGACAACACGACCACCTCCACGCTCACGCTGCGGCTGGTCACGCACGGGCCCACGATCTCGGCCTCGCTGTCGAGCCCGCAGAGCGCGATCGGCTACGACGGCACAGCGAGCATCGAAATGACGACAAGCGTCGGCAGCGATCCGAGCGGGGTCGTCTCGACCACGGTCGTGCTGGACTCGACCACGACGATCACGGGCAACACGGTCAATCTCTACACGCTGCTCGCGGGCAGCCACACGATCGTGATCACCTCGATCGACGGCGTCGGCAACAAGTCGACGAAGACCCTGACCTTCGAACTGCACCCCTCGCGCAAGGGAATCGCAGCCGCCATCAGCTTCGACGAGGCCAGCCACCTGATCACCTCGACCGAGCAGAAAGAACTGCTCGCGATTCTCGAAAAGCCCGCCAAATCGCTGACCGCCGACCTCGAAGCCTTCATCGCCCGCGTGAAAGCTCAGAGCGGCCACGCGATCCCCGCCGCGACGGCGACCGTCCTTGTGAACTGGGCGCAGGACGACCTCAAAACGCAGTATTAGTAGTTCTCGATGCGCCGCTCGTCCGTGTGTGCGCTGCGCGCCGCCGCCGTCGCCCTGCTCGCGGCCTGCCCGGCGCAGGCCCAAGCCGCCGGCGGCGCCGGTTCGCCCGCGCGCGCTGCGCTGCTGCGGCGCGCGGACCTAGGTGGCGGCTGGCGCGTGAGCGCGCCAGCCGCCACACGCGTTCCCCCGCTGACATGCAGCCGCTTCCGCCCGAGCACCAAGGGGGCACTGCAGACTTCCGCCGCAGCCTCCCCCACCTACGCGGCGAGCAGTGCCGGCCCGTTCGTCTCGCAAACCGCCTACTCCTATGCGACGGCCGCGCAGCAAGCACGCGTGTGGCGCGCGGTCGTGCGCCGGCGTCTGCTGGCCTGCGTGGCAGCGAGCCTCTCGAGCGCCTCCAGCGGCGTGAGCACGGCGATCTCCAGCGAGCGCCTGATGGTCCTGCCGAGGCTCCCCTCGCGCGGCGCGGGCTACAGTGTGAGCGCCTCCGCGACGAGCGCCGAAGTGCCGACCGAGATATACCTCGACGCTGTCGTGCTCGGGGCCGGCCAGACAGTCACCGAGATCAGCGTCTCCAGTCTCAACCAGCGACAGGCCAGCACCCAGGTCCTGCGTCTGGCGCGCATCATCGCGCGGCGGATCGCGCGGCGCTGAGCACTGCGCCGGCGCGCTGGCGCCCCGCGCACCGCGCAGCGTTGCGTTCGCTTCGCGCGTGTCGAGGTGCATCGCGCGCCCAGAGCAGCGGCTAACCTGTAGCGATCTTCGGGAGGGCGCTGGGATATTCGGCATGGATCGCGATGCTCCTGGCGGCAGCGCTGCTGGCCCGGGCCGGCGGCGCGCGCGCGGATCCGTGGCTTCCGCATCCCGCGGGCGGGAAATGGACCTATTCCTGGAGCGACAGCACCTATAACCCCGGCGGAACGATCGAGAACGTGGTCGTCCAAGAGCAGCAGGGCAACAGCTTCACGCTGGCCTGGGCCGACCAGAACCACCAGCCGCCGGCGGCGGGGGCGAGCGTCGAATGCGCGCCCAGCGAACCGCCGCCCGACCTCGGCATCGTCTCCTTCGAGGAAACAAGCGCGGGTCTGCTGAACACCAACTGGAACAGCTGCCCACCCCCCACGCAGATGCCGATCCTCTGCGCCACGCCGACCTCCTGCCCCAACAGCCTCGCGAGCACGCTCTTCAACGTGATCTGGGGCGGGCGCGTGCCGCTGATCTCAGAGCCGCTGCTGGAAGGGCTGAGCTGGAACTCCACAGGGGGCGCACAGAACGAAGTGTCGAGCAGTTCCCAGGATCTCGGTCTGCAGACCGTACAGGTGCCGGCGTTTCCGAAAGGGGTGACCGCAGCCGTGGTGCGGAGCGACATCCTCCAGGCGGGCGCGCTCGGCGACCCTTACGGCAGCGGCATCCGCACCATCTGGTGGGTCTACGGCGTCGGTCCGGTGAAGGTCGTCTTCCAGCACGAAGGCGGCAGCGGGGCGCCCGTCACGAGCGCGTATCTGCTCTCCACGAGCCTGACGCCGTCGCCCCCGCCCCCCGACCAGGACTACTTCCCGCTGCAGGTGGGCCTCACGAACACCTACCGCTGGACCAACCGCAGGCATCTGCCCCAGCCGGAGGTGGAGCAGGTCTCGGTGGCAGCAGTCTCGGACCGCACTGCCCGCCTCGCCGTGCGGACCATCTCGGGGCCGATCAAAGGCGCGGCCAGCGGCGGAGTCATCGGTGAATACGGCTTCACCACCCGCCTTGAAGGTGTCACCAACCTGTGGGGGAGCACAGCGGGGCGCTCGCTTGCGAAATTTCCCGCGCTGGCTCACCACCGCACGTTCCTCACCCCGGTCGACCTGATGGTCTACGGCTTCAACCCGCTGCTGCCGGCCTACCCCGAAACCGGCGCGCACTGGACGAGCGGCAACGCGCGCTCCTATCAGGAGTACGGTGTGACGGGCTCGACGAGCGTGATCGGCGTCGTCCGCGTACACGTCCCCGCCGGCACCTTCCAGGCGCTCGAGGTGCAAAGCGACCTTCGCCAGCGAGGGCATCCGTTCGGAAGCGGCGTGCGCACGTGCTGGTTCGCCGCGGGCCGCGGGTTGGTCAAGATGGTCTTCCGCCACGGCGACGGAAGCGTCTCGCTCGTGCAGCTGATCAAGTAACGGCGATGAATCGCCGCCTTACGGTGCTCGCGACGCTCATCGGGCTGCTCGCCGCCAGTTGCGGTCAGGCCAACAGTCCGCGTGCGCGGCTTGCACGCTACGTCACGCGCGTCGATGAAGTCGAGCTGGCGCTGCGGGCGCCGCTCGCAGCCGTCAGCCGCACCGGCAAGCAGTTCGCCTCAGCGCAGTCCGCCGTGCAGCAGCACCAGGACGAATCGCTGGAGCGCATGCGCCGGCGAGCGCTCCTGAAGGACGGCGCGCGGATCCGGGCTCTGCGCGAGAAGCTCGCCGCCCTCCCCGCACCGCCCTCGGCGGGCCATCTGCGCGCGCTGCTCCTGCAGCTGCTGGACGGCCAGCTCTCGCTGACGGCCGAAGTGGCAAAGATGGTCATCTTCATCCCACGCTTCGCCGAAGCGCTCACACCGCTGCTTCCGGCGCTCCGACGGCTCGAGCGGTCGCTCGCCGCACAGAACGCGAACACCGGCACAGCGAGCATCTACGCCACCAAGGCGGCGGCGCTGCGCAGCTTCGCGGCGACGCTCCGACGGATCCTCGAAGAACTGCGAGCCCTGCAGCCCCCGGCGGTCTCTACGCCCGACTATCGAGAGGAGATCGTCTCGCTGCGGGGCATGGGCTCCAACGCGGCGCGCCTGGCGAGCGCCCTGTCGAGCAATCAGAGCGCCGAGATCAAGCGCAGCCTCGAAGGCTTCGACCGCGCGGCGACGAGCAATCGCTCGAGAGCCGCGCAGGAGGCGCAGATCGCCGCCGTCCGCACCTACGACTCGCGCGTCGCAGAGCTCACGCGCATCTCAGCGGCGGCGAGCGCCGAGCGCCAGCGACTCGCCGACACCGTGCGCTGAGCCGCAGCCACGCCCGCGAGCGAACACGGGCTTGCTCAAGCGGAAGGCCCGCACGAGGCGGGCCTTCCTGCGCTGCGTCGTAATGCCTTCCGCCGCCCTACGTGCAGCTGCTCGGCCGGCAGTTCGCTTCTTTGTTTTTGACGATCGGCGAGCTCACCGTCGTGATGGAGGCAAATTCTTCGATGAAGAGGCCGCCTCCGCCTTCTTCGCCCGGAGCCGAGTTCTTCTCGACCGGCGAGTGGCTGAGCGAGAGGGCGCCTTCGTCGAGGAAGATCCCGCCGCCCTCGTATGTCGCGCGATTGCCTTCCGTCGGCACGAAGCTCAAGGCGACAAGCGCCTCGCTGCCGGTGGTGTAGATACCACCGCCCTCTTCTGCTTTGTTGGAGAGGATTTTCGCCGCCGTGAGCGAGAAGGAATCATCGTCGTTGTAGATGCCGCCACCCTGGTAGTAGGCGATGTTGTTCATGATCGGCGAGTTGACGTAGAAGGCCGAGCCTTCCTCGTTGTAGATGCCGCCGCCGGATTCTTCGCTGACGTTACCCTTCAGGGCAGATTCAGCGATTTTCGTCGGGGCAGCGTTGTTGTAGATCCCGCCGCCATCGCCGTTCGCACGGTTGTCGATGACCGGAGAGCCCTTGAGCACCGACGAGCCGTCTTCGTCGTAGAGCCCGCCCCCCTCTTCTGTCCATGATTCGTTTGAGGTGAGGCTCGAGGAGGTGAGCGTCACGGCGGCGTCCAGCGCGTAGATTCCGCCCCCCGACTCATCGGCCCTGTTTTTCGTGAGTGGCGAGTCGAAGAGCGTGAGCGTGCCTTCGATGAAGTAGACGCCCCCGCCCTGCGATTCCTTCGAGGTGTTTTCGGTGATGCCCGAGCTGTTGATTTTCACCTGGCAGCCGAGGGCATAGATCCCGCCGCCCTCTGCGTTGGTGGCGACGTTGTACTTGATCGGCGAGTTGGTCAGCGACACGCCGCCCGTTGCGTAGTCGGCGAACACGCCTCCGCCCGTGGAGCCGGTGTTGCCGATCACCTCTGAGGCGGTCATGACGAGAGCGCCATACTCACTGTAGATGCCACCGCCGTCGAGGCTTGCTTCGTTGCCCTCCACGGGCGAGGCGGTGAGCTTCGTCTCCATGTTTTTGAGGTACATTCCGCCGCCGTCGGTCTGCAGCGAGCGGTTCCGTTTCAGGAGCGATTCGGTCAGCGTCAGGATTCCGTATTCGCCGTAGATGCCGCCGCCGCCGTCTTCAGCGTCGTTGATCGTGACCGGCGAGTGCACGAGCGCAACAGATCCGTATTCGGTGTAGATCCCTCCACCGTCAGATTCAGCGAAGTTTTCCGTGACCGGTGAGGCGCTCAGTGACACTTCGCCGTGGTAGTTGTAGATGCCGCCGCCATTCGTCGTGGCTTCGTTGCGGACGATGCTTGTGGTTTTCAGCTTGACCGTCCCCGACAGGTTGTAGATACCGCCACCGTTGCCCGCGCCGGGTGGGTCCGGGCACTCGCCTTCACAGGTAGCCGCGGCGTTTTCGGTCACCACGGAGTTTTCGAGCGTCACGATGCCCTTGTCGTTGTAGATACCGCCACCGCCGGGGACTTCGACCGCGTACCCATCTCGGATCACGAGGCGTTTGATCATCAGCGTCGTGCCAGGTTCCACGGTGAGTACCGAACCCGGGTCGCCCGGCCCGTTGCCGCCTTCGAGCACGTTGCCTGTGGGAGGTGCGTATTGGGTGGCGATACCTTCGATCGTGAGGTTCTTGTCGATCCAGGTGTCGCCGACGCAGATTCCGGTCACCTGCAGGACTTCACCCGCTTTTGCCGCTTCGACGGCCTGCTCGAGCGTTTCGTAGCTCGCTTTGAGTTTCAGGTTGCGGACGCAAGGTTCCGCCGCCTGAGCGGCTGAAACCGAAACTACGCCCGACGCCGCCAGCGCCAGCAGCGTCAGAGTCGACACAAGCAATCTGCGATGCATTAGGTTCCTCCCTGCTCCTAAGAGTTCAGTCCGTCGGCGGGTGGGGCGCTCGCCCTGCCCGACGCGGCGACTGTTGCGCACGTGCCCTGTGGCAGCGGCTGCCGCGAGGCCCGAACGGAGACCTCGCGCGGCCATCCCGACAGCTCACAGCGCCGACGGCTCCGCCTCCCTTGCCCATGCCTTGCGATTTCTGCGGGTTCCACACCCCCCTGGGCGCTCCGTCGCCGGGACTACGCGTCCAACAAAAGGCCTGTCCATCCAGGACAGACCCCCGGCGACGCTCCTGACTTGGAGCGTACCAGATTGGCGGCCTGTCCGCAGCTACGGCGAGGGCCTGCTGGCGCTCAAGCGGGCGGACGAGCGCTGCCGTGGATGAAGAACTCGCGGGTGCTCGAGAGGCTTGCGTTCCACCCCAGCCCGGCAAGCATCCGTTCGAGCTCGGGCGCGTCGAACCAGTGCTTGACGATACGGTACTCCCGCCCGTCGTCCAGGCGCCGCAGCATCAACTCCTCGCCGTGGTCTTGCAGGAGGTGATCGCGCGCGGAGGAGCGCTCACTGCGCGCGCTGTCGATCAGACAAGCGAAGCCGCCGGGCTTGAGCGCGCGGTGAACTTTCTGCCAGAAGGCAGCCATCAGCTCACTGGGCACGTGCGAGAGCCAGAAACCGAAGAAGCAGACGTCGTAGGCGCGGTCGGCCTCCCACTCGAAGATATCCGCCTGCAGGAAGGTGACAGGCAGGTGGGGAACCTTTGCGCGCGCCAGCTGGAGCATCTCCGAGGAGCCATCGAGCGCCGTCAGCGAACCGGAGCGCGGCGCGAGCAGCCGGGTCCACAGACCCGTGCCACAGGCGAGCTCGAGGACGCTTGCGCCCGCGGGGATGCTGCGCTGAAGCGCCTGCTCGAGCTCGGCGGCCTCCGCGAACCAACGCGCGTTGGCCTGCTCGCCCCTGTCATAGCGCCCGCGCCGGTACCACCAGTCCTCGTACTCCTCGGCGCGATCGCAGTAGTAGCGCGCCTGCTCGGCGAGCACGCGCTGCAGTGGCCGGCTCACAGCTCCGTCGTCGGCAAGAGCCTCGGCATACGCCCAGGCTAGCGCTCGCGCACTTCGCCCCCCGCGACCAGCTGATCGAGCGTGCGCCCGCTGATCACCGACCGCGGCGCTTCGCTGACGATGTCCGAGCCGCTGCGCGCGTGCTCGTCGCGCCGCTTCAGCAGCAGCCACTGCGCCTTCTCGCCGCCGCCCGTGCGCTGCAAGACGAACCCGCCCTGCAACTTCTCCCCGTGCAGCACGAGCACCGCGTGGCCACGATCCAGCGCCTGCGGCCACGGCACACGTCCCCCCTGCTCGTAGTGCCCGCGGTCCCAGACGATCACGCCACCCACGCCGGCAGCCCCCTCCAGAGTGTTGTGCGAGAGCTCGTGGTCGGGCACCTGTACGGCCAGCCGCTTGACGGCGGGGTCCAGCGAAGGGCCCTTGGGGACAGCCCAGGAGCGCATCACTCCGTCGACCTCGAGCCGCAGATCGAAGTGATGCGTGCTGGCGGAGTGCTCCTGCACGAGGAAGCTGCCCGCGCTCACGCCGCGGATCGCGAACTGCTCGTGGCCCTCGAAGGGCACCTCGCGTGCATCCAGCTCGGCGACGGCGGCACCGCGCGGTCCGTGCCGCAGGAACTCCAGCAGCCGCTCGACGGCGTGCGCGTCGCCCTCCGCATGGACTGCGACCGATCCGTCGGCTTCATTGCGGACCCATCCGGCAAGCCCGAGTCCGAGCGCGTGCTGGCGAGCAGCCGCGCGGAAGTTGACGCCCTGCACGCGCCCGCTGACCGCGACGCGCACTGCCCGGCCCTTGGCTGCTGGCACTGCTCGACCGTAGCGCGCGGCGCGCGGCGCGAGTCGCGAGTTTTTCGCTACCGCGCGCGCACGTCAATGCCCATCTTCAACCGCTCACAGCCCGAGCTCGCTGGCGCCGGCGAACACTTCGATCAAGAGCGGCTTGTGCTCCCTCCTGAGGATCACGCCGCGCGTGCTGACCGAGTAGGGCAGCGAGGTGCCCGCCGTGCCCGGGTCCGGTTCCCCGTAGAAGTTCGCCCAGCCGCTCGCTTGCCTGCCGATCAGCAGCTTCGTCGGCTTGGTGTGCTTCGGCTCGAGGACCTCGACGCCCACCGCACCGCTGAACGTGCCGCTCGCGAACGGCGTGTCCGAGAGGCGGCCCGAGGCGTCGACGAACAGCCCCGGCAGCACGCTCTCGCCGTGGCCGTCGGCGGCGAGCAGGCCCTGCAGCGCGTCCGTCACCTCCAGGCCGACATACGGTCCGACGCTCTCGGCGTCGTCGGCGTGGCCGTAGCCGAAGCGGTCGGTGCTGCCCGCTTTCGTGGTGTCCTCATAGGCGACCCACGGTTCCTTGATCGCCTCTCCTTCTTCACCGACGAAGTTGCCCGGCGGGAACATGTAGCCGAGCATGTCTTCGCCGAGGCCCACGAGGAAGCGATAGCGACCGCTCATCTCGGCTGCCGTGTATGGCGTCATCGGAAGCGGCGTGCCGCAGTCGAAGTTTTCCGTCAGCGGTTCGTAGCAGTTGGTGGGGAATGGCATCTGTTCCTCGTCGATCGGGCCGCCGATCTCGGTGAACGGGAACACCTCGCCGGGCGAGTAGGCGAACTGGAGCGGGCCCAATGTGAGCACGCCGACGCCCGTTTTGAGGAACAGCGGCTCTT
Organism: uncultured Solirubrobacteraceae bacterium; assembly: GCA_963755475.1. Classification (GTDB taxonomy): domain Bacteria; phylum Actinomycetota; class Thermoleophilia; order Solirubrobacterales; family Solirubrobacteraceae; genus Palsa-744. The sequence continues at coordinate 1,470,945 of CAVWJK010000003.1, forward strand.
CCGCTTCGGGGATGGAGGATGCGAGTTTCGAGGACTCAGCGCCGCCCTTCGCCGAGCTGCTGGGAGCGGCCGACGTGCCGCCGGCGGCGGCCTGGGGCAATTTCGCTTCGAGCGCGCATTCAGAGTTCGCATAGCTCGGTCGGTCCGGGAACAGGCCCGCCGCGAAGGCCAGCTTGAAGAGGTTGTTTTCGAGTTCGATGCAGAGCGGCTGCTGCTGGATCTTGACCGTCTGGGGGGTGACCGTGTGCGGATGCTCCAGCGCCGAGGCGGCCGTGCTGGCCAGGCTATCGCCGTAGGCCGTGAGATATTCCTCGGCGTTTTCGACCGGCTTGCCCGACGCCGGTTCGGGGTACACGCTCGAGCAGCCATTGGGGTTGCCCGGCACGTTGTGCAGTGCGCCGGGGATCCGCAGCACCTGCGTCGATTCCGGCTCATACACCGTCGGGGTCTCGACGCTTCCGAGCATGCCTGCGACCTCGACTCCGATACTCCCCGGCCAGCGAGCTTCGAGTGCCTGACGCATTCTGCCCGCCCAGTCCGCCGATAGCTCGTGCGTGTATGTCGGCACTCCCGAGAATGACAGCGTCTCGTTGTGCGTGCTTACGTCGACGAGTGTGAAGATCACCTGTCCGTGCGCGCCCTTGGCCTGCAGCACGGGCAGCGCCTGATCGTCGATGAAGGGATAGGAGGACCAGCAGGTCTGCACGTTGGACGGCAACGAGCCAATCGCCACCTCGAGCTTCGCAGTCTTGCGCGCTTCGTCTGCCGCCACCACCGCATGGGCGACGCGCGGCACCATCCAGTTGAAGTAGTACTCGTCCACGCCCGAGCTCACGGCGACAGGGGATTCAGGATTGCCTTCTTCTCCGGTGTCGGGGCCCCACAGTCCGAGCGGGTCGGGCGCGGACTCGTCGTGGGTGCTGGAGATGAAGATCTGCGTCAGCGACGGGTCCAGTCTCTTGACTTCGGCACGAATGCGTTCCATCGTCACGTTGAACAGTCCGATCGAGTCGACGGACACGATCGCCACCTTGCTCGATCCGACCGACAGCACGACCGCGCGGGCTTCGACCGGATTACCGGGATCGACGGATTTCGGCCAGCGGTTCTGACCGCTGCCGCCGGCGAGGTACGGCGCCTCGTAGCGTTTGGTGGCGTCGGATTCGCAATACGGATCGCCGGGCGCGTATTTGCCGATCCCGTAGACGTCCCGATATGGCTTCTCGAACTGGAACAGCCTGGGCCCCGGCCACAGTTCGGAGACTTGGGCCGCGGTCGCGCCACACTCCGGAACGAATTCAGAGTCCGATTCGGTCGTGTACGCCGGCGGGGTGATGTTCACCTTCGCCGCGCCCGCCTCGAAGCGACTCGCCTGCGCCGAAGCGGAAGTGATCGCCATCGCGGCGCACGTCGCAGCCGCCATCTGCCATGCCTTCCGGGTCATCCCCCGCCTCCTCTCGCTTCGGTCCACCCTCGTCGGCGGGGTACCCGTTTGTGGCTGGATCAAACGGCGCTCAGAGAGGCGCGAGGTGGCGCCTTTGACCAAGCCAACCCGACCGTAGGTCGGCGCAGTCGGTGGAGATGGCCTTGTCTAGCTACAGCTAGTTGGCGACGGGCGCGGCCTGCGAGGTCGGCACCGCGCCGGCGGGCAGCGGGGTTGTGGCGCGTGGGGTCGCGTGCGCGCGGAGCGGGACGTCCGCGTACGGGCTCACCCTGTCCGCGCCGAAGTCGTTGGCGATGACGCCGAGGATCCGCGCCCCGGTTCCCTGCAGCGTCTCCCGGAGCAGCGCAGCCTCCCGGCGGTCGCTGCCAGCACGACCGACGATGATGACGCCGTCGACCTTGCGCAGCAGGGGGAACGCGTCGGTGACCGAGTTGAGCTCAGGGGTGTCGACGATCACCAGGTCGTACTCGTCATGGACGTGTTCGAGCAGCGTCTCCATCGCCTGGCTCTCCGTCAGCAGGCTCGGGCTGGGAGGGCACTTCGCGCCCGCGACGATCACGCCGAGGTCGACCTTCTTTGGGTTCTCCGCGATGTAGGACTGCGTCACACGCTCGAGCGAGACCGCGCCCGTCAGCAGGTCGCACAGACCGGGGCCCGCCCGCAGTCCAAGTCGGCCGGCGACTGTTGGACGGCGCATGTCCGCCTCGATCAGCAGCACGCGCGAGCCGGTGGTGGCGGCGGCGCGTGCGAGGTTCAGCGCGACCGTCGTCTTCCCTTCGCCGGAGCTCGGCGAGCTGATCAGCAGCGTGCGAAGCTCGCGGTCGACGTTGAAGTAGCGCAGCCGCGCGCGGATCAGCTGGAAGGCCTCGACGGCGGCCGGTCGCGAGGCGAGCGGCTCCCCGGGCCTGGTCGAGGACGGCGGCACCACGGCGTCCTCGGGGACGACCCCGAGCAGGGGCAGGCCGTAGAGGGCCTCGAGCTCCTTGGGCTGTCTCACGCGCAGGTCGAACCGCTCGAGTCCGAACGCCCACGCGAGCCCCAGCATCAAACCCAGCAGCCCCCCGATCAGGGTGTCGCGCTTCACGCTCGGCGAGGAGGGCGAGGTCGGTACGGATGCCATCTGCGCCACCCGCACGTCCCCAGGCAGCGCCGCGAGTATGCGCAGCGACTGCTCTCGTTCATCGAGCACCTTGGCGGCCTGTCCGGTCCGTTCGGAGGCGGGGATCGACGCGAGCTGGCCCTCAACGAGCCGCAGTGCCGACAGGTAGTAGTCCTGGCTGCCCTGCTGCTGGCCGCTGACGAACTGCTCGGCATAGGTGGTGGCGATCCGTGCCGCGAGCGCCGGCGATGAGGCTGTGGCCGAGACGTCGACGATGTTCGATTCGCCGGGCGCGCTGGCGCTCACGCTTTCGGAGACCTGCTGCTTGGTCATGCCCCGCCCGAGCGTCCGCGCGGTCCGCGTCGCGGTGCCTCCAAGCTCCACGAGCTTGAGGTTCGTGTTCTGCTGTGCGGGGTCGTCGCTGCTGTCGACAGCGGGGAGCCCCGCGGCCTGCTGGTTCACGGCTTCACTGCCGAACACGAGCGCGGCCGTCGCGGTGTAACGCTTCGCCTCGTGCTCCGAATAGGCGAACGCGACCACGAGGGTCAACACGAAACATGTCGCGATCAGGCGGGCGTGCTGACGCACGACGTTGAGCGCCTGCTCGAGACCTGCGCCTCCTTGCTGTGTTTCCAAATCTACCTCTTCACCATCCGTGGCGTGTAAGCCGCCGGCGGCGCTCTCGGCGCCCCCAGGGATCAGCAGCGTAGGTGCCGCCGCAGGGGCGCGCAAGCGCTGCAACAACTTCCTCAGGGCGCCGCGCAGGGTCGATCATCCGCTGGTTTTTGCCGATGCATCCGATGTGCGTGCGAGCGACTGCGCGCGCCCGCCTGCGGGGCGCGAGGATGACTGTCAGGTGAGAGGGCTCGGTGAGATCCGCAGGCTGGCGGCGATCGTGTGTTTCATGGATGAGGCTGAGCACCTGCCGTTGCTGCTCCGGTCGATCGCCGCACAGACGCTGAGACCCGCCCAGCTGCTGCTCGTCGATGACGGATCGCGCGATGCCTCGGGCGAGATCGCGGCGGCCTTCGCGCGCGAGCACTCCTGGGCGCGCGTCCTGAGGAGGCCGCCGAAGCTGCCGAGCAAGGACCGCCTGGCGGCGGCCGGGGAGCTCGTCGCCTTCGAGTGGGCCGCGGGGCAGCTCGAGGACCCGTGGGACGTGATCCTCAAGCTCGATGGCGACCTGGTGCTCAACAGCGGGCTGTTCGAGGAGGTCTGCCGGCGCTTCGAGGAGCGCCCGCAACTGGGGATAACCGGGCCGCACCTCAGCATCCGCGCCCCGGGCGGAGGCCTCACGCGAGAAGACAACCCTCCCGAGCACGTCAGAGGCGCCACCAAGTTCTACCGCCGCGAGTGCTACGAGCAGATCAGCCCGATCCCTGCGATCCTCGGGTGGGACACGATCGACGAGATGCGCGCCCGCCGCGAGGGGTGGGCCACCGAGAGCTTCGAAGTGCGCGGCGGCGACTGCGTCCATCTACGACCCAGCGGGCAATACGACGGGCGGCTGCGTTCGCTGCGCCGCAAGGGGCACTGCGCATGGGCCTACCGCGCGCACCCACTGTGGGTCCTGCTGGGCGGGGTCAAGCGGATGCGCGAGCGCCCAATCGTCCTCGGTGGCGCGAGCTACGTGTGGGGCTGGGTCGCGGCGGCGCTGTCGCGTCAGCCGCGCGCGGAGCGCTCACTCGGCGCGCTCGCGCGCAGGGAGAGCGTCGCGAAGCTCAGCGCGAGGCTGGGCGCCGGGCCGACGGGGAGGGCGCCGCGCCCGACGTCGGGCCTGCCGCCGGCGTCGCGGTAGGAGGGCGCTCCCAGCGGGGTCGGTCCCGCTCGTCTCTAGAAGTTCGGCGAGAGCCAGGGCTTTTCGCCCATGATCCGCTGCAGGTAGCTGATGTACCAGTCCTGCTGGCTGCCCTTCCACGGGGACGGCTCAAACCAGGCGGCGATGCTGTTCCAGGCATCGCCGGCTTCGTAGCCCGCCCCGATCCACGTCGCCAGGCCGTTGTAGTAGTAGCGAAACTGGGAGCCGAGGAAGTCGAGGTTGAAGGCGGTCGACTTCCAGCGCAGCGGTTCGGTCCCGGGAGGCTCGAGCCCTTCGGGCATCCACTTCAGCGAGGTGATGCCCATCGACTCATAGACTTCTTCTTCGTTGCTGCCGCCGATGCGCGCCTGCGGCGGATAGGCCCGGTACCAGGTCTTGGAGACGTGACGGGCGTCCGTCACGTGGCTCTGTTTCCAGTTGGACTCCCCGTAGCAGAGCGCCCTCAGCACTTCGGCGGGTATCCCCCACTTCGCCGCCGCCCACTGGATCAGCTCGTCGGTCGTCGGTTTCACCAGACCGGGGCGGCCGGTGACATATGCGCTGTAGATCCATCCGGTCTTTGCCTCGGCCTTGTGGAACGCGGCGAGCTGGGAGTTGGTCGGGATGTAGTCGTTGGCCGCCGTGTTTTCGGAAACCTGCTCGCGGCGGGGGACCACCCGCGCTGCCGCTTCTCGGTCGGAGAGCGGCAGCGACCCGACGCGCCGCCAGGTGGTTTGTTCACTCGCGGCGGGCGTGAAGCGCAGATGCACGGGAGTGGCGGTCGCTCCGAGCACGCCGGCAGCGGCCGCCGCCGACAGCAGGGCGGCGATCGCGACTGCCGCCGCCAGCTTGCGATGCCTACGCATGGGCCACCTCACCGAGTGCGCCCCCGAGCGGCAGCGCTGCGCGCGTGCGGACGACCGGTGCCTGCTCGGCCGCACCGTCCTCGCGGGCGGCGAGCGCGCGCGGATCGGGCGCTTCGATCTCCGCTGTCCAGTTCAGACAGAAGGCGAGTGCCGAGCCGAGCACCAGCAGCCCGGAGACGCTCGAGAGCGTCCCGAGCGTGACGGAGCCCGCCAGCGCTGCCACGAGATACACGGCTCCGCCGTACTGCACCCAGCCACGGCGGCGTTTGATCACGTAGAGGAGCCCACAGACGGGCGGGATGTAAGCGAGCAGCAGCCCGATCAGGCCCATCGTCATGATGATGTTCAGCGAGCCCAGGTCGTCGTCGCGGATCGAGCCTTCGCGCAGGCCCCAGAAGTAGTGGTAGGCGGGGGTGAGGAATCCGAGGCCCATCAGCCAATGGGACCCGAGGACCTGCAGCTCGCGGTCGGTGTCTCGCAGGCGGACCTGGACGGTGCCGCTCTGTTCCTCGACGTTGGTGACGGCGAGCTCGACGCGCGAGAGGACCGCCGCCACCGGCGAGGAGGACGTGCTCGTTGGCGAGCTCGATCCAGCCATCAGGAAGAGGACGAGCGCGATCGCCGCGAGCGTGGCGAGCGCACGCCGCACGCGGCGCGACTGCGGAGCCCACAGCAGCGAGATCAGCACGATCGCGAGCACCTCGGTCACGTAGACGGCGCGCGTGAACGTGAACAGGTTGCCGAGGCCCGTGAGGAGCGCCAGCAGCACGCACCAGCGACGCCACCGGCGCGGCCCGAGCAGCGCTGCGGCGAAGGCGATCGGGAAGGCCGCGATCAGGAGGTCGTTCATCGGCGCATACACCCTCGGAAGACCTTCGAAGGTTCCTGTCTTTTCGGCATGCACCAGCCAGGTCAGTTCGCTGTGCATCAGCTCCTGCACGATGAGGCCGAGGCCGTAGATGCCGGCTCCGACGCCGAGCGTCACGGCAAATCCGAGCAAGTGCTTGCGCTCGCGAAGCGAGAGGAGCGCCAGCGGCAGCAGCAGCGAGAAGTACATGAAGTCGCGCCCAAAGCTCACGCCCTGGAGCAGCGGCTGTCCCGGAGTCTGCGCGACGACCTTGAACAGCCACCAGCAGAAGAACGCGGCGCAGGCCACGAATAGCCACGTGATCGTGCCACGCGCCGGACGGCGAGCGCCGCGCGTGAGCGCGCTGATCGCCAGCACCGCGATCAGCGTGAGGAACACGGCGTCGCTGAGAGTATTCGCACCCGCCTGGCGCGAGGACTGGTTCATGCTGATGAACGGCAGCCCGGCGAGCATCATCAGCACGAGCAGCGCGGCGAGGACCCCGTGGTTGCGCCGCGCCAGGGCAGCGGCGCCGAGCGCCGCAGGGAGGGCCAGCAGATAGCTGGCGGGCAAGCGCGCCGCGAGTATCCCGGCGAGCACGGAGGAGACGGCGAGGGCGCCCGTCAACGGCCAGAACGTCCTTGTCCCGAACGACACCATCCAGGCTGGAGGGTAGGCGCGCAGCCCACGCGGGCCAAGCTGCGACGCGCTTCTTGCACCGGATCCGGGGCGGCGATCCGCGGCACCGGCCGTCCTCTCGTGCAATGGCCGGCCCCGTACTTTGGGCCGGCCGCCTTCGGGTCGAGGCGAACTACACCGGCATCGCCGGCTATTGCCAAGCCAGCCGGCCGGCGCTGCCAGCAGGTGCACCTCCATGCCCGCCGACGCTCACGCTGATCCGGATCACCCGTTCACCGAGCCAGCCGGCCCGGCGTCCCCGCGGCACGGCGTGCAAGCTGCGAGCGCGCTCGTCGATCCGCCGCAGAAGGCCGGGACGGGGGGCGCCAACGGCCGCGACGACGAAGGCCGCAGCGACCGCGAGGAGGGCGCCAGCCCCCAAGGAGACGGCACGGAAACCGGCGCCACGGAGGGCGGGAGCAGCGCAGCGCAGATCAAAAACAGGGCGCTCTCGGCGGTCGCACTCGTGGCCGGCAGAAACTTCCTGCTGAAGCTCGTCGCGCTGCTCGGGAACATCGTCTTCGCACGGCTGCTCGCTCCGTCGACGATGGGGGCCGTCGCCTTCGGCCTCACGATGCTGCTGCTGGTGCAGCTGCTCTCCGACGGCGGCCTCGGCGTGGGCTTGATCCGGGGTTCAAGGGAGCCGGAGCTCGAGGACCTGCGCGTGCTGCTGGGCTACCAGCTTGCGCTGACTCTGATCCTCGCCGGCACGGTCGCGGCCGTGGCGGCCCCGCTCGGGCACGTCGGGCGGGTGACCGCCGTGATGATGCTCGCGCTGCCGCTGCTCGCCTTCCGCGCCCCGAGCTCGATCGTCTACGAGCGCAATCTCGACTACAAGCCGCTGCTGAAGGTCGAGGTGCTCGAAGAAAGCTCCTACTACGTCTGGGGCGTCACGACGGTGCTGCTCGGCGCGGGGGTGTGGGGACTCGCGTCCGCCGCTGTGGTCAGAGCGCTCGTCGGGACGGGAGTACTAGCGCGGATATCGCCCGTGGGGAGGCTCAGGCCGAGCTATTCGTGGAGCCGGCTGCGCCCGATGCTCGGGTTCGGGCTGAAGTTCCAGGCCGTCGAAGTCGCCAACATCGCAGGCGCGCAGCTGCTCAACATCGCGATCGCGGCGGTCTCGGGGCTCACGGTGTTGGGGCTGTGGACGCTCGCGTGGCGGCTCGCGATGATCCCGTTCCTGCTCTTCGGGGCCCTCTGGCGCGTCTCCTATCCGGCGATGGCGAAACTGCTCCAGGCGGGGCAATTGGCGCGGGGGATGATCGAAGGGGGGCTCTCCTCCGCGGCGATCGCGACGGGGCTGATCCTGGCGCCCGCCACCGGCGCGATCTCGCCCCTGGTCCCGCTCGTGTTCGGCTCGCGCTGGGCGCCGATCGCCGAGGTGCTCCCGATCTGCTTCTTCGCGCTGCAGGCGAGCGGCCCGGTTTCGACGGCGTGCGCCGGCTACCTGTACGCCGTAGGAGACACCTCGACCGTGCTGCGCGCCGCCGTCGCGACCTCGGTCGTTTGGCTGCTCGTGACGCTGCCGCTTCTGCCGTTGCTCGGGCTGAACGCGGTTGGCATCGGCTGGATGGTGAGCTCGCTGATCGAGATCCCGATTCTCTCCATCCCGGTTCGCCGTCGCACGGGCGCCGCGATCCTGCGCCCGATCCTCTCGCCGTGGATGGTGGCGACGCTGGCCGGGGGCTGCGGTTGGATCGCTTCCCGCACGCTCGCCGCGGGGCTTCCCGCCGCGGCGCTCGGAAGCGCGATCGCCGCATCCGTGTACGCGGCTGGGGTGCTGCTGCTACGGGCCGACGACGCTCTCAGGCTCGCGCGCCTGGCGGCCCGCGCGGTGGGCCGCGCCTAGCGTGTGCGCACGCGCCGGAGCTGCGTCCCTGCGCGCCACCTCCGCCGCATAGGCCCGCGTGAGCGCGCTGCCGATCTCGTCCCAGAAAAACCGCTCCACGAGCTGAAAGCCGGCGGTGATCTGACGGTCCACGATCGCCGTCTCGGTACGCAGCTGCTGCTCGAGCCGGCGCAGGCCTGCGGCGAGCTCCTCGGGTGTGTCTCCGAAGAGGGCGTGTACGCCCGGCTCGAGTGGATAGCCCTCCAGGCCGACGTGGGTTCCGAGCAACGGGATCCCCTTCGCGAGCGCCTCCGCGACCTTCAGTCGACTGCCGCCTCCTGAGCGCAGCGGCACGAGCGCCACGTCGTGGCCGGTGTAGTAGGGGTCGAGCGACTCGACGCGCCCGGCCACCTGGCAGCGCCGGCCCGCGAAGCCCTCCCAGCCTGAACCGACAAGCGTGAGCTGCGGCTCGAGCTGGCAGCCGGCGAGCGGCAGCACGCGCTCGATGAACCATGCGACGCCCGTGCGGTTCGGCTCGTAGGTCCCGCTGCCGACGAACAGCAGCTTCAGCGGCTCCCCCGCCGGCAGCGGCCTGGCGGGCGCGGGGCGCGGGTGACGGGCCACGCCGTTCGGTATGCAGATCGCCCTCGCGCCGAGTGCCGCGAAGGTCCGGCGATCCTCTTCTGAGACGGCCAGGCAGAGGTCGAAGGCGGGTAGATGGGCAGCTTCCCAGCCGGCGAGCAGGCGCGCCTCGCGCGCGTAGAGGGCACCACGCAGTCGCGAGGCGCTGGTGTCCCCCATGCGCTGCAGCAGCACGGAGTCGACGTTCTCCGGCGCGATCGTCCGCACCAGCGAGCCGGGGACGACGGCGCCGAAGCCGCCCAGCAGGAGGTTGTCGAAGTGGACCAGGTCCGGCCGCAGGCGATCGATCGAGCGCTCGATGGCCGTGCGCATCGCGCCGCTGCGGTGCTGGCGGAACAGGTAGGAGCCGCGCCCGGCGAGCGTCTCCAGCTGCAGTCGCCGCTTCGCCCCGCGGCGTGGCGCCACGAGGGTGACCGCTTCAAGCTCGGGCAGCGCCTCGGCAACCCGCTCCTCGGTCTCGGCAGCCATGCCGCTGCCCGGCTGTGAGGCGAATGCCAGCAGGTGCACGCTCGCCGACCGGGCGAGCTGCCTCACTAGCGCATTGGTGCGGATGCGGCTGCCGTTGTCGAGGGCGACGGGCGGCTGACGTGCGACATAGAGGATCCTCACCGGCCGCCTCCCCCGTGAGCGAGGCCATGGGCCGCGCGCAGCGACTCGATGCTCCGGAACGCGGCGAGGGCCGTGCCACGAGCGTAGACCTGCGGACGGCGCGTGAGTTTGCGCAGCGCGTGGTCGGCGGCGACCGCCAGCGCCACCACGGCGCGGGCGAGCTCCGCGTAGGGCCGAGAACGGTAGCGGCGGTGATACCAGTAGAGGCTGTGCAGGCGGAAGGCCGTCATGGCCGGCTGCCCCACCCCCTCGCTCGAGGCGCCGCCGGCGTGCCCGGCGAACGCGCTCGGCACCAGCAGCGTGATCCATCCGCGCGCGCGCAGGCGGCGGCATAGGTCCTCCTCCTCGTGGTAGAGGAAGAAGCGCTCGTCGAAGCCGCCGACGGAGCGCAGCGCGGCGGTGCGACCGAGGATGAAGGCGCCCTCGGCGTAATCCACGGCGAGCGCTCCGCGCGCCGGCGTCACCGGGCGGGCGCCGCGTCGCAGCAGCGCGTGAAGGCGCTGCGGCAGGAAACCGGCGAGGCTGTCGCCGACACGCGAGAAGCGCCGCGGCTCGCAGCCCTCCCCGCCGCCGGCGGCGGCCAGCGCAGCGCGCGGCTCCTGCGCGAGCGCCTCGACGAGCAGCTCGAGCGCGTCGGCTGCGGGGCGCACGTCGGGATTGCAGAACAGCACGTAGTCGGAGTCGACGAGCCGCAGTCCGTCGTTGCAGGCGGCGCCGAAGCCGTCGTTGCGCTGCCTGGCGAGGACCTCGAAGCCGAGCTCACGGGAGCGCGGCAGCGTCTCGTCGACGGAGCTGTTGTCGACCACGAGCATCCGGCATGGCGCCAGCGACCCGGCCAGGAGAGCGCTGCGCAGAGCCGCGAGATGGCGCGCGCTGTTGTAGGTGACGATCGCAGCGGTAACCGCGGCGCCGGCGCCGCCGGCGGCCGGGTCCACGGCGCGGGCTTCCTCTCTCGCCATCGCCAGCTCCCTCTAACCGGCGAGGTCCTCGTAGGCGCAGAGGAGCTTTCGCGCCTGGTTTGACCAGTCGTTCTCGAGGCCGCGCGCCCGTGCCTGCGAGGCGTGGCGTTCCCAGGTCTCGCGCGACCCGAGCAGCGGCTGCAGGGCAGCGGCGAAGGCGCTCGCGTCGTCGCCCTCGACCGCGATGACGGCATCGCCGCCGGAGCGCTTGGTCTCGCGCAGCGCGCTCGCCACGATCGGCAGCCCCACCGCCAGATACTCGAGGATTTTCACCATCGTCGAGGCGTGGTTGACCTCGGTCATCGGTGCCGTGTCGAGGCCGATGTGCGCCGAGGACAGCAGCACGGGGACCTGCTCGTACGCGACCCAGCCGGTCAGCTGCACGCGGTCGCTCACCCCCAGCGAGCTTGCGCGCTCTTCCACCGCGCCGCGGCGCGGGCCATCGCCGATCACGAGCAGCTCGGCGTTGACGCGGCCCTGCCGCAGGAGCAGCGCCAACACGTCGACGGCGAGCTCGACGCGGTCCTGCTCGCCGATCTCGCCGGCGAACGCGAGCCGCACGTGCCCGTTGGGCGGGCTGGAGCAGTGCTCGGAGAACCACGCGGGCGGGTTGTTGCGAACGACGACGACGCGCGCCGCAGCCTCCTGGACCAGTTCGCGTTGGGAGTCGTTCGTGGTGATCGTGAGGTCGCTCGCGGCGGCTGAGCGGGTGCGCATCCACACGAGCGCGCGCTCGAGCGGCGTGCTCCGTCCGAGCTTCGCGCGCAGCATTCCGGCGGCGTCGTCGTGATGATCGAAGACCGTCGACCAGCCCCGCCAACGGGCGAGGATCAGCAGCGGGAAGAACAGATCCGGGGGGTTGTGGACGTGCAGGGTCCCGGAGCTCGAGCGCACTATCCGGAGCAGGATCGCAACGCCCATCAGCAGGCACGCGGATGCGTACTCCAGGGCGGTTCCGGTGAGGGTTCCGCGCCCGTCGAGCAGCCGCAGGCGCCGGACCGAGACACCTGCGATCACCTCACGGGCGGCTTCGCCTGGCTCGCGCGGAGCGAGGACTTCGACCGCGCGCCCCGAGGCGAGAAGGCTCTCCGCCTCATTGCGCACGCGCGAGTCGCTCGGGTACGTGCAGTTCTCGAGGACCATCAGGACATCGGGCGCAGGTCTCCTGCGCCGGCGGGTCAGGGCGCTAGACACGCGCGCGCGCCCGGGCCGCTCGCGGGCGCGGCAGGAACTCATCGCCCATGGCCAGCACCTCCAAATCAGTCGCGAGGTTCACGGCGTCGCGCGTCGGACGCGCGGGACCCACGGCGATCGTGGAGCCGTCCCAACGAGCGACGCCATTCTCGCGCGGCGTGAGCCCGTCGCGGCGACTGCGCCACCATGCGGCGACCTCGCGCGGCAGTGCGAACCAGACGTCATCGCGGCTGGCGATCGCGGCGAGGAGCTCGCGATAGGCGCGCCCCGCCGTCGGGCGGCCCAGATAGCCGGGGTCGGGGTGGGTGAGCGCCTGGAAGAGGCCGTTGCTCGCCGCCACCCGCTCGAGCTGACGGCGCCAGAGGGCGCCGTCGTCGTGACGGAGGAGGTTGAAGAGCGTGTGGTCCTGCGGCGCGGTGTAGGGGAGCTCGACCACATCGCCATGGAAGAACGGCAAGGTGGTCGCGGTCCCGCCAGGCATGGGCTCGTAGGGATCGGAGTGGGGCATTGTGCAGTCGTAGGCGAACGGGAGCTCGGCGAGCCACTCGACGACGCGGTGCGTGGCCGGGGAGCGGAAGCCAACGGCTCCGAGGTAGTTGGCGAGCTCGCGCAGTAGCGGGAGCTGCTGATCGAAGGACTCGCGCGAGGCGAACAGCGAGCGATCGTGGTAGATCCCGTGGGCGCCGATCTCGTGATCACGCCGCGCGAGCCCGCGCAGCCGCTCGGTGTCGATCGGGTACCAGTCCCCCACGACGTTGAACGACGAGCGCAGGCCGAAGTGCTCCTCCCACGAGGCGACCTCGGTGGCGCGGGCCAGGCCCTCCTCGGACTCGACGTCGTGGGTGAGGGTCGCCGCGGCGGTCATTCCCCACGGCCAGAACCACGGGAAGCGGATCGAGCTGCAGCCGCGGGCGAGCAGCTCGTCGGCGAGGGCGATCTGCAGCACTTCCCAGGCGGCGGGCTCGAACGGCCACGCGGGGAAGCGGCGCGCGGGTTTGAGGCGGATGAGGAGCCTGCGCAGGGCCAGCTGAGAGCGTCGCGGCAGCAGCGGCTTCAGTCGGTAGAAGGCATCGAGCGCCCAAGACGGCAGCGACCCGGAGACGCGCTCCCCGCGCCAGCCTTCGAAGACGAGCAACTCGTACCAGCGCGCCGGATCGCGCTCGGCCAGCCGCCCCGCGCGAGCCTCGAGATCCTGCCAGCGCCGCTCCCGCCAGCGCTCGAGCTCCGAGCGTTCGCGCGCGCAGAGCGGCGGTGAGCAGCCGGGTAGTAGCGGGCCGATCGTCTCCGCGAGGGTCGAGCACTCCTGTCTCATCGGCGTCGCGCTCACGGCCTCACGCGGTGAACCCGTAGGCGAGTGATCCGATGGTGCGTCCGAGCACGCTCGGGGAACGCTGGATCGTGGTGCTGAGCAGCCGCCCGGGCTCGATCGTCTCGGGGAGCAGCGCGGCGTCGGTCGCCGAGAAGTACGCGGGGCGCTCCTCGCTGCCCCACTGGCTCTTGAAGCGGCACAGCGACTCGTTGTGCAGGTCGGTGATCCCGAAGTCGAGCGATCGCTGTCCGAGCGCGTGGAGCCGCCTGACCGCCTCGGCGATCAGGAGGTAGTTCGTGCGCAGGTTGCGTGTGGCGAGGTCGGAGGCGCTGTACTTGTAGACCGCCTCGTGGACGCCGAGCAACAAGACGGCGCTCGCGGCGAGCCGCTGGCCCGCGAGCACGACCAGCGTGAGTGCCTGGCCCTGCTCGTGCAGCTCCCACAGCCGCGACCAGTAGCGCCGCGGCTGGGTCGGCACCCCCACGCGGCTTCGCGAGCGCGCCACGAGCGCGAGATGCGGGCCCATGAACTCGCTGCGCGAGGTCACCGCCCGCACGCTCAGCTGGTGCTCGGGGCGTCCGGCGACTCGCAGGTTCTGGCGCGTGTGGCGGTTGGCGGCACGCAGCACGCCGTCGAGCCCCTCGGAGATGTCCAGTGCATGCACTGTGCCCACGCGGCGGCTCACCCAGCCGGGTGCGTCGGTGCGGGTGCGCACGAGCGCGGGGTGCAGGTCGCGGCGTTCGGCGAGCGCCGCGAGGAGCGCCCGGCGCAGGGAATCGTCCGCAGCCACCGGTGCGAGGACGTCCGTGAACGGCAGCGCGGTCCACCGCCTGCGCCACGGGAGCTTGCTCGCGATCAGCGGAAGCGAGGCGAGGACCGATCCGTCGCGCGCGGTGAGGGTGGCGACGCGGGCACGGAGCCGGTAGGCGTCGGTGAGTGCATCGAGCCAAGCCGGGTGCTGGAGCGGACTGGTCGCGTGCGCGAGGGCGTGGCCGCGCCAGCGCGCGTCCGCGGGATCCATCAGCGTGAGGGCGCTCAATTCGCACCTCGCCGGCGCACGACCACCGGAAGAGTCCTGAGCATCAGCCGCACGTCCCCCCACAGCGACCAGTTCGTGACGTACAGATAGTCGAGCTTGACCATCTCCTCGAAAGGGATGCTGGTGCGCCCGAGGACCTGCCAGAGGCCGGTGATCCCGGGCGTCAGATCCAGCCGTCCGCGCGCCCAGCTGTCGACCATACTGTCCTCCTCGAGCACGAGCGGGCGCGGGCCGACGAGGCTCATGTCCCCGCGGCAGACGTTCCACAGCTGGGGCAGCTCGTCGAGACTCGTGAGCCGCAGAATGCGTCCCACGCGGGTGATGCGCGGGTCGTGCTCGACGTGCAGCCAGCCGGGGTCCTTGCTGTGCGCGAGCAACTCATCGCGGCGGCTCTCGGCGTCGACGCTCATCGTGCGCAGCTTGATCAGCCGGAAGCGGCGCCCGGCGCGTCCGACTCGCTCCTGGACGAAGAATGCGGACCCCGGAGAGTCGAGCTTGACCAGCAGGGCCAAGACCCCGACCAGGACGAGCACGGGGACCGCGAGAAGCGCGGCGACCAGCAGGTCGAGGGTACGCTTGCCGATCCGCGAAGACCTCGAGAGGACGGAGGGGTTGATGCCGAGGACCGTCACGCCCTGAACGTCGTCGACCTCGACCGAGGGGCCGAGCGCGCTCGAGGCCGTCGGTAGCAGGCTCACCTTGACGCCTGCCGTCTTGCAGTCGCGGAGCACCTGCAGCAGGAGGTCTCCGTCGAGCTCGGCGTCCGAGACGATCGCGCGTGAGATGTTCCGCTCGACCATGAGGCTCGCCAGCTCGACGTCCTCGAGGCGGCCGAGCTGCGCCAGCGCGCTCGTCGCCGTGGACTCGCCGCAGGTCAGGACACCGACCGGGTTCACGCGCAGGCTTGCGCTCGACAGCAGCTTCTCGATCAGCGCCGAGCCGACCTCGCCCGAGCCGATCAGAAGCACCCTCTCTGGCGGCGCGACGCGCATGAACGCGGCGCGCGTGAGCATACGGCCGACGAGCACCATCGCCATCGTCGAGAGGCCGAAC
Organism: uncultured Solirubrobacteraceae bacterium; assembly: GCA_963755475.1. Taxonomy (GTDB): domain Bacteria; phylum Actinomycetota; class Thermoleophilia; order Solirubrobacterales; family Solirubrobacteraceae; genus Palsa-744. Next base: position 1,486,310 of record CAVWJK010000003.1, read on the forward strand.
AGGAGAATCGCCGGGAAGGGGAGCTTGTGGGGAGCCAGCGCGACGAAGAAGCACCACATCAGCAGACAGCCGAACAGCAGGCAGTGAAAGAGCGAGGGGACGTCGTCCAGGGTGGCGTGGCTGAGGCGCTTGACATCACGCTGGTAGAGGCCGTAGACGGTGAACAGGACGATCCACGCGGGCACCGTCACGAGCCCCAACAACAGCTGCGTCCGGCCGGGCCCGCCGCCGGCGAGGATCGCCACGCAGAGCGAGAGCACCAGCGCGGCGCCGTCGCTGCAGGCGAGCAGCCTGCGCAGCAGCCAGTCGCGACGACAATGCTGGTAGGCGACGAGCTGTCCGCGCGCGCCGCGCTGTCGGGTGAGGCCGCCCGGCGCGCCTGCACGCGCGGCGGAAGCGTGCGCCGAGAAGCCGTGATCTTCCACCGCCGGTGGCGAGGAGACCAGCGCGCGCATCCGTGGCTTGAGTGCCGGGAACAGGCGCGAGGGCGAAGCTGGCACGCGCGCCACCCGCCTAGCGGCCGGCACCGCCGTCCCCGACGATCTCACAGGCCGTCAGGCACGCGTTGCTCACGAGCTCGAGCTCGGCGTCGGTCAACTCGGCGAACATAGGCAGCGAGAGCTCCTCGGCGGCCCAGAGCTCGGCGTTCGGAAGCGGCAGCGGCCTCGCACTCGCCGGGAGATCGTCGAAGGCCGGATGGCGATGCGCGGCGGGGCTGTAATGCAGGCCCACCTGGATCCCGGCGGAGCGCAGAAGCTCGGCGACGCGGTCGCGATCAGGATGGCGCGCGGGGAACAGGTGATAGACGCACGGCGTGGAAGGCCGCTCCCCCAGCAGCCCGAGGCGTCCGCCAAGGCGCGCGCGCAGGGTGCGAGCATGCCGCCGGCGCGCCGCGTTCCATTCGTCGAGGTAAGGGAGCTTCACGCGCAGCAGAGCGGCCTGTAGCCCATCCAGACGCTCGTTGAATCCGACAAGCACGTGCTCGCCCTTGTTGCGCTGCCCGAGGTGGCGCAGCCGCGCCACGCGCTCTGCGATCTCGTGGTCGTTGGTACAGACCGCACCGCCGTCGCCGAGCGCACCCAGGTTCTTGCTGGGGTAGAAGGAGAATGCCGCGGCGTCGCCCCAGGAGCCCGCGCGCCTGCCTTCACAGCTGGCGCCGTGTGCCTGTGCGGCGTCCTCCAGGACGAAAAGGCCGTGGCGCGCGGCAAGCGCGCCGATACGCGGCATGTCGCACATCTGCCCGTAGAGATGGACGGTCACGATCGCCGCCGTCCGCGGACCCACGACCGCGGCGGCTGCGTCGGGGTCGATCAGCCCGGTGTCGGGCTCGACATCGCAGAAGACCGGCGTCGCGCCGGCGTGCAGGACGCCGAGTGCCGAGGCGATGAAGGTGTGCGCGGGGACGATCACCTCGTCGCCCGGCCCCACGCCCGCCGCGATCAGGGCGATGGCGAGCGCCGCGGTTCCGGATGCCAGACCGACGCACGCGCCTGCTTGGCAGTAATCGGCGAACTCGCGTTGGAAGGCCTCAACCTCCTCGCCGAGGATGAAGCCGTCGGCCTCGACGACGCGCTCGAAGGCCTGCGCAAGCTGCTCCCTGAGCGGCGCGTGCTGGCGGCCGAGGGCGACGAACGGGACGGTCTGGCTCCTGCGCTTGGCGGGCGCATCGATGAGCAGCGCCGGGGCAGCATCCGCACCCGCGCTCATGCCGCCACCAGGCAGGACGAGCCGACCCGCACCGCCGCGCCGTCGTTGGCGAGCGAGGTCTCCGCCGCCTCGGCGAGCATCACGACCTTGTGGGCGAGCTCCAGGTTGGGACAGGGCTGCTGCGTGCGGATCAGCCGCACGAACTCACCGAGCTCCGCCACCAGCGGCTCCGTCGCCGGCATGTGCAGAGAGAGGATGTCGCCCGTGCGGTATGAGAGCTGATACTCGCCGAAGGTCTTCGGGTCCTTGTAGACGACCCCCCGATCGAACACCCGCACGGGCTCCGGCGTGCCGTCCTCGTAGAGGACCATCTTCTTGCTGCCCACGATCGCCGTGCGGCGGAGCTTGCTCGGCGCAAGCCAGCTCAGCTCCACGTTCACGATGACGCCCGACTCGAAGCGCATCGTGACGAACGCGACATCGTGGATCCCCTCGACGATCGAGTCGCGACCGGTCGCGCTTATCGACTCGGGCATTTCCCCCAGCCAATGCAGCAGGATCGAGAAGTCGTGGGGGCCCAGATCCCAGATCACACTCACATCGCGCTGGTGAAGCCCGAGGTTCACGCGGCTGGAGGAGATGAAGAAGATCTGACCGAGCTCTCCCTGCTCGACGAGCTGCTTCACGGCGGCGACCGGAGGGCTGTAGAGGAAGGTCTGACCACACATCAGACACAGCTCCCGCTCCTCGGCCAGCTCGATCAGCTCGGCCGCCTGCGTGACCGAGGGGGCCAGAGGCTTCTCGACGAAGGTGTGCTTACCGGCGAGAAGCGCCTCAGAGGCGAGCTCGTGATGAGTGAAAACGGGAGTCGCGAGCAGGATGGCGTCGAGGGTGGAGTCCTCGAGCAGGTCCTGATAACGACAGGTGGGAGTCGCCTGCGGGTAGCGCCTCGCGAACGATTGCAGCCGTTCGCCGTCGAGGTCGCACATGTATGCGATATCGATGTTCGACTGCTCGGTTAGACCGCGTAGAAGGTTCGGCCCCCAATAGCCTAGCCCCACCACACCGACGCGCAACGCTCGACCATCCTTGTCGAAAAACATCCAGCCCCCAAACACTCGTCCTTGAAGGGTTATGTACGTGCGACAGGGTAAGGTCCGCCACAGCTGAGTCAACGCTTGGTCGAAATCGTGCGTTCGTCCAGTCCAAGACCCCGGCGATCATGCTCTCTTACTGAGTCTTTCGAGCTCTATGGAGAGGTTTGACGAAGCTTTCGGGCTTTCTCCAAGCGCATCGATTGTGTCGGCGGTGGAGGCGAAGCGCGCGGGTGGTTGCGGCGGTCGCAGTGGTTGCGCCGCTCGGTGTTCACCATGAGGCGGTGGTCGTCTCCCCCCGCTCGCTTGGTTGCGCGCGCCGCTCGATCTGCTGGCCGCACAGGATTCCCCGAGAGGCGACGACCGGAATCGAACCAGGTGTAGGCGGCTTTGCAGGCCGCTGCGTAGCCACTCCGCCACGTCGCCGATGAGCTATCTGCTCAGCAGTTAACGACTGCGCAGGCCAGATGCTTGAGTCCTGCGGACTGGCCATGGTCGCTGCGGCGTGCGGGGTGACTCGATGCCCGCGCCGGGCGGCGAGCCGGGCGGTCCCTCACGGATCATCCCCGCCCGGCTGGCTGGCGCGCCGACGCCGGCGTCAGCGAGCAGCCCTGGCTTTCAAGAGCTCCTTGGACGCTTGCCTCCGCGCCGGGCTCGCACCTGCCCTCGGCTTTACCGGACTCAGCCGAGTGCGCCACCGTGTGCTGTCCCACTGCGCCGGCTCGGTCTCCTCCAGGAATCGCTCGAGCACCGCGACGAACCGCGCCGGCGCCTCCAGCTGCGGCAGATGGCCAATCCCATCCAGGATCTCAAGGCGGCTCCCTGCGATCGCGCGGTGCGCGTCCTCGCCATGGTGCGCAGGGATCATCGGGTCCCGCTCCCCCCAGACGATGAGGACGGGAATGTCCTCGGCGAGATACAGCCGGTCGCCCGCATGGACGCGCTGGCCATTGGTGCCGACGACGGCACGTACCGTCGCGAGGAAGGCCGCACGGCGGTCGCGGTCGGTCAGCGACGCGTACCCGCGCGCGACCTCCGCGACGTCCGCGTTCGGCCGCAACCCGACGGCCGCCAAGCCACGCACCAGAGCAGAGCCGACGGCGCGTCCCGGGCCGGCGGTCGCCGCGATGAACAGGTTTGCGCCCGGCAGCGCCGCGGCGCGCAACACCGGGCTGACCTCGCGGCCAAGACCTCCGCTTGAGACGAGCACCAAGCGCTCGGTGATCTCAGGGAACTGGTAGGAGAACTGCATCGCGATCCCGCCCCCTAGCGAGTGCCCGACGAGCGTCGCGCGGTCGTGGCCGAGCACGGCGAGAAGGTCGCGTAGGCCGGTGGCGAGGGCCCCCAGCGAGTAGTCACCGCCGCCCGCCGCCGAGGAGCCATGACCAGGGAGGTCGGGCGCGATAACGGTGTGGTGGCGCGCCAGCGGCTCGATGACCTCCCGCCAGTTCTCAAACGTGCCCGCCATCCCGTGGATCAGCAGCAGAACGGGACCCGCACCCTCCTGTAGGAAGCTCACGCGCCGGCCGTGCAGCTTCACAGTCCGCGGTCGCAACGCGGTCACCGGCATGCCCCCGCAGCCATGGACCGCTCCTGCTCGAGCTCGCGCCTTGCCGCGGGCCGTTTGCCCTTCGTCTCAGCCATCGACTCCATCACTTTCGGGATCTTGGTCCACATCAGATCGAACCGGCGAGCTACACCGGCGGACTACTGCAGACTGCGCGTGCGACGGTAAGCCAACCGGTCGACCATGCAATCCGTGCGAAGCTCCTGACTGGTCACGGAAGACTACTTACACCGTGGCAGGGATCACGTTTCAAGCCTGTCGAGTGCTCGCCGCCTTCGACGCCTCTTGGCCGATCGCCCGCGTCAGCAGCCATAGATCACCGAGCGCCGGATGCAGGAACGGCTTGCCGCTCGTCATGAAGCCGACGGACAGTCCGCGCTCGGGGTCAGCCCATCCGAGCACGTTGGTGAAGCCGAGATGCCCGAACGCCTCATCGGTGTCCGGGCCGAACAGGCTGAAAGCCTTCGCCCCCAGCATGAAGCCGCTGGCATGACGCAGAGGAGCCAGGAGGCTGAAGTCGATCTCGCGAAACGCCCGCTCGGAGATCGCGCGGCGGATCGTGCGCGCCTGAAGCACGCGCACCCCGTCTAGTTCGCCGCCGGCGCGCAGCAGCTCGAAGAACCGCGAGAGCTCGTTGGCGGTCGTCACCACATTGCCGGAGGGCACGATGGCGGTCAGAAACCGCGGGTCGTTGGACAGGGCGGTGACCTCGTCGGGCGGAAGGCCGAGCGCGCGCTCGAGCACGGTCGAGAGCGGCGGAAGCGCCGGCGGCCCTGTCGGATAGCTCAAAGCGACGCGCCCGACGTCCCTGGAGCGCACGCCGTAGTTGCCCCAGCGGAAGGCGAGCGGCCGCAGGATCTCCTGCCTGAGCACTGCGCGGATGTCCTTGCCCGTGACGCGCCGGACGATCTCGGCCATGACGAAGCCGCCCGAGAGGGCGTGGTAGGAGAGCAGCTTGCCGGGGCGCGAGGAGGGCGTGGCCGCGCACAGCAGCGCCAGCATGAACTCGCGGTCGCCGATGCGCTCCAGGTCGAAGGCCTCCCGGGGCAGCCTTGGCACGCCCGCGCGGTGGGAGAGCAGCTGCTCGATCGTTATCGCCTGCTTGCCTGCTGCGGCGTACTCGGGGATGTACTCGCACACACGGTCGCCGACGTGCAGCAGCCCGCGCTCCTCGAGCAGGTGCACCACCACGGTCGTCATCACCTTCGACGCCGAGAAGATCACAAACGGCGTCGCCGGCGTCGCCGGGACCCGCTCCGCGTCCTCACTGTCGCCCGGCCCGTTGCCGCGCGCATGGCCGATCGCCCGGTCGAGCACCACCTCGCCGTGGCGGCGCACACACAACGCAAGAGCGGGATACATGCCGCTCCTGTAGAGCCGCCCCGCCAACGCCCAGATCCGCTCGATCCCGTCTGCCGTCATCCCCAGCGCCCGGGGGTCGTCCACCTCGACCGACCGCGCCGTGACCGACTCGAGGTCGGCGGGCACCCGGATCCGCCTGAGCGGGTCACCCACCAGCGGAAGGCGAGGGACTGCGGGCATCGGGAGGGAGTCCAACGACATTGGAGGCACAGCTCTACAAACGCGCGACGGCCATCAGCTATCGCGCCAAGAGATCCACCGGGACTCCTTGCGAGAAGGCGTCTCGGCTAAGCGGGGGACCGAGGAGTCGAACCTCGCGTTGCGGTTTTGGAGACCACCGTGTTACCGATACACCAGTCCCCCCGCGGGACTGCGCATTTTAGGGCGCAGGCCATCGGAGCCTGCAGCCCGCCACCGCGCCGGGCAGTTCGACGCTGTCGAGGACGCTCGGCCCGGGCTCTCCGATGAAGCAAGTGCGCTGCGTCGGGTCGCTTATCGCGCCATCGCGAACGCCGACCTTACAGCAACGGCGGCTCCGCCGGCGGCGACGGTCGTCTCGGCGCTGGCACCGCGACAGCGCGGCTGGCTCACCAGTGCCGCCCGACCGCCGTGGCGCATCCGCTGAGCCAGATCGGACAGCGGCGCGACGCGCTCGGTCTCGTCCCGCCGCCCAGCCGCGAGGCAGGACGTCGACGCTACGACGACGCCGCAGTCGCCAAGGTCGGCGTGATCCTCCTCTTGCGCGAGGTGGGCTTCACGCTCGCCGAGATCGCCGAGCTGACCGGGGGCGAGCGCTGGCGGGACTTGGCCGTCCGCAAGACCGAGCAGATCGACGCCTTCGCCGCCCGCCTGCACTTGGCGCGCACGGCCCTGGAGCAGGCCTCGTCTGCCCGCACGACGGCGGCCGACTCGTGCGGTGTGCGACCCGGCCCGCCAAGCCAAATGAATCCGCGCCAGGTCAGGCTCAAGTGCATTCGAGTGTTTCTGGCTCGCAGTTCTGCGGCGTGTTGGCCAAGAACACAGCCAAGATTTGTGTTAGCGAGCCGCCTTCGCTGAAGATCGCTCCACCTTCTAGAGCTTTGTTGGCGCTCATCGTCGAGCTGATGTCGGCGAGCGCGCCATCTTCGAGGAAGACGGCGCCGCCGCGCTTGCTCGCGGCGTTCTTCGTGAGGGTCGAGTGCGCGAGCAGCACTGTTCCTGCAGCTTGGATCGCGCCTCCGTTTTCTGCATTATCGCCCGCGAAGGTCGAGGCGCTGACGCTGGTGAATCCTTCCTTTTCGTCCAGACCGCCGCCATCGGCTTCGGCTTCGTCGTGTTCGACCTTGGAGGATTGCAGCGACACCTGCGAGCCGCTGGCGTAGATTGCGCCACCGTCCTGCGCTCTGCCGTCCGAGAGCGTGCTGTGCTCGATTTCGGCGTCGCCCGAAACGACGTCGAGCGCACCCCCTTCCGTCGCCGCGTCGTCGTCCAGCAGCGTGGCGCCGTTCAGCGCCAGCGAGCCGTCCTGGCTCAGGATCGCACCGCCCGCTGCTCCGCCCGCGGTGTCTTTGACGAGCCGCGTAGCAGTGATCGACAGCGCGCCGCTCGCGTTCTCGATTGCGCCATGACCTTCTTCGGTGCCGTCTTCTTCAAGCGCGGAGTTGCTGATCTGGGCGCTGCCGTATTCCAGGTACACCGCGCTGCCCGTCTTGCCTAGATTGTGCGAGATCTCCGAGCCCGTGATCGTCGCCGCCGTGGTGTAACCGAGATACATCGCCGGCTCGTCGGGCGCCTTGTTGTAGCTCACATTGGAGTCGGTGATCGTGAGCTGCCCTTCGACGTAGATCGCACCCTCGTCACGGCTCGCTTCGTTGTCGATCACGCTCGTGTGCAGGAGGGTGAGGCTTCCGTAGCCGGCCGCGATCGCGCCTGCCTCGCTCGCTTTGTTTTCCCTCACTTTGCTGCTGGTCAGAGCCAAGGTGCCGTAGTAGGAGAGGATCGCACCGGCAAAGTCGGATTCATTACCTTCGAAGCTCGAGGCACCGACGCTCGTCGTGGCGTGCATCGCGTAAAGCGCACCGCCCTCCGAGCTCGCATTGTCATCGGTGAAGGTCGACGAGGTGACGGTGAGGCGGCTTGTTTCACTGAAGATGGCGCCGCCGTCTTCGGCTTTGTCCTCTTCGAGGTGCGAGCTCGTGATGGTCACGGTGCCGTGGACGCTCGACACCCCGCCGCCGTGCCTCGCGTCGTCTTTGCTGACAGTCGACTTCAGCAGCGTCAACGTCCCGCCGCTGTTGCTGATGCCTCCCCCGAGTTCGCTGGTCGCTTCGTTGCTCGTGACAGTGTCGCTTTCGAGCGTCAGCAGGCCTTTGTTCGAGACGCCGCCCCCGCTCGAGCTCTCGCCTTCCTCGATCGTGAGCCCCATCACCTTCACGGTCTTGCCTGCGGCGATCGTCAGCACCGATCCTTCTTTGCCTCCGTCGAGCGTGGGTGCGGTGCCACTGCCCTCGATCGTGAGGTTCTTGGCAATCGTGCTCGTGCCGTCGCAGATTCCCTGCAGCTTGACGATTTCGCCGGCTTTGGCGGCTTCCACTGCTTTCGCGAGTTCGTTGTAGGCATGGCCGGCGACGGTCACCACGCATGGCGCCGGCGGGTAAGCATGCGCCGGGGCAGCGACGCTCGGCGAGCTCGCGAGCAGAAGTCCCGCGATGAAGCTGAGCAAGGTGAAGGCGACGCGCCTGGCAGGCGGGCGTCGAGCCCAGATCACGCCCACTTCGACCTTCGTAGTCATCTCGCGCCACCCTCCCTAGCTGTGGACATTTCCGACGACGGCCCCTGGAGCCCCCGGTTCGCCCCCGCGGTGCACCAAGAAGTTACCAGGCGTAGGCGGGATGAGCTGCCTGAGCGGTGACTCATACGGGGCAGCCGAGATTGTGTTCGTGCGCGGACGTGCCGGAGCCCGTCGCCGGCGGAGTGTTGTTCTTACACTGAGCGTTGTGCTTTGTGGCGTTGTCGAGCATTTCGACGCCGCCGCTGTTGTGTTCGACTAGCAGGTTCCCGCCGGCTTCGTCGTGTTCGAGCAGCACCTCTGCGGTGTTCGTGAGCACCGACAGGTTCCCGGCGACGGTCGCGTGGCTCACGTTCACCGGCGCGGAGTTGCTGCGGACGGTGAAAGTCTTCGACGCCGTCGCTGCGAGGAACGTCACCGGCGCGGTGTCGCGTTCGATCAGGATCGCCCCCGCGCTCGTGTTTGACGTGGAGATCGCGGACGCATCGCGTGCGAGGGTGAGCGAGCCGTGGATCGAGTCGCCGGTTGAGCATTCTTCGGCGCCGACCGAGATCGCCCCTACGCGGTTCGCGGCCTGGCCGATTTTCAGGTTTGCCTCGATCGTCGCGTTGCAGATGAAGCTCCGAGCTCCTCCGACCGTTCCCGCGAGACGTTCGAGCTCGACGCTGCCGCCGATCACGTTCGCGTGTGAGCCCCCGATCTGGACCGCCGAGGCTTCGCTGGCGAGCAGGTTGGATCCGATCGTTGCGCCGGAGTCGATCAGCGAGCCGCCGGGCTCGACGCGCACCTGGCCGGAAACATGGGTGCCCGCGATCAGCGTACAGCGCGCTCCTTCCGCAACCAGCACTTCCTTGCCGCTGCCGCCGGTGAGGCCGTTGCAGGAGCTCACGCCCGCCGACAGCGGGTTGTAGACGGTGTAGGCGACCCTCTTTTCGGTGACCGCGCCGTCCTTGCTGACGGCCTTTGCGAGGAGTGAGTATTCACCGGCGAACCTGGTGTTCAGCACGACCGTCGCACTCGAGCCTTGCTGCCCGCCGCAGCTTTCGATGCCGGCGGCGTACAGCGGTTCTTCGTCGCAGGTGACGGTCGCGGTGCCCTTCTGCCCGACCGGATAGTCGGCCATGGGAGCGAGCTGGACGGTGACCGTCGGGGGCGCGGCGACGGGACGTATCAGGACGTGCCGGCGTTCGCCCGAGGCCGATTCGTAGCTGACCTGCTCGACCGCTGCCGTGGCGTAGCTCGAGCCCGCACCGCCCCCGCCCGCGGCGTAGCCGTCGTGAATGCTGTTCTTGTCGCATTCTTCGGGATCTTCCGAGCCAGCGCCGCCGCACTCCCCGCCACCACCGCCGTAGTAGCCGTCGCCGCCACCCCCGCCTCCCGTCGTGTACTCGCGCGTGGATGGAGTGCCCCCGTTGCCGGCGAAGCCGAACCCGCCCGCGCTCACACCGGAGCCGGCGTCTTCGGCGCCGGCGCTGCCGCCCATGCCGGTTTCCGTGTCGCCACCACCGCCGCCCGGCCCGCCGCCGCAACAGCTCGAGTGGCCGCTCCCGCCGTCCCCGCCGACCAGCCCGCTCGCGCTCCCGCCGCCGCCACCCGGACCGTCCTCGATACCGAAGAAGATGTTGCCACCGCCACCACCGCCGCCGCCGCCGGCGACGACGAGCTGGGAGAGCAACGCGTCGGGTTCGCTCTCCGATTCGGTCTGCACGTCGGAGTCACCGCCGCCGGAGCCCGCGTGCCCCGAGCACTGGCCCGATGGCCCGCCTTTGCCGCCAAGGCCGAAGTCGACATACAGCTTTTCGCCTCCGCTTACGTTCAGGAACGCGTTCACGCGCGCGCCCGCCCCGCCGCCGCCGCCGGGACCGGTGACCGGGGTGGCCGGCGGATTGCTGCACGCCACGCTTTCGCCGTCTTCGCCGGCGCCGCCGACCGCGAGCAGCTGCAGATGCTTGGCGTTGGCAGGGACGGAGTACTGCTGCTGACTGCCTTCGGGATAGAAGATCTGTGCGTGTTCGGGCGCGGAAATGGGCACCTTGATGGCTTCGATCGTGACCTCCTGAGGTTCGCCGGCGCCGCTCGCGTATTCGTGGCTTGACGCCGCAGAAGTCACATAGCTCGAGCCTGCGCCGCCGCCAGCGGCGCCCGAGCCTCCGGCACCGCCGCCGCCGCCGCCGTAGTAGCCGCCACCGCCGCCTCCCCCTCCACTTTCGCCGGCCTGCCCTTCGCCGCCTTCGCCGAACGATCCGTTGTGCGCCGCGCCTGCGCCGCCGCTGTGTTCGCCGCCACCTTCTCCGCCCGCGCCGCCCGCGTGGCCCGCCGAGCCGTCTCCTCCGATCGGGCCTTCCGCATTCCCGCCCGCGCCCGGGGCTGTCGATGAACCCCCGCCGCCACCGCCGCCGCCGCCAGCGACCACGAGCCGCGTGCCGAGCTGGTAGGGCAGTTCGCGGACGTCTGAGGCCCCCCCGCCTTCACCGCCTCCGACGCCGCAAACGGAGGCCGAGCCGCCAAGTCCGCCGCCCCCAAACTGGACGTAGAGTTTCTCGCGTTCGCGCACATCGATCACGGCGGTGACCTTCGCGCCGGAACCTCCCGCCGCCTGAAAGTCGCAGCTTGCTTCCTTGCCCGCGCCACCGATCGCCGTGATCTTCAGCTCGGTCACTTCGGGCGAGACGCTGTAGGCCTGCTCGGCGCCGTTTTCGGGAGTGAACGTCTGCGTCTGCCCAGCTGCTGCGATCCTCGCGCCGACGAGCTGGCAGAGCAGCGCGACCGCGAGCGCAACGGCTAGCCGCCAAGCGGTCAGCTGCAGCTTGTCAGACATCCAGTCCCTCCCGCTCACTTGCCGTGACCCGTCCCGCAGCTCCCCCGCGAGGCGTCAATCCGTCGGTCGGCAGGGAAGGCTAACAGAGCGCCCGCGGCGCGGAGCCGGGGCGCGCAGGGACGCGTCCGGCTGAAATGCGAGCGGCTGGACGCAAGCAGACTTGCGCGAGTCGGGAAGCTCGACCGCGCTTGGCTAGCATGCGCTGGGTCAGATGGAGTCCTGACGTGAGGGTGTACTGGGTGATCTGGTCGCTCTCCGAACCGCCCGGCCTTGGACAAGGGCTGATGGCTCCTTTCGCGAAAGACGTCCTACTTCACGCGAGAGGAGTTCTTCAGCGTCGTGCCGACCCTTCCCGACTGGGCCGTACAGGTACTGCAGGTCGTCACGATCCTGGCGCTCGCGCCCCTTGTCAGCGGGATCATCGCGCGGGCCGAGGCGGTCATCCAGCAGCGTCGAGGCCCGCGCGTCCTTCAGCCCTACTACGACATCCTGAAGCTGCTGCGCAAGGAGACGGTGCTGCCGGCGCCGGCGGGCCCGCTGTTCCGGATCGCGCCGTATGTGAGCTTCGCGGCGTACGCGACGGTGCCGTTGCTGATCCCGGCGTTGACCACCTTCCCGTTGCCGCTGGGCTACATGGCGGACTTCCTCGGGGTCGGCTTCATCCTGGCGCTGGCGAGCTTAGTCGTGTCGCTCGCAGCGATCGACAGCGGCAGCCCATACGCCCAGTTGGGTTCCAGTCGCTTGCGCTCCTTCGGTGCGTTCAACGAGCCGACGGTGATCTTCGTGACGTTCGTGCTCGCGCTGACCACCCATACCGATCTGCCTTATGCGTTCGGTGCGACGTTGCGCTCGGCGACGGTGCAGGTGGTGCGCCCGAGCCATCTGCTGATGCTTGCCGCGTTCTTCATGCTCGTGCTGACCGAGACGGGCCGGATCCCGGTGGAGAGCCACGGCGGGACCCTCGAGTTCGGGCAGATCGAGCAGGGCCGTGTCAGCGAGCACTCCGGGCCGGGCCTGGCGTTCCTGCGCTGGGGCTCGAACGTGAAGCAGCTTTTGCTGTTCACGATCTTGATGAATGTGCTCGTGGTTCCGTGGGGGATGGCCAGCAGCGGACGCCTCGACCTGGTGCTACTTGCGATCGGCCTTTTGCTCGTGAAGGCCCTGGCCGTCGGCGCGGTCGTCGTCGTGATCGAGTCGAGCTTCGCGAAGCTGCGGCTCTACAAGATCCCGGAGTTCACCGTGGCGAGCTTCTCGCTTGCGGTCCTTGCGGTCGTGATCTTCCTGTTTCAGCCGGGGTTCGGCGACCTTCACCTGAGCGTGTTCGGTGCCGCCGCGACGATCACGGCGGTAGTGGTGCTGCTGCTGGAGCTGTACATGCTGCGCTCGCAGGAGATATGGGAGCAGCTGCGCCTCTACGCGCTCGGGTCGGCGGTCGTGGCGGCACTGGCGATCGCGACCGCCGCGACCGGGCATGGCGGCAGTTCGCTGTACGTACTCGGTGCGGTCACGATCGCGCTGAAGTCAGTGCTGTTTCCGCAGGGCATCCGTTTCGTGCTGCGACGGCTCGACGCCGAGCCGCGCGTGCCGTTGGTAATCGGCGCTGCCAGCGCGATCCTGCTCGCGATCGTGCTGTGCGCGTTCGCGTTCATCGCGCTGCGCCCGGTGCACATCGGTGCCGAGAGCGCGCTGCCGCTCTCGGCGCTTCCGGTCGCCGTGGGTGGCGTGCTTGTCGCGTTCCTGCTGATGGTCCTGCGCCCGTACGCGCCATCGCAGCTGCTCGGGTTCCTCGTCTTGGAGAACGCGGTGACGGTCGCGAGCCTGGTGATCGCGCCGGGGCTGCCGATCATCCTCGCGCTGCTGCTGCTCTTCGATGTGCTGATCGGGGTGCTGGTCTTCGTGGTGCTCGTCCAGTACCTCGCCGTCGGGCGCACCGCCGTGCGCACCGACGTGCTGAACCGGCTGACCGGATGAGCTGGGCGCTTTACACGATCCTGGGCGTACCCCTGGCAGCCACTGCGCTGTCGCTGTGGGACGGGTGGCGGCTCGCGCGGGCGGCGACGGTCGTAGCCGGGCTCGCGTGTCTGGCGCTGGCGATCGTGCTCGCGATCGCCGTTGCGCACGGCCGCGTCCTGAACACCGCCCATGGCTGGCTGCGGCTCGACTCGCTCGGCGCGGTCTTCCTGCTGGCGACGGGTCTGTTGTACGCGATGGCCGGGGTGTTCTCGATCGGCTACCTGAAGGTCGACGAGCGGCGTACCGACTTCCCCGGGTTCGCGAAGCGCTACTTCGCGCTGCTGAACCTCTTCGGCTGGAGCATGTTGCTGGTACCGCTCGCGGCGGACTTCGGGACGCTGTGGGTGGCGGTCGAGCTGACGACGATCGTCTCCGCGCTGCTGGTCGCGATCGACCGCACCGACGCCGCGCTCGAGGCGTCCTGGAAGTACGTCCTGATCTCCTCCAGCGGCCTCGGAATCGCGCTGCTGTCGATCGTCGTCCTGTACGCGACCGGCACGCATGCGCTGGGGGGTGCCTACGTGCCGCGGTTTGAGCGCTTCCTCTTGCACGCCCACGGCCTTTCGCCCGATGCCGTGCGCCTGGCGTTCGTGCTTTCGCTGGTCGGGTTCGGGACGAAGGTGGGCTTCGTGCCGATGTCCACGTGGCTGCCGGACGCGCACAGCGAGGCGCCCGCGCCCGTCTCGGCGATGCTGTCGGGGTCGTTGCTCGCCGGCGCGCTCTACGCGATCCTGCGTTTCTTCCAGGTCGCGGCCGCGGCCGGCGAGCGGTCCTTCGCCGAGCACGCGCTGATCGTCTTCGGGGTCGTTTCGCTCCTCGCGGCGAGCTTCTTCGTGCTGCGCCAGCGCAACTACAAGCGCCTGCTCGCCTACTCCTCGATCGAGCACATGGGAATCATCGCCCTGGGCGTCGGGTTCGGCGCGCCGCTGGCGGTCGCCGGGGCGCTGCTGCACGTCATCACGCACGCCTCGGCCAAGGGCCTTGCGTTCTTCGGCAGCGGGTCGCTGTTGCGCGGTTACGACACCAAGGACGTCGAGCGCGTGACCGATGCGGGTAGGGCGATGCCGTGGACCGGGCCGATGTTCCTCGCCGCCGGTCTGGCACTGTGCGGACTCCCGGTTTCGGGGGTGTTTCGCAGCGAGTTTCAGATCGTCTCCGGGGGGTTTGCGAGCGCGCAGTACGTGGGGGTGGCGCTGCTGCTCGTGTTCGTGAACCTTGCGTTCTTCGGGATCGTTTGGCACACGGGACGCATGGTGCTCGGCCCCGCGCCGGAGCCGGCTGGCGGCGCCGCGCGCCACCCCGCAGGGGAGTGCAGCGCCTGGATGGTCGCTGCGATGCTCGGCTGCCTGATCGTGCTCGTCGCGCTCGGTGTGCACCTGCCCGGCGAGCTGTCGGCGCTGCTCGGCAACGCGAGCCACAGACTGGCGGTCCCGGCGTGAGCGCGAGGCAGGAGCCGGTCGAGCTTCCGGACTATCTGCCCGAGCACCTGGGAGCGGTGCCCGAGGCCGCGCCGCCGGGCGAGCTGCGACTGCGCGTGACGCCGCTCGCGTTCGCACGCACGGCTCGGATCCTGAAGGACGCCGGTGCGCGCTTCGTGACCATTTTCCTTGCCCAGACGCCCGAGCCGGCGCTCGTGGGGGCCTTTGCGTTGCGCGGCGAGATGCTCGTCCTGCGGGCCCCGACGGGAGCCGCCGGTCCGGTCGTGTACGGGTCGATCGGCGGTTGGTGGCCGGCGGCGCGTTGGGCCGAGCAGGAGCTCGTGGAACGCGAGGAGGTGCGTCCCGTCGGCGTGCACTATGAGAGGCGGCTGACGACGCCAGACGCCGATCTGCTCGACCGGCGCGTGGAGGGCCTGGACGTTTTCGTGCTCCCGTACGGACCGGTGCGCTCCGGCGTGTTCGAGGCGATCCAATTTCAGATCGAGACGGGCGGCGAGGACGTCCCGCACCTCCAGACGCGGCCGTTCTTCAAGCACCGCGGGATGGAGCGGCGCTTCAGGGGCCTCGCGCCCGGCCGCGCCGTCCATGTCGCCGAGCGTGTCGCCGGGATCGCGAGCGCCGCCTACGCGATCGCTTTCTGTGAAGCGGTCGAGCGGGCCCTCGGAGTCCTGGCACCGCCGCGCGCGCAGCGCTGGCGCGCGGTGTACGCGGAGCTCGAGCGCCTCGCCTGCCATCTCGACGTGATCGCCAAGCAGGCCGAGACGACCGCTCTCTACGTGGGCCAGGCGCGCTTTCAGATCCTCAAGGAGCAGGTCATGCGCCTGCGCACGCGCCTCACCGGCAGTCGTTTTGCACGGGGCATGATCGTGCCGGGCGGTGTGCGCACCGAGGGCGCGACGGGTCTCGACGAGCTGGGTCGCGAGCTCGACCGGCTCGAGCGCGACCTCCGGCGTGACCGCCACCTGTTCCTCGATACCGCTTCGATGATCGACCGCCTGATCGGCTCGGGGCGCCTGCCCCGGCAGCTCCTCGAGGACTACTCCGCGGTCGGTCCGCTCGCGCGCGGATCCGGGCTCTCCACCGACGCGCGCCACGAGCGGCCCTACGGCGACTACCGCCGGCTCGGACTGAACGTCGTCACCTACCGCGAGGGCGACGCGATGGCCCGCGTGAAGGTGCGCTTCGGCGAGATCTCGGAGTCGCTGCGCCTGCTGCGCGGGTCGATCGACCACCTGCGCCGGCGCGACGAGGAGCTCTCCTTGCCGCTGCCCGAGGCTCGCAGCGGCGCCGCCTTCGGCTGGGCCGAGGCGCCACAGGGCGAACTTGCGATCTGGGTGGAGATCCGCGAGGGGCTGGTCCACCGGGTTCACATCGCCTCGCCCTCCCTGCGCAACTGGGCGTTGTTCGACCACGCCTTCCCAAATGACGTGCTGACCGACTTCGCGTTCATCGAGCACAGCTTCGGGCTGACCCCGGCGGGGGCCGACCGCTAAATGCTCGAATGGATCCCGCGGGGACTGCGCCAGGGCCGGGTCACCACCCGCTACCCCCGACGCGAGGAGGTCGCGCCGGACGGCTATCGCGGCCGCATCGCCGTCCTCGATGCGACAGACGCCGGCGCCGAGCTGGCGCAGCTGTGCCCGACGGGCGCGATCAGCGTCGACCGTGAGGGATACGTCGCGCTCGACCGCGGGTGCTGCATTCTCTGCGGCGCCTGCGTGCAGGCGGCGCCGAACCGGTTCTCCTTCGAGCCCCGCTATCAGACCGCTGCTCGGTCACGGCGGGCACTGATCGTCTCAAGCGAGGACGCAGACCTCGCGCCGGAGCCGACGCGCCGCGCACTCGGGGAGCAGGCACGCGCGCTGCGGCGCTCCATCCACGTCCGCCACATCGACTGCGGCTCCGACGGCTCCGAGGAGTGGGAGATCCAGGCGCTGTGGAACCCCTACTACGACATACAGCGCCTCGGCTACTTCCTCACGGCCGCCCCGCGCCACGCCGACGTGCTGTTGGTCACGGGCCCCGTCACGACGGCGATGCGGGCGCCGCTGGAGCGCACCTGGGAGGTGATGCCGGAGCCGAAGGCGCTCATCGCGGTCGGCACGGACGCCTGTGCGGGCGGCCTGTGCGGCGCCGACGAGCTGAGCGCCGGCGGCGTGGATGGGGTGCTGGCAGTAGACGTGTATGTGCCCGGCTCGCCGCCCGCACCGATCGCGATCATGCACGGGCTGCTGCTCGCCACGGGTCTCCTGCGCTCGGGGGAGGTAGCCGCGTGAGGATCCTGTTCGCGGTCGCGATCGGCGCGCTCGCGCTCGCTCCCCTGCTGGCGTTCCTGGCGAGGACCCGCTCGATCGAGCGGCTTGCCGCGTCGTGCTCGGCGGCGGGCTGTGTGTTACTGGTGATCGTCGGGTTGACGGCGGCCCTCGGTGGCGCGCACCCGGTGCTGAACCTTGGTCGCTGGCTCGGGTTCGGTCACAGCGCACTGCGCGCGGACGGGCTCGCCGGGATATTCCTAGCCCTGACCGGCCTGACAGGCACGGCCGTGTCTTTGGCCGACGCCGGCCTGCCGGCCGGGCGCTGGCTGACGGGGCTCGGGTGCACGCTGCTGCTGTTCGTGGCGGTCGCGATCGCAGCGGACAACGCCTTCCTGTTCCTCCTGGCCTGGGAGGCCATCACGGTCTGCATCTACCTGATCGCGAGCGCCGGACGCGACCGCGCGGACCTGCTCGCCGGCTACCTCACGGGCGGCCTGTCAAAGGTCGGCGGCGCAGCTCTGCTCGCCGCGTTCGCGTTGCTGTACGCGCACACGCACAGCTTCTCGCTGCAGGTGTGGGAGCACGCACAACTGACGTCTGGCACGCGCGGCGTGCTGTTCGCCCTGGTCCTCGCGTGCTTTGCAACCAAGGTGGGCGTGGTCCCATTGCAGGGCGGGCTGCCGGCAGGGTACGGCTCGGCTCCCAGGCTCGGCGCGGCGTCGCTGTCGGTCGCGTTGGGCGCGGGCTTCTACGGGCTGTGGCGGTTCGAGTTCCAGATCCTCGGGCCGCTGCCCGTCTGGTGCGGAGACGCGCTGCTGATCCTCGGAGCGATCACGGCGCTGGGCGGCATCGTGTACGCGCTCACGCAGGATGACCTCAGACGATTCCTCGGCTACTCGACCGTCGAGCACGCGGGGATCGTGCTTGCGGGCCTCGGTGTCGCGCTGCTCGGGCAGGCAGCGCACAAGCCGACGCTGGCCGCCGCCGGCCTGCTCGCCGCGACGCTGCAGGTCTGCGCGCACAACCTGGCAAAGACGCTCGCATTGATCGGTATCGACCGGGTCGAGCAGGCGAGCGGCAAGCGCACGATCGACCCGCTCGGCGGACTCTCGCGCCGGCTGCCGGCGAGCGCGCTGGCGCTCGGCGTCGCCTCGCTGACGCTCGCGGCGATCCCTCCGCTCGGCGGGTTCGTGAGCGAGTGGTTCACCTTCGAGGCGCTGCTGCAGGGCTTTCGGATGCCCACGTTCGCCTCGCGGCTGTTGTGCGCGCTCGCGGCCGCGGCGCTCGCGCTCGCCGCCGGGCTCGGCCTGCTGGCGTTCGCCAAGTACTACAGCTTCATCTTCCTCGGGCCCGCACGCAGCGCGCTGGGATTGGCGCGCGAACCATCCCGCTGGCCGCTCGGCCTGCTCGGCCTGGGGGCCGTGCTCCTCTGCCTGGGGACCGTCGCGCCGTGGGAGATCCACGTCATCGGATCTGGACTGCGGGAGCTGCTGGGGTTCAACCTCGCCGGCACGACGATCAGCCATCCGCTCGTGCTCGGCCCCGTCTTCAAGGAATTCTCGGTGCTCGCGCCGACCTGGTTGAGCGTCGTGCTGCCGGCCTACGCGCTGCTCGCGCTATTGATCGTGCGCGGCACGCGGGGGCGCAGCGTCGGCGCGTCGCCCGTTCGCCGTGCACCCGTGTGGGTCACGGGCAGCGGCGCCGAGCTTTGCGCCGTGCAGTACCGGCCCTCGGCCTATTCCAACCCGATGCGGATGATCCTGCGCGGTCCACTCGGCTACCGCAGCGACCTGGCCAGGACCGGCGGCCAGGACGATGCCGCGCGGCTCAGACTGGACACGCAGGTCGTCTTCTGGGTGAACCGCCTGCTCTACGCTCCCCTCGCCGCGCTGGCGCTGCGCGTCGCTGAAGATGTGCGTCGCTTCCAGTCCGGCCGCTTGTCCGCCTACCTGCTCTACATGCTCATCGCCCTGATCGCCGCGCTGGCGCTCGTCCCCGTGCTGCGCTGATGTTCCAGCGGATCCTCATCGCTTGGGACGGTTCGGACGCCGCGCTGCGCGCGTTCGACGTCGCGATCGACATGACCCGCCGCTACGACGCCGAGTTGGTGGCGGTGTCGATCGCCTACTCCCCGGCGCACGCCGAGACGGCCGCCGACCGCGAGGAGTCCGCCGACGCAGCGCAACGCTACCTGCGACAGACCTTCCAGGAGGTCGCCGACCGCGCACACCGCGCCGGGCTAGACGTCGAGCACCAGATCATCGAGGGCCAGGCGCCCGCGCGGGCGCTGCTTCAGTACGCGCACGAGCACGGCTTCGACCTGATCGTCTGCGGACACCACCACACACGGCGCGTGGGCAGGCTGCTGCTGCGCGGCGTCACGCACGAGCTGGTGGAAGCCGCGAGCACGCCGGTGCTCATCGTCAGCGGTGAGGAGCGGTAGACCGCAGCGCGTGCGCAAGGGTGCCCTCGTCGACTGTCGAGCGCTATGGGTGGAAGGCGGAGTTTGGAGGTGGCGATCCCTGGGGTGCGGCTGGGCGTCCCCTGAGCTCGTACACGAGGATGTCGAGGCGTTGCGGACTGGCGCCGAGTTCGACGGAGGCCATCACGGCACATCCGTTGCGGTAGCTGCTCTCACGCCCGTCTCCCAATTCTTCGAACCGCGGCTGGCGTGTCACGGCGAAGGCGGCCATGAGTCCATGCGCCGAGGCCTGGCTGCGGGCATCCCTCTCCAGCGCCGTGAGCGTGAGGCAGCCGTGTCCGGATGCCGCGTCTAGCGATCTCCATATCGAGCGTTCGCCGTCGATCGCGGACCGGGGCGGGAGCGTGAGAACGTTCAGCGTCCTGCCGGCGACTTCGAGAGAGCTCGAGATCGACGGCGCGCCCGCGCTGCCTTCCCTGAGCCCACCGCAGGTGCCATACGTTCGGACGGGACGTTCGACGCGAACGCTCCACCCATGCCACCCGAGCCGGTCCAGCGCAGCTTGGGCGCGGCGCGCGAACTCACTCACCGGTACGCAGTCCGCGCTCCTCTCAACCGCAACCAGAGCCCTCCCCAGCGCTGCGACCCTCGCCTGCGCTTGGCCGAAGGACGCTGGCAGCGGTGCGAGGCCGTGCCGCTGGCATTCCAGTGCGTGGTAGGCGGGGTAGACGGCGACGAGGGCGTCGTTGTGCCCCGCGGTCTCCATGCAGGACACCAGCCTGCTGGCCGTCCAGCCCTTCCCGAGCACCTTCGCGCACTGGGCGCGCGGGTCGCCGCCGACGTTGTTGATCTCCGTCAGGTTTCCGCCCGGTTCGTAGCAGGCGATGCCGTTCGTCGCGAGCTCGGTGCCAACGTCGGTCGTGAAGAGTGCGTCGGCGGAGGCGACCGCGCCTGCGATCAGCGCGGCGGCTATCAAGGCGATCTGCACTCGCTTTCGTGTGCGTCGACGGCGAGGGGCAGCTGTGAGCGCTGCCCGCGCCTGTCGCTCGAGGGCGTCCCCGAGCAGGTTGACGTAACGGATTTCGCTCATCAGGTCGCCTCCACCAGGGTGCTGAGTCGTGCAAGCCCGCGGTGCACGCGGGTTCTGGCCGCTGCCTCGGTGCAGCGCAGCCTCTGTGCGATCTCGGGGTAGTCGAGCTCGCGAATCACGCGAAGGCTTACGGCGTCGCGCTCGCCGGCCGGTAGGGCGGACAGGGCGCGCGCGAGATGCCGGCGTTGCGTCTCGGCGTCGGCGAGCGCCTCTATGCGAGTCATCGAGTCATGATCGAGCCTCGGGATGTCAAGCCCCAGCCTCCGGGCAGCCTTCAGCTCGACGCGGCTGCGGCGAAACCAATGCGAGAGCTCCTTCGCCGCTATTCCGTACAACCATGCGCCTCCAGGACGTCCGAGGTCCCTGAAGCGCTCGCGTCGCTCGAACGCGACGGCAAACGTCTCGGCGAGCAGTTCTGCTGCGACCTCAGGGTCGAAGACGCGCCGATAGAAGTAAGCCAGCAGGTCATCGGCCCATCGGTCATAGAGCTCCCGGAAAGCACCCGGGTCATTCCGGGAGGCGATGATCAGTTCGGCATCGGAGAGCCCCACATCCTTATTACGCCGCGAGCCGTCTGCACCGTTACATGTGGCCATCGCTTGGCCGGCTGTCAGCTGCACGACGCCAGCCGATCTGGCCGCTGGGCTTCAGCGCCTCATGCGGGGCTGAGCGCGACGTCGCCCGACTCGACCGCCGTTTGAGCGCCGCTCAGCGCATCGAGCCCGGCGAAGAAGATCATCAACATCGTGCCGTAGAGCTCGTCTGCGATGGCATCGCCCTCGAGCATCTTCTCGAGCGCGAACCCGTTGCCCATGGTGCACGTCATCAGCGCTATGTCCGCGAACGGAATGGTCCACTTCTGCTCGGACTGCCCGTGCTGGGCCTCGAGCGCGGCGGCGATCCGCTCGCGCATCGTCCCGTAGCGCGTGACGAGCTCCTCGCGGAAGTTCTCATCGCGTGCGGCGTAGGCGCTGAACTCGAAGAAGAGGCGCTCCCACTCGGCGTTGGCGCGCATCGCCTGCACGAACTTCTCGCCGGCGCGCCGGGCCTTCTGGGCCGTGCTTCCCTCGCCTGCGATCACCTGCTCGATGTTCTCTATGCGCTCGGTGAAGCGCTCGTCGAGCATCGCCAGGAACAGCTCCTCCTTGTTCTTGAAGTTCGCATAGAACGCCCCCTTGGTGAAGCCGGCATCCTCGGCTACCTCGTCGATCGATGCCTGCTGCAGCCCGCGACGCGCAAACACGCGCGCGGCCGAGCGCATCAGGCAGGCGCGCGTCTGTGCCTGCTTCTGCTTACGCGTGAGTCGTGCCATCACCCGATCACCTCCCAAAATCGCCTACCAAGCCGCGTCGCTGTCTGCGACGGAATCTCGCTCGCCGGCCGGGCGCTCGCGGCGCCGTGGCGGGCTTCAGGCGGCTGACCGTACGTGCCGCGACCGGCTCGGGCACGTTCTTCAGCCAATGCAGCCGCCGTGCGCCGAACTCGAGGTTGCACAGCGACGCGGCCGCTTGACCGGTGGCGTCGCTGACCAGCACCTCGCCGCCACCGGCCGCCGAGCACAGACGCGCGGCGACGTTGACAGCGCTGCCATACCAGTCTCCGTCACGGCAGACCGCCGAACCGGTGTGCACGGCGACGCGGACCGGAGGGTGCTCGGCCTGTTGCTCGATTTCCTCTGAGATCCTCAGTCCGAGCTCGACGGCGCAGCTGGGGTCCTCCGAGCGCAGCATCATGGCGTCGCCGATCGTCTTGATCTCTTCGCAGCGGTGCTCGGGCAGCAAGCGTCTGACGCGCGCGTACAGCGACAGCGCGACATCCGCCGCGCTGTCATCGCCCTGCTCGGCGGTGAGCGCTGTGAAGCCAACCAGATCCATGAACAGGAACGTCTCCATAGAGCCTCGCCACATCCTCGCATACCGGCTAGAACTCAGATACCAACAAGTATATCACTTCCTGCCAAGCGATGGTGCGCATCGCCTCATGCGCTCGGCGCGATGCCAGTTCCCGGCGCCGGCGCCGCGGGCACGCCCGGCTATCCGAGCTCCTGCAACCGCGGAACCACCTCTTCCCCGAGCCGCGTGACCTCAGCCACCGGATCTGAGGTTCTCGGCACGACCTCGACCAGGTCGACGCCGAGCTCGGCGTACTGCTCCATGCTGGCGATGAATCCGTCGACATCGCTCAGGGGATCGCTCCCTACGGCCAGGATCGTGTTTTGAATCTCTGCGGGGTCGCGGCCGACGTCCGCGCAGTGGCGCGCGAGCACGTCGAGCTTGTGCTCGATCACGGCCGGTTCGGGGGCGAAGAGGTTGCACGCATCGGCGTACTGGGCCACGAGCCGCAGCGTCTTCTTCTCGCCGCTTCCCCCCACGAGGATCACGGGGCGCGGCTGCTGGATCGGGCGTGGCTGGCAGATCGTCTCGGCGAGACGGTAGTGGCGGCCCTCATAGGGGCCGTCGTCCTCGCTCCACATCTGCTGGCAGATCTGCAGCGTCTCCTCCAGGCGCTCGAAACGCTCGCTCAAGGGCGGGAACGGAACTCCGAGGCCATCATGCTCGCGCTGATACCAGGCCGCCCCGATGCCCAGCTGGGCGCGACCGCCGCTCACGACGTCGAGCGTCGTCACGATCTTTGCCAGCAGTCCCGGATGGCGATAGGTCACGCCGGTCACGAGGGTGCTGAGCGTGATGCGCTCGGTGCGGCCCGCGAGGAAACCGAGCCCTGTGTAGCCCTCCAGCATCGGGTCCTGCGCGGTGGCGAAGCGCTCCATCTGAAACCAATGGTCCATGAGCGTGAACTTCGCGCAGCCGCCTTCCTCGGCAGCCCGGGCGCTCGCGCCGAGCGTCGGGCCGAGCGTCTCCGGCGCACCTGGGAGCGTGAAGTTGACGAAGTGGATACCTAGCTTCATGGCCGCCTCCCGCCTGCCGATTCCGAGGGCGTGCATGCTATCCACGCGTCGCCGCGGCCCAACTGAAGATGTCCGCGGTCAGGTGGGAGCCAGCAGTCAGCGGGCCAGCAGCTGCACGATCGGGATGACCCGTCCGGCCTCGGCAGCCCACTCTCGGTAGACGGCGAACTGGGGGAAGACTCGGTCGGCGAGGTCCCACAGGCGTTGCCGTTCGCCTTCGTCCTGGACGACTTCGGCGCGGAACGGCAGTCCGCCATAGACGACGTCGGGTTCCTTGCGGAGGTTGTAATACCAGGCTGGGTTCTCTGGCCATCCCCGCTTGGACGCGATGATCGTCACGCGCTCGCCATCGTGGAAGTAGAGGGTGGTATTCCGCCGCGGCCGGCCTGTCCGTGCGCCACGCGTTTCGAGCAGCGCGGCGGCAACCGGCCCCGTGCTGCAGAAGCGGCCCTCGGTGAGCTTGAGCAGAAGCGGGTCAAGCTTCCAGGCGACGTTGGCCGCAAGCCAAAGGCCGGCCTTGGTGGTGGAGAAGCGACATACCGCGAGATACAGACGACTGCGCTCCTGGTTTGGATCGATGTGGCGGAGCTTTGGGAGCTGTTCCATCGTGGCTTGACGCCGTTCAGCCGCTGGAGATCAGGAATTGCTCGAGGCGGTCTGCGAATCCTGGCGCAGCGGCAACGAAGTGCCCGGCGCCGGGTGTCTTTGCGCGCTGGGCACCGAGAGCACCCGCGACTGCGTCGCACATCCGCTCTATGGCGTCGTGGTGGACGCCTGACGCGACGAGCACAGGGATCTGGGCGTCGCGTAGGACGTCGAGCGCTGGGCGCGCCTCACCCGGGGAGCGGCTTCCGTGGGCGCGTCGAACGCCGCGTAGCACCTCCTCCGGAAGCGCTCCCCGATCGCGCACCGGCGCCCCCGCGATCTTCAGGAACTCGCGCAACGTGGCTGGCTCGGTCTCGAGCCCGTGGGCCAGGACGGCGTCTCCCATGCGCCGAAAGCGCACGACCTCCGGATCGTCGGACGGCAGGAAGAGCGCCGGCTCGAGCAATGTCAGCGACCGCACTTGCGCTGGCCTTCGGGTGGCGGCGATGACAGCGCCGACGGCGCCGTAGGAGTGGGCGACGACGTGCGGACGGTTGTCGAGCAGCCCGACGAGGTCGGCTGCGTCCAGCTCGAAGTCCTGAGGCCCGCCGGGCGGCGGTGGACTCGGGTCAAAGCCACGGCGGTACGCGTACGCGAGCGTCCAGCGCGCGCTCAGCTGCTCCAGCCCGGACCACGTCCTCGCTGGGCTCGCGCCGCCGTGCACGAGCAGGACCTCGGAACCCGTGCCGTCGCGAATCACGGCGATCGCGCCCGTGTTCGGGCTCACCTCCAGCGCGGCCGCGGCAGGAGCGTCACACATCGCAGACGTACCCCATCGGCGAGCAGTCTCGCCGTTGCGACGGCCTGGGCGCCTGCTCCTCGCCACATCGGGACGTCTCGTGCGTGCTGATCCCGGCCGGACGTCGTTTCGTCCCTGCTGGATTGTCACATCGCGGTGGACGCGACGCGGCGTTCGGCGCGAACCTCGAAGCCGGTAAGTGTGAGCGGGCCGAACGAGGTGATCAGCGCTACGTCGACGGCGTCTCGGCCTCGGCCGACGACGACACGTCCAACGCGGGGCGTATTGTTTCGAGCGTCGAAGGTGTGCCAGTTGCCGTCGAGGTAGGCTTCGAACCACGCGGCGAAGTCCATCGGCTCGAGTGTTGGCGAGACACCGATGTTGGGGAGATAGCCGAACACATAGCGCGCCGGGATGTTCAGGGCGCGACAGAATGTGATCGCCAAGTGCGCGAAGTCGCGGCAGACGCCCTGCCCCGCGCGGTATGCGTCGGCTGCGGTCGTCCACGGGTTGGATGCGCCAGGAACGAACTCCAACTCGTCGTGAACATAGTCGACGATCGCCTGTACCCTCCCCCAGCCAGGCGTCAGGTCGCCAAAACGCTGCCAGGCCTCGTGGCCGAGCTCGTCGGGCAGGCAAAAGCGGCTTGGCATAACGAAACTCAGGACCTCGTCGGGTAGCGCCGCGACCGGCATCTCGCGCGCGTCGGGCTCGATTGCGTCCGCCGGACCCGTGATGAGCAGCTGCGCCTCGTATGTGATCTCCGAGCGCCCCACCGCGAGCTCGAACCGCTCACATCGATTCCCGTAATGGTCGAGGTAGCTGTGATGGCCCGCACTCGTTTCCCAGACCTCTCGGCTGATGGACACGCCGCGCTCCAGACACGGGGCGACCTGCACGATCGCCGTGACGGGCTGGACGGAGTCCAGCCCGAACTTGCATCCCGCCGTGAGCGCCAACGCTTCGTGGTCCATGCAGCCGCGATGGCTTGGAGGCACACGGTCGATCATCTGCTTCCCAGGATGCCACGCCACGTCGCCGAGGCGCCCAAGCCCCTATCGCGAGGCGATCGCCAGTTCCCGCCACCGCGACCGATACCGGGACGCTCTCAGGCGCGGGGCGCGGACGCTCGCAATCCGAATGTGGCCCGTGCACAAACGGCGAGCAACGACGCAAGCACCGCAAAGCTCGGCGGCGGGTGGGGACGAGGCCTCCGAATCGGGCCCGTGGGCGGGCCGTTGTGCCTCGCGCTTTCGGATTTGACCGGTATTGCAGCTCCGAAGCACTGAGGCAAATCGGAAGGTACGCCTCCGCCTGGGACTGGCGGGCGCCCAGCCGGCGTAGGAACCCAAAGTCGCGGCGGTGGTGAAAACCGGGAGCCCGAGCGGGAGCTGCGGCGGCGCCTCGCTTGCGAGCGGCTCAGTCGCAGTCCAGGAGTCGAAGCACAGCGACAGTCAGCTTGGCCGTGTGGCCGTGGTGCGGGGCAGCGCAGGCTGACAACCTGTGTGTCCTCAGTACATGTACGCAAGGCGCGGGCGACGACGGCCCCAACTCGATTTCGCACGTGACACGACAGGGAAGCTCGGAGAGCGCACGCCTCGTGCTTGCGCGCGCGCGCAGCGTGGCTGCGGAGCCGGGAGGCCCGATGAGCCCACAGCACTCGAGCCCGTGGGACGGAGCCGACTGATATGTCGGTCGCTGTCGTCCTGCCGGGAGGAGGAGCCCGCGGGGCGTATGAGGTGGGGGCTCTGTCGGCTCTCCTGCCGGCGCTGGAGGAGCGCGGCGAGCGCGTGTCGATCTGGTGCGGCACGAGCGTTGGCGCGATCAACGCAGCGGTGCTCGCGTCGCTCGCGCATCTGCCCGTGGATGAGCAGGTCGAGGGGGCGCTGGCGATCTGGAAGGGACTGCGCAAGCAGGATGTGATCGCCAGGATGGTGGGCCCCGGTGGCGCGCGCATGGCGCTACGCCTGGTCGGACACGCGCTAGGCGTGCCGGGGGTCGGGCTGGCGAGCCTGCTCGATCCCTCGCCGCTGGCGGGAAGTCTCGATCGCTGGGTCGACTGGCAGCGCCTCGCGCGCAACGTCAGGGCGAACGAGCTCGAAGCGGTGTGCGTGGTCGCCACGCGTCTGGCCACAGGTACGCCGGTCGGTTTCGTGGCCTCTCGCAGCGCGACCCCGAACCGCTCGAGCAACGAGATCCGCTACGTGAAGACCCGCCTGCGCGGCGAGCACGTCCGCGCGTCCGCGGCCATCCCGGTGCTGTTCCCCACGGTCGAGGTGACGGCTCCTCGCGCCGCCGCCGGCCACTACACGGACGGGGGCACGCGGCTCAACAGCCCGCTCAAGCCCGCTGTCGACCTCGGCGCCGAAAAGGTCATCGTGATCGGCTTCGAGCCGTTCAAGCCCGCCCAAGAGACACGGGCGCTCGCGCACCGTCAGCCGAGCATCGCCGACGTCGCCGTGAACGTGCTCGACGGACTGCTCGTGGACCAGGTGGGAAACGACCTGCGTCGCGTCGCCGCGATCAACTCATTCTTCGTCGAGGATCAGAGCATCGGGCCGATCGGGTCGCCCAGGACCTACCGGATGGCCCGTGGGCTGGCGCCCTACCGGCGGATCTCCTACGCCCTCGTCGCGCCGCGGCGAGCGGGCGAGATCGGGCGGCTGGCCGAGAGGACGTTCAGGGAGCGCTACGGAGGGATCCGTGCCCTGCGCGACGTGGACTTCGCGGTCATGGCCCGCGCGCTCGGAGCGGGTAATCGCTCGCGCGGCGAGTTCCTCTCCTTCCTGCTCTTCGACCGGCAGTTCGTTGCCGCCCTGACCCAGATGGGCAGAGACGACGCGCTCCGCTGGTTGCGCCGGCACCCCCGCTTCTGGTGCCGCGACGCCGAGCACGATCTGTGGAACGGGCAGGTCGACCGAGAGCGGGTCAGCGAGGTGCACGCAATCGAGGAGTTCAGGACGCACCGCATGCGCCACATCGGCACTTGAGCGACAACTTGGCCAGCGGGCACCACCGCGACCATCACGCCCCGGATGACACACTGCGCCGGCCGGCAGATCGCAGAGACGGCGATCAGCTGCGGGAGCTCGGCTGATGAAAGAGTCCGCGCTGTCCGCGCTTAGGTGGACGCTGTCGAGACGGTCAACCCACGTCGCCGCCGAGCCTCAAGGGCTGACGCGCACAGCTTGCCCGATGGATAGGGACGCGCCGGCGTCCTGCGACACAGGCGCGAGGCCGTCGGCGCTATCCGTGGTCAGGGCTAGCCAAGCCGCTGGTGTGCCAGCGTTTAGTTGATCGAACGCTTGGGGAACCGTCAGCAGGCTCCCTGCCTTGGGCGACCCCACCTCCGAGGCCGGGATCTGGATGGTGATCGTTCCCGTATCGGTGTTGACGCTCCCGGTGGCTGCGCTGTCTTCGGTGTCGTTGAGTTTGTATGTCGACGATTGGCCGTAGGTGCCGGTGTTGCCGGAGGTGAAGGTCCATTCGCCGGCGGGCGACTCGTTCGCGCGGGCGTAGTAGACGGTGGCGCCATCCAGCCAGGCTACGAAGAAGCTCGACCCGCCGCCGGCGTCGGGCGGAGGGAGCGCGCCGATGTCGGGGCCGGAGAGCGTCGCTGTGAGCCCCTTCGAGGCGGACGCAGAGAGCGTGGCGTGCGTAATGTTGAGCGAGGGATCGTTGCCGAGGCTCACGTCGAGAGGGTCGGTGGCATCGCCTTCGGGCCCCGTAGAGGACGCTGTGGTGACCGTGACCGCTGGCTTCTCGGCTCGGCCGTAAGCCTTGGCTGAGTTGGTCGTTCCATCGACGTCCTGGGCAAAGTTGGCGACGTTGAGCGATCCCCAGCCGCTCGCATAGTCCCAGCCGGGCCCCGGCTGGTAAGCGCCGTTGCCTGCGCCCGCTTCCGATTCAGTGACGTCGAAGAAGTCGCGCGCGTAGGTTTTTGAGCTGCAAGGAGTTGTTTCGCTGCTGCTGCACGAGTCGGCGCCGGCAGCCTGGCGATAGATCGTCTCGTCCGCAAACCCGAGGCCGCCGCGCTTCTGGACCGCGCTCGAAGCCGCCGCCTGCACACGGGTCCATTGGCCCATCATCAACGGGCTCGCCAGGCTCGTGCCTCCCTCGCTTGAGGGCTCGCCGTCGATGTAGATGAAGTAAGCGTCCCCCAGCTCGTTGCCGGACATGTCGGCGACGTCGGGAACGCCGCGGCAGGTGGGCGCCGACGTCGGCGGGTAGGGATCGCCGGTGGGCGTGCTGAGGCACGGATGGTCGACGTTGGCCACTCCCATCTGGAAGCCAGGCTCGGGGATGAAGTAGCTGCTACCCCCGCCGCTGAAGGTCCAGGAGGTTTCACTCGCGCGCTGGGCGGCCTCGGCGTAGGAGCTGCCCTTCACGGCCACGTCAGTGCCGCCCACGCAGACGGCGTAGGCGCTGTCACAGGGAAAGCTGACCATCGGCACCGGCTGGATCGCAACCCCATTGCCGGCGCCCGCGACCGGCGCTACGAGCTCCGGACAGCCCGAGCCGGTGTCCCCGGCGGAGGTGAACAGCGTTCGTCCCTCGAGCGCCGCTTGGCGCAGGATCGGTTCGCCCACCGCCTCGAGCTCGTCCCCGAACTCGGTGCCATAAGGCTGCTGCGCGAGTGGCCCAGTGAGCGGATTGGTCGGATTCTCCTCGCACTCCCCGAAGCTGGCGTTCATCTCGCGAGGTCCGTTCGGATCGTTGGCCCAGTCGTCGAAGTCGGCGAAGACGTCCGCGTCATACAGCGACTTCGCGAAGTAGTAGTCGAGTTGCGAGGCGTCGGGGGACATCCCCGTGGAGGCCTGCGAGTCCAGGTACCACTCGATCGAGCCGGTGTTGTCGCCGTAGGCGGATTCCGGTCCGCCCTCGGTCTGGACGACGCGCACGGGAACCTTCGGGAACCCCATGGCCTGCTCGAACAGCCGTAGCTGCGCCACCACGCTGGAGGTCTCGCCCTCGCCGAAGATCCCCATGGTCTGGCCCTGCCCGAAATCGATCTTCGTCTTCTCGAGCGCGGCCGGGGAGCTGCCGCCAGTCGAGTCGGTCAGCGACGTCGCGCCGGGGTCGTCATAGACCCCCCACAGATCCTGCGGCGTGAGCACGCTTTCAACGCCGCCCGACGCGAGCGCGGCGTTTGCGGGGCGCGTGAGCGAGGCGAGGCTGAACGCGCGGTAGGTGTCGAGGCCGACCACGGCCTGAATCGGAAGGTCATCGGGAACCGAGGGAGGGATGTTGTTAGCCACGAATTGCGAGCCGGTGTAGCTGTAGCTGCCGATCGCAACTTCGAAGAGCTTCTCGAGCTGAGCCACGGTTCCCTGCGCGGTGAAGTAGTCGCCAGCGGGCGACGTTGTCTGGATCGAGAGCCCCCCCGACTTCAGCCAGCTTTCGACGGCTGAGGAGGTCGAAACTGGCACGCCGAACTGCTGCTTGAACTCGGCGGGCGTAAGGAAATGCCCGTATATCGGGCTGGAGCTGTCGTAGAGCTCTTTGTAGAGCTGCATTTCTCCGGAGGCGTTGGGCGGTTCCAGTGACACGCCAATCGTCAACTGCTTGCCGGCGGGCGCCGGACCGAGCGGGGTGGCGAGTGGAAGCCCAGCCAGGACGGCGGGAACCATGTGCGTTCCCGGAACCGCGGCCCGCGACGTCGTTCCGCTGGCCAGCAGCGTTGGCGAGGCGATCAGAACACCTGCGCTGAGCAGTCCGAGCGCGCGACTCCACCCCTTTGCAAACAACGTTCGTGAACGGCCGCCGGGCAAGAGCCGCGCGGCCGGGGGGAGGTGGTGGCGAGAGGGCATCACGCTGGCTAGGCGCGCTTTACCCAGTCTCGATATCGCCAAACGGGCCGCGCTGTTCTTTTTGTGGGCGAGAAGTTTGCAGGCGCTTGCCCCGTCCGGCCTCGGGAAGCCCTCCGAGGGGGCGCTGGGATGGGGCTGGCGGTTGACTGGGGGCATGCGTCCGTGTCGCCGACACCCACAGGCCTGCTCTGGGTCGAGGTCAAGCTTGACCCAAGCCTGGGGGGCGCCGAAGCGGAGTTGCTCTCGACAGCGCTCAATGAACTGTCGGCGGAGAGCGAGCTCATCGAGGGCGTCCATCTGAGGGGGAATCTCATCCGGCTCCATATCGCCCCCGGCATTGATGTGCTCGCCGTGAAGCGTGCCATCTCCGCCAAGCTCGACGCGTTCGCCGATCAAGCCGGCCAACGCCTACAGCAGGCCGAGGCGCGATCTGCCGAGATACAAGCCAGACGGTCCGAGGCGCAGGCAGCCGCCTCAGAGCTTCAGGCGCGGTTTCGCCAAGCGCCGAATTGATAGCACCGTCGCGCGAGCCGGCCGCTACCGAGGCACTAAGCCATGACGTGAGTGTGGTAGATCTCGCCGCCGAGCGGACCACTCGTGTGGTGCAGCCGAAGCAGGTCCATCGCCGCCCGGTGATGCTGACACGCGAAGGCTTGGCCTTGTGTCGAGGAACGGGCAGTGGAGCTTTTCTAAGCGCGCGATCGTCTCGCCGAAGAGCACTTCGACATCATGGGCGAGCGGTATCTGCAACAGCAGATCGTCGCTCACCCTGGGCGTGCGCGCGCCTCGGCGCGAGCGGCCGCTTGCCACGCCCGTAAAGCGTCGAGGGTGTCGCAGTCGTCGTGGCGCTTTTGCCGAAGTCCGTTACGTGCACCGGCTGCGCGGGCCGGTGTGTGCAGCTGTCGTCTCCTGCGACGATGGGATGGGGGCGCGGATCTCGCGCGAAAGCGTGCCCCTGGATCCGGATTGATGGCTTGTTATGCCGCTGCGACACCCGCGGCGTGGCCGTTGGCGCTGGACCTCGTGCTCTCCTCGCCTTGATAGGGGCCGGGCTTAGGACGGGGTTTTCCGCCTGGGAGCGCCAGGCGCAGAATTGTGCGCTGCACGGTGCCGAGTTGCTTGCTGAACGGTCCAGTGTTGTAGGGCAGTTCGTAGCGCTCGCATATCTCGCGCACGCGCGGCGCGATCTCGGCGTAGCGCGTGCTGGGCATGTCGGGGAAGAGGTGATGCTCGACCTGGAAGCCGAGGTTGCCGCTGATGACGTGGAAGATCGGGCTGCCTTCGATGTTCGCGGCGCCCAGCAACTGGCGGATGTACCAGCCGCCCTTCGTCTCCTCGGCGACCTCCTGCTGGCTGAAGGTGTAGGTCTGGTCGGGGAAGTGGCCGCAGAAGATGATCGCGTAGGCCCAGACATTGCGCACGATGTTGGCGGCGAAGTCCGCCCGCTGCGTCGCGCGGAACGCCTGGCGCGCCGCGTCAAGTCCGGCCGCGAGGTGCTCGTCGCCAAGCGGCTGCGGGCGCAGCCGCGCGAGCGCGCTCGTAACTGTGCGACGTCCGCGTGGCTGGCGGGTGCGGCGCGTCTTCCCCGCCGCCCAGACGACCCCGCCGGCAATTGCTGCGCTCACGATTGGGAACGCCACGTAGTCCTTGACGATCTGACTGCGCGCCTTGATCGCCATGCCCTTGAGTTGGCGCCTGATCTCCGCCTTGGACTTCTCCCCGGCCTTGATCGCGTCGAAGTCGAGGTCGTGGACCGCCACGCCCCACTCGAAGAAGGCGGCCAGCACGAGGTTGTAGAAGGGCTGGAAGAGGTAGACCGGGTTCCACCTCTGATGCGGGTCGATCCGCATGATCTCGTAGCCGAGGTCGCGATCCTTGCCGCGGATGTTCGTGTAGGTGTGGTGGACGTAATTGTGGGAGTGCTTCCAGGCCTCGGGGGTCGAGGCGGAGTCCCAGTCCCAGGTCGAGGAGTTGATGTAGGGGTCGTTCATCCAGTCCCACTGGCCGTGCATGACGTTGTGGCCGATCTCCATGTTCTCGAGGATCTTGGCGAGCGACAGGATCGTCGCGCCGGCGAGCCACGCGGGCCGGTGGCGCGAGGCGACAAGCAATACACGCGCGAGGACTACGAGGCGGCGGTGCATCTCGATCATGCTCGTGATGTAGGCGCGGTCACGGTCGCCCAGCTCGGCTCTGACCTGGTCGTGAATGGCGTCGAATTCGAGGCCGATCTGCTCGAGCTGCTCGGCGCTCAGGCGAGTTAGGGGACTTTCGATGAGGCTGGTCATTGTGCTCCTCGCATTGCTGGGTCAGAGTTCGATCTCGATCGCGCCCTCGGGCGCGTTGATGCAGGTGCGGATCATCTCCCCGTCCTGGCCGTAGACCTCGCCGGTGCGCAGGTCGCGGATCTTGCCCGATCGCAGGCGCCCGACGCAGGTGTGGCAGATGCCCATTCGACAGCCGAAGGGAAGCGTCGCGCCGGCGTCCTCTCCGGCCGCGAGGATCGGCTTCGAGCCGTCGGAGTCGGCGGTCACGTTGCTGTTGCAGAAGCGGATCGTGCCGCCGTCTCCCTGCTGGCCTTCCTCCCCGCCGAGGTAGGGCTGGAAGTGCTCGACGTGGAGGCGCTCGCGGTCACCGAGCTGCTGCTTCCAGTGCTCGGTCATCGTGGCGAGCATGTCGGGCGGGCCGGAGAGGAACGTTTCGCGCTCGCGCCAGTCGGGGCACAGGTGGTCGAGGTCGGCGGTGGTGATGCGGCCGCTCTCGCGGGTGAGTTGCAGGTGCAGGCGGAAGGCGGGGTTGCGCCGGTCGAGGGCGTGCAGCTGCGGGCCGAAGATGACCTCTTCGGCGGTGCGTGCCGAGTGCAGGTGCACGGTGTCGGGGAATCGCACGCCTCGGTCGATGCTGCGCAGCATGCTCATGATCGGCGTGATGCCGCTGCCGGCACTGATGAACAGCAGCTTGGCCGGCAACGGGTCCGGGAGTGTGAAGGCGCCCTCGACTGAACCGAGCCGGACGATGACCCCAGGTCTCGCGGTGCGCACCAAGTACGGCGAAACCTTGCCTGTCTTGACGAGTTTCGGCGTGATGCTGATGCACCCGTCCGGGCGTCCCGGGTCAGAGGTGATCGAGTAGGCACGCCAGTGGTGGACGCCGTTGACGGGCATGCCCACGCGTATGTACTGACCGGGTTTGTGCCCGGGCCACTCCCAGCCGGGCTTGATCACGACCGTGACTGTGTCGGGCGTCTCGTGGTCGATGCGCTCGATCCGCCCGCGGAGCTCCTGCGTGGACCACAGCGGATTGATCAGCTCGATGTAGTCGTCGGGCAGCAGCGGCGTGAACAGCGCCCGCAGCGCTCCCAGCAGCCTCCGCCGCCAGGCGGGGACGATTGGTCGCGCCCCGCGCTCAGCCATTCGGGGGCCACCGTCCCTGAGAACCGCTCTCAATCATGCGTTCGCCCGCACGGTTCGAATGCCTCGGAGATGATCGGCCACGGCGTCTCCTCACGCTCGTCCCACTCTGCGGCGGCGGGACGCACGACTCCCTCGGCGAAGCCATGCACCCACTGGCGGATGTCGCACTGGTCCTGCGAGAGCGCCATCGGCGGCCTGGGCGTCGCCGGTGGGGGCCTCGTCAGCAGTCGGGGCGGAGGCCGCCTCTGCGGCGGTCTGCGTGCTGGCTCCGATGACGTCTTCCTTTCGGTCGGGAGGAGGCGCTAGAGGCTGCCCACGAACGCATAGTAAACGAATGTAACACGACATGTCAAACGCACGCCTACGATTGCGCTACACTCCACTGCATGGCCAATGCTGGGGCGATACGAAGGGCACGGCAGGACTCCCGGCGAGCCCGCGAGCAGAACATCGTCAGCGCGACCCGTGCCCTCTTCGACGAGCGCGGGGTCCAGGACGCGCCGATCGACGAGATCGCCCGCGCCGTGGGCATCAACCGAGCGCTGATCTACCGCCACTTCGCCTCCAAGGAGGAGCTCTTCGTGCTCACGGTCACGCGCTACCTGCGCGAGCTGCACGAACTGCTGGTGGAGGTGGACCCAGACCCCGACCCGGTCGCCGCGCTCCGCGAGGCCTCCGAGCTCTTCACCGGCTACTGCCTTGAGTACCCCGCGTTCCTGGACTGTGCGCTGTCGCTCATGCGCCGCCCCGCGAAGGACCTGCGCCACAGCGTTTCGGGAGCGGTCTGGTTTCGGCTCGGCCAGGACATGGCGTCCTGCCTAGGCCCGATGTCGGCCATCCTGGCCCGAGGGGCGGAGAAGGGTCTCTTCCCCCGCGTCAAGGACCCCGACTTCACCGCCAACCAGCTCTACACCCAGGGCCTGGGCGCCATGCACCTGGCCCGCATCCGCGTCGGCGTCCGCGAGGCCGCCCCCGGAGTCGCCGGCGTGTTCGAGATCTCGCCCGAGCAGGTGCGCCAGGCGTGCATCGAGGACGCCATGGCGCTGGTGGGCGTGGCGAGCTGAGTGCCGCCTGGCCGAAGCAGGGTCTCGAGCTCGACAACTGACGCGCTCGCTTCGGTCCGCGTGCAGTAGTCAACAAACCCGCCGATCCATTGCTCTTCAAAGTCACATCCTCCCCGGAACCAGAGAGGCCAAAGCATGAGTTATGAGTTCGTCGATCGCATGATGAAGCAGACCACGACCGGCGCGCTGCGCTCGCCGGTCTCGCAGACCCTCGACATGCACCTCGTCGAGTTCGCGCGTTGCGAGCCCGTCTACGAGATGCCCGCGCGCGAGCAGCTCGGCAATCCGCTTGGAGTAATACATGGCGGTCTGGCCACGGCGCGCGCGGATGGTTGATTGAGGTGCGCGGGGACCAGCTGGTGGCTGAGTGGCAGCCGAGCGCGGTGGGATCGGCGATGAGAGCGCTACGGAAGCGCGGAAGCCGTGGGTGAAACCGAGATGGTTCCGCCGTGCTCGACCGTGGTCGCGGGGTCCTCATCCACGTAGACGCCGAACGTGTTCACGCCCTACTCATGGGATCGAAGGTCTCCCATGGTGAACAGGACCTTGCCACCACGATGGTATTGCCGGGCGGCGTTGAGGGCCTCGGCGTATTGCTCAAGCCGGAACGTGTGTCCGATGCTTGCTGTGAGCGCCCCGCTGCTGACAAGCTCGACAGCTTCTCGGAATGTGGCCGTGATCTCCTCACGCGCGGCGCGTCCGAGCCAGTTCACGATCCAGAAGCCGTGGTGGCTCACGTCGCGGTAGACGAGGTCGTCGCGAACCGACGACGCGGTCGGCAGCCCACCAAGGGCACCGAAACTCACAACCTTTCCCCCGAAGCGGAGTCTGTGCGCGAGCTCGGTGACCACCGGTCCACCGACCGAGTCGAGGACGATCGCGAGCTGCTGGTCACCGATCGCGGCGTCGAGCATCAGCGGCAGACCCTCGCCATCGACGATCACGCGATCGCCCCCGGCGTCGATGACCTGCTTCGCTGCTGCCTCACGGCGCACAACATTGAGCGTGTGCAGGCCGGCGCGCTTGGCGAGCTTGATGACGTACTGGCCCACGGCTGAGTTTGCTGCAGTCTGCGCGACCTAATCACCCGGCGTCAGCGTCTCCGCGCGGAGCAATAACAGCGCGACAGTCGGGTTGCCGCCGGCCATTGCGAGCTGCAGCGCGTCGGCCTCATCGCTGACGAGCAGCACGTCTCGCACGGCGACAACCACCTCCTCCGCCCAGCTGCCCCGATCATTGCCGGGAAGGATCACGATGCGACGACCGACCATGTCTGGCTCGACGCCCAGCCCCGCCTCGATGACCCTGCCCACGCCTTCCACGCCCAGCGGCGCCGGCAACGCTGGACGGACTCCGTAGAACCCGCCAATCAGATGCAGGTCGGACGGATTGATGCTCGCCGCCTCGAGGCTCACAACCAGCTCGTCGCGACCGGCGTGAAGGTCGGCTTGCACGACCAGCCTGACGGCATCATCCGGGGCACCGAACTCAAACACTGGAGGGCGCTCATAGTTGGCTCTTCCTGCCGCGGCAGGTCCGCCTGTCACGCGGCTAACCAACCCTAACGCGCGGTCCTACGCATCACGCGATCCGCAGAAAGCCTCGCGACGCGAGGCCGCGAGGCGGGACGGCGTCCCTCCCGTCCGCGCGTTGCGGGACCGCTTACGTCGCCGGCTTGGTGCTCGCCCCGCACCGGAAACGGGTGTCCCGTGTCCCGATCCTCGAACGAGGCACGGGTCGGGCTGAGGGACCAACGGGGCTAGGCTCAGCGGTCGTGTCGCTGACCGCCCTGACGTCCGCGGAGATCTCGCTGCCGGCCGAGGCCGAACTCGTGATCCGCGACCCCAGCGGAAAGACGATCTACACCGAACCGATGAGCAGCCGAGCCCGCGAACAACGAGAAACCTGCGAAGGCGAAGCCGAAGGACCCGCCTGAGCGGCAACCGCACCTACTCGCGGCGCGCACGCCCGGCGGCCACAGGTTGCTTCCCCTTGACAAACATCCTCTGCTGGGATCGAGCCCAGCGCGTTCGCCACAGGGCTGATCACCGTCGCGGGTGCGGATGTCACGATCTTCGCTCGTGCGGCACTTGGAGTCATGTGGGAGCTCGGGCTAATCTCTCGGCTGACTCGGACTTTGTCGAGCTCGTTCGGGATCTAGAGCGTCCCATTGGCGCGTTTATCGCGCAGATGACTTCTGATCGGTCACTGGCAGCCGATCTGATGCAGGAGACGTTCCTTGTTGCGTGGCGCGAACGCTCACGAATGCCGGCGGATGCGACACAGCAGCGCGCGTGGGTGTTCGGAGTCGCACGCAACCGAGCGCTCAATGCACTACGTCGCGAGCGACGCGGAGCACTCGCGCTCAGCCGCCTCGTGAGCCGCTCAGCGCACGAGGGGCCGCTGGAGGCTCAAGGCGAGGCACTCGCGATGCGCGACCTACTGGTCCGCACGTTGCGTCCGACTGACAGAAGCTTGTTCGTGCTGCGTTACGTGCACGGCTTCGACGGCGCCGAACTCGCGCAGATCGCCGGCTTGAAGCCAGCGGCATTACGCAAGCGCCTGCAGCGAGCAAGTGAGCGTCTCGCCCGCGCCTGCGAGCTGATGGAACAGACGACTGTCGAGGAGGAAACACCACATGTCCATGCCGACGCATCCATCTGACCCTCGACTGCGGCGAATCCTCGCGGCCCTGAGGGAGGTGCCCCCGGCCCCGCTGGCCAGCTATCCCTGGACGCAGCCCCGACTTGCCAAGCATGGCTCGCGGCTGCACCGACCGTTCATCGGGCTCGCACTTGCGGCGGGCGCAGCGGCGTGCGCAGCGGCGTGCGCCGCCGCGGTCGTTGTGTCCGGCGTGGCATCGGGCGGTGCATCGATGGGTCCGACGCCCAGCCTCAGTTCGGCGGCGCGCAGCGCATTCAGCGTATTCGACGCAACTGGCGTGCGACCCTCGCCCGCAGTGATCAAGGTGACAAGGGAGCTCGCTACCCGGCGTGCCAGCGACGTGGTCGATCCGTCGTCATACCGCGTCGCCCAGAGCAACGCGCACTTTGAAGTGATCGTGTTTGGCAACTCGACGGAAGTGTGCCTCGTCGAGCGCGAGCCGCGGCTTGCCGCCGGCGGCGGCTGTGGTCCAGAGACGACAGCCGCAAGCGCGGCAACGCTTCAGTGCGGAACCATAGAAGCACCCGAACGCAACGGCGGCGTGTTGCTCGACTGCCTCGTCCCCAACGGCGTATCGAACATCGCGGTCCGCACGCCGGCCGGGACCGTGCCGTTGAACATCGTCAACAACACAGTCGGTGCCGTCCTTGACCCGAAGCCGACAAGCGTGAACTGGACGGCTCCCGACGGAACACGACGAGAAGAGCACCTCATCCAGTAGCCACGGGTCGGCCGGCGTGTTCGAACGCCGGTGTCCGCCCTAGCCCATCCTGATCGTTCGTGTGCCCACGAGAAGATGCGCGCCGTTGATGTAGAACGGCAGGCCGCCGGTATGTCTGCCGTACGCGTAGAGCACGCGGATCTGCACTGCTACCCAAGCGGCGCCCCGACGATGATGCAATCAGATGCCTCTCCGGAAACAGAGCCGATTTGCCGGGCGTTCGTGCCATGCGGGCGGGGAGACTCGAACTCCCAAGGGCTTTCGCCCACCGGCTCCTAAGGCCGCCTGCAAGGCGCTGAGGCCAATAGATACGGGCGATTCGATCGGCCCCAATCCCGCTATTGGAGCTAGATTCGGGTCAGTTTGTTACCCAAAGTGTTACCCACGGATTGCTGTTACCCACGTGTTACCCACGGTGATACGATGCCCGCGTGACGCCCGATCTGCCCACGGCCGCGCTCACCGTTCGTGTCCACAAAGAGCGCCCGTTCTTCGAGGCGATGTGGCGTCAGGACGGGCTCCTGGTCAAGCGCCGCATCGGCCCAGCGTGGCTGGCGCGGAACCCGAGCACCGGGAAGTGGGATCTACCCCGACGCGGCCGCGTCGCGCCCGGCTACTACGACGAGGCGCGTGCGCACGTCGCAGCCGCTGCGCTCGTAGGCGCGCACGCGGCGGAGGCAGCCGAACATGAGCGCCTCGGTAAGGAGCGACGCGAACGCGGCGTGACGTTCGCCGCCGTCGCCGCCAGGTATCTGCGATGGCTCGCCGACGTCAGGGGAGCGAAGCCGAGCACTCTGCGCGATCACGGCTACGTGCTCGGG
Organism: uncultured Solirubrobacteraceae bacterium; assembly: GCA_963755475.1. Lineage (GTDB taxonomy): Bacteria > Actinomycetota > Thermoleophilia > Solirubrobacterales > Solirubrobacteraceae > Palsa-744. The sequence continues at coordinate 1,525,569 of CAVWJK010000003.1, forward strand.
CCCAACGGCCGAGTCCTCAGCGCGCTCGGCGATCGCCCGGCCGCGAAGATCACGACCGCGGAGATCGAGGACCTGCTCACGGAAGTGGCTGCAGGGGCGTCCGCGCGCACAGTCAACAAGTACAGGGCAGTGATCAGCGCGGTGTTCGGATACGGCCAGAGGTCCACCACCTTCAACCTGGCGGCGAACCCTGTGCGAGGCGCTGACAAGCGCCGCGAGCCTCACCGCGGCGCACTGAACTACTACTCGCCCGCCGAGATCGAGGCGCTCGCCCGCGCGCTCGCAGCTGGACTGCATCGCGCACCGTCGCGGCCGGCGACGCGCGGCGCGAGCAACGCCACCGTTGCCGAGCCGACACAGCGACAGGCTCAGGACCATCAGGACGCCGAGCTGGTGCGCGTCGCGAGCTACGCGGGGCTGCGACTTGGCGAGCTGCTTGCGCTGCGCTGGCGCGACGTCGACTTCGCCGGCCACGCGCTGACGATCGAACGCGCGATGAGCGCGGGTGTGGAGTCCTCGACGAAGTCGGGGAAGATCCGCCGCGTCCCGCTCGCGGACCAGGCAGCCGCCGCGCTCGACAGGCTCAGCCGGCGGCAGCACTTCACGGCGCCGGAAGACCTCGTGTTCGTGAACGAGCTCGGACGGACGCTTGATAGCTGGGCGCTGCGGAGCCGCTTCAAGCGTGCGCGCGACGCCGCGGGCCTGCGCCCGCTGCGACTGCATGATCTGCGGCACACGTACGGGTCGCTGCTCGCAGCCGCCGGTGTGGATCTCGTGACGATCCAAGCCGCGATGGGGCACAGCGCGCTCGCCACCACCTCGATCTACCTGCACGCACGGCCGGCCTCAGAGCAGGCCCAGGTCTTCACGCGCGCGTTTGAGTCGAGACCGACATCGCTGGAGGACGTTCCCCACCCGAGCGCGCCAGTGGCTACCGTCGATCCGTGACCAAGAACGCGGCCGACTTCGCGTTCGCCCAAGGTTTGCGGCGGACAGTCGCAGCCCGGTCCGCGGCTCATTACGGTCACCTTGTAATGATTGCGCTACATTACAGATAGCTTGTAATGACCCAGGTTTCGGGAAAGAACCCCTACCGGCCGGGCGTCGGCGTGCGCCCTCTGTATCTGGCTGGTCGCGAGGCGCCCCTGCGACGCTTCGCTGCCATGCTGCGCGCGGCGCCCGAGCAGCAGGCGAGCATGCGGGTGACCGGTCTGCGTGGCGTGGGCAAGTCCGTCCTGCTGGAGGAGTTCGCCGACCATGCGCAGGAGCTCGACTGGGAGCCGGCGCTCCTTGAGCTGCAGCCCTCGCACAACACCGATGAGGCGCTGACGGCGGTGCTCGGGGCGCTGCTCGAGCGCACGCGCCAGCGCCTCTCACGCCGCGAGCGGCTGCGTTCGGTTGCCGGTCGGGCGCTGCGGGCCGCCAGCCTGTCCTTCACCTGGGAAGACGTCTCGCTCGGGATCGCCTTCGGGTCACAGCGTGAGGAGGACCTCGCGCGCGACCTGTTCTCCACGGTCGAGCTCGCCCGCGCCAAGGGCCGCGACGGAGTCGTCCTGCTGCTGGACGAGGCTCAGCTGGTGCGCGACGAGCGCGACCGCCACGGCGAGCACCCATTGTCGCTCCTGATCGCGCCGGTGGTCGCGCTGCAGCGGGCAGAGCTGCCGCTCGCCCTGGTCCTCTGCGGCCTGCCGACCCTGACCGGCAACCTCCAGAAGGCCCGCTCCTACAGCGAGCGGCTCTTCCGCGGCGAGGAGATCGACTCGCTCGCGCCCGAGCAGGCGATTCAGGCCTTCACCCGGCCACTCGAGCAGACGGCCCGCAAGGCCGACGCGAAGCTTGCAGAGATGGTCGTGAACGAGGTCGAGGGCTACCCCTACTTCCTTCAGCTGTGGGGATCGGAGCTGTGGGAGGCGGCGGACCTCGCCGGCGTGGACCGCTTCACCAGCAAGCTGCTCGACGCCACCCACCCCGACATCTACGGGCGGCTCGACCGCGACTTCTACGAGCCACGCATCGCAACGCTGACGCCCGCCGAGCAGGATCTCCTCGCCGCGTCCGCCGCGTGCCCCTATCCCCCGCTGCGCTCGGCCGAGCTCAGCAGCGCATCCGAGAAGACGCCCGGGAACGTGAACGTCCTGCTCGGCCGCCTCGTTGATGCCGGCGCGCTCTATCGAATCCGCAAGGGCGAGTACGCCTACACAGCACCCAGGTTCCGCGACTATCTACTCCGCCGAGGGGCCCACTGAGACAGGCAGGCAGGGCGTGTCGGCGTCGTCCCATGTGGGGATACCGTGACCCCCGTGCTGCTGCGATGCACCAGAGGATTCCTAAAGCTGGTCGGAACCGGGCCGGGACGCTCGTCGAGGCCGAGCCGGGCATCGATGACTGGTATGCCAAAGTGTTCGTCATCGAGCGGCGCAAGTGCCTGCTGCTCGTCCATGCGGACACGCTGTTCTCGGTGCTCGACACCGACGTCCGCGTAGCGCAGCTAGATGATCTCGGCCTTTATGTCGCGACGCTCGTCGTCGATGCGCTCGCCTCTGAGGGGCTCGCCGGCACGACGCTCGGCCCGGTGGACCCGTCCGGTGTGTTGGTCGCAAGGACCGCGCGTCGCAGCGTGCTTGGCCACATGAACGAGATGACGTTCGAAGCGCAGCACCTCATTGCGCAGGACGGCGGCCTACGCCACACCGATCCCGACGGCGTGAACCGGAGGTTGCGTCGTGGGCTTCATCGGCGGGGCGGCGACTATGTCGTGCCGCTCGAGCTCGCCGCCGCACGCCCGGCCTGACACCACCGCGCGGATCCGGCGCAACACCGTCGTGGAGCGAAGACAGGAGCGTCCGACTCGAGCCACGGGTGATCGCGCAGCGCCGTGGGAGCGACTACGCCCTCTCGACACGGACACACCCGCAATGGCCCTCGAAGCAGTAGCCGACGAGGTGGGGCCCAGCGCTGCTCCTCCTCGTCCAAACCAGGAATGGGAACGGGCGTCGCGCGGGCTGTTGCTCAGCCGTCCATGCAGCAGCCTCGCGCTCGATGAAGCGGCGCTAGGAGTCGGCAGCGTAGGTGCTCTCGCGATTCGCGTCGTTAAACATCTCCGACACGATTGGCCAAGACCCGTCCTCCTGCCGATGCAAAACGCGCAACGAATAGTTATCCCTCAGCTCTATCTCGCCTCCGCCAAGCACCTTTTGACCCTCTACCTGCAGGTGCGCTGACACCAGCACGACCTCGGGCGTCAGGACCCGGATCACAACCTCAGGCGGAGCCCTGAGGGTGCCCGCGTTGAAGTTCGCGTCCGCGAACAGACCTCGTAGGTATGCGACGATCTCGTCGCTTCCCTTCTTCACGCTGCCGAAGGCGTTGACCCAGTCAGCCTCGGCGCTGTAAACACCGACCAGCTTGTCGACATCGCGCTCTTGAAAGCCCGTTCTGAGCGCAATCAGCGTTGCGCCGATCGCTTCCTGGTCTGCCTGCGGCAACGATGACAATTCCGGGCGGCATCTGGCGCGGCCATCTGCGCTCTCCCGCTTCGGCTCGGCTCGGTTTCGGCGCGAGCCTACCGCATGGTCTTTCAGCGGTGCCCCCTTTCCGGCTGAGCGCGCCCCGAGCACGGGCCGAGCAGACCGCCGCAACGGACGAAAACCAGCAAGGGCACATGCGCGGATCTTCGGTGTGCGAAGCCGGGCAGCTGGACGAGGCGATGCCAGCTCCCATTCGAAGTAGCCTTCGCACGTGGCGCAAGACGTAAAGGAGTTCGGCGAGCTGATCGACATGCTCCGCGGCACGCGCGGTCAGATGGTCGAGGCAGCCATCTTTCTGCCTTGGGACGACGGCGGTTTTCCGGTCGCGCAGTTCTCCGGGACCCTCGGCGAAGTCGAGTACCAGGAGAAGTCCCACCAACCACGTTGGGTCCTCAGCTGGGTTGAGGACGGACGAGGCAAGCCGCTTTACCCAGAGGTTGCGATCTGGGAGCGCCGGTTCCTGCGGGCCGAACTCTCATTCACCGGAGACGCTAACGAGGGTCTCGCTGAAATCGATGAGACGCGCGGGCACAACATCTTCTTGAAGGTCTACTCCGAGGGCTGGATCGTGGATCTGATCAGCTACGTCTGAACCACTGCGGGACCTGGGTCTCGAGCGGACGCCGCGCGTGCGGCGCATAGGTCTGCCGATGTACCAGGCACAGCCAGCCCTCGCCGACCGCTGCCACGATTGCGCCCGCCGGCGCCTCGGCTGCGAGCGTCTCGCAAGGCGAGCGTCAGGCCCGCTCCGGACGACCGATGAAAGTCAAGGCTGGCTTCGGCGGTTAATTTAGGAACGAGATTTCGGACATCGGATCGGTCGGGGGTCGCCTCGTGGAGGGCCGCAGAACGCGTTTGTGGGGTTGGTTTCGGCGCGGCGCTGGCCGGAGGGCGTGAAGTTCAGCCGTTTTCGGGTAGGTGGGGTCCCCGCCGGAACGGGCCGGCGTGTTGCCAAGGAGCCGTGACGGCGTTAGGCTTCTGGTGGGCGCGAGTAGAGGACGAGTCGAAGCGCAGACGTCAGGGGCTCGTGGTCTGCCGCGCGACTTTGCCCCTCGAGGGCTTTTGTGATGCGCGCCCCGGTGTCACGCTCGCGCCCGCCTTCTTCGGAGTTGCGGCCTGCCAGTCTGAGACCATCCGCTTGTAGGAGGCCTCGGCTTGCTCGGCGAGCCTGCGCTCACCGTCGCGCATCGCTTGCCTGGTGGCAAAGTGCCGGTCCGCTGGCCCTTGAGCGTCGGGGCGCCGGCGCGGATCTCAGCAGGCGCAGCTTCTTGGCGGTCAGGGAGGGCTGCTGGTGGGCGTAGTCCTCCTCGCGGGTGAGCAAAAACCAGAACAGGCAGCAGAGCTTGCGTGCGCTCGCGACGATCGCGATCCCGTGTCCGCGGCGTGCGCGCACGCGCTGATAGAAGGCGTGCTGCGGGCCGGGCTGGCGAACGCGCTACCAGGCCGCCTCGACCAGCGCCCAGCGCGTCGATGCGGAGCCCTGCTTTGAGATGTGTCCGCCTGTGGCCGGCGCTGAGCCTGACTGGTAGACGCGCGGGTCAAGACCCAGGTAGCCAACCAGCGACCGCGGGTTTGAGAAACGGCGGATATCGCCGACTGCGGCCATGAAGCTCGCCGCGCAGATCACGTTGACCCCGGGAACCGTCATCAGCCGCCTGATCTCAGGCGAGTCAAGAGCCTCGGAGGCGATGTGGCGCTCGACGGCGGCGATCTCCGCGTCGAGGAACTCGACGTGGCGCAGGCACGCCTCGATCGTCTCTGACTCCTCGACGCGGCAGATCGAGCCCGGCCAGCCAGCGGCGCCCCTTGACCCCGAACAGGTCAGAGATCGGCGGGCGGCCCACGAGCCGGCGCACGAGCACCGCGTGGATCTCGTTCTTTGAGCGCGAGCGTGAGCGCACCAACTGCTCACGCCGCGACAGGCGACGGCGCATCACCCGGCAGCGCTCATCCGGTGACCACACGCCGTCCAGCTCACCCGCCGCCAACAGCCGCGCGAGCGTGCGCGCATCCAGCCGGTCGGTCTTCGCGCGCGCCTGACGGATCCCCGTATCGGCAGGGCTCACGACGACCACCCGCGCGACGTGCCGCTCGAGGATCCGCGCGACCTCCCACGCGCCACCGCTCACCTCGAGCGCCACCCGATCCCGCGGGTCAAGACTCCCGCCGAACAGCTCCAGCGCCTCGGGCGTCGTATCAACCCGACCCGCCGAGCTCACCTCCCCGTCCTGGGCGATCGCGACCTCACAGAAATCACGGTGCACATCCAACCCGATTGCCCTACCGCCGATCTCACCTCGTCCTCCTCTGATTGTGTGAACCACTGGAGAAGCAGCGGGCTAACGACAACGACCGATACGTGCTCACGGCACACCCGGGCAAGTCGCAGGGGCGGCCACCGAAAAATCCCGGGCTCGAAGCCCATCGTCCAAAACGGCCTGCCCCACTGCGTTCTCCCTGAAAGCCCCTGTCCCGGTCGGCCGAACCTACTACGCTCGGCCCCCGACAGCAGCCTTCAAGGCCGCATTTTCATGCCCCGAGTAGCGAGCGTCTCGATTCAGGCCCGCGAGACGCCTCCTTCGCCATGGGAAAGCAGAAGTCTCGGGCCGGCCGCACCGGGCTATCGGTTTTCGTCCCGTGCGATAGCCCGTGGCCGAACCAGCGGGACGCTCGCATCCGCATCAACGCAGCACTCTGGGAGGGCCCGCGGAGCAGCCGCTACGAACTGCCGCCGCTGAGTCGGGCGACCAGTTCGAGCATTGCGTCAAGCGCGGCCTCTAGCGGCTTGGTGTCGCGTTTGACCTGAGTGAGGAGCAGGCCGCCCTGCAGGGCGGCTAGCAGCGCGAGGGCGAGGGTGTCGGGGTCGGTGTCGGGCGTGAGCTCGCCTCGTGCTTGCATCTCTCGTAGACCGCTCTGGATCGTGGCTTCCCATCGTTTGAAGCCCTCGGCGACGTGGGCTCTTGCGTCGGGATCGGTCTCGGCTAGCTGGCCTCCGAGAGAGCCGATTGGGCAGCCGCCGCTGCAGTGGTGCTCGCGCTGGGCCGCGATCACGAAGTCGCGCCAGGCTCGGAGGCCCTCCAGCGTGCTGAAATCGAACATCTCCTGCCCGCCGACCATTGTGTCGGCCTGGTGGTCAACCACTGCCCGGACCAAAGCCGGCTTGTCGTCGAAGTAGTGGTAGAGCTGCGAGCTCGAGACGTCCGCCGCCGCGCGTACGTCCTCGATCGTCGTGTGGGCGACGCCTTGCCGGAAGATCAAGTCGGCCGCCGCGTCGACTATGCGCTGACGGGTCTCCTGGCCCTTGCGCGTCAACGGGCGAGAGGAGGGGCTAGTCGTGTTCATATCGCAGATTCTACCAACAGAATGGATCGCGCCATCCATTCTGTGTTAGAGTGGAACGCACGATCCATTTCTAGGGTCGCGACAACCACTCAAAGGGAGAACGCGATACATGTCACTTCAAGGCAAGACCGCCCTTATCACCGGCGGCACATCCGGGATGGGTTCCGCCACCGCACTGGCGATGGCCGAGAAGGGCGCGTCGGTGATCATCACCGGCCGCGATGAGACCCGCGGCGCGAGCACCGTGGAGAAGATCCGGGCGGGTGGGCACGATGCGCAGTTCATCGCCGCTGATTTCTCGGAGATGTCCGAGGTGGGGCGCGTTGCCGACGCAGCAGGCGAGATCGATGTTCTGGTCAACTGTGCAGGCGTTGCGGCGATGGGGCCGACGGTTGACACCGACGAGGCGGCGTTCGACGGGCTGTTCCAGATCAACGTCAAGGCGCCGTTCTTCCTCGTCGCCGCGCTCGCCCCGAAGATCGCCGCCCGCGGCGGCGGATCGATCATCAACGTCTCAACGATGGTCGCGAGCTACGGCCAGCCAGGCCTGGGTGCCTACGGCGCCTCGCGCGCCGCGATCGAGCTGCTCACCAAGGCGTGGGCTGCCGAATTCGGGCCGCAGAACGTCCGCGTCAACGCGGTCGCTCCCGGTCCGACGTTGACCCCGGCATTGGAGACGAAATTGGCGATGGCCGAAGAGTTCGCCAAGACGATTCCGCTCGGCCGGGTCGCTGAAGTGCACGAGCTGTCCGACGTCATCACGTTCCTCGCGACCCCGGCTGCCGCCTACATCAACGGGGCGATCATCCCCGTCGACGGCGGCCGCCTCGCGATCTGAGAGGGCCTGCACAGCCGCACACCGGACCACGAATGACCATGTCTGTACCTAAGGAGCCAAGCACTCAAATGCAAACCACCGCAGAAAAGACCGTGTTGATCACCGGCGCCAACGTCGGGCTCGGCAAAGAGATCGCCCGGCAACTGGCAACACGTCCCGAGATCGCCCGCATCTACCTGGCGTGCCGCAACCAAGACCGCGCGGCAACGGCAAAGGCCGATCTCGAAGCGGAGACCGGCCGGCGCATCTTCGACATCGTTCTCATGGACGTTGCCGATCCGGCGCTCGGTCCGCGCCGGCCTGGCGGGCATCGACGGATCGATCGACGCGCTGGTCATGAACGCCGGTGGAATGGGCGGCAAGACGCCCATGGCCTTGACCGCCGACGGGGCCACTTACATGTTCGCGCAGAACGTTCTTGGCCACGTTGTCCTCCTCGAGACGCTCCTGGCCGAGGACCGACTCGGCGAGGTGGCGGTCTTCGCCGGAAGCGAGGCAGCCAGGGGAATCCCGAAAATGGGGTTCAAGCGGCCGTCGTTCGACTCAAACTCCGCCGACGAGCTCGCCACCGTCATCGACGGCAGCTATTTCGCCGGCGGCAAAGCCGACGTCAATTTGGCCTATGGGCAGGCCAAGCTGATCGGCATCCTATGGATGGCCTACCTGGCCCGCCAACACCCCGACCGCCGATTCATCTGCGTGAGCCCCGGCAACACCACCGGCACCCAAGCACCCAACGACCTCGCACTGCCGCTGCGCATAGCGGCCAAGTACGTCATGCCCCGCCTGGGCATCGCCCACAAGCTTGACGTCGGCGCGAAGCGACTGGTCGACGGCGTCACCGACCCGACCCTGTCCAGCGGCGTGTTCTACGCCAGCGCCGCGAACACGCTCAAGGGTCCCGCGGTCGACCAAACGGACATCTTCCCCGACCTGGCCGACCCGTCGTTTCAGGACCACGCCAACGAGGCCATCCACCGCTTCATCACCTAAAGCTTCTCTGCCGTCGAAAAACCAGGGCAACTCACTGTTTCAAAGCCGATTGCATCCGTACAGCAGCCGACGGCCCTCGGGCCTAACTACAGATTGGAGAAGGCAATGACCATCAGTCTGATCGAGCCCCAGGAGCTCCCGAAGGTCCCCTTCCACCGGCAGGTCTCGATCGCCACCGGATCGACGCTTGTATTCATGGCCGGCCAGGTCGCTTGGGACGCGGACGGAACGTTGGTCGGCGAAGGTGATCTCGCCGCGCAGGTCGAGCAGTGCTATCTCAACGTCGGCGCGGCCCTCGCCGCGGCGGGCGGCTCGTTCGACAACGTCGCGAAGCTGACCACCTTTATCGCTGATTGGAGCATGGACAAGATGCCTCAGGTTGGAGAGGGCCGGGCTCGTGCTCTCGAGACACTCGGAGTTCCTGCGCTGCTCGCACCGGGCACACTGATCGGCGTCGCCGCGTTGTACTCCCCTGACCTCTTGGTCGAGATCGAGGCCATCGCTGTGATCGACTGATGCAGGGAAGGTGGACGACCGCGACCCGGCTGCCGGGCGGACGGGACGGCAATCTAGACTTCCACGAGCCGGCCCACACGGTCTACCTGCTCTTCGCGATGTCGGGCCGAGTCACGATCGCCGAGGCCGAGCGGCCTGCCAAGAAGCCAGTGCGTCGCGGGCACAGTTAAGGGTTTCCGATTAGGTGAGATGCGCTCCGGTGTATTGTCGCGGGCTGAGACGGCGAATTGGTAGGAGATCAAGCCGATGCGTGGATGACCGCCAGTCCCTTATCGACAAGGATCTTCAGGGGACCTCGGCGCCCAAGGCGATGTCGAAGCCAGCGCCGTTGCGTGCCAGGCCAACCAGGAGAATGCCGGCCCACTCAAGGACGTAGGCCATCTCGAGCCCTCCCGCGTCGAGGGGACGCATGTCCAAGCTCTCCAGAAACCCCGCTACACGCGTCTTCGCCTCGGCGCTGTCGCCGGCGAAGAACGCGTCCAGGGGCTTGTCTTCGGCGAGGACGCCACGGAGGATCGAATTGAATGCCTTCACGACGTGTGCGCTGTCGGGAGCGGCGGCGGCGACCTGTTGGGAGACCGAGTTGCCCGCGGTGGTCACGAGTCCACTTGCCTCGGCGTTGAACGGGTTGGTGATGTCGACGAGGATCTTGCCGGCCAGCGCATCGCCGTAGTGCGCGACCACTTCAACGGCGCCGGCGTACAGGACGGCGACGATGACGATGTCACCCGCCGGCCTTGCGCCGAACGTGCCGATGGTCGCTCCGTTGCCGATCTCCTCGGCAAGGGCCTGAGCCTTGGAGGTGTTGCGGCTCATGAGCTCGACGGTGTAGCCGTGCTTCGCCGCCCGGGTGCCGATGGCGCCGGCCATGTTGCCTGAGCCGATGATGCTGATGGTGCTCATAACGTGTGCTCCTTTGTTGTGAGTGGATCATTTGGTCGTGGGATACTGCTGGCGTGCTGGGCGGGGGTGTCAACGGTTCGCCGGCGCCGAGGTGTCAGATCGGCCCGCTGAGGAGCACCGGCGCGGCGCTTAGATCACTGTGGTGCCGCCGTCCACGACCAGCTCCATGCCGTTGACGTAGCTCGAGTCCTCCGAGGCGAGGAACAACGCGACCGACGCGATCTCCTCAGGGCTGCCCATCTCTCGCCGCGGGATCACGGACTCGAACTCCGCCTTCACCTCCGCGGGTAGCGCCGCCAGCATCATCGGCGTGGCGACCTGGCCTGGGGTCAGCACGTTTACCCGGATCTTCCTGTCTCTCAGCTCGGACACCCACACCCGTGCGTAGGCGGGCAGGACCGCCTTGCTCGCTGCGTAGACACTCCAATCGGGGTAGCCCCGCAGCGAAGCGTTTGACCCGGTCATGAAGATCGAGCCTCCATCGTTCAACAGCGCCAGCGCCTTCTGAACCGTGAAAAGCGTGCCGCGTGCGTTCAGCGAGAAGGCGGCGTCGAACTGCTTCTCGGTGATCTCGCCGAGCCTTCCCTGCTCGCCCGCCCCCGCACTCGCCCACAACACGTCGAGTGTGCCCTTCTCCTCCTTGACCGTCTCGAACAGACGGTCAAGATCGTCAAGGTTGGCCGAATCGGCTTGCACGCCGGTCACGTTCCGGCCGATCTGCTCGACGGCCTCGTCCAGCAGGTCCTTACGCCGGCCCGAAATGAAGACGTGAGCCTCCTTCGTCAACGAACAACTTGGCACCGGCCAGTGCCATACCGCTTGTCGCACCTGTGATCACCGCGACCTTGCCATCGAGCTTTCCCATTAGGACTCCATCCGGTTGATAGTTCTGACGCTATGTACACCGATCTGAGTGCCTAACGTATCAGGTGCGCAGCTATGCACACCGAGCGGTACCGACCTGGGCTACGCTGGGCCTATGACTGAGTTGGAGAAGGGGCCGCGAGGCCTCCGCCGCGGCAGGGGCGCACGAGAGCGCATCCTCAGCGCCTCACAACAACTGTTTCGCGATCAGGGCATCAATGGCACCGGCATGGACCAGCTCTGCGCGGTCGCCGAAGTCTCCAAGCGCACGCTTTACCAGCACTTCCCGAGTAAGGACGATCTGATCGCCGAGTACCTACGCCGATTCGATCCCGGCATCCTGCCCGAGGTCTTCGAGCGCACCGAGCTCACACCCCGCGAGCGGCTCCTCGCCGTCTTCGATATCCACTCACCCCTGTGTCCGTTCATCGGGGCCGCCGTCGAGATCCAAGACCCGAGCCACCCGGCACGCCTGCTCGCCCGCGACTACAAGCAAGCCGTCGCCGCCCGGCTCACCGATACCGCCCGCGAGGCCGGCGCCGCCGACCCCGAGCAGCTCGGCGAGCAACTGGCGCTGCTGCTGGATGGCGCCTCGGCGCGAGGCCGAGTCCTCGATTCCGACAGCTTCGCCAGCGCCGCCGCTATCGCGGTCGTCCTCGTCGACAATGCCCTCCCCACGGCAGCGCCGCCGGCCGGCGCGGGCGCTGTCGACGCATAGTCGCCTCTTTAGTGATTGAGGGCACCGTGCCTCAAATTGGTACGAATCGGCCTCGCGGCCACGCAGACCAAACTGTGCCCTCTAAACGAAAGCCCGGCGGCGTACTCGACGGCTGCCGATCTCGCGCCGGTGGAGGAACCGCACGAACAGGTGGCTCATGGCCCGGTTACGGCCGCCCGAGGGACCTGAAAGGGACCGATGGGTGTGCCGTGTATCTGGTCTGCCTAAGTGCAAGCGTTCCTGAGTGCCGGATGGTTGTGAGGTGCCGGTGGGGTTCGGCTCGGAGCGTTCGTAGCGAGCAGGGAGCCGTCTGAGAGCGTCGGTGAAGTCGGGAGGTTGACGGCGTCGGTGGCGTTCAGGTAGGTGGCTCTGAAGGCGAGCTGTGAGCGAATGGGTCGGGTTCCTGGCGTCCGACCTGCCGGGTTAGGTCCGGAACGGCGGTGGGCTGACTCTTGGTCTGTCTGTCGGCTTGATGCCTGACCAAGCCCGTTGTGTCGCCCACCGCCGTCCGGGATCACCGGCGTGACCTGATAGGAGCGTGGCAATCGCCCCGACTTAGAGCTGTCCGCCGGAGGTCCACCTCAGTCGCTACCAATCGAACGAAGGGACCCCTGGATGATCGTGGTTGGAACGGATACCCACAAGAGGACGCATGCGCTGGCCGCCGTCGACGCGGGCACTGGCGAGGTCCGCGGCGAACGGGAAATTGCCGCGGACGACGCTGGGCACCGCCAGGCGCTGCGCTGGGCACACGAACTCGACATCGACGTCGTGTGGGCGCTGGAGGACTGCCGACACGTCTCCCATCACCTCGAGCGTTGTCTCGTGAGCGCCGGGGAGCGCGTCGTCCGGGTCGCGCCAAGGCTGATGGGCGAGACACGCCGCGGCGAGCGCAAGGCCGGCAAGTCCGACCAGATCGACGCACGTGCGGTCGCCCGCGCGGTCCTAAAGGACGGCATCGACAAGTTCCCAAGCGCGCATCTGGACGAGGCGGCGATGGAGATCCGTCTGCTGTGCGACCACCGCGAACACCAGGTCGCCGAGATCAACCGGCTCACGAACCGGCTGCGCTGGAACCTCGTGATCCTCGACCCCGCCCTGGAGGCAAGCATCCCTGCGCGCAAGATGGACTTCCCCGGTCAGCTCAACCGGGTCGCCAGGCGTCTGCGCAAGCTTGAGCCGTCGGCCCGGGTCACGATCGCCAAGGAGCAGGTCAAAGCGATCCGAGAGCTCTCCCGCCACTCGCGCGAGCTCAAGCGCCAGCTACACGAGCTCATCACCGCACACCGCCCGCAGCTGCTGGAAGAGGTCGGCTGCAGCACGATCACCGCCGCGATCCTGATCGGCCAGACCGCGGGCGCGGAGCGCTTTGAGACCGACTCGCAGTTCGCGAGGATGGCCGGCGTCGCGCCGATCCCGGCCTCCTCGGGCAAACAGATCGCCATCGCCTTCACCGCGGAGGCAACCGAAGGATCAACCGGGCACTGCACACGATCGCGGTCACACGCGGCCGATGGGACCCCGAGAGCAAGGCATACCTGCAACGAAAGGAAGCCGAGGGCAAGAGCCGCATGGAGGCGCTGCGGTGCCTCAAGCGCCTCCTCGCACGCCGCTTTCACCGCCTGCTCATGCAGCCACCCGCCACGGTGGAGCGCCGCCCAGCGATCCCCATCGATGCCGCAATTTCCGTGCCCTGCTTGACATAGGAGCAACGGGCTGTTCGCTGTTGGCTCGTTGCGTCGGGGTGGGCTGTCGTGGTGAGGCTTCGGTCGGTGGTCTTGGCGGTGGTCGGGCGTCCGTGGCAGGGGTCGTGTGGCGCGGGCAGCGGCGAAGTTCATGGCCGGTTGGGGGTGTTCGGGGTCATGAACCGGTGTGGAGAGACGCAGATCTGAGATTTGTTGGCCGCGACCGGGCGTTCGCGCTCATTAACCGGTGTGGTGAGCGCGTCGAGCATCGGTGCCGCCAAGGGCGGCGGGTACGCCAGGTATCTGGAGGCCAAGACCGTCGCGCCCGAGCGCGGCGACTACTACCTCACACCTGACGGGGAGCTGACGCAGGCTCCGGGACGGTGGCTCGCCGGCCCCGAGACACTCGACCGGCTCGGGATCGACCAGGACAGTCCGGTGGCCGGCGGGGATTTCATCTCGCTGATGGAGGGCCGGCACCCAGGGACCGGGAGATTCCTGCGACCCGAGGGTGCGGGCGGTGGTCGGGGCGGCGGGATCGATGTGACGTTCAGCGCCCCGAAGTCCGTCTCGACCGTGTGGGCGCTGGCGGAACCGTGGCAGCGCCAGGAAATCGAAGCGGCCCACGCCACTGCGGTCGAGCAGACCCTGGGCTATATGCGCGAGCACGTCCCGGTGGTCCGACGCCGGTACAGCGGACAGATTGTTGAGGAGCCCGCTAAGGATCTGATCGCCGCGGAGTATCAGCACACCACCGCCCGCGGCGTGGCCGGCGGGAAGGCGCCTGATCCGCAGCTGCACAGCCATGTCGTGATCACCGGTGTAGTTCGTGAGGATGACCGTCTCGTCGCAACATGGTCCCGTCCGGTGTTTCGCTCGGCTCGTGAGCTGGGTGCGCACTACCGTGCTGCGCTCGCGCACGAGCTCTCAGAGCGCGGCTATGAGATCCAGCAGGCCACCGGCAAGGACGGCAAATACTTCGAGCTCACCGGAGTCCCCGAGGGTTTGCGTGAGGCGTTCTCCGGCCGCTCCCGCGAGGTCGCAAGGGCCGCCGAGCGTTTCCGAGCAAGGACGGGACGTGAGCCCAAGCGCGGCGAGCTGCGCGACCTCGCGTTGGAGAACCGGCGAGCGAAGACCCTCACGACCCGACGCGACTTGGAGCGGGTGTGGCGCGAGACGGGCCGTGAGCACGGGTTCGGCGCGGGGGAGGCGCTGCAGCTCCTCGCCGGCCCCGAGCGCCCGAAGCCAGAGCGGGCGATCGAGGATCGCGTCGAGGCACGACTGGTCGAGCATCACGCGGTGTTCGACGCGAAGGACCTGCGGACGGTCGTGTTCGAGCAGGCCGCCGGCGAGATGTCCCCCCAGGACGCACTCCAGGTTGCGAAGGCGATGGTTCGTGACCGGCGTGTCCTGTCGCTGGAGGGCGGCAGGATGACGACGCTGGCTGTCCGGGCGCAGGAGCAGGCGATCGAACGCCGCGCCCAGCGGCTCGCCGCTCCCGGCGGCCGGGATGTCGGCGAGCGCTCACGCACACGGGCGATCAGCGAGGTCGCAGAGCAGCTCGCGGGACCGCCCACCGCGGAGCAGACCGCAGCCCTCAGAGCGATCACGGGTGATGAGCGCCTCGCTGTGCTCGTCGGCCCCGCCGGCACCGGAAAGGGCGTGGTCATCGACATGGCCGCCCGGGCCGAGAAACACGCCGGCCACCACACGATCGGCGTCGCCGTGTCCGGGTCCACCGCCGAGCGACTCGGAGAAACCACACCGGCGCTTGCGGGCCGCACCTCGACGATCGACGCTCTTATCGCCAGGGCAGACGCCGGGACCGTGAGAATCGGCCCGAACACCACGGTCTTCCTGGACGAGGCCGGGATGGCAGACCACCGACGCCTGGACGCACTCACCCGCCTCATCGACGAGTCGGGGGCGAAGCTTGTCGCGGTCGGTGACGGAAAGCAGCTCCCATCGATCGGTCCCGGCGGCATGTTCGACCGGCTCAAGGAGCACGCCAGGTCGGCTGAGCTCGCAGATATCCACCGCACCAGCGATCCGGCCGAGCGCCAGGCATGGGCCGCGCTGCGTCGTGGGGAGCCCGAGAAGGCAATGGCGCACTACCAGTCCGAGGGCCGGCTGTTCTTCATGGACGACCGGGAGCAGGCTGGCGAGGCAGCCGTTCAGCGGTGGGCAGAGCTCACCAAGAAACGCCCCATCCGCGCCGTCGCGCTGATCGCCGACAGCTCGAACGTGGAGATCGACCGTCTCAACGCCCGCGCACAGCACCTCAGGGCCGAGCGCGGCGAACTCGGACACCAGGAGATCGAGCTGCCCCACCAGCACTACGGGCTGCGCGAGGGCGACCTCATCACCTTCACCGCCCAGCATCGCCAACCAGGGCATCCGCGGGTCGAGAACGGCACCCGCGCCGAGGTCACCAAGATCGGCGAGAACAACAACCTCACATTGACGCTGGACGGGTCCGGCCGCGAGCTGCAGCTCGCGGGCAAAGACCTGGAGAACGTCCGTCTTGCCTACGCCCAGCACGTCTACCGCCAGCAAGGCGCAACCGTCGACCGGTCCGTCGTGCTGACCGGTGGCTGGCAGACCAGCAAGGAGAGCGCCTACGTCCAAGCGACCCGCGCCCGGGACGCGACCGAGTGGTTCCTCGCGCGCGACGAGCTCGGCGTCGACGGCCAGGACGACCGGCGCGTCATGCGCCTCGCACAGCAACTCCGCATCAGCCGCAGGCAAACACCATCCGTTGTGCACCGAGAGCTGGCGGACCCCGACTGGGGACCCGGATACCACCCCACCCACCGGCTCATCCCGTCCCCGCTCCACGCCCTCGGCAGAGCAGCCCGGCACCTCGACAGACAGCCCGCCCGCGACGCGCCAGGACCCGAGCGATGAGCGCCCAACCACGAGAAACCCGGCATCCTGTGCCGCCTGGACGACTGCGCCTCACCGCCACCGACGTGATGACCGTCAGCGAGGTCTCAGACCTCTTGCACGTGCCGGTCTCGACGATCGCGGACTGGGGCCGGCGAGGCCTGCTCCCGAGCGTCAAGATCGGCCGCCGCAGGCTCTACATCAGGCCGAAGATCGAAGCTCAACTGCTCGACGACGCTGACGCGCAGCGTCTGCAATAGCTCCGCCGTTTGTTACCCACGAGTGTTACCCACGGCGATTCGGCGCCGTAGGGGTCGGCGACGTCCGTGGTTCAATAGCAGCGATTTGCAGGTTTTTTCTCCAATGCGGGCGAGAGGACTCGAACCTCCAAGGGCTTGCGCCCACCGGCTCCTAAGGCCGCCTTCCGCGCGGGGATCGGCGGCACCCCGACCTCAGCCGGGCAGGGTGCCCCCGGCGGTGCCGGCCGCGATCATGGACGCGGCGCGGTAGTACTGGTTCTCCTCCTTGAGGACCGCTTTGGTGTCGAACGCGACGAGCCTGCCGTCGAGGATCACCATCACGCGGTCGCACATGTCCAGCGTGGACATGCGGTGGGCGACCGTGAACAGGGTCAGGCCGCTCTTGAGCGCGTGCAGCGATTCCTGGATGAGGGTCTCCGAGTAGGGGTCCAGCGCGCTCGTCGGCTCGTCGAGCACCAGCACGTGGGGCCGGGCGGCGAGCGCTCGCGCGAGGCAGATCCGCTGCTGCTGACCGCCTGACACCGCGTCGGCGCGCGGGCCCACGACGGTGTCATAGCCGTGTGTCCAGCCCACGATGTCGTCGTGGATGCGGGCCAGCTTGGCGGCCCGCTCGACCTCCTCGTCGTCGATGTCGCGAAAGAAGCGGATGTTGGCCGACACCGTGTCGTGCAGCAGGCGCGGTTCCTGGGGTACGTAGGCGACCAGCCTGTGCCAGTCGGCCAGCGTGAACTTGGCGACCGGCTCCCCGTTGACGAGATAGCGTCCGGAGCTCGGCGTGCGCAACTGCAGCAGGATCTGCACGAGCGTGGACTTGCCCGCACCCGATGGCCCGACGACGCCGATCGCCTCGTTGGCGTCCACTTTGAAGCTGACGTCGCTGAGCACCGGACGGCCGGGGTTGTACGCGAACGACACATCCTCGAAGGCGAGCGTCTCCACCGCCTGCAGGCGATGTGTCCCGTGCGCGGGAGCGCTGCTGGCATAGCGCTGTTTGACCCTCAGCAGGCGATCGATGAACGGCAGCGACTGCTGCAGCGACTGGTAGCCGGCCTGGATCTGCTGGCCGGTCTGGGCGGCGCGAAAGAGCAGCAGGACGATCGCGCCGAGCGATGCCGCGTGGCCGGCGCCAAACCCGTGCAGCGCGAACAGGCCCCCGATGAGCAGCAGGTAGATGAGGCTCTGATAGAGGTTCGGGACCAGCCGGGCGATCAACTGGGTGCGAAAGAAGAACTCGCGCACCCTGGCGATGCGGCTGGCCACCCGTTCGAACTGGGCGTGATTGACCCCGAAGACGTGCGACTCTTCGATCATCCGGTTGGCCTCGGCCACGCTGCCCGCGTACTGGATCTGGGATTGCGACAGCGCACGACTGCGGCGTACGCCCAGCGATCGCAGCGGTCGCAAGACCGCGAACATGCCCGTGGCGATCGCGAACACAAGCCCCGCCGCAGCGGGGCTGAGCGCCACAGCGGTGCCCATCAGGATGATGAAGTTCAAGCTCGACGTGAGGATGCCCGTGGACTGCATCGCGCCCGCCGTCGCCTGCGCCGACTGGCTGGTCATGACCTCCTGCAACGTGCCCTCGCGGTCGCGCGACTGCACATCCCAGGAGGCCTGCGTGAAGGCGTCGAAGATCTTGGTCCGCAGAGATGCCTGCACATCGGAGGCGATCCTCGACGGGAGCACCGACAGCGGCCACTGCATGGCCATCCTCACCAGCGCGAGCACCAGGCCGAACCACAGCAGCGTGGCGATCGACGCGTGCACGTGGAACAGGCCCGTGGCGTTGCTGGCGTGGTGAGCATTGCCGGCGTTGTTGCTCACCAGCAGCGCCGCTACCTGTGCGATGACGGCGATCAGCGCCGCTTCGGCGAAACCGGCGATGATCGAGAAGAAGGAAACCGCTCCGATCAGCGAGCGCTTGTCGCCGATCAGCAGGTCCATCTGCGAGCGCATCGAGCGCGGCACAGATGAATCGTCGGGTTCGGGCGGGATCGCGGGCGTCATCGCGCGTCCCTGCGCTGGGTGGCGGCGATCATGGCCCGCAAAGTGTAACGGGCCCGGCAGGCCCTTACCAGAGGCGCCCAGGTCTGCCCGCGCGGCTCACGCTTGCACAATCACGCCGGCGCGTCGCGCCCGACAAGCTCCCAGCTGACCTCAAAGCCCCCAAACGCGGGGTCTGACATCAGGTGCCTCACACCGTAGTTTAGGCTTGTCTCGTAGCACATCACGGCCTCGCCCTTCCCAGCCGCGGCGCCAGCATCGAGGCGAATCACCTGCGCCGAGCGCAACGCGGGCATCTCGGGCACCTGCTTAAGGGAGAACTGCCAGTACCCGTCCACATTGCGCATGGGCGCCGCGTCGCTACCGTCGACCCATGGCGGCCAACCGTAAAAGGTGCAATACGGTAGATCGGCATAGAGTGTGACAGGCATGCCCGTGCGCAGCAGCATGCGTCCATAGCGGCGGGTGAGCAGGTGATCAACGTGTGAGCCGATGCCGGCCGGAACGTAGACGCGCGACGCGCTCTGCACCTCGCTGGTCAGCGCACGGTCGATCTCCTGAAGATCCGGATGGCCCTTGTCTTGGCTACGGTGCTGCGCGTCCAGCAGCGGCAAGTTCACCGGCATTCGACCTGCGAGTGCGAGCGATTGCGCGTCCTCTGTCATGCGCGCGCGTGTGCGCTCGGCGCTGTCTCGCACGCCGATCACAGCCTCCCAGACACCAGCCTGGCCGGCCGCCGGGATGCCCGCGAAGACGTTCACCACCGTCAGCTGGCGGTCGCTCGCCAACAGGCTCCAACAGCCCAGCACGGCGTCGTCGAAATGGGGTGAGAGCAGCAGCTCGGGCGCCTGCGGATCCGGGCGCAGGTTTGAGCGAAAACTGTCGTCCCGACGGACTTTGCGCTTCGCCCGCGCGGTGCTGTACACCCTGCGAGGCACGAGCGGAAGTCTGCGCAGAGAGCGTCGAGTCATCGCGGGTGGGCCAGTATACGGCAAGCTCGCGGCCATCCCATGAAAGACAGCTCTGAGATAGAATCTCAGATCGATGTCAGCGTCGGCCGAATCACTCACAGACGAGCGCGACGTGCACGGCAGGACACCCGATTTCTTCATAGTCGGGCAACCAAAGAGTGGAACAACTGCTCTGTATGCGATGCTGCGAACACACCCGCAGATCTTCATGCCAGACATGAAGGAGCCGCTGTTTTTTGCGAACGACCTGCGGCCGTACGTGCGCGCGAGCGACCCGGCCAGGCGACCTATGTTCCCAGCGACCTACGGGGAGTATCTGTCGCTGTTTGCCCCTGCCCACAACGAGCAGCTTGTCGGCGAGGCTTCTTCGGGATACCTGCGTTCTCGTCTCGCCGCGGGCGCCATCGCCGAGGCGCAGCCGGCCGCGCGCATCATCGCCATCCTCAGAGAGCCCGCGAGCATGCTGCGCTCGCTACACCTGCAACGCCTGCAGGAACACGTCGAGACCGAGCCGGACCTGGCACGGGCGCTGTCCCTCGAGGACGCCAGACGGGAAGGCCGAGAAATACCTGTGCGCCTCGAACAGCCGCAGATGCTCATGTACTCAGATTTCATGCACTACACCGAACAGCTGCGTCGCTATCAGGCCGTGTTTGCACCCGAGCAGATGCTCGTGCTCATCTACGATGACTTCAGAAACGACAACGAGCGAACCGTGGGCGAGGTCCTGCGTTTCCTCGGCGTGGATGACACCGTCGCGGTCACGGCGTTGCAGGCAAATCCCACGGTAACCGTGCGCTCCAGGCGCCTCGAGCGCGTGACACGCCGGGCCTATGCCGGCCAGGGCGTGCTGTGGCGCCCGGTCAACTCGCTTGTCAAGGCGGCCACCTCGCCGCGGCTGCGAAAGCAGGTGCTCGATCCGTTTCGCAATCGCCTCCTCTACCGCGAGCCGCCGCCTGCAGATGAGGCGTTCATGTCGGAGCTGCGCCGCCGCCACAGGGCGGAGGTGACATCGCTCAGCAACTACCTGAATCGTGACCTGGTGACGCTATGGGGCTATGACCAGCTTGGCTGACCCGTCGAGGCCGCAGCTGGGAGATCGCGCCAGCGCGAACAAGGCGGGGGGCGGGTCCACGAGCATGGTCGTCTTTCACCGTGACTTTCAGCACTTTCAAGGTGGGCACCTGAAGGTCTTTCACTACTTCGAGCACGTGCGCAGCTCGCCCGTTCATGATGCGCGCATTCACTTCTCGCCCGAGTCGGTCTGGGATGAGACCAACCCGTGGCGGCAGTTGCGCGAGACGGTGATCGCCCAGCACGACAGCGAGCGCGCCGATGTGCTGTTCCTCGCGGGAATCGACTGGCGCGCGCTCGAGCCGGCCCAGCGCGCAGCTTCGCAGGTTCCCATCATCAACCTGATCCAGGATTTCCGCCCGACCCGTCCCACGGCTCAGTTGCACGAGTTCATCGCCCACCCCGCCATTCGCATCTGCGTCAGCGCGGAGATCCAGGAGGCGCTGCAGCGCACCGGCTCGGTGCGCGGACCGATCTTCACGGTGCCGGTCGGCGTGGACCTCGAGCGCCTGCCGGCGCCGCGCCCGACGCCGGAGCGCGACATCGATTGCCTGGTGCTCGCGGTCAAGGATCCGCAGCTTGGCCGCGCGGTCGCCCAGCGCCTGCGCAGCGCAGGCAAGGGCGTGCTGCTCGTAGACCGCCCGATGCCCCGAGACGAGTTGCTCGGGTCGATGGCCCGCGCGCGCGTGGCGGTGCTCGTGCCCGCGTCGGTCGAGGGCGCCTACTTGCCCGCGCTGGAGTGCATGGCGTTGGGAGCGCTGGTCGTGTGCCCGGACTGCGTGGGCAACCGTTCGTTCTGTCGCGACGGTGAGACCTGCCTGGTGCCCAAGCGAAGCAGGCGGGCGATCGTCAAATCGGCGCTCGCCGCGCTGTCGGCATCGCCTCAGGAGCTCGAGCCGATGCTCGCCGCAGCCCGCCGAGAGAGCGAAGACCACGCCCTAACACGTGAGCGCAGCCGTTTCCTGGAGATCCTCAACCGCGTCGACGAGTTGTGGGCGGCCTGCTGAGCGGCGCCGGTGCCCAGGCGCGCATCCGGCGTGGCGATGTTCTTGAAAGCCGTTCTCAGCCTTCGCCGAGTGGCGCCGCCGGTGCTTCCCCTTCAAGCGGCGCGCCTGGCGCGCGCGTGACCTGCACGGCGAGCAGCCCGCTCGAGGCGGCCTGCATGCCGGCGCCGCCTGCGAGCACGATGCGAAACGTCTGCGTGCCGCTGCCTGAGACGACGTGTTCGATCGAGAAGCTCCCGCCCGGGCCGACCGTTGCAGCTTGCACCATCTGAAAGCCCAGCCCGTCGGCCTCCTGACGCTCCAGATTGACGACCGCGCCGGCGCGGATGGGGTCGACGGCGCCGGTGAAGGTGGCTGTATCGCCGCTGTTGACGGCGGCCGAGGAAACCGTGGCGCTCAGCTTCGGCCTGACGCCCTCGAACAGGATCGTCGAGCGCGCATGCGTGCCCATGACCTCATACCAGGTGTCAGCGGCCGGCGACAGGGATGCAAAGGCGTAGCTGCCGTCGCTTTCAGTGCTGGTCGTGGCCACCGGCGCAAATGCGCCGCCGCGGGTCCTCGCCAGTAGCGTCAGCGCCTGGGGACCGGAGCCGGCCGCGGTTCCGCTGAGCGTCAGCGCCTGTCCATCGGTGAGCGGCGCAGCGCTGGCCTGGATAGTGAGTAGTGGGTTCTGGTGTCGCATGACCTGCAGCGACAGCGTTTCCGATGCGCCAGGGAGCAGGCCGTGTGGATGCACGACAACGCGAACGTTGGCCGTGCCGGCAACGCCGAACGTGTGCGTGATCGTATATCTGCCTTCTGCGCCCACTTCGCCCGTCGCGATGCGCTGCCAGTTTTCTTCGATGTTGACGCCCTCGCGCTGGAGCACCACGGTCGCGCCAGCTTCGTCGGGGTCGACCGTTCCGGTGAACGTCACGGTGTTGTTCGAGCGCGCGCTTGCCGCGCCGCGCTGGCCGCCGATCGACAGCTGCGTGCCCGCCTGTGGACCGCTGATCGTCACCAGCGGCGCAACCCTCACCGACATCGGCCGGCTGCGTGGGCCGTCCTCAGTGCGGGCGTAGAAGACGCTGTTGGTCTGCAGCGCTTCGGTCGTGTAGTGAAAGGCACCGCCCGCTTCCGGCGTGGCGGTCGCGACTTCGTTGAAGCCGGGGGTGCCGGCCGTGTGCTCGAAGATGGTGATCGTCTGTTCGCCCGTCTCGGCGGAGCCTGGGCAGCTCAGCGATCCGGACAGCGTGGCCGTCTGACCGGCCGTGACACGGGTGGGCGCCGCTTCGACGGCAATCTGACAGGAGCCCTTGCGCCCGGCATCCGCCGCGGGCGCCAACAGGCCGGCGCCCAGCGCCGTCGCACCAAGCAGGCACAGTGCCCTGCGGCCAGAGCTGGTCAACGACAGCGTGCCGGCGGACAGCCGCCGGCGGAAGTTGGCCCCAGGAGTTCTGTCCACGCGAGCGCTATCGGCAGCGCGCTTGCAGGACTTTATCGCGGGCCCCAGCGAACATCGACGGTTCAAACGACTTGACTGCAGGAAGCGCCGCATAGCCAAGGTGCGCGAGGCCGAAGAAGTCCTCGATCGTGCGCAGCAGCGAGAAGTGGTTGAACGGTTCCTGGTTGGTGGTCGCGCCCTTGATGAACGGCGACAGCAGCAGCGCCCCCACGGCGCCGCCTCCGCGCGGCGACAGGCCGCTGGGCGCGGTGGAGGTCACGTTGGGGAAGCTCGGCTGGCCGCAGCAGGAGCTCGAGTCGGCGAATTCGCCGCTGGAGGGGGCCTCGTCGACGGTGATCACCAGCAGGCCGCTTTCGCTTGTACGCCTTGGATTCCAGGATCTCCGGCACGACCTTCGCCAGGAAGCGGTTGGCGGGCGTAAGGCCGGCGGGTTCGCCGGCGCTGCAGGGCGTGGGGCTGGCGTCCTGGCAGCGGTCGGGCGCGATGTAGGAGAAGCTCGGGGTGCGCGCCGGGTTGGCCAGGTCGCCCTGCAGGCGACCGAGGCCGACGACGTCGGCTGCGCAGGTGGGCGAGCCGGTGATCGACTGGAAGTAGACGAACGGGTCGATGTACGTGGCGTACGGCCCGGCCGCGGCGGGTGTGAGCCCCGAGGTGGGGTCGCGCCTGGCCGAGCGCGGGATGGGCGCAGGCGCCCGGGACGTCTGGTTCGTCGGTGCCCTGCACGTACGCGCGCCATGTGAGGTGCTTGGCGGCCAGCTGCCCGGGGAGGGTCTGGGTGGAGGACGGGTAGACGCAGCCGCTGCCCAGCACCTGCTGGTCGGGACCGATCGCCGGCGGGTGTGATGGCCGTGTAGTTGGGGCAGTTCGCGGCCGTTTCGGCGGTGGGGCCCTGACCGCTGAGCAGGGCCAGCTCGTTGGCCAGCTGCTCGTGGGCGACCGCGTCGTAGTGGACGAGCAGCTCGCCCTTGTGCTCGAGCGTCTGTGCGAGGTAGGGCGCCGTGGATGCAGGCCCGAAGACCGACGCGTAGGGCTCGTCGGAGAGCATGATCACGAACAGGTGCTTGACCGGCGGGAGCCCACTGCCAGAGGCGCCTGGCGAGCCTTTGCCGGATCCGCCTTTGCCGCCGCCTGTGCCGTTCGGGCGGCTGGGGCGTGGCCGGAGGGTGACGTGCCGCCCTTGGCCGGCGGGGTCGCCTTGGCGGCGCCGGCGTCGGCGCCGGGGCGGGTTGGCGGGGTCGGGGTCGGCTTGCGCTTCGGGAGGTTCGCCTGCGGCCGACGAGGACGAGGCAGACGACGAGGACGTGGACGTCGGCGCGGCGGCCGTCGCCGAGAGCGGACTGGCCGGGCAGCACGAGCTTCATCGGCTGGCGCGATGCGGCGAGCGTGTCGTTCACGCGCGAGCCGGCGACGTGGCCGAGCAGCACGCCGAAGCCGAGGAAGACCAGCACGAGCAGGGCCGACACCATGCGCGGCGGCAGTGTAAGCCCCGGCGCCGGCGCGCCCCGCGCTCGATCGCGCCTGGGCGATCGGCGCGGTCGTGGCATGCGCCGGCGGCGACGTCGCGTGCGACCGCTCGCCGACGCGGCGCAGCAGCGCCACGAGCTGCGGGGTCGCGCGATCCCGTGCGTTGACCGCATTGACGCAGTAGCGCTGCTGGGGCTCCACAGGCGCGCCGCAGTCCTGGCAGGGGCCGAGCGGCGCTCGCCGTTCATGCTCGGCGCTTACTCGTCCGGGCCGGAAGCAGGATCGCCGCCGCCCTGGGCGCCGTCGCCGGCCAGCAGGGCGTCCATGACCGCGGTCGACGCGTCCGTCGTGCCGGCCACGATGGCGGCGCTCGGCGTGCGCTCCATCAGCGTCGCGCCGCACTGCCAGCAGAACAGCGCTCCGCGGCTGTGGGGCGCGGCGCAGTGCGGGCAGCTGCCCGGCGACCGCCGTCCTCCTCCATCCGCAGCAGTCGCTCGACCTCGGCCAGCTCCGCGTCGCGTTCCTGCAGCATCGCCGCGCGACGCACGAGCACGTCGAGGCGGAAGTGGTCGCGGATCGCCATCTCGTAGGCCAGGCCGCCGAGGTCCCAGTGCAGCTCGGTGACCTGCTCGGCCAGCGCGTCGCGCCTGCGGCGCAGGTCCGAGCGCGCGTCTGTGTGCGGCGGCGGCGTGCGCCGTCGCCGTTGGGCGGGCCCGCGCCGGCCACTGGCCCGGCGGAGCTGCTGGCGGCTGGCTCGCCGGCGCTTGCCCGTCGCGCCGCCGGCGTCGCGGAGAATGCCCATGCGCTAGCCCGTTTCGACCACGTTGGGGAGGTTCTTGGACGTTTCCTCATAGCTCTTGCCTTTGCGCGTGTTGAGGTTTTTGAGCACCGTCGGCGGCGCCGGGATGGTTCTCGCTCGAGCCGACGCCCCGGGCTGGAGGCAGGCGGCGCTCGCAGTTCGCCGCGCCGAGCCGAGCCGGCGTTGGACACGCTGATCACCGACGCGCCGGGGAAGCTCTTCTTAGGCCCGCCAGCGCCTTTTCGGCTTGCGCGCTTGGTGTGGTAGACGCCCGAGTAGATCACGTAGCTGCCGGCCGTGCAGGCTGCTGAATTCTTCGGACTTCAGCGCGCCGACCGCCTTGGCGCCCTTGGCGCTCGCGCGCCGTCTTGGCCGCTTCCACGGCGCTCACGGTGGTGCCCGTCTGGGGCAGCGTCTGCAGCTGCACCGTGTAGCCGGTGGTGCCCGACGGCCAGCTGCTCGGTGAACGTCGCTTCGGCGCCGCGGGCCGGCGCGGCGGCGCCGGTGGCAGGCGTCGCGGCGACGCTGATCACCTGCGCGGGCGCCGGACTCGTGGCTTGGGGCGTCCCGGCGCGGCCGATCAGCACGCCCACGCCCATCGCCAGCAGCAGCACGCCGACGCCCGCGATCACCGTGAGCGTGTGTTGCGCTGCCGCGGCCCGCCGCGGACGGGCTCGACTGCGGCGGGGGCGGCCGCGCGCGAGGACGGCGGGCCGGCCGCGCGCGGACCGGCGCGGGCGGGCCGCCGGCAGGACGCTGCTCATCGGCGTGCGCCGCTCGCCGCACTCCAGGCAGTAGCGCTGGTCGCCCGCCAGCGGCGAGCCGCAGCCGGAGCACGCCTCGGCCGCGCCAATCGAGGGAGGGATCGCGGATGCGAGCTGGCTATGGGTTCTGTGGACAGGGTGAGACCTTCGCGTTGCGTCTAGATGCTGCTACTGCAGATGCTGGCGCTCTGTTCGGACGGTCCGGAGGGCCGTTGCCCAGCAACCCGCGAGCGGCTTGTGCCAGATGATCGAGCCACCGGTGGCCGCCAGCGTAACGATTTGGTAAAAGCGGCGGGGCGCCGGCCGGCCTCAGGCCGCTGTCCGAGCCAGCGAGCCGGCAGGCTGGGATGCCGACGAGACCGCGTCCTCGGCGCCGCGGCGCGCGACGATCGCTGATTGCGTGAGCTCCCACGAGTGCTGCGCCGGCACAACGGCTTGCTGGGGGCCATGGACCTGCTGCTGGCGGTCACCGGCGCGCGCGGCGGCGCACAGGCTGACGACTGCCAGCAGCATGAGGATCCAGGCACCGAGGACGAGCGGAAGGATCATGATTGCTCCGTTTGGAATCGCAGGGTACGCCAATGCCTCACTAAGTCTATCAAGAATATTGACGGCTCTGAAGCACAACCCGCAAAGAGCGTCTGAATCGCCCTGGGCGGGTACCCGGAGCGGGTCGGATCAGGCACCGAGCTCGGCCCGACATGCGCAAAGGGCACGACCCCGTCCGGGAAGGTCGTGCCCTTGCGCCGATGGGATGGCCGCTACCCGGCGCGAGCCTTGCGCTCGGCGGCCACCCGCTCGGCCCCGCCCCAACACCCCGGGGCCGACGTGCCGTGAATCGTGTGGGGCTCGATCGGGACTGTCAATACGCAATTCTGCGAACATCGCCGACGCAGGGCTGACAATCACAGCCACGGCGATCGAGCGAAAAGCCAAAGCGATGGAGCGGCTGAGCGCAACCGACCTGAACAGCGTCCTCGAAGTGGCGCGCGAGCTCGGCGCGATGCGCGACGTGGACGAGCTGCGCGCGAGCGTGCTCGGGCAACTGCGCCGCCTGGTGGACTGCGACACGCTCTCCTTCAACGAGCTGGCGCCCGCGGACGGCGAGGCGATCATCGCGGCCGTCGATCCCGAAGAGATCCTGTGGGACGGAGCCGAGGAGCTATTCGGCGCCTACGCGCACCAGAACCCGCTGGTCGCCGCCGCCGGGCGCCCGGGCGACGTCGGCGTCAGGAAGTTCAGCGACCTCGTCAGCGCGCGGCAGCTGCACAGCCTCGACATCTATGACGTCATCTACAGGCAGATCGAAGTCGAGCACCAGATCGCCTTCACGCTGCCGGCCCCGTCGCGGCATGTGATCGGCTTCGCGCTGAACCGCAACCGCAGGCAACCCGACTTCTCCGAGCGTGACCGCAACATGCTCGAAGCGGTGCGGCCGTTTGTCGTGCAGGCCTATGAGACCGCTGCCGTGCGTAGCCGGCTCGTGGCGCTCGAGCGCCACGCGATCGCCCTGCGCGAGCGGGCGCAACTGCACCCCGACGCGCTGCGCGCGCGCGGCCTGACGGCGCGCGAGGTCGAGGTCCTGCGCCTGCTCGGCGACGGCCTGGCCAACGCCGCGATCGCACGCGAGCTCGCACTGAGCGAGCGCACGGTTGCCAAGCATCTCGAACACGTCTACAGCAAGCTCGGCGTGGGCAACCGGACGGCCGCGCTCGCCCGCGCGCGCGAGGTCTCCGCGCCCGGGGAAGCCGTCTAGCATCCCGAGCACGCAGAGTCAGGTTCTAAGCCGCGCCAGGGGCGACCGCATCAACCGCGCTGCGGGCGTGTTGACGAGTACAGCCACGCTGGCGCGTGGAGGATCGAGCAGGCACCAAAACGGGATCGAGAGCAGGGAGGTACTCGCACATGACAACGAGCAGCAATGCCCGCCGCGGCGCCCTCAGCGCATCGCTTGCGCTGATCGCCCTGGTCGCGGTGCCGAGCGCCTCGCCGGCTACGGCCACGCCCAAATCCAAACCGACGAAGAAGAAGGTCGTCGCATCGACCGGCGCGGCCACGCACGTGCTCGACACCTCGGCGCTGCTCAACGCGTCGATCAACCCCAACGGCAACCAGACGAGCTACTACTTCCAGTGGGGCACGACGACGTCCTACGGCCTGCAAACGCCCACCGTCGTGGTGGGCGCCGACACGACCAGGATCAAGGTCGGCCAGTCGATCGCCGGCCTGCAGACGGGCGTCACCTATCACTACCGCGTCGTAGCCGTGGTCTCGGGCGAAGCCCCGATCCTTGGGCGCGACCGCACGTTCTTCACCGGCAAGAGCACGCCGAAACTCGAAATCCCCCGCAACACCGACGTGGTGGTGGGCACTCCGTTCGTCGTGTCCGGCACGCTCACGGGGCCCAACAACGCACACCAGATGGTCGAGCTGCAGGGCTCGACCTACCCCTACCGCGAAGCCTTCACGGCTCTGGGCCCCGCAACCGTCACGGGCCCCACCGGGCAGTTCTTCTTCGCCGTCGCGCCGGTCTTCGCGAGCACGCAGTTGCGCGTGATGACCGTTGGCGGCCTGCGCCCGCTGATCAGCCGCGCCGAGACCGTCCACGCGCAGGCCAAGGTGGTACTGAAGGTGCGCACGAGCAAGACTCGGGGGCTCGTGCGCCTGTATGGAACAGTCGCACCCGCCGCGGTCGGCGCCCAGGTGCTGCTGCAGGTGCACGAGGCTGTCAAAGCGGGAGCGGGCAAGCCCGGCTCGGAAGTGACCGCCAGGTTCGTCGACCAGTTCTCAACAGTGGTCAAGAAGGCCGGCAAGAAGTTCTCGCGCTTCAGCATCGTGGTCAACGTCCGCGTCGGCGGGCGCTACCGCGCGGTGGTCAAGGTGCGCAAGGGTCCGGTGGTCACCGGCTACAGCGCCACCGTGGTCCTGCAGGCCGGCGCCGGCGCCAAGAAAGCCAAGCCCAAGAAGCCCTAGCCAGGGCCTGCGGCTCGGCGAGGCGCTCGCCCGGCGGGCCTCTGCCCGCTGAACACGCTTCAGGCCCCGCCAAGCTCGGAGATCAGGCCCTGCTGGGCGCAGCAGCTCGAGCACGCGCTCGACCTCCTCCTCGACCGTTTCCTCGAGCTGCCCGAGCACGAGGTCCGGGTTGGCCGGGCGCCTCGTACGGGCGCGCCGACGCCGGTCATGCCCGCCAGCTCGCCCGCGCGCGCGCGCGCGTACAGGCCCTTCGGGTCGCGCTGCTCGCACAGCTCGAGCGGCGCATCGACGAAGATCTCGATGAAGTCGCAGCTCGTCGGCCGCGTGCAGCGCGGCCGCGGCCTCGCGGTCGGCCGCGTACGGGCTGACCAGGCTCACGAGCGCGATCGTGCCCGACTCGGCGAGCAGCCTGCGCGACGTGCGCGGTGCGGCGCACGTTCTCGCTGCGCGCGCCCTCGTCGAAGCCGAGGTCGCCGTTGAGGCCGTGGCGCAGGTTGTCGCCGTCGAGCAGGAACGCCGGCTGGCCGGCCTCGATCAGGCGCTCCTCGACCGCGGCCGCGACCGTCGACTTGCCCGCGCCGGGCAGCCCCGTGAACCACAGCGTCGCGCCGCCGTGGCCGAGCGGCTCCCAGCGCCGCTCGCGCGTCATCCGCGTGCCCTGCCAGCGCACGTTCGGGCTGCGCTCGCTCTTGGCCTCCGTCGGCTGCGCTCCTCGACCTCGGTGTCGAGGATCACGCCGGCCGCGACCGTTTCGTTGGTCGCCTCGTCGATCACGATCAGGCTGCCGGTCACGCGGTTGCGCCGGTAGGAGTCGAACACCAGCGGCGAGCTCAGCTCGCAGGTGCACGCGCGCGAGGTCGTTGAGCTCGAGCGTCGTCGCACGTCCTCGTCGCGACGCAGGGTCTCGACGTCGATCCGGTAGCGCACGTCGACCGCCGCCGACCATCGCGGTGCGCGTCGTGTGCTTGACCAGGTAGCGCCGGCGCGGGCTCAGCGGCTGCTCGGACATCCAGCACAGCAGGCACTCGAAGCTGCTCGAGACCGTCGGCTGGTTCTGCGTGCGCACGATCGTGCTGCCGCGCCCCACGTCGATGTCGTCGGCCAGGCGCAGCGCGACCGACATCGGCGGGAAGGCCTCCTGCACCGGCCCCTCGAAGGTGTCGATGCGCGGCGACCGTGCGTGCGCTGCCCGCTCGGCAGCACGACCACCTCGTCGCCCGGCGCGCATGATGCCGCCGGCGACCTGGCCCGCGTAGGCGCGGTAGTCGGCGACGCTGCTCGCCGGCGGGCGGATCACCCACTGCACCGGGAAGCGCACGTCGATCAGGTTGCGGTCGGAGGCGATGTGGACGTGCTCGAGGTGGTAGAGCAGCGGCGGGCCCTGATACCAGGGCATCGCCTCGGAGCGCTCGACGACGTTGTCGCCCAGCAGCGCCGAGATCGGGATGAACGTCACGTCGGGCATCTCCAGGCGCGCGGCGAAGCGCGTCGAACTCCTCGACGATCGCGTCGAAGACGCCCTCGTCGAAGTCGACCAGGTCCATCTTGTTGACGCACACCACGACGTGCGGGATGCCCAGCAGCGAGCTGATGAACGCGTGGCGCTTGGACTGCGCGATGACGCCCTTGCGCGCGTCGACCAGCACGATCGCCAGATCGGCGGTCGAGGCGCCCGTGACCATGTTGCGCGTGTACTGCTCGTGGCCGGGCGTGTCGGCGATGATGAAGCGCCGCTGCGCGGTCGCGAAGTAGCGGTAGGCGACGTCGATCGTGATGCCCTGCTCGCGCTCGGCGCGCAGGCCGTCGGTCAGCAGCGACAGGTCGAGGAAGTCGTGGCCCATCCGCTGGCTGGTCTGCTCGACGTGCGCCAGCTGGTCGGTGAGCACCTGCTTGGAGTCGTACAGCAGCCGGCCGATCAGCGTGCTCTTGCCGTCGTCGACCGAGCCCGCGGTGGCGAAGCGCAGCAGGTCCGCCGGGCGCTCGGTCAGGCGCGCGGAACGCCTCCGTGCGCTCTCGCCGCGCACGCGCCGCGGCCTCCGCGCGGCCGCCGCGCGCGCCGTTGCCGTTGGCGCCGCGCTCGCGCGTGCCGGTCGGCTCGGACCGCGCTCATCAGAAGTACCCCTGCCGCTTGCGATCCTCCATCGCCGCCTCGGTGACGCGGTCGTCGGCGCGCGTCTGGCCGCGCTCGGTGACCTCGGTGGCGGCGATCTCGGCGACGACCTCGGCGAGCGTCGCCGCGTCGGACTCGACCGCGCCGGTGCAGCTCATGTCGCCGACCGTGCGGTAGCGCACGCGCGCCGTGAACGGCTCCTCGTCCGTCGATCAGCTCGACGAACGGGCTGACCGCGTAGAGCATCCCGTCGCGCGCGAACACCTCGCGCTCGTGGGCGAAGTAGATCGACGGCACCTCCAGCTCCTCCTCGGCGATGTACTGCCACACGTCGAGCTCGGTCCAGTTGGAGATCGGAAAGACCCGCGCATGCTCGCCCTTGCGGATGCGGCCATTGTAGAGGCTCCACAGCTCCGGGCGCTGGCTCTGGGGCTCCCACTGGCCGAACTCGTCGCGGAAGGAGAGGATGCGCTCCTTCGCGCGCGCGCGCTCCTCGTCGCGGCGGGCGCCGCCGAAGGCCGCGTCGAAGCCGTGCTCGGCGATCGCATCGAGCAGCGTGACCGTCTGCAGCCCGTTGCGCGAGGCGCGCGGGCCCGGTCTGCTCGACCACGCGCCCGCTGTCGGATCGAGTCCTCGACCGAGGCCACGATCAGCCGCTCGCCGAGCTCCGCGACGCGCCGGTCGCGGAACTCGATCGCCTCGGGGAAGTTGTGCCCGGTGTCGACGTGCATCAGCGGGAACGGGAACGGCGCCGGGCGGAACGCCTTCTCGGCCAGCCGCAGCAGCACGATCGAGTCCTTGCCGCCGCTGAACAGCAGCACCGGCCGCTCGAATTCGGCGGCCGACCTCGCGCATCACGTGGATCGCCTCGGCCTCGAGCGTGCGCAGGTGGGAAAGGTGGTAGGCGGCGTGGCATCCGTGCTGGCTGGCGTCGTGAGCCTAGCCATTGTCGCGACAAGGCACTCGTGAACTTTAGCGGTGCGTCTGCGCCTTGTCAAACTAGAGCCGCGATCGGCGCTTGTCAAGATCCGGGCAGCGGCGCGCCGGTAGACGTCGAGCATCGCCGCCACATGGTGCGCCGACGCGTGAACGCCTGCTCGACCCTCGCGCGCCCCGCGCGACCCAGCTCCGCGGCCGCAGGTCCGGGTCGCTCGGCGATGCTGGGCGATCGCGCTGGGCCCAGGCGCGCGGGATCGCCGGGCGCCAGCAGATAGCCCTCGCGCCCGTCCTCGATGATCTCCGGCGGGCCGCCGACGTTGGTCGCGAGCACCGGCACGCCCAGCGCCATCGCCTCGATCAGGGCGCGCCCGAACGGCTCCTCCCAGGAGGGCAGCAGGAGCACGTCCAGCGCGCGCATCAGCTCGGGCACGTCCTCGCGCTCGCCGAGCCACGAGACGCGCTCCTGCAGGCCCGCCGTCGGCGACGAGCGCGTGCAGGCGGGCCAGGTAGCGCCTCGTTGTCGAAGCGCGTCGCGCGGGCGACGAACTTGGCCGAGCCGATCAGCAGCAGGTGCGCGTCTAGCCCCGCTCGCGCAGCAGCGCGCAGCGCCTCGATCGCCGTGTCCTGCCCCTTCCAGGGACTCAGCTGGCCGACCACGCCGAGCAGCAGGCGCGGGCGCCCGCATCGCCCGAGGCCGCGCGCGCGCCGCGCGCGGTCGATGCGGGCCGGGTCGCAGCGCTCGAGGTCGACGGGGTTGTGAACCACCTCAAGACGTGCGCCTGGGGCGCAGCCGCGCGCACCGAGCGCGGCCGTGTAGCGCGAGTTCGCGACGATCGTCGTCGCGGTCGCGGCGATCAGGCGCAGCGTGGCCGTGCTGACGGCGCCCGGGGGCAGGCAGTCGCGGACGTGCACGACCGTCGCCGCGCGCGTCGGCCCGGCCAGCGCGAGCACGATGCCGGCGCGGATCGAGTTGGCGTGGACCACATCGGCGCGGTGGCGGCGGGCGGCCCGGCGAACCTGGGCGCCGGCGACGCTCATCTCCGCCAGCGCGCGCGGCGTGTGCAGCGGGTGCAGCCTGAGGCTGCCGGCGGTTCCGGTGATCGCGGTCGTCGGCAGGCCGAGCTCCCGCACGGCCTGCTGCAAGCGCCCGCGCGGGCTGGCGACGAGCGGGGGAGACCTCGGGCGAAAGCGCCGCCAGCAGGCTCGAGCAGCGAGCGCTCGGCGCCGCTGACGACCGCGGTGTGGTTGACATAGAGGACGTTCACCGGCGCGCCCGCCGGGCCTGCGCGGCCTGTTCGAGCAGCACGCTTGCAGACGCGCCGGCCATCAGCGGCCAGGCAGAATCTTGCGCCCGCCCGGCCCCCGCCCGACCCAGCCGCTGGGCGAGATCGGGGTCGAGCAGCAGCGTCGCAATCGCCTCGCCGACCGCGCGCGGGTCGGCGGGGTCGACCAGCAGCCCCGTCTGCCCATCGAGCACCGCGTCCACCGCGCCACCCACATTGCCGGCCACCACCGGCTTGCCGTAGGCGGCCGCCTCGAGGTAGACGATCCCAAAGCCCTCGCCTGCCCGCCCAGCGCCGGGCAGGCGGCTGGGCATCGCCAGCAGGTCGGCACGCCGCAGCCACGTGTCGCGCTCGGCGTCCGACAGCGCGCCGAGAAAACGCACCGAGTCAGCCACTCCATGCGCTCGCGCCAGCGCTTCGAGCTCCCCGCGCAGCGGCCCATCGCCGATCACAACCCACTGCACGTCGGGCACCCGCTCGCGGATAAGCGCCAGCGCGCTGCACCAGCACGTCGTGGCCCTTGTAGCGGTCCTCGAGCCTTGCGACGGTCAGGAACGTCGGGCCGCTCGGCGGGCAGCGGCCGCAGGTCTGCTGGCAGATCCACACCGGGGGACACGCGCGCATCTCGGCGACCGGGGCGCCGGTCGCACGCGATCAGGCCTTCGGTGTAGGCGCTGACCGCGATCACCACGTCAGCGTGGGCGGCGGCGAACGCGGCGAGCCGTGCTTTGGCGGGGATCTCTTTGGCGTGGAAGTACTGCACCGTCCTGGCCCCCAGGGCCCGCCGGATCGCGGCCGCGGCGGGGCTGGCGACGAGGTGCAGGCTGAGCGTCACGTCGGGGCGAAAGCGCAGGGCGTCCGTCATCGCGACCGCGTTGAGCGCCACGTTGCGCGCGCCGCGCAGGCGGGGGTCGTTGGGCGCGCGCCTAATCGCGACCGCCTCACCGCGGGAGGGCGCGCCCCGGTCAAATGCCTCAGCGCCCGGGCGCGCGAGCGCGACCACCCTCGCGTCCATTGCCGTGACGCCCGTGGCGACACGATGGGCGGTCGTCTGGATGCCGCCGTGGGCGGGCGGGTAATCGGGGGTGATCAGCAACAGCCGGGGCCTGGCACCGACGGCGGCTGCCGGGACAGCGCGTGCGCATAGCATGGCGAGATCGTGCGTCAGGCGCTTGCGCCCTGCGAGCGCGCGACCCGGGAGAGCCGAGCGCGGACCATGTTGCGCACCCCCGCGCGCAGGCGCGGGCCGTCCAGCAGCGAAGCCAGCAGCAGCTCCCAGCCTCCCCGCAGGCGCCTGCCGTTGACCATGTCGGTGGCGCCGACGCGGTAGTAGTACATCCCCCACACCTTCTTTGCCCGTGTGAAGCGCTCCCACGGGGGCGCGGATGCCAGCTGGGCGGCGAACTCCTCCGGCCCGATCGGGTCGCGCCCGGCCACACGCCTGCGCTGATTCTCGGCTACGCGCCAGGCGCCCTGCTGTTTGTCCCAGAAGCTGTCCAGCTGCATCGAGCCCGCCCGCTTTCGATAGTAGACAAGCGGTTCGGGCAGGTTGATCACCACACCCTGGCCGGCCATCCGGCAGAAGAAATCGAACTCGTCTGCCGCTCCGTAATCGGTCGAATAGCCACCCACCGCGTCGAAGTCAGATCGCGCAAACAGCACCGAGGAGTGAATCACATAAAAGATACCCCCGGTCTGTCTGACCGAGTCGTAGTCGGCTTCGCTGGTCGGGCCCATGACAGCGGGCGAGACGACCTTCTTGGCATCGTTCATGTTGTGGCCGTGCGTGCCCAACAGTGCGATGCGCCGGCTGCCGTTCCAGGCGCGCAGGAACTGCAGCTGACGCTCCAGCTTGGTGAGAGCCCACACGTCGTCGGAATCGCACTCGGCGATCCACTCGCCGCGCGCCGCCGCGATCCCCGCGTTGCGCGCGGCCACGACGCCCGAGTGACCGGGGAGCCTCACGTAGTGAATCGCCACGCCGCCGGCCTGCCGGGCGGCGAAGTCGTGCACGAACTGCTCGGTTGCGTCCTGCGAGCCGTCGTCGGCCACGACGATCTCGCCGGGGGGCAGCGTCTGCGCGACGATCGACGTCAGCGCGTCGCCGATCCGGCCCACGTCGTTGAACGTCGGCACGACGACCGAGATCGACGCAGCGTCTGCGGGCACACTCGACGCGTGGCCGGCGGGCGGCTCAGGCGACGTCGTCATAGCCCCACTCGGACACCAGGTCGCGACCGAGGTACTCGCTGAGCGCGACCACCTCGCCCTTGAAGCGTTGGCGCAGCTCGCCCATCAACCGCGCGTCGGGCTCGGCGGGCGCGGTGAAGAAGATGCGATCGCGAATCGCCACGGCCGAGCTGCGGCTGAGCCCGGGCGGCGTGATCGCTTTCACCGACGCCTGCACGGCGCGCGCGAACGGTCCGCGCCCGGACGCCAAGGCGTGCACCAGCTGGTGTACGCGCTGGGCGCGCACCTGCACCGTTGGGTTGACCTGACGGGGGAGCACAGGAAGTTCCTCGGCGACGTCCAGGAAGCGCAGAACCCTGCGCACGGTTGCCTCGTTGTCGCGCCGGAAGTCGTCGTAGATCAGCACCAGTACCTGCTCGGGCGCGAACATGGCGTGATAGCGGCGCAGTTGCTCGACGTAGCGCACGTGGTCTGAGTACAGCAGCACGTTGGGGCGGTGAGAACGACGGGGAACGCGTTTTCCCTGACGCCTGTCGTCCTCAAGCGCCAGCGCCTTGCGCAGATCCTTCTCGGTCTCCACGTGCGCCTGCACGAACTGAAGATGCAGCGACCGCAGGAAGCTGGCCGGCTCGCGCAGGATGGCGATGATGCGCGCGGCGGGCTGCAACTCGGCGATCGCTGCCGCGGCGGTCTGCGAGGTCAGGTATGACGGGGAGGCCTCGCCGGCCAGCTGCCCCGGCGCGGCATCCGCGAACAGCGCCAGATACTGCTCGAGCGTGTCCGGCACAGGGTCGGTTGCAGGTATGTGAAAACGGTCGCGCAGGTCGCTGGCGAGAAACCGCGGCTCCTTGACCTCTGACATGAAGATCTGCGGGTGACGCTTGAGCATCGTGTAGAGCGCGGTCGTGCCGGACTTGGCCTGCCCGACGATGAAGAAATCCGGAACTCGCTGAGAGCTCCCGCGCCTGCCGGCGGCCGGCTCAGCCGAGGCGGTCATAGCCCCACAGCTTCACCATGTCGCGGTCCAGATGCTCGCTCAGTGCGACCACCTCGTCCTTGAAGCGGCGGCGCAGCTCGAGCATCAACCCCTGATCGGGCGGTCGCGGGTCGCCGTAGACGACGCGATCGCGGATCGCCATTGCCGACTCTCGGCTCAGCCGTCGCGGCGCGAGCGTCTTGGCGGCCGCCTGCACGGCGCGGGGAACGGCGGCGTCTCCCGCGGCGAGCGTGTGGACCATCGAATAGAGGCGCCGAGAGCGCACGCGCACGGTTGGGTTGGCCTCTCTGAGCACGACCGGATGGGTGTCGTCGACTTCCAAGAAACGCCATACCTTGCGCACGGTCGCCTCGTTGTCGCGACGGAAGTCGTCGTAGATCAAGACCAGCATCTGATCCTCTGAGAAGCGTTCGTGGTAGCGGCGCAACTGCTCGACGTAACGCACGTGGTCGGAGTAGAGCGTCGCGTTGGGCCAGTAGGGACTCTTCGGCAGGTGTCGTCCCTGGCGTCTTTCGGCCTCCAGCGCGAGCGCTCGGCGCAGATCCTTCTCCGGCTCGACGTAGACCTGCACGAATTGCATGTGCAGCGATCGCAGGAAGCTCGCCGGCTCGCGCAGGACGGCCACGACGCGCGCAGCCGGCTGCATTTCGGCGATGCGCCCCGCGGCCGTGGGAGACCACAGGTACAGAGAGGACGCCTCGCCCGCGCGCTGGTCGGGGGTCGCGTCGGCGAACAGCGCCAGATACTCCTCGACCGTGCGCGGAGTGCTGCCGGTGCCTTCCGGACGCAGCGCGCTCAGCGGGCGCATCTCGTCGGCGAGGAACCACGGCTCCTTGTTGTACGGCAGATACAGCTGCGGATGCTGTCTGAGCATGTCCCACAGCGCGGTCGTTCCGCTCTTGCCGTGACCAACGACGAAAAAATCCGGGATCCTTCCCTGATGCGGGCGAACCGCGCCCTGCGGGCCTGCCTTGACCATCATGTTCGAGAGTGTAACGGGACACTCAAGCCGGTTCGAGCCCGCGGCGGGCGCCATCGACTACATTTGGGCGTGTGATCGGCTTGCTCGCGTCGGGGGCTGGCGTCGTGCTCGACGTCGACCGCCGTGAACGCTCCTACTAGGCTGCTGCGGGCAGCACTCGTCTGCCTGCTCGTGACGATCGGGGCCGGCGCACTCGCGGGCTGCGGGTCGAACTCGTCGGGCTCCGGATCGGGCTCGGCCAACGCCTCCAGCGAAGAAGCCGCCGAACGCAACGAAGAAGCGGCCAGCAAGCGAGAAGAAGCCGTCGAAATCGCAAAGGACCGCGAAGAGCTCGCAGAGATAGAAGGCAAGAAGCGCGAAGAAGCCGCAGAAGCCAACGCCAAGCAGAGAGAAAAGGCCGCGCTGACCGCTGCCAAGAAGCGCGAACAGGCCACCAAGAAGCAGGCCAACAAGCGCATCAAGGAAGTGGAAGCCAAGGCCAAGAAGCGCGAACAGGCCGCAAAGGCTCAGGAAAAGCAGCGCGAAGAAGCGGCGCACGCCAAGGCCAAGCAGCACAGCAAGCCAACCGCCAAGAAGACGCCCGCCGTCCAGGGCGCCGTCGACACCACGCCCGCGCCGATCACCACCCCAGCGACCACGCCGACCACCGGACCCGCGCCCGCGGCCGCGCCCGCGCCGTGAGGCACGCAGCGCCCCGGGTTTGGCCTGTGTGAACGGACACTAGAATGCCCAGCGTGCTTCGCCTTGCCTTGGGTCGCGGCGACCGTGCGGTGCTGCCACTGTGTCTGCTCGCCGTAGTGTGCGCGGCGATCCTCGCCGGCTGCGGAGGCGGGGGGGGCGGTGGCGCAGGCGGCTCAGGCGCGGGATCCGGCGAAGCCGCATCCACCTCGGCGGTGGAACAGAGCAGCGAAGAAGCCGAAGAACAGCGCAAGGAACAGGCGGCTGCCGCGGCCGCCAAGAAGCGCAAGCTGACCTACGAAGCAGAACTGAAGAAACGACGCGCCGAAGAGGCCAAGAGCGTGGAAGCCGAAGAAGCGGAAGAACGCGCCAAGAAGGCCAAGGCCAAGCACTCGGGCAAGAAGACCGGCGGCACGTCCAAGCACGCCAGCAAACCCACCGCCAAGGGCAAGCACCGGGCCGCCAAAGGCGAATCCGAAGGCTCGTCCTCGTCTGAAAAGGCCAGCGAAGAAGCCGCGCGCAAGCAGTTCGCCAAGGAAGAAGCCGCGGAAGAACACGCGGCCAAGAAGGAAGGCTAAGGGTCCCTAAGCGCTGCGGGCGTGCGGCGTGGCCAGCCAGTTGACCACGGTGGCGCTCGCGGCGAAGTCAGCACGCGTGAACGGGCCCGCGCCCGTCACCGAGAAGATCTCATAGTCCAGCTCGGTGAGCAGGTCCCAGGGCGCCCCCTGAGCCACGCCGTGAAGCTCGGCGGTGTCGCGGACGTGCTCGAAGATCACCACAGGTCGCGCCAGTGAGAGGGTCGAGCGAGCGCCTTCCAGCACCGCTAGCTCGGCGCCCTCGACGTCGATCTTGATGACGCTGGGCACGAGGTCGCCCAGCTCGGCATCGAGCGTAGAGACCTCGACGGTTATGTATTCGGGATCGCCCCGGCTGTCGTCGATCTGTGGATGGCGGCGCAATCCACTCCAGCCGTCGAGCCGTCGGAAGTAACAGAACTGCGCCTGCGCGGACGTCGCGCCAAGGGCCTTGCGGCGGCAGTCGACCTGCGGGAACGCGTCGGCGAGCTCGGCCGCAAGCGGCGGGATCGGCTCGAAGGCCACGTGGCTGGCCCGGGGAGCCACCCGTACGGCCTCGCGCAGGACCTGGCCGCGATTGGCGCCGACGTCCACATAGGTGCCTTCACCGTGCAGCGTGCACGCCAGCACGACGCTCATCCCCGCCTCTTCGAGCTGTGACTGCCTGGCCACGGCGTTGACCGCGGCGAGCAGCTCGGGCCGATCCAGCCGGCGCGACGCCGACGCGATCGCCCTGGTCACCAG
The DNA here is from genome assembly GCA_963755475.1 of uncultured Solirubrobacteraceae bacterium. Classification (GTDB taxonomy): domain Bacteria; phylum Actinomycetota; class Thermoleophilia; order Solirubrobacterales; family Solirubrobacteraceae; genus Palsa-744. The sequence goes on from CAVWJK010000003.1 coordinate 1,565,096, forward strand.
CCGCATGGCCATCGAGCTTTGCACGCTATCGAACCAGGCGCCTGGCGTCGCGAGCGCCGGCCAGGATCCGCGCTGTGACGGTCGCCAGGCTGCGCGGGTCGCGCGTGCGCAGCGCAGCCACCAGCGCGTGACGGATGTCCAGGCCGAGGCGCCTGCGCACCTCGGGGTGAACCGACGCGAGCTGCGCCGACAGCAGGATGACCATCAGAGACGTCGTCTTCGCCCGCGCCAGCTGCACCTGCTTGGCGGGGTCGACCCACGTCGTGGACAGCATCGTCGGCGAGATTCGATACCAGCCCAGACGCTCGTCCAGATACACGGCGCAGTCGCCGAATCTGCAAGCGCCCACGGCTACGCAGTAGTCCCAGGTGTCCGCGCCGGCCGCGATCAGCTCCAGGTCCAGCGCAGCGCGACGCACGAGCGTAAAGGACGACGCCGCGACCGCCTTGTCCAGCAGCGCGGCCCTGTACAGCCGCTCGCCGGTGAGCAGCCCCGTCTGCAGGCCCAGCCGGCCGAAGCGCGCGCTCTGCTCGTGCGAGCGCCGCTCGTCGTGGCGTCCGTCCGCGAGCATGATTCCGTGATCGCAGAAGGCAAAGCCGGCTTGCGGATACTGCTCCAGCGCACCGTCCAGGCGCTCGAGGAATCGCGGCTCCCACACGTCGTCGTGATTGAGGATGCTGAGCAGATCGCCGCGCGACTCGCGGATGCCCCGCACGACGCTTGCACCCGGGCCGAGATTTTGAGGGTTGCGCACGAACCGCACCGCTAGCCCGGCGGGTACCGCGGTCGCCTGCGTCAGCGGCTGCTCCGAGCAGTCGTCGATAACGATCACCTCCGCCGGCGCGAGCGTCTGCGCGCTCACTCCCATCAGCGCCTCGGACAGCATCCGCGGCTGGTTGTAGGCAGGTATGACGACTGAGACGCTTGACACGGGCGCAGCGAGTCTAGAGCCAATATCGTGGGGGCCCATGTGCGCAGTGGAGAACGTCGAGGGGCTCGTGTCAGGCCCCGACGGGCATCCGCTGCGCTCGGCGCTGTTCGTGACCGGGCTGTGGGGCAGGGATGGCGGCGTCGCCGCGCATGTCAAAGAGAGCGCCGCCGCGCTCGCCGGCCAAGGCGTCGACGTGCACGTGCTCGCAGCCAAGATCGCCACCGACGACAGGGCCGACGGAGTGACGGTGCACCATCGGCCCGAGCTGTTGAACACGCGCGCCCGCGTCGAGCAGCGACTGGGCGACATCTGCGCACTGGATCCGGAGATCGCCCACATCCACCAGGTCGACGACCATGCGATCGTCGCACGCCTGCGTGCCGCGACGCCCGTGGTCATCAGCGCGCACGGGTTTCCCGGGTGCACATCCGGCGTCTACTACTTCGCCCCCGGCCAGGAATGCGCGCGGGCGCACGGGCCGGGCTGCATCCCCAATCTGGCACTCAGAGGGTGTGCGCACACGCGCTACCCGAGAACCCTGCCCGCGAAGTACATGGGCGTGACTCGCGGGCTGGCGATGTTCAGGGAGGCAGATCTGGCGGTCTGCTACTCAAGCGCCGTAGCCCGACACCTCGCCACCAACGGCCTGGCCCACACAGCCGTTATCCCCTACTTCCCGACTATGACCCCGCGCGTGGGGTCTGGATACGAGACGCGACGGCGCGTGGTCTTCGCCGGACGGCTCGTGCTGCCCAAGGGCGTCGACGTCCTGATTCGCGCGGTCGCCCGGGTCGACGCCGATCTGGTCATCTGCGGCGAGGGGCGTCGCGAGCCGAAGCTGCGCGCGCTGGCGCGGCGAGTCGGGATCGAGGAGCGGGTGCGATTTAAGGGCTGGATGGGACCCGAGCAGCTCGCGCAGGAGCTCGCCGACGCGTCCGTGCTGGCGGTCCCATCGCTGTGGCCCGAGCCCTTCGGGATCGTCGGCATCGAGGCCTTCTCCGCGGGGCGCCCGGCGGTCGGCAGCGCCACCGGCGGGATCCCTGATTGGCTGAAGGATGGCGTCTGCGGCGTCGCGGTCGCACCGGGAGACGTCGACGCGCTCGCCTTGGCGCTCGGCCGCCTACTCGACGATCCCCAGCTGCAGCAGACGATGGGGCTGGCGGGCAGGGATCTGGTGGCCGAGCGCTTCTCCGCACAACGCCACGTGGACACCCTGCTCGTGGCCTACCGGCGCGCGCGTGGGCGATGGCAGGAACGGTCCGGGCGCGCACAGGCCCCGCAGGCGGCCTGAGGGCACACGTCGCTCACTCGCGCCTGGCGCTGACAAGCTCGCCCAGCAGCCCCATCACGGCGTTGACGCTTCGCGCCAGGCCCATCTCGTCGGAAGCGAACGCGCACCCGCGCGCGCCAAGCGCCGCGCGGGCCTGCTCGTCGCCGAGCAGGTCGCCGATCGCCTGCGCAAGCCCTGCGGGCGTGGGCGCCACGACGCAAGCTGCCTGCGCGTCGAGCAGCCGCTGCCAGGTGTTGGGCCCGTCCAGCGCAACGACCGCGCTGCCCGACGCTAGCGCCCCGGCCAGGCTTCCCTTGCGCGAGGACGGCCCTGCGGCGTCTGGAAACAGCAGCACGTCGCACGCCGCAAGCGCGTCAGACATCTCCTGGGCGGGGAGCCGCTCGGAGAAGGAGATCAAGGACTCCAGGCCGCGGGCACGGGCCGCCACAAGCCAGGCCCGGCCCGGGTCAGACGAACTTCCGGGCGCGCCCAGCAGACGTAGTTGGGCGGGCACGCCGCGCTCGCGCAGCAGATCGAAGGCATCAAGCACGAGCGACAGCGACGCGCCCTCGTAGGAGTAGCCGAACAGGCCGATCGTCGCGCCGGAATGCTCGCCCGCCGGCTGTGGTGAGAGGGCCGGCTGTGCGGAGGGGGCAGGCAGATTGGAGAACACCGGCGCCACGAGCACGCGCCTGGTGGGCAGCCACACCCGTGAGGCCAGCCATCGCTCGCGCACGTCCGCGGTCACGATCGCGCCGCGGCATGCGCGCATCACGTCGATCAGCAGCGCTCGCTGGGTCAGCGCCCACAGATCCCCCCGCAATCCCGAGTAGCGCCAGGGATAGACAAGCTCGTGCATCATCGCCAGCAGTGGGATTCGCTCGGGGTGCAGCGCCCGCAGCGTCTGGTGCACGAAGACGGGCAGGCCGCGGTGCGAGTAGGAGAACACCGAGTAGTGCATTAGCACCGCATCGGGCGGATCCTCGTCGAGCTCGCGTGAGAGGCGACGCGTCCAGGCGGAGAACTCCGCGCGAGCGGCCCACGGCGACGAGGACTGCTCGCGGGTCAGCCAGTGCAGCGACGGCGAGACGTTCTGGAGGGACATCGCGTGCATGAGCAGCGTCGCGTGATCGCGCACGCCACACGTGGGCCGCACTGAAGCTCCCACGACGGCGACGCGCAGCGGTGTCCCGTCGCTGGTCTGCACCGCGCCGCCAGTCACGCTCAGCCGCTGCACAGCTCGCCGCGATAGGCCGCCTCGATGGCCTGCGTGAGCGCGCCCACATCGCCGGTCGCCACGATCGCGCCGTTGCGGCCCGGCTCGATCAGGTCCTTCATGCCGGTGTCCTCGGTGACGATCACCGGCACGCCGCACGCCAAGGCCTCCGCGGGGGCGTAGCCGAAGCCGTCGTTGTATGTGGGGTGCACGTACAGCCGCGCGCCGCGCAGGCGCGGCAGTGGGTCTCCGTGGCCTGCCCAGATGCGCGAGTCCTGCGCGCATGCCCGTTGCACGAAGCGGCGCATACCACGCGATTTCCAGCCTCCCACCAGGACGAGCCGCAGGTCCGCGTAGGGCAGGGCCCGCACCGCATCGATCAGCAGGGGAACGCCCTTGACCACCGACAGGCTCCCGCAGAAGACGATGTCGAAGGTCGATGAGGCCGCGTCGCTGCGACCCGGCTGGAAGCGAGGGTCCGGCGTGAGCACCAGACGCGTCAGCAACTCCTCGCCGACGCCCTCGGCGATGAACGAATCATGTGTGTAATCCGAGGAGACGTAGATGCGATCGACCTCGGAGTACTCGCTGAGGTTGCGCTCCAGCAGGCGCGTCGCCCAGGATTCCTCCAGCGGATACTGACGGTGGGCGAGCACGTGCTGGCGCGCCAGCAACCGGAAATGCGAGGTCGCAGACACGAGAGCGGTGGACATGCCCCGCGCGCGTCGTGCAGCGCGGATCTGCGCCAGCGCGGTGCCGTTGAAGGCGATCAGGTGATCGGCCGCCGGCATCGCCCCCGCCGCGTAGACGTCGAACTGGCGGCTCTTGCGCAGCGCGCGCTGCGCCGCCGCCAGGTGCAGCGGCGGCAGCGCCAGCGGCGCGTTGACCGCACGCCGCGCCAGCCGGCGCCATCTGCGCACGGGCGGCCTGGAGGGGTCTGGGCCGCAGATGCAAACCGGCCCGCTCCCACGGCGCGCCAGGGCGTCGGCGATCTCCTGCGCGTGGCGCCCGAGACCACCCTCGCCGAGCTGGGCCGAACAGGTCAGCACGACGCGCCCGGCGGGCAGGACCTCCTCCTGGCGTCGCTGCGCCTGCATGCGCCAGCCTGTGCTTCCTATCGCCTGCTCGGGCTCGGCGCGCGACTGCTCAGCCAACCCGGTCATAGCCCCAGAGGCCAATTAGGTCACGATCGAGATACTCGCTCAGCGCGACCACCTCCGGCTTGTAGCGGGCGCGCAACTCCATCATCGCGCTCTCCTGTGGCGCCTGCGGTTCGCCGTAGACGATCTGCCTGCGGATCGTGCGGATCAGGCGACGTCGCGTGCGCTGCGGCGTGATCGCCTTGACCGTCGTGTTGAGCATCTTCGCCGGGCCCGAGCGGCTGTACAGCTTTCGCATGGCATCGTCGAGTCGTACCGAGCGCACCCTCACCGTGGGGTTGGCGTCCATAACGTGAATCGGCGCCTGGTCGTCCACGTCCAGAAAGCGCAGGACCCGGCGCACGGTCGCCTCGTTGTCATTGCGAAAATCGTCATAGATGAGCACCAGCACCTGCTCGGGTGTGAACTGCTGGTGATAACGGCGCAGCTGCTCGACGTAGTGCACATGATCTGAATAGCGCAGCACCTGGCGCCCAGCGCGATCTATCTGCTCGTTGGCAACCGCCCGGCGCAGGTCTGTCTCGGTCTCCACGTGTTCCTGCAACAGCTGCAGCTGCAGTGAGCGCACGAAGCTGGCGGGCTCGCGCAGGATCGCGATTATCCGCGCCGCCGGTTGCACACTCGCGATCGCCTGCGCGGCGGTGTGTGACTTTAGGTATGACGGCGACGCCTCCCCCACACGCTGCTCTGGTGTCGCCGCCGCGAACAGTGACAGATATTCCTCATATGTCTTTGGCAGGTGACTCGACGGCTGTGGTTCGAACTGAAAGCGCAAATCGTCTGCGAAGTAACGCGGCTCCTTGACATCGGGCATGTAGATCTGCGGATGGCGGCGCAGCATCTCATACAGCGCCGTGGTTCCACTCTTGTGGTGACCGACGATGAAGAAGTCGGGAACAGGCATGCTTATGACTATACTGTCGGGCTCTTCGGCGATGCCACCGGCCCGCGCAAACAGCCTTCAACGCGCCCTGCGCCGCCGCATCCAGGCCCGCCGGGTGGCGCTGCGCGACAGCCGCTTTCACACCGTCTTGCAAGTCGACCCGCATGCGCCCGCGCTGGTGCTCTCACCGCACTGGGACGACGCGGTCCTCGACTGCTGGAGCCTGCTAACAGGCGCGCAGGAGTGCAATGTCGTAAACGTCTTTGCGGGCTCGCCGCCATCGGGGCGCCTGACACTGTGGGACGCGATCACCGGAGCCAGCGACTCGGCCGAGCAGACCCGCGCGCGGCTGGCCGAGGACGCGGTTGCGCTCGCGCTCGCGCAGCGCACGCCGGTGAACCTGCCCTTTCTCGACAACCAGTACCGCACGCAACCCGGCCCGCCGCTGGAGCAACTCGACCGCGCGCTGTGCGCGCAGGTGCCCAGCGCATCGCACGTGTACGTGCCCGCGGGCATCGGCGGGCACCCTGACCACAAGCTGGTTCGCCGCTACGGTCTGATGCTCGCGCGCACGGGCATGCCGGTGACCCTGTACGTCGACCTGCCCTACTGCGTCACGCATGGCTGGCCGGATTGGGTGGACGCCAGCGAGCCCGAGGCGAATCGCAACGTCGACGCATTCTGGCTGTCGTTCCTGGACGGCGTGGCGGAGATGCCGCCGCTGCGCTCCGCGCACGTCGAGCGACTGGACGACGACGCCGCAGCGGCCAAGCTCGCGGCGATGCGCAGCTACCGCACCCAGTTCCCGGCGCTCAACGGCGGCGCCAAGCAGATGCTGGCCGACCCCGCGGTGCATCGCTTCGAGGTCCGCTGGGAGCTCGCCGCCAACGGCGCCATCGAGCCACCCGCATAGAACCCCTGAAAGAGGTTCCTAGTCAAGCCGGTCATAGCCCCACTCCGCGACCAGGTCGCGGTCCAGGTGCTCGCTCAGCGCGACCACCTCGCCCTTGAAGCGCCTGCGCAACTCAGACGCAAGGCGCTCATCGAGCCCGCGCGCCTCGCCGTAGACCATGCGCCGACGCAGGCGCGGCAGCACTTCGGTGCGCACCCGCTCGCTCGTCAGCGCCCTCAGCCCCGTCCGCGTGGCTCGCGCGACCGGGCCCCTGCCCGTGTACAGCAGGCGCCCCATCGCGTCCAGGCGCCTCGCGCGCAGCCGTTTGCTGGTGGTGTTTGCCTCCATCACGTGTACCGGCGCCTGGTCGTCCACCTCCAGGAAGCGCAGCACGCGCCTGACCGTGGCGTCGTTGTCGCGCCGGTAGTCGTCATAGATCAGCACGAGGATCTGCTCGCGCCCGAGCACGGCCTCATAGCGGCGCAGCTGCTCGACGTAGCGCACTTGGTCTGAGTACAACAGCGCCTGCGGCCAGTAGGAGGGTCGTGGCACCTGCCTGCCTTCGCGGCGCGCCGGCTCCAGTGAGATCGCCGTGCGTAGGTCGCGCTCGGCCTCGATGTGGTGCAGGACCCAGTGGTTGTGCAGGGAATGCAGGAAACTCGCCGGCTCGCGCAGGATCGCGATTACGCGCGCGCGCGGCTGCACCGCGGCGATGTTGGCGGCTGCCTCGCGCGACCACAGGTACATCGGCGATGCCTCACCGACGAGCCGGTCGGGCGGCGCCTGCGCGAACAGTGCGAGGTACTCCTCATAGCTCTGTGGCAGGCGGTTGGCCGGCCCTGGCGGGCCCGGGAAGCGCAGGTCGCTGGCAAACCAGCGCGGCTCCTTCAGCGAGGGCATGTAGATCTGCGGATGTCGCCTGAGCATCGCGTACATCGCCGTGGTCCCGCACTTGGTGTGACCCGCGACGAAGAAATCGGGTATCCGCTGGGACGACCCGGCCGGGGAAGCGCCGGCCGGGTCAGTCGACATCGTCATAGCCCCACTCCGCGACGAGGTCGCGACCCAGGTATTCGCTGAGCGCCACCACCTCGCCCTTGAAGCGCATGCGCAGCTCCGCCATCAAGCTCTCGTCCGGCGGTGGCGCGGCGCTGTAGATGACCCGCCGTCGCAGCGGGTGCAGCACGTTCCTGCGCACGCGGCTGCTCGTCAAAGCGAGCGTCGCCCCCCTGACCGCACGCGAGACGGGCCCAGTGCCCAGCCGGACGGCGCGCACCAGGCTGCGCAGGCGGTCCGAGCGCACGGCCACAGTGGGGTTGACTCGCACCGGGTCCAACGAAACCGTGGCGTCCACTCCCAGGAAGCGCAGCACGCGCCTGACGGTCTGCTCGTTGTCGCGCTTGAAGTCGTCATAGATCAGCACCAGCACCTGCTCGGATGCGAACGACGAGTGATAGCGGCGCAGCTGCTGCACGTAGCGGACGCGCTCGGAGTACATGAGCGCCGCTGGCCAGTGCGCGTCGCGGGGAATCTGCTCGCCCCGGCGTCGCGCGTCCTCCAGCGCGAGCGCCCTGCGCAGGTCCTTCTCGGTCTCGGAGCGGTTCTGCAGCATCTGCAGGTGCAGCGAATACAGGAAGCTCGAGGGCTCGCGCAGGATCGCGATGATCTTGGCGTCCGGTCGCATCTGCGCGATTCGCCCCGGAGCGGCATGCGACCAAAGGTAGAAGGTTGACGCCTCACCGACGAGCTCCCGCGCGTCCGCCGCGGAGAACAGAGACAGGTACTGCTCGAGCGTTTCCTCGTGCCTGCCGGTCTGCTCGAAGCTCTTCACACCCCCGTTCCCCTCGGGCGTGTGTGGATTGCGTGCGAAGAACTGTGGCTCCTTGACCGCCGGCATGAAGATCTGCGGGTGGGCTCGCAGCGTCTCATACAGCGCCGTGGTGCCGCACTTGGCGTGCCCCACTATGAAGAAGTCCGGAAGGCGCACCTGCGGCTGGCCGGATATCACAACCTGCTCACTCGAGGCTGTCATAGCCCCACAGGCTCACCAGGTCGCGGTCCAGATGCTCGCTCAGCGCCACGACCTCGCCCTTAAAGCGCCTGCGCAGCTCAAGCAGGAAGCTCTCGTCGGGCGGCGGCGGCGCACCATGGACGATCTTCAGCCGGGCAAAGCGAATCAGGGCTTGCCGCGTCGATTGGGGTGACAGCGCCTTGATGGCAGCCTTGGCCGCGCCCGACAGCGGCCCCCTGCCGACCGTCACGGCGTGCACGAGCCCGTCGAGCTGCTGCGAGCGCATAAGCGTGGAGTGGTTGACGTCGAGGACCTCGAGCGGGCGCGACTCGTCCACCTCCAGAAAGCGCAGCACCGTTCGCAGGGTGCCTGCGTTGTCGCGCCTGAAGTCGTCATAGATCAGCACAAGGATCTGCTCGGGGGCGAACAGCTCCTCGTAGCGGCGCAGCTGCTCGACATAGCGCACGTGATCGGAGTACTGCAGCAGCTGCGGACGGTGGGAGCGACGCGGGATGCGCCGGCCGTTGCGCCGCTGCTCCTCCAGCGCCATCGCCTTGCGGAAGTCCTTCTGCGACTCCACATGGCTTTGCAGCAGCTGCAGGTGAAGCGAGCGCAGAAAGCTCGCGGGCTCGCGCAGGATCGCGATGATCTTGGCGTCCGGCTGAACCTCGGCGATGCGCGCGGCCGCGGTGCGCGACCACAGATATGACGAGGATGCCTCGCCGGCGCGCTGCTCGGGCGTGGCCCCCGCGAACAGGGAGAGGTACTCCTGCAAGGTCTGCGGTCCGGCCCCGGCCAGCCGTGGTTGAAAGCGAGGACGCATGTCGGTGGCGAAGAACCACGGCTCCTTGGCGTCCGGCATGAAGATCTGCGGGTGCGGGCGCAGCATCTCATACAGCGCCGTGGTGCCGCTCTTGGCGTGCCCCACAATGAAGAAGTCGGGGGCTCGCAGCGGCGAGCGCTGCGCGTCTGCCACGGACTCGCTGGACGCGGTCATTGCCCGGCGGGCTCAGTCGACGTGGTCATAGCCCCACAGGGTCACCAGGTCGCGACCAAGGTGCTCGCTGAGCGCCACCACCTCGCCCTTAAAGCGCCTGCGCAACTCGAGCATGAAGGTCTCGTCGGGCGGCGGCGGCTGACGGTAGACGACGTTGCGCTGCGTGGCGTGCAGGGCGCCGCGGCGCATACTCGTCGGCGTGAGCGCCTTGATCGCCGCCTTCAACGCGAGCGATATCGGGCCGCGCCCAACCGACACGGCGTGCACGAGCTCGTGCAGGCGCTGCGAGCGCACGCCCACCGAGGGATTCGCCTCCAGGACCTCGATCGGCGCGGTGTCCTGCACCTCCAGGAAGCGCAGCACCCTGCGTACAGTGCCCTCGTTGTCGGCTCTGTAGTCGTCGTATATGAGCACCAGCATCTGCTCCGGCGAGAAGGCCCCCTCATAGCGGCGCAACTGCTCGACGTAGCGCACGTGCTCTGAGTACATCAGCGTCTGCGGCCAATACGTGTGGCGTGGGATCTGGCGACCCTCGCGCCTGGCGCCCTCCAGGGCGACCGCCTTGGCAAAGTCGCTCTCCGTCTCGACGTAAGTCTCGAGGAATTGCAGATGCAGCGACCGCAGCAGCGCGGCGGGCTCGCGCAGGATCGCGACGATCTTCGCCCTGGGGCACACCGAGGCGATACGCCCGGCGGCCGTGCGCGACCACAGATACAGGGGCGACGCCTCGCCCATGCGCTGCTCGGGCGCAGCCTGCGCAAACCAGGCCAGGTACTCCTTCAGGGTCCGCGGGGTTCCCTCTGGTCGCGGCGGCGTGCGCTCCAGTAGCTCGGTCGCAAAGAACCACGGCTCCTTGCTCGCGGGCATGTATACGCCGGGCTGGCCGCGCAACATGTCAGACAGCGCCGTCGTGCCGCTCTTGGGCTGGCCGACGATGAAGAAGTCGGGCACCCGACCCGCTGCGCGCACCGGCTCAGGCGACAACGGCGCGAAGGCGCGACTGTCAGGCAAGCTGACGCTCACGACGCACCGATCCAGGCGCGGCCCTGCCGAAGGCAATCTGGCGCCCCGGCCCGGCGAACCAGTAGGCGATGACACCGGCCGCAAACCAGAAGAACGGGCCGAGCGCCGCGCTTGACATGACCGGGCCCGAGTAGCCCATCACCGCCATTGCGATGATTGGCGACACGATCGCCGCGATCTGCATGCGCAGCTCGAAGTCCACGATGCGTCGCAGCTTCGGCAGCGCCTGGACGAGCATCGTTACCAACAATCCGACCCATAGCAGCAGGCCCGGCAGCCCCAGTTCGTCGAGGACGAATTTGTATTGGGACTCCGCGCCGGCGCCGTGGCCTTCGAGCACGTTCTTCTGCACGCCGCCGAAGCCGGCCGACGCGCCGACGGTCCCGAGCCCGACCCCAAATGGCGCTGCCGCGATCTGGCTGGGGATGTGCGTCACTTCGTTGGTCTTGGTGTCTTTGGCTTCGGTCACTTTGTCGGGCGCGAGTTCTGTGTAGCGTGAGAACGCCGAGCCGCCCACGTAGGACACCAGCACGGCCCCGAGCGGCAGCGCCAGCACGAGGACGGCCAGCAGCGCGGCCAGCGGTCGGGTTATCTGTCTGCCAGCGGAGCTGAATGCCAGAGCCGTGAAGGCAAACAGTGCGATCACCGCGCCGACGACCTGCAGGCGACCCAGCCCGGTGGCGACGCCGGCGAGCGCCCCCAGGCACAGCAACAGCACGGGCCATCGTCGACGCAGGCCCCCGGTGGCCAGCAGGGCAAGCGTTCCGGGCAGTGCCAGCAGGCCAACCGCCCCGCCGAAGCCGGCATCGGTCCCGAGCGCCGGCGGACGCACGCGCGCGGCGCCTCCGCTGGCAAAGGTGCGGGCCGAAATCCCGCTGGCCCCGAACACCAGTTCACGGTAGCCGGGCCCCCAGCTGGCCAGCTGCCCGGGGCTCAGCCGGCTCTGATACGTGCTCACCGCGCCGTTGGCCAGCGCGAGCACCCCAAGGATCAGAAAGAGCCTGCGAAAACGCTCCTTCGAGCGCATCACCAGATAGCCGAAGAAGAAGAACGGAAGCCACTCCAACTGTTGGCGAAAGCCGCCCAGGATCTTCAGGATCCCGTGGGTGGCCGGGTTGAAGGCCTCGACCAGCACCAGCGCGCCGTACGCCAGCACCCAGCCTGACATCGGCGGCAGCGTGATCGATTCCCGTTTGACCAGCAGCCGCAACATCGCGCCCAGCACCACCGCGAAGATCAGGATGTCGCGGATGACCGAAGCCGCTTCGTGCCCGCCGCTGCCGAGCTTCACAGGCCCCTCGAGCAGCCCGAGATAGAGGACGATGAAGGTGAGCGTCATCGGGTAGCGGTCGCTGCCGACGAGGGCCACTATGCCCAGCCCTCCCACTATCAGGCCGAGCACCAGCAGGAGGTTGGGCTTTGACACCTCCAGGCTGATCGCCAGTGCGAGAGCAACAGGGATCGCGGCGCTGGCGCCGATCAACATCAGCTCGCGTATGCGCCGGTTGAGCACATACGGGTGGCTTTCGCCCATTCCGGGCAGCAGTGCCGAGAAGGCGCTCATCGACCGATGAGCTTGCGACGGGCGCCGGAGTCCGCCGGCGCCCAGCTGAAGCCGTATCTTTCGATGTCCTTGCGGGGCACGCAGTTGACGACCGCGCCGATCAGCGGCGCGCTCGCGGTCCGCCCGAGCAGTTGCGCCAGGCGCTTGGCCGCCAGATCGCGCGTATGGCCGATGCGCGCCACCATCACGATGCCGTCGACAGCCGACAGCAGCGGCATCGCGTCGCTCACTTCAAGTAGCGGGGGCGCGTCGATCAGGACGTAGTCGAACTCGTCGGCGACGGAGCGCAGGAGGGTGCTCATGGCAGCCCCGGCCAGCAGGGCGGGCGGATTGGCGACCGCTCCCCCGCCCACCAACACCGATACCGAGCCCATGCCGCCGGACTCCACCACCGTCGAGACGCCGCCGACCGCCTCCTGGGCGCCGGCGCCGATGCCCAGGTGAGCGGGGGAACTGACCGACTGCATCGCCTCCTCGACGCCCACCTTGCCGGCGAGCACGTCGGCAAGCCCATATTGCCCGCCGGCATCCAGCAGCCTGGCCTGGGTCGGCCGGCGAAAGTCGGCCTCGACGACAACCACCTTCGCACCCGCCTCCGACTGCACGCGCGCGAGGTTGGCGACCAACGCGGACTTGCCGTCGCCGGCCTCGGCACTGAGGAAGAGGATCATGCGCGGGCCGTTGTCAGGGCGACGCTGGAGCATGTCGCCGAGCTCGAGCGTCGTGTGCAACCGGCGCAGCGGCTCGAGCAGCGCCTTGGCCGGCGCACGGCGCCCGTCGGGGCGCACCACCGGGTTTTTGACCGCGGGCAGCGCCGCCAGGATCTGCGTCTGGAAGATCGCCTCGATCTCGCCGAGGGAGCGCAGGCGACGGTCGAAGCGACTGAGCATGTAGGCCGCGATCGAGGCAAGCACGATCCCCAGCACGAAGCCGAAGATCGCATTTTTTTTCGGCGAGGTCAGCACCGGAACGGCCTGCGCTTTGCCCACCTGCTGGACGCCCGAATAGCTTGCCAGCTGGGATTCGAGCGCGTTGATCTTCGTGGCCAGGTTGGCGGCCGCGATCGTCGACGACGCGCTCAGTCCTTTTGACGCTTTGCCCTTGGTGGGTGGAGGCGGAAGTTCGATCCTGTGCAGCTGGTCAGTGGCGTTTTCGATCTGCGTGCGCAGGCCGCGCGTGTAGTTGGCGCGGTCTCGCCGGATGAAAACTGCGGCGTAGGCGTTGGCAAGGCTCACGGCGGCGCGGGAGGTGCGCGCCTGAGTGGTGATCGTGATGAAAGAGCTGGTCGCGCTCGCCGTCGCCTTGGCCTTGCCGCGCACGGCGGCTACGTCGCCTTCCGCGCGCATGCGCTTGCGCACCACTTCACCGATGATCGGCGAGTTGATCACGCCGACGTCGTTGGTCAGCGCCCGGCCCGCCACGGACTTGGCGCCGGAGTTGCTGCCAGCCTGCTGTTCTGCGCTGGCGCCCAGATACAGCTGGGTGGTCGCCGAGTATGTGGCGGTTTGACCCTTGTAGTACTCATAGGTACCAACCGCCACGACGATGCCAACGGCAAGGATCAGCCACTTCCGCTTCCAGAGCGGGGCGATGATGCTGGTCGCGTCGGTGGTGGTGTCGTTCATCGACTCAGGTGGCCTATCCATGGCCGGCGCACCAGCCATCTTAGGGGTGTACGCCCACCACAGGGTACCGACCGAAACGCTGGTCGGCGCAATGCTGCGTGCGCCCGGTTACCCGCCCGTGGTCAACGTTCTCAGGGGTTTCACGACGACGGCAGGCAGGTAGCATTCCTCACACGGCAGATGAACTCATAGATGCGGAGGGCAAGGGTGCAGGACTCGGACAGCAGGCGGATCCTGTGCTTTGCGACGCAGGGCGAGGCACATCTCGACTTCGAGCGCCTGCGCTACCTGCTCGAGCCGCTGGGCGCCGAACCCTACGCGTTTGACCACGACAACAAGCTGCGCTCGGCCGTCGGCCTGATCAAGACGGTGCGCGCGCGGCGCCCTGGCCTGGTGGTGATGGAGGGGACGGGCATGGCCGGCGGCTTGGCGCTGCTGGCGATCGAGGCGCTGTTGGGAATTCCCTTCGTGGTCAGCAGCGGCGATGCCGTCGGGCCCTACCTGGGGCTGCGTTCGCGCGCGGCCGGCCTGTTCGGCGGGCTGTACGAGCGCCTGCTGTGCCGGCGCTGCGCCGGCTATGTGGGCTGGACGCCCTACCTGGTCGGCCGCGCCCTCACGTTTGGCGCCCCACGCGCGATGACGGCCCCCGGCTGGCCGCGCGAGCGCGCGGCCCCCGATGCCCGCGAGGCGGTCAGGGCGCGCCTTGGCATAGCGCCCGACGCGCTCGTCGTGGGCCTCGTCGGGTCGCTGAACTGGAGAGCGCGTGTCGGCTATGTCTACGGCGCCGAGCTGGTTGGCGCCGTCGCCCAGATACAGCGCCGCGACGTGGTCGTGTGCATCGTCGGCGACGGCCCCGGGCTGGCGCGACTGCAACAGACGGCCGGCGCGGATCTCGGCAGACGGGTGCTGCTTACAGGTCGCGTGGCAGCGCAGGAGGTTTCGCAATACCTGGCGGCCTTTGACGTTGCCAGCCTGCCCCAGAGCGTCGACGGCGTCGGTTCGTTTCGCTACTCGACCAAGCTCAGCGAGTACCTTGCCGCGGGACTGCCGATCATCACAGGCGAGAACCCGGTCGCCTACGATCTCGACGAGGGCTTCTTCTGGAGGTTGCCCGGGACGGCTCCCTGGAGCCCCGAGTACGTCGGTGCGCTGGCCCACTTGCTGCAGACGCTCACCACTGAGGAGATCGCACAGCGACGCGAGGCGGCAACGGCCGCGCGGGCTGATCAGTTCGACAAGGTCGCCCAGCAGCGGCGGATGTGCGCGTTTGTGAGCGACCTGCTGGACGATCGCGCTCGCGTGCAGCCAAGCTGACGCGACAGGCGCCCCCCGCGTCCAGGCGCCGTCAGCGCGACGCGAGTTGCGCTGTGGGCGCGCGGCCGGCAAGGCGCTGGTAGAGCTCGTGGTGCTCGCGCACCATCCGCTGCCCGGAGTAGCGAAGGGCCGACTCGCGGGCCGCGCGGCCCAGACGGCCTCGCAGCTGCGGATCTGCGGCGAGTTGGTCCAGGCGCGCGGCGATCAGCTGCGGATCGCGGGTGATCAGAAAGCCGTTGTGCCCGTCCTCGATCAGCTCGCGCACGCCGTTCACCGGGGTTGCCAGGACCGGCAGGCCGCTGGCCGCCGCCTCGAAGGTGACCAGCGAGAAGGTCTCATAGCTGGAGGGCAGCACGAAGGCATCGGCGACCTGGTAGACGAGCTGGACGTCGGATGTGAGTCCAAGCCAGCGCAGCCGCCGCTCCACGCCCAACTGCGCGGCGAGCTCGTCATAGCGGGCCCGCTCGCCGCCCCCGGCGACCAGCAGCGTCCACTGCGGGCTGTGTGCGACGGCGCGGATGGAGCTCTCCAGGCCCTTGCGCTCCCACTCGCTGCCCACGAACGCCACCACGAGCCCGTCTGGGGGAAGATCCAAGGAGTCGCGCAACGCCCGCGCGTCGTCAGGCCTGACCCCAGGGGCAAAGGTGTCCGTGTCGACGCCGTTGTGGATCGTCAACACACGCTCTGCGAGCGCCGGGAAATGCTCGCGCACCTCCGCTGCCACGCCATCTGACACACACACGACGGCCCTGGCGCGGCTGGTGTGAGAGCAGATGCGCTCGCCCAGGCGCTTGAGCAGACCTGCCAGCGTCACCTGCGCGCGAAACAGGCGCGTCGAGCGGCTGGGATTGACCGGGCCGACCTGGTGGCAGTAGTGGACGGCGAGCACATCGACGCGATTGAGCACGATCGCTCCCGTCACCTGGACCACTCCCCGACGCCAGCGGCGGACGGCCAGCGAGCCGGCCAGGATGAACCATGGATAGGCGATCAAGAACGGGCGTCCCGGCGCCCTCACCCGGTGAAATGTCAAGCCCAAACTAGCCGGCAGCTCACATGTGCGTGCGATCACCGTGACGTCGTGTCCGAGCCCACGCAGGCCGACGATCAGGTCTGTCAGCTGGCGCTCCATGCCGCCGCGTACCCCGCCGATGTCATTGGCGACGATCGTGACCTCGCTTGCCGCGGGCTGCTCGATCTCGCTGTCGCCTTGCATGTGCGTCCTCAGTCTGTCAGAGGACGCATAGAACCTCGCGGCAGGACCGCAACCTCTACAGTTGCCCGCACCCGCCATGAGCGAAATCGCCCAGCGTCCACCGTCGGCAATCCAGCGCGCGTACCGGTTTGTCAACCGGCCCTACTACTGGTACAGGCCCTCCCAGCTGGCGCAGCGCCTGCGCACCCCCGAACAGCCGGGCGAAGGGCTGCGCCTGGTGCGCACCGCCTGGGGCGCGCAGCTGTACTGCTGGCCCGATCCTTTGGGCAAAGCGGTGGCGCGCACGGGCGTCTATGACCTGACCGTGGCCGAGACGCTCGCACGCCTGACAGACCCGGGCGAGACGGCGATCGACGCCGGCGCGAACGTCGGCCTGATGTCAAGCCTGCTCGCGCGCGCGGTGGGGCCGGGCGGGCGCGTGATCTCCTTCGAGCCGCATCCCCTCATCTTCGAGACCCTCGCACGCAACGTGGCGCTGTGGCGCGAGCAGGAAGGCGTGACGGTCGTCGAGGCTCGCCCGGCGGCCGTGTCGGCCACTGCCGGCACACTGCCTTTGACGGTGGACGCGGACATGTTCGCGCTCAACAAGGGCACCGCCTCGCTGGAGCATGCCGACGGCGCAAACGCCACACAGGTGCAGACGGTGCGCCTGGACAGCGAGTTCAGCGAGCCGATCGGCGTGCTCAAGCTGGACGTCGAGATGCACGAGCTGGCCGCGCTGGAAGGCGCCGAGGCGCTGCTCTCCCAGCACCTGGTGCGCGACATCCTCTTCGAGGAGCACGAACTGCCGCCCACGCCCGTGACGCGCCTGCTGGAAGGCCACGGTTACACGGTGCTGAGCGTGCGCCAGGGGTTGGGCGGCCCGATCCTGTGCGCTCCAGCGCAGGCATACAGCAGGAAACTGTGGGACCCGCCGGCGCTGCTGGCGAGCGCCGATCCGGCGCGCACTAGGCAACGGCTCAAACGGCGCGGCTGGATGAGCCTGCGAGGCCGAGTGCGCGTGCCCGGGAGCGCGCCTCGGTGATCAGGGCGCTGCGCCGGCGCGTCAGGTACATCGGGATTCAGCGCGAGCGCCGGCGCTACCTGCGCTCGTTGGTCGAGCGTGGCGATGACCCCGCGTTCGCCGACGAGCAGCCGCTGAGCGCGGACATGGACGACGACTCGCGCACGCTGCTGATCGCCTTCGGCGGCATGAACCAGGAAGTCGGGATAACGCCGTTCGAGTTCTTCGGGCAGGCGAGTGACATTCCGGTGAAACGCCTGTTCGTGCGCGACCTGCGCCAGGCGTGGTATCACCGCGGCCTGCCCGGCCACGGCACCACGCTGGCGAGCGTCACGCAGACCCTGCGGGAGCTGATCAGCGCCAACGAGGTGCAGCGCCTTGTGGTCACGGGCAATTCCGCGGGAGGCTATGCGGCGCTGTTGTTCGGCACGCTGCTGGGCGCCGATACGGTGCTCAGCTTCGCGCCGCAGACGACCCTGGACATGAGCGTCCTGGCGGGCATGGGCGACCACCGCTGGGACGACTACCTGCAGCCGCTGGTCGACCACCACGCGTTCGACCGGCGCTGGGTTGACCTGCACCCGACGCTCGAGCAGGCCAGGCGCACGCACGACGTGAACACCCGATACCTCGTGTTCTTTGCCGAGTCGCTGAGCACCGACCGCCTGCACGCCGAGCGCCTGCTCGGACTGGAGGGGCTGCGCCTATACCGCTTCGGCACAGGCGAGCACTACCTCGTCAGCGCGCTGCGCGACGCGGGCGCGCTCAAGCGGATCCTGCGCCGCGCGCTGCTGGGCGCCGGCAGCGAGGCGGGCGGGGGCCGCGGCGGCTGAGCCGCGGGCGTGGGTGGCTAACCGCGCGAGCCGGGGCGAGCCGCGAGAACCTTTTCGAGCTCGGCGAAGAAGCGGGCGCACATCGCGGCGGTCGGTGAATTCCTCCAGGTAGCTCTCGCGGCCGGCCCGCCCCAGGCGCTCGCGCAGCTCGGGTGAGCGCAGCAGCGGCTCAAGCGCGTCGGCGAGCGCGTCGGGCTGCGCCCGAGCGGGCGAGCACGCCCGTCTGGCCGTCCTCACGAAGTCGCCCGGGCCGCCCGAGTTGACGGCCACGACCGCAACCCCCCTGGCCATGCCCTCCAGGATCACGATCCCGAAGGGCTCGGGATCTGACGCGTTGACGAGCACGTCCATCTGCTCGATGTAGGGGCCGGCGTCGGGAACCTCGCCGGTCATCGTCACCGCGCCGGCGAGGCCTAGCTCGCTCGATCAGCGGCGGCAGCGAGGCCGCGTACTCGGGCGAGAGCCCGTAGGAGTCGCCGCCCGACGATCACCGGGTGCATGCGCGTGCCCGCGGTCGCGCAGGATCGCCTGGGCGCGCAGCAGCCGGTCCTGCCCCTTCCACGGCTGCAGGCGCCCGACCAGGCCCACGATCGGCACGTCGCCGGGCAGCTCGACAGCGGCGGCTCGCTCGCGGCCGCCCGCGGGCAGCGGCGAGCCGGCGCGCCACGACGAACGTCGGACGCTTCGGGAACAGCCGCGCCTGCGCCTGCGCGGCAGCGCGCGAGTAGCAGCCGATCGCGGCGGCCGGCAGCAGCGTCGCCGGCAGCCGTCGAGCCAGTCCGGCATCGGGAATCGCCTGCTGCCACCACACCACGCGGTCGGTCATCCCGGCGAGCATCGCGGCCGGCGCGCCGTACAGCTGCGTTTTCGCCGCCCAGTTGAGGATCAGGTCGGGCTGGCGCGCGCGCAGCATGCGCGCCAGGCGCGCTGACCGTCGCGAGCCAGCGATGAAGCTCGCGCAGGCGCCCGGCGTCGATCACCTCGACGCGAAAGCCCGCCGCCTGCAGCTCCTCCGGCCACGGCCCGGGCTGGAAGAAGACGAGCTCGAGCTCGTGCCCGGCCTCGACGGCCCCGTCGAGCACGCCCTGCAGCATCGCCTCGGCGCCGCCGAGGCGCTCCCCCCAGGGCACCGTGATGATGATGCGCACGTCGTAGCTCGTCCCTAGCGGTCGCTTGACCGCGCACAGCGCCACGCTCAGGTGCGGGTAGCCCAGCATCCGGGTCAGCGGCGCGTCGAGGATCACCAGCGCGCGCAGCGGCAGCACGATCGCCCACGCGGCCGGGCGCCCGAGCCGCTCGCGTCAGCCGGCGCATCAGGTCGGTCAGCTTCTGGGAGACGACGCCGCTGACGAAGCCCTCGTCTGTCACCTCGCAGGCCCGCCGCCTCGGCGATCTCGCGCAGGCGCTGCTGCGGAGTAGCCGAAGCGCACGTGCAGAGCCGTCCTCGACGCCGCTCGGGTGAGGATCCTCGGTGTAGAGCGGATGGTGCGCGTCGAACGGCGTCGTCAGCAGCAGCTGCCCCCCGGGCTCGAGCATCGCCGCGAGCGAGCCGCACGAGGCCCTCGTCGTCGCTCACGTGCTCGATCGTCTCAAAGCAGATGATCTGGTCGAACGTCGCCCAGCGACTCGCTGTGCTCGGTCGAGCTCGCGCAGGTCGAGCATGCGAAAGTCGATGCCCGCGCCCGCACGAGCTCGCGCGCGGCGACGCGCGTCCTCCTGCTCGCGCTCGGAGAAGGAGGCGGCCAGCACCTCGTTGCCGGCGCGCGCCGCGTAGATGCTGAAGCGCGCCGTTGCCGCAGCCGGCGTCGAACGTCCTCGCGCGGCCCCTTGCGCAGGTGGCGGCGCAGCCACAGCCACCGATCCAGCACGCACGGATCGCCGTGGATGAGCAGCGGGCTCCAGCCGAAGAGCCCGCAGCAGCGTGTCCGGCATCGGGCGAAACATACCAAGGACTGCGCCTGTCGTCGGCGGACCGTCCGGCAGCGGGCCCGGTTCGGCCGCGCGGCATCCTGCGTGCACGCACCTCGAGCTCCACACCAGGCACCGGCGCCGCAGTCGAGCGCGCGCTCGCCCACGACTACCTGCTGGTGATGCGCGGCGCCGAGCGCACGTTCGCGGCGATCGCCGAGCTCTACGCGCAGGCGCCGATCTTCACCCTGCTCTACGACGAGCAGGGCACCGGCGGGCGCTTCGCCGGGCGCTCGATCACCACCTCGCCGCTGCAGCGCCTGGGCGTCGGCCAGCGCAGCTTCCGGCGCCTGCTGCCGCTCTATCCGCTGGGCGGTCGAGCGCCTGCGCTGCCGCGCGTGCGAGGTGCGTGCTCAGCAGCAGCAGCGCGTTCGCCCACGGCGTGCGCGTCCCCGCGGGCGCCGTGCACGTGTGCTACTGCTACACGCCGTTTCGCTACGCCTGGTATGAGCAGGAGCGAGCGCTCGCCGAGACGCCGCGCGCTGCTGCGGCCGCTGCTGCGCGCCCAGCTGCGCCGGATCCGCCGCTGGGACCTCGCGGCCAGCCGGCGCGTGGACGCCTACATCGCCAACTCGCAGCTCAGCCGCGAGCGGATCAAGCGCTACTACGGGCGCGACGCGCACGATCATCCACCCGCCCGTGGAGACGCACCGCTTCTCGCCCGGGCGAGCCCGGCGACTCGCTGCTGGTCGTCTCCGAGCTCGTCGCGCCACAAGCGCGTGCACGTCGCGCTCGAGGCCGCCCGGCGCGCGCGCGCGCCGATCCAGCGTGGTCGGCTCGGGACCGGACCACGCGGCGCTGCAGCGAGGCCTACCCCGAGGCCGAGTTCCTCGGGCGCGCCGGCGACGAGGAGCTCGCCGAGCTGTACGCGGGCGCGCGCGCGGTGGTCGTGCCGAGCATGGAGGAGTTCGGCATCACGGCGGTCGAGGCGCAGGCCGCCGGGCGGCCCGTGATCGCCGCGGCCGCCGGCGGAGCGCTCGAGACGGTGCTCGACGGCGAGACCGGCCGGCTGCGTGGCGCTGGACGACGTGGACTCGTTCGCAGCCGCGATCGGCGAGCATCGACGCAGCTCGACTTCGACCCCGCGCGCGCGGTCGCCAACGCCGAGCGCTTCTCGGTGGCAGCCTTCCAGCGCGCCTGCTGGAGCCGCGCGGGTGCAGGCCGCGCTGCGCAGGCAGCGGCCGAGCACCCGCAGGTGTCCTATAGGGTGGCGCGCGATGCCCGCCAGAGCCCTGCACATCGCGTGGCTCGGCCCGGCGCCCGGGCGACGGACGGCGGCGTGCCTGGGGTGGCGCACCGAGCTGCTGCACGGCCTCGCCGCGCTCGGGCCACCGGATCGACTGCTTCTTTCCCTCCGCCGGCCAGCCGCTGCCGGCGCGCGCTGGCCGGCGAGGCCAACCTCACGTTCGTGTGGGGCACGAGCGGCTGGCGGTGGGACCGCTGGTACAGCCGCACGCGGATCGCGGCGTTCGCCAGCGGCATGTCGCGCGCGGCATCGCCTCGGTGCGCCTGCGCCGCGAGATCGTGCGCCGCCACCGCGCCGACCCCTACGACGTCATCTACCAGTTCTCGAGCATCGAGAGCTTGGCGGTGCCGCCGGGCGCTGACGCACGACGGTGCCGCTGGTGATCCATCCCGAGACCCACAGCGCGGGCGAGCTGCGATCGCTGATCGCCGAGCGGCGGCTGAGCCTCCGCTGCCAGCCGACGCACCACGGTTCGCCGCGGTCGCCGCGATCATGCGCGCGCGCACGCTCGTGCAGCGCAGTGCGCGATCCGGCGCGCGCGCCTGCTGGTGTGCATCAGCAGCGTGTTCCGCGACCACCTCGTGCGCGACTACGGCTTTCCGCGCGCGGACACGGTGGTGGTCCCGAACCCGGTGCGCCTGGAGCGCTTCGACGCCTTGCGAGCGGCCGCCCGGCGCAACCGCGCCGTGGTGCTCGTGCTCGGCCGGTGGCGGCGCGCAAGGGCATCGAGACGTGGTGGCGGTCGCGCAGGCTGCTGCACGAGCGCGGCGCGGCGATCGCGATCCGCGTGGTGGGCGGGCCGAGCCTGTGGTCGGACTACACCAGCTGCTCGACGACCTGCCGCGCCGAGAACGCCGAATACGTCGGCTCCGTAGATCCCGCCGAGGTTCCGGCGCGAGCTCGCGCGCCAGCGACGTGCTGCTGGCGCCCAGCCGCTACGAGCCGTTCGCGCTGACCGTCGCCGAGGCTCTTGCGAGCGGGCTGCCTGTCGTGGCCACGAGCGAGGTCGGCGCGATCGAGGGCGTGGCACGCTCGGTCGTCAGCGGAGGTCGCGCCGGGCGACGCGCCGCGGCGATGGCCGACGCGATCCTCGCGATGGTGCAACGGCTGCGGGCCGACCCCTCCGGGGTACGCGCGACGGCGCACGAGGAGGCGAAGCGACTGTTTGCGCCCGAGGTCGTGTGCAAGCAGATCTCCGCGGCTTTGCAGGGACTCGTAGACGGCCGCGTCACATGAGCTCGGCGAGCCATGACGAGTCGCCGGCCCGCATCTTCTCGTAGAGCATCTGAGACTGGCGGGCGATCCGCCGCTCGGTCGCGCGTTCCCACCGTCGCCAGCGCAGTCCGTTGAGTAGGCGTATCGCCGAACGCACGCCCGGCGTGGACGGGAGTGGTCGCAGCTCGGGCGATTTCGCACGATGCGCGGGGCTCAGTCCGCCGGTCAGACCGGCTCCGTGGTGATAGATGACGTCTCCGTAGATCCCGAAGTACAGAGGGTCGAGATCCCGGCGATTTGAGCGGAGCACCTGCACCCAGGGCGTCCCGGAAAGCTCGAGTCGGCGCAGCAGGTTGCCGCCGACGTCAGACGTGGGCCGACCGCGTATGCCGGGCCAGGTATAACCGGCAGTCCAGTCGCCGGGGAGGGCATTCCAGGTGCCCACGGTCGTCACACAGAAGCACGGGTGAGGCTGTGGCTCGTCGCCGTTCTCTGCCCTGCGCACCGCCATCAGCGGGGCCTTGCCGAGGTCCTCTTCGATCAGCGGCATGGGATCGGCGATCGGGAACGCGTCACCGTCGAAGAACATCAGCAGGTCGTCGTCGTTGGCCACGTTGCAGATCTCCATTGCCAGGCCGTTGAGCTTGGCCGCGTGCATGCCTTTTTGCACGAGCACGTTGTCGAAATGGACGCCGTAGGAGGGGTCGATTTTTTCCAGTGACGTCCATATCTGGTGGGGCACGTCTATGTGCTTGCGTATGTGTCCGGTCTGGATCTCGATCCAACGCGGGGACGCATGGTGCACCGTGGCGATGTAGAGCATGCGCGGCAAGCTCATGTGATGTAGCGAAACGGCAGCTCGTCGGCGATGTCGCGCAGCAGCGGAGCGGTCGCGTCGCGTTGCGACGGGATCAGCTCGTTGGTGGGCAACGGCCACGCTATCCCCACGTCGGGATCGTTGTAGGCGATGCCGCGCTCGGTCTCGTCGGCGTAGTAGTTGCTCTGCTTGTACATCACGTCGGCGACCTCGCTGAGCACGCAGAAGCCGTGCGCGAAACCGATCGGGCAATAGAGGATATGCATGTTCTCCTCGGTGAGGTCGAAGCCCTCCCACTGTCCGAACGTGGACGAGCCCACGCGCAAGTCGACCACTACGTCATGGATCGCGCCGCGGGCTGCACGCACGAGCTTGGCAGCGCCGCGCCCAATCTGGAAGTGCATGCCTCGCACGATCCCGCGCGCGGAGCGCGAGTGGTTGTCCTGCACCATCTCCTCGGCGATCCCCAGCTCGGAGAAGACCGTGCGACGGTAGGTCTCGACGAAGAAGCCGCGCTCATCGCCGAGGACCTTGGGAGCGATCAGAATCGGGCCGTCGAGCCGCGTTGGAAGCTGTTTCATGCGCTCTGGTCCATTCTCTTGGTGGGCGGACTAGGCGGCGGCCAGGTCGGCCCGGCGCATGTAGTCGGCCAGCGCCTCTCGCCAGGGGCGCAGCGCGTGCGAGCCCGAGCGAGTCGGCGCGCGGACGCGCGAGCACGCCGTTCAGCGGACGGTCCACGCCACCCGGCGGGATCGTCGTGGTGGTCGGCTCGACGGGCACGTCGATGCCGGCCTGCTCCATGATCGCCGCGGTGAACTCGTGCCACGAGCAGGCCCCGTCAGCCGTGAGGTGCAGAGACGCCGTTGGCGCCGGCCTGGACCGCATCGAGGATCGCGCTCGGCGAGGTCGGCGGTGAACGTCGGCTGCAGGCGCTGGTCGGCGACCACGCTCAGCGCACCCTGCTCGCGCGCGCGGGCGATCATCCGCTGCACGAAGTTGCCGCCCTTGCTGGCGCTCCCGTGCAGTCCGTAAAGGCCGGCGCTGCGGACGACGAGCGCGTCGTCGCGCGTATGCCAGCGCCGCGTACTCGCCCGCCGAGCTTGGTGAGCGCGTAGATCGAGCGCGGCGACGGGCGCGTCGTGCTCGGCGTAGGGCTCATCACGCCTGCCGTCGAAGACGTAGTTGGTCGAGATGTGAACCAGCCGCGGGCTGCGCGGCGCGCAAGCTCTCTGACGGCCCTCACGTTCACCGCCCACGACGTGTCGGCGCTCGCGCTCGCAGACGTCGACGTTGTGAAAGGCGGCGCAGTTGAACACGAGCTCGGGCCGCACCTCCTCAAATGCCCGGTCGAGCGCCGCCGCGTCGGTGATGTCGAGCTCGGCGTGCGCTGATAGGCTCGCGCGGACTCGCCGAGCAGGGCACTCGAGATCGGGGGCGAGCTGGCCTCCGCCGCCCGTGATAAGCGCCCTCACAGCACCTCGGAGAAGGCGTCGAGCAGCGGCTTGACCTCGTACAGCAGCTCGAGCCAGCGGATGTTGTAGCAGCGCGGGTCGGTGAGCGTCGGCCAGATCGTCGACGTCGATCCGTGCGAGCAGGTCGCTGACGGCCTCGAGCACCGAGCGCCGGGGGATGAAGCCGAGCGTCGTCGAGAGCTTGGCGTTGGCGCACTCGTAGTCGCGCATGAGCTTGGGCGCCGGGCACCTCCTCGAGGTGCACGGGCGGCCGGTGCAGCTGCACCGAGCCGGCGACGATCATCGCCAGCTCGCGGATCTGGTAGTTGGAGTGCACGACGTTGAAGATCTCCCCGCGCACCTTCTCCGCTGGGGCCTCATAGGCGGCGATCATCGCGTCGGCACAGTCGCGGATGTCCACCAGCGGGCGCCACATCCAGCCGCCGCCGTGCAGCTTCAGCGACCCGGACAGCAGCGCGTCCTTGACGAACGTGTTGACGACGAGGTCGAACCGCATGCGCGGGCTCCAGCCGTAGACGGTGCCGTTGCGCAGGATCACCGGGCACAGGCCCTCGCCCGCCAGCTCGAGCAGCTTCTCCTCGCCGTAGCGCTTGGAGGTCGCGTACGCGGCACGCGGCTGGATGTCGGCGTCCTCGGCGTGCATGCCCGGGGGCATGCCGTCGTACAGCGAGCACGAGGAGGCGAACACGTAGCGCTCGATGCCCCGTTCCAGGCATGCGCGGCCGAGCGTCTCGGTGGCGATCGCGTTCATCTGCCAGTTCGCCTCAGGGTTGAACTCGGCGGTCGGATCGTTGCTCAGCCCGGACAGGTTGATCACGCCGTCGATTCCATCGAGCGCGCTCTCCGGCACGTCCCGCACGTCGCCGACTACGAGCTCGATCTGATCGCGCACGTCACGCCAGGCCGTCTTCGCCGAAGAAGAGACGGTCGAGGACGCGAACGCGGTAACCGCGGTCGAGCAGCTTGGGCACCAGAACGCTGCCGATGTAGCCGGCGCCGCCGGCCACGAGAATCGTCTGATCGGCATCCGGGGCCGTCTGCGAGAGCCCGTTGCTCCGCTCGGCACGGTAAGAGGAGCTGGGCTGGTGTGTGTCGTCGCTCACATCCGCAGAATAGTCGCTCAGCCGCGCAGACGCGCTCTGACCGTCAACGATCGCACGGCAGGAGGGTTGGTATGCTGGCGTCCCCACGCGTGGGATCTGGTCTTGATTTCTAGCAACGCTGAGAGCTCATGAAGTCATTGACTCGTGCGAGGGTCGTCAAGCGCCGGCTTCAGGGGCGGCTTCGCTGGCTGCACAGTAGGTATCTTGGTGGTGCGGGCGCTTCGCTGAGCCTTGATATGGACAGCGATTCGCGCACGCTGCTGGTGACCTTCGGCGGGCTGGGAAGCTTTGGCGGCGAACCATCCTTCGAGTTCGGATCGGTCACCGGCGCGATCCCAGTTAAACGCCTGTTCGTGCGCGATCCACATCAGTCCTGGTACCACCGGGGCATACCCCGGCACGGAAGGTCGGTGACGGGCGTGGCGCAGGCACTGGGCGAGGTGCTGGCGAACCACGAATTCGACCGGCTGGTCGTGACCGGCAACTCGGCGGGCGGGTATGCGGCACTCGTCTTCGGAACGCTGCTAGGCGCCGACACGGTTCTCTCCTTCGCGCCGCAGACCGTCTTGGACTGTGATGTCTTGGCCCAGTGGGACGACCACCGATGGGACTTCATCTTGCGGCCACTCACAGCGAAGAGCGCGCTGGAGGCGCGCTGGCTTGACCTGCGAGTCGCCCTTCCACCAGCCCGTCACACTGATACCCGGTACAACGTCTACTTCGACGAGACCGTTCGCGGCGACCGTCTGCACGCGGAGCGCATAAGTGGACTCGAGGGCGTGCGGTTCTATCGATTCGGACGCGGCGGTCACAACCTCGTCCGCGATCTGCGCGACTGCGGCGCCCTCGAGCGCATGCTCAGGCAGGCGCTTCATGCGCCCGCCTCACAGCCTGTGTAGACGTTCGGTTGAGTCCTGTTAGGCACGGCTCAAGTGAGGGAAGCCTTATGTCGAAGGAGAGGGTGACGCGACCGATCTGAGGGAACCGGCTCAAGTGCTCTTCATCCTGATACCAGCAGCCTGGCTTGCGATCGCCATGATGGTGCTGGCCGTGTGCGTGATGGCCGCGCGGGGCGACGCAGATGTGATACAGACCAGCAGCACGGGCGGCGACGCAAATGTCGCGAGCGTCGCGGAGCTGCCCGACGAGGCGCTAGCGCCACACGAACTCGTCATCGCGCCGCGGCCGCGCCGCATCGCGACCCGCCCGACCCGTCCGCGCCAGCGCCCGCTCAGAGGCCGCGACGTCCGAGGACGTGGGGCACGGTCCGCAGCAGGATCTTGACGTCCTCCCACAGCGACCAGTTGGCCACATACAGGTAGTCGATCGCGACCATCTCGCGCAACGGCACGCGCGAGGGGCCGAGAATCTGCCAGGGGCCGGTCATGCCCGGCATCAACTCCAGGCGGCGGCGGTGCCACCCCTCCACGCGCTGATCCTCGTCGACGACCAGCGGGCGCGGGCCGACGAGGCTCATCTCGCCGCGCGACGATGTTCCACAGCTGGGGCAGCTCGTCCAGGGCGCTGCGGCGCAGGAGCCGGCCCACGCGGGTCACGCGCGGGTCCTGCGCGATCTTGAACAGCCCCTCCTGGGCCTCGTTGCGCGTGGCGCAGCGAATCCTTCATCGCGTCCGCATCCTTGACCATCGTGCGGAACTTGAGCATGTAGAAGCGCTGGCCGTGGCGCCCCACGCGCAGCTGGCGGAAGAACACCGGGCCGCGGCTGTCGAGCTTGATGGCCAGCGCGATCACGAGCATGATCGGCGAGATCGCCAGCAGGCCGAGCAGGGCTCCTGTCATGTCGAACACCCGCTTGACGCCTGCCGACGAGCGCGTCAGGTCAAAGCGGCGGACACCCATCACGGTCACCCCGTGCAGGTCGTCGAACTCGACCGACGAGCCGACCACCTCCAGCAGGCGCGGCACCAGGCTGACCCGCACGCCGACCGCCTTGAGCGTGCGCACGAGGTTGAGCATCTCGCCCGCGTCGGCGCTGCGCGGCGCAATGATCGCGCGGTGCACGTCCAGCGAGCGGGCCAGGTCGCGGATCTCGGCCAGGCGCGGTTCGGAGAAGGTGTCGGTCGACCAGGGCGCGACCTTGTCGAGGTCCAGGTGGGCGACGACCTTCGCGTTGACCCCCCCGTGGCCGCTGAGCTTGGCGCAGATCGTGCCGGCCGACTGCTCGTCGCCGATGAACAGACAGCGCTCAGTCGGGGCGACGCGCAGCGCGAGCCAGCGCGCGATCGACCGCGCCAGCACGAGCAGGCCGGCCAGCGCGAGCCACAGGAACAGGGCCTCGTGGCGATCGAGGTTGCTCGACACGATCAGCCCGCCCGTCAGCCAGGAGACCAGCGCGCACAGCGTGGCCAGCTGGAACAGCTTGGGGGCCTCATCGAGTGTGGTCTTGCGCAGGAGCGTCTCGTCGCGGTCGTACAGGCCGGTCAGCTTGGCGCCCACGATCAAGATCGGCACGCTCGCGACGAACACCCATGTCAACTGCTGGGAGCGTCGCGAAAGCTCGAGCGTCAGGATGAACGCGCCGACGATCGCGACAACGTCGGCGACGAGCAGGAAGCGGCGAAAGAGGCCGTCCCTGCGCAGGCTCGCGGCCGGCCCGCGGGCCTCGGTTATCTGGGAGGCCAGGCGCCGGCGCCCGGCCAGGCCCCTGAAACCGCGCGAGCCGGTGGTGATCGAACCCTCCCACCCTGCTCCCGCCTCCGTCGTAGTGCTACCGGCCTCCACGCTCATACCCCTATGCGCCTCCTTGCTCGTCACCAAGGCTCCTCAGATCGTCCCCTATGGTGAGCCCTGCAACCCCAACAAATGTCGAGATTCGGTGATCTCGATCAAGCGCGGCCATCATAAACACCATCGCAACCTAAAACAAGCCCCCGGCATAAAAACGGCTTCGCCCATCGCTTCGACCAAACGCACCCACAACGTGAGGAAATCCGCTACCATGCCCTCTCCAGCAGGCATGGAGAGCGAGGTTTCCGCACAGCGACATGCACGTCGATCCATACATCGTCCTGGGCAGCGCGGTCGTGGGAGTCCTCGTCGGCATGACCGGCGCGGGCGGCGGCGCGCTGATGACGCCGATGCTGATCCTGCTGTTCAGTGTCAAGCCCTCCGCGGCCATATCCAGCGACCTGGTCGCGGCCGTCGTGATGCGCCCCGTCGGCGCTGCGGTGCATCTGCGCAGGGGCACGGTGCAACCGGCCTCTCGTGGGTTGGATGGTGCTCGGCTCGGTGCCGATGGCCTTCCTCGGGCGCCTATCTGCTGCACGTGTTGGGTCATGCGAAATCAGCGCAGACGAACATCGAGAAGGTGCTGGGCGCCGCACTCCTGCTCGGCGCGTCTGCGATGGTCGTGCGCTACTACCTGGACCGCCGCGACGGCGCAGCCCGCACGGGCGCACATCCACGACATCGTCGCCCGGCCGCTGCCCACTCTGTTGATCGGGATGATCGGCGGGCCTGATCGTCGGGATGACGTCGGTCGGCTCGGGCTCGCTGATGATCATCCTGCTGCTCTTCCTCTATCCGCGGCTCGGCGCCAACCAGCTCGTCGGCACCGATCTCTCCCAGGCGGTCCCGCTGACGCTGGCGGCGGCGCTCGGGGCGATCGCCTTCGGGCACGTCGAATTCGCGGTGACCGTGTCGCTGATCATCGGCTCGGTGCCCGCCGTGCTGATCGGCTCGCTGCTTTCCTCGAGCGCGCCCGACCGCTACATCCGCCCGGTGATCACCTTCGTGATCTTCGCCTCGGGGCTGAAGTACGTCGGGGGTGGGGACGACCGAACTCGGCTGGATCCTGTGCGCCACGCTGCTGGCATGCGCCAGCGCGTGGCTGGTGCTGCGACGCCCGTGGCAGAGCTCCTCGGGCGAGCTGGCGGGCATCGCGGGCCTGGACATGGACATCGCCTCCGCCGACGTCAGCGCGCCCGTCGAGCTGGTCGAGTAGCGCGCCAAGGGACCCGCATGGGGGTCCTCGCACGCGCCGCAACGCAGTTCGGGGGCGATGTCTGCCATGGCGTCATGGCTTTCGACGACAGTTGGGCTTGTCGGAAACAGACGTTGGACGAGGGCACGTGCTCCCATAGACTGGGGTACTGCCACATACCCGAATCCGAGACATGACATGCTGATCGTAGCCCTTCCACTCGCCTGGCTGACATTGGTGGTCTTCGTCCTTGCGGCGTGCCGTGCGGCCGCTCGCAGCGGCCGAACCGCGGATCGCTACCCTCTTGCTCATCCCCGCGCTTGTTCTCGATCCGCTGCCGCACGAGATACGCACGCTTCTGGAGCGTCGCCGTGGGTCGGGACTGAACCGACTCGACGAGGTCTGGGAAGGTGTCCTGCACATGATCCCGGAGCCCAACTTGGAGCACGCCCAGATCGCCCAGCAGCTGGCGGTCCTGCTCGACGCTCCCGCCCACGCGGCTGGGCTCGTGCCGGCCATGCACGAGTTCAACCTCGGACACTCCGAGGACGACTACCGCGTGCCGGACGGCGGGCTGCACCGCCCAGGCGCCCGTGGAACCTGGCAGCCCACTGCAGCGATGGTCGTGGAGATCGCCTCCCAAGGCGATGAGAGCTGGCAGAAGCTCCCCTTCTACGCCTCTCACCATGTTGACGAGGTGCTGATCGTCGATCCTGCGCAGCGCACCCTTCATGGGCTGGCGCTGCAGGATGGCGAGTACCGCGCGGTCGAGCGCAGCGGGCTAATCGAGCTCGGCGCGAGCGATGTCGCGGCGCAGATCCGCTGGCCCTGACCACGACTGCGCAAGCACGGCACGCGGCCGCACCATCGCCGGTGCAGCCCGCGTCGGGTTGGAGTAGCTGTTGTTGGCGACGCGCCACGCACCCGCCGCAACGGAAGCGGCCGCCCCATCCCTGGAGCGGCCGCCTTGGTGTGCATCATGTACTTGTCTGCTGCATCCTTGACCTATTTAGTCCCTGACCTATTGCCACACTCGTGCGGGCGCCAATCCAGGCGCCCGCACGATGGTCGAACGGATCAGGTTTTTTCTTTGGCGTCTTCTTTGCCCGGCAACTTCCAGCCGAGTTCTTCGACACCGTCTTCTGCCTCCTCGATGATGTTCGAAGGCAGTTTTTCGTAGTCGCTTTCTTTCACCAGCGCACCGCCACCGTTGGTTTTGGTGTTCAGCGCCCACAGCAGGAAGTCGTGGACGGTCGTCGCCTCGCCTTTGCCCAGCGTCGCTTCTTCCAGACCGGGGAAGAAACCATACTGGCGCAGCGAGAGGTCGTAGGTCAGGCCGCAGATGTTGTATTCTTTCTCCACGAGTTCTGCCTTCGCCTCGTTCCACGGGGCACGCGTGCTCGGCGGCGGGAATTTTTTACCCGCGACTTCACTGTATTTCGTGACCTTGCAGTGAGAGTTGGCCAGAGCTTCGGTGTCGCCGTCGGTCGACGGGTCGGCGAAGCCTTTGGTTTCCACCACTTTGCTGTTCTGAACCTCAGCCCAGAATTTCGGCTGCTGTTCGCCCGGCGTGTTTTCACCGCCGCCTTCGCTTTTAGACGAGAAGAATTTGAATTCCCGTGCCACCGCGAGGTCGGCGTAGCCGATGCTGCTCGCCACTTCGTTGACGCGCTTGACGACACCGGGGTTACCGGATTCCGTGCCGCGCACGATGTGCGCCGCGGTCGGCCAGCGCTGGTTCTGGCAGGCTTCTGCGACTTCGCTCCATTTCTCCGGAGCTTCTTTCAGTTCCGCACCACAACCGGTCTTCTTACCACCGATTTCTTCGGGGTAGGTTTCCATCTCGATTTCTTCCGTCGGGTCCACCTGCTCCAGGTACGACTTGAAGATGTGCGTCGTGCCGGAGTGGTCGAGACGGACGACCGGAGTGATCGTTTTGTTCTTTTCTTCTTCGTTTTCACAGGTGATTTTGTCTTTACCAGCGCCTTTGTTCGCGCTCGTGCCTTCTTTTTCCTGGTTTGCGAGCAGTTCGTTCCAGGTTTTGATCGAGCCTTTGTAGACACCCTCGACCGTCTTGTTGTCGAGCACGAGACGACCAAGTTTCTTGATTTCCGTGCCGACCTTCACTTCGCTCGACGCCAGGCAGCCGTTGGGCAGGTGTACGATCACGGCAACCGCGCCCTGCACCACCGGAATCGTCTCCAGCGCTTCGGGTTCGCTGCCTTCCACCAAGGATTTGTGTTCTTCGATTTCTTTTTTCTGCTGCGGGTTGGGCGCTTCGTCCGTGCCGCAGTACGGGAATTCGGCGAATTTCACGGCTTCTTTCGATTCCGCGCCCATGCCGTGGAGACATGCGCCGCTTCCCGAGTTCGCGCCTTCGTGCAGGTATTCGACTTTCGGTTCGCCTTTGGAGCCCTGCGACCCGCCACACGCCTTGGCGTTTTTGTTGCCTACGCCTCCAACCTTGTTGAAGTCGACGGCCCATTTCACCAGGATCGGCGCCTGAAACGACGAGCCATGGCCTTTGATGTTCGTACCTTCACACTGTTTGTTCAGGTCCGATGCCGCACTCGCGCTTCCCGGCGCAACCACAGCGACCAGCGAGGCCACCGCGAGAATGCACGCCAGAATCACGCGGCGTCCGGAGAAAGACATCATTATGTGACTACCTCCTGTTGGGTATCCATTGTCGTGCGAAAGTCCTGTCCGCACGCACGAGGGCGAGCCCCCGTGTGGCACACGCTCGCAGGTCCAGACCTGGCGCCGGTTACGATCCTGTGCCCGCAGGGGCTCGTTCACGATCTGGTTACATGATGTGGGAGCCGGTTTCACGCATTCTTCACGTCCGGCGCCTATTCACCGAGCCTGTCGTGAAAGGCGTGCCTTCCAGCTTCTGTGTCCAGGCCGCCTGCGGCCGCGCGAAGGACGGTGAACCCATGCCGCCGCGCGCTGGATCGGGCAACGGCGAGCGCCGCGCCCCTCGGCTCAGTGCTTGTGGCGCTTGCCGGCCTTGACCGGGCGCAGGGTCACCACGACCTGCGTCGTGTGCGTCGTGCCCGCGCTGTCGTGGGCGAGCAGCGTCGTCTTCGCACGCAGCACGTGCGCGCGCGCCAGCAGCGCGCGTGCCGCCGCCGACAGGTGCAGGGCCACGACCTTCGCCTGTCCGCCCGCCAGGCTGAACGACGCGCTTGCCAACGTGAGCACCGCCTTGCGCTTGTGCGCGCCCGCGCTGACCGCCGTGAGCGTGCGCAGCGTGATCGTTCCGGCGCAGCTCGTCGCGTTCGCGGGACACGTCACCTTGACGTCGAACGTGCCGTTGCTGCTCACCCCGAGAGAGGTGCTCGCAAGCATGGCTGCGGGAGGGCCCGCCTGGAAGCCCTGCACTCCTGTGCCGGGGCCAGAGTTAGAACTGCCGGTGCTGCCGCCGGTGCTGCCGCCAGAACCACCACTGTTGGTGCTTCCGTTGTTGTTGTTGTTGCTGCCGCCACCGCCGGCCGAGCTCACGGTAACCGTCTGCGTCGCTTTGGCCGATCCTTTGGCGTCGGTGACCGTGAGCGTGGCCGTGTAGCTCCCAGCGTTGGCGTACGTGTGTTCGGCCTTCAGTTCGGTCGGGCCTTTGGCTTCGACTTTGCCTTCGGATTTGGCGCCGTCGCCGTACTGCCAGACGTATGACAGGCTCGCCGGTTCTTCGCGCGGGTCGGTGACGGTCGCCGAGAGCATCTCCGCCTGGCCGGCCGTGACGGCGCGCACGTGGATCGCTCCCAGTTCGATCGGCGGTTCTCCGACGACCAGCTTCGAGTGCCCTTCGATCGCCGGGCCGAAGTCATCGGGCACGATCTTGTCGGTGATTTCATAGACGCCGGTTTCGGCGAAGGTGTGTTTCAGCGTGGGCATTTGGAATTCGTATTCGCTCGACGACGCCGTTTCTTCCTTGCCGCTAGTGGCGTTCTTGAGCTTCCATTCGACGCTCTCCGAGTTTGCCCCGATCACTTCCGTGGCAAGCGTCACTTCTTCACCGAGGTTGACACGCGTCAGTTCTTTGGAGGAGCCCGATTCCACCCTGGGCGGAGTGGCGCTGGCGTGCCCGCACTGCGCAGCTTCTGACCCCGCCGAGCTGGGCCCGAAGCGCATTACACGGGCGATTTCCGGCGTACCGGTGCCGGTGATGAACAGGAGCGCGCTGCCGTCGCCGGCGACGCCGATCAGCGGCGGTTCGGCGATCGGCACGACGCCAGTTGGGGTTGGCCAGCTCTTCCGATTCGGTCAAGCCCCCGGTCCATCCGACCACGTGCGCTTCGCCGTGACCTGATTTGCCTTCGCCGTAGGCGAGGATCAGCACCGCCCCGGCGTGACCGATTTTCGCCGCGACTTCGACTTCATCGTCGACGTAGATGCGCGTCTGTCCCGCCACCTGCGCGGTGGCAAGCTCGCCACCGGTTTCGGCGATCGGGACTTCTCTGAGGATGTGCTGGCGGCCGTTGCCCGACGACTTGAGCACGCGCGCCGGAGACGATTCGTATTCGGTCGGTTTTTCGGTCGGGCCCGAACACTTCCGCGTCATGTTCGCTCGAGGGCATTTCCCACACTTCTTCGCCTCCGCGCAGCGAGATCACCTTGCCCGCTCCTCCCGGCAGCACGGCCGGCGAGCGGGGCGCTTCCGCTCCTTCTTCGCACGGCGGTTCTTCTCCGGTTTCTTCAGCCACCTTCAGTTCTTCGGCAGACGGCGCACTCCCCACCAGGCAGTTGCGCTTGTCGACGTAGCGGGGCCCGAGCTGGTGCGCGGCTCCTGTGTGCACCCTCTGTATCGCGGCTACCAGCCGTTCGGGTTCTCCGCTGACCGGCGAGTCCTCCTGGCCGAGGATCAGCACGTCGTGCGTGGTGAGGTCGGCGGCGATTCCCTTTGGTTCGAGGAGCGCCCCTTCACCTTCGTTTTCGCGTGCAGGTCGGTGGCGTTGGCCAGGGCTTCCGTTTTGAGCGTGTTCGTGTCGACCTTCCAAAGTTCGTGAGCCGTCGGGAAACCAGCGGCTTCTTCGACGAGCAGCAGGTACAGGCTGTGCTTTTCCGGGTCGATCGCAAAGCCCTCGAATTGTTCGCCCGCGATGCGCGCTTCCGCCACGAATTTCCCATTTGCTTCGAACTTCTGCACCCGGATAAAGGTTTCTTCCTTTTCGTTTTCGAAGGCGTCGCCCACGTAGAAGCTGCCGTCCTGGCTGTCGACCGCGAACGCGTGCTCACCTGTCGTGAACACGCCGTTCCCGTCGGGTTCGCCCAGGAATTCTCCGATCGGGTGCAGTTCGCCGACGGTCCCCAGTCCGCCATACAGCGCGGGTGCCGCCCGAGCCGAGGCGGCCCAGAGCAGGAGCATCGCTAGAACGCCAAGGAGGACGGGCACGACGAGACGGCGGGTGGCTTTCGAGCACAGTGCGTTCATGCGGAGCGATTGGAAGCTTCACCGATGGCGACGGCGATCGTGTTGCCAAGCCGTGAACAGACAGTGAACGCGTCCCGCGTCACCTGTCCCACCTGCCTCTGGCGCTCCATGCGCCGCTGCGCGCGCATCGTCGAGATCGTGGCCGGAGCGACGCGCACCTCGCGCCGGCCGCGGCGGGGCCGCCGCACGAGGCGCCGGCGAACGCCGCGAGCGCGACGATCCCGAGCATGTACGGGGGCGGGCTCGTGTTCGGGCGCGCGGTAGGCGACGGCCTGGTTGCCCACCGACTCGGTCGCCTCTCCTCCTCTTCTTCGGTTCTGCGAGCCTCGACCGGCGAGGTGACCGCCGAGGTGCCGCTCGGCGGGCGTCGGCCGCGCCGGCGGGGGACGGCGGCGGCACGAACGGGAGCAGCGGCGAGCGCAGCGCGGGCGCGGCAGAACGAAGGGGGCGGCGTCGGCGCGGGGCGCGGCCGCGCCAGGGGCGGCGGGCGACGCGGCGGCGGCGGCGGCAGCGGCACCGGCGGCGGCGCCGTGGCCGGCGCGGCGCCGGCCGGCGCCGGCGCGGGCGCGGGCGGGGGCGGCGGCGGGGCGGGCAGCGTCTGCGGCCGCGCGGGCGGCTCGTTCAGCGGGCACCGTGCCGCACGGCTCGCGCACGCTGCCGGCCTGGACCGTCACCGGCAGCGAGGCGGACAGCCCGCCGGCGCTGATCGTGACGGTCGTCGTGCCCGCGTTGTAGGCGCAGAAGAGGCCCGACTGGCTGCTTCGGGTCCGGGTTCGGGTTCGCCGTGATCGGTCGCCTTGAGTTGCAGCACCGCGTGCGGTTCGTGGAGGCGCGAGGTTGGGCTCGACGAAGCTCGCCGACTTCTCGGTTGGAGGAGCTGAAGGTGTATTCCGGGCAGCAGCGTCGTTCGTGCTCGCAGCACGCCGCCGACGCAGTTGGAGGGGATCGGGATGTAGGGGTCGAGTCTTTGCTGCCCGGCCGGTGTCGCCGCGCTGCGCGGTTGCCCGCGCGCGGGCGGCGCGCGAGCCCGTCGAACAGCGCGGCGCTGGCTGCGGCGCAGCAGGATCCCGTCTTTGGCTTCGAGCGCCAGTTCGCCGATGTCGGGGATCAGCCGCGCCGTCGACCGGAGCGCGGTCGTTGTTCGCCTGGCGCATTGTGCCGCGAGGTCGACTTCGGCCAGCAGGAAGCCGCTCGCGCCGTGGAATTCGCCTGGCCTCGCTCGTGCTGCGAGCTGCACGTAGCCGAGCGTGCCCGAGCCGAACGTCGGGATCGGCTTCGGCCGCCTGAGTCGCAGCGGCTCGCTGACGTTCTCTTCGGGCGAGTCGTAGAAGTAGGCCGAGGCGCCGTCCGCCTGACGAGCGCTGCGCGCGACCTCGGCGCCTGCGTCGTCGCCGGCGGCGATCTGCGCGTTCAGGTCGGCGTTGCCGACGACGATCGCCGGCTCGCCGTACGCCTCGGCGGCTCTCGCAGCTGACCGGCCAGCCATCGCAGCTGCGTCTGCGTCGACGTCGCGGCTGTCGTCGAGCACGATCACGCGCACGGTTCCTGGGATCCTTCCGAGTCGAACGCGTAGTAGGCGGCCTCGCAGCCGACTTCGGCGGCGCAGCGCTCGCGTTCGCCTTCGGCGCAGGCTGCCTTCCGGCGCCGGTGCGAGTTCCGGCGCCGCCGCGCTGTTGCCGAACGGCTTCGGGGAAGCCCGCGAAGGCCTGCTCGAAGTCAGCCTCGTCGCCGTCGCTTCCGGCCGCGCGTCGAGGTCCTGGCGGTGACGAGCGCCGCGTAGGCGGCAGCGGCGCCGAGGCGAGCATTTCCGCGTAGCGTTCGAGCTCCTGCGCGAAGGGGATCACGGCGCTTTTGTGGGCCGTTGGTCGCGCCGGCTGGTCACGCGCGGGCCCGTGTACAGGAACGCGCGCACGCCCGATCTGCTCGCGCGCGTGCGAGCGCCGTGCACAGCCACACGTCGGGCCCGATGCCGGCGCGGCGCGGTCGGCGCACGGCGCCGCGCACTGCGCGCCGCCGCCGATCGCGAAGGCCGCGTCTCGCTGGCCGCGTCGACGGCGATCCGGCGAGGCTGCCTTCGCCGAGCGGCGCGCGTGCGCTTCGGCCGGGTAGCGCTCGATGTCGGCGGTGTCGAGCGCGTTCGGTTCTGCGTTCGACGATATCCCCGCCGACCGCCCAGCCCTGCGCGCCGTCGGGTCGACCAGCACCGCGTGACACGGGGTCGGGCTGATAGACAGGTCGTAGAAGCTCCAGTCGCCCGGCGGGTTCGTCGGCGTCGTTCAGTTCGTGCTCCTCGTCGCTCCAGCCGGTCGGCGGTCTGGCGCAGCACGCCGCGTCCGGCGTTGGCGCCGAGCGGGTAGGGCGCGATGTAGGTTCGGCGGGGACCCGGGCGGCGCCCGGCGTTCGCTTTCGCGCTTCGTACGTGTCGGGCGCGCTGCCCGCCGACGATCGCGCGCAGCGCGCCGCTTTCGCGGAACAGCGCGAGCGGCCCGGGCCGCCGCCGCCGGGGAGCGGCGTCGGCGTCGGCCTGCCAGGGCGCGCCCGGCGCCTTCGCGCTCGTACAGGCGCGTCCGCCTTCGCCGCCGATCGCCGCGAACGCGGCGCCGCCGTCGGGCAGGCCGGCGACCGCCCGCGGCGCGTCCGCGCCGCATCGGCCTGCGCGCCGCTTCCTGGTCGATCTGCCAGCCCGAGCCGTCGTTGACGATGCAGCCCGCCGTCGTACTGGTCGCGTGACGGCGCTCGAGCGGCTGCGGTAGGCGACGATCGCTTCCGAGCCGGCGAACGCGATCGAGGTGAAGCTCGCGCCCGTGCGGCCTGGCGGCGGGCAGCGCTTCCGGTCGTTCCTGCGTCCAGGTCTTGCCGTAGCGCAGCAGCACGCCCCCCCCGCTCTCGACCCGACCGCGTAGCCGCGCGCCGGGTTGCTCGGGTCGAAGGCGATGCCGAGCAGGTTGCCGCGGAAGTTCAGCGGCGTCGCGGGGTCGGGTTCCCACAGGCCCGTTTCGCCGCGCCACAGCCACATTCTCGGCCGTCCGTCGCCGACGGCGTAGGCGCGGTCGGCGTGTCGGCCACGCGACCGCGCGCAGCCGCGGCGTGTTCCACGCGCGCCGCCCGGGCCGAGCAGGCTTTCCGGCAGCCAGCCCTCGCCGGGCTTGTAGCGCGCGACCTCGCCCCAGATCGCCGACGGCGAGCGCTTCGCTGGAGAGCGAGCCGACGGGCGCGCCCGGCTGCGGCGCGATCGCGAGCAGCGGGTGGCGGAACGGCACCGGCCAGGGCGTGAGGCGCTCGGCGCACGGCGTGCAGCGTCAGGTGGACCGGCAGCGCGGCGCAGCCCAGCCAGCCCTTCGTCGGGCTTGGCGAACGCCGCGCCAAAGCGCTGCGCCCGGCTCCTTCGGGGCCGCTGTTCGCGCGCCGCCCAGCGCCGAGCACGCGCTGTGAACGATTCGCCGTCCAGGCGCAGGCTGACGCCCTCCGCCAGACCGGTGATCACGCGTTCGCCGAAGGCGTGTCGCCGGTCGGCCCAGGCGATGCTGCGCGACGGCCCGGTGGGCAGCGCTTCGGGCAGTTCGTGTCGCACAGCGCGTGCGGCGGCGCTTCCGCGGGCGGCTGACACCAGCTGCGCTCACGCGAGCCATCGCGGCTTCGCCTTCGGGCTTGAAGAAGAGCGTCGTGCTGCCGGCGTGCCGGTGCGACGTCCGCGCGTTCTCCGTCGATCCAGACACCTTCGCTCGGTGACGGTCAGCATCTGCGCTGTCGACGCTGGGCGGTTCGCCGACGCCCGGGACGGTGAAGGGCTCGGTTCGCTGCCCCCGACGCGGGGAACGGTGAGCGCGAGCGGTTCGCTTCGCCGGCCCCGCCGGCGACTCGACCGGCTGCCAGCTGCCAGCTCGCCGGCTGCCTCGGCGTCGGGCACGCGGCGGAACAGCGCCACCGCGCCGCCGGATAGACGCTTTCGAGGAGAGCTGCGCCAGCAGCCACGCGTTCGTCGGGCGAGCTCGCGCCGATCGCCAGCACGCGGAAGTTCTTCGCGGCTGGCTGCGGCGGATTCGATCGTCTCGCGCGTCCAGTGCTGGCCGTCCCAGTGCAGCACCTGTCTTCGACGCCGCGCGCCTTCGCCGACGCGACCGGCACGACCAGCGCGCCCGCTTCGCCGCCCGCTTCGTCCAGCGGCGCGATCAGCGGGGCGCGCGCGGTGCCGAACAGCGCTTCTTCCTTGCTCAACAGCGGTTCTTCGCCTTCCTTGAGCGCTTCGCCTTGCGCGGGCACGGGCGCGGTCTCCTCGAAGGGTTCGCCGGGCTTGCGCACGAGCAGCGCCTGCGAGCCGGTCCTCCGCCCGCGAGCGTGCCCGGCGAGCACGCCGACGCCGTGCGCGCGTCATCTGGCCGGCCAGCGTGCTCTTGTCCAGCTGCGAAGCCCGACAGCGGCTGCGCCGGTCCGGGCGTCCTGCAGACGCGGCCCGAGCGTCCAGCCGGCTTCGCGCGTGTAGCGCACGAGCGCCGCTGTCCTTCGCCGCACCTGTCCGATGCCCCACGTCTCGTCCGTCCGCGGGCGCGCCGGGTTCTTCGGGCGTGGCGCCGATCATCGTCACATCGCGCGCGGGAACCGACGCGTCCGTCTGGGCGTCGGCGACGGTTCCTCGCCGCTCGGCTGCGCGCGCGGCGCGCGAGGCCCGCCGGAGCCCGGCAGACAGGACGCGCGAGCACGAGCGCCGCCAGGCCGGCGGCGAGTGCGCCGAGCAGAGCGAGCGCGAACGGCCTGCGCCGTGCGCGGCACGGCGCTCGTGAGCGGGCGCGGCAGGCCTCAAGGCAGCGAGTCCCGACCCGCTCGAGCAGCGACGGCGATGCGCGGCAGCACGAAGGCGCCCGGTGGTCTCGGTCGTGACCTGCGAGCCTTCGCCGGTGACCGAAGACACGAGTCGGCAGCGGCGCCAGCGCGCGCGTCTGCAGGCTCAGCTTCGTCGGCCAGCGGCGCGGGTTCAGCCGCAGCAGCAGCTTGCGGTTGCCCGCCTTGAGCGTGCGGTCGGAGGTGCGAGGCCACGACCTTGCTCTGGCGCTTGGCGACAAGGCGCACGCGCGCCTTGACGGCGAGGTGGAAGCTGAGCTCGAGCGTCGTCGCCGTGCACGAGCCGGCTGTGCAGGCGCGAGAGCAGCGGCAGCGCGACCTTGGCCAGCGCGGCTGGTGACGGTGCCGGCGCTTCGGCGAACGTGCCGCCGTAGTTGGGCGCTTCTTCGACCAGCCCGGAGGTGTCGGGCGGCGGCGCGTCGGGCGGCACCTGCGGCAGGCCCTGGTCGGGCGGGCGGAAGGTGATCAGGCCTTGAAGTATTCCGTTCCCGGGATCGTTGCCGGCAGCGTGCGTTCGCCTTCGGGGGCCAGGTGGAACAGCCAACCCTGCGTGGTCGCCAGCCAGCAGTCGTTGCGGCGCCGGACAGGCGAGCTTCGCGGCCGCGCCCTTGCGCGCGATCCCTTCGCCCTGTTCGCCGCGCGGACGGCAGCGTCGCCTGCTTCGAGCACGCTGCCCTTCGCCGAGACGTGTACGAGCGCCGCGGGACCGGGACTGGCGCCGGTCGATCTTGCTGCGTCGAGCGCCAGCCACGCGCTTTCGCTGCTGCGGTTCAGCCGCGATAGCGCTGACGGTGGCGTGTTCGGCCCCTTCGCGGGAAGAGGGCAGCTTCTTCGGCGAAGATGCCTTTGCCCAGCGGCCTGCTCGCGGGTCCGACGATCTCGCTCCAGTTGCCCTCGGCTGCGGACGCAGGACCACGGTCACGGCGGAGCTCGCTTCGGCGGCTGCTGGCGGCCCGGCGGCGCCCCACAGGGCTTCTTCGCCGGCTGCCGAGAGGCGCAGGAAGTCGAGCGTCGGGCTGCAGGAAGTCCGTAGAAGCGGCAGGCTTTCGGCTTCGAACGGCGGCAGCACGCCTTCCGGTTCGATGCGATGCACGACGGGCGGTTCGGGGTTCCGTTCTTGTCTCGCCGAGCGATCGCTGGGTCGCAGCGTCACGCTCTCGTAGATGTGCCCGTCGAACAGGCGCATGTCCTCGATCGCGTGCCCTTCCTGGGTGTACGGTTCGGCTTCCAGCGAGCTGCCGTTCCAGTGCAGCTGGAAGGCGCCGATCTGCGGCTCCTGCAGCGGTTCGCCGCCGAACCAGCAGTCGGACGGTCCGAGGCAGGCGCGGCGTCCATTGCCTGGTAGGAGTCGGCGCTGAAGGCGGGATGGGCGTAGGAGCGCGACCACCTGGCCGTTCGGCGAAGTGACACAGCGTGTTGTCTTCCAGCGGCGGCACTCTGTTGACGTTTTCGCCCGATTCGCTGGCCTGCCCGGGGCGCCCGTCGGAGACCGTCCAGAATTCACTCGGGCCGGCCCACGCGATGCGTCCGTTCGGTGGCGCCGCATCGGTCGGCGATCTCGTGCCATTCGGCGCCGTTGTAGGCCCAGATGCCCGGGAGGGATCGTGGGCGGGTTGCCGTGCGGTGATCAGCAGACCGCGGTCGGGCGGCGAAGAACTCGATGTCGCCGATTTCGCCGAGGCCGACCGGGACCGTGCGCTTCCGATGCGCCCGGCGGCGCGTTGCGGCGGGCGCGGCTGTTCCAGGCGCCACGTCGCGGTCCCTCCGCTGCCGCAGCGCGTCGCCGCCGAGCGGCCGCGCACAGGAGCGCCAGCGCAAGCAGCGGCGACCGCGGCCAGCGTGGCCTTGCGTACGCGGCGCCGAGCTGCTCATCGGCGCTTTCGCGGCTTGCGGCTCGTCGGGGCGCGGTGGGTCCGGTGGGCTCGCGTGCGCCGGCCTGGCGGTGCGCACGAAGACGACGGCTCGATGCTCTGCACGCAGCGTCGGCTCGACCGGCCGCGCTGAAGCGACGTCGACGGTGGCCGACAGACCACCCGACTGGGCCGCGAAGCGAGCCGCGTAGGGCTTGGCGAGCGCTGAGCACGAGCGTGCAGTTCGCCGGCCGCACGCCGGCGCGAGCCTGGGCTGGCCGACGGCGATGGTCCGGAAGCGACGGTCGCATGCCGGCTTGCCGTGCGCGCCCGCGCCGCGGCGCTCGGTGAGCGCGTGCCGGCGCGCACCGGACCCGCGCCGACGTGGCCTGTCGCTGACAAGCTCGACCGCGCCCTGCGCGCCGGCGCGCACGGTTCCGGCGCCCGGAGCTCGTACGTACAGCAGCACGCTGCCGTCCGCGCGCGAGAGCGCGGTCATCCCGAGCTCCCACAGCGGCTCGGTCGCGGTCTCCGGGAGCCGGCGAGATGTACTGGGGCGTGGGCAGCGGAGTGGAACACCGTCCGTTCCACGAGGAAGGCGTCGCTGCCGTCGAGCCGGACCGGCGGGCGGCGCATTGCCGTCGCCGAAGACGAGGTTGGAGGCTGTCGAGGCGAAGGCGAGCGCGGTCGCCGTCGGTCGAGAACGAGGGCGAGAGGGCGCCGTCGCCCGGATGCTCGTTCGTAGGGGTCTTCCCCGGCTAGCCCGGCTTGTGCGGGGCTGTTCGCTCGGTTCGTCCGGGACCGCTAGTAGCCGTGGCTGACGCGCGTCAGCGTGTCGTCTGCCAGGTCGACGTCGAACAGTTCGTTCATCCCGGCTTCACCCGCTGGCGGGCTGACGAGCGCGGGCGAGCCGAGCGGGAACTGGGTGCGCTCGGTAGTGAAGGCGACCTGGCTGCCGTCGGGCGAGATGTCGAAGTCGAAGATCGGCGCTTCCTCGGCGAGCCCGCCGCCCGCAAGCTCGGTCAGCTGCGTGAGCGCCTGGTCGCGCGTGAGGCCTGGCGTGCATGCTGGCCACGTACAGGTCGCTTTCCTGGCCGTCCGTGGCCCCTGCCGAAGTTTTCGCCGGCGGCGACGAGCGGCGCCCTCGAGAGGAAGGCGACCGTGTATCCGTCGCCGCTCAGCCGCGGCACGGGTCGCCTTCGCTGCCCGCCGATCCAGATTCCGCCGGTTGGTTTATCTTCCTGGACCGCGAACGGGCCCTGACAGGGGTCTGTCGGACGAGGGTTCGTCGGCAGGGCCGTCTCGCCGCTGGCGGCACATGCCGGGATTGGCGGGATCGGAGCCGCCGGTGACGCGCTCGGTGAGCTGTTTCCGAGCCCGGCGCGATGCGCCGCCACAGCGGCTCGGTGTAGTTGGCGCGCAGGCTTTCAGCTTCGCGGGCGAGCATCGGCGACCTGCTCTTTGACATCCTTCCCATCCACGCGACGGTCGAGCCGTCGGCGCTGATCGACGCGCCCGGAGGAGGCATCGCCATCGGCGTACGGCAGGGGGCGCGAACGGTGGCGCATGGCCTGGGTTGGACTCCGGGTAGACCGCCCCATAGATCTTCGCTGCCTGCTTCACCTGACACCGGACCGCCCGTTTGCCGATTCACGCTGACGAGCCTGGTTTCTCTGCTTTCCACGTAGCGCACCGCCGACCTGCAGCGCCGGAGTGTTCACTTCAGCGGGATTCACCAGGTTGGAGACAGCCGTCGTCACGAACGCCACCTCGTTGCCATCGGCGCTGATCGCCGATCGTCCGGCCGCGCATCGGCGCCCGCCGGTCGTTTCCGCTTCGCGGTAGATCAGCGGTTCGTCGCAGCCGTTCTGCGCGGAGGCCGACGATGAAGGCGCCTTCCTGCGCGGGAGCCAGCGACATGTTGCGTACGTACACGTTGACCGCTTCCTGCGTGCCCGCGATGTTTCGGGCGATTCGCCGCCGAGGCCGTAGGTGATCTCAGCGAGGCTCTTGCCTTCGTTGGTCGTGAAGCTGATGTACTGACCGTTTTCGCTGATCGAGGGATACTCGGCGTCGCCGCCGGCGACCTGCTCGAGTTCGCCGACGACGCGTCCGCCCTGCATTTCGCGCGCGCCACACGCCGGCGACGCCGTGGAAGGAGCCGTCGAAGACCACGTAGCGCCCGATCTCCGGAGATCGCCGTGTCGTGGGCATATTCGGCCTGCTGGATCTCCGCTGCGGCGCCCCTGGGACGTTCCCTCGGAGACGAGCGAGATCGGCCCGAACACGTCGGCGCCAGCCAGCAGCGGGGGCACCCAGGGCAATCGCTGCGGCACGCGCAGAGCGGCGCGAGCGACGAGCGCGACGAGCGGAAAGCGCTGACCGCGCGGCGCGGATCTGTGCCTGGCGCGCTGTCATAGCACGCTCACCAACTGGCGCACCACGCCGCTGTTGCCGATCTTGTCACGCACCCTGACGGTCACGCGGTAGACACCGGCAGTGCGCGTAGCGATGGACGACCTAGCTTGCGCCCGTGGGCGGATTGGCCGTCGCCGAAGCTGACGTCCACGGCGCTGGCGTCGCACACCCGAGAAGCGATCGCTGACGCGCACGCTGACCGCGGTGTCGCCTGCGCGTCGTCGCGAGCTTCACGCTCGGCGGCACGCCGTCGATCTCCACCGTGGAGGGCGCGCTGAGCGTGGACTCGCCGTCCATGTCAGTGGCGAGCACCTGCACGCGGTGGCGGCCCGGAGGCCCAGGCCGCGCGGATCGATGTGCGCCTGCAGCGCGCCGCGGGGCAGCCTGCGCGTGCCCGTCGACGCACGATGCTGTAGCTCAGCGGTCCGTCCGCGCTTGTGGCGCGGCAGCCAGGAAAGCAGCGCCTGGCAGGGCTTGATCCAGCCTTTGGGGGCGGTCACGACGAACGGCGCCGGCGGCGCGCTGGCCTCGCGCGACCACGATCGCGGCGTTGCCGAACGGTCCCTGGCGGAAGGCGACCAGGCCATCGCCGAGCCCGGAGCGTCCGACCGCGAGTTCGCCGACTTCTCCGCCCGCGCCGCCGCTGACGAGCGCCGTCTGGACGGCGCCGCTCGGGAAGTCCTCGAGGACCGCCACGGCGGGATTGCCCTGCGTATCGGCGCTCGGCCAGGCGGCTACGCCGCCGCCCTGCGGG
Organism: uncultured Solirubrobacteraceae bacterium; assembly: GCA_963755475.1. GTDB lineage: Bacteria > Actinomycetota > Thermoleophilia > Solirubrobacterales > Solirubrobacteraceae > Palsa-744. The sequence goes on from CAVWJK010000003.1 coordinate 1,610,087, forward strand.
TTCAGCGCGCTCGCGGCGATCGGTTCGGTGCCGGCGAAGGGTGGGCCGAGCGAGACCGCCCCCGTCAGGCCCTGGCCGTTGCCTTCGATCAGCCGCGGCGTGCCGTTGCTGTCATATAGCAGGCGCATGTCGCGCTGTTCGTCGATGTCGATGCTCGGCGTGCCCACGCGTCGCGCTCTTGCCGCCGGACACTTCTTTGTCGACGATGCTCGCGCCCTGGAACTCTTGGCCGCTGGCGGATTCGCCGTCGGAGAGGACGTTGCAGAAGATCCGCGGGCCGGGCAGCGGCGATCCCGGCCCCGCCGGCTGGCGGTAGGCGACCTCTGCCTGGCCCAGGCGCGAGAAGGCGACCGACGGCGCTTCGGCGTCGTCGGTGATCGGCGCGCCGTCGAAGCTCGTGGCCGTGACGGGCATCACGTAGTCGAGCTGGGTCGCCGAAGATGCGCCGCGCCCAGATGCGGGCAACGCCTTCGATTTCGGGCTCCTGCCAGACGACGATGCCGTTGCCTGTCGGCCCGATCGCGATCTTGCGGCGCGTTGGCTTCGGTCGGCGGGCGCATCGAGACGCCGGGGTCGCGATTGATCGCGCCCAGGTCGGACCAGCGCTTCGCCGTCGAAGTGCGCGACGCGCACCTGCTCGACCACGTCGCCGGGATGCAGCAGCGGGATCGTCGGCGCGTGGCAGTGTTGACCACGCGGTAGACGACGTCGGCCTGACCGGTCGAGCTCACCGCCAGGTCGGGGCTCGTGCCGCTTGCTTCTTCGATATCACGGTCGACGATCATCGTCGGCCCGAACTGCGTGCCGCCGGGGCCGAGCTCGGCGCCGAGCAGCTCGTTGACCGGCTTTTCTTCGCTGATCGCGAAGGGCGTGGCCCACACGACGATCAGCTCGCCGCCTTCGGCGGCGCCGATGCGCGGCCAGCTGCGCAAAGGGGGTTCGCAGCGCTGTTCTTCTTCGGCATCGACGAGGCCGGCTGCAGCGATCCACGCGGATCGGCGCAAGCCAGTGGCCGCCCACGTAGCGCGAGACGAACACGTGCGGGACGCCGTCTACGCGCTTCAGGTACACCAACCCGCCGCTGCCGTCTTCGGCCATCGCCACGCCGCCGAAGCCGACGATGTCCTCGCTGGGCCCATCGATCGTGGTGGCGGGCAGGATCACAGCGCCCCGCCGCGGCGGCTGCGCAGCGCAACGGCGAGCCCGAGCCCGACCGCCAGGATGGTCGCGCGGCGTAGGCCCATCGGCTCAGGAGGTGCTTTTGTTCGATCGGCGCCCGCCGACTTGTCGTAGGCACAGCGGAAGTTGTCTGGTTCGTTGACCGGCTTGGAGCCCGCGAAGCCGCCCTTTGGTCCCGTTGCTGTACACGGTCACGTACTGCAGCGATTCGGGCAGCGGGTTGGCGGGCAGCGGCAGCGGGTTGGCCTGACCCTGGCGCGGGTCGCCGGTCGCCCCTTCGCTGACGCCCTCGAAGCCGGCCGCCTGCGAGCCGGCTTCGGTGGTCACCAGCGTCGAGCTCATCTCGTTTTCGTCTTTGAGCCCGCGGGTAGGGTCGAGGTCGATCGTGGCGGTCAGCTGGTTGTCGTGGATGGTCGACTCGAGCTTGACCCGTTCGGCCGCGCCGAGCAGTTCGGCTGCCGACGGCAGCCAGCCGCCTTCCTTCTCGCAGGCCTTGGCGGCGAAGATGTAGTTGTTCTTGCCGAGCTGTTCCTTGGTCAGCGAGTAGACGGTCGATTCAAGGCACCAGGTGCCGATGCTCACCGTGTCGGGCGGGCAGCTGCCTTCCAGTTCGGCGGCCGTCTTGCCGCCCACCTTGCTCGCATCGCTGACCGTGGGGATCGCCGAAGCAGGGAATTTCCTGTTGCGGCCGAGCAGCAGGATGCCCCCGGAGTGGGGCTTGGCGCTGATCGGGTGGCCTGCGAAGGCGCTGACGACCGCGTGGCGGGCGGCGTCGGCCAGCCCCGTGGTCGAGAACACGAGCGCTATAAGGGAGATCACGAGAGCGGGTGAGGGCAGACGCCGCGGTTGACGCTCGCCGCTCGGTGCCCCCCTGCTCCCCGTCACTGCCCATCCTTGGGGTCGCGCAAGGTGAAGCGCGGCGGCGCCGCGCGGCGCACCTGGCGCAGCTCATCGAGCGTGGTTTCCTGGACTGTGGAGAGCACCGCGTCAAGCGCCACACCGGAGAGGGTCTCCTGCTCGAGCAGCGCCGTGGCGGTCTCCTCGACGGTGCTCCAGTTGCGGTCGAGGATCGCCGCGGCGCGGGCCTCGGCGTCGCCGACGAGGCGCTCGACCTCGTTGTCGATCACGTTCAGCGTCTCCGGCCCGACCGAGCCGAGATCCTGCAGCGAGGCGCCGAGAAACACCTCTCCGCCCTTCTCGCCGATCGTCACCAGGCCGAGAGCCTCGGACATGCCGAACGAGGTGACCATGCTGCGCGCCAGGTTGGTCGCCGCGTGCAGGTCGTCGTTGACGCTCGTCGAGCTGGCGCCGAAGGCGATCCGCTCGCCCGCCAACCCGGCGGTGATCACGATCAGCTGTGTCAGCAGGTCGCCTTCGCTCATGATCACCTGATCGCGGTCGGACAGCATGTGCGCTGCGGTGCCCAGCTGGCGCCCGCGCGCGACGATCGAGAGCTTGCGCGTGGAGGTGGCATGCCCGAGCGCCTCGGTCACGACCGCGTGTGCGGACTCGTGGATCGAGATCAGCCAGCGCTCCTGCTCGGTCAGGATGTGGCGCTTGGCCGGCCCTGCAACGACGCGGTCGATCGCCTCCTCCAGCGTCTTCTGATCGATCTGCGCGCGCCCGTCGCGAACGCTCAGCAGCGCGGCCTCGTTGATCACGTTGGCGAGCTCGGCGCCGCTGAAGCCAGGCGTCTGGCGCGCGACCTCCTCCAGCGAGGCGTCGGGCGCCATCGGCCGCTTGCCGCCGTGTAGGCGCAGGATCTCCAGGCGCCCGTGCACGTCGGGGTTGTCGATCACGACCTGGCGGTCGAAGCGCCCAGGGCGCAACAGTGCCGGGTCAAGGATGTCCGGCCGGTTGGTCGCGCCCATCACCACGAGGCCACCGTCGCCGCCGAAGCCGTCCATCTCGACGAGGATTTGGTTGAGCGTCTGCTCGCGCTCGTCGTTGCCCTGGCCGATGCCCGCGCCGCGCTTGCGCCCGGCGGCGTCGAGCTCGTCGATGAAGATGATCGCCGGCGACACTTTCCTTGCCTTGCGGAAGAGGTCGCGCACGCGCGCAGCGCCAACGCCGACGAGCGACTCGACGAAGTCAGAGCCCGACAGCGAGAAGAAGGCCGCGTCGGCTTCGCCAGCGACCGCCTTGGCCAGCAGCGTCTTGCCGGTGCCGGGCGGCCCCACCAGCAGCACGCCCTTGGGCGCCGCTGCACCCACCGCCAGGTACTTGCTCGGATCGGCCAGGTAGTCGCGGATCTCGCGCAGCTCGGCCACCGCTTCGCCGGCGCCGGCGACGTCGGCGAAGGTGATTTTGTCGGTCGTCCCCTTGCCCTTCTTGCCGACCCTTGCCGGCGAACTGGGAGAAGCCGGCGATGCCGCCGGCTGCGCCTTCGCCTCCACCCAGGCGCATGAACAGCGAGAACAGGCACACCAGCAGCAGGATCGGGATCAGGAACTGGACGACGATCGTCTCGGTTGGCTTGCCCGTCTGCTGGTCGACCGTCACGGTCGCGCCGCTGGCCGACAGTTCGCGCAGCAGCTGCTGGGTCTGAGCGCCCGAGGCCGGATAGGCGGCCCACAGCGGCTGGGCGACGCCAGCGCCCGCGGGTTCGACGATGGTCGCTCACGATGCGGGCGTGCTTTCCCTTCTTGGCGCGGACGATCCTGGTCGTGGTGATCGACGGAGGCAGTGCTCCGCTGGGCGACACCGGCGGCGCCTTGGCGGTCGTGCTCAGCTCCACGCGGTTGTCGTGGTCGAGCAGGACGGCGCTGGCTATCTCCGTGTGGCTGGCGAGCGTCTGCACGGTGCTGATCGGCACGTGCTTGCCGGAGCTGCTCGGCTTGATGTCGCCGAGCAGCTCGACGAAGGCGATCGCCAGGCCGACCGACGCCAGCGCGAGGAACAGGCGAGAGCGGGTCGCGGAAGACCATCCGCCGGGTGCCCTGGGCGACCTCGCCGAGCGTCACGAGCGACGGGGTTGCGGCGCCTGCGCCAGACCGGAGCGCACGGTCGCCTTGGTCACCACGCCCTCGCGCGAGAAGCCGTTGCTGGACGCGCCGTCGCCGGGGCCGGCGTCCGACGGAGGCTGGGGGGAGTCGGGCTTGTCGGTCATCTGGTGGGGGTTGCCGGAGGCGTTCGCGGACCGTCGCGTCCGCGCCAGGACATCGAGCCCGTTCGGTCCATCCGGGCTCGCATGCGCAGCGCGGGAGCACGGTCGCGCTCCGACTCACGCCAGCGTCACAGGTGGTCGCCGGAAAAGCAATGGCGTTCACAAAAACGACACAACAGCTCGTGCCGACGTTTACAAGAACGTCACATCTGAGCTCAGTGTTGCAAGGCAAGCGAACATCGCACGTTTACAAAATCGATACATCTGGGCCGACTCAGACCGGATAGGCAGACGGTCGGCGTTCACAAGAACGACACAACGCGCAAACCCGTGGGCGGCAGTCTTCGCCGCGGCGTGCCACGTACCCGCGCATACCGCATCGAATTCACCTCGACGTTGTTTGCGCCGACGCAGCCGTCGCACCAGCCTAAGCCAACGCCCCCCAACAGCAAAAGGAGCCATTACCGTGCGCGCGCACCGCACCCTGACCATCTCCGTGACAATCGCTTTGATCCTCGCCGCGCCCGCCAGCGCGATCGCCGCCAAACGACTGATCATCGGCGGCTCGACCTCCGTGCTGCCGCTCGCCCAGAAACTGGCCACCGCCTATCACAAGGCCTTTCCGAGTCTCCCCGCCCCCAGCGTTGCGGGCGGCCAGTCGGACATCGGCATCGCAGGGCGCGGCGAGCGGCCGCTTCGACATCGGCGACTCCTCGCGCGATCCGATCGTCGGCGTCGATCCCCATGGCCTCGTGTTCACGAAGATCGCGCGCGACGGCGTGTGCATAATCACCAACCCGTCCAACCCCCTCGCCAACCTCTCCCAGGAAACGGTCGAAGGCATCTTCACCGGGCGAGATCCGCGACTGGGGCGAAGTCCCGGGGCGACCAGATCACGGGTCCGATCGACCTGTTCGACCGCGACGGCGCGTCCGGTACGCAGGACGCCTTCCAGCACATCTTCCTCGGCGAATAACTGAAGATCTCCCCGAGCGCCACCGCCGAGGCCTCCAACGGCCTCGAGCAGAGCGCGGTCGGCGCCGACAAGCAGGCGATCGGCTTCGTGTCGTTCGCCTACACCGCCGGCGTCAACGCGGTCGGCCTACGAGGGCGTGGCCGTGCACCCTGCGCAACGCCAAGTCGGGCCAGTACGGCGGCGTGCGTAACTTCTGGATGGTCACCAAAGGCGCGCCCAAGGGCGAAGCGGCCAAGTTCATCGACTGGGTCACAAGCGGCAACAAGGTGACCAAAGAAATCATCAACTCCAGCTGGATCGCGATCCACTAACACGGTGGCCGCCGGCGTCCCCACACGCACGGGCCTGCGGCGGCCACGCCACGCTCGGGCCGCACAGGACCGACCGGCGCGCCGAGCTGACGCTCGGCGCGCTCGCCGTCGGCGTGCTGGCGCTGATCGCGCTGATGCTGGTGACGGTTCTGGTCAACGCGTGGCCGTCGTTCTCGGCCAACGGGCTGAGCTGGTTCGGCTCGGGCGGGGACATCGTCACGCAGTTCCGCGCGATGCAGACCGACGCGCCGCTCCCGGGCACTCGGTGCTGTACTTCCGCGCCTGGCCGCTGATCTGGGGCCTGCTGCTGACGACCGTGTTCGCGGTGGTCGATCGCGCTGGTCGTCTCGACGCTGGCGGCGATCTTCCTGACCGAGTTCGCGCCGGCGCCGATGCGGCGCGTGCTCGATCCGGTCGTGCGCCTGCTTGCGGGCGTGCCGTCGGTCGATCTACGGCCTGATCGGGATCCTGGTGATCGCGCCGTGGGTCAACGATCACCTGATCAGCAACGCGCGCAAGCCTCGGTCGAGCTACGTCGTGCAGCTCAACGGCGCCGACCTGACGACGGCGACGCTGATCCTGACGGTGATGATCCTGCCGATCATGATCGCGCTGATCGCCGACGCGCTGGCGTCGGTGCCGGCGTCCTGGCGCGAAGGCTCGGCCGCGCTCGGCGTCAACCGCTGGCGCACGATCTGGCGGGTGTCGCTGCGCGCGGCGCGGCCGGCGATCTCCGCCGCGTCGGTGCTCGCGACGGCGCGCGCGCTGGGCGAGGCGATCATGCTCGCGATGGTCTCGGGCGGCGCGGCCGTTCGCCGCCAATCCGCTCGACGGGATCACCTTCTTCTTCGAGCCGGTGCAGAACGCTGGCGGCGACGATCGTCAAGGAATTCGGCGGGCGAGACGAGCACGCCGATCGGCCACACCGTCTACGCGATGGCGCGCGGTGCTGCTCGTCTCGGCGGCGCTGCTGTCGTTCGCCGGCTGGGCCGTCAAGCAGCCGCTCAAGCGCTACGGGATCGGCGTGTGATGGCCGAGCGCGCGAGCTCGACAGCGCCCGCCGCCCGCCGCGATCGTCCGCCCGCCGCGCGAATCGACGGCGTCGTGGCCGCTGGCCGACCGCGTCGCCTACTGCGCTGTGCTGGGCGACCGGGATCGGCCTGTGCCTGATCGCGCGGCGCGATCGTGCTGTTCATGTTCGTCAAGGGGATCTCCTACCTGAGCCTGAGCCTGTTCGTGCGAATCGCCCGCGCCGTCGCTGCACCAGAGCCAGGCGGGCGGCTTCCTGCGACCCGATCGATCGGCACGTTCATCGTGACCGCGATCGGCATCGCGATCGCCGCGCCCGCCGGCGTGGGGGTCGCGACGTGGCTGTCCGAGTACGCGCGGCCCGCGCTGGCTCGCGCGCGCGGTCGAGTCGGGGATCGAGATGATCGCCGGCGTGCCGAGCATCGTGCTGGCGCTCTTCGGCCTGCTGGTGTTCTCGCAGCGGCTTCTTCGCGTTCCTGTCGGCGAGCGCCAGCGGCGGGGCGGTCTCGGGGCAATCGTTCCTCGCCGCCGGGATCATGATGGCGTGCTCGCGCTGCCGCTGATCGTCGGCGCCACGCGCGAGGCGCTCGCGCAGCTGCCCGGCCGCATGCGCGAGGCCTCCTTCGCGCTGGGCAAGACGCGCGCGACCACGATCCGCCGCGTGCTGCTCCCCTCGATCCGGCCGGGCATCGCCAGCGGCGTGGTGCTGGGGATGGGCCGGATCATCGGCGACACCGCGATCATCGTGATCGTGCTGGGCGCGACGCTGAAGAACGAAGGCGGTCGGCGGCGCGCCGTGCTGAGCACGCTGCGCGGCACCGGCTCGACGCTGACGAGCTACGTCTACAACAACTCGCCGGCCGGCGAAGGCAACGCGCCCGCAGAAGGCGTACGCGGCCGCGTTCGTGCTGCTGATGATCGTGCTCGCGCTGAACGCGCTCGTGACGCGCCTGAGCCGGCGGCGCGCGAGCCCGACGACGCGCGGCGCGGTCGAGCTGTGCCGCGATGGGCCTCAGCTCGCGGGCGAGCGTGCGACGTGGACCCGCTGATGCCGCCGCCCGTGCGGCGGATCGTGCGTCGATCGCGATCCGCACGTGTGCCCCCGCCAGCGCCGGCGGCCAACGGCGCGGCGCGGCCGCCGCCGCGCGGCCGCCGGCGCCCGCCGCGCGCCGCGCGCGCGCGCCGGCGCAGCGTGCGCGAGCGCATGCGCGATCGAGTCGGTGTGGCTGGCCTACGGCGAGAACTGGGTCGTGCGCGACGTCAGCCTGCCGGTGCGCCAGGGCGAGGTGCTGGCGCTGATCGGCGCGTCGGGCTCGGGCAAGACGACGCTGCTGCGCTCGCTCAACCGCCTGACCGAGATCACCGCCGGCGCGGCGCGCAGCGGGCGCATCACGCTCGACGGCGCAGGACATCCACGAGCTCGAGGTCAACGAGCTGCGCCGGCGCGTGTCGATGGTCTTCCAGCAGCCCAACCCGTTCCCGATGAGCATCTTCGACAACGTCGCCTACGCGCTCGCCGAGCAGCGCCGGGCCGCGCGGGCGCCGGCGCCGGCGAACGCCCCGAGCTCGAGCAGGCCGTGATCGACGCGCTGCGCCGCGCCGGCCTGTACGACGAGGTCGCCGACGACCTGGAGCGCTCCGGCGCTGCAACTGTCGGGCGGCCAGCAGCAGCGGCTGTGCATCGCGCGCGCGCTCGCCGCCGAGCCCGGAGGTGCTGCTGCTGGACGAGCCGTGCTCGGCGCTCGACCCGATCTCGACGGCGACGATCGAGGAGCTGATCGTGGGTCTGCGCGAGAGCGTGGCGATCGTGATCGTCACGCACAACCTGCAGCAGGCCTTTCGCGTGGCCGACCACGTCGCCTTCATGCACCTCGGCGAGCTGGTCGAGTACGGCCCCAGCGAGCAGGTGTTCGACCGGCCCGACCAGCAGCGCACGCGCGACTACGTCAGCGGGGCGTTCGGGTGAGATGTGAGGGCCGCCTCTGAGATGACGGCCCCCCGCGCTCGGCTGCTCGCGGCGCTCGGCGGTCATGGCGGCGCTGCCCTCGGCGGATGCGAGACGACCGCGGAAAAGAGCGCCAAGCTCGAACGCGCCGCCAAGCGCGCGGCCGCGCCGAAGCGCCGCGCACAAAGGCCTGACGATCACCCGCGAAAGCACCGACGTGAAGGTGCTCGAGCGCGACCGTCGTGCACAGCTCCGAAGGCGCGGCAGCGGTCGTGACCGTGCGCAACGATTCATCGCACGACGCTGCGCGTCGGTGCCGATCGCGATCACCGTCAAGGGCGCGGCCGGCGCGACGCTCTCCAGAACAACGCGGCCGGACTCGAACCGCGCTCGTCGACGATCTCGCTCGTGCCTGCCCACGGCGAAGCGACCTGGATCGACGACCAGGTGCCCAGGTCCGGCCGGACCCGTGAGCGTGGCGGCGCGCCTGGGCGAAGTGCCGCGCGGTGAGCGGGCCGATCCCGCGGATCGAAGTCGCAGAGCCTGCACCCCGAACGAAGCGGGCGCGGGTGCCGCCGGCACCGTGCGCAACCGCTCCAGGTCGCCCAGCACAAGCTGGTCGTGTTCGCGGTCGCGCGCCGTGCCGGTCGATCGTGGCCGCCGGCAGGGCCGTGCTGCCTGAACTGGCCGCGCGGCGCCTCGACTCCCTTCCAGGTCTTCTTCGTCGGTAGCGCCGCCGGGGCCAGTTCGCAGGCGAGCGCGCCGGCCACCACGTTCGGCTGACAGGGCCTCGCTACAGGCCGGACGCCGGGCGCAGCCCGGTCGCATCGACCTCGAGGCCCGCGCTCAGACGCGCGCCGCCCGCGCTGCTTGAGCGTGATGCCCTCGAGCACGTGCGCGACCGTCTCGCAGGCGTCCACAGCGGCCTCGAGCGACTCGAAGATGTCCTTCCAGCGGATCACCACCATCGGGTCGATGCCGCCCGCGAACAGCGACGCGACGCCGTCGCGCTGCAGGCGGTCGCCCTCGTTCTCCAGGCGGTGGATCTCGACCAGGTGCGGCGCCAGGTCGGTGCCCGTGCGCAGGCAGCGCAGCGCCTGGGCGATCTGCTCGCCGGCGCCGACGAGCACCTCGGTGAACTCGACCGCCTGCTCCATCGGCGCCTCCACGCCGTAGAGGCCCAGCTGCGCGGCGACCTGCTCGGAGTGGTCGACGATGTCGTCCAGCGCGGTCGCCAGCGCGTAGCCGTCGCCCGCGTCGAACGGCGCGCGCACGCGCCCGCGCCCGGCCAGCCGGTGGATGATGTCGTGGGTGATGCGGTCGCCTTCCTGCTCGCACACCTTCAGGTCCTGGGCGAGCGCGGCGCGCTCGGGATAGTCGATCAGCAGGTCGTGCAGCAGCAGGCCGCAGCGCTGCACGTTGCGTCCGGCCTCCTCGACCAGGGCCATCAGCGCGGCGTCGGGGCCGCGGCGCAGGAAGCTCATCGCGCGAGGATATTGCGCCGCCGGCGAGTCGCGCATCTGCTTTCACGAATTTTTCACGCGTCCGATCACGACTTTGCAACTCCCTGGACCGGCGCTGCGCTGGAAGCGCTGCGCACCGTGGCGGCGCTTCCCGAGAGCGACGCGAGCACGTCCTGTACGCCGGCGAGCTGGAGATCAGGCTCGGCGAGGGGCTCGTGCTCGCCACCGGCCGCGCGCTGACGCTGTCGGTGCGCGAGTTCGAGCTGCTGTCGCCCTGGCGCGCCGCATGGGCGCGATCATCACCCGCGAGGAGCTGTACGGCACCGTGTGGGGCGGCGAGCTGCGCCCGGGTGACCGCTCGGTCGACGTGTACGTCAGCAAGCTGCGCGGCAAGCTCGAGGCGGCGCTGCCCGACCGCCGCTTCATCCACACCCACCCGGGCTTCGGCTATCGCTTCCAGCCCGCAGCCCTCGCGCCGAGATCGTGCCGTCGCAGCCTGAGGCGAGCAGGCAGGCTGCCAGCGCACGCAATCCGGACACCGACAGGCTTTCACGGATCTTCACATGGGGTCTCCCGGGCTAAGAGTGTGAACCCGTGCCGCGGGAGATGCCACCTGCACCGGGTAGCAGACCGGCCCCGCACCACCGTGGCGCAGGTCGACGGGCTCGCCGGCGCCATCTCACAATCCAGCCAGAGGAGACGTTGTGATCAAGAACAAGATGGGCGCGCTCGCAGGTTGCGCGGCGCTTGCGTTGGGCCTCGCCGCATGCGGAAGCTCGAGCACTCGATCCAGCAGCACCACGAGCTCGACCGCCGCCAGCGGCGCATCCGCGACGATCTCCGGCGCCGGCTCGACGTTCGCCGCCCCGTCTACGAACAGTGGGCGCTCGGCGCAGTCGGGCCTGACCGTCAACTACCAGGCCGTCGGCTCGGGCGCCGGCATCACCGCGCTCGAGAGCAAGACCGTCGACTTCGGCGCCAGCGACCCGCCGCTGAAGCCGGCCGACGAAGCAGCGATCGCCAAGAACGGCAGCCCCGCGGTGCAGATCCCGATGTTCCTCGGCGCGATCACCGTCTCCTACAACCTGCCCGGCGTCAAGACCGGCCTGAAGCTCGAAGGCAAGACGATCGCCGACATCTTCCTCGGCAAGATCAAGACCTGGAACGACCCCGAGATCACGGCGCTGAACCCCGGCGTCACGCTGCCGAGCACGGCGATCACGGTGATCCACCGCTCGGACTCCTCGGGCACGACCGCCGGCTTCACCAGCTTCCTGTCCGAGGTCGATCCCGAATGGAAGAGCAAGGTCGGCGAAGGCAAGACCGTGCAGTGGCCGACGGGCACCGGCGCGAAGGGCAACGCCGGCGTCGCCGGCGCGGTCCAGCAGACAGTCGGCGCGGTCGGCTACGTCGAGCAGGCATACGCGCTCGCAGCACAACTTCACCGTACGCGTCGGTCAAGAACAAGGCCGGCAACTTCGTGGAACCGACGCTGGCCTCGACGAGCGCCGCCGGCGAAGGCGTGACGGTGCCGGCCAACCTCGGCATCAAAATCATCAACCCGTCGGCGCCCAGCGCCTACCCGATCACCTCGCAGACGTTCGTCGTCGTCAACAAGGACCTCTGCAAGGCCGGCATCCCCGGCGGCGAAGCGGCCGCCAAGGGCGTGGTCAAGTTCCTCGACTACGGGCTCGGCGAAGGCCAGGCGATCCTGTCGAAGGCCGACTACGCCGCGCTGCCCGCCGCGATCCTGGCGAAGTCCAAGGAAGCGGTCGCGGGCCTGCAGTGCAACGGCACGGCGATCGGCTGACCATGACACCACGGCCGCGTTCGCGGTAGACAAGTGGCCGTGGAGGCAGCATCGATTCCCAGCTGGCGAGCGCTCGATCCTCGGGCGCTCGCCGCTGGCGCGCCTGCCCGACCGCGCGCTCAAGTACGGGCTGACGGCGCTCGCGGCGCTGATCCTCGCGCTGATCGTCTACTTCTTCATCCGCCTCGTCGGCCAGGCCCGCCCGGCGTTCGCCAAGGAAGGCGTGGTCGGCTTCGTGTTCGGCAACGACTGGAACGTCAGCGCCGAACACTTCGGCGCTCTGCCGCTGCTCGTCGGGACGCTGATCACCTCCGCGCTCGCGCTGCTGATCGGCGTGCCCGTGGCGGTCGCCACGGCCGTCTACGCCACCGAGCTGTGCCCGCGGCGCCTGCGCGCGCCGCTGACGCGTGCTGGTCGAGCTGCTGGCCGCCGTGCCCTCGGTGGTCTACGGGCTGTGGGGCATCTTCTTCCTCGCGCCCAAGCTGCAGCCGGCCGAGCAGTGGGTGGCCGACCGACTGTCGTTCGTCCCGTTCATCGGCGGCGGCCTCGTGACGATCCCCAACTACTTCATCACCGGACTGGTGCTGGCGATCATGATCCTGCCGATCGTCAGCGCGATCAGCCGCGAGGTGATGAGCACGGTGCCCGCCGACCACAAGGAGGCGGCGCTCGGGCTGGGGGCGACGCGCTGGGAGATGATCCGCATGGCGGTGCTGCCGTACTGCCGCTCGGGCATCGTCGGCGGCGCGATGCTCGGCCTCGGGCGCGCGATCGGCGAGACGATCGCGGTGACGATCCTGATCGGCGACGCCCCCAAGCTCGGCCACCACCTGTTCAGCCAGGGATACAGCCTCGCCGCGGTCATCGCCAACGAGTTCGGCGAAGCGCAGGGCATGCACCGCTCGGCGCTGTTCGCCGCCGGCCTCGTGCTGTTCGTGCTGACGCTGCTCGTCAACGCGTCGCGCGCCTGCTGGTCGTCAGGGCCGCCGCGCGGCAAGCGCCCAGGCGCCGCCGGCGCAGCAGGGCGGCGCCGGCGGCCTGCTGGCCGACGCGGCGGCCGGCGCATGAGCGCGCACGGAGCATCCGCGACGGATCGCAGGCCGGCTGCGCGCGCTTCGCCGTCAGCCCCGCGCGCCGGCGCAAGGACGCGCTCGCCCGCGCGAGCATCCTCGCCGGCACCGCGATCGCGCTGATCCCGCTCGTGCTGATCGTCTACTACCTGCTGCGCAAGGGCCTCGGCTCATGGAGCGAGAGCTTCTTCACGACCGATCCGACCGGCAACACGTTCTTCGGAGGCTCGAGCATCGGCGGCATCAAGAGCGCGATCCTCGGCACGATCGAGATCGTCGCGCTCGCCTCGGCGATCGCGGTGCCCGATCGGCGATCGGCGTCGCCGTGTGGCTGGTCGAGTACGGCCGCAACAGCTGGTTCGCGCATACGGTGCGCTTCTTCGTCGACGTGCTCACCGGCGTCCCGTCGATCGTGTTCGGCCTGTTCGTCTACATCGTGCTGATCGTCGGCACCGGCAGCACCTACGCCGGCTACAAGGGCTCGATCGCGCTCTCGCTGCTGATGCTGCCGGTCGTCATCCGCTCGGCCGAGGTGATCCTGCTGCTCGTGCCCGCGGCGCTGCGCGAGTCGGCGCTGGCGCTCGGCGCGCCGCGCTGGCGAGTGATCTTCAACATCGTCCTGCCGACCGCGCTGCCGGGGATGGTCACCGGCGTGCTGCTGGCGGTCGCCCGCGCCGCCGGGGAGACGGCGCCGCTGCTGTTCACCGCCGCCTACACCCACGAAGACCAACTTCAACCTCGGCGGCTTCATGAACTCGCTGCCTGTGCAAATCTACAACGACGTCACCTCCCCCACGACGGCCGTCGTCAACCGTGCCTGGGGAGCCGCACTCACACTGGTCGCCTGATCCTGCTGCTCAACCTCATCGCCCGTCTGATCGCACGAAGGAGTCGCCTTGCATGACACCCGACGGATCGACCCCACAGGTGGCTGACGTGGATCCCGAGAGCCGCTCAGAGCTGGAGCGACAGGAGCAGAGCTCTACGACCCGAGCCCGGAGACGAGCTCGGGACGGATCACCGGCCCCGCCGGCGGATCGGAGCACGCGAGCAGCGACGCGGCCTCTGCGCCCGCTAACGGCGACGCCGCCGTCGCGACTAAGCCCGGCCTGGGCGTCAGGCTAGAGCAGCTGCGGGCCTTCTACGGAGACGCCGAACAGGTCAAGGGCATCGACCTGGAGTTCCGCGCCAACGAGGTGACCGCGATCATCGGTCCGTCCGGCTGCGGCAAGTCGACGATGGTCCGCTGCATCAACCGCATGCACGAGGAGATCCCTGGCGCCCGCGCTGAGGGCCGGGTGCTGCTGGACGAGCTCGACGTGTACGACCCGGCAGTCGACGTCGTGGCCGTGCGCCGCGCGATCGGCATGGTCTTCCAGAAGCCCAACCCGTTCCCGACGATGTCCATCTACGACAACGTCGCCGCCGGCCTGCGTCTGAGCTCACGACGCCGCGGCGACCTGCGCGCCAAGGTCGAGTCGGCCCTGCGCGGCGCGGGGCTGTGGGATGAGGTCGCCGAGCGCCTGACCGAGCCCGGGGCAGGACTGTCCGGCGGCCAGCAGCAGCGGCTGTGCATCGCCCGCTCGCTGGCCGTCGATCCGGAGGTGCTGCTGATGGACGAGCCCTGCTCGGCGCTCGACCCGATCGCCACGCTGAAGATCGAGGAGCTGATCGAGCAGCTGAAGACCCGGGTGACGATCGTGATCGTCACCCACAACATGCAGCAGGCCGCCCGCGTGGCCGACCGAACCGCGTTCATGCTCGACGGCAAGCTCGTGGAGATCGGCAGCACCGAAGACATCTTCACCAAGCCGTCCGACCCGCGCACAGAGGAATATGTCACCGGCAAGTTCGGATAGCGGCGCTGATGGCGCACCGGCGCCGGCATCGATGGGGCCGGCGGAGTCGACGCAGACGACCACGGTGGGCGGGGGTTCCGCGATCCCGCACACCCGCGCACACTTCCAGCACCAGCTACAGGAGCTCGAGAGCCAACGCGCTGGGCGGGCTGGACCTGATCATCGAGCAGCTCGATCGGGTGCTCGAGGCGCTCGAGCACCAGGACGTGGAGCTCGCCGAAATGGTGATCGCCGACGACGACCGCGTGGACGGGCGCTACCTGGAGGTCCATCAGGGCATCCTCTCGCTGCTGGCCCTGCAGGCGCCGGTCGCGGGCGACCTGCGCCTGGTCGCCGCGCTGCTGCACATGATCAAGCACATCGAGCGCATGGGCGACCAGTGCGTGAACATTGCCAAGCTGATCCCCCTGTCCGGCCACGAGCCGCCCGTCCGCCGCGAGATGCTCGACGCGCTAGCCAAGATGGGGGCCTTCGCGCGCTCGGAGGTCATCCAGGCCAAGGCCGCCTTCGCCGGCCGCGAGGTCGGCCTGGCCGAGGACCTCGTGCGCCAGGATCGCGAGATCAACCGGCTCAACCGCGAGATCTTCCGTCTGGCGATCGAAATCGGCGACGACCCCGACACACGCGAGTGGGCGATGCACATGATCCTGGTGGCCCGCGCGCTGGAGCGGATCGGCGACAACGCGGTCGACATCGGCGAGCAGGTCGCATTCGTGGTGACCGGCCTGTTCCGAGAGTTCTCGGACTCATCGCGCCCGCCGGCCGTATAACCATGGTTGGACGGCCGCTTCTGAAGGCTGCGAGCCCGGGCAAGGCCTGGGCGACCTGCTCGCAAATAGCGCATGGCCCTGTGAAGATCGTGTTACGTTTGTCCGCAAACGCGCACGCCGTTTGCCCGATCGCCTACACTGCGCCGCGATGACGGCAAGCGTCCGCGCTGGCGATCCGGGGGTCTCGTCAACTGCCTCTGAGGGCACATCCCCCGGCTCGGCCTCTCTTCGAATCGCCGTCCTCGACCGCGACAGCGGCTTCATCCAGGTGCTGAGCAAGCGCCTGGACCGTCTGGACTGGGAGCACCGGGTGCTCGCAAGCCCCGTTCCGGCCGACGCCGTCGTATCGATGCGACTGAGCGCGCTGGTCGTCGATCTGGCCGTGCTCGGGCCGCAGGCCTGGACGTGGCTGGAGCGCCTGTGCGGGGCGCTGCCCGAGCTGGGCATCGTCGTCTGCACCGGGCCGTCCACTGTCGCCCAACGGGTGCGCGGCCTGCGTCTCGGCGCCGATGACTGGATCACCAAGCCCTGTCACCCCGAGGAAGTGATCGCGCGCGTACAGAGCGTCGTGCGCCGCCGCCGCCGCAGCACGGGCGCAGCCGACGCCGAGCCGCTGATCGCCGGCGAGGTCGAAATCCGCGCCGACCGCTTCCAGGCCTTCGTGGGCGAGCAGAGCATCGACCTGACCAGGCGCGAGTTTGAGCTGATTGAGCTGCTGTCCGGTGCTGAGGGTCGGGTGCTCGAGCGCGAGGAGATCTACTCGCGCCTATGGGGCTACACGATGGTGCGCGGCGACCGCTCCGTGGACGTGTTCGTGCGCAAGCTGCGCCAGAAGCTGGAGAAGGCCTCGCCCAACTGGCGCTACATCCACACGCACTTCGGCATCGGCTACCGCTTCGCCGCCGAATCGCTGGAGGTCATCGACCCCAACGACGTGCCCTCGTCAGTCCCCGTGAATTGGGATCCCGCCCTCCCTGCGCCCGACACCGACGCGCCGGTCGCCGGCGGGCGCCGGAGCGGCAGCAATGAGCGCAAGCTCGCGGGGTCGCAGCAGCAGCGCGAGCTCACCGCTCGGCCCCTCTAGGCGCAGCACCGCCAGCCCCCCCTTCTTGAGATCCACGCGGCCGCCGGTCAGTTCGCCGACCACGCCCGACAGGTCCGGCTCGTGCCCTACGAGCAGAAGGCGTCCGTCGGCGCTCAGCGTGGCCATCTCCCCCAGCGCCTGAGCCGCATCAAAGCCACCCGCCAGCGGCGGATGGGCGCTAAGCAGCTCGCGCTGTTGTGCGTCCCAGCGCTCGGCCGCCAGCTCGGCGGTCTGGCGCGCACGCGTCTTGGGGCTGAACAGGATCGCCTGGAAGCTGGCCTGCATCTGCGTGAGCGCGATGCCGGCCGCACGCGCCTGCCCCTCGCCGCGCTCGGTCAGGCGCCGCTGCGCGTCCACGCGCGCGCCGTGGGGCTCGGCCTCGGCGTGACGTAGTAGCCAGAGCTGACGAGCCATTGCCTCTCCCCGCAAACCCTAGCGGGTGTCATAACTACGTAAGCATTCCGCGACCCCCGTCTCGAGCCGGTCGTTGACTTCTCGACCGTCGTCGGGCGGGCCTATCGCGGAAGACACAGTCGTTCAGCAATGTCCGATTGCAAGCGACATACCATAGTTTTTTGCCAAACAGCATATGAAAAACTATAGTATTTCGCTATGATGCCCAGATGAACGACTCTCAGCTCAGGCGCCTGCTGGCCGAGCGCAGCCCCTGGCGGGCGCGAGCGGACTGGGAGGCCGACGACCCGGACCTGCGGGCAGCCGGACGGCTTCCGCTGAGCTACAAGCCAGAGCCGCTCGCAGATATTTTCGCACCAGGTCTCTACGTGCTGCGGGGTCCGCGTCGCGTAGGCAAGAGCCTGGAGCTCAAGCGCGCCATCGCACGGTTGATCGCGCAGGGCATCGACGCGAAGACCATCTTCTACTGCTCATGCGACGGGCTCTCAAAGCAGGACCTGAGGCGCCTGGTGGCGCAGGGGCACAGCGTCGCCCGTACCCTCCCCGGCCCACGCCACTGGCTGCTGGATGAGGTGACAGCCGTGCCAGGGTGGTCGCAGACGATCAAGGAGCTGCGCGACCAGGACACAACATTCCGCGAGGCCTGCGTCGTCCTGACGGGGTCCTCCGCACGCGATCTGGAGCAGGCGCGCAAGGACCTGGCCGATCGCCGTGGAGGCATCGCCGACTCCGACAGGCTGCTGCTGCCGATGGGCTTCCGTGCGTTCTGCCAGGCCCTGGGAGGCCTCGATGAGGTGCCGCTGCAGACCATCCGCCCCAAGGACTGCCTGACTCCTGACGCCGAGCGAGCGATATCGGCCTTGGAGCCGTGGAGCGACGCGCTTGCAGACACGTGGGAGCTATTCCTCGACGTCGGTGGCTTCCCGCGGGCTGTCGGGGAGCTGGTGGGCAGCGGTGCGGTGAGCGATGGGTTTGTCCAGGGCCTGTGGGATGTCGTGCTCGGTGACGCCATCCGCGCAGCGCCCATGTCCGAAGCCGACGTGGCGTCGCTGCTGGATCGTTTGGTCGCGAACCTGTGCAGCCCGATCAACGCATCGCGCATCGCCCGAGACGTCGGGCTCCCCGGACACCAGGCAGCGGTGAACCGCATCGAGGACCTTGTCCGCTCGTTCCTCGCGTGGCGCTGCCACCGCATCCGCGACGGAAGACCCAACACAGCGGCGCAGCGCAAGCTCTACTTCGTGGACCCGCTCGTCGCTCAGCTCGCCCACCGGCGCAACCCCGGGTTCCCAGCCCCGGACGCGGCCAAGCTGACCCAGCAGCAGATCGGTCTCGCCTTGGCACGAGCCGTCTCGCTCAGCGCGCCAGCCACGTTCGTGCAAACGGACCGGGTCATGTACGAGCGAACCGACACGGGCGCCGAGATCGACTTCGTAGGCGCAGATCTGGAGATTCCCTTCGAGTGCAAGTACACCGACAGCCACTGGCGCAAGGAGGCCCGCACGATAAGAGCCCGCCACGGTCGCGGCGTGATGGTCACACGCTCGCCCTTGCTCACCGGTGCAGACGAGCCGATATGGGCGATCCCCGCCGCCATCCTAGCCTGGCTGTTGGGACACTGAACGGAGGCGCAACCCGTCAACGTGTAGCTTGAAGTGCAATGGACGGCAATCCTGAGTACAACCCCCGTGCCCGGTTGGTGGCCCACACCTCTGACATCCGAAGCGGCGGTGCCGAGCGCGACGTTAGCGACCCCTCACTGTACGTCAACCGCGAGCTGTCCTGGCTGGACTTCAACGACCGCGTGCTGCAGCTGGCCGAAGACGAGCGCGTGCCGCTGCTCGAGCGCGTCAAGTTCTGCGCCATCTACACGACCAACCTCGACGAGTACTACATGGTGCGCGTGGCCGGCCTGCGCGACCAGATCGACGCGGGCGTCGAGAACCCCAGCCAGGACGGCCTGATCCCCTCCCAGACGATCGCCCTGATCCGCGAGCGCGTGCTCGCCCAAGGCCGGCGCCTGACCGCCTGCTTCGAAGATCGCCTACGGGCCGAACTGGCCGACCACGACATCCGCCTGGTCAGCGTGGCCGAGCTCGACGACGAGGACCGCTCTGAGCTGGCCAAGCACTTCCAGAAGGCCATCTTCCCCGCCCTCACGCCGCTAGCCGTCGCGCCCGGGCGACCCTTCCCCTACATCTCGAACTTGTCGCTCAGCCTCGCTGTGCTGGTGCGCGACCCGCTGACCGGGCAGACGGTGTTCGCGCGCGTGAAGGTGCCCACCGAGATCCTGCCCCGCTTCGTCACGCTGCGCCAGCAGACGCCCGGCACCGTCCTGCTGGTGCCGCTGGAGGACGTCATCGCCCACCACCTCGACGCCCTCTTCCCCGGCATGGAGATAGCCGACTACGACGTCTTCCGGGTCACCCGCGACGCCGACCTAGAGGTGTCAGACGACGCCGCCGACCTGCTGCAGGCGGTCGAGGACGAGCTGCGCCGCAGGCGCTTCGGCGAGGTCGTGCGCGTGGAGGTCGGCACCGACTGCTCCGCGCAGCTGCGCGAGGCGCTGGCCGCGCTGCTCGGCGTGTCCGACGAGGAGGTCTATCCCGTGGACGGGCTGGTGGACATGGGTGCGCTGTGGCAGATCGTGCGAGCTGCCCGGCCACACCGAGCTGCGCGAGGAGCCGATGCCCGGCATCACCCACCCGCGGCTGCTGCGCCACGAGGGCGAGCGGCCCGACGTGCTTGGCGCGATGCGCGAAGGCGACCTGCTCGTCCACCACCCCTACGACTCCTTCGCCACCTCGGTCGAGCGCTTCGTCGAGCAGGCCGTGGCCGACCCCAACGTGCTGGCGATCAAGCAGACCGTCTATCGCACCAGCGACGACTCGCCGCTGGTGCCAGCGCTGATCGACGCCACCGAGCGCGGCAAGCAGGCGGTCGCGCTGGTCGAGCTGCAGGCGCGCTTCGACGAGCGCATGAACATCCACTGGGCCAAGGCCCTGGAGGAGGCCGGCGTGCACGTCGTCTACGGCCAGCCCGCGCTGAAGACCCACGCCAAGTGCGTGCTGGTGGTGCGCCGCGAGGGCGACGGCGTGCGCAACTACGTGCACATCGGCACCGGCAACTACCACTCGACCACCGCCCGCCTGTACACCGACTTCGGGCTGTTCACCACCGACGAGCAGATCGGCGCCGACGTGGCCGACATGTTCAACTACCTCACCGGCTTCGGCCGCCCGCTGCACTACCGCAAGGTGCTGATGGCTCCCGAGCACCTGCGCGAGGGCATCGTCGAGCAGATCGAGCGCACGATCGCCGCGCACACTCCGAGCAGTCGCCCGCGCGGATCGCCATGAAGATGAACGCGCTCGTCGACGGGCGCTGCATCCGCGCGCTGTACGCCGCCTCGCAGGCGGGCGTGCGCGTCGATCTGAACGTGCGCGGCATCTGCTGCCTGCGCCCGGGCCTGCCGGGCATCTCCGAGAACATCCGCGTCGTCTCGATCGTCGGGCGGCTGCTGGAGCACTCGCGCATCTACGCCTTCGAGCGCGACGGCGAGCACACCATCTACATCGCCTCCGCCGACCTGATGCCGCGCAACCTCGACCACCGCGTCGAGCTCGCCGTGCCGATCGAAGCCGCCGAGCTGCGCGCCGAGCTGCTGGACACGCTCGAACGGGCGTTCGCGGACAACCAGAACGCGTGGGAGCTCGACGGCGAGGGCGACTGGCGCCGGCGCCCGGTCGGACCCCGGCGAAGAGCCGCGCAACCTGCAGCTGGAGCTGGCCGAGCTGTACGCCGCGCGCGCGCGCGCCGAGCGCCCGCCGGGCGAGCCGCCCGCGGGCACGACCGGGTCGACTGCGCCCAGCGCCGGCACGGTCGCAATCGGGCAGCCGGCGAGCACCGGGCCGGTGACCACGGCCGACACGTCGCAGACCGGAGCGCTGACGCCCAGCAGCCGTTAGGCCGCTGCGCTACGAGCGGGCTCGGTCAGCGTTCGCTCCTCGAAGGCAAAGCCCGCTTCCAGCGCGCGGCGCACCGGACATGTCTGCGCAACCCGCTCGAGTCTGCGCCGCTGGTCGGGCGTGAGCTCGGTGGGCAGGTGCAGGTCGACCGCGAACCGTCGCGGAACGCTTTCCGAGTCGTAGTCCACGTCGACGCTCGTCTCGCCGATTTCCCAGCCACGGTTGTGCGCGTACATCGCGACCATCGTCGCCACGCACGACGCCAGCGTCGCCGCCAGCAGCTCGTGCGGAGCAGGCCCCTTGTCGCTTCCGCCCAAGCGCTCGGGCTCGTCCGTGACGATCGTATGGCGGCCGTTGACGTCAACCTCATGCTCGAGGCTGGCCCCCAGGCGGCGGGCTGTGGCGGTCATCGACATGGCGGTCAATCGTCGGCCATCGAGGCCGACGAACGCATCCGCGCGCGACTACCCGAGTGGATCCGTAGAAGGTGCTCATACAAGTACAGTAGCAAACAACGATGTAGTTGTGATAGTCTGTTCGTCGATATGAGTCCCACGGCGACCAACGTCCCCCACCCACTGCCCGCGCCGCTCGTCGAGCTGATCGCCGAGCGCTTCCGTGTGCTGGGCGAGCCGATGCGCATCCGCCTGCTGGACGCGCTGCGCGAGGCTCCCGCCACGGTGCAGGAGTTGCAGCAGGCAACCGGCGCCTCCCAGCAGAACGTGTCAAAGCACCTCGGCCTGCTGCTGCGCAGCGGCCTGGTGAGCCGCCGCAAGGAGGGCAACTTCTCCCTCTACGCGATCGCCGACCAGGGCGTGTTCGAGCTGTGTGAGCAGGTCTGCGGCGGGCTGCGCCGCCAGCTGGACGAGCTCGACGCCGCACTGACTGGCTCATGAGCCCCGCAACCGTTACACGCCCCGCACAGCCCAACCGGCCATCGGCGATGCCACACGCGCCGCAGGTCGGGCCGCTCGGGCGCCTTGGGCGCTACACCGCAACCCACTTCCGCCAGGTGCTGCTCGCGTGGCTGCTCGTCGCGGTCGTGCTCGGCTTCTTCGCTCCGCGAGTCGAGACCGCCCTGTCGGGGGCGGGCTGGGAAGCGAGCGGCTCCCAGTCCACGCAGGCGCGCAAGCTGATCGAACGCGACTTCGCAGGCCTCGGCAGCTATGGGCTCATGACCGTCGTGCACTCATCCACGCAGACCGTCGCCAGCCCCGCCTTCAAAGCGACGATCGCCCGCGTCGAGCGCACGCTGCGCGCCGACCCGGCCGTGCGGACGGTCGTCGCGCCCGCCGCAAATCTCTCGATCTCAAAAGACGGGCACACCGCGATCGTGCAGGCCGGCGCCGCGCGCGACCCCAACGCCATGGTCGCCGCCGCAGACGGCCTCAAGGGCAGGTTGCGCAAGCTCTCCGCCGGTGCTGTGCAGGTCAACCTGACCGGCGCCGCCGGCATGTGGTCGGACTTCAACGCCGCCAACCGCTCCGCCATGCTCAAGTCCGAGGTCATCTCCTGGCCGGTCACGCTCGGCATCATGCTGCTCGCCTTCGGCTCGCTCATCGCCGCCGGGCTGCCGCTGATGCTCACCATGGTCGGCCTGCTCGCCGCCGCCGGCTCGCTGTACCTGGGCACGCTGATCACGCCCATCTCCATCTGGGCGATGAACTTCGCGCTGATGTTCGCGCTCGCGCTCGGCATCGACTACGCGCTGTTCATCGTCATGCGCTTCCGCGGCGCCCTGTTCGGCTCACAGCTCGACGCTCGGGAGGCCGCCGCCGTCACCATGGACACCGCCGGCAAGGCCGTGCTGTTCAGCGGGCTGACCGTGCTCGTGTCGCTGACCGCCGTCATGCTCGTCCCCAGCCCCGCCTTTCGCAGCATGAGCCTGGGGATCATGCTCGCCGTCGTCTTCGTGCTCGCAGCCACGCTCACGCTGCTGCCCGCCGTGCTCGCGCGGATCGGTGCCAAGGTCGACAAGCTGGCCCTGCCCTGGGTCAGGTCCAACTCGCCCGCCCTGCATCGCTCGGCGCGCTTTGCCGCATGGGGCGAGCGACTGTGGCGGCGCCCGCTCGCCTACGGCCTGCTCGCGCTCGTCGCGCTCGTCGTGCTGGCCGTCCCGGTGTTGTCGCTGAAGACCTCCATGCCCTCGATTAAGGTCGTCCCCGCCGCAGACTCCTCGCGCGTGGGCTATGACCAGGTCCAGGCCGCGCTGGGACCAGGAGCCACCGGGCCGCTGCAGATCGTCGCCCCCACCACAGAGGCCGCCACGGTCGCCCGGATCGCAGCCAGCGACAGCGCGATCGCCCAGGTCATGCCAGCGCAGGCCGGCGGCCAAAGGCTTTCGCTGGTCACCGCAATCCCCCGCTCCGACCCCTCAAGCCCGGCGGTCGGCGCGACGATCGAGCGCCTGCGCTCCGAGTTGCCTGCTGACGCTGTGCTCGGCGGCGCCGCCGCCGAAAACCACGACCTGCAGTCACTGCTGTCGGCCAAGACGCCGCTGGTAATCGGTGTGGTGCTTGGCCTCGGCTTCCTGCTGTTGCTGTTCGCGCTGCAGGCGCCGCTGCTGGCGGCCGCCGGCGTGCTCACCAACCTGCTCGCCACCGGCGCCGCCTTCGGCGTGGCCAAGTGGATCTTCCAGGACGGCGACCTGCACTCGCTGCTCGGCTTCCAACCCCAGGGCTTCCTCGATGCCTGGGGGCCCGTGTTCTTCTTCGCCATGATCTTCGCCATCTCCATGGACTACACGATGTTCCTGCTGTCCTCCGCCAAGGAGCACTGGGACCGCAGCCACGATCCGCGCGAGGCGATGGTCGGCGCGATGGCGCACTCCGGCCGGGTGATCTTCGCCGCCGCCGCCGTGATGATCGCCGTGTTCTTCACCTTCGCGCTGTCGGGCCCGCTGCCGCCCAAGGAGATGGGAATCATCCTCGGCGTCGCCGTGCTGCTCGACGCCGCGCTCGTGCGGCTGCTGCTGCTGCCCGTGCTGCTGCGCATGATGGGCGCTCGGGCCTGGTATCTACCACGCTGGGCGCGGCGGGTCCTGCCCGACGTGCGTTTCGGGCACTCCTGAGATCACGAGCGTAATAGCCACGCGCCCCATCACGCCTTCTCGCCGCAGGTCGGGCAGCGGTAGGGCCCGATCGCCGCCACCAGCCGGCGTACGAGGAAGACGATCACGAACGGGAATTTGAACTTGGGGATCGTCTTCTGCGCAGTGACGTCACCGTGAGTCTGGCAGTGCCCGGGCCTCGTGCGTATGGTGGGGTCTGTGTTGGGCATGATGAATGTCCTTTCGGTCGTGTGTTTGTTGGTCTAGGTGGCAATTGCAGAGCGCGGCGTCCAGCTAAAGCGCGCAAGCGCAAGCGCGAGGCCCGCGACGCCCCAGGCGGCGACGATCCCCAGGTCCCCCCATGCCACCGAGCTCGTATGCGCACCGGGAATGAAGCCGTTGTGCAGCGCGGCCACGAGGTGCTCGACGGGGAAGGCTTCGGCCACGTGCCTCAGGAACACAGGCAGGCGCACCGAGGGGAAGAAGACGCCTGAGATGAAATACAGCGGCAGCGTTGTCGCGAGCGTCACCGGCTGGGCCGCATCGGCGGAGGTGATCAACGTTGACAATGCGTAGCCAAGGCACGCAAACGCCAGCGATCCGACCGCTGCAGTGAGCGCGACGAAGGGCAGCGCCGACGGGGCGAGGTGTACGCCATAGGCAAACCGACCGATAGAGATCACGACGGCCATCACCACGATCCCGACCACGAGCGCGCACAGCGCACGCGCGGTGACGAGCACCCAGGCCGGCACCGGAGTCGCCCGACGGCGCTTGAGGATGCCCAGCTCGCGCTGCGTCGTAATTGAGATAACGAGGTTGGTAAACGCGGCCGAGAGGACCGCGAGCGCGGCAATCCCGGGGACGTAGTAGGTGGACGCCTTGACGTGTTCGCCGCCAACGAGGTTGTTGCCGAACACGCTGACGAAGATCACCAGGAAGATCACAGGCAGCGCGACCGTGAAGAACGGCCCCTGGCGGTTGCGCACGAACGTCAGCAGCTCGTAGCGTGTTTGGTGGGCGAGCAGCCGGATCATGAGTGTGCCTCTTCAGTGGCATCGGTGAGTTGCAGGTAGACGTCCTCGAGGCTTGGACGGCGGACCTCGAGATCGGGCAGGGTCAGGTTGTGCTCGATCGCCCAGCGCGTAAGAGTGAACTGGGCAGAGACCGGGTCCTCGGCGCGAATCCGCACGACGCGGTCCTGGCCGGGCGCCGTGGCCTCAAGCGAAGCAGGCAGGTCATCAAAGGCGACCCCGGCCGGCAATGTGAAGCTGATCTCCACATCCATCAGCTGACGCGCGCCGAGCGTCTGAGGGGTCCCGGTGGCGACGATCTCGACCGTGAGAGATCACCGCGATGCGGTCGGCCAGGCGTTCGGCCTCCTCCATGTAGTGGGTGGTCAAGACGATCGTCTTGCCGAGCTCGCGCAGCCCGAGCACCAGCTCCCACGCCGCGCGACGTGCGGCAGGATCAAAGCCCGTAGTGGGCTCGTCCAGGAACACGAGCTCGGGGTCGCCGATCAGCGCGAGCGCCACGTCGAGGCGGCGGCGCTCGCCACCTGAGAGGTGCTCGCAGCGCCTTGATGCGAGCCCGCCGAGCCCGACCAGCGCGATCGTCTCATCGATTGCGCGTGGGTGCTTGTAATAGCCGGCGTACAGCGCTACGCACTCGCGTACGTTCAGCTCCGGCTCCGGCCGGCTCTCCTGCAGAACCACGCCGATGCGCGAGCGCCACGCGGGGCCGCCCTGCGCGGGATCGATACCGAGTACGCGCACGTCTCCGTCGCTGCGCTTGCGAAAGCCCTCGAGGATCTCGATGGTGGTGGTCTTGCCCGCGCCGTTAGGCCCGAGCAGCGCAAAGATCTCGCCACTGGCGATCTCGAGGTCGATTCCTTTCACCGCTTCGTTTGTGCCGTAGCTGCAACGCAGCCCGCGAACCAGAACCGGCTGCGGTTCTTTGTGGCGTGTCGGTCAACATGCGGTGCAGGCTAGGTCGACGGGGGACTCACTGTCATCGGCGCGGCGACCGATCTTTGCTGGCGTCTGCCAGTGGTCTGAGGGGCGCAGGCCGCTCCACCCGGGGGTGGAGATGAGCGGCTTGCCGTAAGCTCCATCCTCACGCCGATGACAACTCCCGCTTGTGCGTCCTACGCTGCACCCATGGCCGACAGCAACGCCGAGTCCGCAGCAGCCCGAGCACGCAGGCTGACCTGCCAACCGCCAGATGGCTCCGTCCGCTGGGCGTGACCACGATCGCGGTCGTCGTCGTGCTGTCGCTGCACGAGCACCCCGCGCCGGCGCTGCATGGCAAGCGGATTGCCAGTGACGGTCGCCCTGCTCGTCCTCGTGGCGAGCATCGTCGCGCTGCTCAGGCTCGCCCAGGCGAGCTGGAGTTGGCTGCCCGCCGTTGCCGCGATGATCGTCGCGTCGTCCGCCCTCGTGTGGACGCAACATGGCGGGCCGGGTGTAGCGGGACTGTTCACCGCGGTGGGCTACGCGGCGACGCGCCTGTCGATGCCCGTTCGTTGGCGATGCTCGTGCTGGCTGCGCGCGCACGTTCGCCGCGGGCGCTGTACACGCGCACCGCTCCCTCGGTTTGATCGCCGCGGCGGAGCTCGGCATCGTCGCGTTCTACGCGATCGCCGAGTTTCGCCCGCCGCGTGCAGGAGGCCCATCAGCAGACCGCGAGACTGCTGGCCGAGCTCGAAGCAAAGCCGCAGATCGCAGGAGGAAGCCGCTGCGTTGAGGGAGCGAAGCCGCATTGCCCGCGAGATCCACGACGTGCTCGCCCACTCGCTCTCAGGACTCATGCTCCAGCTCGAGGGCGCCCGCATGCTCGCCGCGACCCCCAATGCGAATGGCCAACTGCCGGCTGCTCTAGACCGTGCGCATCACCTTGCGCACGCGGGCTTGGAAGAGGCCCGCCGGGCGATCAGCGCGCTGCGTGACGACGATCTTCCAGGTCCCAAACGTCTCGAGCAGCTCACGGCCGAGTTCAGCCGCGACTCCAGTATCTCCACCACACTGGAGATCACCGGCGTGCCACATCGTCTGGACTCAGAGACCTCGCTGACGCTCTTCCGCGTGGCCCAGGAGGCGCTCACCAACTCCCGCAAGCATGCGCGGCCACAACGGGTCGAGCTGCATCTTGCTTACGAACCGTACGGAACGCGACTCGTCGTCCAAGATCACGGCGAGCGCAACCTGGCGAGCGCACGGATGCCAAGCGGGCATGAGCACCAGGCGGCCGACAGCGCTCAACAGGGCTACGGCCTGACCGGTATGCGTGAGCGCGCTGAGCTGCTCGGCGGACGGCTGGAGGCAACATCCACCAGTGACGGGTTTCGCGTCGAGCTGTGGGTACCAGCATGAGCGACGAGACGATCACCGTGGTCTTGGCCGACGACCAGCGCGTGGTGCGCGAGGGTCTCGCGATGGTGCTCGGGTTGATGCCCGATGTGGAGATCCTCGGCAGCGCATCAGACGGCGAGGAGGCGATCGCGCTCGTCGAGCAACTGGCGCCACAAGTGGTCCTCATGGACCTGCGCATGCCACGCATGGACGGGGTCGACGCCACCCGGCGCATACGCGAACATCACCCCGACACGAAGGTCGTCGTCCTGACGACCTATGCAGATGATCACACCGTCATCCAGGCGCTACGCGCAGGCGCGCTGGGCTTTCTGACCAAGGACGCGACGAGCCAGCAGATCCGCGACGCGCTGCAGGCGGCGGTTCGCGGCCAGGCGGCGATCGACCCCACGGTCCAACACCACCTCGTCAACTCGATCGCCCGCACAGCGCCGCTGGAGTGGGTGCCACCCGATCAGTCGCGGCTGCCCGACGGGCTCACGCCGCGCGAGGCCAGCGTGCTCGCGCTGATCGCCGAGGGTCTCTCAAACGCGGAGATCGCCGATCGCCTGACCATCAGCGAGACGACCGTCAAGAGCCACATCAACCACCTCTATGCCAAGACCGGCGCGCGTGACCGCGCACAAGCGGTCACCTACGCATACCGCAACGGGCTGGCGCCTGATGCCCGCGGCCCCGGCCCCGGCCCCGGCGGATGACAGAGATCCTCAGCGCAGGCGGGAGCTGCCCCGCGCGGCGCGCCAGATCGACAGCGCGAGCAACCCCACGACCGCCGGTGGCATCACCCACCAGGCCGACAGGGAGGCGCTGGCGAGCAGCGCGGTGAGCCCGAGGGCGAGCACAACGCCGAGGGCTGTCAGCCAGTCGTCTCCGACGACGAAATCCCACACGCCTCTGACGAATGCCTCCAGCCGTGTCATGCGCTCGCCCTCGCCTCGTCGGAGGCCTCGACGCACCCGAGTGCCGCGTGCTCGATCGCCGTTGCACTCACCATGCGGCCGACCGTCCAGGCCATCGCTGTCGCAAGCACGAGCATCCCGGGGATAATCGCCAGCAGGGCAGCGTCGCCACCCGGCCAACTGGCGCCGGCGCCCTCGACGCCCCAGAACATTCCGAAGGAGCTCAGCATCACGCCGACCGCGAACTTCATCGTGTTCTCGGGCACCTTCGCCAGCGGCGCCCTGGCCGCCACGCCCGCGGCGATGACAACGATCACGGCCAGGCCGGCGGCGGCCGCCGCCAGGGCGACCCGGTGCTGGTTGGCGCCGAAGGTGAGCACGATGAACGCCACCTCCAGGCCCTCCAGCAGCACGCCCTTGAAGGCGATCGTGAACGCGTAGCCGTCAAAGCCCGTGCTTGCGCCACCTGCTGCGCGGGCCGCCTCGCGCTCCTGCGCGTAGGCCTGCGCCTCGTCGTGCTTGGCCTTTAGGCCCGCCGCCCGCAGGATTGCCTTGCGCAGCCATTGCAGGCCGAAGACCAGCAGCAGGCCGCCCACGACGACCCGCAGCAGGTCGATCGGCAGTGCGGTCAGCGCCGGGCCCAGGGCCGCCACGATTGCGGCGAGCGTGACGTAGCCGCTCCAACGCCGCTCATCGCCGAGGACCAGCTGCGCGTGGTGCCCACGGCGAGGACGATCGTCAGCGCCTCGACCGCCTCGACCGCGCAGGCCAGGAACACCGACAGGGCGAGGGCTGTCTCGGTTGCGCTCATTTTACGAGTTGGCTCGCTCTATGCAAACGGATCGCGGGCCTCGATCCCTCCGTAGCGGCGCAGATCGCGGTCGCGCGTATAGACCACCCGCACGCCATGCTGGCGCATGAGCGTCGCTAGGTGAGCATCGGGTACGTGGTTGCCACGCGTGTCCTCGCTGGCGGTTGCCTCGTATACATCCCAAAAGCCGGACGTCTCACCTGGCGTCCGAATGTTCGGGCGCGCGAGCAGAGCGCCGATCGTCGCCATCGCGTGCTTAGGCGATGACGGCTCGGGAAATATCGCTGGGTGTGTGGCAATGCGCAGGAAGCCCATGATGGTGGGCCAGAAGAGGTAGAGCAAGTCCGGGCCCTGCGCCAAACGCTCCAGCAGCTCGCGAGCGCGCTCGTGCAGGTCGTCGTCGGTATTGGCCGCGTACAGCAGAACGTTTGTGTCGACGGTGACGCTCACCGCTTCGGATGCTCCGCCGTCTCCCGGTCTAGGACTCTCCAGAGCGCGTCTTTGTCATACAGGTCAACCTTCGGCTTGCCCATCGACCAAGTCGGCAAGCGCAACGGCACCGCCTCCGCGGATGTGTCTTCGCTCAACGCAACCGCCAGGCGCTCAGACGCAAGCTGTCCCATGCTCTTGTGCTCGAAGCGCGCCAGGGAGCGCAATTGTTCCAAGACCGATGCGTCAAGATCCAGGGTCGTTCGAGGCATTGATGAGTGATGCTAGCAGCACAAGCATCTGATGTCTGCGGGCGGGCGGGCCTGTGCACAAAGGCGGTTAAGGGTGAGAACCCGCTCAGATACCTCAAGTCAAACCTGGCGACGTCGATGAGCTGAGCGCAATCCCAACGAAAGGAATGCCATGAGCATCGCTCCAATTGGGGGCGTGACCCCCACCCACAGCCATGTCGCAGCCAGCAAGCCGGAGGCCAGCGAGGTTCCGGGCGCGCCGGATCACGACGGGGACTCCGACGACGCAGGCGCGAAGGTCGCGGCTGCCAGCGCCTCCGGCGCCAAGGCGGCCGGGCGCGTGGATGTCAAGGGTTAGCACGAAGGCGCGCCGACCCCACCGGTGACTGGATTTTTGAGCGTCACCGGGCGTGTGGGCCGCGCGCGGATACACGATCCGCTCGCGGCCTGCGCGCCTCGAGACCCGTCCGCCGTCAAAAGCGGTCCGTCAAAAGCGGTGTCTGGTGCGCACCGCGGACGCAGCGGGCTTCAGCGGGAGTACAGGGCGAAGAAATCCCTGTCGTCTGGTTCGAGATATCGGGTGGCGGGCCGTTCCATGCCTTCGAGCAGCTTGCTGGGCGCTTCCGCGCCGGGCGCGCCGTAGGTGATGAAGGTGACCCAATAGGAGTTGATGTCCAGCTCCATCGCACGGATCGCTCCAGCGCGTATCAACGCCCTCGCGAGGCTTGCAACGGTCTGATCTTCGCCGGCCGCGTAGATGAGGTTGCCGTGCCTGTCGACCCCGATGGCCGAACGCCACACGAGGACGGCGTTGCCGACGGTGGCACCCCATTCGGCGTTGTTGGCGATGTCAGGGCTGGGTCTTCCTTCTTGCACGATGAGCGGAAGGTTCTGGCGTGCAAAGGCGACGCCCGGCGGAACGGTCGATCCGTAACGCCAGTCGAGGACGTCCACGCGTCCGTCGGCATAGCCGACGAGCGTGCCCTGGCCTTCGTGCATGGGCGCGTAGGTGTGTCCGCCCAGGGCGAAGCCGCCGTGGGAGTCGCTCAGCTTGAAGCCGCTGTTGAAGGTGGCCAGCAGCCGGGGGCGTTGCGCGATGGGCACGTCCATGGACCCGCGGGGGATTTCTACCGAGGGCTCGAGCCGGCCCGGGTTGAGCGTGAGGGTCGTGCGTTTCGTGTCGATCCACGCCAATCCTGCGACGACGCGGGGGTATTCCGGCTGATCGCGCAGCGTGGTCACGAGCAGCGGCGGTTCGGCTGCGAGACCCGGGCGGGTCGCGTGCCAGACGCCCTCGCCAGGGAGGGCGGGCTGGATCAGGGATTGCACGCGCGCGGGGCGACTTTCGGTGTCGATCGCCACGCGCGGGGCGCCACTCGCGCCATATCCGACTTTTGGCAGGGCGCGAAGGGTTGGCCCACCCTTGCTGGGCGCCGTCAGCGTGTAGTAGATCGACTCGACGCTTGCCACCAGCCCGGCAGCGCCGTTGTCGCGCAGCCACTCAACGCTGCGGATGCCGAGGCTCGAGTTGGACGGTTCACTCATCGCCCCCCAATAGGAGAAGACGACGGGAATCAGCGCGATTAGGGCTGCGACGAGCGCAATGCGTCGCAGTCGTGCAGGCAGGGACAAGTCGTGGTGAAGCTCCGGACGGCGAGCTGCGGATGCGAGTCGCCTGTTCGCGGTGGCGCCTGGCCCCATGCGCCACACTGTAGTGGCGGTGTCGCAGCCACAGTCCTGCTGCAAGCGTTGGTGAGTGGATTCTCAATGAGAGAACCCTCACGTCCAACGGGATGCTTTATGGGGGTGAAAGGTTCGCCGTGTGGAATCCTATTCATGTCGGTGCTTGAGCTGAGCGCACGAGAGCGAGAGCGTAGGATCCAGCGATGAGCGCAGCGCGCCCATCGCGGCAGAGGCCGATCGATCTCGCGCCGCCCCCCGCTGAGATGACCGAGCTGCGCCAGCGACGCCGCCGGGCTCGACGCAAGCGCAGACTGGCACGAGTCGACCTCGCGCTCGGCGTGGCCGCCGCGCTTGTGCTGCTGATCGCCAGCCCGGGCCTGGCCATCACCGCAGTGATCGCAGTGTTCGTGCTCGCCGTTTGTATCGCCTCGGTGTTTGTGCAGCGGCGCACGCGCCGGCGCGCGGCTCAGGCATCCCGGGCTCGGCATCGTGCCGACAGCCGCGTGAGTCGCAGAAGCTGAGCGACGCCTGAACGCATATGTGACATGTCTCACGTGCCACTAATGCCACGCTTAACACAGCGCGCGAACCTGAGATCCATGCTCAGGGCAGGAAAGCGCCCGATCGCCCGGCGGCTCGTGTCGGTCATCGTCGCCCTGGTCATAGTGGGCGCGGTCATGGGCGCCGCGCTGGACGCGGACCCCGGTCCGACGCGGCGAGGGTCTGTGCGCCTGACCCCTACGGGTAGCACCGCGACGACTATCAGCGCCCCCAGCGCAGCGTCAGGGCCCGAGTCTGGCTCGTGCGGGCCGGCGAGCGCAACGACGATCGCAAATGTGGACGCCACTGTGGCACGGGGTATCTACGCGGGCGAGACGCACAGCAGCGAGGTGAACGCGGATGTCGCCCACGTCACCGGCTCTCAGGCGCTCCTGAGCGCCCTGGCGAGCAACAACGAAGCGGCGGTCTACGCAGCGGTGCATACGATCGTCTACACGCCGCACTGGCACATCGTGCGGCTGCGCGTGGTGAAGGCTGGGCATGTCTTGGCCGATGTCGGCGGACCAGACGTCATAGCGCCGGTTTCCGGCGCGCTGGGCTGGAAGGGTAGGACCGTGGGAACCTATGTGATGTCGGTGCAGGACGACGCCGGCTACGTCAAGCTCGTGAGCCGGTTCATCGGCGTTCCGGTCGACCTCTACAGGAACGGCTCCTTTCTCATGGGTACGCTTACGCCCGCACCGTCCAAGGTGAGCCCCGGCTCGTCGGCCCACGTCGGCGCCAGCTCCTATGAGGTCCATCTCTTGAGCGCCGGCGCTTTCCCCAGTGGCACGCTCGGAGTAGCGCTGTTCGTTCCCGCTTCCTCGCACAGGGTTTCCGCCGCGAGCTGTCAGGCCGTGAGGCTCGCTGCGTGGGGCAGCATCGCGATGCACATTGCCGCCCGGCTGAACCCACTGCCGGCGCACTATGAGGATCTCGTGCATGTCCTTCGCGGCACGACCGGCGGCCTTGCCTATGTGCTGTCCGGCTCGACGCGAATCGCGGGGGGCGCAGGACCGGCCCGCATCCCCCTTCGCGGGACGGTGAGATACGGCGGGCGCTCATGGTCGGTCTTCTCGTGGGAGCCGGTGCCGCCCGCGCGGGTCTACTTCCTGGCACCCTTGGGCTGAGCGGCGATGCGCCGAGCGAACAATGGCGTGCATCTGCACCGGCGGCTGGGAGGGCTGACTGTCGTCGCCGTGCTCATCGCGACGGGCGCGCTCCTAAGCACGGAGGTCGGTCGCTCCGAACCGCGCGCAGCGCATCCGGTGCGAACCGCCGCTGAGGTCGCGCGCGCCGCCAAACCCGCCTCGCCCTCCCCTGTGCGCCCAGTTGCGCCGCTGTCAGTGAGTCCGCCGGCGCACACGACGCCGGGCTGGACAACGGTGGCAAAGGTTCACGGGCAGCCCGCCGCGTGGCTTGCCCAGCGCTCGGGAGTGACCCTGATGCGCTTTGACCAGCGCCTCGTGCACCTCACGCTGCACGCCGGCTCGAGCGACGGCGGCGTGATCGGCTGGACCTACGGCGACAGATCACCCCGCGCGAGATCCATTTGCTCGTCGCTGGCGTTCAACGGCGGCTTCAAGCTCACATACCGCGATGTCGGGTTTCATCTCCGGCGGTCACGTGGCGGTCGCCGCTTAAGGCCGGGCTGGCGTCGATCGTCACCTACACCGATGGGACGACCGACATCGGCGCCTGGCGGGCTGGGCGTGCCGAGCGCGAGCAGGACCGTGTTCTCGGTGCTGCAGAACCAGCGACTGCTGGTCGATCGCGGCGTCGCGGCGGCGCAGCGTCTCGAGCTGCATCATCGCCTGCTGGGGCGAAACGATCGGCGGCGCACGAGCGGTGGCGCGCTCAGGGCTGGGTATCACCGCCAACGGGCAGCTCGTATGGGCCGCCGGCGAGCAGCTCTCGAACCGCCGGCCTCGCCTCCGCGCTCGATCGGCGCCGGCGCCGTTCGCGCGATCGAGCTCGACATCAACCCCGACTGGGTCGCGGGCTACCTCTACATTCATCATCCCAGCGGCCCGTCGCCGGTGCCGGTCGTCCCGGCGCAGCTCGGGATCGCCGGCAAACTGCTGGAACCCTACAGCCGCGACTTCCTGGCGTTCGTGGCTAACTAGGGCTCGGCGAGGATCCAGCATCTTTACGATGTCCAAGAACTGGGACGCCCGCGTCACGGGTGCTGAGCTGCTCACGGTTCGGCGAGCATGGAGGCTATCCCCGGAACGTCGCCCAGCGACGCGAGTCGTGCCAGCGCGTCCGACCCGTGCTTGAGGTAGCCGTCGAGGAATGAGATCGTCACGCGCTCGACGATCGCGAGTTGCGGCTGCTGATCGGAGTACGGCGGCAGGTGTTCGGCGCCGATCAGACTAAGCAGATACTTCGGCCGCTGCGCGGCGTCGAAGAATGCGTTGGTGAAGCTCGGTGGATTGACGGTGTCGGCCGTTCCCTGTGTGGCCAGCAGGGGCGGGCTTCCAGGCGCAAACACAAAGCCGCCGGCGCCCGGTATCTCCGCACCCGACAGGATCACCGCGGCCTTCACACGCGGGTCACGAAAGTTGGGGTCATAGGCGACCGCGAGAGCCGTGTCGCCACCATCTGACTGTCCAGCGACGGCTATCTCCGTGGGGTCGATCAGACCTGCGAGGGGCCCCGAGCTCGTGCTGGCGGCGAGCAGGGCGGAGATCACAAAGCGCATGTCGGCGGGCTGGTTGGTCAGATCGGACTCATTGGGCCCCCCGGGAGCATTGGCGTTCTCAAGCGGGAACACGGGTGCGGCGACGACATACCCTGCCCGTGCCCAGCTCTGCAACAGGCGCGCATAGAGGGCGGGCGTGACGGCGAAGCCGTGCCCGAAGACGACGAGCGGAAACGGGCCATCGGCACGCGCGGCAGGCGCGTCGAGCAAATCCGTTCGGTTGGGCGCTCCAAGCACCGGGTAGCGGACCTCGGTGAGCAGCGGCCGTGGCTCGCTCGTCCCGTTCGGGAGTTCGATCGTGCGGCTGGTGTCGACCAGCCGCAACAGGCGCAGCCCAACCGCAAACGAAGTAGGCGACGACCCGGCATTCGAGCCCCTTCCCACTGCGCGGAGACTCGAAACCGCGCCGTGGTGTCGTGGTGCCAGCCCACCCGTCGTCAGGATCACGCTCAGCGCAACGGCCGCAACGGCGAGCGCGAGGAGTCCAAACGCAAGCAAACGCTGGCGCCGAACGACACTCCTGCGCATGGCCTAACAGGTCCCCGAATAAGCCGAGGAGCCGGGCCCAGATGTTGGTTCGTCGACCGTGCCCGAATCGGTGGATCGCAGGATCGCGCCGAGGTGAACCACGTACCACACACCTCGCCAGGAGATCATCGAAGCGATACCGAACGAGCGGAGCTGGCCGTCCTCACGGTAGACGACACGCGCGTTGGGCATCTCGTAGTAGCCGATGCTGTTGTAACAGACGCCTGGCTCAATCCAATGCCCGTAGCTGGAGGGAACGTTCACGGCGACAAGGCGCGCAAACGCGGCGCGGCGCCCGAGGAGCGCGTGAGCCGCGACGATGTCAAGGCTGAAGTCGTGAACGAGGCGGTCAGACCAGTCAGAGCCCGCCGAGGCGATCGCCTTCAGCTGGACGTAAGCGTCTTTCGGGAAGAACGCGGCCAGAGCCTGGATGAGCGAGTCGTGCACTATGCCAGCCCACAGCGAAGCCATGAGCGACTTGAACTGAGTGTTCGTCCCAGACGGGTAAGCATGAGTTTGAGGAAGCGAGCCGGGCGAGCGGGCTGCCATGTGTCGCACAATCCGGCGCAGTCGGCTTGCTCGCGCCCCTACCGGTCGGCTCGCCCGCGCCACCACGGTACTTGGGGCGCTGGCGACGGAGCTCAGCCGAGCGGCGGGAGATCCGCCGCTAACGGCGCTGATCAACAGCGCTGCCATCGCACCTACTACGATGAGCGTGAGGATCGCAACGCGACGCCGTCGTCGAATGACCTGACGTCGCGCTCGGCGCGCTGCTTCTACTGATCCCGCGCGCGCGCTCAGCTACGGCTCCCAGCGCGGGTAATGCCTGCTCGCCCACTCGCGATCAACCTCGCCGTTCAGCATCCCACGCAGCGCGGGGCGTGTAGCGCGGTTGAAGAGTGCCATATAGAGATGACCCGCCACCAGGACGCAGAAGGCGATCGTCGCGAGCTTGTGGCCACCGAAGATCAGGTTGTGATGCGTACCAGCGATGATCGTATCGACACCCGTGACGTACAGGACGACGAGCAGAATGCAGACGAGCAGGAAGTTGACCTTCTGGCCGGCGTTGAAGCGAGCAGCGGGTGGTTCCGACGCGCCGGAAAGCAGGCGCGCGGGTATCGCTGCGAGCCACTCGCGGTCCTCCACATTCAGGCTGCCCAGTTCGCGCCCGGTGCGGCCGAGCGCCCGCCGGTTTCCCGCCACGACGATCAGCGCCACACCACCGACGAGCACGGCGGCTGAGGCGAGGTGCCAGACATACATAACGTCGTGAAAGGTCCCGCGGCGGCCGACCACGAGGCCGCTGAGCAGTAGGCTGAAGAACGCGAGGGCCGTGAGCCAGTGGACCGCTCGCTCAGACACAGTGAAGCGCTGAACACGCTCGGGGGTCCTCGCCAACTGGCCCGGGCCGGTCATGCTTGTAGACCGTAGCGACGCCCGACGTGCAAAACCCTAGATGAGCTAAATCTCATCGCGCCACCGACGCGACCACCAGTGGTCATGACGTGCTCACTGTCTCAGTCGACGGAAGATGGGTCGAGGGAGCGCGCGCAACGCCATCATCACCCAGCGTAGAGCTGGCGGCGCCCACACGGTGTGCGAGCCGCGATCCAGCCCGCGCACGACGGCCCGCGCGACCTGCGGCGGAGTGCTCGACAGCGGCGCTGGCTGCAGACCGTGTGTCATGCGGGTGTGCACGAAGCCGGGGCGCACCACGAGGACCCGCACGCCGTGCTCATGCAGCGCGTCGCCGAGACCCTGCGCGAGGGAGTCAAGGCCCGCCTTGGAAGCCCCGTAGGCGACGTTTGCCGCACGTGGGCGCTCACCGGCCACCGACGACAGCACGACGAGCGTCCCCGCGCCCTGCTCGCGCAGGCGCCGAGCGCTGTGGATCAGCAGTGAGCCGGCTCCCACCAGGTTGACCTCGAGCACCTCCAGCGCGCCGGCGACGTCGTCGGGCAGGCCACCGCGCTCGCCCAGGACGCCCACGGCGAGCACGACGATGTCCGCGCCACCCAACTCGTCAAATACCTCGTTGATAACCAGCTCGTGTCGATTGAGGTCGTGAGCGTCAAGCGCGAAGGTCAACGTCCGCGGACAGCCGGCGCCGGTGAGCTGCGCAGCCGCGCTCGCCAGCGCGTCGGGGTCGCGGCCCACCAGCGCAACCTCGCGCGGAGCGCGGTCCTGCAGCTCGCGCACGATCGCTAGAGCGATCTCCGAGGTGCCTCCCAGCACCACCACACGTCTGCCACTGCAACCAGCGCCCGCGCCACTCATCGTGCTGCCTGGCACAACCCCAGACGCCGCGCGAGATCGGAGCGGAGAACCCCCTTGGGGTCCACCCGCGCTCGCTGGGTGTCGAAGCGATCGAGCTGCGGGTACATGCTGGAGAGCATGTCGGTCCGCAGGCGGACGTCCTTGGAGAGGTATACGCGCCCGCCGCAGCCGGCGACCACCTCGTCGAGCTCGTCCAGTGCAGCGCGCAGCCCAGGCGCCGCCGCAGGTAGATCGGCGGCAAGCGTCCAGCCCTCCAGCGGGAACGAGAGCGGACCGCCGAACGCTGCGCCGAAGCGCTTGAATACGGCGAGATACACCGGCAGCCGGCGCATGCGCATGAGCTCGAAGCAGCGCTCCAAGGAGCTCTCCTGGCCGCAGGGGATCACGAACTGGTATTGGATTAGCCCAGCCGGACCATACAGTCGGTTCCACTCGCCGAGCGCGTCCAGGGGAAAGAAGTACGGCGTCAGCGCCAGCGGGCGCCCGCGCTCGCGACGCGGCGTGGCGCGCCAGCGAAGCGCGTTGAATGTGCGCATGCTGGCAGGACGCAGCAGCGCGGCGGGAAAGCCGCGCGGAACCTCGAACGCAGGACGACCGGAGAGCGCTTGGGGGTATGCCTTGCCCCCCGCTCGTCGCCCCCGGGCGGGCGGCATCTGTTCGTCGCTCCCCAGCGGATCGGCCCGGCTGACGATCGCACGCCCCATCCTCGACCCGTCCGCAAGCAGGTCCAGCCACGCGACCGAGTAGCGATGGCGCTCCTGTCCGCTCATCAGCTCGAGCGTCTGCTCCAGGCCATCGGTGCGGTCGACGTCCGCCGCCACCCACGCAGACGGGAGCTGCTCCGCGCGCAGCGTCGCCTCCACGATCACGCCGGTCAGGCCCATCCCTCCGAGCGTCGTGTAGAAGAGCTCTGGGTCGCTCTCAGGTGAGACCTCGGTGAGACCGCCGGCTGGGGTGCACAGAGAGAGCCTCGCCACATGTCTGGCCAGGCCACCATCGCGGTGGTGATTCTTGCCGTGGATGTCGCTCGCGATCGCACCCGCGAGCGTGACGTGGCGGGTCCCCGGCACGACCGGCAGGCCGAGCGCGTGGGCGGCCAGGCTGGTCATCAACTGGGCTACCGTCACGCCGGCCTGCGCGGTGATCAGCCCGTGCTCGGCGTCGATCGAGACGACCCGGTCCATGCCGGTCATGTCGAGCACGTCGCCACCGTCGTTCTGCGCCGCATCGCCGTAGCTGCGCCCGGCCCCCCGAGCGATCACGCCAGTCCCCGGGCGCTCGTGCGACGCGAGCGCGTCGAGCACGTCCTGCACACCGCGCGGCTTGAACACCCGGCATCGGCTTCGCGTCGTCATTCCCCAGCCGCTCAGCGAGCGCTCGACGCCCCCCCGCGGCGGGCACGAGGTCAACTCAGCGGCTGACATAGACGCCGCCGAGGAAGAGAAAGGTCCAGGCGAGCGTGAGCGCCAGCAGCGTTCGATCGCGCAGGATCAACTCCTCCGGCGCCTGGCCGGCGCCTGCCCCGATGAGCATCGCGTAGCGACCGAGCCACAGAAGCAACGGAGCTATCGACAGCCCGTACCACACGACATGGGACGGCCGGGTAAACGCCCACCCGGTGTAGGCGACCGCGGCCATGGTGGCAGCCGCCAACAGCGTAAGGCGCAGATGCCCGAGCGAGTAGCGCCGCAGGGTCGCTCGAGCAGGACCCGGCTCGGCATGCTCGCGAAGCTCTGCATACCGCTTGGCGGCGACCAGGTAGATCGCACAGCACGCGGTCACGATCACAAACCAGCGCGATAGGTAGATGTCGGTCGCGACGCCCCCTGCGATGGCTCGCAGCACGAACCCAGCCGCGATCGCGACGATATCGGCCACAACGACGCGTCGCAGCCACAGCGAATAGCTCGCCGTCAAGGCCAGATAGCCGCACGCGACCGCACCCAGGCCGGGGGCAATCGCGGTGGCCAAGCCGACTCCCGCGAGCGCCAGCACCGCGGCCACCCGCAAGGCTGTGCGCGGTGACAGCTCGCCAGCGGCCACCGGCCGCCAGCGCTTGCGTGGATGGCGGCGATCCTGCTCGCAATCGCGCACGTCATTGACCAGATACGTCGCGCTGGACAGCAGGCACAGCACGAGGAACGCGCCCGCAACCTGCGCCGCAACCAGCGGCCGGTCGATTACACCCGCGGCGCATGGCGCGGCGAGCACGAGCAAGTTCTTGCTCCACTGGCGCGGACGGCACGCCCGCAGCAGCACCCGAGCAGGGGATTGAGGCGATCGCCGCAGCTCGATCGGCGCCTGCGCGTGTGCGTGCATATCGTTTGCGCTGACCTGGGCTGGCGCCTCCTCTACTCTTGCTGTCGCTTGAAGTGAATTTATGTGAATTCTCCGCTCAAGGAGCGCCGGCGGCGTAGGGACGTGGCTGAGCTGCTGCCATACCGTTCTACATGACTACTGCATCTCCGTCTCTGTCGCGCCATCAAGAGGTGAGACTTCTCTTAAGCGAGGGTGCTCGAGTCCCGCGACTGACCAAGGCATGCGTTGATCCCAAGGAGCTTACAGTCTCGGGATGGCGTTCGTGACCAGACGCCACCGTGACGAGCATGGCGCTGCCCGGCGAGACATCCAGCGTGATCGCGCCGGCTCGATCTGGGCGGGACTGGAGCCGGGCCGGTGGGGACAATCGCCCATCGCCTTCGACAGCTCGACCACCCAACCGGACGCCTGCTGTCGCGGCCAGCGACGGCGCCGTCAGCGAGAGAATTGTGGCGGCTCC
The DNA here is from genome assembly GCA_963755475.1 of uncultured Solirubrobacteraceae bacterium. GTDB lineage: Bacteria > Actinomycetota > Thermoleophilia > Solirubrobacterales > Solirubrobacteraceae > Palsa-744. The sequence continues at coordinate 1,650,395 of CAVWJK010000003.1, forward strand.
AGTGAGGCGCCCAACGTGCAGCTTGATCGAGACATGCTTCGCTCCAGCGGGGTCGTCGTCGACGATTACCACGTGGACGTCACCCCGATCGCTCAACAACGCGACCACATCGATGTCCGCCGGACTTCGGGAAGCGACGGTGCGCACCGGGCGGTCGCCAACCAGTTCCTTGCTCAGCAGCAGCGCATACCACTCCGGCTGAGCGGTGAGGGCGCCGTCCGCGAGCCTTTGCGCGGTAGCAGCGCATACGGGCGTGTAGCCATGACAGTTGGCTGGGTTGCCTTGAAGGTTGATGCCTGCGGCACCGGCGGCCATCGCCCGAGCGATGTAATCGACCGCCCAAAGCGTCGAGGCGAACGTATCGCTGACGCCAGCCTTCCCACCGCAGGACACCGTGTTTGTCTCATCGATGCGCAGGCCGATGGCGCTGGCGCGTGAGATGGATAGGTAGCGACGCAGAGAGGCCTGCTCCGCCCGACGGGTCCGCCCGCTGAGCAGCGAGGCGATCGTCAGTCTGGACGCCTTGTGACAGCCGAGCGGATAGTGGTGTCCAGTGAGCAGTGCGGGTTTCTCGGTGAGTGCTGCGTCACGTCCCCAGCCTTCGAACGCGCGCGATCCCGAGGTGTCTGGACCGACCAGCTGCAGTCCGGGCGCAACACTGTCAATGGCCCGACGATACGCCGCAACCTCGTTGTTATAGCCGGAGAACGTCCAGGGTGTGGACCTCACGCCGTGTCGCGCATAAGCATCCGGCTCGTTGCCCAGCTCGATCCCCGCCAACCACCCCCCAAGCGCCCTGCGAGCAGATGCAGCCTCGCGCGCCGCCGCGGGCGGGTCATAGTGAGCGAGACCGATCGTCAGCAAGATGTGCCAACCGCTCCTGCTCGCGAGCTTGCGAAGATTGCGAAGCTCGTCGGCCCGCAGAGCCACGGACGCCCATGTTGGCAGCGTCGTGGCCGCATCCGTCCAAGCGACTCGTGTGTCGGCCGATGCGCCACCGAAGCGAAGCACGCCCGGCCCGAGTGAGCGCAGCATCGTGGCGAAGTCGCCGATGCTTCCATAGCGAGCGATCTGGGACAGGCTGGACAGCTCGAACGATAGCCCGAGAAACCGCCGTGGAACCCGTGTCCCCGGATGATGCAGGTCGATCGAAACCGTTACCCCGACTGACGCGGGCGCCATGAAGCGCCGCAGGCCGGGCTGGCCGTGTACGGGGGTGCTGTGGGCGTAGGCCCAGACTTGGTTGGATGGGCAGTGGCGCCCGCTGTGACACGGATGCGGCGCGACGAAGTAGAAGCGCACGCGACCCTGGGCCACCTGAGCCTGCAGGCTGTTGGTGCGGGTGAGCGATCCGTCCACGCTGTTGAGGACCAGCACCGGAAGGTCGTCGCGTGCTATCAGCCCGACGACATCATTGATGTTCGCGCCCACCACCTCGTAGTAGGCCCCGGCGCGATGAGCGCGCAGATAGCGGCTCAGGGCAGGTGTGCTGAAATCGGTGAGCAGCGAGTCCGTGCGGGCGCGGCGAATCACGTACGCGTCCTTGTTCAGCGACGCCGCCAAGACGACAAGCCCGACGCATCCGAGCAGGATGCGCAGCCCCGCGCCTCTCTTGCTCGCTCGGTCTCTGGCGCGTCTGGAGCTTTCGCGACCGCGCGGGCCTCTGTACCAGAGCACACTCAGCGACAACCCGAACACGGCGCAGACGGCCGGCGCGAACGCCTCCAGGTAGCGGGCCTGCAGGCGTTCCATCGCGCTGAAGGCGACCAAGCCAGTGAGAAACCACACGACTATTCCCAGGGCAAGCCGTCCCTGCGGGCTGCGCAGAGCCGTCCCCAGCCGCTCACGTCCCTGCGCGAGCAATGCAGCCAGTGCCAAAAGGCCGAGCAGCGAGGCGGCCAGCAGCGCAATGCCGATCAGGGTCCAGTACTGCGCGGAACCGGCGCTCAGCAGACGCAGCGGCCCGGCGCCGCCTCGACTCGGCCCCGCGGCGCCATGACCGGCGAGGCGATCCAGGCCGTTGTACACGAGCGTAACGTGCCAGATGCTCCCGTTGGCCGAGCCGATCGGAAATGGCCGGCGGCCCGTGGGGGTCAACGACGCGATCGCCGTCCACGACAGCGCCACGGCGATAAACGCCGCGGCGGTGCCCAGCGCCACGCGCACGCGGGCCCCGGGCGCGGCCGCCCACAGCCACAGCAGCGCGAGCGCGGGCAGCGCGATCAGCATCTCCGCGAGCTTGACGTCGAAGGCCACGCCCATCACCGCCGCCGCCAGCACCGACCAGCGCATGCGCCCGCTTTCGAGGGCGCGCCAGGACAACCACAGCGCACCGACCTCCAGGGCGGCGAGCACCGAGTCCATGGTGTCGCTGCGGGCAGTCAGCACAGACACCGGCAGCACCGCGAGCGCGAGTGCTGCCACAAACGCGGCGGTGAAGCCGAACGGGCGCCGCAGAGCGCCGAACAGCAACCCACAGGCGGCCACGCCGCCTAGCGCCTCCGGCAGGTGCAGCCCGACCAGGTTGAACCCCAGAACACGGGTGGCCGCCACCTGCAGCCACAGGTCAACTGGAGGCTTGTCGATGGAGACCGTCCCACTGGGCTCCAACGCGCCGAAGAAGAAGTCGTGCCAGGAGTTGCCCATGCTGCGCACCGCAGCGTCGTAGAACACGTCGCCGGGCACGTCGTAGATCCTCCACAGGCGCAGCGCGCAGGCCAGGACCAGCATCAGGGCCGGCGCCAGCCACACCGCCCGGCGGACGTCTGGGCGAGAGCGCGGGGTCGTCGCGACCGGCCTGACGGCCAGCTGGCCTATTTGGGCTCCTGTTTTATGGCCGCCTGCAGTGAGCTGGCGAACGCGTTGCTCGTGAAGGTCGCGCCCGAGATCAAATTAATGTTCGCGCTCTGCGCTTGGAGAACCTCGCTGCGCAGCAGCGGAATGGCTTGCGAGTTGATGAACTGCGAGCGCGGCCTGTCCACTGGGTACTGCAGGGCCTTGACGTCTGTGATCTTCCCTGCCTGCACGTCGATTGCCACCTGCACCGGTCCGTATTCCATTTCGACGGTTTCCCCTGTGAACACACCGCTGACGTTGCGTGCCGCGGGCGTGGACGGTGTCGAGCCGCCCGAGGCGCTCGACGTTGTACCGCCGGGCGAGGACACGTGCACCGGCGTCGAGGAGCGCTGGATCTTTTGTGGGTGGTGGAGCGCCACCAGCAGGACCGCAACGACGACAACTACCACCACGACGGCGGCGATACTCTTGTTTCGCATCAACCTGCTCCTCGCTCGATTGGGTCAGAAAAGGTCAGACGTCTGTTTGCGTCAGGGCGCCTCACGCGCGGTAGCGGCTCATGGCCGGGGTGGACAGCACGCTGCCCTCAGAGAGAATCACCATCGCCGCGTAGTCCTTCAGCCCGGCGCACCATTGTGCGCCCTTGGTGCCCATCGCGTAAGCGGCCGTGGCGTATGCGTCGGCGCTGGCCACGTCGGGACCGACGACCGTCACCGACAGGACTCCCTGGGGAGGGCTGCCCGTGTGGGGATCGACGATGTGCTCCCCCCGCTCGTAGGCTCCGGAGGTCGCGATCCCGACATCGCTCGCAACGAGCACGGCCGCCAGGCGGTCGCGAATCCTGGGGTGCTGGATCCCCACTCGCCAGGACCCACCGTTCCAGGAACGCCCGCGTAGGCGAGCATCCCCACCGGCGTTTATGCAGTAGTTGCGCGCTCCCGCCCTGTCGAGGATCAGGGCGGCTCCGGCGATCGACCATCCCTTGACCAAGCCCGATGGGTCGATCGGGCGCGAAGGGCCGGCCTCGACCGCGACCTCCTGGGAGCTGTGCAGCGGCGCTCGCATATCGAAGTATCCGTCGGTTTGCATGCGCAGGCGCTCGCAGCGACGCAGCACCGAGCGCACCGCCGGGTGCGTCTGCTCGAGGGCGAGCTCGCCCCGGTTCAGTCGGCTGATCTCGCTGTCCTCACGGTATGTGCTGAACGTGGCGTCCACGAATCGCAGCCACCGATAGACACGGTCGACCGTTTTCGCCCCGATGTCGGGATCGCACACGTCCACCCCAATGGGCATCCCCATCACGTGCTCGAGACGGTGCTGGTGAGGACCCATGTCAGGAGCGTCCTGGGTGTAAGCCCGTTCAGACATGATCAGGCGGCGAGCGCGAATCGCTCGCTGTGGATTTGCTGACTCGGCACGCCGGCTCCGAGCAGGCTGCCCTCGGTCCTGATCATCATCGGACCTGGCCCGCAGAGGTAGACCTCGCGCTCGGCTATGTCCGGGACCAGTTGCAGCAGATGCGCAGGTGAGAGCAGATCGCGTCCGGCTGGCGTACGGTGATCGCCGACGACGAAGAAGAGATCGGCGCCCCGCTCGCGAGCGATCTCCTCCAGCTCGGTGCGGAAGACGAGATCCTCGCTGCTGATCACACGGTAGATCAGCGCCAGCTCCCCGGGCGCGGCAGGCAATTCCTCAAAGAGAGCCCGGATCGGGGTGATGCCGATCCCGCCCGCGATCAGAAGCACGCGCGGGCGAGTGCGCTGAACCGATGTGAAGGTGCCGAAAGGTCCTTCGGCGAGCACGCCGGCGCCGACTGGCACGTCGGCGATGTGGCTGGTGAAGTTGCCGACGTCCTTGACGGTGAGCCGCAGAGATCGCCCATCGGGAGCGGCCGACAGCGAGAACGGGTGCGCCTGCCACCATCGTCCACGCGTGAAAAAGCGCCAGAGCATGAACTGGCCGGCGCGCCCGCCCAAGCGATCGAGGTGCCGGCCTGTGATCCGCAGCGAGACGACCCCGGCGGCCTCCTTGGTGACATCGGCAACCCGCAGACGGTAGTGGAATGCTCCCCACGCAGGCCGCGCGAGGCGAAAGTAAACGAGTAGCGCGAGAGTCACGACATACAGTGCGATCCAGTAGTCGGCCTGGGATGTGTTGGTGGTGAACTCGTTGCCGGTGGGCAGTTGGTGCAGGTAGGAGAGCGCGATCCCGGCATAGATGAAGAGATGGACGAAATACCATCCCTCATAGGGCAGACGGCGGCGCACGATCACCAGCGAGCTGATCACCACGCCCACCATCAGCACGGTGCCGGCCGTCGCCGTGACCATCCCCGGATAGCTCGACAGGAGCCTGGAGAACTCGCGGGGAGCAGAGATCTGATCGCTGCCGGCATACCCGACCGTGATCAGTGCAGTGTGAGCTACGACGAGCGAAATGCACACCTTTCCGTTGCGTCGGTGCCACACCGTGAGGCGATCGAAGCCAACCAGTCTCTCCACGGGAGGCAGGCGCGCGAGCAGCAGGACCTGGATCAGCGCAAGGTAGACCGCCACCAGCCCGGTGATCCGTCCCAGGCTGATGAACGCTTCGGAGGACCCGTGCACCCGGCTCACACCGCCACCGTGCAGCCACAGCCATACGATCACCCCGGCGTTGACGACGATCACCAGCCATAGCCATGTGGCGATCGCACGACGGTAGAGACGTCCCCTCGACAGCCCCTCTGACAAACCAGCCAACGGCGGCGAGCCCTCGATCACACTCACGCCGTCAGCAACCTCCACCTACCCTACTACACAGGAACGGCATAAGAGGCACCTCAACCATTCGTGAGACCTTTCTCAGCCGCTGGTCGGAAAGCTGCCTGTTAATAGGTCTATTCTGGCGTGATGCAGTGCTCCGCAGACCGCGATGAGGAGCAGGCGTCCTCACCGGAATGACCACTCTCGCGGGCCTGCGCCAGCGTGTGGACGCAGTCGGACTGCGCTGGCGCTTTGCCGCGTGGGTCGGGGTAGTGGTGCTGATCTGCACTGGGATCACCTTCGTGGCCGTCTATCGCGGCACCGGGACCCAGCTGCGCCACCAGATCGACCAGGAGATCGCGGGCGACGCGGGCGAGCTCTCGCACACCCTCACCTCCTCGCAGGACAGCTCCCCCAGCCAGGTGGCCCGGGCAGCCAACAGTTATGTCCGCACTCAGCCCTTCAGCGCGAGCTCCACGTTGCTGTTCGTGATCGTCCCGGGGGTCGGCACCAGCACCAACCGCCCCGAGCTCTTTGCCGGTGCGAGCGCCGACAACGGCGAGACACCCGCCGCACAAGCGCAAGAGAATCGCCTCGCTCACCAGCTGGTGAGCGCGCGCGACGGATACTCGACGCTGAGCCTGCCTGACGTCGGCGATCTGCGCCTTCTCAAGCGTACGGTGAGCATCCCCGCAGAGCATCGATCCAGGATCGGACAACAGCTCAGCGATCGGGTGGTCATCGGCGTTGGCGAGCCCCTGCTCACGGTCGCGCATGCCCAGAGCGGCGTGGCGCGCGCGTTCATCCTCGCCAGCATCCTGACACTCGCCAGCGCGCTGCTTGCTGCCTACCTGATCGGCACGCGCGTATCGCGCCCGCTGCGGCGCATCGCCGCCGTGGCTGCCCAGGTGGACGCAGGCGACCTGCACCCGCGTATCCACGAGCCCGACAGCCACGGCGGAGAGGTGCGAGTGCTGTCCCATGCCTTCAACCACATGCTCGACCGGCTGACCGACGCCTTCGCGGGCCAGCGAGCGTTCGTCGCCGACGCATCACACGAGCTGCGCACGCCGCTCACCGTGATCGCCGGCCAACTGGAGGTGCTTGCCTCCCAGCGCCAGCCCTCAGGCGATGAGGTGCGTCGCGTGGAGCGCCTGGTGCGAGCGGAGATAGCGCGCACCAGCCGCCTGGTGGACGACCTGCTGCTGCTCGCCAAGGCCGAACAGACGCAGTTGCTGCGCATCGAGCCGATCGACCTCGAGCCCTATGTGCACGAGCTGTGGGACGGAACGAGCCTGCTCGCCAACCGGCGCTTCGAGCTCGCCCCGTCCCGAGCGGGACCCTGCGAGCCGACCCCGATCGCCTCGCACAGGCACTGCGCAACCTGCTCAGCAACGCCATCGCACACACGGCTCCCGGCGAGGGGCTGGTGCGCCTGGCAGTCGAGCGTGCGGGCGCAGATCGCCTGCGGTTCGTGGTCGAAGACGACGGTCCGGGCATCCCACCAGATCAACGCGAGCGCGTCTTTGACCGCTTCCACCGCACCGACACGGCCCGTGACCGCGCCTCTGGCGGATCGGGGCTTGGGCTGGCGATCGTGCGCGCGATCGCGGAGGCCCATGACGGGCGCGTCGCTGTGGGACAGCGACGCGGAAACGGCACAAAGATCGAATTTGAACTTCCACGTTTCGCTGCCCGCGAGCGTGAGATGAGCAAGAGGCTCGACCTCAAGGAGAGCGTAGGCGTGTCGTACGGGTCGCCGCGGTAGAACTCACCCGACGGTGGCGACGTGGAGGATGCCGACTCGGCGCGTGTCGACCTCGGTCCAACCGTCCGGTGCGCTGTGCACCGATCCCCGTCCGTGCTGCACTGCCCAGTAGGGGGTGAAGTGCACCCGCACGGTGAACGCCCCTGGGCGGGGGACGAGCAGCGTGAAGCTGTCCGCCTCCACGCCAGCTCAACACCGCGGGTGGCTGCGCCAGAGGGGTGGCGCTACGCACGGCGAACAAACGCCAGTGCGTCGAGTGCCACAGCTCGACCAGATATGGCAGCCCCCGCGCGATCATTCGCCCCTCCTTTTCGCCGGAGGAATCCAGGCGCACGTCGGGCAGCGCCACGTAGGAGACCGCGTTCTGATCCAACCATGACCGGTAGGCAGCGGGGGTGAGCGTGGGCTGGTAGAACAACGCGGCGTAGCGGGTGTCGAGTTGGCGCTCCCAGCCGCGAGCCAGCAGGATCATGGGATATTCGGGAAGGTACACCGATTCCCAGTGGGCTTCGGTCATCGGGACCTCCACGCGCAGCGGCCTTCCGCGCGCAAGCGCCTGCAGCTCGGTGATCAGCGGGGCGTAATAGGAGGCGTTGACAGAGGGGTTCCCGGCAAGCGCAGCGAAATCGTCAACGGGAGCCTGCAACTGCCAGTACAGCAGCGCGGGCGCCAGCAGGGCGAGCGCAAGCCGCCGACGCTCCCACAGCACGCCGACCGCCAGCGGCGGCGCCAGGAGCGCCCCCAGGCGTGCGGCATTGGCGCCAACGGGGGTGCGCAGCACAAACGCGCCGACAAGGACCAGCGCGTACAACCAGGCGCCCAGCGTCAATGTCCGCCGAGTCTGCGCCGCAAGCGCATCGCCGGTGCGCCGTAGCACCAGCGCCATCAATATCACCCCGACCAGGACGGGCAAGAACAGCGACGGCGCGAATGGCTCCCAGCCGCCTTCGTGGAAGGCGACCGCCAACGCCATGATCGGTGCGATCGCCGCCACCGCGAGAGCCAGGCCGCGTGGACGTGTGCGCCACGCCTCCCCGCGGTCTGCGTGGCGTGCGCCCGGTGCCGTGGCCAGAGCGTCGGCGAGACCGGCCAGCGCGAGGAACGCCCCGGCGATGGGGCTGGCAACGCTGGTGAGCACCGCAAGTACAAGAGCCGCAACAGTCCACCCACGCATCAGCATGAGCAGAGCGAGCAAGCCGACGGTGATCCCCAAGCCGTAGGCAACGCGACCGGATAGCAGCCCGACGCATACACCGAGCGCAAACGAGGCTCCCGCCACACGCGCGCCAGTGATCTGAAACGTCCGCTGCGCGAGCAGACCAAACAGCCCGGACGCGACGACGGCGCACAGCGCAAGCAGCAGCCGCTCCCCCATCAGCGCCCCAAGCGCGGGCGCCAAGAGTGAGTAGCCGGGCAGATAGTGTCCGCCGTACCAACCGTTGTCCCACAGCGTGAACCCGGCGCGCGCGAACAGGTCGCCACGATATGTCGCAGCTGCGAGATCGCCGCTGGACGGTGCGAGTACCAGATAGACGGCCGTCAACGGCACGCTCATCACGAGCGCAACCGCGCACGGCGAAAGCGCAAGTCGCCACGCTCACGCCAGCGTGCCTGGCGTCAGATCGGCCCCGAGGCCTGTCCGGCGGGTCGGTCGCTAGCGTGCCCGCCGCCATCGCCTCTCAGCCCACGGCGGGCAAGCCGGGGAGCCGGTCGTGTGTGAAGGCGTCAGACGGCGGTGGTGGAGGTGAGCTCATTGCCGGTGGGCAGCTAGCAAAGTAGCAGCGGGATTCCCGCATAGGCGGGCCTGCAGGGTCAAGGCGACACCTGCGCGGACGCCGAGCACGTCAGGTTATTACACAAGAGCTGTATAAGACCTACCTCAATCGCTCGTGAGAGCTTTCTCAGCAATCATGGCGCCATCGCTCGGCGCGGGTTCGCTAGCGGCGGAAACGCCAGCGGAGCCTGCGTGAGCTAAGGCGCGCCGGCGCCCGACGGCGCGAACAGCCCGGGGTGTTCGCCGGGACCGCCTGAGAAACCACCGTGGGCTGGCTGGAGCCGTCCCTGCCACACCGCTTTCGCGCCGAGATCGCCGGTCCTGAAGCACATGTAGCCAGCACCGATCGACAACAGCACAAGCACGACCCGCAGCGCCGTGAACATCGCCCTGGGGGACAGCAGGTCGTCCACGATACCCAGGCCGGTTGGCATACCGCCAGAGATCCGCTGCGCGGCGAAGGTTACGATCAGCGTTGCGGTGAATACCACATAGATGATCGCGAGGATGTGCGCGGCATGCGAATGTTCAGAGATCAGGGTCGCGGCCCGGCCCTGCAGGTGCAGCGCCGCGCGCAGCGCAGCGCCTGCCTGCATCGTCAAGAAAATCGAGCTCATCGCCACGATCGACACCACAGCCAGCGCGATCCCGTAACGAGAAAACCAATCCCGCTTAAACGCAAATACGACCGCCGCCACGACGGTGGTCGGGATCAGCACGACCGGGACATGCACGAACAGCGGATGGGCAGGCAGGCTGCTGTAGATCGTGGTGATACGAATAGGCGCCGTGAGGAAGCCAAGGAATGCCAAGAGCGCAAGGACGAACTCAGCACGTCGCCAGTCCACTCCAGTACGGCCACCCGCAGCGATACTTTCAGTGCTCATGGCGCCCGAGGCTACATCAGGAGCTAAGCCCTATCTAAATCCTCAACTGCGTGGAGGTGTGCGCTCACCGCAGGGGCAGCACCTCGTTGTACACAGAGTCCGCTTGCTCGACTGTGAGCACGTGCGTAGCCGCGAGCTGTGCAAGTACATGTTGTTGGCGCTGCTTGGCAAGCGCAAAATGCTCGATCGGGTCATACGCGCTCGGCGCTTGCGGGAGCCCGGCGAGCATGGCCGCCTCAGCCCAGTCCAAACGGCAGGGAGAGGTGTGGAAGTAACCAAGGCGGCCTGCTCATCGCCCCAGTACCCGTTCCCGTAATAGATCGCGTTGAGATACATGCTCATGATCGTGGACTTTGAGTAGCTCAGCGAGAGCTTCACCGTCAGACCGATCTCGCGCAATCTGCTGCCCAGACCGGAGCCTTTGTCGTAGAGATGCTTGGCGAGCTGCTGGGCGATCGTGCTGCCTCCCGGATCGCCGCTGGCCAGATAGACAACGCCGACCACAAGTAGAGCGAGTGCAGCCAGCAGGACAGCCAACGTGAGCCTCAGTAGGCGCCTTTGTATCAGCAAACAGTTATCCAACATACTCAGGGGATCTCGAACCCGGTGCGAGTCCTGGTCACCTCCGCTATGGCACGCAGGCCATTGCCGTGTGCGCCAGACGCCGCGCGATGCTCACACGCCGCGGCTGAGTGGATTCTCATGAATTGAGCGCAACCCCTCCCGCTCCGGTGGTGTCATAGGCGGAGATGAGCGCGCGCCGGATAACGCGCAGGTCGCTGCTGGCCGCATCCGCCGGCGCGGTCGGCGGCGGGTTGCTGCGCGCCGCGCGGCGGCGCTCGCGCTGCTCGGCGGGCCGCCGGCCCCGACCCTCGCGCAGCGCTGGCTTGGACTGTTCACGCCCGCAGGGCGCGACCGTCGAGCTCGGGCATCCGCGCGGATCTCGTGGGTCTCGAATGGCAGGCGCCCGCCCAGGGCGGTGTGTGGATGCGCTTCCGTGGCCGGGACGGCAGGTGGAGCAGCTGGGTCTCAGCGGGGGCAAACGGTCACGGGCCGGAAGCGCGCCCCGCGGCAGACCGGCAGGTGGGAGAGCCGATCTGGACGGGGGGAGCCACAGCGGTGCAGGTTCGCGCCACGCGCCCGCTGAGCGGCGTGCAGCTGCACCTGGTCGACGTCAGCGGTGGCGAGGGAGCCGCCGCGTCGCGCCGACGCGTGCGGCTGCCATGCGGCGGGCCTGCCGCTGGCGACGCCGACCCTGGCGGCGGGGCCGGGCCAGCCGCCGATCATCGCCCGGCGGGCGTGGGCCCAGGGGATGGCGCCGCCCAGGGTGGCGCCCGAATACGGCGCGGTGCGGATGGCGTTCGTCCACCACACCGAGAACCCCAACGGCTACGCGGCCAGCGAAGTGCCGGCGATGCTGCGGGCGATCTATGTGTTTCACCGCTACGTCAACGGCTGGAACGACATCGGCTACAACTTCGTCGATCGACCTCTACGGGCGGATCTTCGAGGCGCGCGCAGGCGGCATCGACGAGCCGGTGGTGGGAGCGCAGGCGGGCGGCTACAACCTGGTCTCCACGGGTATCGCCGTGCTGGGCACGTTCATGGCGGTGCCGATCTCGACAGCCGGCCCGCGGCGCGCTGGAAGCGCTGCTCGCCTGGAAGCTGTCGCTGCATGGAGTGCCGGCGCAGGGCAGCGTGACCGTGCAGAGTGAACCCGGCCGGGGCCTCCTACAGCCGCTTCCCGGCGAACGCCCGCGTGTCGCTGCCGCGGATCGCCGGTCATCGCGATGCGCGACGCCACCGAATGTCCCGGCAACGTGCTCTACGGCGAGCTGCCCGCGATCCGCGCGGGCGTGCGACGACTGGCGCCGAATCCGACCAGGGCGACGCTCGTCGCTCACGGCGCCACCGCAGCCGAGCCAGGCGCGCAGGCCACACCGGAAGCCGTCGCCGGCGCGGGTCCGGCAGTGCCGCGACCGGCCAGGCTCAGGCGCTGTCGGGTGTCGCTCGAGCTGCTCGACGGCAGTCCGGTCAGCGGTGCGCCTGTCCTGATCCAGGCTCGCACGGTGAGCCGCAAGGGAGAAGTCGTGAGCGAGCGGACGCTCGCCGAAACCACGACCGACTCGGACAGGGAGGTGGGAGCTCGACGCGACGCCGGTCGGCTCCGGCCGGCGGAAGCGGGATGTGGCTGCGGGCCTCTGTCCCGGCGGCCCCGGGTTCGGCGCGTGCGTCTCGGAGCCGCTGCACGTCCCGGCGGGCCTCTCACTTACCGCACCTGCAGCAAACCCAACGGCGCAACCGACAAACGAGGTCCCGGCTATGTGAGCTCGCGAGCAGGACCCGCGATTGACGGTCAACAGATGAGTGAACTCTACTGAACTCCATAGCACGGATTAAGGCGCAGCTCAGAAGATGGGCGTCATCAGTGCTCATCAATCAGGAGGTCGAAGTGATTCCAGCCAAACGCGTTGCGACGGTAGCGGTCGCCGCAGCCATCAGCATCGCAACAGTCAGTGCCCCAGCGGCGATGGCAACGACGTCCAAGCACTGGACGACAGCGCAGTGTCAGTCTTGGGAGAAGTCGTTTCTCAAGAGAAACCCGCACGTCAGCAAGACACGCAAGGCCGAAGGCAACAAAGTGCTGAAAGGCCAAGGCTGCACGCAGAAGATCAAATAAGGCAGGCGCTCGCGTGAGCTGCCCGGCCGGCCCGGGCAGCTCACGCTCCGTGTGATAGTCGTTGCCGTCGATCTCTGACTCGCCCGATCAGCCGCGCAGGGCGCGCAGGGCGTTGAGGATCACGGCGAGGTCGATGACCTCCTGCAAGAGCGCGCCTGCCACCGGTGGCAGGTAACCGAATGCGGCCACGGCCATGGCTGCGAGGCTGAGGCCCATCCCGGCGAGGATGCTCTGGCGGGCTATGTAGAGGGCGCGGCGGCCGGCGTGAAGCGCGTCGGCCACCCGATCGATCCGGTCGACGGTGATCACCGCGTCGGCGGTCTCGGATGAGACGGTGGCGCCGGCTGCGCCCATCGCGATGCCGAGATCTGCGAGTGCGAGGGCGGGAGCGTCGTTGACGCCGTCGCCGACCATGATCACCGGGCGCAGGTCGGGATCGGCGCGCAGGCGCTCGACGACCTCCAGCTTCTGCTCCGGGGACTGCTCGGCGTAGACGCGGTCGACCCCGAGTTGACGGCCGATCCGCTCGGCCACGGAGCGGCGATCTCCTGACACCATCGCGATGTGACGAACGCCCTCGGCGCGCAGCCGCTCGACGATCCGATCGGCGTCGGGGCGCAGCTCGTCGGTCATCACGATCACGCCGCCGACGTGGCCATCGACGCTTACGAGCACGTGCGCCTCCCCCGAGCCTCGACCTGTCATCAGCGCCGTGGAGGCGACCTCGTCGGCGGGGACGCCGACCGCGCGCATGAACGCACGGCTGCCCACCGCTATGCGGCGGCCGTCCACCTCGCCCACGATGCCCTGGCCTGGGTCCTCGTGCACGTCGGTTGCCGCAGTGAGAGCGAGGCCTGCTTCGGTGGCCGCGCCGACCAGCGCCTCGCCGAGGACGTGTGCTGACATCCGGTCCACTGACGCGGCGAGCCGCAGCAGCTCTCCCGATTCGATGCCGTCGCCGCTGAGGATCTCGCGTACCTCGGGAGTGCCAACAGTGAGGGTGCCGGTCTTGTCGAACAGCACCGTGCGCGCCAGGCCGAGCGTCTCGATCGCCGCGGCTCCCTTGACGATCACGCCGGCGCGCGCCGCCCGCGAGAGCCCCGAGACGAGCGCGATCGGCGCCGCCAGGATCAGCGGACACGGCGTGGCGACCACCAGAACCGCGAGCGCACGAATCGCATCTCCGCTGAGCGCCCACGCGGCGCCGGCCGCGAGCAGTGTCGCTGGGAGGAAGAACCCTGCGTAACGGTCGGCCATCCGTACCAGCGGCGCGCGCTGCGCCTGTGCCTGCTCGACAAGCCGGACCAGCGCGGCGTACGCGCTCTCGACCGCCGGCCGATCCGCCCTGACCTCAAACGGCGCACCAGCGTTCGCGGTTCCGCTGAGCACGGGCATGCCCGCTGCGATCGTGACGGGCAGCGGCTCGCCGCTCAACGTGCTCGTATCCACGACCGCCTCGCCGCTGACCACCGCTCCGTCGACCGGGACCACCTCCCCGGTGCGCACGACCACGACGTCGCCGGCCCGTACCTGCTCGACGGGCACCTGCTCGATGTGCTCGCCGACGCGGCGTTGGGCGACCTTCGGGGCGCGTTGTATGAGCGCGGTCAGCGCTCGGCGCGCGCGCGTCGACGCCACGTCCTCCAGCGCAGCGCCACCCGAGAACATCAGTCCGACGATCGCGCCCGCCAGCTCCTGGCCGAGAAAGAGCGAGCCCACCATCGCAACAAGGGCGATCGTGTCGACCCCCAGATGACGGTTCACGACGACCGTGCGTAGAACCTCGAACGCGAGCTCGACGGCGAGCACGGCGACAGCCGCGCTCCAGACATCGTCACCAGCGCCACCCCTGCCGGCGAGATGAGCCAGCCCGCCGACGGCGATCCCAAGCAGCGCAAGCGCTGCGAGGACACGGGCGCGATGCTCGACCACGCCACCGAGAGCGCGCCTGCGCCAACCTGGCGCAGGCGTCTCACGCCGCCAGATCACGAGCGCCCTCGGTCGCCATCGGACGGGCTGACGCGCACCGAGAAGCCGCACAGGGCGAGAGCGGCGACGGTCAGCGCACCGGCCAGCACCGCGGTTGCGATCATTCTCGCGTCGGGAGCGTTCAGCTCGAAGAAGCGGCGGATGCCCGGGATCAGCAACGCGGCAACATAGATGCCGACCAGCGTCGCGCACATGCCGGCGACAAGGGTCGAGCGGCGCCACGAGCCTTCCGCCTCCAGCGCCATCACGAGGTACAGCCCGCCCACGATGAGGACCGTGACGGCCACCGTGCGGGCATCAGCGACGGAGAGGTCGAGGTCGTGCAACGCGAACAGATAGCCGGCCACGACCCCCGCGCCGAGCACCGCGCCAGCGGGCACCGCAAAGCGCGCGACGCGGCTCGCGAAATGCTCAGGCCGCCAAGGACCGGAGCTCGGAGCGAGGGCCAGGAAGAAGGTCGGGATGCCGATCGTCAGGCTCGCTGCGAGCGTAAGGTGACGCGGCAACAGCGGGTAGGAGTCCGAGCCGAGCCCGATCGTGACGATCAGGAAGGCCGCGAACGCCGACTTGGTGATGTAGAGCCTGCTCACACGCTGGAGGTTGCGCAACGCGCGGCGGCCCTCCGCGACCAGCGCCGGCACGGCGGCGAAGTCGCCTGAGATCAACACCAGGTCGGCCACGCTTCGAGCCATCTGCGTCCCGCTGCCCTGGGCGATCGCCAGGCGCGCGCTCTTCAGCGCGGGCACGTCGTTGACTCCGTCGCCGACCATAGCCACGTAACGTCCCTCCTCGCGCAGAGCCTCGACGATCGCCCGCTTGCCCTCCGGAGAGATGCGCCCCACCACCGTCGTTGCCACGGCATAGGCGCGGCACGCCGTCGGGTCGCCGGGGATCGCATCTCCCTCGCTCACGCCGCCGATGTCTATGCCCACGTCTCGCGCTATCGCTGCAACCGTCTGCGGCGAGTCGCCGGACAGCACCTTGATCTCGACACCCTCGTGTTTGAGAAAGGCGATCGTCTCGCGGACGTTCGGGCGCAGCTCCTCGGCGAGCACGACCACCCCCAGGGGCTCGAGATCCGCGGGCGGCTGCTCGCCGGGCGGATCGGGCAGCGGACCTGGCCCTCGAGCGAGCGCGAGAATGCGGCGCCCCTGCCGCTCGCGCTCCTCGCTCACCGCGGCAAGCGCGCCGAGTGGGAGCCGTCCCGGCGCCCCGAGGTAGAAGGAGCCGCCGGCGAACGACACCGCACTCCAGCGACGGCGGCTGGAGAACGGGACCTCGCCGAGCACCGGCTGCGCCTCGGCAGGACAGGCGTCGGCGATCGCCCGCAGAGTGATGTTGCGTGCAGTGGCGCTCGCCGCGAGCTCCCCGAGCCACGCGCGAAGCCGATCCTCGACCACGCCCGGTGCCGGCAGCACCTCGACGACGCGCAGCGCCGCGTCGGTGAGGGTGCCGGTCTTGTCGATGCAGATCGTGTCCACCGAGGCCAGCGACTCGATCGCGTTGAGCTGCTGCGCCAACACACCCCGCCGCGACATGCGCACCGCGCCAGCGGCATAGGTGAGGCTCACCAGCACCATCAGACCCTCCGGGATCATGCTCACCACACCGGCTGTGGAGGTGGCCACCGCCGTATGCAGGTGGACGTGGCGGTGGTGGAGCGAGTACGCCAGTAGAGCCCCCAAGCCGACCACCAGCGCCACCAGGACATATAGGAGCCGGTTGACGGCCCGTTCCAGCGGTGAGCGCGGGTGGCGAAACGAGCGTGCCTCGCCCGTCACCCGCTCCGCGAAGCTGTCCGCGCCTACGGCGCTCACCTGATAGGCCCCGGTCCCCTCCACGACAAAAGCCCCCGAGCGAACGTCATCCCCGACTGCACACGGCACGGGCTGAGACTCCCCGGTCAGGATCGACTCATCGAGCCGCAGCTCGCTCGCGGCAAGCAGGTGCCCATCGGCAGTCACCTGGTCGCCAGACTCGATCAGCGCCACGTCGCCGACGACGACCTCCTCGACAGCCACGGCCCGCACGCTCCCGTCGCGATTGACCCTCGCATGCGGAGCGACCAGCAGCGAGAGCCGATCGAGAGCGCGCTTGGCGCGAACCTCCTGTGTGATCCCGATACCGGAGTTGACGACGATCACACCGAGGAACAGCGCGTCGCGCCAATCGCCAAAGGCAAGCGTCAGCCCCCCAAACCCAGCGAGGATCGCATTGAAGACAGTCAGCACGTTCGCCCGCACAATGCTCGTGTAGGAGCGACTCGACCGTCGCGGACCAGCGCGCCCGCCGGCGGACAGGCGCCGAGCCGCCTCCTGCTCACTCAACCCAGCAAGCCCGCCGCCACCCGACCCCGACGCGACAGACGGCGCGACATCCGCCAACCGCGGGGAGATGCCCCGGTCTACGGCGCGCGCCACGATGGCCACTCGGACGATCGGCGGGTCATGCGGTCCATGATGCGCAGCCTGCTTCCATGAGCTCTACGCCGCTGGCCGCGGATACATCTCCCATTTACCTGGATTAACCGTAATCAGTCCTTTGGGAGAAAACGTTACCCAATCCCGAGAGAACGCCCAGAATTCTTCCAGTGTTATTGCTGCAAGGCAACTGATGTGTGTCGCGGTGTATCGCTTACATTGCGACATTCGAATTGGTAGCGCGCTATTGGTGAAGCGCTTCCAATAATCATGTTCATATGTTTTGATCGCTTGGGCTGCTTCTGCTCCTGACAAACGAGGTTGCGTGAGAGACAAAGCATCCACTGGTGAGCAAAGCACAATAAGGAGTGCCAAGAATCCTACCAACCGGACCCTCGTCTCAAAAACCCCCCTGTGAGCTGGTTGTCTCGTGCCACGGGGGAAGATCGTGTCGTCCGCGGCCTGCCCTGCGGTTCTGATTCCTGTTAACATTGGCGCGCTTCACCGTCCTGTCTCATAATGGATGCTGAATAAAGTGGGGGGCGGATTCGAGACACGCGCTCGATGCGCGCCGCCTCGCCGAGTGCGTGCTCGCGGATGTGGACGCGAGCCTCCTCGCGCGGTACCTCACCAATCTGGCCCATCGCCCAATCGTGAGGGCGCGCCGGCACGGTTACATCCGTAATCAGCACGGAGCCCGCTCTCGGATGACGGGCGACCGCCTGATCGATCACAAGGGATCATCCGTGGAAAGGTGCGGGGTGGGTGCGGTGAACTACCCGGGACGATCCGTGCCAGCAGGTTACGCTATCGGCGACCCCACCGATCCGAGATCGGCGGATCGATCACTCATGGTCGCCGCCGCTCGGACGCGCAGCTGCGGCGCCCGCGCCAAGGGTCCTCGCAACAAGCGAGGAGCTCGCGCTTGGATACAGGGCCGGGTGGGCGGTGGCTTTGAGCTGCGCCATCGTCAGCGTGAACGACACCAGCAAGGTTGCGAGCGTCATCACCGTGAGCGGGAACACGCCCAGCAACGGGTGGGTCTCGCGCGCCTGCGCGACCGCGTGAGCGTGTCGCGAGGACTGGAGCTGTGCGATTGGTCGTTTCACGGTTCACCTCATGCTCTCTGGGATGTGGCCATGATGCACGGGATTGCTGTGTGAGCGCTAACGCTGTACGAAAGCGCAGATGAGCGACGCGCAAACGGTCAGCTGCTCTTGGGCACCATCTGCACGAAGTCGCCGAAGCGCTCGGGCTCCTCCAGTCTGCACGACCACACCAGGCGGTCGTTCCATACGGTCATGTCGGGGCAGCCGTCGCACATGTTCTGGCGTCCGTCCTCATAGATGTCGGCTGGCTGGATGATCATCACCGACTGGAAGTGCAGACGCTGCAGCAGACGCGAGGGTCTGCGCGCGCCCGCCGCCAGCCAGCGGCGCGTGATCGTGCCCAGGCACGGGTCCAACACGGACAGCGCCAGCATCGCTCTGCCGTGGCTGAGCGTCTGCGGCGGGGTGTAGGCGAGATACCTGCCGGTCCTGAGGTGGTGGTAGGTCTGTGCGAGCTCCATCGAGCGCGGCCCGACGTAGCCGTAGACCCGCTCAGACGTGCCCAGGCGACCTGTGAGCAGCCACTTGAACGTGTCCGGTCGCTCGGTCCCGTTGAGGTAGGCGGCGGGAGCGAAGTCGGGGAAGCGCTTGCGGATCTCGGCCACGATGTCGGTCGACTGAAGCTCGTGGGGAGTCTGGTCGGTGGTGGCGTAGGGCACCGTGGAGAAGTCGACCGGCTCTCCCTGCACGTAGTGGTCGAAGTCGTTGCCGACCATGCCCGCGCGGAAGGCGATGAACACGATCGTGTTGACGATCTCGATGTTGCGCTGCGCCCACTCCAGGACGTCAGGCACGTAGCGCAGCGTGTCCTCATAGACGGTCGCGTTAAACGAACAGCCGATACCTCCCGCCGCGGCCACCATCTCGGCATAACGCTGGCGCAGCTCACACAGCTCGATCTCATCCGCCTGCTTCCAGCCCGGACGGCCCTGCTTTGAGTCGATGTGAAAGGTAAAACCAGCCACACCCGCGTCTTTGAGCTCTGCCAGCAGATCCTCGGTGAGCGCAAGGCCGTTGGTGTTGACGATCGGCTTCAGGCCATCCCCCGCGACCATCCCGACGATCTCGACGATTTGCGGATGCACGAGCGGGTCGCCGCCCGCGATCGACACGCCGTCCACGGTGCGAAAGCGCTCGAACACGTCGAGGTCGTGACGAACCTCAGCGAGGGTCTTGTGTCCCCGCGGGTCGTTCTCGCGATAGCAGCCCAGACACGCCAGGTTGCACTTCTTGGTCGGCTCCAGCCACGCGATCGCATTATCCGGCAAAGACCACGGCAGACGATAGAGCTGGCGATGATCGATAGTCGCAGTCACGTCAACCCTCCTTCGGGTAGGCCAGACCGCGCTGCTTCGCTCTTCACCGCCGAGATCTCGATCGCGATCTTGACCTTGTTGCCGAGCAGCGCCCCGCCGGTCTCCAGCGCCTGATTCCAGGTGAGGCCGAAATCCCTGCGGTTGAGCTCTCCGCGCAGCTCGAGCTCGATTCGCCCATCGCCGTCCGGCTCGCGTCTTGTGCCGGCGAGTTGGATTTCTCGGGTGACGCCGCGCATCGTCAGCTCGCCCACGATCTGCACCCGCCTGCCGGTGAGGTGCTGGATCCGGGTCGAGTGGAAGCTGATCTGCGGATAGCGCTCGACGTCAAAGAAGTCGGGGGAGCGACGCAGGTGCTCGTCGCGCACCGGCTCGTCCGTGTCGATAGACGCCGCCCTGACCGTGCCCGCAGCCCGGGGGGCGCCTGGGCCTCCCGCCAGGCGCCCCTCGAACTCGCCAAAAGCGCCCATTCACCGTCGCCAGCAGCATGTGCCTGACGACGAACGCCACGCTCGAGCGCGGCGCGTCGACCAGCCATTCATCCGTGGGGCTGGAGCTCGCACCAAGCTGACCATCCGTCACCGACGTCGCCATCAGGTGGCCGTGATGTAGCCGCTCATAAAGCCCGGGTGCTTCATCGCCCACCCGTTGGCGTCGCTGTCACACGGGTACGCGCAGAACCACAGGTACTTGCCGGGTTTGCCGACGATCAGTACATAGGTGTGGGTTCCGGGCATGGCTGTGATGCTTACGTTGGCCAGCGGCGAGGTGATGCTGTGAGGCTGGCTGTCGGTGTTGTCGATCCTGAGCTTCAGCGGGTGGCCGGCCTTCACCGCGAATTCGGTCTTGGTGAACGCGTCATGCTTCTTGCCATCCGGCCCGAGCTTGGATTCCGGGATGACCGACAGATCGATCACCTTGGCGGCAGAAACGCTCGCTTCCGACAGGGACGCGACGGCGCTCGTCTGTCGTAGAGCGGCCGGTGGTGGGGCAGCGACTTCGACCTTCTGGCCGCTCTGGACCAGTGCGACCATGGACATCAGCACCGCGGCCAACACGCCCAGTCCAGCAAGCCACTCCAGGACCACCCTGCCCGTCCGGTTGACCGCTTCATCGAACTCGCGCTGGTCTCTTGCCTCGGTCTCCTCGTCTGGAACCTGAATGTGCATTTTCTCACCCGCCTCGGTTTGCCGTTGGCCTTGCACTGAACAATCGCCTGCGCGGCGACCTCGCACGAGCTCGGGACACGAAAAGCCATGCCTTCTGCCTGCTGGGGCCATAACCTGCGGGCATGAGCCACGTCTTGATCCTGCGCCCCGTATGAGCGCGTCACCCCCACGCAGCCCTCAGCTGGACGAGCTGCGCACCTTCTGCACAGCCGTCGATCTCGGCGGGATCGGGCGCGCAGCGCAGCGGCTGCATCTCAGCCAGCCGGCGGTCTCCAAGCGCCTGAAGGCGCTCGAGGAGCTTGTCGGCGCGCCGCTGCTGGAGCGCTCACCGCGTGGCGTGACCATGACCGCTGACGGTGAGCGCCTGTATGCACACGCGCGGCGGGTGGTTGCCGAGCTGGAAGAGCTCGACGGCCTGCTCGACCACATGCACGCCGCCGGCGAGACCGTGCACCTGGCGATCAGCCACACCGCAGCCGAGTTCGTGATGCCAAGGGCGCTCGTGCTGATGCGCCGCCAGACGAGCGCCGCCGTCGAGGTGGTCATCGCCAACTCCCGCGTGGTCAAGCACATGGTCGCCGACGGCACCGCCAGCGTGGGCGTCGCCGCGTGCCTGGCCGACGAGACCGTCCCCGATGTCACACTCGTGCCGCTGATGGACGATGAGATCGTCATCGCGGTCCCGCTCGGCCATCCGTGGGCGCGCCGATCGTCGATAACGCCCACGGAGATGCTCTCAACGCCGCTGATCCTGCGAGATCCTGACGCCCACACCCGCCAGGTGATCGACGAGGCGCTCACCGCAGCCGGGCTGGGAGCGCCGCAGGCAGCCTCCGAAGTCGGCTCCACGCATGCCGCCAAGGACGAGGCGCACGAGCTCGGTTTGCCCACCGTGATGTCGCGCCTGACGCTCTCGTCGGCCGACCGGCTAGAGATCGTGCCCGTCGACGGGCTGCGCTTTCAACGACGTTTCTGCATTCTCTATCCGCGAGGTCCGCTGTCATCGGCCGGGTCGCACCTGGTGGAGGCCTTCCGCCAGACGGTCGCCGATTCGCGCGCCGCGTGAGCGGAGGCTGAGAGAGCGTTACTCGAAGGCCGGCAGCCTGCGCTCCAGCCAGCCCGGCAGCCACCATATGCGTGGACCGACCGTTCGCATGATCGCCGGCAGCAGCACGAGCCTGACGATCGTCGCGTCCAGCAGCACCGCGATCGTCAGCCCTACGCCGAACTGGCGCAGCGGGATGACGTCGGCTGTGGCGAACGCCAGGAACACGGCTGTCATGATCGCTGCAGAGCCCGTGATCACGCCGGTCGTGTATCGCAGGCCGTGCCGGATCGCGTTATCGCAATCGCCCTCTGTGGCCCACTGCTCGCGCATGCGCGTCAGCAGGAAGACCTCGTAGTCGATCGACAGGACGAACATGATCGAGAGGATGCCTGCGCCCGAGGCCGCGTCGATATAGCCGGGGCCGCCGAGCACGTGCCCCTGAGTGAGGAGCTCGAGCGCGCCCAGCGCGACCGCGATCGTGGCGAGGTTCAATGCGACGGCGATCAACGGCAACAACAGCGCCCGCAGGACCACGATCAGGGTGAGCACGGCCACGATCGCCAGGGCGAGCACGAGCCACGGGAAGCGGGTCGTGTTCGCGTTGGTGTAGTCGAGCAGGTACTGCGCACCCTGGCCGATCTCGACCTTGGCGCCCGTCGCGGCGGCAAGCGCGGGCAGGCTGCGTTGCAGCCTTTTGCTGAGGGCCGCCGTTGCGGGCGCGTCGGGTGGGCTGGAGGCGATCACCATCATCCGCGCCGCCTGGCCGCCCCCGTCCACGTTGACCAGCTGGGCGACCTGTTCGCGCATCGGCGAGACGGTGCCGTCGAGTGCCGTGAGCACGACATAGCCGGAGTCGAGCGCGTTCGGCGCATCGCTGTGCAGCAGCCCGTAGTCGCGCTGGTAGCCCGTCAGCATCGATGAGTAGCTGCGCAGGGGCCGCTGGGTCCCGTGAAGGCCTGCCGCCAGTGCTGCGCTGCGGCTGTCTGCAGCGGTGAGGCCGCCTGCGAGATCGGCGTTGCCTGAAGCCAGCTTGCCCAGCCCACCCGCGAGCTGGGCGTCGTCGTTCGTCAGCTTGCCCAGCCCAGTGGCCAGCCGGGCGTTGCCGTGTGCGAGGCTGCCGAGCCCGCCCGCGAGTCGGGTGTTGCCTTGTGCGAGCTTGCCCAGTCCGCTGGCGAGGCCGGCGTCGCCGGTCGTCAGCCTGCCAAGGCCGCCGGCAAGCTGGGCGTTGCCGGTTTGAAGGGCCCCAAGCCCGGCCGCCAGCTGGCCTGCGCCGCCGCTCAAGCCCGGCGAGGCCGTCGTCGAGGGTATGCCCGCCCGCCGCGAGACCGTGCAGGGCCAAGCTGAGCCGCAGCGCGCCTGCTTCGGATTCCCTGGTGCCGGTGGCCAGCCGGTCGGCGCCCGTACGCAACTGGTCGAGGCCAGCGGTCAACTGTGAGAGCTCCGCCGGCAGAGCCGCGAGCCGTTCCAGGCCTCCGCTCAGCTGCTGTTGGATGCCTACAAGCTGTGACAGGCCGTCCTGTTCGCTTTGCTGCGTGATTGCCGCGAGGTCCTGTGCCAGCGCCGGATAGCGTGGGTCGCCACGCGCGACGGTCATCGCGTCGAGCTCGTGCGTCGCTTCACCAAGCCGGGTGCGCAGCTGCGCGTCGGAGGCTCGCAACGTGGCGATCCAGCCGGCCCAGGCACGGAGTTGTTCGGCGAGCACCTCGATCGGCGCGACGATCGCGTGCACGGTTTCGTCGAGCGTGTCCATGCCTGTCGCCAGTTGCGCCGCGCCGGTCGTCAGCTGACCATCGGAGCTGGCCAGCCGTTCGGCGCCCGCAGCCGCTTCGTCGAGTCCGCCCGCGAGCGCGGCCGATCCCGCCGCCGCCTGGGCGATGCCCGTCTGCAGCTGGCTCGCCCCATCCCCGGCGCGACCGGCTGCGCTTGCCAGTTGCGTCGCGCCCGCGCGGGCGCGACCGGTTTCGGCTGCCAGGCGCCGTGCGCCTGTGTGCGCACGACCCGTTTCGCGCGCCAGCCGCTGGGCGCCCGTGTGGGCGCGACCGGTTTCGCTTGCCAGTCGCTTGGCGCCATCGTCGGCCGTGCCCGTCTGTTCGGCCAGTCCCCGCGCGCCGCCCGCAGCTCGAGCGCTGCCGCCACCCAGCGATCTCGCGCCGGATGCGGCCGAGCCGAGGCCGCTGCGCAGTGTCGCCACACCGTCACTTGCGCGCCCCAGCCCCGAGCGCAGGCCCTCGATGCCGCGCTGGGCGCCTGCCAGGCGCTTGGGCGCGGACGCAAACGCAGCATGTGCCTGGGTGAGCTCGCGTTCGGCGCCCACGACCGATGCAGGGCCGAGCACCGCCGCCACGTCGGGGTCGCGGGCGGTTTGTTCCTGCCAGCGCATCAGCGCGCGCAGACGCTGGGAGGTGGTAATCGCACCGCTGTCCGCGCTCGTCACGATCACGAACGGCGCCGACCACCCCGCCCCGATTGTGCGTTCCACCATCGCCACCGCGATGCGCGCCGGATTGGACGCGGGAAGCTCAGACGCGTCCGGCGGGCCCATGCGCAGCGCGCCCGCGGGGGCCGCCAGCGCCAGCATCGCCAGGAGGATCAGCGGGACCGTAATCGCGGGGTGGGCGATCAGGCGTTCCGCCATAAGTCCCGCTCTGGTGCGCTGCCCGGCGGTGCGCGAGCGGGTAAGCCGGATCGGCCAGCGGTCCAGCCAAGGGCCGAGCAGGCGCAGCAGCGCCGGCATCGCGGTCAGCGCCAGCGCGACGCTGAGAAGGCCCGAGATGACCACTCCGATTGCCACCGGGCCGAGCAGCCCCGGCGTCGCCACCGCGCTCGCCGCGAGCATCGTCAGCGCCAGCGTGCCGCCCGCCGCCGCGATCGTGCGTCCGGCAGCCCGAGACGCGATCGCGATCGCCGTCTCCTGGTCGCAGCCGGCGGCCAGCTCCTGGCGCACGCGCGAGACCATCAGCAGCGCGTAGTCGACCCCTAGAGCGAGGCTCATCATCGCGGCGATCGCCACGCCCAGCGAGTTGATCGGCGTGAGGAAGCTGGCAAGCCACAGCAGGCCATGGCCGGCCATCACGGTCGCGCCGCCCATCGCCAGGGGCACCGCAGCGGCCACCGGCGAGCGAAAGACGAGCAGCAACACCAGGATCAGGATCGGCAGCGCGATCATCTCCGCCCGCTCGGTGTCCGCCATCGTGGCGTTTTGAAGCGCACGCCCGATCACGGCGACGCCTGTCAGGTAGCTGCGCACCGGGCGCTGCACCGTGCGCGCGATCACCGCTTCGGTGAGCGGCACCACCGTCATCGCGCGGCTCGCCGGCCGGATGTAGTTCACGAGCACGAACGCGCTGTTGGGGTTGGGGCGCAGCGAGCGCAGCGTGACAGACCGATCCCAGGGCGAGAGCACCTGTACCTGTGCGATCCCTCGCAACGCGCTCACCAGCCGCTGGCCCTGGCGGTCGACCTGCGCGGGTGGGCCGCGCAGGAGCACCGCGATCGGGACCGTGTTGCCGAACCTTGCGGCCAGCATCGCTTCCGCTCTCGACGACGGCGTGCCGGGCACTGCCAGCGACATCGGCGCAAGCCGGCCTTCCAGGCCCAGGCCGAGGACCGCGAGCACGACGATCGCCGCGCCCCAGGCCAGCAGTGCAGACCACGATCGCCACCTGGGCACCCTGCCCGCCAATCTGCTGCGCCTGCTCATGGCTACCTCCTGGGTGGTGATCGCCTTGCGTCGTTCGCAACCACGCGACAACACTATATCATAAATTTATGTTACATCATTTTGTGTATCTTCGATTGGCGATATGCTTGCGCGATGGCGCAGGCCCAGGCCGAGCAGCGATTGACGATCGACCAGCTCGCGCAGAGCGCCGGGCTAACCGTGCGCAACGTCCGCAGCTACCAATCGCGCGGGCTGATCCCGCCGCCCGAGGTGCAGGGCAGGGTCGGCTACTACGGCGCCGAGCACATCGCACGGCTGGCGCTGATCCGCGAGATGCAAGCCCAGGGGTTCAACCTCGCCGCGATCGCCCACCTGCTCGAGCAAGCCTCGGGCGCCAGCGAGCAGGTCCTCGGCTTCACCCGCTCTTTGATGACCCCGTTCGAGACCGAGACCCCCGAGATCGTCGCACTGGCCGACCTGCAGGAGCGCCTCGGCGCCAGCGTCGATGAGAAGCTCATCGCCCAGGCCGAGAAACTCGGTCTGGTGATCTCGATCGCGCACGACAGCTTCGAAGTACCCAGCCCGACCCTGCTGGCGGCCGGCGAGCGACTGGTCGCGCTCGGCGTCCCCTTCGACAGCGCGCTCGACGCCATGGACAAACTCAGACGCGACACTGGGCGCATCGCCCAGACGTTCGTGCGCATCTTCCTGGAGTTCATCTGGAAGCCCTTCGACGACGCCGGGCGACCCGAGTCCGACTGGCCCCAGGTGCAAGCGGCCCTCGATCAGCTGCGCCCCCTCGCCTCGCAGGCCCTCACCGCCGCCTTCCAGCCCACGATGACCAAGGCCGTCGAAGTGGCCTTCGGCAAGCAGATCGACCAGGCCCGTACGCGCAGGGCATGAGCGGGAGGTGGGCCTACGGAGTCTCCAGCGGCACGCCGATCAGCTTCAGCCTGCGGGTCAGCCCGCCCAGGGCGAAGGCGCGCAGTGGCGGTAGAGCGTCTGCGGATCGTGCAGACGGACCTCGTGGGTCACTGTCATGTCGTGCTCGGCTTGCGTGCGCGGATGATCGCCGCGGCGGCGTGCTCGTGGACGCGGTGCGTCTCGCGTATCTCGATTTCCTGCAAGCCGGCATCGCTGAGTGCCTGCTCGAACTCTTGGCGGGAGAGCGCTCCAGCGATGCAGCCCGTCCACTTCTGCATGTCCGCGCGCGAGGTCGCGTCCATGTCGGGGTCGGCGATCACGTCTGAGATCGCAAAGCGTCCCCCGGGGCGCAGCACGCGCGCCGCCTCGCGCAGGACCTTGGGCTTGTCGCCGGAGAGGTTCAGCACGCAGTTTGAGATGACCACGTCCACGCTCGCGTCCGGCAGCGGGATCGCCTCGATGTAGCCCTTGCGGAACTCCACGTTGGACAGGCCGGCCTGCTCGGCATTGGCGCGGGCCAGGTCGAGCATCTCGTCGGTCATGTCCAGGCCGATCGCCCGTCCCGTCGGACCGACTCGCTGTGCGGAGATGAGCACGTCCGCTCCCGCGCCCGAGCCAAGGTCCAGCACCGCCTCGCCCTCGCGCAGGTCGGCGACCGCGGTGGGCACGCCGCAGCCCAGCGACGCAGGGATGGCCTTGGCCGCGACTCCAGCGCTGCGCTTGTCATAGAGCGCGCCTCCGAAGACCTCGCGTCCCTGCTCGTCCGTCACGCCCACCGCGCAGCCACAGCCCGGCCGCGCGCTCGCGCTCGCCGCGCGGGCGGCCGCCGCGTAGCGCTCGCGAACCCGCTCGCGCACGTCGGTGATCAGCTCAGCCATGCGGACAGCTCCTTGAGCGCGTCGGGGATCACGTAGTAATAGGCCCACAGCCCCTGGCGCTCGGAATCCACGATCCCGGCGTCGCGCAACTTCTTGAGGTGGTGGGAGAGCGTCGGCTGGGAGATCTCGAACAACGGCACGAGCTCGCACACGCACACCTTGCCGGCGTGATTGCGCAGCACGTCGACCAGTTGCAGGCGGATCGGGTCGCCGAGGGCTTTGGCGACCTCGGCCATGCGGATCGCCTGCTCACGCTGCACGTCTGGGTAGACGACCGGCTCGCAGCAGCGAACCCCGGCGGGACGCTTGGTCTTCGGGGTCAACTCCAGATCGACGCTCATCGATCTATATATACCTATTGAAGTGGCGATTGTCAATGCAATATGATCGCCGATATGAACGACGCGCCGGACACCGTTGCGGTCATCACCGACATCCACGGCAACCTTCCCGCGCTGCAAGCGGCGCTTGGGCGGATCGCGGAGCTCGGCATCGAGACCGTGTTCTGTGGCGGCGACCTGGTCGGCTACGGCCCATATCCGAACGAGGTCTGCGCGCTGATCGCAGAGCGCGAGATTCCCACGATCTACGGCAACTACGACTACGCCATCGCGCGAGACGAACAGGACTGCGGCTGCGCGTATGTGACCCAGCACGACCGCGATCTGGGCCAGCTGTCGGTCGACTGGACCCTGGCGAACACCCGTAACCAGTCCAAGGAGTTCATGCGCGGCCTGCCGTTTGACCTGCGCTTCACCGTCGGCAAGACCGGCGTGCACCTGGTTCACGGCTCGCCGCGCAAAGTTAACGAGTACCTGTTCGAGGACAAGCCGGCGCGTCTGTACGAACGGCTGGCCGCCGCCGAGAGCGACCCGGTGCTCGTGTTCGGACACACGCACAAACCATGGGTCCACGAATACGGCGGGGTGCTGTTCGTCAACTGCGGCTCGGTCGGAAAGCCCAAGGACGGCGACCCGCGCGCCGCGTTCGCCGTCCTCACGGCTACCAGCGAGGGCGTAAGTGTGACTATCGAGCGCGTCGCCTATGACGCCGACGCGGTCGCCGCCGTGGTGCGTCAGGCCGGGCTTCCGGGTGAGTTCGCCGACAAGCTGCTGATTGCCGCATGACCGGCACGCTTGCGCTCCCACGCCGTCTGCTCGCCGAGCTGCTCGGCTCGGCCTTCCTCGCCGCACTGGTCATCGGCTCGGGCATCGCCGCCCAGACGCTCTCCCCCAACGACGTCGGCCTGGAGCTGTTCGAGAACGCCGCCGCAACCGCAGCGGGGCTGTTTACGATCATCCTCATGTTCGGCCCGGTGTCCGGCGGACACTTCAACCCGGTCGTCTCGCTCGCCGACGCCAGCTTCGGCGGCATCAGCTGGCGAGACGCGCTCGCCTACATACCCGCGCAGGCGGCCGGCTGTGTCCTCGGCGCTGTGACAGCCAACGGCATGTTCGCGCTGGCCGCCGTCAGCATCTCCACCCATCACCGAGCCTCGAGCGCACACCTGTTCTCCGAGGCGATCGCCACGGCCGGGCTGCTGCTCGTGATCTTCTCGCTCGCGCGCAGCAAACGCGCACACGCTGCGCCGGCCGCGGTCGGCGCGTACATCGGCGCCGCCTACTTCTTCACCAGCTCAGCCAGCTTCGCCAACCCCGCGATCAGCGTCGGGCGCATGTTCTCCAACAGCTTCGCCGGCATCGCGCCCGCGTCGGTGCCCGGGTTCGTCTGCGCGCAGCTCGTCGGCGGCGCCTGCGCGATCCTCGTGCTCAGGGTGCTCTACCCCGACGTCACCGCAGCCGAGGCGGAAGAGGTCATCCTGCCCCACCACCAGGCGCGAGTGCCTATCTCGTGAGGATGCCGAGTCCCCCTCGTGTCTCTGGGTGTCCGAGATCGGGGGGCGGAGGCGGAGGCGGGGGCGGGGGCGGGGGTGTCGGATGCGGGCTGGTCATCTCAGGAGATGGTATCGGCCAGGGCCCAGGCCCAGAACAACAGCTGGAGCAGCAACGTGATGGCTGCGCCGAAGTAATACCTGCCGAGCGTCTCGATTTTCGCCTGGTTGGACTGCCAGTAGCCCTCGAGCCAGTAGATGAGACGGCGTCGAATCTCGCGTTCGTCGTCGGCGACCTCGAACAACGACTCGTACATTCTCGGCGCGTTGAGACCGAAGACGAAACCACTCTTCGGTAGCAGCACGTAGATGGATAGGAGAATTGAGCTGACGAGTGAAACGAGAGCGAGCGCGTCGAGCGTGCGGCTTTCCTGCCTGTCGGTCATCTCAGGCGCTCGCACCTGCTTGTCGACGTCCGGACGGCCGCGGATCAGCCCAGCCGTCAGGCTGGTGCTGCGGCGTCTGCTGGTACGAAGAGACGATCCGCGGTCCACTTCGCGCACAACGAAGTTAGACGCGCGTACTCGGCCTCGAGCTCGGAGTCGGAGTCGGAGAGCCGCCGGGCAATGCGGTATGGGTTGGGTATGGCACCATCTATGGCATGAGGCGCACGACGATCTACCTGCCTGACGATCTCAAGGGTGCTCTCGAGCGAACCGCCTCCGCTGAAGGGCGCAGCGATGCCGAGGTCGTGCGCTCAGCGCTTGCCGTTGCGACGGCCGAGCATTCATATCCGCGACCGCAGCTTCCTCTGTTCAGCAGCGCCGACCCCACGCTCGCCGAGCGGATCGACGAAGAGCTCGCCCGCGGATTCGGCGAGTGATCCTGCTTGAGACGAGCGGGCTGCTCTCCGCACTCGACAGTAGCCAGACTCACCACAGCGAGGCGGCGGCAAGCCTTTCCCCCGCAAGCCCACCGCTGCTGCTATCGCCATTCGTGCTCGCGGAGCTCGACTACCTCATAGCCTCACGCGTGCGCTCTACCGCCCGCGCCACCCTGCTCGAGGAGGTCAAGCGCGGCGCGTACACCCTCGAGCCCATGACTGCCAGGGACGTCGCGAGCGCCCATGCCGTATCAAGCGCTACGCCGACCATGAGATCAGCCAGGCCGCGGCATCGATAATCGTGCTCGCCGAGCGCCACGGCACCAGAGACGTACTGACACTCGATGAACGGCACTTCCGTGTCCTGACCGCCGAAGGCACACACTTCCGGCTGCTGCCAGCAGACGCGTAGAAGACGCTGCGTTGCCTACGACGGTCAGGACGGCGATGACCGCGACGCGGCCGGGCGTCGGCTGCTATCGCAACTCGTCCTCGGGGGGCACGCGGCCGGAGCGGGCGTTCGACGCGCCGATCGGGACCTGGGCCACCGAAACGATCGTCGCGGTCGTCCGGGTAGCCTCAGCGCGAACGCCTCCTGGGTCGACTCCTCAGCAAGATCGAAATCGCCGACGTAGCCGACCGTGCTGGCCAGCACGCGCCCCCAGCGCTCGCGCAAGACACGCTCGATCAACCAGCGTCTTCCATACCGTGGAGATGCACCAACGGGCGGACCTCCACCACCCCGCCGAGCCGAGCCGCGGGGCAGCGAGCCGCGATCTCGAGCACCGGATCGAGACTCTCCGCCTCGAAGAGGTAGAAGCCGCCAAAGACCTCCTTGGTATTCGCAAACGGGCCGTCGGTGATCAATGTCTCGCCGCCCTCGACGCGCACCGCGCTCGCCATCTCGATCGACTGCAGCTGAGCACCCCCAATGTAACCCGGGAGTTGCGCGATCTCGAGATACTCGCGAGTCATCTGCTCCAGCTCCGAAGCGCTCAGCGCCTCATAGGTACCTGGCTTCTCATAGACCAACACCGCGAACTGCATACGCCCTCCTTGAAGATCGTTATCAACCCTACGACGAACAGACACCGCCGCAGGGGACAGAACTTCCGCGGCTACGCCTGCACGACTACGCTTCGATGGCGAGTTGGCCAGCGCCACCGGGAACCGGGTGGCGGTAGCGCCGGCGGGAGACGCCTGGACCGCACGGCGCAGCCATCTGACCTGGTTTGCTCCCGTCGCCCGGGCTTGACGGAGGTTCGCACATTTCCGGATCGCATGAAAGCTGTCCCCTAAGCGTGCGCCCGTTCGTCGTTGGGGCGACAATACAGTCCCCTTAGGAGGTTTCAGATGAAGTATGCGATGCTGATCCACGAGAAGCCCGGCTACCTCGAGGCGCTGGCCGAGGACGAGCAAAAGGCCGTGTTCGCCGAGTACATGGCGCTGTCCGAGGACCCACGCGCCCAAGGCGGCGCGCAGCTCCAGCCGATCGCGACCGCCACGACGGTGCGCGTGCAGGATGGCCAGACGCTGACCACCGACGGCCCGTATGCCGACACCAAGGAGGCGTTCGGCGGCTACTACGTGTTCGAGGCGGACAACCTCGACGAGGCGATCGAGCTAGCGGCGCGGATCCCGGCGGCCCGTCTCGGCGGCGCGATCGAGGTCCGGCCGCTGGTGGAGCGCTAACGCTGCTGGAAGAGGTTTTCCGCGAAGAGTGGGGCCGTGTGCTTGCCTCGCTGGTCGGTTTCCTCGGCGATTTCGATCTCGCCGAGGAGGCCACCCAGCAGGCGTTCGCGGTCGCCGCGGAGCGCTGGCCCCGCGACGGAGTCCCGGCCAACCCCGGCGCGTGGCTGACAATCACCGCGCGCAACCGGGCGCTCGACCGCATCCGACGCGAGCGGACGCTGGCCGAAAAGGCCCGGCAGCTGGAGGTGCCCGAAGTGGCGATGGACGAGCTTGACGACACGGTGATCGAGGATGAGCGGCTCGAGCTGATCTTCACCTGCTGCCATCCCGCGCTGGCGCTCGAGGCGCAGGTTTCGCTCACACTGCGGGCGCTCGGTGGGCTGACGACAGAGGAGATCGCGCGCGCGTTCTTGATCTCCGAGGAGGCGATGAAGCGGCGCCTATCGCGCGCGAAGGCAAAGATCAAGGCGACCGGGATCCCGTTCGCCGTCCCGGCCGAGCATCTGCTACCCGACCGCGTGGACGCGGTGCTGGCGGTCGTGTACCTGATCTACAACGAGGGGTATTCGGACCCGCCCACCCGCGTCGACCTGGCGGGCGAGGCGATCAGGCTGGGCCGTGTGCTCGCCGCGCTGATGCCCGACGAGCCGGAGGTGCACGGACTGCTGGCGCTGATGCAGATCCAGCACGCCCGACGGGAGGCGCGGTTCTCCGGCGAGGAGCTGGTGTTGCTCGAGGACCAGGACCGGTCGCTGTGGGACGCGGAGACGATCGCCGCCGGGCGCACCGCGCTCGAGCGCGCGCTCGCCCTGCGCGGCCGCGGACCGTACCTGCTCCAGGCCGCGATCGCCTCGCTCCAGACCGAGCAGCGGATCGACTGGAACGAGGTCGCCGCCCTGTATGGCCAGCTCGAGCAGATCACGCACTCGCCAGTGGTGGAGTTGAACCGCGCGGTCGCAGTCGCCCAGGCCGGGGCAACCGAGCAGGCGCTCGAGATCGTCGAGCAGCTCGCGCTCGGCGACTACCAGTATCTGCACTCCACGCGCGGCGAGTTGCTGCGCCGGCTCGGCCGGCCCGATGAGGCGCGCGAAGCGTTCGAACGCGCGCTCGCCCTCGCGCACTCGACGCGCGAGCGGCGTTTCCTCGAGCGACGGCTCGCCGAGCTGTAGACCAAAAAAAAAAAAAAAAAAAAAAAAAAAAAAAAAAAAAAAAAAAAAAAAAAAAAAAAAAAAAAAAAAAAAAAAAAAAAAAAAAAAAAAAAAAAAAAAAAAAAAAAAAAAAAAAAAAAAAAAAAAAAAAAAATCGCCCACGCGCTCGCGGCGCGACCACAGCATCGGCGTGTCCCCATCGCCGCCTCCCATTCGTCGTAAAGACGACAACAACAAGAGGAGGCAGCGATGCAACACCACACCAACACCCAACCTTCTGTCCCTGTCCCGACCGCTGGAGGCCGGATGACGTCCACATCCCCGAATATCAATCGCTGGCACGCGTTCGCGCTGTTGGCAGTGTCGTTCTTCATGACGGTCATCGATCTGACGATCGTCAACGTCTCGCTGCCCACGATCGGTCGCGATCTGCACTTCAGCGCGACCAATCTGCAGTGGGTGGTGACGGCGTACGCGCTCACGTTCGGCGGCTTCATGCTGCTCGGCGGTCGTGCGGCGGACCTGCTCGGCCGCCGCCGGATCCTGATGGTCGGGCTTTCGTTGTTTACGGCGGCGTCGCTGGGAGCCGCGCTGTCCACCGGCGAGGTGTCGCTGATCGCGGCGAGGGCCGTTCAGGGACTTGGCGCGGCGCTCATGCTGCCCGCCGCCCTGTCGATCGTGATGAACATGTTCGCCGAGGGCGCCGAGCGCAACAAGGCGCTCGGGATCTGGGGCGGGCTCGGTGCCGGCGGCGCGACCGTTGGTGTGATCGCCGGCGGGCTTCTCACCCGCTACGCCGGGTGGCAGTACATCTTCTATCTGAACGTCCCGATCGGGGCAACTGCGCTGGCGCTCGCACCCAGGATCGTCCCCGACAGCCGGCTCGAGACGATGCGCCGGCGGTTTGACGCGCTCGGTGCGATCGCGGGCACGGGCGGGCTCGTGCTACTGGTCGACGCGATCGCCCAGGCACCGCAGTACGGCTGGGGCGCCACGCGGACCGTCGCTCTGCTGGCGGCATCGGCGGCTCTGCTCGCCACGTTCCTGGCGATCGAGAACCGGGTGAAGGATCCTGTGCTGCCGCTGTCGATCTTCCAGCTACGGACCCTCTCCGGCGCGAACGTTGCGGGACTGCTGTTGGGCGGCAGCTTCTTCGCGTTCATATACGTCGGCACCCTCTACATGCAGGAGGTGCTGCACTACAGCGCTCTGCAGACCGGTCTGGCATGGCTGGCCGCGTCGCTGACCTCGATCGTCCTCGCCGGCATCTCACAGGCGTTGGTCACCCATGGCGGCGCCAAGGTCGTGATGGCGATCGGGATGACGCTGATCGGCGCGGGCGTGCTCTGGGCGACCCAGGTGCCCGTCCACGGACACTTCCTTGCGAACCTCGCCGGCCCGTTCGTCGTTGCCGGCGCCGGGACCGCGTTCGCGTTCATCCCGATCTCGATCGCCGCGCTCGCCGGCGTTTCAGAGCACCAGGCCGGGCTCGCGTCCGGGCTCCTGAACACCAGCCAGCAGCTCGGCGGAGCGATCGGGATCGCAATCGCCTCAAGCCTGGCGGCGAGCCACACCCAGACACTGGTGCACGCCGGCACCGCCGCACCCGCGGCCCTCACCGGCGGCTTCCAGCAGGCACTGTGGGTGCTCGGCGCGATCGCGCTGCTCGCCGTCCCGGCGATCTTCGCGCTCGTCCGCCGCGACGAGCTCTCCGACGCGGTTGCCAAGACCACGATCCGCGAGCCGCAGCCCGCGCTGGCCGGCGCGAACTGACCCTGATGTTTCGTGGCGGGGCAATGCCGGCGCGACCTCCGGCCACTACGCTCGGGCATATGACGATTCAGCGGATGGCCAACGTCCTCATCGCTGTCGATGACCTGGAGGCTGTTATTGAGTTCTTCGTCGAGCTCGGAATGGAGTTGGAGGGCAAGGGGCCACTGGAGGGGCGCTGGGTGGAACGTGTCATCGGGCTCGACGGCGTCCGACAGGACATCGCCATGCTGCGGACCCCGGACGGCCACAGCCGGCTCGAGCTGGCGAGGTTCCACACGCCGCCGGCGATCAGCCCTGGGCCGGAGAACGCGCCGGCGAACACGCTGGGCATTCGCCGCATCATGTTCGCCGTCGACGACATCGAGGAGGTCGTTGCCCGCCTGCAGGCCCACGGCGCCGAACTCGTCGGCGAGATCGAGCAGTACCAGGACACCTATCGACTCTGCTATCTCCGCGGCCCCGAGGACATCCTCGTCGGACTGGCCGAGCAGCTCAACTGAAAACTTCCGAAGGCCTATCCACCCAGGCGACAGCCGGCCAACGCGAAACGCAGCACTCGATCTCGGCCGAATGATAGATCCTCGAGGGGTGCGGGCGGGCCTGTCCAAAGCGCCCCGTGTGCGGCGACGTTGTGATGAGGGGCCGCGTATCGTGCGGCCAAGACGACGAACGTTGGAGGTGTGATGGCTCAATACATGTTGCTCTGCTACCACGAGGAGACGGACGCGGCCGAGGGGGTCGAGCGGGAGGCGGAGTTGCCGCTGATCCTGGAGCTGTACCGGGGCCTGCGTGAGTCGGGGGTGATGGTCGGCATGGGACGTTTGCGTTCGGTGGAGAGCGCGACATCGGTCCGGGTGCGAGGCGGGGAGACGGAGATCGTCGACGGCCCGTTTGCGGTGACGAAGGAGCGGCTCGCTGGCTACTATCTGATGGATTGCGGGGACCTCGACGAGGCGCTGAAGCTGGCGGCCCGGATGCCGGGCGCGGGCTATGGCACGATCGAGGTGCGTCCCGTGCTGTCGGCTGAGGAGTGGGTCGACAGCGCACGCGAGGCTGGCGCCGATGTTCCCGAGGAGGCGGTGCGATACCTCACCTGAGCGGACGAGTTCCGCCTGTCGATCCGGTCGCGGCTGCCGTCGCGCGCGCGTTTCGTGAGGAGCGCGCGATTGTATTGGCGACCCTGATCCGGCAGGCCGGCGACTTTCAGCTGGCCGAGGACGCGGTTCAGGAAGCGTTTGAGGCGGCGATCACGTCGTGGCAGCGGAGCGGTGTACCCGCGAACCCGGGGGCGTGGATCACCACCGCGGCCCGGCGCCGTGCGATCGATCGCCTGCGACGCAACCGGTCGGTCGTCGGTCGCGCCGAACGCCTGGCTGAGCTGATCCGCCTGGACGCCCCGCACGAGGAGACCTCCATGGATGACGAGTCAACGATCGTTGATGACCGGCTGCGGCTGATCTTCACCTGCTGTCACCCGGCGCTCGACATGGCCGCCCGCGTGGCGTTGACACTGCGGGCGTTGGGGGGTCTGACGACCGGTGAGATCGCCCGAGCGTTTCTGGTCGCCGAGCCGACGATGGGTAAGCGGATCGTGCGCGCAAAGAGCAAGATCGCCGAGGCGCGGATCCCGTACAGGGTGCCGGCCGATGAGGAGCTCCCCGATCGCCTGCGTGGCGTGCTGCGGGTGGTGTATCTGATCTTCAACGAGGGGTATGCGGCGAGCGAAGGGGATCGTCTTGTCCGTGGCGAGCTCTGCGAGGAGGCGATCCGTCTCGGTGAACTGCTCCTCCGGCTCATGCCCGACGAGGCGGAGGTGTGGGGGCTCTCGGCGTTGATGCTGCTCCATCACGCACGCAGCGGCGCCCGCGTGGATGCGAGCGGACGCTTCGTTGCTCTTGAGGATCAGGACCGGTCGCTGTGGGATCGGGCCCGGCTCGATGAGGGGACCGCGAGGCTTGAGCGTGCTGTGCGTCTGCGGCGTCCTGGCGAGTACCAGCTCCAAGCAGCGATCACGGTCCTGGAGATGCAGGCCCCCGATGCAGAGAGCACAGATTCGGCGCAGATTGCCGACCTGTACGGCGCGCTTGCGAGGCTCACGCCCTCGCCGGTGGTCGAGCTCAACCGCGCGGTCGCGGTCGCAAACGCCGAAGGGCCGTCTGCGGGTCTTGAGCTGTTGGAGGCGCTGCTCGGCGACCCGACACTTGAGCGCTACCAGCCGTTGCACGCGGCCCACGCCGAGTTGCTGCGCCGCGCGAGCGACGCCCCGGCCGCCGCGTGCGCGTATGAGCGCGCGATCGCGCTCACCTCCAACGCTGTCGAGCGCGCGGAGCTCGAGCGGCGTCTGGCCGCGTTGCGCTGACGGTTCCTAGCACCGTTGCCTCGCTTATGCGTGCAAGCGTATTCCGAGCGCTCCTGCCTGGCGCCGTCAAGCGTCTCATGGGCGTGATCAACAATTCCCCGGGGGCTGTCCAAATCGCCCTCCCTGCTGCGACGTCTTGACGAGGCCGTCTTTCCGGGCGGCGAAATATCGACAAGGAGCCGCCGCTCATGACCATCACAAATCTCCATCGCTGGCGCGCGTTCGCACTGTTGGCTTTGGCCTACTTCATGACATGCGTCGATCTGACGGTCGTCAACGTGTCGCTGCCAACGATCGGCCGCGACCTGCACTTCAGCGCCACCAGCTTGCAATGGGTAGTCACTGCGTACGCGCTCGGATACGGCGGGTTCCTGCTGCTCGGCGGTCGCATCGCTGATCTGTTCGGCCGCCGCCGCGTCCTGATGAGCGCGCTTGGCGTGTTCAGCGCCGCGTCGCTGGGCTGCGCGCTCGCGCCGAGCGACACGGTCCTGATCACGAGCAGGGCGGTCCAGGGGCTCGGCGCCGCGGTGATGCTCCCGACCGCCATGGCGATTGTGACGAGCATCTTCGATGAGGGCCCGGAGCGCAACAAGGCGCTCGGGATCTGGGGCGCGCTCGGCGCGACCGGCGGGACCGTCGGGCTGCTCACCGGTGGGCTGATCACCCGCTATCTCGGCTGGCAGTACATCTTCTACCTGAACGTTCCGATCGGAACGCTCGCGCTGGCGCTCGCCCCCAGGCTGCTGCCCCGTGGCGCGTCCCAAGCGTCGAGCGGGCGTTTTGACCTTCCAGGAGCGCTCGCTGGCACCGGTGGCCTGGTCCTCCTCGCGGACGCGATCTCGCAGTCGCCGCAGTACGGCTGGGGCTCCGGGCGCACGATCGCGGTGCTTGGCGCAGCGGCCTCACTGCTCGCCGCGTTCCTGGTGATCGAGAACTGCAGCGAGTCGCCGGTCCTGCCGCTGTCGATCTTCCGGCTGCGGACACTCACCGGCGCGATCACTGCCGGTTTGCTGATCGGCGGCAGCTTCTTCGCGTTCCTGTTCATCGGCACCCTGTACATGCAGCAGGTGCTTCACTTCAGCGCGCTGCAGACCGGGCTGGCGTGGATGTCGGGCTCGGTGCCGTCGATCGTGTTCGCCGGCGTCTCCCAACGACTGGTCACGCGTCGCGGCCCGAAAGGCGGCGCTGGGGCTCGGCGTGGCCCTCGTCGCCGGGGGGGTCCTCTGGGGAACCCAGATCCCGGTCCACGGGCACTTCCTAGCGAACCTCGCGGGCCCGTTCGTGCTCGCAGGCGCCGGAACGGCGTTCTCGTTCATCCCGATCTCGATCGCGGTGCTCGCGGGTGTCCGCCAGCACCAGGCCGGGCTCGCCTCGGGGCTGATGAACACCTCCATACAGCTCGGAGCAGCATTCGGGATCGCGATCGCCTCAAGCGTCGCCGCAAGCCACACGCAGGCGCTGCTGCACACCGGCACCGCCGGCCCCGCGGCGCTCGCCGCCGGCTACCACCACGCGCTGTGGCTGCTGGGAGCGATCGCGCTGCTCGCCCTCCCGGTGACCTTCACCTTCATCCGCCGCAACCACCCCTTCGAGCTGGCACACAGCAACCCCGTCGGCGTGGCTGAGCCGGCGCTCGCCGCAACCAGCTGACCCAATCCAACGCACAACCAAGACCCAACAAACACAAGGAGACGCAGCCGTGTCCACCACATCACTCGAAGGTAAGACAGTTCTGATCACCGGGGCCAACCGCGGCCTCGGGCAGGCACTCGTCGACGAAGCCCTCCAGAGGGGCGCAAGGCGGGTGTACGCCGGGGCACGCCAGCCCATTACCCACGCGGATGAGCGGGTCACGCCGCTGATCATCGACGTGACCGACTGGGCGCAGATCCAGCGAGCTGGCGAAAGCGTCGATTGGCTCGACATCCTGATCAACAACGCCGGCGTGTCGCTGCCCGATGACCTAAGCAGCCGGGCCGCGTTTGAGCAGCATTTCGACGTCAACGTCTACGGCCCCGTCATGGTGACCCAGGCGTTTCTGCCGTCGCTGGCGCAGAGCAGGGGACGGATCGTCAACGTCGTCTCGATCGGGGCGTTCGCCGCGGTCCCGATCCTGCCGGCATATTCGGCCTCGAAGGCGGCAGCGTTCTCTGTCACGCAGTCGCTGCGCGCCCTGCTGGCAGGCCAGGGCGTGAAGGTTCATGCCGTCCTGCCCGGGCCGATCGACACCGACATGGTCCGGGACCTGCCGATCCCGAAGTCCTCGCCGGAGTCGGTCGCCCAAGCCATCTTCGACGGCGTGGAGAGCGGGGATGAGGAGATCTTCCCCGACCCGTTCTCACAGACGCAGGCCGAGAGCTGGCGCACCGGCGCGGCCAAGGAGCTCGAACGCCAGAACGCCGCGCTCATACCCGCCGAGCCGATCGCTGCCTGAACACCCCGCCACAGTGCTGGCCCGCGGTCGCTCCGGCGGTCACGGGCCAGCACCAGCGTCACGCTGGTGACATTCAGGTTGCGGACACAGCACACACGCGCGCCCACCCACCAAGGCGAGGAGAGATCCCATGTCCGAGACACGCACTCAGTACAACGCCGAGATCATCGGCGAGTTCCGCGCCAACCAAGGACGCGTCGGCGGCGCGTGGGAGGCAATCCCGCTGCTCTTGCTCCATCACACCGGCGCGAAGTCCGGCGTGAGCCGAGTCAACCCGGTCGCCTACCTGCCCAGCGCTGCAGCGCCTCTTCAAGACAGCAACCGAGCGCTACCCGCAGCTCGCCGAAGCCGCGAGCAAGACCCAGCGCGTCATCCCCATGTTCCTCCTCACACCCGGCGGGAGCGCGTGAACCACTCGAGCGCCCAGACCGCCCAGCTCTCACGGCCCACCAACGATCGAATGGAGGCAGCGATGAACCACGAACCTAATAGGCCCAGGCCGACAGAAGCCCATGTAACCGATTCGGTGGAGCGTCCCGTCGTGGTCGACCGGGACACGTTCCAAGCCGAGCTCGACGCCCTCCTGATCCGCGAGAAGGCGCACACTCGCGAGGGTGACGCGATCGCCGCGGTGCGCCGCCGGCTCCCGATGGTCGAGATGGACCCAAGTCTCCCGCTGATCGGCCCGCGCGGCCCGCTGACGTTGCTGGACGCGTTTGAGGGCCGACGGCAGCTGATCGCCTACTACTTCATGTGGTGGAACGGCCATCCGGCCGCCGAGCAGTGCGAGGGGTGCACGCACTACACGACGCAGGTCGGGGAGCTCTCCTACCTCCATTCGAACGACGTCACCTACGCGACGTTCTGCCAGGGACCGTACGAGGAGAGCATCCGCTATCGCGACTTCATGGGCTGGCAGATGCCCTGGTATTCCGCCGAAGACTCCCTCGACGCTCTGCTGACCGGGCGCGACGTCGGCAAAATGCACCTGGTGTGTTATCTACGCGACGCCGGCAGAGTCTTCGAGACCTACTGGACCACCCGCCGCGGCGTCGAGGCAATGGACTACAGCTACGGACTGCTCGACCTTACCGTCTACGGCCGGCAAGAGAGCTGGGAGGACTCGCCCGCCGGCTGGCCACAGTCGCCCGTGATGTCCCACCTACGCACCAACGGACGCCCCACCGCCCAATGGTCCCGCCTGCAAGCCGGACGCTGCGACGCCCTCGGCACCACCGGCCCGTGACCCGGATCCGCCGCCGCGTCGGCTGTCAGGTTCTTCGGGCGACGCGTGTCTATGGAGGTATGCACGTCACCTATCTCGTTATCACGATCCTGGCGGCGATCGCGAACGGCTACGCCGCCTCGTTGAACTTCGTCGGCGCCGAGTCGGTCAAGGTCGTCGCTGACCGGGTACAGGTCTCGCGACGATGGATGGTCCCGCTAGGCACGCTGTTGGCCTCCGGCGCGGTCGGACTTCTAACGGGCTTTGCCGTACCGGCGTTGGGGACGGCTGCAGCGATCGGCCTCGTCCTGTACTTCATCTGCGCTGTGACCGCTCACCTACGAGTCCGCGACCGCCAGATCGGAGGAGCCGTGTTCTTCTTGGTCCTGGCGGCGGCGGCCCTGACCACCAGCGTCGGCTACCACAACCACTGGTGACCGATTTGATCCCGGGAGCGGGGAGCTGACGATGGACGAGCGCGAGTGGCTGACCGAACGGTTCGAGCAGCACAGACCGCATCTCCGCGCGGTCGCCTACCGGATGCTCGGGTCGGTCAGCGAATCCGACGATGCCCTGCAAGAGGCATGGCTGCGAATTCGCGACCAGGATCCCGCGACCGTCGAGAACATGCGGGCCTGGCTGACGACGGTCGTAGGTCGGGTGTCTCTGAACATGCTGCGCTCCCGCAGAGCGCGACGCGAGGAGCTCTCGGTGTACGTCCCGGATCCCGTGGTCAGCTTCGAGGAGGATGACCTCGAGCACGAGGCGCTTCTGGCCGAGTCCGTGGGTCTGGCGCTGCTCGTGGTACTCGACGCGCTAACCCCCGCCGAGCGACTCGCGTTCGTGCTGCACGACGTGTTCGGCGTGCCGTTCGCCGACATCGCCACCGCGCTCGACCGCTCCGAAGCCGCCGCCCAGCAGCTCGCCAGTCGCGCCCGCCGGCGCGTGCGCGAACTCGCCGGAGCCCGACCGTGACCTCGCGCGGCAGAGACGTGTCGTCGATGCGTTCTTCGCCGCTTCGCGCGACGGCGACTTCGATGCCCTCCTGGAGGTGCTCGACCCCGCCGTCGAACTGAGGATCGATGGCGGCGTCCTGCGCGCAGAGGCCTCACTCGTGCTGCACGGCGCGGACGCCGTGGCTACGCACACGGCCACCTACTCGAGGCTCTACCCGTTCGTCAGACCCGCGCTCGTGAACGGCGCCGCCGGGGCCGTCGTGGCGCCGCCCGGCCGCGTGTTCTCGGTGATGGCCTTCACCGTCACGAACGGGAAGATCGCCCAGATCGATGTCCTTCTCGACCCGGAGCGTCTGGAGCAGCTCGATCTCAGCATCCCGCCGACTGCGGGCAAACACCGTTGATCGCAAGCGAGCTTTCCCGCGATGCGGGCATCCAGCCCGGTGACGGCGAAGACGCGTCGCGTGAGCAACGCAGGAGCAAGGACCATCAGCTCGATCGGCGGCGCGAGCCCGCGACGCGCATGAGAACCGGGGCGCCCTGGGCGGGCCGCCCCGGTGAAGCACGCTATGCGGCGGCAAACTGCGGTGCGAGTTGAGCCAGCCGCAAGTGGTTGCCGGACGGGTCGCGCAGCCCGCAATCGCGGCCGTAAGGCATGTCGGTCGGCGCCGTTGTGAACTCCACCCCGGCCTCGCTGAGGCGCTTGTAGTCGGCGTCCACATCTTCGGTCACCAGGAACACGGTCCCGGCGAACCCCTTCGCCATCAACGAGCGGACCTGGTCGGCGGTCTCTGAGTCCATCACCGGCGGGCCCGGGATTGCCATCAGCACGACGGCGAAGTCGGGCTGGCTCGGCGGGCTGACCGTCAGCCAGCGGAAGGCACCAAGCTCGGGCATCGTGACGTCGCTGCGGACCTCCCAGCCGAGCTTGCCGACATAGAAGTCGAGCGCCTCGTCCTGGTCGTGGACCCAGAGTTGTGCGTTTTGTACCTGCATCGTTGCTCCTTTCAGTGGTGTGCTGAGAGGAAGCTAATCCGCCGCCGCCGCCCGGTCTTCTCCCTTTGTGCTGTGTTGCGGGCGGCCGTACAGGCGCATGTAACAGGCAGGGACGATCACCTGGGCGGAGGCCGGCGGGAAGCTCGCGCGGTACTCCGTCGGCGTCTTGCCGAAGTGGCGCTTGAAGCTGGTGGTGAACGACCCGAGCCCGACCAGCCCGACGTCGAGGCAGATCTCGCTCACCGACCGGTCGGTGTTGCGCAGGAGCGCGGCGGCACGCTCGAGCCGGCGGGTCATCAGGTAGGCCTTCGGTGACTCGCCGAACGTGCGGCTGAACTCGCGGCTGAAGTGCGCCCGCGACAGCCCGGCGGCGGCCGCCATCTCGCAGACGCCGATCGGCTCGGCGTAGTGGCGGTCCGCGAGATCGCGTGCGCGCAACAGATGTCTCGCTGGCGGCACAGGGGTCATGCCGCCAGGCTATAGCCGTTGCGCGAGCGCCTACCGATCGGATACCCGCACCCTGACCCACCGGGGCGTACCGTGGCAAAAGCAGGGCAGAGTCCTATCGCCGAGCTGGCCTCGCAATTCGCCATGAGCGCCGCGCCGGCGGCGTTAGCCATCAGCCGAGAGCGGAGTGGTCGCACGCGCGGCCTATGAAGCCTTTCAGGAGCGGCGGTTTGCCGGGGGTCGGGAGCTATTCGCCGATGACGTTGTGTGGGAAGCGCCCGATACGCTGCCGACCGGCGGCGTCATCCGTGGCCGCGCGACGCCGGTGCTCGAGCAGTAAGGTGGGATGATGGGAAGGCAGGCAGGCGTCGTGCTTTATGTGCTCGCGCTGGTAACCGTTGTGGTCGGCGTGGACGTCTTGTTCTTCAGGCATCGGTTCTGGGAGCGCCTGATGGTAAACGTCGGGATTGTCCTGGTGTTCGCGGCGTTCGGTTTGAGGTTCCTGAAGCGAGCATGAGCGGGACGCCCCCGATGAACGCGCCCAAGCACAACACGGCCGCGAAACGTCTGCGCGAGTGGTGGGCATGTCCCGCGCGATCCGGCTTGCAACGCCTGATCATCCCGTGGGAGTACCGCCACCTCCGCGCCTTTGGGGTCACACGTATTGCCGGTGGCCTGGTCGCGGCCATCGCATGCGTCGTGTGCCTCTCGTACGCCGCCTACGGATGGGCAGCCTTCTTCCTGGTTGTTGGGGCAGCGGATCTCGCGGTTGGCTACTGGGAGATCACTATCGCTCGCTCCGCAGCTCCCCGAGCCTGAGCCCGCGCGGCGACGTCGCTGCGATTGATCCTCCCGACTGACCGTCGTGAAAGCTCCACCAGGTCGGGGGTCGTGGACTCCTCGGCTGCCATTGCGCAAGCATCACCTACGCCTCTGGCTACCGCTTGCGAACCGGAGCGAGCGCGCAGGCAACAGTCACTTCAGCTGCTTCCGGCTGCGTTCACTGAGGATCGGCGCACGCATCGTTTGGCGTCGCGTGGCGGCCGAGCAGACCACACCCGCGTGGGGTGTGGCCTTACGCTCGTCGTACACGCCCGCCTCTCCGCGTGCACACCTACACGGGGAGCATTTCACCGCGAAATCAGCGCCGCCACGGAACCGGTCAGATTATGACGCCGGCGCCGTCGAGCCCGGTTCTGCTGCGTCGCCGCCAGCCTGCAGATGTAATCCGTCCTCGTCCGCACCGTCGAGCTGCACGACGGCTACCCCCTGCAGCTCCAGTAGCTCTCCGGGTGGCTCTCCTGAGAGCAGCCACGCGCCATCGACGGCGCGTAGGAGTCCGCGGTCGGCGAGCTCGGAGAGCGCGCTGCTCACGGTTGGCCGGCGCGCCGCGACAAGCTCGGCGAGGACCGTATGCGTGAGGCGCAGCGGCACGCTGACGCCGTCGCTGCGCACATGGCCCCATCGGTCGGCGAGATGCCAGAAAAGCATGTGCAGGCGGACATCGACGCGTGGCTGGTGGACGATCGCCATGTTCACGGCGAGGTTACGCGAGCGCTCAAGCGCGCGGCCGACGAGACTCCCGGTCAACTCGGGATAGCGCGCGAGCCGCTGCGCGGCTCGCATATCGACCAGCGCCACCCGGGTCCGTTGCAGTACCCGCCAGCCGGTCATTCGAGGAAGCGCCGCCGATACGTCCTGGCCCTGCCAGGGCCGCAATAGGTCGCCCTCGCCGAGGAGCTCTGCGCCGAAGCGCCCGTCGATCCCGACCCGGCGGATCAGCAGCCCCTGCAGGACCAGCAGACCGATCCCGTCCCGAATGCTGGAGGTTCCCTGCCCGCTCCAAGGTCCCGGAGCGAT
This sequence comes from uncultured Solirubrobacteraceae bacterium, assembly GCA_963755475.1. Taxonomy (GTDB): domain Bacteria; phylum Actinomycetota; class Thermoleophilia; order Solirubrobacterales; family Solirubrobacteraceae; genus Palsa-744. The sequence goes on from CAVWJK010000003.1 coordinate 1,695,159, forward strand.
GCTTATGGCTCGGGTGACGCACTCTTCGATCGCCTGCTGCCGGTGAGCCTGCGGGACCGCCTCGGCCAGCGCGTGATCCTCACCCAGGACGTGACACACGCCTCCGGAGGCAGGTTTGGCGCCGCTCACCGCAGCAAGTCTGCCAGAGGCCAGGCATATCGCACGCTTGATCGCCGTGTACGCGAGTACAGGTGGAGGTTGGGCGCCAGATGAGCGCCCAACGAGCAGACCTGTCAGCAGCCTGACAACGAAACGGTCGCGTTTGCGCCGGGCACAGTGCGCTGGCGGGAGCGTCGCATACGCTCAGAAGCACATGGCTGACACATCGGAATCGCCGGCCGAGCAGGACACCGCGGAGGCCCACGGCTCCGACGGCGCCCGGCGCGCGTCGCCTGCCAGCCCCGCGTCAGCCACGTCCGCGGCCGACCAGCCCGACCCTGAGCCTGGCGTGCACGCGCCGCGCCTGGCCGTGCTTGCATCGGACTGGCGTGAGCGGCTGCAGCGCTCGGTCGCGACAGGACAGCGTGGGCTGATGGCGCTTGCGCTGCTGGTCGGCGCGGGCGCCGGGCTGGGCGCGATCGCGTTTCGCTACATGATCCTTGGCTTCACCTACCTGTTCAGCGGGCACAGGGACTACAGCGCTGTCGGCCACGCGAGCAACCCGCTGGTCCCGGGGTTGGGCATCTGGTTCGTTGTGCTTGCGCCCGTCATCGGCGGCCTGATCTACGGGCCGCTGGTCAGCCGTTTCGCGCCAGAGGCGCGTGGGCACGGCGTACCGGAGGTGATGTATGCCGTGAACAGGCTGGGTGGCCGGATGCGACCGCAGGTGCCGATCGTGAAGTCGCTTGCCTCGGCGGTTTGCATCGGCTCGGGCGGCTCGGTCGGGCGGGAGGGGCCGATCGTCCAGATCGGCTCGGCCCTCGGCTCGGTCACCGGCCAGCTGCTGCGGCTGTCGGAGTCACAGCTGCGCCTGCTCGTCGCGTGTGGCGCGGCGGGCGGGATCTCCGCGACGTTCAACGCGCCGATCGCCGGCGTGTTCTTCGCGCTGGAGCTGATCCTGCGCAACTTCGAGACGCGATCCTTCGGACTGGTCGTGCTCAGCTCGATCACCGCGGATGCGATCGGCCGCGCGGCGTTCGGCAGCCACCCGTTTCTGACGCTGCCCGGCTTCACGTTCAGCTCGCCGCTCGAGCTGCTGCTCTACGCCGGCCTCGGCGTGCTGGCCACCGGTGTCGGGCTCGGCTTCGTGCGCGTGCTCTACGCCGGAGAGGACATCGCCGACCGGCTCTGGAAAAGCCGGCCAGACTGGCTACGCCCCGCCGCCGGGGGAGTGCTGCTCGGACTGCTGCTGCTGGCCGTCCCTGAGATGTACGGCGTCGGCTACCCAGTACTCCAACTGGCGGTCGCAGGCCACTACGTGATCCTCGCCCTGCTGGGCCTGCTCGCGGCGAAGATCCTCGCGACCAGCCTGACGATGTGGATCGGCGGCTCCGGCGGCGTGTTCGCGCCGTCGCTGTTCATGGGCGCGATGCTCGGCTCAGCCTACGGCGCGATCGCCCACGACCTGCTGCCGGGTCTCGCGCTCGCCGCCGGCGCCTACGGTCTGGTGGGGATGGGCGCCGTGTTCGCCGCCGCGGCGCGCGCGCCGATCACCGCGGTGCTGATCATCTTCGAGCTGACCGGCGACTACCGCATCATCCTGCCGCTGATGTTCGCCGTCGTCGTCGCGACCACGCTCAGCAACGCGCTCACACCGCGACACGATCTACACGCTCAAGCTGCGCCGCCGCGGGATCGACATCGACAAGCCCGCAGGGAACACTGATGGCGCCAGATCAAGGTCGGCGAGGCGATGGGCAAGCTGCCGCGGCCACTCGCACCCGAGCAGCCGCTGCGCGATGTCCTGCGACGCTTCACAGCCGAGCGCACAGACGCGCTACCGGTCATCGATCCCCACGGCACGCTGCTCGGCGTCATCACCGCCGCCGACGTCGAGCAGGCGATCGCTCGCCCCACCGACGACCTCAACGCCCAGGCGCTCGTACACCAGACACCCGAGCTGCGCGTCGATGAGTCACTCGAAGACGCGGTCAGGGCGCTGGCCGCAACCGACGACGAGGGCCTACCGATCCTCGACACAGATGGCGAGGGCGTGGTCGGATGGCTCACACACCAGCGGCTGCTCCGCGCCTACCACGCGCACCTCGACAAGCACTGAGAAGGACCAGCGAAGCGGCAAGCAGATGATGGACTCCCCACGGATCGCGACAGCCGTCAGTCTATATTGACAAAACCGCCCACGTCAATCTAAACTGACGTCATGAACGTAGACGACCTGGCCGCGGCGGCCACCTCCGAGAACCCAGCAGTGGGCTTGCGCGCCGCACTTGCGCTGCGCCGCTTGGCAGAGCGCGTCGAGGCCAACCAGGTTGCTGTGGCGCGGCGCCAGGGCTGGTCGTGGCAGCAGATCGGCGACGCGCTCGGCGTGACGCGCCAGTCAGTGCACACCAAGCATGGAAAGGAGCTCTGAGACGCAGATGAGCGGAGCATCGAAACGGCGCGAGGCCGCAGGCGCGGGCGCGGCCGGCAAGGGCTCGCGCCGAGCCGGCGACGAGTACCACCCGTGGTCGACCTATGTCGTCGCGCGTGAAGAAGCGCGACGCCGGGGCGATCTCAGGATCGGCACAGAGCTCGTATTGGTGGCGCTGCTGAACGAGCCGTTGGTCGCCGAGGCACTGGGCACAGATGCAGAGCATGCGCGCGCGGCGCTCGAGGCGATGGACAACGAAGCGCTGGTCGCCGCGATCGGCATGGACCCGCCGCCCGCCGTGCCGCAGCTGCCGGCACTCGATCCAAGCGCCGTGCCTGTGCGGCCGACGATCAGGATGGTGCTGCGCAAACACCTGCGGCTCACGCCTTGCGCGAAGAAAGTGCTCAGCGAGTCCTCCAGGTCGATGCGCCGCGGGCACTCGCATCCAGGCCCGCGGCATGTACTCGCAGGGATCCTCGAGCTGCCGGCGCCGGACCCCGCGGTCGAGCTACTGGCCGCGCTCGGCGTCGAGCGTGGCGCTGCCAGAGCGCGCCTGGCGGATCGCGATCGTGCTGACGATGCCGATGCGTGAACTACTCTGCCAGCGTGAACGATCGCTGCCTGCGGCCGAAGCGATGTGCGCGTCGCTGGCCTGGGGCAAGGCGATCCGCGCGTGAGCTGGCGCCCGACAAGGCGATGAGCGCGTGACGGCAATCGTTCGCGCAGAGTCGCTGTCGAAGCGCTTTGGCAAGCTGACAGCAGTCGAGGACCTGTCGTTCGAGCTCGCCGCGGGCACGATCACGGGCTTTCTGGGCCCCAACGGCGCAGGCAAGACGACGACGCTGCGGATGCTGCTCGGCTTGGCGGTGCCGACGAGTGGCCGCGCGCTCGTGTTCGACCAGCTCTATGCGCAGCTGCAACAGCCGGCGCTGCGGATCGGCGCAGTGCTCGAGGCCACTGACTTCCACCCTGGCCGCTCGGGCCGCGACCATCTGCGCACACTCGGCCTTGCTGCCGGCCTGCCCGACTCGCGCACCGACGAGGTGCTGGCGCTGGTGGAACTGAAGGACGCTGCCAAACGCCGCGTGAAGGGCTACTCGCTGGGCATGCGCCAGCGGCTGGGGCTTGCAGCGGCGCTGCTTGGCGATCCCGAGCTGCTGGTGCTGGACGAGCCTGCCAACGGCCTTGACCCCGAGGGCGTGCGCTGGCTGCGTGACTTCCTGCGCGCGTTTGCCTCTGGCGGGCGTACGGTGCTGATCTCGAGCCATGTGCTGGCAGAGGTCGCACAGACGGTCGACCAGGTGCTGATCATCAACCGCGGGCGGCTCGTTGTGGAGTCCTCGCTGGAGCAGCTGACAGCGCAGGTCGGCGGCGCGGTGCGCGTGCGCACGCCGGGCGTAGAGCAGCTGCGCCAGGCGCTCGAGCGCGAGCAGCTGCAGACGACGGCAAGCAACGAGCATGTGCTGCTCGTGCACGGCACCACCAGCGAGCACGTCGGCGACGTCGCGCTCGCTGCAGGCGTGCCGGTGCATGAGCTCGTCACCGAAGGCTCCTCGCTGGAGCAGATCTTCCTCGAGCTGACCGGTGGAGACGGCAGCGCTGTCAGCGGTGCGACCCCGAGCGCCGCCGTTCCCCCCGAGGCGAAGCCGTGATCGCACAGGTCAAAGCAGAGCTCTTGAAGGTGCGCTCGACGCGCACCACGCTTGGCTTGGTGCTGGGGATGATCGCGCTGATCTTGCTGTTTGCGCTGCTGACGGGGCTGCTGAGCAAAATCAGCGGCCTGTCCACGACCGAAGACCAGCGCACGACGCTCAGCTTGGGCAGCCTTGCGGGGATCTTCTCGGCGCTTGCGGGCGTGCTGCTGGTGACCAGCGAGTTTCGCTTTGGCACGATCCGCCCGACGTTCCTGTTCACGCCTGTGCGCTCGCGTGTGCTCCGCGCGAAGCTGATCGCGGGCCTGCTTGCGGGCCTCGTGTTCGGCGTTGTCGGCGAGGGCGTGGGCTTTGCGATCGGCTATCTGATCATCGACGCGCGCGGCATCACGTTTGTGTTGAGCGGCGGCGAAGTCGCGCTGCTGCTGCTGGGGACGCTCGCTGCAACCGCCCTGTGGGCAGCGCTTGGCGTGGGCTTCGGCGCGATCGTGCGCAACCAGGTCGGCGCGGTGATCGGCCTGCTCGCTTGGGGCTTCATCGTTGACAACCTGCTGTTCGGCCTGGTCCCGTCGGTCGGTCGCTTCATGCCGACGCGCGCACAGGACGCGCTGATCGGGCTGAAGACCGAACACCTGCTTTCGCCTGCCGCCGGCGGGCTTGTGCTGGTCGCATGGGTGGTCGTGCTTGCGCTGATAGGCCTGCCGCTGGTCGCGCGCCGGGACGTCAGCTGAACGAGGCAGCCCGGCGCACCGACAGACCAGCGCCCCCACGCCGCAATACACACGCTCAAGGGGGCTCAGCGATTTATCCGACGAACTCGCAACCGGCCTTATTGGCTCGCAGCCTGTGCCGGCAGAGCATCGAGCGCTGCCTTGAGGTCGGTAACGCTCTGCTAGTCCAGCCCGAGCAGATGGTCATGTCGGTGCCGGATCATGCCCTGCTCATCGATGACAATCACAGCGCGCTTGGTGCCCGTGCGCGCTGTACGCCCGCGCCACTGCGCCATCCACGTCGGCCAGCAACGGCACCGTCAGGTTGTTCTTCTCGATGAAGCCCTGATGCGACTCCACGCCCTGCGCCGAGATGCCAACCACCGTCGCACCCAGCGCAGCGAACTCGTCCGGCCGATCCCGGTACGAGCAGAACTGCTTCGTGCAAACCGGCGTGTTGTCGCAAAGGTAGGAGCGAACCGTCGCCATGCCAGAAAGCACCGCAGTACTTCGAGAACTACACGCCTCATCCCCTGCCTCATCGGAGCATGGGATGATCCAGCCATGATTCGAGTTGCTCGCATACCGATCCTCGCCGTCCTGTTGATCACGACGGCTGCTCCGAATGCTGCGTCTGAGTCAGCCCCGCATCGAGCCAGCAATTGGAGTGGTCGGGCTCGGGCTTTTGCTCGCGCTGTGAACGTTCGTACGAGCGACATCGCTGGAGAGTCGGCCCGGCCGCAACCGAGCGAGATGGCGAACTTCGCGCCTGCCCCACTTAGCTGCAGCCGGAGCAATGCGGCGGAAGCTGGCGGCGTATCGCTACTTCCCACACCACACGGCTTCGTCGCATCCGCCGTTTCAGTGAGGACAGACACGCGGGTGGCCATGCAGCAGATGCGAGCCCTTCTCTCGTCCTTCGGGCAATTCTGCCTCGGCCGAAGCTTGGGCGAAGCAGGCGATCTCCTCAAGCTAGGACTCATGTCATTCGAGGTCACCGGCCGCCGGCTAGAACTGCCACGAGCGCTGGGCACGGAATCTGTAGGGAAAACAGTGTTGGCCGAGATGACGACGCCCCGGGATCTCTCGCACGATGACCTCGAAGCACACCACCTTGGGCACCCAACCCCGGGCGCGAAGGTCATACACGTCTCTGGGGCCGTCTTTCGCGTTGGGCCAACACAGGTTCTGCTGATGGCTGTAAACGAACGCGGCGGCGAGCCCGCGCACTTCGAGTTCGATCGGCTCCTACTCGCACTCCACCACCGCGCCGTCAGCGCAACGCCGTAACTCCCCACAGGCCGCTCACTGTCGCGCTGCTAGCAGTCTGTCGCGACATCGAGAGCGGCGCACACATCAGCCATTCTCTCCGGTCCGAGCTTGGTGATTCGTTCGATCAGGTACGAGACGGGCAACATGACGATGTTGTCGAGACTGGCGACACAGGCCTCCGGCAGACCGTCGCCCTGATCCAGCGGCACCTCGGTGTCGATGCCCCGGATCGTACGGGTCAGCGGGCAGACGAGAATCTCAGCAAGGACGCCAATCGCCGCATTGCGGTGCAACACCAGATACGGGCGACGACCGTGCTTCGGTGTCTCGCCCCACCAAACCTCGCCCCGACTCACCAAGGCTGACGATTGAGTCGCGCCTCGGCATCGAGACGATCCAAGACGGCGTCGCGCGACACCTCATTGACGGCCCGCAGATCAGCCCAGCCGTCCGGCTGGTGCTGCGGCGTCTGCTGGTAGGAAGAGACGATCCGCTGGTCTACCTCGCGCTCACGAAGTAGACGCGAGTACTCAGCCTCGAGTTCGGGGTCGGAGAGCCGGTCGAGCAACGCATCCAACTTCTGACGTGTCGTCATCGTTCCAACTGTAGCCGGAGGCGCCGATAGCGACGCGGCGAAGATTCAGTTGGCGGTGGGTGCCGGCAGCTCGCCCAGCGCCCGCTTGAGGTCGTCCACCGACTGATAGTCCAGCCCGAGCAGGTGGTCGTGACGATGCCGGACGATCCCGCCCTCGTCAATCACGATCACTGCGCGCTTGGTACCCATCCGCCCGTGAGCGCTGTAGAGCTTGGCAACCGCGCCGTCCACATCCGCAAGCAGCGGCACCGTCAGGCTGTTCTTCTCGATGAAGCCCTGATGCGACTCCACGCCCTGCGCCGAGATGCCAACCACCGTCGCACCCAGCGCAGCGAACTCGTCCGGCCGATCCCGGTACGAGCAGAACTGCTTGGTGCAAACCGGTGTTTTGTCGCCCGGGTAGAACAACAGCACCACGCGCTCCCCACGATGCTCTGACAATCGGAAGGTACCGTTCGTTCCCTGCAGCTCGAAGTCCGGGGCCGGCTCGCCCACCTGCGGTGTCTTTGCCATCGCCGCAACCTATCTTACGGCTGGCTCGCCCGCTCCAACAGATGCTGTAGAAACAGGCGGGCATGCGCGCCCGTCGGCAACAACCTGGTTGTCACTTCGTCATCGGCGCGGCCCTGATGCTGGCGGCATCCCTGCTGGCGGCCGGTTGCGGAGCCGGCGCGCCGGCCAATATCTCCACGCCGCTGGCGAGTGCAACAGCGATCCCCTCCCCGGCGCGAAGCGCCTCATCCGAACCCCTCCTGGACTGGCCCGAGTTCGGCCTGAACCCGCAGCGCAGCGACGTCAGCGAACTGCCAACCGGCATCACCGCCGCAAACGTCGGCCACCTGCGCCACATGACCGTCGCGCTGCCCGGGACCGTCGACTCCTCGCCCATCTACCTGCACGGCGTCACCGTCGACGGGGCCGTGCACGACGCGATCGTCGTCACCACCACGTACGGCAAGACGCTCGCGATCGACGCCAACAGCGGGCAGGATCCTGTGGACCTTCACCCCGCCCGGCTACCGCAGCTGGGCCGGCAGCGCGCAGATCACCACCGCCAGCCCCCTGGCGGACCCCGACCGCCAGTTCGTCTATGCCGCATCGCCCAACGGGCTGATCCACAAGCTCTCGTTGGCCGACGGCAGCGAGGACTCGCAGCGGCAGCTGGCCGGTAGAGATCACGCGCGACCCCACGCACGAGAAGATCACCTCCGCGCTCAACATCGACGGCCCCGACGTGCTCGCCGCGACCGGCGGCTACTTCGGCGACGCCCCTCCCTACCAGGGTCACGTGGTCGCTGATCGACCGCGCAAGCGGCCGGATCGTCGCGATCTTCAACACGCTGTGCGCCAACCGCCGCGAACTGCAGGTCCCGAGCACCTGCTCCGCCAGCGACTCGGCGATCCTCTCGCGCAGCGGCCCCGTCGTCGAGCCCGGCGGCGGGAGCATCCTCATCGACACCGGCAACGGCCCCTGGAACGGCACCACCAACTTCGGCGACAGCGTGATCGAGCTGAGCTTCCCCGCGCTGCAGCCTGCGCCAGTCCTTCACGCCCGACCGACCAGGAACACCTCAACACCAGCGACACCGACCTCGGCTCCAGCGCCCCCGCGCTGCTCGGGCGACGACCGCATCGTGCTGGCGGGCAAGGACGGGATCATGCGCGTGCTCGCGCTCTCGCGCTTGGACGGTCACCCGCCCTCCGGCGCCCGCGCGCGCCTGCACCCCCTCGGCGGCGAAGTCCAGCGCCTGCAGATACCCGGCGGCGGCGAGCTGTTCACCGCGCGCCGGCGCGTGTGGTCGACCGAGCGCACGGGCGCACAACCGCGTTCCTCGCCGACGAAAGCGGCACCGCCGCCTACGTGCTGCGCTCCGGGCTGCTCTACCGCGCGTGGGAGAACAGCAATCGCCGGCACCAGCCCGTCATGGCCGGCGGCCTGCTCTACGTGTATGACCTGTCGGGCGGCGGCATCAACGTCTACCGGCCCGGCTCGCCGCGGCCGATCGCCAAGCTCGCCGGGCACGCCCGGGCACTGGAACAGCCCGATCGTGGTCGACGGGCACATGATCGAGCCCGAGGGCAACGCCAACGACCACGAAACTCAGCGGCCGACTGGAGATCTTCTCGGCCGGATAGCGCGAGCGCTGGGCGGCCGGGGCGCTAGCCTCGATCGCACATGGCGGAATCGCTCGCCGGCCAGCTGCTGCTCGCCTCGCCCTCGCTGCTGGACCCGAACTTCGCGCGCACGGTGGTGCTGATCGGCATGCACAGCGAGGACGGGCGCGATGGGCGTGGTGCTCAACCGCCCCTCGACGGTCACCGTCGGCGAGGCGGTGCCGCAGCTCGAGCAGGCCGTGGAGGAGCTCGAGCCGGTGTACGTCGGCGGGCCCGTGCAGCCGACCTCCGTGGTGTTCCTGGCCGAGTTCCTCGAGCCCTCGCTGGCGGGCGTGCTGGTGCTCGGTCGGATCGGCTTCCCCGCGCCCGACGCCGGCATCGAGGAGCTCGCCGAGGCGACCGTGCGCCGGCGGGTGTTCGCCGGCTACGCCGGCTGGGGCGGGGGCAGCTCGACGCGGAGCTCGAGCAGCGGCGACTGGATCGCCCACCCCGCCCAGCCCGAGGACGTCTTCACCGAGCGTCCCCGAGGAGCTGTGGGGCAGCGGTGCTCACGCGCAAGGGCGGCAGCTACGCGCTGCTCGCGCGCATGCCGCTCGATCCGAGCGTCAACTAGAGCGCAGGCGTGAGAAGCGCAGGACCGCCGTCGGACGGGCGCTACGCTTCTCTGAGTGCTGAAGCTCGCGCGCTGGTCGACCACGCATCGCAAGTACGTGGCGATCGGCTGGATCGTCGCTGCTGGTCGCCGTCAACGCGCTCGCCCAGTCGGCCGGCACCAGCTACTCCAACAACTTCACGCTGCCGCGGCAGCGGCGCCCAGCGCGCCGCCGACCTGCTCGAACGCAGCTTCCCCGCGCAGGCGGGCGACCGCGACACGATCGTCTACAAGGTCAGCTCGGGCAGCGTCCTGGAAGCCGCCGTGCGCGCGCACATGGGCGCGATGTTCGCGCGAGGTCGCCAAACTGCCGCACGTCACGCAGCGTGATCAGCCCGTACGCGGGCCTCGCGGGCAAGGCGATCTCCGCCGACCGCCAGATCGCGTTCGCGACGGTCGTGTTCGACAAGAAAGCGAACCTGCTGCCCAAGGGCGCCGCCGAACGCGTCGTCAGCACGGCGCGCGCGGCGGCGCAGGCCGGGGCTGCGAGGTGGAGCTCGGCGGGCAGGCGATCGAGCAGACCGAGCAGGAAGGCTTCGGCGTCTCCACCGCCGTCGGGCTGCTCGCCGCGATCGTCGTGCTGCTGCTCACGTTCGGCTCGCTGCTCGCGATGGGACTGCCGATCGTCACCGCGCTGTTCGGCCTCGGCACGGGCCTGGCCGTGATCGCGCTGTTCACCCACGTGGTCGACACGCCCAACTTCTCCTCCGAGCTCGCCGCGATGATCGGCCTGGGCGTCGGGATCGACTACGCGCTGTTCATCCTCACGCGCTTCCGCGAGGCCTATCGCACGCCGGGCGCCACCTTCCAGGACACGCGCGCGTCGATCCTGCAGGCAATGGACACAGCCGGTCGCGCCGTCCTGTTCGCCGGCGCGACCGTCGTGATCGCGCTGCTGGGGATGATGCTGCTGGGCGTGGAATTCCTCTACGGGGTGGCTATCTCCGCGTCGATCGGCGTGCTGCTGATGATGCTCGCCTCGCTCACGCTGCTGCCGGCGCTGCTGACGTTGGCGGGCGCCCGCGTCGCCGGGCGTCCGGCCGCAGAGCGCGCGGCGCGCGCCGCAACGCCGCGTCGAGGGCGTGCCCGCCCGCACCGGCGGGCGGCGGCGTGTGGCTGCGCTGGAGCGCGTTCGTGCAGCGACGCCCGTGGCCGATCGCGCGCTGTGCGGCGCTCGTGATGCTCGCGATCGCGGCGCCCGCGATCGCGCTGCGGCTGGGCTCAAGCGACGCGTCCAACGACCCCGCCGGACAGACCACCCACAAGGCCTACGAGCTGCTCGCGCAGGGCTTCGGCCAGGGCTTCAACGGGCCGCTGCTGATCGTCGCGAAGGTCCCCAACCCACACACGAGAAGCCGCCGAAAACGGCGTGCTGCTCACGGAAGTCGCGCACGCCGGCCCGAGGCCCCGTCGGACGCTGCGCGCGGCGATCGCGACGCACGCCGGGCGTCGTCGCGGTCACGCCCGCCGAAGCTCAACCCCACCGGCGAAGTCGCCACGCTGAGCGTCTATCCGCGCTCCTCGCCCGAGGCGTACGCCACCACGCAGCTGGTCTCGCAGCTGCGCGAACACGTGATCCCGCCGATGCGCCGCGCGCACCGGCATGACCGTGTACGTCGGCGGCGTGACCGCCGGCGCGCGTCGACTTCGCCGCGGTGCTGTCGCGCAAGCTGCCGCTGTTCATCGGCGTCGTCGTGCTGCTGAGCGCGCTGCTGCTGATGGTCGTGTTCCGCTCGCTGGTGATCCCGCTGCAGGCCGCGGTCATGAACCTGCTCAGCATCAGCGCCGCGCTCGGCGTGATCGTGGCGATCTTCCAGTGGGGCTGGCTGGGCGGGCTGATCGGCGTCCAGCCGGGCCCGGTCGACTCGTTCATCCCGGTGCTGCTGTTCGCGATCGTGTTCGGCCTGTCGATGGACTACGAGGTGTTCCTCGTCTCGCGCATGCACGAGCGCTGGACCAGACCGCACGATCACTCGCGCGCGGTGGCCGAGGGCCTGTCGCTGACCGGGCGCGTGGTCACGGCCGCCGCGGCGATCATGGTGTGCGTGTTCCTGTCGTTCACGCTGCTCGAAGGCCGCGTGATCAAGGAGTTCGGCCTCAGCCTCGCCAGCGCCGTGTTCCTCGACGCGCTCGTCGTCCGCTGCCTGCTGCTGCCCGCCGTCGCTGCACCTGGTCGGGACCGCGCACGTGGTGGCTGCCCGCGTGGCTGGCGCGGCTGCTGCCGCGCCTGAACATCGAGGGACGTCGCTGCCGGCCGACGCCGACGAGCAAGCCGGCGGCGCGCCCGCGCCCGGCGGCGGCGCACCCGCGGCGGCGTCGCGACCGAGGGAGCGGAGGTCTGAGCCCAGCGCGGCGGGGGGCGGCGCTGGCGCTCCTGTGCCCGCCGTGGCGCTCGGCGGCCGCGCGGCCGTTCGCGCCGGGCAGCGCGACCGGCACCGCGCTCCGGCGCCTCGGCGCTGGTCGTCTTCGTGGCTGCCGACGAGTCCCAGCTCGCGAGCGTGCGCGGCCTGTCGGTGGGGATCATGTCCGCCAGCCAGGGGCGCTACTCGCAGCGCGCAGTTCCTGCTGGACATCACCCAGGGCGCGCGCGTCGCCGTCCTCGGCCTACTCCAGCGCCGACGCCGCCGCGCGCTGTCGCTCGCGCCCTCCGCGGAGCCGGGGCGCGTGATCGACGGCTGGCGCGCGGCGCGCAGCACGCGCGCGAAGACGCGCCGCAGCTGCTGCACCCGGGCTGCTGGCCGCGGCAGATCGACAGGCGGCGCGGGCTATGCGGGGATCGCCGGCGCGCGATGACCTCGACGCGCTGCTCGCCGCCGACCGCGCGGGGCGCATCGCCGCCGTCTCGCTGGGTTCGCGCCGCCACGCTGCTCGCGCGCGTCGCCGCGCTGCGCGCGCAGCAGGCGCCTGGTCGTCGCCGACCTGCCCGGCGGCGGCGAGGGGCTCGCCGACCTGCGCGCGCTCAGCGCCGCGCGCGCGCCGGGAGAGCTGCTGATCGTGCTCCAGCGCGCCCCCGACGCGGCCGGGCAACGAACTGCTGTGGAGCGGCGTCGGCGGGGCTGGCGGGCGGCGGCGGGCGCGAGCTGAGCTCGCAGAGCACCAACCAGCGCGGGCTTGATCGCGGCGGTCGACGTGGCGCCCACGATCCTCGCGCCACCTGGGCGCAGCCGATCCCGCGCGGACATGCGCGGCAAGCCGATCGAGACCGACGGCGCGCTGCGCTCGGCCAGCCTGCGCGCGCTGATGGCGCGCCTGCGCGTGATCGGCGGGCGGCGGCTGAAGGCGCTGGCGCTTCCTGCTGCTGGCGTGCGCGCTGCTGCTGCTCGCTCGCCGCCCGACGGCCGCGCGGCGCGCGTGGGCGATGCGCGCGGGCGCGCTGGCGGTGCTGTGGGCGCCGGTCGCCGCGCTGATACCGGCCGCGCTGGAGCCGGGCGCGGCGGTCGAGTACGCGATCATCGCGCTGCTGTGCCTGGCGCTGGGCGCGCTCACCGACGCGCTCGTGCCGTGGCCGCGCGCGCCGCTCGCGCCGGCGCTCGTGGCGATCGTGGCGCTGAGCGTGGACGCGCTCGCCGGCACGCAGCTGCTGATGCGCTCGCTGCTCGGCCCCGACCCGATCCTCGGAGCGCGCTTCTACGGCATCGGCAACGAGCTCAAGTCGGGGCTGGCCGTGCTCGTGCTCGCGGCCGTCGCCGCCGCGCTCTACCCGCGCGCGCGCGGCCGCGGCGCGGCGCTGGCGATGGCCGGCGCGGGCGTCGTCCTGGCGGTGGTCGAGGGCTCGGCGCGGATCGGCGCGGGCGTCGGCGGCGTGATCCTCGTGAGCGTCAGGCTTCGCGGTCGCCACCGTCATGCTCGCTCCCGGCGCGCTCACCCGCAGGCGCGCGCTGATCGTGCTGATCAGCCCGGTCGCCGGCCTGGTGGCGCTCGCCGCGATCGACCTCGCCACCGCGCACGGGAGCGGGCACTTCACCGGCAGCGTCCTGCACGCCCGCTCGGCGGGCGACGTGCGCGACATCATCGTCCGCCGCTACAGCGCCGCGTGGGACGAGCTGCACAACCACGCGATGCCCGCGGCCACGGCCGTCGCGCTCGCCCTGCGCCGCGCTCGGCTGCGCGGGCGCGAGCGCCTGCTGGCGCCTGTGCGCGGCGGACCCCGTATGGCTGGCGGCGCTTCGCCGGCGGTCTCGCCGCCGGCGTCGTCGGAGCGCTCGTCGAGGACTCCGGCCCGGTGCTGCTGGTGGTCGCCGTGTTCGCGCTCGGCTGCGTGGCCACCTACCTGTGGGGGCGCCCGGTCGGATCGGCGCCGCAGGTCATGGTCCCAGCGCACCGATCGGAATCACGGCCACGCCATCCTCACGGCGGTATCCGTACCCCGTCGCAACGATGACGCCCAGCAGCGCTGGGCGCCCGCACTTCGCGGTGTCGATCCGCTCGACGAACCGTGTCAGGCTCGCCGCAGCATCATCCACCTGCCCGGTTCCCAGCTTGACCTCGAAGGCCATCCAACGACCGTCGCCCCCCTCGACGATCGCATCCACCTCAAGACCGCCTTCGTCTCGGTACTGCAGCACCTGAGCATCGGCTCCCTGCGCGTAGACGCGCAGATCGCGCACCACTAGTGACTCGAACAGGAAGCCGAGCAGGTTGAGATCATGCAGCAGACGGTCGGGCGTCGAGCGCAGTGCCGCCACCGCGAGCGAGGGATCGACGAAGTGCCTCTTCGGCGCTGTGCGAAGCCGATGCCTGGAGCGCAGGTGCGGCGCCCAGGCCGGCTGGTCCTCGACGATCATCAGCCGCTCGAGCGCTGCGAGGTAGCCGCGCACCGTGTCGTCCTTCAACGGGCTGTCAGCACCGCCGGTGTCTCGGGCGAGCGTTGTCGCTGCGGCGTAGGTGGCAACGTTGCGAGCGAGGCTTTGCAGCAGCCGCGTCACGCGATCCGGGTCGCGGTGGGTTGCGTCCACACGACCGACATCGACGCGAGCCACCTCCTGCAGATAGTCGCGCACGGCGATGAGAGCGTCGGCGGGCTCGCGTCCGCGCAGCCCCGGCCATCCGCCGAGGGCGATCTCCTCGGTGAGCCCAGCGAGCGTCAGCCCCGGATCGGCCACGGAGATCACGGTGCCCTGGAACAGTTGACCAAGCGACATCTGCCCGGTGCTGCGCTGAGTCTCGAAGAGGGTCATCGGGCGCATCCGCAGGCGGGAGATGCGACCGGCCCCGGTGTGCCTGGTGATGTCGTCCGGAGGAACCGCCGAGCCCGTCAAGATGAACTGGCCGGGCCTTGCCCGATCGTCGATCTCCCTGCGGACATGGTTCCAGACGGCCGGCTCGATCTGCCACTCGTCGAGCAGGCGGGGGACTGGACCGTCGAGCACGAGCTTCGGGTCAAGCGCGATCGCCTGCCGGGCGTTCGTGTCGACGTCCAACAGGACCTCGCTGGCCGCGATCTGTCGAGCCGTCGCGGTCTTCCCGCACGCCTTGGGTCCCTCGATGACGACGGCGCCAACTGCCCCCAGACGGGCCTGGAGCTCGCCGTCGACAATCCTCGGCTGATATTTGGCGGTGATAATGCGAACAGTCTAGCGGGGAGATTGCGCTGTTTCCAGGGGGGAGAATGCGCCAACTTGAACGGGGAGAATACGACGCGCTTGCCCCGGCCGACCGTTAGCGAGCTGATCGCCCATACCACGTTTCACCCCGGGCGGTGACCAAAGTCTCGAACTTTTCACTTCCTGTTCCCGACCTGTTCACGGCAGGGTCACGCGATGAACACGTGTGACATCCGCCAGCGTCAGAGACTGGCGTTCCAATCCCACACGTGCGTGAAAAGGAGATGCAAATGGCGATGAGCGCCAAATCCCATCCGCGTGCAGCACGCCTCGCGCGCCTGCGTCGCAGAGCCGCAGCGTCGGTCGCGGTCCTCGCAGCAGCGGCAGCATCGGCCGTGTCGATCGCCGCGACAAGCGCAAGCGCCTCACCGAGCGGCGAACCGTCGACGAGCGCCGCCGCGGCAGTCGAACCGACGAGCATCGAACCGACGCTCAGCCCGGCGCCGCAGGTGGTGTCCTCGCAGGAGACCACCGCCACCCACGCGGACGGCCTCGGGATCGCCCCGGGCAAGATCAAGCACGTCTGGCTGATCATCCTCGAGAACAAGTCCTACGACGCGACCTTCACCGGCCTCAACAACAACACCTACCTGTGGAAGACGCTGCCGTCCCAGGGCGTGCTGCTGAAGAACTACTACGGCACCGGCCACTTCAGCCTCGACAACTACATCTCGATGGTCAGCGGCCAGGCGACCCAGCCCGACACCCAGGCCGACTGCCCCGACTACGACAACTTCTCGGGCACCGTCGACCTGTCGGGCAACGCTGAAGACGAACCCGAACTACGGGCAGGTGCGTCTCGGCCGCGGGGCCGAACGCGCGCCGCCGGCACGAACGGCTGCGTGTACCCGTCCGAGCGTGCCGACGCTGTTCAACCAGCTCGACGCGGCCGACGTGAGCTGGAAGGGCTACGCACAGGACCTCGGCAACCCCGACGCCGAGCGGACCCCGACGCACGACGCGCGGCACGCAGTACTGCGGCGCCCCGTACGCAGCGCCGGGCCGCGACCGGCAGCACCGCCGATCAGCCGAACCCGGGCAGCGCCAACGCGACCGACCAGTACGTGCCCAAGCACTTCCCGTTCCCGTGGTTCGAGTCGATCCTGCAGTCGGGCGACTGCAACGCAGCGCACATCGCGAACCTGTTCGACCCGACCAACGGCCTCTACCACGACCTGCAGAGCGAGGCGACGACGCCGGCGTTCAGCTGGATCTCGCCGAACAACTGCAGCGACGCCCACGACGCGGTCTGCCACGGCAACAACCTGTCGGGCGGCTTCATCGGACCCGAACACCGCCGAACGCGCCGGTCAACTACACCGGCGGGCCTGTACGCGGCCGACCTGTTCCTCGAGCACGTCGTCCCCGAGATCGAGGCGTCGCCGGCGTTCAAGGACGGCGGCCTGATCGACATCACCTTCGACGAGGGCTTCCCGCCGTTCACCTACACCGGCAACAGCTTCGCCAACTCGACGACCGTGTCGCCGAACGCGGCGGCCTCGATCGCAGCGGACTCGGCCGGCGAGACGCTGTTCGGCGCAACGGTCACACTCGAGCCGACCGGCCCGAACACGCCGCTGGCGACCGACGCAAGCGGCAACGAGCTCTACCCGGGCCCGGGCGACAACGCGTTCATCGACCGGCCGAGCAGCTGCGTCGCCCAGACCGTGCCGTCCCGCAGCCGGCCGGCACCTGCCTGCTCGGCGGCGGCAGCACGTCCCGGGCGCGCGCACGCGACACCGGCGCGACGGCGCGACCGGAAGGCACTCGACGATCTCCGACAACTCGATCGTCGCCACCGACGAGGGCCGCTCGGTGACGCGGCACCGGCATCCCGCGCCGGCGCGTTCGTCGGCCAGGTCACCGACACGCCGGTCACCGCCGACCGTGCGCCAACCAGGCGCGGCGGCTTCGTCGACACCGGCTCGTTCACGCTCGTCGACGCCAACGGCGCAACCGCTGTCGACGACCGGCGCCGGTGAGCGGCATCACGCTCGGCGCCGCACGCCGTCGACCGACCCGCTGTACGACGCCACCGACGCGACGACCGGCGGCGGCGACACCGGCAGCGTGCTGATCAGCCCGTACATCACGCCGGGCACGCGTGAGCAACGTCGTACTACAACCACTACAGCTGGCTGCGCACGATGGAGGACCTGTTCAACGTCGGCCAACGCCTCGCCCGGCCTCGACGGCGAGGGCCACATCGGCTACGCCGCCCAGCCCGGCCTCGCGCCGTTCGGGCCCGACGTGTTCACCAACCCGAAGGGCGTGCATGAACAGAAATAGCGCCACCGACGCCCGCGTCGCCGATCGGCGGCGTGGCTAACGTGCGGCGTGTGCTGACGGCGGGCGTGGCGGTCGTTGTGGCCGCCGCGTTCGCCGGCCTGCTGCTGGCCCGCCACGGCGGGTCGGCGGCGGCCGCGCACGGGCCGAGCGCCGCGCGCGCCGCCGTCAGGCCGCCTGCCGGTGGTAACCAGAGCTCGACCGCCACCGCGGCCGACCCCTCCAGCGGCGAACACGCGACGGGCGAAGCGAGCACGCCCGCCAAATATGGCGGGCTGCCCAGCTGGCTGCCCAAGCCAAAGGTGCAGGTCAACCGCGTAGTGCAGGCCAGCGCGGCCAACGCGGCACTGGCGATTCAGGGCGACGAGGTCGCGGTCGGCCTGGCGGGCGGACACGCGCTGGCGACAGCCGTCGGGCCGGAAGTGCCCGAGGAGGGCCGCTTTCCGGTGCCGGCCACCACCCCGTGCACGTTCGTGGTCACGTTCGCGCGCGTGTCGGGCGCCGTGCCGCTGTCGGCCGGGGCGTTCACGCTGGTCGACGAGTATGGCCACGTGTATCACCCGCGGGTGACCGCCATGGGCGGCGGCCCGCTGCCAACCCGCGCGACGCCCGGCGCGCCGCTGTCGATCCGCGTGTACGGCGTTCTGCCGACCGGCGACGGCAGCATCACGTGGGCGCCCGAAGGGCGGCTGGTCGCCGCCTGGGACTTCAGCGTGGAGATCGACTGACCGGCCAAGCTCGCCGCGGGTGCGCCAAGCGTCCCGGGACTGCGCCGGAACTTCCTAGCCGGCGCAGTCCCGGCAGGCGCCGTGCAGCACGATCTCGTGCTCGGAAACCTTCAGCGGCACCTTCGCGCTGAGCTCGCCGATCGCGCGCTCCAGGGCAGCGTCGGAGAAGGGCATGACCAGGCCGCACTCGTCGCAGACGAGATGGTGGTGGTGCTGGTCGTGCTCGTGCACGCGCTCGTAGCGGACCATCGCCTGGCCGGTCTCCACGCGCTGGACCAGGCGCAGGCGCTCGAGCTCGTCGAGGATCCGGTAGACGCTGGCCCGGCTGACGTTGCGCCCGGCGTCGCCGGCGCGCAGCGCGTCCTCGATCTCCACGGCCGTGAGCGCGCATTGCTGGCGGTCGAGCAACTCCAGCAGAGCCCGGCGGGCGCCGCCGCGCTTGCGCCCGGCATGCAGTCGAGCGTCGCCTCCGCGCGATCGACCGCAAGAGCTCATGTGACGATGGTAGGCGCGGCGATCTGCCACGACAGCCCGTAGCGCGCGGTGCCGTCCGGCGCCGCCGCCAGCCGGCCCAGCCGCGCCCGAGCGCGTAGGCGGCGGCGCTGGCGGTGCCGACGAAGAAGCCGACGGGATAGTCGGTCTCGTAGGAGGCGGCGATCGGCGCTCCACACGATGACCAGCGCGATCGCCACCGACAGGGCCATGCGCCCGCAGCGGCCGGTCGGTGAACGAGCGCGCGGCCGCGGGCGCGCCGATCATCAGGCTGAAGATCAGCAGCGTGCCGACCACCGGCACGGTCATCGTCGTGGCGAGCGCGACCACGACGAGGAAGCACAGCTCCATGGCGAAGGCGCTCACGCCGCGGGCCTCGCCGACGTCGGGGAGCACCGAGGAGAGCATCAGCGGCCGGTACAGCGCGGCGATCGCGACGACGCAGACGACGCGCCAGCGCAGCGGTCGGGCGCGACCTGGTTGGCGGCTGATGCCGAGCACCTCGCCGAACAGCAGCGAGTAGACCTCCGGCGCGTACTCGGCGCTGAAGCTGAGGAACAGCGCGCCGAGCCCGAGCATCATCACGAGCGCCAGCGCGGTCGCGACGTCGTGGCGGCCGCGGCGGCCGAGCACGCCGATCGCCGAGCGCGCCGCAGCAGCGAGAAGACGCCGAGCCCGAGCAGCGTGTTGATCGCCGATCAGGCTCGCGCCGGCGGCGCCGGCGAACGAGCCGTTGGGGATCGCGTGGGCGACGAACGCCGAGCCGCGCAGCACGGTGAAGAAGCCGACCAGGCCGGCGACGACCGCGACGATGCTCGCCGACCGTCCAGGCGTTGACCATGAAGCCGGAGAACACGCTCAGCCTCGACCGCGTGCGCGGCGGCGCACGCAGCGCGGGCAGGCCCGGACAGCAGGTAGGCGAGGAAGATCAGCGTGACGACGAAGAAGCTGACCGGCCAGCCGTGTCCGGCGGCGGCCAGTCGTAGCTGTCGTAGGCCAGCAGGATGCCCAGCCACATCGCGGCGACGCCGATCAGGCCGGCCGACGGCGATCGCCAGGCCGGGCCGCCTGGTCAGCCGCAGCGCCGTGGCGGCGGGGCCGATCAGCAGCGCGGTGCGAGGATCGCGCCGATCGTGATCGCGGCGAGCGCGACGGCGAGCGCGAGCGCGAGCAGGTAGGCGGCGCCGACGAGCGCGCACGGGGATCCCGCGCGCGGCGGCCAGCTCGGCGCTGAGCGAGCTGAGCAGCAGCGGCCGGAACAGCAGCGCGATGATCGCGAGCACGAGCACGCTCCAGCACGCGCGACCAGCGGGAGCGTCGAGCTGCGCTGATCGCGAACACCGAGCCGAACAGGATCGTGACCGGCCGCGCCGGTGGTGTTGTGCGGTCGCTGTCGAGGTAGAGGAACAGCGCGGCCAGGCCGAGGCCGGCGCCGAGCACGATCCCGGTCGCGAGGTCGCGCCCGCGCGGGCGCTGGATGCCGATCAGCTCCATCACGCCGGCCGCGACGACGCGGCGGCGACGAAGCCCCACAGCGGGCCGACGCCGAGCAGGAACGCGCCCGAGCCGCCGGTCGTGCCGATGTCGCCGAGCGCCTCGCCGGCGAACGACTGGCCGCGCATGACCGTGAACACGCCGACGGCCCCCGACGACGACCGCGACGACCGCGCCGACGAGCGACGGCGATGTGCACGGCTGCGCTTGCGAAGAAGCCGGGGGCGAAGATCAGCGGCGCCAGTCATCGCGCGAGCTCACCGGCAGCGGGGCTTGCTGGCGCCCCGGGAAGACGCCCTCGTGCCCGTGCATGTCGGCCTCGTCGCCCGCGCCGGCCACGACCAGCACGCGGCCGTGCACGTGGAGCACGTCGACGTGGTGGCCGTAGAGCTCGCTGAGCACGTCCGCGCGCACGACCTCCTCGACGTGCCGCTCGCGGCGCGCCCGGCGGCGAGGTAGACGATGCGGTCCATCACCGGCAGCAGCGGGTTCATCTCGTGCGCGGAGATCAGCACCGCGATCTCGCTGCTCGCGGGCGATCCGGGCGAGCAGCGCGACGACCTCGTGGCCGCTGCGCAGGTCGAGGTTCGCGAGCGGCTCGTCGAGCAGCAGCAGCCGCGGCCGGCCGATCAGCGCGTGGGCGATCAGCACGCGCTGCTGCTCGCCGCCGGAGAGCTGCCGACGCGCGGGTCGGCGAAGTCGCGCGCGTCGACCGCGTCGAGCATCTCCTCGATCAGCGCCCTGCGGCGCGCGCGAGGGCAGCGGGATGCCGAAGCGGTGCGCGTCGAGGCCGAGGCCGACGAGGTCGCGCGCGCGCAGCGGCATGTCGGGGTCGAGCAGGAACTTCTGCGGCACGTAGCCGATCAGCGGGTTGCGCCGCCGCGCACGCGGCGGGCCGGCCGCCGACGCAGCACGCGGCCGGCGCTCGCGTGCCTGCAGGCCGAGGATCACCCGGAAGAGCGTCGTCTTGCCGGCGCCGTTGGAGCCGATCAGCCCGGTGAACTCGCCCGGGCGCGATCGCGAAGCTGACGTCGCGCAGCACCTCGCGGCCGGCCAGCCGCACGCTCGACGCCCTCGACCGAGAGGATCGGCTGCGCGTCGCGCTCACAGCTTCTGGGTGGAGACCTTGTCGGCGACCGCCCTGCGCAGCGCGCGCACCTCGGCGAGCATCCACGACTGGTAGTCGTAGCCGGGGGTCGGCATCGTCTCGTACACGCCGACGACGGGAACGCCGGCTCGTTTGGCGGCGGCGAGGAACGACTGCGGTGAGCGAGTCGGTGACCTGCTGGTTGTAGACGAACACCTTGACCCTGTGTCCCGAGAACAGGGCGTTCTGCAGCGTCACGTCCTGCGGCGCGGGGTCGACGCCGTTCATGATGTCGGCCTGCAAGCGGAACGGGCGTCAGGTTGTCGGTGCCGGCCGCTTCCAGCATGTAGTCGCCGACCGGCTCGGTGGTCGCGACCGGCGTGCTCGGGATAGCGGCCGCGAACCGCTTGCAGCGCCGCGATACCAGGGCGTCAGCGAGCGTCGAAGCGCGGCGCGCGTTGGCCTGGAAGTAGGCGGCGTGCGCGGGCTGCGAGCGCGGACAGGTCGGCGGCGAGCGCCTTGGCGACCGCCGGCATCGTCTGCGGCTTGTACCAGAGGTGCGGGTTGGGCGTGGAGTCGGGCAGCCCGAGCAGCTTCTGCACGTCGATCACCTTGCGCGACGGAGCTCGCCGCCGAGGCCGACTCGATCCGTTCCATGAAGGTGTCGTAGCCGACGCCGTTCTGGACGACCAGCCGCGCCGCGCTGACCGCCTGCGGCGACGCTCGGGCTGGCCTCGAAGGTGTGCGGGTCGGTGTTCGGGTTGCTCTCGATCGCGCGTCACCTTCACGTAGCGCCCGCCGACCTGGGCGATCACGTTGGCGTACTCGTTCTCGGCGCCGACGGCCACGATCGCACCGCTGCCCGCGCCGCTCGCCGCGCCTGGGCCGCTGCTACCGCAGCCTGCTGCCAGCACGGCGAGCGCGAGCAGCGACACCACGAGAGCGAAGAAACGTGCGTGCTGGTGAGGCATCGAGCTGGATCTCCTCCCGTGCGAGGTTGGCAGGCGACCGACCATCCAAACCTATCATAAGACTGAGTCTTGTTCTTAGGTTGTGAATCGCGGCGGTAGCCCTCGCACGGACTCCGTATAACCATCGCTATACGGCGCCCGTTGGGCGAGTCATGCGGGCCACCGCGCCCGCGCGACCGCTAAACGGCCGGCTATTGGGCAGCGAGCCTGCGCCTGCGGAAAACCAGCAGCACCCCGCCTACGATCAGGATCACCACGATCAGGATCCCACCGGCGATGTAGCGCAGTTTGTGTTTGACCGGTTTGCTTTGGCTTCTTTCTGCGCCGCTTCGGGCGTCAGCACCGACACGGGCACGTCCTTGTCTGTCAGCTTGCCGGCCACCGCCGCCTCTTCGTCTTGGGTTGTAGGTCGCGAGCACGTAGCGCCCGTCCTTCAGCGTGATACGCAGCGAGCGCACGAACTTGTTGATCGTCACCGCGCTGGATCTGGCCGCCGGCCAGCTGGTGTTCGTATTCGGAGAGGCTCTCTTTCTCGTAGCTGATCGCGCCCTGGGCCATGCGGCACAGCCACGGCGAGGGCGCAACACAGGCACGCGAAGGCGACTACGAGGGTGGCTTGACGGCTGGGAATGCTCTGGAATGGGTGGTCATCGGCGGAACCCTAGCGGCGGCGGCGCAAGCGTGCTCCCACACCCTGGGGTGCCTGGCCGCGCGGCAGCGGCCGCTACACGCGCCCGGTGTCGCGCCGGTAGGCGCGCAGCCGCGAGCGCGCTCAGCACGACCGTCCACGCCGCCATCACGACCCACCCCACCGTGCTCCACGACTGACCACCGAGCGCCACGTGGCTGGCCTGCACGAGCCAGTAGGAGGGGATGGTACTGCGCCAGCGTCGTGCAGGAAACCGTGGTTGGCGAGCGGAAACCACGTGCCCCCGAGCAGCGCCAGCAGCGAGATTCCGCCGCCCATCGGCGGGACCGATCGAGTCGGGCGTGAGCAGGTGCCCGAGCATGATCCCCAGCGCCGCGAACGGTATGAGGCCGACGAGGATCAGCCCGGTCATCTTCAGCCACTCGCGCGGCCGTCAGGCTGACGCCCAGCGATGCCCCGGCGGCGTACAGCGCGAGCAGGCTGATCAGCGCCATCATGTACGCCGGTGAGGACCTTCACGCGGAAGTAGGCGCGCGGCGACAGCGGCGTGATGCGCAGCTGCCGGTTCCAGCCGACGGCGCGCTCGGCGGCGATGCGCGCGCCGCACGAGAGCATCGCGCTCATCGTCCCGAACGATGCCAGCCCGACCATGTAGTAGAGCGGGAACGAGATGCCGCTCCCGTCGAAGTTGCTGCACGTGGCGGTTGGGGCCGGCGATCACGAAGTACAGGATCAGCGGAAAGCCGAGCGAGAGCAGGAAGAAGCGCCTGTTGCGCAGCGTGCGCAGCAGCTCGTAGCGCATGTACAGCGAGCGGCATCAGCGCCTGCCCCCGCTCACTCGCCGCGCCCGCGCTCGCGCGGCGGCTGCCGGTCGCTCGCCACCGTCGCCGGTCAGCGCGAGGAACGCCTGCTCCAGGCCCGCGGCCGCGATCTCGATGTCGCGCGCGTCCGGATAGCGCGCGCCAGCAGCGCCCGGATCGCCGCGTCGGAGTCCGCGCAGTGCAGGACCACCGCCTCGCCGCGGCGCTCGGCGCTGCTCACGCCGGGCAGCGCCTGCGAGCGCAGCGACCTCCACGCCTGGCAGCGTCGCGCGGATCGTGCGCGTGCCGACCATCGCCCTGATCTCGGTCGTCGGCCCGTCGGCGACGATCGTCGCCGTGCGCCATCAGCACGGCGCGGTCGGCATACGCGTCGGCCTCCTCGAGGTAGTGCGTGGCGAACACGATCGTCTTGCCGCGCGCGGCGAACTGCGCGCATCGTCGTCCAGAAGCGCGCGGCGGCCCTCGACGTCCAGCGCGACCGTCGGCTCGTCGAGCACGAGCAGCTCGGGGTCGCTGACGAGCGCGACCGCGAGGCGCACGCGCTGGGTCTGCCCGCCGGACAGCTTCTGCGTGCGCTGGCGCGGCGATCTCGCTTACGCCGGTCAGCTCGAGCGCCTCATCGACGTCCAGCGGCGCGGGGTACAGCGAGGCCATCATCGCCACCAGCTCGCGCACCGACAGGTCCCGGATCAGCTGCGCCGGTCTGCAGCATCCCGCCGACCGCCCCGTCGGCGACGGCCTGCGCGGGCGGAGCGGCCGAACACCGACACCGTGCCCGCGTCGGGCGCGAGCAGGCCGAGCAGCATGTCGATCGTCGTCGACTTGCCCGCGCCGTTGGGGCCGAGCAGCGCGACCGTCTCGCCCGCCGCGATTCGCACGTCGACGCCGCGCACCGCCCGGATCGGCCCGTCGGGGCCGTGGAAGGACTTGACCAGCCCGCTCAGCTCGATCTCGCGCCCCCGTGCGCCTGCGCAGTCGTGCGGCCGCGCCCGTCACTCGCTCTGCGCCCGCGCCTCACTTGCGCGCCATTTTGATCGCCTTCTGGCGTTCGAGCTTCGACAGCACCACCTTGCGCATGCGCACCGATCACGGGCGTCGACCTCGACCGCCTCGTCCTCGCGCACGAACTCCAGCGCCTCGTCGAGCGTCAGCTTGCGGTGGGCGTCCAGGCGCACGAGCACGTCGGAGGTCGAGGAGCGCATGTTCGTCAGGTGCTTCTCCTTGACCGGGTTGACGTCGAGGTCGTCCGAGCGCGCGTTCTCGCCGATGATCATCCCTTCGTAGACCTCCTCGCCGGGGCCGACGAACAGCGAGCCGCGCTCCTGCAGCGTGAACAGCGAGAAGGTCACCGTCTCGCCGCGACGGTCGGCGACGAGCACGCCGCTGGTGCGCGTCAGCAGCTCGCCGGCCCACGGCTCCCAGCGGTCGAACACGTGGTGCATGATCCCCGTCCCGCGCGTCTCGGTCAGGAACTCCGTGCGAAAGCCGATCAGCCCGCGCGCGGGCACCAGGTAGTCCATCCGCACCCAGCCCGTGCCGTGGTTGGTCATGTGCTCCATGCGGCCCTTGCGCGCCGCCAGCAGCTGGGTGACCGTGCCGACGTGCTCCTCGGGCACGTCCACCGACAGGCGCTCGACCGGCTCGTGGCGCTTGCCGTCGATCTCGCGCTCGACCACGTGCGGCTGTCCGACGGTCAGCTCGAAGCCCTCGCGGCGCATCATCTCCACGAGCACCGCCAGCTGCAGCTCGCCGCGGCCCTGCACCTCGATAGGTGTCCGGACGATCGGTCGTCGCGCACGCGCAGCGACACGTTGCCGACGAGCTCCTGGTCGAGGCGCGCCTCGATCTGCCTGGCGGTCAGCTTGTCGCCGTCTTTGCCCGCCAGCGGCGAGGTGTTGACGCCGATCGTGATCGACATCGCCGGCTCGTCGACGGTGATCACCGGCAGCGGGCGCGGGTCGCCGAGGTCGGCGAGCGTCTCGCCGATCGTCACCTCGGCGATGCCCGCCACGGCGATGATCTCGCCCGGGCCCGCCTCTGGCGCGTCGACGCGGTTCGAGCGCGTCGGTCACGTACAGCTCGGCGACCGGTCGCGCGCTGGATCGAGCCGTCGGCGCGACACCACGCGATCTGCTGGCCCTTGCGGATCGTGCCGTGGCGCACGCGGCAGATCGCCAGGCGCCCGACGTAGGGGGAGGCGTCGAGGTTGGTCACGAGCGCCTGCAGCGGATGCTCGGGGTCGTATGTCGGCGCGGGGATGCGCTCGAGCAGCAGGTCCAGCAGCGGCGCGAGGTTCTCCTCTTGGATCGGCTTGCCGGGCTCGTAGTGCAGCGAGGCCACGCCCGCCTTGGCGTTGCAGTAGACGATCGGGAACTCGATCTGGTGCTCGTCGGCGTCGAGGTCGAGGAACAGCTCATACACCTCGTCGACCACCTCGGCCACGCGCGCGTCGGGGCGGTCGACCTTGTTGACCACCAGGATCACCGGCAGCTTGGCCTCCAGCGCCTTGCGCAGCACGAAGCGCGTCTGCGGCAGCGGCCCCTCGGAGGCGTCGACCAGCAGCAGCACGCCGTCGACCATCGTCAGCCCGCGCTCGACCTCTCCGCCGAAGTCGGCGTGCCCGGGCGTGTCGATGATGTTGAGCTTGACGTCCCTGTAGCGCAGCGAGGTGTTCTTGGCGAGGATCGTGATGCCCTTCTCGCGCTCGAGGTCCATCGAGTCGAGCACGCGCGTGGCCACGTCCTGGCCGACGCGGAACGCGCCCGACTGCCACAGCATGGCGTCGACCAGCGTGGTCTTGCCGTGGTCGACGTGCGCGACGATCGCCACGTTGCGGATGTCATCTCTGGTTACGAGCACGGCGCGACAGGCTAGCGGCGCACGCGCGCGGCCCTGAGACCTGTCCGCAAACCGAAGCGCGCGAGCGCCGACGGGTAGCGCTCGGCCGCCGCGATCGTCTCCTCGAGCGCGGCCGCGAAGCGCCTGATCTCCGCCTCCTCGACCATCAGCGCGGGCAGCGCCTTGATCACGTTCATGTGGTGGCCGGCGACCTGGCAGAGGATCTTGTGCTCGTGAAACAGCGGCACGGTGACCAGCTGGGAGAACAGCCCCGGCTGGCGCGCGCTCG
Organism: uncultured Solirubrobacteraceae bacterium; assembly: GCA_963755475.1. GTDB lineage: Bacteria > Actinomycetota > Thermoleophilia > Solirubrobacterales > Solirubrobacteraceae > Palsa-744. Next base: position 1,721,943 of record CAVWJK010000003.1, read on the forward strand.
ACCCTCTCCCACAGCCGTCGCGCGCCCGCGCCGCCGCGGGCGGTCCGAATTCGATCGCCCACATCAGACCCGAGCCCGCGCACGTCGCGACGACCTCGAAGCGCTCCACCAGCGGCCGGGTCAGCTCCAGCAGCAGCTCGCCCATGCGCTGCGCGCGCGCGACCAGGTCCTCGCTGTCGAGCACGCGCAGCGTGGCCAGCGCGGCGGCCGCCGCGAGATCGTTGCCGCCGAAGGTCGAGCCGTGGCGCACGGCCCGCTCCATCCCGTCGAACACCCTGTCGAACGCCGCGCGCGAGACGAGCACCGCGCCGATCGGCACGAGCCCGCCCGACAGCGCCTTGGCCAGGCAGATCATGTCCGGCTCGAGGTCCCAGTGCTCCAGCGCGAGGAAGCGCCCGGTGCGCCCGATGCCCGTCTGCACCTCGTCGCATACGAACAGCGCGCCCGCCTCGCGGCACAGCCGCTGGGCGCCCGGCAGGTAGTCCTCGGCGGGGAGGTTCACGCCCTTGCCCTGCACCGGCTCGACCACGAACGCGGCGACGTCGCCGCGCGCGAGCTCGCTGCTCCAGCGCGTCGAGGTCGCCGAAGCCGACCGGGTCGCAGCCGGGCAGCAGCGGGCCGAAGCCGTCGCGGAACTCGGCGTTGCCGTTGAGCGACAGCGAGCCCAGCGTCAGCCCGTGGAAGGCGTGCTCGGCATACAGCACGCGCGGCCGGCCGGTGGCCGCGCGGGCGATCTTGATCGCCGCCTCGACCGCCTCGGTGCCCGTGTTCGCCGGGACCATCGCCGCCGACGCTGGCCGGGCGCGCGCGCGAGCAGCTGCTCGGCGAGCACGCCGCTCAGCAGCGTCACCCCCAGCTGCGGCAGGTTGCCGGTGCGCGCGGCCATCACCTGCTCGACCGCGGCGATCGCCTCGGGGTGGTTGCGCCCGATCGCGAACACGCCATAGCCGCCCGAACAGGTCGAGGTAGCGCTCGCCGTCGGCGTCGATCAGGTGCGCGCCCTCTCCGCCCGTCCACACCTTGTCGAAGCCCAGCGTGCGCAGGATCCGGCCCATCTGCGGGTTCAGATAGCGGTCGTTGAGGGCCATCTCCTCGCCGCTGCGGGCGGCGAGGATGTCGCTGACCGTGGGCGCGGGCTCGGCGGACATCGAGGCCCTGAGAGTATCCGGCCGGGTGCCACAGACACCGTGCAATTCGTCAAAGATGCCAACCATGTGAAATACGCCGGCAGCCTGACGCAGACGCTCGTCTACATGACGCATCCGTTTGAGGGGCTGTTCAATGCTCAAGCACCCCTGCCCAGCGGTCGAAATCGTCCATATGCCGGGGGCTTCATGGCTATGTCCGACCGAGCTTGACCGCAGCCGCGTCGTCGACGCGAGCGATCGCGTGCGCGTGATCCGCCGCGTGGGCTCCACATCGGTGGGCATCGCCCTGCTCGCCTCCGCCCCCTGGGTTGGCTGGTGGACGTTGCCGATCTTCGCGCTGTGCGCGCTCAACTTCGCCAACGTCGAGCGGCGCATCTACAAGAGTCCTCACCCCGAGCGGGTCAGCGCGACCGCGATCGTGATCACCCTGGCGCTGCTGACCATCGGCATCGCCGTCTACCGCGGCAGCGCCAACCCCGCGCTGCCCTGGACGATCCTGCCCGCGGCCATGATCGCCGCGCGCTTCCGCCCCCAGGTGGTGGTCGCCGGGGTTGTGCTGACCGTGATCTGCGTCCTGATCGCGACCGTCGGCCTGCACACGGCCACCGCGCTGAATGATCCGGTGCCGCTGTTCATCACGCTCGCGCTGCTCATCAGCGTGGTCACGATCGTGCGAGCGCTGCAGACGGCCGAGTTGCACCACCGCAGCGAGGCGATCCTCGATCCCCTCACCGGCCTGCTCAACCGCAACGCGCTGGCGCCGCGCTTTGTCGAGCTCAAGCTGCAGGCGCGCCTGGCCAATCAACCCGTCTGCCTGGTGCTGTGCGACGTGGACAACTTCAAGGACGTCAACGACCAGCACGGACACGATCGCGGCGACGCGGTGCTGCGCGACGTCGCCTACACGCTGCGCAAGCAGCTGCGCTCGTTCGAGCTGATCTACCGCCTCGGTGGCGAGGAGTTCCTCGTGGTCCTGCCCGGCATGAACCACGTTGGCGGCCTGGAAATCGCCGAGCGGCTGCGCGCAGCCGTCGAGCAGGCGCAGCCCACCGGCATACCCATCACGATCTCGCTCGGCCTCAGCGACCGCTGCGGCGAGCAGGTCGACTACGACGTGCTGTTCAAGGCCGCCGACGAGGCGCTGTATGACGCAAAGCGCGCCGGGCGCAACCGCGTGGCCGTAGCGCCGTCCCCGCAGGGGGCGGCGAGCAGCGTCGCCGGCGCGGGCAGCGGGGTGGGTGAGACTCCGCTCACAGGCGCGCTCGCCTCGCCTGCCGTCGGCGGCCCGTCCATGCTCGGGCAGACGATCGCGTGACGCGGCCGCGATCCAGCTAGACTGCCCAGAGCACGGTCGTGCGGCAAGCGGCCGTGGGGCAGCAAGACCGATAAGGGAGTCGACGTGCCTTCGGCAACCGCCACGACGGCCACCAAGATGTCAAGCACGCGTCCGATGTCCGGGGACGGCTTGGAGCTCAAGCGCTTGTTCACGCGCTGGCAGCGCCACGGCGACCGCGCCGCCCGCGAGACGCTCGTGCGCCGCTTCATGCCGCTTGCGCGCAGCCTGGCGCGGCGCTACGGCAGCTCGTCTGAGCCCTTCGAGGACCTGCTGCAGGTCGCCTCGCTGGGTCTGCTCAAGGCGGTCGACCGCTATGACGTCAGGCGCGGCTACTCCTTCTCGTCCTATGCAGTGCCGACGATCGTCGGCGAGATGCGCCGCTACTTTCGCGACTCGGGCTGGGCCGTGCACGTGCCGCGCGGCGCCCAGGAGCGCGCGCTGAAGGTGCGCGACACCCAGGAGCGCCTGACCCGAGAGCTGGGCCGCGCCCCCACGGTCAACCAGATGGCACAGCGGCTCGAACTGCACATCGAGGAGGTCGTCGACGCGCTCGCCGCGCTGCAGGCATACGAGGCGTTCTCGCTCGACGCCCGCCAGGCAGACGGCCGAGAGGAGCTGGCCAGCTATGGGGAGTCGGTCGGGGCGGACGACGAGCGCTACGAGCTCGTCGAGCTCGACGCCACGCTTGCCTCGGTGCTCAGCCACCTGGGATCCCACGAGCGCCTGATCCTGCGCATGCGCTTCGTGGAGGATCTCACGCAGACGGAGATCGCCGCGCGGATGGGCATCTCCCAGATGCAGGTCTCCCGCCAGCTGCGTCGCTCGCTCGATCGGCTGCGCGCTCTCACGCGCGCGCCCGTACAGGCGGGCTAGGCGCAGCATGCAGCTCACAGGGCCCGCGCAAGCCGGCCGGCAACGGGATTGACCCATCGCCGCAAGTCAGGTTGACCGACAGCTCGATGGCCGAGATCCCGAACCTTCGCCTCAGCCTCGCCAGCAGTCCTGAGAACGTGTTGCTCGTGCGACAGACGCTCAGCGGCCTGGCGGAAGCGATCGACCTCGACCCGCTCGAGCTCAACGACATCAACACGGCGGTCAGCGAGGCGTGCAACAACGTGGTCGTGCACGCCTACGAAGGCCGCGAAGGGCCGCTCGAGGTGGACATCTGCGCGGGAGCGCCGTCGCTGCGGGTGCTCGTGCGCGACCACGGGCAGGGCATCGCGTCTACGGTCATGACCGCCGATGGCGACGACGGGGTCGAGCAGGCCGTCGGCGGGATCGGCCTGCCGGTCATCCGCGCGCTCGCGCGCGACGCCGAGTTCAGAGACGTCGAGGGCGGCGGAACGGAGGTGCAGATGGATTTCGCCACCGCCCGCGCCGGCGCCCTGGAGCCGCCCTCGCCCACCGACCAGCCGCGGTTGCCGGCGATTGCCTCAGAGGGGCTGACCAGCACGATGGCCCTGACGATCGCGCCGAGTGCGCTTGCACGCACGGTCCTGCCTCGCCTGCTGTGCGCGCTCGCTGCACGCGCGCACTTCTCGACCGACCGGATATCCGACACCCAGCTGCTCGCCGACACACTCGTGGCGCAGACCGACGGCTCGCTCAGCGCGGCCCACCTCGGCGTGGCCATCGGCGTGGCGCCGCGTAAGCTGGAGCTGCGCATCGGACCCCTGCGCAGCGGCCGGGCGGGGGCGATGGTGCTCGACTCGACCGTCGATGGCCTCGGCCCCGTGCTCGCGCGGCTTGTGGACGCACACGAGGTGACCGTGGAGGGCTCGTCGGAGACCCTCGCGCTGAGCGTCGCCGCCGAGCGCTGACAGGCAGGGCACCACCCGACGCCAGCGGACGCGGATGGCGACGGACGCCGACTGTGCCGAGCACCATGGCATCGGCCGGCATTTTGCGACCGCCGCCGTGCCACTTCCCAGGCGCGGCGGCGGCCTGCACTGGAGGCGACACGCGGGCAGGTCGGCGTCAGGCGCCGACCTGCCCTGCGTGCCGGGTTAGCCACCCCCCCAATGGACGGGGGCCGCGGGGGGCTCGCGGCCACCGCCCGCAGGGGCGACATCTGGCAAGAATCGGTATGCCCGTTTTGCCGGGCTCATAACAGGGTGTTTTTCATCGCGGCTGCACGGGCCAGGCCGCGATGGCGGCGCCCGCAGCGGCGCAACCTGTGACAGCGCCCGCGCTTGCCTGATCACGACAGCTCGGCCAGGCGCCCCAGCAGAAACCGTCGCTCGCGCTCGGAGCGCGCCAGCGCCAGCGCCCTTTCATAGGCCGCACGGGCATCGTCGATGCGCCGCAGACGGCGCAGCAACTCAGCGCGCGTGGCGTGCAGATAGTGGTATGAGTCGAGCTCGGGCTCCAGACCTTCCACAACCGCCAGGCCTGCGCGCGGACCCTCTGCTTCGGCGATCGCCACGGCGCGATTGAGCTCCACAACCGGCGACCCCGTCAGACGCGACAGATCGCGGTAGAGCGCCGCGACCTGCGCCCAGTCGGTCTGCTCCTCGGCGTGCAGGGAGGCGATCGCTGCCTGCAGGACGTATGCGCCCGCCCTCCCAGCGCCGCGCAGGGCATGCCCCCGCGCAAGTGCCGCGCGGCCGGCTGCGATCTGCGAGCGGTCCCACAGCGAGCGGTCCTGGTCTGCCAGGAGCACGAGCTCGCCGTCGTGCACACGGGCCTCGCGGCGAGCGTCGTGGAGCAGCATCAGGGCAAGCAGCCCGAGCACATCCGGCTCGTCGGGCATCAGCTCGGCCAGCGCAACTCCGACGCGAATCGCCTCGGAAGCCGACAGCGGGCTGCGTCCGTCATAGCCCTCGTTGAAGATCAGATAGACGATCGCCAGCACCGCGACGAGGCGGTCGGGCAGCAGGTGCGCAGGCGGGATCCGAAACGGGATGCCCGCATCCTTGATCTTGCGCTTGGCGCGCACCAGCCGCTGGGCCATGGTCTTCTCAGGAACCAGGAACGCGCGTGCGATCTCGTCGGTGTTCATGCCGCCGAGCGCCCGCAGCGTGAGCGCCACCTGCGCGTCGGTTGCAAGCGCGGGATGACAGCAGGTAAAGATCAACTCCAGCCGCTCGTCGCGGAAGTCTGCGTCGTGGAACTCGTCGTGCACGGCCTTGGGTGCCTCCAGCAGCTTGTACTTAGCCGTGAGCGTGCGCTCGCGGCGGATGCGATCGATCGCACGGTTGCGCGCGGTGGCCACCAGCCACGCCCTCTGGTTAGCCGGCATCCCTGCGCGCGCCCAGCGCTCGGCGGCGATCGCAAACGCATCCTGAGCGGCTTCCTCGGCGAGCTCGAAGTCGCCGAGGAAGCCCACGAGCGCCGCAAGGACGCTGCCCCAGTGCTCGCGAAACGCTTGTTCGATCAGCGTTCCACCAACGGGCGAACCTCGACCGCACCGCCCAGCCGCGCCGCTGGGACCCGCGCGGCCAGCTCGATCGCCGCGTCGAGGTCGTCCGCCTCGATCAAGTAGTAGCCGCCCAGCGCCTCCTTGGTCTCCGCGAAGGGCCCATCCGTGGTCAGAGTCCGGCCGTCCTGCACGCGCACCGTTGTCGCCGTGGCGGCGGGCTGCAACTGGGCTCCTCCTGTGACCTGCGGGGATTCGCTGATGGCCATGTACTCGCCCGTCACCGCCGCGCGCTGGTCCGCGGAGAGGTTGTCGAACTGCGTGTCGCCTTCGCTGTAGATCTGAAGCAGATACTGCATCGGGCTTTCCTCCTTGCTAGCGATTATGGTCGCTCCTTAGACGAACGAGGCGAGCACAAATCGACACCCGCCAAGGATCTGGCGAGCAGAGGTCGATCGCAGGCTACCCGCCGCGTCTTCTCGCTAACGCCCTGCGATGAGTTTGCCCGCACATAGCGGTCTTGACTGGAGGGCGCCCCTTGAGCGAGGAGACGAAACGGATGGCTGCCTCGGCACCACAGACCGCCACCCTGGCGATCAGGGGGCCGCTCGTGCGCGCCGACCTGCCGGGACTTATCGCGCGCACGAGCGCGCTGCTTGCGAGCAGCGAGGCCGAGGTGCTGCGTTGCGAGGTCTCGCAACTGGCCGCCGACGCGGTGGCCATCGACGCGCTTGCGCGCCTCGCGCTTGCCGCTCGCCGCTCGGGGTGCCGTGTGCGGCTGTGCGGGGCCAGCGCCGAGCTTTATGCGCTGATCGCGTTCATCGGCCTTGATGATGTGCTTGCGCGGTGAGCTCAGGTGTCCAGCCGTGGCGGCAGCCCGAACAGGGGAAACAGCGTGTCGGTTGCCAGGAAGAACGTGAATTCGACGATGCGCCCGCCCACGACCTCCAGCACCTGCACGGCCCAGGGGTCAAAGCCGGAGCCGGTCTCACTCGGCTTGTACTGCCCGAACGCGGGCGAGCCGTTGGCGCTGAGCGTGGGGATCACTCGCGAGCCCGCGCAAGCAGCGCCCGGCCCCACCCACCAGCCAAGGATGTCGTGACGGCCGTTCAGCCACAGTTCATAGGGCGGCATCGACTGCGTGGCGTCCTCGTGGATCAGCGCGGTGAGCGCGTCCATGTCATAGCGTTGAAAAGCGTCCACGTAGCGACCGAGCAGCTGGCGGTCGTGCTCGCTCAGCGCGCCGTGCGCCGCATCGTGGACCTCCTCGCTGTCAAGCGCCGCGCGCGCACGCTGCAGTGCGCTGTTGACGGCTGCCACGCTCGTGTCCAGCAGCTCGGCCACCTCGGACGCCTTCCAGTGCAGGACCTCGCACAGGATCAGCGCCGCGCGTTGGCGCGCCGGCAGGCGCTGCAGCGCGGCCACGAACGCCAGGCGGATCGTCTCGCGCGACTGCGCCACAGCCGCCGGGTCAGCGTCCTCGGGCAGGACGAGTCCGTCGGGGACCGGCTCGATCCAGGTCACCTCCGGCAGGATCTCGCCCACCGGACCGTTGGGCGAGCGTGCCGGCCCCAGGTCCATCGGGCGGGCGCGACGCTCCCTGGCGCCCAGCATGTCCATGCACACGTTGGTCGCGATGCGATACAGCCATGAGCGCAGCGACGAGCGACCCTCGAAGCGCTCCAGCGCGCGCCAGGCGCGCAGCAGCGTCTCCTGAACGGCGTCCTCGGCCTCGAACGGCGAGCCGAGCATGCGGTAGCAGTAGGCCGTCAGCTCACGCCGATGGCGCTCGAGCTCATCGAAGGAACGTGCGGCGGCGGGCGCAGAGCTCTCCACTACTTGCGATGTTACCCCGCCCGCAGGGGCGCCCCGATCGGCCCCGACGGCGTGATCGCCCTGACATGTCAGCCCGCTGGCGATCAGGCCGCCGGCGCCGCGTGAGCGCGCGGGCGGGCGGAGACGGGCGCGTGACCGCATGCCACGCCGGTGAGCGACGCGGGGGGAGCGCCGGCGATCGGCGCCGCCGGCCCGCGTATCGAGCGGCCCAGCGCGGCGCCGCGCCAGACGTACACGGTGTCGCGCCGCGTCCAGCGGCGCGACCGCTGCAGCTCGAATTCATGCTCGGTGATGACGTGCCTGCCCGCGCGCACGCTGCAGGTGATCCCAAACCGCAGCCCGTATTCCTCGCCGTAGGCCGGCAGGGTCCCCGCCAGGCGCAGGCCGCCCGCGGCGTAGGTGTACACGGCGATCATCTCGTCGGTGGTGATGTGCTCGACATCCACGAACAGCTCTTCGCCGGGGCGCCCGTCGACGTTGCCGACCGCGACCAGCCCGGGCAGGAAGGGCGCATCTGAGCGGGCGTTCACGACGATGACGCGACCGTACGCAAGCGCAACTTCCAAGCGCCCGCCCGCCGCGCCGGTATGAAGGGTGACCCGGTCGGGGCGCCCGTCGCCGTCCACATCCGCACGCGCGCTGTAGACCAACCGCGGAGAGGTGGACGCCCCGACCCCGGGCCGACCGCACGCGAGCGCCGCCACCGCGCCCGCCGGTACGAGCGCCAGCGCCACCACCGCCCCGCCAACACGCCGGCGGGTCCCCACCGGGCTCACTCGGGCCGTCGCGGTCGCCGGGTCAGTCGTGCCCCTCGGCGCAGCCCCAAGGACCGCACATCGCGCCGGCGTCGGCGCTCCTGATCGCGCGCCAGGTCGCGTTCCTCGCCCAGCCCAACTTCAAGGAAGAGCAGCAGCACGCCGCCGGCGAACCCCGCCGACATGAGCACCACGGCGAGCACTTCGCCGGCTATCCCCCCGACCAGCACCGCACACGCAAAGCCCACGATCACCGACGCTGCCGCCGAGCCGAACGCCACGATGCGCAAGCGAGGGGTCAAGATCACCGATCCTTGTGGACGGAACTCCTTCCAGGATAGCTGGACCCGCCTGGTCGAGTTGTACTGTTGCCCGGCGTGGATTTCAGGATCACCCCCCACTCGGGCTCTGCTGCCCCGGACGACGCCATCGACCTGCTCTGGCGGCAACTCGAGGCCCGTCGTGGCCGCGTGCGCTTTGCCAGACGCGGCACGGAAATCAGGGCGATGCTGCGAGAGGACACGCCTGTATCGATGGAAAGCGATGAACGCGAAGAGATCGGGCGACGTGTCGTGCTCGACATCGTTCGCGAGGTCTGTGACGCCGCGCCGCAGCTCAACCTCGACTGGTTCGCGGTCAGCGCGCTGCGCTGACCGCCGCTGGCAGTACGGCCAGCACGCTGCTTGGAGCGACGCGGAGCTTGATGGCGCCGTGATGCGGGCTCAGTTGCGCCACGTGCAAGCCCGCCCGCGCGGCGCTCAGCACCTCTACGCGCACGCTCTGGGATGTGCGCAGCACGACGGCCTGCGCCTGGGCGTGCTCGTTGTCGAGAATCAGCTGGGCCGCGCTAGCACCTCCGCTGATGGCGGTAGCCACCAGTCCTCTCAGGCCGCGGATCCCCTGCAGCATGCTGCCGACCGGCAGCCACTGGTTGAGTGCCACCAGCGCGCTGTCGAGCGGGCGGTCGAGGACTTCGCCGCCACGCACGACGAAGGCGTCATAGGGGTCGCCGCTGAAGTGAAAGCGCACCTCGCGAAAGCCCGTCTTCAAGGCCGAGAGAACGAAGCGCACCGCCCACACCGCCGACGCCGGGCTGTCTGACACCCCTGCCCGGCCCCCACAAGAAGCCGAATTGGCCTCGGAGATGATCGCCGGCACCCCTGCCGCGGCTGCGTCGGCGACCACCCAGCGGAAGGCGCTCGGCTCGGCGCCGGCCGCCGCTGACAGCAGCCCCCCGATCGTGACCGCCCTGGGCGTCACGCAGGCGCTGAGCGGATATGCGTGCACGCCCACGATCTGATCGTGCAGTTGCGCAATCACCCGCGACAGCTGGCCGCGCCAGCGCGCGGGCGCGGCCAGTTCAGGTCCGATCAGAGGGGCGCCCGCGATGGCCGGCAGCAGGGATGAGACCACCTGCAGATACACGCCGACCGCCGCAGCTTCAGCGTTGGCCTGCGGCTTGGCCAGCGCCGAGTAGTTGGGCAGCGAGAAGAGGTCGGGCTCGTTGCCGATCGAGAAGTCCAGGCCGTTGCTGGCTGCGCTCTGGGCGCCGGCCACCATCTGCTGGGCCCACGCAAGCTGGCCCGTCTTGGCGTTCAGGCCGACGGTCAGCGGGTCGCGTGCGGCGCTCAGCAGGCATTGCAGCTGACTCCAGAATTCGCTCGGCAGCGAGAACAGGGTGGCTGCTTCCCAGGATGCCGGCGGTCCGGTGAGCGCACCGCTGGGCGCGGTCATGTCCTGGCTGTCGCCTGACAGGGCCAGCGGCGGAGATCCGAGCCGCTGCAACTCAGCCGCCAGCGCGGGTGTTGGGCAAGGGCCGGTGCCGAGGTCCTGGGCCATCGCCGAGTACTCAAACGACAGGCCCACGGGCGCCATCGTGACCTGGGCGCTGGGACCGTGAAAGACGTGCGGCAGCGCGACCTCGGGGAGGCGCGAGGATGCGGAATGCCGACGCTTGGCCGCTGCAGCGGCCGCGGACGCGGCCGAGCTCCCCGCGCCGACCAGCAGCGCCAGCGCGAGCGCGAGCACCACCGCAGGCGAGATCAGCGTGCGCGCCCGACGCTGCATCGCGCGAAGATACCATCCGCCGGCGGACGGTCACCCGACCCCTCGCGCGGCGCAGCTCAGAGCATGCCGGCGCTCAGGCAGTGAGGCCGCCGTCGACAACGAGTGCCTGCCCGCTGATGTAGCTCGCCTCGCCCGAGAGCAAGAACACAGCCGCATAGGCGACCTCCCAGGGCGTCCCCTGGCGACCCAGGGGGACCCGCGCGGCGCCGCGGGCGCGGGCCGGGTTTCGCGCGGACGCGGCGCGGCCCATCGGTGTGTCGATCAGTCCCGGCACGAGCGTGTTCGCGCGGATGGCCCTGAAGGCCCCCTCGCGCGCCACGTGGCGGCACAGGCCCAGCAGCGCCGCCTTGGAGCTGTCATAGGAGGGAGAGCCGCTGCCCGCGCGCAGGCCCGCCGCCGAGCCGACGAGCACCACCGCGGCGCCGTCGGACAGCAGCGCGAGCGCTGCCTTGCACACGATGAAGTGCGCCCGCAGATTGACCGCAAGCGCTCGATCCCAATCCTCAACGCTCGTCCCGGAAAGCCCCGCTCCGACCCCGATGCCCACGTTCAGAACGACCCCGTCCAAGCCACCAAGGGCGGCGTGCGCCTGGGCGACCATGCCCTCGCACTGCTCGGCGTTCGCGACGTCCGCTGTGATCGCCACCGCCTGCGCGCCCTCGCCCTCGACGAGGGCCACGGTGGCCGCTGCGGCCTGCCCGTCAATGTCGGCGCACGCCACGGCCGCCCCTTCGCGAGCGGCCAGCACCGCTATCGCGCGGCCGTTTCCGGGCGGCGCGTCGGCCTCGGCGCTGGGACGAGTCCCGGCACCCACCACGAGCACGCGACGTTCCGCCAGACGGTGACGCGCGGGCGCCCGCCCGGAGGCCTCGAGCTCGCTCATGGACGCCAGCGTAACGACAGGCTGTGCAAGGCGCGGTGATAGGCCGCGCAAGGCGTGCTGACAGGCTGTGCAAGGCGTGGTTCGCGAGTCTTGCTGGCCCTGCCATCGGTCGATGCTCGCGAGGTATGCGACGTTGGACGCTGGCCGCAGGGGCGATCCTGGTGCTCGGGATCGCGGCCTCGCTTGCCGGGGCGCTGCTTTGGCGCTCAAGCGTTCACGCGCGCGAAAAAGCGACCTTTCAGACGGCCGCGACCGACGTCAGCGGCAGGCTGGAGATCCAACTTCGCCGCGACACCGACTTCGTCAAGGCCATACGTGCCGTGCTGACGATGCAGCCAGACCTGTCGGCCAGCGGCTTCGATCAGTGGTTCGGCCAGCTTGAAGACCGCCAGGCGCAGCCCAGCGGATTCGGCGCGCTGGTCGTCAAGTCGGTTCCCGCTGCGGCACTCGCAAGCTTCCAGGCCCAGCGCGACGCCGACCCGGCATTTCGCGCGGTGGTGGGCGGACGCGTCGAACCCGTCGCCGAGACCGGGCACGCTCGTTACTGCCTGCTGTCGGCGGGCAGCGCGGACATCGCCTACAGCCCCGAACTCGCTGCCCTGCTGCAGGGAGACTGGTGCGATCCGACCTCGCTGATCGGGGGCTACCGCCAGAACGGCACCACACGGGCGCAGTTCACCCAGCAACTCACCGACAGCGGGCAGGTCGGGGTCTACTCCACGGCCGTGTCGGGAGTGAGCAGCCTGATCCTCGAAGCAGCCGTCTACCGGCGCGGAGCGCCCCTCGCGAGCGTCGCCCAGCGCCGCGCGGCCGTGCTGGGTTGGGTGCTCGACTCCTTCGACCTGCCCGCGCTGATGCAGTCGGCCCTCGGCACGGACCACGGGCTGGCGGTGACGCTGTATCACGAGAACTCCGGCCTGGGCCCCGAATTCATCGGCCGGGTCGGCTCGGCGAGCAGAACGCACCCGTTCACGCGCAAGACGACGTTGTCGGTGGACGGCACCTGGATCATCGGGGTGAGCGGTGCCGGGCTCGTCAGCGGGCCTTCCGCCGGGATGCAGGGGGTGGTCCTATTCGCGGGCGGCATCGTCACCACACTGCTGCTGCTCGCGCTCGTGATCGTGCTGGCGCGCTCGCGCGAGCGCGCCCTGGCGATGGTCGCGGAGAAGACCAGCCAGCTGCGCCACCAGGCTCTGCACGACGCGCTAACGGGTCTGCCCAACCGCGTCCTCGCGCTGGACCGCGGCGAACAGATGCTCGGTCGCGCCCGCCGCCTCAACCTGCCCGTTGCCGCCCTGTACGTTGACCTCGACGGCTTCAAGCAGGTCAACGACACGTTCGGGCACGCCGCCGGCGACGAGCTGCTGCGGACGGTCGCCGCGCGACTTACCAGCGTGGTGCGCGAGGGCGACACCGCGGCGCGCCTGGGCGGCGACGAGTTCATCGTCCTGGTCGAGGGCTCAACGCTCGACGCGGGCCCCGAGCTGGTGGCCGAGCGCCTGCTGGAGGTGCTCAACGAGCCGTATGAGATCAACGGCGCTGGCCGCGGACAGCTGGCGGTGACGGCAAGCATCGGCATCGCCTTCGGCCTGCGCGAGGACGCCGACGAGCTGCTGCGCGACGCCGACACGGCCCTGTATGAAGCCAAGGCGGCGGGCAAGAACCGCTATGTGGCGTTCCAGTCGGCGATGCAGACCCACGTGCAGGACCGGCTTACCATCCAGATGGACATCGCCCAAGCGCTCGAGCGCAGGGAGCTGTTCTTGCGCTACCAGCCCGTCCTGGACAGTGCACGGCGCGTCATCGCCGTCAAGGCGCAAGTTTGCTGGCGCCACCCCTCGCGCGGGATCATCGCTGCAGGAGACTTCATTCCCGTTGCGCAGGACACCGGACTGATCCTGCCTATCGGCCGCTGGGTGCTCGATGAGGCCTGTAGGCAGGGCGCGCTATGGCGCCATCAGGGGCTCCGCTTGGCGATCTCGGTGAACGTCTCAGCACGCCAGCTCGACAGCGACCGCCTCGTCGATGACCTCGCCAACGCCCTGCGCAACAGCGGCCTCGAGCCGGCAGCGCTGACGCTCGAGGTCGCTGACGCCGCGCTCATGCGCGCCGGCGACGACACCGCTCGACGCCTCGAGCGACTCAAGCAGCTGGGCGTGCGCATCGCGATCGACGGCGCGCTCGTCCACGCGCTCGTGCGCCTTGGCAGACAGCTCGAGATCGAGACGCCGACAGACGGCATAGAGGACGACGCGCAGCTCCATGACCGCCCGCTCGATGCGGACGAGGTCGAGGCGTTCGTGGCGGTCAGCGAGGTTGCCGGTCGTTCTGAGCCGGCGCGTTAGCTACGGCCGTTGTCGCGCAGCCAGGTCAGCGCGCGGATCGTGACGATCCCTCGCCACGCGGTCGTCTGCGCAGGCGACCAGGCCAGCCAGTCGAACATCCAGCCGCCGTCTTGGCGCTGCTCGGACTCGACGGCGTCGAGGTGAGCCTCGATCCGGTCCTCGCTGATAAGGCCGCGTGAGCGGCTGCCCGGGCGGGGGGAGAGGTCGAGCGGGCGCAGCGCCTCTCCCTCGACACCGCCTACGGGCGCGACCGTAGAGGTGTCGACGCGGGCGCTGAGCGACGCGATCGCCGCACGTGCGCGCTGCTCGTCGTCAACCGCATCGAGGAATGCGCAGGCGAACTTCAGCCAGTACCCGCCTGGCTGCTCGGCTGTGTCGATCGACCGCCAGCACCAGTCGGTGGCGCGGTCGAGCCACGCGTCGTCGGTCACGCCGCCGGCGTGCAGCGTCGCGGCCAGCGCGAGCGTGAGAACCGATCCGGGCCCAGGCTGGAACCAAGGCGCGTGCGGGTAGTCCTCGAAGCCGGGCAGCACGGACGGGATGCCGCCGTCGGCTTCAGCGATCGACGCGATCCAGGCGCGAGCATTCAGGCCCATCTCGTCGTCGGCCGCGCCGGCCTCGTTGCAGCATCTCCAGCGCGTACAGCGTCGCAGCCGGCTGGCTGGCCGGGCAGCGCAGGTCGGGCTCCAGCGCGTGGCCGAAGCCACCGTCCGGGTTGCGATAGCCACGCAGCGCCTCGAGCGACCGGCTCGCGCCGGCCCGTCGGCGAACAGCATGCGTAGCGGTGGCGGTCCACGAGGCGAGCGGCGGACCAGATGAAGTTCTCGGCGGCGCGTGTGATCGATCGGCATGATGCCGGACCCTAAGCGGCGGTGGGCGTGCGGTCTTTGAGAAATCGGACAGGCGAGAGGCCGGCCAGTTGCGTGACCTCGGCGGTCATGTGCGCCTGATCGGCGTAGCCGGCATCAAGCGCCAGCTCGACCAGCGACGCGGGCCGGCGAGCGCCTGCAGCCGGCGGAAGCGCAGCACGCGCGCAAGCATCTTCGGCCCGTAGCCGACCGCGTCGCTCACACGACGCTGAAGCTGGCGGGTGCTCAGACCGAGCTCCGCAGCGACGTGGCGACACGCGCTCGGGGTCGATCAGAGCAGCGACTGCGGCGCGCACCAGTGGGTCCGGGCCGGACCGACGCCCGCTGCTCGATCGTGCGCAACAGGAGCGCGTGCGGGCTCATCGCCGACGACCAGCGCGTCGAGCAGCGCGTCGGCGACGTCGCGTCCCGAGCACGTCGGCAGCGTCGGGGATTGCGTCGCACAGCTCCGATGCAGGCAGCCCCAGCACGGCGCCGGCCGCGCCGGGGCGCAGACGCACCCCGACGAGCCGTGCGCCCGGCGCGAGTGCCACCACACGAGACCGCGTGTCAGGTCCTGCAATAGTCAACCGCTCGCCCGACCAGATCAGATCGACGCATGCGTCCGGCACGACGCGCTGCTCACGCCCGGTCGCCGTGCTCTGCTCCCACGTGCAGCACGCCAGGGGCGAGGCGAGCGGGTACTCGGTGTAGCTCACGACGGGAATCTAGCGCTGGGCTAAGGGCTCGTAGCCTGGCGGATGAGCCGGACCACCTGCGATCACGTGGACATGGGATCGGAACCCCATGTTGCCGCTATTCGTTCGACTAAGCCTGAATCCACCGATTAACTGCTTCGGCTCTGGTGAATGTGGCAAGGGAGGGTGGATGATGGGTGCTCGATCGGGTTTGCGCGCCCGGTCGGTCTTTGGGGTTGCGCAAACGCGTCCGAAGGAGCGGCCGTGGCGGCTTGGTGGCGTCCAGCGATCGCGCTCGGCGAGCGGGATCGGACAGTCGTCTTGGTCGTGTTGAGCGTCGCCGTCAGGCGGCGGGGAGCGCGCGGATGCGGTCGAGCGCGTCGAGGTAGTCGCTGTGCCAGGGCCAGCGGGCCGGGAGGTGGAGCGTCCAGCCGCGGGCGTGACGGGTCAGGCGGCCGGGGACGCTGAGCAGTCGGCGGCGCAGGGTGCGGGCGGCGCGGACGGTCGTGTCGGGGAGCCCGAGCAGCTGTGTCCAGCGGAGCAGGTTGTGCGCGAGCGCGGCGAGCACGGTCCAGGCGCCGTTGGCGTTGAACTGCCCGGAGGGGAAGTGCGCGAGCGCTTGGTCTTTGAGGTCGGCGATGACCTGCTCGACGACGGCGTGGTCGCGGTGCTCGGCCTCGACGAGCGCGATCTCCTCGCTGCGGTTGGTGAGAAAGCAGAAGTGGCGCCAGTCGGGCCACAGCTCGGCCTGCGCGCCGAGCAGGCGGGTGCGCCTGACGATCAGCCGCCGGCCGCCGTAGACGGTCTCGGCGATCTGCGCCTCACCCTCGTCGGGGTAGTCGATCGAGCGTCGGCCAGGCGTCCTCGTCGATCGCCTCGACGGCCGCGCGGACGGTCTTGATCATCCGCACCCCGATCGAGTACTGCCAGCCGGCCTTCTCGAGCCGCTCGAAGACCTTGGTGTTCCAGAAGCCCGAGTCGGCGCGCAGCAGCTTGACGCCGGTCGCGCCGGCCCGCTCGACGCGCGCGATCAGCTCGTCGAGTGAAGCGCAGCGATCCCCTTCTGGGTGTTCGCCGAGCCCTTGCGCAGCCGGATGTGCAGCGCCTCGCGCGTGTCCGCCCGGGTGGCGAGGATCGGGTGGTAGCCCAGCAGCTGGGTGTAGCCGTAGGCGGCGCCCTGCTTCAACCGGCCGCAGACCTCACCGACGAAGCTGTCGACGTCGATCACCAAGCCGCCCCGCGCCGGGGCCGGCGCCCGCCTGCCAGGCCCGCTCGAGCGCCTGGCCGAGCAGCGCGTCGAGCTGGCGCACATGCCCGAACGTGAACGCGCGCAGGAACGTCCCAAGCGTCGAGGGCGCCGGCATCCAGCCGCCCGAGCAGCCGGCGCGTGCGGCCCAGCCCGCAGCACGTCGGTGTCATCGATGCTGTCGGCGCCGAGCACCATCGCGTAGATCAGCGCCATCACCTTGCGGCCCGCGTTCGCCGCCCCCGGCCGGTCACGCCGCAACCGCACCAGCTGCCCCGCCAGCGCCTCGATCCCGAGCCGCTCCGCGAGCGTCGCGACCAGCACCACCCCGGCGTCGGAAACGACCCGCTCATCGTCGAACTCGACCCCCACACCGTCCAGTCCGACCGGCTCGTCATCCTGCACCATGAAGGTGACCTCCTGATCGCAGGCCCCGGCTGCTCCAATCAGCCGTAAAAGCCCTGCATCAGGAGGTCATTCT
The DNA here is from genome assembly GCA_963755475.1 of uncultured Solirubrobacteraceae bacterium. Classification (GTDB taxonomy): domain Bacteria; phylum Actinomycetota; class Thermoleophilia; order Solirubrobacterales; family Solirubrobacteraceae; genus Palsa-744. Next base: position 1,738,944 of record CAVWJK010000003.1, read on the forward strand.
TCGCCCACCACCGGACAACACCGGTGGATTCAGGCTAAGCGGGATCGGTACGCTGCTGGCCGGTCGCGGCAGATGCTGAGTAGGCCGATGGCACATTCGAGAGGACCGTACGGTGACAGGGAGATGATGTGATGCCGGATCTGACGATTGGCTCGCGAGGCACGCTGACGATTGCCACGCGCGGAAAGGACGGGCCCGGCGAGGTTCAAGTCGACGACGGGGAGGCATTCATCGCCTACTCCGCAGAGCCGATCCCCAGGGGAACGACCGTTGTGATCTACGACACTCACGGCGGGCGGCGGGTCGACGTCGAGCCGCTAACAACCACAGGAGGCTGAGATGCTGGGATATCGAGTGCCCGATCCGGACGAGGCCATGCTCATCTCGGGGGGTAAGGCCGGCAAAGACGATGCCCCATTCCGCGTGGTCACAGGCAGAGGTGCGTTCGTGATGCCGTTCTTTCGTCACGTGAACTTCCTCACGCTCGCGATGCAGGAGTCCGTCGTTCAGGAGCATTGCGTCACAGAACAGGGAATCACCATCGAGGCAGACGCGGTGTGCGCGTTCAAGGTGGGCAACGACACGTCTTCCATCGTGTCGGCGGCACAGCGGTTTCTGTCGGACGAGAACCAGATGTCCGTGCTCGTGGGGCGAATCGTTGCTGGGCATCTGCGCTCGATCATCGGTTCGATGACGGTGGAGAAGATCGTGCGCGAGCGCCAAGCGCTCGCCCAGGAGGTGCTTGAGGCATCGAAGAGTGAGTTGGGAGCGCTCGGCCTACTAGTGGACTCCTTCCAGATCAGCTCGATCGATGACATGGGCTCGGGCTACATCCAAGCGATGGCCGCCCCACACACCGCAAAAATCCAGCAGGAAGCGAAGGTCGCCCAAGCCGAGGCCAACCGAGCCTCGGCCGAAGCCGAACAGGAGTCCGCGCGCAAGCAGGCCGAATACGAGCGAGAAACCGCCGTCGCGCAGGCGGGATACAAGGCAGAAGTCGACAAGGGGCAGGCCGCAGCCGCACAAGCGGGTCCGCTGGCGCAAGCGGAAGCGCAACGAGCCGTAACCGAGGAGCAGACGAAGCTCGCTCAGAAGAAGGCCGACCTCCGCCAGCAGGAGCTGGTCGGCGAAGTCGTCAAGCCGGCCGAAGCGGAAGCCGAGCGCACCCGCGTGCAGGCCGCGGCAGAAGCCGAGGCGATGACCGTGAAGGCCACCGCGGCAGCGTCTAACAAACGTGTGGCACTCGACAGGATGCTCATCGAACAGCTCCCAGAGATAGTCGAGAAGGCCGCCGCCGGGCTCTCCAACGCCAACGTGAACATCCTCGAAGGAGCCGACGGGCTGGCCAATGTAACCGCGGGCCTCTTGTCACAGGGGATGATCGTCTACGAGTCGGCTCGGAAGACGTGGGCCGACAACAGCGATCAGTCCGGCACCACGTCGGTCGGGGAAGCCGACAGCCGACTGACAGCGCCGAAGGGGCCCGAGGAAGTCGACGCGCAGGACGGTCCCGAACCGGCGTCGTGATCGAACGCGTCGACGAGAATGACGCCGTGAGCGCTGCACAGCTGCGTGTCGTCGATGACGTCGGTCCGGCAGAGTGGATCGCTCCACGTTTGGGTGGGCAGTTCGGTGCGGTGGGCCTGACGGTGCCGCGCGGCTATCCGGCCTACGCGCGCATCTGCCATCCCGCCACGAACAAGGCAGGCGAGCCGGTGAGCTGGTCGGAGGTAGCTCGCACCACGGGACGGCGGCCACACGCTCTGATGCAGTGGCACGCGATCGTGGGGTCGCCCGACTCCCTGAACATGAGGGGCTCCTTGTGGGACGGCGCAGATCCTCGTCGAGGCGACCTCGCCCATTCCGCGCTCACCGTTCTGTGTGACCGCCTCGCCGAGGACGCCGGGCGCGAACCCGACTGCTATTTCTCCCTGTGGGAGGGCTACGACGGGTTGAATGAATATGGCTGGCTGGAAGCGACAGCCCCGCCGCGCTCCAAGGTCGATAACCGAGATCGGCACATCTTGACCCTGGATGAGATTGGTCGATCACGATCGCGCCTGCGCCTCCCTGACCGCGACTACGTCGTGCTGGCAGGGCCGCTACACGGAGCGCTGCGCATCGGCTCCTTCGGCCTCGGGGTCTTCTGGCCGCAGTCGCCGAACATCTTCTGGCCAGAAGACCACACTTGGTGCGTTGCGAGCGAGATCGATTTCGACTCCACGCTCGTCGGCGGCTCCGCAAGACTGATAGAGGCGATCCTCAACACGACCGAGCTTGACGCATGGCCTGTTGGAGCGGACGACTCGCTCGCATACGACGCGGACAAGATCAACCACGTCCCCGAGCAGAGGCTCGCCAAGGAGGAGCGCGCGGCTGGGCACGATCCGTGGTAGGACGCGGCGAGGTCTGGTCGGCAGAGCGTCCAGACTGGGGACGAAGACCCGCGCTGGTGATAACACGCGAGGACGCGATCGACAGCCTCCACGTCTTCGTGGTATTCGCCGCCACGCGCATTCGTGATATCCCGACCGAGGTCGAACTGGGTGATGAAGACAGCATGCCTCGCGACTGCGTGTTGAACGCCGACCCTGCCAACACGGTCGCCAAGGGCTACCTGGTCGAGGGCATCTACGGCGCCCATCGCGGGAGCGACGGGACTCTGTCCCGGCGTTCGCCCCCGGATGAGATTGAGGTGTAGACGGAGGCGCCGCCGACCGCTTGGGCCTGAGGCTGGACATCGAGGTCGAGGCTCCTCGCTTCGATCCAGGTGCGTCAGGGACAGTTGAAAGCGTTGAGAATGGCGGGTGGTGCGGGCTTCCACCCGCCATTCCGTTCGGGCTTTCAACGCTCTCGCTCGTAGTGAGCCCGCCCGGCGCCGTCAAAAACGGCCACTGTTGCGACAGCAGTTCTTGAAACGCCGAGTGGAGCCGCATGGACACAAGTCGTTGTCACCAAGGCGCTCTAGGAGCTCGACCTCGCCGTCTCGGATCGTGCGCGCTCCCCGCTTCACGCGCGTCTCCGATGGGAAGCCCTTGCGACGCTTGCTCATCGGCTCAAAAGGAGAACGACTCCTCTGGATCTGTCTTCTCTCGTGGCATGGGTGCCTCCTTGCGCTCATGGTCTGGACCTTGGATTCCGCTGGGGTAGAAGGATTGCAGACCGGCTGCGCCAGGGACAAGCGCACAGGATCGGGGCCGAAGCTTCGGCAGAAGAAGTTCTGACTACTCGGGAGAAGCTCCCCGGCGGGCGGCACCGTACGTCGCTACCGGACTATCCTGAGATCGTGACCAAACGCCACAATCGCGTCACGCGCGCAGTGCGGACGCCGCGCCCGCTATCGGCTGATGAGCGGGATGCGTTGGTCACGATCCTGGGCTATGCCGACTTTGTAGGGCGTGCCGCTCTACTCGAACATGTCGATGCCGTCCTCGAACATCTCGATGCCGTCCGTATCGTGGGCGGCTGCGATTGCGGCTGCGCCTGCGCAACGGTAGACCTTGCGATCCCCGATGCGCCGCCGAGCGACGCGATCGCCTATCCGATCCCCAACGAGGCGACCGTATTTGACCCAGACGGTCAGGCCATCGGAGGAATATTGGTGTTTGCGCGTGACGGCCGCCTGGCGCAACTAGAGGTTTACAGCTACGGGGACGAGCCGATCAATCCCTTCCCACCCGTCGAACGCCTAGCACTCACATCAGCGCCCAAATAGCGACGAGTGCCGAGCCGGAAGCATAGGCCGCAGGGCGAGCCTAGCTGGGACTCCTCGCCGCGCGAGCTAAGCTGATTAGGAGACGAAGATGGTGCGCAATCCTTGGACAGATCCTGATCCCCAGCCCGGCGATTTCGATGCCGAACTGGCAGCGATCGACCCGCCCGAGATCGAGGCCCATGTCGGCAATCCCGACGCCAAACTTACGATCATCGTCGGCGCTGAGGACGAGGACACCGAGGGGCGCTAGCGTTTCGAGAGATGACTGCGAAGGAGCAACTACGGGAGCGCATCGAGACCTTGTCCGAGGAGGAGGCCGGTGAGGCCCTACGCCTGCTGGACTTGCGCGTCGATCCAGTGATCGCTGCGTTTCGCGACGCTGCGCCCGACGATGAGCCGTGGACCGGGGAGGATGAGGCCGCCGCGGCGGAAGGCAGGGCCGACCTAGCGGCCGGCCGCACGGTGTCGTTGGATGAGGCGTTGCGGGACTCAGAGTGAGCGACGCGGCCTGGCGCGTTCATCTCACCCGTACAGCCGCACGCGACCTTCGTCGCCTTGATCCGCCGATCCGCAAACGGGTCGAGACGGCCTTGAGAGAGCTTGCAGAGGGCCCGGGGAGGTCTGGTGCGCTGCGGAAGCTCACGAGCGCACCGGAGTGGAGGCTTCGGATCGGTGATTGGCGAGCGCTTGTTCTTCTCGATCCAGAGGAGCACAACGATCCTCGTTACTCGGGTGCTGCCGCGAGGTCGCGCCTATCGTGACTGAAGCTCGATAAACAGTGGTCACCCTGGCGGGCTGTGGAGCGATTTGGACTTGTGGCAACGGACGCCGCGTCCGCGAGCTCGGAGACGCCGACAACAAAGTCACGCACCACTGTATGAGTGGGCCGAGCCGAGCGATCAACGCGCCGACATCGACCGCGAGGAAGACCCGGCGGATGCAGCGATCGACCCGGAGCGGTTGGGTGCCGTGCGAGCGAGGCGCCGAGGCAGGCGCAACGTGATCCGCTGGACGCGGGAGAGCACCTGAGCCGGCGATTACCCCCGAGATTTCCCAATCGCAGTGAATCCGAGTGAATCCGCGGTAATCCGCCAGATCGGATGACACCTGACTGTCATATGACACGGCTACGACATACACGCCCCCCGTCGCCTACAGGAGCCCACTCATGCGCGAGCAGCAACCCCCACCCCTATCTGACGCCGACTGCGCGGGTCGGCGGTACATCAACCCGACCGACAGGCGAGCACACCGCGAGCGCTCGCGCGACCTATGCCCTGAGCGCCCACGTCTGCTCGACCCATGACCGAGCACCCTGATGGTGCATGGACGGCTCAAGTGGTGGTGGCGAGGTCAGTGTCCGGCGATTAGTTGCTCCGACGGGCTCGCGATCCGACGGTCTCTTCGATCAGTGTGGTAAAGGCCGCCGTAGCTTCGAGGTAGGTGCGCTGATGGTGCTGCACGGTTGCAATCCAAGTTCGCGGTCCGCACGGGAGGGGCAAAGTCCTGACGGAGGCGAGCGCCTTGCTGGGTCGGCCTCCCTCAAAGACCAGTCGCACTTGTACGTTGCTGCTCAGTCCAGCCACGCAGCTGTCAACGGAAGGTTCCGCAACCGGTAGACGATTTGCGGCCGCTCTGACCGCATTTATAGCTGCGGGCTTGTCGATGCTCGACTCCGATCGCTCCAACCTGACCTTGCCATCTTGCTCTTGGAACCTCCGCACGACAGCGACCGCAAGTGTGTTCGCGCTAGGTATGAAGGAGTAGCTTGGTCGCCGAACACGCCAGGTGACGCTGGCTTCGCCGAGCACGGCGAATCGATCCGAGCTAAGCCGGGAAACGGCGAATCGCAGTGCCTCTTCCCGCAGGGCAGGTGCACTTGAAGGGTAGCTGAATCCCTCTGACCAATAATCGGGGCGCCCTCTCACGCTGCTAGTGTCTCCGCGCTCTGTCCCTCCCTTCCGGACCTCGCGGCCGACTACCGCGAGCAGACTCGTGGGCGACTCCGATGTCGTCCACAACTCGACGCGCCGCGCCGTATGGACGCTCGATGTCGGTTCTTCAGCCATCAGCGCGTTGCGCGCATCTGCAGGCAGGGAGGTCACGCGTTGTGCCGGGCTCGACAAGAAGACCTCACCGAGCATCTTCGTCGCCGTATGCTGGGCCAGTACCGCGGGTGTCTCGCTGCCCGATGGCGGTCCAGCGGGGGAGCGGTGAGTCGCCCCCCCGCAACCACTGGCTCCCAGGCTGGCGACGGCGAACATCGTAACCGCCACGATCGAGCGCCAGGACAGTCGCCGCACTTTACCGGTCGCCGCGCGCCCTTTGACCGGTATCTCAGCTCGCCGTGCGCCGAACCCCATGATGCTCGTCATAGTCGAATGATAGCCGCCGTCTGATCACGAAGGCACCGGACCGGTTTGGTGTTGGTTGTTTTCGGGTAGTACGCGTAGTAGCTGGTCAACATCTATTGGGCGGAGGCTGCCGATGCGGTTCGGGTGGGGTCTGCTGCGCATGCGTTCCTTTGCCATACAGAGGTATGCGTCCGTAGCCGAACCACGGGTTGTAACTCTTCCGTGTGTTGCGTTCTGCGTGGCTGTAGTCGCAGGCGCTTTGCCAACTGCGGTCTTTGCGCAAACGACTTTGGGTTCCGAAAGTGTACATGTGTGCCCGCCTGGCGGGGTTAACCCGTACGCCGCGTCGATGCCCATGCTCACTGCGTGCAACGACCGGATTCTTCCTCGGACTGCGCTCAACCGACTGCAGACCGGGGCTGTCGAAAGCGTGTATGAGGGGTCGTCGCCTGGCTCGAGGGTCCGCTTCATCACGCCTCCACCGTCATTTCGCGCTTCGGCAGCGACGCGCGCGGAACTCGAATTTTATGGGATACCTACTGAACCGGAACACACTTCGCCGGAATACCCCAAATGGCGGGCTATGATTGAAAAAGGCTTCCACTTCGAACTGCCGCCGGCGTACCTAGTCGAAGGCTACAACTCGCCGACGCCGTCGAGTTCGGCTGCGGCGGACGACGTGACCAAGATGCCACTTCGCCTCAACGAAGGTTTCAACGAAGGCTCTAGCTCGACATGGGGGGGTTACGTCAACGACGTACCTGTCGGGAGCAACGAAAATGCCTATACGCAGGCCACTGGCTATTACAAGGAGCCGGCTGGCTCTGAATCGTTCGAATGTAAATCTCCGGCCTCCGATTCGACTTGGGTAGGCTTGGGCGGCTATACCAGCCCAGATCTTGGGCAAACCGGCACCGTGCTGCGCTGGGAATACGAAGGAAAAGAACGACCCCATCATGAAGGTTTCTATGAGTTGCGCCCGAAGGGCCAGCCTGTTTGGCTGACCATCACCGGATCGCCGGGTTACTATATGAAGGCTGAAACAACGTGGGCGGCGAGCGAAGGCGCGTACCATTTCTTTCTGTACAACTACAAGACCGGGGCAGTGGCGACACCTAAAGCTGAAGGAGAATTTGACGGAGAAACCGCCGACTTCATCACGGAGCGTCAGATAACACACGAACTGTTTGACTTCGAAAAAGTGACGATGCAAGCATTCACGAACGGCAAGGCGTTCAAGGAGGCGCCATTCGCACGTGTGAATATGACGGGCGCCGACGGACAAAACGTGCGGGTGAGCAACGTCATCAATAACTATGAATTTACAATGAAATTTTTAAAGTGCACGCGTGCTGACACGCAAGAAGAACGAGAACTCGAACAGCTGGGAAATGGACACCCCGCCCCTAAAGTCGCGACCGGTGAAAGCACGGAAGTAACAGCCGCCTCAGCGAGGCTCGCCGGTACGGTCAACCCGGAAGGCGACAACACCATCTACCAGTTCGATTACGGCCGAGAACCCGACAATTTTGAAGCGTCGTCACAACCGACGAGTGCTGGAGAAGGCACTGAAACACGACCGGTGAGTGCTTCCGTGAGTGGCTTGCTGCCAGGCACAGTCTACTACTACCGTCTCTATGCGGCGAGTGGCAACGGCGCTCGAGAAGGCGAAGAACGCACTTTCAAGACGACAGGCACCGCACCTCCTCCCCGCCCTCCGCCACGACGGAACCGGCGACAGGTATTCAAGTGCATGCGGCCAAACTCGAAGCGACCGTCGACCCGAACGGGGCGGATACCCACTATTACTTCGAATACGGCACCATACCGGGACTTTTCGAAGTCGACGCGCCCGCTGAACCTGGCAACGACGCCGGAAGCGGGACGACCGCGGTCCATGAGACAGTCGCGGTGAGCGGATTGGCGTCCTCTACGACGTACTACTACCGAGTCGTCGCGAGCAACTCGACCGGAACGGCCTACGGTGTGGAAAAGGAATTCAAAACACTTCCGCCTTGGACAATTCAGACCACGCAGAACCCGCATGGAAGCTCTGAAACCGATGAGTTTCGTGGGGTGTCGTGCTGGTCGTCAACCGGCTGTGATGCGGTTGGGATGAACACGAATCCAGAAGATGAAATCGTCGGGCTGGTCGAGCGCTGGAACGGGTCGGCCTGGGAAGTTCAGTCTACGCCGAAAAGCACGGGCGCCACAGAGGACAACCTGGAATCCGTCGCGTGCCGCTCGGCTAGCGAATGCGAGGCGACCGGGTACGCGGAAGTCGCCGAAGGAAAGCACGTCACGCTCGCCGAGCGCTGGAATGGGACGGCGTGGTCGGTACAGAGCACGCCGACGAAAGGCAACGACTCAAACCTGGTGAGCGTGTCTTGCGTGTCGGCCAGCGAATGTGTCGCAAGCGGGTTCGATCTCTCAAGCGCCGGGAAACAATCGGCTCTTGTCGAGCTGTGGAACGGCAAAGAATGGAAGATTCTGACCACCGCGACGCTGCCCAAAGAAGACGAACAGTCGTGGTTGGAAGGTGTCTCCTGTCCGAGCAGCAAACACTGCACCGCGGTCGGCGCCGTGGTTACCACGCTCAACGGGATCGTGCCACTCGCCGAGAGCTACAACGGCTCGACGTGGACCGTGCAAACCACACCCACGCCCGAACACTCCATCGAAGCGCAACTGAGCAGCGTGTCTTGCTCGGCGACGAACGCGTGCACCGCCGTGGGCGGATATGACAACACAGCCGAAAAAGGAGAGCGGGCGCTGATCGAGCGCTACAACAGAACCTCCTGGGCACTACAGGAAGCGGCAAGCCCGGTCGGCAAACCAGCGCCTAAAGAATCACACTGGGCGCTGACCGCGGTCTCTTGCCCGACGTCCGGCTCCTGCGTGACGGTCGGCTCCTACGCCGAATCAGCCGCTGCTAGGAAACTGCTGCTGGGCGAGGCATGGAACGGCACCAGCTGGGAACTCGCGCTTCCCGTCGACCGCACAGGAGCAGGAGTGCTGTATGACGAAGCGCGGGGCGTGTCCTGTTCAGCAGCGCTCACATGCACCCTCGCCGGGCTGACCTGGAAAACAAACAACGTGACCGAAACGCTGGCCGAGCGAATGGAATTGTAGTGCACTCGGGCTCTGGCAAGGCCGACTGCACTGCTGCGGTTCTGCTTGAGCCAGGCTCGTTTGGACAGACCACAGCGTCCATGGACCCAGCCCGGGATGCGAACCGTTTTAGATTGGCCGCACCGTCAGCAGCGCCGCAATCAGCCGAGCAACCCGATTTCCGTCCTGGGACGCCGAAGGCCCAGCCCCGAAAGGACTGGGCCGGTTCGACCTTCGTCAAGATGGTGGGAGCGACGGGAGTCGAACCCGCGATTGTCACCCCGCTATCGAGATCCGTCTGTAGGTACCGGCGGTCGAGTGGCTCAGGCGATACGGTCCGAGAGCCACGCCAGGATTTCGTCCTGCTTGAGCTGGCCGGCGGCAACGTTCTCGACCATCGGCACATCCACATCGGGCAGTCTGCCGTGCAGCGGCGAGCCGTTCACTTCGAGGAACCGCGCCGTCATGAGAAACGCGGTTCGCTTGTTGCCATCGGGCAGCGGATGGTTACGCGCTAGGCGCTCCAACAGGATCGCGGCCTTCTCGAGCAGGGTCGGGTAGAGGTCGGTGTCGCCGAAGCCGGCGCGTGGTGCGGCGATCGCGGACGCCGCGAGGCCGACGTTGGGAAGCCTGGCGATCTGCTCAGGCGTGGTCCTGAGGATCTCTGCGGCGATGTCGCAGAAGTCCCCGAACTCGGGGTAGATGACCGCCACGGGCTACTTGCTCAAGCGGCGGAGCGTCTCGCGATGTTCCTCAGCGAGGCGTCGGATAGCCTCGGCTCGCTGCTCATCAGTGCCCGGGAACCCGCGAGAGAGTTCGGGTTGTTTCGGTGACGACGGAGCGGCTTTTGGGCTGGCGTCGGCTTTGGGCTTTGCAGCACTCATTCCATGATTGTAGTCTCGCTCATCGGCCGCACCGAAGGTGGCCCGGCAGCGAGATGTGACGCGCGCGCCGCCATCCGCAGGCCGCCCTGCGTCGGGTAAGGTCCCAGCCGCATGGACCCCGAGGGCAAGATCATCGTCGTCACAGGCGCCGCGGGCGGCATCGGCGGATCGCTCGTGCGGGCGCTCGTGCAACGCGGCGCGGGCAGTGTGATCGCCGCAGACCGCGATGGCGAGGGCGTGGAGCGGCTCAGCCAGGAGCTCGGCGCCGAGCGCGTCCATGCGCGCCTGCTCGACGTGGCCGACGAGCAGGCCACGCAGGCGCTTGTCCAGGAGTTGCACGACGGTGTCGGCCCGATCGACGTGTGGTTCGCCAACGCCGGCATCGCTCACGGCGGCGGTCCCGATGCTCCCGACGAGGCCTGGAACCGCCAGTGGCAAGTCAACGTCATGTCACACGTCTATGCCGCCCGCGCGCTGCTGCCCGGATGGATCGAGCGCGGCGACGGGCACCTCGTCACGACCGCCTCGATGGCCGGCATCCTCACCGCCGCCGGCGACTGCGTGTACTCGACCACCAAGCACGCCGCCGTTGGGTTCGCCGAGTGGCTGGCGTTCACATACGCCGGGCAGGGCGTGCGCGTGTCGTGCATCTGCCCCGGCGCGGTCGACACGGCGATGCTGCGCGGCGGCGCCGAAGGCGACGCCGACAAGGCCAACGCGGTGATCGGCGGCGGCGGCGTGCTCGACCCCGAGCAGGCCGCCGAGCGGATACTCGAGGGACTTGCACAGGAGCGTTTCCTGATCCTCACGCATCCGGAGATGCGCGAGTTCATGGTCGTCAAGGCCCAGGACACCGAGCGCTGGATCCGCGGTATGACCAAGCTGTGGGCGCGAGTGCAGTCGCTGCTGGCATAACGCGCGGCCGGCACCCAGCCGCGATCGCTGCGCCCGCCGCGCACAGGCCCGCGCACACGAGCGTGACCGCGTTCCAGCCATGGACGAGCTGGGTCGGCGTACCCGCAGCGCCGCCGACGGCCGCCACCACTGCCACAACCAGCGCCACGCCGGCCGCGCCGCCGAGGTAGCGGGCGGTGTTGTTGGCGCCGCTTCCCATCCCCGCGCGTTCGTGTGGGACCGACTCCACGGCCAGGCGGCCGAGCGCCGCGTTGGCTATGCCGCTGCCGACGCCCGCGATCACCAGGCCTGGGAGCAAGCGCGCCCAAGAGGAACCCGTGCTGAGGCCCGTGAGCGCGAGCTCACCCGCTCCTGCCAGCGCCAGACCGATCGCCAGGCGCATGTGCGAGGGCACGCCGACCGGCAGGCGGCGGGCACCCAGGGCTGCCACGATGCTGGCGGCCGACCACGCGCCCAGCACGCCTGCGCTGCCGATCACGCCGATGCCAAGAGCGCGCTGGTAGAAGGTCGCCGAGTAGCTCATCAGGCTTATGATCGCAAGGCCCGTGAACAGCGCGCCGCTCACAGACGCCACGAACGGCGCCTGGCCCAGCAGGCGCAGGTCGACCATCGGTAGGTGACGGCGCAGCTCGATCGCAGCGAATGCGCCGAGCAGCACCACACCGCCTGCGAGCAGGGCGAGCGTTGCCGCGCTCGTCCAGTTGCTGCGGCCCTCCACCAGGCCGGCCGTGGTGCTGGCCATGCCGCCGACCAGGGCCAAGAGGCCGGGTAGGTCGACCGGGCGCGAGGTCTCGGCGCGCGACTCTGCGACGGTGGCCGCCGCGGGCACCAGGGCGGCCGCGCTGGCAGCCTGCAGCCAGTATCCGCTGCGCCAGCCGAGCGTCACGGCGAGCGCGGCGCCGGCCAGCGGGCCGATCGCGACCCCCGTGCCGAGCGCCGCGCCCCACACCCCGGTGGCGTGCGTGCGCGCCGCGCCAGCCGGAAAGGCGTGACCGATCGCGGCGAGGCCGGCCGCGATCACGCCCGCGCCTGCCATCCCCTGCAGCACGCGCGCAGCCACGAACACCGCCGCATCCCCCGCCAGCGCTGCCAGAGCGCTCGCGACGGCCAGCGCCGCCGCGCTGCACACCAGCACGCGCCGGCGCCCGAGATCGTCGGCCAGCGCGCCCACCGTCAACAGTGCGGTGGCAAGGCCGAGGCTCATGCCGCTCAGCGCCCAGGTCTGGCCGCTAACGCCTGCGCCCAGCGAGCGGCTCGTCTCGCCCACCGTCGTCACGGCCGCGCTGTAGTCGGCCAGTACCAGCAGCGTGCCGAAGGCTGCCACCGCCAGCGTCCAGCGCGGAGAACGGGATTGGATGCTCGGTGGCAGGGACACAGGACTCGGCCTCCTTGGTTCGATGACTGAACCTGCACCCTAGCACGCTCAGTTCAATGACCGAACCCGGCGCTACAATCGAGGTGATGCTCGGCAAGACCTACGACCAACAGGACTGCTCGCTGGCCCGTGCGCTCGAGTCGCTGGGCGAGCGCTGGACGCTTCTGATCGTCCGCGACGCCTTCTTCGGCGTGCGGCGCTTCAGCGACTTCCAGGCACACCTGGACGTGCCGAGGGCCGTGCTGTCCGATCGCCTGACCGGACTCGTGCGCGACGGCATCCTCGTGCGCCAACCAGACGACGAGCGTCCCAGCCGCCACGTATACGAGCTTACCGACGCCGGGCGCGATCTGTGGCCGGTGCTGTACTCGCTGCTCGTCTGGGGCAGGCGCCATCGCTTGCCCAACAGCCGGACCTTCGAGCACGCTGCCTGCGGCGCGCTGCTCGACGATCGCGGGGCCTGCCCCGCGTGCTCGACCACCCCCCCGCCGCAAGACATCGTGATCAAGCCCAAGCGAGGGCACGCGCGCCAGCGCGAGGATCCGGTCGCCGTCGCGCTGCGCAAGCCCCACCGGCTACTGGCGCCGCTGGCGACCTGACAGCCCGGGCCGGGGGCAACTCCTCCTCAGCTTTCAGGCCCGATCTGCTCGATGAACGCCGCCAGCGCCGTCACGTCCGCGCGGTGCTCTGCGAAATGCAGCCGTGCCACCGCCGCGAGCATCGGCGCCAGCGGATAGCCGCGCAGCGCCGTCGCGCGGAGTTCCAGCAGGGCCCTGCGCAGAAACGCTTCGTCGACCAGCGTGCTGCGTCCGTCGGTCAGGGCCACCCGGCTGCCCGCGAACCTGGCGAAGCTCGGACCTAGCCCGGCGCGCCCCGCGATTGAGTGGCACGCCGAGCAGCCGTCCGCGACGAACAGGCCAGCCCCCCGCTGGACCAACTGCTCCTGGTGGGTGAACGGGGCGGTCACGTAGGAGGGCACCGACGTCGAGCTCGTGTTCGTGCTGCCACCCGCCCCGCAGCCGTACAGACACACGACCGCCGCGCACACGAACAGGGCGCCCCTCGCGCGGGCTGGCGCGAAGGCGGACGTCAACGACCGGCGACGGGCCGCGGGACGATCTTCGACATCGCTGGCTGCAGTCGCATTGCTGCGCCCAGGCTACCTGACTGTGCAGGGCTGTGCTGCTCACCCCTGCACGCCTCTCGTAACTGCGAGTAGGTCGCACAAAAATGGCTCAAATGCAGGGTTTTTCCTGTTACATTCACCGAAATCGCCTGCTTTCACATTTCAAGGTAAAGGAGTTCGATGATGAAGAAGTTGACTGGTCGCGCATTGCTGAACGGCGCGCGCGCCATTCCCACTGCAGTCCCGGCCGTGAGCGGTATGCCAGACGCAGCCATCGACGAGGGCACGAGCCGCCGCGCGTTTCTGCAGGGCACCGCCGGCGCGGCCGCGGGCGCGGCCGTGATCCTGGCCACACCCAAGGTCGTATCCGCGATCGACGCCGCCGGATCGGGCGCGACCGCCGAGGCCAAGCCGGTTGTCACCACAGCTTCGGGCGCCGTACCCCAGGAGCCTGTGACCGCGTACGTACACAATGCCGCGCGCCACGAGGTGACCGTGCTGTCGGGCACGCGCGAGACCACCTACAAAGACCCGGAGCTCGTCAAGCGCCTGATCGACGCCGGCCGCTGACACCGAACCCGAGACACGAAGGACAAACAAATGTCGTCTCATCGCGAAGCACCCGAGATCAGCAAGGACCCGGTAGCCGACAACACCGACACCTACGCGTTCGTCAGCCCCGACAACCCGGAGACGGTCACGATCATCACCAACTACGTCCCGCCGAGGCGCCGCGCGGGCGGCCCAACTTCTTCGAGTTCGGCAACGACGTCCTCTACTCGATCCACATCGACAACAACGGCGATGGCTGGCCCGAGATCACCTACGAGTTCCCTTCGAGACGGAGTTCGCCAACCCGAACACGTTCCTGTACAACACGGGCCCGATCGGTTCGCTCGGTCGACCCCAACTGGAACAAGCGCCAGCTCTACACGGTCACGCGCGTCGACCACCTGGGCAGCAAAGTGCTCGGCAAGAACTGCCGTGCCCGCCCTGCAACATCGGCGCCCACTCCACGCCGGAATACTCCGAGCTGGGCGGAAGCCGTTCACACGCTCCCGGCGGCGAGACGGTGTTCGCCGGGCAGCGCAACGACCCATTCTTCGTGGACCTCGGCTCGATCTTCGATCTTGGCGACCTGCGGCCGTTCCAGAACCTGCACCTGATCCCGACGGCGGCCGCCCCAGGCGTCGACGCCCAGACGCTCAACGTCCACACGATCGCGATCCAGGTCCCGATCGCCGAGCTGACCGCCGACGGCTCGGTGCCGACAGACGTGATGAGCGCGACGTCCGTGCTCGGCATCTGGGGCGCGGCGAGCCGGCGCAAGGTGCGGATCGACTGCCGCGAACGGCGAGAAGTCCGAGTCCGGGCCGTGGGTTCAGGTCTCGCGGCTGGGCAACCCGCTGTTCAACGAGGTGCTCGTTCCGATGGCCGAGAAGGACGGCTGGAACGCCAGCCAGCCGGTCAACGAAAAGGAATTCCTGCCGTACGTGCAGCACCCGGAGCTCGGCAAAGCTGCTGCCGGTGCTCTACCCGGAGCGTGTTCCCAACCTCGCCGCGCTCACGGCGCCGCGCGCAGACCTGGAGGCGATCCTGCTGACCGGGCTGCCGGCGGGCATCGTGCCGGGCTTCCAGAACAACACGGGCAAGGTGCTGGCGGACATGCTGCGGCTCAACGTCGCGGTCCCGCCAGCCAAGGAACCCGAACCCGCTCGGCCTGATCGGCGGCGACCTCGCCGGGTTTCCGAACGGACGCCGGCGTCACCGACGACGTCATCACGATCGAGCTGCGAGCGATCGCCGGCGTGACCTACCCGCTCGTCGAACAAAAGCTACAAGCCGGACGGTGCGGCAGCGCTGATCACCCAGGGCATCACGCCCCGCCGTGTCGCTACCAGGCGACCTTCCCCTACGTCGGCGATCCCCACGACGGCTACGACTACCCGTCGAGCACCGAATGAGGAGAAACGGTCGCAATGCACAGTCACGCCCACAGTCACAGCGATGTCCACGCCCACAGCCACGAGACACCGGGGGAGGAGAATTACGCCGCCCGGCGCCACCCCGAGGCGTCGTGCTGGACATCGGGGCGGACCTCGGAGCGCTGATCGTCTACACCGACGCCGGGATGCTCGGCGTCGAGGTGGAGATCAGCGCCACCGGGCACGACGATCGGCGCAGGCACAAGGACGTGCTCGAGCGTGAGACAACGGACGTCCCGCCTACACCGCCGTGTTCGACAAACTCCGCGAGGGCGCCTACACGCTCTGGGTCGACGACGTCGCGCGCACGCGCGACGTCGTCGTCTCCGGAGGGGCGGTCTCGGAACTCGACTGGTCCGAGTAATCGCTCACGCGGCGCTGAAGCGGCGGCCGGGCTCCTCCCCCCGGCCGCCCACCAGCGCACGGCGATCTTCCGCCGCGCCCCGCAGCTACGATCACGTCATGCGCCCCGGCCGCGTTCACGCCCACGGCGCCGGTCGCGGTCATGCGCACGGGGATCACGGCCATTCCCACGGCCTGATCGACGACAGCATCAAGCGCTCGCGCGAGGGCATCCGCGCCGTATCGCTGTCGCTCGCGGTGCTCGGAGTCGCCGCGATCGCCCAGACGGTCGTGTTCATCGCCAGCGGCAGCATCGCGCTGCTGGCCGACCTGATCCACAACTTCGGCGACGCGCTGACCGCCGTGCCGCTGGGGGTGGCGTTCGCCCTGCGCTCGGAGGTCGCCGAGCGGCGTGCCGGGTCTGGCGGTCGTGGCAGCGATCTTCATCAGCGCGTGCGTGGCCGGCGTGGAGGCCGTCAGTCGGCTCGTTCACCCGTCGGCTCCCACTCATCTGGCTGTGCTCGCGCTCGCGGGCGCAATCGGGTATGCGGGCAACTTCATCGCGGCGCGTATCCGCCTCAGCGCCGGACGGCGGCTGGACAGCGCCGCACTGATCGCCGACGGGCACCACGCCCGCGCAGACGCCTACGTCAGCCTCGCCGTGATCGCCTCCGCGATCATCGTGGCGTTCGGCGCGCCGACCGCCGACCCGATCATCGGCCTGGCGATCACGCTCGTGATCCTGCGCATCACCTGGCAGTCATGGACGACGGTGCGTAGGCACGATGAGGATCCGTGCTGAGCGCTCTCTGAAAGACGCTTGCGTAGCCAGTCATGATCGCCCGGGCAGCGGGTGACGCCGCCCGCCGCTCACAACCTCCAGAGCACGACCGCGCGACCGTCGTCGAGGAAGGCCGCTCCGCGAGTGTGCTTGCCCCTTGCCTTGAGCTTCTCGGCATCCAGGACCGCAACACGGCACAGCAGGCCATCGACGAACAGCCGGTCGCCCTGTAAGAGCTGGCCGCGCTGGACAGCCACCAGCACCGATCGAGGCACCAACCGCTCAGGGGTCGCAGTCCTTGCGCTCGTCGCGCTCCGGCCAGAAGTCCGGGTAGGGAATCGGCTCAGCGTGAGGTCGCGGATCTGCGGCGACGGGTTCAGCGGGCGCTCCATCAGCGCCAACGTCATGGGCTGCGGCACGCCGTAGAACCCCATGAACCACACGATGCAATCGGGCCGTCCGCGAAAGCGATCCGGCATCGCCCGAAGCAGTTTCGGGACCAGCTGATCTCGGTAGAAGCCGATCGCCTGGGCGACGGAGACGGACAGTGGGATGTCGCGCAGAGCCGTCGCGAACGGGACCCGCCGCTCCACGCAGGCGATCAACCCCTCATATACGGCCGGTAGGGCGGCCGGCCCCGGCAGCGCTTGCGGGGGAAGCTCTCGAGCGGGCGGTCGAGGAGGCGCCGCCGCCGATGGGCCGTCGCGCCGGACTGCCTCGCACAACCCCAGAAGCCATGTCACCCGATCCGGACTCGTCGTTTGCAGCTGGCGCCGCTCGAATGCCGTGAGCTGCTCCACAGCGTCTTTGCCGATCGCGCGATCGATCGCCTGGGCCAGCAATGGGGCATCGTCTAGCTTCATCAACGTGGCGAGACGGGCCCCCGACCGGACGAACTCCTCAAGGCGGTCCATCGCTCCGTGCTCGTCCTGCTCCCGGGCGAGCTGCTCCACCAGCACGCGCAAGACGGCGTCCACATCGAACGGCTCTTGCAGGACGGCAAGACCGTAGTCGATGCATCTCATCGCCGCCGGGACCACATGCAGCTTGAGCTCGTGCAGCAGCGTCGTCGCAAGTTGGGCGAGGTCCTCCGTCTCGTGGACGGTGACGGTGATGCTAACCGCGGAGGGCTGCAGCACCGAGGTCGGATCCTCCAAGAACTTGTACTCCAGCAAGTTCGACGGAGCACCCTGATCGGAGATGTTGATGCCCGTGTCGCCGAGATGCAGCCCGGCCGCTTTGTCCTGCACCACGATGTCGAGATGAAACAGGCGGGAACCCTGCAACCACCGGACCACCTGAGCCAGCTCGGGGCTCGCGACAAGGTTCAGGCGGTTCAATATCCACTCCACGAGCCCGCGCGTGCGCGGGCGGGTACCTGATCCTCTCACGCGCAGCGCACGTTGGAGCGTCGCGCCCGCCGCGACTGGACGGCGCTGCGTCGGCGAGCGCGTGGCGCGCCCAATCTCGGGCAGGTCGGCACGAGTCCCACCGGCGCCAGCTCGAGCGCTCAGCCACGCGGCGGTCGCCGCGTTGCCCACCCCCTGCTGCATCCTCCAAACCAGGCTCGCAGCCGCCCCGGGGCCGGGGAAGCCCTCGCTCGGGGCCGTGCGGGAAGACATGGACGCCTTGGCCGGCGCGCTGGGTGCGCCCGCGGACCTCGTCAGATTGGCATGCTCACGCATCGCTGCCGCCCGCGCGGATCATAGCCGCAGCGCGGCGGTGTTCAGGGAGAGCCAATACGTGAATCGGCGAGCACGTCGCGTTCCTTCAGGCGTGCGCCCCACTTCTCCTCGACGCGGCCGAAGTTCCAGAACGCCAGCGCGCCCGCCCAGCAGACGACGAACATGCCGACGATCACGAAGCCGGCCTTGTTGATGTTGAAGTTCGGCCATGAAGTTCCAGAAGCCGCCGTGCAGCCCGCCGAGCTCCTCGGCAGCAGGCCGAGCACCTCGATGGTGCCGATGAAGAAGCAGATGGACACCGACAGGCCCGTGATCGCGAGGTTGTAGTAGACCTTGCGGACGGGGTTGAAGAAGGCCCACGAGTAGGCGAAGTTCATGAAGATGCCGTCGATCGTGTCCATCAGGCCATGCCCGCGGTGAACAGGATCGGCAGGCACATGATCGAGTAGAAGGGCAGGTGCTGCGAGGCCAGCAGCGCGGTCGTCGCCAGCAGCGCGACCTCGGTCGCGGTGTCGAAGCCCATGCCGAAGACGACCCCGACCGGGTACATCTGCCACTCCTTGGTGATCGTCTTCATCCACCTGCCGAAGAAGCGGGACATGAGGCCGCGGTTGTTGAGCTGGCGCTCGAGCTCGGCCTCGTCGTAGTGGCCCTGGCGCATCGAGCGGAACACGCGGATGATGCCCGGCAGGATGACGACGTTGAGCAGCGCGATCAGGTAGAGGAACGTCGCGGAGACGATCGTGCCGAAGATGCCGCCGAACTGCTCGAGCGCGGAGTTGCTGTGGAGACCGCGCCGTAGACCGCCTTCTCGGCGACGACGATGCCCACCCCGATCGCGACGACGATCGTCGAGTGCCCGAGCGAGAACCAGTAGCCGATGCTGAGCGGCCGCTTGCCTTCGCTCATCAGCTTGCGCGTGGTGTTGTCGATCGCCGAGATGTGATCGGCGTCGAAGGCGTGGCGCAGGCCCAGCGTGTAGGCCAGGCCCGCGACGCCGATGCCGAGGCCCTTGTAGTGCGACGGGCACGACGAAGGCGATGAACACGCCGAAGCCGACGACGTGCAGCGCCGCGATGCTCGCGAACATCGCACCCGCACGACGGCGCTCGGGGCTGAGCGCCCTGCCACCACGCCGCTACCCAAGGATTCCAAGCGGATCGTGTCGCTCGGTTCACGGCCGCTAGGGCGGCGGGGTGTTGTCATCGACCGCCTCCTTCAGCATTGTGGTTGGCAGCGGCGCCGGCGGGCCAGGCTCGCGCTCCTTGGGCTCACCGGCTGTGCCCGTCATCGCTATGGCCGACGCCGCAGCGCAGCTGGACACAGGCCGACGATCGGAAAGTGAGTGAAGCTCGCACGGTAGCCGAAGCTGGTCGCTCGATCAGCTCGCGCACCGCGTCGAGCTCCCGCGGCGCCACCGCCCGATAGTCGGCGCAGCGCTCGCACGTGAGGTACTCCCGCTCGCCTGTCACCGCCAGCGCGTGCAGGCCCGGGACCGTGCCCGAGATGGACGTGTCGAACGAGACCGATGTCCTCGAACGCCTGCAGGTTGCGATAGACCGAAGCGATGTCCGATGACGGCACGCGGCCGCCGATGCCTTCAGAGATCTGTTCGGCAGACATCGGTCCGTCGGCGGCCAGCAGCGCCTCCACGACCAGCCGGCGCGCAGCCGACACGCGCAGGCCCCGTTCGCGCATCAGGCCGATCGCCGAGCGCAGGTCCCTGACGGCCAGCCCGGGCACGGGCGCCCGTGTGCCGGTCGCGCAAGCGCCCTCATGGTTTGCCACGTTCCCGATCTCCCGGTCGCTCACCGATCGCCCTCCACGTTGGTAGATCGCTAAAAAGACAGCTCTGCGGATGTGTTGCTGACCTGGCTATACGTGCGACCGCGCAACGTGGATCACCGATCGTCCGTTTGGTGTGTAGGAATCATCCTTTGTGAGGATGTGCGATGCGTGGTGCTGCTGCAGGCTGGCGACCATGCCAGGAGTCTGCATCTCCACCGAGCCGACAGACGCGGCTCTGCTGACGCGCATCGGGCGCGGCGACACACACGCATACGAGCTGATCTACAAGCGCTATCGCCGCCAGGCGCACGCGATCGCCCAGCGCCTGTGCGGGCGACACTGCATCGCCGAGGAGGTCGTGCAGGAGGCGTTTCTTGCGGTGTGGCGCTGCGCCGGCACGTACACCAGCGATCGTGGCAACGCGCGCAGCTGGATTCTCACGATCGTCCACAACCGGGCGATCGACAACAGTCGTCGCCGCGCACGCACAGAACGCGGCGAGACGGTGCTCGACGGCCTGGAGGATCTGCTCGCCGGTCCGCTGCTCACCGAGGTGGAGGCCGAACGCCGCGAGCGCAAGCACGCGGTCCATGGGGCTCTACTGCGGCTGCCGGCCGCCCAGCGCGAGGCTCTGGTCCTGTGCCACTTTCGGGGACTGACCAACCACGAGACCGCAGAGGTCGTGGGGCGCTCGATCGGCACTGTCAAGGGCAGGATCCGGCTCGGGCACGCAAGGCTGCGCCGCGAGCTGGTGGGGGTCGCCGGTGCGACCTCGTGAGACCGGTGGCGCGCACACGCCGGCTGGCACACAGCGATGACGCTCTGTCTATGTGGGCTACTGGGCCAGATGACGAGCGGCGAACGCTGCCGCCTCCGCGCGGTTACGCACGTGCAGCTTCTCGAGGATGTGTCGCACGTGGGTCTTGACCGTAGTCTCAGAGACGAACAGGCGCTGCGCGATCTCGCGGTTGCGCATACCGTCGGCCAACAGCGCGAGGACCTCTCGCTCGCGTGGGCTGAGCTCCAGCAACGGGTCGCCGGCCGAACGCACGCCGCCCACGAACTCGCGCAGCATCCGCCCGGCCATGCGCTGGGCGATGTGGGGATCGCCGCGTCCCGCGTCCAGCACCGCTTCGATGAGCTCGGACGGGGGCATGTCCTTGAGCAGGTAGCCAGCGGCGCCCATGCGCAGCGCCGCCCACACGTCCGGCTCATTCTCTGACACGGTGAGGATGAGCACCTCGATGTCAGGATGTCTGCCGCGGATCGTCGCGCAGGCCTCGATCCCACCGAGCAACGGCATCTCCAAGTCGAGCAACACCACGTTCGGAGCACGGCTGTCCGCGAGCGCGAGCGCCTCCTTGCCGTTGGAGGCCATGCCCACGACCTCGATGCGCGGGTCGGCGCGCAGCAGCGCCGCGGTGCCCTCGCGCATCAGGCGGTGGTCGTCTGCGACGAGCACCCTGACCTGGCGATCTGCTTGGGCCATGGTCGGGCAGTATGCTGGCAGGCGACCATGAGCGCGGGCCCGCACGGCTCCATCCCGCCCGACGGCCTGAGCGGGCGCCTGGCGCCCGACGTGGCGGCGGGGCTCGGCGCAATCGGGCGCGTGGCCGCCGCGCTGGTGTCGGCATCATCGCTTCAAGATCTCGCCGAACAGGGCCTTGCGGAGATGCGCGACGCGCTGCACATGGAGGTCGCCACCCTGTACCTGCCCGATGAGCACGGGCGTCCGCTGTTGCATCGGCACGTCATCGCCGCGGGCGGCGGCTCGGAGCTCCAGGCCGCCCCCGAGGTGGTGTTCGACGAGGAGTCCTGGCGCCTTGCCGTGGCCGGCGGCGCGCCGCTCGTCTTCCACGAGGAGGGCAGTTGGCTCGTCGCCAACCCCTTCCAGCCGACAGCCACCTCCTGGCTGGTGCTGCCGCTGCACTCCAATCGGCGCATCGTGGGCGTGGTCCTCGCCGCCTCGCGCCTGCGGATCTCGCTCGAACCAACCGAGGCGGCCGTCCTGGCGCTGATCGGCGACCTGCTCACGGCCGGCATCACCACCGCTGGCCTGCGCCAGGTGCTCGAGCAGACCGAGCTCGAGCGCGAGCGCGCCCGCCCTGGCGGCGCTCGTACACGACGGGCTCGCACAGGATCTTGCGCTTGCCGCGCGCGAAATCACGCTGCTAGAAGGCGCCCCCGAGCCCGACGTCGCTCAGGCCGCTTTCGCGCGGCTGCGCGACGCGGTCTCCTCGGCGCACACCACTGTGCGCGAACGGCTCAAGGAGCTCGTCGCGCCGGTCCCGCTGGGCGGCCTGGGCGAGGCCATCCGCGAGGTCTGCGACCAGTTCGAAAGTCGTGGCATGACCTTGAGGCTGCGCGAGGACGCCGATCACGTCCAGGTCACTCCCGAGTCCTATGCAGCGCTGATGCGCGTTCTCACCGAGGCGCTGACCAACGTCGAAAAGCACGCTGGAGCATGCGCCGTGAACGTGGAGCTGACAGTCGAGGACGAGCGGCTGACGCTCGTCATCAACGACGACGGGCAGGGCTTTCTGGTGGAGGAGGCCGCCGGTCCCGAGTCCGGCCATCTCGGGCTCATGCTGATGCGCGAGCGCGCGCAGCAGGGCGGCGGCACGCTGTGCTTGACCGCACAACCAGCCCGGGGTACTGTTGTCCACCTTCAACTACCCTGCCAGTAGCCCATAGAGCTCACACTCTCCCCATCGATCGAGGACGGCGCCTGTCCCCATCCCTCGCCGTCCTTCTGCGCAGCGAGTCCTGAGCTCTTCCCCGTACTCGCCTCCTTTTACGCACTGGGCGCCAAGCGTCAGGGCTTTCTCGTTCACAGGACTGTTCAGGGCGACGGCGCCAAAGAGCGCGAGCGCCTTGCAGGCGCCGGCCTGGACGTCGACGGACTGGAAGCCCGTGAGCAAATGGCGATCGTGGAGTTCGACCCCGACGAGCCCCCCGAGAGCTCGCCACAGCCCTGGCAGGAGGCGCTCGAGCGATCGCTGTCAAAAGGCTTCACCGCCCTGTGGTATTCGCGCTTCGCCGTCGGGCCGAATGACGAGGAATACAACAACGTGCTCCCGTTCGAGCGTGCATGGACCGACTGCTTCGCCGGCCAACCGGTGGTCACGCTGTGTCCTTACATCGTCGGCACCCTCAGCGGCGCACAGACGCTCGAGCGCATGAGTGAGGTATCAAGCCTGCACGAAGGCATGCTGTTGGCAGGCGATGACGGGCTGACCATGCTGCGCCCAACTGCGAGCCGTTCGCAGCTGACGCCCTGATCCGTCAGCGCGCCGACCGCGTAAACGGGGGCAACGGTTCGATCGGAAATCAGTCCTTCCGACGGGCGCAATCTGGAAATCACAAGGAGCAGCAGATGAGCTATGAGATCAATCTCGCCGACGTCGACGTCGACGGCGCGATCCGTGAAGCGGCGCACGAGGTGTCAGGTGACACGCGCCTGAGCTTCCTGAAGAAGGCGGGCCTTGCCGACGGGCGCCACGATGAGCGGCGGCGCGATCCTCTCGGCGCTCGCGCCCAGCGCGTTCGCCGCCGGCGGCGGGCGTCCTCCCGCGTCGTTTGGCAAGGGCGACATCGGCATCCTCAACTACGCCCTCACGCTGGAGTACCTCGAGGCGGCCTTCTACAACGGCGCCACTGCGGCCAACCTGCCCCTGAGCTCGCAGGCCGCGGCGTTCCTGAAGGTCGTCACCAAGGACGAGAACGCGCACGTCGCGTTTCTCAAGTCGGCGCTCGGCTCCAAGGCCGCCGCCGAACCGAAGTTCAACTTCCAAGGCACCAACACCAATGCGGAAATGTTCATGAAGACCGCACAGGTGCTCGAGAACACTGGCGTGCACGCCTACTCCGGCCAGGCGCTCAACATCACCAGCCCCAAGTACGTCAAGGCCGCCCTGTCGATCCTCACCATCGAGGCACGTCACGCGAGCGTGATCGGGCTGCTCAACGAACCGGCCGGCGAAGACATCGCACCCAACGGCCCGTTCGACACGCCGCTGCCCGCCAGCGCGGTCCTGAGCGCGGTCAAGGGCACCGGTTTCATCGTCGGCTGAGCCCCGCCGCCCCGCCGCCCGGCGGGCCATGCCCGTCGGGCGGCGATGTTTCTGTCATGGGTGAGTACCCGGGCCAGGTTTGGGGGTTGCCCGACAACGCAGCTTGACTCGCCCTCGCGCCTGCCTATACGTTTGGCCAGCCGGCCAAGGATGGCTGGAACGGTCGGTCGCTGACGGCTTCCAGCGATCAGGGAATTACAGAGAGGGGATTCAATGCTGACGGTCAAAGCGACGCTTGTCGCCGTGCTCGCCGCTGTTGCGATGGCGGTAGTGGCACCGGCGACGGCAAGCGCCAAATACTCCGTTCCCTATGGCAGCAGCGCACTCGGGGATGCCATCTGGAACGAGACGTGGGAACCGGAATCGGTGGTGGGGGCAAACAACAACTGCAAGCCGAGCTCTGCGCATCCGTACCCGGTGGTGCTCGTCCACGCCACGCTCGCCGACGAGGGATCCAACTGGGTGACGCTCGCACCGCTGCTGGCCAACGAAGGCTATTGCGTGTATGCCTTCAACTACGGCGCCACGCTGGCCTCGCTGGAAGTGTGGCCCTTCATCGGGCCTCGCATCGACGGCCTCGGCCACATCGAAAAGTCAGCAGAAGAACTGTCGTCGTTCGTCAACACTGTGCTGTCCAAGACCAAAGCGTCGAAGGTCGATCTGGTGGGCCACTCCCAGGGCGGCATGATGCCCAACTACTACATCAAGTACCTGGGCGGCGCCGCCAAGGTCAACGAGCTGATCGGGCTCGCCCCGAGCAACCACGGCACGACGCTCGACGGGCTCGACCAAGTTCGTCGAAGTGTTCCCATTCGCGTCAGAAATCGTGTCGGGCCTCCTCGAATTCCTGGGGGCTCCGTCGCTTCCCGAACAGGAGGAAAACTCGGCGTTCATCAAGAAGCTGTTCGGCTCCGGGGAACCGCTCGCGGCAAGCGTCCGTTACGTCGTGGTCGAGACCGAACACGACGAGGTCGTTACGCCCTACAGCCACGCGTTCCTGAGCGGCTCAAACGTGACCGACATCACCATCCAGAGCCAGTGCCCGAGCGACCCAGTCGCTCACATCGGCATGTTCGACGACTCGCCCTCGCTGCAGAACGTGATCAACCAGCTCAGCGCGAGCCCCAACCCGTCGTTCAAAGCGACCTGCAGCAACTACGGACAGGGGATCTAGCCGGCGCACGACCACAGGCAGGCGCTGAAGGCCTGCACCTGATCGTCGGGCGCCGGGGACCACATCGGCGCCCACCGCTTGATCGCTGCGGGAGCTGAGCTGCCCTCGGTGCGGTCGTCAGGCTCGGCGCTCTTCGCGAGCGTCGCTCACGCCGCTACTGCGTGGGCGTAAGGACGATCACCGGGATCGTGCGGTCGGTCTTCTGCTCGTATTCGGCGAACTGCGGCATGCGCTCGGCCTGCGTGCGAAACAGGCGCTCGCGCTCCTCGCCGGTCGCCTCGCTGGCGACCACGTCGATCATGTCCGTCCCCACCTCAATCGTCACGGTGGGATGGGCCTTAAGGTTGTGGTACCAGTCGGGATTTGTCGGCGCGCCACCCTTGGACGCGAAGATCACATAGCGCCCGTCGTCGTCCTGGTAGGCGAGCGGGTTGACGCGCGCCGTGCCAGACCTCGCCCCGGTGTGATGCAGCAAAAGCAGCGGCATCCGCTCGAACATGCCGCTGACGCGGCCTTCGTTGGCACGGAACTCGTCGATGATCTGAGCGTTGAAATCGGCTGGCGAAGTGGACATCGCGCTCCTCCTTTGACGTACTGCAGGTCGGATGCTTGGGGCCTGTTCGAGTCTAGGAGCGCTAGATGCACGTAGAGGCGCACCGCCCCCGGTCAAACTGTCGGGTGAGCCGCGTCGATCCGCGCGACGATTGCCTGGACGTCCGTCGCTGCCTGGTGGACGTCGGCCGGAGCGAAGTCGAGCTGCTCGGCGAGTGATCGGTAGCCGTCTGGCCACGCGGGGGGGACTGTGATGCTCGGCGGCCAGGCGTGCTTGGCTCGCAGCCGAAAGATCTCCATGCAAGCCTCTCGCACACCGACGCGCTCCTCGTCGCGCACGAGCCGATCAACAAGGATCAGGTCGATCAGGTCACGGGTAGCGATCGTTCGGGCGTTCCAGGGTCAGTGTGGTCGGTGCAGGCGTGCAGCTTCTGTGCGATGAGGTAGGCAATCGTGACGAGAGGCAGCTCGCCAGGGGAGCACAGGCCAAGGTGCTCGGGGTCGACGAACGTGTTGGCCGTCCAGTGGATCTGATGGCCGGAGACGCCCTCGGCGGGTGAGACCTCGAACTGGACAGTGCTCCACGGGTCACCCTGGTAGCTGACCTTGACATCGCCGCGTAGAGCGGCGGTGTCACGAACCTGCTCGAGCGCGGTCAGCCTGAAGGTGAATCCCTCCCATCCGTGAGCCAGCGCTGCACGCAGTCGCGGGCCGATCTTCCTCGCCAGCCAGACGTGCGGTGGCATCGAGGTCCTTCGTCGCGCGCGCCCGGAGTCCGAGAAGCAACTCGACCGCCACCCCGCCCTTGATCAGGAACAGGGGCTCGTCGCGCCAATCACGCGCGTGGTGCATTAGTGCGGCGGCGAGTGCTACATAGCCGAGCTGTCGGCGTGCGCGCTGCTGAAGCTGCGTGTCCGCGATGACGTTGCGTAGGCGTTGCTCCAACGCCCGCCGATTCCTCGGGGGACTCTCGTACCGTCTATCGCTCACGAGTGGCTCCCGCGAGATTTGCAGCATGCGCGTCTCGCGCGCGGGCGGCGGCTTTGGGGGAGATAAGGCTCTGTTGCGTGGCGGTCTGGATGGCCTGTTCGATCAGCTCGCCGCGCACATTGGAATAGATGCCGTCGAGAATCGCTCTAAGCGGTGTCACGATCGGCAGTCCCCGCAGCCGTCCGATCTGCTCGCTTGCCAGTTCGCGATGATGCATCCGGTAGAGCTCCGGCACCGGTCGGTGGGTGCGATAGCGTCGCGGCACCGTCACGTCGATGCATGCTGGGTTGATGTCGCACAGCTCATACAGGTCGAGTGCTGTCTCGTGTGAGAGGACGCCGACGCCCATCGGCCAGAGCGCAGCGCGCATGTACTCCTCGAGCTCATCCACAGGGATCGCGTTCATCCGGTAGACCCCATAGGCCACACGCTCGGCTACGCCGCGTCGCTCGTAGTCCACCAGGCGCTTCGGGTCAAAACCCGCCTCGCGCACGTCTCCAACCCGCAGATACCCATGCTGGTCCTGCGCTAGATCGAGCAGCTCACTTAGACTCGCCCTGGCATAGGTCTGTACAGAGTACCGCAAAAAGCGGTATCTCGTACACCACACCCATGTATATCGGGCCAGGCGCGACCAGCGACATGTACCTTCTCGAAGATGCCGGCCGGCGATGCGGGGAGGCGAGATGGACCTGGGCCGCCCGGGGGTCGGGCTGCCAGACGCGCTCGCATCGTGCGGCGACGGCGCCTGCTTGCGCTAGCGGCGCTCGCCGCGCTCCTCGCGCTGATCGTCATGGGTCAGCCTGCCCGGCTCGTCCGGGCCAACCGCGCCATCGCGCTCGTCCGGCAAGCGCGCCGCAGGCGCATCGTCAGGCGCCCGCCCGGGCTCGCCTCGGCGCTTGGCGGTCAGACGCCTGCCCTTCTCGCTGCCGGTCGCGTTGCAGGACGCCGCCGCCGCGCCCCTCGGATCTGACCGGGCGGTCCTGCTGGGCGGCCTGGACAGCGCCGACACATCCACCGCGTCCGTCAGCGTGCTCGACGCGAGCGGCGTCACGGCCGGCCCGCAGCTGGCGGAAGCCCAGCACGACGCGCAGGGCGCGCTGCTCGGCGGGCGCGTGTACGTGTTCGGCGGCGGGCAGGTCAGCTCCTACAGTCACATCCTCTCCTACGACCCCGCGACCAACAGCGTCGCGCCGGCCGGCAGCCTGCCGACCGCAACTTCCGACGCCGCCGTCGCGGCGATCGCGGGCACGGCTTACGTGGTCGGCGGCTACGACGGGCAGCAGGCTCTCGAACACGATCGTCGCATGGCGCCCCGGCACACCGAGCCGAGTCGTCGCCCGCCTGCCCCACGGCCTGCGCTACGCCGCTGTCGCGGCCAGCGGCGGGCGGCTGGTGATCGCCGGCGGCTCACAGGGCGAAGCCGCGAGCAGCGCGATCCTGAGCTTCGACCCCGCGACCGGCCAGCTGCGACACATCGGTGAGCTGCCGGCTGCGATCACGCACGCCTCAGCGGTCGCGCTCGGCTCGTATGTGTATGTCCTGGGAGGCCGAGGCGCGGCGGCGCAATCGCAGACCGCTGCAATCGTCGCGATCGACGCGGCCAGCGGCCGCTGCGTGCGCGTCGGGCGCCTGCCGCAGCCGCTCTCCGACGCTGGCGCAATCACACTCGGCCAACGGATATGGCTGGCCGGCGGGCTGAGCATGGGCGGTCCCGTGGCCTCGGTGCTCGAATTGACGCCCGCTCAAGGTGCGCGCTGAGCGGCCGCGAACCGATGTGCGAGCGAGTACGGGGGCGCGAGGTCTACGCCGTCGGGGTTGCTCAAGAACCCTTCGCCCGCGCCCGGCACGTGGGTGTGACCGTATTGCCATACGACCCTGTTGGTGTGCGGGTCGACGACGATCACGCGGTCGTTCTTGTCGTCGTTGGCCAGGATGTCCCCGTTGGGCAGCGGCAACGCCAGCGATGGCTGATCCAGCGCCTCGGCGCCCGTCGGTTCATAGCGCCAGCGCAGCTGGCCGTCGGGCGTGAACGTCTCCAGCGCGCCCGGTTGGGTGTAGTCGGCCGACAGGAACAGCCCGGGACGGACCTCGTTGGTGTCAGACGGATACGTGAACCCCGGCGGGTGCGTCGCCGACACCGGCCTTGCGCCCGGGGCGACCACGTCCAGCCAATCGCCGTTGATCTCGGTGATGGCCGTATCGCCGTTGGCCATCGGGAACGCGCCGTTGGGGCTGCCGAACGACACGCCCGGTTCGGTGTTCGCAGTCGCCCGTCACCCCGAGCTGACGCAGCGGCACGTGCGCCGGCGGGCGGATCACCAGCACGCGGCAGTTCTTGATGTCCGCCGAGAGCAGCTCGCCCGAGGGCATCAGCATGGCGTCGTCGGGGTTGTGCACGTAGTCCGGTTCTGAGCCGGGCACCCCGGGGTGGCCGTAGCGGTAGACGATGCGGTCGCTCGCGCGGTCGATCACGCTGATCGCGAAGTCGTCCTCCTGGGTTACCACCACCTGCCGTCCGTCCGGTGAGAAGAACGCGTCGTCGGGCAGTAGGAACGTCTGCCCCGGGGCGAGATCTCCAGGCGTGGGAAAGCGCCACAGCACCCGTCCTTGCGGGCTGACCTCCAACAGGCGGTTGTTGTCGCGATCGGCGATCAACACGGGACCCGGCAGGACCGCCGGGTCCGATCCTGGTCGCAGGTTTGCGCTGGGCGCTTGTCGAGCGCGCAGCGCAAGCACCCCCGCGCGTGCGCGAGCGGCGCTGCCCGTCGGGCTGGACTTGCCGCCCTGGCCGGTGGCAATCGCCACTGCGGCGACCAACGCGATCGGCACCGCCAGCGCCACTGCCCGCCTGCGCATGATCGTCCGCCGACGCGCAGCGCTTCGCCGGGGGCCCATTGCGCAAAGCATCATCGCAACCTCTAAAGATCGACCAAGACGTCGATGAGAACATCCTCATGTGCTGGCGAGGGGCAGGTCGAGCGCAAACGCGATCGCATCGAGCGCCGGCTCGTCCTGCACCTGCGATACAGAGATCGTCAGTCGCCGGGCGGCGGGCCTCCAATCCAGCGCGAAGAACGGACAGCACTCCCGCTCGGTCGCGATCGCCTCCTCGACAAGCGCGAAATCCACCCGATCGTCGAGCTCGACCACCAGACACCGCCGAGTGCGATCGACCAGGCGCCCACCACGCCCGACCTGCCGGTAGCGCTCGAGCTGCCGGCGCAGCCCGGCCTCGTCCAGGGCACAGCTCGGCGCCATCGGGAGCGGGTCCATCTGGTCCCAGCGTAGGACACCCCGGCCGCGCGTCGCATGCTCGCAGTGGCGGCCCACGCCGCAACGGCGCCGCGGCGGCTGCTCAGGCCGCGGTCAACTCCGCGCTCGGCTGTGCCAGCGCCTGGCCGTGGCGGATCAGGTCGGCGGCGCGCTCGGCCACGGCGATCGTGGGGGCGTTGGTGTTGCCGCGCGGGACCACCGGCATCACGGACGCATCTACGACGCGCAGTCCCTCGAGGCCGTTGACGCGCAGCTCGGCGTCGACAACGGCTCGGGTGTCTGTGCCCATGCGGCAGGTGCCCACGGGGTGATACACGGAGTAGGTCGTGCGGGCGATCAGATCGCGCAGCGCGTCGTCGCTGTCGTCCGTGGCGCCGATGCACGGCTGCGCACAGTACGGCGCCAGGGCCGGCTGCGCGCAGATCTCCAGCGTCAGGCGCATTCCCTCGATCATGCGCTGCATGTCGTCGCCGGCGGTGTAGAAGGCGTGGTGGACGATCGGCTTGGCGCTGGGGTCCTTGGACCCAAGGCGCACGTTGCCGCGGCTGTGCGGCGTGAGCAGGCACGGCGAGACCAGCACGCCGTGGGCTTCGGGGTCGGTCATGCCCTCGTCGATCAGCTGCAACGGCACGAAGTGGAACTGAATGTCGGGCGCCTGAGCATCCGTTCCAACGCGGGCGAAGCCGCCGGACTCGGCGAAGTTGGAGGCGAACGGACCGGTCTGCGTGGCTTCGTACTCCTGCAGTGCGGCCGGCTCCAACGACAGCAGCAGGCTCTGCTCCTCGGGCGTCGTCCACACGGCGTACGCGCCCGCGTGGTCGGACAGGTTCTCCCCCACGGCGGGCTGGTCGAGCAGCACCTCGATTTCGCGCATCGTCAGGTGCTCGGCCGGGCCGACCCCCGAGAGCATCAACAGCTGGGGCGAGTTGTAGGCGCCACCGCACAGGATCACTTCGCGCTCGGCGCGCAGCTGCTGGGGCTGACCGAGCTGGCTGGCCTCCACGCCGACCGCGCGCGTGCCCTCAAACAGCACGCGCTGGACGAGCATGTAGGGCATCACTGTCAGGTTCGCCCGCTCGCTCACCGGGTGCAGGTAGGCCACCGCGCAGCTGGCGCGCATGCCGCCGCGCATCGTCACCTGGTAGAGACCCACCCCGTCCTGCTCGTCGCCGTTGAAGTCCTCGTTGCGGGCGAGCCCCGCCTGCACCCCGGCCTCGACGAATGCACTCGCCATAACGTTGCGCGAGCGTCCCTCGCTGACCGGCAGCGGGCCGCCCGCTCCGTGCCAGCGCGAGGCGCCGCGCTCGTTGTCCTCGGCCTTCAGGAAGTAGGGCATCAGGTCGGCAGCCGACCAGCCCGGCACGCCCCATTCGTCGTAGTCGCGGCGGTTGCCGCGGATGTAGACCATCGCGTTGATCGAGGATGAGCCGCCCAGCACCCTGCCGCGCGGCAGCGGGATGCGCCTGCTGTTGCATTGCGGCTCGGGCGCCGTGTAGTAGTCCCAGTCGATCTCCGTGCGCGGAAGCTGCAGATAGCCGAGCGGCACGTGGATGTTCTGATTCGTGTCCGGCGGCCCCGCCTCGAGCAGCAGCACACTCACGTCGGGGTCCTCGCTGAGACGGTTGGCGAGCACGCATCCCGCCGAGCCTGCGCCCACGATCACGTAGTCATACATCTGTTCTCTCCCCTCGTCGTTGAGGCCACGATACTCCTCGAACTGAACAACGGCTTCATCTGAGCGCGGTGTCGAGCGAGGCCACCTATATTGCGGGATTCAGATGCAGGCTGACATCGCCGCGCAGGCCGTCGCCGGCCGCGTATCGCGTGGCCCGTCCCCTTCCTTTCTGGATGATCAAGCCGGCGTCGACCAGGCGTCTGAGATCGCTGCTCGCGGTCGGCGCGGACACGTCATACTCAAATAGCGCATTCGTGTAGGACGCCTGCGTATGCTGGCGGTCGCGTCGGGGGGCGCGTCCGGTCGCAGGAACTGCTACGCGCAACCAGAGAAAGGGTCCGATGATCCCCACAGACACACTCCCCGACAGCGTGGGCGCTAAGGCCTGCGGACCGCCGCACAGCAGCGCCGACTCGAAGATCGCGTCGGGCGGGTCCGATGGGGCATCCTTGCAGGCGACGCTGGCGCGATATGCCCAGCCACACACCGGCCGGGCGCTCCTGGACCTCGCAACATCGGTGGTGGCCTATCTGGCGCTGTCGGTCGCGATGTACCTGGCGCTGGACGTCTCTGCGCTGCTGGTGATCGCCCTCGCATTCCCGACGGCGGCGCTCTTGGTGCGGACCTTCATCGTCTTTCACGACTGCTCGCACGGCTCGTTCCTGCGATCCCGGCGCGCGAACCGGTGGCTGGGGACGGTGCTCGGCCTGTTTCTCTATATGCCCTTCCTGCGCTGGCGCCACGACCATGCCGTCCACCACGCCACCTCGGGGGACCTCGAGCGCCGCGGGGTGGGCGACGTACGCACGCTCACGATCGCCGAATATCACGCCCTGGACCGGCGGGGCCGGCTGGGCTATCGGCTGCTGCGCAATCCGCTCGTGATGTTCGGCCTCGGGCCGATCGCCGCGATGATCATCGGCCCGCGGATCGTCGCCAAGGGCGCGCGCCCGCGGATGCGAAACAGCGTGATCGCCACCAATGCCGCGCTCGCGGTGCTGGTGGGCGGGCTGTGCTGGCTGATCGGCTGGCGCGACTATCTGCTCGTGGCCGGGCCGCCGGCGCTGCTGGCGGGGTCGGTCGGGATCTGGCTGTTCTACGTCCAGCATCAGTTCGAGGACGCCTACTGGGAGAGCGCAGGCGAGTGGAGCTACGCCGATGCTGCGCTGCGCGGCAGCTCATATCTGAAGCTGCCCAAGCTACTCCAGTTCGCCACCGGCAACATCGGCTTTCACCACGTGCATCACCTCAGCGCCCGCATCCCCAACTACAACCTGCAGCGGGCGCACGACGAGAACGCGATCTTCCACGACGTGCCGACGCTGTCGCTGTGGGACGGCGTGCGCGCGGTGTCGCTCAAGCTGTGGGACGAGCAGGACAGGCGGCTGGTGACGTTCGCCCAGGCGCGCCGCTAGGCCAGCGCGGCGACGGCGTCGGCGTAGGGGCCGCGCTTGATCGCGGTCATGCCGCGCTCCCCGCGTGCGTGGGCAACAACTGCGCGGTGGCCTCGCCGTCGGCGATCACGCTGCCGTCCTCGGAGATCAGCTGCAGGCGGATGTGGCCTGTCCGCGCGAGCTCGCGCGGACGGCGCCGCGTGCTCGCGGGGGTGCCGCCGAGCGCCGCGCAGGCGGCGTCTGCGAGCTCGTCCTCGTATGCGCGCAGGGGGGAGCTCAGGTGCCCCGCCAGCGATCGTCGGGCAATCGCGTGAACCGGGCCGGACACGATCGCATTGAGCATCAGCATCGAGATCGGGCGGATCTGCCCGCTCTGCAGCAGCGGGGCCATCCAGTCGCGGTAGGCCTGCGCGAGGGTGCGGTTGAGCTCCTGGATCTGGGCACCGGCGGGCGAGTCCCAGTCGAGGTGTCCGCGCATGTACAGAAATCGTGCGCGGTCCTCGTTGTCCTCGATCCAGCGCAGCTGGTGGGAGATCGTGCCGGCGACCGCCGCGCGCAGCGAGCGCGGCCGGAGTTCCAGCAACTCCCACAAGCCCTGCTGGAAGGACGCGATCGCGTCGACGTGCAGCGCGTCGGCAATCGCCTCCTTGGTGGGGAAGTGGTGAAACAGAGCGCCGTTTGACACGCCGCTTCGCTGGCGGATCCGCGCGATCGTCGTCTGCTCGTAGCCCGACTCCAAAAAGCAGGCGAGCGCGGCTTCGAGGATGCGGCTGCGCGTGTCCATTGTCACCCCACTGACCATCTCGTTGGCTCCCACTGACTTGACAGAGTAGCACTCTAGAGGAATACTCTATAGCGTAACGGACGATCGCTCCATCCGCGGGGCGACGCGAGAACACGCCGACAACGAGAACACCGGCAAGAGCGACAGGAGCCAACATGCAAGCCAGCACACTCGCCACGCAGTCAGCGCCCTTTGACCTGCCGCCCGCTCTTGCCGAGATCCAGGCGCAGGCGCAGGAGCTCGCCGAGCGCTTTGCGCAGCGCCACCGAGAGGTGCGCCTGTACCCCTTCGAGCATGGCGAGCTGTATCCCGAGCTATGGAGCGAGATCTGCGAGCGTGGCTGGGCCGGCCTGCTCGTTCCGAGCGCACACGGCGGCCGCGAGGGCGGACTGCTCGCCTATGTGCTCATCATGGAGGCGCTCGCCGCGCGCAACCTGATCCTGTGGATGCCCGTCCTCACCGGCGCGATCGGCCACGCGATCGCAGAGGTCGGCCCCGAGCACACGCGCGAGCGCTGGCTCGAGCGAATCGCCTCGGGGGAGACCTTCCTGGCCCTGGCGGTGACCGAGCCGCAGTGCGGCCACAACGTGTTTCGCAGCAAGACCACCGTGCGCCGCGAGGGCGACCGCTTTGTGGTCAATGGCCTGAAGGCCGTCACCTCGGGGACCGACCTCGCCGAGCGCGTGCTCGTGTTCGGGCGCGCACCCCACGAGGAGGGCACGCCCCCGCAGTTCACGACCGTGTTCGTCGACCCGGACTCGCCCGGCATCGAGCGCGAGGAGCTGCCCATGCGCTGGCGCGAGGGCGCGCGTCAGTTCCAGCTGACCTTCAATGACGTCGAGGTTCCGCTCGATGAGCTCGTCGGAGCCGAGGGGCAGGGACTGCTCGTGCTGTGGCCGTTCACCCACATCGAGCGTCTCCTGACCGCGGGACTGACGATCGGCAGCGCCCGCTACTGCGTCTCGCGCGCACTCGCGCGCGCCGGCGAGCGGACGATTTTCGGCAAGCTTCCGATCGGCGCCGAGCAGGCGATCGGGCATCCGCTCGCCTACCTGCACGCGCGCATCGAGGCGACCCAACTGCTCGTCTACCGGGCAGCCCACCAGTTCGACGCGGGCGCCGACACAATGGCGATCGCCGGCCAGGCCAACATGGCAAAGCTGCTTGGCGCCGACCTGCTGTTCGACGCCGCCGACCACGCGATGCAAACACTCGGCGCCCAGGCTTGGGACGAGCGCGAGGGCATGATCGACCTGTTCCTCGACGCCAGGGCCGCTCGCTCAGCCCCCATCTCCCAGGAGCTCGCGCTCAACTTCATCGCCCAGCACGTGCTCGGCCTGCCCAGCCACCGCTGAGCGTGCCAGCCGCGCGCTGTTAGGATCGCGCGGCCATGCCGGACAACCCGAACCGAGGCGCGGTCTTGATCACCGGCGCGTCAACGGGCATAGGGCGGGCCTGTGCCGAGCATCTGGACAGCCTGGGCTTCACGGTGTTCGCGGGCGTGCGCAAGCAGTCAGACGCAGACTCGCTGCGCGAAACTGGATCGGGGCGCACGCAGGCGCTGATGCTCGACGTCACCGACAGCCAGTCGATCGCCGCCGCGATGGGCAGCGTCGAGCAGGCCGCACCGGCCGGTCTTGCCGGACTCGTCAACAACGCCGGCATCGCGGTTGCCGGACCGCTCGAGTTCGTGACGCTCGACGATTGGCGCCGCCAGCTCGAGGTCAACTTCATCGGCCAGGTCGCCGTCACCCAGGCGGCGCTGCCCACGCTGCGCAGGGCACGGGGGCGAATCGTCAACATGACCTCGATCGGGGGTCGCCTCGCCAGCCCGTTCCTTGGGCCTTACAGCGCGTCGAAGTACGCGCTCGAGGCGATCACCGACTCGCTGCGACTGGAGTTGCGCCCGTTCGGCATCGAGGTCGCGGCCGTCGAGCCGGGAGCGGTGGCCACACCGATCTGGGGCAAGGGCCGCGCCGAAGCCGAGCAGGCGACGGCGAACATGCCAGCGCAGGCCATGCAGCTGTATCGCGCGGGGATCGAGGCCCTACCCAAGATCATCGCCCAGGCCGAGCGCTCAGGGGTGGCGCCCCTGGAGGTCGCTCGGGCAGTGGCGCACGCGCTAACGGCGAGCCGACCCAAGACCCGCTACGTGGTGGGACGCGACGCCAAGGGACGCCTTTTTCTCACGCGACTTCTACCCACCCGTGTGATGGACAGGATCGTCGCGCGCGCAATGGGGATCTGACGGCCTGCCTCTTTAGCGCGAGGTCTCTGCCAGACCCTGGCAACATCCCGATCCGATCCGTGGGGGCGTTGATCCGCAGCGTGATGTGATGCGAAGCACAAGTATGAGGATCGCGATCATCGGCGCAGGAGTGTCCGGGCTCGTATGCGCCCACCAGCTGCACGCAGATCACGAGATGGTGCTGTTCGAGGCGGGCGATCGCGTCGGCGGGCACGCCAACACGGTGCGTGTCGAGACCGACGCGGGGGACCACGACATCGACACGGGCTTCATCGTCTTCAACGACCGCAACTACCCGAACTTCGAAGCGCCTGCTCGGCCGAGCTCGGCGTCGCCACGCAGCCATCGCACGATGAGCTTCGGCGTCAGCGACGGGGCCGGCGACTTCGAGTACAACGGCGCCTCGCCGAACGGCCTGTTCGCCACGGCGCAGCACACCTGATCACGCCGTCGTTCCACCGGATGATCGCCGACCTCGTGCGCTTCAACCGCGACGCCCGCGAGCTGCTCGCGCTCGAGACGAGGAGCCCGTCGCTGCGGCGAGTGGCTTGAGCAGCAGGCGCTATCTCGCGCGCGTTCGTCGAGCGGCTGATCGTGCCGCAGGCCGTCGGCCGTGTGGTCGGCCGACCCGGCGCAGATGTGGTCGCTTCCCGGCGCGCTTCCTGGTCGAGTTCTTCGACAACCACGGCATGCTCGGGTTCCGCGGACCGGCCGCGCTGGCGGACGATCAGCGGCGGCTCGCGCGCTACGTCGAGGCGCTCACGCGCCCTGGCGCGAGCGGCTGCGGCTCGGCAGCGCCGGTCACCGAGCGTCGCGCGCCACGCCGATCACGTCGATCGATCAGCCGCGCGGCGGCGAGCCCGAGCGCTTCGACGCAGGTCGTGATCGCCACCCACTCCGACCAGGCGCTCGCGCTGCTCGCCGACCCCAGCGAGCGCGAGCGCGAGCTGCTCGGCGCGATCCCCTACCAGCGCAACGAGGCGGTGCTGCACACCGACCGCTCGCTGCTCCCGCGGCGCCGGCGCGCGTGGGCGAGCTGGAACTACCATCTCGCCGACGCGCCGCACGGGACGCTGCACGGTGACCTACCACATGAACCGGCTGCAGTCGCTGCAGCGCCGACCGCGAGTTCTGCGTCACGCTCAACCGCACCGACGCGATCGACCCGGCAGCGGATCATCCGCACGATCCGCTACGCCCACCCGGTCTACACGCCGGCGGGCGTCGCGCGCGCAGGCGCGCCACGCACGAGATCAGCGGACACAACCGCACGCACTACTGCGGCGCCTACTGGGGCTGGGGGTTTCACGAGGACGGCGTGCGCAGCGCGCTGCGGGTGGTGGGCGAGCTCGGCGCGCGCGAGCGCTGGCGGCAGGCGCATGACCGCGAGCGCGATCTACGAGGGCACGATCCGCCACCGCCGCTTCGCCGTGCGCGCGCACGAGTTCCGCCACCGCCTCGCGCTCGCGTACCTCGACCTCGACGAGCTCGACGGCGCTGCTCGGCGGCCGGCTCGTCGCCGCGGCGTCCGGGCCTGGTGCGCTTTCGCCGCGCGCGACTACCTCGGCGACCCCGCGTCGCCGCTCGCCGACGCCGTGCGCGACGCTGGTCGGCGCGCCGCACCGGCGAGCGCCCGACGGGCCCGATCCGCCTGCTGACGCAGCTGCGCACGTTCGGCCACTGCTTCAACCCGGTCAGCTTCTACTACTGCTTCACGTGCGACGAGCGGCTGGAGGCGGTCGTGGCGGAGGTGACGAACACGCCCTGGGGCGAGCGCCACGCCTACGTGCTCGGGCGCACCAGCGAGCGGAGCCGGTGCTCGCGCGCCAGCTTGCGCCAAGGCAGCTGCACGTGTCGCCGTTCATGGGCATGCGACCAGCGCTACGAGTGGCGCGTGGCCGCGCCCGGCCCGACGCTCTCGGTCCACATCGAGAGCCACGAGCGACGGGCGAGCTCGCCTTCGACGCCACGCTCGCGCTGCGCCGCGCGCCGCTGACGCGCGCGGCACGCTGGCCCGCGTGACGGCGCGCTATCCAGCCGCGACGCTGCGCGTGCTCGCGCTGATCTACGGCCACGCGCTCGCGCTGAAGCTCAAGGGCGTGCCGGTCCACCCCCACCCGGAGGTCGCCGGCGTGACGCGCTCACAGCGCGTCAGCGCGGCGGATCGCGCTGGGGCTGCTCGGGCGCCTGCGCTCGGGCCAGCTGACGATCGTCGAGGACGACCAGCGGCTCGTGCTCGGGTCGCGGCAGCCCGCAGGCGACGGTCGAGGTGCGCTCGCCCGCGGCTGTGGCCGATGCTGCTGCACGGCAGCCGCGGGCTGGCCGAGGCCTACATGGACGGGCCTGTGGGACTCGCCCGACCTGACCGCCGTCGTGCGGCGTGGCCGCGCGCAACGCCGCGGTCCTCGACGAGCTGGCGGCGCGCGGCTCGCGCCGCTGCGGGTGCCGCTGCAGACCGCGCGCGGCGTCGCGTGCGCGC
Organism: uncultured Solirubrobacteraceae bacterium; assembly: GCA_963755475.1. Classification (GTDB taxonomy): domain Bacteria; phylum Actinomycetota; class Thermoleophilia; order Solirubrobacterales; family Solirubrobacteraceae; genus Palsa-744. Next base: position 1,777,650 of record CAVWJK010000003.1, read on the forward strand.
AACACACGCGGCGCGCAGCCGCCGCGACATCGCCGCCCACTACGACCTCGGCAACGAGTTCTTCGCGCTGATGCTCGACGAGACGATGATGTACTCCTCGCGCCTACTTCCCGCGGCCGCGGGATGACGCTCGCGCGAGGCGTCGATCGGCCAAGCTCGAGCTGATCTGCCAGCAAGCTCGAGCTCGCGCCCGGGCGACCACGTGCTGGAGATCGGCACCGGCTGGGGCGGGTTCGCCATCCACGCCGCGCGAGACGCGCGGCTGCCACGTCACGACCACGACGATCTCGCGCGAGCAGCACGCGCTATGCCCGCGCGCGCGTGCGCGAGGCGGGCGCTCGAGGACCGCGTGACGGTGCTGTGCGAGGACTACCGCGATCTGCGCGGGCGCTACGACAAGCTCGTCTCGATCGAGATGATCGAGGCGGTCGGCTGGCGCGATTTCGGCGACGTTCTTCGCGCGCTGCTCGGATCTGCTCGCGCGACGACGGCTGCATGCTGCTGCAGGCGATCGTCGATCGACGACCGCGCCTACGACGTCGAGAAGGCCTCGCGCAGCTTCATCCGCACCCACATCTTCCCCGGCGGCTGCCTGCCCTCGCTCGAGGTGATCGCGCGCAGCGTCGCCCGGCGCACCGACATGCGAACGGTCGGGCTCGAGGACCTCACCCCCCACTACGCCGAGACGCTGCGGCGCTGGCGCGCGAACTTCGAGGCCGCCGGCGACGCGCCTGGCGGCGCTCGGCTACGACGAGCGCTTCCGCCGGCTGTGGCGCATGTACCTCGCCTACTGCGAGGCCGGCTTCGCCGAGCGGCGCATCGGCGTCGTGCAGATGCATCTGGCCAAGCCGGGATGGCGCGCGGGCGCCGCAGCGCTCCCAGACGTAGACAGCGTTGCTAGCGTCGTCGGGACGTGCTGGGGATTGGACGCGGAATACGAGCCTGCCTGTTCGACCTCGACGGGGTGCTGACGCAGACCGCGAAGGTCCACGCGGCCGCCTGGAAGTAGACGTTCGACGAGTTCCTGCGCCGGCGCGCGCAGGAGCGAGGCGAGGATTTCGTGCCGTTCGACGCGGTCGGCGACTACAACGAATACGTCGACGGCAAGCCGCGATACGACGGCGTGCGCTCGTTTCTCGCGTCGCGGGAAATCGAGCTGCCGCGAGGGCGAGGCCGACGACCCGCCCGCCGCGCGAAACCGTGCACGGGCTCGGCAACCGCAAGAACGAGCTCGTGCTCGCGATGATCCACAAGGACGGCGTGGAGGCCTATCACGGGCTCGGTCGCGCTACGTACGCGCGGCCCGCGAGCGCGGGACTGCGCCGGGCGGTCGTCTCCTCGAGCAGCCAACTGCCGCGACGTGCTCGAGGCGGCCGGCATCGAGGATCTCTTCGAGGCGCGATCGTCGACGGGGTCAGCGCCGAGCGCGAGCACCTGAAGGGCAAGCCCGCGCCCGACACCTATCTCGCCGGCGCGCGGGCGCTCGGCGGTCGAGCCCGCAGGCGCGGCCGTCTTCGAGGACGCCCTCGCCGGGGTCGAGGCTGGGCGCGCGGGCGGCTTCGGCTTCGTCGTCGGGGTAGACCGGCTCGGCCAGGCCGATGCGCTGCGCGCACACGGCGCCGACGTCGTCGTCGGCGACCTCGCAGAGCTTCTGGACGCGAGCGATGATCCAGCATCCCGCCTTCCCGGTCGAGCCATGGACGGTGCGCGAGACCGCGCTGCACCTGGACCACCTCGCCCAGACGGAGTCGGTGTTCGCGCTTTCCAACGGGCACATCGGCCTGCGCGGCAACCTCGACGAGGGCGAGCCTTTCGGCATACCCGGCACCTACCTGGCCGGCCTCTACGAGGAGCGCCCCTGCCTTACGCCGAGGCCGGCTACGGCTACCCCGAGGCGGGCGAGACGGTGGTCAACGTCACCAATGGCAAGATCGTTCGCCTGCTCGTCGAGGACGAGCCGTTCGACATCCGCTACGGGGAGCTGCGCAAGCACGAGCGGGTGCTCGACTTGCGCGCGGCGTCCTGCGCCGCAGCGCCGAGTGGGCGTCGCCGACCGGGCGTATGGTGCGCGTCACCTCGACACGGCTGGTGTCCTTCTCGCAGCCGGGCGATCGCCGCGATCATGCTACGAGGTCGAGCCGCTGGCCGAGCGCATGCCCGTCGTCGTCCAGTCGGAGCTGGTCGCAAACGAGCCGTGCCCGGCGCGGCAGACGATCCGCGCGCGGCCGCGGCGCCGAACGCGCCGCTGCGCTCGGAGAGCAACCTGGTGAAGGGCGCCCGCGCGGTCGCTGGTGCACTGCACCCACTCCAGCGACCTGCGCATCGGCGCGGCGATGGACCACGCGATCGACGGCCCTGTGGGCACCGATGTCGACCAGGAGAGCATCGACGATCTCGCGCGCGTCACGATCACGGCCGACGTCGCGCCCGGAACGCCGCTGCGGGTCGTCAAGTTCCTCAGCTACGGCTGGTCGGGCGAGCGATCTCGTCGCGGCCATCCACGACCAGGTGAGCGCGGCGCTCGCCGAGCGCGGTGCGACGGCGGCTGGGAGGAGCTGCTGGCCGAGCAGCGCAGCTATCTCGACAGCTTCTGGGATCGTGCCGACGTCGAGCTGGACGGCGACGCGGAGCTGCAGCAGGCGGCCCGCTTTGCGCTCTTTCACATCCTGCAGGCGGGCGCCCGCGGCGAGAAGCGGCCGATCGCCGCCAAGGGGCTGACCGGGCCCGGCTACGACGGGCACACCTTCTGGGACACCGAGAGCTTCGTGCTGCCTGTCCTCACCTACACGTCGCCGCGCGCCGCCGCGCGATGCGCTGCGCTGGCGACACCGCACGCTCGACCTCGCGCGCGAGCGCGCGAGCCAGCTGGGGCTCGAGGGCGCCGCCTTCCCCTGGCGCACGATCGCGGGAAGGGAGTGCTCGAGCTACTGGCCGGCCGGCACCGCCGCGTTTCACATCAACGCCGACATCGCCGATGCCGTCGCGCGCTACTCAGGCGGCCACCGGCGACGACGAGCTTCGAGCACGAGGCGGGCACCGACGCTGCTGGTCGAGACCGCGCGGTTGTGGCGCTCACTGGGCCATCACGACGCGGTCGGCGCTTCCGCATCGACGGGGTGACGGGACCCGACGAGTACAGCGCCATCGCCGACAACAACGTCTACACAAACCTGATGGCGCAGCGCAACCTGCGCGCTGCGGCCGATGCCGCCGAGCGCCACCCGGCAACGGGCGACCGAGCTGGGCGTCGATCCTGAGGAGCCGGCCCTGTGGCGTGACGCTGCGCAGAAGCGGTGGTGATCCCCTACGACGAGGCGCTCGCAGGTCCATCCTCAGGCGGAGGGCTTCACCGAGCACCAGGTCTGGGACTTCGAGGCGACGCAAGCCGAGCAGTACCCGCTGTTGCTGCACTTCCCCTACTTCGACCTGTACCGCAAGCAGGTCGTCAAGCAGGCCGACCTGGTGCTCGCGATGCACCTGCGCGGAGACGCTTTCAGCGATGAGCAGAAGGCCCGCAACTTCGCCTACTACGAGCCGCTGACCGTGCGCGACTCCTCGCTGTCGGCGTGCCCGCAGGCGGTCCTCGCGGCGAGCTCGGCCACCTCGAGCTCGCCTACGACTACCTGCGCGAGGCGGCGCTGATGGACCTGGAGGACCTCGAGCACAACACGCCGCGACGGGCTGCACATCGCGTCGCTGGCCGGGACGTGGATGGCGACGGTGGCGGGCTTCGGCGGCATGCGCGACCACGACGGACGGCTCACGTTCAAGCCGCGCCTGCCGCGTCCGCTCGAGCGCGTGGCCTTCCGCCTGGGCTTTCGCGGCCGGCGACTGTGTGTCGAGGTCAAACGCGAGCAGGCCACCTACACGCTGCTGGCAGGCGACCCGCTCGCGATCGCCCACCACGACGAAGATGTGACGGTCACCTCGGCCAGCCCGCTCGTTCGGCCGATCCCTGCGGCGCCCGAGCGCGAAGCTCCAAGTCAGCCATCCGGCCGAGATCCCAGGATGGGATCAGTCAAGCGGTGAGCAGCGGGGGCTCGCCGTCGGATTCGGGCGGTCCGGCGCGATAGCGGCACGACAACATCCCGCTGTAGACTGATCTAGCGCCTATAAAGTAGACTTCGAGTATGAGCACGACCATCAGAGTGAGCGAGCCGACCAGGGATCGCTTTGCCAGGTTGGCGCAGGCGACTGGCCGTCCTATGAGCCAGCTGGTAGATGAGGCCGCCGACGCGCTCGAGCGGCGCGTGTTCTTCGATCAGCTCTCTGCTCGCTATGAGACCCTGCGCGCCGACCCAGACGCATGGAGCGAGATCGAGGCCGAGCGCGCTGTTGAGAGCGGCACGCTGCGTGACAGCTCGTCGTGAACCCCCATCGCGGTGAGGTGTGGCTGGTCGACTTCGGCGACCCTGTCGGCCGCGAGCAGTCGGGCCGGCGACCCGCGCTCGTCGTCTCGGCCGATTCGCTGAACGAAAGCCGCGCAGGCGTCGTCGTGGTGGTTCCGATCACAAAGACCTATCGCGGCCTGCCGTCTCATGTGGAGATCGACCGAGGCGGATCAGGGCTCGACGAGGTCAGCTACGCAAAGTGCGAGGACGTCAAGTCCATCTCCGAGCAGCGGCTGATCGGCCGACTCGGCGCCGTGGGTGAGGAAGTCATGTTCCAAGCCGCTCGCGCACTGCGCTTCCTGCTCGACCTATGAGCACCGACGAGCATGATTGGCATCCCCGACACGGCAACGCTGACGCGGCCCGGTGGGAGAATCCCGCGATCGGCACACAGCTCAAGTACGTCGACCCGAACCGCCCACGCAGCCTGTTCAGCCGCGCCTATGCCGCGTTTTCCAGCACCCGCCTGGGAAGGCTCATCTCGGCCAACGTCGTTTGGAAGGTCGATCCCTATCTGTTGCGGGCAACCCGGGGCCGCGTGGGGATGGGCCTCGTCCTCCCCACCGCCCTGCTCGAAACCCGCGGCGCCAAGAGCGGCGCAGCACGGCGCAACGCGGTCATCTACTTCCACGACCAGCAACGGGTCACGATCATCGCCTCAAAGGCCGGCGCCGACAAACACCCGGCGTGGTTTCACAATCTTCGCGCCCACCCACACGTGACGTTCGGCGGCATTCCCATGCGAGCGACCGTGGTCAGCGATGAAGACGAGCGCGCCAGGATCTGGACGCTCGCCGACCGTGTCTTTGCGCCTTACGCAACCTACCGTCGAGAAGCGGCCAGGGCGAACCGCACGATCCCGATTGTGCAGCTCACCGCGCGCGAGTCAGACGCCGTCTAGCGCTTTCGCCGGCAGCGCACCTCGGTCGACCGCCGGAGCGCACACGCCGTTGAGGATGATCTCGACGTGGCGCCGCCAGTCCGCGCTGCCCGGTTTGAAGTACATCGTCGATGTGACCCCACACATCATCATCCCGAAGTCCTCGAAGGTGAAGTCGTCGCGGACGACGCCGGCAGCGGCCGCGCGGGAGATGATCCGGGAGACGACCTCGGCGAGCGCGGCCTTGTCCTCCTCGATGCCCTCCCACTCCAGCTCGTTGGAGCCCATCATCGCGAGCTGAAATCCAGAGTCGCCCTCGACTGCTTCGGCCGAGGTGCAGATGACACTCTCGAGCGCGGTCCGTGGATCTTGGATCTCCTCGGCGACCCTTGCGATCTCGGCGAACTCCTGGAAGCGTTCGCGGACCATCGCAGTCAGCAGCGCCTCCTTGGTGGGGAAGTGGCGATAGACGGTGCCGATGCCGACGCCGGCGTGGGCGGCGATCTCGTCCATCTGAGCCTGTGGGCCCTCACGGGCGAACAGCTCGCGCCCGGCAGACATGATCCGCTCGCGGTTGCGGCGGGCGTCGGCGCGGAGTGTTCGCTGGTCAGGGGCCATCAGATCCACAAGCGGAATCTTAGCTCCGTATCGTGCTATAAACAAGTGGAACCGTACTTCCGCTTCCGGATCATCCCGGCCGCTCGACTCATGAGAGGACCAGCATGACGACCACCGAGACCGCAGCGCGCAATGCAGCGACAATGACGTCGCGCGCCCCCAGGAAAGCCGCCGACCTCAGCTCTCAGCGCGGCAAGGACCTCGCGCTGGTGCTGCTGGCGATGACGCAGTTCGTGATCGTGATCGACGCGTCGATCGTGAACGTCGCGCTGCCCTCGATCGGCGCGCACCTGCACTTCTCCCGCGACGACCTCTCGTGGGTGGTGAACGCCTACACGCTCACGTTCGGCGGGTTCCTGCTGCTGGGCGGCCGGCTGGCGGACCTGCTCGGGCGCAGGCGCATGTTCATGATCGGCCTGGTCGTCTTCTCGCTGGCCTCGCTCGGCGGCGGGCTGGCGCAGTCGGAGGCGTGGCTGATCACCGCGCGTGCGATCCAGGGCCTCGGCGCGGCGATCGTCTCCCCGGCGGCGCTGTCGATCATCACGACGACGTTCGCCGAAGGCTCTGAGCGCAACCGCGCACTCGGGATCTGGGGTGCGGTCGCCGGCGCGGGCGGCGCCGCCGGCGTCCTGTTGGGAGGCATCCTCACGAGCGGGCTGAGCTGGCGCTGGGTGCTGTTCGTGAACGTCCCGATCGGTATCGCCGCGGCAACGATGGCTCCCCGGCTGCTGCTGGAGAGCCACGCTGAAGACGGCACGGAAGGCTTTGACATCCCGGGCGCGGTGACGGTCACGGCGGGTCTCGCGCTGCTCGTCTACACGGTGGTCGACGCCGTCAACGTCGGCTGGGGCTCGACGGGCACACTGCTGAGATTGGCCGGTTCGGCGATCCTGCTCGCGGCGTTCGTCGCGATCGAGCGCCGCCAGCGCCATCCGCTGCTGCCGGCTTCGATCTTCCGCCTGCGCACTCTGCGCGGAGCGAACGTCGTCGGCCTGTTGATCGGCATGTCGCTGTTCTCGATGTTCTTCTTCATCTCGCTGTACCTGCAGGACGTGCTGCACTTCTCAGCGATCAAAGCCGGGCTCTCCTACCTGCCGCTCGCGGTGGGCATCATCATCTCCGCCGGGGTCGGCTCCCAGCTCGTGACGCGCATCGGCTTCAAGCCGGTCCTGACCGCTGGCCTCGTGCTGATCGCGGCCGGCCTCGTGTGGTTCTCACGCGTACCCGCGCCCGGCGGATCGTTCAGTGCGGACGTGCTCGGCCCGTCGCTGTTGGCCGCGTTCGGTCTCGGGTTCTCGTTCGTGTCGGTGACCATCGGCGCGGTGACCGGGACCCAGCCGCACGAGGCCGGCCTCGCGTCGGGGCTGATCAACACCGCTCAACAGGTCGGCGGAGCGCTCGGCCTCGCGATCCTCGCGACCGTCGCGAACAGCCGCACGCAGAGCCTGCTGAGCTCGGGAGGGCACAGTTCCTCGGTCGCGCTCACGAAAGGCTTCGACCGCGCGTTTCTCGTCGGCGCGGGCTTTGCGGTCGCCGGGGCAATCCTCGCCACCGTCCTGATCTCATCGCGTGACAGCCGCGAGCAGGCCGCGGCTGCCCGCGGTGGAGAGCTCGAGACAGTCGCGGTCTGACGGGTCGCCTCTTTCGCCCGAATAGAGGTCAATACAACGTACCGTATACTAGGTCTATTATTGTACCTATTATGCGGTACAAATTGCTACGCCTCGTTCGCAGTATCCATCGCCGGCCGGTCCGCGAGCGGCGATGCTCGCCGCAGCCACTCCCCGAACAGCGGATCGACGATGTACCAGCTGCCGTCCCGTTGATCGACGAGTCCACGCCCCTGCAGCCGCACTAGCGCTGGACGCACACGCGAGTGACTGGAGAACCCGTAGCGCTTGGCGACTGGGCGGCTGGTGACATTGTTGCCGCCGCGGTCGGCCAGCAGCTGCAGCGCGCGGACCTCGTTTGCCTCCGCGTCGTCCCCGCTCATCAGCACGTTGAGGACCGATGCGAACTCGGATCGCTCGATCGTCTGCACGAGCCGGTCGTGGGCGTCTATCACCGTCTCGAGCGTCACGCGCTTACCAGCCCCCGTAGCGGCCCAACACTCCCAGGCCAGCTGCTGTGTGCTGCGGGGGTGTACGCGGGTGGCGCTGAGCAGATAGTTGAGCGCGTCGTCGTCAGCGGGCCTGCCAGTCGCCTCGAACTGGAAGTCCAGGTACTCGAGAAAGTCGATGCGGCTGATGGCCGGCAGCTGCATCTGCGCGGCCTCGCCGAAGATCGGCTGGTGGGAGTCCTCGAGCATCATCTTCAGCGCGTTGCGGATCGATCCGGTGAACAGCAGCGACACGTGATTGGAGCCGGAGCTCATGAGCGCCGAGCGGATGATCGCCAGAGGATCCCCTGGACAGTGGCGCAGCCGCTGGAACTCGTCGAATACCACGACGAGGCGCTCGGACAGGGAACGCAGGGCGATCAGCTGCGCGTGCAGCGTCTCGCCATCCTGCGCCGGGTTGACAGCGGTGCTCTTGACCGAGCCCTTGATCACCTTGATGTCGAAGCCGATTTCCTTCTCCAGCGCACCGATCTGCCGCTGGGCCGCACGTCGCAGATGCTTGACCGGGTGACCGATCATGGCGTCGTGCACGCACCCGATGAACCCCGGGATGCTGACGACGCGCTGGAGGTTGACCTTGACCACGTCAAACGGCGGCGCATCTTCGCCGTGGCTCTTTGCCAGTTCGAGCGCCAGCTGGTTGGTGAACGTGGTCTTGCCCGTGTCGCGCGGGCCGAACAGCGCGACGTTGGTCTGACCCTTGAGCGTCAGCGCAATCTGGTTAGCGAACGCCTCCATGCCGACGATCTTCGACGGGTCGTCCAGCGGGCGGTCCCAGACGAACGGGTTGAGCACGGTCGACATCTGGCTAATTGTACCAGGTTCCCGGTACAGCTTTGGACCGTCGGACGGTACGCGATGCGCAAACCTGGAGGGTGTTACTACGCTCACCGAGGTGGATCGACACCGAGCTCGGCGATGAGCATCGTTGCGGAGCGCCATTCTGTCCCACTCGCTCGGGAACGGTCGCGCCAGCGGCGAGAAGGAACCTAACGATCTCTGCGTAGGGCTCTGTTGGGATCTCATCGATCGTGCGCATCGACGGGCCGCCCTCGGGCTCGTGACAGTGGCGCGAGCCGTGCAGCGCGGCCCCGATCGCGCTCCCGCCATCCTCGTCGTGCGCCTCGCGAAGAACCACCCGCTCCCCGACGGCAACAAGCGAGCCGCCTGGGTAGCGCTCCGCCTGTTTATCGAGATCAACGACTGGACATGGAGCACCACACCAACTATCGATGACGCTGAGCAAGCAGCACTCGCTATCGCCGCAGTAAACCAGCGCGCCGCGAAAGTGTGGCCTCGCCAGCCTGGCTAAATGGCCCCCGCCGGCACATACAGGAGCCGGCCGTCAGCGTCGACACGCCTGCTGTACGGCGAACGCTGCCAGATGACGTCCAGATAGCCCGCCTCGCGCCCATCGAGCGTCGCCCGCACCACGCGCCATGCCTCGGGATCGTGATATCGGGCGAAGCACATCAGGTTGGCGTAGCGGTTCGTGACATGCGGCTCGGCAGACAGCAGCTGCGCCAGACGCGACAGGATCCGTCGCTTGACGAGGAGCGCCTGAGGCAGCACCGCCCCGTCAGCCAGCTTTGAAGCCATCTCACCACCGACCAGCAGGCGCTTGGTCGCCTCCAAGCTCGACGCAAAGTCCCCACAGCAGACCATCCCGATCTGGTCCCCCGAGTACGCCGTCGCCCGGTAGTAGGGCAGGATAAAGGGAGTGACGTATCTGAGCACGTCGGCCCACTGCATGATCAGAACGATCAAGTCCAAACGTGTGAGTTTCGCGCGCAGCGCGCCCACGTGGCGACCAATCAGGAAGTTCAGCTGTCCGTGCTTGCCCGGCTGCAGGAGATCGGCCAGCAGGCTGCCCTCGATCAGGATGATGCGCGTTCCCAGCAGACTCGTCATACTGATACTGGGCCTTGCACTCTCTGTCACATAAACCTCGATGGGGCGATCGTAGTGCAGGGTCACGCAGACTTCGTCCACCACCCGCTGCAGTTCGGGGAAGGTGTACTCGTCGACCCGCACTGAGCGCCCCAGCAACCGTGCGCGCCCCATCTGGATGCCAAGCCAGATCGTTACGAGGAAGAACGCAAGAACGATCGCCAGGTACAAGAGCAGCCTGACGCCGCCAACGCTGATGAGGCCATAGAGCGGAAGACCCAATGCCAGCACCGATGCCGCGAGTGCGAGCACCAATCGCGACTGCTCGGTGGGGTGAAGCAGGGGACGTACGGAAGGGCCTTGGTTCATTTCGAGGGCGTAATCGTCAGCTTGTCGATCAGCAGCTTTTCGTTTTCCTCAACCATATGGAAGGTGATGGACCCGGTAACAGTACCGTTCTGATCGGTGATGGTGAACTGCCCGCTCGCCGTCGCTTCGCCTTCCCCAGGTTGGATGCTCATTCCGGAGAGGCTGTAGCTTGGGTTTTTGAGTTCATTGAACTGGTGCTGGTAGGTTTCCAGCGCCTGCGACAGGCCTTCAGGCGCGTGACTGCCGTCCTGGCGGACCAGGTTTGAGGAGAGAACGCTCTTCAGACCTTCGACGTTCTCACCGGAATAGTCGGATTCATATTCGTTCAGCACCTGCTGGACCGCGGACGATTCGACCGTCGAGTCGCCCGCAGTGGATGTCGATTCCGGCGTGGTGGGAGTTGATTCGGTCGATTCCGGCGTGGTCGGGGTCGATTCCCCCGATTCGCGCGTCGATACTGGTGGCACAAACGACGGCGGGGTCGGCGAGCTGCCACCACTCGCAGCCGCCGCGAAGGCGCCGATCACGACGGCGACCGCAACGAGGGTGACGACCCCCGCTTTCAAAGCGGGATTGGGACGACCCGGGACGCTGTCCCAGAGAAGACCGGGCATCGGCGGTGGCACGCCGGGTTGGAGCGGAAGCTGCGCTGCCGGCTCGGTCGGCGTGCGCCGGCGCAGATTAAGAGCGCAGCGCGGACACCACGCCGCTTGGCGCGAGTGAGTCCTGCATCGTGAGCAGGTCTGGTCCCCCGATGTCGCGGACACATCACTCATCCGGTGCAACCCCCCTCACGGGCTCCATATACGCGGACTATACCGATTGAGCGTCAGGCGAGGCCTTGAACGGTTGGCGCGTCGTTCCGGTGTTTTCGGGGGTTTGCCCGTGTTGCTCGACTTCGCCAAACACTGATCGGGGCGAACGGTTCAAGTCGGCTTCCTATCTATGGGTTTTCTGCATGTCTGCGGTTTATTCGTCCGAGATGTCGGGTCGGCTGGCATGATTTCGTCGATACCATTAGGTCCGTGGCGAATCAGCAGAAGCAGGCCGACGGAGGGACTGCGAGTCAAGGTTCGCGTCACCCGCGACATGTACCGCCAGCGGTAGGGTCAGCAGCGCTGCACCGCCCTCGATGGCTTGGTCGAGCCTGCTCGATTCCTCGTCGGTCATCCGGCGAGACCACATGCTCCCGCCCGACGACGAGCCGTAGGCGCGTGGGCGAGACTGGACGTCGCGCCAGAGCGCACTTCGACGCCGACGCCTGGGAAGAAGACCTCGCCCGCACCACCCCCGCGGGTCGTCAGGCCGCCGAGGCAGCGCGCAAGGACTACGAATAGCACGGCGGACCGATCGCCAAGCTACGTCGTGTCGCCGAACACGCACATGGTCGCGACCGCACCATCCTTCCAACTGCACGAAGATCTACGTGCCGCCGCCCAACGGTCGCTTCGGGATGATCTTCATGCTCAAGGTCCAGCCCGACAGGCGGCCCGTGCTGATGTTCCTCGCCTTCGGCGTGCGCCACGACCCCGGAGACTACGGCGCCCAACCGTCTATCAACTCGCCCACGAGCGGCTGCGCGGCCAGCCGCCAAGGCTCTGAGCATGGCGACGGGGCACAGCTCGCCGCTACCAGCGCAACTAGGCTTCGTGTGATGGCGACCTCGCAAGTGTTCAGCGAGCAGAACTGGCGGCTCGCAGAACTGTCCGCTACGCCATCGACGTCATAGCAAAGCACCGCGAGCGCTCCAACGCTCCTTCCGCGCAGACTCCGCTAGGGATCGTCGGAGGGTCTACGGATTTCCTACGGGTTCGGCGTCCCGCGTCTACGAATATGCCAGCGAAAGCCCGCAAACATGGGTGAAACGGCCAACGCCGATTCCCCGTGTTTTCGTGTTTTCGGGGGTTTTCGCCCGTGTTTGCTGGGATTTAGCAAAACACTGACCAATCGGGGCGAACGGTTAAGTTCGGCTTTCCTATGCAGTTTCCGGCGGTCTGCTACGAATTTACGACGGCCATACCGGCTTCATGCCGGGCTTTGCGCTGGTCCAGGCCGGCTGTATGCCATGCCTAACATACGTACGTCGTGCCTAACATACGTCTGCCGTGTTGCCGAGGCATTCGACGGCTCAGACAATGGGCCGAGCGCGAGATGTCCGGACCCATTGGCAACACTCAGGCGGATACCATGAGATCTGTGACGAAGGCGAAGACCAACGGAAAGATCCAGCGGCTCAGCCCCGAGAGGCTGGCCGAGCTTAGGGTGCCCGCGACCGCTAAGACCCCCGAGGAAAAGCAGGCAGCACTGAAGCGTGCCACCGAGGGCCTCCGGGTCAACGTCCGCGTCACGCGCGACATGTACCGCCCCCGGTAGGCGCCGATGAGCCCGGCAGGCGGGCGCAGACGCCTCACCCGCGGCGTGTTCTCGATCGAGGACCAGCAGCTGACCCTGCCCGACCCGATCGCCCTGGACACCAGCTTCGTTGTCGAGGCCCTGCTCGCAACCCAGCCGCTACACGGCGTGTGCGATGCCTTCCTCAAACGCATCTTCGACAGCGGCGTATCGGTCGTCACCAGCGAGCTGCTTCGTATCGAGCTCGCCGAGACCGCTTTCGCGATCGCCATGAAGGAACGCTGGGGCAGGCGCTGGCGAGCACACCGCACCGACGGACGCTCCCGCCGCCGCGCCGCACGGCTGCTGCACGACACCATCTTGCGCGATGGCGCGCTCCTCACACCCGTCGATCACTTCCCGATACCGCTCGGCGACATAACGGCCACCGCCATCACCTTCATGACCGACTATGGCATGGCGTCCTACGACGCTGCCCACGCGGCAACGGCCATCTCCGCCGGTGCCGAAACGATCGTCACGCTCGACACCGGCTTCGCGCTCCTGCCTTCGACCCAGCTCACGATGTACACCGACCGCTCGCGACTGGGCTCGTGTCGCACCAAGCGATCACGTTGAGGCAGGGACATCTGCTCGCGTTGCTCGCCTTGGTCGTGGTGACCGGAGCCGGCCTCGCGGTCCGTTTGCTTCCAGGAGAGACGAACCTCTCCCATCTTGGTTGGCTTTCTGGAGACCGCGCCGCGCCGGCGTCTGGTCAACCGCCCTTGTAGCCCACCGGAGGACCTTCCTGGGGCCGAGCGCTCGGCCGTCGGTTAGTGAGCGGCAAAGAACTCGGCGAGCAGCTCGCCGACCTGCTCGGGCTTGTCCTCTTGGAGGAAGTGTCCGGCGTCCGGGAGCGAGGTGATCTCGGCCTGCGGGATGTCTCGCTGGATCCGCTCGACGAAGGCTCCAACGCCTTCCAGGAAGTGATCCTGTTCGCCGTAGATGACGCGCACTGGCATGCGTACCGACGGCAGCTCGGCGGCGAGGGCAGCTAGTCCCGCGTTCTCGAGTTCCGCGCCTGCCTTCGCGAGCGCGAGACGGTCCTCGTCGGTGACGAACGGGTCGGTCATCCCCTCGATCGCCTCCCGGGTCACGCTCGCCTTCTTCGCGGTGCCGAGCCGGAGCGTCGCCTCGAGGCCGGCAGCGCTGGTGTAGTGCTCGCGTGCGCCCGGCGTCTGCAGCGCGCTGATGAGCTTCACGAGCGTCTCGGTCATGTCCTCGGGGTAGAGCACGGTGTTGAGTAGCGCGATCGCCCGCACCCGCTCGAGGTTGTCTAGCGCGAAGCGCGCGCCGATCGGCCCGCCGAGGTCGTGCACGCCGATCGCCACGTCCTCGACCCCAAGCGCGTCGAGGAAGCCGCGCACGGCCCCCGTGAAGAAGTCGAAGTCGTAGGTGACGTCGGTCGGCTTGTCTGACCAGCCGAAACCGGGCAGGTCGAGCGCCAGCACGCGCGTGCGGCGTGCGATCGGCGCCATCACGTTGCGCCACAGAAACGACGACGTCGGCCAGCCGTGCAGCAGCAGGACCGCCGGGCCGGCGCCGGCCTCGCGGTAGGCGAGTGTACGCCCGCCGACCTCGATCGTGTCCATCGCCGTCACTGTCACCGCGTCCTCCTCGTGTCGACTGAGCGTATATGAAACCCGACTGTCGGTCTGTAACTTAGCAGACCGACAGTCGGTCTATGATCAGTGGGTGATCGACGGCCGTCGCGAGCGCGGGCAGGCAACCCGCGAGCGCCTGATTGAGGCCGCGCGCGCGCAGTTCGGCGCGTATGGCTACGAGAGCGCGTCACTCGACGCGATCCTTGGCGCGGCTGGCGTCAAGCGCGGCGCCCTCTACCACCACTTCGAGAGCAAGCAGGCACTGTTCGATTCCGTCCTCGACCGCGTCGTCGAGGAGATCGCAGCGCGGGTCGCCCGCGCTGCCCGCGCCGCCCGTGATCCCGTCGAGAGCCTGCGGATCGGCTGCAGGACCTGGCTGCGGATGGCACTCGATCCCGCAGTCCAACAGATCGTCCTCATCGACCCGCCATCGGTCGTCGGCTGGACGCGCTGGCGCGAGATCGACGAGCGCCACACGCTCGGCGGGCTCCAACGCAACCTCGAACAGCTTGCCGAGCATGGCCGACTCGCCAACGGCGACGTTGCCCTGCTCGCACACATGGTGCTCGCTTCCGTCAACGAGGCAGCGCTGCTCATCGCACACGCTGACAAACCACGCGCCGCCCTCAGGGTTGGCGAAGCAACAGTCGACACGCTCCTCACGGGGCTCGTGCCCGACGCCACGGCGCACTGACCGAAGCGCTCCCTCCCGCTATCACGAGGGGACGATCTCAAGCGGCTCCGTCGTTCGCCAGGCGCGGACCAGGATCAAGGCGCCCTGGTGGTGGCGGGCGACAGCGACGCCTGCTGGAGGCTAGGTACCGACGAACCAGCCCCCCGCCACACGGCGGCTGAATCACACCGTCATGCGTTACGAGGCGCTGCTCTCGCCCGTCAACCACCTGCCGATCCCCGTTCGTCGCGTAACCGCCGACGCCAGGGTCTTGATGACCGACTTCGGCATCGCTTCCTACGACGCCGTACACGCCGCCAGCGCCATCGCCGCAGGCGCCGAGGCGATCGTCACGCTCGACACCGGCTTCGCGCTGCTCCCCTCCGCTCAGCTCGCGATCTACACCGACCGCTCGCGGCTCGCGTCGTGCCGCGACAAGCGACCGCGCTAAGCGAGCGCGGATCACTACTCGAGCTCCCGAAGCAGTTTCGATTTCCAGGCCCCGGCACTGTCGATCGGTATGTAGGCGATCCCGTCGGTGTCGGACGGAAGCTCGACGCCATCCTCATACAGCACAGCGACGTGCTCCCGCCCGAGACGCCCATAGAAGAATCCCATCTCAAGGACGACGTTCTGGCGGGCGCGCGGATGAAGTTCGTGCTCGGAAACTCCGCCTACATCGTCCGCCGTGAGCAAGATTACGGCCCAGCCCGCCTCGGACGCATGCCGTTCAAACTTCTCGATCAGCGTCTGGCCCCTGTTCGCCTGTTCGTGGAGAATGACCGCCTTACGTCCGCCCTCCTCGTTGATCGTGCGAGCGACCTGTTCGCGGATTAGTTCGTTGTGACCATGGACTACAAAGACGCCTGCAGGCACCGGCTCCTCCTCGGGCTCGGGATCGGTCGCCAAACCGGACGGCTCCTCGGCGAACTCAAGACGTTCGACTAGCGACTGCATTACATTCAGGCAGGACGCGTGCCGTTCGAGAGCACGTTCCGCATCGACCTGCCGTGGCGTACCGGCGATAGCAACGAAGATGCGGCCTGACTGATCGAACTCCTTCCACTCCGGGGAGCCCCCGCCGTAGATGACGCGCAATGCCTCGAGACTCAGACTCTTCCAGCGTTCTTTGTCGTGTATCCATCCGCGATAACCAGCGTCGGAGCTGACCTGTTGCGCGAGAGTATCCCCGAGAGCCCGATCCTCGGCTCGAGCTCGGGCTACCAGAATCTACTCGGAAAACAGATCGAAAGCGGTAAACGTAGGCCGTCGCAGCCGCTTGGCCCGGTAGGCTGGCGCGCCATGGTCGCGATTTCTTCTGTCATCTCGTGCTCGATACACCGCCCCCGGAGACTGTCTACCAACTCGCCCATCAGCGGCTGCACGGTCAGCTGCTAAGGCGCCGAACCCTGAATACGGCCCCTCATTTGCGTCCTCTGGCAGCAGGGCTTGAGACCCCAGCGGCGATCTGATCTCATCGCGCAGCCCATGAAGCGTGATCGCGAGCACGAGCGCCGGCCGCCCGAGCCCTGCGTGACCAAGCGACAGCCGAGCACCTGAGCGTCACGCCACGCTGGATCGAGCTCCAGCAGCCGCTCGGTCTTCCGCGCCTGTCCACCGGCGGCATGAGCCGCTATCGAATCTCAGAGGTCGAGGCTTGGCTGCGCGAGCGTTACGGCTGCCCCTCGGAGCCACCCACGTAGTCGCTGACCGAGGCCCATGGCCGTCGCTGCTTTCGCACCGATTCGCCTCCGTACGCCCTCGTTCGCTTCTACCCGACCCGACTGAAAGTTTTTGTCCCGTAACGGCCCCCGAGACGACCTTTCTATGTCGGGAGACCCATCAAAAAATATCGGGGCGCCCGGTTAGAGTTGGCTTGCCTATGCGGTTTTTGGGCCGTCTGCGGGGGATTTACGACGGCCATGCCGCGCCGAAGCCGGGGGTTCCGCGAAATCATACCCGCCGTATGCCATCGTGAACGGATGTACTGGCGTGAGCTTCGCTAGCTCGTTGCGTATCTTTTCCGGCGATGGCATGCCCACGGTGTGGACAAGCTGGACCACGTAGACATATCGCGCCTGGATTCTGGGAATGTCAGGCTCAGGTAGAGCATATCGGTACGGCCATGAGGCCGATGCCCGGTCGTCCCTGGATGAGTCAACCGTCGCCGATCGTGGACGTCGAGGCGTGCGGTACCCGCTATCAGGAGGAGACCACAGCGGGCGAACGCACCGCCCTTTGCTCATGCGGCACGTTTGCGATCGGCATCTGCTCGGACTGCCATCGGCCGGTTTGCGGCGAATGCAGCAGGATGCACGCTAGCCAGCGCACGTGCACGGCGTGCCTCGAAGCGATCAGGCAGGCGGAGGCGGAGGAGCAGAGGCGCGCTAAAGAGCGAGCGATAGCCGAGCGGGACACGTGGGAGAACGAGCCGTTGACTCTCAGCCGGCCACAAGCGTTTGACATCCTTTTCATCCGGGAGGCCGACCAGCGCGAGATCAATTCCGCGGTCGGTTGCCTAGAGTCAATTGAGGAGCCAGAGTTTCGCGAGCTAGCGATTGCCTGCCTGGAAGCTGCTGGCCGCCCGCTTAAGGAGGAAACGCTCCACGACAGATCACGCGGCTTCCTAGCCCGCCTTCGCTCATACCGCGTCTGGTGGTTCTTCGCTCCACGGACCCGTGGCATCCAGTATGTCGGCATTACGCCCGAGGGACGCTGGATGGAGTGGACAGAATCAAGCGGCGATAGGAATTGGGGTGTTCGTCGCTACACCGATCTCACGACATCTGCGGTGCGCGATTTGATTAGCGACGCGTCTCGCGGTGGCGGCGGGAGGTCGGCTGGCAACTCGTTCTTCCAGCGGCCTTTCTAGTCGCCAGAGCCAGCAGTTGGAAAGCTAACCCGGACGCGACTTTGGGGTTTCCTCGTCGGGACACCCGACCAAGACGCATCCAACACCCGGCGGCCCTGGCACACGGCTCCAGATACGCGCGAGAATACCGTCGATGATCGAACTGCGTGGTCCATCGAGCGAGGTCTTTCTTGTTGATGAGGGGAAGCTAGACGAGAGAGCGTGGTTGGCATTCATCTACGGCCAATGTCACGGCCTCGCACTCGCCCTCCACAACAGAACTGGTTGGCCACTGGTGGCGGTGGTCGATGACAACGGGGCGTGTGGACATGTCTGTGTCCGTCGCCCCGACGGCCAGATCGTCGATGTCACTGGGGCGCACACTAGCGAGGAGATGGCCTCCGCATTAGGACAAATACTGCATATCGATACTCACTACATCCGTGACCTCGAATCTCAACACGGCTGGGCATCTGCAGAACCGGACTCCGCCGGCGCATGGGTAGACGCGGTCATAGCACGCGCCGAAGCACCCACACGAATTTCAGCGATGGCAAAGCCCGCACTTCAAATAACCATGCAGATCGACCGCGATCTGGAACTCAAGATCGAATGGCCCGGTGCCATGCACCTGAACGTGTATGTGCGCCGCATACCGAGCGCAGTCGAGCGATGGACGCTGTACGGCGAGGTCGGGCTTCGTCCCGACGCAAACGGTGTCTACGTCATCGACTACACGCTTGCTCGACTACAGCGACTCGGCACAGCATGGCTCAACTCCAACTTCGACCGTGCGAAGGCCGATGGCACGCTCGCTGCAACGCCACCCACCGACCAGGCGTCGTGACGCAGGTCGCCTTCAGGGACGTAACCATGACCGCGCATCGTTGGGACACTGCGGCAGTAGCGCGGCGCCCGCGAGGTAGCTCGGCGGGCGATGGGGCCATCCCGTCTCGGCTCGACCGTATCACCCGGCCGACGAGATCGGATCGCCTGGCGTACGTAGATAGGTTCCCCGCCGTCGCTTGCCGACGGGCCAGAGGCACCTGCCATTATGGAGAGCATGGCCGAGCAGGCGCATGTCAAGCTCAGCGGCGATATCAACGGCCGCTACGTCGTGACCGACCGTCGGGCCGGCGGGGAGCTTACGCTCGTGCCGGACACCTCCGCTGAGGCTATACGCGAGCGCGCCGGCTTGCTCGATCCGACGCCAGAGCAAGCGGAGGCATTCTGGCGCGAGAACGAGCCGCACATGCTCCCGCCCGACGACGAGCCGTAGCCCGTGGGCGACACTGAGCGCCGCGCCAGAGCACAGTTCGACGCCGACGCCTGGGAGGAAGACCTCGCTCGCAGCACCCCCGCCGGCCACCAGGCCGCAGAGGCAGCACGCAAGGACTACGAGCAGCGCGGCGTCCCGATCGCGCAGCTGCGCCGCGTCGCCGAGCACGGCCACGACCGCACCATCCTTCCGGACTGCATGAAGGTCTACGTGCCGGCGCCCGATGGTCGGTTCGGGATGATCTTCATGCTCAAGTTCCAACCCGATGGTCGGCCCGTGCTGATGTTCCTCGCCTTCGGCGTGCACCACCACCCCCAAGGCTCGCAGCGCCCGACCGTCTACCAACTCGCCCACCAGCGCCTGCACGGACAGCTACCAAGACGCTGAGCCTGAACACGGCCATCATCTGCGTCCGCTGACGGTAGAGCTTGAGACCCCAGCGGCGATCTGATCTCATCGCGCAGCCCATGAATCGTGATCTTGAGCACGAGCACCTGCCGCCCGAGCCCTGGGTGACCAAGCGACAGCTCGCCGACCATCTGAGCGTGACGCCACGCTGGATCGAGCTCCAACAGCCGCTCGCCCTTCCGCGTTGGTCCACTGGCGGCATGAGCCGCTATCGGATCTCAGAGGTCGAGGCCTGGCTGCGCGAGCGCTACGGCTCGCCCCCGGAGGCGTCTCAGCAACGCAATCGCTGACCGAGGGCGTCGCTGGTTTCGCGTCGATTCGCCTTCGTTCGCCTCGCGGCGACTCGACGCGACGTATTTGTCCCGTATCGGCCCACGAGACGACCTTTCTAGGCCGAGAGACACCCAAAAAATCGGGGCGAACGGTTAGAGAACCAGCAAACACGGGGGCTTTCGGCCGCCTGCGGTCCGATTTGCGGTCCTCATATCGCGTCCGTACCGGGCTTCGAGCCCATCGGAACCCAACGTATGCCATGCTAAACGAGCGTATAGCTTCTTTCCCGCGCGTATAGCTTTCTTTCGGCGCCTCCCGATCTCGTCGCCGATGCTGCGACCGGAGCGCTCGTGGCCTCCGTGCTCGCGCCACTCGCGTGATTCTGCCAACGCCGCGCGAGGCGATGAGAATATCTCTAGCTAGCTGGCGGAGACGTTCGCGAGGGCCCTGGTGGCCTCGGTCACTATGTCGCCGAGACCGAGTTCGTTCAAACGATAAAGGGCCTCGCCGAGCTGCCCACCAATCTCCAGCAGGTCGGTTTCCTGCGGAGCGACTGCCTCCACGACCGCCGGCCGATCAGTAGGTCGCCTAACTGCGCCCAGTCGGCCGCCCTGGATCGGACCAAGCTCGGCCGCCGCGTAGCAGGCCTGCTTGACCGCGTCAACCAGCAGCGCCGGACGATCATGACGCCCTTGCAACTGGCTCAACTCAAATAGCTGGCCGCCCAAATGCTGACCCCGAGCGAACGCCCCCTCCGAGTCCCCGATCGGCGTCGTGTCCGTCCCACGCACGCCCACTGTGTCCAGCGCTCGAGCGGCCCACTCGACTCCCACACTGAGCGCTGTCCACGCCTCTTCGCGCTGGGCGAAGACATCCTCATCCTCACGACTCAGAAGAGCATCCAGACGCGCGGTGGCGGTCATATCATCCCGCGCCGCGACCGCAATCAGGCGGCCACTCAGGGTGCCACCGTAGAAGATGGGCTCAACCGCCATGACCGAATTGTACTCTGGCCAGGTGCTGCTGCTAGCTACAAAACCGTTGTGGACCGATTACGTCAGCGCGTTCGGGGCCGCCGTCGGCATCTTGGTCGCCGCTGGCGCCTTCGTCGTGGCGCTTCGCAGCGCGCGTGATTCCCGCCGCAGTGCCGACGCCGCGGAGACGACCGCAGCCAGCGCACACGAGCAACTCGTGCTTGCCCGCGCGGAGCACGAGCAACTGGAAGCCGACCGCCGACGCCGCCCCATAATTGAGCGTATCCATGTCAGCGCAATCGCTTCCGGCCCCGGCGAGGAAGACCCGCCCGCTGGCGTGTTCAGCATCGGCTTGACCAACATCGGCGATCGCGACCTACAAGACGCCGTCCTGACGATCCTGTTCGATCGTGCATCCGCTGCCCAGCTCACGAACCGCTGGGGTCAACCCGACCTCGATCAATCCCGCGACGCGACACAGGAGGGCTGGCCCGGAGTCGAAGGCCCCCCAGAGAGCTTCTACTTCTTCGCGCGGCCCATCACCGTGCAGGCCGGCGTGTCATTCGTCCAGTACGTGCGTATCCCGCGTGCGGGCCGCTTCCCAATCCGCGTAAAGTTGTTCCACGCGACACTGGACCGACGCGGCGCTTGGACGGACCGATGGATTGAGGTCGTCGACCCCACCGGCAAGACCACAGTGATCGATATCGGCCAAGGCCACCGAGACGGACCATACGACGGTCGCGACGCCGACTTCGATCGGCCCGAAGACCGTTGATGCTGCGGTCTTTTTGCGGTCCCTTTTCGCGCCCGCTGCGGTCTCCAGACCACCGAACAGCCGCGAACACAAGCGAACACGCTCCCGCGATGCCCAGCGTTTTCGGGGATATTCGCCCGTGTTCGCTGCTGTTCGTGGTTCTCTAACCAATCGGGGCGAACGGTTAGAGTTGGCTTACCTATGCGGTTTTCGGGGCGTCTGCGGTCCCAATTGCGGTCCTCATACCGCGTGCGTACCAGCCGTCTCGCCGGTGGAGACCCGGCGTATGCCATCGTGAACGACCGTACGGATAACTATCCACATCAGGCGCCCCAAGGTCGCGTGAGCCCCATCCTGGAGATCGCACGAAGCAGTCGCAAGCCACTGCGGCTAAAGGATCCTAGCCTTGCGGATGAGCCCGTTTGCGGTCCGAATCGTCGGCCGTCTTCCCGTCGAGGATATGTGCCGTATAGGCCAGTAGTTTCGTGCTCGAAGGAGTTTAAGGCTTCTCACTGTCGCTCGTGCGGTATCGTGAGTCCAATACTTTCGTCCTCTAAGAGGCTACCGGTGTGCTGATGTCTAGTCATGGGATCTCTGGTGCTGGTCGTGCCGAGCTCGCTGCGGTGGCCGGCCGGCGGCGGTTCATAGCGCCCGCAGATGTGGCCGCTGAGCTGGGGGTCGACCGGCAGGTAGCTGCCCGAAGACTCGCGCACTGGGCCGAGAGGGGGTGGCTGCGCCGAGTGCGTCGCGGTCTCTACATCCCCGTCCCCGTGGATGCCGAGCACCCTGAGAGCTGGTCCCAGGATGCGCTTGTGGTCGCTGCCGCCGCGTGGTCGCCGTGCTACTTCACGGGCTGGACGGCTGCCAGTCACTGGGGATTGACGGAGCAGATGTTCCGGACCACCGTCGTAAAGACGACGCAGCGTGTCCGACATTCAGATGTCCGCCTGCTGGATTCAGACTACCTCCTCATGCACGTCGCGGAGGACAGGCTGTCCTGGGGGATGCGTTCGAGCTGGCACGAAGAGGTGCGTCTGCAGATCGCTGACCCGGCCCGAACCGTCGTCGACATCCTCGACAGGCCGGGAATCGGCGGCGGCATTCGTCACGGCGCGGAGATCCTCGATGCGTATCTCGATGCCGAGGATTCGGCACGTCTGATCGAGTACGCGGAGCGACTCGATAATCGCGCCGTCTTCAAGCGTCTGGGTTACTTGATTGAGGCTTTGGGCCGTGATGACCCTGAGTTGATTGCCGCGTGTCGAGCTCGGCTTTCGGCCGGGATTGTGCTACTTGACCCCGATGCGTCGCTGGGCGGTCCGCGTATCCCGACGTGGGGGCTTCGCGCGAACGTGCAAGTCGCTCCCCACGGCCCATCGTGATCTCAAAGCAGGAACTGCTCCAACTGCGTGCCGAGTGGCAGCTCGACGTCGGCGTGATCGAAAAGGACTACGTGCTCGGGTGGCTGCTCGCCGCGATTTCCGTTGAGCCCGAGCTCTCACGGACCTGGATCTTTAAGGGTGGGACCTGTCTGCGTAAGTGCTACTACGAGACCTACCGGTTTTCCGAGGACCTTGACTTCACTGTGATCGACGGCGGTCCGACGGAGGCCGCACAGCTGACCGAGATCTTCCGCCGTGTCTCGGCATGGTTGTCTCAGGAGTCCGGGATCGATCTGATCGTCGAGGATGGCTGCTTCGCCGAGCGGCGCAATCTGCGGGACAACCCGACGGCTCAAGCGCGTATCTCCTACCGCGGGCCCAACCCGCAGCCGACGCTGCCCAAGATCAAGCTCGATATTACCGGCGATGAGGCGCTCGTGGAGACGCCCGTGCTGCGTGAGATCGTCCATCCTTACGGAGACGCGCCACTCCCAACGGATGGCGTGCTCTGCTACTCGATCACTGAGCTTGCGGCAGAGAAGACGCGAGCGCTGGCCGAGCGCTGTCGCCCTCGTGATCTCTACGACGTCATCCACATGCACCGTCATCCCGATTTGCTCGGCGCGGCGGCGCGGGTGCGCGAGTCGTTGGTGCGCAAGTGTGAGTACGTCGGGATCGGAGTGCCGGACGCCGACGCGATTCGTGGCTCACAGTTCGCGCGCGAGATCGAGCAGGAGTGGGAGAACATGCTCGGCCATCAGCTTCCGCGGCCGCTGCCGCCGTTTGCTGAGTTCTGGAATGCACTTGGCCCGTTCTTCGGGTGGTTGGCCGGCGACCGGCCCGACATTCGGCTCGCACGCGCCGAGTTCGGCAAGGTCGATCCTGACTGGACTCCGCCGCGCGCGATCACCTCTTGGCGCCAGGGCATACCCCTGGAGACCATCCGTTATGCGGGCGCAAATCGCCTAATGGTCGAGATCGACTATCGCGCAGAACGGGGACGTCAGGGACCACGCGTCGTCGAGCCCTATTCGCTACGCCTCACCCAGGACGGCAACCTTGTCCTGTTTGTCGTAAACGACCACGGCGAGCTGCGTAGCTACAGGATCGACCGGATAGCGGGCGTACGGCCCACCTCGATCCCGTTCACGCCCCGGTTTGTCGTTGAGTTCTAGGCGCCCGCGTGCTGCTGCGATCACGGCCGAGACTCGATCACGCCCTCGCGAGGTTCGACTTGCCCGCCGTCTCGGAGATATTCGCTACCTCCGAGTAGCGCGAACTACCGCTCGGGCACCCGCCCGTTTGCGCCGGCAGGTCGCTCGGGCCGCGCACGCAAGTCCCGGCCTCGAGGCGCTTCGCGCGCTGCTCTGGCTGAACGGAGCTAAGCAAGCTCGCCCTCCGACACCTCGTCCTCGTCGAAGAGCGGTGCTATGCCGGCCCGGACGTCGGCCGCCAAGTCGTCTGGCTCAGAATCGTCCGAGGATGCCTCCGCGGCCGGCGCGGAGATGCCGCAGGCGCGGCGGATCTCATCGATTAGAGCCGCCTGGCGCGCGTAAAGGAAGCGCTCAAAGAGGTCAGCCGCTTGCTCCTCGGTCAGGTTCTCACTGGCGCGCCCCATCAATGGCATGGTCGCTGCGTTTAGGAAATGCGGCTCGAGTAGCTCCGGCTGCGGACCAGTCGGTAAGATGTCGGCGTCGTTGATGTATTCGGCCGGGGCTTTGTCCTTGATCTTTCCGTTGGTCTCGTTCGAGATCAGTGTCCGGTTGGCGATCGTGTTGACGTCGACTTTCTTGGTGATTCCGTGGCGTTTGAGATAGGCCCGGGGGAAGATGTGGTGGTCCTGAAGCTCCTGCAACCGGATGTCCTCGCCGCGGCGCCAGTCGCGGGCGTTGCGCAGGGCAAGCAGGCAGAAGATGCCGCTATAGACGGCACTTGCATAGCTCGCTGAGTCGCGGACGCGAAAGCCGGGCGCGCCAACGTAGTTCTGCGCTTCGCGGAACACCTCGGGCTCTGCTCCGCCCTCGAACCAGTGACGCGTCATCTCCTGGTAGTCCTTGCGCGACTTGCTCTCGACGGCGCTTGAGTACCGCTCCAGAAAGACGTTGCACCAGTACCAGCGGCGCAGCTCGTCGCGCTCGGCGTGTCCTAGCTTGTGGTCCTCGATCTCCGCGCGGAGCGCAGCGAGTATCGGGACGAGGCCATACCCGGGAAGCCACTTCTCGGCGAAGACCCCGAAGCCATCCGGCCCGACGAGCTCGATCATTCCGAGGGCTTTCTCGATGGCGGCGGCCGCGCGGCGCCAGTCCACCTCAAATCCATCAGGTTGAAGGTCGATGAGGATCCGCGGCTTTGGATCAAGCCCGCGCATCAGGGCGAGGGTGCGCAGGACGAGCACGCCGAACTTGTGCTCGTCGGCCTTGCCTTTGGACCACGCCTTGAGCCGGGGGTGGGCGGTGACAGCCTCTTTCCAAAGATCATGCAGGCGGATGTCGGAGCGATATAGACGGGCCGTCAACAGGTCGTACACCGAGAGGTCCACGCCGGTGGAGTTGAGCTTCTCGAAGATGGCGCATACGCGCCCTATCGAGTCGTCCTCCTCGACGGGCGGAAGTTCAACAAGCGGGGCCTCAAAGGTCTGGAAGTCGATGACGGCAGTCGTCCAAGCGGTCTCGCCACTCAGCCCGGTAACGCTCAAGGTCCCCAGGAGTGGCCTCGCGCAACCAGTCCTCGAACCCGTGTAGCCAGTGCATGTAGCTGTGCTGGTCGAGCAGCACAGTGCAGGGCAGGATGCGCTGCTTGTACTGAACCTCAGCCATGTCGAGCCCCTGAAGGTCGCGTTTGGATCGCTCGAAGACGACCTCATCGCTGTCGGGCTCCTCAAGGAGGACGTCTAGGTTGACGAAAAACCAGCGGCGCTGGTTGGAGTGCTTCAGAGACAGGTCGGGCGCCGTGAGCGCGTACATCAGCGAGGACAGCCTTTGCTGACCGTCGAGGACCAAATAGCTCGGGGCGCGGGTCTTTGTACTGCGGCTGTGCGCCGCGTAGGAACTCCGGGGCGAACGGCGGGTCGTTGGGGTCGGACCGCAACAGCAGCAGGGAGCCAATGAAGTAGCCGCGGATGATCGAGCGCACGAGGTCGGCCACCTCCTCGCGCGTCCAGACGAAGTCGCGCTGGAAGTTTGGCAGGCAGATGGTGCCGTCGTACGCGTGCGCCACGAGCCCGACCACCTTGCGCTTGTCGGGAATGATCTCCACGTCGGAACATCATATGGAGCGGACTGGCCGGGCACCCGCGGCTCCGGTGGCGCCCACGCTTACCTACTTTGGGACGTCAATAACTCGCTTCAGAGCAGGACTGTTGCCCGCCGCAGGGGCTCGTTGGACATGAGCCAGATGCGGCGAGACCACCAAGATAAGGAAGGGCGTGTGCTCGATAAGCGCCCGTATGCCGACCGTCGGGCCCTCCCGAGGCGGCCAAAGCTGCGATCCCTCTGCGGTCCGTTTCGGCACCCGCTGCGGTCCGCGTGCGGTCCCGAGTCCCACAAACCAGCGAAACCTGTCATGCGAGGCTCAGCGTTTTCGGGGAGTTTCGCCCCTGTTCGCGAGTTTTCGCAGACAAAAAATATCGGGGCGCCGAGATTCGAACTCGGGTACTAACCCTCCCGCTCCCGTCTCCATAGACGGGGCTGGTAGCGCCTGGGCATCAGGGACGTGGGCCCGGTTCCTTTACGGGCCGCAAAAGCCCCTACGGTTTCGAAATAGAGACGGAGCTGGTAGCGCTGGGGCAGTAGGAGGGCGGGCTAGGCATTGCACGAACGGTAGGGGCGAGCGCGCGGCTGACCGCCCGCTTTTTCCACCGCACACCACGGTCCGCTGCCTCTTAAGAGACAGGTTCCGGTACGGGCCGAAAACGCCCCTACGGTATCGACATGTCCCTTCCCAGATGGCTCATACCAACCGCTACTACGGAGGTATGAGCAATGTCCGTCACCGAAGTCAAACGCGAAATTCCCACCGTCGCACGAGCGGTCGAGCTGTTCATCCAGGCTCGCCAGAACCAATACACCAACGGGTTTGTGTCTGTCCTATCCGGCCCGCGCTCAGGTCGCGTCGTGGGAAGGCGCGCCGCCGGCGTAACACTTGCACGCTCAGAGCTTGGCGGACTACGCTTCAATCGGGTGAAGGGTCATGACTTCGTGGCGTGGCTGCACCAACGGCACGACGGTCTCGCGCCTAGCAGTTTCAAGAATGGCCGTGCTGCCCTCTCTGGCTTGTTGCAGTTTGCAATCGAAAACGAATGGGCCGACGACACGGTGTTTGCCGGCTGGCCGCAGGCGAAACCGAGTCCTGAACGCCGCGACTGGCTCCGTCCCGAGCAGGTTACGGCGCTGGGCGCGTTCGTCACGGAGCGTCACTTCTCGCCGCAACAGTGCTTTACATGGTGGGCCGCTCTAAACTCGGGGGCGCGCACAGAGGAGCTGATAACTTTTCAGCCTCGCGCCCTCAACTCCCTGGACGGGAGCCTGAAGATTATCGGCAAGGGCAAAAAGCTCCGCTACGTGCCCGTGAGTCCTGAGTTCCAGGCCGAATGGCGGACCTATGAGCGCGCACACTCATTGCGTCCGTCAGCGTGGATGTTCCCTTCGACGGCGGTGCGGTTCGTTGATGGCAAGCACAACGAGCGCATAACCGATGCGAGCAAACATTGCTCCGCAAAGGCCGCTCTCACCGTGACTGGCAAGGTAAGGAAGCTTGCCCACCAGGCCGTGGAAAGAGGACAATTGGACGACACCCTCCTACCGCCATTTGACCTCACCCTCCAGGTGTTGCGCCGAACCTTCGCCTGTACCAACCTCATCGCCCATGCGCTACTTGGCCCCGGTCACGGCATGGACCTACGCACCCTTCAGCGTGCGATGGGTCACTCGTCGTTGGAGACGACCGCAATCTATCTAAACGACGTTGACGACTACATCAACCGCCACCGCAGGCCACAGAGCGTGTCCGAAAGTGCGCGCGAATTGGCAGCGCTGGTCAGCGCCAACGGCACGGCACCCGTCGCCCCGGCGCCGCAGCACCCGTAAAAGTGCCCCGGAATGCCGTGCGCTCCTGCACTCTCGTAGAAATACGAACAAGGAGTTGCATGATGTTGATATTGAAAGCGAAGTTTCTGAGTACCCGCGAACTACCGAGCAACGGCGACTATCCGCCGTCCGTACTCGCCACAGTTCTCGATGACGGCGAGACCTTGAATCTCGTCGTCCTGGACGCCGAGACCGGCACTCGCCTAGCCGCTGTCAAAGAGCTAGAGCCGGTCATTCTTCGCCTCCGATGGAGGCGGGTCGCGCTCTCGCCTCCGACGGGGCGCGGCAATGCCTATCGCCTCCAAGTGGTCGGCATTGCCGACGTGAAGGAGGTGTTCTAGATGGCGCCCAAGCGCAGCAGACACAGATGGCCGTTCCCAGACCAACCCACATCGCCGTATCGCGACGTGCAGCTCGCTGCGCACCGGGCCTGCATTACTGACCCCAAAATCGCGCCGCGGGGATTTAATGATGTTCTACGCGCGGTTTGGCGCAGCCTCCGCGCGCCCCGGACGACTCCGACGCCCGATGAGTTCAGCGAGGCTATGGAAGGACTCTACGACCTGCTACGCGAGGCGGCGATGCCCGACGGCGTAGCCGTAGTCGAAGACGACGAGCGGCAGGCTGTATATCGAACCGCGATGAGTCATCTTGACGAGCTGTACGAAGTAGCTCGCACGTCGGGCCTGCTTGTGGAATGACCGTCGGCTACGGCCCAACCTGACCGATAAACAACCGCGCCGTCACGGAGGCTGTCACCCGTAGGGCGGCCAAGCCGAGGGCGAAGCCCTTGATGGCACCGTGAGGCGTGGTATGCCCGCCGCAGGCGAGGCCGCGAGGCCGAGCCGAGGCGGGACCGCCCCGAAGGGGCGGCCACCAAAGAGAGCTGAAACGCCCGTGCGCGTGGCAGGCTTGACCTATGCCGGATGACCTCTTCAACATTTCCTTGAATGCGACCGTAGGGAGCATTACGAATAAGTGTGAAAACAAGTCACCGTTCGAGTGCTCAAACCTTTTTTGGCTCACTTGCCTCAACCACGGCGAAGACATCACCGTGCGGTGCAAAAGATGGCGGGTTTGTCCTGGGTGCGCACTTTGGAAGCAGATGACGCTCACACAGCGGCTCATCGCAGGCGTTGAGAACGTACCGGCTGACAAGGTGCCGATGTTCTTTACGCTCACGTTCCCGCTCGCCCTCGCTCCCAACGAATCCGAAGCGCACCGCGCTTGGCGCTCGCTCGTCGCACGCCTCCGCTACCGGGGCTATCTCAGCGCATACGGGTGGGTGCTGCAACGCCAGCGGAACGGAACGCTGCACTTCCACGGCATCGCGCACCTACCGTGGTTCGCCGACGGCCTGGCCGAGTGGCGCAAGCTGCTGGTCAAGAGCGGGTTCGGCATTCAGAACAAGCTCGTTGTCGCCAAGCGTCAGCACGCGGGCTACTGCGCCAAGTACATCTCCACACGTCTAGCCGAGCTTGCGCCGTTGCACCGAGCCTACGGATTCTCTGCTGACTTCCCTCAGCCGAAGGCCGTAACGGACCGAGCAGAGTTGGCCGAGCGCTACGGCATCGTACTGGATAGCGACTGCACCTGGGTGCCGTCGTATGAGCTGTATAGCTGACCCGCACACTCCTGGTCTTGGCGTAGTCCGAGCGCGTTCTCACTTCAGCCTATAGGCGCCATGCTCTCCGGCGATGGTCCAAATTTCGTCAACGCCTTCATTCCATTTCGTCTTCGCTGCTTCTAGCTGGGTCGTAAAGTGCGCTAGCGTCGCGGGGTTTGGATTTCCCGTGTAGGCAACCAGACCGCCCATCGCGTTCTTGAGTTCGTTAGCGCCTTCCGAAAGCGTCACCGTAGCGTCAGAGAGCTTTTCGTTGCCTCCCGACGTCACTAGTTCGCTGCGAAAGCCTTCGATTTCGTTGTGGGCTCCTTGCGCAACTTTGGCGAGTTCGTCAATCACCGTGCTGCTTTCATTTCCCGATTTGGTGAGCAACCCGACAAGCAGCGCGACGTGTTCGTAATCGACCCTGCCGATGTTGATGACGTGGCTTTTCTGCGAGATGTATTCCTGCGCTTCCTTCTGCGGCGACGTACTTTTCCCGCCGCTGCCAGCAGCGACCGCAATGATGATGACGACCACAACAACGATGAACGCGAGGCAGCCGCATCCCGTCCGTGTGTTGCCTTTGGCTTTCGCCGGTGCTCCCCCTTGTGCGGCCATCGCGCTAACAGTTTGTTCCGGGGGAAGATGGAGCGAGGCTCATGATGGCGGTAGTGACGTTGCTTGCGCTGTAGGCCGATTCGCCATTTGTGCCTTCGCTGAAAAGGTCGATGCCCATGACGCCTCGCCCATCCCCAACCTTTGGATTGGCGAACCATCGACCCAGCGTGGCGCTCTGCACGTTCCATAGCCCGCATGAGCCTGTCGAAGTGTGCGCCACCGTGAAGGAGGTCGTTCGGGTATCGCTGGGCAGCAGCTGTTGGACAGCCTTCTTTGCAGCCGCCGCAGAAGTGCCGTCCGGGAAGGACTGTTCGTAGCCGTCGATGCGCCCTTCTGGCGTCGTCGTTACAAGCCTGAATTCGTGGGTGCCTTCCGAGTTGATGGTTGGGCCGTAGCAGGTGCCAGCGCTGCAACCGCTCGTCTCCTTCGGATGCGCTGATTCCCAGTTGGCTTTCGGCGCCCCGAGGCCGGTCCATGTTTCCGAGAGTCCCTTTGCGGCGGTCGTGCTATCGGTGCCGCTGCTAGAGCTTCCGCAACCGGCTACGCCCCCAACCAGCGCGACGAACCCGGCGACGAGAGTCAGCGGCAGCAATATTTGATTGTGACTCATCGCACGGACTCTATACCGAGCCCGCGACGCACTGCTGCCCGCGTCTGCGCAGGCGCCGAGTCCCGCGCGCACTCTCCGCGATGCCGAGTGCTACCCCATCCACCGCGCCCGCGCGCCAGCCTGCGAGCCAGACCACCAAGCAGCCTGGTTCAACTACCCCCGCTATGTACCTTTCCGCACAAGTATAATATGGCTGTGAGCCATCAATCGGGGCGCCCGGATTCGAACCGGGGACCTCGCCGACCCGAACGGCGCGCGCTACCAGGCTGCGCCACGCCCCGACGCACCGCCAGTATCCCATACCGGGCTTCGCCAGCCGGACCTGGCCCTGCCCGCCTGCGCGCAGGACTCCTCCCACCGACTACTGACGCCTACCCGCACACGCAGCCCGCTGCGCCGGATATCGTCGCAAGGTGCCCGCACTCACGTCCGACATCCTCGCCGAGCTCGACCGCCTGCTTGAGCCCGCTCGCTTCAGCGACTACTGCGTCAACGGCCTGCAGGTACCCGGGCCCGACCAGGTCGGACACCTCGCCACCGGCGTGTCCGCCGGCGCGCAGTTGTTCGAGCTCGCCGCCGCCGAGCACGCCGGCCTGCTGCTCGTCCACCACGGCCTCTTCTGGGGCCCAGGCGTCCAGGCGATCGACGCCGTGCTCGCACGCCGGCTGCAGACTCCTGTTCGACGCGCGACATCGCGCTGGCCGCCTACCACCTGCCGCTCGACGCCCACCCCGAACTCGGCAACAACGCGCTGCTGGCCCACGCGCTCGGCGCCGAGCAGCTCGAGCCGTTCGCGCTGCACCACGGCCAGCCGATCGGCTGCCTCGCCACGCTGCCCGGCCACGGCATGCCCGCCGAGGATCTGTTCGCGCGCGTGCGCGACATCACCGCCCGCGAGCCGCTCGTGTTCGGCGCCGGCCCCGCCCACGTGCGTCGCCTCGCGATCGTGTCAGGCGCCGGCGGCGACTACCTCGCCGATGCCGCCGCTGCCGGCGCAGACGCCCTGCTCACCGGCGAAGTGCCCGAGCGCGCGATGGCCCACGCGCGCGAGCTTGGTTTGCATCTGATCGCCGCCGGGCACTATGCAACCGAGACGTTCGGGGTGCGGCGGCTCGGCGACCTGCTCGCCCAGCGTTTTGGTTTGCGCCACGTCTTTCTTGATGTCCCAAACCCTGTCTAAGCTGGACGCCCGCAACATCGATGTCTCTCATTGTCAATCCAATAATCGATCCGTCATGCTGCCCGAAATCCGGCGCTCGCGCGCACGTTCGAGCGCATCAGGTCACCAGCCACTACCATTGACATGTCCGCTTGACTGATCAAGGAGGAGAGTCTCTGATGGAGGTACCACCGCCTCCGCTTCGTCCACGGGGTCGCGCACGATCGCCGACCTGATCCCCCGCGCCGCCGCCGCGCACGCCGAGCAGGTCGCCGTGCGCTACAAGCGCGACGGCGCCTGGCATGACGTCACCTACGCGCAGCTCGCCGACATCGTCCAGGAGATCGGCGCTCGGCCTGATCGACCTGGGCATCCAGCCGGGCGAGCGGGTCTGCATCCTCGCCAACACGCGCCCCGAGTGGTCCTACGTCGACATGGCCGCGACCTCCGCCGGCGCCGTCGTCGTGCCGATCTACCAGACCAACTCGCCCGAGGAGTGCCTGTGGGTGATCTCCGACTCCGACGCCTGCGCGATCATCTGCGAGGACGAGGAGCAGCTCGCGAAGATCGCCGCGATCCGCGAGCAGCTGCCGAACCTGCGCACGATCATCGTGATCGACCCGCCCGCCGGTGCCGACAACGGCTCGCCAGCGGCACCAGCAACGGGGCCGTCGCCAACGGATCAGCGCAGCTCCTCGCGCTCGGCGCCATCCCGCTGGAGCGGAGGTGCGCGAGCGCGGGCGCGCGCGGCCGCGCCAACGGCCGAGGAGCTCGAAGCGCGCCGCGCCGCCGTCGCGCCCGAGGATCCGTTCACGTTCATCTACACGTCCGGCACCACCGGGCCGCCCAAGGGCTGCGTGCTCACCCACGGCAACTACCGCGCGATCATCGACATGGTCGCCGAGGCTCGGCGAGATCACCGAGCGACGAGGTCACCTACCTCTACCTGCCGCTCGCGCACTCCTACGCGCTGCTCGTCCAGCTCGCCGCGTTCGACCTCGGCAGCACGCTCGCCTACTTCGGCGGCGACACCAAGCAGATCATGCCCGAGCTGATGGAGGTCAAACCGACCTACCTGCCGTCGGTGCCGCGCGTCTTCGAGAAGATCTACACGCGTCGCCCAGGGCGCGATCGAGGCGCAGTCGCCCGAGGAGCAGAGAGCGCGCGCAGCGAGGCGATCAGCCTGGGCGTGAAGGTCCGCGACATGATGAACCGCGGCGAAGCGGTGCCCGAGGAGCATGCAGAAGCCGTTCGACGAGGCCGACGAGCAGCTGTTCAAGAACGTGCGCGCGCTCTTCGGCGGGCGCGTGCGCCACGCGACCAGCGGCGCCGCGCCCGATCGCCCACGAGATCCTCGAGTTCTTCTACGCCTGCGGCGTGCCGGTGTTCGAGGGCTACGGCATGACCGAGACCGCCACCGCGGCGACGATCTCGACGCTCGAGAACCACCGCTTCGGCACCGTCGGGCGCGCGCTGCCCGGCGTCGAGCTGAAGATCGCCGACGACGGCGAGATCCTGATCAAGGGCCCGAACATCTTCGCCGGCTACCACAACCAGCGCGCCGACGCAGCTTCGGCGCGGTCGAGGACGGCTGGCTGCACACCGGCGACCTCGGCTCGATCGACGAGGACGGCTACCTCTCGATCACCGGGCGCAAGAAGGACATCATCATCACCGCCGGCGGCAAGAACCTGACGCCGGCCAACATCGAGAACGACCTCAAGCAGTGCCGCTGGATCTCCCAGGCGGTGATGCACGGCGACCAGCGCCCCTACCCGGTCGTGCTGATCACGCTCGACGAGGAAGAGATCCCGATCTACGCGCGCGAACACGGCCTGCCCGAGGACATCCCCTCGCTCGCCCGCGAGCCCGCCGTGCGGGAGCTGATCCAGGCAGGAGATCGACCGCGCCAACGCCAAATACGCGCAGGTCGAGCAGGTCAAGAAGTTCGCGATCCTCGACCACGACCTCTCC
The DNA here is from genome assembly GCA_963755475.1 of uncultured Solirubrobacteraceae bacterium. Taxonomy (GTDB): domain Bacteria; phylum Actinomycetota; class Thermoleophilia; order Solirubrobacterales; family Solirubrobacteraceae; genus Palsa-744. Next base: position 1,811,560 of record CAVWJK010000003.1, read on the forward strand.
CAGGCCACCGGCGAGCTGACGCCCACGCTGAAGGTCAAGCGCAACGTCGTCAACGAGAAGTACGCCGACATGTTCGACGCGCTCTACGCCGGCTGAGCGCGCAGCTCGGCGCCATAGCTGCGAACATAGGGACAGATGCGCAGCGACCCATCCGACAACGGCGGGCTGTTCGTCGGGCGCCGGCCCGGCACCGCGCCGGTCCACTTCCGCACGCTGCCCGAGCGCGGCAGCGAGCTGCGCCAGCGCATCGACGGCTCGCTCGCCGGCATCCTGCTCGCGGCGATGATGTTCCTCAGCCTGCTCTGCTGGGGGCCGATCCCGCTCGCCTGCCTGTGGATCGGCTCGCAGGCGAACTACCTCTCGGGCAGCGTCAGCGTCGGCATCCTCGTCTCGTTCGTCGCGCTGTTCGCGCTGCTGTTCGGCGCGCTCGCGCTGATGCGCCGCCTCGACAACGCGTGGATCCTCGTGCGCCGCGCCGCCGGCCACGACCAGCGCACGGGCGTGCTCGGGCGCGATCTTCGCGATCACCGCCGCGTCTGCGCGCTGGCGTTCGCGTTCTGGTTCCTCGTCATCCACGGACCCGGCACCAGCCTCGTCTCCGGCGGCGGCGGCGGTGAGCGCCGCGCACGGCGCCCGCGCGCCCGCGCGGCAGCCGCGCCGCGATCGCTGCTAGAACGAGCCATAGCGTGGGCCTGCTCGACTACTACCGCCAGTTCGAAGGGATGTCCGAGGAGGAGGTCAACGCCGGGCCTGCGCGAGGAGGCGGCCGAGCGCAGGCGCAAAGCGCTCACGCGCGTGGAGACGCTCGACCTCTCCCAGACGACCTGGCCCGAGCTGCCCCACCCGCGCATCGTCAACGCGATCACCTTCGTCGCCCGGCGCGGCCTGCACCGCTACCCGCACCTGCAGCGGCTCCGACGCTGCGCAACGAGCTGGCCGAGCGCCACGGCGTCGAGCCCGACCGCCTGATCCTCGGCAACGGCGCCGCCGAGCTGCTCAGCGCGGCCACCCGCGCGCTGATCGAGCCCGGCCAGCAGCTGCTGACCCCCTGGCCCTCCTACCCGCTGTATCCGATCATGGCCCGCCGCGCCCACGGCCGCGCGGTGCGCGTCACGCGGCGGCGTGGACGCGCTGCTCGAGGCCGCCGCAGCGAGCCGACGTGCGCGTGATCGCGCTGGCCAGCCCCAACGACCCCACCGGCGAGCTGCTGCGCCGCCGAGCGAGCTGCGAGCGCCTGCTCGAGGGGCTGCCCGACGGCGTCGCGGTGCTGCTCGACGAGTCGCTCGTCGAGTTCGCCGACGCCCAGCCCAGCAACGCCTCGCTGGAGCTGCTCGAGGATCACCCGCGCCTGCTCGTCTTCCGCAGCTTCTCCAAGGCCTGGGGGCTGGCCGGCCTGCGCATCGGCTACGCGATCGGCGGTCCCGGCTCGGGCGAGCTGCTCGCCGAGCTCGAGCCCGACCTCGGCGTCTCCGAGGTCTCCCAGGCGGGCGCGCTGGAGGCGCTGCGCAGCTGCTCGGAGCTGATCGAGCAGCGCGTGCGCGACGATCTGCGCAGGAGCGCCCGCGCCTGACCGCCGCGCTGCGCGAGCGCGGCTTCGAGGTCAGCCGACAGCCAGGCCAACTTCCTGTGGGCCGCCCACCCCACGCTCGCCGGCGCCGAGCTGGCCGCGCGCCTGGCGCGGGCGGGCGTGCTCGTGGCCGCCGGCGACGCGCTCGGCGAGCCGCGCCACGTGCGCATCGCGCTGCACTCGCGCCAGCGCCTCCGAACGGCTGCTCGGCGCGATCGACAAGATCGCTGTAAGTCAGCTATAGGGCGTCAGCCCTAGCGCCGCTCGAGCCCGGCCTGGCGCAGCAGCGCGCCGGTGGTGCCCTCGAGGATCTTGCGCCAGGCGCTCACCGCCTCGTGCTGCTCCTCGTCGAAGTGCTCGACCACCTGGCGCACCCGCTTGGCCGAGATCTCGATGCCGTGGCGCTCGGCGACCTCGCGGTAGCGGTCGTATTCGCCGGCCAGCTGCTTGGTCACCGACTCGAAGCCGTGGCGGGCGATCTCGACGCGCGAGGTGAAGCTCATCATCGAGGTCTGGAACATCAGCTCGTCGGTCGGCTCGGGCTCGATCAGCACGATGTCCACGCCCGGGTAGCGCTCCTCCCAGCCCTTGGCCAGTTCGTGCAGGCGCTGGTGGGCGACCAGCTTGAACACCTGGTAGCCGATCTGCGCGAAGCCCATGTCCGAGACGCGCCGCGGCGCGCGTGCCGCGCAGCGTCTTGACGCGTGCCCGAGAAGTCGTTGATGAACGGCACGATCGGGTTGATCACCACGACGAGCTTCGCGCCCGCCTCGACCGCGAGGTCGAGGTTGGTCGTCGACACGATCCCGCCGTCGATCAGCTCGCGGTCGTTGACGCGCACGGGCGCGTAGACCATCGGCAGCGCGCCCGACGCGCGCACGGCGGTCGAGATCGGCACGTCGTCTGCGCCCTCGACGCCGAACACCACCCGCTCGCAGCGTGTCGAGGTCGGTCGCCGTCAGGTACAGCTCGCAGGCGAGCTCGCGGAAGTCGTCGGTGCGACCCGGCTCGCTGAGCACTTCGTGCAGGTAGCGTCTCGATGCCGGCGCCCGTGTACATGCCCGACGGCAGGCCCTCGGCGAGCCCCAGCACCACGTCCATCAGCGACACGCCGCCCGGCTGGGCAGATCACCTGGCGGGCGAGCGACAGCGCGCGCAGCGGCATCAGCGCGCCCTTGCGCGCGAACTCCACCAGGTTCGGGCGCAGCAGGTCGCCGATGTCGATGTCTTTGAACGGCGGCTGTGCCCTGGCGCGTGACGACCCGCATCATCTCCTCGGGCGTCACGCCGTTGGCGCACAGCGCCGCGATGAACGACCCCGCCGAGGTGCCCACGTAGACGTCGAAGTTGTTGACCGTGCTGTTGACCGCCAGCAGGTCGAGCGCGCGCAGCGCGCCGATCTCATACACGCCGCCGGTGAAGCCGCCGCCGCCCGAGCACCAGCGCGGTCTTGTCGCGCCGCGGCCGGCGCCGGCGGTCGACCGATGCCGGCCGCCCGACCCCGCGCGGCAGCCAACCGGCCGGCGCGTCCTTGCCTTGGCCGCCTTGGCCTTGCGTGCCGGTTCCAGCTTGACAACCTTGCCCATGCACGAAACATTCTAGGCCGCGTGCGTCCGGCACCTGCCCTGCAAAGCTGCTGATTCTGCTCTGCGGACTCTCGTTGCTTGCGGCGTGCTGGCGCCGCCGGCGGCCAGCGCGCAGCGACGGCGCTGGCCGCTCTGCAGGGCGACCTCAGCCACCAGCTGGCGCTGGCCGGACCGGCCGACGGCGCCTACGTCTACGACCTGACCGCCAAACAGGCGCTGTTCTCCGAGCGCGCCAGCGCACTGCGCCCGCCGGCGTCGGTGGAGAAGCTCTACACGGCCACCACCGCGCTCGAGCGCATGGGCGCTGACCGCGCGCCTGTCCACGACCGTCTTCGGCGTCGGGCACCTGGCGCCCGGCGGCGTGTGGGAAGGCAGCCTGTACCTGCGCGGCGGCGGCGACCCCACGTTCGGCTCGCAGCGCGTTCATCCACAGCCACTACGGCGGCAGTCGGCGCGAGCGTCTCCACGCTCGTCGCCCAGCTGGTGCACAGCCGACGGCATCCACCGCATCACCGGGTCGATCTACGGCGACGAGTCCTACTTCGACTCGCTGCGCGGCGAGCCCTCCAGCGACTACGCGCCCGACCCGTTCCTGGAAGGCACGCTCAGCGCGCTCGCCTTCAACCGCGGCGAAGACGGCACGGAACGAGGTCCCCACGCGCCCGCCGCCTACGCCGCGCACGAGCTGTGGGCCGCGCTCAAGAACGACGGCGTGCAGCATCGACGGCTCCCAGCGGCGCCGCCACCACGCCGCGCCGGCGCCGTGCAGCTCGCGCAGGTGCACTCGCCCACCATCGCGCAGCTGCTCGGCCTGATGCTGCCGCCGTCTGACAACTTCTTCGCCGAGACGCTCGTCAAGGACCTGGGCGCGCGCTTCGGCGGCGCCGGCACGACCGCCGCCGGGCGCAGCCGTGGTCGCCAGACGATCTCCGCGCTGCTCGGCATCCACCCGCACGTGGTCGACGGCTCGGGCCTGTCGGAAGCCGACCAGACCTCTCCCTACCAGGTCGCCGACCTGCTCGTCGAGCTCGCGCCCACGCCGATCGGCGCGGTGCTGCGCGAACACCTCGCCGTCGCCGGACGCACCGGCACGCTGCGAATGCGCATGCGCCACACCGGCGCCGCCGGGCGCTGCCAGGGCAAGACCGGCACGCTCACCGGCGTCTCCAACCTCGTCGGCTACTGCCAGGCCGCCAACGGGCACCTGCTCGCGTTCGCGATCTTCACCGACGGCATCGCCACCGAAACCGCGCACATCTTCCAGGACCACATGGCGATCACGGTCGCCGACTACTGAACGGGGCGCCGGGGGCCGCCCGACTCGGCGCGCCGCTGCGCCCTGTTGGCGGCCGGGCGGCTCTATTTGCGCTTGACGCGCGCCTGCGCCAGCAGGACCGGCTGCCGGAGCTGACTGCCGCCCTGCACCGACACCACCAGCGCGACCGACAGCTCGTGATGCCTGGTCGCGTCGAGCCTGTGCTTGCCCGATTTGCTCAGGTGGACCAGCAGCAGCCGTGTCTGTCCGGCGGCCAGCGTGTAGGAGGCCTGACCGAGCACGATCGTCAGCTTGCGCGTGATCGTCCTGTGGCCCCTGTGGTGCTTGGTCACGATCTGCAGGACCAGCTCGATCGTGCCCGTGCAAGTGGCCGTGTTGCAGTGAATCGGCACCCGCGCCACGTCGCCCGTGACGATCACCTTCGCCGATGCCAGCGCCACCGAGGGCACCGGCGGGGGTGGCGGCGGCGGCGGGAGAGGGACGCTCAACGTGTTGCTCTTGGCAGACGAGTGGCCCTTGGAGTTGGTCGCCGTGACTTCGCACGCCACGCCGTGGCCCTGATCGGCCGACTGGACCGTGTAGCTGCTCCCCGTCGCCCCTTCGATCGTGCTGCCGTCGCGCAGCCACTTGTAGGCGTAGCTGATTGGCAAAGCGCCTGACCAGGAGCCGTTGGAGCAGGACAACGTCTGACCAACCGCGGGGGTGCCCGAGGCCGACGGCGCGCTCGTGTCGTTGGGCGCTTCCGGCACCAGCGAGACGTCTATGCCCGACGTCGTCGCGCCCTGCACCACAGACACGCCGTTGTCGGGCTGTTCGATGTAGGAGGTGCCGAACGGACCGGAGAACGTGAGGTTGTAGGAGCCCGTCGCCAGGCCCTCGATCGTAAATTCGCCGTTGCTGTTCGTTTCGGCGAATCCTTCGAACAGAGCGAAGCCTTCGGCGTCCGCCGCCACCACCGCCGCGCCTGCGATCGGGTTGTGCGTCACAGAGTCCGTCACCCGGCCGCTGATCTCACCACCAGCCTGCAGCGTGACGTTTTCGGTCTTGGTTTCTTCGACATTGATCGAGATGGGCGTGGCCTGCACGAACGAACGCTTGTTCGCGTAATACTGCGACACGAGGTCCGATTCGGCGGGGGCGATGATCAGGAGCTTGTAGGAACCCGTCGCCAGCCGGTTGATGATGTATTCGCCGCTGGCGCCGGTTTCCGCGCTACCAACGAAGCCTTCGAATTCACCCGGCCCGCTGTATGCGAAGACCGTTGCTCCCTTCACCGGCTGCCCGTCTGGATTCGTGACTTCGCCCCTGATCGTGCCACCTATGCGTAGCGCGGCGTCGACGTTTTTCTTGGCTTCCCCTTCGCTTGCGATCACAAGTTCCTCGGCTGCCGTGAACGACGACTGGCCTTCCCAGTACTGGAAGGCGAAGTTCACGCTGCCGTCGGGCTCTGAGAACTTGACCTTGTACGTGCCCGGCGCTAGGCCGGAGACGGTGTATTCGCCGTTGGCGAGTGTTGCCGAGAAACCGGCCTCGTCGAGTTCGCTCCCGGCTTCAAGCACTGTCACTTCGATGTTGTCCACCGGGTTTTTCGCGCCCGACGCTTCCGTCACCTTGCCCGAGATCGAGCTCGTCCCACCGAAAGCCCCGGCGACCGGCGCGAGCGCAAGTGAGGCCGCGCACGCGATCAGCGCGGCGATCCCCAGCAGGGCTCCACCTCCAGCTCTCATCCGCCGCGCATGCTACACACCCCCGTCAAGCAGCGCCAGCAGGCCCGCTTCGTCGAGCACCGCCACCCCCAGCCGCTCGGCCTTCTCGAGCTTGGAGCCGGGGCTCTCGCCGGCGACCAGGTAGTCGGTCTTCTTCGACACCGACGCCGGTCACGCGCCCGCCGGCCGCGAGGATCCGCTCGGTGGCCTGCTCGCGCGACCAGCTGTGGCAGCGTGCCCGTGAGCACGAGCGTCTTGTCCGCCAGCGGCCCCTGCGACGGCGGCGGGCCCTCCTCGTGCAAGCGCAGGCCGATCGCGCGCAGGTCGGCGATCAGGCTGCGCATGCGCTCGTCGTCCAGCTGCGCGCGGATCGAGTCGGCCATCTTCTCGCCGATGCCCGGCGTCTGCGCGATCTGCTCCGGCGTGGCCGCGAGCAGCGCGTCGATGTCGCGGAAGCGCTGGGCGAGGTTGCGCCCGGTGACCTCGCCCACCTCCTCGATCCCCAGCGCGAACAGCACGCGTGCGAACGGCCGCTGCTTGGACGCCTCGAGCGCCGCCAGCAGGTTGCGTCGCCGACAGCTCGCCGAAGCCCTCCAGCTCGAGCAGCTGCTCCTCGGTCAGGCGGTAGAAGTCGCCGGCGCGTGCGCACGAGGCCCGTGCTCCTGCAGCAGCGCCACCTGCTTCTCGCCGAGGCCGTCGATGTCCATCGCGCCGCGCGAGACGAAGTGCTTGAGCAGCTGCCACGCGCGCCCCGGGCAGTCGCGGTTGGGGCACTTGCGTGAACACGCTGTCCTCGCGGCTTGACCGTCGGCGTGTCGCAGAACGGGCAGCGCTTGGGCGGGCGCGGCAGCGGCGGGCGGCGCTTGTGCCTCGGCCACGTGCGGCGCCGGCGAGACCACCTGCGGGATCACGTCGCCGGCGCGCACCACGATCACCTCCTCGCCCGCGCGGATGTCCTTGCGCACGATGTCCTCCTCGTTGTGCAGCGTCGCCATCCTGATCGTCACGCCGCCGACCGCGACCGGCTCGAGCACCGCATACGGGCGCAGGTCGCCGAACTTGCCGACGTTCCACATCACCTTCTCGAGCGTCGTCACCGCGGTCGTCGGCGGGAACTTCCACGCGACCGCCCAGCGCGGGTCGCGCCCGACCGAGCCCAGCCGGCGCTGCAGCTCCAGGTCGTCGACCTTGACGACGACCCCGTCGATCTCGAAGTCGAGCTCGCCCCTGCGCCGCTCCCACTCCAGGCACTGCGCGATCACCTCGTCCTCGCCGCCCAGCAGCTGGATGTCGCGGTTGACGCGAAAGCCGTGCTCGCGCAGCCACTCCAGCGCCTGCGAGTGGGTCTCGAAGGACAGACCCTCGGTGACCCCCACCTGGTAGCACCAGATCGACAGCGGGCGCTTGGCCGCGTCGCGCGGGGTCGAGCTGGCGGATCGTGCCCGCGGCCGAGTTGCGCGGGTTCATGAACGTCGACTCGCCCGCTTCGCGCGCGGCGCTCGTTCAGCGCGGTGAAGTCCTTCAGCGACATGTACACCTCGCCGCGCACCTCCAGCAGCGGCGGCGCGTCGCGACGCGCAGCGGGATCGCGCCGATCGTGCGCAGGTTGTGCGTGACGTCCTCGCCGATCTCGCCGTTGCCGCGCGTCGCGCCGCGCTCGAGCACGCCGTCGCGGTACACGCAGGCTGATCGCCAGGCCGTCGATCTTCGGCTCCACCACGAACGTGAAGCTGCGGATCCGCGATCCCCTCGCGCGCGAGGTGGTTGCGCATCCGCTCCACCCACGCGCGCAGCTCCTCCGCGCGAGCGCACGTTGCCCAGCGACAGCATCGGCTCCAGGTGCGCGCACCTTCTCCAGGCGCCCCACCGGCTCGCCGCCCACCCGCTGGGTGGGCGAGTCGGGCGTCAGCGAGCTGCGGGTGGTCGCGCCTCGATCGCGCGCAGCTCGTCCAGCAGGCGGTCGTACGCGTCGTCGCCGATCTCCGGGTCGTCGAGGACGTAGTAGCGGTGGGCGTGGTGCTCGAGCTGCTCGCGCAGCTCGCTGCGCCCGCGCGCCACGTCCGGACCTGCGCACTGGCCGTCGGGGACCCGCTGTTGGCCTTGCGCCGCGCTCACGGCGCTCGCGTCGTGCGCGAGCGGCGTCCAGCAGGCCGCTCCAGGTCGAAGCGCCGCAGCGCCTCCAGGCTCGGGCGGTCGGTGAGGTCGAAGTGGATCGGCGTGACCGCGATCCGCCCGGCGGCCACCGCCGCCAGGTCGGTGCCCGGCTCGTCGTGGAAGCCCGGGTCGGAGCCGTAGATCCAGTAGCGCCGCCGGTGCTCCTCCTCGCGCTCGAGCTTGAGCTCGTCGCGGTAGATGCGCTTGCCGAGGCTCGTCACCTCCACCCCGCTCGGGCTCGCCGCGGGCACGTTGACGTTCAGCAGCGTCCGCGCCGGCAGCGGCACGTCCTCGATCCGCTCCACCAGCCGCGCCACGAAGCGCGGCCGCCACCTCGAAGCCGAAGCCGCCGTCGAAGCGGTAGTCGAGCGCGCCCGCGCGCGACTGCTGGGAGACCGCGATCGCCGGCAGCCCCAGCACGACGCCCTCCAGCGCCGCCGCGACGGTGCCCGAGTAGGTGATGTCGTCGCCGAGGTTGGCGCCGTGGTTGATGCCCGCCACGACCAGGTCGGCCGCGAAGCCCTCGATCAGCCCGAGGCTCGCCAGGCGCACGCAGTCGACCGGCGTGCCGTCGGTCGCATAGCCGATCGTGCCGTCGGAGAACGGCGACCTCCTGCGACCCACAGCGGCCTGCGCGTGGTGATCGAGCGCGCCATCGCCGAGCGGTTGCCGTCGGGCGCGATCACCGCCAGGCGCACGCCGTCGATCTGCCAGCAGCGCGCGGCGCATCGCCTGCAGGCCCTCGGCCTCGATCCCGTCGTCGTTTGTGAGCAGCACGTTGAGCATGGCTTCGCTGGTCCAGCATAGGGGCCTGCGCGGGTGCCTCCGGTCATCAAGGCGTGATTCCAGTGGCCGGGATTCCGTCGCTGCAGATATTCTCCCGCGGCGATGGAAGCGCGCCTGCAAAGTAGGTGGGGTCATTGGTGCCTGCGCGCGTGCGCAGCCGCGGTGCTTGCGCTCTCTCTGAGCATGGGTTACGCGCTGCCCGTTACCGCTGACGCCGCCCTCCCTGTGCCGACCCCCGCGAACCTCGCTGCTACCCATGCCTATTTCCTCGCCATGAGCACCTTCGAGGAAGCGCAGCTGGCCACCCTGGCCCAGGACACCGTGGCCATGGAAGCCGCTGCCGCGCAAGTCTCCGGTGAATGCCCCGGCATCCTCACCGACGCACCGCCCCATGAACGCGTGTTTGGCTTCGGGCTCGTTGGGCCGGCGTCGCAGGCCGCGCCGAACGCAAGAGCGGAAGGCGAAAGGAGCAGGCAGTCTCGGCAGCTTGGCGACCTCAAGCTCGAGCTGTTCCTCGCGCTGGCCGGTTCCCGTACGCAAGGAGACCGCGAAGCGACGATCGCGCTGATCCACGCGCTCACGCCGTTGAGGTGGAGCAGTCCCCAGATCACGTTCCTCGTGCATCTGACCCTCGAAAGTCTCCAGGAAGAACTCGACCTCCCCATGCCGCCCGCGTGCGCTGACATGAGGGCGTGGGTGGCGAGCGGCTACAAGACGCTGTCCCCCGCATCCAAGGAACTCGCGAACCGCACCGAAGCGCTTCTAAGGCGATCATTCGAGCTCGTGGCGGTGGCCACGCAGACCCCCATCCAGCCCCTCCCCAAGGCTCTTGCTCCGTACGAGAATGCTGCCGACAAGAAGCTCGCCCGCCACACGGAAGTGCTGGCCGCACAGCTGCGCAAGGAGAATGCGCAGGCTGAGATCCTGAAGCGCCTGGAAAGCACGATCGGCCTGCCCGCCGAAAAACCTTCGAAGATCAAACGACCAGCGAGGAAGCCTGTCGTGGTCGCCCGCCGCAGGACCGCTGCCGGCGGGAGCTTCGTGGCAAAGGCCGAACGGTCCTCGCACGCTCCTCACGGGGTCTGCAGTGCCTTCGTCACGATCGAAGAACCCTCCCGCCCGCACGCAGGCCTGCCGGAAACCCTTTCCGGCGAAGGCACCGACAGATGCCTCTCGCGGTCCCACGTCCAACCGAACCTGGCAGTGCACTGCAATGCTGGACTGCTCACCATCGAGGCCAACCTGCTGCCAACCACGCGCAGTGTACGCCTGCTGCTGAGCGACGGTCACGCGATCACCTCGCCGGCCATCCGCGTATCAGCTCGGCTGGGCGGACCGGCCGGCCTCTACTACCAAGTTGTGCGCGGGCCCTCGCCGATACCGGTGTCGCTGACCGAGCTCGACGCTCAGGACCGCACGTTGACCGTGCTCAAGCTCCCAGCTGTGGTCGAATGCACACAGCATCCCGTCAAATACTTGCCCGGAGGCCTCGTAACCCTGGCCCACGAAAGCCTTCCGCAGGGACCGTCGTTCACCATCCAAGGGGAACGCTACCGCAAGCTCGGTGCCGTCCATTTCGAACTCAAGCTCAAAGTCGGCGACGAAGAAGAGCTGTACGGCAACGGCGGCGGGGGGCTCGTCGAACTCAGAGTCGAAGAAGGCGCCAGCGCACGCAGCAGACGCGTATTCGAACCGAAGACATCCAGCGGCTGTCAGCCCCAGCCCTACGTGATCATCTACGGCCTGCTGAAGGCGCCGCGCGACACGGTGTTTGTCCGGGTCTCCGGCACGCTGGTCCCGCTGCGCACGGTGACCATCCCCGCGCGCCTACATGCGGACGGTACGCTCACCTACGGAGCCTTCTCGCCCATCCCGACCGAACTGCTGATCCGCGACGAGGACGGCAAGACCGTTTCCCGGCAGGATCTCGGCGAAGCGGCGAAGTCCAACACCGAAACCTGTGAAGGGGAAGCCGAAGGCTCGTGACGACGCAAACGCGACCCAGCCATGCTCTCTCAGGGCGGAGACGGAGAGCCTGCGCTGCACTCGCGGCGCTGGCTTTGCTTGTGCGATCCCCCCGGCGGCAATCTCGGCAACACCCAAGGACGCCGCCGCCACACACGCCTATGTAACGGCCGTCTACCAGTACGACCAGACCTTGTTGAACAACGTGCCCGCGTCGCTCGCCGCGGCCAAGGGCCTCGCGTCGAGCCTCGCCCATGAATGCAGCGGCGTGCTGAGCAATGTACCCACAATCGCCAATTCGGCCTCCCCTACAGGCGAAGGCCTCTTTAGAGAGACCTCTCAGGCAAGCAAGCTCGTGAGCGAGGCCACCTACGCGATCACCGCCGCCACAGCTCAACCTGACCGCGAAGCTTTCGCGGGGTTCGCCAACGCCGTATCGCCCCTGCAGTGGAGCAATGCGACCGTCACCGAAGCGGTTCGGCGGCGCATCGTCGCTGTGCAGGAATTCTTCGACGCGGCCCCTCCGAATGCCTGTGCCGACATGCACGCATGGGTGGGCGACGGGTCGCGCACCCTCCCGAGCGGCACCCAGGAATTCCTCAGCAGGCGTGCCGCAATGCGCGAGCGTCCCACGGAGCAGGCCGAAGGCCGAACGATCGAACTGCTCCTCGCCCCCTACGAGAGCGCGAGCGACACCACGCTTGTCAAGCGCGCCCACGCGCTTGTCGAAAAGACGCAGGCTGAGCTGACGGCGTCGTTGCAGGGAATAGTCGAACGCCTGCGCGTCGAGCTGGGATTGCCTCCGCTGCTCGGCGAAGGGACAGTCCGCGGCAAGGTGATAGGACGTGGCCGCACAGCTGCAGGCGAACGCTTCCAGGTCAGACTGGAAAGCGGTGGTAGCAGTCAGCCCGGCTGCGGAGACAGCGTGTCGATCGAATCCTCCAGCCGAGACGAGCGGGGCTCGGGTGCAATATCACTCGGGCTCGGCGGCATCTGCCTGTCAGGCCGCTATTCCGGGCCGGCCTCCAGCGTCGACTGCAGCGCCGGCCTGCTCACTGTCAGCGCGTTTGTGCCCATAGCCGCTCGCATCGTCACACTGCGCTTGTCCGACGGCCGTCGCGTGAGCTCGCCCGCGATCCACGCGCCTGGTGAGCGCGAGGGCTACTACTACCAGGCCGTGCGCGGGCCGACTCCCATTCCCGTGTCGCTCATCGAGCTCGACTCGCATGGGCGGGCGCTGCGCGTGGTGAAGCTGGTGCCGGTCGTGGAATGCACTAAGCACCCGCTCAGATACCTAGATGGCGGTCCGCGCACCCTCGTGCATGGCAGCGTCCCCGGCGGCCCAGCGTTCTCAATCGTGGCCGAGCGCTACAGGTTCCTCGGCAAGATCTACTTCGAATTCAAGGTCCACGTCGCCGAAGCGCCCGGCACAGGGGCACGAGGCGTAGGGTCCGGGGGGACGTTCTTTGGGAACGGGGAACGCCCTGCGTTTGCACCCGAGGAGGACTTCGGCTGCGAGCCTCGCTTCTATGACATCGTCTACGGTCTGCTCAAGCCACCGAGCGCCAGCGTGGTGGTCGATGCGGGAGGGGTCCGCACGCGGCTGAGCAACATGGCTGTGCCCTCCTATCTGCACGCCGGCGGCGTACTCGCCTACGGCGCGTTCTCCGCGCCCCCTGGCGATCTCGTCGTCAAGGATGCTCACGAACACGTCCTGTCCAGGCTGTCTCTCAACCCGCCGCACGGCCTCCCGTTCGAACGCTGCGAAGGAGAAACGGAAGGCGGCGGTAATCCAGCGCCAGGCCGTCCCGCCGTGGGTGGCTGACGGTCGCCACGTCAGATAGCCGGATCCCATTCTTGGGTCAATTGCATGGCCGGGATGAGCAAGTCCGGCGTGTACCACTCAGCCTCCGTATACATGCTGCAGAAGTGGTTGTGATACTCAGACACCCACCGGTACTTCTCCCACACGCGACTGTTGTCGCGATAGGTTTCCAGCTTGCCGGTGAGCGCGTCACGGTGTGCTGCAAGCCGTGGTGCCGGATCTTCCGCTTCCTCAAGCACAACCTCAAGATAATTCAAGAAAGCGCGACCGTCCCTGTCTCGAAGCAGCAATGTGGTCAGCGGCGCTCCCTTTCTCGCGACATAAGCTTCTAGATTCTTACGCTGTGCTTGGTGCACCTCCTCTGAAAGGATCACACGTGGATGCACCGCATTATCACGCTCAAGGTGATATGCCTCCACGAGTGCTGCGCCAAACACGAGCTCGTCGCGAATGTAGAAGTCCCCCAGCGTGATCGATCCTCGCGCGAAGAAGCCGCGTTCGGCCAGGCTCAGCTGCAGCCAAGACGCCTGAAGGAACAAGCCAGTGATGGCGACCTCGTCCCCGCCGAACAGGCCAATAGGAGAGGCCATGACGAGCGTGTCGAAGAACATCGCCGCCGGCCAAGCCGAGCCAGGATCCAGGAAGTCCCTCACCAGGCCCCGAATAGCCTGCTCGAGGTCAACGAGATTCTGCTGGGCGCGCGGGCCTGTAGCCATCTCCGTCACGCCGAGCAAATCGAGAAACAGCAGCGCGCAGCGAGCCAGCTGCGGAGAGCCATTCGCAGCTAGGAAAACGCGATCAACGTAACGATCCGCTGGCGCGCTCACATCACGGGTGCGGAGTAGCGTTCTAGGCGGGCGTCAGCCGGCCACGGCCACGATCGCTCACAGCAAGCCGCCTCGGACCGCGCATTCCCTGGTCCTGGCGCTCGACCAAGCCCCGCCACTCGGCGGAAGCCAGCCAGCGAGGTGCAGCGGCACGCGTGCGCGCGTCCTCGACTCGCGCGATAAAGCCATCGAATGTCGCTGGTCCAATCGTCTCCAATATGGGCAAAAGCTCAGAGTCCAAGCGCTCGTAGGCTCGCAGATGCTCGGGGTAGTCGCGCCCGTCGAGCGTGCGCGGCGTGTCGGTGTCGAGCGTGGCGGGATCGATAGGCATGGATTTATTGTGGCAGATGCCGAACGGAGCCCCGTAGGCCCCGACACCAGCCCGGGTGGCATCGGCTCAGCTTGCCACGTAGCCCACCCGCGCCAGCGCCAACCCATGCGCGGGCGCCGTCCTGCCCGCCTGCGCCCGCGGCCGGCCCTCCAGCAGCTCCACGAATTCCTCCAGCGTGCGCGCGCCCGAGGCCACGTCGAGCATCGTTCCCACCAGCACCCGGTTCATGTGGCGCAGGAACCTGTCGGCCTCGATCCACAGCTCCAGCAGGTCGCCGCGGTCGCGCCACTGCGCGCTCAACACCGTGCAGTGAAAGTGGGAGTGCTCCGTTTCAGCGGGCGTGAACGCGGTGAAGTCGTGCCTGCCCACCAGCGCACCAGCGCACTCGCACAGCAGCGTCCGCTCCAGCGCCCGCGGCCACCAGTAGGCGCGGTTGCGCTCGAACACCGAGCGGGTGCGGCGCACGAGCACGCGATAGCAGTAGGTCCTGCTGATCGCGTCGCGGCGCGCGTCAAAGCCCTCGCGCGCGGGCTCGCACGCGAGCACCGCCAAGTCCTCGTCGAGCAGGCCGTTCAGGCGCAGCGGGTCGAGCGCCTCGTGGGCATAGCTTGCAACCTGGCCCCACGCGTGCACGCCCCGGTCGGTGCGCCCGGCGACCGTCAGTTTGAGCGGCCTGCCGTCCACGCCCGTCTCGCCGAGCACCGTGCGCAGCGCCCGCTCGAGCTCCTCCTGGACAGTCCGCTTGCCCGGCTGGCGCGCCCAGCCGGCAAAGGCGGTCCCGTCGTACTCGATCGTGAGCTTGCTGACCATGCCGCCGTCACCCGCCGGGCGTGGCCGCTGGGTGCTTGCCGGTCATGCGCTCGCGCACGAGATCGACGAGCCGCCGCTGGATCAGACGAGCTCGATGAACACCATCTCGGTCGCGTCGCTGCGACGCGGACCGAGCTTGAGGATGCGCGTGTAGCCGCCCGGACGCGTCGCATAGCGTGGCGCTACCTCCGTGAACAGCTTGTGCACCGCGAACTTGTCCTGCGACAGCGTCGACAGCGCCTGACGACGCGCGTGCAGATCGCCGCGCTTGGCCAGCGTGATCAGTTTCTCGATCTCCGGCTTGACCGCCTTGGCCTTGGCTTCGGTGGTCTTGATCCGCTCGTGCTCGATGATCTCCTTGCTGAGGTTCATCAGCAGCGCCTTGCGGTGCGCCGAGTCGCGGCTGAGCTTGTTGCGTGTCTTCTGGTGGCGCATAGTCGGCAGTGTAGTTGAGTCGATGCACGCGGCAGCCTGCGGCTGCGGGCATGCATCGATCAACAACACCGCCTCCAGCCGAGAGCTATGCGACGTGTCAGTCCGCGCGTAGGGCCAATCCCCTTGCGTGTAGCGTTTCGATGACCTCGTCGATGGACTTTTTGCCGAAGTTGGGGATCGCGTTGAGCTCCGCCTCGGACTTGGAGATGAGGTCGCCGACCGTCTGGATGCCAGCGCGCTTGAGGCAGTTGTAGGAGCGCACGCCCAGCTCGAGCTCCTCGATCAGGATGCCCCACTCCTCGCCCTGCAGCGCCGCGCCTGCGCGCCGCCGCCGACCGCCAGGCCGTGACCGTCGAGCTGTCCGCCGGGCGCCGCGCGCAGCTCCTGGATGCGGTCTGCGTCGGTGAAGATCGCCAGCTGGGAGATCAGCAGCTCGGCGGCCTCGCGCAGCGCCGCCTGCGGGTCGATCGAGCCGTCGGTCTCGATGTCCAGCGTGAGCTTGTCGAAGTCCGTCTTCTGCCCCACGCGCGCCTGCTCGACCGCGTAGGCGACGCGCCGACCGGCGAGAAGATCGAGTCGATCGGGATCACGCCGATGGGCTGGTCGGCGGACTTGTTTTCCTCGGCCGGCCGGTAGCCGCGGCCGCGGCCGATCGTCATGTACAGCTCGAGCTTGGTTTTCTTCTCGAGCGTGGCGATGTGCAGGTCGGGGTTGAGGATCTCCACGCCGGCGGGCAGGTCGATGTCCTTGGCGGTGATCTCGCCCGGCCCGGTGACCACCAGCGGCGCCTCGACCTCGCTCGCGTCCGAGTGCATCCGGCAGACGACGCCCTTGAGGTTGAGCACGATGTCGGTCACGTCCTCCTTGACGCCCTGGATGGTCGAGAACTCGTGCGCGACGCCCTCGATGCGCACGCTGGTGACCGCGGCGCCGGCGAGGGAGGAGAGCAGTACGCGCCGCAGCGAGTTGCCGAACGTGTAGCCGAAGCCGCGGTCGAGCGGCTCGATCGTGAACGTGCCACGGTTCTGCTCCACGGACTCGCTTGTGATCCGGGGGATTTGGAAGTCGAGCATCAGAGTCCTAACGTCGTTTTGGTCTCGCACCGGCGTCAGTTTGCGACGCCGGCTCTGAAGCGCCGCCGCCCGGCTACGGGCCGCGAGCGGGCGATCAAAAGTCTCCTACTACTTCGAGTACAGCTCGACGATGAGCTGCTCCTGCACCGGCGCGGCAACCTCGCGCCGCTCCGGCTTGCGCAGCACCTTGGCCGTCAGCGACTCGTGATCGGCCTGCAGCCACGCGGGGATCTGTCCGGTGAGCTCGGTCGCATCCCTGACCACCTGCGTGGCCGGCGTGTCCGCCTTGATCGCGATCACGTCGCCAGGGCGCACCTGATAGCTGGGGATGTCCACCCGCCGGCCATTGACCGTCCAGTGGCCGTGGCGGATCAGCTGGCGCGCCTGCCGGCGCGAGGCTGCGAAGCCGAGACGCACGAGCACGTTGTCCAGCCGGCACTCCAGCAGCGCGAGCAGGTTCTCGCCGGTGATGCCCGGCTGGCGCGAGGCCTTCTCGTAGTAGCCGCGGAACTGCTTCTCGAGCACGCCGTAGTAGCGGCGCGCCTTCTGCTTCTCGCGCAGCTGCACGCCGGTACTCGCTCTGTTTCATGCGCCCGCGCCCGTGCTCGCCCGGCGGGTAGGAGCGGCGCTCGACGCCGCACTTGTCCGTCAGGCAGCGCTCGCCCTTGAGGAACAGCTTCTGCCCCTCGCGGCGGCACTGCTTGCACTGCGGGCTGGTGTCTCTCGCCATCGGTCAGACCCTCCGTCCGCTTGCGTGGGCGGCAGCCGTTGTGGGCCTGCGGGGTGACGTCCTTGACGCCGGTCACCTCGAGGCCGGCCGCCTGCAGCGAGCGGATCGCCGTCTCGCGCCCCGAGCCGGGGCCCTTGACGTAGACCTCGACCTTCTGCAGCCCCTGCTCGAGGCCCTTGCGCGCGGCCGCGTCGGCGGTCACCTGGGCGGCGAACGGGGTCGACTTGCGCGAGCCCTTGAAGCCCGCGCCGCCGGCGGACTCCCACGCGATCACGTTGCCGGCGGTGTCGGTGAGCGAGACGATCGTGTTGTTGAACGAGGTCTTGATGTGGGCCTGGCCGACCGGGATGTTCTTTTTCGGCTTGCGCCGGCCGCGGGCACGTTTTGGCGCTGGGGGCATCTACTTCTTGCCCGCTTTCTTCTTGCCCGCCACCTGCATGCGCTTGGGCCCCTTGCGGGTGCGCGCGTTGGTCTTGGTCTTCTGGCCGCGCACGGGCAGGCCGCGGCGATGGCGCAGGCCGCGGTAGCAGCCGATCTCCTGCAGGCGTTTGATGTCCTGCGAGCGCTCGCGCCGCAGGTCGCCCTCGACGGTCAGGCCGCTCGTCGATCGCGTCGCGCAGCTTGACCACCTCGTCCTCGGTGAGGTCGCGGATGTAGGTGTCGGGGTTGATCCCGACCTGCGCGAGCAGCTTGTTGGAGGTCGAGCGGCCGATGCCGTAGATGTAGGTCAGCCCGATCTCCGAGCGCTTGTTCAGAGGCAGGTTGACGCCGGCGATGCGAGCCATTGGTCGATCACCCCTGCCTCTGCTTGTGACGCTTGTTCTGGCAGATCACCAGCACCACCCCGTGGCGGCGGATGATCTTGCATTTCTCGCACATCGGCTTGACCGACGGTCTTACCTTCATGATCCCTTTCGGCGGCTGGGTTCCGGCGACTCGGCTCTGGCTGCCGTTGCGGCCGCCGCTACCGAGTCGTGGATCATGCCCTGGCGCAGCCGAAAGGCCGCGCACTTGGGCAGGACTCCAGATGGTAGCAACCTCAGCTCGCGCTCGCGATCCCCTGCACGGCCGGCGAGCTCGACGGCCGCCTGCGCGCTCGGCCGGACGGCAGGTGCCACGGCGTGAGGATCCGCGGGCCCGTCGGCGGTGATCGCGACCGTGAACTCGAAGTGCGCCGCCGGCGAGCCGTCCTGGGAGAAGATCGCCCAGCCGTCGCCGCCGACGCGCACGCCCGGGCGCCCGGCGGTGGTCATCGGCTCGATCGCCAGCACCATGCCCTCCTCGAGCAGCGGGCCCTTGCCGGGCTTGCCGTAGTTGGGCACCTGCGGGTCCTCGTGCATGCTGCGCCCGACGCCGTGGCCGACCAGCGAGCGCACGACCGACAGCCCGGCGCCCTCGGCGACGCGCTGGATCGCGCTGCGAGACGTCGCCCATGCGGTTGCCCGGCGCGGCACTGCGGCGACGCCCGCGTGCAGCGACTGCTCGGTGGCGCGCAGCAGGTTCTGCGCGCTCGCGCCGATCTCGCCGACGGCGAAACGTGCGCGCGGCGTCGGCGACCCAGCCGTCGAGCGTCACGCCGACGTCGATCGAGATGATGTCGCCGCGCTTCGAGCCGGTAGGCGCCGGGGATGCCGTGCACGATCATCGCGTTCGGCGAGGCGCAGATCGAGCCGGGAAAGCCGCGGTAGCCCTTGAACGTCGGCGTCGCGCCGCTGCGAGCGGATGAAGCGCTCGGCGAGCTTGTCGAGCTCGGCGGTGCTGACGCCGGGGCGGATCGTTGCTCTCGATCAGGTCGAGCGTCGCCGCGAGGATCGCGCCCGCCCGCGCCATCTTCTCGATCTCCTCGCGGGACTTCTTGATGATCACCCGGGGAGCTTAGCCTGCCGCCGCTACAGGTTCTCCTCCAGGCGCAGCGTGGCGACCGTCGCGCGGATGTGCGCGTGGACCTCGTCGGCGTTGCGCCGGCCGTCGAAGCGGCGCAGCAGGCCCGCGTCGTCGTAGTAGTCGATCAGCGGCTCGGTCTGGGCGTGGTAGACCTCCAGGCGGCGGCGGATCGTCTCCTCGTGGTCGTCGTCGCGCTGGATCAGGCGCGCGCCGTCCTGGTCGCACACGCCCTCGTGCTTGGGCGGGTCGAAGTCGACGTGGTAGATGTGGCTGGGGTTCTTCACGCACACGCGCCGCCCGGCCAGGCGGCGCACGAGCTCGTCGTCGGGCACCTCGATCAGCAGCGCCGCGGTGAGCTGCCGCTCGAGGCCTGCCGAGCGCCTCCTCGAGCGCGTCGGCCTGCTGCTCGTTGCGCGGGAAGCCGTCGAGCAGGAAGCCGTCGCGCGCGTCGCCGTCGCCGACGCGCTCGGTGATCATGCCGACGATCACCTCGTCGGGCACGAGCTCGCCGGCGTCCATGTAGCGCTTGGCCTCGCGCCCGAGCTCGGTGCCCTCGGCGACCTGCGCGCGCAGGATGTCGCCGGTGGAGATGTGCGGCAGCCCGAAGTCGTCGCGCAGGCGATCGGCCTGGGTGCCCTTTCCGGCGCCCGGCGGGCCGAGCAGGATCAGGTTCAGCTCGGACACGACGCGAGCAGCCTATCCGCTCGGCGAGTGCCGATGTCAGTCTATCGCCAGCGTGGCTATCGACCTGGCCGTGGCGCGCAGCGACCGACGCGCGCCGACTGCCAAGCGAAGCCGTCCGTTGGCGGTCGCCGCGAAGTCGCGGCCGCCAGAGGACGGCGGAGCGCTACTTGAGGAAGCCCTCGTAACTGCGCATCATCAGCTGCGCCTCGAGCTGCTTCATCGTTTCGAGCGCCACGCCGATCACGATCAGGATCGAGGTGCCGCCGAACTGGAACTGCTGGTGGGTGCGCGCGAACAGGATCGCCGGCAGCGCCGCGACGGCGGCCAGGAACAGCGCGCCGGGGAACGTCAGGCGCGCGAGGATGCGGTCGAGGAATTCGGCGGTCGGGCGCCCCGGGCGCACGCCGGGGATGAAGCCGCCGTACTTCTTCAGGTTGTCGGCCTGGTCGACCGGGTTGAACGTGACGGCGGTGTAGAAGTAGGTGAAGACGATGATGAACAGCGACTCGCCGACGACGTAGTGCCAGCCGTTGGGCGTGAAGAAGTCCGACAGCTTGCGTGCCCCAGTGGGTTTTGACGAGCTGCCCGACCGTCGGCGGGAAGGCCATGATGCTGGCGGCGAAGATCACCGGGATGACGCCGGCCATGTTCACGCGCAGCGGCAGGTAGGTCTGGCCGCCCTCGGTCATGCGCCGCCCGATCACGCGCTTGGCGTACTGCACGGGGATGCGCCGCTGGCCTTCCTGCACGAACACGATCGCCGGCGACGACCGCGAGCACGAGGAACGGCATCATCACCTTGAAGACCTGGTCCTGGGTGGTCCACCACGTCTGGATGCGCGCCGGGCAGGCGCGAGACGATCGAGGCGAAGATCAGCAGCGAGATGCCGTTGCCGATGCCGCGCTGGGTGATCAGCTCGCCGATCCACATCAGCAGCACGCAGCCGGTGGTCAGGCAGATGACGATCAGGAAGATGTGCGGCGACGTCGAAGTGCTTGATCACCGATTCGCCCGCTTTGGCCTGCAGGCTGTGGAACAGGAACACGTAGCCGATCGACTGGGCGAACGCCAGGCCGACGGTCAGGTAGCGCGTGTACTGGGTGATGCGCGCCTGCCCCACCTCGCCTTCCTTGGAGAGCTTCTCCAGCGACGGCACGGCCACCTGCAGCAGCTGCAGGATGATCGAGGAGGTGATGTAGGGCATGATGCCCAGCGCGAAGATCGCGATCCGCGAGAGGCCGCCGCCGGAGAACAGGTTCAGGTAGCTGAGGATGTCGAGCCGCCGAACTGCTTTCTGGATGTTGTTGACCGCCGTCAGGTTGACGCCCGGCACGGGCACGTGCGAG
Source organism: uncultured Solirubrobacteraceae bacterium (assembly GCA_963755475.1). Lineage (GTDB taxonomy): Bacteria > Actinomycetota > Thermoleophilia > Solirubrobacterales > Solirubrobacteraceae > Palsa-744. The sequence continues at coordinate 1,832,546 of CAVWJK010000003.1, forward strand.
CCGAGGCGGTAGATCAGCAGCATCGCCCGCCGTGAAGGCGATCTTCTTGCGGATGTCCGCGACCTGGAAGGCGTTGAGGATCGTCGAGAGCATGGGCTTCAGCCGCGCGGCGCGCGGACGGTGTGCGCTGCGGCGCACGCGGAGCGCCGGATTCTAGTGGATGCGTCGCGCTGCGCGACGCCGGTTGCGCGCGCGCGGAGCGCGGCTAGGCCTCGACGGTCTTGCAGGTGCCGCCGGCGGCCTCGATGCGCTCGCGCGCGCCCGCGCTGAAGCGCGTGCGCGTGCACGGTCAGCGCCTTGGTCAGCTCGCCCTTGGCGAGCACCTTGACGGGCACGCCCTTGCGCGTGGCCAGGCCGCTGCGCCTGCATCAGCTCGAGCGTGACCTCGGTGCCGGCCTCGAAGCGGCTCTCGAGCGCGTCGATGTTGACGGGCTGGGTGTGCGTGCGGAACGGCTCGAACGGCATCGACTTCTTCATGTGCGGCCCGCGCAGCTTTCGCATGCGCATGTGGATCGGCATCTGGCCGCCCTCGAAGTGCGGCGCGGCGCTTGGAGCCCGAGCGCGAGCCCGCGCCCTTCTGCCCGCGGCCGGAGGTCTTGCCCGTGCCCGAGCCTTCGCCGCGGCCGATGCGCTTGCGCGGCCGGCGGCTGCCGGGAGCGGGCGCGAGGCTGTGCAGCCCGATCGCTGCTCCTGCGGCGCGTCCTTGCTGCGCGGGGCTCACTTGCCCTCCTTGACCTCGACGAGGTGGCGGACCGCGTGCAGCATGCCGCGCGCCTGCTGCGGTGTCCTTGACCTCGACCGTGTGTCCGATGCGGCGCAGGCCGAGCGAGCGCAGCGTGTCGAGCTGTTTGCTGTTGGCGCCGTTGCTCGAGCGGCGCTGGGTGACGCTGAGCGTGGTCATCAGCGACGCTCCCGGCTCGGTGCCGAGGCGGCCGCCTGCGCGTCGGCACGCTCGCGGCTGCTCCGGCGTCTGGCCGTCGCTCTGCTGCGCGCCTCGGCGGCGCCGGAGACGCATCGCCTGGCGCCGTTGGCGGCCGGCTCGGGCCGCCGAGGCCGAGCACCTGGCTGATCGTCAGCCCGCGCAGCTTGCGCGACCTCCTCGGGGGTGCGCAGGCCGCGCAGCCCGGCGACGGTCGCCTTGACGAGGTTGATCGGGTTCTGCGTGCCGAGGCTCTTGGAGAGGATGTCGTGGATGCCCGCGAGCTCGAGCACCGCGCGCACGCCGCCGCCGGCGATCACGCCGGTACCGGGCGAGGCGGGCTTCAGCAGCACGCGCCCGGAGCCGAACACGCCGGTCGTCTGGTGGGTGATGGTGCTGCCGTGCTTGGGCACGCGGAAGAGGTCCTTCTTGGCGCGCTCGACGCCCTTCTGGATCGCCAGCGGCACCTCGTTGGCCTTGCCGTAGCCGACGCCCACGACTTCGCGTTCGTCGCCGACCACGACCAGCGCGGTGAACGAGAAGCGCCGCCCGCCCTTGACGACCTTGGCGACGCGGTTGATCTCGACCACGCGCTCCTGGAGGTCCAGGCCGGCTGGGTTGACTGAGCGATCTGATCGATATGGACATGGGCAGGGGAGAGGGTAGCGGTAGCGGAGGTCGAGCGGACGGGCTAGACGGTGATGCCGGCCTCGCGGATCGCTTCGGCGAAGGCGCGCACGTGGCCGTGGTAGCGGTAGCCGCCGCGGTCGAACACGGCCTCGGTGATGCCGGCCGCCTTGGCGCGCTCGGCGAGCAGCTGCGCCGGCGCGCTCGGTGCGCTCGGCTTTGCCGAGCGAGCGCAGCTCGGGCTCGAACCAGTTGACAGCGGCGAGCGTGCGGCCCGACGACGTCGTCGATCAGCTGCGCGGAGAGGCCGCGGTTGGAGCGGAACACCGAGATGCGCGGCCTGGGCCGTGCCCGAGATCTTCGCGCGCACCCTGCGGCGCTTGAGCCGGCGTTCTCCTTGGTCACGTATGCGCGCGCCTCATGATGCGCGCCGCATGAGCCGTAGGGCAAGCTGGGCAAGGACGCAGCGAGCGTGGCGTGCTTGGCACGCGAGCGAGTGAGGACGCAGATCAGCGCAGCATACGTGCTCATGCGCGCTTGCCGACCTTGCGCTGGGACGTACTCGCCCTCGTAGCGGATGCCCTTGCCCTTGTAGGGCTCGGGCGGGCGCTGCTTGCGGATGATCGCGGCGGTCTCGCCGACGAGCTGCTTGGAGATGCCCTTGACGACGACGCGCGTCGGCTGGGGCACCTCGAATTCGATGCCGTCGGGCGCGGGGATGGGCACCGGGTGCGAGTAGCCGACCGCGAGCTCGAGGTTCTTGCCCTTCAGCTGCGCGCGATAGCCGACGCCCTGGATCTCCAGGCGCTTCTCATAGCCCGCCGGTCACGCCCTGCACCATGTTGGCGACGAGCGAGCGCGTGAGGCCGTGCAGCGCGCGGTGTTCGCCGCGGTCGGTGGGTCGCGCTGACGAGCAGCTGCTCGCCCTCCTGCGTGACCGCGATGTCGCGGTGGATGCGCTCCGAGAGTTCGCCTTTGGGGCCGTTCACGCGGACGCGACTCGGGCTCGATCGACGACGGTCACGCCGGCGGGCACGGGGATCGGCTGTCTGCCGATTCTCGACATCGTCCGCTCGCTACCAGACCTGCGCCAGGACCTCGCCGCCGACGCCCGCTGCGCGCGCGTCGTGGCCGGTCATCACGCCGTGCGAGGTGGACACGATCGCGGTGCCCATGCCGCCGAGCACCTTGGGGATGTGCTTGGCGTCGACGTACGTGCGCCGGCCCGGGCGCGAGACGCGCCGCAGCCCCGAGATCGCCGAGCGGCGGTCCTCGGTGTACTTCAGGCGGATCTGGATCAGTCTGGCCGGCCCCGCCGTCGGGCGCGGGCACGATCGACCAGGACTCGATGTAGCCCTGCTCGTCGAGGATCCGCGCGAGCTCGCCCTTGAGCTTGGACGCGGGGATCTCCACGGTCTCGTGCGCGGCGTGGATCGCGTTGCGCACGCGCGTGAGGAAGTCGGCTATGGGATCGGTCATGGACATGGCGTCGATGCTGTCTGTGCGCCCTACCAGGAGGACTTCGTCATCCCGGGGATCTGGCCGTTGTGGGCGAGCTCGCGCAGGCAGATGCGGCACACCCCGAACTTCCTGTACACCGCGCGCGGCCGGCCGCAGCGGGTGCAGCGAGTATAGGCGCGCGTCTTGAACTTCGGCGTGCGCGCCTGCTTGACGCGCAGCGATGTCTTGGCCATCAGTCGGGCTCTCTTGTCATCTGCTGTCGGCGTCGCTCGGCGTCTCGCTCCGCACTGCGTCGGCCTGCCGCGGCGCCTCGTCAGGCCTCGGCCGCCTCGGCGTCTGCCTCGACGTCGACCTCAACCTCGGCCTCGGCGCTCGGCTCGACTGCCGGCCTGCTCCTCGGCACGGCCGCCTCGACGGCTCCTCGGCCTCGGCCTCGAGTCGTCGGCGGCTCCTCGGCTCTGTCTGCGGCCTCGCTCTGCCTCGGCGACGGCCTCGCCTCGGCCGCTGGCGCTGCTGCTCGGCGGCCTCGGCGCCGTCGGCCGGCGTCGGCCTCGGGGTCGAAGCCCTTGGGCGCCCCTGGCGGCGAACGGCATGCCCAGCGCGGCGAGCAGCGCGTAGGCCTCGACGTCGGTGGCGGCGGTGGTGGTGATCGTGATGTCCAGGCCGCGCACCTGGTCGATCGCGTCGTAGTCGATCTCGGGGAAGATGATCTGCTCCTTGACGCCCATCGAGTAGTTGCCGCGACCGTCGAAGGAGCGGGGGTTCAGCCCGCGGAAGTCGCGGATCCGCGGGATCGCGATCGAGACGAGCCGGTCGAGGAACTCGTAGCCGCGCTCGGCGCGCAGCGTGACGGCGACGCCGACCGGCATGCCCTCGCGCAGTTTGAACGCGGCGATCGACTTGCGCGCGCGGCGCACGCTGGGCTGCTGGCCGGCGATCGTGGCGAGCTGCTCGGTGGCCGCCTTGAGCACTTTGGAGTCCTGCTTGGCGAGGCCCCACGCCCATGTTGAGCGGTGATCTTCTCGAGCTGCGGCGCCTGCATCACCGACGAGTAGCCGAAGCGCTCGATCAGCGCAGGGCGGATCTCGTCCAGGTAGCGGGTCTTCAGGCGGGCTGGTGGGGCAGTCGGCGGTCATGCGCTGTGCCATCGCGTCAGTCGAGCGCTCGCGCCGGTGCTCTTGGCGACGCGCACGCGCTTGCCGTCCTCGCGCTCGATGCCGCACGCGCGTCGGGTCGCCCTTGGCGTCGAGCAGCATCACGTTGGAGATGTGGATCGGGCCCTCGCGCTCGATCACGCCGCCGAGCTGGCTGCTGCGCTCCGGAGCGGCCGGCGTGCCTGTCTGCTGCGGGCGCGTGTGGCGCTTGACCATGTTCAGGCCCTCGACGTACACGCGCTCGCTTGGGGCTCGACGCGCAGCACGCGGCCGCGTCTTGCCGCGGTCCTTGCCGGAGATCACCTGCACGTGGTCACCGGAGCGGATCTTCAGCGTGCGCGCGCTTGCGCGGCGCTGCCGGGCTTGCGCGCGCCCATCACAGCACCTCCGGCGCGAGCGAGACGATCTTCATGAAGTTGCGCTCGCGCAGTTCGCGCGCCACCGGGCCGAACACGCGCGTGCCGCGCGGGTTGTTCTGGTCGTCGATGATCACCGCGGCGTTCTCGTCGAAGGCGATGTAGGTGCCGTCGTCGCGCCCGATCGGCTTCTTGGTGCGCACGACCACCGCGGTCACGACCTCGCCCTTTTTGACGGCGCCCTGCGGGTTGGCCTGCTTGACGGTGGCGGTGATCACGTCGCCGACGAACGCGTAGCGGCGCCGCGAGCCGCCCTTGACGCGGATGCAGAGGATTTCGCGCGCGCCGGAGTTGTCGGCGACGCGCAGCCGCGTCTCGTTCTGGATCATCTGCGCCCGCTCCAGCACGTCGACGAGCGCCCAGCGCTTGGTGCGCGACAGCGGCCTGCTCTCGATCACGCGCACCACGTCGCCCTCGTGCGCGTCGTTGTTCTCGTCGTGCGCGTGCACGCGTGCTCGAGCTGCGCACGATCTTCTCGTAGCGGCGGTGGCGGCGGGCGACGTCGATGCGCACGGTGATCGTCTTCTCGGCCTTGTCGGAGACGACGATGCCCTGGCGCACCCGGCGCGTGCCCTCGACCGGCGCGTGCACCGGCGCGAGCGGCTCGGCGCGCCGGCGCGGCGCGCGCGGCGCTCGGCCGCTTTGGCGCGTTCCTGCAGGCGCCGCGCGCGGCGGCGCAGCGGCCTTGCCGGCGCGCTCGGCGAGCGCGCTCGGCGTGGCGCTCCTCGGGCGTGCGCGCTGGGCGCGCCTCGCCGGTGTGCGTCGAGCGCGCCCTGCGGCGGCGCTCCTTGGGCGGCAGCTGCTCGGCCGGGCTCGGCGGCTGGCGCGCCGCGCGGCGCGGCCGTCGCCTCGGCCTCGGCGCGCGCCGTCCGCGGCCTCGGCCTCGGGAGCGCTCGCGCGCTCGGCGGCCTCGGCGTCGGCGCGGCCTCGGCCTCGGCGGCCTGCGCCTCGGCGCTCGGCCTCGGCGCGCCTCGCTCGGCTCGGGCGCGTCGGCCGCCTCGGGGGCCTGTCGTCGTCGGCGTCGTCGGCCTGAGTCTCGTTGTCTGTCTCGTCAGCCATGCTCGTCCGTCGTCTGCTCGGTCAGCTCGCCGGTCTGCGCCGCGCGCGCGAGCTCGCGCTCGCGCGCGACGGTCAGCGCGCGCGCGAGGTCGCGCTTGGCGCGGCCGAGCCCGGCGGTGTCGTCGAGTTCTCCGGTCGCGTTGGCGAAGCGCAGGCCGAACACCTCTTTGCGCAGCTCGGCCACGCGCTTGCTCAGTTCGCCGTCGTCCAGGTCGCGCATCTCCTTGGCCTTCATCCGCCGCTCAGTCCTCGCGCAGCACGAACTTGGATTTGACGGGCAGCTTGTGCGCGGCGAGGCGGATCGCTTCGCGCGCGAGCGGCTCGGACACGCCGGCCAGCTCGAACATCACGCGGCCGGGCTTGACCACCGCGACCCAGCCTTCGGGCGAGCCCTTGCCGGAGCCCATGCGCGTCTCGGCCGGCTTCTTGGTGATCGGCTTGTCGGGGAACACGTTGATCCACACCTTGCCGCCACGCTTGATCTTGCGCGTCATCGCGACACGCGCGGCCTCGATCTGGCGGTTGGTCAGCCAGCCGCCCTCGAGCGCCTTCAGGCCGTACTCGCCGAACTGCACCTGGACCTGGCCGCGCGAGTTCGCCGCGGCGGCGCCCGCGGTGCTGCTTGCGGTGCTTGACGCGCTTGGGGGAGAGCATCAGCGCCCACCTCCGCCGCCGGTGCCGCCGGACGCCCGAGCCGCGCCCGCCGCCCGCCGCCGCGACCCGCCGCCGCCCGGCCGCGACCGCCGCCCGGCCACCGGGTCCGCCGCCCGGCCCGCCCGGCCGCGTCCGCGCCCGCCGCCGCCGCGACCGCCGCCGCCGCGCCGCGTCGCCACCGCGCCCGTCGCGGCCGTCGCGTCCGCCGCGGCCGTCGCGCTCGTTGCTCGGCGGCGCCGGCGCGGTCATGTCGGTGAGGTCGGCGCCGGTGTAGCCCTCGGGCATGATCTCGCCCTTGTTGACCCAGCACTTCACGCCGATGCGCCCGAACGTCGTGCGCGCCTCGTAGAAGCCGTAGTCGATGTCGGCGCGCATCGTGTGCAGCGGCACGCGGCCGTCGGAATAGCTTTCGGTGCGCGCCATCTCGGCGCCGCCCAGGCGCCCGGCGACCTGCACCTTGACGCCCTTCGCGCCCGAGCGCATCGCGCTGGTGAGCGCGCGCTTCATCGCGCGGCGGAACGCGACGCGGTTCTGCAGCTGCTCGGCGATCGACTGCGCGACGAGCTTCGCGTCGAGCTCGGGGCGCTTGATCTCGAGGATGTTGACCTTGATCTGCTTTTTGGTCATGCGGTGCAGGTCGCGGCGCAGCGCGTCGACTTCGGTGCCCGACTTGCCGATCACGATGCCCGGGCGGGCCGTGTGGATGTTGACCTCGAGCTCGTTCGCGTCCTTGCGGATCGTGATGTCCGACAGGCCGGCGTGGGCGAGCTTGCCGATGATGTGCTCGCGGACGCGCACGTCCTCGGCGAGGTACTCGGCGAAGTTCTTCTCGTTGAACCAGTTCGACTTCCAGTCGTGGATGTAGCCCACGCGCATTGCCTCTGGATGAACCTTCTGTCCCATTTCTCGTCTCTCTCAGCTCGTGTCTCTTGGTCGTGCCGGGCTCGGGGCGCGGGGTGAGCGTGATCGTCAGGTGGCTCGTGCGCTTGCGGATCGGCGTGGCCCGTCCCATCGCGCGCGGCCGGAAGCGCTTGATCGTCGGCCCTTCGTCGGCGTAGGCCTCGCGGACGATCAGATCGTCCTCGAGCAGCTCGTGGTTGCTCTCCGCGTTGGCCACGGCCGACTCGAGCAGCTTGCTCCAGTCGCGCGCCACCTCACGAGGGGTGAAGGCGAGGATAGCGCGTGCCTCCTGCACGGACTTGCCGCGCAGGTGCCCGCACACCATGCGCGCCTTGCGCGCGGAGGTGCGCACGTAGCGCGCGTGCGCGCGCACGACCCTGCGCCGCGGCGCGCTTTCGCGCTCGCGGCTTGCGCGGCGCGCGAGTTTCTGGCGGGCTTTGGCCGCCTCGCGCCTTGGCGAGCTCCTGCGCCTCCGCCGGCGTCGCCGGGCGCGGCGGCTTCGCGCTCGCGGCTTTCTTGGCGGCCGTTTTTTGGCGGCGGACGCTTTCTGCGCCGGCGCGCTTCGTCGCGGCTCGTCCTCGGCGGCGCCTGCGTCGCGCTGCGGCTTCGTCCGCGGCGGCTGCTTCTCGCCGCCGGTTTTTCGTCGGCGGCCGCTTTTCGCGCGCCGGTCTTCTCCGGCTTTCGCCGCGGCTTTCTTCTCGGTCGCGCGGCTTTCTCGGCGGCAGGCTTTTTCGCGCCGGCTTCCGGCGCCTCGGCTCGGCCGGCGGCGTCCTCGGCGCCGACTCGGTCCTGCTCCTCGTCGGCGCTCATCGCGACCTTGCCCGAGCCGGCGTGACCGCGGAACACGCGCGTGGGCGCGAACTCGCCGAGCTTGTGACCGACCATCGACTCGCTGATGAACACGGGCACGTGTTTCTTGCCGTCGTGCACGGCGATCGTGTGGCCGACCATCTCCGGGAAGATCGTCGACGCGCGCGACCACGTGCGCAGCATTTTTTTGTTGTTCGCGGCGTTGAGCGCTTCGATGCGCGTCATCAGGCGCTCTTCGCACCCACGGGCCCTTCTTGCTCGAACGGCTCATCGCTGCTTGCCCTTCCCGCGCCGGCGGCCGCGCACGATGTAGCGGTTGGAGGTCTTGTTCTTCTTGCGCGTGCGGTAGCCGAGCGTCGGCACGCCCCACGGCGTGACCGGGTGGCGGCCGGCGGTGGTCGAGCCCTCGCCGCCGCCGTGCGGGTGGTCGACCGGGTTCATCGCCACGCCGCGCGTCTGCGGGCGCACGCCCATGTGGCGCTTGCGCCCGGCCTTGCCGACCTTCACGTTCTGGTGCTCGGCGTTGCCGATCGTGCCGACCGTCGCGCGGCACTCGGCGCGCACCATGCGCATCTCGCCCGAGGGCAGGCGCAGCGTGGCCATGTCGCCGTCCTTGGCCATCAGCTGCGCCGAGGCGCCGGCCGAGCGCGCCATCTGCCCGCCGCGTCCGGGCTGCAGCTCGACGTTGTGCACCACCGTGCCGACCGGCATGCGCGCGAGCTCCATGCAGTTGCCGACCGCGATGTCGGCGTCCTCGCCCGAGGCCACCGTCATGCCCACCGTCAGGCGCTGGGGCGCGAGGATGTAGCGCTTCTCGCCGTCGACGTAGTGCAGCAGCGCGATGTAGGCCGAGCGGTTGGGGTCGTACTCGATCGCCGCGACCTTGCGCGTGCACGCCGTCCTTGCGGCGCTTGAAGTCGACCCGCCGGTAGGCGCGCTTGGCGCCGCCGCCGCGGTGGCGCGAGGTCTTGCGCCCGTGGGCGTTGCGCCCGCCGCTCTTCTTCAGCCCTTCGACGAGCGTCTTCTCGGGCTTTGACTTCGTGATCTCGGCGAAGTCCGGGTAGGAGACGAAGCGCCTTCCCGGGCTCGTCGGCTTTGGCTTGCGGATCGGCATCGTCTCTCAGCCCTCGATGGCCGCGAGGCCCTGGAAGATCGGGATGCTCTCGCCCGGGCGCACCTGCACGATCGCCTTCTTCCAAGTGCGCGTGCGCCCTTTGGGCGTGCTGCCGCGGCGCTTGGGCTTGGACTTGACGCTGAGCGTCCGCACCTCGACCACGTGCACGTCGAACAGCGCCTCCACCGCCTGGCGGATCTGGGTCTTGTGCGCGTCGGCGTGGACGCGGAAGGTGTAGCGGTCGGCGGCCGAGAGCACGTAGCTCTTCTCCGAGACGACCGGGCGGATGATCACCTGGGTGTGCTCCATCAGGCCTTCGCCTCCTCGCCCGTGCGCGGCTTGCCCGGTGCGCGCGGTGAGCGCCTCCAGGGCCGGCTCGGAGACGAGCAGCGAGGCGGCGCCGAGCAGGTCGGTGACGCCGACGTCCTCGGGGCTGCAGCACGGCGACGCGCGCGAGGTTGCGGAAGGACAGCGCGGCGGCGGACTCCTCGGGGGCGAGCACCACGAGCGTCGGGCGCGTGCGCCGGTGACCGGCTCCCAGTCGTCGAGCAGGTCGAAGCGCCTGGCTGGTCTTGGGCGCCGCGAACGCGCCCGCGTCGAGGATCGCCAGCGAGCCGCGCTCGGCGTGCAGCGAGAGCGCGCTGCGCAGCGCGGCGCGCTGCTCCTTGCGGTTGACCTTGAAGGTGTAGGAGCGCGGCTGGGGCCCGAACACGGTGCCGCCGCCCGTCCAGATCGGCGAGCGGTTGGAGCCGGCGCGCGCGCGGCCGGTGCCCTTCTGGCGCCACGGCTTGGCGCCGCCGCCGGAGACCATGCCGCGCGTTTTCGTCGCCGCCGTGCCGCGGCGGCGCGCGGCCTGCTCGGCGCGCACGCTCTGGTGCACGAGCGGTGCCGTTGAAGCGCGCGCCGAAGGCGGCGTCGTCGAGCTTGACCTTCTTGGCAGCGCCCGCATCGGCTGCGGGCCGAGCACGGGGCGTCAGGCATCGCTGCGCACCTCCACGATCGCCGCCCGGCGGGCCGGGCACCGAGCCGCGCACCAGCAGCAGGTTCTCCTTCGCGTCCACGCGCACGATCTCGAGGCCCTTCTGGGTGACGCGCTTGTTGCCCATCTGCCCGGGTCCGCGGATGCCCTTCATCACGCGCGCGGGCGACGCCGACGCGCCGATCGAGCCCGGCGCGCGCACGTTGTGCGAGCCGTGGGACTTGGGGCCGCTGGCGAAGTTGTGGCGCTTGATCGTGCCCTGGAAGCCCTTGCCCTTGGAGGTGCCCGCGATCTTCACGCGCGCGCCGACCTCGAAGGCGTCGACGGTCGACCGTCGTCGCCGAGCTGCGAGCTCGCCGGCCTCGCCGCGGAACTCCGCGAGCGTGGCGCATCGGCGGCGCGTCGGCCTTCTTCAGGTGGCCGAGCTCGGGCTTTGACAGGTGCTTCTCCTTGGCCTGGCCGAACGCCAGCTGCACGGCCTCGTAGCCGTCGCGCTCGCGCGTGCGGATCGCCGTCACCGGGCACGGACCGGCCTCGCAGCACGGTCACGCGCGCGACGCTGCCGTCCTCCTGGAAGACCTGGGTCATGCCGAGCTTCTTGGCGAGGATGGCGGGCATTGCGACGGGTGACGTGAGCGGTTTGGAGGTCGAGCGGTTCAGGTGGCGAGGCGGATCTCGATGTCGACGCCGGCCGGCAGGTGGTCCAGGCGCTGCAGCGAGTCGACCGTCTTGGGCGTCGGCTGGTGGATGTCGATCAGGCGCTTGTGCGTGCGGATCTCGAAGTGCTCGCGCGAGTCCTTGTCCTTGAACGGCGAGCGGATCACGCAGTAGACGTTCTTCTCGGTCGGCAGCGGCACCGGCCCGGACACGCTCGCGCCGGTGCGCGTGGCCGTCTCGACGATCTCCTTCGCCGCCGACTCGATCGCCGAGGTGTCATACGCCTTCAGGCGGATGCGGATCTTGTTCTGGTTGGCGGCTGCCATGGGTAAGTCTCTCTGGGTGCTTTGCGTGTCTTGGTCTGGGCTGCGGCGTGCACGGCGGCTGACCCGGCGGAGCCCCAGCGGGCGGCGCTGAGCGACGGGTCCTCCCGGAACCGCCCTCGCCGCCCACTCTGCGGCGGGGCCGATTCGTCGTATCGGACTGCCAATGTGCGCGCCGCCTCCGCGTCCGGAGGGGCGCGCGGGTGCTACTCGATGATCTCGCTGACCACGCCCGAGCCGACCGTGCGGCCACCCTCTCGGATGGCGAATCGCAGGCCCTGGTCCATGGCGATCGGCTGGATCAGCTCGATCTCCATCTGGACGTTGTCGCCGGGCATGACCATCTCGACGCCCTCGGGCAGCTTGGCCACGCCGGTGACGTCGGTCGTGCGGAAGTAGAACTGAGGCCGGTAGCCCGTGAAGAACGGGGTGTGACGTCCGCCCTCCTCCTTCTTGAGCACGTAGACCTCGGCCTTGTACTTGGTGTGCGGCGTGATCGAGCCGGGCTTGCACAGCACCTGGCCGCGCTCGATCTCCTCGCGCTTGGTGCCGCGCAGCAGGCAGCCGACGTTGTCGCCCGCGCGACCCTCGTCGAGGATCTTGCGGAACATCTCCACGCCCGTGACGACCGTCGAGGTCGAGTCGTGCACGCCGACGATTTCGACCGTGTCGCCGGTTTTGACGATGCCCTGCTCGACGCGCCCGGTCGCCACGGTGCCGCGGCCGGTGATCGAGAAGACGTCCTCGACCGGCATCAGGAACGGCTTGTCGAGCTCGCGCACGGGCTCGGGGATGTAGGAGTCCAGCGCCGCCGCCGAGCTCGAGGATCTTCTCCTTGTAGGCCTCGTCGCCTTCGAGCGCCTTCAGCGCCGAGCCGGTGATGAAGGGGATGTCGTCGCCGGGGAAGTCGTACTCGGAGAGCAGCTCGCGGACCTCGACCTCGACCAGCTCCAGCAGCTCCTCGTCGTCGACCATGTCGGCCTTGTTGAGGAACACGACGATGTAGGGCACGCCGACCTGGCGGGCGAGCAGGATGTGCTCGCGCGTCTGGGGCATCGGGCCGTCGGCCGCCGAGACGACCAGGATCGCGCCGTCCATCTGCGCGGCGCCGGTGATCATGTTCTTGACGTAGTCGGCGTGACCGGGGCAGTCGACGTGCGCGTAGTGACGGTTCTCCGTCTGGTACTCGACGTGGGAGGTGGCGATCGTGATCCCGCGTTCCTTCTCCTCGGGCGCGTTGTCGATCTCCTCGAAGCTGCGGGCTTCGGCGCCCCCCTTCTCGGCCAGCACCGTCGTGATGGCAGCGGTCAGCGTCGTCTTGCCATGGTCGATGTGACCGATGGTCCCGACGTTGACGTGCGGCTTGTCGCGCTCGAACTTCTCCTTCGCCACTTTTTGTTCGCTCCTGTATCGACTTGTATGTTCGCCCCTGTGAGGGCGAACCTGAGAAATCTATCTAAATGCGCCGTCCGTGACTGCTGCCTGCTGTGACGTCGCGCTCGCGGCTCGCTGCCCGGCCTAGCCCGAGCCGTCTAGGCCGGAACCGGCTCGCCCGTTCGCTGCTTCGACGATCTTCTCGGCGATGTTCGGCGGAACCTCCTCGTAGGCCTCGAACTGCATCGTGTAGTTGGCGCGTCCCTGCGTGTTCGAGCGCAGGTCGGTCGCGTAGCCGAACATCTCGCTCAGCGGCACCCTCGCGGTGACCGCCAGCGCGTTGCCGCGGCGCTCCTGTCCTTCGACGCGCCCGCGGCGGCGGCTGAGGTCGCCGATCACCGTCGCCGAGGAAGTCCTCGGGCGTGACGACCTCGACCGCGAAGATCGGCTCGAGCAGCACCGGCTTGGCGCGTCTGGCCGCCTCTTTGAAGGCGATCGAGCCGGCGACCTTGAAGGCGATCTCCGAGGAGTCGACGTCGTGGTACTTGCCGTCGACGAGCGTCACGCGCACGTCGACCATCGGGTAGCCGGCCTTGACGCCGTTCTCGAGCGCCTCTTCGACGCCCTTCTTGACCGCGGGGATGTATTCGGAGGGGATGTTCCCGCCCTTGATCTTGTTGACGAACTCGAAGCCCTCGCCGGGCGCCGGCTCGAGGTCGATGTAGACGACGCCGAACTGGCCCGAGCCGCCGGTCTGGCGCACGAACTTGCCTTCGATCTTCTCGACCGTGCCGCGCACCGTCTCGCGGTAGGAGACCTGCGGGCGCCCGACGTTGGCCTCGACGCCGAACTCGCGCTTCATGCGGTCGACGAGCACCTCGAGGTGCAGCTCGCCCATGCCCGAGATCTCGGTCTGGCCGGTCTCCTCGTTGGTGCGCACCTGGAAGGTCGGGTCCTCCTCGGCCAGGCGGCCGAGCGCGACCGACATCTTCTCCTGGTCGACCTTCGTCTTGGGCTCGACCGCGACCTTGATGACGGGCTCGGGGAAGACGATGTTCTCGAGGTGGATCGGGCGCGTCGGGAGCGGCGAGCGTGTCGCCGGTGATGACCTGCTTGATGCCCACCGCCGCGGCGATGTCGCCGGCGTAGACCTCCTCGACCTCCTCGCGCTCGTTGGCGTGCATCATCAGGATGCGCCCGATCCGCTCGGTGCGCCCGCTGCTCGACGTTGAGCACGCGCGCGCCCGCCTCGAGGTGGCCGGAGTAGACGCGGAAGTAGGTGAGCTTGCCGACGTAGGGGTCGGCCGCGATCTTGAAGGCGAGCGCCGCGAACGGCTCGGAGTCGTCGGCCTGGCGCACGACCTCGCGCTCCTCCTCCTCGCCCTTGATCAGTTCGGTGCCGACCACCGGCGGCACGTCCAGCGGCGAGGGCAGGTAGTCGATGACCGCGTCGAGCAGCGGCTGCACGCCCTTGTTCTTGAACGAGGAGCCGCACAGCACCGGCGTCAGCTTGGTCGACAGCGTCGCCTTGCGGATCGCCTGCTTGAGCGTCGTCCTCGGGGACCTCGGCCTCCTCGAGGATCAGCTCGAGCAGCGCGTCGTCGTAGTGGGAGACCTCCTCGAGCAGGTGCTCGCGGGCGGCGCCGGCCGCTTCGGCGAGGCGCTCGGGGATCTCGATCTCGTCCTGTTCCTTGCCCAGCTCGTCCTTGTAGACGATCGCCTTCATCGCCACGAGGTCGACGACGCCGAGGAAGTCGCCCTCGGCGCCGATCGGCAGCTGGATCGGCACCGGGTGCGCGCCGAGGCGGTCGATCATCGTCTGCACGCCCTTGTCGAAGTCCGCGCCGATGCGGTCCATCTTGTTGATGTAGGCGATCCGCGGCACGTGGTACTTGTCGGCCTGGCGCCAGACGGTCTCCGACTGCGGCTCGACGCCGGCGACCGAGTCGAACAGCGCGATCGCGCCGTCGAGCACGCGCAGCGAGCGCTCGACCTCGACGGTGAAGTCGACGTGGCCGGGCGTGTCGATGATGTTGATCCGGTGGTCCTTCCACTGCGCGGTGGTCGCGGCGGAGGTGATCGTGATGCCGCGCTCCTGCTCCTGCTCCATCCAGTCCATCACCGCGGCGCCCTCGTGCACCTCGCCGATCTTGTAGGTGCGCCCGGTGTAGTAGAGGATGCGCTCGGTCGTCGTCGTCTTACCGGCGTCGATGTGCGCCATGATCCCGATGTTGCGGGTGTTTTGGAGGGAGAACTTGCGTGGCATGCTGTGAGTTCGGACTCGGGGTGGCTGTGGTCTGCTGAGCGTGCGCTCGTGCGGGCAAAAAAATGGGCCCCTCGGGCCCACGCGCGCTGCTGGTCTGGTCGTGGACCGGTCCGCGTCGTTATCTGCTCGAGGTCTCCATCATGTTGTCGGCTCCGCGGGCGTGCACGCACAACTGCGCCCACCCGCGACGCGATGCCGACTATAGCAGAGCGATTACTGCCTCGGCGGTTGCAGACGCGTGCTGCGCTCGCTGAGCGACCGCAGCCGGCGGGTTCGCGGGCGCCTGCGGCAGGCCGCTCGCCGGCCTCGCAGCGCCCGCGCCGCGGGCGCGTCCTCGAACATCGCGCCGAGCCGCTCGAGCACCGCGTGGCGGCGCGCAGCTCGCTCGCGTCGACGTCCTCGCAGAGCGCCTGCTCCCAGCGCTCTGCCAGGCCGCGCGCTTGGCCTCGATCTTGCGCCCGCCCTGGCGGGTCAGCCGCGAGACGACCACGCGCCGGTCGGTCTCCGAGCGGACGCGCTCGACGTGCCCGCTGCTCGGCGAGGTGGTCGAGCATCTGGGTGACCGTCGCCGGCGTCAGCCGCGCTGCGGCGGCGAGCTCGCCGGCGGGCAGCTCGCCGCGCTCGTGCAGCTCGATCAGCAGCTCGAACTGGGCGTGGCTGAGCTCGGCGCCGCCGAGGTGCGTGTCGCGCCCGCGCAGGCGGTTGAGGCTGCGAAAGACGCGGCGGAAGGCCACTGCCGAGCTCGGCTCAGCTCGGCGGCCCTCGCGGTCGCTGGCGCGCGCTCGGCTCGGTCTGTCGATGACGCGTGCGCTGCTCATCGCCGGCTCCCTAGACGCCGAGCGGCTCGACGGCCGCCTCGGCGTACGGCGGCCGCGCGGCTGAGCCGCGCGCGCGGATTCTCGGCGCGCAGCAGCACCACGCAGGGGATCAGCGCAGCGCGGCGATCCCGAACGACCACCAGTAGGCGGTGTCGAACGCGTGCGCCAGGTGCGTGAGCGAAGGCGCGTGACCGCTCGGCGCGCTGCAGCACCACCGCGAGCACCGCCGTCGCCGATCGCGCCGCCGATGCGCTGCAGCACGTTCAGCTGGGGCGTCGCGTCGGAGAGCTGCTCGGGGCGCAGCGAGGCGAACGCGGCGGTCATCGCCGGCATGAACGAGAAGCCGATGCCGACGCCGCGCACCAGCAGCACGAGCGAGATGCCAGCGATCGAGGTGCCCGCGCCGATGAACGCCAGCGGGATCGTGCTCAGGCACAGGATCGAGACGCCGACGAGCGCCACGCGCCCGCCGCCGAAGCGGTCGGTCAGGCGCCCGGCGACCGGCATCACCATCAGCATGCCGAGGCCCTGCGGGCCGACCAGCAGGCCGGTCGCGATCAGGCTCTCGTGGCGCACCTCCTGGTAGTAGAGGGGCACCAGGATCATCGCCCCGAACAGCGCCGCGCCGAGCGCGAAGGTGGTGAACGAGGCGGCCGCGAAGATGCGGTTGGCGTACAGGCGGATGTCGAGCAGCGGGCGCTCGATGCGCAGCGCGTGCCAGCAGAAGCCGCCCGTCAGCAGCAGAGCCGACGATGATCGGCCAGATCGACGATCGGCGCGGTGAGGCTGGTGTTGGGGGTGCCGAGCTGGGCGAGGCCGTAGACGACCGCGGTCGACGCCGTCGAGAGCAGCGCCAGGCCGAGCACGTCGAGGCGCCCGGCCTCGCCGGAGTCGGTGTGGGGGAGCATCCGCCAGCCGAGGACGAACGCGACGACGCCGATCGGCACGTTGACGAGGAAGATCCACGACCAGTGCAGGTTCTGCAGGATCGACGCCGCCGAGCACCGGGCCGAGGATCGGCGCGAGCATCGCGGGCATCGCGACGATGCCCATCACGCGGCCCATCCGCTTGGGCCCGGCGACCTGGGCCATGATCAGCTGCGCGACCGGCATGATCATGCCGCCGCCCGCGCCCTGCAGCACGCGGAACAGCACGAGCTCGGTGGTCGTCGTAGCCACCGCGCACAGCGCCGAGCCGACCGTGAACAGCACCAGCGAGGTCAGGTACACGCGCTTGGCGCCGAAGCGCCGCGCGGCCCAGCCGGTGATCGGGATCACCGCGGCGAGCGACAGCAGGTAGCCGGTGACCACCCACTGGATCTGCGCGATCGAGCTGTGCAGGTCGTGGCCGAGCGTGCGCAGCGCCACGTTGACGATCGTCGTGTCGAGGATCGACATGATCATCCCGAGGATCACCACGCCGGCGATCTTCCAGACGTAGGGCTCGATGCGGTCAGACGCCTCGGGATGGAAGCCGCGGGTCAGACGGTCGTCTGGCGAGGAAGACATTCGGTACCTAAAGGTTAGGTACCAAACCTTTTTTCTTCAAGGGCCCCGTGGAGCCGGGCGCGGGCGCGCGCTACCAGCGGTAGTGCGCGAAGGCCTTGTTGGCCTGCGCCATGCGGTAGATGTCGTCCTTGCGCTTGTACGCGCCGCCCTGCTGGGACTGGGCGTCCATCAGCTCGTTGGCGAGCCGCTGGGCCATCGTCTTCTCGCGGCGCTGGCGCGCGAACTCGACCAGCCAGCGCACCGCCAGCGTGCGCGCGCGCCGCGGCGGCGACCTCGACGGGCACCTGGTAGGTGGCGCCGCCGACGCGGCGCGATTTGACCTCGAGCGTGGGCGTGAGCGACTTGATCGACGCCTCCAGCGTCTCGACCGGGTCTTTGTCGCTGCGCTCGCCGAGCAGCGCGAGCGCGTCGTAGACGATCCGCTCGGCCGTCGACTTCTTGCCGTCGAGCATCACCTTGTTGATCACCTGCTGGACGAGCTTGGAGCGGTGGATGGGGTCCGCCTCGACGGGGCGGATCTGGGCGGCTGCGCGGCGGGGCATGTGTGTCTGTCGTTCCTGGCGGCGAAGTCCGTCGCGGCTATTTCTTCTTCACGCCGTACTGCGAGCGCGCCTTCTTGCGGTCGCTCACGCCGGCCGCGTCGAGCGTGCCGCGCACGACCTTGTAGCGCACGCCCGGCAGGTCCTTGACGCGGCCGCCGCGCACGAGCACGACCGAGTGCTCCTGCAGGTTGTGGCCCTCGCCGGGGATGTATGCGGTGACCTCGATCGAGCCCGAGATGCGCACACGCGCGACCTTGCGCAGCGCGGAGTTAGGCTTCTTCGGGGTCGTCGTGTACACGCGCGTGCACACGCCGCGCCGCTGCGGCGCGGCGACCTTCTTCTTGCGGCCTTTGCCGGACTTCAGTCCGGGGGTGGCGAGCTTCTTCTTGGGCGTCACGCGCCCCTTGCGCACCAGTTGCGAGGTCGTCGGCATCGGCGGCAGATGCTAGCAGCGCTACGGCCCGCTGACGAGCCGACTCGACGTCGCGGGCCTCGGCAACGCGCGAGGCTAGGCGGCTGGGCGGCAGGCCGCCGCGCGCACCGGCGCGGGCATCAGCGCCGCGGCGACGACCACCAGCACGAACGCGAGCGCCTGCAGCACCACGCCGAACGGGCTGCCGGCCATCGGGTCGCCGAACACGACGATGCCGCCCGGCGATGCCCGCGATGTTCGCCGCGGTGCCGGTGACCGCGATCACGGGGACCGCCTCGCCGTCCTGCAGCCCGCGCGCGGAGGCGAAGAAGGCGAACGATCGAGGCGAGCACCGCGACCGCCGAGCCAGGGGCTCAGCACGCAGGCCGAGCGAGCCCGTGGGCGCCGGTGATGCCCGTCAGCGCCTTGATCGCGGTGTCGGAGACGCCGAACAGGATCCCCGAGGCGGCGCCGAGCATCACGCCGTGGTGCTCGACCGGGCCGCCCATCCGCGGGCCCATCAGCAGCAGACCGCCGATGCCGAACAGGCCGGCCTCGAAGGCGATCATCGCCGCCTGGCGAGAAGTGCGAGTGCGCGCCGTGCATCGCCGGCAGCGTCACGCCGAGCAGCACGAGGCCGCCGGCCGTCAGCGACAGGCCCGAGCCACTGGCGGCGGCCGACCTGAAGCCGAACAGCCGCTCGGCCATCACCGCGATGAACACCACGCCCGCCGCGAGCGACACCTGGACGACCGACATCGGCGCCAGCGCAAGCGCCGCCACGTGCAGGCCCCAGCTGAGCGTCGCCGTGAGCATGCCCAGGGCAAACCACTTGGAGGAGTACAGGCTCCTGGCGGAGCGCAACGGGTGCAGCACCTGCACCGTGGCGACCGAGTTGGCGCCGCGGTACTTGTAGAAGAAGCCCAGGTTCGCGACGAACGCGCAGGCGAGGGCGAGGAGTATGCCAAGATCTAGAGTCATCGTGTGGAGAGGGGGGACGGTGTGATCCATCGGCTATGGGCACCTGCTTGCTTTACTCGCTCGGGCCAGCTAGGCGGATCGGCCGTCTGCGGCAGAGTACCCTTCCCGACCTGTATGCCAGCTAAAGAGGGCGCCCGCCCAAGCGAAGATCTGCAAACGCCCATGCCAGAGCGCCACAGGCCGCTGCTGATGGTTGACATCGACGGCGTGTTGTCGCTGTTCGGCGTTCCCGCGCGCGAGCAGGCGCAGTGTCCAGGATCGAGGGATCGCTTCCATTCGATCGACGGCACACCCCACTTCCTTTCGTCCACCGCCGCCGCGCACCTGCTTTCGCTGTCGTCGCTGTACGACCTCGTCTGGGCGAGCGGCTGGGAGGAGCGCGCCAACGAGCACCTCCCCCACCTGCTCGGGGTACCCGCCGGCCTGCCCCACCTGCGCTTCCCGCCGCGCGGGCAGACGCTCAAACGCCCACTGGAAGCTCGAGGCGATCGACGCCTACGCCGAGCGACGGCCGCTGGCGTGGATCGACGACGCGCTCAACCCCGCCTGCCATGCCTGGGCGCGCGAGCGCCCCGCGCCGACCTTGCTCGTGGCGACCGTGCCCCAGCGCGGGCTGACCGAGCGCGAGGCGCAACTGCTGGCTGCATGGGCGCGGGACCTACAGGCTACAGGCGGGCCGGGCGCAAGGACCGACGACAGACGCACTGGCATGAAGGGGTTTTACAAGCACGGACAGTGTGCCCCTGGATCAGGATCAATGCGCCACTGAGCATTTATAAGGACCTTATCGACTTTGAGGGTAAGAAGGATAAGTTCGGGTAAGATCTTCTTAGATGGATCCTCTGAACAATCCTTTTGCGCCGGGCGCCGGGACACCGCCGCCGGCGCTGGTGGGACGCGACGATCTCATCGGGAAATACGAGATCGCTCTGCAACGGACCGCAACTGGTCGCCCGGGTAAGAGCATCATGCCTACCGGGCTGCGCGGGGTGGGCAAGACGGTTCTCTTGAACCGCTTCGAACGAATCGCTCGCGACAGGGGCTTTGCCGCCGTACTCATCGAGGCTCCCGACACAGGAGGCTTCAAGCGCCTATTGGCCGGGAGACTGCGCTCGGTTCTGTTCGAACTGGACGCAGGCACCGTCTCGCGTGCCGTCAAGCGCGCCCTTGGCGCACTCAAGTCGTTCTCCTACACCTTGCCCGATGGGAGTTCAATCTCCTTGAACGTCGATGCGATCGCCGGCACGGCCGACTCAGGCATCCTCGCCGAGGACCTCAGCGATCTCTTCGTGGCCGTCGGAGAGGCCTGCGGGGATCGAGGTCGTGCGCTGATGCTCGCAATCGATGAGGTTCAGTATCTCGACGGTGACGAGATCGCTGCTCTAATCACCGCGATTCACCGAACGGTGCAGCTTGGTTTGCCAGTCATCCTCGTGGGGGCTGGTCTACCGCAACTCCCGGGACTGGCCGGCAACGCAAGATCCTACGCGGAGCGACTGTTCGATTTCCCGAGCATCGGTTCGCTAAGCGAGGACGATGCACGAGCCGTCCTGGCAAAACCCGCAGAAGACGCAAGCGTTAGCTTCACACACGACGCGCTCGATCAACTGCTGGACTCAACGCAGGGTTATCCGTACTTTCTCCAGGAGTGGGGCTATCACGTCTGGAATGCGGCTCCCCGATCCCCGATCACCCTCGACGACGTGACACTCGCCGCACCCGACGTGCAGCGTCAACTCGACGAGAACTTCTTCCGGGTTCGCATGGACCGGCTAACGCCGGCCGAGAAGGCATATCTCGCAGCCATGGCCGACCTGGGAGCCGGACCACATCGATCCGGCGATATAGCGGCAAAGCTCGCAGTGAAGGTGGAGAGCGTTGCGCCGCGCCGGTCAGGTCTCATCCAGAAGGGGATGATCTTCAGTCCCGCTCACGGGGACACCGCGTTTACCGTCCCTATGTTCGACGACTTTCTTCGCCGATCTCACGGAGGCTGACTGCCTTGAGCCAAGTCGTGCCGCTCACGGCTACGCGCTCGGCTCAATGGCAATCGTCGTCGGCGGGGATACCAACCTACTCCTCCTCGAGCGGCTCCTCGGGGATCTCCAGCTCGGCGAGCTCCTCGACGAAGCCCGGGTCGGTGCCGCCGGCGCCGATCTTCTCCAGCGACGCGAGGTCGGCGTCGAACTCCTGCCCGTAGCCGCCGTTGAAGCCGTCGCCGCCGGCCAGGCCCAGCTCGGCCGCGATCTCGTCCTGGTCGAGCAGGCCGACGTCGTCGATCGCGCGCGGCAGCGGCTCTGACGGGTTCGATCTCGATCCGCCGGTAGCGCTTCAGCCCGGTCGCCGCCGGGATCAGCTTGCCGATGATCACGTTCTCCTTGAGGCCGTTGAGCCGGTCGATCTTGCCTTCCAGCGCCGCGTCGGTGAGAACCTTGGTCGTCTCCTGGAAGGACGCCGCCGACAGGAACGAGTCGGTGTTCAGCGACGCCTTGGTGATGCCGAGGATGATGTCCTCGAACTGCGCCGCCTCGCCGCCGTCCTTGACGACCGCGTCGTTGACCTTCGCGAACTCGAAGCGGTCGACGAACTGCCCCGGCAGGTAGTCGGTGTCGCCCTTCTGGTCGACGCGCACCTTTTTGAGCATCTGGCGCACGATCAGCTCGATGTGCTTGTCGTTGATGTCCACGCCCTGGGACTTGTAGACCTCCTGGACCTCCTTGACCAGGTACTGCTCGGTCTCGGTGCGCCCGCGGATCGCCAGCAGCTCGTGCGGGTACACCGAGCCCTCGTTGAGCTGCCTGCCGGCCTTGATCTTCTCGCCGTCTGACACGAACAGCCGCGTGCGCCGCGGGAAGGCGTGGCGGTGCTCCTCGCCGGCCTCGTCGGTGATGACGACCGTGAGCGCCTTGTCGGTCTCCTCGATCGACACGGCGCCGTCCTGCTCGGCGATCTTCGCGAGGCCCTTCGGGCGGCGCGCCTCGAACAGCTCGACCACGCGCGGCAGGCCGTGCGTGATGTCCGCGCCGGCGACGCCGCCGGTGTGGAAGGTGCGCATCGTCAGCTGCGTGCCCGGCTCGCCGATCGACTGCGCGGCGACGATGCCGACCGCGTCGCCGATCTGGGCGAGCGCGCCGGTGGCCATCGCGCGGCCGTAGCAGGCCTG
Organism: uncultured Solirubrobacteraceae bacterium; assembly: GCA_963755475.1. GTDB lineage: Bacteria > Actinomycetota > Thermoleophilia > Solirubrobacterales > Solirubrobacteraceae > Palsa-744. The sequence continues at coordinate 1,854,684 of CAVWJK010000003.1, forward strand.
GCACACGCCGCTGGGCGCCTCGCACTTGAGCACCGAGCGCACCGGCACGGTCGACAGCCACGCCCTTGTCGTGGTCGTCGGCGTGAGGCCTGGACGATGTCGGCGAGCTCGGCGCGGCCGATTTCGACGCCCTGCTCGGCGAGCATGCGGCCGCGCTTGGTCGTGATCGGCTTGGCCGCGATGCGCCCGACGAGGCCGTCGTTGGGCTCGCCGCCGTCCTTGAACACGGGGATCTCGATGTACTCCTCGGTGCCGCAGTCGGCCTCGCGGATGATCACGTCCTGGGCCACGTCGACCAGGCGCCTGGTCAGGTAGCCCGAGTCGGCGGTGCGCAGGGCGGTGTCGGCCAGCCCCTTTCGCGCGCCGTGCGTGGAGATGAAGTACTCGAGCACCGACAGGCCCTCCATGAAGTTGGCCTTGATCGGGCGCTCGATGATTTCACCCTTCGGGTTGGCCATCAGGCCGCGCATGCCCGCCAGCTGGCGGATCTGCTTGAACGACCCGCGGGCACCCGAGTTGGCCATCATGAAGATGGGGTTGAGCGTGTCGAGGTTCTCGATCATCGCCTCGGCGACCTCGTCGGTCGCCGCGTTCCACTGCTCGACGACCGCCTCGTGGCGCTCCTCCTGGGTGATCAGGCCGTCGTCGTACTGGCCGGTGATGTCGCCGACGAGCTTGTCGTACTTGTCGAGGATCGCCTGCTTCTCGGGCGGGATCACGACGTCGTTCTTGGAGATCGTGATGCCGGCCTGCGTGGCGTACTTGAAGCCGAGGTCCTTGAACGCGTCGAGCACCAGCGAGATCGTCGTCGCGCCGTAGCGTCTGCACGAGCAGTGTCGATCAGCCGCGTCGTGTCGCGCTTCTTCATCGACTGGTTGACGAACGCGTACTTGGACGCGTCGAACTCGTCGCCCAGCGCCTCCGCGAGCGCCCGCTCGATGCGGTCGTTGTAGATGATCCGCCCGATCGTCGTCAGCACGTGGCCGCCCTCGCGCCCGTAGGGGCGGAACTCGGCGATGTCGTGCAGCTTGACCACGCCGCCCTCGTAGGAGAGCTCGGCCTCCTGCGCGGTGCGGAACACGTGCGGGCGCGGCTCGTGCGTCGCGCGGTCGATCTTCGCGAGCTCCTCCGCTTCGGGCCCGTAGGTCAGGTAGTAGGCGCCGAGGATCATGTCCTGCGTGGGCGTCGCCAGCGGCGCGCCGTGCGCCGGGGAGAGGATGTTGTTGGAGGAGAGCATCAGGATGCGCGCCTCCGCCTGCGCCTCGGCCGACAGCGGCAGGTGCACGGCCATCTGGTCGCCGTCGAAGTCCGCGTTGAACGCGTGGCAGACGAGCGGGTGGACCTGGATCGCCTTGCCCTCGACGAGCAGCGGCTCGAACGCCTGGATGCCCAGGCGGTGCAGCGTCGGCGCGCGGTTGAGCAGCACGGGGTGCTCGTGGATGACCTCCTCGAGCACGTCCCACACCTCGGCGATCATCGAGTCGACCATCTTCTTGGCCGCCTTGATGTTCTGCGCGGACTTGCGCTCGACCAGGCGGGCCATGATGAACGGCTTGAACAGCTCGAGCGCCATGATCTTCGGCAGCCCGCACTGGTGCAGCTTCAGGTAGGGGCCGGCGACGATCACCGAGCGCCCGGAGTAGTCCACGCGCTTGCCGAGCAGGTTCTGGCGGAAGCGCCCCTGCTTGCCCTTGAGCATGTCCGAGAGGCTCTTCAGCGGGCGGTTGCCCGGGCCGGTGACCGGACGCCCGCGGCGGCCGTTGTCGAACAGCGCGTCGACGGCCTCCTGGAGCATGCGCTTCTCGTTGTTGACGATGATCTCCGGCGCGCCGAGGTCGAGCAGCCGCTTGAGGCGGTTGTTGCGGTTGATCACGCGGCGGTAGAGGTCGTTGAGGTCGGAGGTCGCGAAGCGCCCGCCGTCGAGCTGCACCATCGGGCGCAGCTCCGGCGGGATCACCGGCACGGCGTCGAGCACCATCATCTCGGGCTTGTTGCCCGACTGGATGAACGCGGAGACGACCTTCAGGCGCTTGACCGCGCGCGCCTGCTTCTGGCCTTTGCCGGTCTTGACCTGGTCCTCGAGCTCGATCCGTTCGGCCTCGCAGGTCGACCTGCTGGAGCAGGTCGCGGATCGCTTCCGCGCCCATGCCGCCGCGGAAGTACTCGCCGAAGCCGTAGGGCGAGCCGAAGCGCTCCTTGAGCTCGCGGAAGGTCGTCTCGTCGTGCTCGATCTGCTTGGGCTCCATCGTCTTGAACAGCTCCCACACGTTGCGCATCCGCTCGGCCGCGTCCTCGATGTAGGCTTCGGTGTCGGCGATGTCGGCGTCGAAGGCCTTGGTGAGCTCCTTGATCGTGCTTCTCGCGCTCCTCGTCTGAGAGTTTGGCGAGGTTGATGTCGAGCGAGTCCGCCCACAGGTGGTCTTCGTCGTTGAAGTTGGTCTGTTTGCCGCTCTGCAGGTACTTCTCGCGGCGCTCCAGCGACTCGCGCAGCTCGAGCACGCGCTCCTCGCGCTCGGCGGCGTAGGCGTCGAGGACCTTGTTGACCTCCTTCTCGAGCGAGTCGATGTCCTTCGCGCGCGCCTCGTCGTCGACCCACGTGACGATCGAGGCGGCGAAGTAGAGGACCTTCTCCAGTTCCTTGGGCGCCATGTCCAGCAGGTAGCCGATGCGGCTGGGCACGCCCTTGAAGAACCAGATGTGGCTGACCGGCGCGGCCAGGTCGACGTGGCCCATGCGCTCGCGGCGGACCTTCGAGCGCGTGACCTCCACGCCGCAGCGCTCGCACACGATGCCCTTGTAGCGGACGCGCTTGTACTTGCCGCAGTAGCACTCCCAGTCCTTGGTGGGACCGAAGATGCGCTCGCAGAAGAGGCCGTCCTTCTCCGGCTTGAGCGTGCGGTAGTTGATCGTCTCCGGCTTGGTCACCTCGCCCGAGCTCCAGCTGCGGATCTGCTTGGAGGAGGCGAGGCTGATCTCGATGGCGTCGAAATTGTTGATGTCGATCATCTGTGTGCGCTTTCGCTCGCGGGTGAATCGGGCAACTGCTCTGCTGTGACCTGGACGTCTGCTGCGTCGGTGGCCGCGCCTGCGGCGCGTGCTCGACGTCTACTCGGCGGGCTCCTCGCTGTCCAGGCTCTCCAGGTCGATGTCTTCGGCTGGCGTCGACGTCGAGCAGCTCCTCGACGGCGATCGCCTCGTCCTCGTCGCGACGTCCTCGACGGCGTCGCTCGGCGTCCTCGCCTCTGCGGCCTCGGCCGAGCCTCGGCGGCGGCGTCGGTGGCGTCCTCGCCCTCGAGCTGCCTCGTCGCCGGCGTCGCCGGCGAGCGCGCGCACGCCCGAGAGGTCGATGCCGAGCTCCTCGGCGGCGCGCAGCAGGTCGTCGTCCTCGTCGCGCATCTCCGCGCGCTGGCCCTCCTCGGAGACGACGTTGACGTCGAGCGCCAGCGACTGCATCTCCTTGAGCAGCACCTTGAAGGACTCGGGGATCGACGGCTCGGCGATGTTCTCGCCCTTGACGATCGCCTCGTAGGCCTTCACGCGCCCGACGGTGTCGTCGGACTTGATCGTGAGCATCTCCTGCAGCGTGTAGGCGGCGCCGAACGCCTCCAGCGCCCACACCTCCATCTCGCCGAAGCGCTGGCCGCCGAACTGCGCCTTGCCGCCCAGCGGCTGCTGGGTGACCAGCGAGTAGGGGCCGGTCGAGCGGGCGTGGATCTTGTCGTCGACGAGGTGCAGGAGCTTGAGGATGTACATGTAGCCGACCGTCACCTGTTCCTCGAACGGCTCGCCGGTGCGCCCGTTGAACAGCGTCATCTTGCCCGACGCCTGCTCGCCCACCCGCCGGGACTTGTCGATGTCCATGCGGATGCGGCCCTCGTGGGCGTCCTGCCACTTGACCAGCGCGTTGTCGACGTCTGCGACGGTCGCGCCGTCGAACACGGGCGTGGACACGTACACGCGGCGCGTTGCCGTCGGCGGCGTGCAGCTTCCTTGTAGGCCTCGGTGCCGTCGTCGTACCAGCCCTGCGCGGCCGCCCAGCCGAGGTGCGTCTCGAGGATCTGCCCGACGTTCATGCGCGAGGGCACGCCCAGCGGGTTGAGGATCACGTCGACGGGCGTGCCGTCCTCGAGGAACGGCATGTCCTGCTGGTCGACGATCTTGGAGATCACACCCTTGTTGCCGTGGCGGCCCGCGAGCTTGTCGCCCTCGGAGATCTTGCGCTTCTTGGCGACGAACACGCGCACGAGGTCGTTGACGCCCGGCGGCAGGTCGTCGCCGGCGTCGCGGCTGAACGTCTTGACGTCGATCACGACGCCGCCCTCGCCGTGGGGGACCTTCAGCGAGGTGTCGCGCACCTCGCGCGCCTTCTCCTTGAAGATCGCGCGGATCAGCTTCTCCTCGGCGGTCAGCTCGGTCTCGCCCTTGGGCGTGACCTTGCCGACGAGCAGGTCGCCGGAGATGACCTCGGCGCCGACGCGCACGATGCCGCGGTCGTCGAGGTTGCGCAGCGACTCCTCCGAGCGGTTGGGGATGTCGCGGGTGATCTCCTCCTCGCCGAGCTTGGTCGTGCGGGCGTCGATCTCGTACTCCTCGATGTGGATCGAGGTGAGCTCGTCGTCCTGCACGAGGCGCTTGGACAGGATGATGGCGTCCTCGAAGTTGTAGCCCTCCCAGGACATGAACGCGACCATCAGGTTCTTGCCGAGCGCCATCTCGCCCTTGTCGGTCGAGGAGCCGTCGGCGAGCACGTCGCCGGCCTTGACCTTCTGGCCGGTGCGCACGAGCGGCTTGTGGTGGATCAGCGTGCCCTGGTTGGAGCGCATGAACTTCTGCAGCTCGTACTCGTCCTTCTTGCCGTCGTTGCCTGCGACGACGATCTGGTCGGCGTCGACGTAGTCGACCGTGCCGGCGTTCTTGGCGAGCAGCACGTCGCCCGTGTCGAGCGCCGCGCGGCGCTCCATGCCGGTGCCCACCAGCGGGGCGTCGGCCTTCAGCAGCGGCACCGCCTGGCGCTGCATGTTGGAGCCCATCAGCGCGCGGTTGGCGTCGTCGTGCTCGAGGAACGGGATCATCGCGGTGGCCACCGACCAGATCTGCTCGGGCGAGACGTCGATCAGGTCGACGTCCTTGGGCCCGACCGTCACGTACTGGCCGGCCTGCGTGCGGCAGAGGATCTCGGAGCCCTTGAGCTTGCCGCGTCTTGGCGTCGACCGGCGTGTTGGCCTGGGCGATCAGCAGCTCCTCTTCCTGGGTGGCGTCGAGGTGGCGGACCTCCTCGGTGACCACGCCGTCCTTGACCACGCGGTAGGGGGTGGTCACGAAGCCGTACTCGGAGACCTCGGCGAAGGAGGACAGCGAGCCGATCAGGCCGATGTTCGGACCCTCGGGGGTCTCGATCGGGCACATGCGCCCGTAGTGGGTGGGGTGCACGTCGCGCACCTCGATCGGCGCGCGCTCGCGCGTGAGCCCGCCGGCGCCGAGCGCGGACAGGCGGCGGCGGTGGGTGAGCCCGGCGAGCGAGTTGGTCTGGTCCATGAACTGCGACAGCTGCGAGGAGCCGAAGAACTCCTTCAGCGCGGCCACCACCGGGCGGATGTTGATGATCGTCTGCGGCGTGATCGTGTCGGCGTCCTCGGTCGTCAGACGCTCGCGCACGACGCGCTCCATGCGGTAGAGGCCGATGCGGAAGGCCTCCTGGATCAGCTCGCCGACGGTGCGCAGGCGGCGGTTGCCGAAGTGCTCGTACTCGTCGAGGTGCTCGGCGACGGGCTCGCGCGGCATGCTCATCGCCTCCGCCGCGTAGTCCTTGATCTCGACCTCGCCGTCCTCGGGCAGGCCGAGGCGCTTGGGCAGCGAGACGAGCTCGCGCACGAGCGCGAGGATGTCGTCGTGGGTGAGCGTGCGCGTGTCGATGTCGACGTCCAGGCCCAGGCGCGAGTTGAGCTTGTAGCGCCCCACGCGCGTGAGGTCGTAGCGCTTGGGGTCGAAGAACAGCTGGTTGAGCAGCGCCTTGGCGTTGTCGACGCTCGGCGGCTCGCCGGGACGCTGCTTCTTGAACAGCTCGATCAGCGCGCCCTCTTCGGTGCGCGTGGCCTCGGTGTCGGACTCGATCGTGTTGCGGATGTACAGCGAGTTCTCGAACAGCCGCAGGATCTCCTCGTCGGTGGCGTAGCCCATCGCCCGCAGCAGCACCGTGACCGGCAGCTTGCGCTTGCGGTCGATGCGCACGAAGACCTTGCCCTTCTTGTCGATCTCCAGCTCCAGCCAGGAGCCGCGCGCGGGCATCAGGTTGGCGATGAAGACCTGCTTCTCGCGGTCCTTGGGCTCCATCAGGTAGGCGCCCGGGGAGCGCACGAGCTGCGTGACGACCACGCGCTCGGTGCCGTTGATGACGAACGTGCCGCGCTCGGTCATCCACGGGAAGTCGCCCATGAACACCGACTGCTCGCGGATCTCGCCGGTCTCGCGGTTGATGAACGCGACCGTGACGGTCAGCGGGCGGGCGTAGGTCAGGTCCTTCTCGCGGCACTGGTCGAGCGAGGCGACGGGCTCGTCGAAGGTGAACTCGCCGAACTGCACGGCGAGGTTGCCGGTGTAGTCCTCGATCGGCGAGATGTCGTCGATCGTCTCGCGCAGGCCGCCTGTCGTCGGGTCGGTCAGCCACTGCGAACGAGCGGCGCTGGATGTCGATCAGGTTGGGGACGTCAACGGTCTTCTTGAGACGCGCGAAGGTTCGGCGCGTCCGGAGAGCATCTGCAGCAGCCAAGAAATGACTCCTTCGGAGGGCGATACACGGGCAGAGGAGGGCGCCGAGGCGCGACCAGCAAAGATAGCACAGACTATCGACGCCCTGAAGGGCCGCCAGCGCTCACGGACCCCGCCCTCGACAACCGCGTATGTGGCGCGGCGTCGGACTTCGTGGACGGCTGCGACTATCGGCCAGCCCGGCGGACTCTACCGGAAAATGGGCGAAATTGTTAAGCGCGCATAAGCGCGCGTCGTACGCGCCGGCCTCGGACCCATGCGGCTAGGAAACTCGGACTGCTCTTTCCCTGCAGTCCCACAAGCTGCTAGTGGACCTCAGGCGGCGTTATCCGATAACCCCGCGCGGGCCGACCTGCGGCAGACCGGATGGTGCTGGGACCGGCACCGGTCGCTGCGGAACAGGGCGCGGCTGAGGCTGGGTGCGAGCAAACATGGCTATCAACCTTACTCGGCGTCGCAAAGACAATCAATGCACCTGCAACGAAAATGACCAACGGAGAGTATACGCAGGGCATCCTTAAGAACCCGCGTCTTTTCAGCGGCCCTTTGCGTATTGGCCTTGAAGGCAACGTCGAGGTCTGCGAGCAATTGCTCTCGACCTGCTCGCGCCGACTGGCCACCGTAGGTCGCATAGAACTGCAGTCCAAGAGTGATCGAGCGCAGCGGCCAGGATGACATCTTGATCCTCATCCGCTGGGCCACGGCGGAGACTCCTCCGACGGTCCCACCTGAGCCACATGAGAGCATCGTATGGCGCACTGCAAGACAGTTGGCGGCACCGCGACGCACAGGCTCCCCCGACGCGCGCGAGACCGCTCGGCCGCCGGATGACCGCAAAGCACGCCCCCGCCAAGCGAAGCCGTCCGTCTGACGGTCGCCGCGAAGTCGCGGCCGTCAGACGAACGGCGCAGCGCCCGCGAAAGTCGCGGCCGCGGACGGACGGCGAAGCGTCACTTGAGCTCGACCGCCGCCCCGGCCTCCTCGAGTTCCTGCTTGAGCTTGTCGGCCTCCTCGCGTTCGATGCCCTCCTTGACCGGCTTGGGGGCCTCGTCGACGAGCGCCTTGGCCTCTTTGAGGCCGAGGCCGGTGGCGGCGCGCACGACCTTGATCACCTGGATCTTCTTGTCGCCGGCGCCGGCGAGGATCACGTCGACGGTGCTGCTCGCTTCCTCCTCGCGGCGCCCGCGTCGCCGCCGCCGCCGCGCCGGCGCGGCGGCGGGGGCCGCGACGGCCGCGGCGGACACGCCGAACTCCTCCTCGAGCGCCTTGATCCGCTCGGCGAGCTCGAGCACGGAGATGCCCTTGAGCTCCTCGATCCAATCCTGTGTGCTGGTTGCCATCGTGTGTCAGTCCTCCTTGGTGGGATTCGTCTCGGCGTCCTCGGGCTGGCCTCAGCCGAGACGTCCGCCTGGTTGTCGTCTTCTTGCGCCGGCTCGTCCTGCTCCGGCTCAGCTTGTGTCTGCGGCTCGCGGCTCCTCGGCGGCCGGCTCCTCGGCGGCGTCGTCCTCGGGCGTGGGCGCCTCAGCCTCGCGGCTGCCTCGGCCGCGGCGCTCCTCGGCCGCTGGCGTCTCGGCCTCCTCGGCGGGCGCCTCCGCGGCAGGCGCTCCTCGGCGGCGGCGCCTCGGCCTGCGGCGGCACGGCTCCTCGGCGGCGGCGGCGGGCGCCTCGCCGGCGGGGATCTCGCCGGACTCCTTCTTCTCGCTGCACCTGCCCGAGCGCGACGGCGAGGCCGCCGAGCGAGCGCGCCGAGCGTGCGCACGAGCCCGCTGACGGGCGAGGCGACGACGCCGACGAGCTGGCCGTAGAGCACTTCGCGCGAGGGCAGGCGCGAGAGCGAGCGGATCTGCTCGACGTCGAGCGGCGCGCCTTCCATGAGCCCGCCCTTGAAGGGCAGCAGCTGCGTCGCGCGCGCGTAGTCGGCGACGGCCTTGGCGGCGGTGGCGACGTCGCCGCGCACGAACGTGAGCGCGGTGGGGCCGGACAGGTAGTCCTTGAGCGTCTCGGCGCCGACCTGGTCGGCGGCGCGTTCGGTGAGCGAGTTCTTGACGACCTTGAAGGTGGCGTCGGCCTCGCGCAGCTTGGCGCGCAGCTCGGCGACCTGGGCGACGGTGATGCCGCGGTAGTCGACGGCGAAGATCGCCTCGGACTCGTCTATGTGGGTGGCGATCTCGGCGATCGCCACGGCCTTCTGGTCTCGGTTCATGTGGGCTCCTGTCCCGGTCTTGCACGGCCGATCGAAGCTTCGGCGGCGCCGCTGCCGGGGGTCTGTGGTGGCCTGTGGTGTGAGCGACGCTAGGCGGCGATGGTCGCCGCGGGCGCCTCCTCGAGGATTTCACGTGTCTTGGCTCGGGTCGACCTTGACGCCCGGGCCCATGGTGGAGGCGAGCGTGATCGAGCGCAGGTAGCGCCCTTTGGCGGCGGACGGCTTGGCGCGGATCAGCTCTTCGATGCACGGCGGCGTAGTTCTCGAGCAGCTTGCGCTCGTCGAAGCTGGCCTTGCCGATCACCAGGTGGACGATCGCGGTGCGGTCGGTGCGGTACTCGACCTTGCCCGACTTGGACTCCTCGACGGCTTTGGCGACGTCCATCGTGACGGTGCCGACTTTCGGGTTGGGCATCTTGCCGGAGGGCCCGAGGATGCGCCCGAGCCGGCCGACGACGGACATCATGTCGGGGGTGGCGATGGCGACGTCGAAGTCGTCGAAGCCCTCCTCGATGCGTTTGGCGAGGTCCTCGCCGCCGACGACGTCGGCGCCGGCCTCTTCGGCCTCGCGGACCTTGTCGCCCTGGGCGAACACGGCGATCTTGACGTCCTTGCCGAGGCCGTTGGGCAGCGCGATCGTGCCGCGCAGCTGCTCGTCGGCGTGGCGCACGTTCAGCCCCGTGCGCACGTGCACCTCGACGGACTCGTCGAACTTGGCGCTGCGCGAGGCTCGCGCACCAGCGCGATGGCCTCGGCGGGCTCGTACTCGCGCTCGCGGTCGACCTTGCGCGAGCAGCTCGGCGTAGCGCTTGCCGTGGCTGCTCATGACGCCACCTCCACGCCCATCGAGCGGGCGGTGCCGGCGATGATCTTGGCGGCCTGGTCGACGTCGTGGGCGTTGAGGTCGTCGAGCTTGCGCTCGGCGATCTCGCGCAGCTGCGCCTGGGTGATCGTGCCGACCTTCACGCGGTTGGGCTCGCCCGAGCCCTTGTTGATCTTGATGCGCCTGGCGGATCAGCACGGCGGCGGGCGGCGTCTTGGTGACGAACGTGAACGAGCGGTCCTCGTAGACGGTGATCACGACCGGGATGACCGTCCCCGTTTCGCTCTGCGTCTGCGCGTTGAACGCCTTGCAGAACTCCATGATGTTGATCCCGTGCTGGCCCAGCGCAGGACCGACCGGCGGGGCGGGACTCGCCTGCCCGGCGTTCGCCTGCAGCTTGATCGTTGTGAGAACCTTCTTGGCCATTTCGCGTTCCTAAGCTCTAGAGCTTCTTGACCTGGTCGAAACCGACCTCCACGGGAGTCTCCCGGCCGAAGATTGATACCAGCACCTTGAGCCGGGCGGCGTCCTCGTTGATCTCGGAGATCTCGCCGGAGAAGTCCGACAGCGGGCCGGAGACGACCTTGACGGACTCGCCGATCGCGAACTGCGCGCGCGTGCGCGGTGGCGGTGGCGACCTCCTTGTGCAGCAGCCGGTCGACCTCGACCTGGGTCAGCGGCACGGGCTCCTGGGAGGCGCCGACGAAGCCGGTGACGCCGGGCGTGCCCTTGACGACGCCCCAGGAGTCCTCGTTGAGCTCCATGTTGACGAGCACGTAGCCGGGCATCGTGCGCTTCTCGACGGTGATCTTCTGGTTGTCCTTCATCTCGGACACGGCTTCGGTGGGCACGACGACGCTGCGCACGGCGCGCTGCTGCCCGAGCGAGACGACGCGGTGCTCGAGGTTGTGCTTGACCTTGTTCTCGTGACCCGGAGTATGTGTTGACGACGTACCAGCGAAACATTCAGCGACCTCAGACGTTCGGGGGCCTCTCAGAGGATGAATTCGACGATTTCCTTGGCGACGTAGTCGGCCAGGCCCAGGTAGGCGCCGGCGATGGCGACGAAGCCGAGCACGACGGCGGTCGCCTGGGTGACCTGGCGGCGGTCGGGCCACTGCACGCGCTGGAGCTCGGCCCAGCTGGCGCGCAGGAAGCCGATCGCGCGGTTGCCGCCGCGGAGCGGCGCGCCGGAGGCCTGCTCGGGGCCGACCGCCGCCGCACCGCCGCCGCCGCCCGCCGCCGCCGGTCCGAGCTCCTGCAGCTCGTCCGTCGCTGAGGTCGCCCTCGGCCTCGGCCTCGGCCTCGATTTCGCCCTCGGAGAGCGTCGGGGCCGCTTCGGTGTCGATCTCGGCGTCGAGCGTCGGTGCCGTCTCGGCGTCGACGGGCACGCCGCCGGCGCCGCGCACGAGCGCGGCGTCGAACTCGTCGACCTCGCCGGAGGCGTGCTCGAGCGCGCCGGGCAGGTCGCGCGCGCGACGGGCTGGCTCGGCGCCGGGCGCGCGCGTCGCTCGCGGCGCGCCTGCGGCGCGTTCGCGGCCGCCGCGATCGCGGCGCTGCTTTGCACGTTTGCGGTCACGGGCCACAGCAGCGCTCCCGCGCTAGCGGGTCTCCCGGTGGCTGGTGTGCTTGCGACACCAGCGGCAGTACTTGCGCAGGGTGACCCGATCGGGGTTGTTGCGCTTGCTCTTGTTGGTCTGGTAGTTGCGATGCTTGCACTCCTCGCAGGCGAGGGTGATAGCGATTCGGACGTCTCCGCGGGCCATGATGAGAAATCCCTGCGTGGTGTGTGGACAGCGGCCTGGGCGAAGAAAAACCCCGCCCAGGCGCGAGGTCGCAAGCAGTCTAGCGCGCTTGGGCTGCGGGAGCCAGCGGGCGCTCGAGCGCGACTTGACGTCCGGCGCACGCGCGAAGCTCGGCTCGCCGACCGCCCATCGCGGCGCGCGTCACGGCGTCCGGCCACGCCAGCCCAGACAAGAAGGAGACATCGCCATGCACCTGCCCGAGCCGATCCCGGCGAGCGTCCACGACGAGACGTTCGCGGGCGTGACCTACCACATCCGCGGCGAGCTGGTGCCCGAGCTGCAGATCGAGATCGGCGGGCCAGGCGGTGATGTTCGAGCACCACGTGCTGCTGTGGAAGGAGACGCAGCTGAACATCGAGCTGAAGAAGCTGCCGGGCGCGGTCAAGCGCAAGATCGCGGGCCTGGAGTTCTTCGTGACGCGCACCTCGGGCTCGGGGCGGATCGCCTTCTCGCGCGACTCGCCCGGCCAGTGCGTGCCGCTGCACCTGCGCCAGGGCGAGGGCCTGGACGTGCGCGAGCACCAGTTCGTCGCGGCGACCGACAACCTCGACTACAGCTTCGAACGGATCAAGGGCGTGCAGAACATGCTGCTGGGCGGCTCGGGCTTCTTCATGGACAAGTTCCGCGCCACCGACGGCGACGCGCTGGTGTGGCTGCACGGCCACGGCAACGTGTTCCTGGTGAACCTGGACGCCGGCGAGCAGCTCGACGTGGAGGCCGGCGCGTGGCTGTACAAGGACCCGTCGGTGAAGCTGGAGGCGGTGACGATGGGGCTGAAGACGGGCATCTTCGGCGGCGGCGGCAAGCTCACCTGGAACCGCTTCACCGGCCCCGGGCGCCTGGCGATCCAGACGATGTTCATCGCGCCGCTGGAGGGCGAGGAATCGAGCGGCCGCCCAGGCGGCGGCCGACCGGCGGCGTCGCGGGCGCGCTGATCAGCGGGCTGGTGAAAGGCTGAGCGGACGCGATTTTTATGAGGCCGGCCACGGGCGGCGGGAGCTGGCGCGCGGCGGCGCGCTACTCGTACAGCGTGAGCGTCGCGAGGATCACGTACAGGGCGACCAGCGCCCAGCCCTCGAATTCGGCCGCCTCGCCGTCGCCGGTGACCTGCCAGAGCGCCAGCGCGGTGAGCACGAGCGCGCCGATGTAGACGGGCGCGAGCGCGAACGTGAGCGTGGTGGCCAGCGCGAAGGACACGAGCACGAGCAGCGGGAACAGGAAGGCGGCGATCTGGGCGACCGAGTTTTTGACGACCGAGATCGCCAGGTCCGAGCGGCCCTTGTAGGCGAGCACGAGCCCGGCGGTGTTCTCGACGGCGTTGCCGGCGATCGCGACGATCACGAGGCCGGCGAACGCCTGGGAGATGTGCAGCTTGAGCGATCGCCGGCTGCAGCCCGTTGATGAACCAGTCGGAGACGAACGCCGAGGCGTCCACCGGCGACGATCAGCAGCGCGAGCGTCGGCGCGAGCGACAGCCGCGGGCCGGCGAGCTCGGGTCGACGTCGGCGCTCGGAGCTGGGCGAGCCGGCCGTGTCGGCGCGCCGGACGTGCATACCGGCAGGACAGGCGTGCCGGCGCCGCGCTCGTCGGAGCTGGGCGCGGCCGCGCTCGGGCAGGCTGTCGGAGCGCAGGTAGGGCACCACCCAGGCCAGGTAGACGACCAGCAGGCAGACCGCGCCGACCGCCGAGATCGCCTCGACGTGGTGGCTGGCGGGGTCGTGGGCGGCGAGCGACAGGCCGAGCAGCACGATGATGAACACCGTCACCTGCAGCAGCGTGGCGGTGTCGCTCGGCAGGCGCTTGGAGAAGCGCATCAGCCCGTCGGGCGCGCGGCGGGCGCCGACGACGATCACGAGGCCGAGCACGAGCAGCGCGTTGGCGAGGATCGAGCCGATGATCGCCGTCTGCGCGACCACCAGCTCGCCCTTCTGCAGCGCGAAGATGACCACGAACAGCTCGGGCAGGTTGCCGAGCGTGGACTGCAGCATGCCCGGTGACGCCCGGCCCGAAGCGCTCGCCGAGCTGCTCGGTGGCGAACGACACGACCCACGCCAGGCCCGCGAGCGCGAGCGTGGCCAGGGCGAAGCGCGGCACCGGCGCCCAGGCCGCCGTAGTTGGCGACGCCCGGCGAGCGCCGTGAGCACGGCGATCAGCAGCCAGGGCGCAGCGCTCGAGGCGGGTCAGGCCGGCCATCGGGCGCCCGCGACAATAGCCCTGCCCGGGATGGCGCCCGGGCCGAGTCGCCGCTGCGTCGCGCGGAGCTAACCTCGATCGAACATGCGCCTGGCCACGCTTCCTACCCCCCGGCTTCGAGATCGCCCGCGCGCGGGCGAGGTGCGCGAGGAGGGCGGCCGAGATGCGCGTGTTCGCGCTACGCGCAGGAGGAGCTGACGGTGCTCGACCGGCTCGTCGACCCCGAGGCCGCGCCAGTCGAGAGCCAGTCGTGGGCGCTCGACGGAGGTGACGCTGCTGGCGCCGGTGCCGGCGCCGCGGGCGATCTTCGGGATCGGCCTGAACTACGCCGACCACGTCGCGCGAGACCGGCGGCGAGGCGCCCGAGCGGCCGCTGGTGTTCATGAAGCTGCCCTCCTCGGCCGCGCCGCCGAACGCGCCCGTGCACTGCCCGCCAGGTGGTGCACCGCCTGGACTACGAGGGCGAGCTGGCGGTCGTCATGGGGCCGCGGGCGCGTCGGTCGCCGGCTACGCGGTCGCCGACGACGTCACCGCGCGCGACCTGCAGGGCCGCGAGCCGCAGTGGACGCGCGCCAAGGGCGCCGACGGCTTCTGCCCGTACGGCCCGTGGATCACCACCGCCGAGGAGGTCCCCGACCCGCACGCGCTGGCGCTGCGCACGTGGGTCAACGGCGAGCTGCGCCAGGACTCCAACACCTCCAACCTGATCTTCACGGTGCCCGAGCTGATCGAGTTCATCTCCGAGACGTGCACGCTCGCAGCCGGCGACCTGATCCTCACGGGCACGCCCGCCGGCGTCGGCATGGGCCGCAACCCGCCCGCGTTCCTCGGCCCCGGACGACGTGGTGCGCATCGAGATCGAGCGCGCTCGGCGCGATCGAGCACATGGTCGCCTGAGCGCGCGCGCGAGCGTCGCACGCCGCGACCCACGCCGGCCGGCTCGTGCCGGCCTCCATAAGCGAACCGGCGCCGTCGAGCCGCTCAGTGGCTCTCGAGCACGCGGTCGACCAGGCCGTACTCGAGCGCCTGCTCGGCGGTGAAGAAGCGGTCGCGCTCCATGTCCGCGCGCACCTCCTCCTTCGGCTTGCCGGTGTGCTCGGCGTAGATCTCGTCGATCCGCTCGCGCACGTTGAGGATCTCGCGCGCGTGGATCTCGATGTCCGTCGACTGGCCTTCGAAGCCCGCCGAGGGCTGGTGGATGAGGATCCGCGAGTTGGGCAGCGCCGCGCGCTTGCCCTTCGTGCCCGCCGCCAGCAGCAGCGAGCCCATCGACATCGCCACGCCCACGCACATCGTCGCGATGTCCGGCTTGACGAAGTTCATCGTGTCGTAGATCGCCAGGCCCGAGTAGATGCTGCCGCCGGGCGAGTTGATGTAGAGCGAGATGTCCTTCTCGGGGTCCTCGCTCTCGAGGTGCAGCAGCTGCGCCACCACCAGGTTGGCGACCTGGTCGTCGATCGGCGTGCCGAGGAAGATGATGCGCTCGTTGAGCAGCCGCGAGTAGATGTCGAACTCGCGTTCGCCGCGCGCGGTGCGCTCGATGACCATCGGGATCAGCGGCATGGGCCCCACCCTAGCGCGCGGCGCTGCCGGCGCCGCCGCTGTCGGCTGGCCGGATGTTCGCAGTGACGCGGCCGACGGCATCGGGCAGAGTCGGCGACGCGCGCTCGCCACGCCATGGCCGCGATCGCCGGATGTACCGCATGCGCGCCGCTCTCGCTGACACGTACCGCGTCGAGCCGTCCACGCCGCGCTCGCTGCGCGCGCTCCTGCGATCGGCTGCCTGGTCAGCGCTGCTCGCTACGCGCGACCGCTGCGCCCTGCGCATGACCAGCCACGCCGGCTGGCCGCCCGACCAGCACCTCGTGATGGACAAGGGCCCCGCCGGCCGGCGCCACACGTGCTCACGGGCAGGCCCGGCGTGCACAACTACCTGCTCGGCGGCTACGGCAACGACACGATCTACGGCGGCAACGCCGGCGACGTCATCTGGGGCGACTACCACCCGTCCGGCTGGCCGTCGCTTCCAGACCGCCGTGATCCACGCCGGCAACGGCCCCAACTTCATCTACGCCAACGACACCGCTCAACTACGTCTGGACCGGCACCAACCCGGCACACCGTCGTGCACGCGCACGAGGACGCGCGGCGTCATCCACTGCGAAAACCCGAACATCGTCGTCTTCACGAGCCACCACGCGCTGCCCCACTACGAAGCTCGAGGGCTGCCGGCACATCAGCTTCTACTCGGTCGGCTACTGAGCGGCTGCCGGCGCGCCTGCCCGACGCCACAGGCGTGCGGCCCGCGCGACGCTCAGATGTTGACCGAGCGCATGCCCGCCTCGTCGTAGCGCTCGCCGCGCGGCCGCCGGCACCGCCTCGGCGATCCGCTCGACCTCCTCGTCGCTCAGCTCGACGTCGGCCGCGGCGAGGTTCTCCTCCAGGTAGGACACGCGCTTGGTGCCGGGGATCGGCACGATGTGCTCGCCGCGGTGCAGCACCCACGCGAGCGCGAGCTGCCCCGGCGTGATGCCCTTCTCGGCGGCGAGCTCGCTGCACGCGCCCGGCGAGCTCAGGTTCTGCTCGCAGGTTCTCGCCGGTGAAGCGCGGCCCGTAGCGGCGGAAGTCGCCCTCGTCGAGCTCCTCCGGCGAGCTGAAGCGCCCCGACAGGAAGCCGCGGCCCGAGCGGCGAGTAGGCGACCAGCGCGATCCCCAGCTCCTCCAGCGTCGGCAGGATCTCCGCCTCGACGTCGCGCGTCCACAGCGAGTACTCGGTCTGCACCGCCGTGATCGGGTGCACGGCGTGCGCGCGGCGGATCGTCTCGCGCGCTCGGCCTCCGAGAGCCCGAGGTGGCGCACCTTGCCCGCCGCCACCAGCTCGGCCATCGCGCCCACCGTCTCCTCGATCGGCGTGTTCGGGTCGACGCGGTGCTGGTAGTAGAGGTCGATGTGCTCCACGCCCAGGCGCTGCAGCGAGCCTCGCACGCCTCGCGCACGTACTCGGGGCTGCCGTCGATCGAGCGCCTGGCGGCTCGCCGGTCGCCCGGCTCGAGCTTGATGCCGAACTTGGTCGCCAGGAACACCTCCTCGCGCCGGCCTTCGATCGCGCGGCCCACCAGCCGCTCGTTGGTGTGCGGCCCGTACATGTCGGACGTGTCCAGGAAGTTGCAGCCGAGCTCGAGCGCGCGATGGATCGTGCGCAGCGCCTCCTGTTCGTCGGTCGCGCCGTAGAACGCCGACATGCCCATGCAGCCGAGCCCGATCGCCGAGACCTCGGGGCCGTCCGGTCCGAGCGTGCGCTTGTTCATGCTGCTCCCCTTCCGCTGAGTCGTGGCCGCGCGACGCCCGGTGGCGCTCCCGGTATAGCACCGATCGCCCGCGACCACTAATCGCGGACAACGCGTCAGTGTTCCCGCTGAACCTACCCAACGTGCTGACCGTGCTGCGGATCATGCTCGTGCCGGTGCTCGTCGTCGCGCTGCTCGGCAACACGCCCGGCGGCGACGTGCTCGCCGCGATCGTGTTCGCGCTGGCCTCGCTGACCGACTTCGTCGACGGCTACCTCGCGCGCGCGCGCGACTCGATCACGACGTTCGGCAAGCTCATGGACCCGCTCGCCGACAAGCTGCTGATCGTCGCCGCGCTGATCTCGCTCGTCTCGCTGCACCGCCTGGCCGCGTGGGTCGCGATGGTGATCATCACGCGCGAGCTCGCCGTCACCGTGCTGCGCCTCGGCGCCACGCAGGCGGGCGTGGTGATGGCCGCGAGCATGTTCGGCAAGGTCAAGACGTGCCTGCAGATCGCCGCGATCCTCGCCGTGATCGCCGTGCACGGCCAGCCCGCGTGGGTGTCCGCGCTGCTCTACGTGACCGTCGTCGTCACCGTGCTCTCCGGCCTGGACTACTTCTTCGGCCTGCGCCGCCGATGCAGCATGGCCCGAGACGCACGCTCAGGCCTCGGCTCAGCGGCGTCGCCAGCGTTCAGCCACTCCTCGAGGGTCGTCTGGTGCCGCGCGCGCGCGCCCGACTCGATCTCCGCGCGCAGCTCCGAGAGCAGGCCGTGGCGCTCGGCCACCACGTTGTGCTGGTGGATCGTCTCGAGGTTCTCCTGGCGCGCGGACACGAAGCTCGCGCCGTCGAGCTCCGGGAACGCGCCCACGACGCCCGCGATCATCTCGCGCACGCAGTCCTCGACGAAGCGCGGGCGGCGGTGCGCCTTCTCGACCACCTCGACCTCGTCGCGAGCGCTTCATCAGCTCGTAGATCTCCGAGGACATGCTCGCCTCGGCGATCGCCAGCAGCGCGCTCGCGTCGATCTCCGCCGCGCAGTCCTCCACGCAGCCGATCTGCAGCGTCGCCAGGCCGCGCTGGTTGTGCGTCGCCACCGGCACGCTCGCCGAGGATCTGCGCTCGATCTGCTCGTCGCTGAAGCCGTCCTGCCGCCAAGGCGCTCGCGCGCGCGCGCGGCGACCAGCTCCTGCGCGCACGGGCAGGCGGTCATGCCCGTCGCCGACACGCCGACCATGCGGCGCGTGCCGTGCTCGAAGGCCACCGCGCGCCCGTGCAGCGTGTAGATCTCCTGCGTCTGCACGCCCGACACCGGCGCCGGCTTGTGCTCGGGGTAGCGCGCCGCGATCGTCACCTCCGCGCGCTCGGCGCCCTGGCGCGCGCGCACCAGCTCGGCGATGTGCTGCGCGAGCGTCTCCGCGCGAAACGGCGACTCGCTCAGCACCACCTCGCCGATCGCCTCGTTGACCACCTCGTCGAAGCGCGACATGTGCGCGCCCTTCTGGTCGCGGCCGAGGTCCACGAAGCAGTCCAGGCGCGCGAAGAACAGCTCGTCGCGGATGCGCACGACCTTCTCCACGCCGGTCACGCCCACGCGCGAGAGCCCCACCGCGATCGCCCGGCGCGCGCGCCTGCACGTCGTCGCCGCGCTGCGCCGGCTCGTCGGCGAGACGAGCGCGATGGCGAGTTGTGGGCCATGTCGCCTGCACCGCGGCCAAGCCTAGCGCGGCGCACGGCCGCTCTGGCGCCACCAGCGGCCGACTGCCCGCCCAGGCGCTATGTCGAAGCCTTCGGGGAACCACTTCGCCGCCGCCGATTCTGGTATCACTCGCCACATGGCTGATCCAGCCGGCCCTCCAATATCAGGAGAAGGCGGCCACGAGAGGGGACGTACGCGACGAGGCTGCCAATCGAGCAAACGCAACGCACAGGAGGCTTAGCGTAGGTCAGGGGAGGTCGGGCGCGCTGCGCTCCGACGGGGATCGGAAGGGTCGTTGGGAGAGTCCAGGTGAGCGAGAAGCTTGAGGGTCTGTTGACTGCCACGGACACAGCGGTGGTCGAGCTGGAGGAGTTGCAGGGGATCATCGCCGAGGGTCAGGAGCGCGGGTTCCTGACGCCGAGGCGCTCGCCGCCGCACTGGAGGAGGCCGAGCTCTCCAGCCAGCAGACCCAGCGATCTGCTCAGCTACCTCGAGGAGCACGGCATCGAGATCGCTCGGCGCCGAGCGATGCCGCGCCCGAACTGCGAGGCGCACGACGGCCGGCGCAACGGCGCATGACCCAGCCGCGCAGCTCGCCGCGCTGAGCCTGCGTGCCGGCGACACGCCGCTGGGCAGTGCGCGCGATGACGCGCACGACGCCGATCACGAGCACGCCGGCGAGGACCGACATCCTCTGGACGAGCTCGCCATGGCGAGCACCAGCAAGCGCCCCGAGCTCGACTCACGGTCGAGCCGAGCCTCGACTCGCTGCGCCTGTACCTGCGCTCGATCGGGCGCGTGCCGCTGCTGAGCGCCGAGGAGGAGGTCGCGCTGGCCAAGCGCATCGAGCGCGGCGACATCGCCGCCAAGCAGCACATGGTCGAGGCCAACCTGCGGCTGGTCGTGTCGATCGCCAAGGGCTACGTCGGCCGCGGCCTGACGCTGCTGGACCTGATCCAGGAGGGCTCGCTCGGGCTGATCCGGGCGGTCGAGAAGTTCGACTACCGCCGCGGCTACAAGTTCTCGACCTACGCCACCTGGTGGATCCGCCAGGCGGTCACCCGCGCGCTCGCCGACAAGGGCCGCACGATCCGCATCCCCGTGCACATGGTCGAGCGGCTCAACAAGCTGATCCACGCCGAACGCCGGCTGATCCAGCAGCTCGGGCGCGAGCCCAGCGCCGCCGAGCTCGCCGACGAGCTCGAGTGCACCGTGCGCGAGGTGCGCGACATCATGCGCATCGCCCAGCAGCCGATCTCGCTGGAGAAGCCCGTCGGCGAGGAGGACGACTCCGCGCTCGCGGACTTCGTCGAGGACGTCTCCGCCGCGTCGCCCTTCGAGATCGCCTCCGAGGCGCTGCGCCGCGAGAACGTCCTGCGCGTGCTCGCCTGCCTGCCGCGGCGCGAGCGCGAGGTGATCGAGATGCGCTACGGCATCGTCGGCGGGCGCTCGCGCACGCTCGAGGAGGTCGGCCGCGCCTTCAACATCACCCGCGAGCGCGTCCGCCAGATCGAGAACCGCACGCTCAAGAAGCTGCAGACGCTGCCCGAAGCCCAGCAGCTGCGCGAGGCGTCCTGAGGGCACGGCGGGCCGGGGCCGGGGCCGGGCGGGCCGGGGCGGAGTACTCCGCCAACAGACTGCGTATAGCCATGGTGATACGGAGGTTGCAACCGGTCATGGCTACGCCACGCCGACCCGCTGCCCTAAACTGACGAGCCCCCGGCGGGGTTCCCGAGCGGTCAAAGGGGACGCGCTGTAAACGCGTTGGCTCTGCCTTCGCAGGTTCGAATCCTGCCCCCGCCACTCGTAGGTTCGAATCGCCCCTCGTCAGCTGACGCGTCCCTTACTACGCTTTGATCAGCTCGCGTTCGGCGGCGTCGATCACGCCTGAGCGGTTCTTGTGGGAGCGCTCGTAGGAGCGGACGCGTTTGGCGCGGTTCTCGTCACCTTCGTCCAGCACGGCGTGGATCTCGTCCACGTTGAGCTCGTCATATCCCGGCCACGGCTCGTCGCCGCGCAGACTGGTGATCCGGCTGAGGACGGTCCTGCGGTTTTCGTTCTTGCGCTCGTAGGAGTCGATCTTCGCGAGGTCGATCTGCGAGAGATGTGCAAGCTTTTCGACGATCTCCGCAGCGGTGAGGTGCCTGTAGCCGGTGATTGCCAGGTCTCCTTCGGCGGCAAGCGCGCCCTTGATCTGACCCTCGGCCTGCGCGACCCCGGGTACCTTGCGTGCTTTACGGGCGGTACGTTTCGCACTCGATGTCGCGTCACGGGCAGCCCCCGTTACGCTCTCCGACACCGAGCGGGCAGCGTCGGCAGCACCTGTCTTGCTGATGTCGTATGAAGGGTTCCCGCGGATCTCTGAGCGCACCACGGCCTCGGTCAGCTTCGGGATCTCTCTCAAGATCCGGTCGAGCATCTTCTGCTCATCAGCCCGGATGGAGTCGGCAAGGGCCTGTGTGGCCTTGTCGCCGACAGAGCTCGCCAGACGCTCGATGGCGGTGTAGGTGGCGATCTCCAAGGCCTCGGTTGCACAAGCGTCCTTGGCGTTCTTTAGGACTTTCTCGTCTCCCCCCGTGCCGCGGACGAGGTCGAGGGACGTCTTTCCCAGGGCAAGTGCCTGACCAACGACGCTCTGGACGAGCCCAAGGCCGGCTTGTATCGGGCTGCTGCCCGCCTGGCGGATCTCGTCGAGACGGCGCTGCACCCGAACTGCGTGGTCACGTGTCTCGCGCAGGTGCATTTCCAGGCCGTCGCGGTAGCTTCCCGCCGGGGTCATCGCAATCTGCGACTGCAGCATGGTGACGAGTGCCTGCTCCGTGGCATGCGCCTCGCTGAGGTACTGCACGATCTTCTGTTCAGCCTTGTTCATCGGTTTCCAGCTTCTTTAGACAGTGTCGCTCTGCGATGGCACGTCCCTGCCGCGCCTGGGCGGCGCGTTCGTCAGCTTCAGCCTGAGCACGCTTTGCTTCGGCGACCTGCCCGTCAGTTGAGGCGCGGGACGGGCCGACCCCTTGCGGCGCGTGGCTCACAGGGGGTCACCACGCCGCTAGAGGCGCGATTCTTCGTAAGGCCCGCCGACTACTCGGCGTCGAGCGGTGGCCATGTAGATCAGCGACAGAACGACGCCGACGATGCCGGCGATGATGAGAATCAGGCCGATCGCTGGACGCGACACGCCCGACACGTGAACCGTGACGGCGTAGCGGATAATCGCGCCGACGGCGATCAGCAAGATCGATGTGCCGATAGGCATACCTACACCCTCCCGCCCCTGCGATAGCCGAATCCGCCGCCCGTCAGGAAGATCACGACGGCTACCAGCAGCAGCAGCCAAAGCAACGGATTTACACCGATCCCGCCTGCGACGGCTGCGATTACCAGGACGATCAAAAGCAACTCCATGAGGCCCATGGGGCCCTCCTTTGCGTTGACTTCACCGTGGGCGCTGAGTTACTACCCGAGCGAATGCTCAGCAAACCTTGCACAGCAGGCCGCCACTCAAATCGCCGAGCATGTGCGCCAGAGTCGCTACTACACCAACCGCTCCACGCCACTGAGCCGGGGGCCGGGGTTCTTGCCGCCGTCGAGATCACCGAGATCGACGCCCACGAACCCGTGCACAGACACGGAGCCATCGGGGCCTTCCATCTGCGTGATCGCGCCGATAGGCGCCAAGAAATGGGGCACTCGGGCGATAATCTGCGCGAACACGCATAATCGTGCTCGGTTTAGCTGTTCACGGTACAATGTGCGCGATCACGCAGATGAACAGATCGGACGACACTTCGCAACGGATCGGGCAACGTGTCCGCGAGGAGCGCGGCCGTCAAGGCATGGACCAACGAACGCTCGCCATAGTCGCCAACGTCGGCGTCCGCTCTGTCCACCGCGTCGAGCACGGCGAGCCGACTGTGCGGTGGACGTGTTGACCCGCATTCTTGCAGCGTTGGGCTTGCGCCTGGGCGTGCACGGCCGTGGTGAGAAATGAGTCTCGGCGTCTACTGGGACGCCCAGGAGGTCGGCGAATCTCGAGCGCGTAGACGAGCGATCTCGTGAGTATGCGTTCCGTTACACGCAACCGTCCCGTGCGATCTCGCTGTCGCTGCCACTGAGCCAAGAGAGGTTCAGTCCGGCGCAGAGCCGTCCGTTCTTCGAGGCTCTGCTGCCCGAGGGCGCGGTGCGCGATCAGGTCGCCAGTCAACTCAAGCTCGCCGCGAGCGACTCGTTCGGCCTGCTCGCGGAGCTGGGTCGCGACTGCGCGGTGCGCTGCAGATCGTCGACACCAAGCGAATGTCCGACCCACCATCGGTGCGCTGGCTTGACGAAAGCGAGCTGGACGCACTGGTCGAAGAGCTCCACGGCATCCCCTGGGATACAAGGCGCAGATGAGCATCTCCGTCTCAGCCTCGCGGGAGTGCAACACAAGGCCGTGCTCGTCCGTGACGAGCAGGCACGTTTCGGCAAGCCACTCGACGGCATGCCCAGCAGCCACATCCTCAAGCCGGAGCTGCCGGCCAGCGGATATCCAGGGCTGGCGACAAACGAGTACTTCTGCATGCGCCTTGCAGCACGATGCGGACTGTCGACGGCTGGCGTCGAGCTCATCACGGCAGCCGGCCGCCCGTGCCTGGTGATTGAGCGATTCGACCGCGAGCAATCGACCTGGCCGCATCGTCGCGTACACCAAGAGGATCTCTGTCAGGCGCTCGGGCTGACTCCCGATTTCAAGTACCAGAAGGAGGGGTGGCAGCTGCCCTCCTACCGCGCGCTTGCGGATCTGCTGGACGAGAACGGGCCATCGCCCGGCCTCGATCGCCTCGCCGGCGCACAAGCCGCCGTCTTTCACTACCTGGTCGGCAATGCAGATGCACACGCCAAGAACATCTCGCTGGTGCACACGCACGACGGAGTCCGGCTGGCACCGCTCTACGACGTGGTCTCCACGGCCGCCTACCCCGACCTCAGCACGGACCTGGCGCTGAGCATCGGCGACGAGTACAACTCAGACGCCATCACCGCGATCCACTGGTCGGACCTCGCCAACGACTTCAGCCTCAACACACGGGGGTTCGAGCGCGTGCGCCGAGGACTCCTTGACCGCATCGCCATCGAGGCACCCCGCCTACGTGACGAGGCGCGCGCCAACGACTGGTATCAGCCATCAATCGACAGCATCCTCGCCGTAATAGCCGCGCGAGGGGCGCGGGTCGTGTAAGGGCTGAGCCCCGCCAGCACGCACATTGCAGAGCTAGAGCGCGCCGAACACCGACCGGGCTCGGCTGTGACCGTCATGCAGGATCGCGGGCGACTGTGGTGAGAGCTCGTGCGACGGCCGGCCCAGCCCGAAGCCCTGGCCACCCTGGATGATCGTGTCGGAGGCTAGTTCGTGCTCTTCGTTGATGGCGCGCAGGAACTCGAGATGTCCTCGTCCTCGATGCCCTCTGCGATCACGAACGCGCCGGTCTGCCGCGCGAACGTGGCCATCGCCATCAACACCGCCCGAGCGCTCGACTCGGTTGCAGCGGCCGTGATGATGCTGCGGTCGAGCTTGACGAACTCCGCCTGGATCTTGCTCAGCATCTCCAGGCCCGAGTTGCCCGTTCCGACATCGTCGACGGCGATCTTGAAGCCCTGCTCGCGCAGGCGCTTAAGGCGCTTGATCACCCTCTCGGTGCGTCCGCCGAAGCGCTCGGTGACCTCCACGACGACCGCTTGGGGCGTCAAGCCCGCCCGCTCTACGGCGGGAGCGAGCCATGCGTCTGCCTCGGCGTCCAGGTCGAGAGTCAGCGGGGAGAGGTTCAAAACAGCAGCACCCCCGGGTGCAGCTCGGGAGCGAGCGCCAGCGCGTTCTGGACGCACAGCACGTCGAGCTGGTGCACGCGTCCAATCTGCTCGGCGATGTCAAAGGCCTCCGCCGGCCCGGACAGTGCGTAGGAGGGGTCGGGCGGGCCAACGCCTCGACGCCGAGCAGAGTCTCTGAGTCGAGGTTCCAGATCGGCTGGAACAGCGTGTCGACGCGCCCCTCCTCGATCAGCCGTACGACAGCCTCCCTCTTCTCAGCGGTGGTCACGACCACGCGCTCGGATATGTCCTCGAAGTGCGTCACGCGGTTGCCTCCGGCGCGCTTGGCCTCATACAGCGCGGCATCCGCCTCCGCGCGCAACGTGTCGGCCGGCTGTCCCGGGCGCAGCGCGCTCGCACCTACGCTGACCTCGATGCCCGCGTCATGCAGGTCGCGGCTCAGCCGCCGAGCGACCGCGCGGGCGCCCTCGGCGTCGGTGTGCGTGAGCGTCAGCGCGAACTCGTCGCCACCGATCCTGTACGGGCGGTCCCCGGGCCTTGCCCCGCGCAGGACCTGCGCCACGCGCTGGAGTATCGCGTCGCCCTGGGGATGTCCCTTGCGGTCGTTGATCAGCTTGAAGTCATCGACGTCCAGGAGCGCCAGGGCGAAGGGATCTTCATAGCGCGCCGCCGCAGCAACGGCTTGGGAGAACTCATCATGGAAGGCGCGCTGGTTGGGCAGGTCGGTCAGCCCATCGCGGGTCGCTCGCCGCAGAACCATGCGATGGTCGCGCATCAGTCGCCGACCGCCGAGGAGATAGAACACAGCGCCACCGCCGATCAGCGTGATCAGCGCGATCAGCGCAAGGATCGTCCGCAGTTCATTCAGCTGCGCGTCGTAGGCGGCGATGGTCGTAGGTCACCTCGTAGGCGTAGCGGCCACTTGGAAGGTCGACCGGGACGATGAACTCGAAGTCGCTGCTGTTCCTTGCCGCGACCGCCCTCGCGTCCCGCGTATGAGCTTCCGTGCACCAGACGCAGCGTCGATGCGAGCGTTCGGCTGCCGCCGTGCCCACCTGAACACTGTTGCCCGCCGCTGTGACCACGTGCTGCTTGTCGATCAGCAGGACCGCCAGAGTGCCGGGACGCTGTTCGACGCCTTCGAGCAGGGGCTCGATATCGCCGATCTCGTCGGCTGTGCCCGTCGCCCGGGTGCCCTCGCGTTCAAAGGCCTTCGCGTCTGCCCTCTGGCCTTCCGCGTAGTCGCTGATCTCCCGATGCGCGAGGCTTCGTTCCAGCAGGACATAGCTCGTGCTGCCGATCAGCGCGAACGTGAGCGCGACGGTCACAACCAGGCGGATCCCGAAGGTGAGTGCCGAGCCCTCCCTGCTCGCGTCACGCCGCGCGAGCAGCCACCGATACGGGTGCAGTCCCCGGCCGCTCCGGAGCGTCGCGGGCTCCGGCGGCGCGCGCGGAGATGTTTGTCGCATTACTGACCACTGCCGACTTCTGCGAGCAGTGCCGCGTGTGCTCGTTCGAAAGCGTGCTCGATCTGGTCCACGAGCTGGTGTCGCTCCGTCGAGCGAGTCGGATCGAGCCGCAGCTCGAGCTCCCTACAGAGCGCGGCCATGTGCGTGGCTGCGAGCGTCATGCAGCCGCCCTTGAGCTTGTGGGCGTCGCCTCTGACGGCCTCGGCGTCACCGGCTTCGATCGCCCTGCGCATGTCGGCCAGTAGGTCGGGCGTCTGGGCAGCGAACAGTTCGACCGGCAGCCTGAGAGCCTCTGCCGAGCCGAGCTGGGAGCGCAATCGCTCGATCCGGCCGGGTCCAGCGGAACGTCGCTCGCGGGTGCGCCATCGTGCATCGCTCCTACGACGGAGCTGTGCCATCTGACTCTGTCGTTGTCCTTGGTGCCCATCGCCTCAGCACGCGATCCAGGTCCTCGGGTTTGAGCGGCTTGGCCAGATAGTCGTCCATGCCGCTGGCCAGGCACTTCTCACGGTCGCCGCCCAGGGCGTGGGCGGTCATCGCGATCACCGGAGTACGGCTACTGCCTCGTTGCAGAGAGGCGAAGCTCGCTTGCGGCTTCGTAGCCATCCTGCTCCGGCATCTGGCAATCCATCAGGACGGCGGCGTAGCTGCGCTGCTGGAGTGCCTCGAGCGCCTGGCGACCATTTCCGACGGCCTCAGCCCGGTAGCCGCGTCGCTGGAGCATGCGAATGGCCAGAATCTGGTTGACGTCATTGTCCTCGGCAATCAGGATTAGCGGAGATGATCCCGCGACTCCGTTGCTCCCAGCCGGCGCCTGCTCGCGCCTCGATCTTAATCCCAATCGCCTCAGCCAGCGCGTTGAAAAGCCGGGTCCGGCGGACCGGCTTGGTCATGTAGACGTCGATGCCCGCCTCATGTGCCTCGCGGCGGTCGTCGGCGGTGCTCGTCAGCATCACCAGCGCAGGCGTCGGGAAGGTCGTATCGCGGAAGATCGCCTGCGTGAGCTGGATGCCGTTCGTGTCGGGCATGTGCAGGTCCAGGGCGGCGCATGAAACGGCTGCTGGCTTGCCGCGGCTTCGCGCAGGCGCTCCAGGGCTTCACGGGCACCGGAGACCGCGGTGACATCCATCTTCCAGCGCCGTCCGAGCTGCACCATAAGGTGACGATTTGTCGCGTTGTCGTCAACGGCTAGCAGCCTGGTTCCCGCGAGTGTGGTGTGGTGGTCGTCACTGCGGATGGGTACCTTCGCCCGCTCGAGTGCCATCGTGAACCAGAAGCGGCTCCCCTTGCCCAAGACACTCTCGGCACCGACATCCCCGCTCATCATCTCCACAAGCTGCTTGACGATCGCGAGGCCGAGACCGCTGCCGCCGAAACGACGAGTCGTTGAGTCATCCGCCTGCATGAACGGCGTGAACATCTTCTTCGAGGCGGCTGTCGTCGATGCCGATGCCGGTGTCTGCCACCTCGAAACAGACGTGGGTGCGATCGTCGCTCGAGCGGACCGTTCGCAGCGTGACGCGTATCTCTCCCGCGCTTGTGAACTTGATCGCGTTGGAGAGCAGGTTAGTGACTACCTGACGCACGCGAGTGGCGTCGCCGCGAACGACGTCCGGGAGCTCGGGCGCGAGATGCATCGTAAGCTCGATCTTCTTTTCGCGGGCGGATTCGGCGATCAGGTCACACGCGTCCTCCACCGCCTCGATCAGGTCGAAATCGACGTAATCCAATCGCAGGGCGCCCGCCTCGATCTTCGAGAAATCGAGGATGTCGTTTACGACCGTCACGAGGGTCTCCCCGGCGCCCCTGAGCAGGCGCGCGTTCTCGCGCTGCTCCTGATCGAGCGGGCTGTCGAGCAGCAGGTCCGCCATGCCGATCACGCCGTTGAGCGGCGTGCGGATCTCATGGCTCATGTTCGCGAGGAAGGCGGACTTCATGCGCGAGCCCTCAATCGCCTCGTCACGGGCCGCGGTCACTTCCACCTCCGCCCTGCGCGTGGCGATCTCCAGCTCGACTCGCTCGGTGATGTCGCGTGCGATTCGTGCGATCCCGATCACCCGACCATTCGGATCGAGGATCGGCGAATCTGTGACCGACACGCTGAGCAGGCTGCCGTCCTTGCGGATGTCCTGGCTCTCGGTCTGCGCCGGCTCGCTCCCGGCCACGACCTTCGCCAGCATCGCTACGCGCTCGGCGGGATCGCGCGCCAGCAGCGCGAGCGCATTCTTGCCCGCTGCCTCATCGGCGTTATAGCCGTACAGGCGCGCCGCGCTCTGGTTCCACGTTTCGATCACGCCGTCCGTCGTCATCCTGATGATCGCGTCGCTTGACGCTTCGACGATCGCCGCCAAGCGCGCCTGAACGGTTTCCGCGCTCGTCGCCTTGGCCGCTGTGAGTGCAGTTGGTCTAGGGCTGCGGCGACCGACGGAGGTCATCAAGTCATCGCAACTGCGCACGTCGCTCGGCGGCATGCGCGACGATCGACTCGATCAGAGACTGCGCCAGAGCCTGCGCTGTCACGCCCTTGCGACGGTACGCCGTCGCTCCCGCCTGAATCAGATCACGAACGGTCCCGTCTGCTTCATCGCCGGACAGCACCACGATCGCCGTATCGGGAGCGACCTCGACGATGCCGCTGACAGCGCGCAGGCCGCCGCCGTTGGGCATCTCGACGTCAACGAGAGCGGCATCTGGCTGGCTCGTTCTGGCTAGCTCGACGGCCTCATCGCCGTCGCCAGCCACGCCGATGACATCGAACTCGTGCTCCAATGACATGCCCAACATCGCCCTGACCACCAAGTCATCGTCTGCAATCATCAACCGTGGACGGAGATCTGCTGGAGCGAGGGAAGTCATGGTTCGTCAGCTCCTTTGAGGATCTTGGCTGTCGATACGTCGGAATTCTTATACATGGAATTGCGTCTCCATCGGCATCTCTCGTCGCCCACTTGAGCAGACACGCCTGATCTGTATGTTTGTGCGCTCGAGCCCCCTCGTTGCGCTCTCAACCTGGCCCATGTGACGCCGATCGGCGCGCGATCAAGAAGTCAGAATCTTCTGTCGATGTCCAAGTAGTGGAACAGGCCCTCACGAGCAGGCGCTTTCTCGCGGCAGTAGGAATTGTCGTGCTTGTGACCGGCGTGATCGGCGTCTGGCTCGGCCTGCAGATCGCGGGTGCCCGGGTGACGCTTTGGGTCGATGACCTCGTCACGCCGCTCGTGGCGTCGGTTGCCTGCGTGTCGTGCCTGGGCGCCCGTGCTCGCCACGATGGGCGGATGCGTCTGTTCTGGTCGCTGCTCGCCTGCGCCACCGCGTCCTGGACGCTGGCTGAGGTCGTCTGGGGCTACTACGCGCTGATCCTAAACGTCGAAGTTCCGGTGCCCTCCTGGGCGGATGTCGGCTACCTCGCAGCGATTCCGCTCGCGGTCGCAGCGCTGGTCGTGCACCCCGCGACGAGGGGTAGCGGCACACGCAAGGTCCGCTCGCTGTTCGACAGCCTGGTGGTTGCCACATCGTTGCTTTTGCTCAGCTGGACGCTCGTCCTCGGTCCGCTCGCGCGCAGCGCCGATCTCAGCACATCGACTGGCGTGGTGACGCTGGCCTATCCGTTTGGTGATGTCGTGATCGTCTTCTTCATGGTGCTCGCAATCCGCGGGATGACCGGCAGCAACCGTCTGTCGCTGGGCAGCAACAGTCTGTCGCTGTGTTGCCTATTGGCTGCCCTGCTGGCGATGGCGCTCAGCGACAGCATTTTCAGCTACCTCACCGAGGTAGCGAAGTACACGGGTGGGGACGTGATCGATACCGGTTGGGTCGCGGCGTATCTCGGGATCGCGCTTGCCGCGTTCAGCTCGCGGGCCAGCGACACCACAGTGTCGCCCGCAGAGCAGCTCGAGGCCATCGCTGGCGTCGCTCGTAACCCCGCTGTTGCCGGTGCTGCTCGCGTTGAGCGTCTCTGCTGTGGAGATCAGGCTCGGCCATCACCTCGACCGCGCCGCCTGGCTGATGACGGTCGGGCTGATCGCGCTGGTGTTCATGCGCCAGGGGCTGATGGTGCTCGAGCTGCTCGCGCCCAGCCGAAACGTCCAAGCCGGCCTGATGCACAGGCTTACGCATGCGGCTTTGGGGGGCAAACGCCCCGAGGAGATACCGTCACCCGGCCACCGGACTGGTGGCTATGAGCCGCGGTGACCTGAGCGCAGGACCGTCCAGTTGCGTGGGTTTCGCGCCCGCGAGCGGCCCACCGGACGTCAAATGGATCCGACCCGACGGGCCGGCCTACCTGCCGCCCCCGATGGCCGAGTCAACAGCCACGGAACGCAGCGAACGGGCGAACGCCCTGATCGTGACCGTCCTCACACTCGCCTGTACCGTCCTGGCCATCTTTGATCTGTTCCTGCTGGCGTCAGGCTTCTAAATGGCGCGCTCGCTCGTCACCGGAGCCTCCGGCTACATAGGCAACCGCCTGGTGCGCGAACTTGTATCGCTCGGAGAGCCGGTCGGATGCGTGGCGCGCAATCCCGGCCGCGTGAGCTTCGATCCAGCCGTCACAGTACATCGCGCCGACATGCTCGACCCGAGCTCGCTGAGCGCAATCGGCGGTGGCTATACGACGGCCTACTACCTCGTTCACTCGATGGGGCGCGGAGGCGACTCCGACTATGAGAGGCGCGACGCGAACGCCGCCTCCAACTTCGCCCGCTTTGCGAACGCCACCGGCATCGAGCGGATCGTCTACCTCGGAGGCCTCGGCGATCGTCCCGCATCCCCGCATCTGCGTTCGCGCATGCGCGTCGGCGAGATCCTGCGAGACGAGGGACCGCCACTGACCTGGTTTCGCGCCGGCATGGTGGTGGGAGCTGGCTCAGAGAGCTACCGCACGCTGCGCTCGCTGGTCGAGCGTCTGCCAGTGATGCTCGCGCCATCGTGGCTGTCCACACCCACCCAGGCGATCGCCATCAGCGATGTGCTGCGCTACCTCGTCGAGGCTCCGCGGATCGCACAGACCGGCGCGCGCGAAATCCAGGTCGGATCGGCCGAGATACTCACATACGGCGAGATGCTCGACCGGATGGCCGACGCGTTGGGACTGCGCCGTCGCCCACGCATCCCCGTGCCGCTGCTCACGCCGTGGCTGTCCTCGCACTGGATCGGGCTGATCACACCTGTCGACGCAGGAGTCGCGAGACCGTTGATAGAGGGGCTCGCCACCGACACGACCGTCACCGACCCGTCGGGAATGGCGCTGTTTGACTTCGTGGCGAGATCCTTCGATCAGGCGCTCCGCGAGGCGATCGCCGAGGAGGCTCCGTCCGTGCCCGGCTTGACGTAGAAGCAGCAGCGGGCGTACCAGATGCCAGCACCCGCGCTCGTCCGGCTGCCTTCGCGCGATAGAGCGCTTCGTCGGCCGCTTGGCATACCGCCACGGTGTCGTCTCCGTCGAGCGGGTACTCGGCGACGCCCGCGCTGAAGCTGATGTGAAACGCACCCTCGCGGCAGGGGAACTCCTCCCTGCTCAAGCGTGCCTGCATGTCCGTCAGGCGTCCCACCGCGCTTGCGCGCGTCACGCCGTACAGGCCCACGATGAACTCCTCCCCGCCCCAACGTCCCACGACAACGTCGTCGTCGCGAAACTCGCGCCGCAGGTACGCACCCACGCGGCGCAGCACGCGGTCGCCCGCGGCGTGGCTGTGAGTGTCGTTGACCAGCTTGAAGTTGTCGATGTCGAGCATGACCACCGCAAGGGGCTCGGACGAGCGCTCGCTGACCTCGGCGAGCCGCTTCAGGCCTTCCTCGCACGTCACGCGGTTGGACAGGCCGGTAAGGCCGTCCGTCTCGGCCTTGGCACGGTATAGGCGCACGCGCTGAAGGCGGTTGGAGACCCGCGCAACGAGCTGGGGGCCGACGGAGTCCTTGGCAACGTAGTCATCGGCGCCCGCGTCGAACGCCAGCCCGACGGTGTCCACATCGGTTCGTCCGGTGGCGAAGATCACCGCAAGGCCGCCCCAGCGCGGATCGTTGCGCACGGTGCGGCACAGCTCGGGGCCGTTGACGCCCGGCATATCTACATCCAAGATCAACAGCTCAGGCTCGACCTCCTCCAACGTCTCCCAAAAACGCAGCGGATCAGACAGCGTGAAGACCTCGAGATCGGCAGGCGCCAGGAGCACGCGCATGCTCTCGAGCGCCGTCGGATCGTCGTCTACGACCAGCACTCGCGTCGCCTGCAGGCGATCGCGGTCGAGGAACCGCGCCACCGCGCTGCACAGCTCATCCGGGCTCAGCGACTTGGGCAGAAAGGCGCGACTGCCGCGTCGCGCCGCCTCGACGCGATGCTCGAAAGTTGGCATGGGGGTCAGCACGAGCACTGGAATCGGGGGGCTGGCAGCGCTCAAATCCGCCAGCAGCGCATAGGCTTGCGCTGTATCCTGCGCCCCGTCGGCAAGGCCGAGCAGCACGGCCGCGGGGGGATGCTCAGCGCACAACGCCCGCGCCTCGCGCGGGCTCGCAGCGCGGTCGCAGCGCATGTTGTGAGCCACCGACGCCGTGGCGATGCGCGCGCACAGCTCGCGATCCTCATCGACCACCAGTACGCGGAGCAGGTCCTCGTGGGGTTGAGCGGGTTCTGCGCTGGCAGGCACGATCGCGTCGGTTTCCAGCTCACGACGGATGGTCGCCAGCAGCCTTGACATGGTCGCTGCCCGCCACGGCGCGGCAATGGTGAGCTCCAGCTCGAGCTCGTGCGTGGCCTGCGACGCGCACGCGAAGCCGAACATGGCTAGCGCCCCGCCGAGCATGTGCGCAGAGCGCCTTGCATCGCTGCGAAGCTTCTCGCCGAGCTCGGCCGTGCTCGAGGCCGCCACGGCTCGCTCGATCAGCCGCAGGCGCTCGAGCACTTCCACGCGGTGCTGGCGCCAGACAGTGCGCAGTCCTTCATGCAGCGCCGGTTGGCTGTTTACCACGGTCGCGCGCCCGCGGTCAGGAATGCCGTCGGTGAGTCAGCAGATCGGCGTCTGCGCGGTGGATGAGATCTTCAGGCGAGTCGCTGTCATCGAGCTCTGCGAAGCCGACCGAGATCGAGCCGCCGCTGCGGCAGCTGGCCAGAGTACTGGACACGTCGGCAAAACGTTGCCGGACCTTGCCGAGATCGGCATTCGGCAACGCGCACACGAACTCGTCGCCGCCGTAGCGCATCACCAGGTCGTAGGAGCGCAGGCACGCTCGCAAGGAGTCAGCGACGGCGAGCAGCAACGAATCGCCCGCCATGTGACCATCGGTGTCGTTGACCTGCTTCAAGCCATCCACATCGACGAAGGTGACCACGAGCTCGGCGTGTGTGCGGCGCGCGCGGTCCATCTCGCGCTGAAGTTGCTTCATCCCAGCGCCGCGTCGGCGGACGTGCGTCAGCTCATCGACCTCAGAGGCCGCACGGTCGATCGCGGCCTGAGCACGATCTCGCGCGGCCAAGGCGCGCTCCTGCGCGGACTGCGCTCGTTCCTCAGCCGCGCGCGCACGATCATCGGCCGCTCTTGCACGATCGGCCGCAGCACGAGCACGATCATCGGCGGCCCGCTGACGATCGCGGGCTTGGCTGAGGGTCCCGTCCCCCTGTGGCTGGCCCTCCGACTGCAAGGACGCCCCCGTATGATCACTCGTCGCCTGGCGAGCGTCTCGCATCTGCGCGACCCGATCGCGCTGGGCGGCCGTCTGATCGCGCTCATCAGCGGTGATCTCCCGCGACACCCCAGTTCGCAGACGCGAGTGAGCCTGCTCGTGGCGCAGGTGCATCGCATGCTCGCGATGCAAGCTTCCCGCCTCGCGAACCTGTTGGTCAGTCGCCCCGTGCGCTTCTAGATCGCTGGCGGCCTGATCCTCCTCCGAGGCGCGTTGGTCGGTGTCAGAGGCCGACTGGTCACTATCGGAATCGGTCTGGTCGCTGTCGGAGGCCGTCTGGTCGCGGTCTGAAGCCTGCTGGTCGCTGTCTGCGGCCGTCTGGTCGGAGTCAGCCGGGAACGATCCAGTCAGCTCGTCCAGCGCGTCCCGTTGCCCGCCGAGCGAGGGCCGATCCTCACCTGGATCGGCACCCGACCGCTTGTCATCTGCTCCACGCAAGAGCCCGCCTTCGGACAATCACGGTAGCAGAACATCGGAACAGTACCGGAAAGCGGAATTCTTGGGATCGGCTAACGCTAGCTCCATGAACCGCCGATGCAGGTGGCAGGTCGAAGAGACCAGGGAGCCATTCCGCATCTATCGCGGCACTCGATACCGCAGTCAGGAGACGCCCATGACACGAGGCGTCACCCAGACGCCCACAACACGCGGCGTCACCCCAAAGTACGAGTCGCTCGGCGACTCAGTCACAGTCAGCCAGCGACCCCTCGTTCGCGTACCGCGCACGGACCGCAGTGCACGCCTGACGGTCGCATTCCGAGCGCTCGAGGAGTTTCCAGCGCTGGGCGAGGCGCGCAATCGCCTGCTGGCCGTGATCACCGACGACCACCACTCCACGGCCGACGTCATATCGGCTGTCGAGTCCGACGTCGCCCTGATGACCGCCGTCCTGCGTCTCGCCAACGGTGGACAACCCGGGCACGAACGCACCGACACCGTCGCGGGCGCCGTCGAACTGCTGCGACCCCACGCCATCCAGGCGCTCGCCAGCCGCGTGCGCACGTTCGACTTCTTCGAGCGCGCCAACATATGGGGCTCGGTGCCCGAGCGCTTCCGGCTGCACGCCCTGGCCACCCAGCGCGCCGCCGACAGGATCGCCGCCATCGCGGGCTATGCCAACCGCGACCGCCTCGCCGTCACGAGCCTCCTGCACGACATCGGCAAGCTGGCGCTGATCCATGCTCACCCCGGCTACCCCGCCCAGGTCCACAAAGGCGCAGGCACGCCCGAGGAGCGCATCCATCAGGAGCGCAGGGAGCTCGGCGTCGACCACGCCCTCGTCGGCGGCGTGCTGATCCGCCGCTGGAGGCTGCCGGCGTCGCTGGCCACACCGATCGCGCACCACCACAACCCCGACGCCGAGGGCGAGGGCGAGGGCGAGGCGGCGATCATCCGGCTGGCCGACATGCTAGCCCACTACGAAGAGGGCGCACGAGTCTCCCCCGGCGAGATGCTCCACAGCGCCCGCGCAGTCGGTCTGGGGACCGAGCAGCTGCGCCAGCTGATGCACGAACCGCCGGGCGCCAGCCAGCAACCGCGCCAACGCCACCTCGACCCCAACCCACTCTCCAAGCGACAGCTCGCGATGCTCGAGCAGCTTGCCAAAGGCAGCACCTACAACCAGATCGCACACGACCTCGCCCTGTCCGTGAGCACCGTACGCACCCACCTTCACAACATCTATGGCAAGCTCGGCGTGGCCGACCGCACCCAAGCGGTCCTCACCGCCAACGAGCGCGGCTGGCTGTCCGCTCTGGCGTGGCTTCCGCCACAACGGCCACGAGTGACCGGCGCAAACAGGTTGCCGTAGAGGCCCGTGTGCGTCTCCTGCAAAAGCTAGCGGGCCAGCGGCACTGGCGCGTGGCTGTCGCGGGCATTCTCATCGTCGGCGTCATCCTGTCGCTGGTCGCGAGCGCTCTGTGGCGCAACAGCGTGCGCCGCTCCGAACGCCTCGCGTTTAACACAGCCGCCTCGGACGTGTCCGACACGGCCGAAATGCTCTTGAATCGCGAGGCAGCTTTCGTGACCTCGCTGCGCACCGCCCTTACGCAGCAGCCGCGCCTCGGCGCCAGCGGTTTCTCGCGCTGGCTCGACGAACTGACAGCCAGGCAGCCGCAGGTGGGAGCACTCGGCACGCTCGTCATACGCAGCGTGCCGGCGCCGAGCCTGCGCGCGTTCCTGGCCGCCCGCGACGCCGACCCCGCCTTCCGCGCGCTCGTGGGCGGACGCGTCCAACCCGTGGCCCTGTCACGGAAGTCCAGCTACTGCCTGCTGGCAGGCGGCGGCGCCGACTACACCCCCGAAGTCGCGGCGCTCGTGCAGGGCGACTGGTGCGACGCTCACAGCGCGATCGGCAGCTTCCCCGTGGAAGGCACGGATACGGCGCACCAGATGAGCGAGATCGCCAACAGCGCCAACCTGTTCGTCTACCCGGTCACCGCCCAGGGGGTGAGCACCTGCTTTATGGAAAGCGCCTTCTATCGGGCCGGCGCCCCGCTCGCCACTGTCGCACAACGTCGCGTCGCGCTGCTGGGCTGGGTCGAGAGCTCCTTCTCGATCCCCGCTCTCGCCCGCACCGCACTGGAACCGCACCGCGGGCTGTCGGTCGCCCTCTATCACAGCAACCCCGGCGATCCGCTCGTGCGCATCGGCGGCGCCGGAAAAGCCGCCACGCCACGGTTCGCCTCCTCGACGACCTTCCGGCTGGCCGGCACCTGGGTGATTCGCGTAGTCGGCGCCGAGCCCGCTCCCGCGCTGTCCGCCCCCCTGCAGGGTCTGCTCGTGCTGCTGGGCGGCGTACTGACGACGATCCTGCTTGCAGCTCTCACGCTGATCCTCGGCAGCTCGCGCGAGCGCGCTTTCGTGCTGGTCGATCAGCGCACCGGCGAGCTGCGCCATCAGTCGCTGCACGACGCGCTCACCGGGCTGCCCAACCGCGTGCTCGCACTCGATCGCGCCGAGCACATGCTCGCCCGCGCCCGCCGCGAACAGGTGCCGGTGGCGGCTCTGTATGTGGACATCGACAACTTCAAGCACGTTAACGACAGCTTCGGCCACGGCGCCGGCGACCAGCTGCTGCGGATCGTCTCAAAGCGCCTGCAGGGCGTAGTGCGCGAGGGCGACACGGCCGCGCGTCTCGGTGGCGACGAGTTCGTGGTGCTGGTCGAGGGCACCACGCTCGCCACCGGACCGGAGCTCGTGGCCGAGCGGCTGCTCGAAGTCCTGCGCCAGCCCTATGACCTGTGCGAGCACGCCGGCCGAGAGCTGTCGCTGACCGCGAGCATCGGCGTCGCCTGGGGCCTGCGCGAGAGCGCCGACGAGCTGTTGCGCGACGCTGACCTCGCCCTCTATCAGGCCAAGAGCGAAGGCAAGAATCGCTGCGCCGCCTTCAAGTCCGACATGCAGATCGCGGCGCGCGACCACGTGGAGCTCGAAATGGATCTCGCCGGCGCATGCGAGCGAGGTGAGCTCGTCCTGCTGTACCAGCCGATCGTCGACCTGCACACCGAGCGCATGATCGGCGTCGAGGCGCTGCTCCGCTGGCAGCACCCCGCGCGCGGGCTGTTGACGCCCGATCGATTCATACCCCTGGCCGAGGAGAGCGGGCTGATTGTCCACATCGGCGCGTGGGTGCTGGGAGAGGCATGCCGCCAGGCCGTCGCCTGGCGCGACAGTGGACACCCGCTCGCCGTCTCCGTCAACGTCTCGGGCCGCCAGCTGGACACCGGCTCGCTGCTCGACCACGTGGCCGGCGCCCTGCGTGCCAGCGGCCTGGACCCAGCCCAGCTCACGCTCGAGGTGACCGAGACGGCGCTTGTGCGCGACCCAGAGGTGACCGCCGCGCGCCTGTACGCGCTCAAGCAACTCGGCATGCGCGTCGCCATCGACGACTTCGGCACCGGCTACAGCTCGCTCGCCTACCTGCGCCAGTTTCCCGCCGACACGCTGAAGATCGACCGCTCGTTCATCACCGGCATCGTCGACTCCAAAGAGTCCAGCGCGATCGTCCAAACGCTCGTCGCGCTGGGCAAGACACTGCACATGGAAACGCTCGCCGAGGGCATCGAGGATCGCGAGCAGTTGCATAGGCTCCAGCGCGAACACTGCGATCACGGACAGGGCTACCTGTTCGCCCGGCCGCTATCGGTCGACGCGGTCGAGACGCTGCTCGAAAGCCAGAGCGGTCCGCAGGAGGACGCCGGACACGACGGCGCCTCGGTCGAGCTCGACCCGGCCAAGATGCGCCCGGCGGTCGCGGCGCGACCATGAAACCCGCCCCGGCGCATGACGCACCGACGACGTCCGCTCCGCTGGCCCCGGTGGCGCCCAGCGAGGAGGTCCGTCTTCTGGGTCAGGCGCTCAACGAGCACAGGGAGGAGGTGCTGCGCCGGACGGTCGCGAGGACCAGACGCGACAGCCCGTTGCTCGACGCCCTGGTCAGGCACAGCTTTGAGCGGATCTGCCTGCTGACGACAGCCGCCGTGGCGCGCTGGATGGCGGGCGACGATCCCGAGACGACCATGGCCGTGGGCCGGGAAGCCGGGCAGATCTTCGGCCAACTGGCCGGCCGGCGCGCGGCGCCGCTGCACGAGGTGATCAAGCGTTGTGTGCGCTGGCGCAAGGTCACGGCGGAGGTGTTGCGCGAGAGCGCGGCGCAGCTGGGGGTCTCGCAAGAGGCGCTGTATGACGCGCTGCGGATGCTGCAGGTGAGTCTCGAGATGACCCTCATAACCGTCGGTGAACGCGTCGAGGTCGAGCGTCGACGCGCAGACGATGAGCTCGTGCGACGCGAAGAGGAGCTGGCGTTCCTCGCCACGCACGACGCGTTGACCGGATTGCCCAACCGCACCTTGATCCTCGACCGCGTCGAAAGGATGCTCGTGCGCTCGCGCCGCGACAGCGAGCCGATGGCGGTGCTGATCGTCGATCTCGACAACTTCAAGTCCGTCAACGACACGTCCGGTCACGACGCCGGCGACGAGATCCTCAGGGCGGTCGCACTGCGACTCGACGCGACGATGCGCGTGGGTGACACGCTCGGGCGCCTGGGCGGCGATGAGTTCGTGATCGTCGCCGAAGAGCTCTCGACCGTGAGCGCCGAGCTCATCGCGCAGCGGCTGCTGGAGACGCTCGGCGAACCGTTCGAGCTCGCTGGCGAGCACGGCGCCCGCTTGCACATGACCGCGAGCATCGGCATCGCCATCTGCACACGCGGATCGACTGACAAGACGTCTGCCGACGAGCTCATGCGCGATGCGAGCATCGCGATGTACCACGCCAAGTGGGACGGCAAGAACCGCTGCGTTGTGTTCGAGTCTGCGATGCAGCACGCCGTCCAGAGCCGAATCCAGCTGGAAATAGACCTGCGCAACGCCCTGCCCAACGACGAGTTCTTCCTCGTTTATCAACCCACTTTCGACCTGTGCGATCTGACTCCGATCGGCGTCGAGGCGCTGCTCCGTTGGAAACACCCGATGCGAGGGGTAGTCCAGCCCGACGACTTCATCCCGGCGCTGGAGCAGACCGGGCTGATCACGAAGGTTGGGCGTTGGGTGCTCCAAGACGCATGTCGCCAGGGTGCTGCGTGGCGCGAGGCCGGACATGCGATCGGCGTCGCGGTCAACGTCTCTGGACGCCAGTTCGACACCGACGAGCTCATCACCGACGTCGGCGATGCGCTCGCAGACAGTGGGCTCCATGCCCACGCGCTGACCCTCGAGATCACCGAGACAACGCTGATGCAGGACGTCGAGGAAACCGCTCGCAGGCTCACAGCCATCAGGGACCTCGGCGTGCGGGTCGCGATCGACGACTTCGGAACCGGCTACTCCTCCCTCGCCCATCTGCAGCGGTTCCCCGTCGATGCACTGAAGATCGACCGCTCCTTCGTCCATCGCCTGCTCGGCAATCCCGAGAGCGAGACTCTCATGCGCACGCTCGTGCAGCTTGGCAGCGCCCTCTCGATCGAGACGCTTGCCGAGGGAATCGAGCAGGAGCAGCAGCTGTCATTCCTGCGCGACGAGCACTGCGACAGCGGACAGGGGTTCTTGCTCGCGCGACCCATGGGCGCGGACGCCGTGGAGAACTTCCTGCGGAATTGCGCCATGAAGGTCGCTCCGGACTCCACTTGGTCGGCTCCGGCCTGACCGTGCTACTCGTCGACCATCGCCGCGTGCGCGGCGTGCGCGCCGGGCGGCAGGCCGAGCTGCATCGCCGACGCGCGCAGCAGCGCCAGCAGCTGCTCGCGCTCGGCCGCGCTGAGCTCGGCGCACAGGTGGCGCTCGAGGTCGGCCGCCAGCGACGAACGCGCGCCCGAGCAGCTCGCGGCCCGGCGGCGGTCAGGTGCAGCGCGCGCGTGCGGCGGTCGGCGGGGTTGTGGCGGCGTTCGAGCAGGCCGCGCGCCTCGAGCGCGTCGACGAACGCGACCATGCGGCTGGGCGGGATCTGCAGGCGCTCGCCGATCGCCTGCTGGGACTGGCCCTCGGCGGCGCCCACCGCGCGCAGCAGCGCGAACTCGCGCGGTTCGAGCTCCAGCGGCGCGAGGATCTGGTGGAAGCGTCGGCCGACCGCATAGCCGATCGAGGAGAGCACGAAGCCGACCGCCTGGAAGGGCGTGTTGGCGACCGCAGACGTGGACGGGTCGGCACCGGCGGGCAGCGGCCACGCGTCGGCGGGGTTCAACCGCTGCTGCAGGCTCGCTGACTGTCGGTCATTGGCCCCACTTCACAACATGATCATATCGTCGCGGAAAGATTTGTGGTATAGATTGTTCTGCACGGAACATTCCTCGCCGAATCAACGCTCGGCCCGGCGATGAGCTTCGGGTCGGTCGCAGCGTCTTGGCTGTCGTACACGTCCAGCAGAGCTCGGCCGCCGGCGCGCCGGCGCGGAAAGGAGACTCGCCATGACAACGATCACCCGTTGGGTTCTCGCGCACAAGCGCATCGTGGTGGGCTTCTGGGTCGTGCTGACGCTCGTCGGCATGGCATCGGCCGGGTCGGCGACCAAAGCGCTCAAACAGAAGTTCTCGGTGCCCGGCAAGGAAGGCTGGCTGACCAACCAGCAGATCCAGCGCGACTTCCATCGGCACGGGCGGCAACGGCGCGCCGCTGCTGGCCGTGGTGACGCTGCCCGGCGGGCCGCTCGGTGGACTCAGCCGGCCGTGCAGTCGGAACTGCGCGCGGTCGAAGCGCGCCTGGCGAGCACGCTGCCGGGCACGCGCCTGGCCGGCTACGCGAGCACGCACAGCGCGCGCTTCCTGTCGGGCGACCGGCAGCACCACGTTCGTGATCGCCTATCCGCCGCCGGACCCCACGCAGGCCTTCGAAGACAACCCCGAAGCGGCCAAACACGCGAGCGCGGCGCTGGCCGGCACGACGGTCGCGGGCGCGCCCGTGCACCTGACGGGCTTTGACGCGCTGTCGGTGCAGAGCGGCGGCGGCAACGGGCCCGGGCGTGCTGCTGGAGGCGCTGCTCGGCGGCTTCGGCGCGCTGCTGGTGCTGGCGTTCGTGTTCGGCTCGTTCCTGGCGCTCGTGCCGATCCTGATGGCGATCGTGTCGATCCTGACGACGTTCCTGGTCGTGTGGGGCCTGACGACGATCACCGAAGTCTCGCCCATCGTGCAGTTCCTGATCGCGCTGATCGGCCTGGGCGTGTCGATCGACTACTCGCTGCTGGTGGTCGTGCGCTGGCGCGAGGAGCGCGCGCACGGCGCGTCGGGCGAGGCGGCGATCGAACGCGCGATGCAGACGGCCGGGCGCGCGGTGGTGTTCAGCGGCACGACCGTCGCGATCGGCCTGCTCGCGCTGGTCGCGCTGCCGCTGCCGTTCCTGCGCTCGGTCGGCTACGGCGGCATGCTGATCCCGCTGATCAGCGTGATCGTCGCGATGACGCTGCTGCCGGTCGTGCTCAGCAAGCTCGGCCCGCGCCTGGACTGGCCGCACGTCCGCGACGACGACAAGGCCAGCCGCGCGTGGACCGGCTGGGCGAACCTGGTCGTGCGCGCGCGCTGGCTGGCGGCGCTCGGCGCGGCGCTGGTGCTCGCCGCGCTGGTGCTGGCGGCGACCAACCTGCAGCTGGGCACCTCCAACGTGAACACGATCGCCAAGGAAGGCGACGCCAAGCAGGGCCTGCTGGCGCTGGAGCGCTCGGGCATCGGCTCGGGCGTGCTGGTGCCCGCCGAGGTGCTGGTCGGCGGCTCGCTCGACCTCGCCCGCGCACGTGGCCGCAGGCGCTGGCGGCGGTGTCCGGGGTGCACGGCGCGGTCGCGCCGGCGCTGCCCACGTGGCGCAGTGCCGGGCGCGGCGGTCGTGGACGAGTTCCCCACCCCCGACGCCTCCACGCGCGGCCGGGCGCGACACGCTCGAACGCGTGAGCGCTGCCGCGCACGCGGCCGGCCCGGACGTCCACGTCGGCGGCATGCGGCGCCCAGAACAAGGACTTCATCGACGCCGTGTACGGCAACTTCCCGCTGATGATCGCGCCTGATCGCGCTGATCACGTTCGTGCTGCTCGCGCGCGCGTTCCGCTCGCTGCTGCTGCCGCTGAAGGCGGTCATCCTGAACGTGATCAGCGTGGGCGCCGCGTGGGGCGTGCTGGAGCTCGTGTGGCAGGCCGGCCACGGCTCGAGCCTGATCTGGGGCATCTCGGCGACGGGCTCGATCACCTCTTGGATCCCGCTGATGGTGTTCGCGTTCCTGTTCGGCCTGTCGATGGACTACGAGGTGTTCATCCTGTCGCGCATGCGCGAGGAGTACGACGCGACCGGCTCGACCGACACGGCGGTGGTGCGCGGCATCGGGCGCACGGGGCGCCTGGTGACGAGCGCCGCGCTGATCCTGTTCCTCGCGTTCGTGTCGCTGGCGTCCGGGCCGGAGACCGAAATCAAAGTGCTCGCGACCGGCCTCGCGGCGGGCATCCTGCTCGACGCGACCGTGATCCGCGCGCTGCTCGTGCCGGCGGTGGTGTCGCTGTTCGGGCGCTGGAACTGGTGGCTGCCGACGATGCCCGCGCGGCTGCTGCGCGTGGCGCCATCACCGGCGCCACGACTGGCGGCCGAGCCGGAGGGGTCGCGATGGCGGCCCGGGGCCGACAGCCACACGGGCGCGCCACCCGATCGGGCTCGCCGGGCGACAACGGCATCGAGGTCGAGGGCCTGGTGCGCGACTTCAAGGGCGGCGTGCGCGCGGTCGACGGCATCGACCTGCAGCGTGGCGCCCGGCGAGATCTACGGCTTCCTCGGCCCCAACGGCGCGGGCAAGTCGACGACCGTGCTGGTGCTCACCACGCTGCTGCCGCCCACCGCCGGCAGCGCGCGCGTGGCGGGCCTGGACGTGGTCCACCAGGGCGCGGAGGTGCGCCGCGCGATCGGCGCGTCGCTGCAGGAGTCCGCGCTCGACCCGTTCCTGACCGGCCGCGAGCACATGCGCCTGCAGAGCGCGCTGCACGGCCTCGGCAAGGCCGAGCGCGAGCGCGCGGCACGAGCTGCTCGAGCGCGTCGGGCTGACGGACGCGGCCGACCGCAAGGTGGGCGGCTACTCGGGCGGCATGAAGCGCCGCCTGGACCTCGGCCTGGCGCTCGTGCACGGCCCGCGCTGCTGTTCCTGGACGAGCCGACCACGGGCCTGGACCCGCAGAGCCGCGCGGCGCTGTGGGATGAGGTGCGCCGGCTGGCGGACGACGGCGTGACGGTGTTCCTGACCACGCAGTACCT
The DNA here is from genome assembly GCA_963755475.1 of uncultured Solirubrobacteraceae bacterium. Classification (GTDB taxonomy): domain Bacteria; phylum Actinomycetota; class Thermoleophilia; order Solirubrobacterales; family Solirubrobacteraceae; genus Palsa-744. The sequence continues at coordinate 1,898,120 of CAVWJK010000003.1, forward strand.
GGAGGAGGCCGACGTGCTGGCCGACCGCGTGGGGATCATCGACCGCGGCAAGATCGTCGCCGAGGGCACGCCGGCGCGAGCTGAAGGCGGCGATCGGGCGCCCGAGCGTGGAGGTGGTCCCGGCGGACCCCGGCGACCGCGAGCGCCTGAAGCGGCGTCCTGCACCGCTTCGGCGAGGAGGCGGCGGCGTCCACCAACGCGTCGCCGCGCGGCTGCCGCGAGGGCGTGGGCGACCTGGCGGAGATCGTGCGCGCGCTCGACGCCGAGGGCCTTGCGATCGCGGACCTGCGCCTGCACACGCCCGACGCTCGACGACGTGTTCCTGGCCAAGACCGGACGCTCGCTGGAGGGCGCCGGCGACGGAGAGGGCGCGGGCGACGGGAAGGCGCGGCCCGGGACGGGCGACGACACGGCCAACCGCGAAAGCAGCCAAGCTCGGCGGCGGTCGCCGCATGAGCGGCACGCTGACAACGCAGGTGGGCGTGCTGGCCAGGCGCTCGATGCTGAAGACGCTGCGCCAGCCCTTCCAGCTGTTCCCGATCGTGTTCTTCCCGCTGATCCTGCTGGCGGTCAACGCGAGCGGGCTGAAGCGCGGCGACACGCCTGCCGGGCTTCCCCACCCACTCCTACATCTCGTTCGCGATCGCGGTGGCGTTCATCCAGGGCGGCGATGTTCTCGCTGATCAACACCGGCACGAACCTCGCGGAGGACATCGAGAGCGGCTTCTTCAACCGCCTCGCGCTGACTCCGCTGCGGCGCGTGTCGCTGATCGCGGGGCTGCTGGTGGGCGTGGCGGCGCTGGGCGCGCTGCAGTCGGCGGTGTACATCCTGATGGGCCTCGTCGCGGGCGCGCACCTGGACGCGGGCTTCGGCGGCGCGCTCGTGATCCTCGTGCTCGGCTCGCTGACCGCGCTGGCCTTCGGCGCGCTCGGCTGCGCGGCGGCGCTGCGGACCGGCTCGGGCGAGGCGGTGCAGGGCCTGTTCCCGCTGTTCTTCGTGTTCATCTTCCTGTCCTCGAGCAACCTGCCGCGCAACCTGCTGAGGACCGGCTGGTTTCACACGGTCGCCACCTGGAACCCGATCTCCTACCTGATCGAGGGCTTTCGCAGCCTGTACATCTATGGCTGGGACGGGACCGCGCTGTGGCGCGGCTTCGCGGTGGCGCTGGGCCTGACGCTCGTGGCCCTGCTCGGCCGTTGCCGGCGCGTTGCGCACGAGGCTGCAGCGGACATGAGCGCGACGATCGCAGGCCGCCAACCCCAGGCGCGAGCGGCCAACCGCGGCGGTGGGCATGTGGCGCGTGGCGTGGCACGATCGCGTGGCGCAGCCTGCACACGTACGTGCGCAGGCCGGACCTGTTCGTGCCCTCGCTGGTGTTCCCGCTGGTGTTCCTGGCGAGCTTCGCGGGCGGCCTGTCTGCGCTGGGCGTCGGTGCCGGGCTTTCACTTCCCGGCCGGCTACACGGCCTTCCAGTTCGTGTTCGTGCTGTGCCAGTCGGCGATGTTCGCGGGGCTGTTCACGGGCTTCACGCTGGCGTTCGACTTCGAAAGCGGCTTCGCGCGGCGGCTGATGCTGGCGGCGCGAGGACCGCCGCGGGATCGCGCTCGGCTACGCGCTGGTGGCGCTGACGCGCGCGGCGATCACGCTGAGCGCTGGTGACCGCCGTGGCGCTGGCGGCGGGGATGCGCATCACGGGCGACGGCGTGGACATCTTCGGCCTGTACGGCCTGGCGGCGCTGCTGGTGCTGGTCGGCTACGGCTGGGCGGCGGGCGTGGCGTTCCGCTTCCGCTCGATCCAGGCGGGCCCGCTGATGCAGACGCCGGTGTTCCTGATCCTGTTCCTGGCGCCCGTGTACGTGCCGCTGGGCCTGCTCAAAGGCTGGATCCACGCGGTCGCGAGCATCAACCCGGCGACGGCCTTCCTGGACGCCGGCCGCGGCCTGATCTCGGGCGTGCAGGACCACACGGGCGCTGGCGTTCGTGTGCGCGCTGGCGCTGATCGTGCTGTTCTGGATCTGGATGCTGGCGGGCCTGCGCAACGCCGAACGCTCGGCCTAGGCGCCCAGCCTCGGCCAGGCGGGGTGCGGCAGGGCTCAGATCCCGCGCGAGCTGCTGCGCGCTTCCGGGCGTGCTGACGAGCACCTGCTTGAGCGGGCTGCCGTTGTCGACGGCGAAGGACAGCGCCGGCACGCCGCGGCGCACGACGAAGAGCTGGTCGAGGCGGATGGTGCGCGCGACGTAGTAGAGCCAGGGCAGGCGCAGGCCGAACTTCATGCCCGAGCGCATCGCCGTCGCGCACGGGCTCGCTCGACGACCTGGACGTCGCTGACGTCTGCGCGCGAGCACGCTGACGTTGCGCGTCAGACCGAGCGACCTTCTGCCACCAGGCGAAAGCGCACCTCGACGTTCTCGCCAGCTGATGCGCACGATCGCAGTTAGCACAGACACGCCGGGGCAGCGGGGTAACGACGAGCGCTGGATGCCTGAGGGCCGGCACGCTCGTGCAACGAGCAGCGCAGAAGGGAGTGCCGATCATGGAGTCTCACAGAAGCCCACGCGCGTGTCTGGTGGTGGCTCACAAGACGGCCGCCACGCAGCCGCTGCTGGACGCGGTGCGCGAGCGCGCTGCGCGGGGGCCGAGCGCCGTTCACGCTGCTCGTGCCCAACGCCGGCCCACGGCCTGCACAAGGTCGTGGACGCCGAGGACCAGGGCGCGGGCGAGGCACAGGCGCGTGCTCGAACAGGCGCTGCCGCAAGCTGGGCGAGGCGGCGGGAGCGCCGGTGGAGGGGATCGTCGGCGACTCCGACCCGATGGCGGCGGTACAGGATGCGATCAACCTGCGCGGCTTCGACGAGATCATCATCTCGACGCTCTCGCCACGGGTGTCGCGCTGGCTGAAGCTGGACCTGCCGAGCAAGCTGTCAGGCTTGGGGCTGCCGGTGAACACGGTGACGCCGGCCGACGATCCGCCTGCATAGGCCTGGTTTGTAGAAACCAACCATCGTCCAAAGCAGATGATTGTCTGTGGAACTTTCGTCTGCGTGCAGCGAGAGTTGCGTCATGGACGCGGTTCGCAAGCAATTTGCGGTCAACCTGCGCAAGCATCGCGACAAGGCGGGCCTGTCTCAGGAGGCGCTCGCGGAGATCTGCAACCTGCATCGCACGGAGATCAGCCTGCTCGAGCGCTGCAAGCGCTCACCGCGCCTGGAGACGATCGTGATCCTGTCTCGCGGCCTGGAACTGTCCTCGCCGGGCGAGCTGCTCGACGGGATTAGCTGAAACCTTCAGCGCGTCCTGTCTCCCCCTCCCGCCTCCCGCCGCTCGCAAGGAGATCGTCGCGCCGGGTGCGTCCCGTGCGGGGAGAAACCCCGAAGGGCGCGCTGGCGCCAGTGGGTGGCGCCAGCGCGGTCGCGCATCTGTGGGGATGGCGCGGCGCGCGACCATAGCAGACTGTCGGCAGTCAGCACCTGGCAGTAAAGACCATGGACCTGACAATGCAGTGCATGGCATGGTTCGAACGTGCCAAAGCCGAGCAAGCGCGATTGTGCCCTCGCTATCGTCTTGCGCCGGCTGCGCGAACAGCGCGGCCAGTCCCAGGAACAGCTGGGATACCGGGCCGGACTGACGGCGGGCGCGTTGGCGCGTATCGAGCTTGCGCAATCGGCGCCGGCCTGGGCGACGGTGCTGGACATCGCGCAGGCGCTCGAACTGAGCCTGGTCGACCTGGCAACAGCTGTAGAAGACGAGCGCCGCAGGCAGAACAAGCGTTGGGCGCCTGCGTTGCAGGACGACGCGCAGTAGCGGCTTGTGGTCGAAAACCTGCTCTGACTGGCCTTTAGTAGTACGTTTGGGCAAGAAGGAGCGTGTTTAGCGCCTTGGCTGTTGGCTATGGGCCCGGGTGTAGGCGCCGCCACCGGGCACTGCGGCCGGTGCCCATCGGTTCGATGCGCCCGCCTCCTTAAGCTCGCCAAGCACCTTGTTGATGTAGCCATCGCTCACCCCTGGGGCCGCATGACGGACGGCTGCGACGGTGAACTCGTCGGTCAGGAGCGAGTCGATGAAGGTCGTGATCAGCGCCTTCTTGGATCCTCGTCCGGCAGCAGGGTCGCTCGGCTCTCGAACTCGCCGTATGCGGCAACCAGGATGCCAAGGAAGTAGCTGGTCCATGGCGCGAGGTCGTGCATCCCGTCGTGCCACCCGTGAGTCGACTTTGCCAAGGCGTCGTAGTAGGTGTCCTTGGTTTCGTCAATCAGCTTCTCGATGCTGATAAACCTGCCGACGTCACTGCCGACGATGTAGAGCAGCCAGAGCGTGATCAGCCGCGACATCCGACCGTTGCCGTCACGGAAGGGGTGGATGATCGTGAAGTCCAGAACGTAGGCGGCGCTCAGCAGCAGCGGCGGGTACGTGCCCTGGGCGAGCTCCCGGTTGAAGCTCTCGTGCAACGCGCGCATCGCCCCGGGCGTGTCGGGCCGCCGAGACCGGGGTGAACCGCTCGACCTTGGTTCCGTCCGGGCGTTCTTCCTCAACCTGGTTGTCCAAGCGCTTCCAGTGTCCGGCGGTCCTGTCGCCCACGTATCTGTAGAGATTGCCGTGCAGTTGCTCTACATATCGGGGCTCGAACGGGATATTCGTCTGGTTGGCGTGGATCAAGCCGAGCACATCGCGATAGCCGGCGATCTCCTGCTCTGAGCGGTTCTTTGGGGTCGTCTTCTCCGCGACCAGCGCTTCGATGCGAGCCCTTGGCGCGTGAATGTTCTCGATCGCGTTGGACGCCTCCGTACTCTGAATCATCGCGACCTGGCGCAGCGTCTCAAGGCCCGCCGGGTTCTGGCGACGGGAGACCTCCTCGCGTCCGCGAGCCTCGGCGATGCTGGTCAGCGATCCGACGGTCTCCAGGTCAAGCGACCGGAAGTGGCGGGCCAGATCACGGAAGCTGCTCACGACGTAAACGTACTACTAACCCTCGTAAAGGGGGTCGTTTAGAGCAGAAGGAGCTAGTTTAGAGGCCGCGTCCGTAGGTGGGCCCCGGTGATGGTCAGCGCCCCGCCGCCCTCTGGCGCATGACCGTCGGCGAGATCCTACGGCGTCATCACGACCCGGCCAAATGCCTTGCGGCTCTCGATGTACTCGTGCGCGGCAGCGGCGTCGGCGAGCGGGAACGTCCTGTCGATCACGACCCGCAGGTCGCCGCTCGCGACGCGCCCGATCAAGTCGGCGATCATCGCGTGTACGCGGGGGTACTCGGCCAGTAGCGCCCCGCCGAGGAAAACCCCGCGCAGCGTGTTGTTCTTCGCCCACAGATCCCTCGCCTCGATGTTGGAGCCCGCGCGGGCGGCCAGCCCGACGCTGACGAGCGAGCCGCGGTAGGCGAGCGCACCAATGCTGTCGACGAGGTTCTGGCCTCCGATCGAATCGAGGATCACGTCAGCGCCGCGACCGTCGGTCAGTTCGTGCGTTCGCGCCACGAAGCTCTCGCGGGCGTAGTTGATGCCGTGGTCGAGACCGAGCTCATTCAGGCGCTCGAGCTTCTCGTCGCTGGACGCGGTTGAGATGACGGTTGCACCGGCGTGCTTGGCGAGTTGGATCGCCGCCATCCCGACGCCTCCCGCCCCGGCGTGAATCAGAACGGTCTGCCCGGCCTGCAGATGGCCGGCGGTGAACAGACACTCCTCGGCTGTCCCGAACGCGACCGGAACACACGCAGCGGCGGCGGCGTCCAACCCGTCGGGGATGGGCCAGGTGGACATGGCGGGAACGACCCGCTTGGAAGCGTGCGACCCAGCAGAGTTGAGGGTCACGACCCGGTCACCGACCGCGCGGTCGGAGACGCCCGCGCCGACCGCGACGACCGTGCCTGCGGCGAGATAGCCCACGATATGCGGGACCGACTGCGGAGGCGATCCCGCGCGGGCAAGCACGTCCCCGCCCTCGACGCTGATCGCCTCGACGTCGATCAGCACGCAGCCGTCGGGGCACTCCGGGTCAGCTACGTCCTCGTAGCGCAGAACATCTGGACTGCCGTTCTCGTAGATCACAGCCGCCTTCATATGGCGCGCCTCCCGGGTGTCCAGCGTTTAGTCATGCGGTTTGCAAGGCAAGCCGACGTCGGGACTCGAACCCGAGACCCCCTCCTTACCATGCTGGGGTTCCAGGGGCGCCCTATCTCTAGGTAGAGCACCATTTTTGACTCCTGTGCTGATGATTCGCCGCCCTCCCCCGATGGACAGAAGAGGACAACCTGGGACAAAAAATGTATCGAACTGCTGGTGAGCTTGCGGTACAAAAAAGAGCCGACGTCGGGAGTCGAACCCGAGACCTCTGCCTTACCATGGCAGCGCTCTACCAGCTGAGCTACGTCGGCCTGGCGCTGGCATCCTACCGCCGCCGGACCGGAGGAGGAGACTGGCTCAGCACCCCGGGGATGACCTGGGCGTCCGTCTGTGCCCGGCGCGTTTCGTCCGCCATAGGAGCCGGTCGGCCCGAGCTGTAGCGTCCGGAGCATCCTCTCGAATGTACGGTCGTGCCTGACCGTGATGAACTCATCAGGCGACTGGCGGCGGCGCTGGTCGTCTCGGACGCTCGCCGGTCCGGTGATCCGGAGACCCGGGTGCGTCTCGACCACTACCTGCCGTCCGTCAGTGGCCCTGGGAGCGCTGTGCGCTGGCGTCTGTATACCGCGCGGCACAGGCTGATCGGTGTCCCAAGCCCTGAGCCCGCTCGGTCGGCGTGGCACCATGCCGACGCGGTGAAGGGGCGCCGGCTGATCGCGGTCGACGTGCGCAACTCGAACCGCGTGGGGGCCTTCCTGTCCTGGCACTTCGAGGACCCCAACATCAAGCCGCCGCGAGCGAAGGCCGGGCGCCGCCGCCCGCATCTGATCACGTCCATGTGTGTCCGCGAGGACGTCAAGGGACGACTCCGCGGGGAGTACATGACCGCTGCTCTCCTGCTGACGCTCGTCGTGTCGGCGATCGACACGGTGACCGTCGCACACGGCCGCGTCGGCGTGCTCGAGGACTCGGGGATCGCCCTCACGCCCGAGGAGCTCGACGCGTTCGGGTTCACGCCCGGTGTGGGCGAGCCCAACGGCGGCTGGTCCGACCGCGGATACCGCGAACGGCGTCATCCCGTCTAGTCATTCAGATGGCGGCGGTAGATCGCCTCCGCGCGATCGGCCCATTTCCCGGGCAGCTCGCTTCGCAGCTCCGCAAGGAAGGTGTCGCTCTCCTCGGGCTCCGGCGCGGGAAGCGCGGCAAGGAATTGCTCTGCTTCTGTGGTGACCCATCCTGCAAGCTCCGGTGCCTGGAGCTCCGCCAGCTCGACCAGGCCACCAGCGACCTCCTCGACGGCATTGCGTCGGGCATGAGTCGCGATCAGCAGCACGTCCGGGATCTGCAGGTAGCGCTCGCGCCGGCCCCACTCGACCGGCGCTATCCCCAGATCACGCACGGCACGAGTAATGAACGAAGGATGCACATCGATGAGCGCGGCGGCCTTGCGAAAGGTCGGGAGCACACGCTGCAGATCCGCTCGGGAAATCGTCGGTGCGGTTGCCATAGAGGGACGGTAGCAGCTAGCTGCAACGATTGCAACCATCGCATTGGTAGCAACCACGGCGCCTGCCGGCAGGCCTCGCCTCGTCTGGCCTCGCCAGGCGAGGCAATATCACCGAGGTAGGTACGGGAAACCGTTCGCCGATATCACCTTGGGTGCCTAGCCTTCATGGGCGGGCTCATGCTGGCGCGAGAGGATTGAGCTAATCGGCCAAGGTGCAGCGTCGGGTCGCTGTCAAGAGTCCGGCGATAATTCGTGCAGGTGTGGTCCGGCTAATCGACATCGACCTCCCGGTAACGCAACCGTCCGGTCCGCCGGCTCCAGCCCAGAGACTCGAGCTTTGCTCGCACCTGCTTCTTGCGTTTGAAGCGATCCCCGCCTTCCCGCAGTGCTGTGCGCAGTGCGCTCTTCGTTCGTGGTGGCTGGCGGGCGAGATCGATCTCCCGTAGGACGAGGTCGAGAGCTTCGCCGTTCAGCGTGGCCATTGGGACCATGAGCTCCTTGATAAGCTGGCGTCGAGGCTCGTCCTCGGTCGGCCGCAGCGCCCGCCACAGCAGCAGGACCTGCTCGCGCTCGCTGTTCTTAGTCGCCTTTTTGTAGCGCGCGACGAGTAGATCGGCCGCCGCATGCTGATCGGCCCGATGGAAGCTGAGCGCTTCGAGGAGCTCGTCAGGCCTTACATCGAAGAAGGGCTTGCAGAGCGCCAGTCTTCGCTGTGGCTCTGCGTCGGCGGTGATCCTCGCCAGCGCGTCGAGCAGCGCCCGCGGACGCCTCGGTGCGTACGCCTCGATGATCTGACGGATAGCCGCGTTGCCGGGATCGAGAGCGACCCACTCGCCGATCTCCTCGTCCAGCGCCTGATCGTGCGCCGCGATATAAGACAGTACTGTCTCGACGTCCAACGACTCGTCAATCACCAACGACCTGACCTTTGCGGCGGTGGCGAAGATGAGGCGGAGTCGGTTCTCCTCGCGCGTGGGAAGCCAGCCGCCTCCCCGAAATGCCTCCCACGCGTCCTCGAAGACTGGCGTCTCGACTGACCCGAGCACCTCGTGTCTCGGGCCAGGGCTGCTGCCGGCGTAGTCACCATGGAGGTGCTCTACCAGCTGAGCTACGTCGGCCTGGCGCTTTCATCCTACCGCCGCGCCAGCGCCGGCTGCGAGCGAGGAGGCGCGGAGGCCCGAAATCGGAATGCAGGGCATGATACTGTGGTACCGAGGTACCGAGATATCCTATGTCGCGAGCACAATCCCCGATCAAGGTTCATGAGGCCACCAAGGAGAAGGTCCGCTACGCCGCGCTGATGTCGGGCCTGAAGCAGGCCGAGCTGGTTGAGCGCGCGGTCGACGAGTACGTGGATCGCCACCGCGACCAGTTCGCGCAGCGCATGGAGCGCGCGCAACAGGCACTAATGGGCGGCAAGGCCTCGACCCTTGCGTACTCGCTCGGGATCGAGGAGGCCGACGTCCAGCGTCTCGGCGGCGTGTCGTCCGGTCAGCTCAGTGACTCGCGCAAGCCAAGGCGCGCGACCTCGAACCAGGCGAGCTCGCCCGACGGCCAGTCCGCGCGAGGCTCCCACAGTTCGGCCTCCGCCGCGGTCAAGACCAAGCCGAACAGCACATCGCGCAGGCGCTCCTCGACGAAACGCCCGTCGGTCGCCTGAGTCGCGATCGCGACCCACACCTCCTCATCCGACGCGGCAACGTGAAGCCGCGCGTCGATCAGGCCGGCGAATGAGACTGCTATGTCGTGGCCTCGACGGTCGAAGGCTTCAGGGAGCGCCGCGTCGATCGAGTCTCTGGCCGCGTCGATGATGCGCGCGTTGCGCTCGAGTGCATCGCGGAGCCGGTCGTCCGCGTCGGGCAACAGCCGCTGGGCTTGATGTAGACCGGCAAACTGCTTGTAGGCGTCCTCGCCTGACCCCTCCTCGCGCTGCGCGCCGGCGCACAACCAGAACGACCGCGACCCGCGGCGTGGACCTCAGCTCGCGAACGCTGCGCGCGCGGCCTTCGCGCCGACCGCCACCATCTCGCTGAAGCCGTACGTGCCGTCGGTCAGCAGCTCACGGGCCGCCTCAACCGCAGCTCCATATGCGGTGAACGCGAAGCCGCCGCCGACCGACACGCGCTTGACGCCCAGCGCCGCCAGCTGCGCCACCGGCGGGGTGTCGCGGCGCGCGAGCACGTTGACCGGCAGGTCGACCGACGCCAGCAGCTCGCGCAGGTCCTTGGGGCGATCGAGCGCGGGCGCGTACAGCACGTCCGCGCCCGCCTGCTGATAGGCCTGCAGGCGCGCGATCGTGTCGCCCAGGTCGGGGTTTGCGCGCAGGTAGTTCTCCGCGCGCGCGGTCAGCACGAGATGGACCGGACCCGCATGCGCCGCCTGCGCTGCCGCCGCCACGCGCTCGGCCGCAGCATCCTTATCGTACAGCCGCTGCTCGGCCGCGCTCCAGTCCTCGATCGAGCAGCCCGCCAGGCCCGCGTCAATCGCCAGGCGCACCGTCTCCGCCACGCCAGCCGGGTCCGCCGCAAAGCAATCCTCCAGGTCCGCCGACACGGGCGCGTCGGTCGCGCCAACGAGCGCGGCCGCATGCGCGAGCGCCTCCTCGCGGCTGACCCCGTAGTCCAGGCGCCCCAGGCTCGCCGCGTAGCCGCTGCTGGTCGTCGCCAGCGCCTGAAAGCCGAGCGACACGAGCAGCCTGGCCGAGCCCACATCCCACGCGTTGGCCAGCAGCAGCGGTCGCTCCTGGCCGTGGAGCTCCAGAAAGCGGGTCGCTCTGGCGGCATGGTCTGGCATCTCGTCAGCCTCCATTCGTGAACTTAGATCCTTGACTATCTTTATATTATTATATAAATTTATGGAGATGTCGGTTTCACCCCCGGTGACCGGTCTGCGTGAGCGCCACAAGCACCAGCGCCGTGAGCGCATTCTCGAGGCGATCCGCGAGCTGCTGCGTGAGTGTCCGGACGAGACGCCGACCGTTGAGCGCATCGCCCAGCGGGCAGACCTCTCCCCCGCGACGGTCTTCAACCTCGTCGGCCCGCGAGAGCAGCAGTGGGCGGCGCTGTCCGACGAGCTGCTGCACGAACTCGACGTCTGCCTCGCTCTCGCCGCCGAGGAGGATCCGCGAGAGCGAGCGCGCAGGATCGTCGGCGAGGCGGCCGAGCTGTTCATCGCCGACGCAGCCGTCATTCAAGCATCTGGTCAGCAGCTGGGGGCGCAGCGGCTGCATCCTACAGGAGAACCCAGTCTCGCATCTGCGTGCAGCGTTGCGCCGCGGACAGGACGGCCGGGATGCTCAGGGCCGATCTTCATGTCGAGGCGCTGGTCGGGCACATCGCGACGGCATGCTGGCGGCGCGCTGCGTCAGTGGGCCAGCGGCCAGATCTCAGACGCGGCGTTTCGTACGCGTGTGCGCTTCGCCGTGGACGTGGTGTTTGCCGCGGGCGCCAGCGAGGACTGGGCCGCAGAGCTTTCCGCGCCGCTGCAGCGCAGCGGCGCGGAGTCGTGATGACGCGGGCCGCTGAAAGCGTGTTCGACGTGGCACCGGGCATCCGGCTGGTCGCGGACACCTTCGGCGACCCGGACGCGCCCATCGTGCTCATGCTGCACGGCGGCGGCCAGACACGACACGCGTGGCAGGCGACCGCGACGAACCTCGCAGAGGCTGGCTGGCGGGCGATCGCCGTCGATCTGCGCGGCCACGGCGAGAGCACCCATCCGCGGCCGCCCGCCTACGCGCTTGAGGACTTCGCTGCCGACGTGCGCGCACTGATCGCAGCGGTCGCGGACGCCCCGATCGTGATCGGAGCCTCGCTGGGCGGCATCGCCAGCCTGCTGGCCATCACGGAGCCACCGCAAGCGCCCGCCGCCGGGCTCGTCCTGGTTGATGTCGCTCACCGCTTCCAGCCGCGCGGCGGCGGGCGGATCGTGAGCTTCATGGAGCAGCACCCCGACGGCTTCGCCAATCTCTCCGACGCTGCCGAGGCAGTCGCCGCCTACCTGCCTCACCGCGCACGCCCCCGCGACACGACCGGACTGCGCCACAACCTGCGATGCAGCGAGGACGGACGCTGGATGTGGCACTGGGACCCAGAGATCCTGACCCAGGCCCGCCCGACTGATGCAAGACCAAGCCCAGCTCTCTGAGCGCCTCACCCAGGCCGCCAAGCGACTGCGCCAACCCTGCCTGCTCGTCCGCGGCGCAGAAAGCGACGTGCTCACCCCCAGCATCGCACGCGAGTTCATCGAACTCGCAGCCAATGCCACGCTGACCGAGGTCCCGCGCGCCGGTCACATGGTCGCCGGCGACAACAACGACGCCTTCACCACAGCGATCCGCGCATGGCTCGACACGCTCGCGGCACGCACATCACCGAAACCCGCTTGACGGGTGTCGTCCGTGCGCGGCTACCAGCTCACGGCGCCAGCCCTGCGAGCGCGCTACATCTGCTGGACGTTCGCCGCCTTAGGGCCCTTGTCGCCGGGTTCGGCGTCGTAGGAGACCTTCGCGCCTTCCGCCAGCGAGCGATAGCCGTCACCGATGATCGCGCTGTGATGGACAAACAGGTCCTTCGACTGGTCGTCGGGCGTGATGAACCCGAAGCCCTTGTCGTCGCTGAACCACTTAACTGTTCCTGTAGCCATTGTTATTCCTCCGGCTTTTTTGATAGTGCTGCGAACGCGGAGATTGCTAAGCAAAGGCTACGAGCGCTGGCACTGCGATGTTGGGCTCACGCCCAACCTGATGCGTAAACGGTAGCAGCAGCAGCCGCTCGGTAGCAGCCGCCGCTCAGACCAGCGTGCCGGCCGGCAGCACGTAGCGCCGTGGGGTCTGCTGCTCGTTGGCGCCCGACACGCCCAGGCGCGCGCCGTGCAGACCCTTGCGGGGAGCTTGCGCGGCCATCGCCTCGGCCACTCCATCGTGGTCTGCGATCCACGCCATCACCGCCGCGAAGTCGCCGCCCGACGCCAGCAGCGCCGCGCGCTCGACCACTTTCCCGCCCGAGGCGTGCGGGCGTGCGAGCCGCTTTACGAGGGCCTGGATCTCGGCGTCGCGGGCAGCGTCCATCACTCCACACTAGCGCGATCACGAGCCCTCGCACGACAAATCCGAGGCCAGGGTTCGGTCACCTGACGGTGACCGTCTCGCGGGTAGTCCCGCGCTTGGATATCAGGAGAAGCGTGTAGCGCCCTTTCGGCACCCGTCGTGTCGCCTTCAGGATGAGAGTCCTGGCGCTCCTGGAGCCGGTTGCCACCCCGCTCGCATATACAACGCCCTTGCGCTCGACGGTCGCAGCCACCGCAGAGCGAGAGACCGACACGATCTCAAGGAAGCACGCAGTCTTGTATTGCCCGTGCAGCACGCGTTTGTGGCATATGTACGCAGCCGTCGCACCAGGGGGTCCCTGGAGCCCGGTCGCGCCGGTTTGGCCATGCGCGCCAGCTGCGCCTTGTGGACCCTGCTGGCCTGGCGCGCCGGCTGCGCCGCCAGGGCCCTGCGGTCCGGTGGAGCCCTGCGGGAGCGTCCCGCCGCTACCGCCCAGGTCGATCACGGTGGGTTCGCTGCCCATATTGCCGGCGATCTGCAACGTTGCCGTGCTCGTGCCGGTCGTCTGGGGGTCGAAGCGCACCGTCAGCCGACAGCTTTCTTCAAATGCGACCGCGCCCAGACAGGTGGAGGAACTGATCAGGAAGTCTTCCGGATGGTCGCTCGCCAGCGCGGGAGTCGAGCCCGCGAACGTCTCCGCGTCGATCACCAGCGGGTTGCCGCCGGTGTTGGTGAGCGTGACGTTCTGCGGGGCGCTCACTGTGTCCAGCGGTTGCGGGGCTGGGAACGAGATCGTCGAGCTGCCCGGCGTGGCCGTTGCGGGCGAGTAATACGTGATCGTCACCGAGGACGGCTGGTTTGACGAGGCCAAGCCGAACGAGGCAAACGTGGCGTCTTCCTCGACGTAGCTCGATCCACCACCGCCGCCCCCGCCGCCGCCACCGAACGGGCCGGCCAACCCACAGGTCCCTTCGCCTCCTCCGCCGCCCCAGTAGCCGCCGCCACCACCGCCACCACTTGCGGGCGAGCCGGCGCCGTCTCCACCGACCCCACCCGACCCGAGTGCGCCTTCCTGGCCGCTCCAGAACTCGCCGGCCTCGCAAAGCGCGCCGCCGGACCCACCGCCGGTGAGCGTTCCCGCACCACCGCCGGCACTTTGCAGCACAGCCTCTGGACCGCCACGTTCTCCGTCTACACCGTCGCCGCCGGAGCTGCCCGCGTCGCCGCCACGGCCGCTGCTGCCTTCCTCGACCACGCTCCCCGCGCCGCCACCGCCACCGGCGACCAGCAGCCGCGATTCGAGCGTCCCTGCCGCGGCGGCCGCCACCGAGCGCACGTCAGAAGCTCCACCCCCGTTGCCCGCGTCAGCGCCGCCGCCTCCACCACCGTTGAATGCGCTGTCGGCGACCTCTACATACAGCACCTCGCCGGGAGTGACCGGCAGCTGTCCCACAACAACGGCTCCGTCGCCTCCTGGAGCGGCCGCGTTGAACAGGCCGAACGACTCGCCCGTCTGCCCCGGGGCGCCGATCGCCCGCACCCGTACGCTGTTGACACCCGTGGGCACGGTAAACGACTGCTCGCCACCGGTCGAAGAGAGCGTTTCGGTCACTGCGGAGGAGCCAAACGCCGGTCCGGCACACAGTGCGCCCAGCGCCAGCACGGCACACAACGTGCCGATGCTCGTCCCCGCGCGACGGCCGGTCGCCACAGGCTCGTGGACGTCGAAGGTCTCGCTCGCGCGAGCTGCGGATGCAATGGTCAAGGAAGCGTGGCTCCTAAGGATCGAGGTCGAGGTCAGCCGCTCAGGGCGGCCGATCCCCCATGACCCTCTCGACAGTCACAACGTCATGCTTGAGGAACAGCGCCCCACATCGTCCACGCAGTCGGCCGCGATTGCTCTTATAGTCAATGGGGTGAGGGCATGAACGCTATGGAGCCCAAGACCCTGAGTCTTCATGGCCGCTCGGTGGCATACGCCGAGGCCGGCAGCGGCCCGGTGCTGCTGTTGATCCACGGGATGGCCGGCACGTACGAGAATTGGCGTGCCGTGATCGAGCCGCTTGCGCGGCACTACACGGTCGTCGCACCCGACCTTCCCGGGCACGGCGCCTCACAACCCGGCGCCGGCGACTACTCGCTCGGGTCCCTGGCTGCCGGCCTGCGCGATCTGCTGGTCGCGCTCGGGCACGAGCGCGCCACGCTCGTCGGGCACTCGCTCGGCGGCGGTATCGCCATGCAGTTCGCCTACCAGTTCCCCGAGGCCACCGAGCGCCTCGTGCTCGTCTCCAGCGGCGGGCTCGGCCCCGAGGTCAACCCCGTCTTGCGCGCCGCCGCGCTCCCTGGCGCCGACTTCTTCATCGCCGCCACCGCCGCGCCCGGTCGCGCCGCCGGATCGGCGCTCGCGCGTGGGCTTGGCGCGCTTGGCCTGCGCGCCAATGCAGACGTGGCCGAGGTCGCACGGGGATACGCCTCCCTGGCCGACCCAGAGCGCCGCGCTGCGTTCCTGGCCACGCTGCGCGCGGTCGTCGGGCCGCACGGCCAGCGCGTGCGCGCCGGCGACCGGCTGTACCTCGCCGAGGGGATGCCCACGCTGATCATCTGGGGAGCCGACGACCGGATCATCCCTGCCCGCCACGGCAGCGAGGCCCACCAAGCGATGCCCGCAAGCCAGCTGGAGATCTTCGGCGGCGTTGGGCACATGCCCCAGCTGGAGGCGCCCGGGCACTTCGTCGCCGTGCTCGACCGCTTCCTGCAGGACACCCAGCCCGCCCCCTGGGACACCAAGCGCTGGCGCACGCGGCTGACCGACCGCAGCGAGGCTCACTCCGCGCGCGCCAGCGCCAGCACCCGCTGAACCGCCAGCAGCAGCGGCGCTGACAGCGCCTCGCAGCGTTGGGCGCTCAGATCAACCCCTGGCGCACCGCCTCGGCTACGGCCTGCGAACGGGTCCTCGCGTTGAGCTTGGTGACCACGTCGTGCAGCACGTTCTTGACCGTACGTTCTGAGTAGTGCAGGCCGCTTGCCACCTCGCGCGTGGAGTGGCCTTCGGCCACCAGCGACAACACCTGCTGCTCGCGGGTACTCAGGCGCGACAACGACAAGCCGTTTGGTTCCAGCAGTTCGCGCGAGACCCGCGACAGCCCTTGCATGAACTCGCCTAGCAGCTCTGGCGCCAGCACACCGGCGCCCTGGGCCGCGGCCAGCGCAGCCGAGCCGAGCGCGTCGGGTGTGAGCGTTTCCTTGCACAGATAGCCGATCGCGCCCGCCTGGATGATCGCCAGCACCTCGTCGGGGTCGCGCTGGGCCGAGCATACGACCACGCGGGCACACGTATCGTCGACCAAGCGCCGGACCAGACTCGATCCGCCGAATCTATGCGGGTCGACCACGATCACATCCGCGTGTGACAGCCCCGGTGCCGCGAACGCCTCCTCCGGCGTGGCCGCCTCGCCCACCTCGCTCACCTCGGCCACCTCCGCCAGGCAAGCCGCCACCCCGCGGCGATACACACCATGCGGATCCAGTACGAACACGAACATCTCTCAGCAGACGGTCCCCTGGCCGAGAGGGCGGGCAATAGTGCGCCGCCCAATTTGAGTGGTTAGCATACGCACCAGATGGGGTTTGTGCTCACACTCGAGGCGGTAATCATGTGCGACCACGGCGGCAAGGTGCAGCCGATCCCTCACCAGGAGACGGTGACCATCCAGGGAGCCCCCGTGCTCTGCCTCGGCGATCTGGTCGGAGCGCCAGTCATCGGCTGTCCGCTGGCCTCCCCGACGACCAAGCCGTGCACCACGGTGCTCGCCCCCCTGCCCGGATCGGTGTCTACGAGCATGTTCATACAGGGAATGCCGGTGCATGTGGACTCCTTCACCGCCGCCACCGACGGCGTGCCCCCGGCCACGGTGAGCGTGGAGTTCGCTGGCCAGGAGATCGTCCAGGCCTGAGCGCAGGGCCTTGCACATCGTTTAGCCGACCCCCGCAAGCGGCTGCCAGCTGGGGTGAGAAACACCGCGCGCCAAGAACGACAGTGCGCCAGGCTGGGCAGGATTGACGCGGTAAAGGGCGCCTGTGCTGGACGCGCACTGACCTTCGCCCGCGCCCTTGCCCTCGCCCACCTGCACGAGCAGTTCGGCCCCGTCGGCGCGCCATTGCACGGCGCACACCGACGTGAGTTGAGCGAGCTTCTTGGCCTTCGTGAGGGTGAGGTCAGACGGTGCCACAAGCGCCACCGAGTTGAACCCCGCGAGGTCTTCCACGAGCGCCAGGCCGCTGTCGTCGGGGGAGAAGGCGCCGGCGAGCACGCCCGCGCCGTTTACGACCGGCGTGGCCAGGCCCACCGCCGGGCCGCTCGGACGCCAATCTCTCGCGCGGACCGAGAACGGCCTGCGGGTGGTGAACCTCAGCAGGCCCACTTCACCAGGCGAGGAGACCGCGCGCGACGCCGCCACCAGCAGCTCGGTGCCTGTGGGAGACCAGCTGATCGATTCGCCCAGCGTCCAGCCCGGCTCGGGGATGCAGCTGGGCGTGCTGTGCGTGACCGCCAGCAGGCAGACCGCCTGAACGCCACTTGGCAGATCTGAGATCGTCACGAGCACCGCCGGAGCCGACGAGCTCGACGGGAACGTCGGCGCGGCGAAGCGCTCTCCCGCCCGCGTCAACGCGCGCGGGCCGGCGGCTCCGTGCGTTGCGATCAGCATCACACGGCCGCCCGATACGTAGGCCACTTCCCTGCCGTCGGGAGACCACGAGGGCTCCACCGCCGGCGTGGGGCCGCCCGCGATCACAGCCATTGCCTTGCCCGTCACGCCGTTGAGCGCGAGCACCCGGCGACCGTCGTCGACCGCTACCTGCGGAAAGCCCGCCGACACGATCAGTGTCACCGACGCGCCGCGGCGCAGCTTCGTCCCGGCGGCCGGTTCTGTGCGCAGCAGGCGCCCCGCTGGCACCGTCGGGCTGATCGCGAACGTCTGGAGTGTTCGCAGTCCCGCCTTAGCGAGTGCCGCTGCGGCGGCCGGCGCGGATGAGGCAGCGCCGAGCGCGGGCAGCGCGGCCGCGGCCGTCGACTTGGCCTTCGGCTTTGCCTTGGGTGCCTTCGCGGGCCTCGCTGCGGCCGGCTTGGGTTTGGGAGCTGCCAGCGTCACCTCGACCTCTTCGCCCACGCGCACGACCACGTTCGCGGCCGGCTTCTGCGTGGCGATCACCTCCGCGGGCGACAGGGCGGTAGGCGACACGAGGATCAGCCCCAAGGAGCGGAGCATCTGCAGCGCCTTTGCCGGGTCCTGACCGGTCAGTTCGGGGACCACCGCGACCTCGTCGAGCCTCACGTCCACTTTCGTCTTGTCGCGCTGGACCAACATCCCCGCAGACGGTTCCTGCGTGACCACTACCCAGTTTTCCTGTGGGTGGCTGGGTTTGACTTCGCCGATCGCGAATCCGGCTTTGGACAGCCTGTTCTCGGCTACGTGCATGGGTAGGTCTTCCAGTTCGGGGACTTTCACTAAGCGCGAACCCGGCGCGGCAGCCGTAAGCAGCGTCACCTTGCTGTCGCGGGAGACCATCGTTCCCGCCGCGGGAATCTCTGCGAACACGTCCCCGGCGGCCGTGTTGTCGTTGGGCGCTGCCGCAACCTTCTCGAAGCCCTCCAGCCGATGGGCCTCGAGGTCGTGGCGAGCCATGGAGATTTCCTGTCCCGACACCTTGGGGACCGGCACACGCTCGAGGTTCTTCGCTACCAGCAGCGCGGCGAGGGCGAGTGCGGCGAGCGCCACCAGCGAGGTCCACCACGGCAGCCATGGGTGTTGGCGAAACACCGCATCCATGTGCTTTAAGTCCTTCTTGTCGTCCGCGCCCGCGCTGTGAGCCTTGGCCGGGATCGCCCACAGGATCAGCTTGTGGTCGACGGGACGGCCTGCGAGCATCGACTTGGTTGCTCGCATCTCCAGTTGGCCATGCACTTTCTGGCCGGCGTCGATGGACACGGTGGATGAGGGGAAGCGAAGGCGGCAGCCCTCGTCCTTGGCCCGGCCCGACACCTCCACATCGAGCTTGTGGTTTGACTCGTTCGTCACCACCAACCGCAGGTGAGCAATGCCACGCCCCGCCGCCTGTTCGGGTATCGCTTCCAGGCGCGCCGCGTCGAACGGCTGGATCTCGACCGCCGTCTCGGCATTGGCGGTCTGCCCTCGATGGATGTGCGATTCGGCCGTGACGGCGATCTCCCATAAGCGCGCCGTGGCCTTCGACGAACGCGGCGGGTGCAGGCGCACTTCTACCGTTTGCTCGTATTGTTCGCCGGTCTTGAATGGCAGCAGGTTCACGTACCCGGGCTCGATCGTCCACCACGTCTCATCGAGGTCTCTCACAGAGAGCGTGTAGCGATCGACGATGTCGCTCTGGTTGCGGATCAACGCCTTGAACGCGACCTCCTTGCCAGCCTCGACCGACAGCTTCTTTTCCTCGGCGACTTCTTCGGGCAGGTGAACGACGGCCATCAGACCGCTTGCGCCCGGCGACGGCTCTTGTTCGTCCGGCGGCCGGCCCTGTTCGCCACGCGCCGGCTCCTCCTCGCCGTGGGGCGGCTCCCCCACAGGCACCTGCTCGGGCGGCCGGTCCCACGCGACGTATTCGGGACAGTCCGGTTTGGCGCAGAATTCAGCCTCCGACGGTACCTGTTCTCCACAGCGGCGACAGGTGGCCTGACTCATTGCTCAGGCTCCCCCAGCTCGGGCGCCCGCACGGACCAATGCTCCACATGCAGCGGCAGCTGACGCGCGATCGCGTCTTCGACCGCCACCCGCTGTGAGGGTGAAAGCGGCTTTGAGCAGCGCACCGTGAAACCCGGGTTGGGCGCGAGCGACGGCGTGCGCTCATCCTCAGCCGACCGCGTGCCATATCCGGCGCAGGCCACAGCCCGACCGTGATCTTCCACCTTCGGGTGGAGGTCCGGGAAGGCGGCGTTCAGCGCGCTCTGCAAGCCCGCCGCGGTGCCTCGCCGGCGCGCGATCCCCCTGACGTCGCAAAGCAGCTCGCGGCGGGCGACGCCTGCCGGCACGTCGTCGGGCTGCAGTCCCAGCCAGCGGGCCATCTCGTCGACCATGCCTGCGGGCGCCAGCTGCGGCTCGACATAGGCCCAGAGCGAGTCGACGATCGCCACGCGCGGGTCGAGCACACGCTCGAGCGCGTGCAGGAAACGCATCGCGAAGCTGCCCTTGGTGCGGTAGATCAGCGGCATCGCGTCGCGCAGGTAGCATCGCGCGGAGGCGACCTTGGGCACGTCGTCGTTGTCGTCGTCTACCACCGGCGCGACTTGGGTGACGCGGCAGCGGGGCACGGGTCGTTCATGGCGGGGGCGGATCGGCCTCTATGCGCTGAAACGTCGACCTTGACGCGATGAAGGCCCGACGCAACGACCTCGTGCTCTAACAGCTCGAGGTCTTCCCCGATCGGGACCACCAGCTCGAGGTCACCCTCGATCGGGGCCACCTTCTTTGGCACTTCTTCGAAGAGGCGCAGGACCTTGATCTCCTTCACGCCGCGACCGCGCGCACGATCGGGTACAGCTCCCCCGGGTGAGCGCTCGGCCGAACTGCCACCCAACCTGCTCGGCCGGCCCGGGCGCGGCCTGCAGGTCCGTCAGGCTCGATCGAGCCTCCCTGAGCCGCCCGCGCCGGGCGACGCCGAGTCGGCCGTGCCTCCTACAAGCGGGTTCAGGTACGTGGACAGCGCCTCGTGCGATGCGCTGTTCGAGATCCTCGCCGTTGGTGGCGCGATCGGCGACCGCGTGCACCACCACCGCAACGACCCGCAGCTCGGCGGGCACGACCAAGATCGACGTGCCCACCAGGCGCCGTCGATCGAGATAGTCGGCGACGTGCGCAAGCAGCTCACCATCGGCCCGAGATCCCGGGCCAGCTCCTCGGGAGGGATCTCGACATACGGGAGGATGTGACACGCGCGTCGGCTCGCCGTTTTCTGCGGGCACGCAGCGGGCGCGCGCCACGTGTTGTGGGCGGCCACGCACAGACGCTCGAAGTCCTCGCGGGTGACCGCGCGGTCACGCGTGCGCAGCTCGATCGCGGTGCGCTTGCCGGCCTCGGCGAGGGTCTCTGCCGTCCGCGCCGCCGGTCGCCGCTCGCATGTTGGTCACCGCCTTACCCGAGGGATCGGCTCGCGCAGCTGGGTGAGCGTGCCGGCCGCGACATTGCCCACCCTGCCACCGCCGTGCCGGTATTGGCTGAACTCAGCTCGCTGCGGGCAGCAGTGACGCGCCATACTGTCGATAGCGCCATCGTGCTGGCGCACCGCCGGCCCCAACTGGATCTCCCCGGCGGTCTCGTCGAGCAGTAGTGGCGGTCGCGCTGGTTGCTTTGGCAACGGCCGCACTCGCTCCCACGGCACCCATGCGAGTTCGGCGGCGCACTTCCAGCCGCTCGTTGGCGTGGGCGCCAGGATCGGCGGGTGACGCAGCTCGAAGGTCTCACCCGGCGTCCCATCGCTGTTGCCCGAGCGACTCGCGCGATGACAAGCCTGGCAGTGTTCGGCGGGGACCGTCGCGCCCACGGGCGCGGCCGTGAAGCGAGGGATCTGCGGTGGAAGCGAGCGGTTGTCGCTGGTCGGGACACCCGGCAGCGCAGCCAGTAGAGGAAGCGGCGCGCCGTGTGATCTCCCGGGGCCGTGCTCGGCGGCAGCTGGAGCTCGATCGAGCCCTTCTTCCTGTTGAAGGCTTTGGTGGAGTCGCTGACGTGCGTCAGCCCGCGACCCATCTCCCGCCCGGGTCGGACGCTCTGAGCTTCGGCGCGGGGGCGAGACCTCCCAGACCAGCGGCGGTCCTGGGATCGACCCCCGCCCAGCGCGCCTGCTTGCACTCGACTTCGACCCGCACCAGCAGGCGGTCGAGCGGCTGGGCTGAAGCCGAGCAGCAGGCGGTCGCCGGGCTGCGGCGGGGTGGCGAAGGCGCGAGCTGTCTTCGCCGACCGGTTGCGCCGCGCCGTCGCTGGGGGGGACGCCGACGCCTCGACTCTGTCGCGGCCGCGCCGGAGCACAGCACGCCTTCCAGCCGCACCGGCTCGATCGTGAAGCCCTCGGTCGTGCTGGAAGACGACGGACTCCTGCGTCGGGGTTCTCCTGGTGGCGACCTCCGTCTCGCGCGGGATCCGCACGGGGTCCTGTCGGGCGGCCGTCCAGGCGAAAGCACAGCTCGGCGCGCGCCGCCAGCGGCGGCAGCAGCTTGACGCCGAGCAGCGACAGCAGCGCCACATGCAGCTTCTCGGGCAGGCGGTTGATGCGATAGCAGAGCATGTCGGTCATCCACGCGAACAGCTCGATCAGCGTGATCCCCGGGTCTGACACGTTGACCTCGGTCCACTCCGGGCAGTCTTGCGCGATCGCGTTCGCGCGTCGTTGACGAGGTCCTGGAAGCGCACGTCGTCGAGGATCCACCTCGGGCAGGCTCACCGCGCCACTCCTCGGCGCGCGACCTCGGCGTCTCCCCGGCGGGGATCACGTAGAAGGGATGGACGAGGTTGCGCACGGAGTTGGTGGCGCGCACGCGGTAGCCGATCTCGACGTTCAGCAGGCCCTCCTCGCACGCGGCTGAGATCGAATTCGACGCGAGTCGGCGTCTCGCACGCGCGGCTCCCACCGGTCGAGCGCCGCGCGCACGGCGTTCTCGACGCGCTCGAGGGTGAGCGCGTCGATCGCTCGCAAAGGTAACTCGTGCACGGCGCAGCCGAACTCGGGGCGCATCGGACGTTCGCCTGGGACGGTGCCAGGATGATCGTGATCGCCTGCTCGACGTCGAGCTCGTCGCGCGCGAGCGCGACGCGTCCGCTGCCGTCCAGCTCGATCGGGAAGGCCACGCCGGTGCCCAGGTGGTGGGTCATCCGAACTGCACCTCGCTCGCCGGAGATCTGCAGCCGACCCGCTCGCCGAGATCTGCAGCGGGCCATCGCTCGCCGCATGATCTTCAGCGACTCGCTGGCCGTGAGCGTCAGCCGACTCGCTGGCTTGCACTTCGATGCTCTTGCCCGTGCTTCCACGCTGCCGTCCTTGCCCTTGAGCGTCATCGACGCGCTGCCCTGCGTGGTTAGCGATCGCATCGCCCTCTGCGGCACAGCGACGCCGTCCCGCCGGCCTGCAGGCTGAGGTCCTTGTCGCTGGCCAGCGCAAACGAGCCGTCGGTGTGGACCAGTTCGCCTGGCGTCGGCCTGGCCGTTCCACACCGAGCCGAGCACGTATGGGCGGCGCGGGTCGCCCTGCTCGAAGGCGAGCACGACCTCGTCGCCGGCGAGCGGCATCATCAGCAGGCCGCGACCGGCGCCGGCCGCCGGCGAGGCGATCCGCGCCCACCAGCCCTCGGCGTCGTCCCCCAGCGCGGGGTATTGGACGCGCACGCGCCCAGACCTTCGGGGTCGTCGGTCTGCGTGACCACGCCCACGACCACGCTCGTGCCCCATTGCGAGGTGGCGGGCGCCAGGTCGACCAGCTCGGCGAACGTGGGCTCGTGCGACCGGAGATCGAGAAGTGTGTCTCATAGCCGCGCCCGCCCGACAGCGTGTGCGTGGCCGAGGTGACGGTGTAGGTGCCACCGAAGCGCTGGCCGACGCCGCCGATCTGGACCTGGCGCCCTGCGCGCAGCTGGGGGTTGCCCACGGCGACGCCGTCGGCCTGCACCCATACGTCAGCGAGACGCGAGGCAAGGCTGGCGGCCAGCGCGCTGGCCTCTTCGTGGCTGACCACAGTGCGATCGCCGATCGTCCACGTTCCCGCGCCGGCGGCGGCCGCGAGCGTGCTGCGCTGAACGCCCGGATCTGAGGCAGGCGCGGACGGGCTCTTACTGGCGACGATCGCCTCGGCCTTGGCGGGGTCCCAGCCGCGCACTTCCACACCTTCGACCTGCTGGGAGGCGCTCACGCGCGGACGAAAGGAGATCAGCTCCTGCCCGGCGTGCAAGGCCAGCGGCGACCCCGCGGGCGCACCGCCGGCGGGGCGGAAGTCGACGGTGTCGCCGTCGCCGACGACCTCGAAGCCGATCGCGTCAGCCAGACGCCACAGCAGCTGCCAGTCGGTCTCCTCGCTCTGCAACACGAATGGGTGGACGGTGTCGCACCCGGGCGCGGTGGTGACACGCGCGGTCAAGCCGGCCGACGCGATCACCTGCTCGGCGACGTCACCGCTCGTCATGTCCTGAAAGGCCCGCGTGCGGCGCTTCTGGTGCAGGGCGAACGCCGGCTCATAGGCGGTCGCCCCGATCATCGCGCCGCCGGACAGCAGCTCGAGCTCGATCGCCTCGATGCGGCCGCTGAACACGCTCGCGGGGACGCTCGCGCCGGGCGCCGAGTAGAGCACCTCGACGCTGCGCCCGACCGACAGCAGCTCATTGTCGACGTGCGCCAGCTGCGGGTCGACGAAACGCAGGTGGGCCTGGTCGGGCAGGCGCAAGCTGTCGCGTACGCGCAGCAGCACGAGCAGCGCGGCCAGCTCGGCGGGCAGCTCAGAGCCGTCGACGCGCACGATGCCCGACGGCAGCAGCGGGGGCGCGACGCTCACGACGAGCTGACCTCGGGCACGATCAGAGCGCGGCCGCGTTCGAGCACGAGCGGGTTGTCGATCGCGTTTGCCTGCGCAATCTCGCGCCAGCGGGTGGGGTCGCCGTAGGCGGCGTAGGCGATCGAGGGCAGCGAATCGCCGTCGATCACGACGTGCACGCCCGGCCTGGTGCGGGCGCGCGTGGTCGGGTTCTGCGCACGGGTGGGGCCGGCGCCGGAGCGGCTGTTGGCCTTTTCGACCTGCACGAGCGCAAGCGCGCAGATCGCGCGGATCGGGGTTCCGTCGGGGCGAAACAGCGTGTAGTGCACGTCCAGCCGGCGCGTGACCGCCTTGAAGCTCACCATCGACCCCCAGCTGAAGACGACCGTGGGCGGACGGCCCGCGTTGGCTGCGCTGCTCGCTTGTTCGGCCACCTCCATCATCAAGAACAGCCGGTCGGTGACGCTGCGCACGTCGCGGGAGGCGTTGTCGGAGGCGTCGAACAGCAGCTCCAGGGTGAGCTCGCGCGCGAGCCCGCCCCCGAACTGCATGGCCGGCAGGCTTGCACCGACGACGGGGACGGCGTGCCACTGGTTGGCCTTGGAGATCGCGTACTGACTCGGGTTGAACCAGCATGGCAGCGGCTCTTGACCCTCGATCTCCAGTTGCGCCTGCTGATAGCTGGCCTGTTGTTCGACCATGTTAGTTGCGCAGCATCCCGGCGTGGGCGATCTCGAGGGTCTCGCCGGCCACCTCGCCGCTGTCGGAGAGCGTCGGGCCGACCCAGCGAACGGGAAGCGCCTGGCCGAATACCCAGGAGCGTTGGACCTGTACGCGCACTCGCGCAGGGAGAGCAGCGAGATGGTGACGGTGGGGCGTTGACGGGCTGCTGGGAGACGAACAGCCAATCCAGCAGCTCCTGCTCGCTGGTGACGCCGCGGCTGAGCAGCAGGTTGGGGTAGCGCATGCGCCCGCGCAGCTTGTGCACGAAGCCGTTCTCGCCGCCCGCGGCGTACTCCAGTACCTCGTACTCCACCTCCAGCCCGCTGCAGCGGGTGAACACGCCGACGGTGTGTTCGACGATCTCAACACGAAAGTAGCGAGCCGCGTTGAGCTCGAGTTCTGCGGCGAGGGCCGTGCCATTGCCCGACGCCAACTTCGCTCACCCGCCGAGGGGCGCACCCATGCGCTCGCGCTCCACCAGCAGCTCGCGGCGCAGGCGCGCGATCAACTCCTCGCACAGCTCGTCCATGGCAGCCGCGCGGTGGTGAGGCGCCGGTGGCGCGGGCGGTGGTGCGGTTGCTCGGATTGCCCGAGAAGGTCGACTTGCGCGGAGCCCGACTCGGCGAAGGCTGCCGACTGCGTCTCGGCCGGTGGTTGAGAGCTCAGACGCAGCAGCGCGCCCTCAGACGCCCCGGCGGGCGCGGAGGTCCCCGCTGGCCCGGGCGACTCGGGCGGCGGCGGCACGGGAGGCTGGCGCGCCAAGCGCGGCGGGGCGCCGTAGGGCGAGCCCTCGTCGATGCGCCCGCGGCGCGGGGCCACCCCGGCGCGCATCAGCGCCTCGCGGCTGCGTGTGCGCTGCTGCTCCTGGCGCAGGCCGAGGGGCAGCCCCTCGGTCCCCCGGCGCTCGGCGGCCGGTGCGCCCGCGTCGTCGTCGAGCAGCCATCTGAGCGCAGTGTCGCTGATGCCCGCCAGCCCCGCCGGACGATCGGGCACGGGCCCTCGAGGCAAGCGCATCAGGCAGCGCGGGCGCGTCAGACGACGTGGGGCCTACAGACGGCGCGGGCGCCAGCTGCGGCGCGGGCGCCAGATGCTGGGCGGAGGCACGGACGACGCCACGGTGTTGACCTGCTCATACAGGCGCTGGAGGTGATCGAAGTCGGCCGCGTAGAGGCCCTCGATGACCTGGGGCGTCACCTGCCCGGCATCGCCCAGGCGCGTGATCGACGCGGGCGAGTCTGCAGCACGCCCAGGTAGGCGCTGTTGTCGCGCACACGCGCGTCGCGCAGCGGCTCGATCTCGTCGCGGGCGGTGGCCAGGCGCATAGTGCCCTCTCGGTGCAGCGTGCCGTCGCTCGTCCACGTAGCCGACGGGCAGCGTGAAGTCGATTCGGTCTGTGGCATCAGTTGCGCTCCTACTTGACCCGTTCCAGTCCCTCGTGGGCGATGATGGATCTCCTCCAAGAGCGCCTCGTTGGAGTCGGGCACGAGCGCCCCGACGACGTAGTTGCACGGCCACGCGTTGATGAGCTTCCAGGTGGTCTTCTGCTTGCCGGTGACGTCCACCACGTAGATTTCGCCGTTCTTGCGCTTGCCTTCGACGCCTTCGTTGACGATCGTCTTGCGCCATTCCCACAGGCTCATGTCGGTGTCGCACGCCCTTCTTGAGCACGAGGTTCTGACCAGTTGAGCTTGCCGGCGGTCTTGACGTAGGTGGCCTTGCCCTGCTTGTTGACCTGATGCTGGACGATCACCTCGTTCTCGGAGGCAATCCCCGAGATTTCGCGAAAGGCGACGACGTTGAGCCCGTTGAACTGCACATAGAAGTACGACGGTGCATACGCCTTCGCCTGGCTCTGGTGCTGCCATCTGTCACGCCCTCCTGATCATGGTCATGCCGGTCAGGCGGCGCCCTCGCCGGCGGTGTACTGGCTGATGCGGAAGATGACGAACTCAGCGGGTTTGACCGGGGCGATCCCGATTTCGGTGACAACCTGGCCGCGCCTCGATCACGTCGGGCGGATTGGTCTCGCTGTCGCACTTGACGAAGAACGCCTGTTCGGGGGTGGCGCCGAAGAGCGCCCCGCTGCGCCAGTAGCTCATCAGGAAGTTGCTGACGGCGATCTGCAGCTGCGTCCACAGGCGTTCGTCGTTGGGCTCGAACACCGCCCACTGCGTGCCCTGCCTGATCGAGTCTGAGATGTAGTTGAACAGCCGCCGCACGTTCAGGTAGCGCCACTCGGGGTCGCTGCTGAGCGTGCGTGCGCCCCACACCCTGATGCCGCGGCCAGGGAAGGCGCGGATGCAGTTCAGCCCCGTAGCGGTTGAGCTCGCCCTGCTGCGGCCTGGTCATCTGGAAGCCGAGGCCGTGTGACTCCCCGGACTCACCTCGTTGGCCGGCGCCTTGTGCACCCCGCGTGTCGCGTCGGTGCGCGCCCACACGCCGGCGATGTGCCCGCACGGCGGGACCAGTCATCGGCCGTTTGGACAGCGGGTCCAGACTTCCAGCCACGGCCAGTAGAGCGTGGCCTGCTTGGAGTCATAGCCAGCGGTGTACATCCGCCACTGCAGCGCTTCGCTGGGGTTCTTGTCCCTGGGTGTGTCAAGCACCGCGACGCGATCTTCCATGTCCTCGCAATGCGCGATCACGCCGGTCTGAATCCCGCGCAGCAGGGTGTCGTCTTCCTTGGCGATCGCGACCGCATCGGGCACGCACACGATCGAGATGTCCTCGATCGCAGCCAGCCCCGCGAACACGCCGGGCTTGGTTCCCTTGCCTTCGATTTCCTGCTGGGCGTCGTTCAACACGTTGTCGACCGCCTTCACCGGCGCGTTCAGGTGATAGGTGCCGGGGACCGGCTGCAGGTCGCCGGCGGTCGCCTTCAGTTCGATCAGCTGCGAGGGCAGCTTGTCGACGACGCCCGGTAGATTGGCGGCGGTGAGCGGTTCTGACTCTGTGCTCGTGTACTGCTCGTGGATGCTGCCGGAGCTGACCACGAGGGTGTAGGTGGGATCCTGCGACTGCGAGGCGTCGGCGGTGTCCTTCTGTGCGCCGGCGGCCGGCTCGCCGCCGTTGGGGCGGTGCTCGACTTTGGGCTTGGGCGGGTCGAGCGTCAGCTCGAGGCGCACGTCCGCTCCTGCGCCGTCCTTGGGGGTCACGTTGAATGCGATCGGCTTTTCCTTGCCGGCGCCGGGCGGAGCGGGCTTGTCTTTGGTCTCGGCTTTGGTCTCGGCGGGCAGCGCCAACTGGGGTTCGCCTTCGCCGCCCACGCGGACAACCCAGCAAAGTGTGCCGCCATTGGTGAAGAAGCCATGCACGGCGTGGGCGAGGTAGGCACCCGCGAGATACGGCCCTCGTTCTTCGGGATCGTCGGGGTCGCTGAAGACGTCGACGAATTGCGACCAATTGGCGATTTGCACCGGCTCGTTGAGCGGGCCCGCCGGCGCCAGGCCGACGAAGGCGGCGGTCGAGGTGCTGACCCCCTCGATCGGCTTGTTGGGCGAGGGAAGCTCCTCGACGTAGACGCCCGGTGTCAGATACGTCGCCATGTCACTCCTCCGTTGGTCTCGATTGGCTGGCGATCAGCTCGCGACGCAGATCGGCCAAGCCGCCGCCCGCGACGTCGCGTGCGACCGCTGCGCCGGGCCCGACGATCCGCATGCGGTTCTCCTCCGACGCCCACAGGATCACCGTGGTGTTGGGCGCCGCCAGCCTGATGCGATCGCACAGCAAGCGCGCGCCGCCGGCCCCGAGGTCGAGCACGACCGCATCGGGCTCGACCTCCCGCGCGAGCGCCTCGATCGCCAGCGGCCGGGCCTCCTCGCCGACTATCTCCACGCCTTCGTCGCTGAGCATCCGGCGCATGCCGACCGCGGCGACCGGGCTGAGCCGGGCGAGCAGCACGCGCGGCGGGCGCAGGGTCTGCTCGCGCGTGGCGTTGTCCATGCTCGTCTCGTGCGTGGCATTGTCCATGCTCGACACGATGCGCCCTGCGCGACGACCGCGCCAGGGGAGAGTGGGCAGCTGTGCGGGCAGCGATCGCTGCACCGACGTCCGCTAGTCCGCTGCACGGAAGCGATCGCGGAGGCGCAGCTGGGTGGAGCGCACGGGCGGCCCGCGGTGCAGGACCACCCCGGATGGGAAGGGGACGGTGACGATGTAGTGGAAGGACACCTTGTAGGGCCCGCCGACCGCCGTCCAGAAGTCGGCGCTGGCGTCCAGCGCGGGGTCGCCTACGCGGGTGCGCAGCGGCCCCACCTGCTCGAGCGCACGCGCGAGCGCGCCTGGCAGCACGTCGGCGGGCAGCTCCGGGTAGGCGTGCAGCGCGGCGATCGCCTGCGACAGCAGGCGATGCTCGTCCTCGACCGCGCGCGACCAGGCGGTGAGCGTGTATGACGCGTCCAGCCACAGCGGCGGTCGCGTTTCGGTGCGCCGCCCGTCCGCTTCGCCGCGGTCCCACTGCGAACGGCGTCGCTGGGTGTTCTCACGCAGGTCGTACAGGAACAGGTTGAGCGTGGGCCGCGTGACGGTGGCCCCCCACGCGCGGTCGGGTGCCTCGAAGGCGACGGCCACTGCGGGGAAGCCCACCTGGGCGAGCTCGCGGCGAAGAAGCGCGGCGAGCGCCTCGTCGAGATCGGCCAGCGAGGTGTTCAGCGACACGCCGGTGGTGAGCTGCACGGCCCAAGCTCAGCACGTGCGCGGCCCGCTTGCGGGCGCCCTGGCCCGCCAACAGGGCAGCCAAGCGGGCAGGCCGCGTGCCCCTTCGGATCAGGCCGCGCTGGGACCGGCCGTGCGGGCGATGTCGTAGAAGCGCTCGAAGTCGGACTCGAGCGTGAGGCGACCGAGCTTGCCGTACTCCAGCGCGACCGCGCGCACGAGGTGCTGCATGCCCAGCGGACGGCCCTCGTCGGCGGCGAGGAACGCGCCGGCCAGCGAGCAGTTGCGGATCGCGCCGCCCGAGAGCTTGAACTGGGTGGCGAGGAACGGCGACGTCGATCTGCCTCGAGCGCCGCATGCGCGGGCAGCAGCCGCGCCAGAGGCGCTCGCGGTCGTCGGGCTCGGGGAAGGGGAAGTCGATCACGAAGTCCAGCCGGCGCAGGAAGCGCGTCGTCGATGTTCTGGCGCAGGTTGGTGGTGAGGATCGCCGACGCCCGGGTAGGCCTCCATCCGCTGGAGCAGGTAGGCGACCTCGATGTTGGCGTAGCGGTCGTGGGCGTCGCGCACCTCCGAGCGCTTGCCGAACAGCGCGTCGGCCTCGTCGAACAACAGGATCGCGTTGGCGCTCGTCGGCGGCGGCGAAGATCGCGGTCGAGGTTCTTCTCGGTCTCGCCGATGTACTTGCTGACGACCGTCGCCAGGTCGATCCGGTAGAGGTCGAGCCCGAGCTCGCGCGGCGAGGACCTGCGCGGCCATCGTCTTGCCGGTGCCCGACTCGCCGGCGAACAGGACGCTCAGCCCCGCCGCCGACGACGGCGCGCCGCCGCAGCCCCACTCCAGAGCACGCTGTCGCGGTGGCGCAGGAAGGCGGAGATCGTGCGCAGCGAGCGCAGGGCGCGCTCGGGCACGACCAGGCCGTCCCAGCCGCCCTGTCCGTCGACCCGGCTGGCCAGCCCGGCCAGGCCGTGGCGCGAAGCGCGGCGCGCGCCGCCGTCGAGGTCGCGGGCATCCGGGACATCTGCGCCGCGGGCTCGAGCACTCGCGCGAGCGATGGCGGCCGCGTGCTCGATCTGGGTCAGCGACAAGCGGAACTTGACCGCCACATCGCCCACGTCGCCGCCCTGCGCAAACGCAGACCAGGCTGCGCGGCGCTCGGGCAGACCGAGCGCAGGGATGCGCACCAGCAGTGCAGGGCGCCCACCGAGAACGGCACCGTCGTCGGCGGACTCGATGCACACGAGCGTCCGCTCGGACTCTGCGTCCAGCAGCGCAAGCGCGGCGTCCCGTTGCGCCGGCTGCAGGCGCTCGAGCCCGCAGAACGCGAGCACCCGCCCGCACAGGATGGCCGCCAGGCGCGCGCCTGCCAGCGCCGTCGCATCCACCAGGCCGGCGGCCGAGGCGAGCAGCAGCTCCCGCCCCAGGGCGAACGCCAGCGCGGCGGGCGCGTCCTGACCGGCGAGCGCCAGGGTGAGCTCACTGCCGGCGGCGAGCGCGCCGCGCAGCTCGTCGATCACCGGGGCAGCGGCGGGCGCAAGCGAGGGCACCGAGACCACCTCGCACATCGCTGGGCGGCTGTCGGCGAGCCCTGCACCGATGAGCGCGGCCGCGATTAGGTCGGCGCACTTCAGCGGCCGCTCGGCGAGCGCCAGGCGCGGCTCCTCGAGCATGGTCACCGCGCCGCTGCGGCGCAGCGTGCCCTCGGCGGCCAGGCAGCGCAGCACGTCCTCGCCCGCGACCGTGCCGCCCGCGAGCAGGGCGCCAGCCAGGCGCGGGGAGGCCAGCTGGCGCGTCATGTCGTCGTGCAGGTAGCCGTACAGCCGGCCGTAGCGCCAGCTCACCTCCGGCGCGGCGCAGACCGCCAGCACGGCCTGCTCGAGCTCGTCCAGGCCGAGCAACCGGGCGAGCTGCGCGAGGCGCTCATCGACGTGGGCGGGGGGATCGTCGGCGGCAAGCGACAAGGCCTGCTCATCGCTGACGTACAGGCCAGCCAGCGGGTCGCGGGGATCAGCTTCCGCGGCGGCCACCTGCCCGACGCCCTCGCGGATGCGCGCGTCGAGGTCGACGAAGCGCAGCGGCAAGGCTCAACCTGCCGATTCGTGTGCCACCCGCTCAGCCTCGCGCTCGAACGAGTCGCCGGGGTCGGTGACCGTGAGCGTGCCTCCCATCGGAGCACCGCGCTGTTGTGAGACGTGCGCGAGCTCGTGCGCGATCAGTCGATCTCCGTCGGGCGTGCCCGGACGGTACTCGCCACGCGCGAAGAACACGTCGCGCCCGGTGGTGAACGCCCGCGCCTGGACCGACCGCGCGAGCGCGTCGGCCATGGCGTCGCTGTGCACGCGCACATCCTCAGTGGGCCCCACCAGCGGCTCCATGCGGGCGCGCGCGCCCGCGTCAAGCGTTCCGCCTCCGCCGCGACGGCTGTTGATCGTCGATTGCACTGCAGGATGCACACGCCCGCCCGCCAGCAGGCCGGCACCGTCGCGAGCAAGCAGTCGGGCGAGCGTCATGAGCTGAGCATACGCCTGCCCGCCGCCTTCGCCACGTCGACGACGACGACGTTATGTCGTGGCGGTCGCGGTGAACTCCGCCGGACGATCCCTGCTGGCCTGCGCGAGTGCTTGGCGCACCCCCTCCGCGTCGAAGTCTGTCCCGTAGACCGGGGTGCCGGGCTGCTGGCGCCAGGAGTCGTCAAGGCCGCCCGCATCCACCGGGTCAAAGCCGAGTTCGTCCACCAGCGCCAGCACCACGTCCTTGGCCACCTGGTCGTCGCCCGCCACCGGCAGCGCGATGCGCCCCTCGCTGCCCGCCGGGCGGCCGTGCTCGAGCAGGTGTTCTGCATAGATGTTGTTGAACGCCTTGACCACGGGGTGGCCCAACTGCTCCTCCACCCAGCGGCTCTCAGGCGTGCCCTGCTCGATCGCCGCGATGCTCCCGTCGCGCTGGCGCGGGTAGTAGTTGCCGGTGTCCACCACCACCGCATCCGCTGTCGCGGGCGCAAATAGATCGTCAGGTAGCTCGGGGATGCGCTTCTCGGGGATCGTCACGATCACCAGCTGCGCACCATCGGGAGCCTCGCTGACGGTCACCGCGCGTGCGCCCGTCTCGGCGACGAGATCCGCGAGCGTGTCAGGGCCACGCGAGTTGGCCACCGACACGTCATGTCCAAGCGCTGTCAGGCGACGGGTGAGGGTCCCCCCGATGTTGCCCGCGCCGATGATTGCGATCTTCACGTCCGCACCTCCCAGATCAGATGGACAGATGGCACCTGCAGGCCAGCACAGCGTCACCTACAGGTCAGCACAGCGTCCAATGCTAGGGCGCAGTCTGCCCACGCCCTGCACTTCCCCGCTAGGCTCAAGCTGACACGGTGGCGCGAGCGGGAGGCAGCGGGACATGGGCGAATTTCTCTTGAAAGACGTGGACGAGGGCGTTGCGTTGCTGACCCTCAACCGACCAGGCAGGATGAACGCCTGGACGGCCGCCATGGAGGACGAGTACTTCTCGGCGCTCGAGCAGTGCGCGCGCGACTCGCACGTGCGTGCGATCGTGGTCACGGGCGCCGGTAGGGCCTTTTGCGCGGGCGCAGACATGCAGGACCTGCAGGCGCTTGGCAACGGCAGCGCGCCGGGCCAGGCACATGAGCACGACCACGGTAATGGGCACGCCGACGCCGAACGCCGCGCCCAGACGTTTCCCCTATCGATCCCCAAGCCGATCATCGCCGCCGTCAACGGCGCGTGCGCCGGCATCGGCCTCGTGCAGGCGCTCATGTGCGACCTGCGCTTCGCCGCAGACGACGCCAAGCTGACCACCGCTTTTGCCCGCCGCGGCCTGGTGGCCGAGCACGGGATCTCCTGGATTCTGCCCCGGCTGGTGGGCCCTGCGCACGCGCTCGACCTGCTGTTGTCTGCGCGCGTGGTACTCGGCCGCGAGGCAGCGGCGATGGGGTTGGTCAACCGCTCGCTGCCGCGCGAGCGGGTGCTCGACGAGGCGCTCGCCTACGCGCGCGAGCTCGTCGTCAACTGCTCGCCCGCGAGCCTCGCCACGATCAAGCGCCAGGTCCACAGCGACCTGCAGCGCAACCTGTCTGATGCGCTGCACGAGGCCGACCGGCTGATGCTGCGCTCGTTCAGCGAACCTGACTTCGTCGAGGGAGTCAACAGCTTCCTCGAGCGGCGCGAGCCGCGCTTTGCTGCGCTCGGCGCCTGAGCTCGATACAGCGCCCGAGACGCTAGGCCAGGTCGCTCAGGCGCAGGTGTACGCCGCCGAGCGCCAGCGTGTCGCGACCGTCGCGCACGTCGGCCGGAAGCTCTAGCGCGATCTCGCTGAGTCCCTGCTCGCGCTCGTCCTCGGCACGCGCGAAGCGCACCTCGCCGCCATCCAGGGACAGGACGGGTCCGTCCTGACCGCCACCGACAGGCACGCCCAGCACCTCGCCCCAGGGCGCCGCCACCGCATCGGGATCGGCCACGGCGATCGTCACCCCCGCCAGGTGTCCGGGCGCGCCCTGCCCGATCCGGGCCGTCCACTGCGGGCCGCCCCAGCGCCAGCTGCCATACGGCTGGGAGCTATCCAACGACACGATCGCGCCGCGCATGTCCGCTGGGTGCAGGTGGGTGGCGGAGATGTCGGGCAGCGCGATCTGCCAGACCGTCCGCACCCCAAGGTCCGCAGCGCGCGAGCGGGCGCCCTCGGCGTCCTGGAGGTCGAAGATAACCATGTAGCCGCCGTCGCCGCCGTGGCGCGTCAGGTAGCGCCCCGCCGCCGTGTCGGCCCGCGTGGGACTGACGATCTCGATGAAGCAGTCGCCCAGCGCGAACACCGTGTTGCTCAGCCCGAACGCGCCCACACCCGGGTCGCGAAACGGCTCGCCCAGGTTCAGCGCCGAGCGAAGCGCCACGGCCGTCGGCTCGAGCTCGGCCGCCGCCAGCACCGCCTGGCGCAGCCTCACCCTGGGTCGCGCACCGTCCTCCACGACGACAGAGGCTATCGGCGCATGGCACGACGCGCGAGCGCTGGCGTCAAGTACGCCTTGGCGCCCGTCACCCACAAGCCAATCTGGACGCACAACCATAGTAAACTGGACACATGAGCGCCAAGCTCCAGGAGATGGCCGACAACCTGAACGTCAACGAGCGGACGCTCAGGCGCGCGTGGGCGCTCGGCACGTTGCGTGGCACGCGGGTCACGCCCTACCGACTCGAGTTGCCGCTCGATGAGCGCATGTATCTGCGTAGTCACTGGCAAACGCTCAGCCGCCTGCGCAGCGCGCTGCGCACCGAGCCCAACGTGTCGATGGCGGTCGTGTTCGGCTCGGTCGCCCGCGGCGACGACGACGACGCGTCCGACCTCGACTTGCTGGTCGCGCTGCGCGATCCCGGCTTGCAGCCTCAGGTCGCCCTGACCGAGCGCCTGCGAGGCCGCACCGGAATGGCCTTGGAGGTCGTGGCACTGGAGGATGCGTGGCGACGCCCCTCGCTGATGCTCGAGATCCTGCGTGACGGGCGTGTTCTGGTCGACCGTGACGCGCGCTGGCAGGATCTCCGCGCACAGGACGAGCGCATACGCGCTCGGGCGAGACGCGATCGGCAGCTGCGTAGACGGCGCGCTCGCCAGGCTACCGCGATTTTCGCAAAGCAAGCCGGAGCATCCCGGTGAGTCCCGACAGGCCCGAGCGCAGCGTCGAGCAGTTGCGCCAGAGCTACGACGAGACCCTCGATGCACTTCGCCGTCGCGTCGAGCAACTGGAGGCGGCGGTCTCACAGTTTCGGCCCGATTTCGACGAGTCGGCTTTCTCGGCGGCGTGGCACTCGGATAGTCCGCTGGAGCGCAATCGAGCCGACAACGTGCTGTCGAGCTTCGAGAAGACCTACATGCTGCTGATGGATCTGATCACCCTCAGCGTCAAGCTTGGCAGACGACTGCATGCCGTGAACGTCGATGCGAGCCAGTCACCAGTGGAGACGCTGCGCGAGCTGAAGGTCCTGTCCGCAAATGCCGAGGAGGCGCTCGCCATCCAGCGCGAGGTGCGCAACTCGGCCCAGCACGTCTACGTCGAACTGACCGTGTCCAACCTCCGCCGCGCGGTCATGTTTCAGCTTGAGACCTCCGCCCGCGTGATCCACGCGATCACCGCCTGGGTCGACTCCCTGGATCCGATGCAGCAAGAGGGCGAGCAGCGACCGTAACGGCCCTCCGGTGTGGTCGCCGGCGGTGGGCACCGGTGCCCGCTCGTCAAACGCCCGCAGGGGCGCCGTTGGCGCTTGCGTGAACCCTCGCACCGTCGGCCGCCGCGCCGTTACCCGCCAGCGCGCGTTCGGCGATCTCCGGGTCCGCCGGCGAGCCGTTGCCGGTCGCGCCGTTGATCGCCGCGCCGTCGACCGCCGTCGCTCCCACCGGCTCATCGCCCTGCGCTGCGCTCGGTGAGCCCTCGCGCCGCGCTCGGTCGGTCTGGCGCGAGCCGTGCTCGGCCAGGAACGCCTCCACCACACGCGGGTCGAACTGGCTGCCCGCGCACCTGCGCAGTTCGGCCAGCGCCTCGTCCTCGCTCTTTGACTGGCCGTACGGGCACCTGGAGATCATCGCGTCGTAGGAGTCGCACACGAACACGATCCTGGCCGCCAGGGGGATCTCCTCGCCGGCAAGCCCAAGCGGATAGCCCGTGCCGTCGTAGCGCTCGTGCGTCGAGCTGACAATCTCCGCAACCCCCGTCAGCGCCGGGGCAGCGCTGAGCACGCGCGCGCCGATCGTGGGGTGGCGCGCCATCAGCGCCCACTCGTGCTCGTCCAGCGGGCCCGCCTTGTGCAGGATCTCAAACGGGATCGCCACCTTGCCGATGTCGTGCAGCTCGGCCGCGCGCACCACCTCCAGCTGCTGCTGCTCTGACAGGCCCAGGCGGCGAGCGACGCCTTCTGTAAGTTCGGCCACGTGCTCGGCGTGCTTGTGCAGCTCGGGCTCATGCACCGCCACCACCTGCAGCGCCAGGTCGCGCGTCTGGTTGCTCGCGCTCGCGCGGCCCGACGTCCTTGTAGGAGTACATGCGCTTGTCGGCCAGCTGCAGGGCATGGTCGGGATCCACGGTCTCCTGTGGCGCCATACCGACCCGAACGAGCTGCGGATCGAAAAGCCCTTGCCCTCCGCGCTGAGCGCCTGCAGGCACGAGCTCACCATCTGTTGGCCGCAGTCGCCCCACAGCAGCGCACAGAACTCGTCGCCGCCGAGGCGATACGCGCGCCCGTAGTCGCCCACCGCCGCCTTGAACGACTGCGCCAGGCGCCTGAGCAGCGAGTCTCCGCCGGGGTGGCCGAACGTGTCGTTGTAGGCCTTGAAGCCGTCCAGGTCGAACGTCAGCAGGCGCACCGGGTGCTCGGGTGTGGCCTTGCGCCACACCGATGCCAGGTCCTCTGACAGCTGGCGGCGGTTGGCCAGGCCGGTGAGGGGATCGAGCGTCGCTTCGCCGCGCTGGTGCAGCTCGCCCGCCTCGATCGCCCACACGATCGACACGCTGGCCACCAGCAGGGCCAGGGTCGTGATCACCGGCACCGGGTCGTGGAGGGTCGCATGGAGGTCCACGCCGAAGGTCACGACGAGGATGACAGCGACCGTGACCGCCATGCCCGCCAGCACCACCTGCGGGCGAAAGCGCGCAGCCACCATACCCGCCGGCAGGACCAGCCACATCAGCGCCGGGCTGTGCGGCCCGCCGCTGAGCACCACGCCGGACGCGATCAGAGCCTCGGTCACGATGATCGCCCGCATGCTCACCCGCTCGGGGTGCTCGCTGCGGGCCATCCTGCGATCGATGCTGAGGAAGTTCAGCGCCGACAGCGAGAACAGGATCAGCGTCCACCAGCCAAGCCACGGCGCGCACGCCACCAGCGCCACGCCCACCGCGCCCGAGCCGAACTTGCGAATCATGCGCA
Source organism: uncultured Solirubrobacteraceae bacterium (assembly GCA_963755475.1). Taxonomy (GTDB): domain Bacteria; phylum Actinomycetota; class Thermoleophilia; order Solirubrobacterales; family Solirubrobacteraceae; genus Palsa-744. The sequence continues at coordinate 1,935,562 of CAVWJK010000003.1, forward strand.
CGCGCGCGTTTGCGTCGACTATGCGGCCGCGGTCCTGCTCGGTGGGACAGAGCCAACTTTTTGACATTTGTCTCGCATTTCGTCCGCTGCCAGCAGGCGCTTGAGGGGTGCATGGCCAATCACCGCAAATTGGCCACTGCTGGGCGCCTCGGCAAGCCGCTCTCAGAGCCCTATTTGCGACACCTGTTTGATATGTAGTTTGGTGCAGCGGAATGTTGCGCTACCTTCACAGGAAGGTCGCTAATATGGCCTGTCTAACAGGAATCTAAACGGTCATTCACAAACAGCAGCACAACAGCTTTGGCCTAGCTTCCCAGGTGCTTTTTTGGCGTATACCAGGGAGGGTACAATGGGGATTACATCAGATCGGGAGCGGCTCACTGGCCGCTGCGGTAGACCGGTCGGTCATTGCGTCGTCGCGGCCTACGTCGCTGCACGGCGCCACAGGGCGCGACGAGATCGCCACGAGCGCGCTCGTCTCGCGTGCCGTCAAGCGGCCCAGCAGGGAGATCGTGAGGCCCTTGGCTTCCTGTACGCGCGCTACGCAGACAACGTCTGCGGGTACGTGCGCAGCATCGTGCACGACCAGCACGAGGCCGAAGACATCACCCAGCACGTCTTCGCCAAGCTGATCCACGTGATCGGCAAGTACGAGGAGCGCGACGTGCCGTTCTTCGCCTGGATCCTGCGGGTGTCGCGCAACGTCGCCGTCGACCACATCCGCCGTCAGCGCGCCATCCCCGTCGAGGAGGTGCGCGGCAGCGACGACAGCGCCGTCGAGCAGCTCGGCAGCGAGCGCATGAGCGATCTGCGCGAGGCCCTCGGCCAAGCTCCCGCACGACCAGCGCGAGGTGCTCGTCCTGCGCCACATCGCCGGCCTGTCGCCCACCGAGATCGCGCAACACACCGGGCGCTCGGAGGGGTCCGTGCACGGGCTGCACCACCGCGGCCGCCGCGCGCTGACCGCCGAGCTGAGAAGCCGCGGCGCCGCGCCCGCCACCTCCGGCTCGCGGACGCGCAAAGGCATCGTCGGGGCCTCCGGCGCGAGCGCCGAAGCTCAGGAGGTCCCCGGGTAGGGGCTCCTGGCGATCTGCCGCGCCACGCGGCCGCTGTCGATGTCTGCGAGGTAGTACAGGGCCGAGAAGGCGATGAAGTCCTCCACCGACACGCCCAGGCCGTCGCACTGCTGCTCGATCGCCTCCCACGCGAAGCCATCCATGCGCAGGGTCACGCTGCGGTCCCCTTGCGGCTCGCGCTGCTGCTCGGCCGAAGCGCCCTTGCTTGGGCCTGCCTGCCCACTCACGCCCGGCCTCGATCGGATGATGGCACACTCTCCTTCAACGGCCCGGGCGCGCCGGCGCTCACGCCGGGAGACCCGCCGAGGGGACCAAAAAAGGCTGGTTTACACGCTCGCGGTAGCGCGCGGTGACTGTTATTGCCTCGCGCGGGCGAGGTCGGCTGGCGTGAAATTCGGGTCATGGCCGAAGGTATGCCGAATCCTAGTGCGCAGCGTCTCGTAGCGTCGCACTACATCGCTTCGGCGTCCCTGCATGAGATCGAGTTCCATCAGGCGCCTGTGCACGTCTTCGTCGTAGGGCTGCAGGATCGCCAGGCGCTCCAGGCAGCGAGCCGCGCCGTCGATCACGCGCTGCTCCATACGTATATCCGCCAGGCTGCGCAGGCCCATGCAGGCGAGGTCGTGCAGACGGTGACGCTCGTGCATCGCCCATTCGGCGTAGGGCAGGTCGGCCATGAAGTCGCCGTGATAGAGCGCCAGCCCGCGCTCGAGCTCCTCGGCGGCACGCTGGGGGTCGGCCCTGGCCGCCGCCAGGCCAACGCTCAGGTGGGCCTCGAACAGGTCGGCGTCCACCTCCACCTCCTCGAGGCTCAGCCGGTAGGTGCCCGAGCGCGCCAGGATGAGCACCGACGGCTCGCGCGCTGCGCGCTGCGGCTCGAGCTTGCGCCTCAGCGCGTGGATGTAGTAGCGCACGTTGGCGCCCACCGCATAGTCGGCTCCCGGCCAGATGCTCTCGCCGATCTCGTCCACCGCCACCGCGCGCCTGCGCTCGGCCACCAGGTACTTCAGCAGCTGGCCCGTGCGCTGCTCGAGCCACGCCCCGCCCATCGGACCCTCGGCCGTTTCCACCACCGTCCTACCCAGGCAGCATATGCGCAGCCTCGGCCCTCCCGCCACCCAGTCGCGGGGCCGTCCGCCGGCGCCTGTCGCCGGCAATGCCCGGCCGCAGCTGCAACACCACGCGGCAGTCCCCGCTCGCCGATCCTGCCCGCCGCCACCCACACGGCGTACCGGACCCTGCGGGCAGCCGATGTCCACGCGAACCTCAGGCAACCGCGCCTGCCTCGCCGAGCGCGAGCTCGGTCACGCATGCACCACGCCAGCGCCGTGCCCGGCTGCCGGCAGCCGAGCAGCTCACAGCACGTCAGACCCACCGCGGCTAGGCCCGCCTCGTCGATCAGACGCGCGGCCTCGTCGTTGACGCACACGACGCTGCCGTCGCCGTCGAGCACCAGCAGGC